>CAWEXM010000001.1:0-343197 GCA_963813055.1 uncultured Solirubrobacteraceae bacterium
CCGCCGGCCTGCTCGCCGAGATCGGTGACAACCGCGCCCGCTACCCCACCAACGACTCGCTCGCCGCTGACGCCGGGCAAGCCCCCGTCACGATCCAGTCCGGCAAACGCAACGACGCCACCTTCCGCTGGGCCTGCGACAAGCGCCTGCGCCAACACATGAGCGTCCTCGCCGACAGCACACGACACTGGCACCCCTGGGCCCGCGACGTCTACCAACGCGCCCGCGCCCGCGGCGCCAGCCACCCCCACGCCATACGCATCCTCGGCCGCGCCTGGACCCGCGTGCTCTGGCGCTGCTGGCAAGACCACACGCCCTACAACCCCACCCAACACAAAGCCCTCAACAAAACCCTCACCCAAGGTTGACACAGGACGTCTCATGCGCGTGGGGTGCGGGTGGGGTTGCTCATGCAGCGAAGATTACCGACAAGGTAGGGTCAACCGATGCGCTCAGGCGAGGGGAGCGAGCAGCAGGAGCCCGGGCAGGCCTACAACCCCGGAGCGCCCGCGCACGCCCGCCAGGCCGCGACGGTGATTCTGCTGCGAGGCGACTCGGAGACACTGGAGGTGCTGCTCGTGCGGCGCACCCCCGAGGCGCGCTTCATGGGCGGCGTGTGGGTGTTCCCGGGCGGCGCGGTGGACGCGGATGAGGGCGACGGAGACGAGGCGCACCGCGCGGCTGCCGTGCGCGAGCTGAGCGAGGAGGCCGCCATCGAGCTGACAGGCCCCGATGAGCTCGTGAAGTTCTCGCGCTGGATAACGCCCGCGGAGGTGAAGATCCGCTTCGACACCCACTTCTTCCTCGCGCAGCTCCCCGCCGGGCAGGAGCCTAGGATCGACGGCGAGGAGTGCGTCGATCTCGGCTGGTTCACCCCCGCCGCCGCGCTCGCCGCGCACGCCGCGCACGAGATCGTGCTGGTCTTCCCCACGATCAAGCACCTCGAACAGCTCGGCGAGTTCCCCACCGTCGAGGACCTGCTCGCCTACGCCCGCGGCCGCGACGTGCTCCCCATCCAGCCACGCGTGGTGCTGGAGGGCGAGGTCGCACGGATTTTGCTGCCGGGCGAGCCTGGGTACTGATCGCCGCACACGCACCCGGCACAACGCACGCATCCACCTCACCGGCGAGTGGAACTCGTAATTCAGATGGGTCGAATTCCGCCTTGACATACGTTTCGATGCTTGCTAGTAATTTGATCGAATCGACTGATGGTGAAAATCGGTACGCATAGGACTGCGCACCGAGACGCGTAAGAGGTGCGTTTTGATCGACGTGCGCAAGCGATTTTGGGTCGGAGCGCCAGGCAGCGCCACTGCGCTCCTCTCGGTTGTCACACTCGTGTGGCACGACTGGATTGAGATCGTCTTTGGGATAGATCCGGACCATGGGAGCGGCGCTGTGGAGTGGCTGTTCGTAGCGCTGACAGCCACCGCTGCGGTCTCATTCGCAGCGCTCGCTAGAGATGAGTGGCGATCGCGTGCCTAACGAAGCCATCGTCGATCTGCTGCGCAAGGCGGCGTTCAGCTTCGTCGGGACCGTCGAGCACCTCGGCGCGGCGACGATGGCCGACGTGCCGGTCGACGATCGCACCGCGGTCGTGCGGTCGACCAGGTGCTGCACGCGCCGGAGGCGTTCGCGCAGCTCGCCGGCAGCCGCGTCACGCGTGCAGCTCGCGGCGCGACGCACGGCGCCGAGGTCGGCGACACAGGCGGCCTTCTTCGCGAACGGACTCGCGTTCGGCGACAGCCTCGCGCTCACCGAGGTCGGCCGCGTCCCGGCGAGCGAAGTCGAGCCGCACCTGACGGCCGCGGCCGCAGCGGCCGGCGAGCCGCCGCCGTCTCGCGCTCCACGAGCAGGCGAGACGACCGCGCTGCGCGCGCACGCCGGCGGCCGACGCGATCGTGCTCGGTCGCGTGACGAGCTCGAGAAGGTGCTCGCGGCTCGCCGGTCGCCGAGCACGACCCCGACTGGTGGAGAGGCGACGCTGCAGGTCGACCACGTCGAGAGGGGCGACGTCGAAGCCGGGCGAGCTGACGGTGCTCTACGCGAACAGCCTCGACGTCCGCTGGCGCGACGCCCCGAAGCCGAAGGCCGCCCAGGACGGGCTCTGGATCCTGCACGCGACCGACGGGCGAGCTGAGCGAAGGCCGCGCCGTTCCAGCTCCTCGCACCCCGAGGACTACCAGCCGGTGCAGCACCTCGACCGCTGATGCCGAAGCGGAAGCGGAGCAAGCCGATGAATCGATCCACGTCGTCAACATGATCCCGAACTCGCTGAGCGGCGAGTCGCAGCCAGGACAGCGAGCCGAACATCGCGGTCAACCCCGCAGAACCCGACCGACATGGTCGGGACGGCGTTCACGCCCGCGCCCGATGGGCGGCTCGTTCGCGCCGATCTACGTCTCGACGGACGGCGGCAACACCTGGTCGCTGCGTACCGTCGTCCCGGGCAACGGCTCGTTCGGCACGGGCGACATCACGGTCGGCTTCGCCGACGACGGGCGGCATGCTCTACGCCGGCACGCTCAACGGCACGACCGGCCACCTGCAGATCCTGCGCACGTCGAGCTTCACCTCGACCACGCCGATGACCGTGCTCGTCGACCGCGCGAACGAGGATCAGCCGTGGGTCGTCGCCGGCAGCGTGGTCGTCGAGCGGCGCCTCGCACGACCGCGTCTTCGTCGGCAACAACGACTTCAACCAGCCGGGCGGCAAGACGGCGACCGTCGACCTCTCGCAGGACGCCGCGACAGCCGCCGCGCCGGCCGGCTTCGCGCCGCACCAGCTCGAGCACGGCCGGCACGACCGGGCAGGACGGCCCACCGGTCCGGATCGCGCTGCACCCCGACGGCACGGTCTACGCCGCCTTCCAGCGCTGGGTGCCAGCGGCAGCGCTCCCGAACCTCAACATCGACGTCGTCGTCACCCGCGACGACGGCTGGGGTCCGGGCCATCCGTCAGCCCTGCCGATTCAGGCGACCGGCGCGATCGGCAGCGCGTCGCCACCGAGCCGCTTCATCCAGTGGAACGCGACGATGGGCCAGGAGCGGCTCGGCGGCGACCTCTCGATCGCGGTCGACCCGACGCAACTCGAGCACCGTCTAGGTCGCCTGGTGCGACCGCGTCGGCGGCGCGGCCGGCACCGACTGGACGGTGCACGTGCGCCGCTCGACCGACACGGGCGCAGACCTGGTCGGAACGACCTGCGCACGATCACGAACGTGAAGAACCCGAGCCTCGCCGTCAACTCGCAACGGCCACGTCGGCCTTCTCTACCAGCCGTTCACCGGCACGCCGCTGGGTCACGACGCTCGAGCTGACGACCAACGCGTGGGCGACGACCGCCGACGACGCATCGTGCTGCACACGGCGCCGTCGACCACGCCGGCGCGGACGTTCTTCCCCTACATCGGCGACTACGTCCGGCTGCTCGCCGTCGGGACCGACTTCTACGGCGTCTTCTGCGGCAACAACACGCCGGACACGGCGAACTTCCCGAGCGGGGTGACCTACCAGCGCAACGCCGAACTGGTACGACGCACACGCTGCTGGCAACCGACGGCGTGACGCCGGTCCCGGCGTCGATCGACCCGTTCTTCTTCCACTGGACGGACAGCCCGATCATCCGCCCGCGCGGGCCGATCACGCCGACGGCCCGATCGCTGCGCGGCCCGATCGCGCGCGGCCCAATCACCCGTGAGCCGATCACGCCGGCCTCCGCGAGCCGATCCTTCGCCGACCCCCGGCCCCGATCGACCCCGGCCCACTGTCCCCGCCTCCAGGGCGCCGCCGACCGATCTGGACCTCTGAGCCGGTACGCCGACGCTCTCGGCGGCGCAGGAGCGGCGTGAGGAGCGCGTGCTGCTCGTCAGCATGCCGTTCGGCGCGCTCGAGCGGCCCTCGCTGTCGCTCGGGCTGCTGCAGGCGCACTGCCAGCGCCTCGACGTCGCTTGCGAGACGCGGTACCTGACGTTCGACTACGCCGAGCGCGTCGGACGTCGGCGACTACCTGTGGCTCTGCTCCGACGACGTGCCGTACACCGCTTTCGCCGGCGACTGGCTGTTCGCCGAGGCGCTGTACGGAACGCGGCCGTACGCCGACGCGCGCATACGTGGACGAGGTGCTCCGTCGTCAGTGGCAGCTCGACGACAGCGACGTCGCGCGACTGCAACGGATGCAGAGCTCACGTGGATCCTTCCTTGAGCGATTGCCTGCGCTCCGTGCCGTGGGAGCAGTACACGTTCGTCGGCTTCACCTCGGTGTTCCAGCAGAACGTCGCCTCGCTCGCGCTGTCGTCGCCGCGTGAAGGCAGCGCACCCCGATCTGACGATCGCGTTCGGCGGCGCCAACTGGGAGGAGGCGATGGGCGTCGCGCTGCAGGAGCAGTTCCCGTTCGTCGACCTGGCGTTCTCCGGCGAGGCCGACCAGTCTTTCCCGGCGGTGCTCGACGCGCGTCGTCGACGCGAACGGCGTACAGGGCATCCCCGGCGTCACCGCGAGCGAGCGCAACGGTCTGCTCGATGCTCGACGCCGGCGCCCCGCGTCGCCGATCTCGACAACGTTCCGATCCCAGACTTTGACGCGTTCTTCGAGCAGCTGGCCGACGAGCTCGGCGGCCGGGATCACACCGACGCTGCTTGATCGAGACGGCGCGCGGATGCTGGTGGGGAGAACGGTCACACTGCACGCTTCTGCGGACTGAACGGGGCGACGATGGCGTTCCGCAGCAAGACCGCCGAACGTGTGCTCGAGGAGATCGACGTTCCTCCGCAGCCGCCACGGCGTCCGCTCGTTCAGCGTCGTCGACGACATCCTCGACATGCGCTACTTCAAGTCGGTGCTACCGCTGCTCGCCGACGCGGATCTCGGGATCGAGTTCTTCTGGGAGGTCAAGGCGAACCTCGACTCACAACCACGTGCGTCAGCTTCGCGACGCGGGCGTAGCGCTCATCCAGCCGGGGATCGAGAGCCTCAGCGACCACGTGCTCGAAGCTGATGCGCAAGGGCACGACCGGGTTCCGCAACATCGAGCTGCTGAAGTGGTGCAAGGAGTACGGCGTCAAGCCGCTACTGGAACTTCCTCTACGGCTTCCCCGGCGAGACGGCGGCCGACTACGACGAGCAGACGACGCTGCTACCGGCGCTCTGGCATCTCGAGCCCGCCGACCGGCTACGGGCCGATCCGTCTCGACCGCTTCAGCCCCTACCACGCCGACCCCTCGGCGTTCGGGATGGTGAATGTGCGTCCGATGGCTCCGTTCACCTATCTCTATCCATTCGAGCGCGAGCAGCTCATGGAGATCGCCTACTACTTCGACTTCGACTACGAAGACGACCGTTCTGATGATGCCTATGCGCAAGAGACGATTGGGCTGGTACGTGCATGGATGGCCGATTCCGCGCGCGGGGGCTTGGAGTTGAGACAGAATGGCGAGGACGCCATCGAGATCCTCGACACCCGTCGCGAGCTGGCCGGCGCGCCGCTGCGCGCAGCACTGCTTGGATGGAAGGCAGCGGTCTACCTGGAGTGCGACCGCGCTCAAACGCTGCAGAACCTCAGCCAGCTACCGGCGCTCGTTCTCGAATCCGTGACAGAGGAAGAGCTACACGCCTTTCTAGACCGCTGCGTCGAACATGGGCTGATGGTGCACAACGGCCGCAGCTGGCTCGGCGTCGCCGTTCACGTGCCGGCGCGCGAAGCGCCCAGCGACACGTCGCTGCCAGTGTCCGCTCAGTCCACGCCGCTTGGAGCGATCGGCTTGACGCCGGTGCTCAACTCTGCTGCTGCGCCGCGATCACGTGCGTGACCGCGTTGATCAGAGCCAGGTGCGTGAACGCCTGGGGGTAGTTGCCCAGGTGCCGACCCGAGGAGGCCTCAAGCTCCTCCGCGTACAGCTCCAGCGGCGAGGAGTAGGACAGCAGCCGCTCGCACAGGTGCTCCGCCTCGCGGTGCTCGCCGATCTCCGACAGCGCGGAGACGAGCCAGAAGGAGCAGATCAGGAACGTGCCCTCCTCGCCGCGCAGGCCGTCGTCGGTCGCGTCGGTGCGGTAGCGCAGCACCAGGCCGCCCTCCGTCAGCTCCTCGCGGATCGCCATCACCGTCGCGCGCACGCGCTCGTCGTCGGGCGGCAGGAAGCGCATCAGCGGCACCAGCAGGCTCGACGCGTCGAGCTCGTCCGTTTCGTAGTGCTGGCGGAATACGCCGCGGCTGTCCACGCCGTGGGTAAGGATGTCCTCGCGGATCTCGTCCGCCAGGGACTGCCACTCGCCCGCCTGCTCGCCTTCGCCACGCCGCTCGGACAGGCGCGCGCCGCGGTCCATCGCCACCCAGCACATCAGCTTCGAGGAGACGTAGTGGCGGGGCTCGCCGCGGGCCTCCCAGATCCCCTGGTCGGGCTCCTTCCACACCCGCGCCGCGGCGTGCACCTGGTCGGCCAGCACCGGCCACAGCCGCTCGGGGATGTGGTCGCGCTTCTTCGAGTGCAGGTACACGGAGTCGAGCACCATGCCGAACACGTCGTTCTGGCGTTGGTTGAACGCGCCGTTGCCCACGCGCACCGGACGCGCGCCCTCGTAGCCCTTGAGGTGGCCGAGCGTGGACTCCGCCAGGTCTTTCTGGCCCTTGATCCCGTACATGATCTGCAGCGAGCCGTCCTCGTTGCGCTCCATGTCCGCCACGTACTGCACGAAGTCGTCCGCCTCCCAGTTCAGGCCCAGCGCGTGCAGCGCCCACAGCGTGAACGACGCGTCGCGCATCCAGCAGTAGCGGTAGTCCCAGTTGCGTTCCCCGCGCGGCGTCTCCGGCAGCGACGTCGTCGGCGCGGCCACCAACGCGCCCGTGGGCATGAACGTCAACCCCTTCAGCACGAGCGCGGAGCGCTGCAGGTGAAAGCGCCACGGATGGTCCGGGTAGGTGCCTTCCGCCATCCACGTGCGCCAGAAGTGGCTCGTGCGCTCGAGGTGACCCTCGGCCTGTTCGACCGTGTGCGGGCCGGCGCGCTCCTCCGTCCAGGAGATCGCGCAGAAGCGCTTCTCGCCTTCGGCCATCGTGTGCCTGCCGTGCGAGCGGTTGCCCTCGATGCCCATGCGGATGTCGCTGAACAGCCTGAACGCGGTCACGTCGTCGGTCGCGTCCATCATGCACACGCCCTCCTCGCCGCTCTGCACCACGCTCCACGCGGCGGGCGTCGCACCGTAGTCGAGCATCGGCTCGCACACGATCTCCACCTGTACCTGGCCCTGGATGCACTCGATCATCCGCACCAGCAGGTGATCCGCGTCGTAGTCCGTCGGCGGGCGCGTGTGGCTGGAGCCGTGCTTGTTGTCGTGCCACGGCCCGATCGTCAGCGCGTCCACCACGCGCAGCCAGCCCTGCGGCGTCATCCACGTCGTCTCGATCATGTTCGTGCCGGGGATGTAGCGCCGGCCCGCCGGCACGTACACCCCATACGGCCCCACGCGCCAGCTGCCAGCGCCGCGGTCGAGCATCGAGCCGAACACCGACGGCGAGTCGAAGTGCGGCAGGCACATCCACTCGATCGAGCCGTCCGAGGCGACGAGCGCGCCGGTGTGGCAGTCCGACAGGAAGCCGTAGTCGGCGATCGGCGGGAAGGGGGAGTCGAGCGAGGTTGCGCGCGAGCCCGCCGTAGCAGGCGCCGAGCCGTCGCTCCACATCGTCGTCGGGGAGGAGGCCTCGGCCTTCACCACTCCGTCCGCTCGAACCGCGGCCGCTCCACGCCCAGGGGCAGGATCTGCTCGTCCTCGAGCTTGTCCAGGTGCGCCGCGAGCGTCGCCGTGGCCATGCCGCGCAGTGGCTCCGCCACGTCGCCCCACACGGTGTCCAGCAGCTCCTCCACCGTGCGCTTGCCTTCGTTCAGCGCCACGATCAGGTGGTTTTCGCGGTCGATGCGGTGGGCGATGTATTCCTCGAGCTTCGTGTGCGCGTCCCACACGGGCGAGCCATGCCCGGGGCACAGCACGTTGAAGTCTTCGCGCAGACCCAGGCGCGTTAGCGCTAACAGGTAGCCCGACATCGAGCCGCGGTAGGGGCTGATGAACACGCTGCCGTCGCCCAACACCGCATCACCGGTAAAGCACGCGCCGTCGGCCACCAGCGCGAAGTGGTCCGCGGAGTGCCCCGGCGTGGCGACCGCCTCGAACGGCCCCACGCGCACCCCCTCGCCGAGCTGCATGTCGACCGAGCCGCGGCCCGCCGCCAACGGCGCCGGGTGGCGTTCCAGCAGCGGCCCAACCGCCTCGGAGTGGTCGTGGTGATCGTGCGTCAGCACCACCCCCCCGAGACCTCCACGCGCCTCGATCGCCGCGCTCAGCCGGTCCATGTGCGCGTCTATCAACGGCCCCGGGTCGACCACCCACGCGGGCCTGCGCCCCACCACCCACGTGTTCGTCCCCGACAGCGTCAGTAAGCCGGGGTTGGGCGCGCGCAGGCGCAGGATGTCGTAGTGCGTGAGCAGGTCCGCCTCGGACCCCGCCTCCGCGGACTCGCCGTTGGCGCCGGCCTCGTCGTCCTGATTGGGCAGATTCGGCGTACTCATCGAAAACGACGTTAGCTGACGCGCCGAACAGAATGAATGCTCGCTGGACTTATCGAGACCGGCTCGGTGTCCTGCGGCGCGATCGGGCTTGGCTGCGCGGGGGCCGCGAGGCGCCCACGCCGGCCAGCTCCAGCTCGCGATCGAGTCCCAGATCGCGGATCATGCTCGCCAGCTCGCGCGCCTGGTCGTGCGCCACGAGCGTCACGCCCGTGCCGCTCGCGCCCGCGCGCGCGGTGCGCCCGATGCGGTGCACGTAGTCCTCGCGCGTGGCGGGGATGTCGTAGTTGATCACGTGCGTGATGCCCGTCACGTCGATCCCGCGCGCCGCCACGTCGGTCGCCACGAGTGTGTCCACCACGCCCGCCTCGAAGTTCGCGAGCGCCCGCTGGCGCTGCCCCTGGGACTTGTCGCCGTGCATCGCCGCCGCCTGCACGCCGCTGGAGGCGAGGCGCTTGACGAGCCGGTCCGCGCCGCGCTTCGTGCGCACGAACACCAGCGTCAGCCCGCGCTCGGGCTCCTTCAGCTCGAGCACCAGTCGCTCCACCTTGCCGTCGTGCGTGACGGTCACGAAGCGGTGTTTCACGTCCGCCTTGCGCTCCACCGACTGCACGTGCTCGTGGCGGCGCGGGTCGGTCGTGTAGACCTTCGCGATCTTGCCCACCTCGCCCTCGAGCGTCGCCGAGAACAGCAGCGTCTGGCGCTTGGCTGCCGTCATCTTCACGATTTTGTCGACCACCGGGCGGAAGCCCATGTCGAGCATCCTGTCCGCCTCGTCGAGCACGAGGATGCGGATGTTCTTCAGCGACACGTCCCTGCGCTCGATCAGGTCGAGCAGCCGGCCGGGCGTCGCCACGAGGATGTGCGCGCGGCCCGCCTGGCGCGCCTGCTTGACGATCCCAGCGCCGCCGTACACCGCCGCGATCGACAGAGCGCGCGCGTGAGCGATCGAGCGCATGTCCTCCACGATCTGGATCGCCAGCTCGCGCGTCGGCGCGAGGATCAGCGCCGAGGGGCGCGCGTCTGAATCCTTCAGCCGCTCCACCACCGGCACGCCGAACGCGAGCGTCTTGCCCGAGCCGGTCGGCGACTGCGCCAGCACGTCGTGCCCCGCGAGCACGTCCGGGATGACCATCTTCTGCACCGCGAACGGCGCCTCGATCCCGCGCTCGGCGAGATCGCTTGCCACGACTTCGGACACGCCGAGGTCGGCGAAAGTCTCGTGCTTCATGTTGTGATGCTCCTTCTGGCAGCCGTCATGGCCGCCGCTGCAGATGGAGATTCGACTGACCCCATCCGCGCTCGGAGCGCCAACAAAGACAAAGAACCTCGCGGACGACCGGGTGCCGTCCGTAGGGGGACCGTAGCAGCTCGATCGTTTCTGACCCGGGCGCATGCGCCCGGGTCTGGAGCCGCACATGTGCGGCTCCACCAAGTGGCGCATGCGCCACTTGGCTCAATCCAGAGATGCCATCACGTGCTTCACCACGGTGTAGTCCTCCACTCCGTACATGCTCAGGTCCTTGCCGTAGCCCGACTCCTTGAAGCCGCCGTGGGGCATCTCCGAGACGAGCGGGATGTGGTCGTTGATCCACACGCAGCCGAAGCGCAGCGCGCGCGACACGCGCAGCGCGCGGCCCACGTCGCGCGTCCACACCGAGGAGGCGAGGCCGTAGCGAGTGGCGTTCGCCCACGCGATCGCCTGCGCCTCGTCGCTGAAGCGCTGCACGGTGATCACCGGGCCGAAAATCTCGCGCTGGATCATCTCGTCCTCCTGGCGCAACCCCGCCACAACGGTCGGCTCCAGGTAGAAGCCCGGCCGCTGCGGCTGTGCGCCGCCGGTCACCAGCTCCGCGTGGTCGGGGCGGCGCGCCAGGAAGCCCGCCACCCGCTCGCGCTGGCGCGCCGAGTTGACCGGGCCGAGCGTCGTCTCCGGCGCGAGCGTGTCGCCGATCACGAGACCCTGCGCCTGCGACGCGAGGCCCGACACGACGTCGTCGTACACGCTGCTCGACGCCAGCACGCGCGTCGCCGCCGTGCAGTCCTGCCCCGCGTTGTAGTAGCCCGTGCCCGCGATCGTCTCCAGCGCGCTCTCCAGGCTCACGTCGTCGAACACCACCACCGGCGCCTTGCCGCCCAGCTCCAGATGCACGCGCTTGAGCGTGTCCGCCGCCGTGCGCGCGAAGTGCTTGCCCGTGTCCACCGAGCCCGTCAGCGCGAGCATGTCCACGTCCGGGTGGGTGATCAGCGCCTCGCCCGTCGGTCGGGCGGGCCCCATGACGATGTTCAGCACGCCCTTCGGCAAGATCTCCGCCACCAGCTCCGCCAGGCGCACCGTCGTCATGGGCGTCGTCTCCGCGGGCTTCAGCACAACCGTGTTGCCCGCCGCCAGCGCCGGGCCGAATTTCCAGATCGCCATCATCAGCGGGTAGTTCCACGGCGTCACCTGGCCGATCACGCCCACCGCCTCGCGGCGCGTGAACGACGTGTAGCCGTCCATGTACTCGCCCGCCGCCCTGCCCTCCAGGCAGCGCGCCGCGCCCGCGAAGAAACGCAGGTTGTCCGCCATCACCGGGATCTCGTCGTTGATGACCGCTTCGATCGGCTTGCCCGCGTTCAGCGCCTCCAGGCGCGCGATCTCACCGCCGTGCTCCTCGATCGTGTCCGCGATCGCCAGCAGCGCCTGCGAGCGTTGCCCCGGCGTCGTTGACGACCAGCCGTCGAACGCCCTGCGCGCCGCTTTCACCGCGCGATCCACGTCCCGTGCGCTCGAGATCGGCGCGCGCGCCAGCTCCTCGCCCGTGGCGGGGTTCAGCACCGCTTCGGTCGTCTCGCCCTCCGTCGCCGCGCGCTCGCCGTCGATGAAGTTGCTCAGCGTCTCCGTCGTGCTCGCCATCGTGCTCGTCCTCCTCCAGGTCGTGTGTTTCGCGCTCGCGCGCCTGTCGCTCGTGAGCTCGCTGCTCAGGCGGCGGCCTCCGTCAGGCCCAGCGCCTCCGCGACCGCCGCGTGGGTGATCTCCCCGCCGCGCACGTTCAGCCCGCCGCGCAGGCCGTGGTTGCGCTCCAGCGCCTCCTCCACGCCGCGCTGCGCGAGCTCGATCACGTACGGCAGCGTCGCGTTCGTGAGCGCGTACGTCGAGGTGATCGGCACCGCGCCGGGCATGTTCGTCACGCAGTAGTGCGTGATCCCGTCCACCTCGTACGTCGGGTCGGAGTGCGTCGTCGGGCGCGAGGTCTCAAAGCATCCGCCCTGGTCGATCGACACGTCCACCAGCACCGCGTGCGGCTTCATCAGCTTCAGCTGCCCGCGCGTCACCACGCGCGGCGCGCGCCCGCCCGGCAGCAGCACCGCGCCGATCACCAGGTCCGCCTGCGGCAGCATCTCCTCGATCGCAAGCGTCGAGGAATACACCGTCGACGCGCGCCCCGCGAACGCCACTTCCAGCTCGCGCAGCCGGTCGATCGAGCGGTCGAACGTGAACACATCCGCCTGCATGCCGATCGCGATGAACGCCGCGTTCATGCCCACCACGCCGCCGCCGATCACCAGCACCGTCGCCGCCGCCACGCCCGGCACGCCGCCCAGCAGGATGCCCCGCCCGCCGAGCGGCTTCTCCAGCATGAACGCGCCCGCCTGCGTCGCGATCTTGCCCGCCACCTCGCTCATCGGCGCAAGCAGCGGCAGCCGTCCCTCCTCGTCCACCACCGTCTCATACGCGATGCACGTCGCCCCCGACTCCATCAGGCCGCGCGCCAGCTCCGGCTCCGCGGCGAGGTGCAGGTACGTGAACAGCGCCTGGCCCTCGCGCAGCAACCCCACCTCCTCAGGCTGCGGCTCCTTCACCTTCAGCACCAGCTCCGCCTCGCCGAACACCGCGCGCGCGTCGGGCACGATCCGCGCGCCCTGCGCCTCGAACTGCGCGTCGCTCATCGCGCTGCCCTCGCCCGCGCCCGCCTGCACCAGCACGTCGTGTCCGCGCGTCGTCAGCTCGCGCACGCCCGCGGGCGTGATCGCCACGCGGTACTCGTCCGTCTTGATCTCGCTTGGGACGCCGATCCTCATGCTCGCCTCGATCCCTGTCGGTGGCTCATCGCGCCAGCTCCCGTCCGCGCAGCGCCAGCCAGAACTCGATCCGGTCGCGGGCGTTGGAGAAGTCGCGGCCCGTCAGCTGCTCGATGCGGCGGATGCGGTAGCGCAGCGTGTGGCGGTGGCAGTACAGCGCGTTCGCCGCCTTCTCCCAGTGACCGTTGTGCTCGATGAACACGTCCAGCGAGCGCACCAGCTCGTCGCCGTACTCGCCCTCGCCCTGCTCGATCGGGCCGAGCACGCTGCGGCAGTAGGAGTTCAACGCGTCGTCGTCCTGCAGCGACAGCAGCAGCTGGAACGCACCCAGGTCCTCGTAGGAGGCCACCTCGGGCGCGTCGCCGTTGCGCAGGCGCACCGCCTCCAGCGCGCAGCGCGCCTCGTGGAAGCTCATCCGCAGCGAGTGCGTCGCCGCGATGCGGCTCGCCGCAGCGCGCACCTCGCCGAAGCGCGCCGAAAGCTCAGCGCGGATTTCGCGCGCCAGCTCGATCGGATCGAGCGGCGCGGAGCCCTTCGCGCCGTCCGCGTCCACCACCGCGCACAAGAGCCCCGCGCGGATCGCCACCAGGTTGGGGATGCGGTCGCGCGCGAGCAGCCGTTCCACCGGCGCCGCCGCCGCGCTGGGGTCCGGCGGCCTGAACGCCAGCACCGCCACGTGCTCGCCGATCCCGAATGGCCGCAGCCGCGCCTGCAGGTCCTCCGGGTACAGGTGCCCCGTGAGCGCCTCCGCGAGCACGTCGCCCACCATGTTGCGCTGCAGCATTTCGTAGCGTTCGTTCACCAGCTGCGCGAACGCGCGCTCGGTGATCGCGATGAACGGCAGCTCGTACGGCACCTCGAACAGCGGGAACGAGCGCTTGCGCGCCGCCGTCACCAGCGCTGCCGGCAGCTTCTTGTGGGCGAAGCCCGTGCCGAAGCCCAGGCCCGCGATCTCGTGGTCGGCCAGGCGGTCGATCAGCTCGCGCTGGCTCTTCGCCCCGTCCAGCTGCATCCCCGTCGTCAGCAGCAGCTCGCCGCCTTTCAGCCACGGCGTGGGATCCGTCAGCTCGGTGGCGTGCACCCAGCGCACGTGCGCGTGGGCGGACTCCTGGCCTGAGACGAGCTCCAGTCCGAGCTCGCCGATCAGGCTCTCGACAGTGAGCTCCAACTCCCCACCCGCTCCGAAGCCTCGGTCAGCACTGGGCGCAGGATCGCCTCGATCTCCTCGAACTGCTCGTCGCCCGCGATCAGCGGCGGCGAGAGCTGCACGATCGGGTCGCCGCGATCGTCGGTGCGGCAGATCAGCCCGCGCCGGAACAGCTCGCCCGAGAGGAAGCCGCGCAGCAGATCCTCCGCCTCGTGCGCGTCGAACGTCTCCTTCGTGTGCTTGTCCTTGACCAGCTCGATCGCGTGGAAGTAGCCCGCGCCGCGCACGTCGCCGACGATCGGCAGGTCGCGCAGGCTCTCGAGCATCTCGCGGAAGCGCGCCTCGTGGTCGAGCACGTGGCCGCACAGATCCTCGCGCTCCATCACGTCGATGTTCGCCAGCGCCACCGCGCAAGACATCGGGTGCCCGCCGAACGTGAAGCCGTGGTTGAAGATCGCCTTTCCGTGCAGGAACGGCTCGGCGATGCGGTCGCTCGCGATCACCGCGCCCATCGGCGCGTACGCCGAGGTGATCCCCTTCGCGGTGGTGATCATGTCGGGCTGGTAGCCGTAGCGCTCGCAGCCGAACCAGTGGCCCAGGCGACCCCACGAGCAGATCACCTCGTCGGAGATCAGCAGCACGCCGTGGCGGTCGCAGATCTCGCGCACGCGCTGGAAGTAGCCGTCCTGCGGCGTGAAGCAGCCGCCGCCGTTCTGCACCGGCTCGAGGATCACCGCCGCGACCGTCTCCGGCCCCGCGAATTCGATCGCCTGCTCGATCGAGTCGGCCGCCCACAGCGGGTCGCGGTCTTCGCTCCAGCGGTAGGAGTTGGTGTTCTCCACGTGGATCCCGCCCGGCGTGAGCGGCTCGAACGGCGTGCGCAGCGGCGGCAGGCCCGTCGCGGTGAGCGCGCCCATCGAGGTGCCGTGGTAGGCGAGCTTGCGCGAGATCAGCTTGTGCCTCAGCGGTTCGTCCTGTCGCCGTGAAGTACGCCTTCGCGAGCTTCCACGCCGACTCCACCGCCTCCGAGCCGCCGGAGGTGAAGAACACGCGGTTCAGATCCCCCGGCGCCAGCTCGCGCGATGCGCGCCGCCAACTCGATCGACGGCGGGTGGGCGTAGCTCCAGTTGGTGTAGAAGCCCAGCTCCCTCGCCTGCTCCGCCGCCGCCTCGCCCAGCTCCGTGCGACCGTGGCCCACGTTCACGCAGTACAGCGCCGACAGGCCGTCGAGGTAGCGCTTGCCGTGCTCGTCGTACACGTAGCAGCCGTCGCCGCGCACGATCACCGGAACCTCCGCGTCGGCGTAGGAGCCCATGCGGGTGAAGTGCATCCACAGATGGCGCTTGGCCTGCTCTTGAAGGGAACTAGACACTGAGGACAACGTTACCCCGCCTCGGCATTGCACTCAATCCACCGCTCGTTCAACATGCCGACTGACGATTGTACAAGATGTACAGTCGCGTCACTCCGTTTTGGCGATTGCGCCCCTTGTAAGTCCGCCGTCATGGGTCGTAACTTTTGTTACAGCACCGAGCCGTTTACGGCACAGCCCACGAGAGGAGTCGCCGATGGCCACCGAAGGTCTCTCCACACCAGCCACACCGGGCACACCCCACTCCTCCGGGGTGATGGACAAGGGCCTCAAAAAAGGCGCCATCGGCTATGTCTCCAACATCGTCATCGGCGTCGCCTCGACCGCGCCCGCGTACTCGCTCGCCGCGACGCTGGGGTTCATCGTCGCCGTCACCGGCGTCGGCGTGCATGCGCCCGCGGTGCTGCTCGTGTCGTTCATACCGATGCTGCTCGTCGCCTCCGCCTACAAATACCTCAACCGCGCCGACCCCGACGCGGGGACGTCGTTCGCATGGACCACGCGCGCGCTCGGACCGGTCACGGGCTGGCTCAACGGCTGGGCAATCTTCCTGGCGGATCTGATCGTCATGGCGTCGCTGGCGGACATCGCGGGGATCTACACGTTCAAGCTCTTCAGCTGGGACTCCGCCGCCAGCTCCAAAGGCGCCGTGCTCGCCGCGGCCGTCATCTGGATCGCGCTTATGACATGGATCTGTTACCGCGGCATCGAGCTCTCCGCGCGCATCCAGCAGGTGCTGCTCGGTGCCGAGGTGCTGATCCTCACGCTGTTCGCCGTCGTCGCGTTCGTGAAGGTCTTCGGCGGGCACCCGCACGCCGTCGCAAGCGTCGTCAACGAAGAAAGCGGCAAGAGCGAACTCGTCCACTACAGCTCGATCAAGCCCTCTCTCGACTGGTTCAACCCATTCGCCATGGGATTCCACGACCTCGTCGTCGCGGTGCTGCTCGGCGTCTTCATCTACTGGGGCTGGGACTCCGGCGTCGCCGTCAACGAGGAGTCACACGACCCGGCTGAGGGCCCCGGCAAGGCGGCTGTGATCTCGACGCTGCTGCTCGTCGTCATCTACCTGATCGTCTCCGCCGGCGCGCAGTCCTTCTACGGCCCCACGTTCCTGGAAAACAACGCCGAAGACGTCCTCAGCGCGCTCGGCAAGCCCGTGCTCGGCGCGATCCTTTACAAGCTCCTGATCCTCTCCGTGCTGACGTCCGCGTCGGCGTCGACGCAGACCACGATCCTCCCTACCGCCCGCACCACGCTCTCGATGGCGCACTGGAAAGCGATCTCGAAGCTGTTCTCGCGCATCCACAAGCGCTACCTCACGCCCACCGTCTCGACCCTCGGCTTCGGCTTTCTCGCGATCGCCGTCACCGTCCCGCTGATCCTCCTATCCGAAAGCGTGCTCGCCGACTCGCTCACCGCGATCGGCTTCCCGATCTGCTTCTACTACGGCTTCACGGGAATCGCGTGCGCCGTCTACTACCGACACGAGCTGCTCAAGAGCGCACGCAACTTCCTCCTGCTCGGCCTCGCGCCGCTCACCGGCGGGCTGATGCTGTTCGGCGTCGGCATCTACGCCGGCACGTTCTACTGGAAGGAAGCCAACGTCGAATCGGCGCCCATCGCCGGCATCACGCTGCCGATCTGGTTCGGGATCGGAGGCATGCTCGTCGGGCTCGTGCTGATGATCGTCTCGGTTCCCTTTTTCCGCGAGTTCTTCTCGCGCAAACTCGAAACCGCTCCTCCGGGCGTGCTCGACCGTCCCCCGGCAACCGCGATCCCGGCGCCGGTCGACTTCTGAGGGGCCACTCAGTCTTCCGCCGAAAGGGGGCCACGGTGCGCAAGTAGGGACGCTTGCGCACCGTGAGGCGGAACGTCAGCTCGTGGAAGAGGGCCGAGAGGCCGGAAGGCGTTTGATTCCCGCGACGGCGTCAAAGCCACGGTCGAAGCTCAAGATCTGGGTGATTTCGTTTCGGCGCATCACTGCAACGTGAAGCGCATCGCGGACGGAGAGCAGCGGATGGGCGTGCACCAACTCCTTGGCAAGAAACGCGTCCGCTTCCTCAATTGCGATTACCTCGTCGACAAGTCCGCGGAGCGTCTCGAACGCCAACTCGATCTTGTCCCGGCGATCGATGGAGACATAGCGGTGGAGGATCTCCTGAAAGACCTCAGCGTTAGTTACCAGTCGCCGTCGCTCAGACGTGAGCCACTCGAGCGCCAGCCGCGCATCGACCTTGTGCGGATGATCGCGCCCGACCAGATACATCGGGACATTCGCGTCGATGAAGATCACGCGTCATCAGCGCCTGCGAATCCTGCCTCGATGTCGCCTCGGCGCCCCGCCTCGGTCTCAGCCAGCATCACGTCAATACCTACTTCATGCCCGGTGCTCTCATGGCTTATAGCTCTGCGAATAACGGCCAGCTTCGCGTCGACATCGCCGTTCGACGCTTCGCGCTCTGCCACCCTGAGCGCTTGACGAACCCACTCAGACATGCTCACGCCCGCAGCGTCCGCCGTGCGTGTGTAGCGCTCCAGATCGGCGTCCCGGATAACCACCTGCAGCCGCTTGCTCATGTAGAGAGTATATCGTACTACCTGCAGGAGTACGATTAGTCTGCCGCCAGCTCCATCTGCCCGTGCGGGGAGCCCATCTCCTTCAGCAGATCCAGGAACGGCTGTGAGGGGAAGGCCTCGGGGCCGAGGACTCCCGTGCCCTTCCACACGCCCTTGCCGAGCAGCTCGAGCGCCACGACGGGGTTGATCGCGGTCTGCCACACGACTGCCTGGCAGCGGTACTCACGCATCGTCGTCTCGTTGTCGGCGAGGTGGTAGAGGTAGGTCGAGCGGGGGGCGCCATCCCTGCCGACGCCCGTCACCCACGTTCCCGCGCACGTGCGCCCGCTCATGCGCTCGCCCAGCGTCGCCGGGTCCGGCAGCGCCGCCGCGACGACGTCGCGCGGCGCGATCGGCGTGCCGCGCACCGACACCGGCTCGGTCGAGTCGAGTCCCAGCTTGTGCAGCGTCTCCAGCACGTCGATGAACTCCTGGCCGAGGCCGTACTTGAACGTCACGCGCTCGCAGTCCACCCAGCGCGGGATCAGCACCACCTCCTCGTGCTCCACGTTCACGCACTCGACCGGCCCGATGCCCTCGGGGAACACGAACACCTCGGGCTCGGAGAACGGCGGCGTGGTGTAGAAGCCGCGCTCGCGCTCCCAGATCAGCGGCGGGTTCAGGCACTCCTCGATCGTCGTCCAGATCGAGAACGTCGGCGCGAAGTCATAGCCCTCGACGACCAGGTCGGCGCCGTCGCGCACGCCCACTTCGCGGATGCTCGAGAACAGCTCCTCCGCGGCGTGGCGAGCGAACACGTCAGACAGGCCCGGCTCGACGCCGATCCCCACGAGCGCGAGCAGGCCCGCGCGCTCCCACTCCTCGTGCTGGGCCAGCTGCAGGTCGCCGAGCATCTCGCCCGGCAGCTCGTGCGGGCGCTCGGGGTGGGGGTGCGACAGCGTCATCGCCATGTCCAGGTAGGTGACCCTCGCGTCGAACGCCGCGCCGAAGATCGGCTCGTTGAAGCGCGGGTCGCACGCGTTCAGCACCGCGTCCGGGCGCACCCGGCCGATCAGCTCCACCAGCTCCGCGCGGCTCGAGGCGTCCACGCGCTCCGCACTGAAGCGATCCGGCTCGCCGAGCCGCTCCGCGGCCGCCTGCGCGCGCTCGAGCGCCACGTCGGCGAGCACCACGTGCTCGAACGCCTCGCGGCGCTGCGCGATCGCCGCGAACGCCGCGCCCACGCCGCCCGCTCCGACGACCAGAACCCTCATTGACGGAGTCTTGCGCAAACGCCCAGCCCGAAACGGCGCAAGCGTCGCGTGCGCGTGCGCCGCTTCGTCGCAGGCGCCTGCCGTATGCTGCGGCGATCCGCGCGGCACCGAACACCACTCGGCCTTGAGCACAGGCCTCCCCAGCCCGCCCGCCACGCCCCCGGGCCCCACGCACTCTCCCGACAGCGATCGCGGCGTGCGTAACGGCGTGCCCCAACGCACCGGCTGGAGCTCGCGCCTGCCCGCCACGCGCTGGGCGCCTTCGCCCACGTTCACACGCCGCGAGATCGCGCTCGTCGCGCTCGCGGGGGTGCTGCTCGCGGTGCTCACGAGCTGGCCGCTCGTGCTGCACCTGCCCAGCCGCATCGCGCCCGACCTCGGCGACCCCGTGCGCACCGCGTGGCAGGTCGCGTGGGTGGGGCACGGGATGCTGCACGACCCGCTGCACCTGTTCAACGCCAACGCCTTCTACCCCCACCCGCTCAGCCTCGCGTTCTCCGACTCGCTGCTCGGCTACGGTCCCGCCGCGTTCTTCGGCTCCGGCACCGTCGCCGCGCTCGTCCGTTACAACCTGCTGTTCCTGTTCGCGTGGTCGCTGTGCTTCTTCGGCGCCTACCTGCTCGCGCGCGAGCTCGGCCTCGGGCGCCTCGGCGGAGCCGCCGCGGGCCTCGCGTTCGCCTACGCGCCCTACCGCGTCACCGAGGCCGGCCACCTGCACGTGATCTCCTCCGGCGGGCTGCCGCTCGCGCTGTTCCTGCTGCTGCGCGGCTACCGGCGCTCCTCGCGCGGGCTCGTGCTCGCCGGCTGGCTCGTCTCCGCCTGGCAGGTCAGCCTCGGCTTCACGCTCGGCCTGCAGTACTGCTACCTGCTCGCCGTGCTCGCGCTGCTCGTGTTCGTGTCGTGGTGGCGCCGCGAGCGCCCCGAGGGCGACGCAGGCCCGAGGGCACAAGCCGACGCGGACGCGCCCGACCTCGCCGGGGCCGAGCCGGCCGCGACCGCGAAGCCACGGCGCGCGGGCCGCTGATCCCGCGCCACGTGCTCGTGGTGACGTTGATCGGGATCGCCACGCTCGGCCTCCTGGCGATCTACGAGGCGCGGCCGTACCTGAAGGTGTCCGCCGACTATCCCACCGCCAAACGCACGATCAAGGAAGTCAAAAACTACTCCGCCGGCCCCGCCGCGTGGCTGTCCGCGTCGACGGAGAATCGCGTCTGGGGCTCGATCACATCGGGCGCACGGGCGCACATCCACTCCAAGAACGAGAGCGTGCTGTTCCCCGGCGGGCTGATCCTCGCGCTCGCGCTCGCAGGGCTCGCCGCGCCGATGTACACGCGCCGATTGCGCCTCGGCCTAGCCGTCGGGGTCGGCGTCGTGTCGATCCTCGCGCTCGGCATGGGGCTCACCGGCGCGGGCTACCCCTACCGCCTGCTCTACGACTACGCCCCCGGCTGGGACGGCGTGCGCGTCCCCGGGCGCGTGTTCACGCTCGCGACGCTCTTCTACGCGATGCTCGCCGGCGCCGGCGCGCAGTTGCTCGTGCAGCGCATCGGCCCGTGGGCCAAGCGCCACTCGCTGCGCCTCGCGCCCGCGCTGCTCGGCGTCGCGCTGCTCGTCGGCATCCTCGGCGAAGGCGCCGGGCACATGGCCGTGCCGGTCGTGCCGCAGCCCGCGCGCGCCGAGATCGGCCTTCAGAGCCCGCTCATCGACCTCCCCACCGACGGCGCGCTGGACCGCGTGTGGCAGTACTTCTCGACCAACGGCTTCCCGCAGATCCCGCAGGGCAACAGCACGTTCGACATCCTCTCGCTCGACGACCTGCGCGGCGGCCTCGACGGCTTCCCCGACAAGGCGAGCGTGGAGAAGCTGCGCTACTACAACATCAAGACCGTCGTGCTGCACACCGTGCTCCCCAAGGGACTGCCGCCACAGCAGGGCTGGGTCAAACCCGAGCCGCAGAACCCCGTCGCCGCCGCGGCCAAGCCGATCGCGGGCCTCGGCGTGACGCGCAGGCAGGTCGGCTCGCTCGTGATCTACGACATCGGCCCCGGGCCGAAGGCGCTGCACGGAACCGACTGATGCGGGGGCGCAAGGCCCTCGTGGCGATCATCTTGATCGGCGTCGCCTACGCGACGATCCTCCAGAGCTTCTCCTGGAACCAGGCCTCGCACTACGACCTGATCCGCTCGCTGAACAACGACGGCACCACGATCGACGCCAACCAGGCGAACACCGGCGACAAGGTCTTCTACAAGGGCCACTTCTACTCCGCGCGCGCGCCCGGCCTGGCGCTGTTCGCGCTGCCGTTCTACGACACGCTCAACTTCATCGACGCGGACCGGCTCGCGCGCGACTCACAGGCGCAGCGCAGCGACGACGAGATGGTGTACTTCATCGGCCTGTGGGGCAACGTGCTGCCGGGCCTCTTGCTGCTGCTGCTCGTGTGGCGCGTCGCGGAGCGCTTCGAGCCCGGCTACGGCGCCGCGGCCGCCGCGATGTTGGGGCTCGGCACGCTCGTGCTGCCGCTCTCGACGCTGCTGTTCTCGCACGTGTTCACCGCGTTCCTCGGCTTCGCCGCGTTCGCGCTGATGCTCAAAGAGCGCGACGGGCCGCCCAGTCCGCTGCTGCTGGCCATCGCGGGCCTCGCGATGGGCTACGCGGTCGCCTCGGAGTACCCGCTGTTCTTCGTCGCGCTCGTGCTCGGGCTGTTCCTGCTCTCGCGCCGCGACGCGCTCACCCCGCTCGGCGTCGCGCGCCGCGCAGGCGCCTACATCCTCGGCGGGATCGTCGGCATCGTGCCGCTGCTGTTCTACAACCACTACGCGTTCAACTCCTGGACGCACCTCGCCTACTCCGACGTTCCGCGCCAGCAGAAAGGCTTCTTCGGCATCGGCGCGCCGAGCCTGAAGGTGCTCTCCACGCTGCTGTTCGACTCGCGCGGCCTGCTCACGATCTCACCCGTGCTGATCCTCGCCGCCGTCGGCACCGTGCTCCTCTACCGCCGCGGCAAGCGCGCCGAGGCGCTCACCGTGACGGGCATCTGCCTCTGCTACGTGGGCTACAACTCCGGCTACTACCTGCCCTTCGGCGGCGGCTTCATGGGCCCGCGCTTCCTCACCACGATGCTGCCGTTCCTCGCGTTCCCGCTCGCGATCGCGCTCAAGCGCTTTCCCGGCCCGACCGTCACGCTCGGCGCCGTCTCGATCGCCGCGAGCACGATCGCCACCGTCACGCACCCGCTCGTGGGCTATGAGACCGAGACCGACTCGTGGATGCGCTACCTCAGCAAAGGCTTCTTCCAGCCCACGATCGCCTCCGCCTTCGGCCTGGGGCGCAGCTGGGGCGCGATCTGGCCGTTCTTCCTCGCCGCGGGCGCCGGCGTCGCGCTCGCCGCGTGGGCCACGCCGCGGCTGCGCATCGACGGGCGCGCGCTCGCCTGCGGGCTGCTCGCGCTGATCGCCTGGGGCCTGTTCGCCGCGCTCGCGCCCACCGTCCTCGGCATCGACCACGCGGGCCTGGAATCGATCGTCGGCGCGGGCGACCACACGGCGCTCAGCACCACGCTTCACCCCGGCTTCAGCTCCTACCCGCTCAAGACGCTCGTGCCGGTCGCCGCTGTGGCGGGGCTGCTCGCGCTGTGCGCCATGCGCCTCGCGCGCAACGAACGCTCAGTTGCGGGCGAGGCGCACGCTGCTGCATTTAGCCGCGCCTAGGTGGCGACAGACGGCCACGTAGCCCGCGCGGGGCTGTTCGTGCACGTTCGTAAGGCCCGCGTCGAAGCGGCTCGAACTCGTGCCGCCGCTCCAGTTGTAGATGTAAAGGCGCTTGATCTGCGGGCGCGAGGCGGCGACCGCGAACATGTACTTCAACGCTCCCGCCGCGCGCGTCAGACCCGAGCCGCGGACGTTCGGGAACGCGCCGCCGAATTTCACCAGCCCGCCCGTCTCCGTCAGCCACACCTGCCCGCCGAGCGCGCGCACCAGTTCCCGCGTGCGCCAGCTTTCGTGGCGGTTGATGTCGGAGTAGTTGTGCAGGCCCCAGATCTTCGGCATCACCGTCCGCAGATGCCCGATCTCGCGCTTGAATTCCGCGATGTACGTCAGCGCGGGGCTGATGTTCTGCCCGTCGAGCAGGTCCAGTCCGATCGCCGTGCAGCCTTTGCACACGCGGATCATCGCCTGGTAGTACTGCGCCCCGAGCGCCGCGGAGGGGCTCGAGAACGCGCCCGCGACGTTGCCGCGGTTGGCCTCGTCCCACGACTGGTACTGGCGCACGCGCGGGAACAGCTTCATGAATTTCTGCACGTCGTGCTTGTACGTCCCCACGCTCGGCAGCCGTGTGGGCGTGACCTCGGAGTGGTAGAACGCCACCAGCACCTGCACATGAGACGCTTCCGCTCCCTGGATGAATGTGATCGCGTTGTTCCGGTCCGCGACGTGCACCGCCGCGTCATACGGCGCGATGTAACGCACGATCTTCGTGTGCAGCTGCAGCCACAGCGGGTTGCGGAACATCTCCGCCGACTCGTCGCCGACCCCCGTCAGGTAGCTGCTCGCGGCGTGCGCGCGCGGCGTCGGGCGCGAGGCTGCGCCCGCCTGGCCGATCGTCGCGACGCCAGGCCGTGGCGAGCGCGACGAGCAGGATCGCAAGGAGTGGGAGTGGGCGACGAAGTGTTCTCATACGTTCGCGTCAACAGCGCGGCAGGCTCTGGGTTGCGGGCCGATGAACAGTCTTACGAGGCCTTTACTCCACACCCTGCATCTGCGCTGCCAGTTTTAACAGCTACTTCAGTCGGCTCCCTGCTCGGGCGCCGCTCCGCGCAGCGTCGGGTCCGCGACGACGCGCACGTCCACGCCCGGCAGTCCGCGCAACAGCCGCATCAAGAGCGTACGCTCCGAGCCGCCCCCCAAGCGCGAGAGGCCGCGCGGCTGGGAGGGCGTGCCCATCAGCACGTAGGTGCTGCCCAGCTCCCGCGCCAGCGCGATCGCCACGCTCGCCACGTCCTCGCCCTCCTCCACGCGCAGCCGCGCGCCCAGCATCGCGATCAGGCGCCGCAGCTCCTCCAGGCGCCTGCGGTCCTCCGGGCTGGGCGGGCGCCCCGGCGGGCGCACCACCAGCACGTCCAGCTCCGCGTCCAGGCGCTGCGCCGAGCGCCACGCGCGGCGCACGATCCGCTCCGACTGCGGCTCGAACGAGACGAGCGCAAGCAGCCGCTCCTGGATCGCCTGCGGTGCGCCCTCCTGCGCGACGGCCACTCCCTCCGCGTCGCGTCGCACCGGCCGTGTCGGCTCGCGCACGAGCCGCTTCACCTCCACGTCCTCCGCGACCTGGCGCAGCGCCGTCTCGCGCAAAGCGGCCAGATTCTCGATCTTGAAGAAGCTGTTCAAAGCCGCCGGCACGCGCTCCGCGCGATACACCTTCCCCGCGCGCAGGCGGCCGATCAGCGCCTCCGGCGTGAGGTCGATCAGCACCACCTCGTCCGCCGCGGAGAGCACCTCGTCGGGGATCGTCTCGCGGGTGCGCGAGCCGGTCAGCTGCGTGACCTGGTCGTTGAGGCTCTCCAGGTGCTGCACGTTGACGGTCGAGTACACGTCGATCCCCGCGTCGAGCACGTCGCGCACGTCCTCGTAGCGCTTCTCGTGCTCCACGCCCGGCGCGTTCGTGTGCGCCAGCTCGTCGATCAGGCACAGCTCCGGTTTGCGCTCAAGCACCGCCGGCAGGTCCATCTCCTCCAGCGGCGTGTCGCGGTAGAGCAGCGTGCGCCGCGGCAGGATCTCCAGGCCCGCGGCCTGCGCGACCGTCTCCTCGCGCCCGTGGGACTCGAGATAGCCGACCGCCACGTCGCGTCCATTCTGAGCCTCCGTCACGCCCTCTTGCAGCATGCGGTAGGTCTTCCCCACGCCCGGCGCCATACCGATGAAGACCTTCAGGTGTCCTCGTCCGTCAGCCATTGGGCAACCTGTGGGACGCTACCGCAGTGACCTCCTTCGAGACGGGCGCGGCCGTGCTCGGCGGGCTGCTCGTGGTCGGCTCGCTGCTCTCGGGCCTGGCGCGACGCAGCATGCTCTCGCTCGCGCTGCTGTTCGTGCTCGCCGGTTTCCTGCTCGGGCCCGGCGCGATCGGCGTGCTGCACTTCCGGCCCGGCTCCGGCTGGGTGACCGACCTCGCCACCGTCGCGCTGATCGTGATCCTGTTCCGCGACGGCCTCGAGGCCGACGCGGAGATGCTGCAGCGCCACTGGCACCTGCCGGTGCGCAAGCTCGTCGTCGCGATGCCCATCACCGCCGCGATCGTCGCCGCGCTCGCGCACTGGCTCGTGGGGCTCAGCTGGGTCGAGTCGCTGCTGCTCGGCGCGCTGCTCTCGCCCACCGACCCCGTGCTCTCCTCGGGTGTCGTCACCGACGAGCGCGTGCCGCGCGTGATCCGCCACTCGCTCAACATCGAGTCCGGCCTCAACGACGGGCTCGCGCTGCCCGCGGTGCTCGCGTTCGCCGCCGCCCTCGACACCCACGTGGGGCACTTCGTGTGGTGGCGCTTTCTGCTGCAGGACATCGGCTTCGGGCTCGTGTTCGGGGTCGCGTGCGGCCTCGTCGGATCGCTGCTGATGCCGCGCGAGCCGGCTGCCGGGGCCATGTCCGAGGACGCTGGCGAGCCCGAGGCCACTGCCGGGGCCGCAGCCAGGGGCGCGATCCCCGCGCACCAGCGCGCCCTCTACGGCCTCGGCCTCGCGTTCGCCACGTACGGGCTCACCGTGCTGCCACCGCACGGCAACGGCTTCATCGGCGTGTTCGTCGCCGCGATCGTCGTCGGCGTGCGCCGCCCCGACCTGCACGAGCAGTTCGCAGCGGGCGCGGAGGAGCTTGTGGAGGTGGTGAAGCTGGGGATCTTCACCGTGTTCGGCTCGCTGCTCACCGTCAGCGCCCTGTTCTCCGACGGGTGGGCTGCGGTCGCCGTGGTCGCTGGAACGTTCCTCATAGCTCGTCCGGCCGGCGTGTTCATCGCGCTCACCGGCACCGCGGTCGACAACGTCAGCAAGGCGTTCATGGCGTGGTTCGGGCCCAAGGGCGTCGCCACGATGGCGTTCTCGCTGCTCGTGCTCTCACGCCAGATCGAAGCGGGGCAGCGGATCTTCGACATCGCCGCGCTCGCCGTGTTCGCGTCGATCGTCGTGCACGGGCTCAGCGACACGCCCGGCACGAACTGGATCGCGCGGCGCCAGAACGCCACCGAGTGAGCGTGTCTCGACCGCTCGACCGCCACGCCGTGCGCCCGCGCGGCGCGCGATCCGCTCACCCGCCGAGCAGGTTGTGCACGACCAGGTCGATCAGCTTGATGCCCACGAACGGCGCGACGATCCCGCCGAGGCCGTAGATCAGCAGGTTGCGCCGCAGCAGCGCGCTCGCGCCGATCGGCCGGTAGCGCACACCGCGCAGCGACAGCGGGATCAGCAGCGGGATCACGATCGCGTTGAACACGATCGCCGAGACGATCGCGCTGCGCGGCGAGCCGAGGCCCATGATGTTCAGCACGTGCAGCGGCCCCTTCGCGCCGCCCGCAGCGGCCCCGCCGACGGCGTACGTGGAGATGAACACCGCGGGCAGGATCGCGAAGTACTTCGCGATGTCGTTCGCGATCGAGAACGTGGTCAGCGCGCCGCGCGTGATGAGCAACTGCTTGCCCACCTCGACGATCTCGATCAGCTTCGTCGGGTTGGAGTCGAGGTCGACCATGTTGCCCGCCTCGCGCGCCGCCTGCGTGCCGGTGTTCATCGCCACGCCCACGTCCGCCTGCGCGAGCGCGGGCGCGTCGTTGGTGCCGTCGCCCGTCATCGCCACGAGCCGCCCCTCGTGCTGGTGCTCGCGGATCAGCGCGAGCTTGCGCTCGGGGGTTGCTTCGGCGAGGAAGTCGTCAACGCCGGACTCCTGGGCGATCTTCGCCGCGGTGAGGCGGTTGTCGCCCGTGACCATGATCGTGCGGATGCCCATCGCGCGCAGTTGCTCGAAGCGCGCGCTCATGCCCTCCTTGATCGTGTCCTTCAGGTAGACCACGCCGAGCACCTGGTTGTCGCGCGAGACCGCCAGCGGCGTGCCGCCCTCGTTGCCGATACGGTCGAGCTGTGTCTGCAGCTCCGGCGGCGGCGAGCCGCCTTCGCGGATCACCAGATCGACGATCGAGTCGCCCGCGCCCTTGCGCAGCCGCCGCCCGTCGAGATCCACGCCGCTCATGCGCGTCTGCGCGGTGAATGGCACGAACTCCGCTTTCAACGTCGACATGTCGTGCTCGCGGATGCCGTACTGCTTCGCCAGCACCACGATCGAGCGGCCCTCGGGCGTCTCATCCGCCAGCGACGCCAGCTGCGCGACCTCCGCCAGCTCCGACTCCGGCACGCCCGGCATCGGGATGAACTCTGACGCGAGCCGGTTGCCGATCGTGATCGTGCCGGTCTTGTCCAGCAGCAGCACGTCGATGTCGCCCGACGCCTCGACCGCGCGGCCGGACAGCGCGAGCACGTTGCGGCGCACGAGGCGGTCCATGCCCGCGATGCCGATCGCGCTGAGCAGCGCGCCGATCGTCGTGGGTATCAGCGCCACGAGCAGCGCGATCAGCGTCGTCTCGGAGATCGACGTGCCCGCGAACAGGCCGAAGGGGCGCAGCGTGACGACGACGATCATGAAGATCAGCGTCAGCGCCGCGAGCAGGATGTTGAGCGCGATCTCGTTCGGCGTCTTGCGCCGCGCGGCGCCCTCAACGAGCGCGATCATGCGGTCCAAGAACGACTGGCCGGGCTCCTGCGTGATCTCCACCACGATCTCATCTGAGGTCACGCGCGTCCCGCCCGTCACCGCGCTTCGATCGCCGCCCGACTCGCGGATCACCGGCGCGGACTCGCCCGTGATCGCCGACTCGTCCACCGTGGCGATGCCCTCGATCACCGTGCCGTCGCCGGGGATCAGCTCGCCGACACCAACCGTCACCACATCGCCGCGCGTCAGCTCCGAGGCGGCCTTCGTCGAGCCGTCTCGCATCCTCGCCACGGTCTCCTTGCGCATCGAGCGCAGCGTGTCCGCCTGCGCGCGCCCGCGACCCTCCGCGAACGCCTCCGCCATGTTCGCGAACACCACCGTCAGCCACAGCCAAGCCGCTATCGCAAACGTGAACCAAGCCGGGTCGCTGCCGCCGCCTAGGGGCTTGCCGCCGAAGGCCTGGATCAGCCACGTCACGGTCGTGATCACCGAGCCGATCTCCACCACGAACATCACCGGGTTGCGCACCTGCACCCGCGGGTCGAGCTTCTTCAGGCTGTCGATCAACGCGCGGCGCACGATCTCGCCCTGGAACAGTGAAACGGCCTGGCGCTCGTTTTTGTGGGTCCCACCCACCCCCTGCGCGGACATCAGTGTGTTCCTCCAGTGAGGCGATTCAGCGCGAGGTTCAGCTCGAGCACGTTCACGCCCCGCTCGCCGGAGAAACCCAGCCAACGCGAGTCGGTGTGCTTCGAGATCAGCCCGTCGACCACACTCAACGCAAGCCCGCGCTTGGCCGCTATGCGGCGCGCTTGGATCCAGGCGTTGGCCTGTGAGATTTCCGGGTCGAGGTTCGACGCCGAGGTGTTGACCGCATCGACCGGCACCTGCGCAGCGGTGAGGCCCGCGTCGTAGGGCCTATTCATTTCGAGGTATTCCTTCAGGTTTTCTTCGTCCGCTTCCTTAGTCGCCAGGTCATTGGGGCCGCGGTTGGAGAACGTGCTCGCCGCCGCGTTGTAGGCGCCGCCTTCGGTCGCCGAGGGCCGTGACTGGAAGTAGCGCGGGTCAGCTTCGGTGACGACTTCGCCTTCTTCTTCCTTCGACTTGCCGTTCTTGTCCAACACGACCCTGGCGAAGCTCTGCCCGATGATCTTCGATCCGACGAGCTTCCCGTTCACCCGGATCTGCTGCCCGTCGGCGTTGCCCGGGAACGCGACCTGACTGACGCCCGTGATGAGCAGCGGGTAGACGAGCCCGAGCAGGATCGTGAGGACCACGATGCCGATGACCGAGTTGACGATGTCGCGCTTCATCTCAGTAGAGGCGTCCGGTCAGGCCCTGCACGATCGGGCCGAGCAGCAGGGCGGGGAAGAACGTCAAAGCTCCGACGAGGATCACCACGCCGATCAGGAGAATCGCGAACGTCGCGTTGTCGGTGCGCATCGTGCCGAGGCCCGCAGGAGTCACGCGCTTCCCCGCCAGCGCGCCCGCGACCGCGAGCGCGAACAGGATCGGTGTGAATCGCGCGAACAGCATGTCAAAGCCACCGAGCAGGTCCGCGAACGTCACGCCGTGTGAGCCCAGGTTGCCCGCGTTCGGCTGGATGAAGCCCGTGTAGCCCGCGAACGCCGAGCCGTTGTTGTTCGCCTGCGAGAGGTAGGCGTAGAAGGTCTCCGAGAATCCCTGCGGACCCTTGCCCAATTCGGAGATCGACGCCTTGCCGGCGTGGCTCGCGGTCGCCATCGCGGTGCAGAACAGCGCCGCCAGCGGTGTGATCAGGATCCCGAGGCCTGCGAGCTTGATCTCCCGCGCCTCGAGCTTCTTACCCAACCACTCCGGCGTGCGGCCGACCATCAGCCCACCGATGAACACCGCCAGCAGCACGTACAGCAACATCGAGTAAAGCCCCGTCCCCGTTCCCCCGAAGATCACCTCGCTCGCCGACAGGCTCGCGAACGGCACAGCCCCACCGATACCAGTGAAGGACTCCAGCGCGCTGTTGACCGCGCCGCACGAGGTCACGGTCGTCACGACATCGAACAGCGCCGAGCCCGCGATTCCGAACCGCTGCTCCTTGCCTTCCATGTTCCCGCCGGTTGATCCCGAGATCACGTGCGTGTGCAGGCCGGCCGCGTGCTGCGCGGGCGAGCCGTGAGCCTCAGCGATGTAGGCGACCGACGCGGCCCCGAGGAACATCACCATCATCACGCCGTAGATCGCGTAGCCCTGACGGCGGTTGCCCGTCATACGGCCATAGGTGAACACGAGCGCCGCGGGGATGATCAGCACGAGCAGCATCTCGAAGAAGTTGGTGAACGCCGTCGGGTTCTCGAAGGGGTGCGCCGAGTTGACGTTGAAGAACCCGCCGCCGTTCGTGCCGAGCTCCTTGATCGCCTCCTGGGAGGCGACCGGCCCCATCGCGATCGCCTGCGTCAGACCCGTGAGCGTGTGCGCGGTCAGGTACGTGGTGAAGTTCTGAATCACCCCCTGGGAGACCAACACGATCGCCCCGATCACCGAGATCGGCGCCAACACGTACAGGACCGTGCGCACCAGGTCCTGCCAGAAGTTGCCGAGGCTCTTCCCGGTGCGTCCCACGATCCCGCGGATCAGAGCGACCGCAACGACGATGCCGACGCCCGCCGAGAGCCAGTTCTGCACCGTCAGCCCGATCATCTGGCTGAGATAGCTCATCGTCGTCTCGCCGCTGTAGTACTGCCAGTTCGTGTTCGTCACGAATGAGGAGACGGTGTTGAAGGTGACGTTCCACGGCGCCGAGTGGTAGCCCAGCGGGTTGAGCGCGTGCGGCACGTAGAACGCGTTCTGCGTGCGCAATATCAGGTACAGCAACAGCCAGCCCGCGAGCGAGAAGATCAACAGGCTTTTCGCGTAGGACTTCCAGTCCTGCTCACGCTTCGGGTCAACCCTCATGACCGTGTACATGAACCGCTCCGGACCGGAGAAGATCGGCGAGAGGAACACCCGCCTGCCGGTGTAGACCTTCGCCATGTAACCGCCCAGCGGCAATGCCAGCAACGTGAGGACGAGAGCGAAGAGGATGATCGTCAACCAGCCCGCGAGAGTCATCTCAGAGCTTCTCCCCGCGAATCAGCGCGTAGAAGAGGTACGCGATCACCAGCACCGCGACGACGAGGCCGAAGAGATCCGCGCCGCTCATACCCGATCCACTCCCTCGACCATCAGGAGCAAAAGCAGGAACACGACGATCCCCAGGGCGATTGCGATGACATCCATGTCCATCACTATTCACCCCCGCGCGTCACAGCCTCATGACGATCCGGGCCGGGCGTATAACGATTTCGTGACGGTCAGGCGCCGAAGCGGTAACCGACGCCCGGGTCGGTCACGATGCAGCGGGGAGCGTCGGGGTCCGCCGGCTCGATCTTGGCGCGCAGGCGTGCGATGTGCGTGCGCAGCGGCTGGATGTCATCGACGTACTCCGGCCCCCACACCTCCTTCAGCAGCGCGCGGTGGGTCATCAACCGCCCGCGGTTGCGCACGAGCACGCGCAGCAGGTCGAACTCGATCGGCGTGAGGTGAATCGGCTCGCCGTCGCGGCGCACGGTGCGCGCGGCGAGGTCGACCTCGAGGCCGTTCACCGTCAGCGCGGGCTCCTCCTCGCCCCGCCCCGCGCGGCGCAGCGCGGCCTGCAGCCTCGCCACGAGCTCGCGGGCGCCGAAGGGCTTCGTGACGTAGTCGTCGGCGCCGGCCTCCAGCGCGCGCACCTTCTGCTCCTCCTCGCCCACCGCCGAGAGCACCAGGATCGGGATCTCGCTCCACTCGCGCAGACGGCGCGTCAGCTCGATGCCGTCGCCGTCCGGAAGCATCAGATCGACGATCGCAGCCTGCGGCGGGCGCACCGCCGCGTGGTCGAGCGCCTCGGAAACGGTTTCCGCGGGCACGACCTCGAAGCCCGCGTCGCGCAGCACCACGCGCAGCGCGCGCAGGATCTGGCCCTCGTCGTCGACGACCAGCACGCGCTGCGGCTTCGCCGGAGCCGGATCGCGCGGGCCGCTCACTCCTGCGCCTCTGTCTCCGCAACGGTCAACGGGAATTCGAACACGAACGTGGCGCCCTGGCCCGGCAGCGACTCGACGTGCAGCGTGCCGTCGTTCGCCTCCGCGAAGCCGCGTGCGATCGCCAGGCCGAGGCCCGAGCCGCGGTGCTCGCCGCCGGGAGCACCAGCGCGGTAGAACGGCTCGAACACCCGCTCCAGCTGCGCCGGCGGGATGCCCGGCCCGCGGTCGACGATCCGCACGATCACCCGATCTCGCACCGCGCGAGCGCGCACCGACACCGGATGCCCGCCGCTGTGGCGGCGAGCGTTTTCGAGCACGTTCACGAACGCCCGCTCGATCTGCACAGGATCGACGCTCAGCAACGGCGGATCGCGGTCGAGCGAGAGCGTGAACTGCGTCGCGTCGCCGTCGAGCTCGACGAGCGCCGCGCGGATCAGCTCCTCGATCGAACTCCAGCTGCGACGCGGGGCCGCCGCGCCGGCTTCCAACCGCGACAGGTCGAGCAGATTGTCCACCAGGCGCGAGAGGCGCAGCGCCTCCTCCTGGATGATCGCCGCCATCTCCTCGCGCTCGCCCGCCGACAGCGACGGCGAGCCGATCGCCTCGCCAGCCGCGGAGATCGCCGTGAGCGGCGAGCGCAGATCGTGCGAGACGGCGCGCAGCAGAGCCGTCTTGATCGTGTCCGCGCGCCGCAGCGCGGCGGTCTCCACCACGCCGCCGAGCAGGCGCTCGCGCTCGAGCGCCGCGCTCAACAGCGCCTCCAGCGCCGGCACCACGCGCTCCTGCAGCCGGCGCAGGGCGGCCTCCGAGGTCCCCGCGCCCACGAGCAGCGTCCCGACGCGGCTGGTGCCGTCGCGCAGCGGGAACGCGACGCTGCGCTCGTCGCCTTCGACGGCGTCCATCTCGATCGCCGCGGAGCTCAGCTCGAGCGCCTGCGCCAGGCGCGCGGCCGCCGTCGGCAGCGCCTCGGCGAGGCTGTTGCCGCGCAGCAGCAGGCGCGCCATCTCCGCCGCCAGGTCGGCCTCGCGGCGGCGCTCCTCCGCGTCACGGGTGCGGGCGCGCGTCACCTCAGCCACAGAGCTCGCCAGGCCCGCCACCGCCAGGAACGCCGCCAGCGCCACCCAGTTGCTCGAGTCGTGCAGGGTGAAACGCCCGACCGGGGAGAGGTGAAAGAAGTTCAGCGCCGCCGCGCTCAGCAGCGCGCTCGCCACCCCCAGCCACACGCCCCACGTGATCGACACCACGAGCACCGCGGGCAGATACACGACGCTCAGAGAGACAACCGGGGCCACGTGGGCGAGCGGATAGACGATCAGCGTGGCCAGCGCGACGAGCGCCACCGCCACGAGCACGCCCACGCGCCGCGGAGGCGGAGTGGGCGCGAGCAGCAGGCCGAACGGCGAGGACATGCCCGTGAGCCTAATGTGATCCGTGCGTCTGAAGCCCGATACCGCTCTCAAGTCCTGCGGCGCAAACGCCGACGACAGCTGGAGGGAAGCTTCCGAGGACAATGGTCGATCGCCTTCGCAACATCGCCGCTTTCAGCCTGGCCGCGCTCGCGGGCGCGCTCGTGCTCGCCTGCGCAGCCGCCGCGACTAGCGGGGTCATCGCCCCCCTGCCGCGCTCGGACTACACCGTGCACGCGCTGTGCTCCGCCCCTGCCCGTGGGTACGCCGGATGCCTCTCGCTCCAACTGCGCCCGCGCACCGCCGCAGCGCGCGCCCACACCCACCCGCTCGGCATGGCCCGCCCCGTCCCGCACGCCGGACAGGCGAGCGAAGGCGTATTCGGACTGACGCCCCAGAACCTCCAGTCCGGCTACCTGCTGCCGAGCGCCACGACGAGCACGCAGACGATCGCGATCGTCGACGCCTACAACGACCCCACCGCCGAAGCGGATCTCATCGCCTACAGCCAGGAATTTGGCCTTCCGGAATGCACCAAAGCAAACGGCTGCTTCAGCCAGGTGAACCAGAACGGCAGCGCCCTGGTGGGCAACCTGCCGTTCCCGAGAACGGTCAAAGAACTCGAAAAAGCACAGACGGGCACACAGACCGAAAAAGAACACGCCGAAGCTGCGGCCGGCTGGGGAGTCGAGATCTCGCTCGACGTCGAGACCGCGCACGCGGTCTGCCAGCACTGCAAGATCACGCTCGTCGAGGGCAACTCCTCGAGCTACGGCAACCTCGAAGCGGCCGAGCAGACGGCCGGCGAACTGGGCGCCACCGAGATCTCCAACTCGTGGGGCGGCCCCGAGCCAGGCGAGAGCGTCGGGCTGGAGAGCGCCAGCCCGTTCAACCGCCCCGGCATCGTCGTCACCGCATCCTCCGGCGATGACGGCTACCTGAACTGGGATGCCGAAAATCCCGAAGAAGCCGGCTACGCGAACTTCCCTGCCTCCTCACCCCACGTCGTCGCGGTGGGTGGAACTCGCCTCGAGTTGAACGAAGCCGGAGAATGGGCGTCGGAGTCGGTATGGAACGGAAGTGGCGCGGGCGGCGGCGGATGCAGCGAAATCTTCCCCGCCCTGTCCTGGCAGCGCAAAGCCTCGAGCTGGTCGTCGGTGGGCTGTGGCGAATTCCGCGCCGTCGCCGACGTGAGCGCCGACGCGGACCCCTACACGGGCGTCGCCGTCCGCGACTCGACGCCCGGCTCAGGGTGCGAAGGGACGGTGCAGGACCCCCACTGGTGCACGATCGGAGGCACCAGCCTCGCCTCGCCGCTGATCGCAGCCGTGTTCGCGCTCGCGGGGGGCGCCGGCGGAGTGGAATACCCCGCGCGGACGCTGTATGAAAACGAGAGCCTCGCGCCCGCCTCGCTGCACGACGTCACGTCGGGCTCGAACGGGGCGTGCGCGAAACCGTTCTTCGAAGAAACCGGCCTCTCCGGTTGTACGACGAAAGAAGAGTCCGAAGCGAGTCAGTGCCAGGGCGAGGCCATCTGCCTCGCCGCGACCGGCTACGACGGACCGACCGGCGTGGGCACGCCGCACGGGATCGCGGCCTTCCAGCCGACGGGCAAAGCGGCGGAACCAGAACCCAAAGGCGGCGGTTCGGGGGGTGGGTCGGAAGGCCCCGCGAGCGGCGGACAGCCGAGCGGGACCAGTCCGGCGCCCACGACTCCCACGCCGATCGCCCCCAAGGCCCCTGCTGCGGCGCAGATCTTCGCGCTCACGCTGACGCTGAACGCGGTGATCGCCTTGAACGGCAGCCATCCGAAGGTCAGTCAGATCAGCTTCACGTTCACGATCAACGTCGACACGACCGTGCGTCTGACGGTCTCGAAGCGCGTTCGCATCCACCACCACGCGCGCTGGAAGCCGATCGGCCACGCCCTGTCCGCGACCGCCTTCGCGGGCCGCAACGCGTGGCGTCTGACAGGGAGCCGCAAGCTCAAGCCCGGCCGCTACCGCATCACGCTCGCGCCGCTGCACGCGGCGGCGAGGTCGATCGTCTTCTCGATCGGCTAGAGGCGGCGGCCGAGCTGCGGTATTCGGGCTACGCGGCCGCGCCGAGCAGCGCGGGCGCGCCGTACGCACCCAGACACGCCGGCAGCTCCACGCTGCCGTCCGCGCGCTGGCCGTTCTCCAGCAGCGCCACGATCGTGCGCCCCACCGCCACGGCGGTGCCGTTGAGCGTGTGCAGCGTCTGCGTGCGCTTCTCCGCGCGCATGCGGATGTTCAGGCGCCGCGCCTGGTAGTCGGTGGTGTTCGAGCACGACGTCAGCTCGCGGTAGCGGCCCTGGCTCGGCATCCACGCCTCGCAGTCGTACTTCTTCGCCGCCGAGTTGCCGAGATCGTTGACGGCGATGTTCACCACGCGGTAGGGCAGCCCCAGCTCAGCGAGGATCTCCTCCTCGATCGCGAGAATCCGTTCGTGCTCCCCGGCCGAGTCCTCGGGCGCGACGAAGCTGAACATCTCCACCTTGTCGAACTGGTGCACCCTGAAGATGCCGCGCGTGTCCTTGCCCGCCGCGCCCGCCTCGCGGCGGAAGCAGGGAGAGAAGCCCGCGTAGCGCAGCGGCAGTCGCTCCGCGTCGAGGATCTCGCCGTCGTGCAGCGACGCCAGCGCCACCTCCGAGGTGCCCACGAGGAACAGCTCGTCCTCCGGCAGGCTGTAGATCTGCTGCTCGGTGTCGGGCAGGAAGCCCGTCCCGTACAGCGCCCGCTCGCGCACGAGCACCGGCGGTATCACCGGCTCGAAGCCGTGACCGCGCACCTTCTCCAGGGCCCAGCGCACGAGCGCCAGCTCGACCATCACGAGGTCGCCTTTCAGGTACGCGAAGCGCGACCCCGAGAGGTTCGCGCCGCGGTCCATGTCGATGCGCCCGCCCGCCAGCTCGAGGTGGTCGCGCGGCTCGAAGTCCAGCGCTGGAACGTCGCCGACCTCGCGGACGAGCTCGTCCTCGGGGCCTGGCGCGGCCGTCGGGTCGGGCAGGTTCGGCAGCGGGGCGAGCGCAGCCTGCAGTTCCCCCTCGACGCCCGCGAGCTCCTGCTCGAACTCCTTCGCTCGCGCCGCCACCTCGCGCATCGCCTCGATCTCACGCCCCCGCTCGTCCGCGTCGGCAGCTCGACTTGATGCGCGCGTTCGCCGCGTTCTGCTCCGCGCGCAGCCCCTCCAGCTGCGGCAGCAGCTCACGCCGGCGCCCGTCGAGCGCGATCACTCCTTCCAAGCCGTCGCTCGCCCCGTCGCCGCGCCGCGCGAGCGCCGCGCGCACGCCGTCGGGGTCCTCGCGGATCAGCTTCAGATCGAGCACGCTGGGAGCCTACCCGTCTATGGCGGCGCGTCCGCGGTCTATTTGGTCGAGAGCGTGATGTTCACGGTCGGGACCTTCTGCGCCTGCGATCCCGAGTACTGCGCCAAGAAGGCCGCGATCGCCTTGGCGTCTTCGCCCACGACGATGTTCTCGGGCATGATCGCGCCGGAGAACCCGCCGTTGCGGATCGCGTAGAGAACCTGTTCCACGTTCTCCTTGCGGATGTTGAAGTTCGGCCCGCTGGTTTTCAGGCGGTTCGAGATGCTCGTCGCGGAGCCCTGCGCGCCGACGACCCCGAGCGTGTGGCAACCGGAGCAGTGATCGCGGAACAGAACCGCGCCGCTGTAGTTGGGGTCGCTCTTCGCGAGCTTGATTTCCTGCGATCCGCACGCGCCCAGAGCGAGGGCGCAGGCGAGCGGGAGCATCGTCGTGACGGCAAGCCTCATGCGCCGGGAATATATAGGCTCGCTCCCAAGGCCGGCACGGAGCGCCGGCCGACTTATTCCCAAGGCCGGCACGGAGCGCCGGCCGACTGTTCAGTACCCGTGGGCTGTGCCTGCCGCGCGCAGCGCCAGGAAGACCACCACGAGCGCCGAGGCCGCCATCACGCCGATCTCGCGCCGCACCACCTCCGCGACCAGCTCGTGCTGCTCCGGCTCGGGCAACTGACCCACGGCCTGGGCATCAGGCAGGCCGCGCTGGTCGAGGATCGCCTGAGCCGAGGTCACCCGCAGCTGCTCCGCCACGAACGCGATCGCCAGCGGCAGCAGCGCGTAGAGGTAGAAGAGCCCTTCGCTCGCCTCCTTGCCAGCGGCGGCCAGCGAGCCGACGGCGATCGCGAGCGTAAGCGCCGAGCCCTGTCCCACTCGCAGCAGCACCCAGAACGCGCCCGCGAGACGGCCGCTCGTGAGGCCGCGATACCACGCCCACGCGCCGAGCAGACCCGACAGCGCGTTGAGGCTCGCCACGGCCAGCGCACCGGCCACGACCGCCTCTTTCATCCCGCGGATATCGAGCCGATTGACACTATGTAACACTCTGCCACAAGCAGTGATATAACAGCGCGCGGTGCTGCGAAGCTATCTACCGGCGATCGTCTTCCTCATTCTCGGTGGGGCGGTGGGCGGAGCTTTCGCGGTCCTGAACTCCGTCATCGGCCCGCGCCGCGCGACCCCGCACAAGCAGGACCCCTACGAGTGCGGACTCCCTTCCGAGGTCAAGCGCGGGATGCGCTTCGGCATCAGCTTCTACCTGATCGCCATGCTTTTCATCCTGTTCGACATCGAGGTCGTCTTCCTGTACCCGATCGCGATCGAGCTGCGCGCGTACGGCAGCTACGCGCTCGCCGAGACGGTCACCTTCATCGTGCTGCTGTTCGTCGCGTTCGTCTACGTCTGGCGACGGGGGGCCCTCGAGTGGAGATGAAACGCGAGGTTCTGCGCGCGCCCGCCGGCAAGGTCGACGCGGACGCGCTGCGCGTACGCGGGCTGAACGCGCGCCAACTCCTGCGCGGCGGCGAGATCGAAGGCCCCAATCCCTCCGCGCACCTCGAGGGCGCGGACTTCGAGCGCTACGTCGAAGAAAGCGTCATGACCACCACGCTCGACAAAGCCGTCGCGTGGGCGCGCTCGAACTCGTTCTTCCCCGCTACGTTCGGACTCGCCTGCTGCGCGATCGAGATGATGTCGATCGTCGCCGCCCGTGTCGACGTCGCGCGCTTCGGCTTCGAGGCCTTCCGCGCCTCCCCTCGCCAGGCGGATCTGCTGATCCTCTCGGGGCGCGTGTCGATCAAGATGGCCCCGATCGTGCGCCGCATCTACGACCAGATGCTCGAGCCGAAGTGGGCGATCTCGATGGGGGCGTGCTGCAGCTCGATGGGCGTGTTCAACAACTACGCGCTCGTCCCCGCCGACAAGTTCATGCCGATCGACGTGCACGTGCCGGGCTGCCCGCCGCGACCGGAGGCGCTCATGCACGGCGTGCTGAAGCTGCGCAAGATGGTCCAGGACGACCCCGACATGGGCTGGCGCGAGCGCTACGACGCGCGCGGCACCGAGGAGGTTCTGGCAGGGCATCGAGGCGAGGCCCCGCCGGAGGGGGTTGCAACCGGTGCCTGACGCCACCGGGTTGGAGTTGATCGCCCAGGAGCTTGGCGACGCGGTTCTCGACACCGTCTTCTTCCGCGGGCGCGGCACGCTGCTCGTCGAGCCCGGACAGATCCGCACGGTGCTGGCGCAGCTGCGCGAGCGGGGTTACTCGTTCATGTCGAGCCTGCACGGCGTCGACCACTACCCCGAGGAGCCGCGCCTGGGCGTCGTCTACGAGCTGCTCGACATGGCTCGCGTGGACCGCATAACGGTCAAGCTGCGCGTTCCCGTCGACGCGCCCGACGTCGAGTCCGTGACGGAGGATTGGCCGACGGCGGACCACCAGGAGCGCGAGGTGTACGACATGTTCGGGGTCGTCTTCCGCGGCCACCACGACCTGCGCCGGATCCTGATGCCCGAGGATTACGAGGGCCACCCGCAGCGTCGCGACTTCCCGATCGGCGGCGAGCCCGTGATCTTCACGTACAACGAGGGCGATATGCGGGGGGCGAGTCGGTGAGCACAACCGAGCCGCCCGCCCTGTCGGAGTACCGCAGGCGCGAGCAGAGCATCACGATGTCGGCGCTCGAGGGCGAGCCGCCCGCCGGCAGCAGCGAAGAGCTGCTGACGCTCAACTTCGGTCCCCATCACCCCGCCACGCACGGCGTGCTGCGCCTGCTCGTCACACTCCAAGGCGAGATCGTGCACGACATCAAGCCGATCATCGGCTACGTCCACACGGGCATCGAAAAGACCGCCGAGGACAAGGCCTACTGGAAGGTCATCCCCGTGGTCGAGCGGATGGACTACCTCTCCTATTACTTCAACGCGATGGCCTTCTGCGGCGCCGTCGAGACGCTGTGCGAGATCGAGGTGCCCAAGCGCGCGCAGTACCTGCGCGTGATCCACCTCGAGCTCAACCGCATCATGTCCCACCTCGTGTGGCTCGGTACGAGCGCGCTGGACCTCGGCGCGATCTCGATGTTCTGGTACTGCTTCCGCGAGCGCGAGAAGATCCTCGACCTGTTCGAGATGTCCTCCGGACAGCGGATGCACACGCGCTACTTCCAGGTCGGCGGCGTGATGGAGGACATCCCGAGCGGCTTCGAGGCGAAGCTGCGCAGCTTCCTCGACGGCATGCCCGGCGCGGTCGACCAGTACGGCGATCTGCTCAACAGCAACGAGATCGTGCTCCAGCGCCTGCGCGGCACGTGCCCGCTCGACGCCGCCACGCTGCTCTCGCTCGGCGTCACCGGGCCGCTGCTGCGCGCCGCCGGCAACCCCTGGGACCTGCGCAAGGCCGACCCGTACTGCTCATACGAGGACTTCGATTTCAAGATCCCAGTCGGCACCGTGGGCGACAACTACGACCGCTTCGCGGTGCGCATGGCCGAGATGTACGAGTCGGTGAAGATCGTCACGCAGGCACTCGACGCACTGCCCGAAGGGCCGTACATCACCGAGGACCGCAAGTTCGCGCTGCCGCCGCGCCACGAGCTCGCGACCTCGATGGAGGCGCTGATCCACCACTTCAAGCTCGTCACCGAGGGCTTCCGCGTGCCGCCCGGCGAGGTGTACTTCCCGATCGAGTCCCCGCGCGGTGAGCTCGGCTGCTTCGTGCGCTCCGATGGCTCCTCCAAGCCCGCGCGCGTGCACATGCGCGACCCCTCGTTCGTCAACCTGCAGTCGTTCTCGCACATGGCCAACGGCGCGTACATCGCCGACCTGATCGCGACTTTGGCGATGCTCGATCCGATCCTGGGAGGCATCGACCGATGAACGGCGTCAAGCGCTTCGAGCACGGCTCGCGCGTGCCCGGCTGGGACCGCGGGGTCGACCTCGACAAGGACCCCGCCACGATCCCCGACGCGGGCACGACCGACGTCCCCGCCGAGCTGCGCGCGGAGATCGAGGCGCACATGGCCAACTACCCCGACAGCCGCTCCGCGGCGCTGCCCGCGCTCGCCGCCGCGCAGCGCGTCCACGGCTGGTGCTCGCCCGAGGCGATCGAGCAGGTCGCGTGCGTGATGCGCCTCACCCCCGCCTACCTGGAGTCGGTGGCGAGCTTCTACGACATGCTCGAGACGACGCCCATGGGGCGCCACCGCGTGTACGTGTGCACGAACATCTCCTGCTCGCTGTGCGGCGCGGATGAGTTGTTCGAGGCGATGCGCGAGGCCGCTGTCGGTGACGAGGAGATCAACGTGCGCGGCTTCGAGTGCCTCGGCGCGTGCGACATCGCGCCGATGGCCTCCGTCGACGGCGTGTACGTCGGTCCGCTCACGCTCGATGACGTTCCGCAGTTGCTCGACGACGTGCGCAGCGGACGCGACGTGCTGCCAGAGAAGCAGCTCGTGCGCCGCGCCGTCGCCGATCCGCGCGCCAACAGGGGCCTCGCAAAGGCCGCCGCCGATGCCAGCTCCGCGCCAGTCCCAGGCGCAGACTCGGCGTCTGCCTCCGAGCCGGGAGCGAGCTGACCGTGTCGATCCCCGCCGCACCGATCCTGCTGTTCGAGAACATCGACGAGCCCGGCCTCTGCACGATCGAGGTCTACGAGCGCCGCGGCGGTTACGAGTCGCTGCGTAAGGCGCTCCAGATGGCCCCCGAGGAGGTGCTCTCGGAGCTCGAAGCCTCACAGCTGCGCGGACGCGGCGGCGCGGGCTTCGGCATGGGCACGAAGGTCTCGTTCCTGCCCAAGGGCTCGATGGACAAGTACCTCGTGTGCAACGCCGACGAGTCCGAGCCCGGAACGTTCAAGGACCGCGAACTGATGCAGAAGACCCCCCACATGCTGATCGAGGGGCTCGTGATCGCCGCCTACGCGGGCGGCATCAACTGCTCGTTCATCTACATCCGCGGCGAGTACCAGCAACAGGCCGACGCGCTCGACGCGGCGCTCGCCGAAGCGCGCGCCGCCGGTTACGTGGGCGAGAACATCCTCGACTCCGGCCACTCCCTGTCGCTGGTGGTCCACCGTGGCGCGGGCGCCTACATCTGCGGCGAGGAGACGGGCCTGCTCGACTCGCTCGAAGGCAAGCGCGGCAACCCGCGCCTGAAGCCGCCGTTCCCCGCCAACCAGGGCCTCTACCAGGGCCCCACGCTGATCAACAACGTCGAGACGCTCTCCACCGTCCCCGCGATCATCCGCATGGGTGGCGAGGAGTACGCCAAGCTCGGCGTCGAGCGCTCCACCGGCACGAAGCTCGTGTCGGTCTCAGGCCACGTCAAGCGCCCAGGCAACTACGAGATCGAGCTCGGCATCCCCGCGCGCGAGATCATCTACGGGCTCGCCGGAGGGCCCGAGGACGGGCGCAAGGTCAAGTGCTGGTTCCCCGGCGGCTCCTCCTCGCCAGTGCTCACCGGCGATGACCTCGACATCCCGTACGACTTCGACTCGCTCGCCAAAGCACGCACCATGCTCGGCTCGGGCGCGATCATCGTCGTGGACGACTCCACGCGCATCCTCGACGTCGCGCTGAAGGTCGCGAAGTTCTACCGCCACGAGTCCTGCGGCAAGTGCACGCCCTGCCGCGAGGGCACCAACTGGACGGTCAAGATGCTCGAGCGCATCGAAATCGGCGAGGCCACGCCGATGGACCTCGAGATCATGGCCTCCGTGCAGGAGCACATAATCGGCAACTGCCTGTGCGTGCTCGGCGACGCGATGGCGATGCCGATCGGCTCGATGATCGCCAAGTTCAAAGACGAGTTCGAAGAGCACATCGAGAACGCGCGCATGAGCCGCGGGCTGGGCGACGAGCTCGGCTCGGACAGCGCGCTGGCCGCGCAGGGAGCGATCTAGATGCCACGCCCAGAGCACAGGACGATCACCTTCACCATCGACGGCCGCGAGGTGCAGGCGCCGGAGAACACGATGCTCGTGGACGCCGCCAAGCACGGCGACGTCGAGATCCCCGTCTTCTGTTACGAGCCCAAGCTCGGCCAGCCGGTCGGCGCGTGCCGCATGTGCCTCGTGGAAATCGAGGGCATCCCCAAGCTGCAGACCGGCTGCTCGACCCCCGTCAAGGACGGCATGGTCGTCTACACGCAGACCGAGCGCGTCAAGACCGCGCAGCAGTCCGTGGTGGAGTTCCTGCTCATCAACCACCCGCTCGACTGCCCCGTGTGCGACAAGGGTGGCGAGTGCCCTCTGCAGGACATCACGTTCGGCTGGGGCGGCGGCATCTCGCGCTTCATCGAGCCCAAGCGCCACTTCGTAAAGCCGCTCGAGCTCTCGCCGCTGATCGCGATCGACCGCGAGCGGTGCATCCTCTGCTACCGCTGCGTGCGCTTCTCCCAGGAGATCTCCGAGGACTACCAGTTGGTCCTGCTCGAGCGCGGCGCGCACTCCTACGTCGCCACGTTCGACGGCCATCCGTATGTCGCGCCGTTCAGCGGCAACATCGTCGAGCTGTGCCCCGTCGGCGCGCTGACCTCGCGCCCCTACCGCTTCCGCGCGCGGCCGTGGGACATCGAGGGCGCCGGCTCGGTCTGCACGCTGTGCCCCGCGCAGTGCAACGTCACCGTCACCGTCCGCGACGAGCGCGCGCTGCGCGTGCTCGCGCGCCAGAACGACGAGGTCGACGACGGCTGGCTGTGCGACAAGGGCCGCTTCGCCTACCAGTCCTTCCACGTCGACGAGCGCGTCACCGAGCCGCTCGTGCGCGACGGCGGCGAGCTGCGCCCCGTCACGTGGGAGCGCGCTCTCGAGGAGGCCGCCGCGGGTCTGAGGCGCGCCGGCGAGAACGCCGCCGCGATCGTCGGCGGGGGCAGCACGAACGAGGAGGGCCTGCTGCTCTCCCAGCTGCTGCGCAACGGGCTCCGTTCTCCGCACATCGACTCGCGCCGTGTGGGCGCGCTGCCGCTGGAGCTGTACCGCGCGCTCGGCGCCCCCGAGCTGCAGGCGAAGGTCAGCGACCTCGAGTTCGCCCGCGCGGTGGTCGTGCTCGCCGCGGACCCCATCAACGACGCGCCGATCCTCGACCTGCGCCTGCGCAAGGGCGCGCGACGCAACGGCGTCAAGCTCGTCAACGCCACCACTGAGGAGTTGCTCGGCGGGCAGCTGGCCGACCGACTGGCGGACGTCGGCGAGGAGATCGTCGTGCTGTGGCACGAGCGCCTCGCCGCGGGTCCAACTGGAGCGCACGCGGCGCGGACTCTCTTGGATCTGGCGCAGACGTTGCGCCTGGCCGAGACAGACGGCGCCGGACTGCTCGAAATCCCTGCCTTCAGCAACGGCCGCGGTCTGCGCGAGGCCGGAGTGCTGCCAAATGCCGGCCCGGGGCTGGGCGAGCCCGCTGCCGTCGGGCGCGACGCGCGAGCGATCGCCGAGGGCCTCGCCGACGGCGAGCTGGCCGCGCTCTACCTGCTCCACGCCGATCCGCTGCGCGACCTGCCCCACGGCGAGCTGTGGGGTCGGGCGCTGGCGGGCGCGAGCACTGTGATCGCGCACTCCGCCTTCCTCACCGAGGGCATCCGCGAGCACGTCACCGTCGTCTTCCCCGCCGAGGCCTACGCCGAGAAGGAGGGCACGATCGTCCACCCCGACGGGCGCATCCAGCGGCTGCGGCCAGCGATCGCGCATCCGGGCGAGGTGCGCGCCGAGTGGCAGGTGCTCGTCGAGCTCGCCCGCAAGGTCGGGCTCGACCTCGACGTGCTCACCGGCTCGATGGCCTCCCAGCGCGTCTTCGACGCCGTCCCGTTCTACGCCGGCCTCACCCTCGAGGAGATCGGCGGCAAAGGCGTGCGCTGGCAGGAGCGCGACGCCGCATCGGACTTCCCCGCGGGTGACCTCGACGCCGCGACGTCGGCGAGCGCCCAAGAGTTCGTGCCGATGCCGTCAGATGAACTCGAGGCGAGGGACGTCCGCTCTGTTTGGGACGCGCCCGAGGTCGAGTTCTCACCCGCCCTGGAGTTCCTGTTCCCTCGCCGCGAGCTGGTGAGCTGAGCATGCTGGCCGTGGTTGGTCTGTATGAGCCGTGGTGGATCCAGATCCTCAAGGCGATCGTCATCTTCGCCGTGGCGCTGCAGCTCGTGCCCGTCGTGCTGATGGCGGAGCGCAAGATCATGGGCCGCATGCAGGGCCGCTACGGCCCCAACCGAGTCGGTCCCTACGGGGCGCTGCAGCCGCTTGCGGACATCCTCAAGCTGCTCACCAAGGAGCAGTTCCGCCCCACTACGAGCGTCGGCTTCCTGTTCGCCGCCGCGCCGCTGATCTCGATCCTCACCGCCGTGGCGGCGTTCGCGATCATCCCGTTCGGCGACGCGCAGGACGTCTTCGGCACCAGAGTCGGGCTGTACGGGGTGGACGTGTCGATCGGGCCGCTGTACGTGTTCGCGTTCGGCGCGATCGCCTTCTACGGGATCATGCTCGGCGGCTGGTCCTCCGGATCGAAGTACTCGTTCCTCGGCGCGATGCGCGGCGCCGCGCAGCTGATCTCCTACGAGGTCTCCCAGGGCCTCGCGCTCGTCGGCGTGATCATGACCGCGCAGACGCTCTCGCTCACGGGGATCGTCCACGCGCAGGGAGGCATGTGGTACGTGGTGCCGCAGTTCGTCGGCTTCCTCGTCTTCCTCGTCGCGGGCTTCGCCGAGACCAACCGCGCGCCGTTCGACCTCACCGAGGCCGACGCCGAGCTCGTCGGCGGCTACAACACCGAGTTCGGCGGCGGGCGCTTCGCGTCCTACTACTTCGCCGAGTACCTCAACGTGCTCGTCATCTCCGGCATCGTCACCACGATCTTCCTCGGCGGCTGGATGCTGCCGTTCGGCATCCACCCCCCCGGCTGGGTCGATCCGATCGTCGTGCTGTTCAAGATGTCGCTCATCACGTTCCTCTTCATCTGGGTTCGTGCGACGCTTCCGCGCCTGCGCTACGACCAGCTGATGAGCTTCGGCTGGAAGGTGCTGCTGCCGCTCGCCACCCTCAACACGCTCGTCACCGCCATCGTCGTGGTGGCCGCCAACTGATGCCCGACACCCCCGACACCGCCGAGCCCGCTTACACCACCGCGCTCAACGTCACCGCGTGGAGCCCCGGCGAGGACGTGATCGAGGTGCAGCGCACCCCCGCGCCGGGCGCCGCGCGCGGCACGTGGCGCGCGTTCCGCGAGACCGCGCGCGGGCTGAAGACCACGTTCGGGCGCATCGCCGAGGGGCCCTCCACGATCCAGTACCCCGAGGAGAAGGTCCCCGTCTACCCGCGCTTCCGCGGCCGGCACAAGCTGCACAAGTTCGAGGACACAGGCCTCGAGAAGTGCGTCGGCTGCTCGTTGTGCGCCGCCGCCTGCCCCGCCGATTGCATCCGCGTCGTCGCCGCCGAGAACACGCCCGAGAACCGCGTCTCCGCGGGCGAGCGCTATGCGGCGGTGTATGAGATCAACCTCTCGCGCTGCATCTTCTGCGGCTACTGCGAGGTCGCCTGCCCGTTCGACGCAATCACCATGGGACACGACTACGAGATGTCCGACTACGACCGCTCGGATTTGATCTTCACCAAGGAGATGCTGCTCGCCGAGCCGCTCGAGCGGACGCCTCTGAGGAACGAGGGCGAGTGAGCGCGGTCCTCTTCTTCATCGCCGCGGCTGGCGTGATCACGGGCGCGGTGGGGGTCGTCGTGTTGCGCAATCCGTTTTACAGCGTGCTTGCGCTCGTCGCGCACCTGGTTTCGCTCGCCGTGCTGTTCTTGCTGCTGCGGGCGGAGTTCGTCGCCGCGGTGCAGGTCGTGGTGTACGCGGGCGCGGTGATGGTGCTTTACGTGTTCGTGGTTGCGTACATCGGTGGGGAGGCCGATTCGCTCGGAGAGCGGTTGCGTGGCGTGGGCAGAGCGGGGTCGGTTGGGTCCGGGTTGCGCCTCGTGGGCGCGATCCTCTCGGGCGCGCTGCTCGTGGAGCTGCTGATCGCGCTGCTCGGGACGGGGCTGGAGGCGGTCGATGGGTATGGCGCTGGGTACAACCCCGGCCCCGAGAGCTATGGGACGCCTGCCTATATCGGCAAGCTTTTGCTGACCCGCTTTCTGCTCGCGTTCGAGGTCGCCTCGTTCCTGCTGCTGATCGCCGCCGTCGGCGGGGTCGTGCTCGCGCGCCGGCGCGGAGGGCTCGAGGAGGACGACGAGCGCGACCTCGGCACGCCGCTCGACCTGACGAAGCGCCGTCCGCTCGGCACGGGCACGATGGCCGAGGGCGTCGGCAGCGGGAGGCGCGTGTCGTGAGCATCGCCTGGTATCTCGCGGTCTCCGCGATCGTGTTCGCGCTCGGCGCGGTCGGCGTGATGACGCGCCGCAACCCGCTCGTCGTGCTGCTGTGCCTGGAGCTGATGCTCAACGGCGCCAACCTCGCGCTGATCGCGTTCTCGCGCATGTGGGGCAACGGCGACGGGCAGATCCTCGCGATCGTCGTCATGACCGTCGCCGCCTGCGAGGTCTGCATCGGCCTCGGCATGATCGTCGCGATCTACCGCCGCAGGCTGCCGATCGACGTGGACGAGCTGAGAGAGCTTCAGGGATGAGGACCGGAGGTCCGATCACGACGGCCGGGATGGCCGTCGTTCCCATCAGCAACGCCGACCGGACGGAGGCGAACGGATGACTCCGACCACGTACGGCTGGCTCGTTCTGCTGTTCCCGCTGCTCGGCACACTCGCCATCGGCGCCGGCTTCCGTACGTTGCCTGGCCGCTCGACGGGCTGGATCGCCACGGGCGCGATCTTCCTTTCCTTCCTCGCCGCGCTCGGCGCGCTGATCTCCCTGCAGGGCCACTCGCCCGAGCACCGCCAGCTCGTCTCCTCGCTGTGGAACTACGCCTACACCGTCGGCGTGGACGCGCAGATGTCGATCCTCGTGGACCCGCTGTCGGTGTTCATGATCCTCGTCGTCACCGGCGTCTCCACGCTGATTCACCTCTATTCGATCTCCTACATGGAGGGCGACCGCGGCTTCGCGCGCTACTTCTCCTACCTCAACTTCTTCGTCTTCTCGATGCTGCTGCTCGTGCTCGCGGGCAACTTCCTGCTTTTGATCGTCGGCTGGGCGTTCGTCGGCGCCGCCTCCTACCTGCTCATCTCCTTCTGGTACCGGCGCACCACCGCCACACAGGCCGGCATCAAGGCCTTCGTCATCAACGTGCTCGGCGACGTCGGCCTCGTCCTTGGCACGTACTTTGTTTTCAAGCACACCGGCACGCTCGATTTCATTAAAACTTTTCACGCCGTCGAAACCGGTAACGCGTTTGGTCATGCAAGCGGCAACGGCGACCTCGTCGCCGGCTGCATCCTGCTGCTCCTCGGCGCGTTCGCCAAGTCCGCGCAGATCCCGCTGCACACGTGGCTGCCCGACGCCATGGAGGGCCCCACGCCCGTCAGCTCGCTGATCCACGCCGCCACGATGGTCACCGCCGGCGTGTACCTGATCGCGCGCATGCACCCGCTGTTCGAGCTCGCGCCCGCCGCGCAGGACGTCGGCGCGATCGTCGGCGCCGCCACGCTGCTCGTCGCGGGAACGATCGGCCTCGCGCAGACCGACATCAAGCGCGTGATCGCCTACTCCACCATGTCGCAGATCGGCTACATGATCATGGGCGTCTCCGTCGGCGCCTACGCCGCCGGCCTATTTCACCTGATGACGCACGCGTTCTTCAAGGCGCTGCTGTTCATGGCCGCCGGCTCGATCATCGGCGCGATGGGCGGCGAGCAGTCGCTGCAGAAGATGGGCGGCTTTCGCAGGGCGATGCCGTTCACCTACGGCTGCTTCATCGTCGGCGGCCTCGCGCTCTCGGGCGTGCCGCCGTTCTCCGGCTTCTTCTCCAAGGACGACATCCTGCTCGTCACCGGCGAGCTCGGCGGCTGGCACTGGGCGCTCTACGTCGCCGGCTACGTGGGCGCGCTGCTCACCGCGATCTACACGTTCCGCATGATCTTCCGCGCCTTCCACGGCGAGCCCGTCGCCGAGGCGCGCGAGCTCGAAGGCGGCCACCTCCACCACGCGGAGGTGCCGCGCAACCCCGCCACCGGCGAGGAGGAGGACACCGACGTCGGCTTCCCCGGCCCCGTCCACGCGATCGCTGAGCGAGCGCTTCCGATGCGCGTCGCGATGGGCGTGCTCGCGCTCGGTGCGATCGGAGCCGGGCTCGTGCAGATCCCCAAAGTGGACTTCGTCATCGAGGACTTCCTGCGTCCCTCGTTCGCCACGTCGAAGCTGTACGAACCGCACACCAAGGACGGGCTGCTCGTGTTCGGGCTCGGCCTCGGCACCGTGCTCGCGCTCGTCGGCATCGCCGTCGCGCACCGCATCTGGGTCGAGCGCCCCGGCATGGCGGCGGCGATCCAAGCGCGCACGCGGCCGTTGTATGAGCTGTTCGTCAACAAGTGGTTCTTCGACGAGCTGATCGACCTCCTCGTCGTACGCCCCTTCGCAGCCATGGGCCGCTTCGCCCGCGACACGTTCGAGAAGCTGTTCATCGACGAGACCATCGTCGGCGGCACCACCGGCCTCGTGCGCGCCGGCTCAGCCGCGGTGCGCGCCGCGCAGAGCGGCTTCGTGCGCTACTACGCCGCTTTGCTCGTGCTCGGCGTCACCGGCGTCGGCTTCTACTTCCTGCTGCAGGCGTGATGGGACCGCTCTCGATCCTCATCTGGGTGCCCGCGGTCTCCGGCCTGCTCGGCGCGCTGCTGGGCGCGGGCTCGTCGCGTAGAGCAAGCGCCGGGGCAGGCGCGACGAGGACACCGGGCGTCGTCGCGTTCGTCGGCTCGCTGCTCGCCCTGGCTCTTGCGGTCGGCTACATCGTCGACTACAAGACCGGCGCAGGGCTGCAGCACGTCACCGACGTCGTCTGGATCTCAACGCTGGGGATTCACTACAAGGTCGCCGTCACCGGGCTGAACGTGCTGCTCGTCGGCATGACCGCGCTGCTGTTCGCCGCCGCGCTGCTCGCGTCCAACGTACGTGCGCGCAGCACTCCGCTCGACCGCCCGCGCCTCTTCTACTTCCACTTCATGCTCGCCGAGTCCGCCGTGCTCGGCGCGTTCCTCGCCCAAGACCTCGCGCTGTTCGTTGCGTTCTTCGACCTGATGCTGATCCCGTTCTACTTCCTCATCGGAGGGTGGGGCCGCGAGCCCGATCGCATAAAAGCGACGATCAAGCTCGTCATCTACACGCTCGTCGGCTCGCTGCTCATGCTCGCAGCCGCGATCGCCACCGGCGTGCTCGCCTCCCAGGAAGGCGGCGGGCACATCACGTTCGTGCTCTCCGCCCTGCAGCATCTGCCGCTCAGCACCGGCTCGCAGGAGTGGATCTTCCTGTTCTTCGCCGCCGCGTTCCTCGTCAAGATGCCAGCCTTCCCGCTGCATGGCTGGATGCCCGACGGGTACCGCGCGATGCCGACCGAGGTTCTGATGGTCTTCTCCGGCGTGCTTTCCAAGGTCGGCGCGTACGGGTTCCTCGCGATCGTGCTGCCGCTGTTCCCGCAGGCAGCCGTGCACTTCCAGACGCTCATGCTGCTGATCGCACTCGTCTCGATCCTCTACGGCTCCGCGCAGGCGTTCAGCCAGACCGACGCGCGCCTCATCGCCGGGTACTCCTCCGTCGCGCAGCTAGGCTTCATCACGCTCGGCATCTTCGCGCTCAACCCCCAGGGCGCACAGGGCGCGCTGCTGCAGATGGTCAACCACGGCCTCGTCGTCGCGCCGCTCTTGTTCATCGTCGCCCTGCTCGCGCAGCGCGCGGGCGGCTCCGAAGACGTGCGCGAGATGGGCGGCATCGCGTTCCGCGCGCCCGTGCTCGCAACCCTCTTCCTCGTCGTCGCGCTCGCCACGCTCGCGATCCCCGGCTCGTCCAACTTCGTCGGCGAGTTCCTCATCCTGCTAGGCGTCTTCAAGGCCAAGCTCGTCATCGCCATCGTCGCGTTCACCGGCGTCGTCATGGCCAGCGTCTACGCGCTGCGCCTGTTCATCCGCGCGATGCACAACCGCGTCGGCGAGTCTGTCGACTCACGTGAGATCTCGGTTCTCGACGGCGCGGTGCTCGTGCCGGTGCTCGCCGTGATCGTGTTCTTGGCGCTGTATCCCCAGTTCGCGCTGCACCGCAGCGAAGGGTCGGTGAAGGCGGCCGTCGCCTCTGCGCACACGGCGCTGACCCAGCCCCCGTCGACCTCGGCGAGCGTAGCCCCATGAACCTCCTCGCCACCGCCCACCTGAAAGGCCCGCACGTCGACTTCGCCGGCCTCTCGCCGCTGATCGCGCTGCTGGGCGGAGCGACGGTCGTGCTGCTCGTGGGCTTGCTCGGTTCGCGCTGGATCCGCTCGCAGGTCGTCCCGGCGCTCAGCCTGGGAGCGCTCGCGGCGGCGCTGGGCCTGACGATCTGGCAGTGGAACGCGCAGAAGTCGATCGTTTCCGGTGCGCTTCGGATCGACGACCTGGCGCTGGGGCTGAACCTGATCCTGATCGCGGGCGGCGCGTGCACGGTGCTGCTGGCGTGGCGTTCGCTGGCGGCGCGCGAAGCGGCGCACGGTGAGTTCCACGCGCTGCTGTTGACGTCGATCGGCGGGATGTCGCTGCTGGCGAGCGCGCAGAACATGGTGATCCTGTTCGTCGGGCTCGAGCTCCTATCCATCCCGCTGTACGTGCTGTGCGCGACGGAGCTCAAACGTGAGCACTCGCTCGAGTCCGGGCTGAAGTACCTGATCGTCGGCTCCGTCGGCTCCGCCACGCTGCTGTACGGCCTCGCCATGATCTACGGCGCGACCGGCTCGACGGACTTCTCCGCGATCGCCACCGCGCTCTCCAGCAGCGGCCTCGGAAGCGACCCGCTGACGCTCACGGGCATCGCGCTGTGCGTGGCGGGCCTCTGCTTCAAGGCATCCGTGGCGCCTTTCCATCAGTGGACCCCGGACGTGTACGAGGGCGCGCCCACGCCGGTGACGGCGTTCATGGCGGTCACCACGAAGGTCGCCGCGCTCGGCGTGTTCCTGCGCTTCTTCGACGTCGCGCTGATCGGCTCGCAGAGCGACTGGGCCCCGGCCGTGGCGACGCTCGCGACGATCACGATCCTCGTCGGCAACGTCGGCGCGCTCGGCCAGTCATCGCTGAAGCGCATGCTCGCGTACTCCTCCGTCGCACAGGCCGGCTACATGCTCGCGGGCGTCGTCGTCGCGAGCCAGCTCGGCGTGCAGGCGACGGTGCTCTACCTGATCGTATACCTGATGATGAACATGGCTTCGTTCGCCGTGATCGTCGCGCGCGAACGCGAAACGGGTCTCGGCGACAGCGTCCAGGCCCTGGCCGGGCTGGGGCGCGAGCGGCCGTGGCTCGCTTGGCCGATGACGCTGTCGATGCTCGGGCTCGCAGGCATCCCCGCGACCGCGGGCTTCATCGGCAAGTTCTACTTGATCGACGCCGCCGTCTCGGGCGGCTACACGTGGCTGGGCGTGGCGATCGTCGTCGGCTCGATGATCTCGCTCGGCTACTACCTGCCGGTGATCGCCGCGATGTGGATGCGCGAGGCGCCGTCCCCCGCGCCCGTCGGCGCGAGCACTGGCCTGCCGGCGCTGGCCGGCGGATCGCCGGAGCTGGACGAGGTGCTTTCCCGCCCGCAGCCCGAGGTCGCCTTCGTGGCGATCGTCGCGGGCGCGGCGACGCTGTTCTTCGGAGTGGTACCCCAGCCGTTGTTCGATCTGGTCAGCCACGTCGGCAGCGCGCTCGGGCTGCTCTGAGCGGCTCACCGCTTGGAGCCTCGACCTGCGCCGGCAGGCTGCGGGTGGTCAGGCCCGCCCAGCTGCGCCGGCCGCAGCTTCCGCGTCCGTGAGCTGGCGCTCCACGAGATCGAGACCGGCGTCCCAGAAGCCGGGGTCGGAGAGGTCGACGCCGACTATCTCGCCAAGCTCCTCGGGAGTGCGCGAGCCGCCGGCGGCGAGCATCTCCAGGTAGCGCGGCACGAGCTCGGGGCCGGTCTGCTCGTAGCGCTGGTAGACCGACAGCGCGAGCAGCTGGCCGTACGCGTAGGCGTACACGTAGCCGGGGCTGCCGATGAAGTGTGGGATGTAGGACCACCACGTGCGGTAGCCGTCGGTGATCTCGACCGAGTCGCCGAGCATCTCGCCCTGGCTCTCCGCCCACAGTTCGCCGAAGCGATCGACCGACAGCTCGCCCTCCTCCCGCCGCGCTGTGTGGACGAGATCCTCGAAGCGGTTCATCGCCACCTGGCGGAAGACCGTTGCAATTGTGTCCTCGAGGTTCTCGGCGAGCAGCGCCAGGCGCGAGGCGGGCGTCGAGTCCTCGGCGAGCAGCCGCCCGAACACGATCGTCTCGCCGAACACCGACGCGGTCTCAGCGAGCGTGAGCGGCGTGTGTTGGTGAAAGACGCCCTGCTTGGCGGCGAGCGCGAAGTGGACCCCGTGGCCGAGCTCGTGCGCGAGCGTCAGCACGTCGCGCCTGCGCGATGTGTAGTTGAGCAGCACGTACGGGAACACCGACGGGACAGCGGCCGCGCAGAACGCGCCTCCGCGCTTGGCGGGGCGGACGGGCGCATCGATCCGGCGCTCGTCGAAGAACCGTCCCGCGAGCGCGCCCAGCTCGGGCGAGAACGACGAGTAGCAGTCGAGCACGATCTCTCGCGCGCGTGAGAACGGGAATGCGACCTCGTCCTCAGTCACTGACGCCATCCGGTCGTAGTCGGCGAGGCGCTCCACGCCGAGCAGCTTCGCCTTCAGCCGATACCAGCGCCGCGCGATCTCATAGCGTCCGCGCACCGCGTCGATCAAGGCCTGCACCGACTCGTCGCTCGCTTCGTTGGCGAGGTTGCGTGCGGCGAGCCAATGTGGGTAGTTGCGCAGGCGGTCGTCGGTGGCCTTGTCGGCAAGCAGCGTGTTGAACAGGAACGCACGCGTGCGCAGGCCCGGAGCGAGCGCCCCACTGACCGCCTCGGCGGTCGTGCGCCGGATCTCGCGGTCGGCGAGCGACAGGCGGCTGAGCGCCACGTCGAGCGCGAGCTTCTCGCCCTCGCCCTGTCCGTCCTTCGCGGGCAGCGTCACCTCGATCGCCGAGGTCAGCTCCTCGAACAGCCGCGTCCACGCGCTCGCGCCCGTGAGCCCCTTCTCCGCAAGGATCTTCTCCTCCGGCTCGCTCAGCAGGTGGTCGCGGTAGCGGCGCACGTTGCGCAGGTGGTGGCGGCAGAAGTCCAGACCGTCCTCGGCGAGGAGATCCTCGATCTGCGAGTCCGGGAGCGCCGCCCACTCGAGCTCGAAGAACAGCAGCGTCGTCTGAATCGCCGTCTCTTGCTCCTGGACACGCTGCAGGAGAGCGCCGTTGGCAGGGTCGGCGGTGTCGGTGGAGAAACGCAGGGCGGCGTAGTAGCCGGCGCGGCCGACCAGTTCGTAGATCTGCGCGAGCTCTTCCATAGCCTCCCGCAGGGTGTCGCCATCGAGTTCTCCGAGCTTGCCGGCGTGGAGCTCGGCAAATGCATGGGAGCGCGAGAGCGCCTCTGCCATCCGAGGCTCTACTCCGCTCTGGCCCTCGCCGTCGACGAGCGGCTCGAGGTCCCAGGCGGCCGTCTGAAGCTCGGGGTCCTCATGCGCGGTTGTGGCGGTGGTGGCGGCCATCGTTACGGCAGCTTAGCGACGGTCTTCCGCGAACCGCTCGCTTGGCTCCCCGGTCAATGCGAGTTGGAGACAGCCCTTGCGCCCGGCTAGTAGCGAGCGTATAGTGCCGCGAGTATGGAGCCGTTCTGTATGTTCGACTCTTTGGGGATGTCCAGGTCAACGATAACGCTACTCCGGGCACCGACAATGTCCAATAGTAAAGGAGTAGTTGGAACAAATGAAACGTGCAACAACATCCGCGGTGGGGCTAGCTGCCCTCGTGGTGATGCTTGTGCTCGGCGTGTTTTCCGCCGGGTCTGCATCAGCACATCAGTTCTCATGGACGGGTCCATTACCTGCATTAATATTAGTCTTAAACGACAACAATCAGATCTTTATAACTGAACCGGGGGGCTTCCAGGTAACATGTAGACACTTCAAGGCCCACGGTATCATCCCCAAAGGCTCGACCATGACCGTCGGAGCAGTGAGGATTACCGGTACCTACAGCAAATGCGAAGCTACTGGCGGCATCTCGGTAACCGTTTCACCAGTCGAATACGAAATTAGTGCCGAAGGCTTTGTCAACGTCGTCGGAAGCCCAATCGTACTCACTGCCGGCGGCGTCGCCAAATGTAGTATCAAAGTTAGCCCCGGCGGCGGAAATAACGATCTCTTAAAGCTTTTATTCTTAAACCAAAAAGAAGATCTCTTAGTTCATGTTGAGGTTGGAGGCATTCATTCAATACCCAGCGGCCTTCCGTGTGGAACCGCTGGCGTCGAATCAACCGAAGGTACATACACCGGATTACTGTTAGTCCAAGTCGACGGAGGCACCATCAAGTGGGAATAACAACACAAGTCTCGCTTGCAGCGTAGATGCTACCCGTGGGTGGAGTTCGAAGCGACCTCCACCCACCACTATGTCGAATTATAGAGGGGTTAGGTGCGTTCTTGATGGTTCTTGCGGGTAGGTCGTTGCGCGGGCTCCTAGTAGGGGGCGTCGTTGGCTGGGGGCTACTTTCGCTCTGTATCTCCAGTAGCTTTGGCTTTATCGAGCCCGGTATTACAGGAAAGTCCTCGGATTTTGCAAACTGTCCTGTAAATGTGATCACAAACGGATTTGAATTTCAGGGCGGACACTGTCTGCATTCATACACTACCGGCGGCGTAGTACAAATTGGTCATTCAAGCGTACCCATCTCGGTCCCAGGTGACACATTCGATGCCGGCCAAACTCAAGAAGAAGAAGCAGATCCAATTTGCTCGACAATCCACGTGAGCGAATGTGCGATCTCTCCGCCTCATGGGATCCTCCACGGGCCGGCCCAACCGGTTCCCGGTGGCCTTCTTGGCACCGTCGGTAACGTCCAAATAACGGGCGTTACGGCACAGCTCGAATGGGCTACACCACTTCCTACTGACACAGTGTTCGGGTCGGCGAGCGTGTGTGGCACAAATCTGCTCGTAACCGTCGACCTGTGCAAGCTCCTACACGGTAGGTCCGGAACAGCCATCACCTTGAGTGTGAAGATTCACTTGATGAGCCCCTTTCTGGGGGCTAATTGCTTCATCGGCTCAGCGACCCACCCGATTGTGATTCCTTTGACGACCGGCATTACTAGCCCACCACCTCCGGCTAAGCCGATCCACGGAAAACCATCTGAATTTCTATTGCAAAGGACAGGCGCGTTGCAGTTGATAGGCACCACGCTAGTCAGCAATTCTTTTTCAGTTCCTAGCGCCACAGGATGCGGGACTTCGGTTGGCAGCCTAGTGGATGCCTCAATAAACCACAAGCTCGGGCTACCGTCGCCAGCCGGCCAGAATCTAATGGTAGTTAATGCAAACGGCGAGGAGGCCTCCGGCTTCGAAGTCCTCGCAGCCGGCTGGACTGGTGAATAGACTGATGTCGAACATGAGACGGCCCATGAAGCACCCTACGGCTATTAGACACCGTCGCTCTTCGGGGGCCGGGACACGGTTGCTCGCTATAAACTGCACTGCTAGGCTCCTTGCAGTCGCTGCCGTTTGGGCCTTTTTTGTACTTTCGGCGGACGCTGTCGCACTGCCAGACGGGCGCGTATATGAGCTTGTCTCTCCTGTGCAGAAAAATGGCGTCACTCCGTATGCTGGAGTGCCATCCTCAACCGGAGAGATAGTTGACTTTCAAGCCCGGGGACCGTTTGCAGGCGCCTCCTGGGGTTCACTAAACCTGTACCAGGCGACACGCACGGCGAGTGGATGGCAGACCGCTCCGCAGACGCCGACGCCACCGATGCCGCTGGGCTCACTGGAAGAGCAAATGTCGTTGTGGGTCTCGTCTGATCTTTCTCAGACGATTTTTACAACCCCGGAGCCCTACATATCTGCTGATCAGGACGGCGGAGCACTCAGCCTCTACCTCAAGAACAGCGAAGGGTTGAGCTTGTTGTCTCAGGGACCACAGGGTGGTAGTGAAATAAACGAGGTGACCTTCGATGCTGCCACGCCTGACGCCAGCCACGTCACGTTCAGCACGAGCTCCTCGCTGGTGCCAGCAGCGACAGGGCTCAGCAGCGAAGCCGCCCCGGAAGCCGAGTTTCTCTACGACCGCGACGTCATTGGCGGCGAAACACACCTCCTCGACTTGGACGCTGGCGGCCAACTTGCCAGCTATTCCTCGACTACGCTCCCCGAAGGATACACGCCAGGCTTGGGCTTTCTTGTGGTGGGAAACGTAGAAGGATTTTTTCCGGGCCAATTCATTAAAATTGGCTCGGGTCCGTCGGAAGAAACGACCCAGATTAGTAAAATCCGCATTCTTGAAGGTGGACCTACGGTCCTCGAAGTGGGAGATGGCTCTGGGCTGGCGACCGCCTTTCCTCCTGGGACTCCGGTTGTGCATCGTGCCGAAGGGGCAATTCTAGGCGATGGTGGACACTTGACTACGGGTTTGCCACCCGCAGGTGAATATCTTCCCGCTGACGCCGGCAGCGGCTCAACAACAAACGGAATCTCAAACGACGGCTCGAAGGCTTTCTTCGAGGCCCCGAATCCTGCAGCCGGCGAGCCGGTAGGTCTCTACATGCGGCAAGACAACTCGTCGACGGTCAAGATCGCCGGCGCGACCCCATACGGAACTGCGATTTCTGGAATCGGTGGGGAAGAGACGCCGGTCTTCGGCTCCGCAAGATATCAGGGAGCTGCCACAGACGGCTCTTGGGTGTTCTTTACCTCTGACGAAGGGCTTGCTGGAACGACGCCAGGCCGCGAGCTATATGAGTTCAACACGACCAGCCACGATGTTGACGGCGTACAGCCGCTTTCGGTGCGGGCAGTGTCATCTGGACTCGGCGGAGATCACTCACCCATGTCGAGCCTTAGTGTCTCGGCACCAAATTTTGCTGAAACGATTAACGTCACAAGCACAACAGGATTTCACGCTGGGGAAGAAATTCTTTTTGCACCGTTCAAACTTTCTCGGGGACGATTTAACTCGAACGATAAGGCAACTATTGCATCAGTTGATAGCGCGACTGAACTTACACTTACTGAAAGCCTCACCGGCGGGGGGGCTGGGATACCAGCTGGCACTGAAGTGCATGGCGTTCATCCAGCCTCATTGACGGCGGTGTCAAATGACGGATTGCACGTCTACTTCATCTCTGATGGTGTCTTGGCGACGAACACAAACTCCAGTGGCATCCTGGCAACTCCAGTAAAGCCAAATTTGTACGTTTTCGACACCACCACCGGAGAAACAACATTCATAGCAACCATGGCTGAAAGGGACGTGGGCTCGCAAGGCAACCCGACTGGACTCGCTGGCGAGCCCGACATCTCCCGCCCAGCAGTCCCAACCCCAGACGGCAGCGTGCTGGTATTCGCCTCCTCCGCGAACCTCACCGGCCAAAACCCCTGGCAGGAATTCACGGAGATCTACCGCTACGCCGTCGCCGGCAACAGTCTGACGTGCCTCTCCTGCACCGCCCCCGGCATCAAGCCAAAGGGCAACGCGACGTTCGGCGAAACCGCCGGCGGAACCTACGACCCGCCCGGCCTCTCCTCGCCGATGAGCGCCGACGGAAACCGTGTGTTCTTCCAGACTCCCGACTCCCTGGTGCCGGAAGACACGAACGTCGACGCGCCCCCGAGTGCGAAGTTCGGGACCGCGACCTCGACCGATGTATACGAGTGGGAGGCCGGAAAGGTCTCGCTCATCTCCAGCGGCACCTCCTCCATCCCCGCGGTGCTGCAGGGCACGACGCCCAGCGGAGACGACGTGCTGTTCACGACGGATGCACAGCTCGTCCCCAGCCAGAGCGACGGCGGCTATGAAAACGTGTTCGACGCGCGCGTAGGCGGGGGCTTCCCCGAACCCGCCAAAGCCGCGCCCTCATGCGCAGGAGACAGCTGTCGGGCGGCGTTCGGCGTCGCCCCGGTCCTCACGCCATCGGCGAGCACATTTCCGCAGAGCCCCGGAACCCACCCGACGGTCGTCCCGAGACCGAAACCCAAACCCCCCAGATGCCGCAAAGGGTTCGTGCGCAAGCACGTGAAAGGGCGATCCGTGTGCGTCAAGAGAGCCAAGAAGGCCGGGAGGGCGAGGCGTTGAGCCTGCCATATCTAGCGAAGATGTCGGTCGCATTCTTTCGCACACCGGACTGACATAGCCAGCGTCCCACTTTCGATTTGTCGCATCGATCGAACCGCAAACCGACCGGCCAGGCGAGTTGGAGACAGTCACCTTTAGGGCCGCCGGTACCGTGTACAGTTGTTGAGCACACATGGCTAAGTGTGTTGGGGATGTCCTTCAGGCTGAGTTCACGCTCCTTTCGCGGACATGAGATAGTCCACTAGCGAAGGAGTAACCATCATGAAGCGCACCATTACAGCAACAGGGTCGCTGGCCTTGCTGGTGCTGTTTGCGCTCGGCGCATTCTACGCCGAGTCGGCGCCAGCGGGAGGCGGACCGAACTCGCTCTTCTTATGGACGGGGCCTTTACCTGGGTTAGTCTTAGTCTTAAGCGATAACCCGCAAGTATTTCACTTCAATGATCCATTCACATTTACGTGTCAGCACTTCGCGGCGCATGGCGTCATTTCCAACGGGAAAGCGATGACTGGAAAAGAGGTGACATTGGCTGGCCAATATACAAGCTGCGAAGACACAAACATGGCACAGCCGGTTATCGTCTCGCCTGTGGAATTCTTACTCAACGCCGATGGATCTCTGGCGATTGTCAACAAACCGATTGTGCTTACGCTCCCCGCCCTTGGCTGTAGCGTCAAAATCAACAACGGCGGACCGAACAGCAATATCAGATTAATCTTATACTTAAATAGACCTAAAGACGTATTAGCGCATGTCGAGATCAAGGGTATCGTTGCGTTAGCCTCTGTAGGTCTATGCGGTGAAGTCGCTGGAGAAAATGCCGAAATATTATACCGGGGCTTATGGTTAATATCTGTCGACGGAGGCACCATACAATGGGACGCGAAATAGCCCGGCCTGTCTAGTTCGCCGGGAGGTGGGGAGCCGCTTGGATCCCCACCTCCTTCATTCACCCCTACTCGCTGGCCAGCGCCCGCAACACGTCCAACCGCGCCGCCCGCCGAGCCGGCAACTGCGCCGCGAGCAGCCCGGCGAGCGCGGCGATCACGAGCAGCGCAAACAGCGTGCCCACCGGGAACGACTGCACGAAGCCCGACCCGGACAGCGCCAGCGCGACAGTCACGACCTCGCCCACAATCCCGATCACAAGGCCGAACACGCCTCCGATCAGGGCGGTGATGACGGACTCGTAGCGGATCATCTGGCGCACCTGACGGCGCGAGGTGCCGATAGCGCGCATCATGCCCAGCTCGCGCGTGCGCTCGTAGATCGACAGGATCAGCGTGTTGACGATCCCGAACAGCGACACGATCACCGACAACGCCAGCAGCACGTAGATCAGCGCCAGCAGCTTGTTGATCTGCTGGGACTGATCCTGCGTGAACTGCGCCGCGGTGCGCGAGCGCGCCTGGGGGAAGCTCTTCGCCAGCAGCCGCTCCACCGCGGGCTGCACCTGCGCGTTGGTCGCGCCCGGCGCGTATGAGACGAAGTTCAGCGCGTCTTCGCGCTGCCCGAACGCGCTGCGCGCCAGCGACAGGCTGATCGTGAGGTTCGCCAAGAGGCCCGCGTTGTCGCTTGCGATGCCGCGCACCTGCAGCGATATCCGCCGCCGCGCCGGGGTCAGCACCGACAGCGTCTGACCGACCTTCAGGTGGTGCTTTTCCGCGTAGCCCTTCGTCAGCACCGCCCCCGTGTCGCCCAGCGCGAGCAGCACCCCCTGCGAGCCCTGCTTCCACTCGACCTTGTACGCACGCGTGAACGTGCTCGGTTCGACCGCGGTAATCGTCGCGTTGCCCGAGATCTTGTTCACCCGCCCGAGCGTGAACGCGATCGGAGTCACGCTCGCCACGCCCGGCACACGACGCACCGCCGGAGCGACGAGGCTGGGGATGCCCTGTTCGCTTTCGCCCAGCTGCGAGTTCTCCACGATCAAATCGCCCGCGAACGATCTGCCCACCGCCTGATAAATCGTCGCCTTGGTGCCGTCCGCGAACACCGCCACGAACGCCACCAGCGCGAGGCCCACCGTCAGCGCGGCCGCCGTGATCATCGTGCGTCCCGGCTGGCGCATCGCGTTCTCCCGCGCCAGGCGGCCCGTGATCCCGCGCCACGTCACGAGCACGCCGATCGCACGTGCGAGCGCGGGGACGACCCGGTAGTGCTTCTCTGGCCTGTCTCCGCTGCGTCGCAGCCGGCGGACGAGCACCAGCAGCCTGAAGGCCCAGATGCCCACGAAGATCGGCAACGCGACTCCTCCACCGAGCGCCAACGCGGAGCCGACGGCGAGCACCAGCAGGATCGCGAACCTGACGATCAGCGCGCGGCGCGTGGGCAGCGGCCGCGGGGGGATGCCGACCCCCTCGCGCATCGCCGCGAGCGGCGGCACGCGCGTGGCGCGCACCGCGGGGATCAGCCCCGCGAGCACGGTAACGATCGTGCCGACGAGCAGCGACACCACGACCGTGCGCGTCTCGAGCACCGTGCCGTTGTCCGGCAGGTCCGCTCCAAAGGCCTTGAACAGCCCATCGAGCGCGGGTGCGAGCGCGATTCCGCCGAGCACCCCCAGCACCGAGCCGCCGACGCCCAGCAGCAGGCCTTCGAAGACGACCGAGCGCATCACCTGCATGCGCGAGCCGCCGAGCGTGCGCAGCAAGCCGAACTCGCGCGTACGTTGCGCGACGGTGATGGAGAACGTGTTGAAGATGATGAACGCCCCCACCACCAGCGACACGTACGCGAAGATGAGCAGGAACGTGCGGATGAAGCTGAGGTTGTCTTCCAGGTTCGCCGAGTCCCTCGCCGCCTGCTCGGAGCCCGTGCGCACGTCGACCGTGTTCGGCAGCTGCGCGCGGATGCGGTCACGCAATTCGCCAGGCGTGACGCCGGACTGGGCGGCAACGTCAATCTGGTCGAAGCTGCCCTGCTCGCCCACCACGCGCTGCGCCTCCTTGGGCGTGAGGATCGCCGCGCCCGCGCCGCCGAAGGACTCGCCGCCGCCGAACTTCACGATGCCCACGATCGTGTAGGTCCTCGCCGGCGCGAGGCCCGCCACGATCATCTGCTGGCCGATCTTCAGGTGCGCGCGGCTGGCAGTCGCCTCGTCGATCGCCACCTCGCCAGCGCTCGTCGCGAAGCGGCCTTCGACCGGATTGAAGGACTCGAAGCGCTTCGGCGCCTGCGCCGAGACGAACGCCGGCGCGCCACCCTTCGTCAGGCGCTTGTGGCGCAGGTCGAGGAACGTCGCGGGCGTGAAGATCGCGCCGGCCGCTTCGGCCACGCCCGGTGTCGCTCGCACCCGCGCGAGCATCGCCTCGGTTATCGGCGAGGTCTGCGAGCGCTTTTCGCGCCCCAGCGTTTCGGTCGGCGAGACGACCACGTCGTTGCCGCGGTTCGCGACCTGGAAGATCCCCGCGAAGGACTGGTTGATCGTGTCCGTCAGCACGTACGTGCCGGCCATCAGCGCGACGCCCAGCGCGATCGATATGCCCGTGAGCAGCACGCGCAGCTTGCGCTGCATGAAGCCTCTCAGGACCAGCTTGATCATCAGCCGACTGACTTCATCAGGTCGAGCGCCTGCTCGGCCGTGACCGCTCCCCCGTCGTGCACGATCCGTCCGTCCTCGAGCACCAGCAGGCGGTCCGCGAACGACGCCGCGTGCGCGTCGTGTGTGACCATCACCACGGTCTGCCCGAAGTCGTCGACCGCGTGGCGCAGGAGGTCGAGCACGTCGCCGGAGGATTTCGAGTCGAGGTTGCCGGAGGGCTCGTCGGCGAACACCACCGACGGGCGCGAGATCAACGCGCGCGCCACCGCCACGCGCTGCTGCTGCCCGCCGGAGAGCTCGGCCGGGCGGTGCGTCAGCCGGTCGCGGATGCCGACCGTGTCGATCAGCCGCTCGAGCCACTCCTTGTCGGGCTTGCGCCCCGCGATCGACAGCGGCAGCAGGATGTTCTCTTCGGCGTTCAGCACGGGCAGCAGGTTGAACGTCTGGAAGATGAAGCCGATGCGCTCGCGTCGCAGCTGCGTCAGCGCCTTGTCCTCGAGCGCGGTCAGCTCGACGCCCGCTATGCGCACCTCGCCCGAGGTCGGACGGTCGAGGCCCGCGAGGATGTGCATCAGCGTCGACTTGCCCGAGCCCGACGGTCCCATGATCGCGGTGAAGCGGCCCGCGGGGAAGTCGACCGTGACGCCCGCGAGGGCGTCCACGGCGGCTTCGCCCGCGCCGTAGCGGCGGCGCAGGTCGTGAGCCTCGACGATGTTCTCCGCGCTGGCTCCGTTGCTCATGGCAGTCACTGCCCGCAGTGTATGAAGGATGGCCGACGGGCCGCGCACAGCCCCAGCGTGGACGCCCGACGCGACATGTAGCATCGCTCGCCCGATGCACGAGACCAGCCCCGAGGTGTACCTGCTCGCCCGTCCCTCGATCGACCTCGACGGGATGCGCGGCTACCTGCGCGACGTGGGCGGCGAGTCGTGGCTGCAGCGCCGCCTGGACGAGTCCGACGGCGAGCCGAACGGCGGACGAGCTGATCGTGGAGTTCGGCGGGCGCGCGTGCTACCGCAGTTGGGAGCCTGGCCTGAACCCGAACGTCACGCGCGTGCGCACCGATCGGCGCGAGTACTTCGCCAACATCCTGCGCTCCGCTCACGGCAGCGTGCTCGAGCACGCCAACTACTCGTTCGCGCTGCGCAACGTGAGCCGCGTGTTCACCCACGAGCTCGTCAGGCACCGCGCCGGCTCCGCGTTCAGCCAGGAGAGCCTGCGCTACGTGCGCCTCACCGACATCGGCTTCCGCGTCCCGCCGCGCTCGAGCCGGTGCGCGAGCAGGTGCTCTCGATCGTGGAGCAGCTCGAGGAGTTCCAGGTGAGCGCCGCGAAGGAGCTCGGCATCGAAGCGGACGGCGTGCCGTTCCACGTCAAGAAGGAGGTCACCTCCGCACTGCGCCGGCTCGCGCCGATCGGCCTCAGCACCGACATCGTGTGGACGGCCAACGCGCGCACGCTGCGCCACGTGATCGAGATGCGCACCGCGGAGGGCGCCGAGGAGGAGCTGCGCATCGTGTTCGACAAGATCGCCCGCGTCATGCAGATCGAGGCGCCCGATCTGTTCCAGGACTTCACCCGCGGCGAGGACGGCTGCTGGGTGCCCGAGCACCGCAAGGTGTAGGGCTCCGGAGCACGTCACAGCTGAGCGGTTCGCGCCCCGAAGCCTAGGGATGTCCTGTGGCTAACGAGGCACGCTTACCCACCGGGACAGGTAAGGGCTAGCAAGCCTGATTTCGATCCTCAAGATCATGTCACTAGAGCACCACGCCGTCTCAAGGATGCCGATTGTAGAAATTCGCCTGTCCTGCGGTGTTTCTCACGATTCCTGCGCCCCCAAAGAGTTGGAGACGTCGAGTCCCAGCCGCATCGCCCAGGCGCGCAAACCAGTGCCGGCCCCGAGAGCGCACAGAGGCGCCTCTCGAGGCCAGCGTGGATGCGGAGCCGCCCGACCGCCGGGCGCAGCCGAGCTGTCCGTCAGCGCCTGAAACGCGCCGAGCGACCAGCGAACCCGAGGCGCTGCCCACCCCACGGCAACAGGTAGGCGCGGTAGGTGTTCACGCCGGCCGGGAACTGCGCGTTGAAGACCAGCTGCCCGAAGCGGTCGAACTCCGAGAAGTACGGCAGCGATCCCCAGCCGACGAACAGGTGTCCCTCGCGCGTCGTCTGGGCGTTGCCCTGCGACGGCGCCGACAGCCCCTCGGGCTGATCGTCGGACGCCAGCAGCGTGGCGGTGTGGTTGCGCGGGCTCAGCCTCACGGTCACCGCGCGGCTGAAGGGCAGCAGCGCCGTCCCCGACGACTCGTTGTCGAAGAACGTGTACAGACCGTCGCCGAGCGCCTCTGGATCGTGCTGCCACGCGAAGATCTCTTCGCGCTGTCGAGCACCTGTCCGGGGGCCGCCTGCACGGTGAAGCTGCTGGCCTTGCCGCCCAGCTGCCACAGGATCTTGCCGCTGAACGGGCTCACCTCATATGTGGTCCACGTGTTGCGAGCGTCGACGAGCAGGTTGCCGTTTGTGTCGAGGTGCACGGCGTTGATGTGGAACCAGTCCCACGGCGTGCTCGCCGAGGCGGGCAGCGGCTGCTCGCTCTGGCCGTATGGAACGTGCTCCGCGCTGTTCCACGCGAACAGCACCTTGCCGGTGGCGATGTCGATCTCCTGCACGACGCCGTTGATCACGGTTTGGTCGGCCGGGCCGCCAATCGAGGTGAGGTCCGCCGTGGCGGTTGTGTAGGACAGGATCAGCGCGGTGTTCTGAGGCGTGATCAGGAACTCGTGGCCATCGGCGCTCAGACCGTTGCCGGCGTTGACCGTGGCGATCTGCTGGTAGTGGTCGTTGTAGATGTAGTCGGTGCCTTTGGCCAGGCCACCGAGCCCGGTCCCCTGCCACCAGGTCAGAACGCGCTGGCCGTGGTAGATCTGGGTGCGGAAGTCAGCCGCGGTCTGGCCCTGGGGGATCTCGTGGAACCAGACCACGTTGCCGTGGCTGTCGAGGATCTCCGGGCCGTTGGCGTACGTGCTCGTGTCGCCCGTGGGCGTGACGAAGATGTCTCCCGGACCGATGTTCGGCCACGAGGAGAGGATCGAGACGGGCGGCGGGCCGCTCGCCTGCGCGACGGCATCTCGCCCCCCGGGAGCGACGGCGCCCTCAGTCCTCCTGCGCCTGCATCTCCTTCACGCGCCCCTCCAGCTGTTCCATCACCGCGGGGTCGCGCAGCGTCGTCACGTCGCCGAGCGCGCGGCCCTCGGCGATGTCGCGCAGCAGCCGGCGCATGATCTTCCCGGAGCGCGTCTTGGGGAGATCCTCAGCCCAGATGATGCGCTTCGGGCGGGCGAACTTGCCGATCCGCTCGGCGACCGTCGCGCGGATGCCATCCACCGTGTCCTCGTCGCCCTCTTTGTCACCCTGCAGCGTCACGAACGCGACGATCGCCTGCCCCGTGTCCTCGTCGTGCTGGCCGATCACGGCGGCCTCGGCGACGTCGACGTGCGCGACGATCGCGGACTCCACCTCGGCGGTGGAGAGGCGGTGGCCGGAGACGTTGACGACGTCGTCGATGCGCCCGATCACCCAGAAGTAGCCGTCGCGGTCGCGGCGGGCGGCGTCGCCCACGAGGTAGGTCTCGTTGCCGAAGCGCTTGAAGTACGTGTCGATGAAGCGCTCCTCCTCGCGGTAGAGCGTGCGCAGCATCGACGGCCACGGATGCGTGAGCACGAGCAGTCCCTGGCCCTCCTCGACCGGCTCGCCGGTGGACTCGTCGAGCACTTCGGCGAACACGCCGGGGAACGGCTGCGTGGCGGAGCCGGGCTTCGTGGCGGTGATGCCGGGCAGCGGGGAGATCATGATCGCGCCGGTCTCCGTCTGCCACCACGTGTCCACGATCGGGCAGCGCCCGCCGCCGATCGCCTCGTGGTACCACAGCCACGCCTTCGGGTTGATCGGCTCGCCCACCGACCCGAGCAGGCGCAGCGTGGAGAGGTCGTGCTGCTGGGGCCACTGAATCCCCCACTTGATGCACGCGCGGATCGCGGTGGGCGCGCAGTAGAGGATCGTGACGCCGTAGCGCTCGACGATCTCCCACCAGATGCCCTTATTGGGATAGTCGGGCGCTCCCTCCCACATCACCGACGTGGCGCCGTTGCACAGCGGGCCGTAGACGATGTAGGAGTGGCCGGTGACCCAGCCGACGTCGGCGGCGCACCAGTACACGTCGCTGTCGGCCTTCAGGTCGAACACGTGGCGGTGCGTCGATGAGACGCCCGTGAGGTAGCCGCCGGTCGTGTGCAGGATCCCCTTGGGCTTGGCGGTGGAGCCGGACGTATAGAGGATGTACAGCGGGTGCTCCGCGTCGAGCGGCTCCGCGGGGCAACTGGGGTCGGCGGCGGCGAGGATGTCCTCGTAGAAGACGTCGCGGCCCTCGCGCATCTCGCACGGCGTGCCCTTGCTGCGCACGACGACGATCTTCTCGAGCGTCTCCAGATCGCCCATCACCTCGTCCACGCGGTCCTTCACAGGCGCGGTCTTGCCCTTGCGCGCGGCGCCGTCGACGGTGATGAGCACCTTCGCCTCGGAAAACTCCATCCGCTCGCGCACCGCCTCCGCGGAGAAGCCGCCGAAGACGACGTTGTGCGGCGCGCCGATGCGCGCGCACGCGAGCATCGCCACCACCACCTCGGGGATCATCGGCAGGTAGATCCCCACCACGTCGCCGCTGCGCACGCCCAGGTCCTTAAGCGCGCTCGAGAACCGTTCGACCTCGGCGAGCAGCTGTGCGTAGGTGATGTCGCGCTCCTGGCCCTCCTCCCCACGCCAGTGAAACGCGACGCGCTCGCCACGTCCGGCGATCACGTGGCGGTCGAGGCAGTTGTAGGAGACGTTGAGCGTGCCGCCGGTGAACCACTTGTAGAACGGCGGGTTCTCGTCGTCGAGCACGCGCGTCCACTTCTGAAACCAGTCGAGGCGCTCGGCCTGGCTGACCCACCACGCCTGCGGGTCCGCGGCGGCGCGCTCGTACACCTCGGGGTCGCTCAGCAGCGCGTTCGCGGCGAACGCCGCGGGCGGGTCGAACTTCTCCACCTCCAAAAGCGACGCGAGGCGATCGTCGAGCGACTCCCCGCTCAGCTCCTCTCCGGCGCCGCGGCTCATCACACGACTCTACAACGCCCGCTCAGGGCTCTCAAAGTCAGCGGCGCTTGCGGCGCTTGCGCGACGTGCCCGCCTGCGCCGGCAGCGCGGGAGCCGGGGCCGCCACGGCGCCGCCGCCCTCCTTCGAGGCCTTGCCCTGCGCGGGAGACACCCACGGTCGCGCCTCGCCTGCGGCCCACGCGGGCGGCTCTTCGTTTGGCCAGCGGCCAGCGTAGAGAATCCCCATCATCACCATCCACAGGGCGGGCACGACCTGCAGCTCCGCGCCGCCGATCGGCAGGAAGATGAGCAGGCCGCTGAAGATTCCGAGCACGCCCATCCAGCGCGGCAGGAGGCCGGTGCGCAGCGCGTTGATCATCGTGGCGATCAGGCCCGCGGCGAGCGCGAGGCCGGAGAGCAGCGAGAGGTACTGGAGGATCGTGTTGAGCGCGCCTTCGGTGAGCGCCTGGTCGACGGCGTGGTTGGAGTGGTCGTGCCCGACGGCGAAGTTGTGCGTCTCGATCGCGCTGATGACCTGGTGGGCGACGCTGACGAGCGCCACGGCGAGGCCGCCGAAGAGCACGAGCGGTCGCGCGGCGGACCACGTGGCGGGGCGCCGGAAGCGGACGGCGTCGAGGAGCAGCAGCGCGATCAGCGTCAGCGCGCCGATGGCGATCGCGGCGAGCGTGCTGCCGACGATCAGGTTGAACGCGTGGTGGCTGATGAATTTCACCTCCGACGCGCGCGGGCTGACGGCCGGTTCGGAGACCCCCGACAGGGCGGGGGTGAGACCTTCCACGAGCCCCACCGTCGGCGCGCCTTTGAGCGTGCCGCTGATGACGATCGCGCTGAGCACGTAGAGGAACCCGCTCGCGAAAGCGGGCACCGCGAGACGCCCGCGCCGCTCGGACTCGCTCTCCACCTGCTGGCGTATCTCAGCTGCGCTGGGCACGAGCAGGGGAGTCTATGATGCGAGCATGGACAGCGGCGGACTGGGAGACATGTTCGGCGATCCCGAGGAGCTGCAACGGCGCCTGGCGGAGTTCGCGGAACAGATGCAGGGCAACCAGCGTCTGGTGTGGGCGGACAACGCGATCAAGCTCGCGGTGGACATGACGGTGGCGGCGGTGCAGCGGATCAACGTGCAGGGCAACGCGGACGCGCAGGCGGAGCAGATCAGGACGGTGATCGCGCACGTGTTCCCCGAGGCGGTGGCGCTCGTGCGCGAGGCGCGCGAGGGCCTTCAGTAGACGCCCGCGCGCTCCGCGGCACGCTCGGCGTCGCGCGAGGCGCGACCCGCGTGCAGCACCTCCTTGAAGGAGCGGAAGCGGAAGATGAACACGATCGCGCCGAGGCCGGTGAGCGCGGTGAACGCGGCGATCGCGATCTGCTGGCCGACGGAGTAGGCGGCGACCACCTCGGTGGCGGCGCTCGCGGCGAACACCTTCACGAGCAGCGCCTGCTGCACGCCCGCGCCGCCGGGCGTGAACGGCACCGCGCCGGCGACCTGGTTGACGGCGAACACGAGCAGCACGTTCCTGACGGAGCCGCCCACGCGGAACGCGTCGAGCAGGAACCAGAACGCGGCGAAGCGGCACAGCCACGCAAGCACCTGCAGCGAGGCGACCTCGCGCAGGTAGCGGCGGCGGTCGGTGAGGATGGTGACGCCCTGGCGCACGCGCGCCCAGAACGCCTGCACGCGCACGGACAAGCAGCGCGAACGCGAGCAGCCCGAGCACGCCGAGGAGCGTGATGAGAAAGAGCGTGAGGCGGAAGTGCTCGGCCAGATAGGAGATGTCGAAGGAACTCAATTTGGCGAAGTCGGGCGGCTTGGGAAAGACGCCCTGGGTGAAGGCGAAGATCATCACCAGCACGCCCACGCTGGCGTCGAAGATCGACTCGACGAAGAACGCAGCGGCGACGGTCGGGTAGCGCGAGCCGGGAATGGAGGAGCGCGTGAGGAACAGCTTGATGACGTCGCCGCCACGCGCGGGCACGACGTTGTTGAAGCCCACCGCCGCGAAGTACGCCCCCCACACGCGACGCCACTGAAAGCGCACGGCGGGGTAGGCGGCGCGCAGGCTGTGGAAGAAGGCGCGCGAGCGCAGCGTGAGGTTGAGCCCGAAGAACGCGAGCCCGAGCAGCAACGGGAGCCAGTGCACGGCGGCGAGATCGGCGAAGAACTTGCCGACCGCGTCGAAGAACGAGCGGATGCTCTGACCGAGAGAGGTTGACGCGGCGAGCTGCGGCACAGCGACCAAGCCTAGGGGCAGCCCGACCCGGGCGTGAACGCGCTCCGGCGACGAGCGTTGGGCCTGCCGTCCAGCGACCGGCGAACACGCGGCCGCGGATGCGCTACAAAGAGCGCATGGCCACGCGCGCGAGCTCAGAGATTGGCCTCACCGTGGCGGTGACGGGCCCCACGGGCGAGATCGGCCAGGCGGTGGTCGGGGCGCTGGAGCGCTCACGCGAGGTGGCGCGCATCGTGGGGATGGCGCGGCGCCCGTTCGACCCGCGGGCGCGGGGCTGGAAGAAGGTGTCCTATCGGCGCGGCGACGTGCTGGACCGCAGGCGCGTGGCGGAGCTGGTGGAGGAGGCGGACGTGGTGGTGCATCTGGCGTTCATCATCATGGGCGGCGCGCGGGAGAGCCGCAGGGTGAACCTCCAGGGCTCGCGCAACGTGTTCGTGGCAGCCGCTGAAGCTGGGGTGAAGCGGGTGGTGTACGCGTCGTCGGTGGCGGCGTACGGCTTCCACGAGGACAACCCGCAGCCGCTGACGGAGGAGGTGCCGGCGCGCGGGACGGCGGCGCACTACTACTCGGCGCAGAAGGCGGAGGTGGAGGAGCTGCTGGCGGACGTGCTGCACCCCACCCCCACCGACGCCTACGTGTTCCGCCCGTGCATCGTCGCGGGGCCGCACGCGCCGCTGTTGATCGACAGCCTGCCGTACACGCAGATCTCGGGGCGTCTGCCGGGACCGGTGCTGAGCCTGCTGGAGGGTTTGCCGATCCTCAGGCCTGTGCTGCCGGACCCGGGCGTGCCGTTCCAGCTGGTGCATCACGACGACGTGGCGAGCGCGATGCGCGCGGCGGTGCTGGGCCGCGGCGCGCCGGGCGTGTACAACCTCGCGGGGCCGGGAGAGATGACGGTGAAGCTGCTCGCAGATGAGCTGGGCTGGTACTCGATCCCGGTGCCGGAGTTAGCTGTGGACGTAGCGGCGGAGATGGTCGCGCGCCTCGGCTTCCTGCCGGCGCAGGCGCAGTGGATCGCGGCGTTTCGCGAGCCGGTGATCATGAGCACGGCGAAGGCGCGGCGGGAGCTGCGCTGGCGTCCGAAGCACGACGCGGCGCAGACGCTGCGCGCGACGGTGCAGGCGGCGCGGATGGAGCGTCTGATCCGCTGAGCGCGCAGCACGCGCGCACCGTAGGCTTCGCGCGATGACTGCTTTTGATATCGATGATCGCTCGAGTGCGAGCCGCGGGGTGGCCGTCGTAACCGACAGCACCACGTACCTTCCCGACGCGCTGGTGGAGCGCTGGGGCATACATCGGGTGAGCCTGTACGTGGGCTGGGATGGCGAGCTGCGCCCCGAGCACGAGTACACGGATCTGGACGAGTTCTACGCGCGCCTGAAGGCCTCGCCGCAGCTGCCGACCACCTCGCAGCCGTCGGTGGGGGACTTCCTGGAGTGCTACCGCCCGCTGGTGGCGGCGGGCCGCGACGTGCTGTCGATCCACATCGCCGCGGGCCTGTCGGGCACGTGCGAGAGCGCGAACGAAGCGGCGCGGCTGCTGGCGGAGGAGGGGCAGCCGGGGACGGTGCGGGTGCTCGACGGGCAGACGGGCGCGGGCGGCCTGGGCTGCATGGTGCTGCTGGCGGCAGGCGTGGCCGCGCAGGGCGCGACGCTCGAGGAGATCGTGGAAGCCGTCGCGCGCGGGCGGGAGCAGCCTCGACATCTGGTTCTGCCTGGACACACTCGAGTACCTGCGCAGGGCGGGCGGATCGGCGCGGCGCAGGCGATGGTGGGGACGGCGCTTCAGATCAAGCCGATCCTGACGTTCGGCACGGAGATCGCGCCCGTGGGCCGCGTGCGCACGCACCGCCGCGCGATGGAGCGGATGGTCGCCTACCTGCACGAGCTGCACGAGCGCGGAGCGAGCGACTGGATCGTGCAGCACGCCCAGTCGCGCGCGGACGCGGAGCTGCTGGTGGCGCAGGGCACTGAGCTGTTCGGCTCGGGCCCGCTGTTCTGCACGGAGGTCGGACCCGTGCTCGGAGCGCACCTCGGCTCGGGGCTGCTCGTCGGTGGGATGACGCGGCCGGACGCCGCGAACAACGCCTGATTCCGCCGCGGCTCGAGCTCAGTCCGCGGGCAGATCCTCCGGCAGCGGGATCTCCTGTGGCGGTCGTCCAGGGCCGCCTTCCTCCCACGAGGCCCACGCTCGACCGTCGCGACCGACGTGCTCGCCGGAGCCGCCGAGCGCGAGCAGGACGAGCCTGCTCGACCCGGCGTTGACGAGCTGCCGACGCACGCCCGGGGCGACACGCGCGAGGCGATCGACACCGAGCAGGTGCTCGCCCCTCTCCAGCACGAGCGTCAGCTCGCCCTCGAGCACGAGGTAGACCTCCTCCTGGCGCTCGTGGGCGTGGATGCGCCCACGCTGCCCGGGCACGAGCGTGAGCGCGTTGATGCCGAAGGACGCGACGCCCAACTCGCGCCGCAGCGCCTGGAAGCGCTCCGCGCGGTCGCGCTCGATTGTTGCGAATGCGATGTCGTGCTCGGGATCGGCCATGAGGTCAAGAATAGAGTGGCGCCGACGGGCCTTTATTCACGCTCTGAGACCACCAGTCGCAGCGAGCCCTGGAAGCTCTCCTGCGCGCGCGGGAGTACGTTTGTCGATGTGGAACAGCTTCCATATGTCGATGAGCACGTGGTGGCGATCCCAGCCTCGCGCGAGCGAGCGTGGGACGCACTCGTGTCGATGTTGCGCGCCACGCTCGGGAGCACCGCACCGACGCCGGTGCGGATGCTGTTGAACCTCACACCCGCCGAGTCGCGCGGCGACTGGCGAGGAGCGCTGCACGTCGACGATGCGCTGCCCGGTTTCTCGATCTCGGAGACCAGCCCGCCCGAGCGCCTGGCGCTGTCCGGTCGACACCGGTTCTCCAGCTACGCGCTGGTGTTCGAGATCGACGCCGCGGACGCCGAGCACAGCACGCTGCGCGCACAGACATGGGCGGAGTTCCCGGGCCTCGCGGGTCGCGCCTACCGCGCGCTGGTGATCGGCAGCGGCGGACACAAGCTGCTCGTGCGGCGCATGCTGCGCGACGTCGCCAGCCGCGCATGAGCGCGGGCGCGAACTGGGGCGCAAGCTCACACGAGCGCGCGATGCCGCTGGCGTGCGACGCGCTGCTCCCCGACGCACCCGTTCGCCTGCACCGCGCCGTGTCGATCGACGCGCCGGTGGCGAGCGTGTACCGCTGGCTCTGCCAGCTGAAGCTCGCCCCGTACAGCTACGACCTGATCGACAACTTCGGCCGCAGGAGCCCGCGCGAGCTCACTCCTGACGCCGAGCGTCTGGAGGTGGGTCAGCGCTTCATGACGATCTTCAAGCTGGTGTCGTTCGTGGAGCTGGAGCACATCACGCTGCTCAGCCGCCGCACGGCGGTGACCTACGCGACGCTCGCCACCAACGACCGAAGGACCCGCCTCCTCGCGCGCGTGCTGTTCGATCCCCCCGGCGGCCGCGTCGGATCGGCGCTCGTGGGCCGCGCGCTGGCCGTGGGCGATCTCGTGATGATGCGCAAGCAGATGCTCACGTTCAAGGCGCTGGCTGAGCGAAGCGTCTGACCCACTCGTGAACCTCGGTCGATCGCAGTAGCCGGCTCGGCAGATTCGATTAAAGTGGTCTTCGATGCCCTCGAACACCGAGGCCCAGTGAGTCGTCCCGGGGCGTTGCCGCCAGGGCCACGCCTGCCGAGGGCGGTCCAGGCGCTCCTGCGGCTGTACCGCTTCCCCGAGTTCAGCGACCACTGCCACGCGCGCTACGGGGACACGTTCACCATCCGCATCGGCGGGCTGCCCACGTCGGTCCTAACGAAGGACCGCGACGCGATCCGGCGCCTGTTCACGGGCGACCCGCTCGTCAAGCGCCACGCCAACGACCTGCTGCGCCCGTTCGTCGGCGATCAATCGCTCCTGGTGCTCGAGCCCGACGAGCACCTCGCGCGGCGCAAGCTCGTCTCGCCGCCTTTCCACGGCGAGCGCGTGCGCTCCTACGCGCTCCTGATGGAACGCCTCGTCGCGAGTGAGATCGACAGACTGCAACCGGGGGACCTGGTGAACACCCAGTCGCTCGCCCAAGCGCTCACGCTCGAAGTGATCCTGCAGGCCGTGCTCGGAGTGTCGGATCCCGTCGTACGCGAGCGGCTGCGCGGCCTCTTCGAGGCGCTCAACACGCCGTTGAACGCGTTCGCGCTGTTCGTCCCGCAGCTCTCGCGCCGCTCGGCGTGGAACCCCCTCTCCCGGCGCCCGTGGCGCCTGAAAGACGAAATCGACGCGCTCCTGTTCGCACACATCGCCGACACCCGCGCAGACGAGCGGCTGGAGGAGCGCGACGACATCCTCGCGATGATGGTCTCCGCGCGCGACGAGCACGACGCCAGCCTCGGCGACGAGCAGCTGCGCGACGAACTGATCACGCTCATCGCGGCTGGACACGAGACCACCGCGACGGCGATCGCGTGGGGCTTCGAGCTGCTCGCGCACCACCCAGCCGTGATGGCCGACGCCCGCGACGCAGACGACGCCTACCTCGACGCGCTCGTGAAGGAGATCCTGCGAATTCGCTCTCCGTTTCCAATCGGCAGCGCTCGCTACGTGCGCGAGCCGTTTGACATCGGGCCATGGACGATTCCCTCAGACGTCGCGGTCATCGTCGACGCACACGCGATACACAACGACCCCGAGATCTACCCCCAACCGCACGTGTTTCGTCCCGAGCGCTTCCTCGAGGCCGCCGCGGACGGCTACTCCCTGCAAGCGTTCGGCGGCGGCGCGCACCGCTGCATCGGAGCCTCGCTCGCGCAGCTGGAGATCAAGGTCGTGCTGCGCGAGATGCTCGCGCAGCTGGAACTCGCGCCCACCTCAGAGAAGCTCGCCCGGCAGGTTCCGCGCGGTCCGACTTTGGCGCCGCGCGGAGGCGCACAGGTGCGAGTGCTCGCCAGGCGCAGCCTCACCCGCGAGGATCGCCCCATGCCTATCGGCGTGTAGTTCGGCGCCTCACCACTCTCGGCCCGTGCCGGTGATCCGCTCGATGCCGTCGCGCACGCCCTCGATCGCGCGCTCGCGCACGCGCAGCTTCGTCGCGGCGTGAGCCGTGGGGTTCACGCCCGCGAGCGTCCTCGCCACCTCGAGCGCCGCCGCATCCAGCTCCTCCGGCGCCACCACCCGATCGAGGAAGCCAGCTTCCCTCGCCTCCTCCGGGCCGAGCATCGCGCCGGTGACGGTGCAGCGATCGAAGTACGGCGCCGTCAGCCGGTGACGCGCGATCTCGATGCCGAACCACGGGACCGTCAGGCCGATGGCGACCTCGTTCAGGCCGATCCGGAAGGCGCCCTGCACGCCGACGCGGTGATCCGCGCACAGCAGCAGAAAGCCGCCCATCGCGATCGCGTTGCCGTTGCACGCCACCACCACCGGCCGCGGGAACGTCAGGATCCGCTCGGCCATCCTGGCGCCCGCGGCCAGCATCTCCGGCCAGCGCTCCGCCTCGCAGCGCAGATCGAAGCCCGCGCTGAACGTCTGCGCCCTGCCTCCCAGCACCACAACCGCCTCGTCCGCCTGCGCCCGATCGAACTGCGCCGCCACATCCGCGAGCATCTCCGAGGACAGGGCATTCACCTTGCCGTCGTCCATCGTGATCGTGGCGATGCCGTCGGCGAGGGCGTACGTGCTGAGTGTTGTCATGCGCCGTGTTATATAGCCCCGCCGCCCGGCGCGCGAGCGGATGAGATTGCTCGCCCGAGCGTCACGCGGCGAAGAACACCACGCCGATCACCGCGTACAGGGCGAGCAGCTGCACGCCCTCGAACCACGTGGACTCGCCATCGGAGACGAGCGCCGTCGCGATCAGCCCCGCCGCGAGCAGCGCCGCGATCTCATACGCGTTGAACACCAGCGACATCGGCGACGGGCCGAACGCGAAGGACAGCAGCACCAGCACGGGCGCCACGAACAGGCCGATCTGCGCGGCCGATCCGACCGCGATGTTGACCGCCAGATCCATCTTGTCCTTCGCCGCCGCGACCACCGCCACGTAGTGCTCGGCAGCGTTGCCCACGATCGCCACGACGAACGCGCCGACGAAGAACTGCGACAGGCCGATGTCGTGCGAGGCGTGCTCGATCGACCCCACCAGCACGTCGCTCATCAGCGCCACGAGCGCCCCCGCGACGGCGAGCGTGCCGATCGATCGACGCAGCGACCACATGTCGGCGGAGTGCTCCTCGGCGCCGGTCGGGTTGAACAGGTCGCGATGGGTCCTCAGCGAGAAGAACAGGCCCGCCGCGTACGTCGCGATCAGCACCAGCGCGACCGCGACCGACACCTGTTCGATCTCGCCGCCGAACACGTGGCGCACCTCGCTGACGCGAGGCAGGCTCGCGTGGTGCGCCAGCGCGAGGACCGACGGCAGCGCAAGCGCGACGACGGTCAGCAGCAGCATCCCGGTCTGCGCCTGCGCGGCGGTGCGATCGAAGCTCTGCACCGTGCGCCTCCATCCGCCCGCCAGCATCGCCGCGCCCAGCACCAGCAGCGCGTTGCCCACGATCGAGCCCACGAGCGATGCCTTGACGACCTCCTGCAGGCCATCCGCGAGAGCGAAGATCGCGATGATCAGCTCAGGCGCGTTGCCGAACGTCACGTTCACCAGGCCGCCTATGCCGGGCCCCGCGCGCGCCGCCAGCTGCTCGGTCGCCTCGCTCATCACCGCCGCAGTCGGCACCACTCCCAGGGCAGAGGTCGCAAACACGAACGAGGGGGACGCATCCACGAGGTCGAGCACCAGCGCGAGGGGTATGAAGACTCCCAAGCCATGCACCGGCTTCATGGCTCAGCCGATCTGCGCGCTCACTCGAACGCGCGCGCCGGCAGCACGAACCGACGCGCCGGCTCCGCTCCCACGCCGACGTTCGCGCGCGACCCATGCAGGCCACTGCTGCGCGCCGTCGCCACGGTGGCGTCCGCGACGCCGTCGTGGTCGGCGATCCAGCTCAGGATCGCGGCCGAGTCGGAGCCCTCCGCGAGGATCACCGAGCGCTCGATCACCATCCCCCCGGAGGCGTGCGGACGAGCCAGACGGCGCACGCGGGTGCCTATCGCATCCGTTGTCACAGCCTCCACTCTACCCCCGCCCGCAAACGGACGGCACCGCTCGCCGCATCGGCGCGCTCGACGGCGTCTACACCACCGGAGGCCCAGCGTCCCGCAACGCCTTCAGCACCAGCTCGTCGTGCTCGGCCGGCTTGACCTTGCGCAGCACCTCCGCGACCTTCCCCTCGGGGTCGATCACGAACGTGGTGCGCTCGTTCCCAAAATACGTTTTGCCGTACATCGACTTCTCCACCCACACGCCGTATGTGTCCGCGACCGCGTGGCCGTCGTCCGCGAGCAGCGCGAAGTTGAGCGCCTGCTTGTCGTGGAACTTCTTGACCTTCGCAACCGTGTCGGGCGATATGCCCAGCACGACCGCGCCCGCCTTGACGTAATCCGCGCGCCGGTCGCGCACGCCGCACGCCTGGGTGGTGCAGCCGGGGGTGTCGGCCTTGGGGTAGAAGTAGACGACCACGGGCTGACCACGGAAGTCGGAGAGCTTGACCGGGCGACCGTCTTGGTCGGGGAGCTCGAAGTCGGGGGCGTCTTGTCCTCGTTCGATCATGGCGGCATTCTAAGAGAGGACAGTCGCGCATGACGGCACCCATCCGTCGAGACCCCGAGCGCCCTCAGCCGAGCAGGCGAGATCGACTAGCGCCCTCCGGTTCTACCTTGCGGGCGATCCACATGGCGCCCCGCGGGCAACGGCGTCGTCTTCGGCGAAGACGCACCCGTCGAAGCCTTCAGGCATACAGCTACGGTAGATCGCGTTCGAGACTCATGCGACGGACTTCGGATGAGGCCGACAATGGACATGAGATCCGAAGCAGGCGAAATGACCCAGTACTAGCTTGCCGAGCACGTCGGCGTCCGCGTCTCGCAGCTCCGCCGCTATGAGGCTGGCAGCTCCTCGCCCACCCTCGATGTGCTGCGCAAGCTCGCCAATGAGAACGAGCGAGGACCCGACGAGGACCTGCGGTTGCAATTCGAGGCCACCGCCCGCCCCCTCAGACGACGAGAAACACGTAGTAAAGGCCGTGATCGAGAGCGTCGTTCTCAGCCACGAGGCCAAACGCTGGGCCGCATAACGAGAACCCCAAACCTTCGGGGAGGCACAACGCGAGTCTCGCGCTATTCAGCGACCACGACAGCCTGGAGCACCCCAAGATCCTCTCGCCTGATTGGCCGCCCGTCAACACGATAAATCTCGAGCTCCGTGACCAGGCCGTCAACGACGTGCAGAAGCACCGCGATGGACACGCCATCGTCATCGGCAACCTCAGCCTCCGCCGGAACCCGCACTCCAACTGCGGCACGCTTGCTCTTGGAATTAGGCAGAAGCCGCAGAGTGCGTGTATCACCATCGCCCTCAGCAATCACAGACACCATCTCAATCTGCTCACGAATGGCGTCGCGACCCCGAAAGGGCTTAGCCAAGAGTTGTTCGATCACAGAACGCTCACTAACGGCAAGCGCTCGCGGCTTGCGAAGAACCCGCAATCCATCAGCCGATCCACCAGTCATGGCACAGGATAGTAAGTGCCGATATTGATCCCTCCACCGTCGAGGCCATAACCACGGTATTCGATCGTTGTGCCGCCGACACCCACGCGTCCAGCGAATGGCCCGCTCGCCGTGCCACCGCCAACACTCGTTCTAACTTGTTCCTCAATCGCTCTCTCAACCTCCTCCTGCGACAGGCCGGTACCCTCCAGGTGACGCACCCCATGACCAAATGCGATCCTCGCCTCGTCCGCGCCAAGCTCGGCCTCGCCCTCGCCGGGGATGAGCATTCCGGTGGCGAGTCCGGCGTATCCGCCAATTTTGTAGGCGCCTGAGCAGGTGTTGACGTTTTCGTCGCCGAGTCGTTCGCGGACCCATTTGGTCGCTCCGAAGGTGAGGGTGTCGCCCCATCCGGCGAGTCCTTCGATGCCCTTTTCGACCCAGCGCGGCGGATGGATGCCAAGCACCGAGAGCCCCGTCGGGTCGCTGTAGCTCAAGGGGTTCTCCCCGGCGTAGCCGTAGCGTTCGCCTGTGATCCCAGCGAGAGGGTCAACGCTGAGGAACTGGCCTGTGGCTGGGTCGTAGGTCCGCGCGCGTAGGTAGATCAGGCCCGTATCCGACGATGTGTATTCGCCGCCATAGCCGAGCGGGGTTTTCGCGGTCCCGGCGGTGCCCGTCGTGTTGCCGTAGCTGTCGTATGTGAACGATGCTTCTTTCGTGCCCGTCGAGCTGGTGATTAGCCGCGTGCTGCCAGCCTGGTCGTGGTGCAGATAGGTGACGGTCCCCCCGCTAGATATTTGCTCGATCGGGGCACCTTCCGACCCATAGATGTAGTTGTTGGTTCCGTCGTTGAGGACGAGTGGGATTGGTTCGGTGGTGTCCCAGGTCATGTAGGTGGTGGTGCCGTTGATGGTTTGTGAGGCTCGCAGGCCGGTCCCATCATACCCGTAGCTGTCTTCGATTTTGGGTGTTGCGCCTTCTTCTGGACGAGTGATGGTCGTCAGGTCTTCGGCTTGGTTGTATCCGTAGGTGGTCGCGGGGCCGGTGGTGGGAGTGGTTTTGGTGCGTTGGCCTTGTTCGTTGTAGGCGTATTTGGTGCTGCCTGGCCCGGTTTCAAGCTCGCTATTAGCGTCGAAAACGTAGCTGTTGGTGTTTTGTTTCGTTGGGCTGTTAGCCGCGTCGTATTCGTAGTTGGCGAGGGCTGCTTTGGTGAGTCGACTGTTGGGATCGTATTCATTAAGAGTCGTGGCTTCGCCTGGTAGCCCCGTTTGGGTGGTGCTCTTGACTTGCCCGTCGTTGTCGCGGGTGTAGCCGAGGGTCGCGAGTGTTTCAGCGCCTTTGCCCATCTTGATTTCAGTGAGCTGACCTGCTTCGTTGTACGTATATTTCTCTTCGTTGCTTGTCGCTGTCGGGAATACAGTCGCCGTGAGGTGCGAGTCGGCGTCGTATGTGAATTTGGTTGCGTTTGTGAGCCAGTCGGTGACTCTTTCGAGTCGGCCGTCTTTGTCGAACGCTCGGGTGATGGCTTTTGTGTTGGGGTAGGTGATTTTGGTTTGCTCGTTGTCGAGATCGTATTCGTAGGCGGTTTTGTCTTTGTGGCCAGTTTCGGTGTTCGTGATCCGGTCGAGCTGATCGTAGGTCGTGATCGTTTCTCCGGTCCCGTCAGTCATCTTTGTCGGGAGCCCGTCGCCGTTGTATTCGTATTTCACGGCGTGCGTGATGCCGTCGGAGTAGCTCGTTTCGGTGAGCTGATTTGCTTCGTTGAACGTGTTCGTGGTGACTCGTTTGAGGGGGTCCGTGAGTTTCGTGAGGTTCCCCGCCAGGTCGTATTCCTTGAGGGTCTTTCGTTTTAGCGGGTCGATCACTTCCGTCACACGCTCCAGCAGATTGCGTGTGTATTCCGCGGTGTGTTTGTTGCCGTCCGTCTGGCTCGTGAACTGCCCTTCGCTGTCGTAGCCCGTTTCGGTTGTGGTGCCGTTGGGTTCTTCGATTTTCGTGGGCTCGTTATCGGCGTTATAGGTGTATTTCGTCTTGTTGGCGTTCGGGTCGGTGGTCGTTTCGATGTTGCCGTTTGCGTCGTAGGTGTATTCGGTGGTCCGTGCCCCTTGGATGGGTTCGCTTGCGGATGAGGTCGCTTCAGAGCTTCCGGCTGAGTTCGTGGCCGTGACCACAATGCGCAATGTCTTCGCTGCGTCGGCTGTCACGAGGACGTGCGTGGAGCTTGTCGCGCCGGAGATGCCGGAGCATTCCCCGCCTGCCCGGTTGCAGCGCTGCCACTGGTAGGCGTAGCCAGTTGACGGAGAGGCGGACCATGTGCCGGTGCTCGCGGTGAGGGTCTGCCCGAGGAGAAGCTGCCCCGATATGGCGGGGAGTGCGGTGCTCGAAGGGAGTCCGGCTAGCCGCCATTGCTGGACGCGGTTATTTTTGAAGTCCACGACGTACGCGTTTTCGTTCGATGCGACCGCTAGGCCGGAGGGTTCTTCAAGCTGCGCCGGCCCAGTGCCTTTCGTGCCAAACACGCTGAGGAACGCGCCGGTCTGCGTGAAGGTCTGGACGCGAGCGTTGCCTTCGTCAGCCACGAGGACGTTCCCGCCAGCGGTGTAGGCGATGCCCTTTGGTTCTTTGAACTGGCCCGTCCCGGTCCCGGAGGTCCCGAACTTCAAGACGTATTCGTTCGTGGTGTTGAACTCCTGCACCCGGTTGTTGGTGCTTTCCACGACCCACACGTTCCCGGCCGGGGAGACCGCCACTCCACGCACGCCGCTGAACTGCCCGTTCCCTGAACCCGACAAACCCGTTTTGCAGGCTGTGGTGCACGTCTCGAGTTCGCTTTTCGCGTCCGTCACGCCCCATCCGAAGGTGGAGATGAATTCGCCTTTTTCTTTGAAGATATCGACCCTATTGTTCGGTCCCTCACTCACATACACGTTCCCTGACGCAGCGACCGCGATCCCACGGGGTTCTTTGAGTTGCCCCGCACCGGACCCAGCGATGCCTGCTTTGCAGCTCACAGTGCAGATCTCGAATTCGCTTTTCGCGTCGGTGACTCCCCAGCCGATGGTGCGGATGAATTCGTTTTTTTCGTTGAACTCCTCAACACGATTGTTGACGGTGTCCGTGACCCACTCGTTGCCTTTCGAGTCCACGGCGACCCCGTACGGCGCTTTGAACTGGCTGTTACCCGACCCCACCGTACCGAACTTAGATTCGTATTTCCCGGCCAGCGAAAATTCCTCAACCCGGTTGTTCGTCGAATCCACCACCAGCAGGTTCCCGTTTTTTGCGATCGCTGCGCCATGAGGTTCGGTGAATTCGCCATTTCCGGTGCCTTTGCTCCCGAACTGCGCCACATATACGGCCGGGAACGGGATCGGCTCCCATTGCTCGACACGGTTGAGTTTCGCGTCCACCACGTACATGTTTTCGTTCGGGGAAAGTGCGATCCCGGCTGGTTCTTCAAACTGCCCCGACCCCGTCCCTTTGGTGCCGAACGTGGTGATGAAGGTGCCGGTGGGGGAGAACATCTCGACTCGCCAGTTGCCTTCGTCGGCGACCACCACGTTCCCGCTCACGGTGTAAGCGATGCCCTTTGGTTCTTTGAACTGGCCGGACCCGGTCCCGGCTGTCCCGAACTTGAGGACGTATTCGTTGGCTTCGTTGAACTCCTGCACCCTGCTGTTGGTGCTCTCAACGACCCACAGGTTCCCAGCCGGCGTTACCGCTACACCACGCACCCCGTTGAACTGGCCGTTCCCTGACCCGGACAAGCCCGCTTTGCAGCTTGCAGTGCAGACCTCATATTCCGTTTTCGCATCCGTCACGCCCCAGCCGAAAGTGGCGAGGAATTCGCCTTTTTCTTTGAACGTCTCAATCCGGTTGTTCGCCGCATCGCTCACGTACACGCGGCCAGCCGTCGTGACCGCGATGCCCTTTGGTTCTTTGAACTGTCCCGTCCCGGTGCCAGCGATGCCGGCTTTACAGGCAACCGTGCAGACCTCGAATTCGGATTTGGCGTCCGTCACGCCCCACCCGAAAGTGCGGAGGAATTCGTTTTTTTCGTTGAACTCCTCGACCCGGTTGTTCCCCCAGTCCGTGATCCACACGTTCCCTTTGGAGTCAACCGCGATCCCGTACGGCGATTTCAACTGGCCGTTACCCGACCCCAGCGTCCCGAACTTGTTTTCGTATTTCCCGGCCTGGGAGAATTCCTCGACACGGTTGTTGTTCGTGTCGAGCACCAGGACGTTCCCGTTTTTCGCGATCGCCGAGCCGCGCGGCGCTGCGAACTGCCCATTTTCGGTGCCCGCGCTACCAAACTGCGACAATACCACCGGTACCACCGCGACCACCACCGCCGTAGCAGCCGACGTGCTCGTGGCCGCGCCAGGGGAGCCGGTCGCGGTCACGACCACGCGGATCGTGAACCCAACATCGCCATGCACAAGCGTGTATTTAGATTCGGTCGCGCCAGAGATCGCGGAGCATTCCCCGCCCGCCGCGTTGCAGTGCTGCCACTGATAGCCGTAGCTAAGTGTGGGGGTGCCTTCCCACACGCCAGTGCTCGCGACCAACACCTGGCCTTCCTGCGCGAGTCCTGAGATCCCCGCCACGGCCCTGTTCACGGGCTTACTCGCACCGGTACTGACGGGTTCGGTGACGAGCACGGGACGGCCCTGCGTGTCGCGTTCGATGGTCGTCGTGAACTTCGCCGGTTCTGCGCCTTCGAGGTGCCCGCGTGGGCTTACCGTTGAGGTCTCCTTTGAGTCTTCGTTATACGCCCATGTGCGCTTGTTGCCTTCCGGGTCCGTCGCCGCCGTCCGGTCGCCGTAGCTGTTGTATTCGTATTTGGTGATGCGTTTCAGCGGGTCTTCCACGCTTTCCAGATCGCCATTAGCGGCGTATTTGTATTTCGTTGTCTGTGTCGTGGCACCGGGCGCTGGGCGTTCGATGGTTTCCGGGTTGCCGTGCGTTTCGCGTTTGATTGTCGTCGTCTCGCCATCCGGCGTCGTGTGCGTCAACACATCGTGCGTAGTGTTGTACGTCCATTTTGATTCATTGCCGACCGCGTTTTTTTCGCTGGTGCGGTCGCCCGCCGTGTTGTATTCGTATTTCGTGACATGGCTGTTCGGGTCGGTGAGCGCGGACAGCTTGTAGCCGCTGTATGCAAGCGTTGTTTTGGCTGCAAGCGCGGTACCAGAGGCGCGGGTGATGCTTAGCGGCTCGCCGAGTTCGTTGAATTTCTCGACCGTTGTTGATCCGTTCGGCTCGGTGATCGTGGTTTCGCGTTCGCCTTCAAGGACTGGGTATTTCCATTTAGTTTCGCGGCCGAGCGCATCTTTCTGGCTAATGACGCGCCCTTTTTCGTATTCGGTTTTCACGGCATTACCACGACCGTCGATCATTTCGGTCATCTGGTGTTCTTCGTTGTATTTGTACTGCCAGCGCGGGCTCGCTCCACCGGGCTCGGTAACGCTCACGAGGTTTTCGCCTTCGTAGGCGTATTTGACGACGTGGCCCATAGGGTCGGTCACACTTTCGACCTGGCCGCTACCGTTATACGCATACGTCAGTTTGCGCCCCGAAGAATCCGCTACCGATTCGATCCGCCCTTCACCGCTCCGTTTGATGGTTGTCGTATTCCCATCACGATCTGACTCGCTGAGGAGCTGCCCAGCTTCGTTGAACTTATAAGTCGCCTGATCCGGGAGCGTGTAGGTGAAGACGCCTTCTTTATTGGTAGATAGCGTCGCCTGAACCCAAGGAGGCGCGACGTATTGACCTCCCCGCATCGTAAACGTGACGGTACTGCCATTAGCTTGATGAACCGTCTGCGTCTCCGGCCCGATGTACCCAGACCCGCCTTCTGAGGGTATCCAGCCACCTCCCTCAACGAGATGGTCGCTGTATGTCGAACTCCACCCATACCCAAAGGGGTCGTGTTCGCTTTCGAAGCTGCGGGTCGCGGAGTTATACGTCCTCGTCATCGTGAGCGGCAGCCCACGCCCCCCGGTACTGAGATCCGTCTGAGACTCAACCATGTTCCCGTTAGCGCAGTTGACCGGGTCACCATCACACGCCCGCTTCTGATTCGGGTCAGCCGGATTACTGGTTCCGTATTCTTCCGATGGGTTGCCTTCCTGGGCAACCACGACACCCGCTTCGATGTTGAAATGCCCCGCGTATTTACTGGGTTCTTCTCGTTCTTTTTTACTGAACGACGCGACCAATCCGATCACGACAAACATCGCATTAGTCGGGTGCGACGCCGTCAGAATATTTGTTCCGAACTGTTTGGAGAGCACGGTGAAACCGAGAATGCTTCCAAAATAGAAGTTATACGAGAAAACCGTAAACGTCGGTTCCGGCGCCGTAGACGCGCCATACCCGAATTCAACCGACTTAGCCCACATACCCGGCGGGGTAGTCCATTCCCACACAGCAGTAGGAAGGCCGGAAGTCCCATAGACCGCACCCAGCGGCCCTTCAAGTTCACCAGGAAACGCCCCAACGAACGGCACAGCATGAGGCACAACTATTTCAGGATTTTCCCCCGCATACCCCTCGTAATACCGCCAACTCGGGCTCCCCAATTCCGCTTCTTCATACGGAAAGAGTTCCGGGTCCACCAAAATCGGGTACGCCACATCACGCCCACGATGCGCCACACTCACCGTCAACACATCACCCGCCACACCAAGCGTCACCGGCACGCTCTCTCCCTGCGCATCGACCGCCGACGGCGCAGCGACCCGCGCCAACACACGCCCACCACTCACCACCTCCGCCCCGCCACCCGCGAGCCGCAACGACGCGCCCAACGGTAGCGTCAGCTGGTAGCGCAGCACTTCCGGGCTCAAGCGCGACCGCAGCGTCGCGAACATCTCAACACCCTTCGCCGTCGGAGCCACCAACGCATCCGTATCAGCCGCCACATTCCCATAGAACACCTGCTTGCTCCCAGCCTGCACGCCCGGAACGTTCTCGCCCTCCATCGCCACGCTCACACCAGACGCCGGGAGCGAGACACCAGCCGACAGGGTGCCCCCGATCACGCTCTGATGCAGCGCAGCGACGGAAGCAAATCCGCCGCTCACGCTCCTCAAAGACAGATCCAACGGGACAAGACGACCACCGCGCTTCACCGCGATCGGCGTAAGCGAATCAACACGCTTCAGACCATACGCCGTGCGCACCATCGCTTCATGCCCATTCAAAAACCGCACCGCATGACTCGTGATCTTCGACACCACCGGCGTCCCAGCCGACACCGCGACAGCAGAACCAAACACCCGCTCATCAGCCCCACGCGCACTAACACCCGACAGACCATGAAACGCCATCCGCGAAGCACGACGCTGCGCACGCATCCCAGGGCTCGCAAGCAGCCGACGCCGCCTCGCCACCCTCCGACGCAGCTTCGCGAGTTCCGCCGCACTCGATCGCCGCTGCCCCACAGACAACGGCCCGACCGGCGACGCAAGCCCCCCAAGCCGCCGAGCGGCCCCAACAACACGCGCCGCACCACGCCCACCAGTCGCCCAGCCAAAGCCAGTACCGACCACCGAGAACACCAAGATCGCTACCAGCACAGCCGCTGAACCAACCACCCAGCGACCCCGTGACGCACCCCGCGATCGACGCTTCAACCAGTACCCTCTCGACGGCACGCGGCCTCCTTAGATGCTCGACTCGAACATGTACCGTCTCCCTCGGATCATTTGAGCGCCCGGCAAGAATCGGCTAGGTGGTTTCTATACGACTGCGCCCAAAATTGCTATCCCCCAAAACTGGTGAGTCTGTATCCCCCGCTACAGGGGAATGACGAGAAGTAGACGTCGGTGATTGTCGCTGACTATCTAGGCTGGTGCACTGGACCATGGATGAGATCTCGCTTGCTCTTGACACCGAGCTTGCGCCGTATCGTCGTGGTGTACGTCCGCACCGTCTCAACGCCTATGAACATGATGGCGGCGATCTCCTTCGAGGTCTTGCCATCCCGAATATGCCCCAGCACCTCATGCTCACGAGGCGTTAGAGGATCGACCACGGTTCCAGCAGCCACTCGAATCGCCAGCAACAGAGCTGATGCTGTGGTATGGGTTGGGAGACATGTCGCGCCGGATGCCTCAAGACTCACGCGCCTGCGCTCGCTCGGGTCATGTGCGAGCACGACGACTGCGGTGGATTGACCTAGCGCTGTGAGTTGACGCGTCGAAATCACGCGATATTCGAGGACAGTAACCACGGGCGCCCTACGAGCCACGGTCCGTTCGAGTGCCAGGAGATCCAGATCGCGTGCAATCACGTTGATCTGCTCATCCCCTTGCAGGACCTGTAGGAGCCCGCGACCGAGAAGATCAGCAAAGCGTCCAAGTGCAACTGAGATGCCCCGAGGACGACGAGCTTGGGACGCTGTTCGCCGTTGATTCACTCCTACCTACAAAGCGATCCAGTAGACAAAGTATCGGACCGCTACTCCACGGGACACCCCGCTCAGCCTCTCAGCTGCAGCCACGCGAAGATCTGCTCCGGATTGCGTGCCCCGCTCGCTATGGGGTAGAAGACCTGGCGAATGATCCGCTCCTCAGTAACAAGCGTAAGCCGTCGATACCACTGACGCCCTTCAAGCTCGAACGTCGGTAGGTCGAGCTTGTGCGCAAGGATCAGGTTGGGATCGACGAGCATGCTGTGGCTGATCCGGTTTGCGACGACCGTATCGCGCTGCTCTTGTGGTAGCTGACTACTCACGCCGATAACGCGGACTTTGCGCTCAGCGAACGCGTCCTGATGAGTGCTGAACGCCCGGTGCTGCGACGTGTCCTCGGCTGGCCCATTTCTTCCCTCTGCCCCTGGGTTGCCGGTTCCGGGGTAGAGGTAGTAGACGACCCAGCCAATCGTGATGCGCTCCAGCTCGACGGGGTCTCCGTTGAAGTCCTGCACGCAGACAGCCGGGATGCGTTGTCCGATCAGGTCGTGTACTGCACTCAAGGTCTGCCTTTCCTGGCATGGATTGCTTGCTGCGGATAGCGATGCTCTCGGGGCGCGAGTCGTTTGGATAGTCCGCAGGGCGAATATTCATTGCGCGCCTTATTGCGGCTGTTCGGACGTGGCAAGATCGGTGGGCGTGTGCCAGTACATACGGTCAGATCCACGAGGGCGGGCGAGTCGCGATCCCACTTTCCGCGACTCGCCCGGTCGTGCGACTAGGAGGTAAGGCTGCGTCGCATGAGACGCATGACGGCCAGCATTGGGACGATGATGGACCCGAGACAGGCGAGCGTGCTGACGGCGACCGGCTCAGCGAACTCGTTTTTCGCCTCGGGTGCTGAGAGGTAGAAGCAGGCGATGCCCGCGAGGATGATGCTGTGGCGCATGGGTTTCGCGAGCGCGCCAACAAGCGCTCTGGCGTCTTGCGTGATCGTTGCGAACCGTTCTACAGCGGCGGTTCGGGTGCCGTAGTGTCCGGTGAAGCTGTGGTTCGCTGTCTCGAGATCGTCGGAGTGGTCGACCAGGCTGTCTAGCAGGGCACTGATGGCGCATATCGGTGGGAAGTAGGCGGTATCGACGCGCATGGCCTGCTCTTGGGTCGTATTGGAGGCTGCGACCGCAAATAGGGCATGGATCGCCAGGCAGGAAATTCCTCCAGCGGCTATCTCCCACCAGAGATAGCCATCCTCCACCTGCTGCGTTTTAGTCCAGGCAACTAGCTGGTTGTGGCCTTCGACTCGGACTGCGTGATTGTGGCTCTGCCCCTCCCCACAGCGTATGACCGCTTGCATGAGCACGGGTCTCACGAGGGAAGCCGACGGCAGTTCACCCATGATGGCTCGGCATGTGTTGGTCAGCTCGTTGAGGTAGCCGCCATCCTCGTGCTGCGGGTGGTGGCGGTAGTAGTCCTCGCGAGCGGGTTGCGTGCTGACGGCATCGATGAGCGCGCGGTGGAGATGCAGCCCGTTTCGCAGGGACGCGGTGGTGGGATGCTCGTTGATCGCGTCCAGGTAGTCATATGCGATCTGGAAGGCAACCATCAGCCGGACCAAGCGTGCTCTTTGTTGGCGTGGGGCCAGGATCGCGAAGAACGCGGCGGCCTCGGGGTTGAGACGCTCGCGGGTTAGCTTTTCGATGGCACCGGCGCGGAGCACCGGGTCGGGGATCTCGTTGGCGTGTGTCTTCCAGTGGCGTATCTCGCGTCTGGCGCGAGGGTAGATCGTTAGCCAGTAGATGATTCCCGACGTGATGAGCGCTGCTATTTCCTGTATCTGGGCTGTGCGTGTGGTTTCCATACCAGCCATGCTGGTATGGACCGCAGCGGCTGGCTAGTGGGTCGTCCATGAAGGTTTGACCGGAAACTCGCTGCCTTTGGCGAATTGGGGTGCGATGTCCCCGAGCCAGGAGGTGGTGATGCGTCCGCCGGAGGTGTTTGTGCGTGAGCTCTCGTTGGAGGAGGGCGCGCGGCTGAAGTCGATATCAAGACGCGCGAAGTACCAGGCCAAGCGTCAGCGAGCGATGATCCTGTTGGCGTCTTCGACCGGGATGGGGGCTCCGCAGATCGCGGCCGTGGTGCGCAGTGATGAGTCGCATGTGCGGAAGGTGATCCACGCGTTCAACGAGGAGGGCTTCAGCTCGTTGGACCCTGACTATCGGGGCGGGCGCCCCAAGAAGACGACACCCCGTGAGCGTGACCGGATCGTCGCGGTCGCGCGCGCCCGCCCCGACACGCAGGGTGTCCCGCTGACACGCTGGTCGTTGTCGAAGCTCGCGCCGCACTTGGCTGGGATGGGGATGCTCTTGAGCAGGGAGGCACTGCGGCTGCTGCTGATCGATGCGGGTCTGTCTCATCAGCGGACACGCTCGTGGAAGTGGAGCCCGGACCCCGAGTTCAAGGGAGAAGGCCGAGCGTGTCCTAGCGCTCTACAGAGCCAAACCCGAGGACGGAGTCGTCGTCTGCTTCGACGAGATGGGACCGATCCAGCTGATCCCCCACCACGGCTCGGGCTGGGCGAGCAGGCGACGACCCGGCCGGCTCAGGGCGACCTACAAGCGCCCGCACGGCGTGCGCTACCTGTTTGCCGCCTATGACGTGCACTCAGACCGGCTGCACGGCCGTCTGCGGGAACACAAGAACGCCGGAGAGGTGCTCGCGTTCTTCAAGCAGATCCGGATGCGCTACGACCCCCGGCAGCGGATCTACCTGGTCATGGACAACCTCTCCACTCACAAGACCGAGGTGATCCGCGAATGGGCCGAGAGCAACAACGTGGAGCTCGTATTCACGCCTACCTACGCGAGCTTCCTCAACCGCATCGAGTGCCACTTCTGGGCGATCGGCGAGTTCGTCGTCAAGAACGCTGACTACCCCAGCTGGGACACACTCGCCACCGCGATGGCCGAACACATCCGCTACCGCAACGGACCCCACCGCGACCACCGACTCATCCAAGCCGAACGCCGACTACTCATCGCCGCATGAGGGTCTGTCCGGAAGTTTGTGTATTTGGCGTGATCTGAGGGTTCGTATTCGGCGGGCTCGTGAAGGAGGATCGTGCTGATGAGTAATGAGACGACGGTGGCGCTGGTCGACGGCGGCGAGGAGACGGGAGCGCCAGCTGCGGTGGCGTTTGAGGCTGATGGGCTGCGGGGTTGGGCGGAAGCGCTCGTTGACCGTGCTCGCAGCGAAGGAGTCTCGTTGACGGGCGAGGGTGGCCTGTTGACGTCGATGGTCCGCGAAGTGCTGCAGACCGGTTTGGATGTGGAGATGGCCGATCATCTTGGCTATGGGCCTTATGAGGCGATCGGTCGTGGGAGCGGGAACAGCCGCAACGGTGCCTACGCGAAGACGGTCAGGACGGATGTCGGTCCGGTGGAGCTGCGGATGCCCCGTGATCGTGAGGGCACGTTTGAGCCCGTCACGGTCCCGAAGCACGTGCGGCGCCTGGAGGGCCTGGGGGCGAACGTGATCAGCCTCTACGCGAAGGGATTGACGACCGGGGAGATCCAGGCTCATCTGGCGGAGATCTATGACACCGAGGTCTCCCGCGAGACGATCTCGAAGATCACCGACCAGGTGCTGCCGGACATGGCCGCGTGGCAGAGCCGGCCGTTGGATCGTGTTTACCCGGTGCTTCTTATCGACGCGATCGTCGTGAAGGTCCGTGATACCCAGGTCGCTAACCGGCCGGTTTATGTCGCGATCGGCGTGAACCTCGACGGCGAACGAGATGTCCTCGGGCTCTGGCTCGGCCCGTCGGGTGGGGAGGGCGCTAAGCAGTGGATGAGCATGCTCAGCGAGCTACGCAACCGCGGGCTCCACGACGCGCTGATCGTGTGCTGCGACGGGCTGAAGGGCCTCCCGGAAGCGATCCGGGTGACGTGGCCCCACGCGACCGTCCAGACCTGCGTGGTGCACTTGGTGCGCAACAGCTTGCGTTACGCCTCCAAGAAGTACTGGGGCAAGATCGCCACGAGTCTGCGCGTGATCTACACAGCGCCGACCGTCGAGGCCGCAGAAGCCCATTTTCAGGACTTCGCGGAGGAGTGGAGGCCGCTCTACCCAGCGATGATCCGCTCCTGGGAGAACTCGTGGGAGGAGTTCGTGCCGTTCCTCGAGTTCCCCGTCGAGCTCCGCCGGATCGTCTACACGACAAACGCGATTGAGTCGCTGAACGCTAGATTCCGCAGGGCAGTCCGCCACCGCGGTCATTTCCCGAACGAGCAGGCAGCGATGAAGGTCCTCTACCTCGTCGCGACCACCAGGCGCCGCAACCGCGAGAACCTGACCGGCAAGATCAGCAACTGGAAGCACGCACTCAACATCCTGACCATCCACTACGGCGACAGACTCAACGCCACACAATAGCCAGACATCCACAACCAACAAAGCCATTTACACAAAAAAACTGACAGTCCCACCCGTTCTCGCTGGAGCGCGCGAGAGCGTTGACGTGCGCTTGCGGTCGTTCTCGACGCTCCCGCGCATCGTCTGGCGGGCTGCTCAACGCCCACCGTCCGATCAGCCGTCCACGAGATGCAGGCCGGATACGATCATCAGCGGGAATTCCAGCGCGGATCCAAGCGCCGGGACTTCTGAGCTCGGCGCATCTTTCGCAACACTCATCGGACTCAGAGCGAGATGATTGACGCCGCTGGTGACGTGCGTCACGATTCTGACGTTTCCACCTCCAGGCGGCAGCCGGTACACATGCTGCGATGACCCCGGACCATTGACACGCGCCTCGAGTATTGCGCTCGCATCCAGCGCGGGGCCGGCGCTCACGTTTGCTTCGAGCGTCACCTCACGACTATCTGGCGAGACAATGGTCAGATACGCACTGCCACCTGCGCTCAACCAAAACGTGGACACGCTCGTAGCGAGCGCGTACTTTTCGGGCGTACCCACTATCCACGGTGAATACACATCCGCAAGGATCGGACGATCCACGACTGCTACGAGTGCAGTGGACAACGGCGAGGTGACATCGACCAACGCTCGCCACGTTTCTCGATGCCCCTCGAGACCGTTGGAGCTGATGGCGAGCCCGGCCGCGCAACTCCACGCCGCGAGTAGCCCACCACCGAGCCGCATCAATCGTCGACGCCCCCCACGAAGGCGAACAGACAGCGCCAACCACACTGCGAGAGCCCCGAGCAGGACGAGCGTCGTGTAGTCGGTCGCGTAGCGCTCTGTGGTGGCAGGCAGCGTGAACGACATGAAAAACAGAACAGCCACACCCACACCAGCCACCGTCAGCAGGAGAGGTCCCAGCCGCCCGAGCAGGCCAGGACGATATCGCCACACGATGGGCAGTCCGACGACAAAAGCCGCAATGGGTGTCAACGGCAACAACCCGCCCGTGGCCTCGGGCGCGAAGTGCGCAGGCGCTTTGAGCGGATAGCTCAACAGGGGAGTGATCGTCGAGAGAAAGGGGAACACGAGGCTCACTCGAGGCGGGGCCAGCAGATAGGACCACAGTGCGACCGGTAGAAAGCTGAGTTCGCTCAGATATTTGTGACCCTCGTTGATCACGTAGTGCTCGCCGACTTCCAGTGGGCTGCCAAAACGCGCGTAGTTGTAGACCGCGAAAAGCATCCAGACGGCACCGAGGGGGACCACGAGGCCGACGAGCAATTCTCGCCGCGGTCGGGTCGACCTGAGTGCCGCGTATACAGGCACGAGGATCAGTCCGGTCAGCGCGAGTGTCGGCCTCGAGCCCGTGGCCAGACCAAAGCAGAGGCTCATGAGCGCGAGGCGCGCCAATGAGGCCCTTCGATCGGCTACCGCCGATGCCGCCAGCCAGACTCCCGCCATCGTAAAGCAGTAGCCACCGGCGATTGCCTCCTGGTAAACCGCAGGCGCTTTCATGAGTTCCGGCACCACCGACGCGCACGCAAGCGTGAGCGCCGCCAGAGCAGACATCCATATGGGCACCCCAACCACCAGCCTCAATGTCACACGCAAGGCGGCCAATGCGAATCCAAGGCCCGCTATTGCAAAGGGCGCGATGATCACGCTGTTGGACGGCTCGTATCCAAGCAGGTGCAGCGGAACCAGCAGAACGATGACTGGAGCCGGGCCCCATGCAATGTAGACGTGTTCTCCATACAGGGAGTCCTCCCCGTAGCTGGCCAGAGCAGCAGGTTTATGCGCCAGATTGAGAGGTTCTGGACCGAGCAGCGCCGCCGGGATGTGCGCGATCCATAGATGCAAGTGGAGAAAGGCATCCGCAAGCGCGTTGTATTGAGCCGCAGACCAGCCGTGCAAAGCCAGCGGAGTCGAGGCCGCCGCCCTCCAGAGATAGAACGCCGACATAAACAGGAACACGACGACCAGCGCACGACTCGTTGGATCCCGCAGTGCGTGCCCCACAAATTCCAGGCGTCGCATCGGCCTCTCGACGAGGGCAGTCGATCGGCTGCGACGGCTGGCCACGCCAGGAGCCGCTCCCACTGTCGCTGATCGAGACAAGCCCCGAAAGTGCACGAATCGCTCCTCTGCCATCTGACGCCGGATACTAAGGATTGGAGTCCGACGCACCAAGCGATCCAATCACTCACAGCCCTGCGATCTCGCTGACCGGGTCGAGTTAGCCACGAGCGGATATCGAGATCGCCTGTGTGCCAACACCGCGTCCGACAAGTCACGCACCATCGCCGCACGAGGCGAGCCTCTCGATTTTGTTTCTGGTTATTGGACCTTGCCGCTAAAATGGACTAGTCTCATCCCGGTGACGATCTTGGCCTGCGTCGAGCACGGTAGTGACCCGCTCTTAGAGCTGGGACGGTCGTGAGCATCCTCGACCATCCCCGAATTTATGATCTGGTGCAGACGACGCTCGGCCGTTGGCATGTGACAGCGCGTCGTCTTCAAGGCGTGCTCACAGACGCATCGGGACTATCTGTTTTGGATGTCGGCGCCGGCACCGGCAACGTGGCCGCGCTACTTCCGCACGACGCCAAATACATAGCGCTCGACAACAACGAGGCTAGGATACGCTCGATCGAACGCAAGGTCCCGGGAGCGCGCTGCATAGTTGGCTCAGCACTCGACATCGACTTGGAGGACGGCGCCACAGACTGGAGCGTCTGCATGGGTTTGGCACATCACCTCGAGGACCTCGAGGTACCCCGCCTGGTTGCCGAGCTGGCGCGAGTAACCCGCGAACGCTTGGTTTTCGTCGAACCCGTGTGGCCAGGCAAACACCTGATAAACGGCCTTCTGTGGCGATATGATCGCGGATCTCATCCACGACCCGTGTCCACGCTCTTATTAGCCTTGCGTGGTCACTTCACACTAGATCGGGTTGAGCTCTTCTGGCCATCCCAGGAACTCATGCTCTGCACGGGACGCCCAATACGACAGCACTCGCCAGCTGAGACGAGCGCGTCTCTGAGAGCAAGCAAGGCGAGCTCGGCTGACGTCGAGGCAGACCGGATCGAACACGCAGTCACCTTGCGGGCGAACGACTTCGATTCCGATGAATCGCTGCTCCCAGCCGACATCCTCCCAAGCAACCCAGGAACACTCTGAGCGCTCGTCCCGCCTCAGCGCAACAGTCGCGAGAGCCGGCGGTCCTTGAGCACGCGATCCTCGGTCTGGCAGGCGGGGCAGTAGGCGATCACGTAGTCCTCGAAGTGAACCGCTCGCAGCGTGGTCCCACAACGCGGGCACGGCTCGCCCTCGTGGCGGTGGACCTGCAGCGGCATCGGCAGCTTGTCGGGGATCGGCAGGCTGACCGTCCGCTCGTAGTGTGCGATCGCGCCGCCGAGCTTCTCCACGATCGCGTGGCGCAGGTCGCTGGCCTCGTCCTCGTCGAGATCGGCGCCGCGCTTGTACGGCGACAGCCGCGCCTCCCACAGGATCTCGTCGACCCACGAGCGCCCGATGCCAGCGATCATGCGCTGGTCGCGCAGCAGCGTGTGCAAGCGGCCGTGGCGCGTCCAGCAGCTCCTTCAACCGTGCCGGGCTGCGGGTCGGGCCACGCTTCCGGGCCCAGCGTCGCGAGCGCGTCCTGCTGCTCGAGCTCCGCGGCGCGCAGCAGCTTCACCCACGCCGCCTGCTTGGAGCCGAACTCGCGCAGGCGCAGCTCGCGGCCGTCGTCCAAGCGCACCAGCAGCCGCGAGGTGCGGTCGCGCGGGCCGGCGTGCTTGTCGTACAGCTGCAGGCGCCCCGCCGACATCAGGTGGATCAGCAGCACCAGCGCCCCAGCCGGCCCGTCCACATCGACGATCAGGTGCTTGCCGCGCCTGCGCACCCCCACCACCCGCTCGCCCGCGAGCGCCGACAGCGGCGGGTCGAACGTCTTCAGCGCGTTGATCCCCGGCGCCAGCGCCGACTCGATCGTCGCGCCCCTCAGCGCGCCATCGAGCAGTCGCGCTGTGATCTCGACCTCGGGTAGCTCCGGCATCCCTCTCATCGTAGGGGGACGCCGGAGCCCGAACAGCCGCCGTCAGATAAGCCTGCTTGATGGGAGGACCTTCGTACTTGACGCCCGCCGGGCTCACCCAGCGCACGCGCCAGTACTGCCCCGCCTTGGAGGAGTTCAGCGACCAGTAGCCGAGGCCGTTCGTCCTCACGGTGCGCAGCGTGCGGTAGCTGCGCGAGCCTTCGCGCGCACGAGCACCGTCACCTTCGTCGCGCCCATCGTCGGGCGCACGAGACCCCACAGCGAGCACGCCGTGGTGCGCTTTCGTGACGGTCAGCGGCACCGGCAAGCCGGCGAACAGCGGCTTGCGCGAGCTCCGCTGACGTACTCCAGCCCGCTCTGGAAGCCGACGATGCCGCCGTGCGCGCTCGAGCCCGGGGCGCCGCCGATCGGGTCGTCTTTGAGCAGGTACTGCGAGAACGCCGCCACGCGCGGGTTGGAGTAGGCGATGTGCTCGACGATCGCGTCGTATTCGGCCTGCTTGGCGACCGACACGCCGAGCTGCTTGTTGGGCTTGCTCTGCACGCCGAACTCGGTCAGGTAGATCGGCACGCGCGACGGGGATCGCGTGCGCGTGCGCGGCCAGGTCGAGCGCGTGCGACAGGCGCGAGAGCACGCCGATCGTCACGTCGTCCTTGCCCGGCGGCACGTAGTACGGGCCGACCGGCTATCGTGTAGGCGTGGTGGGCGTAGCCGCTCATCTGCAGCGTGCCGCACGAGCCGGACTTGCTGGTAGTGTCGCGTTCAGGCACAGAGCCCCGCGCAGGAACGCCAGCGGCGCGACGTCGTGCAGCAGCGCGCGCGAGCCTTCGCGGCGCACGTTGACGTTGTCGTAGCCGGTCGGCGCGGTCTCGCCGAACAGCACCCGCGGATGCGCGATGCCGGCCGGCCTGCAGACCGTCGTAGCCGGCCTGGTAGAGACCGCGGTAGATGCGCGGCGAGGCGGGCGTGCCGTTGGAGTTCCACTGCGGCAGCAGGAAGGCCGGGTGGTTGGGCTCGTTCCAGATCGAGAACAGACGAGACCTCGGAGCCGTAGTGACGCGCCGACGGCGGTCATGAATTCGCTGGAAGTCCTGGTCGTCGGGCCGCGTGATGTACGGCGCTTTGTGGTTGGACGTCGCCCACCGCGGCGCCGGGCGCGGTGACCGTCAGCAGCACCGTACCAGTGCAGGCCTGGGCTTCGGCGATGCAGCGCGTCGTAGCTGCCCCCAGGCGTAGCTGGCGGGGTTGGTCGCGTCGAAGGCCGGGCGCGTCGGCGCTTGTCCGGCCCGGGCGCGACGTCGCGCCCAGGCGAGCTCGATGCGCAGCGCGCGCACGCCGAGGTGCTGCATCTGTGCGATCGCGTGCGCGCGCGTGCGCGGGTTCGAGCAGCTGCGCTCGAGCCCTCGAAGTAGGTCAGCTTGGCTGTGCGAGGCGAGCGCCTGTCCGGCGGCCGCGAAGCCGCCCAGCAAGGACGACAGGCGAGCAGTGTGAGGAGGAGTGTGCGGAGTTTGGGCATGGTGGCTAGAGACACCTCAGCGCAGAGAAGGTTGCGGTCTTTGTAGCGTTGGGGCCGTGAGCACCGCCGATCGCACCCGACGACATCGTGCGAGACCACGAGCGGACGGCGGAGGCTAACAGCCGTCCCGCCGCTGCTCGTGCTCGAGCCGCTGGAGGCGTTCCTGGACGAGCACGGCATCGGCTCGGGCGAGACATCACGCGCCACGCCGATCGGCGAGGGCCACTCCAACGTGACCTACCTGATCGAGCGCGGCGGCGAGCGAGGTGGTGCTGCGCCGCCCGCCCCGCCCGCCGCTGCCCCCGAGCGCCCACGACGTGCTGCGCGAGGCGCGCCTGCTGCGCGCGCTCGCGCGACACGCCCGCCCGCGTGCCGGAGGTGCTCGCCGTGTGCGACGACCAGGACGACGATCGGCTGCGCCGTTCTACGTGATGGAGCGCGTCGAGGGCGAGGTGATCGTCTCGAGCGTCCCCGCCGCGCTCGACACGCCCGCCGAGCGCCGACGCATCGGCGAGGAGCTGATCGACGCGCTCGTCGAGATCCACGCGCGTCGACTGGCGTGGCGGCGGGCCTGGAGGGCTTCGGCAAGCCGACCGGCTATCTCGAGCGCCAGCTGCGGCGCTTCGCGGGCCTGTGGGAGCTCAACAAGACACGCGAGATCCCGGCGGTGGAGAGCGTCGGGCAGCTGGCTCGGCGAGAACCTGCCCAGATCCGGACCCCCCACCGCAGGCGACGATCGTCCACGGCGACTTCCGCCTCGGCAACACGATCTTCGCCGCCGAGGCGCCCGCGCGCAGCTGGCGCGCGGTGCTCGACTGGGAGATGGCCACGATCGGCGACCCGCTCGCCGACATCGGCTACCTGTGCATGATGTGGACCGAGGCCGGCGACCCCGGCAGGCGGCCTGCGCGAGCACCTCGGCAAGGTCACGCGCGGCCGAGGGCTTCCCCACGCGCGCGGAGCTGATCGCGCGCTACGAGGAGCGGCTCCGGGCGCTCGATGCGCGACATCCGCTGGTACACGACGCTGGCGCTGTGGAAGAGCGTGGTGTTCATGGAGGGCAACTACAAGCGCGCGATCGCCGGCACCACCGACGACCCCTACCTGAAGCAGTTCGGCGAGGGCGTGCTCGAGCTCGCCAGCCAGGCGGAGGCGGTCGCACATGGCGCCTACTGAGCCAGCGCTCCGAGCCGCGCCGCGGCCTGCTGATCGACTGGGGCGGCGTGCTCACGACGCAACCTGTTCGCGTCCTTCCACGCGCACTGCCTGCGACGCCGGCATCGACCCCACCGACGCTGATGGGACGCTTCCGCCGCGACCCCGCCGCGCGCGAGCTGCTGATCGCGCTGGAGACCGGCGAGATCGACGAGCTCGCGTTCGAGCTCAAGTTCGCCGCAGCTGCTCGAGGTCGAGCCCGACGGGCTGATCGACGGCCTGTTCGCGGGGGTCGCAGCCGGACGAGGCGATGGTCGACGCCGTGCGCCACGCCCGCGCAGCGGGCATCCGCACGGCGCTCGTGTCGAACTCCTGGGGCGTCCACCGCTACCCGCACGACCTGTTCGAGGAACTGTTCGACGGCGTCGTCATCTCCGGCGAGGAGCGCATCCGCAAGCCGGCCACGCGCATGTACGAGCTCGGCGCCGAGCGCGCCGGCGTGCCTGCGGATCGGTGCGTGTTCGTCGACGACCTGCCGTTCAACCTCACGCCCGCGGAGGAACTCGGCATGGCGACCGTCCATCACACGAGCGCCGAGACCACGATCCCGGAGCTCGAACGGCTGCTCGGCGTCCCGCTCGGAGCCTCCGAGCCCGTCGCTTAGCTAGTCCCGCTTGCCGCGGCCGTACATGAGCTTGAACAGGCCCGCGAGCATCTTCGACGTGCGCGCCTTGTACGGGTACATGAACAGTTCCTTCTTCATCGCCAGCCGCGTCACCACGATCGCCTGCTGCGGAGCAGTACTTGCGGATGCCGCCCGCGCCGTGGCGCGAGCCGAGGCCCGAGGCCTTGGCGCCGCCCATCGGCAGCTCGAGCACGGTGTAGTTGATCATCGCGTCGTTGACGTTCGCCGCGCCCGTCTGCAGGCGCCGCGCGATCGCCTCGCCACGCGCGGTGTCGCGCGAGAACACCGACGCGCCGAGCCCGTACGGGCGAGTCGTTCGACAGCCGCACGGCCTCGTCGGCGTCGCGCACCTTCATGATCGGCAGCGTCGGCCCGAATGTCTCCTCGGTCATGCACTTCATCGAGTGATCCACGTCCACGAGCACCGTCGGTTCGTAGAAGCGCCCCGGGCCGCTCACCTCGTTGCCGCCCGCCAGCACGCGCGCGCCCTTCTGCACCGCGTCCGCGACGTGGTCCTTGATCGTCTCCAGCTGCGGCGGGAACGTGATCGCGCCCACCTCCACCGACCCGAAGCCCTGTGGCTTGCCGACGCGCAGCTCGCGCACTTTCTCGGACACTTTCGCCACGAACTCGTCGTAGACCGGCTCCTCGACGTACGACGCGCTCGATCGAGATGCACGTCTGGCCGGCGTTCTGCATCGAGTAGTACGTCGCGAAGTTCGCCGCGCGCTCCAGGTCCGCGTCGGAGAGCACGATCATCGGGTCCTTGCCGCCGAGCTCGAGCGACGCCGGGATCAGCCGTCGGGCGGCGGCTTCGGCGACCTTGGTGCCGGTGCGCGTGGAGCCCGTGAACATGATCATGTCGACCTGCTCGATCAGCGCCGCGCCGGTGCCGCCACGCCCGGTGGCGATCTGCAGCACGTTCTCCGGCAGGCCGCACTCGCGCAGCCCTTCGGCCATCAGCAGCGAGGTCAGCGGCGTGACCTCGGAGGGCTTGAGGATCACGCTGTTGCCGGCCATCAGCGCGGGGATGCAGTCGCCGAAGGAGTTCGTCAGCGGGTAGTTCCACGGGCCGATCACGCCGACCAGCCCGAGCGGGCGGTAGCGCATCATCAGCTTCTTGCCCTTCACCAGCACCTGGCTGGACTTGACCGACTCGTCTTCCAGGTACTTCGGACCCTGCTTGGCCCAGAAGCCGAACGCGCCCGCCGCGTAGCCGATCTCAGCGAGCTGGGCGTCCTCGTAGGTCTTGCCCGTCTCCGACACGATCGTCTCGATCACGCGCTCGGCGTTGTCGATCACCCACTTCTGCGCGCGCGAGAGCACCCGCGCGCGGCCGTCGAAGCCGTAGGCCTCCCACTCCGGCTGCACCGCGCGGGCGCGCGCCGCCATCTCCGCGATCGCCTCGGGGCCGAGGTCGGGAACCGTGGTCACGATCTCGCCCGTGGCGGGGTTCTCGACGGGAATGCCGTCGCTCCCGTTGGCGATTCCGTTGCGCTGGCGAATCTCCGATACGTCCGTGTCGGGTAGCTGCTGCTCGACCGTGGCCATCTGACCCTCCTGCTCGCTCAAACTCTGGAGCCAACAAGACTACTCCGACCGAGCAGACTCGGGACGTTTTAGTCAGATAGTGCGATCGAGGCGATGCCAACCGGCTCAGTCGGCGCGTCGCGGCCATCGGTCGAAACGCCCTCGAGCTTGTCCACCACGTCCATGCCCTCCGTCACCTGGCCGAACACGGTGTGCTTGCCGTCCAGCCACGAGCACGCATCGGCGGTGACGATGAAGAACTGCGAGCCGTTCGTGTTCGGGCCCGCGTTGGCCATCGCCAGCGCGCCGCGCACGATCTTGTGCGGGTTGATCTCGTCCTCGAACGTGTAGCCCGGACCGCCGGTGCCGGTGCCCTGCGGGCAGCCGCCCTGGATCATGAAGTCCTTGATGATGCGGTGGAAGTTCAGGCCGTCGTAGAAGCCCTCCCCGGCGAGCTTGCGGAAGTTCTCCACGGTCTTCGGCGCATCCTCGTCGAACAGCTCGAAGACGATTGGCCCTTCGGTTGTGTGCATTGTCGCTGTTGACACGCTGGCCCTTCCCTAGTTGGCGGTCACGGTGGAGACGGCACGATAGCGGTACCCATCACACGCTTGCCTCGAACAACCCTCATCTTTGCGAAATAGTCGAGCCGGCGGGCGCATATGCTTGCTCATTGTGTGGCGTCGCCTGTCCGTTCTCATCATTTTGTTCGCGTTCGGTGTAGCCGCTATCGTCCTCGCCGTCACTGCTAGCGATGTGACCTGGAAGGCTGTATGGATTGGTGTTGCCAGCACGGCGTTTGCTTCTGCGCTGGTCGATTTCAGTGCTCCATGGGAGCTACGTGCGCGCGAACGGGTCTTGCTCCGCGTAGTTGGGGAACGGGTCGGGCGGATACATCAGCGAATGCTTTGGATCGTCGGTACAGTGTTCAAGTAAGCGTGCCTGGCTGGCTCAATGCGTCGCGGACATCGACCAATCCCTCGAAGTCGCGCTGAGTATCGGAGCACAAACCTCAGCGGCGGCACGCGTCGAACGCCTTGACGTAGCTCTGCGAACTAGTGCCTTTGCAAGCTGGGCTAGAGATGTGGCCCCTTCAGCTACGATCGCCGAGGGCGGCAATGTCTTGGCGGACCAAGCTGCTGATGTCCTCGACGTCGTACGGAGGGAGTTTCGGTTCTTCGCAGACCGAGGCGGCAAGCAATAGTGGCCGCTGCGCTGCCCTTCAGCCGAGGGCGGGCATCGGACTTAGAAGGTCTTTCAAAATGAAGGGTCGTGAGGGTCAGTCTTGAATCTTTGGGGTGTGTCCCCGAGGATTGGAGGCGGTGGAGGTGCCCTCAAGGTTCGAGATCACTGACGAGTTGTGGCGGGAGGTTGAGCCGTTGATCCCGGCACGAGTTCGTCGTCGCCGTAACCCTGGTCGTAAGGCGATCGATGATCGGCTGGTACTCAACGGGATCTTGCACGTGCTGCACACCGGGATCGCGTGGGAGGATCTCCCCCGCGAGTACGGCTATGGGTCAGGGGTCACCTGCTGGCGGCGGCTGCGCACGTGGCAGAAGGCCGGGGTGTGGGACGCGCTGCATCAAAAGCTGCTGGTGAAGCTCAACGCCGCGGGAAAGATCGACTGGTCCCGCGCCTCGGTTGACGCCAGCCATATCCGTGCTCTTTTGGGGGGCTCCTGACGGGGCCATCCCCGGTAGATCGTGCCCGCACGGGCTCAAAGCACCACTTGCTCGTCGACGCGAGCGGCATCCCACTCGCGGTTTCTTTGACTGGCGGGAACCGCAACGACGTCACGCAGCTGATCCCGCTGATCGAAGACCTCCACCGCCGGCCCGTGGCCGGCAAGGTGGGACGACCACGCCAGAAGCCTGACCGTCTCCTTGCTGATCGTGGCTATGACCACGACAAGCACCGCCGGCTCCTGCGGGCTCTCGGGATCACGCCCGTGATCGCCAGACGCGGGACAGCTCACGGCTCCGGGCCGGGCCGCGAGCGCTGGGTCGTGGAGCGCGGCTTCGCCCACCTCCACAACTTCCGCAGACTCAGAATCCGCTACGAGCGCGACCCCGACATGCACACCCCATTCCTCACACTCGCCTGCAGCATCCTCTGCTGGCGACGCCTCAACTCATTTTGAAAGGCCTCCTTAGACTCAGAGACCATCACGCCGCCTCGGACGCAAACAAGGCCTCTTGCCGATGGGCGGTTCTGTCAAGGCTGGCGAAACACCGAATGAGTACCAACACGGCGCCAGATGATGTGCGCCTCGCCGGGCTGGACCTCATCGCCGTACTCGAAGGTCGCGCGGCCGTCCGGTGCCCAGCTCATCTCCCAAACGCCAGGGTGTCCTTGCACTCGCTTGACGCGCAATCGTGGATGGAAGCCCTGACTTCCGCCCGCAAGGTCGGCGATGAACTGAGCTACCGCTTTGCGGAAAGCTCGCTGCTGCTGTGGGGTGAGTCGGTCCCAGTCACGCCAGAACGACGCGAGGACATCACGCGTCGGCATCCAACGGCTTCGTGCGCGCGTCCAATGCCGTCAAGAAATCCTCGTCGCTCTCGTAACGCGAGACGCGGCCCGCCGTGCGGTCGTCGTCTGCCTCGCGCTCTTTCGACTGCCACTCGCGCGTCCAGTACCACGCCTGCTCGGGATCTATGCGTCCGGCACTGATCTCGCCAAGCATGATCGCGGCGCCATCGATCGCGCCCTCTGGCAAGCGATCCACCAGCTGATGAAGCTCGGCCTTGGTCATACCCTGATTGTCGCACGCCTGCCGACATTTCCTGGCGGTGCGAGCGCACCAGCCAGTCAGCGGCTATAGGGACATCTTGACAACGGTCTGCATCGTGGCCGTGGACAGGGTCGCTACCTTACCTCGACGCGCTCGAGGCTGAGCGTCTGGGACGAGCCGGCTCCGATCGAGCGCCCGTTGAGCGCCTCGATCACCTTCGCCGCCTCCGCCTCGGGCACCGACAGGAACGAGAAGCGGTCGAGCACCAGCACGTCGCGCACCGCCTCGCCATCCAGGCCCGCGGAGGAGGTGACCGCGCCGACGATGTCCGCAACGCTCAGGCCAGCTGCGCGCCCGCCGCCGAGCACCAGCTTGGCGTAGGTCTCCTGCTCGTCGCGGCGCTTGACGCCGGGCTTTGAGTGCCTGCGCGGACGCTCCTGCACTGGCGTGGGCGCCGTCACCACGCCCTTCTCCCACTGCGTCACCGCGATCCCGATGTGGCGTTCGATCGCCTCCAGCTCGCGCTTCTGGCGCTCCTCCACGAACGTGATCGCACGGCCCGAGCGCCCCACCCGCCCGGTGCGCCCGATGCGGTGCACGTACGTGTCGGGGCTCGTCGGCACGTCGTAGTTGACCACGTGCGTCACCGTCGAGATGTCCAGGCCGCGCGCCGCCACGTCTGTGGCCACCAGGATCGGCACGCGCCCGCCCTTGAACGCCAGCATCACGCCGTCGCGCGAGCCCTGCGACATGTCGCCGTGCAGAGCGCGCACGTTCATCCCGCGGTCGCGCAGCGTGCGAAACAGCTGATCGCAGCGGATCTTCGTGCGCACGAACACGATCGCCTGCTCCGGCGCCTCAGCGCGCAAGACCTCGACGAGCTTCTCGGGCTTCTCCCGCGTCTCAACCGGGAGCTGGAACTGCGCCACCGTGTCGATCGTCAACGTCGCCGCTTTGACCTGGATCACGGTCGGGTCGTACATGTAGCGGTCGGCCAACGCGCGGATCGGCGGCGGCATCGTGGCCGAGAACAGCGCCGTCTGACGACTGGACGGCGTCAGCGAGAGGATCTTCTCGACGTCCTCCAGGAAGCCCAGGTCGAGCATCTCATCGGCCTCGTCGAGCACCACGAAGCGGCAGTCGTGCAGCACCAGCGAGTGGCGCGAGATCAGGTCGAGCACGCGGCCCACCGTGCCCACCACCACGTGTCCGCCCGCGCGCAGCTGCGCCTGCTGGGTGCGGATCGGCGCGCCGCCGAACACCGCCACCACGTCGATGCCCGAGTGGGCGCCGTACGTGCGCAGCGCCTGCGTCACCTGGATGCACAGCTCGCGCGTGGGCGTCAGCACGAGCGCCTGCACGGTCGACTCCGACGGGTCGATGTACTCCATGATCGGCAGGCCGAACGCCGCGGTCTTGCCGGTGCCCGTCTGCGCCTGGCCGATCACGTCGCGGCCCTGCAGCAGCGACGGGATCGCCTGCTCCTGGATCGGGCTGGGCGATTCGTATCCCACGTCGCGCAACGCGTGCTGTGTGGACTCGGAGAGACCGAGGTCGGCGAAGGTCGTGGCCATTGAGTACAGGAGGGAGCTTACGCGTCGGGCTGCGCTTCAGGCGGCCGGGTCGAGGAGCAGCTTGCCGGTGGTGCGCCGCTCGCGCAGGTCGATCTGCGCCTGAGCCGCCTGTTCAAGCGGATATGTGTGGCCCACGATCGCCCGCAACTCGCCGTGCGCCGCGCGCTCGAACAGGTCCGCCAGAGCTTCGGCAAACATCCCCGGGCGCCTGAAGCAGTGGAAGAGGTAGAAGCCCACGACCGCACGCGAGTGGCGCAGCAGCGAGCCCGTGGACACGTCGTTGGGCTGGCTCGTCGCGATCCCGTAGGCCACGATCCGCCCGAACGGCGCGAGCGCCTTGTATGACGCGTCGAACACCTCCCCTCCGGACATCTCGAACACCACATCCACCGGGCGGCCTTCGTTGGCGTCGATCAGGCGCTCGGTGAGCCCCTCCGCGGCCGGATCGACTGCCACGTCCGCGCCAAGCTCCAGCGCGAGCGCGCGCTTCTCCTCGCTCGAGGCGGTAGCGATCACGCGTCCCGCGCCCAGCGCATGCCCGAGCTGGACGGCCAGCGACCCGACCCCGCCCGCGGCCCCGTGCACAACCACGCTCTCGCCGTCCGCGACGCGGCCCGAGGTCCGATACAGATGCCAGGCGGTGGTGCCCTGGACGATCATCGCGAGCGCCGCGCCGTCCTCCAATCCGTCGGGGATCGGAAACACCATGCTCGACTGCGCGGTCGCGTACTCGGCGTAGCCGCCCGTGCCCACCAGCGCCACCACGCGCTCGCCCGTGTCCTCGCGCACGCCCGCCACCTCGCCGCCGGGTATCAGCGGCAGCGTGGCCTTCTGCACGTAAGAGTTCGTGCGCGTGTGCGTGTCCGCGAAGTTCAGGCCCGCGCGGGCGACCTTGATCAGCACCTCGCCCGGCGCGGGCACGGGCGCCGGCAGCTCCACGAGCTTCAGCACCTCCGGCCCTCCGAACTCCGTCATCTGGATCGCGCGCATCGGTTCGAGGCTAGCGGAGTGCCGCACGGTGACGGGGCCTCGTGACTCGCCGCCGCGCGTCCGCCGGCCGCGGTGCTCTAAGGTGCGCGCCGATGCCAATCACCGTCGTCGGATCGATCGCCTATGACACCGTAAAGACGCCCTTCGGCGAGCGCGAGCGGATGCTCGGCGGCGCCGCGGTGCACTTCGCCCTCGCGGCGTCCTTCTTCGACGACGTGCGCGTCGTGGGCCCCGTGGGCGAGGACTTCGGCGCCGAGCAGCTCGCGGTGATGGAAGCGCGCGGCGTGGACGTCTCCGACGTCGAGGCCGTCGCCGGCGGCAGGACGTTCTTCTGGCGGGGCGAGTACGGCTGGGATCTTAATTCGCGCGAGACGCTCGACACGCAGCTGGGCGTGTTCGAGGGCTTCCAGCCGAAGCTGTCGGAGCGTTCGCGCTCCAGCGACGTGCTGTTCCTCGCAAACATCCAGCCCGACCTGCAGCGCGACGTGCGCGAGCAGCTCCCCGACGCGCGCTTCGTGGCGCTCGACTCGATGAACCTGTGGATCGACATCGCGCGCGACTCGCTCGTCGCGGCGATCGAGAACGTCGACTGCGTGATCCTCAACGACGCCGAGCTGCGCCAGCTGACGGGCAGCCCCAACCTCGTTAGCGCGGCGCGCGAGATCCTCACGTGGCGAAGCGCCGATGGAGCGCGCGGCCCCAGCGTGGTCGTCGCCAAGCAGGGCGAGTACGGCGCGGCGCTCGTCACGCGCGAGGGCTTCTTCGCGCTGCCCGCATATCCGCTGGAGACGGTCGTGGACCCCACGGGGGCCGGCGACACGTTCGCGGGCGGCCTCGTCGGCTACATCGCAGCGCACCCGGGCGAAGAACTCTCCGACGCGCTGCTGCGCCGCGCGATGGCGCACGCGACGGTGCTCGCGTCATTCAACGTCGAGGAGTTCGGCACCGAGCGCGTGCAGCGCCTCGGCGGCGCCGAAATCGTCGCTCGCATCGGCGAACTGCACGCCATGACCCAGTTCAGCGGCGCGCCGCTGGAGCTGAGGGGCTGACGCGCGCGAAGACATTCGCTGCGCGCCTCGGATCGCGATTCGCGGGCTTGTACGGATGCGCGAGCGGGTATACGATCGTCGCAAGTGACAACCTGGACCTTCATCTGGTTGATGTTCCTGTTGAAGATCCCGATCGTGGCGCTGTTCCTGCTCGTGCGCTGGGCGATTCGCGCCTCGGACGCCGAGCCGGACGAGGACGGCGGGATCGGTCCACGCCTGCGCCCACTGCACCCACACCATCCTCGCTCCCGGCTGCCGCGAGCGCCGCGGCGCGGCCCGCACGGCTCGCCCTCGCCGGTCTCCCCCGCGCGCATCCGGACCGCCGTCGCGCACCAGCGCCTGCCGCGCACCTGAGCCTCTTCGCCGGAAGCCGGCGTCCGGTTGCGCATAATCGAAGCTGCACGAGCCGAAACCTCGGATAGGAGATGCGGATGACGACGGACGCGCGGGCGGACACACACGACGGGACCAGCAGCGAGCACGAGCCGCAGCAGACGCTGACCGTGACCGACAACCGCACCGGCGCCAGCTACGAGCTGCCGATCCAGGACGGGACCGTGCGCGGCATGGATCTCAGGCAGGTGAAAACCGACGAGCAGGACTTCGGGCTGATGGTCTACGACCCGGCGTACATGAACACCGCCTCGTGTCGCAGCTCGATCACCTACATCGACGGCGACGCGGGCATCCTGCAGCACCGTGGCTACCCGATCGAGCAGCTGTGCGAGCACTCCAGCTACCTCGAGGTCGCCTACCTGATCGTCAACGGCGCGCTGCCCACACAGGCCGAGCTGGAGCACTGGGTGCACGAGATCACGATCCACACGTTCGTGCACGAGAACGTCAAGGACTTCATGCAGGGCTTCCGCTACGACGCCAACCCGATGGGCATGCTCGTCGCCTCGGTGGGCGCGCTCTCCACGTTCTACCCCGACGCCAACCAGATCCACGACGAGGACATCCGCAAGATCCAGATCATCCGGCTGCTGGCGAAGATGCCCACGCTGGCCGCGTTCGCGTTCCGCCACAACATGGGCCAGCCCTACGTCTACCCCGACAACGACCTCGAGTACGCGGGCAACTTCCTGGGGATGATGTACAAGATGACCGAGCTCAAGTACGAGCCCGATCCTCGCCTCGAGCGCGCGCTCGACGTGCTGTTCATCCTCCACGCCGACCACGAACAGAACGCGTCCACCAGCGCGGTGCGCGCAGTCGGCTCCACCCAGGTCGACCCCTACTCGGCGGTCGCCGCGGGCGTCGCGGCGCTGTACGGCCCGCTGCACGGGGGCGCCAACGAGCAGGCGCTGCGGATGCTCGCGCGGATCGGCTCGGTCGAGAACATCCCCGACTTCCTGGCGGGCGTGAAGGACGGCAAGGAGCGCCTGATGGGCTTCGGCCACCGCGTGTACAAGAACTACGATCCGCGCGCGCGGATCATCCGCAAACACCTCGACGACGTGTTCGAGGTGCGCGGCAAGAGCCCGCTGCTGGAGGTCGCCACGGAGCTGGAGAAGCGCGCCCTGGACGACGATTACTTCACCTCGCGCAAGCTCTACCCGAACGTCGACTTCTACTCGGGCCTGATCTACGAGGCGCTGGGCCTGCCGGTGGCGATGTTCCCGGTCATGTTCGCGATCGGACGCACGAGCGGCTGGATCGCGCAATGGCTCGAGATGGTGCAGGACTCCGAGCAGAAGATCGCGCGACCGCGGCAGATCTACACCGGCGAGCGCGACCGCGACTACGTGCCGATCGCCCAGCGCGCCTGAGCGCACGCGCCCCGGCGCCGGCGCCGCCTGGACGAACGTCTGAGGGGGTGGACATCTGCGGAGGAAGATGGGTAGTAACACCCATCAGGCCACGAGGTCTGTGTGCCGTTACAAAAGTGAACTTGGAACCTCGGCACAGGAGTGGACGATGCGCAGACTCTTCAATCGCGACATGGGCAGTGAGGACGGCTTCACGCTGATCGAGCTGCTCGTCGTGATCCTCATCATCGGCATCCTCGCCGCGATCGCGATCCCCTCCTTCCTGAGCCAGAAAGGCAAGGCCTACGACGCCTCCGCCAAGGAGCTGGCGCGCACCGCGCAGACCGCCGCAGAGACGTACGCCACCGACCACAACGGCGAATACACCGAACTCAACACCGAAGGCGCGAAAAAGCTGCACGAATACGAGGCCTCGATCGCGACGAGCAGCGCGGAAGCCAAAGGCGGCGCCTACATCAGCGCGGTCGCTGGTGGCGTCAACACCTACACGGTCACCGCCAAAGCGTTCAACACAGGCGACACGTTCTCGATCACGCGCAACGCCACCGGCGAAGTCAGCCGTTCCTGCACGAGCCCTAAAACTGGCTGCAACGGAGCGGGCAGCGGCAGCTGGTAGTAGGTCGAGCCTGCCTCAGGGCTCGACCAGTCCGCGCCTGATCGCGTAGCGCGTCAACTCGACGCGGTTGCGCATCCCCAGCTTCGCCAGCACGTTCGCGCGGTGGCGCTCGACGGTCTTGCCGCTGAGCACGAGCTGGGCGGCGATCTCCTCGCTGGTGTGGCCTTCGGCGATCAGCTTCACCACCTCCAGCTCGCGCGCCGTGAGCGGATCCGCGGGCGGCTCTTCGCCGCGCGCGATCCCGTCGAGGTAGTCGCGCACGATCGTCGCCACCGCCGGCGGGTACAGGAACGGCTCGCCGCGCACGCTCGCGCGGCAGGCGTCGACCAGATCGCGGTTGGCGGCCGTCTTCAGCACGTAGCCCGAGGCCCCCGCCTTGAGCGCCTCGAAGAAGTACTGCTCGTTCTCGTGCATCGACAGCATCAGCGTGCGCAGCTCCGGGCGGCGGCGATGCAGCTCCGCCGCCACCTGCAGGCCCGTCATCGACGGCATCGACACGTCGAGGATCGCCAGATCCACCTCGGCGCTCAACGCCTTGCTCGAGCGCCTCCGCGCCGTCGCCCGCCTCGACCGTCACCTCGATGTCCGGCTCGGCCTCGAGCACCAGCCGCAGGCCGCCGCGCACGAGCGCGTGGTCGTCGGCGAGCAGCACGCGCAGCTTCAGCGGCGTCGTCACGCCCGCACCGCCGCCCCTGGGACCGCGAGCGTGACGCTCACCCCGCCGCTCTGCGAGCGCTCGACGCGCAGCTCGGCGTGGATCAGCATCGCCCGCTCGCGCATGCCCGCGAGTCCCGCGCCCTCGACCTGCTCGTCGGCCAGCGCGCGGTCGTCGTGGCGCTCCTGCGGCAGGCCGCGCCCGTCGTCCTGCACCGTCAGGCGCACACCGGCGTCCTCGCCTCGCAACGCGACCCGCACCTGCGACGCGCCCGAGTGGCGCATCGCGTTCGTGAGCGCCTCCTGCGCGACGCGGTAGACAACCAGCTCCGCCTCCTCGGTCAACGCCGGCAGGTTGCCCTCCAGCTCGCGCAGCACCCGGATCGAGCCCTGGCGCTCGACGCGCAGACACAGCGCGATCACCGCGTCGGTGAGCCCGAGGTCGTCGAGCGCCTCGGGGCGCAGCTCGCGCGCGATACGGCGCACGTCATCGAGGCTGCCGTGCAACAGCGCGGCGATCTTCTCCAGCGCGCGCGACTCCCCGGGGCTGTGGCCAGCAGCGCGTTCCACCTGCAGCGCCACCGCGGTCAGCGTCTGGCCGACCTCGTCGTGCAGCTCGCGCGCGATCCGCAGGCGCTCGGCCTCCTGCGCGGACAGCGCCCGGCGCGCGCTTTCGCGGCGCTCGGTCTCGAGTCGGTCGAGCATCTTGTTGAACGCGCGCGCGAGCACGTTCGCCTCGTCTCCCGCCCACTGCGAGTCGCTGACCGTCGCGCGCAGGCCCGGGCGCATCGGGTCGACGTCGCCCATCAGCTTCGCCAGCCTGCGCACCGGCGAGAGCACGAGCGCCAGCAGCGCCAGGTCGACGAGCAGCGTGAGCAGCAGGCCCACGATCAGCTCGATCAGCTCTTTGGAGCGGATCGGCGTGTGCACCGTCGCGGGGCTGAGCGCGAGTGCACCGAGCGCGGCGCCGAACACGATCGCGTTGACGGTGAACACGCGCCACAGGATCGAGCCGTTCACCGAGGAGTCGGGTTTCGGGCTCACAGCACGAGCGTCCCGCCGTTGCGCCGCAGCCACTCGCGATCCTCGGCGTAGTCGGGCCGGTGACGCTCGACGAGCGCCCAGAACCGCGGCGAGTGGTCGAGGATCCTCAGGTGGCAGACCTCGTGCCAGACGACGTATTCGAGCACCCGCTCGGGCGCGAGCAAAAGCCGCCAGTTGAAGCTCATGCGCCCGTCCGCTGAGCACGACGCCCAGCGAGTGCGCTGCGCACGGATCGAAAGGCCCGTGTACTCGCACCCCGCGAGCGCCGCGGCGCGATCCAGCCGCGGGGCGATCTCCGCGCGCGCCGCGCGGCGGTAGAAGCGCTCTAGCGCCGGTCGCGCATCGCCCGCTGGGACGAGCAACCGCTCGCCGCTGCGGTGCACGCGCGTGCGCCCCGGCTGCGGGACCAGCTCCAGAGCGCTGCCGAGGTACGGGACGGTTCCCGCGCGGGCGGCGATCCTGGCGCGCACCTCGCGCGCCTCGCCCAGCCGTCGCTCGATCCAGGGGCGCAGCTCGCTGACAGCAGCCGCCGCCGCGCGCTCGGGGGCGCGCGTGGGCAGCACGACCTCCACGCCGGTGTGCGCATGGACGTTCACGCGCACACGCCGTGCGCGTGTGGAGCGCCTCACGGTGTAGGGGATCTCGCTCGCATCGTGCGTGCCGGACATCGTCTCGCAGGGTACGCGCCCCGGCGGGCGTAGCTGCACGGTCATAATCCCACGATGGTGACGCGCTCCAAGGTGAGGCTGCCGCGCGACGTGCGCGAGCCCTACCAGGTGTATCTGAACGGCGTGCCTCAGCATCTGGGCGGCGACTACAGCGTGCGCGAAGGCGCGCTCGTGTTCGAGCGCGAGCTGCGCAAGGACAAGATCAGCGGCTGGCGCTGGCTGTTGGGCGCGTGGGGCGTGGGCACCTACCGCCAGAACGACTCCGTGGACGTGCGCTACGAGGCGCCCGACGGCTCCCCGCGTGTGGCCGAGGGGCTGGAGATCGAGACGGAGTAGCGCGCCGCCGCACCGGCGCGCGCACATACGCGCCTCGGGCGTCGCAGGTCGGCAGGCCTACCAGGGTTTGGCGAGCTTGAGCGCGCTGAGGATCGCGCGCGTGGCGGGCGATCGGTTGAGCGTGTAGAAGTGGATGCCGGGCGCGCCCGCGGCGAGCAGCTCGGCACACTGCAGCGTGGCATAGGCGACGCCGAAGTCGAGCACCGCCTCGGGGTCCTCTCCGCGCGCGTGGAGCTCCGCGCGCAGCCCGTCGGGGATCGAGGCGCCGCACATGGCGGCCATGCGCTCGACCTGCCCGACCTTGGTGATCGGCATGATTCCGGGCACGATCGGCACATCGATGCCCGCGGCCCGCGCGCGGGCGAGGAAGTCGAAGTACAGCTCGTTGTCGAAGAACAGCTGCGTGATGAGGAAGTCCACGCCCGCGTCGACCTTCTCCACGAGGTGCGCGAGATCCGCCTCGGGGCTCTCGGCGTGGATGTGCGTCTCGGGGAAGCACGCGGCGCCGATCGCGAAGGGGTAGTCCGCGGAGATCAGCTCCACGAGCTCGCGCGAGTACTCCAGGCCCCCCTCGGTCTTGAGCCACTGCTCCTGGCCCTCGGGCGGGTCGCCACGCAGTGCGAGCACGTTGTCGATCCCCGCGCCTCGCATCTCATCGAGCGTGCCGCGCAGTTCGTCCACGTTGGCCCCGACGCACGTAAAGTGCGCCATCGCCTCTAAGCCGTACTCCTCGCGCATGCGCTTGACGATCTCGATCGTCTTGCCGCGCGTCGATCCCCCCGCGCCGTAGGTGACGGACACGAACGACGGTTCGAGCGTGCGCAGCTCGCTGAGCGCGTTGTACAGGTTCGCCTCGCCCGCCTCGGTCTTGGGCGGGAAGAACTCGAACGAGAACGTGGGACCGTCGCTGGCCAGGATCCGGTCGATGCGCATCGGCTGATTATGCAGTCCAGCGCTCTGGCTCACCGGCGATGCGCCGGACGTCGCCGAGCGCCTCGAGGTGCGTGAGATACGCGAGCGTCTTCGACAGCAGCCAGTGGGCGTTATCGGAGGACAGCGCGGCGCCGTAGACGTGCGGCACGATCTCGAACGCCGTCAGCTGCTTGTCCCTGATTGCCGCGCGCACACCCGTGAGGCGTTCCTCCACGAGCGTGCGGTTGCCCTGGATGTGGGCGTGGACGTCGGTGAACGTACGGCCGTGGCCGGCTAGGCACAGCCGCGCGCCGAGGCGCTCGACGAGGCTGAGCGAGTTGAGGAACTCGCCCACCGGGTCGGGCGAATAGCCGTAGTCGAAGTACAGCGAGATGCGCCCCAGCAGGTGGTCGCCGGAGATCAGCAGGCGCCGCTCGGGCTGGAACAGGCACACGTGCGATGGCGCGTGGCCGGGTGTCTCGTAAGCGACCCACTCGCCGAGGTCCGTGCCGATCGCCACGCCCGCCACCAGGTCGCGGTCGGGCTCGATCGGCCCAGCGATGCCGGTACCGCGCGAGCCACGTTCGGCGGCGTAGCGGCGCAGCGGCTCCTCGGGAACGCCGCTCTGGCGCGCGACCTCCACGCGGCGGTCGAACACCGCGTCGGGGTCCTCGACCATGCGCGTGAGGTGCTCGTGGTTTGGGTGCATCCACACCTCGCAGCCGGCTCGCTCGGCGATCGTGGGGGCCTGACCGCAGTGGTCGGAGTGGGCGTGCGTGCACACGATGAGCCGCGCGTCCTCGAGGCGCAGTCCGCACATAGCGAGCGCCCGCTCGAGGTTGGCGAGCGAGTCGGGCTGGTGCATGCCGGTGTCGAACAGCACGAATCCGTCGCCGTCCGCGACCGCCCAGGCGTTGCAGTGGGGAACACCGGGCCAGGGCAGCGGCAGGCGCAGTCGAAAGACGCCCGGGAGCACCTTCTCGCCGCGGGGCTGGGCGGGCGTCCGTCCCCGCCTGCTTGTCACATCGGCCACGCGCCGCAGACTAGACTAATGCCCCTCAGCGGCGTAAAGGAGGCAGCGATGTCCGATCGAGAGAGTGCAAGCGAGGCGAGCACCAGGGTTCAGGAGGTCGCTGCGAACATGCAGCAGCTGGCCGCCAACCGCAAGCGGATTTCAGGGAGCAAGGCGGAGGTCGTGGCGCGGCGCTACTTCGGCGCGATCGACGCGCACGATCTCGCTGGGGCGGTTGCGATGTGGGCTGACGGTGGCCGCGAGAACGTGCGCGGACAGGTGGACGTGCGTGCGCCCGAGGGCGTGCGCGAGTTCATCGGCGATTTGCTCGCGGCGATCCCCGACCTGCACATGGAGGTCGTGTCGACGACGAGCGAGGACGACCGCTGCGGCGTGCAGTGGCGGATCAAGGGCACGTTCGCCGGGCCGGGCAACTTCAACGGCGTGACCCCCACCGGCAGTCCGGTGGAACTGGAGGGCTTTGATCTGCTGACGGTCCGCGACGGGCTGATCCACAGCAACGACGCGTTCACAGACAGCATGACGTTCGCGCGCGAGATCGGGCTGATGCCGCCCCAGGACTCGCCCGCGGAGCGCGGGATGATGGGCGCGTTCAACGCCAAGACGCGCCTGACCTCCAATCTGGCAGCAGGTGAGGCGCAACTGGTGGCGGAGGGCGTATGGGTCGTGCAGGGCCAGCCGGGCCGCTGCAACGTGTACCTCATCGAGGACGAGGGCGGCGTGACGCTGTTCGACGCGGGCGCGCGCACGATGGTGCGCGCGCTGGCGAGCGCCGGCGCGAAGCTGGGCGGTATCCGCCGGATCGTGCTCGGCCACGGCCACACCGACCACCGCGGCGCGGCGCCCGGGCTGGGCGTGCCCGTGTACTGCCACCCCGCGGAGGTGCAGGACGCGGAAGGCAGCGGCGGCTTTCGCTACTGGCCCGAGGGGCTCGCGGGTCTGCCGAGCCCGATCCGCCAGGCGCACAGGCTGCTGCACCGCTACGCGTGGGACGCCGGCCCGGTGAAGATCGCGGGGACCGTCGATGAGGGCGACGACGTGGCGGGCTTCAAGGTCGTGCACCTGCCGGGCCACGCTCCGGGGCTGATCGCGCTGTGGCGCGAGTCCGACCGCCTGGCGTTGAGCACCGACTGCTTCTACACGGTCGACATGCTGGGCCGTAGCTCGGCGCCGCACCTCCCCTCGGCGGTGTACAACCAGGACACCGAACAGGCGCGCGCGAGCATCCGCAAGCTCGCCGCGCTGGAGCCCGCCGCGGCGTGGCCAGGGCACGCGAGGCCCGTGACGGGCGACGTGCGCGGCCAGCTCGAACGGGCCGCGGACGCAAGCTGAGGCGTGGCCAAGCGCAGCCGCCGCCAGGCGAAGCTGACCGCGCCGAGCAGCGACTACGCCGACGCGGAGGGCAACGTGCTGAGCCTGCGCGGCTCGCTCTCGCCAGGCTCGCGGCGCGCGTACGCGCAGGAGCTGTCGGGCATGGCGGGCCGCCCGTCGGCCACGCGGGAGGACGCGTGGCAGCGGGCGCTGGAGCTGCTGTTCGAGCGCCTCGCGGTGCGCTGGGTGATCGCGGGCGTCCCCGTGGAGCGCCAGCGCGAGCTGCTGGGACGCTTTCGCATGGCCACCGCACAGGAGCGCGCGTGGGTGCGGGGTGTGCTCCGCGAGCATTGCGCGGAGCACTTCCCCGACGTGCAAGCGCCCTAGCTGCGCAGACGCTCGCGGGCGGGCACAAGCGCCAGCGCGAGGCGTCCGAGCGTGAGCGCGGCGAGCATCAGGCCGAAGTCGCGCAGGGCGATGTCGTAGTAGCGGGGCGCGTCGTTTGTGAGCAGGTTCACCACGATCCCGAACAGCCAGCCCGAGACGACGAACGCGCCGATGCGCGGTGCGAACGCGACGAGCAAACCCGCGACGATCTCGACGCCCCCGACGACGTACATGAAGTCCTGCCCGCTGCCGGGCACGATGTCGTTGATCCACGGCGCGAGGTACGTCGGCCAGTGCACGCTCCAGTTGAAGAACTTGTCGATGCCGAACAGGATCGGCGCGAGCGTGAAGCCGATCCGCAGCAGCCAGAACGACTGGTGAGCGGCGGTCTCCACGTCCAGCAGGCCGGCGGTCCCCGCGAGTCCAGCGCCGCCCCTGCTCGTCTCCCGGCCCAGCGGTCTCTCGATGGTGCTCATCAGATGCCTCCTTGTGTGGCGCAGCGCCAGGCATCGCCTGACGTGCTTCGTTGTCACTTGGAGGCTTTGCGTCCGCGGCCCAGCGGTTCTTACCTCACGAGCATCGGATCCGCTTCAGCGCTCGCTGCGCAGCAGCGCAATCAGGCTCTCGTGATCCTCGCTGCAGGCGGGGCACCCGCGCAGGTGCGCGCGCATCCCGGGGACCTGTGCGTCGGCCTGCGCGTCGTCGAGCTCGAGCTCGACGTAGCGGTCGAGCCGATCGAAGCACTCATCGCACGTGAGCTCCGGACCGGGCGGCCCGAGGAGTCGCCCGAGCAGAGCATCGCGGTCCGCGGAATCGCTCATCGCGTGCCCTCCAGGTGCCGATCGACGTCCAAGCCCCGCTTGGCGAGCGCGGCGCGGAGCTTGCGGCGCGCGTCGTGAAGCGTCTTGTAGAGCGCGCCGCGGCTGCTGTCCAGCCGCTCGGCGAGCACGTCTATGGGGACGTCGTTCAAGGCGATCGCGACGAGCACCTCGCGCTGGTGGGCGGTCAGCTCGCCCCTGATCGCCTCCTGCAGAACCCCGATCAGCTCTCGCGTCTCGGCGTCCTCGTGAGGCGTGTGCATCCGCTCGGCGATGCCCGCCCAGGCGTTCGACTCGAGCTGCACCTCGCGCCCCACCCATGCACGGCGGCGGACCTTGACGGCGGCCTCCAGCAGCGCGAACTTGTACGCCCAGGTGGTGAAGCGGCTCTCGCCGCGAAAGTCGCCGAGCTTGCGCAGCACCGCCATCAGCGCGTCGTCGGCGCTCTGCTGCGCGAGATCCTCGTGGTCTGAATCGCGCAGCTGCCCGAGCGCGGCGCGGCGTCGAGCGACCTCGAATCTGGCGGCCTTCAACAGCAAGGCGTGCAGATCCTCGATCGCCGCCTCGTGGCCCTGGGCGCCGGGCCGCAGGCGCGCGACCCACGCCGCCGAGTCGGCGTCGAGCTGGCGGGTGTGGGGCGCGGAGTCGCGCGTGCTCGGCATCGAAACCACGATCCAGACGCTACACGGATCCTCATGGGTGCTTTGCGTCGGAGCGGCTCAACGTCTTACCGATCCCGCGAACATCGCCGATAGGCCGTGATACGCTCGCCCACCTTTCGTGGCCCCCGCGTCGGGCGGCCGCGTCTTGGGAGGAGCCGGAGGGACTCTTGAAGCTCGTGATCGCGATCGTGCGCCCGGAGAAGGTCAACGACGTACTGGAAGCTCTCTACCGCGCCGAGGTGCGGGGCATCTCGATGAGCCGGGTGCAGGGACACGGCGGCGAGCTCGACCGCGTGGAGACCTACCGCGGCACGACGGTGAAGATGGGCCTGTCGGAGAAGGTGCGCTTCGAGGTCGCCGTCTCCGACGCGTTCGTGCAGCCGACGATCGACGCGTTCTGCGCTGGGCGCGCGCACGGGCGAGGTCGGAGACGGCAAGATCTTCGTCGTCGCGCTCGAGCAGGCGGTGCGGATTCGCACGGGCGAGACCGACGAAGGCGCCGTGACGCCGGTGAACAAATGACCACGATCACGGCGGTCGCCGTCTCAACGCAGGTCAGCGCGGGCGACACTGCGTGGATGCTCGCGGCGACCGCGCTGGTGCTGCTGATGACGCCCGCGCTGGGGCTGTTCTACGCGGGCCTGGTGCGCGCGAAGAACACGCTCAACACGTTCATGATGTGCGTCGCAGCGCTGGCCGTGGCGACGGTCATGTGGGCGGTGGTCGGCTACTCGCTCGCCTTCGACAAGGGCAACGGGTTCGTCGGCGGGCTCGGCTACGCGTTCCTGCACGACGTCGCGTTCGCGCCGCGCGCCGGGCACGACGATCCCGCACCTGGTGTTCTTCGCCTTCCAGGCGACGTTCTGCATCGTCACCACCGCGCTGGTGTCGGGCGCGGTGGTCGAGCGCATGCGCTTCGCGCCGTTCCTGGTGTTCGCGGCGCTGTGGTCGGTGCTCGTGTACGCGGTGCTCGCGCACTGGGCGTTCGGCGGCGGCTGGCTGCAGGCGCACGGCACGCTGGACTTCGCGGGCGGCGTGCCGGTGGAGATGGGCTCGGGCTTCTCGGCGCTGGCGGCGGCGCTGGTGGTGGGCGCGCGCAAGGACTACGGCCGCCAGGCGCTGCTGCCGCACAACGCGGTGTACGTGCTGCTCGGCGCGGGGCTGCTGTGGTTCGGCTGGTTCGGCTTCAACGGCGGCAGCGGCTTCTCGACGGGGCACTCGAGCGTGCTGGCGTTCACGAACACGCTGCTCACGCCGTCGTGCACGCTCGTGGCGTGGTTCGCGCTCGATCTGCTGCGCGGCAGGCGCGTGACGGCGATCGGCGCGGCGACGGCGATCATCGTCGGCTGCGTCGGGATCACGCCCGCGGCGGGCTACATCAGCCCGGCGTGGGCGATGGCTGCTGGGCGTGGTGGCGGCGCTGCCGAGCTACGCGATCATCCTGTGGCGTCCGCGCACGCGCGTCGACGAGACGCTCGACGTGCTCGCCGCGCACGGCATCGCTGGGCTGACGGGCATCCTGTTCATCGGCTTCGTCGCGCAGCTGTCGTGGAACGGCGCGTCGAACGGCCTGCTGTACGGCGACGCGGGCCAGCTCGGCTGGCAGGCGATCGCGGCGCTCGCGGGCCCCGCGTACGCGTTCACCGCGACGTACGCGCTGCTGCGCTGATCGTGGGCCTCCTGACGCCGCTGCGCGCGAGCGAGCACGAGGAGGCGCTCGGTATGGACATCGTGCAGCACGGCGAGGAGGCCTACGCCACGGGCGAGGGCGCGATCCTCGTATCGACCGAGGCCGGCCTCGAGGCGGCGGTGGCGGTCGCGCAGCCGTGAGAGCTAGCGCGTGGGGGTGAGCGCCAGCGGCCGACCGCGCGTCGCCGCGACCTGTCAGCGCTCGCCGTCGCCGAGCAGCTCCAGGCGCGGTCCGTGCGCGCTGTCGGCCGAGACGAACCTGGCGGTGGCAGGGCTGAGCGCGAACGCATGGACCTCGCCGTCCTCGCCGCGCACGTCCAGGCGCCGACCGTCCTCGCTCACCGCGACGACCACGCCGCGCTCGAAGCCGCCGCCGAAGTGCGCGATGCGCGCGTGAGCGCCCACGCGAGGCAGCGGTCGCGACGGTCTGGGCATGCGGCCATGCTAAGAGCTGCGCGACCGCCGATGAGGCCGGTCGGCCTGGATACGAGCGCCTGGCCGCGTTCGCCCCCGCCTACCGCTACCGTGCGCAGCATCATGCGCCGCACGAAGATAGTCGCCACCATCGGCCCCGCCTCGCGCGACCCGGAGACGCTCGTGCGTCTGGTTGAGGCGGGGATGGACGTTGCGCGCCTGAACTACTCGCACGGGACGCTGGAGGAGCACGCGGAGACGGTGCGCCGCGTGCGCGACGCGGCGGGGCGAGTGGGGCGCCCGGTGGCGATCCTGCAGGACCTCCCCGGCCCGAAGCTGCGGATCGGGCCGCTGCGCGAGGGCGTGGTGGAGCTGACGCCCGGCGAGCAGCTGACGTTCTCCTGCGGCGAAGAGGAGGTCGAGGGCGACGCGAAGCGAATGAGCATCACGTGGGCGGGCCTGGCGGACTCGGTGGAGCCGGGCTCGATCCTGTACCTGGCGGACGGCTCGGTTCGCCTGCGCGTCTCGGCGACGCGTCCGGCGGACTGCGAGGTGGACATGGAGATCGAGATCGGCGGCGCTGTGGCCTCGCGCCAGGGGCTGAACATCCCCGGCCCGACGACGTCGCTGCCGGCGGTGCCGGAGGAGGATCTGCAGCTGCTGCGCCACGGCGAGTCGATCGGCGTGGACATGGTGGCGCTGTCGTTCGTGCAGAAGCCGGAGGACGTGGAATTCGTGCGCGAGCACACGCGCCTGCCGCTGATCGCGAAGATGGAGAAGCCGCAGGCGGTGGATCGCGCGGTGGAGATCGTCAAAGCGGCGGACTGCGTGATGGTGGCGCGCGGCGACCTCGGCATCGAGCTGGCGATCGAGCGGGTGCCGCTGGTGCAGAAGCGGCTGCTGCAGCTGGCTGGCGAGATGGCGCGCCCGTCGATCACGGCGACGCAGATGCTCGACTCGATGGTGAGTTCCTCGCGTCCGACGCGCGCGGAGGTGGCGGACGTGGCGAACGCGATCCTGGACGGCACCGACGCGGTGATGCTCTCGCAGGAGACCGCGGTGGGCGCCTATCCGGTGGGCGCGGTGGAAATGATGGCGGCGGTGGCGGTGCAGGCGGAGTCGATCGCGCCGTATGAGCGCTGGAACGAGTCGCGCGTGCGCCGCACCGAATCGGACCCCGCGCACACGATCGCGCACAACCTGTGCGACGCGGCGCGCGAGCTGCGCCTCGACGCGCTGGTGATCCCGACGCTGTCGGGGCGCTCGGCGCGGTTGGTGTCGGCGCACCGCCCGACGGTGCCGATCTACGCGCTCTCGCCGGGCAAAGAGACGGTCAGGCGCTGCAGCCTGATGTGGGGCGTGCAGGCGGCGTCGATGCCGCGCCACGAGACGACGGAGGCGCTGATCGCGGACGCGGCGCGGCGCGTGGTGGAGCTCGGCTGGTGCAGGCGCGGTCAGCGCGTGGGCATCACCGCGGGGCTGCCGTCGGGGCGCCCGGGCACGACGAGCCTGTTTCAGATCCAGGTTCTCTAAATCCTTTAAATGAATTGCTCGGTCAGCTGGCGGCTCCGACGCCGCTGCGCCGGTAGAAGTCGGCCTCTTCGCGGCCGAGGTCGGTGACGGGCTCATCGCCGTACATCCACTCGCGCGCGATGCGGTGCCAGTTGTTGCGGGCGTGCAGCTGCGAGAGCACGGCGAGCGTGAGCATCTCCATGCGCCGGCCGAACAGGTGCTCGGGGCGCATGTCCTGGTGGCGCATCTGGCGGAAGTGGCTGGAGCGCGGGTCGGAGCTTTCGATCATCACCTGCGTGGCGATCTCGGGCTTCAGCTCGACTACCTCGTCGGCGGTGGTGTACCACCAGATGGCGTCGCGGATGAACGCGAGCAGCTCGTCGGGGTTGACCTTGGCGGGGTCGGGCAGGAAGCCGGACTGCGCGAGCAGCTCGTGCAGCGTGGCGGCGTCGCCCTCGGCGACGGCACGCTGGCAGGCGAGCTCGAGTTCCACGGGCTCGCTGTCCATGCGCTTGAACAGCCCGAAGTCGAGGAACGCGACGCGGCCGTCGTCGAGTAACAGGAAGTTGCCGGGGTGCGGGTCGCCGGAGAACTGGCGGTGGCGGTAGAGACAGCCGAGGAAGAAGCGAAACACGATCTCGCCGATACGGTCGCGCTCGGCCTGGGGGCGAGTCTTGAGCTCCTCGAAGCCGACGCCGCTGACGAACTCGCTGACCATGACGCGCTCGCGCGAGAGCGATCCGACGACCTCGGGCACGACGATGAACGGGTGCCCGGCGAAGATCCGCGCGAGCGAGCGCTGGTTCTGCGCCTCGAGCTCGTAGTCGAGCTCCTCGACGATCCTGTCCTTGATCTCCGCGGTGATCGCCTTGACGTCCATGCCCGGCGTCATGCGCTTGAGCAGGCGCATGATCATGTCCAGGTTCTGCATGTCGGCGCGCACGGCGCTGGCGACGCCGGGGTACTGCACCTTGACCGCCACGTCGCGGCCGTCCTTGAGCTTCGCGCGGTAGACCTGCCCGATCGAGGCGGCTGCTATGGGCTCCTCCTGGAAGGAGGCGAACAGCTCGGAGATCGGCTCTTCGAGGTCCTCCTCGATGACGCGCTTCATCTGCTTGAACGACACGGTCGGCGCGGCGTCGCGCAGCTTGGCGAGCTCACGCTGGAACTCGTCGCGGTGCTCCTCGGCGACGAGCCCGACGTCGAGGAACGACATCACCTGTCCGAGCTTCATGGCGGCGCCCTTCATCGTGCCGAGCACGGCGACGATCTGCTTGGCGGTCTCCAGCTGGCGCCGCGCCATCGCTTCTTCGGAGGCCTCCTCGCCGCGCGTGACGTTGGCGGCGCGGGTGCCGAACTGCTTGACCGCCTCGCTGGCGGCGAGCGACGCGACGGTCGCGGTGCGCCTCACGCGTGAGGTCGGAATCTTCTCGTTCTCACGCGCCATGCCATGAATGCTACGAACCGCGTGCGGTCACCCTCACGTGGAGCGCTCGACGCGCGACCCGGGCACGATGTCGTCAGAGCCGTCGGGCCAGCGAATCCAGGCCTTGGTGCCGCCGTCGTAGTCGGCGCCGAGCAGCACCAGCGTGGCCGGCTCGCCGAGCGCGGTGCACGGCTCGGAGCCCTCGGGGTCGAGGCCGCGCCAGACACGGATGAACGCGTTGTGATCCCACTCGCGCGCGACGGTGGTCTCGGCGGCGTGGCCGGGGTAGATGACCGTGTCGGGCGGCAGCTCCATGAGCGTGCCCATGATCGAGTCGCGCAGGTCGGTGTAGGTGGTGTGGCCGGGCGCTTTGACGCCGCCGACGGAGTCCTTGAACAGCGTGTCGCCGGTGAACACTGCGGCGCCGGGGCCGGTGAAGCCGCCGGGCGCGGTGCTCGTGCGCGGACGACCGGTGCCGCCGGCGGCGGTGGACGTGGTGGGCGCCTCGGCGCGCTCGGCGACGAGGAACGACAGCATCCCGCCGGTGTGTCCGGGCGTGTGCAGCGCGCGCACGTCGAGCTTTCCGAAGTGGAGCAGCTGGCCGGCCTCGACGGACCCCATCTTCGCCGCAGCGTCGTCCTGCTTTCCGTCGCCGCTGCCCGCGGCGGCGAGCATCTCAGCCTCGCGGGCGCTGATGAGAACCTCGATCTTGGACCAGCGCCCCCGCAGCTTCTCGACCTCGCTGACGTGGTCGAAGTGGTGGTGGGTGAGCAGGATGTGGGTGGGCGTCAGCTCGAGGCGCTCGGCGGCCTTGATCGAGCGGCTCGACGGGTCCACCGGCGTCGATGAAGAATGCCGGCCCTCCCTCGCCGTCGGCGACGAGGTAGGTGTTGGATACGAACTGCGGGTGGGTGGCGTGCTCGACGAGCATCGGCGCCATCCTTGCACGAAACCGTCAGCCGGCGTTGGGCAGCGAGCGGCTCCGCGTCCGCGTCGCTGTCAGCGCCGACCAGCTCGGCGAGGCCCTCCAGGTAGCTCGCCTCGCCGACGTCGCGCCGCCACTCCAGCACGGGCACCGTTTCGGCGCTGCGCACGACGCGCAGCCGCGCCTGCTCGAGCGTGGGCGCGGTGGCGGTGAGCGCGACCGCGCGCGAGGTGCCGACGGTGCGGTAGGCGCTCTCGCCGGTCTGGATGGCGGAGGAGAAGAACACGTTGCAGCCTTCGCCTTCGATGCGCTCGCGCTCGAGCGTGAAGTCGTACGCGGGGCCGGGTCGCAGGGCGTAGTCGGGCGAGACGAGGTAGAGCACCATCGACGCCTCCGGGCGCAGCACCACGTCGCGGCCCGACAGCGTGCCGGCCGCGATCTCCTTCATCGACCGCCGGCCAGCTGCCGTCGAACAGGCTCATGATGTTCATGCACTCCGGATCGCCGAAGCGCGCGTTGAACTCGATCACCTTGACGCCTTCGGCGGTGGCGAAGAAGCCGCTGTTCATCACGCCCGTGAAGTGCCGTCCGCTGGCGGCGAGACGCTCGATGACCCGCGCGGATGATCGAGCACGCTTCAACGTAGTGGACGGTGGTCATGAACGGCAGCGTGTCGGAGTCCATCGACAGCGAGCCCATCCCGCCGGTGCCGGGCCCCTCGATCGCCGTCGTAGCGGTACGGGATAGTCGTAGGTGGAGGGCGGGAGCACGACCGTGCTGCCCGTCGCTGATCGCCTGGATGGTGAACTCCGCGCCGACGATCTTCTCCTCGATCAACACCGCGTCCCCGCCGCCGCCGCGCGCGAGCAGCTCGAGCGCGTACGCCTTCGCGTCGTCATGGCTCGAGAGGTGCGGCCCCATGACCTTGACGCCCTTGCCGCCGGTCAGACCCCGCGGGCTTGACCACGACGGGCTTCGCGCCGAACGCGGCCATCGCCTCGTCGAGCTCGCCGGCGCTGCGCACGACTCGCAGCATGGGCGTGGCCTCGGGTGCGATCTCGGCTGAGCAGCTCGCGCGCGAAGATCTTGTTCCACTCGATCTCGGCCCCCGCGCTCGTGGGCCCGACCGCGTGCGTGCCCTGCGCGAGCAGCGCGTCGACGACGCCCGCCTGCAGCGGTTCGTCGGCGCTGACCATCGCGATGTCGATGTCGCGAGCGCGCGCGAACGCGGCCACGGCCGCGGGGTCGCAGACGTCGCCGACCTGATGGCTCCCGCCCGACGCGGCGGCGTAGCCGACGATCGACGGGTTCTCATGCCCGACGAACGCATGCAGCTCGCTGTGCTCGGACATGCGCATCGCAAGCGCGCTCTCGCGCCCGCCGTGGCCAACGATCAGAGTCCTCACGCGGGGCAGTGTAGATGCCGTCGCAAAACGAGCGTCGCGCTGTCATAGACTCCTGCCATGGCCCTCATCCACACGTGCTACCGCATCACCGACATCGACCGCTCGGTCGCGTTTTACAACGCCCTCGGCTTCCAAGAGGTCGGCCGCATCCCGATCGGCGACGAGGCGGTCAACGTGTTCATGAACCAGCCCGGCGACGGCGACATGCCGCGCCTGGAGCTGACGTACAACTTCGGCGTCGACTCCTACGAGCTCGGCACCGCCTACGGCCACATAGCGATCACCGCCGAAGACCTGGACGCGACGCTCGCCAAGCTCGCCGAGCAGGGCATCGAGCCCGAGAAGCCGCCCTACTCCGTCCGCGAGGGCGGCTCACGACTGTGCTTCGTGAAAGATCCCGACGGGTATCGAATCGAGATCATCGAGCAGTAGCGCGAGCCACACTGAAGCACCTTCCGCCCCAAACAACCTGAGCTAAGCTCGCAGCATGCGCCGCTGGGCTGGTTCACCTTGACATGGGCTGCAGCGCTCACCTTGGCCGCGCCCGCGGCTGTAGCGGTGGTGGGCTATTTCGCCACCTATCACAACAATCTTCGGCTCGAACGCCGAAAGGACCATCTTGATCGGCTGAATCGCCAGCTCGCCGAGTTCTACGGGCCGCTTTACGCACTTTCAGCCTCCGCTCAGGCGGGGTGGGAGATGTTCCGATCCATCTACCGCCCAAACATCGGCCCGTTCTGGGGAACCGATCCTCCTCCCTCAGCCACAGAGGCAGCAGCATGGCGACTGTGGATGACGACGGTGTTCATGCCGCTCAACCGAGAGATGCGCGACGTGGTGATACACGGCACAGACCTTGTGGATGACGATGAGCTGCCGAGCTGTCTGATCGATCTTTCGAACCACGTGGCAGCTTACGAGGCAGTGATTCAACGGTGGAAGGAAGGCGACTTCAGCGACCACTACGGCCCGTCGAACTATCCGGTGGAAGTCGCGGCCTACGCTTCGGAACGGTTTACTCGCCTGAAGGTCGAGCAAGGTCGTCTGCTCCGAGGTCAGACTTGAACATCCTCCGCGGGAACATGAGTCAACGCGCGAAGTGAGCGCACCCTGGTTGACTCTTCTCGGGTGAGCTGCGAGGTTTGCTCCTGTGACCGATCCAAGCACTGCTCCGTTCGGTTCCGTGCTTCTCGCTGACGTCATTCGGGCGACGGACATCGACCCGAACTATCCGGATGCCACGGATGGGGACTTCCATCTCGTCCGTCGGCACTTCGACATTCGGGCGTTCGGAGTGAACGGGATCACGGGAGACGCCGGTGATGAGATGGTCGAGCCGCACCACGAGGCCGACGACGAGGTCAACCGCACGGACGGCCACGAGGAGTTGTTCGCCGTGATGAGCGGACATGCGGTTTTCACTGTGGATGGCAACACGGTTGATGCTCCCGCCGGCACGTTGGTGTTCGTACGCGACCCGAGCCTCATCCGAAGCGCCCGGGCGACCATCGACGGCACGGCCATTCTTGCGATCGGAGCCCGTCCGGGAGTTCCCTACGAAATCTCTAGATGGGAGCGCGATCTCCCGTGATCTGCGGTCTCTGGCGCCCCGGGAATCGCCGCCACAGTCGGGTCGGCCTCCAGCGTGGTCTTCTGGATCGCGCCGAGTCCCTCTTGTCCGCCATTTCGCTCATTCCCCTGGACGATCAGATCCTCACATCCACCGAGACCCTCACGCCGGCTTCGGTTGGAACGCTCGACGCGATACACCTCGCCACCGCGGTCCAACTCGCCAGGGCAGGCAAGCTGAACGCCCTGATGACTTATGACAAGGACCTAGCCACCGGCGCGCGCGAGCACGGCATCACGGTGCTTTCGCCAACCTAGCGGACCTAGACCATCTCGCGCCCGCGTATTAGAGTCCGAAAGTAGGAGCAGTTCGACATCCATTGAGAGGAGCCCACATGAACACGTACGTGATTCTGCGTCGCAGCGGCTGGCGTTCACCCGAGGAGCTGCAGGAGGCCGCTGGGCGCTCCAAACAGGTCGGCGACGAGGAGATGTCGGACGACATCCGCTGGATTCGCAGCTACGTTCTGGAGGAGAACGGCGGATCGGTCGGGACGGTCTGCATCTATCAGGCGAGCAGCCCCGAGGCAATCCGTGACCACGCGTCCCGCGCCGACCTGCCCGTTGACGAGATCATCCCCATTGCGGACACGGTCGTCGTCCGTCCGGATCCGGGGGCCGCTGCGTAGAGGAATCACACCAATGGTGCCGCGACGACGATCGTCGGTCCCGGCACGGCCCAATCTAGAACGCGCCGCGCTACCCTCCAAAAGCGATGGCGGACCACGGCAAGATCGCGAAGAACCTCGAGCGCTTCGCGCAGGCGGTGGCCGCCCACGACCGCGAGAACCCAACGCACACCGCGTACGGCATCGGGCTCGCGCACTTCGACATCGAGCGGCTCGGCTTCGACGAGGGCGAGGAGATCCTGCCCGGCATCACCATCCACGCCGACAGCGGCGTGACCGGCAACTTTCGCGTGCTCTGCGACGGCGAGCACGACGAGGAGCTGAGCGAGGCCGAGGAGCAGGCCGTCGAGGCGATCGCCACGCAGGCCGTGCCCGCGTACTCGCCCGGCTCCGGCCGCTCACCGTTCGAAGAGCACTAGCGCCGCGCACCGGCGCGCCGCGTGACTCAGCCAGCCGCGTGCCAAGCGCGCGATCCGCGCTTCGATCTTCCCCACGAGCGTCTCGATCGTCGGGCAGTCGAGCCCGTGCCGGGCGCCCGCGCGCAGCACCGAGCCTGGGATCGCGTCGAGCTCGGGGACTCGCCCGGCGGCGATGTCGCGCTGCATCGAGCTGCCGAGCGTGTCGTGCGCCAGTTCCAGCTCCGCGATCGCATTCGCCGGGTCGACGTCGCGCGCGCCCTCCGCGCGCCCCACCGCGCACGCCTCCTCGATCGCGCCCACCAGGTCGGCGCGCAGCTGCCGGCGTCGAGCGGATCTCGCCGAGCAGCTTGTCGTAGGCGCTCGTCGTGCAGGCGAGCGCGTTCAGCCGCACGAGCTTCGACCACATCACCTGCGGCTCGGAGTCCAGCACGCGCACCGGCACGCCCGGCCGCCGTCAGCGCCTCCTCGAGCGCCCGCATCGCCGCCACGGCGCTCGGGTCGCCCACCGCCATGTCCACGAGCAGGAACGGGCTCGTGTGCACGATCACGCCCGGCCGCGGCCGGTCGGCCTCCACGCGGATCGAGCCCGCGAGCACCGACGCCGGCGCGAAGCGCTCGCGCAGCAGCGCAGGTGGTCGAGGCCGTTCAGCAGCGGCAGCACGACCGGCGGCTCCGTGGCGATCCGCTCCGAGCGCCGCCCCAGAGCCCGACGCCTTGGTCGCGACGATCAGCGCGTCCACCGGCTCCTCGAGGCGCGCAAGCGCGCGCGGGCGCGCGAGGAACTCGCCGAACATCACGCTGTCCACGCTCAGACCGCTGCTCTGCGATCACCTCCGCGGTCGACTCGCGCGCGACGATCACCACGTCCGTGCCCGCGCGTTCCAGCGCGCCCGCCAGCAGGCCGCCCACGCCGCCCGGGCCGAGGACGGCGATCTTCATCGCTGAGCGTCGACGAGCACGCCGGGGTTCATGATCGCCGCCGGGTCCAGCGCGGCCTTCGCGCCGCGCAGCGCCAGCGCGAACGGCTCGGGGCGCTGGCGGTCATACCACGGGCGGTGATCGCGGCCCGACCGCGTGGTGGTGGGTGATCGTGCCGCCCTGCGTCGATGATCGCGTCGCGAGACGGCGCGCTTGACCGTCGCCCACTGCTCGACCTCCTCGCCCCGGCGCGCCGGCGCGAGCACCGTGAAGTAGGGCGCCGGGCCGTCGGGGTAGACGTGCGTGAAGCGGCAGAACACTTCCCGCCCTCGCCGCAGGCCTCGCGCAGCGCCTCCTGCGCCGCCGCATCACGCGCTCGTGAAAGGCCGGGAAGCGCTCCCATGTGATCGCCGTCTCGAACGTCTCCGCCAGCACGCCCGCCGCGACCAGCATGTCGCGCACGTACGGCGCGCCGAGGAACGCCTCGCGCCAAGCTGCGACCGCGTCGCCGCCGGCGCCCGTCGCCGCTCGCGCGCCGCCGGCGCTCACGCTCGTCGCCTCGCCGCCGTGCTCGGCGCACAGCTCGAGCGCCCGCGCCATCGCCTCGTCGACCGGGTGATCGGTCGACTCGAAGCCCAGCACGAGCAGCGCATGCGATCCGTCGGCGGCCATCGTCAGCCCCGCCTCGCCCGCGTCCAGCAGCCGGCAGTTGGACGGGTGCAGGCCCGACTGGGAGATCGCGCGCACGCACTCGCGCCGCGGCGCGCGAAGTCGGCGAAGCGCACGCCCGCGGAGCGCGGTGCGTGGGGCGCGGCTGCACGCGCACCCACGCCTCGGTGATCACGCCGAGCGTGCCCTCGGAGCCGACGAGCATCCGGTCGGGGCTCGACGCCCGCGCCCGAGCCGGGCAGCCGGCGCGACTCCCACGCGCCCGCGGGCGTGATCGCGCGCACGGACTCCACGAGATCCTCGATGTGCGTCCACATCGTCGCGAAGTGCCCCGCCGCGCGCGTGGCGATCCAGCCGCCGAGGGTCGAGAACTCGAACGACTGCGGGAAGTGGCGCAGCGTCAGGCCGTGCTCGCCGAGCTGCGCCTCGAGCGCCGGGCCGAGCGCGCCCGCCTGGATGCGCGCCGAGCGCGACACCTCGTCCACCTCGAGCACGCGGTCGAGCGCGCCGAGGTCGAGCGACACGACGCCGTTGTAGCCGAGCCGACGTCGCGGCGTGACGCCCCCGACGACCGAGGTTCCGCCGCCGTACGGGATCACCGCCAATCCGCTGCGCCGGAGCACCACTCGAGCACCCGCTCGACGTCGGCCTCATCGCGCGGCCACAGCGACGAAGTCGGGGAGTGGTCGAAGCGTCCGCGGAAGCCGCGCACCACGTCGAAGTAGGACTTGCCGAGCGCGTGCGACGCGCGCGCGTGAGCGTCCTGCGAGCAGATCGCCGCGAGCGCGGGCGGGGCCTCCACGCGCGGCTCGGGCAGCGACACGGACTCGAGCGGCGACCGGCTCCTCGACCTCGCCCAGCTCCAGCCCGAGGTGCGCGCCCAGCGCCGGCGCCGCGTCGCGCACCTGCTCCGCCGGCGGCTGCTGGTCCTCGAAGCCCCACCCCCAGTGCTTGCGCCGACGGCTGCTCACGGCGCGCGAGTGTATGCGTTCTCGCCGCGTTCACGGCCGCGACGCGCGCATTCACTAGCCTTGTCCGTCAGATGTCAGAGCCAGCCGAGCAAGCCAGCAGCGCCCCCGAGATCCTCGCGCGCGGACCGTGGGCGATGGAGCACATCCACGCGCGCTGGCGCGAGGACGCATACGAGCCGTCGCGCGCGCACACCGAGGCCGCCGACGCCGCGATCCACGACCTGCAGGAGCGCGGCTCGCCGAGCCACGACGGCGTCGCCGCGCGCCTGGTCGACTACCAGCACGCGAGGACGGCAGATCTCGATCGAGCTGCAGCCACTGCGCTGGGCGCTGCGCCTCGTCGCAGGGGACGCGTCGCACAGCGTCGCCGCACTGTGCGTCACGCGCTCGGCCGACGGGCGCTGGCTCGCGGGTCGCCGCGCGCCGTGGGTGTCCTCGTGGGCCGGACGCTGGGCGCTCGGCGCGGGCGGCGCCGTCGACCTCGGCGAGAGCCCGGCCGACACGCTCGTGCGCGAGCTGCGCGAGGAGTGGTCGGTCGCGCCCGAGCGCGTGCGCGGCGAGGCGCTGCTGCGGCTGCCGCAGCGGCTGGTGATGTTCGTCGGCCAGGCGTGGCTCGCGGAGGGCGACGAGGAGCGGTGGTCCCCGACCACGAGCACGACGAGTTCGCGTGGTGGCCGCGCGAGGTCGACGACTGGCCCGCCGAGGCCGGCGAGGCTCGCCCGGATGGCCCGCTGGCTGTCGTCGGAGTGAGCTCTCCCGCGCGCGCGAGGCGCCGCCCGCGAGGCGCCGGCGGGGGGCCGCTCACTTTCACGCGTCTGAAGTGGGCGTCGTTCACCCACTCCTGCGTCTACGTCGCGCTGCTCGTCAGCGCGTTCGTCGCCGGCAACCCCGAGCCGCTGACGTTCGTGCTCGGCCTCAGCCACGGGCTGCTGTGGATCGTGATGTCGCTCACCTGCATCGCCGCCGCGCGCCTGCGCATCGTCTCGCTGCAGCTCGCCGTCGCGGTCGCCGTGCTCGGCGGGATCGGGCCGTTCTTCGGCAGCTACCAGTTCATCCGCGAGCAGCGCAAACGCCAGCCACGCTAGAGTGAGGTACCGATGGCAACGGGCACCACGGCTCAGCAGATGATCGACGTCGTTACCCCTGCCGCGGGAGAGTCGGTAACCGAGGGAACGATCCTCGAATGGCACGTCAAGGTCGGCGACCCCATCAAGGTCGACGACACGATCGTGGAGATCTCCACCGACAAGGTCGACCTCGAGCTGCCCTCGCCCGCCAGCGGCACGGTCGCCGAGCTGCTCGTCGAGGAGGGCGACACGGTCACCGTCGGCCAGGTGATCGCGCGCATCGCGCCCGGCGAGAACGCGGGCCGGTGCTGTCGTTGAGGAGGGGACTTCGTCCGCTGCCTCGACGGACGGCGCCGACGCACGCGGTCGATCGGGTCCGCCGCGGCCGGCTGAGAGCGCCGCCGCGATTCCAGACGGCGCGAAGGTCTCGCCCGTCGCCGCGCGCGCGGCCGCGGCCGAGGGGGTGGACCTCGCGGGCGTCGAGGGCAGCGGCCCGGACGGGCGCATCATCAAGGCCGACGTGCTGTCGGCCGCCGCGGGCGCCGGCGCCGCGAAGAGCAACGGCTCCGCCGCCAACGGCAGACCGCGGCCGCGGCACCCGCGCCGGCCGGCACGCAGCTGATGAAGGGTGGCGCCGCGGCGCTCGCGCGCTACATGGAGCAGTCGCGCTCGATCCCCACCGCGACGAGCTTCCGCACGCTCACCGTGACGATGCTCGACGCGCGCCGGCGCGAGCTCAAGGCGGGCCGCGCAAGGTCTCCTTCACGCACCTGATCGCCTACGCGATCGCGCGCGCGGCCGAGGACATGCCGGTGATGGCCAACCACTTCGAGGAGATCGACGGCAAGCCCCACCGCGTCGTGCGACGGCCAGGTGAACCTCGGCCTGGCGGTCGACGTGGAGAAGAAGGACGGCTCGCGCACGCTGATGGTGCCCGGTCATCGCCGACGCCGGGCGCCTGCTCGTTCGACGGCTTCCTCGACGCCTACGACGCGCTCGTGGAGAAGGCGCGCACGAACACGCTCACCGCGGACGATCTCGTCGGCGCGAACGTCACGCTCACCAACCCCGGCGGCCTCGGCACGATCGCCTCGGTGCCGCGGCTGATGACCGGCCAGGGCACGATCGTCGCGACCGGCTCGATCGCCTACCCGGTGGGCCTCGGCAACATCGGCGAGATGATCGGCGCCGAGAAGGTCATGACGATGACCTCGACGTACGACCACCGCATCATCCAGGGGGCCGAGTCGGGGCGCTTCCTGGCGCGCATCGAGGAGTACCTGCAGGGCGAGCACGGCTTCTACGAGGACGTGTTCGCGGCGCTCGGCGTGCGAGCTCGGACCGCCGCCGCCGCTGCCCGCCCCGCGGCGGCCGCCGCCGCCTCAGCGGCTGCGTCGAGCCGCACGGGCGACGGCTCCGCGGTGTTCGCCGGCGGGGAAGAGATGCTGCAGGCGGTGCAGGCCGCGACCACGTTCGTCAGCCGCGTGCGCAGCCACGGCCACCTCGCGGCGCGCCTCGACCCGCTCGGCTCCGAGCCCGAGGGCGACCCCGGCCTCGACCCGGAGGCGCTCGGGCCTGAAGCCCGAGATCCAGGCGCGCATCCCGGCGCGGATCTTCCAGATGTACGTGCCCGGCGCGACGCTCGCGGACGCGCTGCCGCACCTGCGCGAGACCTACTGCGGCACGATCGCGTACGAGGTCGAGCACATCGCCTCGCACCGCCAGCGCGTGTGGCTGCGCGAGCACATCGAGTCCGGCGCCTTCCGCCAGGAGCTGACCAGCGACGAGCGGCGGACGCTGCTCAAGCGCCTCGTCGAGGTCGACGCGCTGGAGCGCTTCATGCACAAGGCCTACCTCGGCCAGCACCAGTTCTCGATCGAGGGCCTCGACATGACGGTGCCGATGCTCGACGAGCTGATCCAGCTGTCGGCCGCGCACGGCGGGCAGGAGGTCGTCGTCGGGATGGCCCACCGCGGGCGGCTGAACGTGCTCGCGCACAACCTCGGGCGCTCCTACGACACGATCTTCGCCGAGTTCGAGGGCGCCTCGACGCTGGAGGCCGTGACGACGATCCCGCAGGGCGGCACGGGCGACGTCAAGTACCACCACGGCACGCAGGGCACCTACAAGCTGCCCGCCGGCGGCACCATCCGCGTGAACCTCGAGTCCAACCCCAGCCACCTCGAGTACGTCTCGCCGGTCGTCGAGGGCGCCACGCGCGCGGCGCAGACCTCGCGCAAGGGACCGCACGCCCACCAGGACACGAACGCGGCGGTGCCGATCGTGATCCACGGCGACGCGTCGTTCCCCGCGCAGGGCGTCGTCGTCGGAGACGTTCAACCTGCAGGCGCTCGACGGCTACAAGGTCGGCGGCACGGTGCACCTGATCACCAACAACCAGATCGGCTTCACGACCGACCCCGACGACGCGCGCTCGACGCGCTGGGCCTCGGACCTCGCGAAGGGCTTCGACGTGCCGATCATCCACGTCAACGCCGACGACGTGCGCGCGTGCATCAGCGCGGTGCGCCTCGCGTTCGCGTTCCGCCAGGAGTTCGGCCACGACGTGCTCGATCGACCTGATCGGCTACCGCCGCTTCGGCCACAACGAGTCCGACGAGCCCGCCTACACCCAGCCGGAGATGTACGCGAAGATCAAGTCCAAGAAGCGCGTCTCGGAGCTGTGGGCCGACCACCTCGTCGCCGAAGGCGTCGTCTGCCAGGAGGAGGTCGAGCGCCAGGCGCAGGAGGTGTGGGACAACCTCACGCTGCTGCACCAGCGGCTGAAGTCGAAGATCGCCGCCGCGGCGGAGCACGGCAGCGAGCACGGCACCGGCGAGTACCAGCTCGACCGCTCGCCCAGCCCCGAGGTCGACACCGCGGTGCCCGAGGCGCGGCTGCGCGCGCTCGGCGAGCAGCTGCTGCGCGTGCCCGACGGCTTCACCGTGCACCCCAAGCTCGTCAAACAGCTCGACCGCCGCCGCGAGGCGCTCACCGACAGCGACGCCACGGTCACGGGCATCGACTGGGCGCACGCCGAGGCGCTCGCGTTCGCGTCGCTGCTCACCGAGGGCACGCCTCTGCGCCTCACCGGCCAGGACACCGAGCGCGGCACGTTCAGCCAGCGCCACATGGTGCTGCACGACGCCAAGACCGGCCAGACGGTGTGCCCGATCCAGAGCCTGCCCGACGCGCTCGCGCCGCTCGAGCTGCACAACAGCCCGCTGTCGGAGCTCGCCTGCATGGGCTTCGAGTACGGCTACAGCCAGGAGGCGCCCGAGACGCTCGTGCTGTGGGAGGCTCAGTTCGGCGACTTCGTCAACTCCGCGCAGGTGATCGTCGACCAGTTCATCATCTCGGGCCTCGCCAAGTGGGGGCAGACCTCGCGCCTGACGCTGCTGCTGCCGCACGGCTACGAGGGCTCCGGCCCCGAGCACTCCTCCGCGCGCCTGGAGCGCTTCCTGCGCGCGGGCCGCCGAGGGCAACATCCGCGTCGCCAGCCCGACCACGCCGGCGCAGTACTTCCACCTGCTGCGCCGCCAGGCGCGCATCGCCAAGCAGCGCCCGCTGATCGTGATGACGCCGAAGTCGCTGCTGCGCCTGCCGCAGGCCGCGAGCGCGATCGCCGACATGGCGCGAGGACACGAGCTTCCAGCCGGTGCTCGCCGAGCCCGGCGCGCAGGACGAGCAGGTCACGCGCCTGGTGCTGTGCACCGGCAAGATCTACTACGACCTCGTCGGGCACCCCGACCGCCCCTCGCACCTCGGCCTCGCGGTCGCGCGCGTCGAGCTCCTGTACCCGTTCCCCGAAGGGCAGATCCTCGAGATGATGGCGCGCTACCCGAACCTGCGCGAGGTGCTGTGGGTGCAGGAGGAGCCGCGCAACATGGGCGCCCGCGCGCACATGTTCCCGCGCCTGATGCAGATCATGCCCCACGGGCATGCACTTCGGCTACATCGGCCGCCCCGAGCGCGCGAGCCCCGGCGAGGGCTACCCGGCCGCACACGTCGACGAACAGAACCGCATCGTCACGACCGCGATCGACCTGCGCCAGCCGATCTCCCAGTACCCGAAAAAGCAGCCGGGGGAGCGCTGATGGCGGCGCTGTGGCAAACGCCGGCGTGTCGCATCACTGGCGCCAGCGCGCGCGCAAGCGCCGCGGCGCGCTAGCGCGCCTAACGTCCCTTCCAGACAGGCTCGCGCTTCTCCTTGAACGCGGAGGAGCCCTCCTTGGCGTCCTCGGAGGCGAACACCGGTCCGGAGATCGCGCCCTGCTTCTCCCACATCTCCGCGCTCGACCAGTCGAACTGCTCCTGCAGGATCTGCTTGGTGGCGATCAGCGCCAGCGGACCGTTCTTGGCGAGCGCGCGCGGCCAGCTCGAGCGCCGTGTCGACCGCCGCGCCGGGCTCGGCGAGGCGGTTGACGAGGCCGAAGCTCGTGGAAGCGCTCGGCCGGCAGCGACGTCGCCGGTGAGCGCGAGCTCCATGACCACGTGGTAGGGCATCCGCCGCGGCATGCGCAGCAGCGCGCCGCCGGCGGCGACGAGCGAGCGCTTGGCCTCGGGGATGCCCATCTTCGCGCCCTTGGCCGCGACGATCAGATCGCAGGCCAGCGCGATCTCCATGCCGCCCGCCACCGCGAAGCCCTCGATCGCGGCGATCAGCGGCTTGCGCGACGCGCGCTGGGTGATGCCGGCGAAGCCGCGGTCGCCGAACCACGCCGACTCGCCCTTGACGAACGCCCCCAGGTCCATGCCGGCGCAGAAGAAGCCGCCCGCGCCCGTGAGCACGCCGACCGACAGCCCGTCGTCGCCGTCGAGCTCGTCGAGCGCGCCCGCCACGCCCGTCGGCGAGCGCCGCGTTGACGGCGTTGCGCACCTCGGGACGGTTGAGCGTGATCAGCAGGACGCTCCCGCGTCGCTCGGTGAGGACGGCGCTGCTGCGGCCTGCTTGCTCGGACATCTGCGGCTCCTTGCTCGGGGACCTCGAGAGCCTACCCCGCGGCGCGTGAGCGCGAGGCTCAGGCAGCGAACAGGCTCAGGTCCGGCTCGCGTTCGCCGCGCAGCACCGCCAGGTCGACCTCCACGCACGTCGATCCCGCGCGAGTCCGCCAGCACGCGCGCCTGCGGCTTGATCGTCTGGGCGGCCAGCACGCCGCGACAGGAGCCGAGCGCGGGGTCGAGGCGGATGCGCTCGAGGTAGCGCGTCAGCTGCTCGACGGCGTCGATCGTCGCGATCCGCTTGATCTCCACCGCGATCCACTCGTCCTCGCACGTCCTTGCACATCAGGTCCACCGGCCCGATGTCGGTCGGACCACTCGCGCCTGACCAGCCGCAGGCCCTCGCCGCACCACTGCGGGCGCGTCGGCCAGCAGCTCCTGCAGTTCGCGCTCGACGCCCTCCTTCTCGAGCGTCGCCAGCGTGTCGAGCTCGTGCTCGACGTCGGAGAGGACCTCCGCGATCGCGATCTCCAGGCGATCCTCCTGCGCGCTGCTTGCGCACGACCAGGCGCGTCGAGCGCGCCGTCGGCGTCGGCTGCTCCTGCTCGAGCACCGTCGGCGCGACCATCCAGTTCAGCGGCTTGACGTTCGACCCGCCGCCGTCCGCCCACACCATGAAGGTGCCGTCGGGCTTGAGCATCAGCAGCCGCACCGCCTCTGGCAGCGCGGTGCGTCAGACGGCCGACGTAGGAGACCTCACAGCGGGCGACGATCAGGCGCATCGCCCGACCGTATCGGCTGCGCGGATCAACCGGCCGGGATGCCGACGCGGCGGAGCTGCAGCGCTGGCGGACGGCCCGCCTCCAGACTGACCGCCTCGCGGAACTCGCGGGATGCCGCGGCCGAGCGCGCGCCGCCAGTTCAGGCAGGCGTTTCGGGCCGAGCGGGAAGCACGGGCAGCGAGCGCGACGATCGCGACGAACAGCAGGTGGACAGGGTTCTCGATGCCCATCGAACTCAGGCTAGCGCGCCGCTGCCAGGCGTAGCCTCGGTCGGCCAGATGGCTCGCACGACCACGGGACCGGGCTCGTACCCGCCGCCCGGCATCGTGGAGTCGGTGTGGCCGGCGCAGTCGACGGTGCTCGCCACGATCGTCCTGCAGCTGACGCTGCCCGAGCGGCTGACGATCGGGCCGACATGGCTGTTGCCGGCGCTCGAGGGCCTGCTCGTGATCGGGCTGCTGATGGCGACGCCCCGCGAGCTCGAGTTCGAGCATCCCCGTCGCCGGCGCATAGCGCTCGGGTTGATCGCGCTCGTGAGCGCCGCGAACGTGCTCTCGCTGTCGCTGCTGACCCACTACCTCCTCAGGCACTCAAACGTCAACGGTCACGAGCTGGTCGTCGCCGGCGTGGTCATCTGGCTGACGAACTTCATGATCTTCGGCCTCTGGTACTGGGAGATCGACCGCGGCGGCCCCGGCCGGCGAGCGGCCGGCAACGACGGTCCGCCCGACTTCCTCTTCCCGCAGATGACCGACGATCAGATCGAGCCGCGCGAGTGGCGACCCAAATTCATCGACTACCTGTACGTGTCGCTGACCAACGCCACCGCATTCTCTCCCACCGACACGATGCCCCTCTCGCCGATGGCCAAGTCCATCATGGGCGTGCAGTCGCTCGTCTCGCTCGTCACGCTCGGGCTGATCGTCTCGCGCGCGGTGAACATCCTTTAGTCAGGCTCTCGAGGTTGCCTTCTGGCTACGCGGGGAGATGAACCACGAACCCATCACTCGTCGAACAGCCACGGTGAGACGGTTTCCAAACGGCTTGCGGGCGGTCGCAGCGCTGTCCGCTGCCCGTGGTGCGCTCTCTCTCATTGCAAACTCCAACTTCTGCAATAGCCGCCCGTGCGATGGTGCTCCTCTCCTCAATCGCCATTGAGCCGCAACGACCGCCGGCAGTTCTCGAGCCACTTTCGCAAGTCCCAGCCAAGACCCGAGCAGGAGCGAGCCCACGAAAAGGCTTTCGAACGTATGGCGATACCTGAGAAGGAGTTCGCGTTCACGTCGCCCGAGGCCCTCGAGCGACCACTGCGTGGTGTCGTTGTACAACTCCTCGTCCTCGAGACGATCCATGCGAGGTGAGATACGAGCGGTCACATACACGTTCAACAATGTGAAGTGCTTACCCTCGCGCACAGCCCAATCCATCCGTCGCAGCAGCTGCTGGACAACGATGTGGTCCTTGGGGAGCGCCTCATTGAGGACGATGTCGGCAACCAGCTCGTCGCGCAGTCGCCAAATACGGTCTTGTCCGAGGCTGCGAGCAAACCACCTCGGCAGGGTCATCAGCAAGATAAACGCCAGGACGACGAGCAAACATATGATGAGGGCAAGGATCATGGCATCACGTTTCAAGTTGGACTTTCATCGTCGGCTCCTGCGGGCTCACATCAAGTCCGGTTCCGGCCTCCAGCAGATCCTTCTGCCGGCGAAGCTCTTCGATGGCGCCTTTGCGAATCGCGGCACGAACCACTTGCACGACGTTGAAGACAATCGAAGCAGACATGATGAAAGTAATGGGCATATTGAGATCGACGTGAGTCGCCTTTCCCGCGAGCGGCTCGACGATCCCTTTTATCGTCAACAATGGAAGCGTGGTGGCAGCGATACACACGGCGAGGCTGAGACCTCGTGTCGCCACGAGCAGCGCATCTCCCCAAATGCGTTCACGTTCAGAGCTGTTCGTCTCATCGGGCATGCAGGCGCAGGGTATACAGAAGCTGTCCATCTTCACGGACATTCCAGACCTTCGTTTCCGTCTCATTCGGCAGGCAAGCCACCGGCAAGAGGTGTTTATCTCTGGATAGAAGCCGATCGTTGCGACGTGTAACCCCAATGAGCGGGTCACACGATGAGCGCAGCCAGGCCAGGCCCTTTGTTTCTCACACAATCAAGCGCGGGACGCCAGCTCCGCTCAGCCGGCCACGCTCGGCTCAAGCGCCAGCGCCTGCTCGATCAGTTCGCGCACCTCATCGCCCGCCCCGCGCCCCATCGCTTTGCGGAACGCTTCGAGCGCCCCCTCGCGGTTGAGCAGCTGCAGCCGCAGCCGCCCCAGCCGCTCCCACGCGCCGGCGTCGGAGGGGCCGCGCTTGGCGGCACGCTCGGCGGCCTCCTCGGCGAGGTCGAACGCGCCGATGTCTTCGTAGATCCGCGCAGCGAAACGGTGCGGGGCGGGGCGCCGGCCGTCGACGCGCGCCCAGTCGCGCACCGCGCTGGCGGCCTCCTCGAGCTTGCCCGCGTTCCAGAACGCGAGCGTCATCAGCCGCAGCACCGCGACGTTGCGCGGTTCGGCGTCGCGCGCATAGATGAGGCGCTGCGCGGCGAGCATGTACTCGCCTTCGGCCATCGCGCGCTGCGCCGCCACGAGGAAGCGCTCGACGCGCTCCACGCCCGGGTCGGGCTTTGAGAAGTCCACGAATTTCATGCTCCCCGCAGGCACCGTGCGCACGCCGTGGCTGAACTTCACGCGCGCCCACTGCTGCACCTCCTCGCCGTCGGCGGCCGGATGGGCGGAGAAGTAGATCCCCGCGACCGTGCCCACGCCCCACTCGGGGTACGTGAGGCAGCGCGCGTAGCGGTGCACGACCGAGTGGTCGGGCACGCGGCTGCCGAACGGGTCGTTCTCGGCACGGTCTTTCGCGTGCGCGCGGGCGCGCTGCTCGGCCTCGTACGCGCGCCTGCCCGCCTCTTCGCGCTCGCGGCGCGCGGCGGCGGCGCTGACTTTGACCGCGTTGCGCGACACGTTCCCGCCGCGCGAGCCCTCCGCCAGGCGCTCGAGCTGGTCGGCCGCCTCGTTGATCGCCTTCAGGTGGCGCTCGTGCTCGAACTGGCGTCCCTGCGGCGCCACGTCGGGGTGCCAGCGCTTGGCCATCTTGCGCCGCGCCAGCTGCACGTCGCGCTTGTTGAACGGCGCCTCCAGCTCCAGCAGGAGGAGATGCTGCTCGACATCGAGGACGGTGGTGGGCATGACACGAGAACGTTAGCGAGCGTCGGCTGGTTTCCGTCGATCTCTATCCTGCGTGCGGATGTCCTCTCAATACGTCTTTACGATGCACCGTCTGTCGAAGCTGCACCCGCCCGACAAGACGGTGCTCGACAACATCACGCTCGCGTTCTACCCGGGCGCGAAGATCGGCGTGCTCGGCTACAACGGCGCGGGCAAGTCGACGCTGCTGCGGATCATGGCCGGCATCGATCAGGAGTACCGCGGCGAGGCGGAGCTCGCCCCGGGCGCGACCGTGGGCATGCTCGAGCAGGAGCCCCATCTCGACGAGAGCAAGGACGTCAAGGGCAACGTCGAGGACGGCGTCGCGGAGACGAAGGCGCTGCTGGACCGCTTCAACGAGCTCGCCGCCAACTACTCCGAGGAGACCGCCGAGGAGTTCGGCAACCTCCAGGCGAAGATCGACGCCGCCGACGCGTGGAACGCTCGACACGCAGCTCGAATACGCGATGGACGCGCTGCGCCTGCCGCCGCCGGACGCCGACGTGAGCACCCTTTCCGGCGGCGAGCGCCGACGCGTGGCGCTGTGCCGCCTGCTGCTGCGCGCCCCCGACCTGCTGCTGCTGGACGAGCCCACCAACCACCTCGACGCGGAGTCCGTCGCGTGGCTCGAGCAGCATCTGTCCGAGTACAAGGGCGCGATCGTCGCGGTCACCCACGACCGCTACTTCCTCGACAACGTCGCCGGCTGGATCCTCGAGCTGGACCGCGGCAAGGGCATCCCCTACCAGGGCAACTACTCCAGCTGGCTCGAGCAGAAGCAGACGCGCATGGCCCAGGAAGAGCGCGCCGACAAGGGCCGCGAGCGCACGATCGCCGCGGAGCTCGAATGGGTGCGCACGAACCCCAAGGGCAAACGCACGAAGTCCAAGGCGCGACTCGCGCGCTATGAGGAGCTGATCGCCGAGGAGCGCAACGTCAAGCTCGACGAGGTCCAGATCCACATCCCACCCGGGCCGCGCCTCGGCGACAAGGTGCTCACCGCGACCGACCTGTCGAAGGGGTACGGCGAGCGGCTGCTGATCGAGTCGCTGTCGTTCGATCTGCCGCGCGCGGGGATCGTCGGCGTGATCGGCGCCAACGGCGCCGGCAAGACGACCCTGTTTCGGATGATCACCGGCGAGGAGCAGCCCGACAGCGGCAAGCTGGAGGTCGGCGACACCGTCAAGCTCGCCTACGTCGACCAATCGCGCGACTCGCTCGACCCGGAGAAGACGGTGTGGGAGGAGATCTCCGAAGGCTACGAGCACATCAAGGTCGGCGAGCGCGAGGTCAACTCGCGTCAGTACACCGCCGGCTTCAACTTCAAGGGCTCCTCCCAGCAGGCGCGCATCGGCAAGCTCTCCGGCGGCGAGCGCAACCGCGTGCACCTCGCCAAGCTGCTGCGCAGCGGCGGCAACCTGCTGCTGCTGGACGAGCCCACGAACGATCTCGACGTCGACACGCTGCGCGCGCTGGAGAACGCGCTGCTCGCGTTCCCCGGCTGCGCGGTCGTGATCTCCCACGATCGCTGGTTCCTCGATCGCGTCGCCACGCACGTGCTCGCGTTCGAGGGCGACTCGCAGGTGACGTGGTTCGAGGGCAACTTCGAGGCCTACGAGGAGCACCGCCGCTCGGTGCTGGGCGCCGCAGCCGACCGCCCACACCGGATCACCTACAAGCGGCTCGTGCGTGGCTGACCCAGCGGAGATCGCCCCACTGCTCGACCCGGCGCTCGGCGTGTTCGACCGCGACACCGCCGTGTGGCGCGAAGGGGGCTCCGGAGACGAGAGCGTATTCGGCGCGGAGGTCTCGCCCGACTGGCGCGCGGGACGCGGACCGCACGGCGGCTATCTCGCGGCGATGCTGCTGCGCGCGCTGATGGATGCGGTCGCGGACCCCGTCCGCTCGCCGCGCTCGCTGACGATCCACTACGCGCGCGCTCCCGAGCCCGGCCCGGTCACGATCCGCGTCACGATCGAGCGAGCGGGACGCTCGCTCAGCACGCTCTCCGCGCGCATGGAACGCGACGGCTCGCTGATCGCGCTCGCGCTGGCGGCGTTCTCCGTGCCGTGGAGCGCCCCGGAGGTCGCGGAACTGCCGATGCCCGACGTCGGCGCGCCGGACCCGGTGCGCGAGACGGGCAGGCTGCTTCATCCTGCCGCCCCGCCCTTCACCCAGCATCTCGTGATGCAGCCCCGCATCGGCGCGGTCCCCTTCCAGGGCTCCGAGCATCCGATGGAAATCGGCGCCTGGCTGGGGCTCGCGGAACCGCGCCCGATCGACGCGCTGTCGCTGGCGTTCTTCAGCGACGCGCTGTTCTCACCGCCGTTCATCCGCATGAGCGAAGCTGGCACGAGCGCCCACCATCGACCTCACGATCCACTTCCGCACGCCGATGCCGCGTACGAGCGCAGACGCGGCGGACCCCGAGGAGCTCTGCTTCGCGCGCTTCCGCTCGGGCCTGATGCACGAAGGGTTCTTCGACGAGGACGGCGTGATCTGGGCAGCCGATGGCACGGTGCTGGCGCAGTCGCGTCAACTCGCCATCATGCTGCCGCTGCCGAGCAGGTAGGGTCCGCCCATGGCTAACTACACCGCGAAGAACATCAACGACATGCAGGCCGCGTTCGGCGGCGGCCTCATCAGGGCGCGTGCCGAACTGGGGGTCACCTCGTTCGGCATGCAGGTCGTCAGGCTGCCGGGCGACTACAACGACTACCCCGAACACGACCACGAGCAGGACGGGCAGGAGGAGGTCTACGTGACCCTCGCCGGGTCCGGCTGGATCGACATCGACGGCGAGCGCGTGGAGCTGGAGAAAGACGTGCTCATCCGCATACCAGCGGGCACCAAGCGCAAGCTGCACTCGGGCCCCGACGGCGTGCAGATGCTCGTCGTCGGCGGCTGTCCGGGCAAGGCCTACGAGCCCGCATCGTTCAGCGAATTGGAAACGGACTGAGAGAAACTCGCGCCGCGGCGGGCGACCGTCGCGGCGTCAGGCCGAGAACGTCATGTCGCGCTCGAGACGCAGCGCGGCCGCGGCGATCAGGCGCGCGCACGCGTGCACGTCCTCGAGCTGCACCAGCTCGACGGGCGAGTGCATGTAGCGGATCGGGATCGACACGAGCGCAGTGGGCACGCCGCCGCGGCTGAGGTGCACGGCGTCGGCGTCGGTGCCGGTCGCGCGGCTGGAGGCCTCGACGGTGAACGGGATCTTCTCCGCCTCGGCGGTCTCGTGCAGCAGCTCGAACAGGCGCTCGTTGAGCGTCGAGCCGCGGCTGATCACCGGCCCCGAGCCGAGCTCGTGCTTGCCCGCCTCCTTGACGTCGATGCCCGGCGCGTCCGTCGCGTGCGTGACGTCCACGACGATCGCCGCGTCGCGGCTCCAGCGAGAACGCGCTCGTGCGCGAGCCGCCGAACGTGATCTCCTCCTGCGCCGCCGCGACTGCCGCGAGCTCCCACTGCGCACCGCCCGCCGCCGCCACGAGGCGCGCCGCCTCGAGCGCCACGAACGAGCCGAGGCGGTTGTCGAGCGCGCGCGAGCTGAGGCGCCCGTTGGGCAGCGCGCACCGGGCTCGGCGTCGATCACCGCCACGTCGCCGATGCGCACCATCTCGCGCGCCTGCTCGCCGTCGCTTCGCGCCGATGTCGATGTGCAGGTCGCGGATCTCCGCGACCTTCTTGCGCTCCTCGTCGCGCAGCAGGTGGATCGGCTTCTTGCCGACCACGCCCTTCACCGGGCCCCCGCGCGTGTCGAGGATCACGCGCTGGCCGACGAGGATCTGCGCGTCCCAGCCGCCGACCTCGCGGAACCACAGATAGCCCTCGTCGTCGATGTGCGTCACGATCAGGCCGATCTCGTCGATGTGGCCCATCACGAGCATGCGCCGCGGCTCGTGCCTCGTAGCCGTGCTTCGCTCGCCACGCGCGCGAGCGGCGTGCCGATCACGTCGCTGCTCGTCTGCGCGAACTCCCCCGCCGCCGCGAGCCACACGGCCGCGGGGGCGCTCTCATAGCCGGACGGTCCGCGCGCGGCGAGCAGGTCGAGCAGGATCTGCGGCGCGTCGGTCGTAGCGGCCTCGCTGGCCGCTGAAGTTCCTTTCGCGGCGCTCATCGGGCGAGCAGCGCGCGCAGGACGTACTGCAGGATGCCGCCGTGGCGGAAGTACTCAGCCTCGCGCGGCGTGTCGATGCGCACGCGCGCGTCGAACTCCACCGGCTCGCCGTCGCCGCGCGCGGCTCTCACCTGAACCTCGCGCGGCGGCGCGCCGCCATCGGCCATCGCGTCCGCGAGGCCGACGATCGAGAACGTCTCCTCGCCCGTCAGGCCGAGCGATTCGGCGCTCTGCCCGTCTGGGAACTGCAGCGGCAGCACGCCCATTCCGACGAGGTTGGAGCGGTGGATGCGCTCGAAGCTCTCCGCGATCACCGCTCGCACGCCGAGCAGCTTCGTGCCCTTGGCGGCCCAGTCGCGCGAGGAGCCCGATCCGTACTCCTTGCCCGCGAGCACCACCAGGTCGATGCCCTCGCCGATGTAGCGCATCGCCGCGTCGTAGATCGACATCTGCTCCGCGCCGGTCGCGCCTGCGTCACCGCCCAGGTAGCGCGTGACGCCGCCTTCGGGCAGCGGCTGCTCGCCGCCGATGAGGTTGCGCAGACGGATGTTGGCGAACGTGCCGCGCATCATCACCTCGTGGTTGCCGCGCCGCGCGCCGTAGGAGTTGAAGTCCTTCGGCTCCACGCCCTGCTCGCTGCAGATACGCGCCCGCGGGCCCGTCGCGCTTGATCGAGCCCGCCGGCGAGATGTGGTCGGTGGTGACGCTGTCGCCGAGCAGCGCCAGCACGCGCGCGCCCGCGATGTCGGTGACGGCGCCGGGCTGCGCGGGCATGTCCTGGAAGTAGGGCGGCAGGCGCACATACGTCGAGTCGGGCGCCCACTCGAAGCGCTCGCCTCCGGGCGTCTCCAGGCCCCGCCAGCGCTCGTCGCCCGCGAACACCTCGCCGTAGCTGTTGCGAAACATGTCCGCGCGCACGGCCTCGCCGACGGTCTCGTGCGACCTCCTGCGCGGAGGGCCAGATGTCGCGCAGGTACACGTCCTCGCCCTGCTCGTCCTGGCCGAGCGGGTCGCTTGCGATGTCGATGTCCATCGTGCCCGCCAGCGCGTAGGCGACGCACAGCGGCGGCGAGGCGAGGTAGTTCATCTTCACGTCCGGGCTGATGCGCCCCTCGAAGTTGCGATTGCCCGACAGCACCGACACGACCGCCAGATCGGCGTCGTTGACGGCCTTCGAGATCTCCTCGGGCAGCGGCCCCGAGTTGCCGATGCAGGTCGTGCAGCCGTAGCCCACGAGGTTGAAGCCGAGCTGCTCCAGCGGCTCGGTCAGCCCGGCGCGGTCGAGGTATTCGGTGACGACCTTCGAGCCGGGCGCGAGCGAGGTCTTCACCCACGGCTTCGAGCGCAGCCCGCGCGCGAGCGCGTTGCGCGCGAGGATCCCCGCGCTGACCATCACCGACGGGTTGGACGTGTTGGTGCAGCTTGTGATCGCCGCGATCACCACGTGGCCGTGGCCGAGCTCGAAGCTCTCGCCGTCGAGCGTTACGTGCGCGCCGGCGCGCGGCGCAGCGAGCGTCGATGCCGCGGCCGCGACGTGCGCCGCGTGCGCGGGCTGCACGCTGGGGGGCTGGGCGTGTCCGGGAGCGCCGTTCGCGGGCGGGTCGGAGGCGGGGTAGGACTCGGCGACCGCCTCGTCGTGGGCATCCGCCTGCTCGCCGCCGCTCGGCACGTAGTCCTCCAGCGCGTGTCTGAACGAGCTCTGCGCTTCGCTCAGCGGGACGCGATCCTGGGGGCGTTTCGGTCCGGCGATGCTCGGCACCACCGTGCCGAGGTCGAGCTCGATCGTGTCGGAGAAAGTGGGCTCTTCGGAGTTCTCGTCCAGCCACAGGCCCTGCGTCTTGGCGTAGGCCTCCACGAGCGCGATCCGCTCCTCGGAGCGGCCCGACAGGCGCAGGTAGCCGAGCGTCTCAGCGTCGATGGGGAAGATCGCGCACGTGGAGCCGAACTCGGGCGACATGTTGCCGATCGTCGCGCGATCGGCGATCGGCAGGGCGGCCACGCCCGCGCCGTAGAACTCCACGAACTTGCCCACCACGCCGCGCTCGCGCAGCATCTGCGTGACCGTCAGCACGAGGTCCGTGGCGGTGGTCCCCTCCGGCAGCTGGCCGTGCAGGCGAAAGCCGAGCACCTGCGGGATCAGCATCGACATCGGCTGGCCCAGCATCGCCGCCTCGGCCTCGATCCCGCCGACGCCCCAGCCGAGCACGCCGAGGCCGTTGACCATCGTCGTGTGCGAGTCGGTTCCCACGAGCGTGTCGGGGTATGCCTGGCCGGTCTTCTCGTTGGGGAACACCACGCGCGCGAGGTACTCGAGGTTGACCTGGTGGACGATGCCCGTGTCGGGCGGCACGACGGCGAAGTCGTCGAACGCGCCCTGACCCCAGCGCAGGAACGCGTAGCGCTCCTGGTTGCGCTCGAACTCGCGCTCGGCGTTGAAGCGGAACGCGTCGCGCGTGCCGAACGCGTCGACCTGCACGGAGTGGTCGATCACGAGCTCCGCGGGCGCGAGCGGGTTGATCTTCGCGGGGTCGCCGCCCATCTCCGCCATCGCGTCGCGCATCGCCGCGAGGTCCACGACCGCGGGAACGCCGGTGAAGTCCTGCATCAGCACGCGCGCGGGCGTGAACGCGATCTCCTTGCTCGGCTCCGCGCCCGCGTCCCAGCTGGCGAGCGCTTCGATGTCGGCGGCGGCCACAGAGCCGTTGCCCTCGGTGCGCAGCAGGTTCTCCAGCAGCACCTTCAGCGAGAACGGCAGGCGCGCCACGTCGAAGCGCTGCTGCAGCGCGTCGAGACGGAAGATCTCATACTCCCGCCCCCCAACCTCGAGCTTGTCCTTGGCGCCAAAGCTGTTCTCAGACATGGGGCATCTCCCGGCGATCGGCTGTCTATACGTGGATGTCCCAGTCTCGCAGAGGCGAGGATCAGACGACGAGCTCGGAGGCGCGCGTGACGCGCCCCTTGCCCTGGCGCTTGGAGCGCAGCAGCGCCGCGTCGCACGCCTCGAGCAGCTCGTTCGTGCCCATCGGCGCCTGCCACTGCGCGACGCCGATCGAGGCGGAGATGCCGCGCCCGATGCCGCTGTCGGCGAGGATCCCCCGCCGGATGCCACCGGAGCCGGCGGGGATGCCGCGCAGGTGCTCGAGCGCGCGGTTGGCCGCCGCGGCGGCGCTCTCGAGCTCCGCGTTGGGCAGGATCACGACGAACTCGTCGCCGCCGTAGCGGGCCACGCGGTCGAACGCCCGGAACTCGCCCACGAGCGCCTGCACGACGCTGCGCAGCATCTCGTCGCCGCGCCTGGTGGCCGTGCTGGTCGTTGACGAGCTTGAAGTCGTCGAGGTCGATCAGCAGACACGACAGCGGACCGCCGGTGCGCGCCGCGCGGCCGATCTCCTCGTCCAGGCGCCTGCGCATGGCGCGGTGGTTCATGCAGCCCGTGACCGCGTCCGTGCCGGCCTCGGCGCGGGCGCGCACGAGCGCGAGCGTCGTCGCGGCGTGCTCCACGAGGCCCGTCGCCAGCTCGACCGCGGCGGGCGTCAGCACGCCTGTGACCCTGCGCACGAGCATCACCACCGCCTCCACCTCACCGCGCTCGGCCAGCGGCAGCAGCAGCGCGCAGCTCATCGCGCCGGTCTCCGCCAGGCGCGGCACGCTGGCGGCGAACTCCGCGCTGTCGCTCGCGAGGAAGCTCCGCTCGGTGCTGGCCACCCAGCTCACGCCCGGCGGGCGCTCGGCGCGCGGCGACCAGATAGCTGAGACGCCCGCTCGCCCTCGGACACGTACACGGTCACGAGCTCCTCCTCGACCCGCGGCGGACGAGGTGGTGCACGTGCACCTCCTCGGCGCCGGGCGCAGCGAGCAGCTCGGCGGCGAGCGCGCGGAGGATCGCCTCGGCGTCGGTCGGCGCTGTCGGCCAGCGCGGTCAGCCGACGGATGCCGGCCAGCAGGCGGTCAACGCCCACCGACGCAACGAGGTATCCGTACCTGACTACGACATCCATGCCGGTCAATCTAGGGCATCGGGGGGCGGTTGGCGAGCGAGAGCCGGCCGTGTACGCCCAATAGTGCGGCGACGCGGCCCGTCTTGGCCGGAGCGGCCGAGGCCGGCCCCAGAGCGATCCCTAGCGAGCGACGACGCCCTCAGCGGAAGGTGACGGTCACGAACGCCGTCGAGGGCGCCCGGGTGTGGCTCGTGGGCACGAAGCCGACGCGCAGGCGCACTTTGAACGGCCGGTGACGGCTGCGCCCGCGCCTCGTCAGCGACACCTTCACGGTGGCCGCTTTGTGGCAGCGGCTGAGGTGGCGATAGACCACTCCTCGAGGCTCGCGCCCGCTGCCGCTGATGCGGCCCGCGGCAGAAGGTTTGCACCGTCAGGTAGGCGGTGTTGCCGATCACCTTGTGCCCGACGATCTTCACGCCGCAGCCGCGCGGCCTTGATGATCGTGTTCTGTTTGAACGTGACTGCCGTTCTGCGCCGACGATCGTCGTCGGCATGACCAGCGGCTTGGCGCACAGGTCGCCGAACGCGGCGAGCGCCGAGTGCGGCCCGATGCGGCAGGTTCACCGTGACGCTCGTCACCGGCACGTCGGGCGTGGAGGCGAACGTCGTCGTGGTGATGCCGTTTTTGATGTTCGTGTTTCCGACCAGGATCACGCGCACCCCGTTCGCGTCGAGCACGAGGTCGAGGTCGGGGAACGCCAGCGCCGGCGTGCGAGACGAGGATGGCCGTGCCCTGTCAGCTTGCTCGGGCAGCGTCGGGGTGTTGGCCCGCGCGCTGCCGACGATCGAGCCTGCCGGGCAGCTCGCCGGGTTGGCTGCGAACGTCGCCTGCAGCGCACGCTTTCTGTAGCGTCGTCAGGCGCGAGGGCAGCTGCTTCGGCAACTGCACGCTCGACCGACTTGATGTTCGCCTGGCCCGGCGGCCTGGTTGATCGTCGTTTCGAGGCTCGCGCCGTTGGCTTTCGAGGCTTGCCGCTGGTCGTCGCCTTGAACGTCGGTTTGAACGCCAGCGCCGCGCAGTTGTCCGACCTGGAACGGGCTGGACAGCGTTCACGCTCGTGCCTGCGGCTGCCGAGCCCCGTCACGCGTCGATTCCGTCGCCAGCACGCCGCAGTTCGTCGGGTTGGACAGGAAGCCCTGGCCGGTTGATTTCGACGGTCAACGCTCTGAGACGGATCGGGATGCCGCCCTGACGATCGTCGGCAGGTTGCTCCCACGATCACGCGGCCCGGTCTTCGGGTCGACGTTGATCGTCGCGCGGGTGATCGCGTTGCCGAGGTTGAACGGCCCGGCGACGACCGGCACGGAGATGAACAGCCCGAACGGCGCCCCCTCGTACGGTCCGGTCATGTAGACCGAGCCGGTGAACGTGTACGGCGTCGGCCCCGAGCCCGCCTTGACCGTCACCGTGCCGATCAGGCTTTCCGCCGAGCAGCTTTCGGTCGACGCCTGGGCTTCGCTGCACAACGGCACCGTCGGGATCGCGCCCACGAGACCCGGCGGGCAGCTCCGTGCTGAGTTTGGAGAGATACTGCTGCCCGTCGGAGCGCTGCAGCGTGAACGTGTAGTTCGTGTGCGCTCCGCCGTTCGGCGCCTGCGTGGCGTTGCTCTGCGTCGGCGCGAACGGCGTCGGTGACGCACACGCGCCTTCGTTGTCGTCGCTGTCGACCGTGAACGCATCCGTGATCGTCGCGGACGTCAGCGGTTTAGCGATCGGCGTCAGGGTCGTTTCCGTCTTCGCAGCTCCACATGCGAGCGGGTTGGCGACCGGCGCGAGCGCGCCGCCCTTGAACTGCAGCTTCACGTTCGTGAACGGCTGTTCGGGGTTTTCCGAGAACACCGTCGTCAGCTGGCCCGTGGTTTCGTTGGGCGTGACTTCGCCCTTCACGCGCACCGACACGCCATACCTGGCGGACTCGGCGTCGAGATACACGGTGTAGGGAGGCGCGGTGATCGGCCCAGTTTCGGGGCCGCCGAGATACACGCTGCCTTTCAGCGCCCCGGGCGGAAGCGTGGGGACATCTAGGCTCACGGTGCCCAGTTCGGAGCTTTTCGCGCAGCCCACCCCTGGCGTCGCGCTGTGAATCCTCGCTTCAGCCGGCGAGCACGCGGTCAGTTCGGCCGCCGCCGACGGGTTCAGCGTCATGCCTTCGGGAAGCTTGATGACCGCCGTTTTCAGCTGCGAGCTGTCGATTTCTTCTTCACCCGAATAGTGGGGTATGCCAACTTCGGCAGTGAACCCATCGGGCTGGTCGAGCGCGGTGGTCGCCGGCGCGAGCGAGAACGTCGGCGCGAACGGCACTTCGCTGCAGCCGTTCAAGCCGACCAGAGCGGTGTACGGCTGCGTTGCCACCGCACCTTCTTTTTCGGTCACGTGCAGCGTCGTCGTGTTGTTGCCCGGACAGCTGGTCGGGTTGGTGACGAAGTCGCCTTCGCCGCTGCGGCCATAGAAGACCAGACGCGAGCTGATCAGCTCCAGTACCGGAGAAACGTTGATTTCGAAGTAGTCGTGATAGTCGCCCTGGTTGGTGCCGTTCGCCTGCTTGCCCCATTCGACGCTGCCTTCGATCAGCGTGTGGGCGTAGTACTGCTGTTCCTCGAGGAATTTTTCCGTGGCCGCTTTTTCCGGTTCGGGCAATTCCAAGGGGTGTTCGGCAAACGCTTTCTGGAGGAAGATTTTGGTGAGCGGGATCGGGAGTTTGAGCGCCACGCCGAAGTCCGAGGCGAGGCCTTCAGGCTGCACGAGGTTGTATACGTTGCCCGTGAGCGGTATGTCACCCGCGCCTTCGGCGAAGACGGTCACCTTGTTTTCGCCGATCTTTGATTCCGGTCCGCATTTCGGCGGCGCGTAGAAACCCGTTTCAGGGAGCGCTTCTTCTTCTTTCCCTCCGTCGAATTCCGCCATCGTGCACTGTTCCGTGGCGAACGGGTTCGTGGCAAGGCCCGGCGCAACATCGGTCCTGACGTGCGTCACGACTCCCGTGGGTTTCTGGTTGTTTTCTTCGAGGCTTCCCGTCGTGGTCACCTTGAAATCGGTGACGCCGAAGGGCACGTGCCCGGCGGCCTGGGTGTAGCTCGATTCTTCCGCTTCTTCTTGGCTCGGTTCCTTGGGTATCGAGAACGAACCGAAGGTTTCCTCGCCGCAGCCTTCATGCCCTTCGGCGCAGTTGACGGCGACGAATTTTTCGATTTCCACCGCCGCCATGGCAGCCGGTGCGGAGACTCCGACAAGCGCGCCCACCAGCAGCGCGAGCAGCGAGAAACGAACCCGAGACCCCATTCCCAAACCTCCAGTTAGACCAAGAAACACCTGAGCACTACCCCTTGTGACTCCTCCGAATCCCCAAAGTTGCGGCCCGCTCGCGATTAGATTCGCGTTCGTGTCTCCAGCATACGCCTCTTTACTCAGATGCAAGCCAGCTGGTCGAACTTTTTCAAGCTGGCTGATTGGCCAGCGCAGTGGCGGGGCCGAAGCCGACGCGCAGCAGCGCCCCCCCGCCAGGGGCGTTCTGGGCTTCGGCGAAGCCTCCGCACGCCTCCGCAGCCTGGCGCACGATCGCCAGGCCCAGCCCTGAGCCCGGAAGCCCGCGCGCGTCCTTGGCGCGGTAGAAACGGTCGAACACCAGCGGCAGATCCTCCGGCGCGAAGCCCGGCCCGTGGTCGCGCACGCTCAGCACGCCATCCACCAGCCGCACCTCCACAGTCCCGTCGGCGGGGCTCCACTTGCGCGCGTTGTCGAGCAGATTCGACACCGCACGCGCGATCCGGTCGGCCTGCCCGCGCACGAGCGTCGGCTCCAGCTGCAACTCGAAGCGCAGCTCGCTGCGCCTGCGCGCCGCCTGCACCGCGCCCTCCACCAGCTCATCCAGCCGCACGTCTTCGGCCTCGCTCTCCGGTACGGCGCCCCGCGCCAGCTCCACCACGTCGCCCACCAACGCCGTCAGCTCGTCCAGCTCCGCCACGATGTCCGCGCGCAGGCTCTCCTGCTCCTGCGCCCCCAACCGCTCCGCTTCGCCGAGGATCTGGACGTTCGCGCGCAGCGAGGAAATCGGCGTGCGCAGCTCGTGGCTCGCGTCCGCTATCAGCTGGCGCTGCGCGCCTACGGAGCGCTCGAGCGCGTCGAGCGTGCCGTTGAAGCTCTCCGCCAGGCGCGCCAGCTCGTCGCGGCCGCGCACCTCCACGCGCCTGGACAGGTCGAGATTGCCCGTCAGCGTCTCGGTGTCGCGCGTGAACAGCGCGATCGGCGCGAGCGCCGTGCGCGCCACGAGCGTCCCCAGCAGCGCCGCCAGCACGATCCCGCCCGCGCCGATCAGCGCGAGGATCAGCAGCAGCCGGCTCAGCTCGTGTTCCACCTCCGTCAGCGGACGCGCGATCATCACCGCGCCACCCGAGCCGGTGCCCGTGGTCAGCACACGCAGATGCGTCCCTTTCACCGATCTGTCCGTCAGGCTCGAGCCGCTGCCGGTGCGCGCGAGCGCGCGATCCGACGCGCTCAGCGCGATCCGCGTAGGCGAGGCCCCCTGGCCGCCGGGCACGAACACGCTGCCGCTCGGCGAGATGAACTGCACGTAGCCCGACGCCGCCCCAAACGGCGCCGGCTGCACGTTGCCCGGGAAAGCGCGCCCGCCATCCGGCGCCCGACGGCCGCCGTCCGGCGGCTCGCCGTCCGGGCCTCCGCCGCCGGGCGAACGCGTCGGGAACTGCGCGAACACGCGCGCTCTCGCGCGCAGCGCGCTGTCGAGTTCTCCGCGCAGGTCCGAGCGCACCGCCACATACAGCCCGATCGCCGCCGCGATCACCGCCAGCGCCACCGACAGGCTCGCCACCGCAGCGATGCGCGTGCGCAGCGTCACGGCCGGCCCACCCATACGCATGGTCGCGGCTTGGCCTCGGCGCGGTCGTGCTGGCCGACTATCTGCCCTATCGCGCTCACGGCTCGCGCAGCGCGTAGCCCACGCCGCGCACCGTGTGGATCAGATCGCGCGCGCCCGCGCCCTCGAGCTTGCGCCGCAGATAGCCCACGTACACGCGCAGCGCGTTCGACGTCGGCCCGAAGTCATAGCCCCACACGCGGTCGTAGATCAGGCTGTGCGACAGCACCCTGCGCGGGTTCAGCATCAGCAGCTCCAGCAACTGGTACTCCGTGCGCGTCAGCTCCACGAAGCTCTCCCCCACCTGCGCGCCGTGGCGATCCGCGTCCAGACGCAGCTCCGCGAACGACAGCGCCTCCGTGTCCGTTTCAGGGTTCGCCCGCCGCAGCAGCGCGCGCAGGCGCGCCTTCAGCTCGCCGATGTCGAACGGCTTGACCATGTAGTCGTCCGCGCCCGCGTCCAGGCCGTCGATGCGGTCGGCCACCGCGTCGCGCGCGGTCAGCATCAGGATCGGCACGCGGTTGCCCAGGCGGCGCAACCGCCTGCAGACCTCCAGGCCGTCGATGCCCGGCAGGCCCACGTCGAGCACCACCGCGTCCGGCACCGCCTGCACCGTGCGCTCCAGCGCCTGCTCGCCGTCCTCGGCGAGATCGACCTCGTAGCCGGCGAGCGTGAGCGTGCGGCGCAGCGCTTCGCGCACCGCACGGTCGTCGTCCACCGCCAGGATCCTCACGCGCTGATTCTCCCGCTAGCCGCGCGCGAGCGCGTTCGCGCGGCCCTGGCAGTCGTACAGCGTGCTCGCCGAAGCGCTCGCCGCCGCGCCGGGTGAGCCGAACGCGCCGGCCAAAGCGGCCCCGGCGGTCGTCGTGCTCGTGCTCGCCGGCAGCGTCACCTTTCGGCAGACAGTCTCGACCGCCGCCATCGCCTTCTTCGAGCCCGTGCGCGTGTCGCCCGGCAGGCGCCTGCCGAAGCCGCCGCCGCTGGGGCTCTGTTCTCCCGCCACCCAGCGAATCTTGCCCGCGGCGACCTCGTGTGCGAGCCACGACACGCTCACGTCGCTCTCGCGGCCGGAGAAGCCGCCGATGCCCGCCACGTTCGTGTTGCCTTCCACGATCGCCGTTGCCGCTCCCGACTGGCTGGACACCGCAATCGTGCCGCCGCCGTGCGCCTTCACGTACTGGAGCGCTGGCTTGATCGACCCGCCGCCGAAGCCGCCGGGTCCGCCGGCGCCGGGTGCTCCGCCAAAGCCACGGAACGCTCCGCCAGTGCGCGGCAGAGCTGGAGGGGCACCCGTGGGCGCGGCGCCTGGAGCGCTCGGAGGCGCCCCACCTCCGGGTCCGAACAGCGGCGACGGGGAGCCCGTGCCGCGCGCGCCCGGAGCCACACCAGCGACACGTCTGAACCCGCCGAACCCGCCACCGGGTCCACCGCCGCCAGCCGCGACCGACGCCGGCCCGCCCGCGGGGAACGTGCCGTTCGCAGCGTGGCCGAGCGTGTCGAGCGCCCACACCGACGGAGCGACCAGCAGCGCCGCGAGCGCGCCGCCCACAGCCGCTGCTCGCACCGCGCGCGTCCTGAACGCGAGCAGCGCAACCGCCGCGAGCAAGCCCACGACGATCAGCAGCGCAGGCAGCCACGTGAGCTGGTCGGGGTGGTCGCCGCGGACGATCAGCTCCACGACCACGCCCGCCGCCACCGCCAGCGGGCCGACGATACGCACCAGGATCGCGCCGCCGAGCAGCTGCGCCGCGGATGCTCCCACGAGCGCCGTGGCGAACGGCGCGAGCAGCGACACGTAATAAGGATGGAAGGTGCCGCTCGCCCCGCTGAACAGCACCGCGCTCGTCAGGAACGCGCCGCCGACCACGAGCAGCCAGCCCGTGCGCGTATCCGCGCGCCGCAGCCGGCTGGAGGCGAGGATGCCCAGGCCGCCCACGAGCGCGAAGCCCAGCAACCAGCCCGCCTGCCCTCCGAGCGCCGCGTTCAGCAGACGCAGCGGCCCGGGCTTGCCGCCGAACATGTTGCCGCCGCCGCCCGCCGGTCCGCCCGCCTGGCCGTCCACGCGGCCGAGGCCGTTGTATTCGAAGATCAGCGACAGCACGCGGTTGTCGCTCGTGCCAGAGACCCACGGCCGCTGCGACGCGGGAGTCAGTTCCACGAGCGCCGGCCACGCGCCGCCCACGAGCGCCATCGCACCGCCGCCCGCCAGCAGCTGGCGCAGCGCGTGCAGCCTGCCGCGACCCGCGGGCGCGATCCACAGCCACGCCGCCACGATGCCCGGCACGACCGCGAACGCGACCGCCATCTTCGTCTCGAAGCCGAGGCCCACGCACGCGCCAGCCGCCACCAGCCAGCGCGTCTGCGAGCGGGTGCGATTCGCATCGAGCGCGCGCACCGCGCACCACAGCGCCGCCACGCAGCACAGCACCAGCAGCGCGTCCGGGTTGTTGTGGCGCGAGACCGCCACCGAGATCGGCGTCAGCGCCAACGCCAGGCCGGCCGCGAAGCCGCCCACGCGGCCGAAGCGACGGCGCACCAGGTCGTATACCAGCGCCACGCTCGCCACGCCCATCAGCGCCTGCGGCACGAGCATGCTCAAGGAGTTGAAGCCGAACACGCGCACCGACAGCGCCTGCACCCACAGCGCCAGCGGCGGCTTGTCCACCGTCATCACGCCGCCGCGGTCCAGCGACACGTACAGAAAGTCGTGCCAGCTCGACGCCATCGAGCGCACCGCCCCGCTGTAGTACTCGTTCGCCCAGCCGTTGCGGCTCAGCGCCCACAGGTTCAGCAGCGACGCCAGCGCCAGCAGCGCAAGCAGCTCCGGTCGCGGCACGCGCGCGGCAAGCGCACGCGCGCTCGATCGCGGCTGCCAGGCCGCGTCCTCGTGTACGGCGCCTGGCAGCGCGGTGGCGGCCGGCGAGGCGGCAGCACTCCTCTCAAATGAACAGCTCATGCCCGGGAGCATCGCCGGGGGTTGTAGGAGCAGCGTGTGAGCAACCTCAAGATCGCATAAGCGCGATCCAGCGGGCCGGCCCTTAGTCGATGAGGCGTTTGCCCAGCTGCGATATGGCCAGGCGCCACATCAGCAGCGCGAACGCCACCAGCACCGCCGCGTGGCCGAAGTCCGCCGAGTTCAGCCCGCCGAGCGACGCGTCGCGCACGAGCTGCACGCAGTGGAACAGCGGGTTCACCTGCGCGACCTGGCGCACGCCGTCCGGCAGCGAGGAGACGGGGAAGAACGTGCCCGCGACAAGGAACATCGGCGTGAGCACCGCGCTGGTTATGTAGTTGAAGTTGTCGATCGTCTTCGCCACAGCCGCCACGGTGACGCCGAACGCGGCGAAGCCGAACCCGGTGACGAAGCAGATGAACGGCACCAGCAGCATCCCCGGTTCGGGCTTCAGCCCGAACGCGAACGACACCAGCAGCGGCGACATCCCGTACACGCCCGCGCGGATCGAGATCCACAGCACCTCCGCGGTGATCAGCTCCTCCACGTCCACTGGCGCCGCGAGCATCGCGTCGTAGGTGCGCTGGAACTGCCAGCGGATGAACGTGTTGAACATGCCCGGGAACGCCGAGGAGAACAGCACCGCCGTGGCGACCGTGCCCGTGCCGACGTACTGCACCGTCTTCACGTGCCCGATCGTTTTCACCAGCGTGCCGAAACCGAGGCCGAACGCGAGCAGGTAGATCGTCGGCTGCACCACCGAGGAGAACGTCGTCGCCTTCCAGTAGCGCCCGAAGATCGCCACGTCGCGGCTCATCACGCCCGCGAGCGCCGCCGGTTCCAGGCGACCCACGCGCCGGGCGCCGTCCGCCAGCGGCTGGCCCGACGGCCCCGACTGCGTCGATGCCTGCGCGTGCGCGCTCACTCGATCTCCTCTCCCGTCAGCGTCACGAACGCATCCTCCAGGTTCGCCGGGCGGCGCACGCCCTCCGGCGCCAGCCCGTCGAGCGTCTCCGCGCGCATGATCGCCACCGCCGGCCCGCTGCGCCTGCTCGACCAGCCGTGCCTCGCCGCCAACTCGCCCACCTGCGCGAGGTGCTCCGCCGGGCCGTACACCTCGAGCACCTGCTCGCCCGCGTGCTCGCGCACCAACTCCGCGGGCGTGCCCTGCGCGATGATCCGCCCCGCGGACATCACCGCCACGGTGTCCGCCAGGCGCTCCGCCTCCTCGATGTAGTGCGTGCTCATCAGCACCGTCACGCCGTCCGCGCGCAACCCGTCGATCAGCGTCCACAACTCCTGGCGGATCTGCGGGTCCAGACCCACCGTGGGCTCGTCCAGCAGCACCAGGCGCGGGCGGTGGATCAGCCCGCGCGCCACCAGCAGGCGCCTGCGCATCCCGCCGGAGAGCTCGCGCACGATCGTGTCCGCGCGCGGCACCAGGTTCGCTATCTCCAGCGCCCGCGTGACCGCCGCGTCGCGCTCGCCGCGGGGGACGCGATACAGACGCGCGAACACCATCAGGATCTGCCTACACGTGAGCTCCTGGTCTAGGTTGTCCAGCTGCGGCACCACGCCCATCTCCAAGCGCGACTGCTTCGATTCGCGCGGCAGCTCGTATCCGAGCACCGAGATGGAGCCCTCGTCGGCGAGCGTCTGCGCCGTCAACATCCGCATCGTGGTGGACTTGCCCGCGCCGTTGGGCCCCAGCAGGCCGAAGCACACGCCCGGCGGCACGTCCAGGTCGAGCCCGTCGACGGCCACGATCTCGCCGAAGCGCTTGCGCACCCCGTGCAGCGAGATCGCCGCGTGATCGTGATCGCCGGTCATGCCCACACTCTATGTATGTGCGGATGTCGATCGGCGCGTGCGCGAATGTCGGACCGTCGTCCATAGCCCCGCGGGCGCTGCGGCGCGAGCCTCACGGGGTATGCCGACACGACTCCCACCCCAGATCGTCGCGCTCGGCGGCGGCGGCTTCTCGATGGAGAAAGACAGCTCGCTGCTCGACGACTACGTGCTGTCGCTGTTGCGCAAGGCGCGCCCGCGCGTGTGCTTCCTGCCGACCGCCTCGGGCGACGCGGACCACTACGTGGTGCGCTTCTACCGGCGCTTCTCCCCCGGCTGCGAGGCGAGCCACGTGTCGCTGTTTCGCCGCGACCAGGGCACGGGCGGCGTGGAGGACGACCTCTCGAGCCACCTGCTGTCGCAGGATCTGATCTACGTGGGAGGCGGCAACGTGCTCAGCATGCTCGGCGCGTGGCGCGCGCACGGCCTCGACGCGATCCTGCGCAAGGCGTGGCGGCGCGGCATCGTGCTGTGCGGGCCATCCGCTGGGTCGCTGTGCTGGTTCGAGCAGGCGCTCAGCGCCTTCCACGGCGACCCGCGGCCGGTGCGCGGGCTGGGCCTGTTGCCGTACTCCAACTGCGTGCACTACGACGCCGAGCCCGCGCGGCGCGCGGAGTACCACCGCGCGGTCGCCGACGGCATGCGCTCGGGGTTCGCGGTGGAGGACGGCGTGGCGCTGCACTTCCACGGCACGCTGCTCGAGCGCGCCGTCAGCTCGCGCGCCGACGGATGCGCCTACCACGTGGAGGCGAATGGCGAGGGCGTCGCGGAGACGCCACTCGAGGTCTCCTATCTCGGCGCGCCCACCGCGCGCCTGGAGCTGCCGTGTACGGAGTGGGTAGCCGCGTGAGCGAGCTGCCCGCGGCCCCGATCGACTCGCGGGTGATCTTCGCCATGGGCGGCGGCGGGTTCACCATGGAGCCGAGCAACCCGCTGCTCGACGACTACGTGCTGTCGCTCGCGCGGCCGACCGTGCCGCGGATCCTGTTCCTGCCGACCGCCTCGGGCGACACCACCGCGCAGATCAACGCGTTCAAGGCGCGCTTCACCGACCGCAGCTGCATCCCCGAGCACCTGTCGCTGTTTCGCCTGCGCGAGTCCACGCGCTCGCTGGAGCAGATCGTGCTCGAGCAGGACATCCTGTACGTGGGCGGCGGCTCGATGCGCAACCTGCTCGCCATCTGGCGCGCTCACGGTCTCGACGAGCTGCTCGTGGAGGCATGGCGCTCCGGCACCGTGCTCGCGGGCCTCAGCGCGGGCGCGATGTGCTGGTTTCACGCGGGCGTCACGCGCTCGAGCGGGCCGCCAGAAGCGCTCGACGGGCTTGGGCTGCTCGCGGGGTCGCTCACGGTGCACGCCGACGGCGAGCCCGAGCGCCTGCCCGTGTGGCTCGCGGGCGTGCGCGACGGGACGCTGCCGGGCGGCTGGGCGCTGGACGACGGCGTGGGGCTGCTGTTCCGCGGGCACCGACTCGATCGCGCCGTCAGCTCGCGCCCGGGCGCAGGGGCGCAGCGGGTGGACGCGATCGCGGGCGAGCTGGTGCGCAAGCGCCTCGACGTGGAGCTGTTGGGCGACGGGCCCTCCAGCGCTTTGGGCGGGCATGACGAGGCTGTGCAGGAGATGCGGCGGGTGCACAGGATGCGACGGGGGATGGGGCGCGGAGGGGGCTGACGGCTAAGCGGCGCTCATCGCTACTGGACTTTGCTCTTCCCAGCAACTGCGTTGGGCGAGTCGGTGACTTCGCCCGAGTTGCCGGTCACGGTGAGGGCCTTGCCGATCGTGTTGCCCGTCACGACCGTCCCACCTGAGCCGCCGCTCACCAGCAGCCTGCCTGCGAAGGTGTTGCCGATCACCTTCTGCCCACCTACGTTGCCCTGAAGCGCGCCTCCATTGGCGAATTTGCTGCCGCCGCAGGATGCACTGGGGTTGCCCAGCACGACCTGTCCGGTCGAGCCGAGGATCTTGACGGCGCCGTTGACGGTAGCGCCGCAGATGCGGATCACGCCGGCGCCACTCGACCTGATCGCCTTGGTGGTGGCCCCGTTGACCTCGAGCGAGCCGCCGGACTGCACTTCCACGCCGTTGACTTTTGCCGTCGAAGCCAGTTCGACAGACTGGCCCGATTTGACCACGAGCTTGACCTTGATGGTGCCCGTTATCACCTGACTCGAGACGACCTGCGTGGTACAGGAGCTGGTGGTTTCGTGCCCGACCTGGTCGACCGCCGTGCGCGTGACCGTCTGCGCGCCCGGTTTGCTCGTGTCGATCGGCGCGCTGCCGCTCGGGTCGCTGACAAGCCCGGACTGCCCGTCGGATGCGCTTATCGTGGCCACGACACCCGTCTGGCCCAGGTTGGCCGTGGCCGGGCAGCTCGACTTCAAGCGTCGGCGCCGACGCGTCGACCTGCACCGTCAGGCTCGCCGTCGGTGAGCTGTTGCCGGCGAAGTCAGAGACCGCGCCGCTCGCCTGATGGCTGCCGTCGGTGTTGAACGCCGACGGGGCCGAGATGCTCGCGGGGTCCACCCCGGAGCCGGAGCTGCCGTCGGTGAGCGCAGGGTCGCCGTTGTCGGCGAAGCTCACCGTGACTGTGTCCCTGTACCAGCCACCGCCACCGGCGTAGTCCGGCGCGCGATCCGGCGCGACCGAGGGGACTCCGGGGGCGGTCTTGTCGACCTTCACCGCCTGGGAGCCCGCGGAGGGTTCGCTCTGCAGCCCTTCGCTGACGGCGATCACACGGTAGGCCCAGGTGCCTTCGGCCTCGGGAGAGCCCGCGGTGAAGGCGTATTCGGCACTGGTCAGGCCGCTGGCCAAGTCGCTCCAGCCGCCGCTGGCGGCGGGCTGGTGCTGCAACGTGTACGTGAGTCCCGGCGCCGGCGGCGCCGCGGCCCAGCCGAGCGTGAACACGCCGGTGTCGTTGGGCGTCGAGCCGCTCGTCAGCTGCGGCGTGCCCGGTGAGCCCGGCGCGATCGCGGCCAGCGACAGCGTGAACACGCGCCCGAGGTCCTTCTGCAGCGCCGACGGCAGGCCGCTCTTCGAGGTCAGCCCGTCGCCATACCACACGCTGTCGCCATTGTCCTCGAGCAGTTCGACGGTCGCGCCGCTGACGAGCGGGTCGGGCACGGAGACGATGTCCTCCCAGGCGCCTTCGTCGATCGACGACAGCGAGTTGTTCGCCAGCGCGGGCTGGTGGGCTGGGTTGCCGTCCCACTGGTACAGGCCGAACTGCGAGTTGGAGTCGTCGGAGGTGCCGGCGATCGCGAGGAATTCGCCGTCCGCGTTACGCCTCAGCTCGCGCAGGCCGAGGCCGCCGAGGTTCCACTGAAGCGGCGCGCCGAACGTCGCCTGCGCGCTGCCGGGATTGCCGTGGGTGACGAGCGAGGCGAAGTTCGTCACGGGGATCAGCGGCGCTGCTTTGCGGTTGTTCGGCGGCTCCAGCGGCGCGCGGAACGCTACGTAGGCCGCTTCGCTCGAGCCCGCCACGAACTCCAGACCCTCGGCGTTGAAGCCGGCGGCTTCGTTGGAGGGCACGCCCGCGGCGGTCGAGCCGGCCAGTCCGAGCGGGTCGCCGTTGGCTTCGTCCCAAGCGATCATGTCCTCGCGCAGGTGCGTGTAGCTGCCCAGGTAGCTCAGTTCGGCGGACGCGCCAGAGCCGGACAGCGTGGCGGCGAACACGATGTCGTGCTCGGGTGCCGCTTTGCCGCTCTTCTTGTTCGACAGCGAGCCCATCCAGTAGAGCGTGTTGCCGGCGCGGGCCGAGGCCTCGATGTCGATTTCGGCGGTGCCCGGCGGGAGCACGTTGGTAAAGTCGAACGTCTTCACGGGCTCGCCGGAGTTGCGCTCGTGGTAGAGGCGCAGCACGTTGCTCTCGTCGTCGGCCACGACCATGTAGCCGCCGCCCACGTCGATAGCGGTGGAGGCGTTGCCGGCGCCCGCGTAGTAGCGATCGCTGGCGTCGCCCTGGTTGGCGGAGACGCCGTAGTCGACCGTCGTGCTCGCCTTGCCGCCGTCGGGCGCTTCGGCGGTCAGGGTGATGGTCGAGTGCCCCACAGCCCCCGGAGTGACGGTAAGCGTTCGCTGCGCGCCACTGCCGCTGACGGTCACCGACGACGCGACGCTGGTGTTGGAGGAGCTGCCGGTTAGCGTCAGTTCGCTGGCTGGCGTGGAGGAGTCTTCGAGCGTGATCGCCAGCGTCGCGTTCGTGGGGTCGCCGAGCGCGGCGGGCAGGCTCGTGCTAGCGGGTGTGATCACGGGCGATGGCGGTGGTGGCGTGCCTCCGCCGGAGCCGAACGTCGTGCCGGGCGTGAAGGCGACGCCGCGGAACGCCTCGTTTGCCGGGGCAACGGCGATCTGGCTGGCTGAGCCCGCGAGCGTGCCGCCGATCCCGCTCGCGTCGGTGATCTTGTAAAGCACACCGCCTTCGCCGGAGGAGCCGCTCGTGGTGGCGAAGATCGTCACCGTGCCATTGACGTCGTCGGCCGTGACGCCCGTCACGGCGGTGACGGCGACCGAGCCCTCTTTGGTCCATTTTCCGCCGCTCGAGCCGTACTTGACGACGGCGCCGGCGCTGTTGTCGGCGAGGTACAGCGTGTCTGGCGCGCTGCCCAGCCCGAGCGTGACGAAGCTGAACGCGTACGGCTCGCTCGGTGCGCTCGCAAACGGCAGGTTCGTCGTCGCCTGCCCCCCGCTCGTCGGCAGGCCGCTGCCAACGGTGGAGATGCTGTTGCCTTCCTTCGTCGGGTCCGCCGAGGCGTAGAGCTGGCCGCCGGCGATCGTCACAGCGCGCGCGTTGGTGTCGGTCGTGCTCATCAGCGTCGATGTGCTCGAGCCGAGCGTCGTGTAGTGGACGCCGCCGGTGGTGCTTTTGCCTGCCCCGCCGACCCAGATGTTGGTGCCGTCGCTGCTGGTTGCGCCCCTGGGGTTATTCGCGTTGCCGAAGTCCGTCAGCGCGGTGCTCGTGTCGATCGTGCCTGCGGCGCTCACTCGGGCCACGCCGCGAGGCACGCTCGCCGAGGTGGTTTCGCCGATCTTCGCAACGCCTGCGGCGGCGTCGTAGCCGGTGGCGAGTAGGAATTCATCATTCGCGGAGAGCGTCAGCAGCCCCTCCGAGGCAGCCGTGCTGCTGGCGACGAACGGCTTGTTGGAGCCGCTAGGGCTGGTCGGCAGAGCGATCGACTGCACGAGCGCTCCGCTCGGGCTGTACTCGTCGAAGAACACCGGAGCGGACGTGCCTGAGAGCGCCGTTGACCCGTTGCCCACGCGATAGACGACGACGTCGCCCGGCGTGAAGCTCGCTGCCTGTGCGCTCGCCGCCACCGCTGCGGCGAATATGAGTGCGAGCGCGCCGAGTAGGAATGGCCCAAGACCGAATCGATACCTCCGTAGAGCGTGCAATCTCGACACTTCGGCAGTCCCTTCGTCTGAGTTCAGGTCATGAGTCCGCACGTCCGGCGCGGGCAACGTCGCGAGGCTAAGCACGCCTCGGCGTCGTCGGGTAGCCGTGCTGTTATCGAGCGGTTTCCAGCCTGTGAACGGCCGGCGGGATCCACGATGGAGCTTTCAGGACAAGCGGGCTGCCGTGGCGACCAGGGCCGGCTCGGGGATTTGGGCGAGGGAGCAACCGGATGGCAGGCGCGGTATGTGATCTGAGTCGCTGATCGGCTCAATCTTCGCCAGGCTGGGCCGCGTCGAGGTCCTCCAAGTCGACGAGGTCACGCGGACGCCCGGCAGCCCGCTTCATCGTCCTCAAGTGATCGAGCGCACATATCGCAATCGTCATATCCGCCATCTCGACATCGATAGCCCTGGCTCGAAGCTCCGCGTAGGGCAAGACGCCCTCAAGACCTTGGACCACATCCAAATCTCCGAGCTGGGTGGAGATCAACGCTCGCTCGCCGCTACGCAGCAGCGCCGCAATGGAGCGCTCGGAGCCGAGCAGCGACTCCCCCAGCTGGACGTGACCGCCAAGCTCAGCCGCGACGTGGGCGAGCGTCTCGAGATTCTCCGGATCTGGATCGGGCACGATGTCGCAGTCCTTCGTCCCACGCACAACCCCCCAAGAACCCAACGCCAAGCCACCGATGACCACAAAGCGGACATCCGCCTGAACGAGGCGCCCGAGAAGCTCATCAAAGAGCGGCGCGCTCAACGGGCGCGCAGCGCAGCGTCGCGCAACTCGAACAGCTTGCGCGCGAGCAAGATCGTCTCTTCGAGGTTCACAACGAGTGGCCGCTGCCCATCGGCACGCAGCCGCAGGCACCGCACCCGCTCCCCCTCCACGTCTTCCTCATGTCGCCTCGATTGCAGAGCCATCAAGCTGCACACTACCGCGCACATCGCCCTCAATCGAGAGCAGCCCGCAGCATGCAGGACGCCCAAAGTTCGAACGACGACCTCGCACGTCTTGAAACGGGGATGGCGGGAAGACTCTCGAAATCTCCGTGGCCCTTGACCCGAAGGCTCCATGAGGAGAGATTTGGGTCGAGAGCGATTATTTGAGCAGCTGCAAAGCCAAGCGCTCTTAGGACAAACGAGCGGACCTAACGAGACCGGCCACCGGCGAGCGGCCGCCGCGTGCGCGTGTTCGCCTCAGACCCGCTGGCTAGCGAACGTCGCCGTGTGCCTTCGTCCTCTTCAATCTCGATAGCCAGCTCCTCGAGCGAGACGTCCAGCGATCTGATGATGCAGCGCACGGTATCCCAGCCAGGGACCGATTTAGATAGCTCTATACGGGCCAAGGAGCCAGCCGTGATCCCAGCGTCGAAGGCAAGATGTTCCCGCGACATGTCCCGCTCCTCGCGCATACGACGAAGAACGTTTGCGAGGACCTGATCGGGCTCGGACGACCGAGACATCAGCCCGAGCATGCCCCGCAACGTGCGACAAAGTCCATAGGGTACAGGATATCGGGTTGACGCCTAGTCGTTGACGCTATATGGTCAGCGACATGCCGTGCGCGCCTAGTCGACCTGAATTCGTCGGGTGACGGACAAGGAGCCGATGGCGGCACCTACAGATAGCCATCGGCGAGACGAGATGGAGCGTAAGCTTCTGACGGCGGAACTCACCGAACGATATGCCGACCTGGCCCTCCGAGCGGTCGTGACACTCGCGATGGCCGCCGCGACAATCGTTTGCGTCGTCAAGGGATACTCGTGGCCTGCGCCTTCCATTATGAGCGCTGCCTCCACCCTGCTCCTCACCACCGGCGCGCGTACTCGAGATCTCCGTGCCCTCTGATCCGACGTACATGAGGAGCGATTTGGTTCAAGGCACCGTTGACAACCACCCCGAAGATGACTAGAATAGTGGTCATGTCCGAGACTTTGCCCCTCTCTTCCGTGAAGGCCCACCTCTCTGAACTGGTGGATCGCGTGGAGGATCAGCACGACCGTGTGGTGCTCACCCGCAACGGCAAGCCCGCCGCAGTTTTGATCAGCCACGACGACCTGGAGGGCCTCGAGGAAACCCTCTCGATCCTGTCCGACCCGGCGATCATGGCGCAGATTCACGAGAGCGAGCAAGCACTCGCGGACGGAGCGAAGGCCACCACACTCGGCGAACTTCGCGCTGGACTCGAGAACCGCCGCAACGCAGCAGCGTGAGCGAAACGCCATGGGATGTGCTGGTGATGCCACCCGCGCGTCGCCAAATCGACCGCCTGCCCATCTCCGTCGCGGCAGCAGTCATAGAGGCGCTCGCCGCAATCGCAACCAACCCCCAACGTCTCGGTAAGCCTCTGCGTTTCGAGCTCGAGGGTTGCCACTCTGCACGCCGCGGGCCCTACCGCATCATCTATCGCATTGATGACGCGACTCGCTCGATCAAGATCCTCGCCGTCGCGCATCGCGCCGATGCCTACCGCCCGCGCTGACCGCGCAAACCGACACGCGCTGATCCGACGAAGCCCGAGGAACCCTGCCGAGTTCGAACAACGACCTCGCACCTCTTGAAAACGGGGATGGCGGGAAGACTCTCGAAATCTCCGTGGCCGCTGATACGACAGCTTCATCGGGAACGCTTTGGTCTCGAGCCTCGGCTCTAGCGATGCGTCAAGCGCGAGGCCGGCTCGAAGTCGCCGTGCAAGACAAGCGGATCTAGGTCGGCGCCGTTGGGCCACACGACCGTCCCCAGCTCATCATCCACACGAACCTCCGCGAAGAAGCCTGGGTCGTCAAGAGGCGCGAACACAGGACCGTGCAGCTCCCCCGTGAGATCGAGATCGCGCGAACTGTCATCGCTGAAGCCGAGCCGCAATCGATAGTGGCGGAGTACCTCGACAGACGTGACCCTCACGAAGTCCACGATCCCATCCTACGGCAGCGGATCGATCGGCTCAGGAGCGCCACCGTCCTTCGCCCGACCCCAGTTCGCCTCAAGCTCCCCACGATGCAGCGTCGCCCACTCGCTCACGAGCTTGAGCGCACGACTCGGCAGCTCCCCAACGAAGACCGCGCCAGTCTCGATCGCGATCACCGCATGATGCTCGGCGTACTGAGCATGGAAATGAGGCGGCTCGTGATCGTAGAAGTACATCGTGATCACGATGCCGTAGAAGACGCTGATCCGGGGCAACGACATCATCATGGTCAGCGCTTGGGACGGTACGCTCGGCGACGACGCTGGCTGCCAGCGCGCGCTCGCATGGAGATCATCGCCAGCGCCGCCCTGAGACATCGCATGGATCGCCGGCAATGTGCGGTACCGCGTAATACATCGACTACAATCGTAGGCATGGCCAAGTCAGCGCCATTCAGCTTGCGCCTCTCAGACGAGACCGATCGTCTCGTCACAGCAGAGGCCAAGCGCACGAAGCGCAGCAAGGGCAGCGTAGTGGAGGCGCTGGCAGAGGAGGCACTGAAGGCTCGGACGGTTCCCGGGATTGCGTTTCGCGGCGCTGACTACAATCGCCGCGCCTGGTTGATTGGCACGAGCCTAGACGTGTGGCAGGTGATTGAGGCGCACAAGGACTTCAGCGAGAGTCTCGATCGGGTAGTCACGGAGACCGACATCAGCAAACGCGAGCTGCGGACCGCGCTCAGCTACTACAAACGCTTTCCGCAGGAGATCGACGACTTCATCGCACTGAACCGGCGACCGCTGACGGAGCTCCGCGCGGAGTATCCGCACGCCGACATCATCCCGATCCAGCTCGACTAAGCGATCAGTTGCGTCTGCTACTTGATGCGCACGTGTCGGGCCGTCGGATCGGTGCAGCTCTGAGAGCACACGGGCACGACGTGCTTGCGATTGCCGAGGAGCGCGACCTCGACGGCTGTCCAGACGAGGAGCTGATGGAGCTCGCCAAGGTCCAACAGCGCATCATGGTGACATTTGACGTCGCGGACTTCCCACGCATATGTCACGAATGGTTGGAGACCGGGAAGTCTCACCACGGCTGCGCGGTGGTGGTGGGCATCCGCCACCACGAGTTTGGCGCAATCGTGCGCGCGCTGGATGGCACGTTCGAGATGCGGCGTGACCCACAAGATTGGCATGACCGCTTGGTTTTCGTCTCGAGGGCCCGGTGATCTCTGTGGACTCTGCGGAGCGCAGATATGTCAGGAGCGACTCGGATCTACCCGACCACGACCTCATCCTGGAGCTGTCGGACCAGCCAAGTAGCCTCGCTTGCCACGCGCGCCACTACGTCCACAATGATGTCGATGTTGTGGTCGTGGGTCAACTTAGTGGCGGTCTGTGTCCGATCGCCAACGCCGCCTCGGTGGCCAGAGAGGTAGCCGAGACCGTGATCCCTCCAGGAGGGGAGTTCACGATGATCGCCTATACCCCAAGAAGTCCGCTCAGCGGCGAACCTCGTTTCCGCGAGGTGACATTCGAGCTCGATGGATGCAGGCTGCGGCCTTCGTCGAAAGCGTTCGAGAGCTCCAAAGTAGCCCTTGCGTGCTTCAGTCCCGTCGATCTCGCGGCGGTTGAGGCGCTAACAGGCCGGCCCGTCCTTATGTTCCCTTACGGGTTCTACACGAAGGCGCTGGCAGAAGCTGTGAGCGGACAGCCAGCCAAGCGACTACTCGACCTGCTAATCGAGACAGGGCTTGCATGCCCTACCCACGGGCCTTCCCCGTACGGGGAATACTGCGGGTTCGACCCGAGTTGTGAGGAAGAGCCAAACCGACGCGCGCGAATGTGGCGAGCGCGATTCGCCCCTCGGCGACGCTCCACCGACGGCGCTTATGTTGGGGTCAGCACGGACCGCTCGGCGCGAGTCGAGCTTGTCCTGGAAAGCGGCCGCCAGCCGATCCCGGTCTTTGGCTTGGCCGCGCCGGAAGCGGGGTGGGGCTATGGCGGGTCAGGCCCACAGGAGGGCGCAACCTCCATCCTGGCCGACTATCTCGGGTTCCTGCCGCGACCGCAACTCCGCGCGCGGTTCGAGAGAGAGGTCGTTTCAAATCTGGCCGCAGACGCATTCACGCTCCCCATCTCAGAGCTCGACGCGTGGTTCGAGCATGCAAATCGAGCAGTGCGCCGCGGGTTGGTCGTAGTGGCCGGGCCGGCAAATGGCGACTGGCCCGCAGGCATCGCAAACGGGATGGCGGCCTGGATCGCACAAGGGCTGCTGGAAGCTGGGTTTGATGTGTACGAGCCGGGATGCAACGCTGTGGCTCCTCCCTGGACGAAGGCCGACCGTCGTCTTCATGGCATGCTGCATGCCAGCCTCCTGTCCGCGTTGGACGGCTGCAGTATGGTCGTCGTTCCCTACGATGGCGAGGCGATCATGCAGGGAGTGGAGGCCGCGGCTGCCCTGCAATACATCCTCGAAAATCCCGACGTCCCGGCCGTTATTGCCTACAACCGAGCCGAGGCTAGCGATTTCGAGCGCCATGAGGGGTTCGGGGTCCAGATCGCGAAAGTCGGCGATGGTCTGCCACGTGACGTCAGTGCTGTCATCGCAGCAGTCGATCGATCATGTGCGGCATATGAATGCCTACAAGCCGACGAGACCCGCAGCCTCACCGGGGTTCGCAGAAGGCACAAGCTGCCATGTCCAATCGCGCTGAGTGATTTTGGCGTCGCAAAGCCAAACACGCCTCACGAAGAGAGCGGACGGGGCTAACGGGACGACTCTCGAAACAGGCCACCGTCTGGCAGCGCATGAGTGAACTGCACTCCAAGCGCTTCGCCGCCGCCAGGCCGCGCGATCTGCGCCCTGATGAGCAAGCGGACGATGTCGCTTCGCTTCCCGTCAATCTCGTACGGCCATCTTCTCCAGCGTCCGCCGCATCCTCGCTGTCCGAGTGTGGCACCTCTAGCGCTCGCTAGCTCTCGTCTACTCGGGTCAACACCTGTCTTGATCTGCGTGATTCGTTGCGGGGCAAGGCGAGTGCAGGCATTGGTGACGCGACGGCGAGGCGGGCGGCGACTTCCAACGCACACCACAAGAGCAAGAGGTACTTGTCCTCCAACTCGCCGAACGCGTGGGGCTCCTTACAGAGCGCAACGAGGCGAATCGGCTTGCCGCCGAGATCCGCCGCTACCGCGCGCACGCTCCGGTATCCGTTCGCGCGAAACACCTCTATGTCGTCCCCCAAGGGCGAGTTGCCATCCAGGTTGTCCAACTTGTGAAGGCGGGACGCTTCGGGATGCTCCTTGAGATGTTCTAGCGCCTGTCGGAGGTAGCTTCCTCGTACTTTGACGTCGAACTCACCGACTTCTCCGTGCTCGTGGTTGGCAGCAAAAACGACGTCGAACTTTCCCCGGCGAAGTTTGCTTCTCGACTCGACCCAGATAGAGAGGGCAATCTTATGGCCTGTTTCGTCCTCAAGCTGTTTGCTCGGCAGCTCGCAGAATGCTGCCTGAAGCCGCTGCTCCTTTACCCGAGGAAAGCCAGCGAGGGTCAGCTCACCCCGCAGCACTTCGTCAAGAACACGCTGGAAGTGCGCCAGGTAGGTGCTCGTACGCGTTTTAGCTTGGTTGTCAGCTTCCAGCGCCTGCAGCTGTTCCTCTAGTTTCTCCTTTTCAAGCTCCGTTACGTCCTTCTCTGCTTCCTCTGCTCGCAGGGTGTCTCGTTTAGCGCGTCGCGCAATAACTACACCCAAGACGATGCCCGTTCCGAGCGCGACGACACCGATGACGATGGCAACCCACATCCGTAGACGTTCTTCGAGGTCTAGCTGTGACTCAACGGTTTTCTCGACCGAGATCGCTAGCGCGACGAGCAGAGCTGCAGCCAGCGCGAGCACAGTGTTGGCAAGAGTGAACACCGCGCGCAGCGCGGGCCTGAGGCGGCATAGGCTTTGCCATAGCTTCTTCAACGGATCTCCCACCCTCCAAAGGCCAACAATCCGAACGCATCCTACCAGTCGCCATAGCGAGCGGCTGCGTTGCCAGCTTCCCCTGCTTGCTCTATGAAAGAGCCCGATGGCGGTCGAGTTCCCGACGTGCTTCTACGAACGCCCGGAGGTCGGCTACGTACTCCTCGGGCGACATGTCGCCGTTCAAAGCCGCGCGGAACCGCTCGCGCGGGTAGAGGTCGCGCTCAGGCCCGCCAAATTGATCCTCAAGGTCGCCACCTTCGTGGGGCGGGCGGGCGAAATCTGCCTCGAACTCCACAGGCACGTCAATCTTCGGCTGCCGTTCCATCCTTGTGCCTTTCGTTACAAGTCTATGGTACATCCAGCCAGGCGGATACGCAACCCAACGCTAGACGTCTAACGACAGAGCGTAGAAACCGGAGGTGACGGAACTTCCGCCGCAGACCGGACGACCAAGGTCTACTTCCGCCGCAGACCGGACGACCAAGGTCTCGTAGCCAGGCGAGATCGCGGTCGCTTCGTCCCCGAAGTCACCTCGCCTGCTCGTGCTCGACCTGCCGTCACGCAAAGGCGTGCACCAAAAGAGGCGGACGGGGGGGGTCGGGAAGACGCTCGAAATCTCCGTGGCAGCTGATCCGGCAGCTCCATGAAGAGCGATATGGGCCAGGACCAACTAGCGACGAGCGACGAGCGCCCGATCTAGCCTGATGCACGTCCCGCGATCTGCATGCAAACGCTTGCGGGTCAGGACCACCGTGACGAGTGCCACCAGGCCGTGCGATAATCGACGCCGTGCGACGGTGGCTCAAGAAGCGAGGCGAGGTAGCACTCGACGCAATCGCCTTGAGCGCCGCAACCATTTCGAAAAAACTCGCGAACCGGGGTTGTCCTAGGCTTATAGTCCTCGGCACGGTCCCGACGATCTGTCGGCTTAGATCGACTGGAAGTCGCGTGGTCAGCCGATGTTGCCGCGAGGCACTACCCACACGCTGGGAAACGACAGCGAAGTGTGCTCCGAGATGACGTCGTAGTCGTGGTCGTAGTGCAGCACCCCAAGATCCTCTGCTGTGGCAATTGAGGCGATCAGCAGATCTACCGGCTTCACGCGGTGTGAGATTCCGGGCTTCGCGGCGAGCTCTGCCTGAGCTGTGAGAGCGGTCGCGGCGGCCTCCGCAGTCAGAGGCGCGTGAGGGAGCGCATCGAGTCGCTTGGCGGTGATCGCGAACCCGTCGCTGTCACGAGCGCTGTAGCGCATCTCCAGCAGCGTGGGCGGACACGTCCACAGTTCGTTGGCTACGAGCGCCGCCTCGAAGATCTCACGCGCGGGACCGGCGAGGCGTCCGTCGAGCAGCCGAGCCCACACCGAGTTGTCGAAGAGCACTGGCCTGCCGTAGCCGGTCAATGCATCCAGCCGTGCTCGCCGACCTCATAGGCGGCATCTACGTCGAGGCCGTCTCCAGTACGCAGCTGCTCGATCAGCTCACGACGAAGCTCGGCCTTCTCAGCCTCTTCTCCTCGCCCAACTTCAAGCTCCTTCAGCCGATCACGAGCGCCCCGGATCACCAGGTCGTCAAGCCTCACACGCTCCCCTCGGCGACGTAGAGAATCAAGCGCGTCACGCACAGGGGGCGTCTCGGTGATCGAGTGACGCGGATGGCGAGTGGGCATCCAGTGAGTGTAGCACCCGGTACAGCACCATCCGGGCTGTCACTGACGAGATTTCGAACCACGACCACGCACCAGCTAAAAACGGAGGGGGGGAGATTCGAACTCCCGGTACGCCAATAAGACGCACAACGGTTTTCGAGACCGCCGCATTCAACCGCTCTGCCACCCCTCCAGGGCGACGCTGCAAAGGCTAGATGATCCTGGCGCCGAGCGGCGCGAGACGCACCGAGTCCCGCCCCTACCGCCGCGCGGCGAAGAACCCGCTGATCATCTCCCCGCACTCGCCCGCGAGCAGCCCGCCGACGACCTCGGGGCGATGATTCAGCCGCGGCTCGCCGAGCACGTCGAGCACGCTCCCGCACGCCCCCGCCTTGGGATCCGACGCGCCGAACACCACGCGCGGCACGCGCGCGAGCACGATCGCGCCGGCGCACATGGAGCACGGCTCGAGCGTGACGTACAGCGCCGCGTCGAGCACCCGCCAGCTGCCCGCGGCGAGGGCCGCGTCGCGCAGCGCGAGGATCTCGGCGTGCGCGGTGGGGTCCTGGCGCAGCTCGCGCTCGTTGTGGCCCGCCGCGACCATCTCGCCGTCGCGCACGAGCACCGCGCCGATGGGCACGTCGTGATGTTCCAGCGCACGCTCGGCCTCGCGCATGGCGAGGCGCATGAAGTGCTCGTCGTGTGGGAGGAAGGGCTCGCTCATCGGGAACGCGTGCGGCGTCTGCGACAGTGCTCTCGCCCCTGCGCGCACCGCACGCCTCGTCCATGATTACCCAAAGCCATGACCCACCGCCTCAGCCTCCCCACCTCCCCCAGCCGCGCTAGGCTGGCGCTCGCCCTGTGCGCGGCGCTCGCCACCGGCTGCGCAACCGCGCATCCCGCCCTGGCCAGCGGCGCGCGCGGCTACGTGGCTGACGAGATTGTCGTCAAGTTCGCTGCCGCAACGGCCGTGGCTCGCGCCGCCGCGACGCGGGGGTTCCGCGCTGAAGCCTCAGACGATGGGACGGGCACGCGGCTGGTGCGCATTCCGCGCGGCTTGTCGATGGCGGTGGCGCTGGAGCGGCTGCGCCGCGCGCACGGCGTCCAATGGGCAGTGCCGGACTATCTCGCGCATGCCTCCGGCGGGCCGATCCCGAACGACGAAGGACAGTCGGGCAAACTGTGGGCGTGGCAGCAGCTGCAGTGGAACTTCACCGGTCCGTTCGGCGTGCGCGCGCCGGAAGCGTGGGCGAACGTCGCCGCGGACGGCCGGCCGGGCGGCAAAGGCGTGACGGTGGCGGTGCTCGACACGGGGGTGGCGTATTCGAACCGCGGACCGTTTCGCCGCTCGCCGGACTTCGACCGCTACACGTTCGTGCGCGGCTACGACTTCATCGCCAACGACCCCTACGCTAACGACCGCAACGGCCACGGCACGTTCGTGGCGGCGACGATCGCGGAGGCGACGAACAACCACTACGGCCTCACGGGCCTGGCGTTTGGGACGCGCATCATGCCCGTGCGGGTGCTCGACACGGAGGGCGAAGGCGAAGCGTCGACAATCGCCAAGGGCGTGCGCTTCGCCGTGCGGCACGGCGCGCGGGTGATCAACCTGAGCCTGGAGTTCACGCCGGGGGTGACCGCGTCGGACATCCCAGAGCTGATCGAAGCGATCCACTTCGCCCACCGCCACGGTGTGCTCGTGGTCGCCGCGGCGGGCAACGAGGGGCACGTAGCGATCGCTTATCCTGCGCGCGCGACGGACGTGCTGTCGGTGGGGGCGACGACCGAACACGGCTGTCTCGCTACGTACTCCAACTTCGGCACCGGCCTCACGCTCGTCGCGCCAGGGGGCGGCGCGGACGCGAACCTCGTCGGCGACCCAAACTGCCACCCCGAACTGCCCTCCGGCCGCGACATCTTCCAGGTTACGTTCACCGGCAGCTCGCTGCGTCGCTTCGGCATCCCGTCGGGCTATGAAGGAACCTCCATGGCAACCCCGCACGTGTCAGCGACCGCTGCGCTGGTGATCGCCAGTGGCGTGCTCGGCCGCCACCCCACGCCGCGACAGATCACCGCACGCCTGCGCGCGACCGCGCACAAACTCGGCGGCGGAGGCGACGAGCGCCTGTATGGAGCGGGGCTGGTGGACGCCGCGGCGGCGACGGCCCCCGGCGGCCCCGGCGCGATCGCCCGCTAGCCTGGGCGCGGCTTGGGTCCGAGGATCTCTTCGAGGAAGAACTTGGTCTTGGGCGATGGCTCTTGGTGCGGGTACATGCTCTTGACGAGCGCCAGCGCCTCCTCGACATCGACGAGCCCGCACTCGCGCAGCAGGATCTCGATGTCCTCGTCGTCCTCGCCGAAGCGCATCGCCATGAGCTTCATCGCCAGGAGGTAGCGTGGCGAGGCGGTCGTGACCTCGATCCCCTGGATGTCGGGCACGGGGCGGGCATGCTCGTCGCTTCCGGGCATGAAGGCCTTGACCGCGTCGTTCAGCCAGTCCTCGGGCAGGTCGCGGTCTTCAGCCACCTTCGCGGCGGCGGCATAGATCGCGCGCTTGGGCTCGAACACCGCATCGATGTCCCGCGTGACGCGCCGTGTGGAGTAGGCGAGCGCCATCGCGGCGCCACCCACGAGGAATATCTGGCCGCGGACGCCGTTGCGGCTGAGCTCCTCGCCGAGCGCCTCGAGCGCACCGTGAATACTGGCCTGACTGAAGTACCGCTCAGGCACGATCGAAGACCTCACGCGCGATGAACACGCCGTGACGAGCGAACACAGCCGGCGTGTTGGCGAGCGTGTACGCGTGGAATGCAGGCCGGCTGGCGACGAACCACCAGGGCTCGATGAACCGACCTGCTCCATTCACCCACGTCGGTGCAGCGATGGCGCCCTCGGCTGCGAACAGCTCAGCGACGCCGGCGAGCGCCGCGTCGAAGCGCGCGTCTCCCGTGCTCGACGGCTCGGCTCGCAGGAGCGAGATCCGCCCTGGGCGCGAAGATCCCCTGAAGTCATCCGCGAACCCGTACAGCAATCGCAACGCGTCGCCCTCTCGGCCGCGCTCCAGATCCTCTCCAATCGTCTGACCGAGCTGCGCGAGCGATGCGGCGCCGCGGCGCACTCGCGGACGGACGAGCAGCTCGATGTCGTGCTCGCATGCGCCGAGCAGCCGTTCCAGCGTCGAGAGGTTCGGCATCCGTGCACCCGACTCGTATGCCGCGACGGCCGGCTGCGCAGTCCCCGCACGGCCGGCGAGCTCGAGCTGCGTAATCCCGGCAGCCTGGCGTGCATCACGGACAAGTGTGGATAGCTCCATATAAAGAATATATACGTTTTGATATAGCCCTTCAACCGGACATGGATAGAGTTCCGCGCGTGTCTGCTCCTGCCTCTATATCCGCGGTGCAGCCCCCCACACGCTGCGACCTGACGATCGTCGGCGGGGGCATCGTGGGGCTGGCGGTGGCGCGCGAGCTGCTCCAGCGCCATCCGCACGCGACCGTGTGCGTACTCGAGCGCGAGGGCGACATCGGCACGCACCAGACGGGGCACAACTCGGGCGTGATCCACGCGGGCGTGTACTACGCGCCCGGCTCGTTGAAGGCGCGGCTGTGCGTGGAGGGGGCGCGCGAGATGTACGAGTACTGCGAAGCGCGCGGCATCGCAAGCGAGCGCTGCGGGAAGGTGATCGTCGCGACAGACGCATCCGAGCTCGCGCGACTGGATGAGCTCGAGCGCAGGGGCAAAGCCAACGGCGTGCCCGGCCTGCGGCGCATCGACGCTGCTGGCATCCAGGAGCTCGAGCCTCACGCGCGCGGCATCGCGGGGCTGCACTCGCCCGACACTGGGATCGGGGACTTCTCTGCCGTCGCGCGCGCATACGCGGAGGACGTGCGCGACGCGGGCGGCACCGTGACGACCTCGTGCGAGGTCACGGGCGTGAGCGCCGCTGGCAGGTCGCTGCGCTTGACGCATTCGCACGGCGCCACGGAGGCGGGCCACGCGATCTTCTGCGCGGGCGCGTGGGCCGATCGCCTCGCAGTCGCTGCGGGCGCGGACCCCGACCCGCGGATCGTGCCCTTCCGCGGCGCCTACCTGCGCCTCGTGCCGGCGCGGCGCGCGCTCGTGCGCTCGCTCATCTACCCCGTCCCCGACCCCTCGCTGCCGTTCCTGGGCGTGCACCTGACGAAGCACATCGGCGGCGAGGTTCTGATCGGCCCCACCGCGCTGATGGCCGGCGCACGCGACGCGTACAGCCTCGCGAAGATCCGCCCGCGCGACGTGCGCGACACGCTCGCCTGGCCCGGCACGTGGCGGATGCTCGCGAACTGGTGGAGGACGGGCGTGACGGAGCTGCATCACGCCACGCTGCGCTCCGCGTTCGTGCGAGCCGCCGCGCGCTACGTGCCCGAGCTGCGCAGCGGCGACGTCGAAACCTCCTTCGCGGGGGTGCGCGCGCAGGCGCTCGCGCGCGACGGGCGGCTCGTGGACGACTTCGTCTTCTCGCGCACCGAGCGCGCGCTGCACGTCCGCAACGCCCCCTCCCCCGCCGCCACGTCCTCGCTCGCGATCGCCCGCCACGTCGCAGACGAAGCCGCGCGGGCGTTCGAGCTGGGCGTCTAGAGTCGCGCGACCGCGTCCGCGATGCCCTCGCGCACGCCGGGGAAGCGCGGCTGCCAGCCGAGCTCGCGCTTGAGCTTCGCGTTTGACGAGCGCGCCGAGCGGACGAGCGCGTCAACGGCGTTCCTCCCCGCGAGCATGCGTGCGAGCGCGACCGGCGCGCGGCGCGGCGCGCCCGCGCCAATCGCCTGCGCGGTGAGCGCCATGAAGTCGTAGAACGAGATCGGCTCGTCGTCGGCCACGTGGTAGGTCTCACCCGCTGGTGCCTGCTCGACGGCCAGGATCAGCGCGGACACGACGTCATCGACGTGCACCATGTCCCACAGGTTCTTGCCTCGGCCGACCACCGCGAGGCGACCCGGCTGTCGCAGGCGCGGGATCATCTCCTGCGCCCACCAGCCGCCCGGCCCGTACACGTGCGACGGGCGCACGATCACCGCGGGCAGGCCCGAGTCGAGCACCATCCGCTCGCCCTCCTGCTTGGAGCGCCCGTAGGGCGTGCGCACCGGCAGCGGGCGGTCCTCGCTCAGCAGCTCGCCGTGCGCGTCGCCGGTCACGACCGTCGAGCAGAACACCACGCGCGGCCCGCTCGCCGCCTCGCCCCGCGCGCCGGCCACGCACGCGTCCAGCAGCCGCCGCGTGCCGGCGATGTTGACCTCGCGGAGCTTTCGCTCGCTGCGCTGGGAGGCGATCTCGGCCGCGAGATGGACGACGCTATCGGGGCGCTCCGCCGCGAGGATCTCGCTCAGGCGCCGACCGTCGGAAAGGTCGCCCGCCGCCGCGCGCGTGCCCGTCGGCTCGGATCCGGGGCGACGGACGAGCGCGGTCACCTCGTGTCCGCGGGCGAGCAGCTCCGCGCACAGCGCTTCGCCGATGAAGCCGCTGGCGCCGGTTACGAGCGTGCTCATGACCCGTCCAGCCTACGACCTCCCGCGCCCGCCCTCCGCGCCGGGGGATCGAGCATCATGTCGCGCGTGATCGCGCTTCGCCTGTGGAAGATCAGCATGTGGTGCCACCAACACGGCCACCGACGTACGGCTCGCGTGTTCAAGACGCTGATCTTCCTCGGCTTCGGCGCGCTGCTCGAGCCCGAGGTGCGCCTGGAGGGGCACGTCAACTTCGCCCACCGCGGCCTCGGCGTGGTCATCCACGGCACGACCGTGCTCGGCGACTGGGTGCAGATCTGGCAGTACGCGACGATCGCGTCGAACAACGACAAGGACACCGCGATGGACACCGGCGTGCGGGTCGGACGCGGCGCGGTGATCGGCGCGCACGCGATCGTCATGTGCTCCATCGGGCGCACGCTGACAATCGGCGAGGGGGCCGTGATCGGGGCGGGCGCGATCGTCGTCGACGACGTGCCCGCGGGCGCGACCGTGCTTCCGCAGCCCAGCTCGCATCGTGCCGCGCGAGTCGAGGCCCGCCGATGCGCCAGGCGCTCCGTAGTCGCCGGCCCGGCGCCTCGCCGGCCCGGCGCATCGCGTCAGCGCTTCGGCGCCGCAGCGGCCCGCTCGATCGCGGCGGCCATCTCCTCACGGAAGCGCTCGCGCCCGAACCGGCGCGCGTTCTCGCGGACTGCCGCCTCGTCCAGCTGGAGCGCCTCGAAACGCTCGATCGCCTCTGCCAGCGCACTCGCGCTGTGCTCCTCGAACAGCACGCCCGTCGCGCCGTCGATCACCGTCTCCACCGCGCCGCCGAGGCCGTAGGCGATCACCGGCACGCCCGCCGCCTGCGCCTCGACGGGCACGATCCCGAAGTCCTCCTCGCCGGGGAACAGCAGTGCGCGGGCGCCGCCCAGCAGCCGGTCGCGCTCCTCGTCGGCGACCTTCCCCAGGAACTCGATCGTGCCGCCCGGCTCGGCGTGCGCGCGTACGGCCTCGAGCGCCCGTCCGTCGCCCGCGACCTTCAGCTGACGGCCCACGCGCGCGCAGGCTAGCACCGCGAGATCGACGCGCTTGTACGGGACCACACGCCCGAACGTGAGGTAGTAGTCGCGCGGCTCGCGCACGAGCGTGAGGAAGTGATCCACGTCCACGGGCGGGTTGACGACCGTTGCAGAGCGGCCGTAGTGGCGATCGATGCGCTCCGCGACGTGAGCGGAGTTGGCCACGAACACGTCCGGCCCGCTCGCGCCCGCCAGGTCTTCGCGGCGCAGGCGCGCGAGCAACGGCCGCAGCAGCAGACGAGCGCCGCGACCCATCTCGCCCTCGAGGAAGTCCTCCTCCCAGGCGTAGCGCATCGGCGTGTGGCAATAACACACGTGCAGCGCGTGAGCGGGCGTGCGCACGTTCTTCGCGCACGCATGGTTGCTGGAGAGCACTAGGTCGAAGCGCGACAGGTCGAACGAGCGAAACGCCCGGGTCATGAGCGGCAGCAGCTTCGGGTAGTGGCGCGAGGCGCCCGGGATCCTGTTCAGGAACGAGGTGTGCACGGTGCGCCCGGTGATCTGCGCGGGCCATGGCGCGGGGTCGTAGATCGTCGTGAACAGCTCCGCCGCGGGAAACATCTCCAGCAGCTCCAGGACCACCTGCTCGGAGCCGCCGGGGATCGTGAGCCAGTCGTGCACGATCGCCACGCGCGGGAAGCGTTCGCGCAGCGACTCCAGCGACGCGTCGCTCATCGAGACAGCGGCCGTTCCGGCGATTCCGCGCCCACCGTGGAGCCCGCGTCCCCGTGGCTGCGCGCGATCGCCTCGCGGAAGTCCTCCCAGCTCGCCGCGTACGGAGCGATCAGCTCGGCCAAGCGCTTCAGCTGCTCCCAGTCGTCGCGCATCTCCCAGCCCCAATGCAGCACGATCGGCACCCACACGCCGGCCTTGAGCTCGATCGCGCGCCGCGCCGCGGGCAGCGCCTCGCCGGCGGTTCCATACACGGGCAGATACGACGGCAGGTACACGGTCTCGCCGCGCCACTGCGGCGAGCTGTGAAAGCCCATCGTGCCGATCGACTCCGGCCCGCCGCACACGACCTCGAAGCGGCGCGCGAGCGCGTCGAACTGCGCCGCGTCGAAGCGGTTGTAAGGGGGCACGAACACCTGCGGGCGGATCCCGTGCGGCGCGAGCTCCGCGAGCGCGCCGTCGAGCAGCGCCTCGGTCTCGCTCGCCCCCAACCCGCACAGCTCGGAGTGCCGGCGCGGCGAGAGAAAGCGCGTGCGGTGGTCCAGCCCGTGAAGGCCAAAGGACACTCGCTCGCCGGCGATCTGACGCAGCATCTCGAGCTCGCCCGCGTCGAGCGCGCGCGACTCCTCCCCCGCCGGGTCGAGCGGCTCGCGGCTCACACGCGGCAGCACCGCCACGAGATACGCAAGCCCCGCGGCGCTCATCACCTCGTGGAAGCGCTCGTAGCGCTCGGTGCCGTAGCGCGCGGGATCGTCCCATGCCTGGAAGTGGGGGAACTCGTCGACCCGCACGAGGAAGCGCGGCGGCGCGGCTGCTGCGTCGGCGCCGAGCGCCGCACGCCGCGCCGCCATCAGCGGCGCCATCACGCCCCCGTCGAAGTCGAGCCTGCCGAGCTTGTAGCGCACCTGCTGCGCCACGCGCAGCAGGCGAGGCGGCACGGCGCGCACGCGCGTGGCACGTCGCACCGCGCTCGTGAACAGCGCCTCCTGCGCGAGCGTGCCCGTGGAGGGCTCCGCGTCGAACAGCAGCCGCGCGGTGCGCATCTGGTCCTGTCCCTGTGGAGCGGCAACGCCCGGCGAGCCGCCATACGAGCCGGCCTCATCGCTGTGGATCACCGCCCCGAGACTATCCAGCCTGGGATCATCACGCCGATGGACGAGCACCCACGACTGACGAACCGCGACATCGTGTGCGTCGGGTTCGCCGACTGGGACACGGAGCTGTGGACCAACCAGCACCACCTGATGGCGCGCCTCGCACGCGATAACCGCGTGCTGTTCATCGAGTCGCTGGGCCTGCGCAGGCCGCAGCTCGCCGGGCGCGACCTGTCGCGGATCTGGCGGCGGCTGCGCCGCGGGTTCGCGCCGCCGCGCGCGATCGACGGCCTGCACGTGATCTCACCGCTCGTGCTGCCGTTGCACGGCTCGCGTCTCGCGCGCGCTGTGAACGCGCGCCTGCTGCCAGCGCTCGTGCGCCGTGCGGCGCGGCGCCTGGGCATGCGCCGACCGATCCTGTGGGCCTACGTTCCGCAAGCCGAGGTGCTGCTCGACGCGCTCGACCCGTCGCTCGTGATCTACCACTGCGTCGATGACATCGCCGCGCACGAGCGCATCGACACCGCGAGCTTCCGCGCCGCCGAGGCGCGCTTCGCCGCGCGCGCGGATCTCGTGCTGGCGAGCGCACCGACGCTGTCAACGCGGCTGCGCACGATCTCTCACAACGTGCTCGACGCGCCCAACGTCGCCGACACGGAGCTGTTCGCGAGCGCCCTGCTGCCGAGCCCGCCCGCCCCGATCGACCCGGCGATAGCGGCGCTCCCGGCGCCGCGGATCGTATTCACCGGCGCGATCTCCGCCGTGAAGCTCGACGTCGCGCTGCTCGTCGAGCTGGCGCGCCTGCGGCCGTCGTGGTCGTTCGCGCTCGTCGGTCCCGTCGGCCTGGGCGACCCGCGCACGAATACCTCCGCGCTGAGCGCCGAGCCGAACATCCACCTGCTCGGCTCGCGCTCCTACGAGCAGTTGCCCAGCGTTCTGCGCGGCGCCAACGCCGGGTTGATCCCCTACGCGCGCAACGAGCTCACGGAGAGCATCTTCCCGATGAAGGTTTACGAGTACCTGTCGGCGGGACTGGCAGTAATCGCCACGCCGCTGCCGGCGCTCGCCGAGGTCGCGGACGTCGCGAGCGCGCCCGACGCCGCGGGCCTCGCCGCGCTGCTCGACGAGGCGCTCGCGACCGACAGCGACGAGCGCCGCACGGAGCGCTCCACGGCGGCGGCGTCCAACTCATGGGAGCAGCGTCTGGAGGAGATCGCCGCGGCGATCGAATCGCTTTGAGGGACCTGCTCGTCACCACGCACACGCCGGTGCTGCGCTCGGGCCAGGCGGTGCGCACGTATGGCGTGGCGCGCGCGCTGGCGGGCGCAGGCGACGGGCTGACGCTGCTCTACACGCGCTTCGGCGCGTCGGAGCCCGACGCCGCGTTCGGCTCGATCCCCGGCATCGCGCTGCGCGAGGTCCTGCCCTCGCGCAGCGCGCGGCGCCTCGGCGCCTACGCGCGAGCGCGCCTGGCGGGCGTGCCCGCGGGGTTCGCGCGCGGCATCTCCGGCGAGCTGGAAGCCGAGGCCGCCCGCCTCGCGCGAGAGCCCGGGCGGGGACGCGTGATCGCGGACGGCCCGATCGCCGCGGCGGCGCTCGCGCGCCTGGCGAAGACCCGTCCGGTGGTCTACAACGCCCACAACGTCGAGTCGAGCTTCCGCCACGAGCTGGACGCGCGCGGCGCGCGCGAGCACGACACGCTGCGAGCGTTCGAGCACCGCCTGCTGGAGCGCGCCAGCGAGTCGTGGATGGTCAGCAAGGCCGACATCGCCGCCGCGCGCGAGCTGTGTCCCGCGGCACGGCTGCGCTACGTGCCCAACGTGGTCGACGTCGAGGCGATCGCGCCCGTCACGCCCGACGCGAACGCCAGGCGCGCGATCTTCGTCGCGAGCTTCGCCTACGAGCCCAACCTGGGCGGTCTGCGCTTCCTGCTCGATGAGGTCTTCCCCCGCGTCTGGGCCGAGATCCCGGATGCGCGCCTTACGCTCGTCGGTGCGGGGCTCGAGCAGCCCCCCTCGGCGGATGCGCGCGTGGAGGCGCTCGGCTTCGTCGATGATCTCCACGCCGCGTACGCGAGCGCGTCGTGCGCTGTCGTGCCGCTGCTTCAGGGCGGCGGCACGCCGTTGAAGTTCATCGAGGCGCTCGCGCACGGGCTGCCGGTGATCGCCACCCCGCGCGCCGCCGCTGGCCTGGATGTCCGCGACGGTGAGCACTGCCTGATCGCGGGCGACGCGGACGCGTTCGCGGCGGCGCTCGTGCACGTGCTCTCCGAGGGGGCGCCCACGCTCGCTGGGCGCGGGCGCGAGCTGGCCGCCGAGCGCTACTCCATCCAGGCGCTCACGCGCCTGCTCGCCGCCTGAGAGCGAGGCCCTCAACACGGCGCGCCGCGCGCCACAGACGGGCTCGTGACATACGTCCAAGGCGACCCTGGGCGCTCACTGGCAGTGCGCTGCCCACCGAATGAACTCTTGCAGGGCTTCATGCAACACCGCAGGTAGGCGACACGTTCCTGGGGCTCACACCGTGGGCACAACGTCGCCGTTTCTGAAACCGAAAAGGCACACCCGTCGCGAGACGGGCTCGCAAAGCCAGGGGTCTCTCCGAGATAGCCCGGCCACCGAAGGAGAAACCGATGTCCACCCTCCGCTCACGCAGGGTTCGCCGCAGACTGTTCGTGATTTGCCCGCTCATCTGCGCGAGCCTCCTCTGCCCCTCCACCGCCGCTCTCGCCGCCCACGCGCACCCCTCCAAGCTGATCCTCGCCGCGCGCGTCGCCAAGCACGCCGACCGCACCCTCGTGCGCGACGCCAAACGTCTCAAGGTCTGCCTCCAGGCCCACTCTGGCGCACCGGCGCGTTGCGCCGCCGTGCACCGCCGCCTGCAGCGCGCGGGCGTCCGACTGGCGCGCGTCGAGCGCCGCCTCGCGCGGATCGCCAGAGCGACCAGCGCCAGGACCCACCGCGCCAGGAGCGCCTCCACGGGCGAGCGCCAGGCGCCGGCTCTGTGGGTCTCCGGCCAGACCCTCCACTGGTCGCGCGTCAGCAGGAGCAACACGTATCTGCTGATGCGCCTGGCGCCCAACCAGGCGGCGCAGTACTCGATCGTGCACGGCACGTGGGTCACGCCGCCCCCCGCCCCGGGCGCACTCGTTCACTACAGCGTCCGCACGGCCGTCAACGGCTCGGCGTGGTCGACGTGGCGGTCGATCTCCTACCCCGCCGCGCCCGAACCGGTCGCTCCCGCTCCCGCGCCGGAACCGACGCCGCCCGCCGAAACGAGCCGGGCGCCCGCGCCCGAAGCTCCCACGGGCGAAGTGAGCACCCCGAAAGCGCCGAAGGTCGAACCGCCGGCGAAAGAAGAAGCGCCAGACCCGCAGGCCGCCCCGCAGCTCACGCTGTCCGGGCAGACGCTCTCGTGGAACGTCGTAGCCGGCGTGAACACGTACGTGCTCGTCACGCGGGTGGCCGGCAAAGCCGACCAGTACTCGGCCGTGACCGGGACGTCCTTCACGCCGCCCGCACTCGCCGGCACGACCGTCCACTACAGCGTGCGCACGGCGGTCGAAGGCAGCGCCTGGTCGGCCGAAGCGTCGATCTCCTACCCCGCTCCCCCGCCGCCCCCGCCGGTCGAAGAACAGCCGGCGAGCTCGACCTTCGAACCGGGCCTGAACTCCGGCTCTGACCCGACGTATGACCTGCCCGGAGCGGAACAGCTCGGAGCGAAGGTCGTGCGACTCGCTTTCAACCTCGGCGAAACCGCTCCGCAGATCGAACGCGTCGTGGCCGAGTACGCCAACGAGGGCATCCGCGTCGCGCCGATGGCCGACTTCGACAACGCCATCCCCACACCCGCACAGGCCCAGAGCCTGGCCGGCTGGGCTCAGACCTTCGGGCCCGGTGGAACGTTCTGGGCTCACCGCTCGGACGGTCGCCTGGCGATGCGCACGATCGAGTTCGGCAACGAGACGAGCTACAGCTACCAATACACCGACCACACGCCCTCGGGCTACGCCAGCCGCGCGCAGAGCTACGCGCTGCGCTTCGCCGAAGCGGCGAACGCGGTCAAAGCGGCCAACCCGGGCGTAGGCATGCTCGCCCAGGGCGACGCGGGCAACGCGGGCTCGGTGTGGGTGGAAAACCTGTTCAAGGCGGTGCCCAACCTCGGCACGCTGGTGGCCGGCTGGACGATCCACCCATACGGCCCCGGCTGGAAGGCGAGGTTCCAAACGCTCATCTCCCAGACGGCCGCGCAGGGCGCCCCCGCGACGATCCCGATCGACGTCACAGAGTGGGGCCTGTCGACGGACAACGGCAACTGCGTGACGGAAAACTACGGTTGGGGCACTTGCATGACCTACCAGCAGGCAGGCGAAACGCTGACGCAGACCGCGAATGAAATGCGCCAGACGCTCGGCAGTCGCATGGGAATGCTGATGCTCTACCAGATCCGCGACCAGCAACGCCCCGGAGCGACGAACAACCGCGAAGCGTACTTCGGCCTCGTTCAGCACGAACTGCAGCCGAAGGGCGCTTACACCACCGCGGCCAAGGCGCTCCTGGCTAGCTAGGTCGAGCGTGCGAATCTCAGCGCCCGACTTTCGGCTCCAGGCCGATTGACATACTGCCGCCGTGGGCAAAAGGACCACGCAGTTCGCCGTAGGTCTGACGCTCGCGGCGGCGGCGCTGAGATTCGCGACGCTCGACGTGCAGAGCATCTGGCTCGACGAGGGCGCCACGATCGCGCTCGTGCAGCGCGGCTTCTCGGGGATGCTCTCGCACCTTCCCTCGAGCGAGTCATCCCCGCCCCTGTACTACGTGCTCGTGTGGGCGTGGACGAAGGTGTTCGGCGCCGGTCCGCTCGGCTTTCGCTCCTTCTCGGCGCTCGTCGGCACGTTGACGGTGCCCGTCCTGTACCTCGGCGGGCGGGAGATCTCCCCCCGCGTGGGGCCGTGGGCGGCGGCGCTCGCCGCCGTCAACCCCGCGCTCTACTACTACTCGCAGGAGGCGCGCTGCTACGCGCTCCTGATCCTGTTCAGCGCGGGCGCGCTGGTGCTGTGGCAGCGCGCCCTGAAGGTACCGAGCACGCGGCGTCTGGCGCTGTGGGCGGGCGTGTCGATCCTGGCGCTGCTGACGCACTACTTCGCCGCGTTCCTGTTCGTCCCCGAGGCGATCCTGCTCGCACGGCGCGTGGGCTGGCGGCGGACGGTCGCGCCCACCGGCGCGTTCGTCGCGGTCGGCGTCGCGCTGCTCCCGCTCGCCATGCGCCAGCGCGAAGGCGGCAAGAAGGCGTCCTGGATCGAAGCGACCCCGCTCAAATCGCGCATCGCGCAGACGGCGAAGGAGTTCGTCATCGGCGTGTACGGCCCCTGGGAGATCGTCACGGCCGCGCTCGGCGGCCTGCTCGCGCTCGCCGTTCTGATCCTGCTGCTGCGGCGGGCGGGGGCGCTCGAGCGCGCCGCGGCGCGGGGCGTGGCGATCGTCATCGCGGTGGCGCTGCTGATCCCGCTCGCCGGCTCGGCGACGCACGTCGTGGACGTGTTCGACGGGCGCAACGTGATCGGCACGTGCGGCGCGGTATTGCTTCTGTTCGCGGTCGGGATCGGCTGCGCGCGGGCGGGCATGGCAGGCGCGGCGCTCGGGCTTGGCCTGATCGCGCTGTCGCTGGCGATCGTCGTGGGAACAGATCTCGGCCCCGGCTATCAACGCGACGACTGGCGCGGCGCGGCGCACGCGCTCGCGAGCGCCCCCGCGAGCGGGCGCGCGATCGTGGTCGAACGCTACGGGTCGGTGCCGCTGTCGGTCTACATGGCACACACGCACACGGTCACGACCCCGAGCCTCAGCACGCGCGAGCTGGACGTAATCGTGCTGCGCACCAAGCGCACCGGGCATGCGCCGCTGCGCCCCACCGCGCCGCGCACGCCGCCGCCCGGCTTCCACCTCGCCTACGCCCGCCAGACCGCCACATACGCGGTCTCGCGCTTCCTCGCACCCGAGGCCACCGACGTGACGCTCGCCCGCGTGCGCAGGCTCAGCGAACCGCAGGCGGAAGTCGTGGCTCAGCGCTGACAGGCTCGGTCGAGCCCTCCTCCACGTGGCGCACGATCAGCGCCAGCAGGCCGAGCTGCGTCGCGAACAGGACCGTGAAGCGAGCGTCCACCCCGGTGAAGCTGGCCGTGGTGTCGATCGCGAAGAGCCCGCCGATCGCCGCGAGTGAGCCGAGCGCGAACGCGCGGGCGAGCGGCTCTGCGCTGCGCCGCCACGCCTGCCATGCGAGCGCCGCGCCGCCGATCATGATCGCTAGGTAGGCGCACAGCCCGAGGATGCCGAGCTTCAGCCAGTACCACAGTGCGGCGAAGTGCACGTATTCGCGCCCTTCTTCGTGTTCGACGGGCAGCGGACGTACGGTCGCTGCCCAGGGAATCGTCATCCCCAGCCCGCTGAGCGGATGCGCCCTGATCTCGCCGAGCACGTTGGCGCGCTCGTCCAGGCGGTAGCGATCCTCGAGGTTGGCTTCCAGCTTGGTCGGGTTCAACGTCGCGGCGCGCTTGGCGATCGGAAGCTGAGAGGACTGGAAGCTGATCGTGCCGAGCAGCCAGATCGCCACGGCGACGGCGGCGATCGCCTGCACGAGCACGCGACGACCGGCTGGCGAGGTGCCGAGGACGAGCACGAGCGCCAGGCCAAGCATCGAAGCGATCCAGAACGAGCGCCGGTAGGAGAGCACCAGCGAGGCGACGAGCAGCAGGCTCGGCAGCGACAGCCACAATGGCGGCTTCGCGCGCGCGAGCAGCGCCGCGAGGACCGTCAGCGACGCGACCATGATCAGCCAGTTGGCGGCCGGTTCGTAGTAGCTGAGCGTCGCCGAGCCTTCCACGGGGACGCCGAAGCCGCCGAACACCTCGACCACCCCGAGGGTCGCCTTGAGGATCGCCAGCACCGCCAATCCCGCGAGCAGCCGCATCAGCTGAGCGCGGTCCAGGCGCAGGTTCGCCACGGCGATCGGCAGCAGCAGCAGGTAGGCGAGCACGTGCTCGGAGACCAGCACGTAGCGGATGCCCGTGCCGTTGGCGTGTCCGACGACCGCGCCGGCGAGCATCCCCAGGGCGAGCAGCAGCAGCGCCGGCTTCAGCGCCTGCGGCAGCCACAGCTTGCGGCGCGTGCGCATCACGTCCAGCGCGAGCGCCGCGATCGCCACCACGAACAGCAGATCGAGCAGCGTCACGTACTTGTACAGCTGCGTGTAGAGCTGTGAGGTGAACGTCAGGATCCCGAACGTGGGGCCCTCGCAGACGATCGTCAGTCCGACCACGAGCCCGATCGCCAGCAGCGGTCTGGACAACAGCACCACGAGCGCCAGCAGCGCCACCGGCAGCAGCAGGCCGTCCGTCCCGAACTTGTGCGCGCCCGCGAGCACCAGCACGCCGGTGCTCGCCATCGCCAACGCGGCGAGCAGGTACTCGTTTCGCTCGAGTCCCAACAGCCGCAGCCTGCGCGCGACCATCGCCAACCGGCTCCTCTACGCGGAGCGGCTCTTGGAGCGCGCGGGCCTGGAGAGCTCGTCGACTTTCACGTCGAGCGCGGGGTCCTCGCTCACGACCGGTCCGTAGCCGTAGCCATAGCCGTAGCGTCCGGATTCGGGCAGTCCCGTGACGACGATGCCCAGCGGTTCGACCATCTGGCGGTCGAGGATCGCGCGCGCGCGGCGCGCGTCCTCGCGGCTGGTTTTGTTCGCTCGCGCCACCACGATCGAGGCGTGGATCGCAGGGCTGTTGAGCAGCACCTGCGCATCGGCGATCGGGTTCAGCGGCGGGGCGTCCACGATCACCATCCCGTCCTCGCCGAGCAGCCCCGTGATCATTTCCGCGATCCGCTCCAAGCCCAACAGCTCAGAGGGGTTGTGCGGCAGGCGACCGGCCGGCAGGACGGAGAAGTTGGGCAGATCGTCGAACGGCTCCACGAGCAGGTCGCTCACCGGCGTGCCCTGCGTTAGCGCGTTCGTCAGGCCGTCGTTCGTGTCGAAGCTGAAGTGCTCGGCGAACGAGGGGCGGCGCAGATCGAGCTCCATCAGCACCACGCGTCGTCCCGTGAGCGCGATCGCGTGCGCGAGGTCCACCGCGACCGTGGTCTTGCCCTCGCCGAGGATCGCGCTGGTCACCATCAGCGTGTCGATCTGGCGCGTGACCGCGGCGAAGTCGAGGGCACTGCGCAGGATGCGGTAGGGCTCGAGCGAGTCGCCGCGGTCGCTGGCGCGGCGCGGACGGAACGCAGCCTGCGTCACTTCCGTGAGCGCCGGCAGGCGGTACTCCTGCTCGAACTCCTCGACCGTCTTGATGCGCCGGTCGAGCGACTCGACGGTGAACACGGCCGCGAACGCCACCGCGATGCCGATCAGCAGGCCGATGATGACGGCCGTCGTCAGGCTCGAGCCATCGGGCTTGGTGGGCGGACTGGCCGCGCCGATGATGCTCGCGCCGCCGCCCGCGACCGCGCGCAGCTCCGCGAGGCGCTGCAGCGACTGCTGCAGGTTGCTGCGTTCGATCGAGCCGGCGGGCAGCGCCGAGAGCTCCTGCTGCAGGCGGCTCTGCACGGTGCCGATGTCGGTCAACTCGGACTTCGCCCTGAACGCGATGTACTGGTTGGCGAACGCGTTCGCCAGGCGCGCCGCGACCGCGGGGTCGCCCGACGAGGCGATGATGTTGAGGACGTTCGCGTTCGGCTCGGCTTCCACCTTCACCTGTTCGAGCAGTTCGCTCGCCTTCAGGCGCGTGTGCAGCTGGCGGCGAACGCCTTCGGCGACTTCGAGCGAGTGCGCGATGAACACCTCCGTGTCGGCTTCGCGCAGCGGTTCGTTGCCGCCGCTGGGCGAGACCTGCAGCGCCGACTCCGACAGCGTGCCGCTCTGGAACGTGACGTTCGCGGTCGCCGAGTAGGACTTGCTCTGGCGCGCGTGGTGAAACGCGGAGATGTACGTGCACACGGCGATCACGCCGACGACGATCATCCAGCGCCGACGCAGGATCGTCAGCAGCCTGACGCGCGTGTCGCGCTCGCGGATCTGCTCCCAGCGCCCAACCTCGCTCAAAGCTCGTCCGTTCCGTGAATGCACATGCGGTGGATGGTAGCTCTCGCCATGGTCGGCCCCAGTAGCATCACGCCCCATGCAAAGAGGCTCTCAGGCAGCCGCGGCGCTGTTGCGACGCGCGGCCCGCGCCTCGGCCGCGCGCATGGGTCGCGAGGAGCAGGCTCACGAGCTCGCCGGCCGGGTGCGCGAGGTGTTCGATCCGGCGCAGCGGCGGGAGCTGCGCGACGCGCACGCGCTCGAGGTCGTGCTGTGCGCGGTGCTGCGCGAGAGCTCCAACGCGATCGACGTCGGCGCCAACCAGGGGGCGGTGCTCGAGTCGATCCTGCGCGTCGCGCCGCACGGCCGGCACATGGCCTTCGAGCCGATCCCCGACCTGAACGAAGCGCTCGTGAGCCGGTTCCCGGACGTCGACGTGCGCAAGGTGGCGCTGTCGGACTCCTCCGGCACGGCCGAGTTCTCCCACGTCCAGGACGCGCCCGCCTACAGCGGGCTGCGCGAGCGCCACGACCTCCCCGAGGGGGTCGGCGGCGTGCGCCAGCTGCGGGTGCGCACCGAGCGCCTCGACGAGGCGCTGCCGGACGGCTACGTGCCGACGCTGCTGAAGATCGACGTCGAGGGCGCCGAGCTGGGGGTGCTGCAGGGCGCGATCGAGACGCTCGAACGCCACCGTCCCTTCGTCCTGTTCGAGCACGGCGCCGGCGGGGCGGACCTCTACGGCGCGCACCCCAACCAGGTGTTCGACCTGCTCGACGGCGTCGGCATGCGGATCTTCGACCTCGACGGCTCGGGCCCATACTCGCGCGAGCGCTTCGAGCAGACGTTCACCGAGCCGATCTGGAACTTCCTCGCGGCGCCGCGCTAGGCGGCGAGGAGCCTGGCGTAGAGCCGTTCGTAGCGCGCGGCCATGACCTCGTCGGTGAAGCTCGCGTTCGCGACCTCGCGCCCGCGTGCGCCCATCCGCTCGCGCAGCGACGCGTCGGCGAGCAGGCGGCCGAGGCGCTCGCCGAGCGCCTCGTGGTTCTCAGCCGGGACGACGAAGCCGGTGTCGCCGTCGAGGACGGCCTCGACGACGCTGCCGACGTCGCCCGCTACGACGGGCAGGCCGGCGTGCATCGCCTCGAGGATCCCCAGCGGCATCCCCTCCCAGCGCGACGGCAGCGCGAAAACGTCGAACGTCGGCAGGTAGCGTCTCGCCTCGGCGCTCCAGCCGGTGATGAGCAGGCGGTCGCCGACGCCGAGGCTCGCAGCGAGTGCGGTCAGCGCCTCGCGCTCGGGGCCGTCGCCGACGAGCACGAGCGTCGCGTCGGGCAGCGCCGGCAGGCAGCGCACGAGCAGGTCATAGCCCTTCTGGTCGGCGAGGCGCCCGAGCGAGCCGATCACGGGCCCCGGCACGAGCGCGGGCAGCGCCTGCAGCGGCGCGTTCGGCACGCCGTTTGGCACCGCCAGCACCGAGCCGTGTCTGAGACCGGCGACCTCCTCGACCATGCGCGCGACCCGCTCGCCGACCGCGACGTGCGCGTCCAGGCGGCGTGCGAGCAGTTGCCGTCCGTAGCGGCGCACGCGGCGCACGTCGCTCGAGATCGGCAAATGGTCGACCGCGACGACACGCACGCCCGGGGTGAGCATCCCCGCCAGCTCGCCGTAGCCGCAAGCCCACGGCCACGCCTGGTTGCCGTGCAGGATCGTCGGCGCGAACGCGCGGACCGCGCGCACGTGTTCGGCGAGCGCACGACGGTCGGCGATCCCCTCGGGCGTCCTCACCGTCGCCACGGAGACCCCGGGCCGGTGGGCGGCGATCGCCTCGCCCACGGCAGTGGAGGTGCACAGCACCCTCGCCTCGATCTCCGGAGCGAGCGCGCCGAGCAGATAGCCGAGCGCCAACTCGGCCCCGCCGGCCTGCTGGGACTCGGTGTAGAAGAGCAGCCGCAAGGGGCGCACGGCGCTCACGCGACCATGCGCGCGTAGAGATCCACGACGGGGCCCGCGGCCGGGGCGGGCGTGTGGTGGGCGAGAAAGCTCACGCGCGCCCGCTCCCCGGCGGCGCGTCGCCCCTCGGCGTCCTCGAGGAGCGCGACGGTCGCCTCGGCGAGGCGCAGGTCGTCCTCCTCGACGACCACGCCGCCGCGGTCGCCGAGGCCCTCGGCCCCCTCGCTGGTGGTCACGACGGGCACGCCGAGCGCGAGCGCCTCGAGCACCTTCACCTTGGCGCCGCTGCCGGCCGTGAGCGGATACAGCAGCACGCCCAGCTCGCGCACGAAGTCGCTCGCGCTGGGCACCGTTCCGCGCCACTCCACGCCGGGTTGATCGGCAGGCGCCCCAAACCGCGCCGCCTCCATCCCCGCGCCCGCGAGGATCAGCTTCGCGTCGGGATGGCGCTCCACCACGAGCGGCCACACGCGCGTGAGCAGCCGCGTCACCGCGTTCGCGGTGGGCGGCCAGCTCGCGGTGCCGATCAGCCCCGCCACGGGGCGCTGCAGCTGCGCGCTCGGCTGGTAGTGGTCGGGGTCGAGCGCGAGCGGCGCGACCGCGACCCGCGAGCTAGGCACGCGCGCGGGCAGCCCGTCGGCGACCTCTTGTGAGTTGACGAGCAGCCAGTCGGCACGCCTGCAGGCTCGGCGCTCGGCTCGCAGCAGCTCGAGCGAGTCGCGGTCCTCGGGCCTCCACAACCGGCGGATGGCGCGGTCGCGCAACGTGAGGCAGTGCAGCTGCACGACCGTGGGGCGGTCGAAGATTGCGATCGTGCTGGCGGCGTGGACCTCGATCAGGTGGACGACGTCGGCGTCGGCGGCGAGCACCCGCAGCCGCTGCGCGAAGCGACCGTGGGCGAGGCCGCCCGCGGGGTTGAGCAACCGGTCGCGCCGAACCCGCCACGGCGAGAGCGGCTCGACGCGCACGAGCTCGACGGGCAGGTCCTCGGGCGCGCTGGCCGGCTGCTCGCCCGTGTCGGCGGCGAGCGCGTGGCAGTCGACGCCGTGCTCGAGGAGTCCCTGCAGCAGAGCGACGGCGCACCTGGCGGCGGCCCTTCCCTCGCGCAGCGGGGGGAACGGCATGACGACCAGGACGCGCAAGGCTGCAAGAGTATGACGCATATGCTGACCCGGGCCAAGGCGCTCCCAGGGCGGTTTCTCCAAGGGGGAGCGGCCGGCGACGCGGGCTCGGTGGGGGGCCGGCGGATCGCGTCGAACGTGGTGCTCCAGCTGCTCGCGCAGGTGATCACGATCGCGTTCAGCGTCGTGACGGTGTCGCTTACGGCGCGCACGCTCGCGCGGGATGGCTTCGGCGTGTGGAGCGCCTCCTCCAGCTACACGGGCCTGTTCGGCGTGCTGACGGATCTGGGGCTGACGATCGTGGCGCTGCAGCGCATGGCGAGTGAGCCGGAGCGCGAGGGCGAGTGGCTGGGCGCGTTGGTGGCGGCGAGGACGGGGCTGTCGCTGCTGGCGGCGGGTGCGTGCGCCGCGTCGGTGCCGCTGTTCCTGTCGAACGCGCATCACACGCATGCGGTGGTGCTGATCCTGACGTTCACGATCCCCTCGGCGGGGGTGGGCGCGCTGATGAGCGTCTTCCAGGCGCGGCTGCGCGCTGGGCTGGCGCTCGCGCTGACGGTGCTGCAGAGCACGCTGTGGCTCGCGGCTGTGATCGCGCTCGCCAACGCGCACGCCTCGGTGGTCGCGTTCGCCGTGGCGTATGCGGTGCTGATCGCGTCGATGGCGCTGGTCCAGCTGCGGGTCACGGCTCGCTACGCGCACATCGCGTGGCGGGCGGGCCTGAGCCTGTTGCGGCCGCTGATGAAGGTGGCGATCCCGCTGGGCGTGGCGTCGGTGATGATCCGCGTCTACTACCAGATCGACTCGGTGCTGCTGCTGCAGATCTCCGGCCCGGGCGAGGCGGGTATCTATGGCGCGGCGTACGGGTTCCTCGGCCCGCTTACGTTCCTGCCGGGGGCGATCCTGGGGTCGTTCTTCCCCGTGCTCTCCGCCGTGTATGAGCGCGATCCGCAGCGCGCGCGCCGGCTGGTGCAGATCTGCGCGGACTCGATGGCGGTGATCTCGCTGCCGATCCTCGCGGGCACGATCGCGCTGTCGGGCCCGATCGTCCACCTGCTGTTCGGCGCCGCGTTCCACCGCTCCGCGGGGGTGCTGCCGATCCTGATGCTGGCGTTCGTGTCGATCTGCTTCGGCACGCTCGCGGGCTTTCTCGCGCCGCTGCTGGATCGCCAGTGGCGCCTGGCGCTGTACTCGACGATCGGCGCGGTGGCGAACGTGGCGCTCAACCTCGTGCTGATCCCGCCCTTCGGCGCGCACGGGTCGGCGTGGGCGACGGTGGCGACGGAGGTGTTGACGATGGTGCTGATGCTGGGCACGAGCCTGCGCGCGCTGCAGCTGCGTCTGGTGCCATGGAGGACGCTGCGCACGGTCGCAGTCGCGGCGGCGATGACGGGCGTGATGATCCTGCTGCGACCGCTGGGGCTCCTCCCGGCGGGGCTCGTCGGCGTGGCGTTCTACGTCGCGGGCCTGTTCGCGGTGCGCGTCGTGGACCGCGAGGAGCTGCGCGCGATGCGCGCCCAGCCGCTCGACTGAGCAGCGCTCTCCGGCCACTCAAGCGCCCGCGGTCTCCTGCCGATGGCGGGGATACCATTGCCCGGTCGCCTTGGAGGCCCGGCGAACGACCACGACGAGGTACATGCAGATGGGCAACACAACTCTGGTGACGGGCGGCAGCGGCTACATCGGAGCGCTGCTCGTGAAGGAGCTGCTGGAGAGCGGGCGCGAGGTGCGCGTGCTCGACCGTCTGCTGCACGGCCAGGAGGACATCGCCGCAGAGCAGGAGCGGCCGGCGTGACGGTCATCCGCGCCGACATCCGCGACGCGGACGCTCGCGCGACGGCGCTCGACGGCGCCGACGAGGTCGTGCACCTGGCGGCGATCGTCGGCGACCCCGCGTGCGCGCTGCGACCCGCAGGAAGCGGACGAGGTCAACGTGGAGGCGACGCGCTGCGCTCGTCGCCGAGGCGGGCGCCGCGGGCGTGGAGCGCTTCGTGTTCGCCTCGACGTGCTCGAACTACGGCCGCATGGCCGACCCGACGGTGCCGATCACCGAGGACGGGCGAGCTCGCGCCCGGTGTCGCTGTACGCGGAGCAGAAGGTGGCGATCGAGCAGCTGATCCTGGCGGGCGCCGCGGGCGACGTTCGCAGCCGACGTGCCTGCGCTTCGCGACCGTCTACGGCGTCGCGCCGCGGATGCGCTTCGACCTGACGGTCAACGAGTTCACGCGCGATCTGTGGGCGGACCGCGAGCTCGAGGTCTTCGGCGAGCAGTTCTGGCGTCCGTACATCCACGTGCGCGACGCCGCGCGCGCGGTGCGCACGGTGCTCGACGCGCCGGCGGAGAAGGTCGCCGGCGAGGTCTTCAACGTCGGGGCGCTCGGGCGAGAACTACCGCAAGCTCGACCTCGTGGAGGAGATCAGCAAGCAGATCGACCGCGGCGAGGTCTCCTACGTGCGCCGCGAGCGAGGACCCGCGCGACTACAAGGTCAGCTTCGACAAGATCCGCTCGGAGCTCGGCTTCGAGACGCTGATGACGGTGCCCGACGGGATCGCGGAGATCATCGCCGCGCTCGACGCGGGCGCGTTCGGCGACCCGTTCGACGGCCGCTACAGGAACATCCCCTGAGCAACGGGCGCGCTCGCCCACGCCGATGGCCGCAACCGATGCGTTTCCCGAGCTCCCGCTGTTCGACCTGCAGCTGAAGCCTCGAGGATCTCGAGGCGGTCGCCGAGACGCTGCGCTCGGGCTGGCTGACGCTGGGCCCGCGCACGGCGGAGTTCGAGCAGGCGTTCGCCGAGCACCTGGGCGCGCGCCACGCGGTCGCGGTCTCGAGCTGCACCGCGGCGCTGCACCTCGCGTACCTGGCGGCGGGCGTCGGGACCGGGCGACGAGGTGATCGTGCCGTCGATGACGTTCGCTGCCACCGCGGCCGCGGTCCTCTACTGCGGCGCGACGCCGGTGTTCGCCGAGATCGTCTCGGCCGCACGACCTGTCGAGCCTCGACCCGGACGACGTGGAGCGGCGCATCACGCCGCGCACGAAGGCGGTCTGCGTCGTGCACTTCGCCGGCTACGCCGGCGCGGCGGACCGCGCTGCGCGAGCTGTGCGACGAGCGCGGCATCGCGCTGATCGAGGACGTCGCGCACGCGCCGAGCGCGACGCTCCATGGCCGCAAGCTCGGCACGTGGGGCCTCGCGGGCGCGTTCAGCTTCTTCTCCAACAAGGTCCTGTCGGTGCGGCGAGGGCGGCCTGCTGTGCACCGACGACGACGACGTCGCGGAGCTGGCGCGCTCGCGTCGCTCGCACGCGATGACGAGCGGCACGTGGGACCGTCACAGCGGGCGCACGGACACGTACGACGTGACTGGCCTGGGCTTCAACTACCGCCTCGACGAGCCGCGCGCGGCGCTGCTGCTCTCGCGTCTGCGCGGCTGGAGGCGGACATCGCCCGCCGGCGCGAGCTGACGCGCGCGCTACCGCGAGCTGCTGGACGAGATCGAGGGGATCGTCGTGCCGTTCGAGGACGAGGACATCCCCGGCTCCTCGTGTTACGTGATGCCGATCATGGTCGAAGAGGACGGCCGCCAGGCGGAGATCTCGAGTCGCCTACGCGAGCTGGGCATCCAGACGAGCATCTTCTATCCCTCGATCCACGAGTTCATCGGCCTACCGCGAGCGCTTTCCGGACGTGTCGCTGCCGCTCACGGAGCTGGCGTCGCGCACGGAGCTCACGCTGCCGTTCTTCCGCACATGACCGACGAGGAGCAGGATCGCGTGGTCGGGCGCGCTGCGGGAGGCGCTCGCGCGATGAGCGCTGGCGCGTCCCGCTGACCGACGTCGCGATGCCCGAGGAGGACGTGCGGGCGGTGATCGAGTGCCTGCGGTCGGGCTGGCTGACGATGGGCCCGCGCACGGCGGAGCTTCGAGGGGGCGCTGTCGGAGTGGACGTCGGCACGCCGCACGCGGTGACGGTCTCGAGCGGCACGGCCGCGCTGCACCTCGCGTGCCTGGCGGCGCGGGATCGGCGCCGGGCGACGAGGTGATCGTGCCGGCGTTCACGTTCGTGGCGAGCGCCGCTGCGCTGCGCTACGCGGGCGCCGAGCCGGTGCTGTGCGACGTGCGCGGCGCGCTTGACTTCAACATCGACCCCGCGGACGCGGAGCGGCGGATCACGCCGCGCACGCGCGCGATCGTGGCGGTGCACTTCTGCGGCTACCCGGCCGATCTCGAGGCGCTGCGCGCAGCTGTGCGACGAGCACGGGCTGGCGCTGATCGAGGACGGCGCGCAGGCGATCGGCGCTCACGCGGACGACGCGGGCCGGCGCGTGGGCACGGTCGGGGAGCTGGGCGCGTTCGCTTCTTCTCCAAGAAGCAGCTGTGCGTGGGCGAGGGCGGCATGGTCGCCACGGCCGACGAGGCGATGGCCGCGCGCGTGCGCCTGCTGCGCTCGCACGCGATGACGATCAGGCACGTGGGACCGCCACCGCGGCCACGAGGCCGCCTACGACGTGGTCGACATCGGCTTCAACTACCGCCTCGACGAGCCGCGCGCGGCGCTCGGGCTCAGCCGCGTCTGCCGCGCCTGGAGGCGGACATCGACGCGCCGGCGCGAGCTGGTGCGCGCCTACCGCGAGCGGCTCGCCGGCGTGTCCGGCCTGGAGCTGCCGTTCGACGACGACGCCGTCGAGCGCTCCTCGCACTTCGCCTTCCCGGTCCTGCTGCGCGACCGCGAAGCGCGCGACCGCTTCCGCGACGCACTCAAAGCGGACGGCATCCAGACGACGTGGTACCCGGCGCTGCACTCGTTCACCGAGTACCGAGCGATCGCACCATCCGACGGCCTGCCGCAGGCGACCGAGGCCGCCGACCGTCACTGCGCCCTGCCGCTCAGCTCGACGATGGACGAGTCGCAGCTGGGGATGGTCGTAGCGGCGGTACGCGCGGCCATCGCCTGAGCCCCCGCTGCACTCGGTCTCCGCTGCCTACCCCTCCGGCGGCAGCAGCCGGTCGCGGACCGACTCGAACTCCTCCTGGGCCTGCTCGTAGTCGTCGTGGCGGCCGATGTCGAGCCAGTAGTCCTCGCTCGGCCACGCGCGGACGATCTCGCCGGCGTCGATCAGGCGCAGGATCAGGTCGGGGAAGTCAAGGCGCTCGCCGGGTTCGATGAAGGAGAGCGCGCGCGGCGCGAAGCAGTACACGCCCATGCTCGCGGTGTAGTCGATCGTGGGCTTCTCGTCGTAGCCGGTCAGGCGCGTGGGGTCGCCGTCTTCGCCAAAGCGCAGCACGCCCAGCGACACGCGTATCTCGCGCGTCGTCGTTGCGATCGTGGCCGCGGCGTCGCTGGCCGAGTGGCGCTCGAGCAGCGCGCCGTAGTCGATGTCGGTGAGCACGTCGCCGTTCATCACGAGCACGTCCTGTGCGGCGAGGCCGTCGATCAGCGCGAGCGCGCCGACGGTGCCGAGCGGCTCGGGCTCGCGGTAGTAGTCGATCTGGATGCCGTAGCTTGAGCCGTCGCGGAAGAACGCCTCGATCAGCTCGGCCAGATAGCCGGTCGCCATCGTGATCCGCTCGAAGCCGTGCGCCTTCAGCTGGCGCACCACGATGTCCAGCACGGGACGGTCGCCGATCGGCATCAACGGCTTCGGCAGCACGGTCGTGTAGGGACGCAGCCGCGTGCCCTCCCCGCCAGCGAGGATCACCGCGCGTCTCACGAGGCCATCCCCAGAGCGACCGCGAGGCCCCCGCCCGGGTAGATCGGGTGGCGCGGGCGCTCGGTGAAGAAGCGGTACTCGCCGCCGCGCTCGGCCGCGAGGTCGGGGAGCACGCTCGTGCGGTCGCCGTTGCCCGAGATGAGGACGATGCCGGGGGCGGCGTGGTCGAGCGCGGCGCGCATCTCGAACGACTCGATCTCGTGGTCTGGGGGCGTGTCGCAGATGAACAGGTCGATCCGCTCGCCGTCGAGCGCCTTCTCGAACGCGTCGAAGCTCGTCTCGAAAACCGGCTGCCAGCTGGCGCGCAGCGCCGTGGGGACGACCCACCCGCTGGCGGGGTCGGGGTCGAAGGAGATCAGCCGCCCGGCGCTGCCCTCGCGCGCGTTGTGGCCCAGCGCCACGAGCAGCACGAGCGAGCCGATGCCGTGCTTGATGCCGGTCTCCACGATCAGACGCGGCTTCTTCGCGCGCGCGAAGACGTACCACAGCACGCGGTGGCCCAGCCCGGGATGGCGAGCGATGTCGGGGCGCGGGCGCACCGTGGCAGCGAGATCGCCATTGAGCTCGGGAGCACGGCGGATCTCCTCGAGGTAGCCGTGCACCTGCGCGGGCTCCAGCGCGAGCGCGCCCGCGAGAAACTCCACCAGCTCCTCGGTGTTGTCGAGTTCGTAGGAGAAGTCGCCCACGTCGGGGCCCCACAGAACGTACTTCGCGACCTGCCACGGCCGCGCTCGAAAGGACGCGCCGTAGTAGCGGGCGAGGCGGGCCTTCTCGAGCCAGCGCAGGCGCGACAGGCGCCGCAGTCTGTCCTGCACAGATGGCGAGAGGCGCTTGAGCAGCGACTTGATCATGCCCGCCCCTGCGCGGCCATCGCCTCCCTGAAGAGCTTCTCGATCGCCTCCGCCACGACCGGCGCGGCGTACGTCTGCTCGGCGTGAGCGCGCGCGGCGGCGCCCTCGCGTCGCACCCGCTCGGGGTCATCGACGTAACGCTCGATCAGCGCGCGCAGCGAAGAGGGCGTGTTCTCGGGGTTGGCGATCCCGCCGATCTGATCGGAGATCATGTCCGCCACCCCCTCCGCGCCCGTCGCCAGGCAGGGGCGCGAGGCGAGCATGCCGAGGATCACCGCGCGCGGCGCGCCCTCGGTGGGGCTGGGGCAAAACACGGACACGTCAAACGCCGACAGCACGTCGGGCACCTCAGAGCCGGGCGTGGAGATGAAGTGCGCGCGCTCGCCCAGCGGAGTCGCGAGCTCGCGCAGCTCTTCCCCCGTTTCGCCGTCTCCCGCGAGGATCAGGTGCACGCGCTCGTCGTCCATTTCACGCACCGCGTCGATCACCACGTCGTTGCGCTTCTTGCGGTGAAAGCGCGAGATGCAGCCGACGACGAACGCGTCCTCGGGGATCCCCAGCTCGCGGCGCACACGCGCGCGCCCCTCCTCGGTGTAGCGGATTTCCTCGGTGCGCAACACGTTCGGCACGACGACCGTCTTCTGCGCCACGCCTACGCCGGCGACCGATTTGCGGGTGCCCTCGGAGATCGCGAGCACGAGCGGCGTGCGCCTGGATGCGGCCAGATACGCCAGCCGCGGGACGCCCTTGCGCAGCGGAATCGGCACGGGGCCCCACTCGGCCCACACGGTCGTCGCGCGCAGCCGCTTGGGCAGCATGCCTGCCATCAACTGCTCCTTCTTGTAGTGCACCAACAGCACGTCGTAGGGCCGCTGCGCCTCGAGCGCCTTGGAGAAGCGTTTGAACAGCAGCGGCCAGCGCACGGCCAACTGCGACCAGGTGCGCGTGGATAGCTTCGGGCCGGTGTCGATGCCGACGACGGTCACGTCGGTGCCACGCCCGATCCCCGGCATGTCGCTCAGCAGCACCGTGTCGTTGCCGCGCTGGCGCAGCGCCTCGAGCATCTCCACGGCGGCGAACTCCGCTCCGCCGCTGGAGTCGGTCGTCATGACGCTGACGATCTTCAACGGCCTGGGCGCGACGGGCTTCTGCTCGTCGAGCGCGAGCGCCGTTTTGACCGAGTCGAGCGTCCGCTCGAGGTCGTGCGTTTCGCGCGTGATCGCGCGCGCGAGCTCGCCCTCGCGCTTGATCCGCCGCGGATCGCCCCGATACGCTTCGATCGTCTCCGCGAGCGCGCGCGGATCGTGCGACGGCGAGACGATCGTGCCGCCACCGGGCGGGATCAGGCCCTCGGCGCCCTCGGGGTCGGTGGCGATCACGGGGATGCCCACGAGCTGCGCCATCACGATGATCCTCGGCTCGCCCTCGGTGGGGCTGGGCGTGAACACGAGCACGTCGCACGCGGACAGGAACGACTCGACGTGGCCGCGCACGTTGGGCTCGAAGCGCACGCGGTCGCCGAACTGCGCAGCGCGCTCGCGCAGCGCTGCCTCCTCCTCGCCCTCGCCCGCGAGCACGAGCCGCACGTCCCCGTCGATGTGCGCCATCGCGTCGATCGCCACGTCGGCGCGCTTGCGCTTCTGAAAGCGCGACACGCATCCCACCACGAGGGTCTGCTCCTGGGTGCCCCAGGCGCGGCGCAGCGTCTCGCGGCCAACCGGATCGAAGGTCACGTTGTCGGTATCGACCAGATTGGGGACGACCTTCACCTTCTCCGCGGCGACGCCCGTTGCGACGATCGTGCGCCGCGTGCCCTCCGAGACCGCGAGGATCTCGCGCACGCGCCGCGACGCGAGGACGTACGCCCAGCGCGCGGGGCCGCGGCGCATCGGGAACGGCACGGGCCCCCACTCGGCCCACACGATCTCGCCGGTGAGCCGCCTGGGCAGCAGCGAGCACAGCAGCTGCTCCTTCTTGAAGTGCAACAGCACCGCGCCGACGGGCCGCTCGGCGCGCAGCGCGCGCACGAGACGCACGAGCGAGATTGGCGCGCGGGCGATCACGCGCGCGGCGCTGCGCCTGGCTAGCTTCGGGCCGAGGTCGATCGCCCTGGCGGGCACGCCGGTGCCGTCGGCGATGTCCGGCACGTTCGTGAGCAGCACCGCGTCGTGGCCGTGACGACGCAGCGCCTGCAGCAGATCGACGTTCGCGTACTCGGCCCCGCCGCGTTCCTCCGTCGTCTGGATCGAGACTATGCGGTGGCGATCCACGCGGCAGTCATACCATCTGCAGCGAGCGGTACACTTCGCCGGTGGCGCGCGCGATCGCGGGCCACGCGTAGCGCTCCTGGGCCAGACGCGCGCCCGCCTGCCCGCGCCGCTCGCACTCCGCCCAGCCCGCCGCCGCCGTCGGCGCGAGCGTCTCGACGAGCGCGTTGACGTCGGGGCGCGCGCACAGCCATCCCGTCTCGCCGTCCACGACCGCCTCCAGCAGCCCACCCACGGGGTAGGCGACGACGGGCCTGGCGAAGCCGTAGGCGAGCAGCAGCACTCCGCTCTGGCTGGCGACCGCGTAGGGAAGCACGACCGTGTCGGTGGCCGCGAACAGCTTCGCCGCGTCGTTCATCTCGAGGAATCCCTCCCGCACCGTCAGCCGCCCGGCGAGCCGCGAGTCGGCGAGCTGGGTGGCCGCGCCCGCGAGCGCGCCGCGCTCCTCGCCGGCGACGATCAGGTGCAGTCCTGGTACGCGCGCGACGGCTTCGAGCGTCGCTCCCAGGCCCTTGTCGGGGCGCAGCTGCCCGAACAGCAGCGTCACCGCGGCGTCGGGCGCGATCCCGAGCTCGGCGCGCGAGGCGTCGCGGTCGGCGGCTCCGCCCTCGCGCGCGAGGGCGCCGTACTCGCCGTGGGGGATCACGCTCACGCGGCCCTCGGTCGCGCTCGGCACGCGCGCGAGGTCGGCCTGGGTGTGGACGATCGTGTGCGCGGTCAGACGCGCGAGCCACGCGTGGCTGCGGTCGAGCGAGCGACCGCGCTCGAACGTGTTGTGCGAGGTCTGCACGATCGGCGCGCGTGCGAGGCGCAGCGCGGCGACGGCGAGCACGCCGAGCGGCGCGTACTCCCACCCCTGAGCGTGGACGATGTCCGCGCGGCGGGCGAGTCGCACGAGGCGCGGGATCGCGGCGAGGAAGCGCAGCGCGTTGAGGGCCGGGCCGAGTCCGCGCTCGCGGGCTGCGCGGGCGACGCGGCTGCGACCGCGCACGTAGTGGAACACACGGTGGATCGTGACCCCGGCGGCAGGCTGGAAGCGGTGGTCGTGCGCGGTGGCGAGCGCCACCTCCCAGCCCTGCTCGGCGAGCGCGCGCGTGAGCTGCGCGGTGTAGTCCGCCACGCCGCCGCGGCCCCCTTGCTCGATCATCAGGACCCGCCCCACTGACGGGTAGGCTACCGACCTCCATGGGACCGACCGCCACGGCCGCAGCCCAGCAACGATGAAGATCCTCGGCGTCAGCGGCATCGACGGGACGATGGATTTCAAGCGCCGGCACTGGCCCGACCTGCAGGAGCGCGAATACCGCATCTCGCAGGGGCACGACTCGGCCGCGGCGCTCGTGGTCGACGGCGAGCTGGTCGCGGCGGTGGCTGAGGAGCGGATCAACCGACGCAAGCACACCGGCGAGTTCCCGCTCGGCGCGATCGAAGCGTGCCTTGCGCAGGCGGGCGTGCGCCTGTCGGAGATCGACGAGATCGCGCACTCCTTCGACTACGGGCCGTACCGGCTGCCGTACTCGCTGAACCCCGTCTCGAGCGAGCTGTACCGCGACGTGCTCTCGCCGCGGGCGTTCGCCGCGCGCGTGAAGGCTGCGCTGCCAGAGTTCCCGATCGAGCGCGTCACGCACGTGGAGCACCATCTCGCGCACGCAGCCTCGGCGTACTTCACCTCGGGGTGGGACGAGTGCATGGTGGCGGTGATCGACGGCATGGGCGAGGCGCACGGCGCGTCGATCTTCCGCGCTTGCGAAGGGCGCCTGGAGCCTGTTCACCGCATCCCCGCGGCCGACTCGATCGGGATCTTCTACTCGCTGCTCACGCTGCACCTGGGGTTCGACTTCAACTCGGACGAGTACAAGATCATGGGCCTCGCTCCCTACGGCGATCCGGAGCGCTTCCGCGCGTTCTTCGACGCGGAGGTGAAGCTGACCGACGACGGCGGCTGGAGCATCCCGGCGCTGAAGCTCGGCAGCGAGCGCGAGGACCGCGAGAACCACCTCGCAGCGCGGCGGCACCTGGGCGAGCGGCTGATCGCCGCGCGTGAGCCCGACGCGGAGATCGCACGCGAGCACGAGGACGTGGCGGCGGGCCTACAGGCGTGCCTGGACCGGGCGATCATGCACACGTGCGCTCACTTCGGCAGGCATCTGGGGATGAGCCGCCTGGCGCTCGCCGGCGGAGTGGCGCTGAACACGACCGCCAACGGCAGGCTCCTGACCTCGGGCGCTTTCGAGGAGATCTACGTGCAGCCGGCCGCGGCCGACGACGGCTCCGCGCTGGGCGCGGCGCTGCACTGCTGCTCGCTCGCGGGTGAGGTCGTCAACCGCCGCTCGCCCACCCCCTTCTACGGCCCCTCCCACTCGATCGCGGCGATCGAGAGCGCGCTCGGCGAATACGACGATCGCGTCGAGGCGACGCCCCTGGCGACGCTCGCGGACGCTTGCGAGGCGGCGGCGCAGCTGATCGCCGACGGCGAGGTGATCGCGTGGTATCGCGGGCGGATGGAGTTCGGCCCGCGCGCGCTCGGGCACCGCAGCATCCTCGCCGACCCGGGGCGCGCGGACATGCGCGACCGCGTGAACGCGCTGGTGAAGATGCGCGAGGCGTTCCGCCCGTTCGCGCCCGCCGTGACGCTGGAGCAGGTGGATCGCTGGTTCGAGACCGCGCCCGGGACGGAGCTTCCCTACATGACGATCAACCTCGACGTTCGCCCCGAGCACCGCGCCGCGCTGCCAGCGATCACCCACGTGAACGGCTCCGCGCGCGTGCAGACCGTCTCGAGCAGGGACAACGGCGAGTTTCACACGCTGCTGCAGGCCGTCGGCCGGCGCACCGGGCGCGAGATGGTGCTCAACACGAGCTTCAACGTCAAAGGCCAGGCGATCGTGGACACGCCCTCGCAGGCGTTGGACACCCTGCTGGACACTGGGATCACGGCCCTGTTCCTCGAGAATTTCCTTGTGTGCAAGCGCTGAGCGGCAGTAGACTCGCCGCGGAGAGAAAAACGCTCGTGCCCGACATCGCCATATTCTCGACGTGTCCGCAGTCGCGGGACTCTTCGCCGGACCGTTACAGGCAGAGCGTGATCGACACCGCGCTCTGGAGCGAGGCGGCCGGATGCGAGGGGATGCTCGTGTACACGGACAACGGCATCGCCGACCCGTGGCTCGTGTCGCAGACGATCGTCGAGCACACCGAGCGCCTCGCGCCGCTCGTGGCGGTGCAGTCGGTGTACATGCACCCATACTCGGTGGCGAAGATGGTGAGCACGCTCGGCTTCACACACGGGCGACGCCTGTACCTGAACATGGTCGCGGGCGGCTTTCGCAACGACCTGATCGCGCTGGGCGACGACACGCCGCACGACGAGCGCTACGAGCGCACGGTGGAGTACACGCAAATCGTCACGCGCTTACTCGCGGGCGAGGCCGTGACGGCCACCGGCAAGTACTACTCGGTGTCGAATTTGAGTCTCGCTCCGCCGCTGTCGAGCGAGCTGCAGCCCGGGCTGTTCATCTCTGGATCTTCGCCGGCGGGGCTCGAAGCAGCAGAGCGCATCGGCGCGGTGCCGGTGAAGTACCCGAAGCGATCGGGCGAAGAGGTCGACCAGGCGGGCGAGCGCTCGGGAGTGCGCGTGGGCATCGTCACGCGCGAGAGCGCCGAGGAGGCGTGGAGCGTGGCGCGCGAGCGCTTCCCGGACGACCGCAAGGGACAGATCGCGCACAAGCTGGCGATGAAGGTGTCGGACTCGCACTGGCACCGCCAGCTCTCGGAGATGGCCGCGGAGACCGCCGAGGAGGAGGACGACCCTTACTGGCTGTGGCCGTTTGAGAATTACGCCACGTTCTGCCCGTATCTGGTCGGCAGCCACGAGCGGGTGGCCGCGGAGCTGGGTCGCTACATCGACCTGGGCTTTCACTCGTTCATCCTCGACATCCCTCCCTCGGAGGAGGAGTTGCATCACATCGGCGTCGTGTTCGACAGAGCGCGAGCCGCCGCGTCCTGAGCGCGGGAGCGCCGGTGAGGATGGAACCCGTGCTGCTGCACGAGCGAGTCGCACTGAGCGCGCAGGCGCGACCGTCGGCGCGCGCCGTCGCGATGGGCTCGCAGGAGCTCTCCTACGAGCAGCTCGATGGGATGAGCAGCCAGCTCGCGCGCCTCCTGGTCGAGCGCGGCCTCGCGCCTGGCGAGCGCGTGGTGCTGCTGCAGCCGAAGGCGCCGATGGCGATCGTGAGCATGCTCGCGACGCTGAAGGCGGGCGGCGTGTACGTGCCGGTGGACATCTCGAGCCCTGCGGTGCGCGTGCAGAAGATCCTCGCCTCCGCCGAGCCGCGCATGGTGCTGGCCTGCGCGCATGCAGCGAAGCTGACCGACGAACTCGACCTCGCCGCCGCGGAGCTGGGGTCGGTGGAGGGCACGCTGGAGCGCGCGGCCTTCGGCCCGCAGGCGCTCGAGAGCTACGAGCCGGACCCCGTCGCGAGCCCGACCGGCCCGGGCGACCCGGCGCACATCCTGTTCACCTCCGGCTCGACGGGCACGCCGAAGGGCGTGGTGATCACGCACGCGATGGTGAGCGCGTTCCTCGACTGGGCGCTTCCGTACTTCGGCCACCGCCCAGGCGAGCGCATCTCCGGCCACCCGCCGCTTCACTTCGACCTCTCCACGTTCGACATCTACGGCACGCTGTCGTGCGGCGCGGAGCTTCACCTCGTCCCGCCCGGCACGCTGCTGCCGGCGCAGCTGGCGAGGTTCATCCGCGAGTCCGAGTTGACGCAGTGGTTCTCCGTTCCCTCGACGTTCGCGTACATGGTCAGCGGCGACGCGATCGAGCAGGACGACTTCGCCTCGCTGAGGCGTGTGATCTGGTGCGGCGAGGTGCTCGCGCCGGCGGTGCTCGCGCACTGGATGGAGCGCGTGCCCCAGCCGACGTACACGAACCTGTACGGCCCCACGGAGGCGACGATCGCGTCGAGCTTTCACACCGTCACGAGCGTGCCCCAGGACACCTCCACGCCGATCCCGATCGGCGTGCCGTGCGCGGGCGAGAACATCCGGGTGCTGGACGAGCAGTTGCACACGGTCGCGGCAGGTGAGATCGGGGAGCTTTACATCGAGGGCGCGGGGCTGAGCCCCGGCTACTGGCGCGATCAGGAGAAGACCGACGCCGCGTTCATCCGCGATCCCGAGAGCGGCGCGCGCATGTATCGCACGGGCGACCTCGGACGTGCGGATGCGCAGGGGGTTCTCCACTACGTGGGCCGAGTGGATTCTCAAATAAAGAGCCGCGGCTACCGCATCGAGCTGGGTGAGATCGAGACCGCGCTGAGCGCCGTCGACGGCGTGGCGGAATGCGCGGTGGTGGCGGTGCACAGCGACGGCTTCGAGGGCGCGAGCATCTGCTGCGCGTGGGCGCCGCGTGTGGGCGCGGAGCTCGATCGCCTCAAGCTGCGCGGCGCGCTTGCCGAAACTCTGCCCAGCTACATGCTCCCCACGCAATGGCTCGAGCTGGAGTCGCTCCCGCGCAACGTGAGCGGCAAGGCCGACCGGCGCGCACTCAAAGAACGATTCGCGGCGCCATCCAATGACCAGTGAACAGGAGATCGTCGCGCGCGTGGGGCGCATCTTCGAGGACACGCTCAGCATCCCCGCGCCCGCGCCGGATCTCGACATCATCGACGCCGCGCTGCTGGACTCGCTGACGCTCGTGTCGCTGTTGTTCGCTATCGAGCAGGAGTTCGCTATCGAGATCCCGCTCGACACGCTGGAGATCGACTCGCTGCGCACGCTGTCGAGCATCGCCGCGATGATCGCCGCCACAGGAGTGCCGTCGTGAGCGAGATGCGCGCGATGCGCCGCGAGGAGATCGCGGAGGTGGCGGAGCTGTACAAAATCGTCGACGCATCCGACTGGCGCATCCCGCCTGCGGAACTCGCGCCGTGGCTTGAGCGCACGCTGTTCGACAACCCGTGGTTCGACGCGGAGATACCGAGCCTCGTGTACGTGGACGACGCGGGCGAGATCCTCGGCTTCATCGGCTCGCACGTGCGCCCCATGCGTTTCGACGGGCGGCCCGTGCGGATGGCCGCGGGCGGCCCCCTGATCGCGCACCCGAAGGTGCGCAACCAGGCCGTCGGGGCGAGGCTGCTGCGGCGCTACTTCGCAGGCGCGCAAGACCTCACGATCACCGATGGCGCCTCGGACGAGATCCGCCAGATCTTCGAACTGGTGGGTGGGCAGATGATGCACCCGAGCAGCATGGTGTGGGTTCGCGTGTTCCGCCCGCTGAGCTACGCGGGCAACCGCGCGATGCAGATCAACCTCCACGTGCGCGAGCACATCAAGCCCCGCGCGCGGCGCGTGCTGCCGCTGCTGGACAAGCCCGCCGAACGGGGCCTGCGCTACTTCAAGGCGCCCACGAACCTCACCACGACGAACGAGGAGCTGACGCCGGAGCTGATGCTGGAGAGCATGCCGCTCGTGGCCAAATCGCTGCGCCTGGTGCCCGACTACGACGTGCGCGGCCTGGAGTGGCTGTTCTCAGAGCTTCACACCAACCGCACCTGGGGCACCCCCCACCGACGGCTCGTCCGCGACAGCGGCGGGCGGATGCTCGGCTGGTACGTCTACTACTCCCACCGCGACGAGGCCGCCCAGGTCCTGCAGGTGGCCGCGCGCGAGCGCCACATGGGCGCGGTCGTGGACGACCTGTTCGCCCACGCGGTCGCGCACGGCAGCGCGGCGGTGCAGGGCCGCGTGGAGGCCAACCTGCTCGCCGAGGTCGCCCACCGCGGCGCCCTATTCCGCTTCAGCGCCCGTTCGCTGATTCACACCCGCGACAGCGACCTGCTCGGCGCGGTCACCTCCGGCCACGCGCTGCTGACGCGGCTGGAGGGGGAGTGGTGGATGGCTTCGTAGACGGAACTTGTGCGAGTTAACAGCAGCCATCGGGTGCCCCGCAACGAAGAAACGCGATTTAAGCCGGCCCAAGGCGGAATAACTCGTATTTAAGCGTCAGCTGGTCCGAATAATCAGCACCGAGCAAGGCGCGTGATGAGACACCTTGTTCGGCACCGACCCGAGCAGGAAGCGCTTGGCGCCGGTCATGCCCTTGTTGCCCACGACGATCAGATCGGCCTCGCGCTCCTCGGCGACGTCGAGGATCGCGTCGGCGGGGTCGCCCTGGCGGGCGTACACGTTGACCTCCACCCCGGCCTCGCGCGCGACAGCGGCGGCGGCCTCGAGCGTGGCGTCGACGTCCTCGCGCGGGTTGATGGCCCACTGGAGATCCTCGGGCGCCTGGCGGCGTTCGTCGCTGAGACGCTGCGCGGGCACGGGTTCGTAGGCGCTGACCAGCTCCAGCTTGGCGCCGACGGCGCGTGCGAGGTCCGCCGCCTGACGGACCGCCTTGGTGGCGGTCTCCGAGCCGTCGGTTCCGACAACGATCGAACTGAACATGATCCTCCCTTGCCAGTGGTCAGACTGGTTCTGCGGTCAGCGGGGCTCGATCATATCCCGCCGCGCGAGCGTGGGCGAGAGAGGAGCCGGCGGTTGTCATAACGTACATCGGAGGTGATCGATCTCCACTGCCACGTGCTCGCGGGCATCGACGACGGTCCGGAGACGGTCGAGGGCTCGCTGGCGCTGGCGCGCGCGGCGGCCGCGGCCGGCGTGCGCACGCTCGTGGCGACGCCGCACGTGAGCTCGCACTACCCCAACGGGCCCGACACGATCCTGCCGCTGGTGGAGGAGCTCTCGACCCTGCTCGCACGGGAGGGCATACCGATCGAGCTGCGGGCGGGGGCTGAGGTGGCGATGACCCGCGTGGCGGAGATCGAGCCGGAGCAGCTCGCGCGGCTGCGACTTGGCGGCGGCGACTGGCTGCTGCTGGAGCCGCCGTTCGCGCCGATGGCGCCGGCGCTGGAGATGATCGTGAGCGAGCTGCAGCGCAGCGGCAACCGCATCCTGCTCGCCCACCCGGAGCGCTGTGCGGCGTTCCACCGCGATCCGCGGCTGCTGGGCTCGCTGGTGCGCGGCGGCGTGCTGACGTCGATCACCGCGGGCTCGCTGGTGGGTCGCTTCGGCAGCACGGTGCGACGCTTCGCGCTGCAGCTGATGCGCGAGGAGCTGGCGCACAACGTGACCTCGGACGCGCACGACGCCCACGGCCGCGCGCCCGGCCTGCGCGACGAGCTGGCCGAGGCGGGACTGGAGCCGCTGACGGAGTGGCTGACCGAAGCGGTGCCCGCGGCGATCCTCGACGGCGGCGAGATCCCTCCGCGACCGGCGGTGGCGATCGCGGCTGGCGAGCGGGGCGCTCCGCGCAGGGCGCGCTGGCGTCTCAGGCGAGCTTGACGATCGCGATGACCATGCCGATGACCACGAACACGACGATCGCTGCCTGCATCCAGATCCACGTGGGCGACATCGCGCACAGCGTACCTCGCGGTCGGCCCGGCGCCTTCCGATCGGCCCGCGACTATCTTGTGGGCATGGCCAAGCACCTGCGCAAGCCGGCGGGCTGGCTCGCACTCGCAGGCTTCGCGCTCGTGTGGCTGCTGGCGGGAGCCGCGCTGGCCGTCGGCGCGAGCCCAGAAGCACACCGCTCGTCGAGCGCGTTACTGGGAGGCGTGAACATCGGCAGCGCGCGTCCGAACGCGCCGGCGGGCGAAGCGGACCGGCAGATCGCGCTGGCGCACCAGCTGCACGCGAAGGTGGTGCGCGTGGAAGTCCCGTGGTCGGTGCTGGAGCCGCGTGGCGCGGGCCAGATCGACCCTCGCGCGCTGGCGTACACCGACCGCGTGACCGAAGCGGCGGCGGCGGATGGGATGCGCGTGATCATGATGGTTCAGAACACGCCGTGCTGGGCGTCCTCGGCGCCACGGTCGCTGCTGCGCGCGTGCGTGCCCGGCCGGGCGAGCAGGGCGAACTCGTGGCCGCCGACGGAAGCGGCGAAGTTCGCTAGCTTCGTGGCGTACCTGGCTCAGCGCTACGGTCCGCGCCTGGCGGCGATCGAGATCTGGAACGAGCCGGACCAGGCCAACGAAGCGTATTTCGCGGGCCCGAACAAGGCGGCGCGCTACGCGGCGATGCTGCGCGCGGCGTATCCGGCGATCAAGCAGGCGGACCCGAGCGTGTCGGTGCTGGGCGGCTCGCTGGTGGGCTCCAACGGCGCGTTCCTGCGCGCGCTGTACGCGGCGGGGATCAAGGGCTTCTACGACGGGCTGGCGGTGCACTACTACAACCTCACGCTCGCGTCGCTGCGCTCGATCCACGAAACGCAGATGGCGAACGGCGACGCGACGCCGCTGTGGCTGGACGAGTTCGGCTGGACGAGCTGCTGGCCGCACCGGAAGATCGAGCAGGAACAGGGCTGCGTGACGGCTGGCACGCAGGCGCTGGACATCTCCAACTCGTTCCACGCGATGAGCCGCCTTCCGTACGTGGCGGCGGCGGTTCTGTACAAGCTGCTGGATTCGCGCGACGAAGAATTCGGCGTGGTCAGCACCCGCGGGAGGCGCAAGCCGTCGTTCGCCGCCTTCGGGCGCGTGCTGAGCTCGCCGTTCGGCACGCTGAGCGGCGTGAGCGTGTCGCTGCGGTCCAAGCGCGGGCGCGTGGTCGTGAGCGGCACGGGGCCGGTGGGCGACTTCGTGGAGCTGGAAGCGTTCCAGGGCAGCGTGCTGCGCTACCGCGCGCTGTTCACGCTGAACCGCTTCAACCAATACTCGGTCCCGCTGCCGGCGGTGCTCGGCACGAGCGGCCTGCGCGTGCGCGTGTTCCAGTACGGCGCCGGCCCGAGCGGCGCGGCGCAGAAGACCATCTGAGTCGCTCGGGCTACTCGGCGCCGCGGAACAGCGCGACGACGGTCATCGCGAGGATCTTCAGATCCAGTCCGACGGACCAGTGAGCGATGTAGTAGTTGTCCCACTCGACGCGCTCGGCGAGCGAGGTCTGGCCGCGCAGGCCGTGGACCTGCGCCCAGCCGGTGATGCCGGACTTGACGCGGTGGCGGTCGCCGTATCGGATGATGTCCTGCCTGAACAGCTCGACGAACTCGGGACGCTCGGGGCGCGGGCCGACGAGGCTCATGTCGCCGCGCAGCACGTTGAACAGCTGCGGCAGCTCGTCGAGCGAGGTCCTGCGCAGGAAGCGCCCGACGGCGGTGCGGCGGTCCGCGCCCTCGACGCCGCCGGGGGCGATGTCGCCGGCGAGCAGGAAGGCGAGCGCGCTGGGCTCCTCGGCGTCGGGATCGACCTGCCCGGGCTGCATGCGCATGGAGCGGAACTTGTAGAAGTCGAACGCCTTGCCGTCGCGTCCGACGCGCCGCTGCTTGAAGAACGCGGGGCCGGGCGAGCTAAGGCGCACGGCGACGGCGGCGAGCAGCAGGATGGGCGAGAGCACGATCAGCAGCGTGAGCGCGACGACGCGGTCCATGGCGTGCTTGACGGCGAACTGCAGCCCGTTGGGGTCGACGGTGCTGAACGACAGCAGCGGCAGACCGCCGACGGTGTCGTAGCCGACGCGATCGTTGATCGTGTCGAACATGCGCGGCACGACGGAGACTTCGACGCCGAGTTCCTGGCAGCGCTGGATGAGGCGACTGACGCGCGCGTCGGCGACGGAGGAGAACGCGACGATGAGGTTCTTCACGCCGGTGCGCTCGACGGTGTCGTCGAGATCCTCGACGTTGCCGAGCACGGGCACGTCGCGCCCCCCCACCTCGGCCACCGAGCGGGGGTCTTCGTCGAGGAAGCCGATCGGCACGAGCCCGTACTCGGGGTGGCTCTCGAGGCGGCGTGCGACCTGCGCGCCGACCATGCCGGCGCCCATGATGAGCACGGGCTTGCCGACGAGCCGGTGGGCACGGGCGAGGCGTTGGGCGAGCGACATCAGCGCGCGCCCGGCGCCGACGCCGATGAGCGCGAACAGCCACGCGCGCAGCCAGTTGGACTGGCTGGCGACGTGGTCGTCGAGGAACATGCCGAGCACGGCGACGGCCATGGAGGCGACGGACACGGCGCTGAGGACGGGAATGACGCCGTCGAGCACGAGCGCGCGCAGCCGGGTGCGGTAGAGCCCGCGCAGGTAGAACAGCAGCAGCACGAATGGCGGCAGCGCGAGCAGGGGCGCGCTCGACGCGGAGATGTGCAGCGTGGCGCTCACGCCGCCGAGGGCGAGCACTACGGCGGCGGACAGCAGGACGAAGTCGACGCTCGGGCGCAGAAGGCCCCAGCCGGGCCCCTCCAGCGCCCACTGCAGGGAGCCGTGAAACGCGTTGCGCGAAAGGGGCTTGGGCGTGGGCGCTTCGTGCCTGAGCTCGCCTCGCAGCGCGATCGTGCTCGTGCTGCTCGAGGTCTGTTGGGTTACGCGTGTGTGGTCCATGAAATCTCGTCTACTTGCCTTCTCGGGCCGCGTGGAGCATCCCTTTAGCCGTGTTCGTTTCCGCCGCGCTGACGCGCGAGCGCACTGGTGGCCACGGCGATCAACGCGAGGGCGCCGAGCGCGAGCAGCAGGTGCAGGACGTCGGCGCCGGAGAGGCCCAACGACGAGGAGCCGTGGGCGATTGCTCTGGAGGCGGCCGCTTCATCTGAAGCGGAGTACGCGCGAGCGCCCTGCGCGGATGACTTCCCGCGGCGATCGGGTGTCGCGGCGGCGCCCGGGCGTGTGGCGCGGGAGCTGTGCCGTGCGCGCGGACGACTCGTCCCGGGCGTGCCGGCGGAGACGCTCCCGGTGGAGGTCGCGCTGCCCGCGGGGGAGGAGCTCGACCCCGAGCCGGGCGAGCCGCCGCTGGGCCCGCCGAGCAGCGCTGAGCCGAGGATCGCCTGGCTGCCCTGCCCCGGACCGCCGTAGCCGCTCAGCAGGGAGGAGCCGGCGCTGGCGGGCGTCGGCGCGACGAGAGCAAGCGCCAGCAGCGTGAGTGTCGTGGTGATCGCGAGGTGTCTTGTCATGCGTCCCTGCCGTGGGTTCCTTACCGTGGCCAGAGCTGTTCGAGCCCTGTCTCCTTGCCATCCGTTCGTCGTCGCTCAACCCCCGATCGCGGTACCGCTTGAGCAATCAGTCCCGGCGATCGACGTATTGACCAGTGCTCGCTGACACGCTAGCGAAGGTCGGGCTCCATTTCTAGGTTGAAACGTACCTGTCTTGTGGAAAGCTTCGACTCGTTCAGGAGAGCTGCTGAGCTTTGAGGAGGATCGCTCGGTTGAGCTGCTGAACGTCGACGCGGCCGCCGTGCCGCGCGACGCGCAGCGCCTGAGCGGTGAGCGCGTCGCGGGGGTTGAGTCGCACGGCGCGTTCGAGCAGCGCGAGCGCGACGGCGCGACGACCTCTGCTCGACGCGATCGCGCCCCGCTCGAGCGTGGCATACGCGTCGCCGGGGCTGCGCTCGAGGGCGAGCGAGAACTGGCGTTCGGCGCGCGCGAGATCGCCGAAGCGAAGCGCGATGTCTCCAGCCACGAGGTATGCCTGGTCGCCGAGCGGATTCAGACTGGCGGAACGTTCGAGGCGGTCGTAGGCCGCCTGAGGCGCCCTGCTCCAGATCCGCGCGGCGCTCTGCAGCTGGCGCTGGGCGAGCCAAGGGGCTGCCAGCGACAGGGCCGCAGCGAGCGCGCAGATGGCGCCCGCGGCGATGCCCAGGCGCGTGAAGACGGGTTTTATATATGTGGATCGGGCGTGCGCTGCGGCGTTCGCGGGCGCGAGCGCGCAGCAGAGGCCGAGCAGGGCAAACGCGGGTGCACCCAGGCCCGCGAACTCCCAGAACCAGTCGAAGGAGCCCTGCACGACCCAGTAGGCGAAGCCGGCCGCGGCGGCAGCAGCGACGGAACGGGCGAGCGGATCGGCTCCGCGCATGGCGCGCGCGGTGGCGAGCAGCGCCGCGGCGAGGCCCAGCAGGGCGATCAGCGCACCGATGAGGCCGGTCTCGGACGAGCGTGCGCAGCTCGACGCTGTGCGGGTAGCGCGGGGTCTCGTTGGAGCGGCCGTGCAGCAGGTACTGCTGCTGGAAGTTGTCCGCGCCGATGCCCGCGATGGGGTGCGCGCGGAATTCGTCGAGCGCGACACGGTAGAAGTCGTAGCGGTTGCTGCCGAGTCCGCTGACGAGCCGGCTGGAGGCGGCGGAGCCCTGTCCGTAGCCGCCCTTGAAGCTGTGCCACGCGCTTTCGACGCGCGTGACGGGATTGCCGGCGAGCGCCGAGCCCGCCGCCGAGGCCGACGAGCAGAGCGAGGACCGCGAGCGCGGCTGCGCCGCGGCCGAGGCGAGCACGGAGCGCGGGGGCGCCGGCATCGAGGCGCGTCTCGAGCGCCGCTCCGAGGGCGACCGCGAGCGCGACCGCGACGGCGACGAGCAAGATGGCGGTGGTCGCGTCGTGGACGGTGGCATGGGTGGCGCTGCCGTTGTGCAGCCGGTCGCCGACCCGCAGCACGATCGGGGCGGCGGCGCCGATGCCGGCGGCGACGGGCACGCACAGCGCGAACGTGCGCACGCGGCCTGGGAGCAGCGCGAACACGAGCACGGCGACGACGGGCGTGGCGTACAGCGAGCCGCGGCTCTGGCTGAGCAGCGCGACGAGCGCGAGCAGCACGGCGCCGCCGGCGAGCAGGCCGCGCAGCGCCCACCGCAGGCGCTGCTCGCGCGCGAGCAGCAGCGCGGGCCAGAACGCCATCAGCCACTGCGCGGCGTTGGCGTTCGGGATAGCCGCTGGGGTATACGAGCCGGCCGTCGGGGAGCGCGCTGCGCAGTCCCGCGGAGTTGGCCGCGTCGATGTGCGCCACGGCGAGCGCGGCGAGCACGATCATGGCGACGGTCCACGCGACGAGCAGCAGCGCCGCGCTCACGCCGCGCTGGCGCCAGGAGGCGAACAGCGCGAACACGGCGAGGTAGAGCAGCGTGCGGTTGGCGCCTTCCCACGCGTCGCCGGGCACGCCGGCCCACAGGATCGACAGGTAGCTGAAGGCGGTGTAGGCCGCGAGCGCGGCGAGCGCGATCCGCACCGCCGTCGGCACGTCCGCCGGGCGCAGCCGCACGGCGGCGAGCGCGATGCACAACAGCGCGAGCACGACCAGCGCGCCGGGCGCCCAGTGCGTGAGCGGATAGCCCGCCTGGTCGCTGGCCCACCAGACGAGAAGTCCCAGCGCGGCGAGCGCGGGCACCGTGGCGGGCGTCGCGCGCAGCGGCGCCGTGAGCTTGCCCGTCATCGCGACCACAATAATCACCGCTGTGGAAGACCCCGCCGCGCTCGTGCGCTTCTATGACGACGCCTACACGCAGCCGCCCGCCGACGCGGAGCTGTACGCGCGCTGGCGCGCGCTCGGCGCGGTCGGCAAGGCCGACCACGCGATGGCGCTGTGCGCGGCCGCGGGCGTAGAGCCGCACAGCACGCTGGAGGTCGGCTGCGGCGACGGCGCGCTGCTGTGCGAGCTGCACGCGCGCGGCTTCGGCGGGCGGCTGGCGGGCGTGGAGATCACGCAGGCGGCGGTGGAGATCGCGCGCGTCGCGCGAGCAGATCGACTCGGTGGAGCTGTACGACGGCGAGCATCTGAACGCGGGCGACGGCGCGTACGAGCTGGGGATCCTGTCGCACGTGCTCGAGCACGTGCCCGACCCGGCGGCGCTGCTGGCGCGAGGTCGCACGCGCGTGCGGCGCGGTGGTGATGGAGGTGCCGTTGGAGGCGAACGTGTCGGCGCGGCGCGCGGGCAAGCGCGAGCACGCGGTCGAGGTCGGACACCTGCAGCGCCTGGATCGCGCGGGCGCGCGGGCGATCGTGGCGCGCGCGGGGCTGGAGCTGGTGGGCGAGCTGGAGGACCCGCTACCGCGCGAGGTGCATCGCTTCTTCGCGACCACGCCGCGTGCGCGCGCGGCCGCGAGCGTGAAGTGGGCGGTGCGCGCGGGCCTTCACCGCGCCGCGCCAGGGCTGGCGCGACGCGCGTTCACGGTTCACTACGCGTGCCTGTGCCGCGCGCGGGGCGCGTAGCGGCGGAGAACAGCAGCGCGAGCACGCGGCCCATGAGGTCGTCGGGCACCGCGTCGGGGTCGGCGAGCTTCTGGCGGGCGATGCCGTCGGCGAGCGCGTCGATCGGCGATCGCGAGCTGCTCGGCGGGGATGTCGAGCTCGAGGTCGAATTCGCGCACGCCGTCGGCGATCAGGCGCGTGAGCACCTCGCGCATCTGCGCGAAGCGCGCGGCCATCTTGGGGCGCATCTGCGGGTCGCGCACGCCGTAGGCCCAGAACTCCATGAACAGCAGCAGCAGTTCGGGCTCGCGGTCGATCATCGTCATCCACTGGCGCGCGCCGCCGGCGGCGCGCTCGGCCATGGAGTCGCGCGCGCCGACCGCGTCGGCGATCTCGCGTGCGTGCTCGTCGATCTCGCGCTCCATCAGCGCGAGGAACAGATCCTCCTTGCCGTCGAAGTTGGAGTACAGCGCGCCGGTGGAGAAGCCGGCCTCGGAGGCGATCTCATCGACGGACGCGCCGCGGAAGCCGCTGCGCGCGAAGGCGCTGCGCGCCGCGACGAGCAGCCGCTCGCGCGTGTTCGCTCGGCTCTGCTCGCGGGTCATGCGCGTCGCCTCCATCGACATGCATCTTACTTGACAGAGCGCTCACTATTTCGATAACGTTCGTTATTCCAGATTTGGCGATAGATCAGCGATAGGAGCGACCGATGGCGAGCGCAACATCCCCCACACCCGTCGACGCCTCGAACGTGGCCAGCCTGCCGGCGGACGCGATCTCCTACGAGGACCTGTACGCGCGCTGGGAGCGCGGCAACTGGAAGGCGACGGAGCTGGACTTCACCGAGGACGCGCGCCAGTGGCGCGAGGACTTCACGGAGTTCGAGCGCCAGGCGGCGCTGTGGAACTACTGCCTGTTCTTCTGGGGCGAGGACGCGGTCGCGGACAACCTGTCCCCGTACATCGACGCGGCGCCGCGCGAGGAGCAGAAGTACTTCCTCACCACCCAGCAGGTCGACGAGGCGCGCCACGCGGTGTTCTTCAAGCGCTTCATGCAGGAGGTGTGCGGCATCGGCGACGGCTCGATGGCGAGCGGCCTGAACGCGATCAAGCCGCAGCTGACGCGTGGGCTTCCGCAAGATCTTCGACCGCCTCGACACGATGGCCGACGAGCTGCGCGCGCGACCGCTCCCCGGCCCAGCTCGCGCGCGGCGGTGACGCTCTACCACATCGTGATCGAGGCGGCGCTGGCCCAGCCGGGCCAGCACTTCATCTGCAGCTACCTCGAGGAGCGCGACCAGCTGCCGGCGTTCCGCGAGGGCATGGCAGAACATCGCCGCGGACGAGCAGCGCCACATCGGCTTCGGCGTGAAGCTGCTGTCCGACCTCAACCGCGAAGACCCCAAGGGCGTGCCGAAGGCGGTGGCGAAGATCCTGCGCGACGTCACCCGCTACACCTCCCAGGTGCTGATGCCCCCGGGCTGGGACGAACGCTATCTGACGGTGTTCAACTACACGTTCGACAAGGTCGGCGTGGAGGGCCTGACGTCGATGTCGACGAAGCTGCGCTCGGCCGGCCTGGCGCTCGAGACGCTGCCCGGGCCGCCGCTGCTGCCGCGCGGGCCTCGACGCCGCTGGAGATCTCACAGCGCGGCCGAGCGCTCGCGAAAGCGGGCATCATCGGCGTGCGCGAAGGTCCCGTCCTCGCGCGACCCGGAGACGATCGCGCTGCTGTTCGACACGATCCGCCGGCAGGTCAACCCGAAGCACGGGCTGAAGCGGGCGACGACGTTCCAGTGGGAGTTCACCGACCCGGACGTCCCCACGTGGCACCTGACGGTGAACAACGGCTCGAGCACGGTGGCAGCAGGGCGAGGCGTCGAAGCCGGACCTGCGCCTGCGCCTCTCCTACCAGGACTGGGTGGACATCATCGGCGAGCGCCTGGACCCGCTGCGCGCGGTGGCCACGGGCCGTCTGCGCCCCCGCGGCAACCCGCTCGCGCTGGGGCGGCTGGGGAAGGTGTTCCCGCGGAGCTGAGCCGACCGGCCGTCGCGGACGGCGCGAGCTAGGAACACGGGGCTGGCCGAGGCGAGGGTGCGGAAGTCCGGCACGATTGACTAAACGCGGAATGCCGCGCCCCGCCCAATTCGCCTGCTTCCACTTCTCAGAACTTGTTTGTATAAGAGGCCCATGGCGAGTCGTAGGGACACGACCATGGGCAGATGGGGCCCGAGACACCCGCGCCTGGCACGCTGGGGAGGACGGGCGGTGCTGCCGCTGCTGGACAGGTACCTCTCGCGTCATGGCGTCCACCGCCCCGGCAGCGACCTCGGACGGTCCGGACTCGAAGCGCTCCGGCAAGCAATCCAAGATGGTGAGGAGGCATACGTTCTCGGGTTCAACACCACGAGCCACAACTCCGGCGCGGCGCTGGTGCGAGTCTCAGCGCGGGCAGGCGTGGAGATTCTCTGCAACGAAGAGGAGGAGCGCTACACGGCGGTGAAGCACTGCGACCAATATCCCAAGCACTCGGTCGAGGCCGTCAAGGAGCACATGCGAGCATTGGGCGTCGCGCCTACGGACGTCGTCGCGTGCGTGAGCAGTTGGGATTACGCCGCCGCGTTCAACGTCGCCGCCGTGCACCCGATGCTCGAGGAGGCGCCGGCGAGTCTCACTGTGCTGCTGAAAGAGCGCGCGGCGGTGGAAAAAATGCGCAAGGACGGGAAGCAGGGACAGCCCGAGGACAGCGAGACTCGCGAGAACGCAACCGCCCTGATCCACGCATCCGCACGTCTTGGACAGCAGTTTGGACTGCCGGGGGGCATGCCGATCATCGGCAGCCGCCACCACGACAACCACGCCTACCTCAGCTATGGCGTATCGCCGTTCGCGGCGAGCGAAGAGTCGGTCATCGTGATGGTCATCGACGGGGCCGGCGATGACTCCACCGCGTCGCTGTACATCCACTCCGACGGCCAGCTCACGCTGCTGCGCGCACCGGGGGCCAGTCGCTATGACTCGCTCGGCGCGATGTACGGTTTCCTCAGCTCCACTCAGGGCGGATGGCCGCAGGGCAGCTCCGAGGGTCGCTACATGGGCGCGGCCGCGTGGGGCGACGGCGACAGGCTCACAAACCCTTACTACCGTCGGATGAAGCATCTGTTTCACTTCGAGGCGGACGGCGAGGTTCACATCAACCGCAAGCTCGCGAACTGGACGAAATCATCCTTCGCCGAGCCGTACAGCAGAGAGCTGATCTCCATCCTGGGCGAGCCGATCCTGCCCGACGATCTGTGGAACCCCGACGCGATCCTCAAGGTCGAGGATGTCCGCCACCCCGAGATCACCCGCGAGCGCGTCGACAAGGCAGCAGCCGTGCAGATGTTGTTCGAAGACGCGCTGGTGCACATGGTGGAACATCTGATTCACGAGACGCGCAGCCACCGCCTGGTGTTGACCGGCGGCACGGCGCTCAACTGCATAGCGAACATGCGCCTGCTGGAATGCTTCGACGAGGAGTGGTACGAGCGTAAGCTCGGCCTCGAAGACACACGTCTTCACCTGTGGGTGCCTCCGGTGCCGGGGGACGCCGGCACGCCGATCGGGGCCGCGTATGCGTTTGCGATGCGCGCAGGAGCCAAGCCCGGCCCTCCACTGCGTCACGCGTTCTACTGCGGTCACGCCGCCAGCACGCCTTCCATCCGCGCGGCCCTTGGCGCGGAGCCGACCGTCGCGAGCATGGCCCTCGGGAGCTGCGCCGACCCCGATGTGAAGTCACAGGTGACAGATCTGCTCGCGCACCTGGTCGCGAGCGATCGCATCGTGGGTCTATACCAAGGCATTGCCGAGACCGGGCCGCGCGCGCTGGGGCACCGCAGCATCCTCGCCAATCCGTGCAACCCGGAAACGCGGCGCCTGCTGAACGAACGCGTCAAGCACCGGGAACTCATCAGGCCGCTTGCGCCGATGCTCACACGAGCTGCCGCCGAGCAGTTCTTCCACCTGGAGGAGGGCGCGTCCGACGACGATTACAACGCCTACAACTACATGGTGTTCACCGCGCGTGCGCGACCGGAGGCGCTGGAGACGATCCCCGCGGTGATCCACCACGACGGCACAGGGCGCATACAGATAGTCCGTCCGGAGATCGATCCCTTCTGCCATGAGTACCTGCTCGCGATGGAGCGCAAGGTGGGCGTGGCGGCGTCGGTGAACACCTCTCTCAACGTGGGTACGCCGATCGCGCACACGCCCGAGCAGGCGATCACCGCCCTGCGACGCGCACGCGGCATGGACGGGCTGCTGATGATCGGAAGCGACGGGAACGCGACGCTCGTGTGGCTCGAGGACCGCGCCGACGCCCGCGAGCGCCTGATGGACGCCGTGCGCACGTGGAGCGACGCAACCGGCGGGGGGCTCCCCGGCGACATCTACGCCCAGCCAGCCTGAGCGAGCACGACGCCCGAGCCAGCGAACCGTCTATCCGGGCGAGAACTCTCGTTCGGCGGCGCTCGCCGTGCCCGCTCCACCAGAGGCTGCAGCTTCCGTTGTCGAGGCGGGTGAGATTCGCGCGCCTCTCGCGCGCGGCCCTTCGCTGCGCGCCACCGTTCCAGCGCTCGCGCTCGTTGTCCCCTCGGGACCGAACTCGCGGCTGACCCTGCCCGCGGGCGTGAGCTTCGTCGTCGCTGCGTGCGCAGCGCTGGCGCCGGACGAGCCCACGAGGGGAGCGCCGCGAGCGTCGACGGCCGTGGTGTTGAACGTGACGTCGAGCGTGTGCCTGATGTTGCGCCGATGCGCTGGGGCGTGCTGGTGGTGCGAGCCCGCATCGAGCGCCACGCAGCCCGCGCCCACGCTCAGCGCCAGAACGCAGCCGGCGGCGAGCTTGGTGGCGCCGGCGAACAGCCAACCGCCTCCGGCGACGCCGCTCGCGCCGGCACCTGCGGCGCCCGACGCGGACAGGGCCCCCGCGCTCGCGCCGCCAGCGCCGCCAACGCGCGCGAGCGCCGCGGCGCCGAGGCCCCAGGGCAGGAACACGGGCGGCAGCGCGGCGGCGAGACCTCGCAGCGAAGTGACATACGCGCGGCAGGAGGGGCAGTCGCCGCTGTGCAGCAGCGCGAGCTGATAGCGCTCGCCGTCCGGGTCGAGGACGCCGTAGGCGAAGGCGCGCATGAGCGATCCCTGCTCCTCGCACCAACCGCCGTCGCGGATCGTCTCCACGAGCGCGCCCACCTTGCCCGCCACGCCCGGGCGCCCGACGCCGGAGCCCTCCATCAGCTTGCGCATGCGCGCCTCGCTCACGCCCATCCGCGCGGCGGCCTGTGCGCGCGAGAGACCCTGCAGGTAGCAGAGCACCGCCGCCTCGCGCTCGCGTGGGCTGAGGCGACCTCGCAACGCCTCGAACAGTTGGCGCAGCATCCTGCGGTCGTCGATCTCGCCCGCGAGATCCGGCTCGTGCGCGGGGAGCTTCGCGCGGGCGTGTGGCTCGTCCGTATCGAGCGCTGCCAGATCCGCGCCTCCAGCGGCCCGTCCGCGCGCGCGGTGCTCGTCCACGGCGCGGCGAAACGTCACCAACGCCAGCCACGCGGCGGGGTTCTCGATCTCCTGGCCGTCGAGCATGGCCGTGTAGAGACCCTGCCAGGCGGCCGCGTAACAGACCTCGAGATCGTCCTGGTCGAGCGCCACGCCGCTGCCCCGCAGCCGTGCGCGCGCCGCCGCGATCACCCCCGCGCGCAGCGCCTCGAACTGTCCGCGCAGGAGTCGCTCGGCGCGATAGCGACGGACGCTCAGGGGACTCATGCGGCGAAGCTTACGAATACTGCGAGCTTGGCGAATCGAAGCGGCACTCTGGCGCGCCGCATCCCGGCCGAAACCGGCCGATCAGCTCGCGCTCGCTCCGTCGACGCGGGCTATCTGCGCGAGGCTCACGGCTCGCATCTTCTCGCCCGCGCGATGCGCTCTGTGCCACTCGACGACGAGCGCGAGCGCATCGTCCAGATCCCATCTCGGGCGCCAGTCGAGCTCGCGCTGGGCCTTGCTCGAGTCGAGCGCCAGGCGCTGCGCCTCCGGCGGGTTGGCCCGCTCGTCGAGCTTCCAATCCAATGCGCCACGCCACAGCTCGCTCAGGCGCTCGACGATCCAGCCAGCAGTGCGCGCATCGTCGGCGGGGGGTCCGAAGTTCCATGCCTGCGCCGCGTGAGGGTCCTCCCACAGCGCCTGTGCCAACACGAGATACCCCGCCAGAGGGTTGAGCACGTGCTGCCACGGCCGCACCGCTTGCGGGTTGCGGACCAGGAGCGTCTCGTCGTGTTCGATCGCGCGCACCGCGTCGGCGATCAGCCTGTCCTCGCCCCAGTCGCCGCCGCCGATCACGTTGCCCGCCCGCGCGGTGGCCACACGCGGTGCGCCGTCGACCGAGAAGAACGAGCGCCGGTAGGCGGACGCGACCAACTCAGCGCAAGCCTTGGAGCTCGAATACGGATCCTCGCCCCCGAGCGGGTCCTCCTCGACGAACCGCCTGGAGACCTCGCCGGTGTTGTCATAGCTCTTGTCCGAGGTCACCACCACAACCGCGCGCACGTCCGCGCCGACGGCGCGGATCGCGTCGAGCACGTTGACGGTGCCCATCAGGTTGATCTCGTACGTGAGCACCGGGTCGCGCAGCGAGCGCCGCACGAGCGGCTGCGCCGCGAGGTGCAGCACGATCTCCGGGCTCGTCCGCACGAGCACGTTGCGCACCGCGTCCGCGTCGCGCACGTCGACGACCAGCTCACGCATGCCCGAGCCCACCTCGGCGAGTTCGTACAGCGAGGGACCGCGGGGGCCGCCGCCGCGCGCCAGCCCGCTCACCTCGGCGCCGAGCGACTGCAGCCACAGCGAGAGCCACGCGCCCTTGAAGCCCGTGTGGCCGGTGACGAGCACGCGTCTTCCCATCCAGAAGTCGGGGTCCACGTGCACGAGGCGGGTATCTTCACGCAATCTCCACGCCACCCGCTCGCACCCCTCCCGCCGCGCCCGCCCCCGAGCCGCCCGAGCGCGTGGCCGTGCTCGACATACCGCTCGCGGTGTCCGACTACGACGAGGTGATCGACTGGATGGAGGCGATGGTCGCGGCGGACGCGCGCGGGTACGTGACGGCAGCGGCGGTCAACCTCGTGATGTCCGCCCACGAGGACCCGCGGACGCGAGCGGCGACGCTCGGAGCGACGCTCGCGGTGCCCGATGGCCAGCCACTCGTGTGGGCGCTGCGCGCGCTCGGCCATCCGCGCGCGACGCGCGTGTACGGGCCGGACCTGATGGCGCGCTTCTGCGAGCGCGCCGCACACTCGGGGATGCCGATGTACCTGTACGGCGGTCGCACGCCCGAGGCGCTGGAGCTGCTCGAAGCGAGACTGCGCGAGCGCTTCCCCGGGCTGCGGATCGTGGGCGGCGTCTCGCCTCCCTTCCGCGACCCCACACCGGAGGAGGAGCAGGCCACGATCGACTCCATCGACGCGTCGGGCGCGGCCGTCGTGTGGGTGGGCACGGGCCAGCCGAAGCAGGAGAAGTGGATGCTGCGGATGCGACCGCGCCTGGCCGCGCCGCTGCTCGTGGGCGTCGGCGCTGCGTTCGACTTCCATGCGGGGCTCGTGTCGCAGGCTCCTCGCTGGATGCAGCGAAACGGCCTGGAGTGGCTATACCGCCTCTCGCGCGAGCCGCGGCGCCTGTGGCGGCGCTACGCGCGCTACAACCCGCTGTTCGTGGCGGGCTTCGCGCGCCAGTATGCGCGCCATCGCATGCGCGGGCGCGCGTGATCGCCTGCTCGCGGCTTCCCGTATCGGCGTAGCGCCCGTGTGGGCGCCGCTAACCTTCTGCCGTACATGAGCCCTCCGCAGAGCACCGCCGATGTGGCCGTCATCGGCCTCGGACGCGTGGGACTTCCACTCGCGCTGTCGTTCGCCGACCGCGGCCTGGAGGTCGTGGGAGTGGACAACGACCCGGTGCGCCTCGGCGCAGTGCGCGAAGGCACGATGCCCTTCGAGGAGACCGGCGCGCAGGCGGTGCTCGACCGCGTGGTGGCGGGGGCGGCGGGCGGGACCGGATCGGGGCGGCTGTCGCTGTCCGAGCGCGTAGCGGACGCGGCGCGCGCGCGCCAGATCGTGATCACGCTCGGCACCCCGTCGTTCTCGCACATCGAGATCGACATGCGCGACATCCGCTCCGCGCTGGACGACCTGCTGGGCGTGCTCGCGCCGGGGCACTCGCTGATCCTGCGCTCGACCGTCGCGCCGGGAACGACGGAGTTCGTGGCGGGCTATCTGGCCAAGCACCGCGGCTTCAAGATCGGCGAGGAGGTGTTCGTGGCGCACGCGCCCGAGCGCATCGCCGCGGGACGCTTCCTCGAGGAGATCGACACGCTGCCGTGCATCGTCGGCGGCGTCGGCGCGCGCTCCGGGGAGGTCGTCGCGGAGCTGTTCGGCGCATTCCGCGCGCCGATCGTGCAGACGACGCCCGTGCAGGCGGAGCTGGCGAAGATCTGGGCGAACATCCTGCGCTACACGCACTTCGCGCTGCCGAACCTGCTGATGATGGATTGCGAGCGCTACTCGGCGAACGTGTTCGACGTGATCGACCTGATCAACCGCGACTACCCGCGCGGCGGGATCGCGCAGCCCGGCCTGACCGCGGGGACGTGCCTGCGCAAGGACTTCACGTTCTCCGAGGAGCGCTCCGCCGCGCCGGGGATGCTGCTGGCGGTCTCGCGCGTGAACGAGTCGGTGCCGCTATTCCTGCTCGAGGGCGCCAAGCGACGGTTGGGATCGCTCGCCGATCGCAAGGTCGCGGTGCTGGGGCTGGCGTTCAAGGCCGACACCGACGACGAGCGCGACTCGCTGTCGCACAAGCTGATCCGGTTACTGGAGCGCGAGCTCGCCGACGTGGTCGTGCACGACCCGCTCGTGGCCACGCCGAGCGCGTCGTTCGAGGAGGCCCTCGACGGCGCGGACGTGGTCGTCGTGGCGGCCAACCACTCCGCGTTTCGCGAGCCCGGAGCGCTGGCGGCGATCCTGGAGCGCGCGGGCGGCGACTGCCTCGTCGTGGACCCGTGGAACTGCTGGGGCGCGGCGCAGGTGTTCGCCTACGCGTCCGAGCTGCGCGCGTTGGCTCCCCACCCCACCCAGCCGCCGGCATGAACCGCGTACTGGTCACGGGCGGCGCCGGCACGATCGGCGCCGCGGTCGTCAAGCGCCTGCTCGCAGACCCCGCGTGGGAGGTGCGCGTCTCCGATCAGCGCCTCGCGCCGCAGTGGATGCGCGAGGGCTGCGAAGTGCACACAGGCGATCTGCGCGTGCCCGAGCAGGCGCACGCGGCGACGAAGGGCTGCACGCACGTGATCCACCTCGCGGCGATCGTCGGTGGGATCGCTAACTTCCACAAACTGCCGCACACGCTCACCGAGGTCAACAACGCCCTCTACAACGCCGTCATCCGTGCGGCGCTCGATCTCGAGGTGGAGCGCTTCGTGTACCTGTCCTCCTCGATGGTGTTCGAGAGCGCGGAGCTGTTCCCCACGCCGGAGGACTACCTGCCGCAGTGTCCCGTGCCGGTGTCCGCGTACGGCTTCTCGAAGCTCACTGGCGAGGTGTACTGCCGCGCCGCGCACGAAGAGCACGGACTCCCCTACACGATCTGCCGCCCGTTCAACGCGTATGGGCCCGGCGAGATGCCCGACGCCGAACCGGGCATCGCCCACGCGGTGCCAGACCTCATCAACAAGGTGCTCTCCGGTCAGAGCCCGCTGCAGATCTTCGGCTCGGGCGAGCAGACGAGGACGCTCACGCACATCGACGACATCGCCGACGGCGTCGTCACCGCGATGGGCTCTCCCGCCGCGCTGAACGAGGACTTCAACATCTCCGCCGCGCGCGAGCTGACCGTGGCGGAGATCGCGCGCATCGTGTGGGAGACATGCGGCGAGGACCCGGGGGAGTTCGCGCTCGAGCACCTGCCGACGTTCGCGGTGGACGTGCAGCGGCGCTGGCCGTCGGTGGAGAAGGCCAAGCGTCTGCTCGGCTGGGAGGCGCAGATCGAGGTCGAGGACGGGATCGCCTCGACGGTCCGCTGGCTGCGCGATCTGCGCGCCGCCGAGCGCACCGCCACACCCGCGTAGAGATGACGTTCATCCGATCGACCGCCGCCGGCCGGTAGGCTCCCGCCCGATGTCCGCCCGCCCCTCAGCGCTGATAACAGGCGTAACCGGCCAAGACGGCTCCTATCTGGCAGAGCTGCTGCTGGAGAAGGGCTACGACGTCCACGGCATGGTCCGGCGCGCGTCGACGGAAAAGTTCGACCGCATCGAGCACATCCGTGACCGCATCACCCTGCACCAGGGCGATCTGCTCGACCAGCGCTCGCTCGTGGACGCGCTGCGCGCGTCCAAACCGAGCGAGATCTACAACCTCGCCGCGATGTCGTTCGTGGCGGTGTCCTGGATCCAGCCGACGCTGACGGCGGAGTTCACCGGCGTGGGCGTCACGCGGATGCTCGAGGCGATGCGCGAAGTCTGCCCCGAGGCGCGCTTCTACCAGGCGTCGTCGAGCGAGATGTTCGGCAAGGTGCTGGAGGTGCCCCAGACGGAGACCACGCCGTTCTACCCGCGCTCGCCCTACGGCGTGGCGAAGGCCTACGGTCACTTCATCACGGTCAACTACCGCGAGTCCTACAACCTCCACGCCACGTCGGGCATCCTCTTCAACCACGAGTCCGTGTGCTCCAACACACCGCTCATGGTCAGAGAGGACGGCATCGTCGCGGTCAAGACGCCAGTCGACCTCGTTCCGCTCCTGAGAAAGGGCGGCTCGGTCCAGAACTTCCTACCCAAAGCCCTTCTGGAGATATGGGACGGCGAGAACTGGACGCCGATCACCGCAATCACGGCGACGCGTAGACGCACCAGAGACCCCGACCACCGTCTCCTGTCGATCCAAGCCCGCGCCGGGGTCGTGGAGGTGACCGCGCATCACAACATGCTCGATGCGGATTTCACCAAGGTCGCAGCGTGCGATGTCGAGGAGGGTGCGTCGCTGGCGCTCTGCGAGGACATGCCGGTGCCATCTGGATGGGGCGTGGCGACCAAGGAGATGGCGGAGTTCCTGGGCCTCATGGCCGCCGACGGCTATGTGCACAGAGACGGCAAAGGCGCCTGCTTCACAAACAACGATGCCATGCTTCGCATACGCGCCTCGACGCTTTGGTCACGGCTGTTCATGGGTGGCTCGGCTGAGTGGACAGGCACTTCGGGGTGGGACGAGAACGCTTCGGTGGCGCACGTCAACCTCACGGGAAGTCGAGCGGCGGCGCTGTGGCTCAGAGAGCAGCTGTACACGAAGACCGGCCTCAAGCAGGTTCCGTCTCTCATCCTCAACGCCGACGAGGAGACGCAAGAAGCCTTCCTGAAGGGCTACTACGACGGCGATGGCCTCAAGCGAGGCAACGGCGCATCGATCAAGACGAACAGCCCAGTCCTCGCTCAGGGAGTCTGCTGGATGTATCACGTCATCGGCCAGCCCGCCTCCGTTTACGCCGAGCAACGCGGAGAGAAGACCTACTACCAGCTCAATCTCGCGTCCGCTGTGAGGGTTGGAGACAAGGGGCAGCACCTGCGCAAGAACCCTGCCGAGGTCCGTAGGATCGTCCGGGCCAGCGTGCCGGACGACGAATGGACGTTCGACGTCGAGACGGAGAGCGGGGTCTTCTGCGCCGGCGTGGGCCGCCTGGTGATCTCCAACTCTCCGCGCCGGGGGCTGGAGTTCGTGACGCGCAAGATCACGTGGCACGCGGCCGCGATCAAGCACGGCCTGCTGAAGGAGGTGCGCCTCGGCAACCTCGACGCGGAACGCGACTGGGGCTACGCGAAGGACTACGTCGAAGCGATGTGGCTGATGCTCCAGCGCGACATTCCCGAGGACTACGTGATCGCGACCGGCACCGCGAACTCGGTGCGCGAGTGCTGTGAAGTGGCCTTCGACGAGGCGGGGCTGGGCGACTTCGAGCAGTACGTCACGATCGACCCCGCTTTCGTGCGCCCCGCCGAGGTGGACCATCTGATCGGCGACCCGGCGAAGGCGGGGCGCGATCTCGGCTGGGTGCCGAAGACGAGCTTCGAGGAGCTGATCCGCCTGATGACCCGCGCCGACGTGGCGCTGCTCGCGCCGCACTGAGGCCCGTGGGCGTAGCGCTGTTCGACACCTCCGCGCCGCTGGCCGCGCTGCGCGCGCCGCTGCGCGAGGCGGTCGAGCGCGTGCTCGACTCCGAGCGCTACATCCTCGGCCCGGAGGTGAGCGCGTTCGAGGGCGAGTTCGCCTCCCACTGCGGCGCGCGCCACGCGGTCGGCGTGGCGAACGGCACGGAGGCGATCACGATCGCGCTGCGCGCGATGGGCGTCGGGCCGGGCGATGAGGTGGTGGTGCCGTCGTTCACGTTCTACGCATCCGCGGAGGCGATCCCGCCGACGGGCGCCACGCCGGTGTTCTGCGACATCGACCCCGACACGTACTGCGTCACCGCGGAGACGGTGCGCGCGGCGCTCACGCCGCGCACGAAGGCCGTGCTCGCGGTGCACCTGTTCGGCAACCTCGCGCCCGTGGCGGAGATCGAGGCGCTCGGCGTGCCCGTGCTGGAGGACGCCGCGCAGGCGGCTGGCTCGCTCGCCGGCGAGCAGCGCCCGGGAGCGCTCGGCACGGCGGCCACGTTCTCCTTCTTCCCCTCCAAGAACCTCGGCTGCTTCGGCGACGGCGGCATCATCACGACCTCCGACGAGCGGATCGCGGAGAACGCGCGCACGCTGCGCTTCCACGGCTCGCACGACAAGGTCACCTACGAGCAGGTGGGCTACAACTCGCGCCTGGACGAGCTGCAGGCGGCGATCCTGCGCGTCCAGCTTCCACACCTCGACGGCTGGGCCGACGGCCGCCGCCAGGCGGGCCGCCACTACGAAGAGGCAGGCCTCGGCGAGCTCGTCACGCTGCCGCAGGCAACCGCCGGCTCCTCCCCCGCGTGGCACCTTTACGTGATCTCCCACCCTCATATCGAGCGCGTCGAATCGGCGCTCGCGGCCGCCGACATCGGCCACAAGGCCTACTACCGCACCCCCATCCACAAGCAGGCGCCCATGCGCCGATGGGCCGAGCGCGTGGAGCTGCCCGCCACCGACCACGCCGCCGCCACCCACCTCGCGATCCCCATGAGCCCCTTCCTCACGCGCGAGCAGGTGGATGAGGTCGTGGCCGCCCTGCACGGCGCGTTCTAGACGGTCGAGAGGCCGCCCGCCGGGCTTCTACTAGCGCCAGCGCTCCAATCTGTCCTCCACGGGGACTTCGCGCACCACCCGCGCGGGCACGCCCATCACGACGGCGCGTGGCGGCACGTCGCCCGTGACGACCGCGCCGGCCGCGACGAACGCCTCCTCGCCGATCTCCACGCCGGGCGTCAGGACCGCGCCAGCGCCGATGCGGCACGCGCGGCGCAGCGTCGCTCCGCGCGCGGGGCGCTCGGGGCCGTGGCGGCCCATCGTGTCGTCGTTCGTGGTGATCGCGCCGGGGCCCATGAACACCTCGTCCTCGATCGTGCTGAATGCCGTCAGGTAGACGTTCGTCTGCACGCGCACCCTCGCACCCACGACCACGTCGTTGTCCACCACGCTGCCGCGCCCGATCACCGAGCGCTCGCCGATCGAAGAGCGCTCGCGCACGTACGCCTGGTCGCCCACGATCGCCTCCGCGCCGATGCTCGCGCCCGCGAACACCACCGCGCCCGCTCCAACGCTCACGCCGGCCCCCAGCACGAGCGCGCCCACCTCGCCCTTCGCCTGGGAGTGGCGCGCCAGCCGCGGCCGCTTGCCCAGCACCGCGTGGTCCTCGATCGCGCAGCCGTCGCCGATCACCGTGCCGTCGTGCACCACCACGTACGCCCCGAAGCTCACGCCCTCGCCCACCCGCACCCCCGCGCCGAGCAGCGGACCTGCGCTCTCGCCGCTCACAGCCGCACGACGTCGGGTGAGCTCATCGTGCGCGTGACCCCGCGCAGGTCGAGCACGAGGCGCGCGCGCCGCGCCACGAGATCGTGGTCGACGCTCGGATGGGCGGTCACGATCAAAGCGAGGTCCGCGTTCGCCACCGCCTGCTCGAGATCCACGCTCTCGAGCGAGAACTCCGCCACGCTCGGGACGTGCGGGTCGTGGTAGGACACCTCCGCTCCTAGGTCGCGCAGCAACGCGATGATCTTCAGCGCGGGCGACTCGCGCACGTCGCCCACGCCGGGCTTGTAGCTCACGCCGACGACCGCCACACGCGCGCCTTTCACCGACATGCCGCGATCGTTCAGCGCGCGCTGCGCCTTGGCGACGCAGTGGTAGGGCATCTGCTGGTTGACCTTGCCCGCCAGCTCGATGAACTCCGTCGCCATGTCGAACTCGCGCGCGCGCCAGCTCAGATAGAACGGGTCCACCGGGAGGCAGTGCCCGCCCATGCCCGGGCCGGGCTCGAAGCGCATGAACCCGTACGGCTTCGTCGCCGCCGCGTCCACCACCTCCCAGATGTCGATGCCCATGCGGTCGGTCAGCATCGCCAGCTCGTTCACCAGCGCGATGTTCACCGAGCGGAAGATGTTCTCCAGCAGCTTCGTCAGCTCCGCCGCCTCGGGGCTCGACACGGCCACCACCTCGTCGCACACGACCCCGTACAGCGCCCGCGCGCGCTCCGCGCACGCCTCCGTCAGGCCACCCACCACCTTCGGCGTGCTGCGCAGCGTGAAATCCGTGCGGCCCGGGTCCACGCGCTCGGGCGAGAACGCCAGATGGAAGTCCCTGCCCGCCGCGAGGCCCGACTCCTCCAGCAGCGGCGCCACGCGCTCGCGCGTGGTGCCCGGATAGGTCGTCGACTCGAGCACCACCAGCTGCTCCGCGCGCAGCACCTCCGACAGCGCGCGCGTCGCGTCCAGCAGCGGCCCAAGGTCGGGCTCGCGGTTGCGCGTCAGCGGCGTCGGCACGCAGATCAGCACCGCGTCCGCCGCCGCCAGCTCCACGTAGCGCGTCGTCGCGTGGATCCGCTCCGCCACCGCCGCCAGGCTCTCGTCGGGCACGTCCTCGATGTAGGAGTCGCCCGCCGCGATCGCCTCGACCTTGCGCGAGTCCACGTCCACCGCGATCACCTCGCAGCCCTCCTGCGCGAACGCCACCGCCAGCGGCAAGCCGACGTAGCCCAGGCCGATCACGCCAACGGTGCGCATCAAGGCCTGCAGTGTAAGGCGTCAGTTGGACGAGCCAGCCGTCCCGCGGCCGGCGCGAGCAAGCTCAGGAGCGCGCGGCGGACGCCTGGAGAGAGCGCACGTCCGCGTCGACCATGCGCCCGATCAGCTCCTCAAAGCCGACCCGAGCACTCCATTCAAGTCGTTCGCGCGCCTTCGTGGGGTCGCCCACGTTCGGCGTGCTGCGGGGCGTCTCCTCCGGGCGCAGCAGCTTTTCGTCCGTACGCAGATACGGCTCTGGGTCGAGATCCACGCACGCGAACGCCGTCCGCGCGAGATCCGCCACCGTGTGCGCCACGCCGCTCGCCAGCACGTAGTCGTCGGGTTGGTCCTGCTGGAGCATCAGCCACGCGCCCTCCATGATGTCGCCCGCGAACGACCAGTCGCGCACCGCGCCCAGCGCGCCGAGGCTCAGCTCGTCCTGCAAGCCCAGCGAGATCGCCGCCGCCGCGCGCGTGATCCGCCGCGTCACGAACTGCTCCGGCCGGCGCTCCGACTCGTGGTTGAACACGATGCCGCTGCACGCGTACAGACCGTCGTGCGCGCGCATCGCGCCCACCAGCTCGTGCGCCGCGAGCCGCGCGATCGCATACGGAGTCGTCGGCCTGCACGGCGTGTCCTCTCGCTGCGGGCTCTCCGGCGCGTCGCCGAAGATCGCTCCGGACGCGGCCACGAACACCCGCATCTCGCGGTCGATGTCTCGCACCGCTGAGAGAACCTCCGCGCACGAGCCCGCGATCGTCGCGATCGTCTCGCCCGGCTGCTCCCACGACGCGGGCACGAACGACGGGCCCGCCAGGTGGTAGATCTCAGCCGGTCGCACCTGCTCGATCGCCGCGCGCAGCGTCCCCGGACGCTCGATGTCGCCCGCCACGACGTTCACCTGTCCGCGCAGGTGCTCCGAGGAGCCCAGCGTGCGATCCGCCGCGCCGCGCACCATGCCCGTCACCGCGTAGCCCTTCTCCAGCAGCAGCTCCGCCAGGAACGAGCCGTCCTGGCCTGTGAGGCCGGTGATCAGAGCGCTCGAAACGACGGACACCGGCGCAGCTTACGTGCTCGCGAGCAGAGATTCGACGCCCACAGCCAGCATTCCGCGGACCCGGTCGTTCAACCGCCCGCCCGCGCGTCGTAGATCGCGCCGAGCCTGCGCGCCACCGCCTCCGGCGCGCACAACGCCTGCACCCGCCGCCGCCCCCGCTCGCCGGCGTCGCGGTCGCCCGCGATTCGTGCGATCGCGTCGGCCAGCCCGCGCGCGTCTCCCACCGGCACGAGCGCGTCGCGCTCGATCAGCTCTCCGAGCGCGCCCACGTCGCTGCCCACCACCGGCACGCCCGCCGCCATCGCCTCCGCCGCCGCCATGCCGAACGTCTCCGCCGATCGCGACGGCGCCAGCGCCACCGACGCTCCAGCGCGCAGCTTGCGCAGCGCCTCCTCCTCCACCCGGCCGAGGAAACGCACCGCGCCGTCTCCAGCGCGCTCGCGCAGCGCCGCCGCCTCGGGTCCATCGCCGGCGACGACGAGCGGCACGCCCGCGATCCGGCACGCGTCCACCGCCACGTCCACGCCCTTCTCAGGCGACAGACGCGAGGCCACGAGCGCGTAGCCGCCCGGCGCGAAGCCAGCGACACCGTGGGCCGTCTCGCTCCGCGCAGCCGCGCCGTCCGGGTCCTCGCTCACCCCGTCGTGCGTCGCGCCCGACGCACGCACCGGCGGCGCCAGGACGTGCACGCGCTCCCACGGCAGCGGCGCGCCGAGCTCCCGCAGTCGCTCGCGCGCGAACGCGCTCGGCACGATCACCGCGTCCGCCTGCTCCACCAGGCGCCGCTGCCACAACGCGAGCGACGCCGCGTACGCAGCCGCCTCCGGCCTGCTGCCCCTGCAGTTCAGCCGCGCCCCCGGCAACGTGTCGCGCCCGTGACAGCGCGTGCACTCCTCGCCTTTGGTGAAGCACACCCCCACCGCGCACACCAGCCGGTATTGGTGCAGATGCAGCACCACCCGCGCCCCCGCCGCGCGCGCCGCTGCGAGCGCCCGCCAGCCGAGCGCCGGATGGAGGTTGTGGGCGTGCACCACGCGTGCGCCCGTGCTCTCGACCGCGCGCGTCACCTCGCCGGGATCCAGCCCGCCGCGCAGCAGCCCCGCCGCGGCGCGCGCCCGGCCAAGGTCCGCGGAGTCGCGCGTCAGCAGCTCCGCCGGCTCGCCGATGTGATCGCGCACGAGTCGCAGCAGGTCCTCCACCACGCGCTCCTCGCCGCCGGTCGTGCGGTAGCGGTTGTGCAGGAACAGGACCATGTCTCCCACCGCAGCCTAGTGCCGGCGCCCGCCAGCACGGCCGCGACGGGCGCAAACCTAGACTGTCTCCCACACGTGACGCCCGCCTCGATCGTCATCCCCACGCGCGAGCGCCTCTCCTATCTCGAGGTGGCGCTGTCCTCGCTCGCGTCCGAGGCCGCGCGCGCCGGCGCGGAGGTGCTCGTGATCGACGACGCCGGCCCGTCGGACGCGGCGCGCGCGCTGGTCGAGCGCTTCGGCGCGCGGTACGAGCCCCACCCCGCTCCGCTCGGCCTGAACGTCGCGCGCAACACCGGCGTGCAGCGCTCGCACGGCGATCTCGTCGCGTTCCTCGACGACGACGTGCGCGTCAGCCCCGGATGGCTCGACGCGCTGCTCGGCGCCGCCGCCGCCAACCCCGACGTGGACGTGTTCACCGGCCCCATCCGCGTGCGCGTCGAGGGCGCCACGCCGCGCGGCTGCGGTCGCGAGCACCCGCCCATCACCAGCCTCGACCTCGGCGAGCGCGACACCGACGCGCGCTTCGCGTGGGGCGCCAACATGGCGATCCGTCGCAGCGCGCTCCAGCGCATCGGCCCGTTCGACGTCTCGCTCGAGCACGGCGGCGACGAGCAGGAGTGGCAGGAACGGCTGCGCGCGCAGGACCCCGCGGCACGGGTCGCGTACGTCGCCGGCGCCGCCGTCGAGCACCGCCGCGCGGGCGCCGACGCGCGTCTGGCCGCGCTCGCGCGCGGCGCCCACACGCGCGGTCGCGCCGCGCGGCGCTTCGACGCGCGGCGCGGGCTGGCGCCGTCGCTCGCGCGCGAGGTTGCGACGCTCGCGGGCTGCGCCGGGCACGTCGTGCGTCGGCGCTGCCTCGCCGGGCTGACGATGGTCGCGCACAGTGCGGGGCGCCTGCGCCAGGGACTGCGCGAACGCGTCGGGCGTCATCCGACGCCGGACCTCGGCGCGGCATCCTTGCGACCGTCGCCGGCCCCGTCCAACGGTTCCAAGCCCGTCCCGCCCGACGACTTCCTGTCCGGCACGAGCGGCACCGTCGGCGGCCTCGACGCGCTCCGCCGCGCCGCCACCGACGAGGCGCTCGACGCATGGGAGCTGCTCAGCGGGCGGCGGCTGCGCCTCGCGCGCGCCGCGCGCGCCGGGCCGCCCACCAGGCGCATCCTCGCCCTCAGCGTGCAGCGTCCCGAGCGACGCGCGCTCGCGGACGCGATCGACGCGGAGCTCCAGCGCTCTCGCCATCAGCTCGAACTGCACACGTGCACGCCGGGGACGCTGGGCAAGTTCGAGAACCTCAACCGGCTGCTCGCCGCCCACCCCGCCGAGAACCACGACTGGCTGCTTTTGATCGACGACGACGTGGAGCTGCCGCGCGGCTTCCTCGACCGCTTCGTGTTCCTGTGCGAGCGCTTCTCGCTTTCGCTCGCACAGCCCGCGCACCGCCTCAACTCCCACGCTGCGTGGCCCGTCACGCGCCGCCAACCCGGCAGTGCGGTCCGCGAGACGCGCTTCGTGGAGATCGGCCCCGTCACGGCGTTCGCGCGCGCCACGTTCCCCGTGCTGCTTCCGTTCCCAGCGCTGCGCATGGGCTGGGGACTCGACGCCCACTGGGCAGCCCTCGCACGCGAGCACGGCTGGCGCTGCGGCATCGTGGACGCCGTGCCGATCCGCCACCGCGCGGCTCCCGCCGCCGCCGACTATCCGCGCGAGGCGGCGATCGAGGAGGCGCGCGCGTTTCTCGCGCAGCGCCCGTACCTCAGCGCCCGCGAGTCCTCGCAAACCCTCACCACCCACCGGCGCTGGTGAGCGGCACGCCGCGCAACGGCCCCCGTGTGGCGGTGGTGGCAGAGTTCTACCCCAGCCAGCGCGACCCCGTGCTCGGCATCTGGGCGCACCGCCAGGCGCTCGCCGCGCGCGACGCGGGCGCCGAGGTGCACGTGCTCGTGCTGCACCGCCTCGTGCCGCCGCGCTCCTCGCTCACAGCCGGCGCCAGCGGCGCGGCGGGCGCGCTCGCGGCGCGCGTTAGCGAGCCACGAGCGCAGACTCGCGACGGCCTGCCCGTCTCCTACGTCCCCTACGTATCTCCCCCGCGCGGGCGCTCGTATGCGAGCTGGAGCGCGTGGGCGGCTCCCGCGCTCTCGCTCGCGCTGCGCCGCCTGCGGCGCACGTTCCCCTTCGAGCTGATCCACGCCCACAACGCCGTGCCCGCCGGCGACGCCGTGCGGCGCGCTCGCACGCGCACGCCGCTCGTCGTGTCGGTGCACGGCGGCGACGTGCTCTACACCGCCGCGCAGGGCGAGGCCGGGCGTCGCGCGGTGGCGCGCGGTCTCGGCGCGGCGCGGCTCGTGCTCGCCAACAGCGAGGGCATCGCCGAGCTCTCCCGCGCGCACGGGGCGCTCCAGACGCGCGTGGTGCACCTCGGCGCGGACCTGCCCTTCGCCGGGCGCGCAGCCGCTCGCGACGTTCCCGTGCTCGGCGCGCCAGCGCCAGCGCCGTCGCTCGTGACGGTCGCGCACCTGGTGGCGCGCAAGCGCCACGCGGACGTGCTGCGCGCGCTGGCCGTGCTCGCGTCTCGCCACCCCACGCTGCGCTACGCGATCGTCGGCGAGGGGCCCGAGCGGATACCGCTGGAAGGACTCGCCACGCGCCTCGGCGTCGCCGCGCGCGTGGACTTCCTCGGACAGCTCGAGCCGCGCGAGGCGCTCGAGCGAGCGGGTCGCTGCACGCTGTTCGTGATGCCCTCCACCGACGAGGCGTTCGGCGTCGCGTACGTCGAGGCGATGGCCGCGGGCGTGCCCGCGATCGGCTGCCGCGGCGAGCCCGGGCCGGAGGAGATCGCCGCGGCGGGCGACGGCTTCCTGCTCGTGCCGCCCGGCGACATCGAGCGCCTCACGCAGCGGATCGACGAGCTGCTGAGCGATCCGCAGCGGTTGCGCGAGGCGGGCCAGCGCGCGCGCGCGACCGTCGCCGCGCACTTCACCTGGGAGCGCTGCGGCGAGCAGACCGTGTCCGCCTACGAGCAGGCGCTGCGGTGAAGCCCGTCCTGTTCGTCACCGGCCACGCGCCCGCCTATCGCGTGGGCGGGCTCGCGCGACTGCACGAGCGGGAGCAGATCGAGCTGGCGCTGTTCGGCGGGCGCGCCAAGCACGCCGGCGCCGCGTTCGACGGCGTGCTGCCGTTCCCCCATCGCCACGTGCGGCCACGAGATCTCCTGGCGCTCGCGGCGAGCGGCCGCTACCGCGCGGTCGTGTGTCCCACGGGCGGGCGCGTCGCGCCGCTCGCGACGTGGGTGGGAGCGCGTCGCGCGCGCACCCCGCTGATCCTGTGGGCGTCGCTGTGGGCGCACCCGCGCACGACCGCTCACGCCCTCAGCTACCTGCCGCTGCGGCGTATGTATCGCTCCGCCGACGCGGTCGTCACGTACGGGCCGCACGTCAGCGCGTATGTGCGGGCGCGCGGCGCTCGCAACGTGCACGTCGCCCCGCAGGCGGTGGACAACGACTTCTGGCGCTCCCCCGACGTTGCGCCGCCGAGCGACCCGCGCTGGCCGGCGGGCGCCGCGACGAAGTTCGTGTTCGTCGGGCGCCCCGATCGAGAGAAGGGCGTGGCGGTGCTGCTGGACGCGTGGCGCGCGTCCGGTCTGCGCGCGCCGGCGGCGGCGCTCGTGCTCGTGGGCGTCGGGGCGAGCTCTCAGGCCAGGCTCCCCGACGGCGCTCTCGGCTTCGACCCCGTGACGCCCGCGGAGCTGCGCGACCTGTACGCCGCAGCGGACGTGCTCGTGCTCCCGTCCATACCCACGCGCGCGTTTCGCGAGCCGTGGGGCCTGGTCGTCAACGAGGCCATGAACCGCAGCCTCGCGGTGATCGCGAGCGACGCGGTCGGCGCGGCGACGGGCGGATTGGTTCGTGACCGCGACACCGGGCTGATCGTCCCCGCGGGCGACAGCGGCGCGCTGGCGCGAGCGCTCGAGCTGCTGGCGGGCGATGCGCCGCTGCGCGCGCGCCTGGGCGCCGCGGCGGCAGGCGCCGTGGCGGCATACACCCAGGAGGCGTGGGCCGAGGGGTTCTCGCGCGCCCTGTCGAGCCTCGGACTGTCCGGTTCCCTCCAACGCTCGCCCGCGAGCGTTGGTAGCGTTGACTAGTCCGCCGATGAGATTTGCCCGCCCGGAAAGACGACCCGCCCGACCGGCCGCGCTCCTCGCGGCCGTGGCGATGGCCGCCGCGGTGGCCGCCTCGCCCGCGAGCGCGAACGTGGGCGAAACGATCATCGAGCGCTGCACGCACGGCGAATCGCTGCGCGGCTTCAGCCAGAGCGCGTACACGCAGGCCCTCAAAGAGCTGAGCGCCGACACGGAAGAGTATTCGGACTGCTCCTCGCTGATCCGCCAGGCTCAGCGCGCGGCCGCGTCGGGCTCGCGAGGCGGTGGCGGCGGCGGTCCGAGCGCGCCGGGCGCCGCCAGCCCCACGGCGGTGGCTGCCTCGCCGTCAGAGCAGCAGGCGATCAAACACGCGGCCAGCACACGCGCGCAGCCCGTCCAGCTGGGAGGGGCGAGCATCGCCCCGGGCGTGGTGCACGCGAACATCTCATCCGCGCTCAGCTCGCTGCCCACCCCGCTGCTGGCGACGCTGGGCTTCCTCTTGGCCTGCGCGCTCGTGCTCCTCGGCGGCGTCCTGCGCAAACGTATCCGTGTCCGTCGCTCCGGCTGAGCCCGCCCCGGTCGCGCGTGGCGCGCGGCCGGCCGGTGAGCTGAGCGCATCGCGTACGAGCGGCTCCGCCTCCGTCGCGGGTCGGCAGGGTCTGTGGTGGACGACGCTGCTCGTCGCGGCGATCTCGTGCCTCGTCACGTTCTATGCCAAGGGCGGACTGAACCTCGAATCGATGACCACCACGGAGATGGCGCTCACGCTCACCGCGGGCGCGACGGTCGCCGTGGCGATCGTGCGGCTGGCGGGCGAGCGCGGCCACGGCCTGTGGCCCGTGGGGCTGATGCTCGCGTTCACAGCGTTGACGGCGATCTCGATCGTGTGGTCGGTGCAGCCCGACGACAGCTGGCGCGACGCCGGGCGGATGCTCGCCTACAGCGGCGTGTTCGCAGCCGCGGTGGCGCTCGTGCGCCTCGCGCCCGCGCGCTGGCCGGCGGTGCTCGGCGGCCTCGCGCTCGCGGCGGTGCTCGTGTGCGCATACGCGCTGGCGACGAAGGTGTTCCCCGGCAGCCTCGTGCCGGCCGACAAGTACGCGCGCCTGGAGGACCCGTACGGCTACTGGAACGCGGTCGGGCTGACCGCGTCGATGGGCGCCATCTGCTGTCTGTGGCTGGGCGCCCGGCGCAGCGGGCACGCGCTCGTGAGCGCGCTCTCCTACCCCGCCATGGGCGTGCTGCTGCTGACCCTGCTGCTCGCCTACTCGCGCGGCGCGCTCGTCGCGCTGGCGGTGGGCCTGCTGACGTGGTTCTGCCTCGTGCCGCTGCGCCTGCGCAGCGCCGCGGTGCTCGGCCTCGGAGCGCTCGGGGCGCTGGGCGTCGCCGCGTGGGACTTCTCCACGCACGCGCTCAGCGCCGAACACGTGCCGCTGAGCGAACAGATCACCGCCGGGCACCAGCTCGGGGCGCTGATCGCGGCGATGATCGTCGTGCTCACGGTGCTCGGCGTGGGGATCGGCTTCTGGAGCGGCGTGCGACCGCCGTCGCGGGCGCTGCGCAACCAGGCCGGCACGGCGCTGCTCGCGCTGATCGCGGTCGCGCTGATCGGCTTCGCGGGCGCGCTCGCGCACAGCCAGCGTGGCCTGACGGGGAGCGTCTCGCACGCGGTAGACGCGCTGACGAACCCCAACGCGAAGGTGCCGCCTAACACGCCGGGGCGCCTCACCGCGGTGGCGAGCGTGCGCGCGCGCTACTGGAAGGAGGCGCTCGACGTGTTCGACGCCCACCCCGCGCTCGGCTCGGGCGCGGAAGGGTTCGCGACCGCGCACCTGCGCTACCGCAGCGAGACGCTGCAGGTGCGCCACGCGCACGGCTTCGTCGTGCAGACACTCGCCGACCTGGGGCTCGTGGGCCTGCTGCTCGCGCTCGCGCTGTGGGCCGTGTGGCTGGCGGCCGTGGGGCGCGTCACCCGTCCGTTCGCCCTCCGCGCGCCATACGGGCCGGAGCGGGTCGGCATGCTGGCGATGCTGTGCCTGGTGGTGGTGTTCGGCGTCCACTCGCTCGTTGACTGGACCTGGTACGTGCCGGGCAACGCGTGCGTGGCGCTGCTGTGCGCCGGCTGGCTGGCGGGGCGCGGCCCGCTGAGCGCGGGCACGCCAACTCTCGCAGCGAGACCGACGGGACGCCCGAGTCAGCTGCGCATCGCGCTCGCCGGCGCCGCGGTCGTGTTCGCTCTGCTGGCAGCGTGGTCGCAGTGGCAGCCACAGCGCTCCGAAGAAGCGAGCGTGCGCGCGGAGGCGCTCCTGGCGCGCGACCCGGCCGGCGCGCTGGATGAAGCGAACGCCGCGGTCGCACGCAACCCGCTCTCGCTGGAAGCGCTGTCCACGCTCGCCGCGGTGCAGGGGGCGAGCGGCCACGCACCGCTCGCACGGGCGACGCTCGCGCGAGCGGTGCGCCTGCAGCCGTCGAACCCCAGGAGCTGGCTCACCCTGGGTCGCTACGACCTGACGAGCGCCCCGCGCGCGGCGCTGCACGAGCTGCAGGCAGCGATCTATCTCGACCCCGAGTCGATAGCCCCCGAGGCGCTCGCTCCTCCCTACCCGAATCCCGAATCGGTCGCGATCTACAACGACTACATCCAGGCGTTACGAGCGTCCAGCCAGCAGACTGCGCCCGCGGTCAAAAGCGCGAGCGGAGTGCTCGCAGAAGCAGAAGCCGCCGCGCGCCTAAAGGCCCTGCGGCGCTCGCAACGTCAACTTCGCGAAAGCCAAAGTCCTCGACCAGCGCCGTGAGCGTGGCGCGGTTGTAGAAACGCAGGTGATCGCCCCGCGGGTCGAAGTGCGCGGCGAAGGCGCGCCTGGAGAGCGCGAGCGCCGCGATCCGCAGCGGCGGATGGGCGGGAGTGGTGAGCAGCAGGCGCCCGTTGGGGCGGAGCACGCGGCGCACCTCCGACAGCCACGCGGCGGTGTCGAGCACGTGCTCGATCGTCTCGCCGGCCCAGACGACGTCGAAACTCGCGTCCGCCAGTTCCCACGCGCCGTCCGCGTCCACCAGCTTCAACTCGAGCGCCGGGTGCAGCGCGCGGGCGCGGCGCAACGGCTCCTCCGCGACGTCCACGCCCACCGGCAGCGCCCCCGCGCGCGCCAGCTCGGCCGTGAACGCGCCCTCGCCGCAGCCCACGTCGAGCACGCGCTCGCCCGCGCGCACGTGCTCGAGCAGGAAGCGGCTGCGCAACGCGAAGTCGGACGGCTCCAGGCCCTCGGGCACGCCCTCCCAGATGCTCTCGTGGTAGGCGCGCGCGGACATGCTCGCCGCGAAGGCTAGAGCGCCTGGCCGCGGGGCGGGCAAATCCCGCTGAGAGCGTGCAGTCCAGCTGTCATCTCTACCCATCGCTGCGCAAAGTGTCTATGTTCGCCCGATGGGCGTTGAGGATCGCGTGGAGGCGACGGAGCAGCCGTGAAGGTCGCGTTCGACAGTCGCGCGGCCTCCGATCCCAACGGCGTCGGGCGCTACTCGCGCTGCTTACTGCAGGCGCTGCGCGAGACCGCCGCCGAGGAGGACGAGATCGTCGAGACACACCACCCGCGCGGGGCCGACATCTTCCATACGCCGTGGATGCAGGGGGCGATGCTGCACAGCCCCTGTCCGATGGTCGTCACGCTCAACGACCTCACCGCCGTCAAGCGCCCGTCCGAGAGGCTGCGCTGCGGCGGAATGCACATTCGACTGCGCCGGCTCGCAGTGCAGCGGGCCGTGCACGTGATCGTGCCGACCGATGCTCTCGGCCGCGACGCCGTCGCCGAACTCGGACTCGAACGCGAGCGCCTGGTCGTGATCCCCGACGCACCGGACCCCAGCGCGCCCGCCTGGACCGGGGAGGACGCCGCGCGCGAAACCTGGCGCATCTACGCGGGCGCGGTGGCGAGCGCTCAGTAGGCGCCGCGCCGAGAGAACACGGCGGGGATCGTCTTCAGCAGGATCGTCAGATCGAGCGCGAGCGACCAGCGCTCGAGGTAGATGAAGTCGAGGTGCACGAGGTCGTCGAAGTCCAGCTCCGAGCGACCGGACACCTGCCACAGCCCCGTGATGCCGGGGAGCACGAGGTAGCGCTTGCGGTGCCACTCCTCGAGCATCGCGTAGTCGCGTTCGGGCAGCGGGCGCGGGCCCACGAGCGACATCTCGCCGCGCAGCACGTTGACCAGCTGCGGCAGCTCGTCGAGAGAGAACTTCCTCAGGATCCGCCCCACGACCGTCAGGCGCGGGTCGTCGCGGATCTTGAACAGCGCCCCGTCGGCCTCGTTGAGCTCTTCCAGGTCGGCCTGACGCTCCTCCGCGTCGGTGTGCATGGTGCGGAACTTCAGGCACGCGAAGGGACGCTGCGCGATCCCGCGGCGCATCGAGTGGAACAGGACCGGGCCGCGCGAGGTGAGCCTGACGGCGAGCGTGATCGCGAGCAGCAGCGGACTGAGCACGAGCAGCAGCAGCGTCGCGCCGACGATGTCGAACGTGCGCTTGAGCGCGAAGTCGATGCCCTCGAAGACCGGCGAGCTGAGCTCGAACAGCGGCACCGACTGCCCCGGGACGAACTCCGCGCGGTGGATCAGGATCTCCATCGTGGAGGGCGCGAGACGCACCCTGATCCCGCGCCGGTGGCACTGGTCGACGAGCTCCACCGCGTCGTCCTGGGGGAAGTCGGGGTCGGCGATGATGAGCTCGTCGACGTGCTCGCGCTCGAGCACGCGCTCGAGGTCCTCGAGCGACCCGAGCGAGCGCACGCCGTTCTCCGGCAGGGGGTTGGGCGAGAGGAACCCCACGACCTCGATCGCCGCGTGAGGGACGTCGGTCAGCGCGTGCGCCACGTCGCCGACGTGCTTGCCCCTGCCGACGAGCACCGCGCGACGCCGATACCCCGCGGCTCGTAAGAGCATCGCGGTGAGAACCTCGTAAAGCGCACGCATCGACGCGATGTAGAAGATCGCGAACGCGAGCGTGCCGTAGAAGAGGTAGTAGCTGGAGAACTGTTCGCCGCTCACGACCGCGTAGATCAGCGCGACGACCGCGACCTGGAACAGCGAGCCGACGATCCGCGAGAGCCCAGGCCGCAGCGCGCGCTCCGCGTACAGGCCCGAGCGGGCGAACAACAGCGCCGTGAGCAGGTAGGCGAACGCGAGGAACTGTTTGGTGCCGTGGTAGTCGTTGGCGGCCGTGACTTCGCCGTGCACGGCTTCCTTGAGCACCAGCGCCGTGAAGATCGCGAGCGCGACCCCCGCGAAGTCGAGCGCCAGCAGCGACGCCACGCGGGCGCCGCGCCGGAGGGTCGCCATGCGCAGCAGAAACGACAGCGCCGGAGGGCGCTTGCTGCGGATGTCTCGATCGGGCAGCTCGACTGCGCGTGTAGCCATCTCGTGGCTCACAACACCTGAGGTTCCCACACGGAGCGGTCGCGCAAACGTCCGCATGGTTCCTGGCATGCGAACAAGTTCAGTGTGACCCGCCGATCAGCAGCTCCACGCCGGAGTCCTCGATCGTGCGCGCCAAGCCGTCGCGGAGCGACACCTCGGGCGACCAGCCGAGCAGCTCCTTGGCGAGCGCGATGTCTGGCTTGCGCTGCTTGGGGTCGTCCTCGGGCAACGCCTCGAAGACGATCTCCGAGCTCGAGCCCGTCAGGTCTTTGATCGTCTCCGCCAGTTCGAGCAGGGTGAACTCGTCGGGGTTGCCGATGTTCACGGGGTGGTGATGGCCGGACTCCGCCAGCGCGATCATTCCGCGGATCAGATCGCTGACGTAGCAGAACGAGCGGGTCTGGCTGCCGTCGCCGAACACGGTGACGGGCCTGTTGGCGAGGCACTGGCGCAGAAACGTCGGGATCGCGCGACCGTCGTGCGGGCGCATGCGCGAACCGTAGGTGTTGAAGATCCGCATGATCGCGGTGTCCACGCCCTGCTGGCGGTGATAGGCCATCGTCAGCGCCTCCGCGTAGCGCTTGGCCTCGTCGTACACGCCACGCGGCCCGATCGGGTTGACGTGACCCCAGTACGTCTCCGACTGCGGGTGCTCGAGCGGGTCGCCGTAGACCTCGCTCGTGGAGGAGATCAGAAAGCGCGCGCGCTTGGCCTTGGCCAGGCCGAGCGTGTGGTGCGTGCCGTAGGAGCCGACCTTGAGCGTGTGCAACGGCAGGCGCAGATAGTCGATCGGCGAGGCGGGCGAGGCGAGGTGGTAGACGAAGTCGATCGGCTCGTCGATGAAGTACGGCTCGACGATGTCCGCGCCCAAGTGCAGGAAGCGATCCGGGTCGCGGATGTGCTCGATGTTCGCCAGCGATCCCGTCTCGAAGTTGTCGACGCAGATGACGCGGTTGCCGCGCGTCAGGAGCTCGTCACACAGATGCGAGCCGAGGAAGCCGGCGCCGCCGGTAACGAGACAGGTCGCCATCGAGAGGGAAGCTTAGTGATTCGCCGGTCTATCCTTCTCGACATGTCCGCTACCGAAGAGCATCTGACCGTCGCCCCGATCGTGGGCCCAGACGATCCCCGCCGCTTCACAGACTCCGGCATCGAGATCTCCGAGCTCTACACCGAGCAGGACCTCCCCGCGGAGCTCCAGCTGGGCGAGCCGGGCGAGTTCCCCTACGCGCGCGGCGTGCACCGCGAGATGTACCGCAAGCAGACATGGACGATGCGCCAGTACGCGGGCTACGCCTCGGCGAAGGAGTCGAACGAGCGCTACCGCTACCTGCTGTCCAAGGGCTCGACGGGCCTGTCGATGGCGTTCGATCTGCCCACGCAGCTGGGTCTGGACTCGGACAACCCGCGCTGCCTGGGCGAGGTGGGGCGCACAGGCGTGGCGATCGACACGATCGACGACATGCGCACGGCATTCGACTCGATCCCGCTGGATCAGGTGTCGACGTCGATGACGATCAACGCCCCCGCGGCGTGCCTGCTGCTGCTGTACGAGCTCGTGGGCGAGGAGCAGGGCGTGCCCTCCGAGCAGCTGCGCGGCACGACGCAGAACGACGTGCTGAAGGAGTACATCGCGCGCGGCAACTACATCTACCCGCCCGAGCCGACGATGCGCCTGACGACGGATCTGTTCGAGTACTGCCAACAGAACGTGCCGAAGTGGAACACGATCTCGATCTCCGGCTACCACTTCCGCGAGAAGGGCTGCTCGGCCGTGCAGGAGGTCGCGTTCACGCTCTCCTCGGGGATCGCCTACGTGCAGGCGGCGATCGACAAGGGCCTGTCCGTGGACGACTTCGCGCCGCGCCTGGCGTTCTTCTTCAACGGCCACAACAACGTCTTCCAGGAGGTCGCGAAGTTCCGCGCGGCGAGGCGCATGTGGGCGCACATCATGCGCGAGCGCTTCGGCGCGACGAACCCGAAGGCGACGATGCTGCGCTTCCACACCCAGACCGGCGGCGTGACGCTGACGGCGCAGCAGCCGGAGAACAACATCGTGCGCGTGGCGCTGCAGGGATTCGCGGCAGTGTGCGGCGGCACGCAGTCGCTGCACACCAACGGCTTCGACGAGGCGCTCGCGCTGCCGACCGAGCGGGCGGCAAAAATCGCGCTGCGCACCCAGCAGATCCTGGCGCACGAGTCCGGCGCGGCGGACACGGTCGACCCGTTCGCTGGCTCCTACTTCGTGGAGGCCCTCACGGACGAGATCGAAGCGCGCTCGAACGAGCTGATCGCGAAGGTGGACGAGCTGGGCGGCTCGGTCAACGCGATCGAGTTCATCACGGGCGAGATCGACGAGTCGGCGTGGGGCTACCAGGAGCGCTACCGCATCGGCCAGGACGTCGTGGTGGGCGTGAACAAGTACGTCGAAGACGCCGCCGAGGTGCCCGACCTGCTGCGCGTGGACCCTCAGTCCGAGCGCGAACAGCTCGACCGGCTGGCGGCCTTCAAGGCCGACCGCGACCACGCGCTCGTGGAGCGGCGCCTGGAGGAGCTGCGCGACGTGGCGCGCGGCAGCGAGAACCTCCTCCCCGCGATCCGCCAGGCGCTGAAGGACCGCTGCTCGATGGGCGAGGTGTGCGCGGCGATGCAGGACGTGTTCGGCAAGTACGCGCCGACGTTCTGAGCGACTACACAGGCGCGAGCACGTCAAGCCCCGCTTCGCGCCCGGCGTCGGACATGCGCTGGTCGTATGTGCAGAGGCCGCCGAGGCGCTCGCCAAGGCTGAGCGCGGTTGCGATGTGAATCGCATCCAGCGACCTGACTGAGGCGGGGGTCAGATCGGACGCCTGCCTGCGAATGCCCTCGCTCAACGGCATCAGCCGTACAACGTCGAGCTGAGCGCGCGCCAGAGCGACGTCACCACCGCCGCGATGGGTCGCGCGCATCACCTCCACCTCGAGAACTTGCGAGGCGACCAGCATCTGCACACCCTCGAGCGCCTCGATCAGCGCAGGCGTCTCCGCCTCGACGAGCACGAGCTTTACGAACGCAGAGGCGTCGACGTAGAGAAGCTCGGCCGCCGGCACACCGCTCGCCGCTAGCGATCCTCTTCTGCACGCATCTCAGCAAGCGCGTCCGAAAGCGGTCTTGGGTTCTTCGGATCGGGAGCGCCCAGCTTGGCCACCACCGCGAGCGCTTCGCCAACGGAGCGCGTCGCGGGTGTGGCGCCCTGACCCTCCAGCCACCGGTCGAGCTCCGTGCCGGAGTTGGCAAGGAGATCTCGAGCGCCCCTCAGGATCAACTCTCGCGCGACGCGCGAGGTCGGCTGCGATGCGCCGAGCACGGCTGCGCACTCGCGCAATGCTCGATCGAGCTCAGGGTCGCGTGTCAGCGCTATACGAGGATGAGCCGTGGCCACGAGACAAGTGTAACACCACTGTTGCACCGCTCTGCCCTCCGCACAAGCCGTTACTGTGACCGCATGCTCGCAATCCCTGCCTTGACCTTCTACTCGGTGGTCCTCGCCCTCCACATCGCCGCTGTCGTCGTCGGCTTCGGCGTCACCTTCGCCTACCCGATCATGTTCGCGATCGTCGAAAAAGCGGACAAGCGCGCGCTGCCGGCGCTGCTGCGAGCCGAGAAGGTGATCGGACAGCGTCTGATCTCGCCTTCGCTGCTGGTGATCCTGCTCGCCGGTATCTACCTGGCGAGCAAGCTGCACGTGTGGAGCTCCTTCTACGTTCAGTGGGGCTTCGGCGTGGCGATCGTGCTGGGCGCGATGGGCGGCCTGTTCTTCGGCCCCACCGAGGGACGCATGATCGAGCTGGCCGAGCGCGACGTGGCGGCAGCGGGAGACGGCCAGGTCGTCCTCAGCCCCGAGTACCTGGAGCAGAGCAAACGCCTCGCAATTGGTGGCGCCTTCGGCAGCGGGCTGGTCCTGCTCACGATCTTCTTCATGGCGACCCAGACCGGCGCCTAGTGGGTCGTCCATGAAGGTTTGACCGGAAACGTGTTGGTTCATGCGGCGATGAGTAGTCGGCGTTCGGCTTGGATGAGTCGGTGGTCGCGGTGGGGTCCGTTGCGGTAGCGGATGTGTTCGGCCATCGCGGTGGCGAGTGTGTCCCAGCTGGGGTAGTCAGCGTTCTTGACGACGAACTCGCCGATCGCCCAGAAGTGGCACTCGATGCGGTTGAGGAAGCTCGCGTAGGTAGGCGTGAATACGAGCTCCACGTTGTTGCTCTCGGCCCATTCGCGGATCACCTCGGTCTTGTGAGTGGAGAGGTTGTCCATGACCAGGTAGATCCGCTGCCGGGGGTCGTAGCGCATCCGGATCTGCTTGAAGAACGCGAGCACCTCTCCGGCGTTCTTGTGTTCCCGCAGACGGCCGTGCAGCCGGTCTGAGTGCACGTCATAGGCGGCAAACAGGTAGCGCACGCCGTGCGGGCGCTTGTAGGTCGCCCTGAGCCGGCCGGGTCGTCGCCTGCTCGCCCAGCCCGAGCCGTGGTGGGGGATCAGCTGGATCGGTCCCATCTCGTCGAAGCAGACGACGACTCCGTCCTCGGGTTTGGCTCTGTAGAGCGCTAGGACACGCTCGGCCTTCTCCCTTGAACTCGGGGTCCGGGCTCCACTTCCACGAGCGTGTCCGCTGATGAGACAGACCCGCATCGATCAGCAGCAGCCGCAGTGCCTCCCTGCTCAAGAGCATCCCCATCCCAGCCAAGTGCGGCGCGAGCTTCGACAACGACCAGCGTGTCAGCGGGACACCCTGCGTGTCGGGGCGGGCGCGCGCGACCGCGACGATCCGGTCACGCTCACGGGGTGTCGTCTTCTTGGGGCGCCCGCCCCGATAGTCAGGGTCCAACGAGCTGAAGCCCTCCTCGTTGAACGCGTGGATCACCTTCCGCACATGCGACTCATCACTGCGCACCACGGCCGCGATCTGCGGAGCCCCCATCCCGGTCGAAGACGCCAACAGGATCATCGCTCGCTGACGCTTGGCCTGGTACTTCGCGCGTCTTGATATCGACTTCAGCCGCGCGCCCTCCTCCAACGAGAGCTCACGCACAAACACCTCCGGCGGACGCATCACCACCTCCTGGCTCGGGGACATCGCACCCCAATTCGCCAAAGGCAGCGAGTTTCCGGTCAAACCTTCATGGACGACCCACTAGCGTCACTGGAGCCGAGCCCGGCGGGCGCGGCTCAGCCGGTACCCTGGAGCGCATGAGCAATGGATACCGGGTCGCCGTCGTCGGCGCCACAGGACAGGTCGGGACGCTGATGCTGAAGCTCCTGCGCGAGCGCGAGTTTCCCGCGCGCGAGATCGTGCCGTTCGCCTCCGAGCGCTCCGTGGGGCGTGAGCTCGAGGGCGGCCTGGTCGTGCAGGCCCTGAGCGAGGAGTCCATCCAAGGCTTCGACATCGCGCTGTTCTCCGCGGGCGGCTCTACCTCGGGCGAGTGGGCGCCGCGGTTCGCGGACGCGAGCGCAGTCGTGATCGACAACTCCTCGCGCTGGCGGATGAGCGAGGAGGTGCCGCTCGTGGTGAGCGAGGTCAATCCCGACGCGCTGGCCGATCATCACGGCATCGTGGCGAACCCGAACTGCTCGACGATGCAGATGGTCGTGGCGCTGAAGCCGCTGCAGGACGAGGCGGGCATCGAGCGCCTCGTGATCAGCACCTTCCAGGCCGTGTCGGGCACCGGCAAGAGCGCGGTGGACGAGCTGCTCGACCAGTCGCACGCGCTGCTGCACGAGCAGGAGATCGAGGCCCCGAACGCCTATGCCCATCAGATCGCCTTCAACGCCCTGCCCCACGCGGGCTCGTTCGCGCCCGGCGACGATCACACCGACGAGGAGCGCAAGCTCATAAACGAGACACGCAAGATCCTCGGCGATCCGACGATCCGCGTGTCGGCCACGTGCGTTCGCGTGCCCGTCGTCAACAGCCACTCCGAGGCGGTGAACGTGCAGACGCGCGAGGCTCTCTCGCCAGAGCGCGCCCGCGAGCTGCTGAGCGCGGCGCCCGGGGTGAGCGTGGTGGACGACCCCGACGCGGCCCTCTACCCCCTCGCGATTGACGCTTCGGGCAAGGACGACGTGTTCGTGGGGCGCATCCGTAGGGATCCCGGCCACGAGCGCGCACTGGATTTGTGGATCGTGGCGGACAACCTGCGCAAGGGCGCGGCGCTGAACGCCGTGCAGATCGCCGAGCTGCTGCACGAGCGTGGCCTCGTGCGAGCGCGCGACGGCGCGCCATCGGCCGCATAGAGCCGCCCACGCCGACGCTCCGCGGGAGGAGTCGCGGGAGATCGCTCGAACAGGTCAGCGATGGTCTCCTCGGAGGTGCAGCGCACGCTGGTCAAGTCTCCGCCCGAGCTGTGGGCTGAGCTGAGCGACCCTGCCGCGCTCGCCCGCCACCTCGGCGAGCTGGGCGAGATCCGCATCGTCGAGACGAAGCCCGAAGAGCGGGTCGAGTGGGAGACCGACGGCGCCACCGGGAAAGTTCTGATCAAGCCCTCCGGGTGGGGAACCAAAGTCACGCTGAGCATCACACGGGAGATCGTGGAGCCCGCAGTCGAGGAACCCGAGACGGAGGAGCCCCAGGCCGAGCAGACGCCTGCTGCGGTGGATGTCGTCCCCGGGGTCGCAGAGCCAGAGTCCAATGAGACTGAGGCCAAGGAGCCGGAGACTGAGCCCGAGGCGACCGAGGCGACCAAACCACGCCGCAGCTTCTTCTCACGGCTGTTCCGGCGGCGTTCACAGCCAGACGCAGAGCCCCTCGCGCTCGCAGAGCCGATCGCCGTGTCGGAGCTGGCCGTACCCGAGATGCCCCCAGAGACCACCGCCGAGACACCTTCTGAGGCGGCCCTCGAGCCGTCCGCGGACATCTCCGCGGAACTACGGGAGGCCGAGGAAACGGCCACCGACGAGATCACCGCGATCCTTACCGCCGTGCTCGACCGGCTGGGCGCAGCGCACCACCGGCCGTTCTCGCGCGCTTGACGCACCCCTTCTGAGGCCCGCTGAGCAGCTAGAGACAGCGAGCGCCGATAACATCCTGCGCCCCATGGCTACCAGCTCCCACGACCGACAGGCCGACGCGGCCCTGCTCGCGGCCTCGCGCAGCGGACACCGCAAGCCTCCGCGCCAGAAGGCTCCGGAGACCTACGAGGAGAAGCTCGCGCAGCTGCACGAGCTTCGCGAGGCGGCGATCCACTCGAGCCCGGAGGCGGAGGCCAAGCAGCACGAACGCGGCAAGTACACCGCGCGCGAGCGCGTGGAAAAGCTGCTCGACCCCGGTTCCTTCCAAGAGCTCGACACGTTCGTGCGCCACCGCACGTACGACTTCGAAATGCAGGAGAACCGGCCATGGGGCGACGCGGTTGTGACCGGCCACGGCACGATCGAAGGCCGCACGGTGTGCGTGTTCAGCCAGGACTTCACCGTGTTCGGCGGCTCGCTGGGCGAGGTGATGGGCGAGAAGATGTGCAAGATCATGGACCTGGCGGCCAAGATCGGCTGCCCGGTGATCGGCATCAACGACTCGGGCGGCGCGCGCATCCAGGAGGGCGTGGTCTCGCTAGGCGCCTACGGCGACGTGTTCGTGCGCAACGTCAAGTGCTCTGGCGTGATCCCCCAGATCAGCCTGATCATGGGGCCGTGCGCAGGCGGCGCGGTGTACTCCCCCGCGATCACGGACTTCATCTTCATGGTCAAGGAGACCTCGCACATGTTCATCACCGGACCCGACGTGATCAAGACGGTCACGGGCGAGGAAGTGGGGTTCGAGGAGCTGGGCGGGGCGATGTCTCACAACTCCAAGTCCGGCGTCGCGCATTTCGCCTCCGAGGACGAGGACGCGTGCCTGGAGGACTGCCGCTACCTGATCAGCTTCCTGCCGCAGAACAACCTGCAGAGCGCTCCGCGCGTGGAGCCCACCGACGACCCGTTGCGGATGGACCCGGAGCTCGACAACGTCGTGCCGGACAACCCGAACAAGCCTTACGACATGCGCAACGTGGTCAAGCTGATCGTCGACGACGAAGAGTTCTTCGAGGTCCACGAGCACCATGCGAAGAACATCATCTGCGGCTTCTCGCGCCTCGACGGCTTCGCCGTTGGGATCGTCGGCAACCAGCCGGCGCAGCTCGCGGGCGTGCTCGACATCGACGCCTCCGCCAAGGCCGCGCGGTTCGTGCGCACGTGCGACGCGTTCAACATCCCGCTGATCACGTTCACCGACGTACCCGGTTTCCTCCCGGGGACGGCTCAGGAGTGGGGCGGGATCATCCGCCACGGCGCGAAGCTGCTGTATGCGTTCACGGAGGCGACCGTGCCGAAGATCACCGTGATCACACGCAAGGCCTACGGCGGCGCGTACGACGTAATGGCCTCGAAGCACCTGCTGGCGGACTTCAACTTCGCGTGGCCCACCTCGGAGGTCGCGGTGATGGGGCCGGAGGGCGCGGTGAACATCATCTACCGGCGCGACATCGCCGCGAGCCCCACGCCGGACGAGCGACGCAAGAAGCTGATGGACGACTACAAGGCGCGCTTCGCCAACCCCTACACGGCGGCCGAGCGCGGCTACATCGACGACGTGATCGTGCCGCACGAGACGCGCCCGCGACTGATCACCGCGCTGCACACGCTGCAGAGCAAGCGCGAACCGGGCCCGAAACGCAAGCACGGCAACATCCCGCTGTAACGACGTTGTTCAGTCTTTGCGCGCGGCGCGTTCGCCGAGCCGCAGCCACCACGGGTAGGTGAGGAACGCGAGCGCGGAGGCGATGTGGACGCGTTTGCCGACGCGCTTGTGGTCGACTTTGAACACCCCCGAGTTGAGCATCCAGTCGCGTCCGTCCCCGGCGCGACAGGCCTCCCAGATCGGCCGCGTCCAGGGCCGGTTGAGATACAGCGAGATGCTCGTCGCCAGGAACACGCCGGCGGTGGCCGTGTGCAGGGTGCGCGCGACGGGCGTGCTCGCGTCTGGCATCAGGCGGCCGTAGGCGCGGCCGGTGGCGTACAGCCACGGCGGGTCGATCAGGAAGGACATGGGATCTCCTGTGTGTCGGTCGGTGGGGGCAGCGCGCGCCCGAGCAAGCCGAAGGCCAGCCGGGTCGCGAGCGCCATGATTGTCAGCTGCGGGTTCACGCCGAGCGCGCTCGGCACGACCGAGCCGTCGGCTACGTACAAACCGCGCACGCCGTGGAGCGCGAGATCGCCATCGACGACCCCGTGCGCGGCGCGCGCGTCCGCGCGAGCGGTGCCGAGCGGATGGAACGCCAGCAGTTTGAGGTCGCGCACGCGGGCGCGCTCAGGCTCCACGCCCGCGGGCAGCGGCAGGTAGACCTCGCGGGCGCCCGCCGCGATGAACAGCTCGCGGATGCGCGCGAGTCCGAGGCGGAACTTCGCCACGTCGGCCTCGCACAGCGAGTAGCGGATCACGGGTCTGCCGGCGAGCGAGCCGACGCGCCCGCGCGAAGCGTCGCTGACCATCAGCCCGAACTGCGCCAGGTGCGGATAGGCGGCCATCGCGCGCGCGTGGCGCTCGCCGGTGAGCGGCAGCGACATCGCCGCGTAGGCGGGCGGCCCGGCGACGCCCTCGAACATCACGCCATCGCCGGCGAACTCGTCCACGTAGAAGCTCTGCGGTACGCCGCGCGCCATGTTCACCGTCTCCTCCATCAGCGCGAACGCCGCCGTGGCGGGGTGCAACGCGAGGTTGCGCCCCAGCTCACCAGAGCCCGCGCCGAGGCGGTTGCGAGCGAGCAGCAGCGGCGTGTGGATCGTGCCGCACGCGACGATCACGCTCGGCGCGCGCACCTCGAGCGGGGCGCCACCCGCGAGCCGCGCGCGCACGCCCCAGGCCTCGCCGCCGCGCAGGATCAGCTCGCGCACGTCCGCGCCGGTCACGATTTGCGCGCCCGCAGCGACCGCGCGCGGGATGTAGGTGATGCCGGTGTGCTGCTTGGCGGAGGTGGGGCAGCCGAACACGCACACGCCCGAGCCGACGCAGCCGCGCGCGTTGCGTCGCAGGTAGCCGTGCGACCAGCCGAGACGCTCGGCGCCGCGGCGCGCGACGGCGGCGTTGGCGCCGGCCAACTCGGGGGTGACCTCAGCGACGGACAGCGAGCGCTCCACGCGCTCGAAGCACGGCGCGAGCGTCTCCTCGTCGAGCTCCAGCCCGAACTCCTCCGCCCAGCGCTCGAGCACGCGTGGCGGGGTGCGAAAGCAGGTGCCGGAGTTGACCAGCGTTGTGCCGCCCACGCCGCGGCCGAGCGGCAGCAGGATCGGCGGGGTGCCGAGCGTCGTCGTCTGCCCGCCGTCGCGGTACAGGCGCGCGAGCATCTCCGGCGGCCGCGCGCTGAAGTCATCGGCGTTGTGCTGCGCGCCCTGCTCGAGCACGACCACGCGCGCTCCGCCCTCGGCGAGCTCCGCCGCCGCGACGGCCCCGCCTGCCCCTGCGCCGATCACGCATACGTCCGCCTCCAGGATCTCGGTCATGGCCTGCCCTCAGCGCGGCGCAGCTCGCGCCCGCGCGCCGCGACCGCCGCCGCATCCCACCCGAGCGCGCGCGCAAGCACGGGGTCGTCGTATCGATCGAGCGCGATGATCGCGTTCGCTGCCTGCTGGGCCAGCGGGGCGCGAGCCAGCAGCGCCGCGCCGCGGGGGCGCCGGGCAAGCTCCACCAGCACGCGCATGCCCGCGCGCTGGGGCTGTGGCGCCGCGCGGATGAAGCTGTCGAGCCCCGCGCTCATCCCAGCATCCACTCGCCCTGCGCGGCGACCAGCTCCTCGATCGCCGCCGCCGCGCCCTGTCCGTCGTGATCCCGCACGGCGACGGCCGCGCGCTCGTACGACGCCGCGAGCTTCTCGCGATGCGTCACGAGCGGGGCGAACACCTGCGCGTGCGGGAGGTACAGCTCGCGCACGGTGTTCATCACCAGTTGGAACACGAGGTTGCCCGCCGCCTCGACGAGAGCCGCCATGAACTCCCAGTCGGCGAGCAGCGCGGAGCCGTCGTCCTCAGCTCGCGCCACCGCTCCTGCCAGCTCGACCAAGCTTTCGGCCTGCGACTCGGAGCGTCGCTCGGCGGCGAGCCGCGCGGCCTCGACGAGCAGCAGCCGCCGCGCCTCGAACACGTCGCCGAGCACGGATGCGCCCGCGGCGTCGTGCAGCACGAGCGCCTCCAAGCCGCCGGAGCGGCGCCAGTCGAGCACGCGCGCGCCGTCACCGTGACGTATGTCGATCAGGCGCATCTGCTCCAGGCGCCCGAGCGCCTCGCGGATCGACGCCATGTTCACCTGCAGGTCCGCCGCGAGCGCTCGCTGCGGCGGGAGACGCTCACCTGGCCTGTAGTGGCCGGCGAGGATCGCCTCGCTGAGGCGCGCGAATACGTGATCGGGGACGGACACGCGGGGGATCGGTGACAAGGACATGTCCCGCGCAGTGTACTGGTGTTCGGAACAATCTGGGCCTCGCCGGACGGGCACGCCGGGCGTCCGCGGCCGCGCTCCGTCACAATGGGCCGATGACCCCAGCCAACCCGAATGGACACGTCGTCTCGCCAGCCGCCTCGCCCGAGGAGACGGCCGCGATCGCGGCGGCGCTGGAGACGTTCATGCGCGCCACCGCGCCGACGCCGAGCGCGGCCGTAGAGCCGCTCGACCCGTGGCGGAGCGCGGCTATTCTCGAAGGGGTCTCAAGGGAGGCGCGGGATGACGAGCTGCACCCCTGGATAAATACCTAAAAGTCGCTAGGCTTTAGGACAATAGCCCGCAGCGCCAAGCGTAAAGTCGAAAAGCAGCCCGGGCCAAGCGTCCGGATCAGGAGGTTTTCGCCACATGGAGCCAGGTTCCATCTCCGCCCAGCGCGGCACGCTCGAGGACCCAGAGGTCCTGCAGAACGTGCCCGGGCACGTGATCCCGATCCTCGAGCGGGAGTTCGACGACTTCAAGACGGAAGCGACCAAATTCCTCGCGGGCGGCACCCCGGAGGACGAGTTCATCAAGTTCCGCCTCAAGCAGGGCGTGTACGGGCAGCGCCAGCCGGACGTGAACATGGTGCGCGTGAAGCTGCCCTTCGGTGGGGTCACACCGGAGCAGATGGAGTCCTTTGCGAACGTGGTGGAGAAGTACGCGCCGCTGAAAAAGGGTCACGTGACGACTCGCCAAAACGTGCAGATCCACCACATCCCGCTGGCGGAAATGGAGCCGGCGATCCACGAGCTGAGCGAGTCGGGACTGTCCAGCCGCGAGGGCTGCGGCAACACGGTCAGGAACGTGACCGCCGACCCGTGGGCGGGCGTGGCGAAGGACGAGCTGTTCGACATGACCCCGTACGCGGGCGCGTACGTGCGCTACTTCGTGCGCCACCCCACGACGCAGGCGATGCCGCGCAAGATCAAGACCTCCTTCGACGGCAGCCCGCGCGACCGCGCGATCAGCGGCATCCACGACATCGCCTACCGCGCACGCGTCAAGGAGATCGACGGCCGCGAGGTGCGCGGAGCGGAGATGCTCGTCGGCGGCGGCACGTCGATCATGCCGCGCGTGGCGCCCGCGCTGTACGACTTCGTGGGGCTGGACGACGGCGAGTACCTGAAGATCGCCGAGGCGGTGTTCCGGATCTTCGACCGCCAGGAGTGGCTGCGCGTGAACCGCGCCCGCGCCAGGATCAAGGTGTTCGTGGACAAGTACGGCATCGAGGAGCTGCGCCGCCAGGTCGAGGAGGAGCTGGAGGGCGACTGGGTGGCCGAACGCGACTTCTCCGTCGAGCACCGCCTGTTCGTGCACGACGAGCGCGAGTCCGCGCCAGCGCCGCCGCAGAGCTACGGCACCCCCAACGGCGACCTCTCGGAGTTCGAGCGCTTCCGCGCGGCGAACGTGGCGGAGCAGAAGCAGAAGGGCTTCGTGACGGTGGAGGTGAAGATCACCCGTGGCGATCTCACGCCCGAGCAGTTCCGCGGCCTCGCGGCGATCATGCGCTCATACGCGGGCGACTACGCGCGCACGACGGTGCAGCAGAACCTGCTGCTGCGCTGGGTGCGCGAGGAGAGCGTGTACGACGTGTGGCGCGCGCTCGGCGAGCTGGGGCTCTCAGACGCGGGCGCACGCGAAATCGACGACGTGGTGTCGTGCCCCGGCACGGACTCGTGCAAGCTCGGGATCACCAGCTCGATGGGCCTCAACCAGGCGGTCCAGGAGCGGGTGGAAGCGATGGAGCTGACCGACCCGCTGACGCGTCAGATGCACATCAAGATGAGCGGCTGCCCGAACGGCTGCTCCCAGCACCATGTCGCGGACATCGGCTTCTACGGCGCGTCGATCAAAGTTGGCGACCACACGATCCCCGCGTACATCCCCCACGTGGGCGGCGTGTACGAAGGCGGCGAGGTGGTGTTCGGCACGCGGCTGAAGCTGCGCCTGCCAGCCAAGCGCGTGCCGGAGGCGATCGAACGCTGGATCCGCCATTACGAGGGCAACCGCGCCGATGGCGAGGAGTGGGGTCCGTTCACCCAGCGCGTCGGCACCGCCGAGCTGGAAGGCCTCGTGAAGGAGCTGTCGCTGCCAGTGGAGTTCGGGTTGGAGACGATGAACACGTTCATCGACTGGAACCGCAACGTTCCGTTCGAAGTGATTCGCGGCGAGGGAGAGTGCGCTGTATAGATGTCCCCGAGATGTCGAAGAGGAACAGAGACGACACGAAAGATCCCATGAGCCCATCGAACAGCCACATAGCAGCGGTCGACATCGACCCGGCGCTGAGCCTCACGCACACGCTGCGCGAGGCCGCCCGCCACGGCGCGCGGGCGGTGCTGCTGTGCTCCTTCCAGAAGGAGGAGTCGGTGCTGCTCGACGAGCTGCTGCGCCTGGACCAAGGAACCGGCAAATCCGTACGGGTCGTGACGATCGACACCGGCGTGCTGTTCCCGGAGACGCTGGCGACGTGGCGCGCGTTCGAGGAGCGCTTCGGCGTGAAGATCGAGGTCCAGGACGCGAGCAACCCGACGAATCCGTGGAGCGGGCCCGAGCACTGCTGCTCGGTGGCGAAGGTTGCGGCGCTGGAAAGCTCGCTCGCGGACGCCGAGGGCTGGATTACTGGCATCCGCCGCGAGCAGGGGCCGACGCGCGCGGACACGGAGCTGATCGAACGCGACGAGCGCCGCGGGCTGTGGAAGTACAACCCGCTGGCGCACTGGACCGACAAGGATCTGTGGCGTCGCATCCACGAGCGCGACCTCCCCTACAACCTGCTGCACGACCAGGGTTATGAGTCGATCGGCTGCGCGCCGTGCACGCAGCCCGGCAGCGGCCGCGAGGGGCGCTGGGCAGGCACGGACAAGACGGAGTGCGGTTTGCACGTAGAGACGTTCGGCGAGTGACATGAGCGTCGCTGCCCGTCCCCAGCTGAGCCATCTGCGCGCGCTCGAGTCGGAGGCGATTCACGTGATGCGCGAGGTGGCCGCTGAATTCGAGCGCCCCGTGCTGCTGTTCAGCGGCGGCAAGGACTCGATCGTGCTGCTGCGCCTGGCGGAGAAGGCGTTTCGTCCGGCGCCGTTCCCGTTCCCGTTGATGCACGTGGACACGGGCCACAACTTCCCCGAGGTGGTCGAGTTCCGCGACCGCCGCGTGGCGGAGCTCGGCGAGCGGTTGATCGTGGCGAGCGTGCAGGAGTCGATCGACAAGGGCCGCGTGGTCGAGGAGACGGGGCCGCGGGCGTCGCGCAACAAGCTGCAGACGGTCACGCTGCTCGACGCGATCGCCGAGCACGGCTTCGATGCTGCGTTCGGCGGCGCGCGCCGCGACGAGGAGCGCGCGCGGGCGAAGGAGCGGATCATGTCCTTCCGCGACGACTTCGGCCAGTGGGATCCCAAGAACCAGCGCCCGGAGCTGTGGAACCTGTACAACGGGCGCATCAAGAAGGGCGAGCACGTACGCGTGTTCCCGATCTCCAACTGGACGGAGCTCGACGTGTGGGAGTACCTCGACCAGGAGCAGCTGGAGGTCCCGTCGATCTACTTCTCCCACGACCGCGAGGTGTTCAAGCGCGACGGCATGCTGTACGCGTGGCGCGAGGGCACCGAGCTGATCGAGGGCGAGGAGGTGTTCACCGACACGGTGCGCTACCGCACCGTCGGCGACATGAGCTGCACCGGCGGCGTACGCTCACAAGCGACGACGCTCGAGGAGGTGGTGCTCGAGATCGCCGCCACGCGGATCACCGAGCGCGGCGAGACGCGCGCCGACGACCGTGTGTCGGAGGCGGCGATGGAGGACCGCAAGAAGGCCGGCTACTTCTAGTGCGCGCGAGAACGGCTTTTAGGAGCGCGCTTCGCGCGCACGCGTGCGTGCGTTGTGGGAGGCCGGCGGCGAGATGACGTTGGACCTGCTGCGCTTCACGACCGCCGGCTCGGTGGACGACGGCAAGAGCACGCTGATCGGCCGGCTGCTGTACGACAGCAAGCAGGTGTTCGAAGACCAGCTCGACCAGGTCGCGCAGGCCTCCGAGCGCCGCGGCGGCGAGGGCACGCTCGACCTCGCGCTGCTCACCGATGGTCTGCGCGCTGAGCGCGAGCAGGGCATCACGATCGACGTGGCCTACCGCTACTTCGCGACCGCCAAGCGCCGCTTCATCATCGCGGACTGCCCCGGCCACCGCCAGTACACCCGCAACATGGTCACCGGCGCGTCCACCGCGGACGTGTCGGTGGTGCTGATCGACGCGCGCCGCGGCGTGCTCGAGCAGTCCAAGCGCCACGCGTTCATCAGCGCGCTGCTGGGCATCCCGGAGATGGTCGTGGCGATCAACAAGATGGACCTCGTGGACTACTCCCAGGAGCGCTACGAGGAGCTGATCGAGGAGTTCGCGGGCTTCGCGACGAAGCTGACGGCGGTGAAGAACATCTCCTACATCCCGATGTCCGCGCTCGACGGCGACAACGTGGTGGAGCGCTCGCAGAACATGGACTGGTACGACGGCCCCGTGCTGCTGGACCTGCTCGAGCAGGTGGAGGTCGCGTACGACCATCCCGACGAGAAGCCCGCGCGCTTCCCCGTGCAGTGGGTCATCCGCCCCGCGGCCGCGGCGGCCGCAGCCACGGGCGACTACCGCGGCTACGCCGGCCAGCTCGCCAGCGGCGCTCTGCGCGTGGGCGATGAGGTGGCCGTGCTCCCGGGCGGCGGGCGCACGAGGATCGCGGCGATCGACACGTATGAGGGCGAGCTGGAGGAGGCGATGGCGCCGATGTCGCTGACGCTGCGCCTGGAGGACGAGCTGGACGTCTCGCGCGGCGAGCTCATCTGCCACCCCGACGAGCCGCCCGTCGTCGCGCGCGAGCTGCACGCGGACGTCTGCTGGATGGCGGACGCGCCGTTGCGGGCGGGCGCGCGCTACGTGCTCAAGCACACGTCCCGCCACGCGACCGCGGTGATCGACGCGATCGAGGATCTCGTGGAGGTGCACACGCTCGAGCGCATCGACCCCTCGGGGCAGCTTGAGCTGAACGACATCGGCCGCGTGCGGCTGCGCACCAGCTCGCCGCTCGTGTTCGACCCGTACACGAGCAACCGCCGCACCGGCAGCTTCATCCTGATCGACGAGGCCACCAACGGCACCGTCGGCGCGGGGATGATCGCCACAGCCGCTTAGCGCACTGAGTTGCCGCGCCGCGGCCTGGGCGAGACCCGCCTAGGCCGTCCTGTGTCGCTGGGAAGCTTTCGCCCCGTACTTTCTGTGTGCTTTGTGTCTGCAGGCCGCACGCTTGGTCTTTGGCTTCTTTGCGCATGCTTTGAGTGCCGCTGCGAGCTTCTGCTTGTTCGTGAGCGGCTTGTGCACCCCGGTTCCTTCGGGTGGGAATTTGAATGGGGCGGTCGCAATGGGTGCGATGACCGGGACGGGGAAGGGGGTGAACACGCCTTGGGTGGCGCCGGTTGTCGTGAAGGTGTGGTCGGGCCCGTCGGTGGTGCCAGCGTGGTTGTGCGCGAGGAGGCGGTAGTGGTAGGTGGTGCCGGGCTGGAGGCCTGTGAGAGCTGTGATCGTGCCCTGTGCGCTGGCGAACGGTGCGAGCCCGGCGGGTGGTGTGCTGGACCCATACGAGGTGCTGGTTCCATACTGCACTCCGTAGGAGGCCTGCAGGCCTTCGGGGTTCACTTCGCCTTCGATGATCGCGCTGTTTTCGTTGACGAACTGCGCGGACGCCGACCCGATCGCGGGGGGCGCCGTCCGGGGTTCCGCGGCGACGGTCGTGAACTGGTGGTCGGGACTGGTGTTTGTGCCGTTGGCGTTGTGCGCGACGATCGCGAAGTGGTAGGTCGTGCCAGGCGCGAGGCCGTAGAGCTTCACCGGCGCGACTTCCCTGCCGGAGACGCCGTATCCGGCGCTCGCGTGAGTGGGCGCCGGCAGAGCGTGACCGTAGGCTTCGGTTGTTCCGAAGAGGACGTAGTAGGTCGCTTCTTCCTGGGGTTCTTCGATCTCCGGGTTGATCGTGATGTCGTCGATCGTCGCGGTGCGCTGGGTGACTTCGCTCGCTTCAGGTTCGGTTTCTTCCACGAGCGGCACCGCGAGCGTCGTGAACGGGGGCGTCACGACGGGCCCCTGTGTCGTCCCGGTGTTGTTGGTGGCGGTGATGCGGAAGAAATATTCCCGCGCGGGGAGCAGGCCCGTGGCGAGCACGCTGACCCCCTGTGCGCCCCCGACCGCGGGGATCGCCACCCCCGAGACCGTCCCGAGGTTTTCGGTCATGGCTTCATCGGTGGCGTATTCAAAGACCCAGGTCGTTTCCTGGTAGTCGGGGTTGACGATCGCCTGGAACTGGACGCTGCGCGAGCCGACCGCGCTGACCGTGGCGCTGCCCGGTTCGATGATGGGCTTTTCGAGCGCTGGCGCCGTCACTTCCTTGACTTCGCCTTCGGTCTTTTCGTGCGCGGCATTTTCCGCGACGACGCGATAGAAGTACGTCGTCCCCGGGACGAGCACCTGACCGGTTTGGGCGGCGACGCCCTGGTCGCCGTATCCCTGCAGCGGCGGGGTGCCTTCGGGCGGGGAGAGCGTCACGAGGTGTTCGCTCATCGCTTCGTTCGTCGCGTATTCGAACTTGTACGTGGTTTCCTGGTTGTTCGCGTTCAACAGCGCTTCGAGCGTCGCTTCAAAAGGCGTCGCGGTCGCAGTCTCGCTGTCGATACTCGGCGGCGCGGGCAGAGTCGTGAAACTGACCGGCGGGGCCGTCGGGTCGACTTCCTGACCGAACGCATTCGACGAGACCAGGCAGACCGAGTAGGAAGCGTTTGGCTGCAGTCCCGTCACTTCGGAGGCGACTTCCTTGGCCCCCGCGCCGGCGCCGGCGTCTTCGACGGCGGTGCTGCCTTCGCCCACACATTCCGCCCCGACACGATAGGCGAAGGAGAACGTCGTGTCGACGGGGTTCAACGTCAGGTGACCGTGGAAGGTCGCCGCCGTCGACGTCACTGCCGTGACGGCGTCGGTGTGGGGCACCGCGACGGTCGTGAAGCTCTGCACTTCGCCCTTGATCGGCGTCCCTTCTTCTTTGCTCTGTTCGTTTTCAGCGACGACCCGGTAGAAGTAGGTCGTACCTTCGCTCAGAGCCACGCCCGTGGAGGCGCTCGCGCCCTGGTCGCCGAATGCTGCAGGCAGTTCGCCGCCGGGTACCGTTTCGATCGTGCCTTCGAGTTCTTCGCCGGTGGCTTCAGTCGCGTACTGGAAGCTGTAGGTGGTGGCCTGGTTGTTGGCGTTGATCTGCGCTTCCAGGTTCGCTGAGCTTGCGCTCACCCCAGAGACCCCCTCGCTGTCGACGCCAGGGGCCAGGGCGAGCGTTTTGAACGTCACCGGCGAGCCAGACGTGGATTCGGCAACGAGGTTGCTGGCTACCACACAGAAGGTGTACGGCTTGTTCGGTTCCAGGCCGGCGAGGCTCACCGAGACTGGTTCTTTTTCTGCCCCGAGCGCGAGCGCCGGCAGTTCGGGCTGGAATATCGCTTCGGGTTCGCATTCCGTTTCGGACTGCTTGTAGGCGAAACGGTAGGAGCCGCCTTCGCTGGGAGCGCTGGGGTTCAAGACTCCGTGAAGCGTCGCGCCCGTGGCGGCGATCGCCGTCGCGGGGCTGACCGTTTCGGGCTGTTCGGGTGCAGCGGCAAGCGCCGCTGGGGCCGTGAGCGCGAGCGCGCCCGTCAACACAGCCAGGGACGCGATCGCCGTGCGTATCGACCTCGGGGAGCTCATCGGTGTGCCCCCCTCTGCTGGGTGTTCGACTTTCGCGCCCTCTTGGCCTTCTTGGCCTTGGCTTTGCTCGCCTTCGTGGAGCAGCCTGTGACCGCCACCGGGGTGTTGCGGTGGATTTCAAGGCCGTTCTGCGCCTTGAAGAAGGTCGGCATCACGAGTTTCTGTCCGCAGAAGGTGTACTTGGCGTGCTTCGGGAGGTTCACAGCGAACTCAGAGAACGGCCCCTGCGGTAGGAGCACTTCGATCGATTCGAACGGCACGTCGGGTGTGTCGGGGAATGTCGCGCTAGTGATCCCGGTGTTGTGGTTGATGAACGTTTCGCCCGTCAGCTTTACCGTGACGCCGTCGCCTTGCAGCACCACGACCGCGTCCGGGAACTTCGCACCGCCATGGGAGACGAAATACATGGGCCCCGCGAGCGGCACGGGCAACACGGGGGTGTGGACGATCGCGTGGCCGATCAGCGATGCCGCTGGGCAAGCCGCGGGGTTCGCTTCGAACACTTCCTGCAGGCACGCTTTCTGCAGCGTCGTCAGGCGTGCCGGCAGCTGCTTCGGCAGATCGAACTTCGCCTCTCGGAACCAAGACTCCTTGCCCAGCGCCCCCGAGGGGTAGGCGATCTTGAAACGCAAGCTCGCACCGCGGGCTTTGGAGATCTGCCCTGAGGTGGAAACGTTGATTTTCGGGGCAAACTGGAGCTGACGGCACGACCCCACCTCGAATGAGGTCGAGATGGGAGCGCTGATGCCCTGCGCGCTCTGCGCCGTCCCCGAGAACGCCAAAGGCGAGCAGTTCGTCGGGTTGATCATGAACTTCGCACGGTCGATCACGGCGTTGATCTGACGCAGATTCGTCGGCACACCGGCAAGGATCTGCGGCAACGGATCGGTCGTGACGACGATCTGTGCAGTGCCCGGGTCGATGCTGATCGCCGCACGCACCACCACGGTGCCCAGGTTGAACGGCCCCGCGATCACCGGCACCACGATCGACAGGCCAAACGGCGCGCCCTTGTACGGGCCGGTCAGGTAGATCGGCGCCGGCGGCTGCCCCGCCTCGGGTATATACAAGGGAGCTGGGCCCGCGCCCGCGCCCACGACCGTGTGCCCGATCTGCGAACTCGACGAGCAGGTGCCCGCCGCGGCCTGAGACTCCCCACACAGCGGGACACTCGAGAGCACGCCCGAAAGGCCGGGCGGCGCCGTGAACTGCAGCGCCTCGATCCGCTGTTCGCCATCACCACGCGACAACAACATCGAGAAACCGGTGTAGCCGCCGGCCTGGTCCGTCGTCACGCCCGCGCTCAAAGACGGAGCAAAGGGCAGCGGCGAGGCGCACGGGGAGCCACCCGGGCCGGCAGTCAAACCGAACCCGTTGGAGGAGAGAAAGTCCGGAGTCTCGGGGCTACTCCACGGCGTGAAGTCAGACGTCGACGCATACACCCCACACGACGGAGGCGTCGTCAACGCCGCCTGAGCACCACCACCGAACACAAGCCTGAAGTGCGTGAACGGCAACTGCGGCGTACCCTCGAACGTCGTCGAAATCTGACCCGTCGCTTCATCGAGGTGCACATCCCCGACCAACTTCAAGTTCACATCATCCGCGGACGCCGCGACGAGGAGTTTTAGATTCGGGGGGTTGGACTGCAGAACGTACACGTTCCCTTCCAGCTTGTCCGGCAACAACGGCGTTTCGATTTCGACCGTCCCGACTTTCGAATCGCCCGGACAAGACGCCGGACCAGTCGTCCCAACGCCGTCTTCGGCCGCCTGGCACGCCCCCAGCCCATTCGCCTGTCCGGGGCTCACGACCAGCCCAGCCGGCAACGTGACCTTCGTGTTCTGAAGCGTCGAGGTCGCCAACGCGGACGGGCTCGTCAACCCTTCACCCTGCGGCACGCTGACTTCGACCGTCGTACCCGCCGGAGTATCTGCAAACGTCGTCGCCGGCGCGACCGTCAAATGCGGCGCGAAAGACTGCAACTGATCACAGCCCGTCATCGCAGGCTGGGTCACGGTGGCGGTCTTCCAGTTCGGATCGCTGAGGTCCGGAGTTCCGTCGGAAAGCTTTCGCCCGGGAGCGACATACGAGTCGACGGCGACTTTGAAGACCAAGGGCTTGCCGCACTGACTCGGCATCGTCAAGAAGGCGGTCGGCGGCAACGCCGACGCATGGCCACCCCCTTCTTCTTCCACCCGCGGGGTTCCTCCATGATTTTCTACCGCCGAGTATCCGGCGAGCACACGCTGACTGTCATGACTGGCATCCCCCGGGACACCCCACACCTGTGCTTCCACCCTCAAGAGCGATCCGGCCCAGTTCGGGACCTTCGGCGTCATGTTGGTGATGCCGTAATCGCTGCCCGTACGGACGCTCGTAGGCATGTGCACCGAGAAGCTGGTCTTAGTTGTGAACCCCAGTTCGTTCGTGTGCCCGTTGTCCGGTATCAGATTGAACAGCGCATATCGTGAAAGCACCACGCCGCCCGCGATCGTCGGATGCACGGTCCCAACCTGGCTGATCCCCGGACATCTCGCTTCTTCTAGGCCCACGGTCGCGCATTGCCCCACCGCCAGCTGATTGCCAGCCACACCCGGTGGCAATTCGACAGCTATGTCCCTGACGTCGTCGGCCGCTCGATAATGGTAACCGAATTCCGTCTGCATCACATTCGTCGTGAATGCGAAGCTGAGACTCAAATTGTATGGGTGCGAGCCAGCTTGTGTCTCGGGAGCTCCATCAGCACTGACGAACTCGGCCAGCAGGCTCCCCGGCTCAATCCCGAACGTCGCAGGCGAGGAGCTGATCGTCAGCGGCTGCGAAACAGTCGCTGACGCCATGGGCTGACCGCTTGCTTCCCCTCCTGATACGGTTGCCGTGCTCATGCCGGCTCCCGGTTCACCTGCCTTCACGGTCACTTCGACCATGAGCGATTGTCCCGGCGCCACGACTCCCGTGTAGATGCACGGGCCTGCTGGCTGTTTGCATTCGGCTTCCCCGCCGATCGATGCAGCCGCACCACCATTCAGAGCCACAGCCAGCGTGATCGGACTGACCTGGCCACTGATCGGCACATCACCCAGATTTCGCACCACCACCCTGAGCGTGTTCCCGTTCGTGTTCCCGTTCGATTCTTGAACCATTATCCCGGTGCCGTTCGGAGTGAAATTCGTGGGCAAAGCTTCCGCAGTGATATTCCACGCTGGGGAACTGGCGCCGAGAGCCACGGGAGGGAGCCCGGCAAGGGCTGCAAACGCGCCCGCCACCGCGAGCAATCCAGGACGTCGTGCATGCCCCATCGTTACACCTTCCCCTTGCCGTGGATTGCCTTGCCCTTAGCTTTACTCTGGCTCGTCCGTTTGGTTTTTCGTCTCTTGACACATCTGTTTTTGCGAAGCGCAAACCCCCGCTTGCAGTGCTTCGGATTCAGCTTCACAGGCCGGACGGGATTGAAGTTCCCGATGCCTGTAAAGGTCTCGCTCGGCGGTGTCGCAAAGATGGTCGGGGGGGCCGGCGTGCCCTGACACGCAGAGCCGGAACACGCGGGCGGCGCGAGCACGGGAAATCCACCGCCAACCCGCGCATCGTAGACGTCGGGAGAGCCGTCCGTATCCTGTGGGACGACGCGCGTGTACGTGTCGAAGAAAACATCGTTTCCGCTTGGCGTGGTCGTCAACAGCACTGCCGCGGGCGCGATCAGACTGATATGACCTTTCTCATACTCATATACGTTTGGTTCGTATTCCCAGTTTTCAGCGATCGGCGCCTGCGAACCACGAGTTGTTGTGGGGGGCGGCGCTTCCCCCGTCAAGCGATCTGGCGAGCTGAAGAACACTCTGCTTCCATCATCGCTGACGGCTCGTGGAGCCGGCAACGTGCCGGGTTCCGCATGACCGTCGAGATAGCCTTCCTTGAACCGTTCTGGCAGTCGCGCACTCCCTGTAGGCGACGCGCCCGACGGGTTGCACGAAACGCAGACAAGCGAGTCGCTGGCAGCCGTATATAGATACACCTCCGCACAGGGTGCGGGAGAACGCATGGGCTGGCCGTTCACGGCTTCTCCTCTGCATTCCGAACCAAAGTTGTCGTATTCCGTGAGACGTTCGCTCGAGACGAACAGCATGTGCTGGCCGTCTGGAGTAACCTCAGATGAGAGCCTGCCTTCTGGTCCGAACCCATACAGCAATCCGGTGTGCGGAGCACTCAGGCCATTCCCGGACGCTATGAATGTAGTACGCCCTGTGCTCATGTCATAGACGTAGAGATTGCTCACGCCGGGCTGCGCCGTCTGGCCGCGGCCATTTGGTTCCGCCGTGAGTACGCTGGACGCCGTGAAGTACACGATCTTTCCATTGGTCGATGCTCCGAGAAAGGTCACTTCCGCCGCGCCGCCGTTATTTTCAGGCGTGAGATCCCTCAGCGCGCCAGGCTGCGAGACCGTGGGCATGATGTACGCATAGAGATTGCGCCCTTCGTCTGCGGCGCCAGTGTTCGCGTCTTCGGTCAACTCCTCTTTGGAGATGAAATACACCACCGTCAAGTGACCGCCCTCTTCAGAGGAGCCCGCATACACCTTTTCCTGAGGTCCGCTTGGATCGCCGCCCGTCTTTTTCGATGCCGAAACCTGCAGGGTCGTAGTGCCGTTCTCGCGAACGTAGATCTCAGGCGGAGCGCAGCCAACCACTTCCTGGTATGAGACTGGGTCGGGGCTCGTGAAGACGACCTCGACCTGCGCCCCGTCGCCCGCGACGGCCCCCGCCACAGGCGCAAACCCGGACCCGAAAGGAGCCCCCCCTTCGTTACCCATCGCCGCACCACAGGACGGAACACGACAACTACCGGGCCCACATTCGTGTTCCGAGCCGGAGGGCACGAGACCTGTCAGCTCCTCGACACCGTTCACCGACTCGTAGACCTCGTAGCCGTGTTCGTGAGTATCGGCGGGATACCCAGCGAGGGAGGCCGGAGGCGCCACCAGCGGGTAGTACTGTCCCCAGACGACAGCCGCGAGGTCGTTAGACGCACCCGCGAAGACCGCCCTGTTTGTAGCGCAGAGATTTGGTTCCAATCCACCCTGACAATCTTCGGGTTCACTGATCGGCGTCGCTGGAGCGGGGGGGCCCGACACCCATGAGAATGTGCCGGTCGGACTGTTGCGTACGTACTCCTGCATGCCATGGGTCGAATCTCGAGGATCGAGAGGCATTCTGGTGGCGAATGCAAACCGTGAATAGCGTTCGCTGATGCCGTTGAGCGAAACCTGTGTCTGTTCGTGAAAGTCTGCGCCGGCTGTCGGCGTCGGACCGACCTGCACTCCACTCCAGCCCGAACTGGTGCGTGTCTCCAACATCCACGAGAGGCCGCTCGACAGCAATGCGTTCTGAGAACCACCGTCGACAACCACGTGTTCGCCGCCGGCATCGGTGACAGCGAGGTTCGAGTCGAAGCTTAGCCCTCCCTTTTCGACCGGGCTCACCATCTCGTATGCACGGTTGTCAGGCAATGCAGCGACAGCGGAGCCCATGAAAAGAAACAGAACGCCCATCACAAACGTCACTGGCGCGACACTTCTCAAGACTTGCTGACGAAGATACATCGAGATCCACCTCTACCCTCTCCGGTTTGCGCCCCAAGATTCCTAGCCGAGGGTTGGACCACCTAGGTGCCCCAACCCTCGGACTGCACTAGATCCGACTATCTACAGCTATGACCATTTAAGCGTGCCGGCAGCGTCTGCCCACACTAAGAGCCTCCCTGTATATATGCCTTCGGTATGCCCACCCACTGCGCCACAGGCGCCACCGCCGCCCTCGATGGTCGAGGCGATTTTTGCGACATTGACGTCGAGTAATAGTCTCGTATCGTTGCTGTTCGGGTCTAATAAGTATTTGATGGCTTTCAGGCCCTGGTTTGCAGCGACCGGTGCTATTAAGATTTTGCACGCAGCAACTGGCACTTCAATCGAAATCGTTTTGTTGATGACGGATACAGATTCTTCAGCACTGAGTTCGTATTCCGCAGGTGTGACCGTTGCTTTGTTTCCGAACGCTTCGCATCCAGTGTATGTACCGACCACTCTCTGCATTGCAGTACTCTCGCTTGTCAGTACCCCGTGGAAGCGCGCGTGTTTGCACGTCACGGCGCCTCCGCCTGGGATGGCTTCAAAGAACTGCGTTCCCTCGGATAACGCTAAGAGTAAGCTGGGCAGCGCACCGGTCCATAAGAACGTGTGCGCCTGCGCACCTCCGGCGAAACACACGCCGAGCACGAGAATGGCCCCAAGGGTCGAGGCTCCTGTAATCAAACGTCGCATTGCTTATGTCTCCTTTGTTGCGTTGGATAGCAGCCAACGGCACCATTCGGGATGGCTACCGCCGGCCGATGATCTGGGTTGATTGCATGTCGGAAGCTCACGCTCCCGTTGGGTCTACACAAATGCCGATCGCTGAAACGACACCACAGACGGCAACCTCCCCTCGAACGGCAACCCAACTTCTGAGGCTAGCTCGGAAGTCTGGATACTGAACCAGATCCGTATCGCCGTGTCAAGACCCTAATTCCATTAACTCGATAACTCAAGGCTATTAGACTTGCGTCTGTTTCTTTGGGCCTCTGCCGCAGACCCCGAGAGGCGGGCAACGGCGTTTCGGACAATAGAGACAGCGGGAATCCGGGGATCTGGGAAGCCGCGGTCTAGATCTGGAGCTTCAGGGCAGAGGCTCGGGCGGGCAGGCCGCCGGATGACGCCGGCGGCTCCCACCTTGCTCCAAGCGTTTCCTACCCTGCCCCGCTCCTCCCATGGCGCCCCGCGCGTCGCGCAGGCCGCCGCTTAACTAAGCTTCCCCACTCGTGTTCACAAAGGTCCTAATCGCCAACCGGGGCGAGATCGCCGTCCGCATCGCCCGCGCGCTCGACGAGCTCGGCGTCGCGAGCGTCGCCGTGTACTCCGAGATCGACCGCGACGCGCCGCACGTCACGCGCGGCGGCGAGGCGTACAACCTCGGCGACGGCCCAGCCGCCGAGAACTACCTCCACGTGGAGAAGATCCTCGACGCCGCCCGTCGCGCAGGCGCCGAGGCGATCCACCCCGGCTACGGCTTTCTCGCCGAGAACGCGCCCTTTGCGCAGGCCTGCGAGGACGCGGGGATCGTGTTCATCGGACCGCCCGCCAGCGCGATCGAGGCGATGGGCTCGAAGACGAAGGCGCGCGAGCTGATGCAGGCCGCAGGCGTGCCGATCGTGCCCGGCACCACCGAGCCCGTCGCCACCGTCGCCGACGCGCTGCGCATAGCCAGCGACGAAATCGGCTTCCCCGTCGCCGTCAAGGCCGCAGGAGGCGGGGGCGGTAAGGGCTTTCGCGTCGCGCTCAGCGCCGATGAGCTCGAGGGCGCGTTCGAGGGCTCCAGCCGCGAAGGCGAGAAGTTCTTCTCCGACCCCACCGTGTACCTCGAGCGCTACCTTCACGACCCGCGCCACGTCGAGGTGCAGATCCTCGCCGACCGCCACGGCAACGTCATCCACCTCGGCGAGCGCGACTGCTCCATCCAGCGCCGCCACCAGAAGGTCATCGAGGAGTCCCCCGCACCCCCGTGGGTCGTCGACTCGCAGATGCGCGAGCGCATCGGGCAGATCGGCGTCAACGCCGCCAAGGCGGTCGACTACGTCGGCGCCGGCACCATCGAGGGGCTGTTCTCGGTCGGCGACGGTGGCGGAGAGCCCGAGTACTTCTTCCTGGAGATGAACACGCGAGTGCAGGTCGAGCACTGCGTCACCGAGATGACCACCGGCATCGACATCGTCAAGGAGGGCATCCGCGCCGCCGCCGGCGAGAAGCTCAGCTACGCCCAGGAGGACATCGAGCTGCGCGGCCACTCGATCGAGTGCCGCATCAACGCCGAGGACGCCTCCAAGAACTTCGCCCCCGCGCCCGGCAAGATCGGCGCCTACGTCGAGCCCAAAGGCCCCGGCGTACGCGTCGACTCGGGCGTGCGCGCAGGCGGGGAAGTCTCGCCGATGTACGACCCCATGGTCTCCAAGCTGATCGTCTGGGACGCCGACCGCGAGCAGGCCACAAAGCGCATGCTGCGCGCGCTCGGCGAATACGAGATCGAGGGCCTGAAGACGCTCATCCCCTTCCACCAGGCGCTGCTCGCCACCGAGCAGTGGGCCAAGGGCGAGACGTGCAGGGATCTGCTCGAGGACAAGAAGTGGCTCAAGACGCTCGCGTTCCCGGCCCCCACCCCGCCCGTCGAGGGCGATGAGGACGAGAAGGTCGAGCAGAGCTATGCCGTCGAGGTCTCCGGCAAGCGCTTCGACGTGCGCGTCGTCGGCCCGCCCTTTGCGGGGGGCGTTGGTGGTGGCACAGCAAACGGTGCCGCTGCAGGCGCCGGGCGCAAGGCGCCCAAGCGCGGCGAGCGCAAGTCAACCAGCGCTGGCGGCCCCGACACGCTTCCCTCCCCGCTGCAGGGAAACATGTGGAAGGTGCTCGTCAAACAGGGCGACACCGTTACAGAGGGCCAGTTGCTGTGCATCATCGAGGCGATGAAGATGGAGAACGAGATCACCGCGCACAAGGCCGGTACGATCGTCGAGCTGCCCATCAGCGAGGGCGCGCCAATCCAGGCGGGCGCGCCGATCGCGACGATCAAGAGCGCTACCGAGGAGAGCTGAGCAGATGTCGATCGACTACGCCGCCGTCGCCGCTGGGCTCACCCAGGCGATCCCCTACAACGTCCACCTCGGCCTGAAGACCGTCACCGTCGCGCCCGACCACGGCGTCGTCACGCTGCCCGACGTCGAGACGGGGCACAACCACGTCGGCTCGCTGCACGCGGGCGCGCTCTTCTCCGCCGGCGAGGCCGCCTCCGGCGCCGCGTTCGTGGGCTCGTTCTTCGAGGTAATGGGCGAAATCACGCCGCTGGCCGAGTCCGCGGAGATCGCCTACCGCAAGCTCGCCAAGGGCGAGATCACCGCCACCGGGCGCTTCGCCGAGGACAGCGCCGCGCTGATCGCGCAGCTGCGCGAGGAGGGTCGTATCCGCTTCCCGATCAAGGTGGAGCTCACCAACTCCGAAGGCACGCTCGTCGCGGAGATGACCGTCAACTGGTACGTGCGGCTGAACACCTGACGTTCGCCTCGTGCGCGCGTCGCTGCGCGGCGCCACGACGCGAGGCCGGCAACTCCGCCGCGGCACCATTCGCAGCCAGCTCTCCCAGATAAGCCACGTCCTCCTCGAGAACGCCCAGCGCCCGTTCGGCGTCGAGGATCGGGCCGTGGCCCGGAACCACGTGCTCTGAGCGCGCGATCAGCCCGCGCAGCCGCTCCAGCGTGGCGAGGTAGGTGTCGATGTCACCCCCACCGCTCAGTGTCGGCAGCTCCGCCGTCGAGAGGTAGTCCCCCGCGACGAGCACATTCGCCCACCGCACCATCACCGCCATCCCATCCGGCGTATGGCCTTCAGCCGGGTGCAGCTCCAGCTCGCGCTCGCCCACCTCGCAGCGCCCCGGCACCGGCAGCGCCTGCACCGATCCCAGCGCGAGCGGACGTGGCCGCTCGATCAACAGCTCTTCGTCGAAGGCGCGCAGCTCCCGCTGTGCCTCGCCGGGCGCCGCGCGTAGGCGCTCAGCGGTGCTCTCGGCGCAGCCGAGCGCCACTCCGGGGAATGCCAGGCGTCCGAGCAGGTGATCCCAGTCGCCGTGCGTGACCAGCAGACCGCTCGGAGTCGGAAACTGCGCCTGCTCCAGCAGCGCGGGGAGAGCGTCGAGCTCGTCCGGCAGCACCGGCGAGTCGATCGCGAACGTCTCGCCACCCTCCGCGCTCTCGACGCCGCCGCGCACGAGCACGCAGTTGGCCTGCATCAGGGCGCTGGTCACGACGAGTACATCTGGGTGCAGGGCGATCGCCCGCACTGCAGCTCAGGTGACGCCGAGAAGTTTGGCGGCCTCTTTCAGGCTGGCCACTTCCGCGGTCGGCTTCTTCTGGGAGGAGTCGAGCGTCTCCTTGTTGCGGTTCACCCAGATCACCGGCACGCGCTGTTTGATGCACGGCGCCACGTCGTGGTAGTGGCTGGCCGCCACGTGCACCCAGCCGCGCTTGCCGCCCATGCGCCTCGCGCACTCCGTGAAGTGCGGCGGTTCGGGCTTGTAGGAGCGCACCTGCTGCGCGGTCACGACGAGATCGAAGTCCGTGGGAATGTGGCGGCGGGTCTGTCCCAGCAGCTTGTCGTCGATGTTCGACAGCAGGCCCAGCTGGTATTTCTTGGCGAGCTTCTGCAGCTGGATGTTCGTTTCCTTGAACGGCATCCAGCGCTGGACGGAGTCGGGCAGGAAGCCCGAGCGCGACGGCTCGAGGTTCCACTCCAGGCGTTTGGCTATCTCGATCGCCGTGCGCCTCAGCACCTCCGCGTAGAGCTCGTAGGAGCCGCCCTCGATTTCGCGCGAGATCTCCTGGAACATCGGCAGCAGCACGGCGCGGTCGAGCTCCACGCCGTCACGCGCGGCCTCCTTGGCGAACGCGTCGTAGATCCCCGTCTCCCAGTCGATCAGGGTGCCGTACACGTCGAATGTGACAAAGGTAACGTTCTTTGGAATAGCCATCGCGCCGGCATTATGCCCTGCCGGGCCCACTCGGCGCGGTCAGCCCATTCCGCCGCGGGTCGCATCCGCGCCTGGGTTCGTCTTGCTGTTAGAGTCCCGCGCCGCAATGGACCTGTTGGAGTACCAAGGCAAGCAGCTGTTTGCCCGTCACGGATTGAGGGTGTCCTCCGGTCAGCCGGTCACGACCGTCCAAGACGCCGTGCACGCGGCCAACGAGATCGGCTACCCGGTCGTCGTCAAGGCGCAGGTGCTGATCGGCGGGCGCGGCAAGGCCGGCGGCGTGAAGCTGGCCGCCAACGAGAACGAGACGCTCAAGCACGCGACCAACATCCTCGGCCTCGACATCCACGGGCACATCGTGCGCACGCTGTGGATCGAGCACGCCTCGGACATCGCCTCGGAGTACTACGCCTCCGTGCTGCTCGACCGCTCCGCCAAGAAGCCGCTCGTGATGTTCAGCGTCGAAGGCGGCGTCGACATCGAAGAGGTCGCCGAGAGGACACCCGAGAAGCTGATCCGCCACCACGTCGATCCGCTCGCCGGCCTCTCGCGCGAGGAGGCCGTGAAGATCGCCACCGACGGTGGCGCCGACGCGGATGTGATCGACGGCGTCGCCGACGCGCTCGTCGCGCTGTATGAGGTGTGGCTGCAGGAGGACGCGACGCTCGCGGAGATCAACCCGCTGATCGTCACGCCGGAGCGCGAGGTCAAGGCGCTTGACTCGAAGATCTCCCTCGATGGCAACGCGCTCTACCGCCACCCCGACAACCAGTCGCTCTCCGACAGCGAGAACGAAGACCCGATCGAGCGCCGCGCTAAGGAAGAGGGCGTCCAGTACGTCAAGCTCGACGGCGACATCGGCATCCTCGGCAACGGCGCCGGACTGGTCATGTCAACCCTCGACGTAGTCGCGCAGGCCGGCGGCTCGCCCGCCAACTTCCTCGACGCGGGCGGCGGCTCGAACGCGGAGAAGATCAAGCAGGCCGTGGATCTGCTGCTCGCCAACGACGCGGTCAAAGCCGTCCTCTTCAACATCTTCGGCGGCATCACCCGCTGCGACGAGGTCGCGCTCGGTCTGATCGCCGCCTTCGAGGAGATCGGGGTGGGTGGGAAATCAATCCCGTTCGTCGTGCGCCTCGACGGGACCAACGACGTCGAGGGACGCCGTCTGCTGCAGGAGGCCGCGCTGCCGAACGTGCACGCCGCCAAGACCATGAACGAGGCCGCCGAGCTGGTCGTCGCGCTGGCCGCCGGAGAGACCGTGGGAGCGTCCGCCTGATGTCCGTCCTGATCGACGAGAGCACCCGCCTGTGCGTGGCCGGCATCACCGGGCGCGAGGGCACGTTCCACACGCTCAACAACCGCACCTACGGCACCAACGTCGTCGGCGGCGTCACTCCCGGCAAGGGCGGCCAGGACGTCGACGGAATCCCCGTGTTCGACAGCTGGGCGCAGGCGATGGAGGACTCCCAGCCGAACACCGCCATGATCTTCGTGCCACCCAGGTTCGCCGCCGACTCGATCCTCGAGGCCGCCGCCGCGGGCGTCGAGCTCGTGATCGCGATCACCGAGGGCATCCCCGCGCACGACGAGCTGCGCGTCTACAACACCTTGAAGCGCGACCATCCGGGCACGCGCCTCGTCGGACCCAACTGCCCGGGAATCCTCTCCCCCGGCAAGGCCAACGTGGGCATCATCCCCGCCTCGTTCTTCAAGGCCGGCAACGTCGGCGTGGTGTCGCGTTCGGGCACGCTCACCTACCAGATCGGAAACGAGATCGCCCAGGCGGGCTTCGGCTGCTCGACGATCGTCGGCATCGGCGGCGACCCCGTCCCGGGCTCCTCGTTCGTGGACATCCTCGCGCTGTTCGAGGCCGACGAGCAGACCGAGCTGGTCGTGCTCTCCGGCGAGATCGGCGGCTCCGCCGAGGAGGAGGCCGCCGACTACATCGCCGAGCACATGGAGAAGCCCGTCGTCGCCTATATCGCCGGCTTCACCGCGCCCGCTGGCAAGCAGATGGGGCACGCCGGCGCAATCGTGTCGGGCTCCGCCGGAACGGCTGCCGCGAAGGCCGCGGCGTTCGAAGCGAAGGGCGTGCGCGTCGGGCGCACCCCCACCGAAGCCGCCAGCATCGCCGTCGAGGTCCTCGGCGGTGCGTCGCTCAGCGCCGCCTGAACCCAGTCTCCGCCGGCCACACGCACCGCATGGCCGATACGCTAGGCGTCAATGGACCCCGAGGTCACCAAGACGCTGGGCGAGCTCGAGCGCAAGATCCTCGAGCTCGAACGCACGCTGGGCGCGATGAGCGGCGCGGGCGACGCCGCGGCGCCCGCCCCGGCTCCCCAGTCGCCGCAGACCGCAACCGCGTGGAGTCGGATCGTCGACGAGACCGTCGAGCATCAAGAACCCGCGGCGCCTTCGCCGCCGTCGATCGCACACGAGCAGCCGCCCGCTATGACGCCACCGCCGCCGCCATCAGCGCCACCGCCTTCCGTAGCGCCGCAACAGCCGCCACCCGTCGCCTCGCCACGCCCCGATGAGCTGCTGCGCTTTCGCGACCGACTGGAGCGCGCGGCGCGCGATCTGACCCATGACTACGACGAACTGCTCGGACGCCTAAGCTACCCCGCTGTGAGCACTCCCGCCGGACCCACCATCTCCTTCGCGCGCGGCGCGCCCTCGCTCGACATCGTCGACGTGGAGGGCCTCCGCGACGCGGCCGTGCGCGCGTTCGAGAGCGACCCCGCGGGCACGACCGCGTACGGCACGTCGATCGGCTACCCGCGCCTGCGCAGCTGGATCGCCGACCGCCACGGCGTGGAGCCCGAGCGGGTGCTCGTCACAAACGGGTCGATGCAGGCGGACGCGTTCCTGTTCGAGCAGCTCGTGCGCCCGGGCGACGACGTGATCGTGGAGCGCCCGTCCTACGACCGCACGCTGCTGTCGCTGCGCCAGCGCGGCGCGAACCTGCACGCGGTCGAGCTGCAGAGCGACGGCATCGACACGGACGCGCTCGCGCGTCTGCTCCGCGGCGGGAACGTCGCGCCGAAGCTCGCGCACATCATCCCCAACTTCCAGAACCCCGCCGGCTACACGCTCTCACTGGAGAAGCGCCACGCGCTGCTCGCACTGGCCGCGGAGCACGACTTCGTCGTGTTCGAGGACGACCCCTACGTGGCGCTGCGCTTCAGCGGCGAGACGCTGCCGACGATGCTCTCCATCGACCCTCAGCGCGTCGTGTACGCGTCCTCGTTCTCCAAGACGGTGTGCCCGGGCATCCGTGTCGGCTACCTCGTCGGCCCGCCCGATGTGATCGCCGCGATCGGGCAGCTGGCGACGAACACGTACATCTCCCCCAACATGGTCGCGCAGTCGATCGTGTACGAGTTCTGCGCCTCCGGCGCGATCGACCGCTCGATCGAGACCGTGAAGGCGGCGCTAGCCGAGCGCGCGCAGGCGCTCGCGGACGCGCTGCGGCGCGACCTGCCGGACGCCTCCTACATGGTCCCCCAGGGGGGCTACTTCATGTGGGTCACGCTGCCCGACGGCACCGACGTGCACACGCTGTTCACGGCGGCCACCGAGCGCGGCGTGTCGTTCGTGAAGGGCACTGACTTCCTGCTCGAGGGCGGCGAGAACACCCTGCGCATCGCCTACTCCGGCGTCACACCCGAGCAGATCGACACGGGCGTGCGGCGGCTCGCCGAGGCGTACAACTCGCTCTAGCGTCTACCTGCCGTAGCGCTGGCCCAGCACCAACTGCTCCGGCAGCGCCGTTCGCGCCGCTGGCGAGGGGTCGGCGATCACCGAGACGGTCTCGGCGACGCTGAGCGTCAGAGCCAAGCGCCGCCCGTCGATGCTCTGTACGACCACGTGCTCGTCGTCGTGCTCCGCGAGGGTGCCCTCGAGGCCGGGCTCGAGGCCCGACGCCTTGAGGTAGTGCAACAGATCCTCCGCCTCGTTCTCGAAGCGCAGCACGCGCACCGACGCGCCGACCTCCACGTCGGCCAGCGGCACCCCCGCGAGGCGCGCGCCGGCCACGATCGGATGCCCGTGGGGACAGGTCTTCGCGTCGCCGATCGCCGCCAGCATGCGTTCCTCGAGCACGGGCGACATCGCGTGCTCGAGGCGCTCGGCCTCCTCGTGCACCTCATCCCACGGGATGCCGAGCACGTCCGTGAGGAAGCGCTCGATCAGGCGGTGTCGGCGCACGATGCCCTCGGCGTGCTCGGCGCCGCTGTCGGTGAATGCGATCGCCCTGTCGGCGCTGCGGGTGACGTAGCCGTCGCGCTCGAGGCGTCCGACCATCTCGTGCACCGTCGGAGCGGACAGCTGCATAGCGCGGGCCACGTTCGCGCCCGTCATAGGCAGGCCGGCCTCCTGCAGCCAGAAGAGGATCTGCAGGTACTCCTCCTCGGCGACTGTCGCCTTATTCTCCTCCTCGCCGCTCATGCCGCGGATGCTACCCGAGTGGGAGACAGGCCCGCGAGCGCATGGAGGCCTATAGGCACGCAGATAGGGCTCACAACTCGATATCGCGATGAGCCCAGCACTGTGGCTGGGCAGGCGCTACAGCCGATGGTATGTTGATCTGAATGTTGGCAAAGTTCCGGTCTAGGGGATTTACGGTGAGGAACGCCGTGCGCGTCATTCGCAACACGGAAGGCGCGCGGCGAGAGGCCGTGCGGGCCTGCGTGTTTCTCCTCGCAGGCAGGGTCACCCCTTTCATAGGAGTCGAGCACAATGGCGTGCGCTATCTTCTCAGCCCACGCGAGGCGACCGGCGTCTGCTATCCGACTTTTCTGCGGGGCTTCTTCGACGAGGAGACGGTGCGCAACATGATGACAGCGCTCGCCCAGCATGCTGGAATCGTGACGCTCGAGGGGCTGACGATTCTCGAGGTCGGAGCGAACATAGGCACGGAGACTGTTTCGTTTCTCCTCCGCCACGGCGTCGAGCATGTCGTGGCGATTGAGCCTGATCCGGAGAACGTTCGTTTTCTACGCGCCAACGCCGTTCTGAATGGGATCCAAGACCGTGTGACGGTTTACGAGGTGGCACTGTCTGATATCGACGGCACGGTCTTCCTCGAACACTCGGAGGGTAACTGGGGAGATCATCGGGTTCGTGTCAGCAACCCCGTTGGGCCAGATTTTTATGGTGAGACATCACGCGTAACCTCGAAGATTCCAGCACGGCGGCTGGACTCACTCGTTGAGGAAGGCGCAATCGACGCCGATGAGATCGACCTCATCTGGATGGACGCCCAGGGGCACGAGGGACACATTCTGGACGGCTGTGAGCGACTCGCATCTTCAGGAGTTCCGATCGTCACGGAGTACTGGCCCTACGGTCTGCGCCGTGCGGGCGCCCTGGAGCGCTTCCATCAGCTGGTTGCTCAGCGCCACGACGCGATAATCGACTTGCGGGAGCCGTCACGCGTGCTCGCTGCGGAGGGTATCGCTCGTCTTGCCGAGCGATACACAGCTGAGCGCGACGATGACAGGGACATCCTTTACACCGATCTGCTGCTTCTTCCGCGCCAGCGCAGTACAGCTGATATGTCGTGTGGTTTGTCAAGTGGGCGTGGTTGATCGCGTCCGCGGGGCGGGCGTTTGGGGTGGTCGGGAGAGCGGGGAGCCGGGCTCGGTGTCGGCGTTGCCAGTCTGATGATGCGAGGGTTGGGTACCTCAGGGCCCGGTTTCGTGCTGCCGGCTTGCGCTGTCTAGGAGCGAGCGTGCCGCTTGTGGTGGGCGGTGCTCATAGCTGAATCGCGCGTGCCGGCCGCTGATGGCCCGGCACCCCGCTCTCCCGACCGGTAGGGCTGTCCGCGGGGTTAGCCGGCGGTTGCTGCTGCCCAGAGGAAGCAGGCCAGCTCGCGGGCGCACGCGACGACGGTCACGTTGTGCGGCTTGCCGCGAGCGCGCATCCGGTGGTAGACATGGTGCAGCCGGTGTTGGGCGCGGTTGGCGATCTGTAGGACATGGTCGGGCTGGCCCTGTTGACGGTTTTGGAGGGTAACCCCGATCCGCGGGGAGCGTCCGTAGTGCCAGGCAGACTCGACCAGCAGCCTGCGAGCGAACGTCGATCCGGTCTTAGTGATCGAGCCCTGGTGGGATGATTCACCGGACTGATGCAGTGACGGGACGAGCCCGAGCCATGCGCTCAGCGCGTTCGCTCGCACGAAGCGCTCCCAGTCACCACCAAGCTCGAGATGTAGCGCAAACGCCGTGAGAGTGTCAACGCCCCGGAAGCATCTCAGTCGTGCGATGGTCGGCCACCACTGCTCATCCTGAGCCAAGCGCGAGAGCCGCTCCGCGATTGCTGCCTTGCGTCCTGTCAGACCGTCGACGGCGGCGATCAAGTCGGCGAACACCAGCCCTGAGGCCGTCTCATCGAACTGCTGAGCCGATAGCCAGCGCCGGTGGCGGGTGGTCCAGGTCGTGGGCTCGGGATAGACCCGCCCATGACGCAACAGCATCTTGGAGACCCGGTGACGAGCCGTCATCAGATCGCGCCGGCACGCATCGTGAGAGCGCATCAGCTCGCGGGCAGCCTCAACCGCGACGGGCGGGACCACAACCGCAGTCAACGAGCCGGCCAACAGCAACCGCGCGAGCAGCTCCGCGTCCTTGCGGTCAGTCTTCACCCGGTCTGAAGGCCCCCTTGGTGTCTTGCCCGGCGCGATCACCTCAACGTCCACCCCGGCCGCGCTCGCGGCGCGATAGAGCCCAAACCCAGTCGGTCCCGCCTCATAGCAAGCGCGCACCGGACCGGGCAAACCCGCAAGCCACGCGACAGGTTCCACGATGCCCGGCCCGAACCTCGCACGCACCACCTCGCCCGTCGAAACGTCAATCGCCGCAGCGTGAGTCGAGCGGGCATGGACATCAAGCCCCACATAAGTCACCATTCCGGTCACGGCCGGACCTCCTCATTGAATTGGGGTCAGCCGGAGCCGATCTCCGGCCAGACAAACCCCCGCGAGGAGTGTCCGGCCTACCAACTCCGACGGTCAACCCGACGGGCGACCCGCGTCATAGGGTCTAGTCAGCTGTAGAGCTGGTCGAAAGTGCACTGCTGCGGCGGCTTGTCCTCGCGCCAGCGGCGCAGCTTCGCGCCGTGGCGGATCCTGCCGGCGGAGACGTGGTCGAAGTCGATCTCGATCACGAGCTCCGGGCGCAGACCGACCCACTCCAGGTCCTTGCCGGAGCTCCAGCGGCTGGGGTCCGCCGAGCCGCGATCGCCCGTCTCATAGGGCGCGAAGAACCCCACCAGCCGTCGCTTCTCCGCGGCGCTCAGCCCGGAGCAGTGGCCCACGACGCGCAGATCGTCGCCGTCGTACAGCCCCAGGATCAGCGCGCCGACCGTGTCCGGCTCCTTGCCCGGGCGCCAGCCGACGATCACCGTGTCGATCGTGCGCACGCGCTTGACCTTCACCATTCCCTTGCGCTCGCCCGGCAGGTATGGCGCGGAGCGCTCCTTCGCGATCGCTCCCTCCGCTTGCTTCAGCCAACCCGCGGCCTCCTCGGCGGTGTCGGCGGTGCGCATCAGCTCGATCGGCGCGTCCGCGAACTTCGCGCCAGCGAGCAGCTGTTCGAGCGCCGCGCGGCGCTCCACGAAGGGCAGATCGAGCAGCGACTCCTCGTCGTTGGCGAGCAGGTCGAAGGCCACATAGATCCCGGGCGTCTCCACCGACAGGCGTTCGATGCGCGAGACCGCCGGGTGGATGCGCTGCCCGATCGCGTCGAAGTCCTCGCGCCCGTCGGAGTCGCGCACGACGATCTCGCCGTCGAGCACGTAGCGCCCGTCGGGGAATGTGAGCTCGGGGAAGTAGCGCCCGAGCGTCTTGCCGCTGCGCGACTGCAGGAACACCTCCTCGCCGTCCACGAACGCCAGGCAGCGAAAGCCGTCAAGCTTGATCTCGTAGCTGTAGTCCTCGCCCGTCGGCAGCTCCTTGCGCGAGAGCGCCAGCTGCGGCTTGAGCGGCGGTTGCAGGGGCAGTGTCACGCGGGCTCCTCCTCACTGACGGGCTTCTCCTCGCTGGCGGCCTGCTTCCCGTCAGCGGGCAGCTCGCCCGCGGCTTGCTTCGCGCGGCTCGGCTGCACGCGCGGCGGCTCGCCCTTCTGCTTGCGGAAGTGCGGCGGCCACGGCGCGTCGCCCAGTCCCTCGCGCTCGTCGCGGGCCGCCAGCTCGAGCAGCGACGAAAGGTTCCCCGCGTGCTCGTCGATTTGCGCGGACGGGTCGCCGTGCTCGCGCAGCCGCGCGGGAACAGTGTCCAGGCGCAGCTCCGCCGGCTCCACGTCCGCGACCTCGCTCCAGTCGAGCGGGCATGACACGCGCGCGTCGGGGACCGCCCTGACGGAGTAGGCGGAGGCGACGGTGCGGTCGCGCGCGTTCTGGTTGTAGTCGATGAACACTCCCTCGCGTTCCTCCTTCCACCAGCGGCTGGTCGCACGGCGTGGCATGCGCCGCTCGACCTCGCGCGCGAGCGCGAGCGCGGCGCGGCGCACCTCTTCGAAGCCGTGCTCCGACTTCAGGCGCACGTACACGTGGATGCCGCGCGAGCCGGACGTCTTGGGGAAGCCGACGAGATCGTGCTCGTGGAGCACCTCGCGCACGCACAGTGCCACCTCGCGCACCTCCGCGAACGGCACGTCCGGGCAGGGGTCGAGGTCGATGCGCAGCTCGTCCGGATGGTCCAGGTCGGAGCGACGCACCGCCCACGGGTTCCAGTCGACCACGCCGAGGTTCACGCCCCACGCGAGGTGCGCCGCGTCGTTGGGCACCAGCTCGCGGGCGCTGCGCCCGCTGGGGAACGTGACGATCGCCGTCTGCAGCCACTCGGGCGCGCTGTCGGGCACGCGCTTTTGGAAGAAGGGCTCGCCCTGCACGCCGTTGACCCACCGCTTCATCACCGTGGGGCGATCGCGCAGATGCAACACCACCGCACGCTCGCACTCGAGGTAGTAGTTCAGGAGGTCGAGCTTCGTGAACCCGCGCTCGGGGAAGAAGATCTTGCCGGGGTTGCTCACGCGCACCTCCTGGCCGCAGACCTCGACGATCGTGTGTTCGCCCTTCTTCGCAGCCATTGCTGGAAGGATGCCCGATCGTGACCACGATCACTCCTCCGCGCCGTCTGCTCATCGCCAGCAGCGCGTTCGGGCCGCGTCTATCCGCGTCGGCCGTGGCCAGCGCGATCGCGCGCGGCGTCCACGACGGTGGCATGCCGCAGCCCGATCTCTGTCCGCTCCCCCCGACCGACGACGAGCGCACCGAGGACATACGCGCGCTGCTGGACGAGCTGGACTTCGACGCGCGCATGCGCCGCGCGCGCGCCGTCGTGATCGCGACACCGCTCCTGCAGGAGCGCGCGCTCGCCGGCAGCCTCACGTTCGAGATCGCCACCCGCGCGCGCCAGTCGGGCGTGCCCGCCTACGCGGTCACGGCCGAGAACAGCCTCGACACTTTCGACGCGCGCATCCTCGACCTGCAGCTGATTTTGAGTGCGCGCAGCGCGAGGGCGCTGACGACGGCCGGGCGCAAGCTCGCGACCGTCGTCTGAGCGAATACCGGCGAGCACAACCGGGCAGGCGCCATTTCAGCTCTGACAGCCCGGGCACCAGAACGTGAGCCGATTGCTCTCCCACTGCCCGCCGCTGCGGATCGGCGTCCCGCAGCGCGGGCACGGCCGGCCGGCCTGGCCATACACGGCGCGAGGTCGGGCGGAGGACCCCTCGCGCGCCGAGATGCGCATGCGCTCGCGCGCGAAGCTCACCACGGCGATCGCCTCGTCGTCGCGCACGTCCGACACCCGACGCCACGGGTCGATTCCGGCGGCGAAGCACGCCTCGGCCTTCCAAACGTTGCCGATGCCCGCGACGGTGCGCTGATCCAGAAGCGCGTCGCCGATCGGCCGCGCCGGGTCGTCGGCGCGCAGACGGCGCAGGAACGGCTCCATTTGGAAGCTCGCTCCCAGCACGTCCTGACCCAGGGAGGACAGGCGCGGGTCGGTGCGCGTGCGCGAGTCGGGCATCAGCTCGAGCACCGGGCCGTCGAACTCGACCACCTCCCACTCCGCGTGACGAAGCACGAGCCACACTCGCCGGCGTGCGCGCCGCCAACGCGCTCCCGTGCGGTACACCCCCCACGCACCCGTCATACGCAGGTGCGAGTGCAACGTCAGCTCGCCCTCGAAGCGGATGAAAAGGTGCTTGCCGTGCGCGTCAACCGCGCGCACCGCCCTTCCCGACAGCCGCTCAGGCCAGCGCTCGCCACGGTGGCGCGGGTGCGGGGCAAGGATCTCTTCGGGGACGTTGCCGTCGAGCACGGCACGAATGCGGGCGGCCGCGTGGTGGATCGTGTCGCCCTCGGGCATCGCCTCTCAAGATGGCAGAGGCTGGCTCGCTCCCCCGCGGGCGGGCACGTCTCGACCCTCGCCGAGCGCGCAGATTACGTCGTACACGAGGCGCGTCGTTTCGGCGACGGTGCCGTAGTCGAGGTTCGCGGGGATGTCGCTCGGCAGGTGGTAGTTGGCGGGGCTGCGCCAGTCGGTGATCGACACGAGCGTGACGATCGGGTAGCCGGCGCGACTGGGGATGATGCTGTCGGTGGACGCGCGCGCGCGAAAGCCCCGCTCGAGATCGACGCCCAGCTGCTCGAGCGTGCTCGGCGACGAGGTCGCGCAGCCAGGGGCCGGTGTACTCCTCCATCCACACGGGCCCCTCGGCCTCGAGCATCGCGAGGTGGGGCGAGCCGACGGTGTCGAGGTTTATGAACCACGTGCGCTCGGGGTCGAGCTCGTGGCGGTGGCGTGCGACGAACGCGCGAATGCCGTCCTGGAGCGTCTCCTCCGCGCCGCAGGAGACGAGCAGCACGCGCAGGTTGGGCACGGGACGCTCGCGCAGCAGCTCCGCCAGCGCCACGATCGCGGCGACGCCGGAGAGGTTGTCGTTGGCGCCCTGCACGGTGTCGCTGCGCCACACGTCCGCGACGAGCGCGGTGCCGAGCGCGCCGATCGCGAGCGCCATCTTGGCGAAGCGGCGACGAGCGGACGCCGCGCCGGCGAGCGTGCACAACGGCCCCGCGAGACCGATCCACCACTGCGGCGGCGGCGTCTTCGTCCGCTCTAGCACCCCAGGCGCGAGCTCGTACAGCCGGCGCTGCAGGGTCTGATCGAACAGCATCCCCGTCTGGGGCGCGTCGTGGTGGGCGAGCACCACGACGGTGCCGCGGTGATTCGACTCGCCGCGATCGCGCCCCCCCTCGCCCCAGTCGCCCACGCGCGCGAGCAGGTTGACCGTGTCGCGCCGACGACGCACCAGCCGTCGCAGGATGCGTGGCCCGTTCTGGGCCTCGTCGACGATGCCCGCAATCGTCCCAGCCGCGAGCAGCGCCCCCTTGGCGCGTCTGCCGCCGAGCACGAGCGCCGCGGCAGCCATGCCCGTGAGGCCAAGGCCGATCGTGGTGGGAGGGAACGTGCCCCACGACGGCTCGTCCTCGAGCGTGACGTCCACGCCGTCGATGCTTCGCATCCGCGCGGCGAGCCAGTCGGCCGCCTCGCGCTCGCCGGGCGAGCAGGGCGTGCGGTCGATCGGCGCGAGCGTCTCCACCACCTCGCGCAGAGTGTTCTCGATCGTCGGGTGCGCGGAATCTGTTCCGTCGGAGCTCACAGGAAGCATTGTCCCTCACCGCGGTAGCTGGGCACCTCATCGACGATCTCCTCGCCTGCGAGGAGATGGAGGCTCGCGAAGCGCTCGCACAGCTCGCCGGCCTTCGCGTGGCGCATGTACACGCTCGCGCCGATCGCCAGGGCGTCGGCCGCTCGCCCCAAGAGCGGCGTCTGCACCTCGCCCGCGCCCTCCTGTCCGTCCAGGCGCAGACCGCTCGGGAGGTACGGGCGTGGCAAGCGCGCTGCGTCGGCGGACCCCGATGCGAGGTAGCCGCCGCCGAGCGCCGTGACCACGCCGCGACCCGGGCGGCGCACGACGGGCAGCGCGAACAGCGCCGCGGGACGCGGCGTGAACGCGCTGTAGGCGTCGAACAGCGTCGGCCCGTACAGCCCCGAGCCGGCCGTCACCTCCGTCACGGCCGGCTCGGATGCGGTGGTGTGCAGGCTGCCGGTGCCGCCGCCGTTGACGAGCTCCAGCGGTGGCGCGCCGCGGGCGGCGAGCATCTCGCTCACCGTCGCCACGATCGCCGCGCGGCGCGTGGCGATCTCGCGCGCGGAGCGCGCCTGCATGGCGCGGATCGCACGCGCGCGCAGCGGCTGGCGGACGGGCGTGTCTCCCACTCCCGCGATCTGCCCCTCATACGCCATGATCCCCACGAGCCGCACGCGCTCGCGATCGAGAATCGCGCGGGCGAACGCCGCGACCTGCTCGGGCGTGCGCAGCGGCGAGCGCTTGGCTCCGACGCGCACCCGTCCGTCCAGGGCCCACCAACCGGCGTCCACGTCGATGCACACTCCCACCGAGGCCGAGGGAGGAACGGCGCGCTCGATCAGCTCGAGCTGATCGACGTCGTCGACCATCACCGTGATCCGCGCGCCGGAGTCCGCGAGCTGCGCGAGGGCGCGTGTGTCGACGGTGGGGTAGGCGACGAGCAGATCCTCCGCGCCTTGGGACGCCAGCCACAGCGCCTCGGGCAGCGTGAACGCGAGCGTTCCCCGGAAGCCGTCGCGGGCGAGCACGCGTTCCTGCAGCGCGCGGCAGCGCAGCGACTTGCTCGCCAGGCGGATCGGCTTGCGCGCGGCGCGGCGTTCGAGATCCTCCGCGTTCGCCCACAGCGCGTCCATGTCCACGAGCGCGAACGGCGCGCTCAGCCCAGCGGTCGCGCGCTCCAGGCGCGCGTATGCCGCCTCGTCAGCCATCGGCGGGATCGGCGCTCGGCAGGTCAGCCGAGGCGAGCGGTCCGAGCACTCGCTCGGTCCACGCGTTGGCGAAGCGCCCCGCGGGGTCCAGGCGTGCGCGGACGGCCTGGAAGCGGTCCCAGTGGGGGTAGCGCGGGCGCAGCGTGGCGGCGGTCTGGAAGTGGCGCTTGCCCCAGTGCGGGCGGCCATCGAGCTCGTCCATGATCGCCTCGACCGCACGGAAGTACGGCTGCCACTCCATCCGCTCGTACATGTGAACCGCCACGAAGCCGCTGTCTCGCTCGCCGGCGGTGCTGAGGAAAGCCTCGTCGGGCGCCACCGTCCGCACCTCGATCGGGAACGGCACGGCGAAGCCGCGCTGCTCGATCATCTCCATCACCCTGCTCACAGCGTCGGGTGTGCGCTCGCGTGGGAGCGCGTACTCCATCTCGGTGAAGCGCACGAGCCGTGGGCTGGCGAAGATCGCGGCGGAGCGGTCGACGCGCGTGGATCTGCCGGCGAGGCGCATGACGAGCCGGTTGATCTGCGGTATGCGGCTGGGGAAGCGGCGCCCCACGCGGCAGAAAGCGCCAAAGGCGGTGTTGGTCAAGAGCACGTCCTGCGCGTACGCGGCGAGCCGCCCGCGGGGGCGCGGCGGCTCGTCGGTGCGGTTGTTGGTGCGCGTGAGCGCAGACTCGGCATGGGGAAACACGAAGAACTCGAAATGGTCGTTGCCGAGCGCGAGCTCCTCGAAGCGCTCGAGCGTCTCCGCCAGCGGCGCGGGCTCATCGACGCCGCGCAGCGTGAACGCGGGCACGCAGCGCAAGGTCACCTCGGCGATCACGCCGAGCGCGCCCAGCCCCACGCGCGCGGCCCGAAACACCTCGGGCTCGCGCTCAGGCGAGCACACCAGCGTCGAGCCGTCGGCGAGTACCAAAGTCAGCTCGCTCACCTGCGAGGGGATGTTTCCCAACTTCGCGCCGGTGCCGTGGGTGGCGGTGGAGATCGCGCCGGCGATCGTCTGGATGTCGATGTCGCCGAGGTTCTCCAGCGCGAGCCCGTGCGCGATCAACTGGCGGCTCAGCTCGCGGATGGTGATGCCGGCCTGCACGCGCACGAGACCCGAGTCGCGGTCGACGTCGAGCACGCGGTCGAGACGGTCGAGCGCGAGCATCGAGCCGTCCGTGCAGGCGTTGTCGCTGAAGGAGTGCCCCGCCCCCGCGACGCGCACGCCGCGCCCTGCGAGCTCGGCGCGCTCGATCGCCTGGGAGATCTCCTCGAGCGAGCCGGGCCGCTCGATCGCCGCGGGCGCACAGCGCTCGTCGCGGGCCCAGTTGTGCCATGGAGCGACGTGCTCTTGTGTATCGCTAGGCTCGCTCATCGGATGTCCGAGCCCGAGCCTACAACCAGCCCGGCCGGGCGTACTCCACGTGCACGCTCGCTTCCCACGCCTGGCGCGAGGCGCGCGACGGTTATCGGCGCGGGCTCGTTCGGCACGGCGCTCGCGGTGCTGCTCGCGCGCGGCGGGCTGCGCACGACTTTGCAGACGCGCACTGACGATCAGGCCAAGGTGATCGAGCGCGAGCGCGAGAACCGCGCGTACCTGCCGGGCGTGGAGCTGCCACCGCATCTGCGCATCGAGCCGGCCTCGGTGGGCGTGGCGCGCGCGGACTACGTGTTTCTGGCGGTCCCCTCGCGCGGCCTGGGCGAGGTGATCGACCGGCTGGGCGCGTCGGGGTTGGGCAGGCGCACCGCGGTGGTGTCCGTCGCTAAGGGCCTCGTGCCGCCGCAGGGCACGGCGCCGACGGTCGTGTTGAGCGCGCACTTCGGCAGCGAGCGAGTGGCGTGCGTGGGCGGCCCGGCGCACGCGCAGGAGATGGTGCACGCGGGCGCGGGTCTCGTGGCGGCCTCGAGCGATGAGGATCTGGCGCGCTCGCTGGCGCAGGTGTTCACGCGCGCGGGGGTCGTGTGCGAGCAGTCCGACGATCCAGTGGGCGTGGAGCTGGCGGGAGCGGCGAAGAACGCCGCCGCGCTGGCGGCGGGCGCCACGGAGGCGCAGGGGTTGAACGCGGCGGGCGCCGCGGCGGGACACATCTTCGCGGAGGTGTGGCGCTACGCGGAGGGCATGGGCGCGCGTCCGGAGTCGATGATCGGCCTGGCGGGCGCGGGCGATCTGGTTGCCACGGCGCTGGCTCGCGAGAGCCGCAACCGCCGCGCCGGCGAGCTGCTCGCGGCGGGCGTGCCGGCGGGTGAGATTCCCGCGCAGATCGGCCAGGCGGTGGAGGCACTGGAGTCGGTGCCGCTGCTCGCGCGGGCGCTCGAGGCGGCGGGCGTGGGCGCGCCGGTGACGGGCGCGCTCGGGCGGCTGATCTCGGGCGAGCTGCCGCTGGACGATTGGGTGGCGCTCGTACGTGCCACCGTGCCTCCGCCGGCGCTGTGGCGCAGGCGCCCGCAGCCGGGGTTCTGGCGGCGCGCGTGGCGGCGACTTTCGGGGGAGTAGCGCCGGCGGCGCGAGCAGCGGGTCTCGACCGCGCGGGCAAGCTGCGCGTCAGATTCGCTCGACGTGTGACCGCAGCCAGCTGACGAGACCGGCCTCCGACAGGCGCCCAGCGGCGAGGTCTCTGAACGTCCGGTCGATGTCGTGCGCGCTCGCGGTGAGACGCAGCCCCTGCTCCTCCAGGTACATGTCCATCAGCAGCAGCGCCACGCGTCCGTTGCCATCGGGGAGCGGGTGGTTGCGCACGAGGCGCGAGGCGATGATCGCGGCGCGCTGGACGGGGTCGGTGTAGAGGTCGTTGCCCTCGAAGCTCGCGAACGGAGCGGCGAGCGCGGATTCAGCTAACGAGATTCTCGTGGCCCTTGCGATGCGCTCGGCGTCGATTCCGAGCACCGCTTCAGCGGCCAGCAGGAAGTCTGCGATTCCCACCATCCGGCATCATTCTAGCATGATGCCTTGGTAGCGAGATGCCGCTAGTACAGGTTGATAGATATGTTGATATGTGCCATGATTTGAGGTGAAACCGAGTGAAGGAGCACGACCACCATGAAGACCATGAGCCTCCGCCTCGAGGACGATCAGGCTCGCGCGATCAACGCTCTGGCGATGGCCGAGGAAACCTCGGTCTCAGAGGTGATCCGCACGGCGATCGACGAACGCATCGCAAAGCGGCGCGCTGACAAGGACTTCCAGAAGCGGCTCAAGCGCGCCGTCGAGCGCAACCAAGAGGCGCTCGACCTGCTGGCCAAATAGGCCTCGCCGCCGCACGGACGCAATAGACCGCGCCACCGCGCGGACGCGAGTCAGGCGGCCGTCGGACACGCTCGCGGCTCAGGCCGCGGGAGCACCGCCCGCGAGCGTTGCGATCACGGCCTCGTACACGCCCGATCCATGCCCGGCGTCGGTGACGCGCACGTTCTCATGGGCCGCGATCGCCTCGCGCATCGACGGGTCGCGCTCGACGGAGTTGGCGACGAGCCAGAAGGTGTCCACCTGCGCGGCGCAGGCGAGATCCTCGCGCGAGTCGCCCACGGCGAACGTCTCCGCGCGCGAGTAGCCGCGCGCCTGGCGGTGGAACGCCACGGCGGTGGCCTTGGACGCCCCGGCGGGGACGAGGTGATAGCCGCGCACGTGCGGCAGCGCGGCGAGCGCCTCAGAGCGGCGGTTGACGACTCCGTTGTCCACCAGGCGCAGGTTCTCGTGGCCGCGCTCGGCGAGCAGCGCGTCGACCTCAAAAGCGTCAACCAGGCCGCGGAACAGGTGTGAGACTTCGCGGTTCAGGTGCCATGGCTCGTGGTACTCCAGGAAGCCCGCGTAGCGCTCGAGCAGCATCGCGGGGGCGCCGGAGCGCTCGATCTGATCGGCGATGCTCAGCTCGCCCGGCATCAGCTCGCCCGTCAGCCAGTGCTCCTCGCCCTCCAGCACGACGCACGCGCCGGCCTCGAAGATGTACGCACTCTGCCCCAGCAGGCGTGCGTCCTCGAACACTTGCGCGCGTCGGCGACCGGACATCAGCACGACCTCCACGCCCGCGCGCAGACACGCCTGCACGGCGCGAACCCCGTCGAGCGACACCTGCCCCTCGCCGTCGTGCAGCAGCGAGGCGCCGCGGCCGAGCAGCGTGCCGTCGAGGTCGAGATACAGGCAGCGGATCACGCGATGGACACGCTCGCGTGCGCGGGCCGTTCGACGAGATCCGGCAGCTCTACATCGCTCACGCGCCCATCCTGCGCGGCGCGGCGGACGACCGCGCCGAGCACGGTGGCGGCCATGGTCGTGAGCGCCGACAGCGGCTGGTGCGGGTTGCGGTGCTCGTCGAGGTCCACCTGCGCGATGGCGTCGAGACCGACCGCGCGCCACGCGTCGATCAGCATCGCGACCTCCACGCCGTAGCCGGTGGCGAACGGCAGCGACCGCAGCAGCTCGCGCCGCGCGGCGATCTCGCCCGCGAGCGGCTGGCGCACTCCGGCGAGCTCCGGGTAGAACAGCGCGAGCGCGGGCCGCGCGAGCAGGTGGTTGACGCGCCCGCCCCCCTCCCCGCTCGCGGCCCCCTCCTCGCCGAGCGGGCGCCGGTAGAAGGCCTTGACGAACGACACGTCCGCCTCGCACACGAGTGCGCCGAGCAGTCCGGTGGCGAAGTGCGCGGAGAAACGCTCGGTGTCGGCGTCGAGGAAGCACACGAGCTCGCCGTCGAGCGCCGACAGCGCGCGCCACATCGCGTCGCCCTTGCCGAGCACGGGACCGTGCGAAGGCATCAGCTCGCTCTCCTGCCACACGTGCGCGCCGGCCCGCTCGGCGATCTCGGCGGTGCCGTCCTGCGAGCCGGCGTCCACGACGACGATCTCGTCGACCGCGCCCAGCTCGCGCAGCGCGACCAGCTCCGTGACGATGCTTCCGACGGTGCGCGCGCACTCGCGCGCGGGCAGGCACACGGACACGCTCGCGCTCCGTTCGGCGGCGATCCGCTCGGCGGAATAGCGCGAATGATGGAAGGAGCGGGCTTCGGCCCAGCGCTCGGCGACGGTGGCGGACATCGCCCCTACTATCTCAAGTCCGTGGCACTGGAACGGAAAACCGAGCCGTGGAGCGCGCTGCTCGATGCGGGGCTCGAGGACGGGCGGCTGGTGCGCGAGGCGCGCGAAGGGCCGACGAAGGCGAGCCTCGTGGAGACCCCGCCGCAGCTGCACCCGGAAGTGCTCGCGGCGCTGTCGCGGATGGGCGTCGAGCGGCTGTACTCCCACCAGGCGCAGGCGATCCACGCGGCGACGGAAGGCCCGACGATCGTGACGACGGGGACGGCATCGGGAAAGTCGATGTGCTTCAACCTGCCGACGCTGCACATCCTGTGCGAGCAGGCGCGCGCGCGGGCTCTGTATCTGTATCCGACGAAGGCGCTCGCGCAGGACCAGGCGCGCGCGCTGGCGTCGTTCGGTCTGACGAAGCGCGTAAGACCGGCGATCTACGACGGCGACACGCCGCGCGAGGCGCGCGCGCAGATCCGCTCCTCGGCGAACGTGGTGCTGACGAACCCGGACATGTTGCACGTGGGCATCCTGCCGAACCACGCCGCGTGGGCCGATCTGTTCGCGAACCTGGCGGTGGTGGTGATCGACGAGGCGCACGTCTACCGCGGCGTGTTCGGATCGCACGTGGCAAACGTGCTGCGCCGCCTGCGCCGAATCGCGGCGGCGTATGGGACGGAGCCGATCTTCCTGATGACATCCGCGACGATCGCCAACCCCGTGGAGCTGGCGGAGCGCCTGACGGGCCTGGAGGACGTGCGGCTGATCGACGACGACGGCTCGCCGGCGCCGCAGCGACGGATCGCGGTGTGGAACCCGCCTCTGACGGACGACAAGCTCGGCACGCGCCGCTCGGCGCTCGGCGAGGCGGCTGAGCTGCTGGCGCGGCTGGCGCGCGACGGCGCGCGCACGATCTGCTTCATGAAGTCGCGTAAGGGTGTGGAGGTGCTGGCGCGACTGGTCAAAGGAGACCTCAAGGACACCGACCCCGAGCTGGCGGACCTCGTGGTTCCCTACCGCGCGGGCTACACCCCCCAACAGCGGCGCGAGCTGGAGGCGCGGCTGATGAAAGGCGAGCTGCGCGCGGTGATAACGACCGACGCGCTGGAGCTGGGGATCGACATCGGCGAGCTGGACGCGGCGGTGGTGGTGACGTTCCCCGGCACGGTCGCGTCGCTGCGCCAGATGTGGGGCCGCGCGGGCCGCCGTGGGCGGGGCCTCGCGGTGTACGTGGCGGGCGAGGACGCACTGGATCAGTTCTTCTGCCGCCACCCGGAAGACTTCCTCGACCGGCCCGTGGAGGCGGCGATCCTCGACCACGAGAGCGCGCCGATCTTCCGCTCGCATTTGCTGTGCGCGGCCCACGAGGGGCCGCTCGGCCCCGAGGACGCGGAGTTCCTGGGCCCGCGCTGGGAGAGCCACGCGGAGCACCTGGAGAGCGCGGGCGCGCTGCGGCGCAGACGGGGAACGGTGGCGAGCGGCACCTACGTGGTACGCCAACCCGGCGGCTACCCCGCGGGCGAGGTTTCGCTGCGCTCGGCCTCGCCGGAGAGCTTCGCGATCGTGGACGTGTCCTCGGGCGAGCTGCTCGGGTCCACGGAGGCGGCGCGCGCACACTCGACGGTGCACGAGGGCGCGATCTACATGCACCAGGGGCGCTCGTACGAGGTGCGCGAGCTGGATCTGGAGCGACGCCGCGCGCTTGTCTCTCCCTTCGACGGCGACTGGTACACGCAGCCGAAGAGCGACACGGACACGGAGATCGTGAAACTGCTCGACCGCCGCGAGGCGCTCGGCGTGACGCTGTCGTTCGGCGAGGTGAGCGTGACCGACACCGTGCTCGCCTACCAGCGCAGACGGCTGGTGGACCACGCGCAGGTGGACATCGTGGCGCTCGACCTGCCGTCCACGAGCTTCTCCACGCAGGCCCTGTGGTTCGAACTCGACGCGACCGAGCTCGCGCAGGAGCTCTCGATGGAGGCGCTGTTGGGGTCGTTGCACGCGACCGAGCACGCGCAGATCGCGGTGCTGCCGCTGATCGCGATGTGCGACCGCTGGGACATCGGCGGACTGTCGACGAACTTCCACCCCCAGACAGGGGTTCCTACGATCTTCATCTATGACGGCCACCCCGGTGGGATCGGAATCACGCGCACGGCGTTCGCTCGTTTCGAGGAGCTGTGCGGCGACGCGCACCGCCTGATCGCGGAGTGCCCGTGCTCCAGCGGCTGCCCATCTTGCGTACAGTCGCCGAAGTGCGGCAACCTGAACGAACCCCTGCACAAGGCCGGAGCGCGCGTGCTGCTGGAGCGGCTGCTCGCCGCGCGAGCCGAGCCGGCGCTCGGCGCAGCGCTCTGAATGCTCGCGCCCGTTGTTGAAGAGGCACATGCTCGCCGTGAAGAGGACATCGCTCGCGGTCGCGCTCGCCTGCCTGGCGCTGATGGCCACGGCCGCGGCGGCGTACGCGCCGCCCAGCCAACTGCTGCTGTACGAAGGCCCGGGTGGGCGCACGGCGCTGACGCGCTGGACGCTGCGCTCAGACCCGACGAACGCCGGCCAGACGCTCGGCTGGCAGCGCGGCGGCTTCGCGGGGCGGACGGTGAGCGTGCCGAACGTGGTCAACCCGACTCGGTACAGCGGCCACGCGGGCACGGTCAACTACGAAGGCTCGGTGGCGTGGTACCGCACTGAGTTCAACGCGTCGCACGCCGGCACCTACGCGCTGAGCTTCCAGTCGGCGAACTTCCTGGCGAGCGTGTGGGTGGACGGTCGCGCGCTGGGCTCGCACCGCGGCTCCTACCTGCCGTTCGAGCTGCGCGCGAGCCTCGCCGCGGGCACGCACACGGTCGTGGTGCGGATCGACTGGCGCAACCCCGGCGCGCAGTCGCGCGAGGGCTTTCATCGCACGTGGTTCAACTGGGGCGGCCTGAACGGCGAGGTGGAAGTGCGCCCGCTGGGCGCCAGCGAGCTGTCGCGACCCTCGATCGAGACGACGCTCGCGCCAGACGCAACTGGGGCGCGCGTGAAGGTGAGCGTGCAGGTGCGCAACTACGGCCCCGCAAGGACGATCCTCCCCGAAGGATCGCTCGCGCGCGAAGCGCAGACGATCCACCTCAGCTTCCACGCGGTGACGCTCGCGCACGGACAGTCGGCCACCGCGACCGCTACGGCGGACGTGGCCCAGCCCGCCCTGTGGTCACCGACACATCCCGACCTCTACCAGCTGAGCCTGGCGGCCAACGCTGAGAGCAGCTACACCGCACGGGTGGGCCTGCGCCAGCTGAGCTGGCACGGCGGACATATCTATCTCAATGGAGAACAGCTGAAGCTCCACGGCGCGAGCATTCAGCAGGACGCACGCGGACACGGCGACGCGCTCACGCCGGGCGACGAGGGCGCGATCGTCAGCGAGCTGAAGGCGATCGACGCAAACGTGGCCCGCACGCAGCATCCCCTCGACGCGACGCTGCTGGAACGACTGGACGCGGCGGGCATCCTCGTGTGGCAGGGGGTCGGCCCGGTGGAAGGCGCGGGCAACTGGTACTCGAGCACGCCGCGTCTGGAGGCGCAGGCGGAAGCGCAGGCGCGCACCGCGATCCTCGCGGCGGAGCTGCACCCGTCGATCTTCGCGTGGAACCTCGTCAACGAGGCCGCCGGCAACGGGCACGACAGCTCTGAGGTCCGCTACGTGCGCAACCTGTCGCGCTGGATACACACGCAGGACCCCACGCGCATGGCGGCGCTGGACGTGTGGGGCGATCACCCTCCGAAGCACGCCGGCGCGCTGTACTCCGACGTGGACGCGATCGCGGAGACGGACTACTCCGGCTGGTATGACTCGCCCAAGGACTCGCCCGCGCAACTGCGGGCGCACATGCGCTCGCGGCTGGCGGCGATGGAGCGCACGTTCGCCGGCAAGGTGCTCGTGATCAGCGAGTTCGGCGCGGAATCGAACACGCTCAACCCGGCGGGCAGCGCCGGCAGCTACGCCTTCCAGTCGAAGCTGCTGGCGGCGCACATCGCGGTGTACGCCGCCGACCCGAAGCTGAGCGCGATGCTGGTGTGGCTGCTGCGCGACTATCCCCTCACGCCGACGTTCGACGGCGGCTCGATTCACCGCGTGCTGCCGCGCGTGAGGCTGATCGAAGGAATCAACCAGAAGGGCCTGTTCACCTACGGTGGGCAGGCGAAGCCGGCCGTGAAGACGGTCGCGCGGCTGTTCGGCGCGGAACGCTAGCCAGCGAGTCAGCTGGCGAGCGACAGGTTGGCGAGCGTCGCCACCGCCGGCCCTTCGGCTCCGGGCTGTGCGGCGCCGGCGGCGCTGCCGCCGAGGCTGAACACGAGTCGGTTCACGCCGCGTTTGAGGTGCACCGCGATCCGAGCACGCCCGCCTACTGGGAGTGGATAGCCGTAGCTGGGGCGTCCAGAACCGCTGACGCGCATTTCGGGCGACGCGCCTGACGAGAGCCCGGGCCCCGCGACCACGTTGGCGACCAGCGTCGCGGTGCGACTGTCGGGCGAGACGACCGTGAGTTCGACGTCGCTACCGGCGCTGAGGGAGAACCCCGTCGCTTCGGTGCCGATGTTCGAATAGCTCGGTGGGCTCCGTTCGAAGCTGACCGCGTTCACTTCTGCGATCACCGGATGCCCCACGATCTTGGCCAGCGCAGTCGACACCGGCGAGGTGGCGTTCACCACCGAGCGCCAGGTGCTGGGATGTCGTTCCAGTTCAAGGCTGCTGATGGCCAGGCCCATCAGGCAACTCCAGCCAGCCAATATCCCGCCGCCGATCCGCACCAGTCGCCGCCTCCGCCCCTGTGTGACGCCGGCCAGCGCCAGCCACACCGCGATGGCGCCGAACAGCAGCAGCGATATGTAGTCGGTCTCGTAGCGCTCGGAGGAGATGTAGATCTCATACGCGACGAACGCCATACACCCAAATCCAGCGATGGTCATGGCCACCAGCAGCGGACCCAACGATCCAAGCACGGCCGGGCGCCGACGCCACAGCCACGGCAGCGCCACGAGAAAGACCGCGATCGGCGCCATCGCGAACAGGCCACCCGTCTCTTCGGAGAGCGGCGCGTAATGCGCGGGCAGGGCGAAGGGGTAGCTGACCTGTGGATAGTTGATCCTCAGGAATGGGAAGATGATCGTCAGGCGCGGCGGAGCGATCAGGTAAGACCACAGCCCGGGAGCGAGGAAGCCCGGTTCGCCGAGATGCACGTGGTAGGACGCAGGCCCGTTGATCTGGTATTTCGCCCCATACTCAAACGGGCTTCCATAGCGGCCCTGGTTGTAGGCGAGCAGCAGCGCCAGACAGACGCCCAGCGGAGTCAACAACGCCACGAGCAGCTCTCGCCGTGACTGCGTGGAGCGCAGCGCCACGTACACGGGCACGAGCAGCAGCGAGAGGAACGCCAGCGTCGGCCGCGAGCCGGTGGCCAGCCCAACGCACAGGCTCATCAGCACTAGATCTTTGCGCAACGCTCGCCGATCGACCAATGCGCGGACGATCAGCCACACCGCGGCCATCGAGAAACAGTAAGCGGAGGCGATCTCCTCGTGATACACGAGCGGAAATCTCAGGATGAAAGGGATCGTCGAAGCGGTGGCGAGGGTGAACGCCGCGAGGACACACATCCACAGGCTCACCCGCCCCAGCTTTCGCAGGATCACCCTCAGAGTCGCGAGGGAGAACCCCAGCCCGACTATCGCGAAAGGCGTGCTGATGACGCTCGCGGAAGGCTCGAAGCCGAGCAGGTGCAGCGGCACGAGCCACACCAGAACGGGCACCGCGCCCCATGTGATGTAGAGATAGTGACCGTAGAGCGAGTAGTCGGGGTAGTTCCACAGGAAAGCCGAGCGCTGTGCCGGGTTGTATGGATCCCCCGGACCGAGCGCTTCGCCCGGCACGTGCACCACCCACAGGTGAAAGTGGAGGAAGGCGTCCGCGAGCTGGTTGTATTGACTGGTACCTCCGCCGTAGAGATCCATCGGCGTCGTGTAGGTGGCTCGCCAGTAGTAGAAAACCGCCGCGAGCACGAACACTCCGAAGAGCGCAACACTCACACGATCTGCCGCCAGCGAGCGGGCACGTGCCGAAAGTCGCATTTCGTTCGCAACGTATCATCGCGCCAGTCGCCCACTTCCAGGATGGGACGCTGGGCGCGAGCAATCGGACACATGTGGTCCAAAAGCCGGCGTGTCACCTCGATCAGCGTGAGCAACCGCGATCAGAGTCCGCCCGCGAGTATGTTTCTGACCTGCCGCTGGACCGATGCGTCGCGGCCACGCCGTGCCTCTCGCTCGCACTGCTCAGTGAGAGACATCCGGCTGCTCGTCAGCGTCGCTGCAGCGCGCCGCGTGGGCAACCCAGGAGGTTTGGCTATGGCCTGGCCAGAAGATCTGGTCCACTACCAGCAGCCATGACTGCGACTGTGACCGGCGAGCGAGCGACGACTGGCGAGGGCGGATTCAATCCCGCCTGGCAACGCCACGTCGCGGTGTACCGAGAGGTTGCTCGACTGCTGCCGACGGGCCGCGTGTTGGACCTCGGCTGTGGCATCGGCCACTCCTTCGAGCTGCTGGCGCCGCGTGAGACCGTGGGCGTCGACATCGACGCGGCCGCGCTCGCCGGCCAGCAGCGCGAGACGGTGTGTGCCGACATGCGAGCGCTGCCGTTCCCCGCCGAATCGTTCGCGTCGATCCTCTCGGCTCACTCGGTGGAGCACGTGGCCGACCCCGACCGCGTGTTGGCCGAGGCCACGCGCGTGCTCGAGCCCGGTGGCGTGGCGGTGTGGGTGACGCCGAACCGCCTCACGTTCGGACGAGCGGACGAGATCATCGATCCCTACCACTACATCGAGTACGACCCGCTCGAGCTGGAGCAGCTCTGTCGCAGACATTTCGAGCACGTGACGATTCAGGGGCTGTTCGGCTCCGCGCGCTACCTCGAGTTCCACGACGCCGAGCTCGCTCAGCTCGCGAGGCTGCTGGCGCTCGACCCGTTGCGGCTGCGCCGGACGGTGCCACGACGCGTGCGCCAGCTCCTCTATGACCTGATGCTGTCGAGATGGCGTGCCGACCCACACCCGCTCGCGCAGGCCATCACCACGGACGACTTCTTTCTCGCCGAGGAGCCGGTCGCGGAGGCGGCCGACCTGATCGCGGTCTGCCGCGGACCGCGCAGGGCCTGAGCGTCGCTAGAGCTGATTCCCTCGCGCGATCTTGCGCAGATCGATCGTCTGGTCGTACAGCTTCGCGTCGACGCCCTCCTCGAGCGCGACCTCACGCAGGGGACGCCCGGACTCGGTGGCCTTTTTGACGATCACCGTGGCCTTGTCGTAGCCGATCGCGCCGTTCAGCGCGGTGGCGACGGCCAGCGTCGAACCGGCGGAAGCGTCCACGCCCGCCCTGTTGATCTGAATCCCATCGACGCACTTCTCGGCGAACACGCGTGCGGCGGCGGACAGCAGGCCCAGCGACTGCAGCAGGTTGCGCGCGATCAGGGGAATTCGCACATTGAGCTCGAACTGGCCCTGCATGCCCCCGACGGTGATCGCGGTGTCGTTGCCGATCACCTGCGCGGAGACCTGCAGCACGACCTCCGGGATCACCGGGTTGACCTTGCCGGGCATGATCGAGGAGCCCTTCTGCAGCTCGGGCAGGAACAGCTCGCCGATCCCGGCGCGGGGCCCGGAGCCCATCAGCGCGAGATCGCCAGCGATCTTGGTGAGCGACACGGCGATGACCTTCAGCGCCCCGGAGAGCTCCACGAGCGCGTCGCGGTTGGCCTGCGCCTCGAACGGGTCGCGCGGCGCGGCGATCTGTTTGAGACCCGATTCCCGCTTCAGGCGCGCACGCACCTTCTCGGCGAACTTCGGATGGGTGTTGAGGCCCGTCCCGGTGGCGGTGCCGCCGAGCGGGATCTGCCCGACGTGGACGAGTGCGGCCTGGACGCGCTCCTGTCCGAGCGCCATCTGCGCGGCGTAGCCGGCGAACTCCTGCCCGACGGTGACCGGAACGGCGTCCATCAGGTGGGTGCGTCCGGCCTTGACGACGTTGGTGAAGCTCTTGGCCTTCTTTGCGAACGAGCGCTCCAGCTGTTTGAGCGCGGGCAGCAGCTCGTTGTGGGCGACGTCGAGCGCCGCGAGGTGCACCGCGGATGGGAACACGTCGTTGGAGGACTGGCCCATGTTGACGTGGTCGTTGGGGTGGACGGCCTCGCCCGCGAGCTTGGCGATCACCTCGTTGGCGTTCATGTTGGACGAGGTTCCAGAGCCGGTCTGGAACACGTCGATCGGAAACTGGCGGTCGTGCCTGCCCGCTGCGATCTCGCCAGCGGCCTTGTCGATGCGCGTGGCGCTGCGCTTGGAGAGCAGGCCGAGCTCGCCGTTGACGACGGCGGCGGCGCCCTTGACGCGCGCGAGCCAATGGATCACCGACACGGGCACGGTCTCGCCGGAGATCGGGAAGTTCTCGACGGCCTTGGTTGTCTCTGCGCCCCACAGCTGCTGCTCGGATGGCATTTGGTCTCCTCGTGACACGGACTTGGCGCGCAGAACCCTACCCGCAGAAGGCCACGAGCTCTCGGGCGAGACCCACCGGGTCGTCGTAGGCCATCAGAAAGCCGGTGTTCTCCAGCACGCGCAGTTGGCCTTGGGGCAGGAGCGCGAGCGCCTCTTCGGCCGCGAGGATCGGGTGCAGACGGTCTTCGTCGGCCCACAACAGCAGCACGGGCATGTCCAGGCGCGGATAGAGCTCGAGCAGGTGCCGTTGCGGGCTCAGCGGCCACGCGCGGGCGCACTTCGCCCACGAACGCGCAAGGCTGGAGTTCCCGGAAACGTCGGCGAAGGCATGGCGAAAGAGATCCGCGGCGGCGGGGTCGGCGCGTGCGGAGAGACGCAGGCCGCGCTCGGGCGTGAACACGAGGCGAGTGCCATGGGAGAGCAGGCGATCGAACCCCGGAACGGCGGCCCCTCGCGCCGCGAGTCGCCAGGCGAGCCGCGCCCCTGCGCCCACCGACGGCCCGTGCAGGCGGTTGGGCATCAGCACCAGTCGAGCGGGTCTCAGCCGGGCAGTCATGACCGCGCGCAGGGCGATCTCCGCCCCGGCGCCGTGACCGGCTATCAACGGCCTGGGGCCCAGCACCTCGGAGGCGAAGCCGCCGAGCACCTCTGCGAACCAGTCGGGCGTGTAGGGGTGACGTGGACGGTCCTCGGAGTCGCCGTGCAGCGGCAGGTCGGGGAGCACGACACGGAAGCGATCCGTCAGCCGCTCGACCGCCGGCTCCCACTCCTTGTGTGAGAGCAGACCGGAGTGCAGCAACGCCAATGCGGGCCCGGCGCCGAGCTCGCGATATGCCACTCGAGCCCCGTCGGGGTGGTGATAGAGACGAAGCCTCATATCTGGCTGATGAGGATGCTCACCACAGCATCGTAGGTCGCACCGCGATAAGCGGTCCCCACCGGCGTGATCGCCGGCCATCGCCACGATCGACGAGTGGCCCGAACGCCGGCCATCGTCTAGCTTGAGGCCACGCTCATGGACGAACAACTGGTCCAGAACAGGGAGCCAACCGCAGTGCTCGCAGCGAAGGAGACGCTGCCTCTGCCGCGCAGGCGATTCAGGCGCCCTCGTGTGCTCATCAACACGGTGACGGTCCTCGTGACGCTCGCGTTCTCCTACGTGGCGTTCAGCAACATCAACCTCACGCTGGCGTGGCGGGCGCTGCGGATGAGCGACTTCTGGTGGCTGCTCGCAGCGCTTCTCGTCTTCGCTCTCAGCACCCTCACACGGGCCGCGCGGTGGCGCTCGCTGTTCGCGCATGAGCGCCGCCCTCCTCTGAGCGTGGTGGCGAACTCGATGGTGGTGGGCTATCTCTACAACAACATCCTGCCCGCGCGCGCCGGCGAAGCGGCACGCGTGCTGGTGCTCACCCAACGCAGCACCACGGCCCCCGTGGAGATCATCGGAACGGTCGTGCTCGAGCGTCTGTATGACGTGTTTGCGATTCTCGTGATCTTCTTCGTGGCCAAGCCCTGGCTCCCGCACGTCAGCTGGTTTGGCGCGGCGTCGATCGCGGCGATCGCGCTCGCGGTGGCGATCGCCGCCGCCGCGATGGTGCTCGCGGTCTTCGGCGACCGCCCGCTGCGCGTGCTTTTGAGGCCTCTGAGTAGAGTGCCGCTGTTCTCCGGCGATCGCCTGGAGCGCACGGTCTCCGAGCTCACGCACGGCCTCAGCGGGCTACGTCATGCGCGACTCGCGCTCGAGGCTTTCGTGTGGACGATCGCGTCGTGGCTGCTGACCGCGGCATACGGATACATCGTGACGGTCGCCTTTCACCTCCATCTGTCATATGCCTCAGGCGTGCTGATCACAGTGGCGACCGGACTGAGCATGATCCTGCCCTCCCCGCCCGCCGCCGTCGGCGTGTTCGAGGGTGCGGTGCTGATCGCGCTGCGCGCCTACGGGGTGGCGCACTCCCCCGCGCTGTCCTACGCGCTTGTGCTGCACATGGTCACCTTCGTGCCGTTCGTGGCAGGCGGCGCCTACCTGCTGCACTACAACGCACGGCACCCGCGGTCAGAGCCTGTTCTCAATCGCTGAACAGCCGCGAGCGCCAGATCCTGCGCCTATGCAGCGCGAGCCGCGCGACGGTGACGAGGGTCTTGATTCCGTACACGAGGCTCTGCTCGACCGATGCGGAGGAGGCCTCGGGGAAGTACTTCGTCGCGACCGGCACCTCCACTATCCGCTGCTGGCAGTGAATCGCCTGCGCGATCACCTGCGTGTCGAAGACGAAGTCATCGGCATTGCGCAAGAAGGGAATGGTTTCGAGGAACCTCCGGCTGTACGCGCGATAGCCCGTGTGCAGCTCACTGAAGGACTGGCCGAGCACCCAGCTCTCGACGGAGGTCAGAAAGCGGTTGGATACGTACTTGTAGAGCGGCATCCCACCTGCTCGGGCGCCCCCGGGGTCGAGGAATCTCGAGCCGAGGACCATGTCTGCCTCGCCGCGCAGAATAGGGCGCACCAGGGAGGGCAGCAGGCTGGGGTCATATTGGCCATCGGGGTGGAGCATGACTACCACGTCGACATCGCCGCGCAACGCAGCCGTGTAACACGTCTTCTGATTGCCGCCGTAGCCGACGTTGTGATGGTGGTGAATGATCTCGAGCGAGAGCGCCCTTGCCACCGAGACCGTCTCGTCATGCGAGGCGTCGTCGACGAGGATCACGCTCGTCACCCATTCGGCCGGGATGTCGCGCCAGGTTAAGGCGAGCGTCTGCGCAGCGTTGTAGGCCGGCATCACGACGATGATCTGCTTGTCGCGGAGCAGCTCGGCGTCCTCCGAGGACATCCGCTGCTCGACCGCCATCTCTGGACTCATGCACTCCCTCGCTTCGCGTTTGCCGTTTGAGCGTCGTAGTGTCCCGCGCGAGCGATCGGGGGGCAAACGCCCGCGATACGCTTGGACAGCGTTCATCCGAGGACTCGCTGTATGCCAGGAGACACGGGCGCGATTGGATACACGGCACGACACTTGCCGCGCGCGGATGTTTCTTGCTTGGGTATTAACGCGGTGAGAAACATTCCAGGCGGAGTCACCGGCGCGAGAGCGAGCCCCAGCCCCGGAGCCGCTGGGAGATTCCGCAGGATAATGTCGAACTTCTCCTCGACGCCGCGTGCCCCTCGATGCGCGCGAATCCGGTGTGGATACGATCGCGTCATGTCGTTTTACAAACGGGCGCTATGGGGCATCGCGCTGCGCACCAAGAGCACTCACATCCTGGGCGCGATCGACGCGGAAGCGCGCGAGGCGCTTCGTGAAGACGTCTCGATGGGCGCGATTTTGGCTACCGCGCTGCCCAGCGATGGAACATATGTGGATGTGGGAGCAAATCGAGGGCAGGTTCTGCGCGATGCCACACGGATCGCTCCGCATGGACGACACCTGGCATTCGAGCCGATCCCGGCGCTTGCCGCCGAGATAGCGCGTGAGTTTCCGAATGTCGACTGTCGCGCGATGGCGATAGCGGATCGCAAAGAGGTCACGAGCTTCTGTCACTTCACTAGCCTGGACGGCTGGAGCGGACTGCACAGGTATCCGACCGTGAGCGACGCCCAAGGCGCGCCCGTGTTCATCGACGTGGAGGTCTCCACGCTCGATGACGAGGTCGGGGAGCTGACGCCGAACCTGATCAAGATCGATGTCGAGGGCGCCGAGCTGGCCGTGCTGGAAGGCAGCCGCTCGCTGCTCGCGCGAGCGCGACCGATCGTGATCTTCGAGCACGTCCTCGACGCCGCATCGATGTACCCAGGCGACCACGCAGCGCCGTGGGATCTGCTCACCGAGTTCGGCTATCGCATCTTCGCGTTGACTGGCGAGGGTCCGGCCACACGCTCCGAGTTCGCGCGCGCGAACCGAGTCGTCAACTGGATGGCGACACCCGATGCCTGAGCGCTCATCGCGCCTTCAGACGGCGCAAACCGGGCGTCTGCTCCAGCAGCTCGGCGGGGACCGCTCCAAGCACGAGCAGCGCCACGCAATAGACGATCTCCGCCAGCAATGGTCGAGCTACATCAGGTAGCCCCGCCGGGACCAGGACGAGCGCCCCCAGGAGCGCCGCGAGCACAGCTCCCGAGGTCCGTCTTCTCGACAGCCGCGGGCGTGTGCCCGCGCGCCACACGGCGACGGCAAGCATCGCCGCGTAAAGCACCTCCACGGCGGTCGTGGCGGTTGCTGCTCCCAGCGCGCCATGGCTCGATGCCAACACCCAGGTGAACACGCTGCTGAGCACGAGCACGGCGAGGTTGACCGACAGAACCTCGCGGTAGCGCCCGAGGCTGAGCAGACTGTAACTCAGCGACGCCCCTACGAAAGTGGCGATCAGCGCGAACCCCTGGATGCGCAGGACTGCAATCGAGGGCGCGAAATGGGGTCCGGCGACCACGCTGATGATGAAATGAGCGCCGGTGACGAGGGCCAGTCCCGTCGCAAGCCCCATCAGGCCACAGGCTTCGAAGGTACGACCGAGCGCGTAATCGAGGCGCTCTCGATCGTCGCGAGCCGCTCTCGCGAAGATCGGAAGCGTGGAGCCGACGAGCAGCACCGGCACGACGAACAGGACTTCGATGATGCGAAACGACGCGCTGTAGTAACCAGTCTGCTGCGGACTGGCGACGTGAGACATGATCAGGATCGCGATACGGAAGTACACGACACCGACAGCAGTTGCGAACGAGTAGGGCAGCGTGCGGCGCACGAGCGGCCTCCACACTGTGCGATCGACCCTGGGGAGCAGTGGCATCGAGCGCCGGATCAGCACCGCCGCCAGTCCGATCGCGACGATCCCCGCGGGGATCGTGGTGCCCCAGAAGGCAAGCAACGGCAGGTTCAACACCACCAGCACGACGATCGCGCCTGCCGTGCCCAACCCGCGCAGCACTTCCAGAGCCGTCACCCACTCGAGGCGCAGTTCGGCCTGCAGCGGCAACGTATACGTAGTCAGCTGCGTACCCAGCGCGAAGCCGATGCCAGCGAGCAGCGTGCCGAGCACCAGCGTCGTGGAGTAGCCGGTGAGAATCGCGAACGCCACGGCGAACAGAACCCCAGCGGAGATGAACACCAGTCGCAGACCGGCGAGGCCGCGAAAGAACCTTCGTGCGAGAGCGGGCCGCAGCGTGCTCAGTTCACGCACGCCGATCGCGGCGAGCCCTCCATCGGTGACTCCCCCGGCCAGGGTGACGAGCGACAGCACGGTGATGTACCTGCCCGTCGCCTCGACGCCGAGATGGCGAAGCAACAGCGCGGAGGAGACGACGCTCGCCGCCACGCCGACCACATAGCCACCGATCCTCAGCGCACCACCGCGAATCGCCGCCTGCCCGGCCGCGGGGGTGTCGAGCAGATCCTCTGCCTCCGCGCCTACGGCCACCCTACCCGCTTCACACGCCGGGCGCGTGCGCCTTGGCCTGACGCAGGACACGCCTCAGAGGCTTGTGGTCGAGCGTCACGAACACGCGACTGCGCATGGCGTCCTCGCTCCTGGGCACACGCACGCGACCTCGACTCATCCGCTCGGTGAAGTCCGTGAGCAGCGTCTGCGCCACGCCGTCCCACGTGCGACGCTCGGCGTAGGGATTGCCGAGAGCCTCCCGCATGGCCAATTCGAGCTCCTCTGGAGTGTGCAGCTTGCGCAGATTGGACGTGCGCTCGGGCAGGTCTCGAAACCACTCCGTGTCATTGACGAATACCGGCCGGCGCGTTCCGATAGCAAGCGGCGCACCTGCGCTCCCGCCGGAGCGATGGTCCTCGTCATACCAGAGCACGATCGCGTCCGAGTCGCGCAGCCACGCAAACAGCTCCTCGCTCTCCAGCCAGCGATCCTCGCCGAAGCTGTGCTGGAAGTCCCAGTCGTTCCGCTCGCACACAGCTGCGATGATGTCCAGGCGCGAGCGGCCCAGACCGAAAGTCTTCACCACCGGCCTGCGCAGGTCGATCCCCTGGGGAATCAGTCGGCGCGCGCCGACTCCCACATCCTCGCGATGGGCGTAGAGGAGATCGGGGAGCTGGTGTGGAAAGGAGAGGGCGCCGCCCTTGTCGTGATAGGTGAGAGCGGTGACACCGGGGAAGCGGCGCAGCAGCTCAATCAGACGTCCGCGGTCGTAGAAGAGGTTGCTGTATTGAACGTGCAGGACGTCCAGATCGTGCTGCAGGATCGTCTCGATGTCGAGATCGAAGCGATGCTGGGGATGCCAGATCTGCACGTCGAAGGCCTCCTCGACCCAGTCCTCCGGCGAAGACAGAGCTCGCTCACCGAAATTACGTGAGCCGAACACGATCACCTCGACGTCCCCCGTTCGACGCAGCGCGTCGGCGAGGTGACGTGAGTACTCCGCGATCCCGCAGCGAGTGTTCCAGGTGCTCAGTATTCCGACGCGCATCGTCATGGGCGCAGCCCCGACACGCGTTTATGAATCCGCCTGCGAAACGAGCTCCACCTCGCGCGTGTTCGACACGATGCGCACCTGCGGCATCGGCACGATGAATTGACCTCCGCGCTCGAGGAACTCGCGCTCTCGATCCAAGAACTCGTCCAGGAAGTGCCATGGCAGAGCGAGGTAATAGTCGGGCTGCAGCTCGCGTGAGCGCTCCTCGCTGATGATGGGGATTTTCGTGCCGATCGTCTCCGAGCCGTGCTTGTCGGGATTGCGATCGGCCGCGAACGGGACGAGTGAGCGATCGATCCCCACGTACTGCAGGATCGTGTTCCCCTTCGTGGACGCGCCGTAGATGTGAATCGTCTTGCCTTCCTCGACCAGCCCCCTGCACACGTTCGCCAGATCCGTACGCACCCGTTCGGTCGCGGCCGCGAAGCGCTCGTATGGCTCCGGCGCGTCGAGCGCCATCTCGAACTCCTTCACGCGCAACTGCTGAAGCGTCTCGGCATCCTCACCCTCCGGCGCGAAGCGCGCAGCGTTGCGGATGAACAGGCGCACCGAGCCTCCGTTGATGTCGTTCAGCGATGCCCGCACCACGCGCAGGCCGGCTTCGCCGAGCAGGCGCTCGATCACGGCCAGCGAGTAGTACTCGAGGTGCTCGTGCACGATCGCGTCGAACTGGTTCATCTCCAGCATCGACGGCAGGTAATGGAGCTCCATCACCCACACGCCGTCGTCGGCCAGCGCCCGTGCGACGCCTTCGACGAACGCCCGTGGATACTCCAGGTCGTAGAACATCGCGATACTGGTGACGATCCGCGCCTTGCGATCCACATGCCGTTGGCGCAGGTGCTCATACGAGTAGAAGTCCCGCACCACGTCGTACCCCTTCGCGACCGCGTAGCGACCGACGTCGGACGGGTCGAAACCGAGGTACTTCAGGTCGGACGCGCGATATCCGTCGAGCAGCGTGCCGTCGTTGCAGCCGATGTCGATGACCAGGTCGCCGGGGTGCAGGCCAGCCATCTCCTCAGCCTGCGCGGCGATCTCGTGCAGGTTGCCGGTCATCGTCCGGTTGACGCCGCTGCGGTACCAATAGGAGCGGTAGAGAATCGCCCCCGGAACGGTGTGACGCAGCTGCACCAGACCGCAGCCCTCCTCGTTACTGGTCATGTCACACCGGACGAGATCGAGCGGGATGCGCCGCGACACCGGCTCCTCGCCCCCTGGCTCGGCGAAGGCTCCCGCGATGTATTGATCGCCCAGGGAAAGCACCGGCACCAGCGCTGAGGATCCGCAAACCCGGCAGGACGTGCGCGTGGTGAGGCTTGTCCTCGGCAGCAGCATGCGACGGAAGCTACCAGTGGCGTGTAGAGCGATTTCCTCACAACCGTTGCGAGCTGAATAGCCCGCATGATTTGTTGTGATTTGTTCTCTTTTTCGTTTCCGACTAGTGGCGAACCCTGAGTGCAGTGACTACAGTGCCCCCATGTCAATGTCGATCGACGTGGTGATGCTCGCGTACAACCGCTTCGAGCTCGCCGAGAGCTGCCTGCGCCACCTGCAGGCGCAGACCGCCGCGCATCACGTGATCGTCGTGGACAACGGTTCGACCGACGACACGCGGGCGCGTCTGCGCGCGGAGTGGCCTTCGGTGCAGGTGGTGGAGATCGACGAGAACCTCGGCTTCCCGGTGGCGTGCAATCGCGGCGTCGCGGCGGGCTCGGGCGAAGCGGTGCTGCTGCTGAACAACGACGTCGACTGTCGCCCGGACTTCCTCGAGCGGCTGGTCCGTCGCCTGGAAGATGATCCGGGCGTGGGCTCGGTTGGGTCGCTGATGCTGAAACCGGGCGAGGAGTTGATCGACGGCATGGGCTTCGCCGCCGATCCGATCCTCGCGGGCTTTCCACGTCTGCAGGGACTGCCTGCGGCGCGTGCGCACGACACGGAGCCCGTGTTCCTCGGAGCGGGAGGATCGGCGGGGCTCTACCGGCGATCGGCGTGGAAGGAACTCGGCGGACTGGACGAGACGATCGTCGCCTACATGGAGGACTTCGATCTGGCGGTCAGGCTGCGCGTCGCGGGCTGGCGCTCGGTGGCCGAACCGGATGCGGTGGGAATCCACATCGGCTCCGCCACACACGGATACCGCTCCGCGTGGCAGCGCCGGCAGGCGGGATATGGGCGTGGGTACATGCTGCGCCGCTACGGCCTGCTGCGCGGCTCGACCGCCCCCCGCGCGCTGCTCACCGAGCTGATCGTGGTGTGCGGCGACATGTGGATCTCCCGAGATCTGCTGGCACTGCGCGGGCGGCTTGCCGGCTGGCGCACTGGAGGCTCGCGACCGCGCCTTGCGCTTCCGCCTGCGGAGGCGCTCGACCACACGATCGACCTGCGCCACTCGCTTGCGATGCGGCGCGGCGTCTATGCGCGGCGCGCCGCCTGAGTTTCGCCGCTCTTGCGCAGGAACCGCTCCGTCTCCTCCAGGGCGCTCGGCGTGCCGACCTCATAGAAGCGCTCCTCAGCCTCGTATCCGCACAGCTCCCCACGCCGAGCGAGCTCGCGGTAGAGAGTCGATAGGTCGCGCTCGGCGTCCTCCACGACATCGAGCGCCGCCGTGGTGAGTCCTCCCAGGCCGTAGTCGATCCAGCGCATGTCCGGGCTGGGAGCGAGCTTGTCGTGGGCGATCACGCGGCCCCGCTCGTAGCGGACGTTCGACGTGTCCCATCGGCCCTCGTTGCGCAACACCACCATCAGCCCCGCGAGCCCGCTGTCGCGCCAAGCTCGATCTGCCGCCTGGTAGTCCACGCGCAGATAGGTGTCTCCATACAGAACCAGAAAGCGCTCACCCAAAAGCGCCAGCGCGCGCCGGATCGCGCCGAGCGTGCCATCCAGGGCAGGGCTGTCGTAGCTGTAGGCGATGTCGATTCCGAAGCGCTCCGCGCCGATGCGCGACTCGATCGTCTCGCCGCGATAGCCCACGCACAGGACGACCTCACGGACGCGGTGCGCCGCGAGCAGACGCAGCTGGTGGATCAGAAACGGCTCGCCGGCGACCTCGACGAGCGGCTTGGGCAGATCGCCCGCGCGCTCGCCCAGACGCGTGCCGCGTCCACCCGCGAGGATGCACACCGGGGGCATCTCGGTTGGCGGCACCTCACACCTCTCCCCAATCGAGTCCCCGATCGCCGGGCACGATGCGGCGCAGCGTGTAGACGTCCGACGCGAGGTCCGCGAGGTGGCGTGGGAGATCCACCCATGGATCCCAGACGGCGCTCAGCAGCTTGCCGGTGATGCCGTCGCTGGCTGCGGAGCCGAGGAAGACCGCCAACTCGGCGCCCCTGCGCAGCGGCACGCCACCGCTTCGCTGCTGCTCGAGCGCGCGACGGTAGAAGTCCTCGCCGACGCGCTGCGCTCCGGCGCTGAGCACCTCGTCGAGCATGCGCGTGTTGAGCGCGCCGGGCGCGATCGAGTTGACGTCGACGTGGCGCTCGCGCAGCTCTTCGGCGAGCGTCTCGGCGAAACGCACGACCGCCGCCTTGGAGGCCGCGTAGGCGCTGAGCCCGGGCAGCGGGCCGGTGGCGCCGCCGCCGGAGAGTTGGACGACCTTGCCGTAGCCGCGCTCGCTGAAGTGCGGCACAAGGGCGCGTGCGGGCAGCACGGAGCCGAGCAGGTTGATCTCGATCGCGCGCGTCCACTGCGCCCAGTCCGCCTCCTCGATCGTGCCCTTGGGTCCGTATACGCCGGCGTTGGAGACGAGGATCGTGACCTCTCCGAGGCCCGCGAGCGCGAGCTCCACGAGCCGCTCGACGTCGTGCGGCTGGGATACGTCGGCGGGCTCGCCGAGCACCTTCTGGTCGGGCGCGGCGCGCTCCTTCAGCTCTGCGAGCGCAAGCTCGAGGGCGTCCTGGTCGCGCCCGCAGATGACGATCCCGGCAGCCCCAGCGTCGAGGTAGGCGCGAGCGATCTCCAACCCGAGCCCGTGACTGGCGCCGGTGATCAGCGCGGTGCGCCCGCTCAAATCTGCGCTCATCGCTGCGCCTCCCCCGCGAGCGTCTCGCCGGTCTGCGGGCTCGCACGGATCTCCGAAGGCGAGCCGACGCGCATGTAGCGAACGTCCCGGCGGCCGCCCAGAGTCTCCCTCAGCGCTCCCGCCGCGTCGATCACCTGTCGGGCCGCGAGCGCTGAGAGCGTCTCCTCGACCGGCACACGGAGATAGTCCGGCCAGGGGGTGCACACGACGAGCACGTCGGCCTCCTCCACCGCGTCGAGCGCGGTCGGGGAAAGCTCCACCTTCATGGCGAGGTCCGATGGAAGCGCGCTCACGGCGGGATCGTGGGCGCGCACGGTCGCGCCGACCGAGACCAGCCAGCGACACAGCTCGATCGCGCTGGAGCGGCGCAGGGTGTCGGTGCCGGGCTTGTACGTCAGACCCCAGATCGCCACGCGCCGGCCCAGCAGCGCGTCCTGCTCGGGGGCGTCGGCGTCGCCGAGCAGCTGCAGGAGCTTGCGGCGGGTCCAGTGCTTGTGGGCGGCGTTGCCGTCGGCGACGCCCGCGAACACGTGCGCGGGCAGCCCTTCGCGTTTGGCCACGGCACGGAGGAAGCCGATGTCGCGCGCGAGCGTGCCGCCGGCGAACGCGTCGCCCGGTCCGAGGTATGCGCGCGGTCCGATGCGCCGCTCGCTCTTCAGCCCGCGCGAGACCTCCTCAGCGTCGGCGCCCACGGACTCGCAGATCGCGGCGATCTCGTTGATGAACGCGACCGACGTGGCGAGGAAACCGTTGAGCGCGTGCTTCGTCATCTCCGCGGACTCGACGCGCATCCACTGCACCTCGGAGCTGAACGGGGCGAGCAGCTCGGCCAGCTCGGCGCGGTCGGCCTCGCTGCTCACTCCGGCGACGATCCGGTCGGGCTCGCGGAAGGAGTCCAGGGCGCGACCGAGGCGCAGGTTCTCCGGTACGCAGGCGAAGCGCAGGTGAGCATCCGGGCGCGCTGCGTCGCAGCGCCGCTGCAGCGTCGCGATGCTTCCGACGGGCAGCTGCGAGGAGACGTTCACGAGCGCGCCGTGGGGCAGGCCCGCGAGCAGCTCGACCGCCTGTGCGAGCACCCACTCGACGTCGGCTGAGTCGTCGTCGTCGACGGGCGTGTCGAACGTCAGCCATGCGCAATGCGCCTGCGCGAGCGCGTGCGGGTCGCTGGCGAAGCTCAGGCGCTGGGCGTTCTCGGCGATCAACTCCTCGAGTCCCGGCTCGGATATCGGCGGGCGACCGGCGCTAAGTCCTGCGACGACCGCCGGGTCGGGGTCGATGCCGATCACGCGGTTGCCGGCGCCGGCGAGACATGCGGCGATCACGCTGCCCAGGTGCCACAGGCCGATGACGCCGATCGGCGTCGCTGCGGATGCGTCGATGGTGTTCACCTCGCTCGCTCTGCCCTATCCGAGCGTCGCCGATGTGCGCATGCTCGCGTAGCCGCCGGCCTCGTATGCGGCCTCGACCTGCTCCCAGGCGTCGTGCGCGGATCGCAGGTCGCCGAGCAGCGGCCGCCCGTCGCCGACGGCGATCGCCTCGGCGAAGTGCTCCCATTCGGCGACCCACGACCCGTCCTCGACGGGATAGTCGACCTGCTCGAGCGCCGGGGGCCCGAGCTCTGGGCCCATGGTGTAGATCCGCAGTCGCTGCGCTCCGTAGGAGCGCACGAGCCCATCGACCTGGATCTTCGCGGTGTGACAGTAGATCTCGAGTGAGAACATGTTCTTCCACTCGGTCCAGCTCGACGTGCAGCATCGCCCACGGGGCTGTGCGCGCGCCGCCCTCGCCGAGCATCAGCGCGGCGTTGTCCTCGACCTCTGTGTCCCAGAACTGGGTGCGCAGCAACGCGGAGTGCACCGGCAGCGGGCCGGCGAGCCAGTTGCCGATGTCGAGCAGGTGCATGCCCTGGTCGATCAGCTCGCCACCGCCCGAGCGCGCCGGGTCGGCGCGCCACTCGCGGTCATACCCGGGGCGTCCGCCGTGGCCGTAGCGTGCGCGCACGTGCATCAGCTCGCCGTGGCGCCCGCTGTGGACCTCCTGCACGGCGCGTGCGATCCCGGGGTGGAAGCGGTGGTTGAAGCCGACCTTCACCAGCCGCCCGCTGGCGCGCTCGCACTCGATCAGCCGCTCGATCTGAGCGCTCGAGATACCGGCGGGCTTCTCCACCAGCACGTGCGCCCCCGCCGCGAGCGCCTGCTCGACGAGCCCCGCGAGCTGATCGTGGACGGTGGCGACGACCACGACCTCGGGGTCGAGCTCCAGCAGCTCGCGCGGCGTGGGGCACGCTCGCGCGCCGTGGCGCGCCGCCAGCTCCGCGGCTGCGGCGCCGTTCAGATCGCAGCAGCCGACGAGCTCGTCGTGCGCTCCGAGCGCCTGCGCCCGCTTGGCGCCGATCTGCCCACAACCCAGCACCGCGACCTTCAAACCGCGTCTACTCATGCGTCTCGCTCGCGTACGCGCCGCTGAACTCGAAGTCGAACGCGAGCTCGGGCGCGTTCTCCTCGGCCATCGCCTGCCTCGTCTCCTCGGGTCGCAGCGTGTACACGAGCAGGAAGCCGCCGCCACCCGCGCCGACGAGCTTGCCGCCGATGGCGCCTGTGCGCCGAGCGATCTCATACAGCATGTCGATGCGCCCATCGCTCATCCCGGGCGAGCGCTGGCGCTTGTGCTCCCAGTGCTCGTGCATCAGCTCGGCGTACTCCTCCAGGCGCCCGGCGCTGAGCAGCTCGTGGCTTTCCCTTCCGAGCTCCTTCGTGCGGTGCAGGTTCGCCAGCATCTGCTCGTCGCCCGCCTTGGAACGCGTGTCCTGGTCGGCGAGCATGTGCGACGCGGAGCGCGCCTCGCCGGTGTAGAACAGCAGCAGCTGGTCGCGCATCCGCCTGAGCGTCGTCGCTTCGAGCTCGAGCGGCTCCACGTCCACGCTGCCGTCGGGGTTGAACGTGTACGCGCAGATGCCGCCATGGGCGGCGACGTAGGGGTCCTGCTTGCCGACGGGCTCGCCGAGCACGTCGATCTCGATCTCGCACGCCGCCTCGGCGAGGTCGCCGGGCGTGATCGCGGTGCAGCGTGCGCGCGCGAGCCCCTTCAGCAGGGCGACGGTGTAGGCGCCCGAGGAGCCCATGCCGGTCCCCGCGGGAACGTCGGCGACGGAGGCGATCTCGAGCGGGCTGCCGGGCCAGTGGCGCAGCAGGCTCTCGCGCAGGATCGGATGGCGGATCTGGCCGATCTCCTCGACCTCCTCCAGCTCGGTGTACTTCATCCGGTAGCGACGCTGGAAGGTGGTGTGGGTGAGCATGTAGGCGTACTTGTCGATCGCGCCCGAGACGAGGAAGCCGCCGTGCTCGCGGTAGTAGGACGGGAGGTCCGTGCCGCCGCCTCCGAGCGAGATCCGCAGCGGGGCGCGGCTGAAGATGACGCTCATCGTGCTCGCTCCGAGCCGACCGACAGCACGCCCTCGAGCTCGGAGTCGAGCCACGCGTACTCGTTGGCGTCGAACCAATCCAGCGTTCGCTCGATCGCCTGCTCGATGGTCAGCCGTGGACGCCACCCGAGGCTGCGGATGCGGCTCGTGTCGAGCCGGATGAGCGGGCTGTCGCCGACCCACCCGCGGCGCCCGCCCGCGTGCTCGATCTCAGGCGAGAGGCCGAGTTGCTCGGCGATCAGCGCGACCGAGTCGTCGACCACGAGCGTTTCGTCGGTTCCGAGGTTGTAGACGTGCGCGCCCTCCTGGTTTTCGTGGCGCTCGACCGCGGCCAGGATCGCCGCGATGCAGTCCCCCACGTACATGTAGGACTTCTCCTGTCGTCCGTCGCCCAGCACGCGCAGGTGACCGGGGTCGCGCTTGAGTGCGCGGTAGAAGTCGAACACGTGCCCGTGCGTGTAGCGCTCGCCGAGCACCGAGACGAACCGGCAGATCACGCCGGTGAAGCCGAAGCCCGTCGCGTAGGCCGCGATCAGCCCCTCGCCAGCGAGCTTCGACGCGGCGTAGAGCGAGGTCTGGGTCGGGAACGGCGCATCCTCCGGGGTGGGGAAGATCTCCGGCTCGCCGTACACCGAGCCGGTCGAGGAGAACACGATCTGCCGCACGCCCTGCGCCCGCATCGCCTCGAGCACCCGCGAAGTGGCGATCGTGTTCTGTTCGAGGTCGCGTGTCGGGTGGTCGAGCCCACGGCGCAGATCTGCGTTGGCCTGGAGGTGGAAGACCCAGTCGCAGCCCTCGAAAGCGCCCTGGAGCGCGCCTCCGTCGAGGACGTCGGCCTCGACGATCCTCGCGCCGCCCCTGGCTGCCCGTTCGACGAACTCGCGGCGACCGGTGCTGAAGTTGTCCACGATCACGACCTCAACGCCGCTGTCGATCAGCCGGTCGGCGAGGTTGCTGCCGATGAAACCGGCCCCGCCGGTGATGCACGCCCGCCTCACGACGGCTCCTGGCACGCCGCCCGGCGGGCCCTGATGCGGTGAGCATGCGGCCGCATCGACTAGAGGGTGAAGCCCGCGGCGGCAGCGTCGGCGTGGAACATCTGCACCGTCTCGAGCGAGAACTGCTCGAGACCCTTGCCGAGGCCGTCCAGCTTCTTGAGCAGGTCGTGGGTGATGGTAATGATGTGGCAGCCGACTTCGTCGGCCTGCACGAGGTTGAGGATCTCCCGCGGCGAGGCCCAGATCAGCTCCGAGCGGGGAGCCTGCGCCATGATCTCCAGCGCACGCGCGATGATCGGGATCGGATCGACCCCGGCATCGGCTATGCGCCCTGCGAACACCGATATGTATGACGGGGCTCCGTCCGCCACGGCGACGGCGATTAATTCGACCTGCCCGGGGGTGAACAGCGCCGTGACGTTCACTTTCACTCCGCCCTCGGAGAGATCGCGTGCGAGCGACGCCATCGACTCGCCCGTAGTCGAGGTGACGGGAATCTTCACGTAGACGTTCTCCCCCCACGACGCGATTGTGTGAGCCTGGCGGCGCATCTCATCCGCCGTGTCGGCGAAAACCTCGAATGAGATGGGGTGTGAAGTTACGCGCTCCAGCAGTTCGTGAGCGAAGCGTGCGTAGTCGGTGAGACCGACCTTGCGCATCAGCGTTGGGTTGGTGGTGAATCCCGAAATGCGCGGGTCGGCCGCGAGGGCAAGTATGCCCTCGAGGTCGGCGCCGTCGGCGAATATCCGTGTCGAGATCTGATCTAGCATGGTGACTCCCTGCTGGCGGGCACCATAACGAGAACATTTCTATGTGAATGTCTCTGACTACTTCACCACTATCGTCGAGCTGCCCTCCAAGAGACTTGCGGCGAGCGCGTCGGCGCTTAATGCCTGCAAACGCTTGTGAGCGCTATCGGGATTGCGCACCAACAGGGTCCGGCACCCAGCGCCCACCCCAGCGGCGATATCCGCGTTGGTGTCTCCCACCATCCACGAGCTGCCCAGATCGAGCCCGAGCGAGCACGCGGCCTCGCACAGCATCCCCGGCTCGGGCTTGCGACACGCGCATGCGCGGGAGAGACCTGCGACCACTCCCTCTGGGTGGTGCGGACACAGATAGGACGCCTCCAGCCGCACGCCCTGCTCGGCCAGCAGCTCGACCACGCGCTCGTGGATGGCGAGCAATTGATCCACCGACACCGTGCTCTTGGCCGCCGCAGGCTGGTTGGATACGCATACGAGCGCGTAGCCAGCTCGAGCCAGGCGAGCCGCGGCCGCCGCCACCCCAGGCCGCAGGCGAACCTCATCGATGCTCAGCGGCGACTCGCCATTCCCGGTGAGCGGATCGGGAATCAGCTCGTTGATGACGCCGTCTCGATCCAGGAACACCGCCGCCCGGCCACCGTTTGCGAGCCTATGGGGCTCCTCAGACATCAGTCTGAGCGGGCCGGTCTCGGGTGCGATGCGCCAGCCGTCGCTCACGGCTTGGCGTCAGCGGCGAGCGACTCCCAGTGACCCTGTTTGACGGCGAGCTCTGGGTGAGACACGAGGGCGTGCCATACGACGGCCTGGAAGGACTCGACCAGGGGCGTGCGCAGCGCGGCCGGCGGTTCGATCCGGATGGCCACGTCGGCGAGCTCCGCCAACGTCCCGCCGGGAGCCCCGACGACCCCGTATATGGAAGCGCCCACCGCATGCGCGGCCTCCATCGCCCGCACGAGGTTGGTGGAGACGTTGTGCTCGCGCGAGCCGCCGCCGACGGAGAAGACGAGCAGCGCGTCGTGCTCGGACAGCCTCGAGACCTCGAGCCACCCGCTGAACGACGTCTCCCAACCGTCGTCGTTGGTCCGCGCTGTCAGCTCGGAGACATTGTCCGTGGGGGCATAGGCCTCGATCGCGCACAGCTTGCGGAAGTCGTTGACCGCATGCGACGCGTGCCCGGCGCCGCCGCCCACGCCGAGGATGAAAAGCCGTCCTGCCCGCTCGCGCAGCGCGGCGAGCCCGTGGACCATCGCGTCGAGATCCTCCGGTTCGATCGTCCACGCGAGATCGGCGGCCGCGGAGAGATAGGCGACGCTGTGATTGCAGTCGGTCATACTCGGATGGTAGGCGTTCATCTCGCCGAAAGAGTGTGTTTTTACAGATAAATGTGAAATTGTCTCTAACTCTATTGCTTGCGCAAGCGACGTAGTTTCGATGCCGAGACCGGCGCAAATCCACCTGAATGGCGATTATCCATCCGGCCTCTTGCATTGCGTCCTGCGCTGTTTAGACTCGAATCCATGAGATGGCTGAGCAACGATCGCACGACAGATGTGACTCTTGCCTCCGATCCGGTGAGCGTTGCGAGCCCAGCCGGCGTTCCCGCCGGCTGGGAGGGCAAGAGGTGGGCGCGCGAAGCGATGCGCGACCGCGCGACGCTCGTGTGGTTGATCCCACTCGTGATCGCCGGCGCGTATGTGGTGGTTTTCATCGCCAGATTCCCGCACAACCTCGCCGAAATCACGTGGGATCCAGACTACTCCGCGTACTATCTCCTGTTCGAAGGCCTCGCCCAGAACGGCACCGCCGGGCATACCGTGATCGCCTCATCGGGCCAATGGGCGATGTTCTGGCTGGGCATGCTGACCGCGAAACTGCCGCTCCACCGCGAGTTCTGGAGTGTGGTACCGACGCTGACGCTGGCCGCGACAGCCCTGACCGTCGGCTGGTCGGTCGCTCAGATCTCGATTCGACGCGCAGCCATCCTCGCCGTGCTCATGTGCATCGTCGTCGCCCCACCGGCGCTGTCGTTCTTCATGGCGATGGGCGCGCACAACACCACCTACATCACCACAGCCCTGGTGGGTGCGTATCTAATACATCTCACGCGCGCGCACGGACGCCTGGTGACGCTGTCCGTCCCACCGCTCGCGGGCATCCTGGTCGGAGTCTGCCTCGCGTCGGATCTGCTGCTCGCGGCGACGGCTGTGATCCCACTTGCGCTGAGCGCGATCGTGGCCGGGCTGGCACGAGATCGCCGCTCGCGGATCGTGGCGCTCTCATCGCTCGTCACCGTCGCGGTCGCCGTTCCGGTCGCGAAGATCACGACCGCGACGATGCACTCGCTCGGCTACCTGACTCTGGTCGCGCCCGAGAGACTGGCGCCGTCCTCAGAACTGCCCGAACGGGCCGCGTTCCTGTTCAAAGGCCTGGAGACCCTGTTCAACGGCGCTCTCGGCGTGACGACGCCAGACGAACTGCACTCGACGGTCGGCCTCGTGAGCGACGTGGTGATGTCGGCCGCACTGCTGACGTTGGTCGCAAGCGGCACATACGCGCTCGTGAAGTTCATCCAGTCGAGCTTCTTGCAGAGCAGCGCGCTGACGCCGAGGCAGTTGGCCCGCACGCTGCACGTCATCTACTGGGTCGCATCCGCCGCAACGGCCTGCGGCGTGTTCTGGCTCGCGGCGGAAACGGGCGGCAACACCGACCTGCACAGCTCCTACTACGCCACTGTGATCTTCTCCGTCGCCGCCGTGGTCCCGCTGCTGCTCTCGAGCGGCTCAATCGGGCGCTGGCTGATTCCCATCGGCGCCGCGATCCTGTTCGCCGCGGGTCTCATCAGGCTGAATGGCGACTTTCTCGACTTCGGAGGAAACTACGCTCGCACGGCTCCCGCGATCGAACGAGCGGCCGTGGCCTCTCACGTGAACTATGGCTACGCCGGCTACGGCGAGGCGCCGCCCTTGACCTGGCACAGCTCCGGCGCATTGAAGGTGCGCTCGGTGATGGAATGTTCGAATCCCGAAGGCGTGGGGCTGTGTCCGTTCTACATGATGACCTCTCCAGCCTGGTATGCGCCGCAGCAGCGACGAACCTTCCTGTTGGTGAACTCGGAAGAAGCGTGGGTGAGCAGGCTTCCCACCGGCCTCGGCAAGCCGCTCACGGTGTACAGGCTCGGTCCGGTCAGCATGTACGTGTATTCCTACGACATCGCCTCGCGCTTGGGACCGCAGCCGCGCTAGCGCGTGTCACCTGCGTGCTCTACCCAATACGGGAGATATTGTTTCCAACTTTTCACCCTCGTGATTTGTTGGTTTCATGCCAAAACACCCCCTCTGGGAGCGAGTCGCTGTTTCCTGTGGGGCGCAGGTTCTTGCTTTACGCGCAACGCTGTTTAGACTCGCGCTTCCCATGAGATCGCGAGTATCTGCTCAGCCGACGAGACTCGTTCCGAGCACCGGATCGGTGGACGCTCCGCGCGAAGGAGGCGCCTCTTGCCATGGCCGAGCGCGGGACTGACGCAGGCACCGTGCAGGTGACGCTCTCCAGCGGGGATGCTCGCGCGTTCCCGCGCAAACTCTCGCTTCCGGGCCTGCCCTGGCTGATCCCGTTCGGCATCGCGGCCGGCTATCTGATCTTGTTCGTTGTACGTCTGCAGCACAACGTCACCGCGCTAGGCTGGAGCCCGAGCACAGGATCGGCCTACGTCATGCCGGAAACCCTCGTCGACACGGGGTCCGGCGGCCACACCCTGATCGGGTCATCCGCTCAATGGGTCTCGCTTTGGTTTGGGCTGCTCACGGCAAAGCTGCCACTGCACCGCGAGTTGTGGGAACTGGCTCCAACGGCTTTGTTCATCCTCACGTCGCTCATGGTGGGATGGGCGGTGGCGCAGCTGGCCGGTCGCAGGGCGGCGATCCTGGCGGTGCTGCTCTGCGTGATCGCCTCACCGATCGCACTGGCGTTCTTCATGGCTCCTCTCTCGCACAACACCGTCTACCCATGCACTGCCCTGATGGGGGTGTATCTGATCTGGCTGACGCGCGCGGAGGGCAGGCGGCGAGCGATCACGTTCGTGGCACCTCCGCTCCTGGGCATAGTCGTGGGCACGTGCGTCGCCTCGGACCTGCTGCTGGCGATCACCGGCGTCTTCCCCCTGGTGCTCGCCGGCGTGTTCGCGGCGGCGCAACGAGATCGTCGCTCCAGAGTGCTGGCGGTGTCGGCTCTGACGACCGCAGCAGTGGCGTTCCCGGCCGAGAAGCTGACTGGCAGCATCATGAAAGCGGAAGGCTTCCTACTACTGCCAGCACCGGTCCATGTGGCGACGTTGTCGGAACTGCCAGCCCGCGCCGAACTGTTGTTCAAAGGGCTCCAGAAGCTCTTCAACGGCTATCTCCGCACCGAAGCGCCCGGAACGCTGCACACTGAGATGGGTTTCGTGAGCGACGTCGTCATGTCCGCGGCGCTGCTGACGCTCATCGTCGTCGCACTCCATACTGCCGTCACGTTCCTGTGGAGCGGACTGCGCGAGGCGAAGTCGAGAACGCCGATGGAGCTCGCCCGACCGCTGCACATCATCTACTGGGTCAGCTCCGCGGCATTTGCATGTGGTGCGTTTTGGATCGCGGGCGAAGGCCCGACGACCACCCATGAGTCCTACTACGCGACGACTTTGTTTGCGGTCGGCGCGGTCATTCCCCTACTCCTGAGCAAGGGCACGGCGGTGCGCATGGCGATCGCGGCCGGCGCATCGCTGTTCTTCCTCGTCAGCCTCGTGGGCCTGGCGGACGACTACGTCAACATCACCAAGGCGAGCGCAAAGAGTGGAAAGATCGTCAGGAGGATCGCCGAAGAAAACCACGTGCAGGTCGGCTACACCAACTTCGGCGATGCGTCGGGAACGACGTGGAGCACGCACAACGCGGTGCTGTTGAGGCCGGTGGAGGAATGCTCGAACCCTGAAGGCACGAACCTCTGTCCCGGTTTTCAGTCCTACGTTCCAGCCTGGTACGTGCCACAGCGGCGCCACACTTTTCTGCTGGTGAATCCAAACGGCATCGATGTCCGCTCGCTGCCCCCGGGCCTTGGCAAGCCGATAGCGTCATATAGCTTCGAATCCATGCAGATGTACATCTACTCCTATGACATTGCGTCACGCTTCGGGCGACTGTGGTGAGACGTCATGACCTAGCGGCCAGAACTGAGCCTCACTTCTCGCGGCCGAGGTCGGGATGGAAGACACGGCCCCGGAAGACGATGAAGTTGACCCCCGCGACAACAATCATGGTCATCAGGTAGACCAACTCCACGGGCAATCCGAATAGAGCCGGGAGGCGGGAGGTGGAGAGAGCTGTGATCCCGTACTGCGTCACGCACACAAGGGTGTATCGCAGGGCTTGATGATGCACTCTCAGGGCGAAGCTCTCGTGATGCTTCCATACGAAGAGGCGCTGAAGCGTGAAGTGCAGACAGACACTCGTGACGAATCCGATCGCCAACGCGAGCTGGAAGCCCACGGAAAAGACGTCGTGAAGAAGGGTCGTGATCAACACATACACGACCGCGACGAGGCTGCCGGACATCGCAAAGCGGAACCCCTGGCCGATCAGACCCCCCTCAGGGGAGTGGATGTCGCGGAGATATGCTCGGACGATTCTGATTCGACTGGGCGTGGTGACCGTAGTCACTCCTTTGCGTCCCGTCCGTACCGAGACTTTGTTCCCGCCTGGTCAAACGGGCTCACGGGCAGAGAGACAGCATTCAGCACGGCGTAACCACCATGCGATCGACAATACACGTCGAATTTCGTGGGCATGGCGCCTATGCCGGAAGACCAGCGCTCGTGGCGCTCATGCCCATTGGAGTGTCTCCAATCCACGGCAGACGAGCCGGGACGTCGATGCGCTGCGCGCCGGGAACCCAGCGACACGACGGCGAAGCCCGTGCTGAAACACGGGCTGAACGCAACGCGCGAGCGGTAGTCAGAGACAACGCGCGCTGAGCGTCGCGTACGTACAGGCCGCGCGTGGTCAGCGCGTTGACGGGGCAGGGCAGAGGCTTATGCTCTGGACAATGTGAGTCCAGATAGCAGACAAAGTCTTCAGTCCAAGCGCAAAGGACAGGTCCGACAGCTCCTCGTCCGAGCGCCGATCCTCGACGTGCTCGCGGGGACGCTCGTGACGCTCTTGGTGGCAGCGCCGATGCTGTTCACACAATCAGGTTTTGCGTCTGACTTCACGAACCATCTATGGCTCGCGTGGGTGGCGGGGAAGGCGCTGGTCCAAAATGGACACCCCAGCTACTTCGTCAATACGAACTTTCTCGGCGTGCTGTACCCGACGTTCGCGTTCTATGGCGGAACGCTGTACACATTGACCGGCGGCCTTGGAGAACTGCTCGCGGGCCACATCGTCCTGGCCTTCGTAGGAATCACGACGCTGGCGATAGCAGGGGCCTACGGCGGCACGCTGTGGCTCGGGCGAGAACTCGGCCTACGGAGTTGGAGCGCCCACGCGCCAGCGCTCGCGTTGGTCACCAGCGCATATTACGTGACGGACCTCTACGGACGCTCGGCGTGGTCGGAGCTGATGGCGATCTCGGCGATCGCGCCGCTCATAGCCAGCGGCCTGCACCTCGTTCGCGCGAGCGTCTGGCGGCCGCTGCCCGTTTTGATCTTCGTGGTGTCGACGGCGATCGCGTCCGGGAGTCACAACATCACGCTCCTTTGGGGAGCCACCGTGGCGGCGCTGGCGGCCCTGGTGATGTGGGTGGCGCTGGGCGCCCCACGCGCGCTGCCCTACCGTCGCCTCGCCTCGCTGTTTGGACTGGGGGCGGCTAGCGTGCTGGTGAATGCTTGGTTTCTCTTTCCCGACCTCGCATTCGCTGGCAAAGTGTTCATCAGCAACCACACAGGGGTGAGCTGGTCTGCGACGAGCTTCTTCAATACGCCTGCCGTGCTTTTGGACCCGTTGCGCAGTGTTCCGCGAGCGTCGAGCACACCTGGGCTGTTCGTGCAGATCCCGGACTGGTTCCTTGGATGGAGCCTGCTCGCTGGCGCGCTGCTGCTGGCGCGAGGCCACGGTGAACGCAGGCTGCGACGCGCCTGGATGGCCATGGCGTTCGTGGTGGCGCTGATCCTCTTGATGATCATGCTGGAGCCGTTCTGGGAAGTGGTGTCGTATCCGTTCAACCAGATCCAGTTCCCCTACCGCCTGGGCAGCTATCTGTTCTATTCCGTCGCCGGACTCGTGGCGATCGCCGCGCTGGCGCTCCAGCGAGCCGGAACGACGGAGCGGCGCACCACGACTCAGGCGCTCAAGGTCGCGCTGATCGCGGTCTCGCTCGTGAGCGTTGGACTGTGCGCGTGGCAGGAGTTCGTACCGAACGTGATGCTGGCGAACTCATACGCGCGGCGGGCTGACGCGTTGGTCAGCACGACCGAAGTGCCGCACTCGTGGGCCGACGGCGGCGGGTATCGGGACGGGTCCGCGCCGAAGATCGCCGTCCAGCCGGCGCGCACACTGTTCCTCGATCCCGGATCGGTGCACGGAGAACGCATTGCGGCCACCCTCAACGTCCCTCCGGGCCCTGCTCCAATCCTTACGAACGTCGGTGGCGGCGGCTATCTGGTCCGCATATCCGGCGGCCTGGAAAGGGTCGGCGATGGCTACTACGGAGAAGCGGTCGTCAAACGCGTCGCAGCTGGAAGCGGTCCGGTGGATGTCGTCGTCGAACCAGCTGACGGCGTCGCGGTGAAACTGGGCTACGGAACCAGCATCCTTGCGCTGCTGCTGATTCTTGCTGTGCTTGGGCGTTCGAGCGTGCGCGCATACGTCAGCAGACGATCGAGATCCGCACGGGAGCTCCACCGGCCACAGCCAGAGGAGGCTGGTGCGAGAACGGGCTAGCTCCAGCGCGCCTGCCAGAATGAGGCGCCGTGCCAGCCAGCTCGAAAAACCCCCTGCTCCCAGCGCGCAAGATCGATCCTCAGCAGCCCCTCCCGGCGCTCGAGCTGGAGGTGCTGGAGCGCTGGCGCGAGCGCGACGTGTTCGCGGAGTCGCTGCGTGCGCGTGCAGGCGCAGCGCAGTGGGTCTTCTACGAGGGTCCGCCCACGGCGAACGGGCCGCCGGGCTCTCACCACGTGCTCTCGCGCGTGTTCAAGGACATCTACCCACGCTTTCAGACTATGCGCGGCTACCGCGTGGAGCGCAAGGGCGGCTGGGACTGCCATGGCCTGCCGGTGGAGATCGCGGTGGAAAAGGAGCTGGGGATCTCCTCCAAGGCGCAGGTGGAGGAGTACGGGATCGAGCGCTTCAACGCGAAGTGCAGGGAGTCGGTGTTCACCTTCCTGGAGGAGTGGGATCGGCTGACCGAGCGGATCGGCTTCTGGCTGGATCTGGAGAACGCCTACCGCACGCTCGACGAGAGCTACATCGAGTCGGTGTGGTGGGCGCTTTCGCAGATCGACGCGCGCGGGCTGCTGTATGAGGGACACAAGGTCGTGCCGTACTGCCCGCGCTGTGAGACGACGCTCTCATCGCACGAGGTCGCACTCGGCTACAAGGACGTGGTCGACCCGAGCGTGTTCCTGAAGCTTCCGGTCGTCGGCGGCGAAGAGAAGCTGCTCGTGTGGACGACTACGCCCTGGACGCTGCCGGGTAACGTGGCGGTGGCGGTGGCACCGGGCGCCACCTACGCTCGCGTACGTGTGGACGACGAGACGTTCGTGCTCGCGGAGGCTCGCGTTGAGGCGATACTGGGCGAGGGGACCAACTTGCACATACTGGAGCGCTTCTCGGGCCGGGAGCTGATGGAGCGCTACAGCTCGTACGAGGGACCGATCTTCGCCGTGAGTCAGCCTGGAGGCTTCCCGATTCTGTCCGACGAGTTCGTGACGACCCAGGACGGCACCGGAATCGTCCATCTCGCGCCAGCCTTTGGCGAGGACGACTATCGAGTCGCGGGCGCAGCCGGCATCTTCGATCCAACCGATCCCCGCAGCCTCCTGAATCCGGTCAGGCCGGATGGGACCTACGAGCAGCGTGTGACCGAGTACGCGGGCCGCTTCGTGAAGGACCCGGGGCTGACCGAAGAGCTGATCGCGGATCTGGACGCGCGCGGGCTGCTGCTGCGCGTGCAGGAGTACGAGCACTCCTACCCGCACTGCTGGCGCTGCGGCACGCCGCTCCTGTACTACGCCAAACCATCCTGGTACATCGCCACGTCGAAGCTGCGCGATCGGCTGCTCGACGCGAACGAGACGGTCAGCTGGCACCCGCCGCGCGTCAAGCACGGACGCTTTGGGGACTGGCTGAAGAACAACGTCGACTGGGCGCTCTCGCGCGAGCGTTACTGGGGCACGCCGCTGCCGGTGTGGCGCTGCGCGAACGGGCACGTACACGTGGTGGGCTCGTTCGTCGAGCTCACCGAGCGCTCGGGTGCCGAGCTGGCGGACCACCACCGGCCTTTCGTCGACGACATCTCGTTCCCCTGTACATCTTTTAATGAGGATGGGTCGGCGTGCGCGGCGACGATGCAGCGCGTGCCGGAGGTGATCGACGTGTGGTTCGACTCTGGCGCGATGCCGTTCGCCCAGCACCATTTCCCCTTCGAGAACGAGCAGGTGTTCGAGCGGAGCTTCCCGGCGGACTTCATCTGCGAGGCGCAGGACCAGACGCGCGGGTGGTTCTACTCGCTGCTGGCGGTGGCGACGCTCCTCGAGCGCCCGGCGCCGTATGAGAACGTGGTCTGCCTGGGCCTGATCCTGGACGAGGACGGCCAGAAGATGTCGAAGTCCAAGGGCAACACGGTCGAGCCGTGGCAGGTGCTGGACGCCTATGGCGCGGACGCGTTTCGCTGGTACTTCTTCACCTCCAAGCAGCCGTGGGACGGCTACCGCTTCTCCGCGGACACGATCGGGGAGGGCGTGCGCCTGTTCCTCAAGCAGCTGTGGTCGACGTACTACTTCTACGTGCTCTACGCGAACGCGTCGGCTGACGAGTTGAGCCGCACGCAGCCGAGCGACGCCGCGAATGACCTGGACCGCTGGGCGATCTCGCGCACGGCGGGCACCGCGGAGTTCGTGGCGGAGCGACTGGACGCGTACGACGCGACCTCGGCGGGCAGGGCGATCGCCGACCTCGTGGACGACCTCTCGAATTGGTACGTGCGCCGTTCGCGCCGACGTTTCTGGGACGGCGAGCAGGAGGCGTTCGTGACGCTGCGCGCGTGCCTGCTGGCGATCTCCAAGATGCTGGCTCCGTTCTGCCCGTTCATCGCGGATGAGATCTACGACAACCTCGACGGCACGCTCGCGAGCGTGCACCTGTGCGATTTCCCCACGGGCGATGCGGTGGGCGCGCGGGACGAGGATCTGGAGTACGCGATGGGGCTCGCGCGCGAGACGGTGAAGCTGGGCCTGGGCGCACGCGGGAAGGCGAAGATCAAGGTGCGCCAGCCGCTCGGCGAGGCGGCGGTGGTGGCGGACGGGCGCGAGCGGGAGGCGATCGAGCGACTGGCGGACGTGGTGCGCGAGGAGCTCAACGTGCAGCGCGTGCGCTTCGTGGCAGGCGCGGAGGAGCTGGGCAGCTACGAGGTGAAGGCCAACTACCGCACGTTGGGGCCGCTGTTCGGCAAGGACATGCCGCTGGCGGCGCAGGCGATCGCGGCGCTCGACCCCGCGCGCGTGGCGGAGGCCGTGCGCGGCGGCGATGGGGTTGGGATCGCTGTCGCTGGGCGCGATCACACGCTCGCGGCGGAGGACCTGCTGCTCACGATGCGCGCACCCGACGGCTTCAGCGTCGAGCGCGACGGAGCGCACGCGGTGGCGCTCGACCTGGCGATCGACGAGCAGCTGCGCCGCGAGGGCTTGGCGCGCGAGATCGTGCACGCCGTGCAAAATGCTCGCAAGAGCGCCGGGCTGGCTGTCGAGGACCGGATCGCGCTGAGCATCGGCGGTGAGGAGCAGCTCCTGGAGGCGGCGCGAGCCCACCGCGAGCACCTGGCTGGCGAGACGCTCGCCGTCGAGCTCGTGATCGCCGACGGCGCCACGCTGGATGTGCGCGAGCGAATACCAGCCGCCCCCGTCGGTGGGCCAACGCCCAGTGGCGACGGCGAGCCGCCGCACAGCGAGCGGGTGGAACTGGATGGCCTGCTGCTCGCAATCGCGCTGCGTCGCGTGGCTGGATCCCAGCCGCAGCAGTAGATACTAGGCGGGCGCGACCGGCGCCAGCGCGACGATCGCCAGTTCGCCTGCGTCAGCGAGCCAGATCACGCTTTCGTGTCCCACCCATGGCGAGACTCGATGATGTACTTCGGACGATTACGCGATTCGTCGTAGATCCTTCCAACATACTCGCCAATCACGCCGAGGGACAGGAGCTGTATCCCGCTGAAGAACGAGATGACGATGACGATCGTCGGATTGCCGACCGGAAAGGACACGCTGCCGATCTTCAAGCCGAGGTACACGAGCGCGAGGGTGAAGGCCAGCCCCGAGAGCGCCATGCCGATGAGTGAGATCAGATGCAGCGGATATCGGGAAAAGCCCACGATGCCGTTGAGACCAATCACCAGCGACCCGAGAAAGCGGTTGTACTTGCTGCGGCCAGCCGCCCGTGGATCGCGGTCGTACGTCACGCTCGTCTGGCGAAAGCCCACGAGCCCCACCAAGCCACGAAGGAAACCGTGCCCCTCCTTGAGCGCCACCACGTTGTCGATCACGCGACGACTCATCAGGCGAAAGTCACCTGTGTTCGGAGGGATCTCCACATCGGCGATGCGCTTGATCAGGCGATAGCCCATGGCGGAGATGATTCGCTTGGGAATGGTCTCGCCCGCCCGAGTGCGTCGCTGGGCGTACACGACGTCATATCCCTTCAGCCACCGCTCCACCAGCTCGGGAATCAGCTCGGGAGGATCCTGCAGGTCGCAGTCGACCACGACCGCGGCGTCGCCGGAGGCGGCCTCGAGCCCCGCTATCGTCGCCATCGGCTGACCAAACCTCCGTGAGAAGCGAAGCATCTTCACGCGAGGGTCCTGCTCACAAAGGCGCAGGATCAGTTCCTCGGTCCGATCGGTGCACGGATCCACGCTGAAGATCAACTCCCAGTCGATGCCGAGGCCGCCGAGCGCCTCTCCAAGCCGCTCGTACACCCGATGGATGTTGTCCTGCTCGTTGTACGCCGGTATCACGATGCTGAGCAGACGGCTCGTCGCCTTTTCGGTCGCGACCTCGGCGAGCGGAGTCGAGCCGGTCACCGCGGGTTCGCGTACGCGACGATCCGAATCGGACGGACGTGACGGTCTCGGTCCAGTGGCCGAGGAGCCAGGCCGCTGCTCGACGGGAGTCATGTCTGAGCCTGTGGACGTTCCAGCACCGTCAGCCCACGAATCCCGAACGGGAGCCTCACGCCAAGTCGCAGCAGTCGCTCCTCGAGGTTGCAGGCAAAGTGACCGAGCGCCGAACTGCCCGTGCGTTCGATGTCGCTCTTCACCTTGTCTTCCAATGCGTCGCCCCGCAGGCCTTCGTGGCGAATGCGATTGCGCTGCTTGACCATCCAGAACGCGGGGAACAACGGGGCCCCGAGATGGATGTCCTGCAGTACGTGAAATCCCGCAATAGTGGCCTTACGCGCAAGCTCGCCGCGCGCGTAGCGACGCTCGTGACCGAGCAGTCGGTCATAGCAGTCGTAGCTGCCGGGGTGAACCGGAACGACGATCACAGCCCGCCCGCCAGGCCGAAGAATTCGTGCCAGTTCGACAAGCGCTCGCTGGTCGTCCGGCACGTGCTCGAGCAGGTTTGCGCTCACCGCGACGTCGACGCATGCATCCTCGAGCGGCAGGGCGCAGACATCCGCTTGCAGAAGCAAGGCGTCGGGAACCTGCCGATGCGCCTTGTGCAAGCCCGCTTCCACCAGATCCACTCCGATCAGCGTCGCGTCTGGAATACGAGCGCTCAGATCCGCTAGGAGATGCCCAGTCGAGCAGCCCACATCGATTATCGTCGGCTGCGAACACAAAGGCCCGACACGCGAAAGCATCGCCCGACGCGTCCAAACCTCGATGAAGTGCGTGCGGCTGCTTTCCTCGTGAAGCCGCTCCAGATCCTCAGACCAGTTGACCTCATATGTCTCCGGGACGCAGCGCAAAAACGGGTCGCTGGAGCCGTCAACGTCGACGAGCGCCGAGGACTTCACCAACATGGAGGCGCGACCTAGCATCGATAACCTGCCATTCGAACGACGATACACAACATGGTTTGTGTAATTGCGGTCGATCGGTCAAAGCCCGCCGCATCTGCCCTCAAACGATCGCAAGTGTCTCCAAATCGAGGCGGTCCAGCAAAGCCTCGCGCTCAGGGCGCGTCCGTCGCCTCTCGCGCACAGGCGAATCGCGGCGTTGAACGCGAGGCCCGCCGCGAGGACCTGGCTGGCGAGACGCTTGCGATCAAGCTACCTCCACGCGGCCGGATCGCACCCCGCCGCGCAGCATCAGCCGGCGGACGGGCACAAACAGCAGCCGCACAGCGAGGCCTGCCAATCCGCAAAGCGACAGCACACGCCCCAGCACGATCGGCAGACTGTCGCTCGTACTCACAGATACCGTCGCTTGCGAACCCGATCCCGTTGCCGAGGCTTGGGGTCCACCAGCGCCGTTGGCTCCTGCGCTTCTGGGACCGATCGCCAGCACCATGTCATGGCTCGCCGCATCGACCCCGACCACCTTCGCGCCAGTGACGTGCACCAGATACGAACCAGCCGCGATGTTGGTTGTCACCAACGTCCCGGGGCGCAGGTTTGTGGGAACCGACACCCTGTCACCACGCACTGCTTCAAATGGAAAATCGAGCCTGGCTAGACCTTTGCCTGATATGTGGCGTTCGGAATTGTCTTGATAGTCTTCATTGTTTCCGGTCTCCACTTCCCCGTAGTACTGCAGAGTCACATAGCGATCCTGCCCTGGATATGGATAGCCGCGAACCTGCTGGACTGCACCGATCACCGAAGCCGCGCACACTGGAATCGCGAGCCATGTCCAGCCGCGTACCCGCCTGGAGGCCGTTCTGGACAAAGCGAGCGCAGCGAGCACCGCCGCGCACAGCATCATCAGCACGTAGATCTCGAGGCGGTAGCCGAACTGCATCAGTATGTATGGATTCGGCAGAGCCACCAACAGCCCCGCGTGAGTCATCACGACGGCGATCAGAACCGCGAGCCCAGAGCAGATCAGCAGAAGCCGTGTCCAAGCGCGATTGGGATTTCCGACCGGCAGGACGAGAAGCCCCAGGAGCGTCCAAACGATGGCCAGCACAGGGAGCGCAAACGCCAGGTAATAGGGAGGGGGCAGACCAATCCCCGACGTGCGTGAGAAAGTGAACAGGTGCGGCATCGAGACCAGCCAAGTGGTCGTTTTGAGCGCTTCCCGCTGGACGGTGTAGCTACTTCCGACGTGTGTGCGCGACGCATAGACCGCTGTCGGCAGCAGATACCAGCTGTTTACCATCGCAGCCGGGATGGCGATGCTCGCGACACGCATCGCTGCCCGACGCGTGAGATAGCCACGAGCCTCCGGTATGAGGATGACGATGGCCAGACCTGCGAGACCGAGCGTCGTGAGCGTAAGCAGCATCGTGAGGACATGACTGCCGAAGAACACCAAGCTGCTCGCCGCCAGAGCCAACGCCGCGGGCAGACGCAGCCTGTCGGCGCGCAGCACGCTGATTCCCGAGGCGACCATCAACGCGACCATCGAGAGCCCGGTGAACTCTGGCCAGTCACCCTGCACGTATACGATCGCAACGTAATACGTGGAGGTGATGAAGATCAGACCAGGCACCATTGCCGGCCAGCGACCGAGCCCCGCCATACGCCCCAGCCAGTACCAACCCCCCAGCGCGGCCGCGAAATCCAGCACGAATACGAGGATGTACACCTGCAATGGGCCAAACACGAGCGCGAGCGTGCCAGCGATCGAGTACAACGTTCCGGCATAAAAGGCGTAGATCGGGTTGAAGACCGAATAGGCGCTGTTGAGGAAAAGGCTGGGGAGGTTGCCGGACTGGATCGAGAGGCTCTGGTGCCAGACCAGCCAGAGATGGTGCTCCCAGTCGCCGGAGAATCCTGAGTACGTGAACAGCAGCGGCCAGGTCACCGCGCCAAGAAGCAGGAGAGCCGTACCCAGGACAGGGAGCACTCGTGAGATAGATCTGGGTGGTCGTCGAGCCATAGCTGCCTCGAGCGACGGCACTTCCAGGCTCCTCGCCCTCAGGCCACGAACTCGAGCTGTGGGGGCAATCTAGCGCCGGCCATCGAACCGCCTCTGAGCTGGTGCCGAGCCGAAGCCGTATGGGCCGTGGAACCTGCAATCGCGGGCGAGGTGGGCGCCGAGCGTTGTTTCTGACCCGAGCCAGGCGCCCCCTCCCGCTCATTCTGCCTAGACCAGCGCGGGCTCCAGCTCCTGCTCGAGCTTCTTCTTCGGGTACGCGCCGATCACCGTCTTGACGGGCTGACCGCCCTTGAAGAGGATCATCGTGGGAATCGACAGCACCTGGAAGCGCGCCGCCGTCTGCGGGTTCTCGTCGATGTCGAGCTTGACGATCCGCAGGTCGGGCCGCTCGGAGGCGATCTCCTCCAGCACGGGGGCCACGACCCTGCATGGGCCGCACCACGGCGCCCAGAAGTCGACGAGCACTGGGCCTTCGGCCTCGATGACCTCCGCGTCGAAGTTGGTGTCGGTGACTTGGGTGAGGGTGCCTGCCATGGGGTCTCCTTGGTTGCTTGCCTACCACCACTATACAAAGTAAAGGACGGACGCCTGCTTGCCGCAGGCGCGACGAGGTGTTAGACCGTCGATGCCTGCCCGTACAGGCCACCCAAAGAACAAGGGAGCAGAGATGACGAGCATGAGATCGATGCAAGTTGCGTTCGCAGTGGCGCTCGTGGCGAGCGTCGTCGCTTCGGCAGCGGCGCACGCGTCCGTGGGGCCGTTCTTCAAAGTCGAAGGGAAAACGCTGAAAACCGGGGAAACGCGGGAAGCGGCCGTGACGGTCAAAGAAACGTTCTTATTGGAAGCCAAAGCGACGGGCCAGGTGATCACATGTCTGGGCGTCACCTACGCTGGCCCCTCGTTTGAAGTGTTAGCCAGCAAAGTGACTCACCTACGCGCGTCGGCGATCGAATTCTCGAGCTGCACCGTCGTCGGCAACGGCACGAAATGCGCTGTGACGAGCGGCAAAATCACGACCGTTCCCGTGGTGGCGACCCTCGGCTACGGCGCCTCGAACAAAACCGGAGCGATCCTCGGACTGGTTCAACCCCAGACCGGCAAAAGCTTCGGGGAACTCAAATTCACACCCGAAGCCGGCGGCGAATGCAAAGCCCTGACCACGCCCACCACGGGCACGCTGATCGGCGAAGCCTTCAGCGCGGGCCACACGGTCAAAGCGGGAGAAAACGAAGTCGAAACGCTCAAAGGCGAAATCCACTACACCAAAGGGGCGAAAACGATCTGGATCGAAACCGGTGGCGGCTCGGTGAAAGAAACGAAAGCCAAACTGGAAGCGTTCGGTATCACCGCGACGCTCTCCGGCCAGGTGAGCGTCGAACTGAGCGCCCATGAAAAATGGGGCATCTTCACGTGAGCGACGGGCTCAGCGAACGGTCACGACCCACCCTTCGGAGTTGCGCACGATCGGCGGGTGGATGTGGGTCAACGCGGTGAACAGGTGCGGCGATACGTAGACCTCGACGAACGCGGACACCACGAGCACGGGCACGGCTAGCGCCACGGTCACCACCGTGGCCGCTAGCAGTTGCTCCCACTCTCCGCGGCGGCTGGCGATGATCCAGGCGGCGAGCGGCAGGAACAGCGCAACCAGCTCGGGGATCGCGTGCGGGAGCACGCCGAGCAGCAGCAGCGCCGGCGAGACGCCCAGGAAGTTGGAGACGCCCGCGAGCGTGTGTCCGATCAGATACGCCTGTGCTGAGAGCGAAAAGGTCGTCGCGCAGGCGACGAACGCGATCGCGATCCGTCCCCCGTGTTCGTGCACCCAACGCGATACGCCGCTGTGATGCTGGGCCTGCAGCGGCAGCGAGCTGCCGGCGATGAAACCGGCGACGCACGCCATCGCGTGCAGGGCGAGCACGAGCATGTTGCTGCGCAGCACGTGCAGCGATGCCGGTCTGCAGGGTCAGCCAGTCCACTTCGGTGCTAGCCAGGTACTGCCCTCGCGCCTCCAGGTAGCGGCGGGTGGCCGGGGATGCCTCATGCGCCTCGAACGCCGCCCGGTCCCGGTACAGCTCATAGAAGATCCGCTGCAACGGCTGGTCCTCCACCGTATGGGACGCGTACACCAGCGTCCCCTGCTCATCCGTCTTGATGGCCTCGATGGTCTCGGCGACCAGCTTGTCGTAGGCCTCGGCGGCGGCCTCGTCTTTGCACGTGAAGCGCACGAACAGACCGAACATCGCTCTCCTCCAACTCTCCTGGCGCCATGCTCGCACCAAATATGCCAGGCCAGTACACGAAGTAACACGTATTTATTGTACGGCACCATAACTCAGAGTACGCTCGAGGCTGCAGAGATCGCGGACCCGGCGCAGCGAGGACCCATGCACACCCCAGCACCCCGAACCCTCCCGCAACGCACCACCGAGGCCACCTACCCCGGCGCCACCGAGCACATCCGCGCCGTTCGCGCTGACCTCCGCGCAGTCCTCGACGACTGCCCGAGGGCAGATGACGTGATCCTGTGCGCCTCCGAACTCGCCGCCAACGCCGCCCAGCACAGCCGTTCCCGCCTCCCTGATGGGACGTTCACAGTCCGGGCCACGGTCGGCCCGGATCTGTACGTGCGGATCGAAGTCGAAGACAACGGCGGTCCGTGGAACCAGGGAATGATCGATCCGACCCGGCACCACGGACTGGACATCGTTCGCGCCGTCGCCGATGAGTGGGGCATCGATGGCGATCACACCAGCCGCACAATATGGGCGAGGCTCGACTGGCCCGAGTAGCCGCAGCGGACGCGCCTTCGGCCGATCCAACAGACATCATGTCGGTGCTGTGAGGATTTTCTTCACGATCATCAAGGGCGCGCCTCCGGCACGCCAGCGTCCGGGCCTTGGCCCGGACGTAGAGCAAGGGAGGCGAAGTCATCGAGAGGGAATGCGTGACTGAGACGGGCACCACCACCAGGACCACGAGCGGGGGGCGGTGGGCCTACTGTCCGACTCCGGGGCGGCGGCCATGTCGCGCCCTCTCGGGCGGAAGCCCTGACGGACGCGCCGCCGCCGCCAGGTCGGCTGGCCCGCTCCCGCAGGTCTGCGGTACCCGTCGTTACGCTGCGCCGATGACCGCGGCTGCAAGACCGGGCGTGGCCCGTCCTCCGTGCCGGGCATCCTCTCGCCGCGCAAGATCACAGTCAAGGGCGCTCCCTCCGGTCGCGTCTGCGACGGCGCGCAACCGCGCCCACCCTTGAGTGTGATCTTCCACGGCAAGACCATCGGCATCTATCGGATGGACGGACCCAAGCGACGCGTCCCTTTCTCCGCTTCTGTGGAAATCAGGCCGAACCGGGCCGGAACGCCGACCAGCGCGCGGCGAGACCTCGACAGCTATCAGGAGGACGGGAGACGAATCGAGGGAGGCGCTTGACCCGGGCACCATCGTGCGGCGACGATCATAGCGTGCGGTTCCCGTGGCAGCCGCAGGGATATACGAGGACCTGCGGGCGATGCGGTTCCATCTGGCAAGTGTCCGGGTCGGCAAGGCGGTGGTGGCGCAGCAGATTGGTCAACAGGTTCTTGGCTAGGTTCGTGGTGATCACGGGGGTGGGCGTGAACGTCGATCAGGTCAAGGTTAACGAATTGGTCGAGTCGATCTCGGCGCAGATCCGCTTCGCTGAGTCACTCCGGCATTGTCCCAAATGCGGTGCTGATCATTTCACGCAGCGCGCATCACGGGGCGAGCTGCCTTACTGATCACCAACCAAGCGCGAGTCGGGCCTGCGTCCATCTTCTGCGGACCAGACGTGGACCAAGGGACATCTCGTGTCATGGTCTGCGCAGTTCGCATCACTCTGTACCAACTGGTCCGCCCCGGCGAGTCTGGAGACCGCTATGTCTGCGAACTGCTCGTTAGTTTACCAGTTTCCAGTGCCTGATAATAGATTTCCTCGTACTTTCTCGGTGGCATATCACCGCTATATGAGTGGATCCGGTCCTCGTTATACCACTGCACCCAGTCCATTGTTGCGAGCATCACGTCATCGACTCCCTGCCAGTCCTTCTTCGGGTCGATGAGCTCACGCTTGTAAAGGCTGTTCAGCGCCTCCGCGGCAGCATTGTCATACGAATCACCTTTGCTCCCGACCGACCGGACTGCCTTCTCCTCGGCGAGCCGCTCCGCATAACGGATAGACGTGTACTGGACGCCGCGGTCGGAATGGTGGACCAGGCCGCCGAGATCCTCGTCCCGCCGCGCCCATATCGCCATCTCGAGCGCATCGAGCGCAAGATCGGAACGCAGGTGATCCGCGACCTGCCAGCCGAGAACGCGGCGGGCGAACAGATCCATCACGAAAGCGGTATAGACCCAGCCGGAAAACGTCTGCACATAGGTGATGTCCGCGACCCAGCGGCGGTTCGGCGCCGCCGCGTCGAAGCACCGCTCCAGCAGGTCAGACGGCCGGTCCGCGGGATCGCCGGGCAGCGTCGTCGGCGGCCTCTTCCGCCCCGGGCTGGCGCCGCGGATCCCCAGCTCGCGCATCAGCCGCTCGACCGTGCACCGCGCCACCGGAATTCCCCGGCTGTTCAGCTCCAGCCAGATTTTCCGCGCACCGTAAACCTTCCGCCCTTTCTCTCCTTCCCACACCTCCATGATCTTCTCCTTCAGGACCACGTCGCGGATTTCCCGCGCCGCCGGCTCCGCCTCGCGCTTCTTCGCGTGGTAATACGACGACACGGGAAATTCAAGGACCGCGCAGGCCGGCTCGACACCGAACCGGTCCCGGTGCGCATCAACGAACTCGACTAGCGCGGCAGCCTCGGGTCGAGTTCCCTCGCGAAATAGGCACTGGCGGCCTTCAGGATCTCATTAGCCCGGCGGAGCTCCCGGTTTTCCTTCTCCAGCTCCGCGATCCGCTGCTTATCATCGGTCGTGGTCCCGGGCCGTATCCCGCCGTCGATTTCCGCCTGCTTTGCCCAGGACCGCAGCGCCTCCGGGTGAACACCCAGCTGACGTGCGACCCGGGCCAGCTCCCCGTGCCCCTTACCCTCCCGCTCCCGGACCTCGAACAGCATCTTCACCGCGCGTTCGCGCAGCTCATCCGGGTACTTCTTCTGTGCCGCCATGACCCTGCATCCTCCCAGGATTCAGGGCCTCCAAGATTCCCGGGGTGGCCCAAACCGCCTCCGGAGCCGTGAGCTGGCATCCGTCGTGGACGCCCACATCCGTGCCATATCCGTGCCAGAACGAGCGGGAAACGGCGGTCACCAGCGGTCACCCACGGGCACCGGGAAGGGCGTCCGACCTGGGTATGTGCAGGCTGACTCCCTGCGCGAAACGACCTGTGACGAAACGGGTCACGAGCCGAGTTAACGTCAACGCAGCCTTGACCGTCGTCTTGCAGGCGCGAGTCATCCCGTACAGCAGTGGGTACAGCAACCCATGCGCGCTACGACCATCCTTGGCGTGCATCCGCGCACGTATTGAGCTGGGCAGCTTGACCGCGAGCAGGACCGCGCCCGTAGTTTGCATCCAGAAGGCCAGGGGTTCGTGGACCAGACGTGGACCGAGCGCGAGTTTTGCTCCTGATCCTCGCAGCTGAACACACCGCCGACCTACGGACTCCGGAGCCGTGAGCCCTTGAGCTGCGGCCGGGCCAGATGTCGCGATGTTTAACGGACATCCACGGTCAACCGTGGATCGTCAAACGCCCTTAACCGGCGCATAGGTATGACGGACAACGTTGAGACAACCGGCCCCGGTAGTCTCGTGTGCCATCTGTGGTCTAGCGTGGCGGCCATGGATGACGCTTCCATGCGCATCTCTGATGACGACCGTGAGCAGGCTGTCGTGGTGTTGCGTGAGCATCTCCTTGCAGGCCGGTTGACTCTGGAGGAGTTCTCCGAGCGGGTCGAAGCCGCTCTGCGTGCTCGTGTTGGCACGGAATTGGGGCGTCTTAAAGAAGACCTGCCCGACGTCTTCGTCGCAGCGCCCGGGTCGCGCCGCAAGCCTGCCCGGTTTACAGCGGCCTTGTTCAGTCACGTCGTCCGGCGCGGTCGGCTGAGACTGCGCAGGCAGGCCGTCGCCGCCAGCAGTTTCGCGGATCTCGACTTCGACCTGCGCAACGTCACGGTCGACCACTGGCAGACCACGGTGACCGTTCTCGCGGCCTTCGGAAACGTCGATGTCTATGTGCCAGAAGGCGTCAACGTCGACGTCAGTGGAATCAGCCTCTTTGGCCACCGCCAGGATTGGGGCCTCGACACTGACCGCCCCGACGCCCCGACCATTCATGTTCGCGTCCTCGGCTTTGTCGGGGCGATTGACGTCTGGCGGGTGCCGCAGGACATGCGGGGCGCCAGCTATAGCGACATCTTCCGGCAGCTTCAAGACCGCCCGCGCGAGCTTCCTGGCTGAGGCATAGTTCGCATCGAGGTGGTCTGGCCGATTGGCCATCCGGTGCGTCGTGCCGTTGCGGGCCGACAGAGCGGGCAGGGAAGGAGCAACATGGTCACTCAGGGACAGGTCCGTTTCGCCACCGAGCTGCAACGCGAGCGGTCGCATCAACGGGGGCACAATGAGGGCACATCGCTGCGGAAAGACGCGGGATACGATGAGAAGTGTTGAGATGGGAAAATGCAGGTCAGACGACTTGCTGAAGACCTGCCGCAGGGCAGAGGATGCCCTGCCCTATTCCACCCTGGAGTGACCAACCGGCAAGCGACTGCGACACCGGGCCGCAGACGGGCCAGATGCCACGATCATCAGCGGGCACTCACGGTCAACCAGGGTGCATCAGACATTCCCGACCAGCACCGACGCACCGGCACGTCGCGCCAAGTGGACGATTACCGATCTCAAGCTGGCCATGCGGGTTCGATTCCCATCGCCCGCTCCGCCCGAACCTTCAGGCCAGCCGCTGTGCCCGTCGCCGTCAGGAGCGCGGCGCCGATCCGCGCCCGGTATCAGATCCCGTGGTGAGAGCTGCGCTGAGTACACGCGATCCGTGGTCATCGTCATCGCCTCAGCTTGCGCTGTTCGAGCTTGTTGAGACTTGAGAAACACGACCCGTCCCGTTATGGTCGGAACACATCGATAAGTGGGGGGATGCCTAACTGGGGGGACCCGCTTTCCTGCTCACGAGGCACTCCTCGAAGCAGGGAGGGAACATGCGCAAATCCGTCATCGCCGCGTGTGCGGCTGGGCTCGGAATCGCGCTCATCTCGGGCACGGCAGCATCCGCGTCGACCTCGAACACGATCGTGGTGGGTCCGGGCCAGTCCATCCAGGCCGCGGTCGACCGGGCTCATCCCGGCGACACGGTGCTGGTCAAACGGGGGGTCTACCACCAGAGCGTGCAGATCCGCAAGAACGGGATCACCCTGCGCGGGTCTGGCGACTTCTACGGGGGGACGGTCATCGTGCCGCCGAAGTCGATCCCCAAGACACTGTGCAACCAGGGGTTCGGGCCGACGGGCATCTGCATCCTGGCCAAGAAGGTCGACGTCAAGACCGGCGCGGTAATCACACCGGTCCGGAACGACACGGTAACTGCCTTGCTGGTCAAGGGGTTCCCGGGCAACGGCGTGTTCGGTTACGGGACCGTGGGCATGCGGGTGCTCAGGGTCGCGGCGATCAATAACGGCGGGTACGGCATCTCCCGTTTCGAGTCCCGCGACACCCTGTTCGCCCATGACATCGCGGTCGGCAGCAACGAGGCCGGATTCTACGTCGGGGACTCCCCGCACGCCGACACGGTGGTGCGCGACAACAAGGCCTACGGCAATGCGCTGGGGATCTTCATCCGGCACGCCCGGCACATCCTGGTCAAGGACAACCGGGTCAGCGGGAACTGCCAGGGCATCCTGGTGCTCGATGACGGGCAGCCGGGCGGCGCGGGCAACACCGGCGTGGTCCGCAACAGCGTGTTCAAGAATAACAAGTTCTGTCCGAAGAGCGAGGACGCGCCACCGCTCCAGGGCGGCGGCATCCTGCTGCTCGGCGCGACCCACACGCTGGTGGCGCACAACGGCGTGTTCGGCAACAGCGGCAAGCAGTTCAACTCGGGCGGCATCGTCGTGGTCAGCGCGCACATGTTCAAGGGGAGCAATCCCGACTTCGACACCATCGCCCACAACATCGCCTTCCGGAACCATCCCGCCGATCTGATCTGGGACGGCACCGGGGTCGGCGTGCGGTTCAAGGCCAACCGCTGCGGGACCTCAGTCCCGCCGGGTCTGTGCCACTAACCTGAAGCGCCGCGTCAGCGCCCCGCGTCGTCCGCGCCGGGGCGCTGACGCGGCTCCGACACATACTGGGCCTGCAGCTTTGTTTGTGCAGCTTCTCAGAGGGCCGTGTCTCCGCTGACAAGCGCCAAGACGCATCGCCAGGCCGGTCCCTGGGAGATGCTGTTAATCTCCGCAGCCCTGCCACTGCGGCATCATCGGCCGCACACGCGCCGGGCGTGCGGCCCCAGCGGGGCCGACCCGGCGCGGCCAGGATGGGGGAGCCGTCGGAGCTGCGGCAGGGATCGACCGTGCTAACGGATTTGCTAACAACGACCCTGGACCATCTTGGACGCCAGCGGAATGAGAAGCCGCACCAGCAGGACCGATGCGACCGCCTGGACAGCCGTGGACGACCGTAATCCTCCTCGTAATGCGTAGGTCATCGGTTCGATTCCGATAGGCGGCTCGACAGGGCTGCAGGTCAGACGCCTTATTTTGCACGTTCGCACGATCGCGATCCTTGCCTGTGGACCGAGTGACTCGGTCCACGAAACAGCGTGGCAGGGTGTCCATTCCGGGGTGCCGCTGACTCTGACGTGCGGGCGGCAGCGGAACGCCGCTGCCGTTTCTAGTACGGCAGTTTCTGAAGGGTCCAGCCATTGCCGTCCGGGTCGGTGAAGGGCGCGTAGGAGACTTCGGGCTTGCTGGGCGCGGGCATGTCCTGGACCCCACTGACGTCCACTCCGCGTTCGATCAGCTGCTTGCGCGCGGTACGGATGTCATCGACGACCAGATGCAGGCCCTGGATCGAGCTCGGCGCCGTGTCGGCCACCCCGACGCCGATGGCGATGGAGCAGGCTGACCCGGGAGGCGTCAGATGCACGACGCGGAACGTCTCGCCGTGGCTGAAGTCGAGATCGACGGTGAAGCCGGCCTGGTCGGCGTAGACGGTTTTCGCGCAGTCCATGTCCGATACGGGGACTGGCACCAGCTCGAGCTTGAAGCGCACGGCACATCGTCCTTTCTGGGTGTGGCCTGAGCCAGCGCGCGATCTGCCAGTGCTGCTGTGCCGCCGCCCGCTGATGATGGCTGTTGGCTCAGCCCAGCCCTGGCAGCGAGGAGGTGCTCGGCGCCGTGAACCCGGTGCTGTTCTTGAGCTGATCGAACAAACTGTTCGTGCTGTCGGCATCGCTTGATGTGGCGCTACCGCCCTTGATCTTGGCCGCCAGGGTGCGCAGGCTGGCTTTGATGTTGTCCATGCTGGGGACGTACTTGCACAAGGTCGGGTCCGCGGCGGCGTTTTCTTTGGCGTTGCTGAGCAGCTTGACGATTACTGCGGTCGCCAACCCAGCCTTGATGATGGCCTTGACCCGTCCGTCGGCGCCCTTGCGGAACGCCCCCGCCTTGTAGGGTTTGTACAGGTAGCGGTGGAACGCCCCGTAGGTCAGGGCTAGATCGGCCAGCAGCCGGGTCTTGGGAATCTTCCGGGTCCCGACGCTCGCACATGAGGCTGCCGACGGGGAAGCGGTGCTGGTAACGGCGCTGGACGCGGTTCTGACTGGCAGGTGTTGCGGCCTGTGTCGAACTGCTAGACGAGCTGCACGCCGTGGCTCCGCCCAACAGGATCATCAGGCCCACGACCAGGGCTATTACACGTTTCATCGACCCACCCCCTCCAAGCTCGTTAAGGTGCGCGCGGCTACCCGGCTCGATGCAGCCCAAACCCGGGGCTTTCTGGTTTCCCGGCGGTGGTCCCACGGCCGTTCAGATCAGTTAGCGGCCGCGGACGCGTCCCTGTCAGCTGTTCACGGGGGGAGCCCGAAGTCCCTGAGGGTTGTTCGTCCAGGGTGACTCTCAGCGCGGCAACATGAGCGACTGCGAAGGGAACCTTCTGACCCGTAGATCAAAGCCGGGCGTCCGCCCATTGCGCCGGAATCCGTATCCGCAGGTCAGCGTCCTGCCGGGTGTCCGGCATAGATGCCATAGTCCAGCACCGTCCGGTCAGTCCGTGAGAAAGCTGTGAGAGATCCCTGCCCTTCGACGCGGGCGCAGCAGTATTGGCAACAGTCGCGGCCCGTGCCCTCAATCCTTCGACCATGACCTACCATGTGGAGCTACTTCCCGCGCAACGTCAGGCCGCCAACGCGGGCGAGCTCCAGCTGCAGATGCCAATCCCGCTCCGCCTAAATGAATACCCCGATCGAGCCGATAATGCCGCTTACCCCCGGGATCATGGCGGCGGTAGTCTTTCCTCGTGGCATCGCCGCTGCGCCCGCCACCAGATGCGGAGGACAAGCTCCGGGACATCCGGTCGGTTACCGAGCCGCAGGTCAGGGTCCAGCAGGTGTCCGGCACGGGCGTCTGAGTCCGGGCGCCGTCCCGCCAGTCTGTGAAACGACTGTGAGAGGCCGAGGCAGGGGTTGGCGGAACGATTGGCGAAACCGGGCGAGCGTGTTAACACCGCGTCGCCCATCGCCAGCACGGCAGTGACCAGATCCAGCAGCGAGCCGCAGAGGTCGTGCTCGGCGACCAGCACTACCGTGCCGTCATCCAGGCCGACGTGGTAGACGGGGGTGCCGGGAACGGGGCGATACGGTGGCGGGACCGCCAGGGCGCGGGCTGTGAGATCCTCCCACTGGGGGTCGCCGCCGCTGTGGCCGGTATCCACCATGCCGCGCAGCATGGTGCCGTCCCACTCTATCCGGGTCGCCACGACCCTCACCCGCTCATTCTGCTCCTGCGCGAACACCGGGTAAAGGCCCGGTAAATCCTGATTGGCCAGTTAACGCGGGGTAACGTTCACTCTCAGCCCCGGCATAACCCCGGAGCCGGGCTATGCCCAGGCTATGCCCCCAGTCCCAGGCCCGATCTCCCCTGCGCTGTCAGCTTGGGAAGTCTGTGGCGCTGTAGTGCCGCCACCTGCGGATTGGCTGACCTGCGAGTCTGCTGGCGCGCTGCCCGTGAGAGACCGTGACTGTCCGCCCTGGCTCCTGGATCACCCCGGGAACTTTGGAGGCTCTGATTCCTGGGAGGATGCAGGGCCATGGCAGCACAGGCGGAGGTACCCGACGAGCTGCGCGAGCGGGCGGTGAAGATGGTGTTCGAGATCCGGGATCGGGACGGGAAGGGGCATGGGGAACTGGCCCGGGTCGGGGCGGCAGCTGGGCGTTCACCCGGAGGGGTTGCGGTCCTCGGTTAGGCAGGCGGAAATTGACGGCGGCGAGCGGCGGGCACTACGACTGGCGATGAGCAGCGGATCGCTGAACTGGAAGGGAAGGACGCGAGCTCCGCCGGGCGAATGAGATCCTGAAGGCGGCCAGTGCTTATTTCGCGCGGGAACTCGACCCGAGGCTGCCGCGCTAGTCGAGTTCATTGATGCGTACCGGGACCGGTTCGGCATTGAGCCGGCCTGCGCGGTCCTTGAGTTTCCCGTGTCATCGTATTACTACGCGAAGAAACGCGAATCGGAGCCGGCGGCACGGGGAATGCGGGACGCGGTCCTGGAGGAGAAGATCATGGAAGTGTGGAACGGGGAGAAAGGCAGGAAGGTTTACGGCGCGCGGAAAGTCTGGCTGGAGCTGAACAGCCAGGGCGTTGCGGTGGCGCGGTGCACGGTGGAGCGGCTGATGCGCGAGCTGGGGATCGGCGGGGCCAGCCCGGGGCGGAAGAGGCCGCCGACGACGCTGCCCGGCGATCCCGCGGACCGGCCGTCTGACCTGCTGGAGCGGTGCTTCGACGCGGCGGCGCCGAACCGCCGCTGGGTGGCGGACATCACCTATGTGCAGACATTTTCGGGCTGGGTGTATACCGCTTTCGTGATGGATTTGTTCGCCCGCCGCGTTCTCGGCTGGCAGGTCGCTGATCACCTGCGTTCCGATCTTGCCCTCGATGCGCTGGAGATGGCGATATGGGCGCGGCGGGACGAAGACCTCGGCGGCCTGGTCCATCATTCCGACCGCGGTGTCCAGTATACGTCTATCCGTTATGCCGAGCGGCTTGCCGGGGAGAAGGCAGTCCGGTCGGTGGGGAGCAAAGGTGATTCGTATGATAATGCTGCTGCGGAAGCGCTGAACAGCCTTTACAAGCGCGAGCTCATCGACCCGAAGAAGGACTGGCAGGGAGTCGATGACGTGATGCTCGCGACAATGGACTGGGTGCAGTGGTATAACGAGGACCGGATCCACTCATATAGCGGCGATATGCCTCCGAAAAAGTACGAGGAAATCTACTATCAGGCGTTGGAATCTGGTAAACTAACGAGCAGTTCGCAGACATAGCGGCCTCCAGACTCGCCGGGGCGAACCACAGCTTCCTGCGGATTGGCTGACCTGCGGGTCTGCTGGCGCGCTGCCCGTGAGAGACGGTGACTGTCCGCCCTGGCTCCTCCGCACGGGCACGTAGCGGGCACGCCCGGCCCATCAGGTCCTGGTGTTGGGCCGTCCGTCGACAGAGCCGACGGTTTTACAGACCGTCACAGCTCAGGCGCAGCGCTGTTGTCTTGGGCGGCCACCGAGCTGGGGGCAGTCCCTATCGATGTGCTGGCAACCTAGATGCATATCCCGCAACGTCCACGGCGGATGCGACTCGAGCCCTTACCTGACCTCGCCGCTCGTCTGTCCTTACGGTTGGCACCAGGTCTTGCCGGGTGTCAGTCGGCGGGTCGGCAGGGCCGGATCTGGGGGTCCTCGTGGGCTCGGGCAGTGTAGCATGGCATGTCGGACCTTCGTTCATCATGGGCGGGGACCTGGGACCATGGCTGGATGATGGCTCGGTCGGTTCACTGACTAGGCATGTTTCGTGCGCGGCGAGGCCCAGGCGGAGATCAGCTTGACCCTGGCCCAGGCGTAGAGCTGGCGAGCCTTGCCCGTGCTCGCCCGCTGGCTGCTGACGCGCCTCGCAAGATGCCTACGGAACCGGGGCCACCGACCTGGCCGGGGCCGACCCGCCAGGTCCCGGTGCGGGGGAAGGTCCAGGCTGGTCGATGTGCATGTTCCGGGACCTGGCCGCGTCCGGGGGCTCGGCCCATCTGGCGCTGGGATGGGAGGACGATCCGGGCCCGGCGGAGAGCTGTTCCCTACCCTGGATGCCGACATCGCGCTCAGGCCCGGCCGGGGCGCACGCCACGACAGTCGACCCTGGCCGGGGGTGTACCGGCCACCGCCCGGCGACCTGGGCGGTGAGCTGGATGCCGGTCGGTCTTGCGGCGCGTCGCCGAAGCTACGATCCAGACGTTCGTGCGACCGCATGGCTGAAGCCATCATCGCCCCCGCCCGGCGACTGAAGCCGGGCGGCGGAATCGCGGATGCGGGCTGCGTTCTGGCCGCTGACCGCGCGACGGGCTCTCAGCGCGCCATGCGGCGTGGCGCCGTCGATCTCACCCCGACCCGTTCCGGCGGGGCGGGATCGGGCGAGTCCATCATCGTCGCCGTCAGCGAACACGTGGTCATGGATCTCGCGGATCGTGTCGTCCAGGCGGCGCAGGGCGTCGGCGATCTGCTGCACGGCCACATCATGGGGCAGGT
>CAWEXM010000002.1:0-577314 GCA_963813055.1 uncultured Solirubrobacteraceae bacterium
AGAAGCAATACGTAATGATGAATGAACACACACACACACACACCATTGTGAGCGACCCCGTCGCGTATTCGGTGACCCCGCCGGACGGAGTGATCTTCCCGATTCTGCCCGTGCCCAGATCGCCGAACCACATGTTTCCATCCGCCCCGACAGTGATCCCAGCCGGGTTGCTGCCAGCGGGAAGCGAGTACTCGTCTATCGCTTCGGCAGCCTGGTAGCTGTAGGTGATGGTCTGGCTCGCGACCGTGCCTTCCTGCAGCGTCGGCGCCCATTCAGCCGCGCCAGAGAGCTGCGTGAACTTGACGGAGGTGTGGTTGGCCACGTCCTTGAGGTAGTAGGCGAGCTTTTGTTTGGTGGTTTTGTTTTCTTCGAGGCTCAGTTCTAGGTTTGCGTCGCCCGTCGGGGCCTGGAATTTGCCTTCGCCGAGTGTGGCGAAGATCGACTTGCTGCCATCCGCCGCGGTCAGGATCACGCTGCCGTTGACCACTTCCACGAGCGACTCGGTGCTGCTGAGGCCGATGCTCCACTCCGGCCCGAGCGGACCGACAGCGGCGGTCGCGGCGCGCGAGCTGTGGCTGCGCCCGACCGTGAGTCCGGACCCGAGAGAGACGTCGCTTGCGCTGAGCGCGAAGTCGCCGGACTCGAGATCGACCGAGCCCGGCCCGAGCGCGACGGGCGTGGAGTGGCGGATCGAGATCGGTTCATACAGGCGCGCTTCGTTGCCGGCTTTGTCAAGCGCCAGCAGCTCGATGTCGTGCCGGCCGGCGCCGAGTTCCGAACCGTTGACCGTCCACGTCTTGCTCGCGGTGCACTGTCCTTTCGCGACGGTGCACGCGCCGGATGCGGTTCCGAATTCGTGTCCGTCGATGAACAGAGCGACAGATTTGATGCCGGAGCTTGCGACCGTCGAGCCTTCGCCGTCGGTCGCTTCGCCCGTCAGTGCGTAGGGTTTTTCTCCGAGTTCGTTGCCGTAGGGCAGGCCTTCGAGGCGGAGATTGTGCGGCGCGGCGGTATCCACTTTGACCGTCACCTTGCCTTCGCTGCTCAGCGACTGCGTCCCCGAGATCGCCTCTTCTGCTTTGTAGCGGATTTTCTGTTCCCCGTCGGGAAGCAGCGCCGGGAGGGTCGCGTCTTCGGCGTGCGTTTCGTAGCACTGCACGCCCTTGCACGCGTTTTCCACGTTCAGGTAGTTGTGTTCGTAGAGCTGAGCCCAGCTTTCGGGCGCCGTTTCGTATTCGAGCTTCGTGACCGCGACGCCCACGCCGGTGTCTTTGGCGATCGCTTCGAAGGCGCCGCCGAGGTTCGACAGCCAGCCGCCGGAGCCGTAGAGCACGTTCTGGCGCGTGACTTTTTGTTTTTTGCCTTCGACCGTCACTTCGAATTCGAGCGTCGGCGAGGTCGTGTTGTAGCTGGTCGTGGAGTGCGTTCCCGCCGGCTCGGAGATCGACACGATGCCCTGCTTCAGCGTGTCGGAGAAGTGCCAGTTCCCCGCCGGCGAGCCCGTAGCGGACTGCTGGAAGTGGATCGCGTTTTTCGGTTTGCCCGAGCCGGGCAGGCATTCTTCGACTTTGGAGGCGTTGGCGGCGCACAGAGTCGCGGCTTTGTTTTCGTATTCGGGGTTTTCAAATTCGTTCGACAGCATCTTCTTGGTTTCCCGCGTCCCGCCAGGTTCGAGGAATTCCAGGAAGCTTTCGATTTTCGCAAGTTTGTTGTGCGCGGAGGTTTCGGTTTTGATTTCGTAGATTTTCGATACGCCGTGGGTTTCATAGCCCCAATACGCCCATTCGGCGGGAGCGTATTCGGCCGTGCCTTTCGCTTCCAGACGTTCCACGCCGGGCCCTTCGTACGTCGCGGTCCCCGCGAAGCGACCGCTGTTGCTGGTGAAGAATTCCCAGTTCGAGCGCTTGCCGCCGGGATTCAGCGCGAGCTGGGAGTCGTTCACTTCTGGGTCCACCGCGATCGGGTACAGGTAGTCGCCCGCGAGGTCGACGCTCACGTCGAGCGTGTCTCCTCGCACGGCCATCGCGACGGGCACCTCGGCGCCTTCGGCGTCCTGCGCGCTCACGGGCGAGACGACCGCCAGCGCGGCGCCCCGATCGACGATGCTCACCGACCCGCCCGCCGCCTTGCGCAGGTGCGCCCCGGACGGCATGCCGACGCGGAAGTGGAGCTCCCCCGGACTGCTCTCTGAGAGCAGCATCGTCGTCAGCTCGAAGCCCGCGGGCAGCGGCTTGGCGAGGCTCATCAGATCGTCGCTCGCGCCCGCGGCTGCGCCGCGCTCGTCCTCGCGCCAGAGCACCGCGGCGCCGTCGAGCTTGCCGGAGGATGCCTGCAGCGGCGCGCCGCGCCCGTCCACGGGGGTCAGCGACACGCCGAGCGCCGGCAGCGACACGCCATCCGCCACGTTCGAGGGCACCTCGACCCCTACATCCGAGCGCACCGGCTTGAAGCTCCCGCCCGCGCGCGTGAGCCGTAGATCCAGCGGGAGGTGTCGCCCGTGCGCGATGCGGGCGACCGGCGCGATCGATTCGACCACGCCTTTGGCTCCGGGCAGCGACAGCTCGGCCGCGTGGTCTGTGGGGTAGCGAGCGATCCGCGCCCCAGTCGGCAGCGACGGCACGCCACCCGCGGGGTTCCTCACGAGGTCGGGAAACGCGGTCTTCACCAGGCTCGCCGCGCGGCCGCCGCTCAGGCCGGCGAAGCTCGAACGCGACGCCGCACGCGTTGCGACCGCGCGGGGATCGCTGCGTCGTGCCTGGCGCGCGAGACGGGCGCCTTCGTCGCCGAACAGGACAGACGACGCCATCGGCGGACCCGCCATCGAGAGGTCAACGGGCACGGCGCGGGGCTGCGCCGACTGGGCGTCCGTGGGCGGGGCGAGAGACAGCGCGCCCGCCACCGCCAACGCCAGGGCAGACACCAGCAAAGACTGCAGCCTCGACCGCACTCCGCACCCCCCACAGTTCACTATTTGTTGTTCACTGTCCCCAATCAGGCGCGGTGGACGACGCGACTCAGTGCTTTACGTCGAGGCCCGATCGAGAGCGGGGCGAACCTAACAGAATAGGAACATGTCGTCAACTATTTGACAATGCGATGCGCGCGGCGTGGCGGCATGCCATGCGCTCGCCAGGCTCTAAACTGCTGGCACGACTCATAGGAGAGGTGGCCGAGAGGCTGAAGGCACTCGCCTGCTAAGCGAGTATGGGGGTGAACTCCATCGCGGGTTCGAATCCCGCCCTCTCCGTCTCAGTCCCGCAGCTAGCGCTGCGCGCGCGTTGGCGAGGTGCCCAGCACACGCCCGGACGCGTCGAGCGCTTGCACCGCCACGTACGGGCCAGCCGTACCCGCCGGCAGCCCGATCGCCGTCTCGAAGCGCGTGCGCGGGCCTTCGGCCACCGCCTTTAGCCCGTGGGGGCTCGCGCCGGCGAGCACGCGCCAGGCGCTCACCTGCGTGGCGCCGTTCCAGCTCGCGTACACCGTCCGCGCCCCACTGCCAGAGGAACCCCGGAGCGCGTATGTGGGCGGGTGCGCGGGCGTCCCGGTCCAGCGAAGCGCAGGGAGCGGTAGGACTGCGTGCGCCCGGGGAAGTGCGCGTCGAACAGCAGCGCGCCTTCGGGCCCGAACTCCGAGAAGTCCGGCAGCTGCCCCCAGCCGACGAACCAGCCGCCGCCCGCGAGCGCCTGCATGTTGCCCTGGCTGTTCGCCACGAGGCCCGGAGCGTGCGTGAGCTGGCCCGCGAGCGATGCTGTGCCCGCCTGCGCGTCGATGTCCACCACGATCGCGCGCGACTGCTGGTGGACCTTCGGCGAGGCGCCGTTGTCGAAGATGCTGATCGCGCCGTCCGGCAGCTCGCGCGGGTCGTGCTGGTAGGCGGTGCGCGTCCGCGGGCTCTCGCCGAAGCTCGAGCGCTTGCCGCCCAGACGCCACGCGATCTGGCCGGTGGCGCCGTCGATGCGGTACACGGTCCAGGTGTTGCGCGCGGAGATCAGCAGGCTGCCGTCGCGGTCGAGGTTGATGGAGTTGACGTGGAAGTAGTCGTACGGCCCGCTGCGCGAGCTGCGCGCGGCGGATTCGTAGGACTCGCTCAGCCCCACGTGGTCGAGGCTCGTCCATTCGTACATCACGAGGCCCGGTCTTCACGTCGATCTCCTGCAGCGTGCCGTCCGTCACCGCGCCGTCGGCTGGGCCACCGGCCGCGGAGAGGTCGCAGCGGATCGGGTCATACGCCGTCACGAGCGCCGTGCCCGCGGGCGTGAGCTGGAACTCGTGCAGGTCCGCCTGTGCCCGTTGCCGGCTCGCACGCGCGCGAGCGTCGTGTAGGAGCTGCTCGCGATCACGCCTTCGCCGAGCCCGAACCCGTGCACCGAGATGTCGCCCTGCCACCACGTGAGCACCGGTTTGCGCCTGTATTCCTGCACCCTGAAGTTCGTCGCCGAGGTGTTGCGCGGCAGCGGCTTGAACCACACCAGCGCGCCGCTGCGGTCGAGGATCATCGGGCCCGCCTGGCCCGGCCCGGTGTACGGCGCGACGAACTCCTCGCCCGGCGCCATCGCGGGCGAGCTCGTCGTCACCGCGACCGTCGGCGGGCGCAGGTCCGGGCGCGAGCGAAAGCCCTGCACGTCCGCGCGCGTCCCCGGGTGAATCGCCTCTGGCGTGGAGCTGATCGCGTCCTCGCTGGCCACGGCGAACTCGTCGCGCAGCTGACGCGTGGAGCCGCCGATCCGCACGCGCGCGAGCACGCTCACGCGCTCGCCTTCCGCGAACGGCCGCGCCGGCACGAAGCTCCCGCCGTCGCCCTGCGAGTAGGCGCGCAGCCGGCCCGCGTGTGCGCCCGTGCGCGAGCCGACCACCTCGATCGCGCTGAGGTCGCGCGCCGGCACGCCGAGGAAGCTGATCTGCGTCTGCGGCGAGGCGACGCGGCTGCCGGGCAGCGGCGAGACCGTCACCGCGCCGGCCTGCAGCGCGCTGGTGTTCAATGTCGCTGGACCGCACGTCGGCGCGGTGCGCGCCGCCTCAGCGCTCGCCGCCACGAGCCCAAAGCCCAGAGCGAGCGACCGGCCCTAGGATGAGAGCACGTATGGACCGCATCGACGCGCAAGAGCATAGGAGAGTCGATCGTCGGACCTTCATCAAGGGCGGGCTCGCGGGCGCGGGCGTCGTCCTCGGCGCGGGCGGCGGCGATCCGCGCGGTGGCCGACACGAGCGACGACGCCGTCTCCACCGTCCCGCAGGGCTCCGCCGCGCGGGTTTCGCGCTCCACGGGCAGCGGCGGCGCGCGCCACCCGAACATCCTCGTGATCATGGTCGACCAGCTGCGCTTCCCGCAGTGGTTCGGCCCCGCGCCCGCGCGGCCGTGGGCCTGCCGCCGAACCTCGAGCGCCTGCGCGGCGGAGGCGTCTCGTTCGCGCGCCACTACACCGCGTCCAACGACTGCACGCCGGCGCGCTCGACGCTGCTGACCGGCCTCTACACGCACCAGACCGGCTGCATGATCACCGGCGGCAGCACGCTCGACCCCGGCTTTCCCACGTGGGGCACGATGCTGCGCGAGCACGGCTACCACACGCGCTGGTTCGGCAAGTGGCATCTCACCCACCACGACAACTAGTGGAACGCATCGAGCGGCGCACGCGCGCTCGAGCGCTACGGCTTCGCCGGCGGCACGTTCCCCTCGCCCGACGGCGGGCCCGGCCAGGGCTGGCGCGTCGACCCGCACATCGCGCGCTCAGTTCGAGCGACTGGTATCGCCACGAGGGCGGCGACGGGCCGTGGTGCACGACCGTCTCGTTCGTCAACCCGCACGACATCGCGTGGTGGTACGACTGGAGCGACCGCGTGCCCGCCGAGGCGAGCGCGCGCGGACGCGTCGGCGCGCCTGCCGCCCAACTTCGAGACGCCGGAGCTGCTCGTCGCGCGCAACAAGCCGCTGCTGCAGCGCTCGCTCCAGGAGACCGCCGCCGCGTCCTTCGGCCCGGTGCCCTTCGACGGCCCCGAAGTCGCGGCCACCTGGCTGCAGTTCCTCGACCTCTACGCGAAGCTCCAGCGCGAGGTCGACCGCCACATCGGCCGCGTCCTGCGCACGCTCGAGAGCCGCCCGCAGGTGGCCGCGAACACGGTGGTCGTGTTCACCTCCGACCACGGCGAGTACGGCGCCTCGCACGGGCTGCGCGGCAAGGGCGCGAGCGCGTACGAGGAGGCGATCCGCGTGCCGCTGATCGTCAAGGACCCGCGCGGCGTGCTCACCAGCGCCCGAGGCGTGCCGCGCACGCAGCTGAGCTCGAGCGTCGACGTCGCGCCGCTGCTGCTCACGATCGCCACCGGCTCGAACCAGTGGCGGCGCGAGCCGCACTACTCCCACCTCGCCGCACCGTCTCGACCTCGCGCGCATCCTCGCCGACCCCAGCGCGCCCGGGCGCCCGTACGTGCTGCACGCGACCGACGAGATCGTGACCGAGTTCGCGATCGAGCCCTACGCCGCCGACGCCCCGCTGCACGTGGTCGCGCTGCGCACGCCGTCGGCGAAGTACGCCACGTACACGCACTGGGCCGACGGCACGCATCGCACCGCAGTCGCACGCCGAGGAAGCGGAGCTGTACGACTACTCGCACCCACAGCGGCCGCCTGGAGCTGCACAACGACGCCGGGCAAAGCTCGCTCGAGGAAGCGCTGCGCGCCGAATACCAGCGCGCGTTCGTCGAGGAGCTGCGCAGGCCGCTGCCGCACAGGCTGAGCGCGGCGCACGACCGCGGCTTCGCCGACTACTTCTCGACCGCACGGCGCGCCTCCACCGCGGCGACCGCGCGCCGCAAGCTGCGCTCCGAACGCGACGTCGGGAAGATCCCGCCGCGAGGCGGCCCGCCGGAACGGCCGGCCGCGACGAGCCTGCGCGCGCGGATCAGCCCTTCACCATTGACGAGACACCGATGACCGCGCCCGAGGCGTCGAGCGCCTGCACCTCGACGTAGGAGGGGGCAGCGCGGACGTGCTCCACTGGAGGGGGCAGCGAGATCGCGGTCTCGAATCCGGCTCTCGGCACGCTCGCCACCGGCGCAAGCGAGTCGGGCGTTTCACCCACGAGCACGCGCCAGGAGGCCACGTCGGTGGCGCCGTTCCAGCTCGCGTACGCGACCGGGCCGCCGGGGGAGCCCGGGGGCGCCGGGGCGAGCGTCAGCGCGGGCGGGGTCGCCGGGCGGCCGCTCCACGGCTGCACGTACGTGCGGTAGGACTCCCAGCTCGACGGCAGGTGCGCGTTGAACAGCACGTGTCCCGCCGCGTCCATCTCCGAGAGATAGCCCGCCTGGCCCCAGCCGACGGTCCAGTCGCCGTTGGGCATCACCTGCAGGTTGCCCTGGCTGCCCGCCACGAGCGGGTTGCGGTGCACGCGGCTGCGCACGAGCGTGTCGGTCCTGCGCGCCATGTCGAGCTTCACTTCGATCGCGCGCGACTGCGGGTGCACCTGCGGGAAGGCGCCGTTGTCGAAGAACGTGAACGCGCCGTTCGCCTGCTGGCGCGCGTCGTGCTGCCACGCGATCGCCGTGCCCGGACCCATCTCGAAGCTGCTGTGCTTGCCGCCCACCTGCCAGCGTATGCGGCCCGTCTTGGAGTCGATGTCGTAGGCAGCCCACGTGTTTCGTGCGTCCACCAATAGATCGCCGCCACGCTGCACGTCGATCGAATTAATATGAAAGTAGTCGAACGGCTGTGAGCGGCTCGTGGGCTTGGCGGACGCGTAGGAACTCGCCAGCGACACGTGGTCGAGGCTGTGCCACTCATACCGCACGAGGCCCGTCTTCAGGTCGAGTTCCTGCATCAGCGTGTCCGCCACCGCGCCGTCGCGCGGGCCGCCCACGGAGGACACGTCGCAGTCGATCGCGGTGTAGACGGTTATCAGCCCGGTGCCCTGCGGCGTGATCGTGAACTCGTGCAGGTCCGGCTGGTAGCCGTTGCCCGCGCGCACGATCTGGACGGTCCTGTAGGAGTCGTCCGCGATCACGAGGCCGGCCTGGCGGTTGCCGTTCGCCACGAGCGGGTCCTGCCACCACGTGAGCACCGGTTTGCCTTCGTATTGCTGCACGCGCAGGTCCGCCGCGCGCGCGCCTGCGGGGATCGGCTGGAACCACAGCAGGCCGCCGTGCTCGTCGAGGATCATCGGCCCGTACTGCCCCACGCCGGAGTACGGCGCGAGCAGCAGCTTGTCCGTCGCCGTGGTCGCCTTCGACGCGACCGTCACGATCGGGGGGCGCACGCTGGGGAGCGTGTGGAAGCTCTGGTAGTTCGTCGGCGCCGGCTTCGGCTTCGACGTCGTCGCGGCGGCCTTCGCCGCGCCGGGAACGTCGCGCACCGCCACGACGAAGGTCCACGCGAACCGAGTCACGTGCCCATCGGCCGTGAGGATTGCGTGGACGCTCACGGTCTCCCCCGCGGCGAACGGCTTCGACGGCACGAAGCTCGCCCCGTCGCCCTGAGAGTAGGCCTCCAGGCGGCCGGCGTGCGCTCCGCTGCGCGAGCCCTTCACCACGACGCCCGACAGCTCGCCCGCGGGCGAGCCCAGCAGGCTGATCTGCGTGGTCGCGGATGCGTCGCGCGTTTCCGGGCCAGGCGAGACGGTCACGCGCGAGCCCGCCAGCGCGGCTGACACGTTCAGCCGCGGCGGCACGCAGCTGGCCGAGGCGGCCGTGGCGCGCGTCGCCTGCGCCCGCGCGGAGCTCCTGTGGAACGGCGAGATCGCGTGACGCAGCGAGGGGTCGCTGACGGCGACGATCGCCACGAGCAGGAGCGCCAGCGCCGCGAGGCCCATCGGCAGGGCGCGCATGTTGAAGCGGCGGCGACTCAACCTTTGACCACTGCCGAGGTGCCGATCGTGGCACCCGCGGCGTCGAGCGCGCGCACCTGCGCGTACGGCCCGACGGTGGGCGCGGCGATCGTCGTCTGAAAGCCGCTCTTCGCGGCGCTCGCCACGACGCCGAGGGCGCTCGGCGAGGCGCCCGCGAGCACCTGCCAGGAGGCGACGTCGGTGGCGCCGTTCCAGCTCACCGACGACCGTCAGCGTGCCGCGCCACGCCGCTCTGGGCGATGACCGCCGGCGCGCCTGGCGCGTGTGCGCTCCAGGGCGGCGAGGTAGGTCCTGAAGTTCTGCACGTTCTTGCCGAGCGTCCCGTCGAGCAGCACCTCGCCGGAGGAGCGTCGTACTCGGTGAAGTTCGGCAGCCCGCCGTAGCCCATCAGCCAGTTGCCGCCGGGCAGGCCGGCGAGGTGTTCAGGAGGTTGCCCTGGCTCGTCGGCGAGCAGCGTTTTGGTGGGGTTGGTGAACTGCTTGACGAGCGCCACGGTGTGCGTGGAGGCTGTTCGCGTCGATCAGCAGGCCGCGCGACTGCTTCTCCTTGGGCGGGTCCGAGCCGTTGTCGAACACGCGAGATCAGCCCGCCGGGCTGGAACTCGGCGTCGTGCTGCCAGTAGAAGCGCGTGCCCGCGCCGAGCTTGAAGCTGCTGTGCGCGCCGCCGAGGCGCCAGTCGACAGCCGCCGCTGTGGATGTCCACGTCGTAGAGCGTCCAGGTGTTGCGCGCGGAGAGCAGCACGTCGCTGGAGTTGCCCGGGTCGACGGAGTTGACGTGCACGTAGTCCCACGGGTAGCTCGACGTGGGGCGCGGGGTTGTGCGATTCGGTGAGCGGCGATGTGCCCGATCGCGTGCCACTCCCACATCACGAGGCCGGTCTTGACGTCGATCTCCTGCACGATCGAGTCGGTGAGGACGCCGTCGGAGAGGCCGTGCGCGGAGGACAGGTTCATGCGGATCGGGTCGAACGCGTCGATCCACGCGGTGCCCTGCGGGGTGAGCCGGATCTCGTGCAGGTCGGCGTGGTAGCCGTTGCCCGCACGGACCGTGCGCCACCTGCTGGTAGGAGGTGTCGTAGATCACGTCTTCGCCCTGACCGAAGCCCGACCTGCAGGATTCGCCCTGCCACCACGTGAGCACCGGCTTGCCGTCGTACTGCTGGACCTCGAAGTTCGTCGCACCCTCGCCGGCGGGCAGCGGGTGGAACCACACGAGGTTGCCGTTCTGGTCGGCGATCATCGGCCCGGGCGTGCCCTTGCCCTGGTAGGGGGCCAGGAACAGGTCGCCGGGGCCGCGCCGGGCTTGGCTGGCGTGGTGATGCGCACGGTCGAGGGCGTGAGCGTGGGCGCGGAGCTGTAGTGCTGGATCGCGTGCGCGTCGCCGGGGTTGTTGGGGAAGCTCCTTCGGCTGAGGGCGTGTACTGGTGGGCGATCGTGAACGTCGTGCGCGCCGTGCCGGAGCCCGCCGGACGGTGGCTGACGCGCGCGTGCACGGTCACGCGCTCGCCCGGTGTGAAGGGGTGGCGCGGCAGGAAGCTCTCGCCGGTGCCGGTCGAGTAGGCGCGCAGCACGCCGCCGTGCGCGCCGCTGCGCGGAGCCGCATGACACGCACGTTCGAGACCTCGTCCCGGCGTCGCCGAGGAAGCTGATCTGGGTGCCGGCGAGGCGTCCGGGGTGCCGGGCATCGGCGAGACCGCCACGGGGTTGGCGACCGCGGCCGCCATGACCGCACGCGTCGCCGCGTGACCACCGCGGAGCTGACCGACGAGGTCCGTCCCGCACGCGCACAACGCGATCGCCAAGGCCGCGCGACGGCCATCCGGACGTCGCACGGCCAGGCATTCAGCGGCATATGCGCGCCGCTGCACCTGTCGATGGCCGCTCCATGGGCATCGCGAACGGAACCGCGCGAGGACTCCGATCACGCGGCCGTCGGCGTCGAGCGCCTGGACCTCGAAGCTCGCGTAGCCGCTGCGGCAGCGCGATCGCCGTCTCGAAGCCCGGACTTCGCGGCGCGTCGCCACGACGGCGGTCAGGCGGTCGGCGGTCGGTCCGGCCAGGACCCTCCAGGAGGCGAGCTCGCGTGGCGCCGTTCCAGCTCGCGTAGACGGTGGTCTTGCCGCCGTCCGGGCGCGCGGCGCCCGCGGGCTGGGTCAGCGGCACGCCGACCCACTGCTCGAGCGTCGCGCGGTAGGTGAGGTCGGGCCCGGGGAGCTCGCCGTCGAACAGCAGCTTGCCCGAGCGGCTGTACTCGGAGAAGTACGGCTCCGAGCCCCAGCCGACGAACACGTTGCCGTTCGGGCAGCGGCTGCGCGTTGCCCATGTATTCGGACTCGAAGTCGCCCGTCGCCGGGGTACTGGGCCGCGAGCGTCGCGGTGTGCGCGCCGCTGGTCGAGCTTCAGCACGAGCCCGCGCGACGGGCCGGTCGCGGGCACGTAGGTGCCGCCGCCGGTGAGCTGGCAGCAGTGGTCGTCGAACATGCGTGACCGTGGAGCCGGGCCGCCAGCGTCGACGTCGTGCTGCCACTGGAAGTCCGCGCCCGGGCCGAACTTGAAGCTCGAGTGCCTGCCGCCGAGCGTCCACTCGATCCTGCCGGTCTCGATGTCGACCAGGTAGGCGGCCCACGTGTTGCGCATCGAGACGAGGAACGTGCCGTTGCCGGCGCAGGTCGATCGAGTTGACGTGGTAGGCGTCCCAGGGGAACCCGTTGGTCGGCAGCGAGGCCTGGGAGTCGCTCAGCGGGATGTGCTCGAGCGCGTCCCAGCTGCGCAGCAGCTTGCCGGTCTTCGAGGTCGTACTCCTGCACCGCCGAGTCGATCAGCGCGCCGTTGTAGGCGCCGCCGTACTTCGAGAGGTTCATCGGGATGTTCTTGTTCGCGGTCACCCACGCGTCGTCGCCGTGGATCAGCGAGCTCGTGCAGGGTGAGCACCCAGCCGTCCGTCGCCTTGCAGCGTCGCGACCGTCTGGTAGTGCTGGTTGACGACCACGTATTCGCCGCTTTCGGTCGCGCCGGTGTTCGTGACGACGCCCTGCCACCAGGCGAGCGCCGGCTTGCCCTGATAGCGTCTGCAGGCTGAGGTTGGCGGCGACGACGTTCTCCGGCACGGGCTGGAACCAGACCGGCTGCAGCTCGCGGTCGAGGATCAGCGGCCCGCTCTGGCCGACGATCGGCGGGTCGTTGAGGTCGTAGAAGTTGGCGGTGAAGATGTAGCCCGGGCGCGAGCTGCCCCGTCGGGCGCGCGGTCGTCGGCTGCGAGATGATCGGCGGGTGCAGCGCCGGCGCGGACACGAAGCTGTAGGCGCCGTGGGTGGTGTACGCGCCGATCGGGGCGCCGTGCGAGCCGCGCGAACGCGACGGCGACGGCCGACGAAGCACGGCGAGCACGGCGCCGATCGCGAGCGCGAAGCCGCGCGCCGCGCCGGCGACCGCGCCGGCGCGGCTTGGGCACCGTGGCGAACGTCAGCAGCGCCGCGGCCGCGGCGAGGCCGGCGCCGATCAGGTAGGCGAGGCGGAAGCCGTGCGGTCAGCGCCTGCGCGACCTGCTGGCCGGCGCCGATCAGGTGGCTGGTGCGCTGCGTCGCGAGCGTGATCAGGACCGCGAGCCCGAGGCCGCCGCCGATCTGGCGCGAGGTGTTGACGAGGCCCGAGGCGAGCCCCGCCTGGCCCTCCTTGGCGCCCTGCGTGGCGGCGATCGTCGAGGGGACGATCGACATGCGCGATCCCCGCCGCCGTGAGCAGCCCGGGGATCATCACGTAGACGATCGCGCTGCCGCTCGATCCGATCCGCGTGAACAGCAGCAGCCCGGCGGTCATCATGATCAGGCCGCCGCCGAGCACGGGGCGCACGCCGAAGCGGCTCACGAGCTTGCCGGCGCGCGAGGCGACGAGCCATGATCGTCAGCGTCATCGGCAGGAAGATCGAGCCCGGTGTGCAGCGGCGAGAGGCCGAGCACCTGCTGCAGGTAGAGCGAGCTCACGAACCACATCGGGAACAGCGCGGCGCTGAACAGCAGCGACGATCGTGTTGGCGTCGCGCAGCGGCTTGGTCAGCTCCTTGAACGGGATCAGCGGCGCGGAGGCGACGCGCGACTCGATCACGCCGAAGCAGCCGAGCAGGACGAGGCCGACGATGATCGGGCCGAGCGCGGCGAACGTGTCCCAGCCCTCGAGGCCCGCTTCGACGACGCCGTAGACGAGCACCATCTGACCGATCGTCAGCGTCAGCGCGCCCGCGAGGTCGAAGCCCGCGCGTCGGCCGCTGCGGCGCTCGCTGACGACCGCGTAGGCGACGAGCGCGGCGCGCGATCGCGATCGGCGGGTTGATCAGCAGCACCCAGCGCCAGCTGAGCACTTCGGTGATGATCCCGCCGAACAGCACGCCGGCGGCGCCGCCGAGCCCGTTCATCGCCGCCCAGATGCGCGATCGCGCGGTGGAGCTTCGGGCCGGGCGGGAACGAGGAGGTGATGATCGCCAGCGAGCGACGCCGCCATCAGCGCGCCGGCGAGGCCCTGCAGCGCGCGCGCGCCGATCAGCACCTCCTGGTCGGGCGCGGCGCCGCCGGCCAGCGAGGCGAGCGCGAACAGCAGCAGCGCGCGCGACGAACATGCGGCGCTGGCCGAAGTGGTCGGCGGCGCGGCCGCCGAGCATCAGGAAGCCGGCGAAGGTGATCGCGTACGCGTCGACGACCCACTGCAGGTCGGGCGAGGAGAAGCCGAGGCTCGACTGGATCGACGGCAGCGCGACGTTGACGATGCTCAGGTCGAGGATGACCATGAACTGGGCCACGCAGCAGACGACCAGCAGCCACGCGCGAGCCCGAGCTCTGACCGGTCTCGACCGGGGGCGTGTCGGCCCCGGCGCTGCGCTGTCGTCTCGACGCTCACGCCGGCCTGCTCAGCCGGCGTTTGCGCGCGTGAGCGCCTGGTAGGGTGGGCGCGCCGAGCCCTCACGCGACGATTGGAGCCCGGCCCATGAAGAGAACAACACTGCCCGCAATGCTAACGCTCGCGGCGGTCCTGGCGAGCACCGTCGGCGGTGGCGGGCTGCGGCGGCAAATCGGATGGCTCGAGCACGAAGTCCTCGACGAGCGCCGCCCCCACGACGACGCCGACGACCACGACGACGACGCACAAGCACAAGTCCAAACCGGCGTACTAGCAGCAGCCCTCATCGCTCACGGCAGCGCGGCGTCGTGAGGCGACGCGGCGTAGCTGACCACGCGGGTCGCCGGAGCTGCCGAGCACGTGCCCGGCCGAGTCGAGCGCCTGCACCGCCACGTAGGCGTAGCTGGCCGGGCAGCGTCGTCGCGCTCTCGAAGTCGACGGCCGCGATCGTGGCCTGCGCGGCGAGCGCTCCGGGCTGCTTGCCCGCGAGCACGCGCCAGGAGGACACGTCGGTGGCGCCGTTCCAGCTCGCGTGCACGATCGTCTCTTCGCCGGTGTTGTTGCGGCTGGCGAGCACCGCGGGCGGCGTCAGCGGGCGCCCGCTCCAGGGGAAGCGGAAGGCGCGGTAGAAGGACATGTCGTAGGGCTGGTGGGCGTCGAAGAGCAGCGAGCCGTCCTTCGCGAACTCGCTGATCGCGGGCACGCCGCCGTAGCCGACGAGCGTGTTGCCGTCGGGGAGCGTCTGCATGTTGCCCTGGCTGGCGGCGAGCAGCGGCGGGTCGGGGTGCGTGTAGGCGGAGACGAGGCGCGCGCGATGGGCCTTGAGGTCGAGCGTGATCCGGATGGCGCGCGACTGGCTGTGGATGGGCGGGTTCGAGCCGTCGTCGAAGAACGTGATCTCGCCGTCCGGCAGGACGCGGCCGTCGTGCTGCCACGCCATCTCCGTGCCCGGCCCCATCTTGAACGAGCTGTTGTTGCCGCCGAGGCGCCAGAGGATCTTGCCGCTGCCGTGCTGGAGCTGATAGCCGGCCCAGGTGCTGCGCGCCGAGATGAGGATGTCGCCGTCGGGCTGCAGGTCGATCGAGTTGAGGTGGAAGTAGTCCCACGGCGCGGCGCCGCTGGGCGTTTCGACTTCGGACTCCGACGCGCCGACGTGGTCGAGGCTGTGCCATTCCCAGCGCACGAGGCCGGTCTTGATGTCGATCTCCTGGATCGCGGTGTCGACGATCGCGCCGCCGCGCGCGCCGTGCATCGGATGAGAGGTCGCAGCGGATCGGGTTGTAGGCGGTGATGTAGGCGACGCGGCGGGACGCGATCTGGAAGTCGTGCAGGTCGGCCTGCAGGCCGTTGCCGCCGGCGACCCTCGCGATCGTCTGGTAGTGGGAGTTCATGACGACGTCTTCGCCCTGGCCGAAGCCGAGCGAGAGCACGCGGCCCTTCCACCACGTGAGCACGCGCTGCCCTTGGTAGGTCTGCTCGTTGAGGTTCTCCGCGGCTTCGCCGCCGGCGAGCCTGTCGAACCAGACGAGCCGGCCGTCGGGCGCGTAGATCAGCGGCCCGTACTGCCCCGGGCCGGGGCCGTTGGTGGTGAAGATGTCGCCGGCCGCGGGATCGCGGTCGGGCACGGTGACGGTCAGGACGGGCGCCTGGACGCCGGGCAGGGTGTAGAAGCTCTGATAGTCGGCGGGCGCGGCTCGTGGGTTGGGGAACTGGGAGACGGTGCGCGTCGGATAGGGCGTGTCGACGCTGAAGCCGAACGCGACCGGCTTGCCCGCGCTGGGCGGCCCGATGACGGCGTGCACGCGCACGCTCTCGCCGGGGTCGAATGGCCGGTCGGGCACGAAGCTCGCGCCGTCACCCTGGGAGTACGCGCGCACGTGACCGGGGTGCTGGCCGGAGCGCGAGCCGACGGCTGAGACCTGGCGGACGTCGGCGGCCCTCGCGCCGAGGAAGCTGATCTGGGTGTGAGGGTTGGCGGTGTCGGTGTCGGGCGCGGGCGAGACGTCGACACCGACACCGCCGGGCAGGCTGGCGCTGTGATCGAGCGTCGCGGGCAGGCACGCGGGCGAGGCGGCGCTGGCGGTGGCGCTGGAGTCGAAGACGCCGAGGCTGGGCGAGCCGGTGGCGATCGCGGCCACCGCCCACGCAAGGAGCGCGACCGCGAGGACGACGAGCCCACGCCGCCTGTTGTTTGCGCTGAGCGACAAGCGACGAGAGGATAGCGGCGTGACACAAGAGAGAATGCCGTAGGGTGTGAGGCGATGAACCTGGGGAAGCTCATCGTCGTCTCGAGCTGCGCTCGCGGCGCTCGCCGTGCCATCGTCGGCGCAGGCCGACGACGCGGCGAGCACGCACGCCTACGTGCGAGCGGATCTGGCGCTGATGCAGTACGCCGCCGCACACATTCCGCAGGCGGAAAGGGTCATTTCGGGGGTCGTGCACAAGACCAGCGCGGAATGTCCGCAGGCGGCGGCGGAATCGCCGCAGAACGCCGACTCGACGCAGATGAGCAACGAGGTGATCGGCACGATCGTGACGAACGTGGTGGGGACCTCGCTGCACACCGCGCGCTCGTTCCTGCGCGCGGTGACGCCGCTGCGCTGGAGCAACCGGTCGCTGACGCGCACGATCCAGGGTTATGCGAAACACGTAAAGGTGTTGATGGGGCTGGCGGTGCCACACGTGTGCGCCGACGTGAAGGCGTGGGCGGCGAGCGGCTTCAAGACGCTGCCGACGGCGACGTCAGCGTTCGACCGCGTGTTCGTGCCCGCGTGGGTGGGCGCGGGCGAGATGCCCGCTGCGCTCGCGCGCTATGAGTCGCCCGGCGATCGCGCGCTGGCTCGCAAGGCCATCAAGCTGGAAGAAAAGTGGTCGGAATTCGAAGCGCGCGAAGTGGAATCGTGGGGCGCGATCATGGACGCGCTCGGGATTCACCCCTAGTCTCGGCGAGCACGGCGCGCGCTCAGGCGACGGCGCGCAGGTGCCGGTAGGGCTCGCCGCGCAGCTCGCGCACGAGCGCGTCGACGAGTCCCTCCTCGTCCTCCTCGCGCCCGTCGGTGACGGCGCCGATGACGGCGCGCTTGCGCTCGAGCAGCGTCGCGATCGTCTCGTCGACGGTCTCCGCGGCGAGCAGGTAGTAGGCGTTGACGGCGTCCTGCTGGCCGATCCGGTGACAGCGGTCCTCGGCCTGGTCGTGCTTGGCGGGCGTCCAGTCGAGCTCGAGGAAGGCGACGTTCGAGGCGCGGGTGAGCGTGAGGCCCTGACCGGCGACCTCGATCGAGCAGACGATCAGCTGATTCTGGGCGCCGTCGTCGGGCGCCTGGAACGCGCGCAGCGCCTGGTCGCGCGCGGCGTGGCTGTCCTTGCCGAGGATGTGCAGCGCGTGCGGGAAGCGCTCGAGGAGCGCGCTGCTGGATCTCGCGGTGGTGGGCGAACACGACGAGCCGCTCGCCGGAGGAGCAGAAGTCGTGGATCCAGGCGCAGCGCGGCGTGGAGCTTGCCGCGCGCGGCGAGCAGCTTGAGCGCGTTCAGCCGCACGAGCCGCTCGGCGCGCAGCGCGGCGGCGACCTTCGCGTCGAGCTCGCGCAGGTCGAGCGGCTGGCTGCGAAGCCACGCGATGAGGTCGCGCTCGGCGAGGCGGTACTCGGACTCGTTGTCGAGCTCGACGGGCACGACGGCGCGCGTCTTCGGCGGGCAGCTGCGGCAGCACGTCGGCCTTGAGGCGGCGCACGAAGCAGCGCGCGCGCAGGTGCCAGTGCAGCCGCAGGTGCGCGTCGGGGCCGCGGAAGCGCTCGCCGAACTTGACGCCCGAGCCGAAGTCCTCGAGCCGCCCGAGGATGCGCAGCTGGGAGATCAGCTCGGCCGGGCGGTTGATGACGGGCGTGCCGGTCAGCGCGAGCACGAGCCGTCGCGCGGCACCGCGGCGGCGAGGCGCTGCACCGCCTGAGTGCGCTTGGCGCGCGGCGTTCTTGCAGTAGTGCGACTCGTCGAGCACGAGCGCGCGCGGCGCCAGCGCGCTCAGCTGCGTCGAGGCGCGCGGCGACGATGTCGTAGTTGACGACCGTGATGTCGGCCGGCGGCGCCGGCTCGCGGCGCGGCCGTGCCGGCGAGCATCCGCGCGCTGCGCTCCGGCAGCCAGCGGCGCGAGCTCGCGCAGCCAGTTGAGCTTGAGGCTCGCGGGACAGACGACGATCGCGGGGTACGCCTCGTCGGCCTCGAGCGTCGCGAGCGCCTCGATCGTCTTGCCGAGGCCCTGCTCGTCGGCGAGGAACGCGCGCCGCTGGGCGAGCAGGTAGCTGACCCCCGCGCGCTGGAACGGCTTCAGCTCGCCGCCCAGTCCCGGCACGCTCGAGCTCGGCGTCGGTCGGCCGCCGAGAGCGCGACGAGGCCCGGCGGCGCGTGCGTGCTGCTCGCGGATCTCCTGCAGCAGCGCGAGCGCGTCGGGCGCGACCCAGACGGCTCGCGTCGGCGAGGAACTCGTCGAGCGCGGGCACGCAGAACGGGTCGGCGCGGATCGGCGGGAGCTGCGAGTGCTCGTGCTCTGGCGGCGACGGCCGCTGGGCGCGGCAGCACGCCGCGCGAGCGCGGCGAACGCGCGCGAGCAGCGACTCGTCGTGGCCGGGCGCGAGCACGAACGTGGGCTCGTCGTGGATGGAGGAGCACTCGAGCACGGCGGGCGGGCGCGGGGCGACCGGCGAGCAGCGCGTCGACGCACCGCTTCGCGGCGCGGCTGATCCAGCCGTCGAGCTGCGCCGTCCGATCAGGCGCCAGGAGTCGAGCGTCAGCGGCACGGCTCGCGCCGCCGGGTGCGCTGGCGGCGCGCTCGCGCAGCGCCGCGCGGCAGGCGCTCGCATGTCGCCGAGCAGCACGAACACCGGGCTCCTCGCCGGGCCCGTCGACCTCGATCGTTGCCGTGCCAGGTGCGTCGCGCGCTCGAGCCACGCGCTGACGCGCGGGTCGACGTCGGCGTCCTCGAGGTGGTCGAGCAGCTCGGCGAGCTGCTCCGCGTCGTCGCTCGACGGCGGCGAGGCCCACCGATCCGCCGGGCCCGTCGGCGCACGCGCAGGCCGGCGGTGGCGGCGAGCGACGCGTGCGAGCGGCGCGTGGCGCGCCGGCGATCAGGATCCAGTGCTCGCCGCGACGGTCGCGGCGCAACTCGACGTCGTGGCGGGTGTACGTGGCGCTGTCCGTGCCGCCACCGGTGTGCGAACTCGCCGCGCCCGCGTCGCCGGGGCCGCGGCGCGCGCCCTCGGCGTGCGTGTGCAGCGCGCGGCGCGCGAGGTCGCTGAAGCGCACGCCCGCGCCCTTCTGGTCGAGCCCGTCGAGCAGCTCGGCGGCGTGGTCGTCGATCGGCACGAGCGCGCGGCCGATCTCGGGCACCTCGCGCGCCTCGGGGTGTTCGAGCAGCGCGGAAACAGACTCGGGCGCGGCGTCGGTGGCGAAGCTGAGCCACCAGTCGCTGTCGGGGCGTGCGACGTCGAGCAGCAGCTCGCGGCGCTGGCGTTTGGCGCGGCGGCGCGCGATCGCGCGGTCGAGCTCGGGGCTCACGTCGGGCGCGGTGGGCAGCCCGTCGAACAGCAGCGCGAGCGCCTGCGCCTGGTCGGGGTCGAGAGGCACGCACCACGCTCGGTCGACGGGATCCCAGCGCCGCCCGGGGATCGCGCGCAGCAGCATCCGCAGACGGTCGTCGTAGGGGAAGCGCAGTACGGCCTCGTCGCGCGCGAGGGAGGCGGAGATTGGCACGTGGGACACGGGCCTCCCACGATAGGCGCCAAGGGGGATGCCTGGGAGGCGCTCCCGTCAGACGCCCATGGACGTCTCGAGGCGCTCGAGCGCGGCGGGCGCGCCCATGGCGATGACGACGTCGCCGCTGAGCAGATGGGTCTCGGCGGGCGGCTGCGGCTGGAACTCCGCCCCGCGGCGCAGCCCGACGATCATGAGGCCGCCGCTGATGTCGCCGACGGTGCGCCCGGATTCGGCGGCGCCGTCGCCGACGACGATCTCGTCCATGCGGTAGGCGTCGTCGACGTGCACGACGCCGCTGAGGCGCGGGTGCAGCGCGAGGCGCGCCATCTCGGTGCCGCTGGACTTGTAGGGGGAGATGACGCGGTCGGCGCCGGCGCGCTTGAGCTTCTTCTCGGTGTCCTCGATGGCGGCGCGCGCGACGATGGGGATGTCGGCGCGCAGCTCGCGCGCGGTGAGCGTGATGAACACGTTGTTGGCGTCGGAGTCCGCGCAAGTGATGAGCGAGCGCGCCCGCTCGATGCCGGCCTCGACGAGCACGGTGTCCTCGGAGGCGTCGCCGGCGATGAAGCAGATGTCGAGGCCCTCGGCGAGGTGGCGGTTCTTCTCGCTCGTATCGACGACGACGAAGTCGACGCCCGCGGCCTGCAGGTCGCGGGCGACCTGACGCCCGACGCGGCCGTAGCCGCAGACGATGTGGTGGTCGGTGAGCGAGTCGATCATCCTCTCCATGCGCCGAATGCCGAGCAGATCGCCGAGGTGCCCCGCGACGAAGAACTCGGTGACTGTTGCGAGGGCGTAGAAGAGAGTACCCACGCCGAGCACGGTGAGCATGATCAGGACGACCTGTCCGGCGACGGTGTGCGGTTGGGGAAAGCCGCCGACGGTGGCGGCGGTGTCGAGCGCCCAGCGAAACCCGTACCAGAGCCCGACGCCCTCGCTGATCTCGAGGCCCACGGCGGCGATCACGAGCAGCGTGGCGATGCCGAGCGCGAGCAGGAGGATGCGTTTGGTGAAGATCGTCAGCTGCAGGTGCGAGGCCGAGCCGGAGCGGTCGGGCGCGCGGTGCAGGACGCGGTCGAGTGCGGACATGCTTGATCGCATCCTCGCAACAGTCGCGGCGGTCGTTGCGAGAGGATCAGGGGCCGAGCACGCCGACGGGTATGACGGCGACGCCGTCGGCCCGACGGTAGCCATAGCCGCTGGCGACGATGACGCCGAGCAGAGCGGGGCTCCCGCATCGCTCCGTGTCGACGTGCTCAGCGAACCGGAGCAGATTCGCAGCAGCTTCGTCGACCTGTCCCTGTCCAAGCTTCACCTCCAGCGCCAGCCAGCGACCATCACCGGCCTCGACTATCGCGTCGACCTCGAGGCCTCTGTTGTCGCTGTATTGAGCAACGCGCGCATCGGCCGACTGCGCGTATACCCGCAGGTCGCGGACAACGAGCGACTCGAACAGGAAGCCGAACAGGTTCAAATCACGCAGCAGCCGCTCAGGTGTTGCGCGCAGCGCCGCCACGGCGAGCGACGGATCGACGAAGTGCCTCTTTGGCATGGTCCGGAGCCGATGCTTTGAGCGCAGGTGCGGCGCCCATGCGGGCTGGTCCTCCACGATCATCAGACGTTCGAGCGCCGCCAGGTATCCACGCACCGTGTCGTCCTTCAATGGACCGTCCGCCCCGCCGGTGTCGCTCGCCAGGGTGGTCGCGGCGGCATGGGTGGCGACGTTGCGCGCGAGGCTCTGGAGCAGGCGCGCCACACGGCTGGGGTCGCGTCGGGTCTCGTCAACGCGACCGACGTCGACGCGAGCGATCTCGTTCAAGTAGTCGCGCACAGCGAGAAGGGCGTCCTCGATACTGCGCTCACGCAGGCCTGGCCATCCACCACGGGCGACCTCGTCGGCGAGATCGGTCACGCTCAGCCCTACGTCGGTCAACGCGTCCATCTCACCGTCCAACAGATTGGACATCGACGCCTGCCCCGAGCTCGAGCCGGTCTCGAAGAGGCTCATGGGGCGCATCCGTAGACGAGTGATGCGACCGGCGCCGGTATGCCTTGTGATGTCGTCGGGGGGCACAGCGGAACCGGTCAAGATGAATTGGCCGGGCCGAGAGCGATCGTCGATCGCTCTGCGTATGTGGTTCCAGACAGTGGGCTCGAGCTGCCACTCGTCGATCAGACGAGGAGATGAGCCTTCGAGCACCAGCGCAGGGTCGACGCCGATCGCCTGCCGTGCGTTTTCATCCACGTCGAGGAGAACCTCGCTCGCTGCGATCTGCCGCGCGGTGGCCGTCTTGCCGCACGCCTTCGGCCCCTCGATCACGACGGCGCCATTCGCGCTCAGACGATCTGAAAGCTCACGGTCCACGACCCTCTGTCGATAGCTAGGGGGGAGAATGACGCAAGTCTAGCGGGGAGATTGTCGGATTTCCAGGGGGGACATTGCCACCCTGTCGGCGGGGAGATGGGCATCCGGGCTCGCGCTTCGGAGCTGGAAACACAGCCCCGCTGAGGCGCGCCGTCGAGGCATAGTGAAAGCGGCCGCTCCGGCCGCCGGCCGCGACGGCTTCAACTGACAAACGAGGGAGGAACTCATGCTGAATCGCATCCTTGCAACAGTCGCGGCAGCTATGGCGGCCATGGCGGTCGCGGCGGGCGCAGCGCAGGCGTCGGAACTGCCGGTGATCTACAACGGAACCCTGGGCTACACCCACATAAGCGCCACGGCGAGCCCGCCGGGCGCGAATGACTTCGCTTGCAAACCGTCGAGCGCGCACCCGCGCCCCGTGATCCTCGTGCACGGCACGTTCGCGGACATGTCCGACAGCTGGCAGGCGCTGTCGCCGCTGCTGTACAACCACGGCTACTGCGTGTTCGCGTTCAACTACGGCTCCTACGCGGGCGCGGGCTCGCTGGGGATCTACGCGACGGGCGACATCGCGAAATCGGCGGAAGAACTGAGGACGTTCGTCAACAGCGTGCTCACGGCGACGGGGGCGAGCCAGGTGGACATCGTGGGCCACTCCCAGGGCGGGATGATGCCGCGCTACTACCTGAAGAACCTGGGCGGCGCGTCGAAGGTGCACACGCTGGTGGGGCTCGCGCCGTCGAACCATGGCACGACGCTGCTGGGCCTGGCGACGCTGGCGGGGTACTTCCCCGGCGCGGACGCGTTCCTGGGAATCCTGTGCCCGGCGTGCGAACAGCAGACGGCGGGCTCGTCGTTCATCACGGGCCTGAATGCGGGCGGCGACACGGTGGCGGGCGTGAACTACACGGTGATCGAGTCGATCTATGACGAGGTCGTCACCCCGTACACCTCGGCGTGGCTGTCGGGCGCGAAAGTGAACAACGTGAACCTCCAGAGTCAGTGCTTCCTGGACGGCGGCGAGCACCTGTCGATGCCGTACGACCACATCGCGGACGCGGACGTGCTGACGGCGCTCGACCCAGAACACCCACAGCACCCGGCTTGCTATCCGGTGCTGCCGGTGGTGGGGGGCTGAGCGAAAAGTGCAGCTTCGGTGGCGGGGAGGACCGCTCTCCGCCACCGTTCGCCCGATGGTGCGGCGAGGTGATTACAGTCACCGCTAGTGAGCATCCAGGCATGGGTCCGCGATCGTCCTCAGCTGAGCTGCGTCGGCTCGCTGCCGGAGGGCGTCGAGATCCACCCGATCCCCTCCGACGGCGAGCTTCCGGCGGGCATCGTGGAGGCCGAGTTCGTCGTCCCGCCGTATGGCGATGACGCGCTGCTCGAACGTCTCGCGGACATGCCGAACCTGGCTGTGGTTCAGGCGGCGTCCGCGGGCACGGAGTGGCTGGAGCCGTGGGTTCTCGACGACGTGACGCTGTGCAGCGCGCGTGGAGCACGGGACACGGCGGTGGCCGAGTGGGTGCTCGCGGCGATCCTCGCGATGGAAAAGCATCTCCCCGACCTCGCGCGGCGCGCGGCCGAGCACGTTTGGCGGCCGGAGCTGCTGGAGGAGCTCCCGGGCAAGCGCGCGCTGATCGTGGGCCTCGGGTCGATCGGCGAGCGCGTAAACCACATGCTGGGCGCACTGGGAGTGCAGACGCAGGGCGTGGCTTCGACCGCCCGCGGGGAAATTCGCGGCGTGGAGGACCTCCCCGAGCTGCTGCCTGCGGCGGACATCGTGATCCTGCTCGTGCCGCTCACCCCGCACACGGAGGGGCTGTTCGACGGGCGCATGCTCGCGCACCTGCGCCCGGGCGCGTTGCTGGTGAACGCGGCGCGCGGGCCGGTTCTCGACACTGACGCGCTGCTGGAGCAGCTCTACTCCGGCCGGGTGCGGGCGGCGCTCGACGTGACCGACCCCGAGCCGCTGCCCCCAGAGCACCCGCTGTGGGATGCGCCGGGGGTGATGCTCACGCCCCACCTGGCAGGCGACTCGCCGCAGGCGGAGGAACGCGTGTACCGCCTGATCGGCGATCAGATCCGCCGCTATGCGAATCGTGAACCGCTGATCAACGTGGTTCGCGGACCGGCCATGCGGTAGCGACGCCTGTTGACTCGCAGCGCTCGCTCGATCACCTCACGCGTTTGACGAACTGGGTGACGAACGGCACCGCGCCGCGGCGTTCGTAGAAGGGCATGGCGTCGGTGTTGGTGGTGATCACGGCGATGGTCATGTCCTCGACTCCCATCTCGGAGAGCCTCTTCTCCACAGCGTCCATCAACTGCGCTCCGACTCCCTGCCCGCGCAGCTCGGGGAGCACCACCAGCGTGACGAGATCCGCCATCGGGTCCGACACGTTCCACGACATCGCGTAGTCGGCGCCCGAGCGCACGCGCACAAACGCATAGCCCACGTAGCGATCGCCGTCCTGTGCCGCCAGCACGAACGAGTCGGGCTCCGATTCGAACCACTGTTCCTCCGTGCGACGGCGCAACGCCCATGCCTGCTCGAACGAACGCGCCCGCTCGCGCAGGTGCGGCGTGACCTCGTTGTGATGGTCGTAGAGCGCCTCCCACAGAGGAGCGAGATCCTCGAAGCGCTCCTCGGGGACGTCAACGATCGCGATTCCGGTCATCCGGTCAGGTTTGCACACAGGTGCAGTGACGGCACCTCGAGTCGCTGAGGAGGCTAGTGCTTCTTGAGCTTCCCCTTGCTCTTGCTCTTAGGACAGCCAGTAACGGCAATCTTGGTGGCCTGCCTGATGACCGCCCCGTTCTGGCCCGTGATCACGGTCGGCATGCTCAGCGTCTGCCCGCACAGGTTGTGCTTCGCCTTCGCGGGCAGGTTGGTAGCCAACACCGAGTGCGGCCCCTCCGGCAGCACCAGGTCGAAGCTCGAGATCGGCGCGTCTGGCACCGCTCTGAAGGTGCTGGACGTGATGCCTTTCTTGATCTGGGTGTTGCCGTCAAGGATCAACGTGATCCCTTCGCCCTGAAGCACAATCTCCAGATCTGGGAACGCCGCCCCCGCATGAGACACGAGGTACGCCGGACCGGTCAGTGGATGAGCCAGCAGCGGCGTCACGGCCGTCGCCTTCCCGACCACGGAAGCCGCCGGACATGACCCGGGGTTGGCTTCGAACACGCTGTCGACGCAAGCTTTCTGGAGTGTCGAGAGCCGCGACGGAAGCTGGAGCGGGAGGTTGACCTTGACTTTCGCGATGTTCGCTTCCCCGCCGCCCGGCTGCGGGCCACCGGCGCTCGTGACCTTCACATCAAGGCTCGCCCCGTTCGCTTTGCTGGCATGGCCTGCGGTGCTGACCTTGAACGTCGGTTTGAACGGCAGCAAGGCGCAGTCGTGGGTCTGGAACGGGTATGACACCGCCGCGGATTTGGATTCCGCGTCGGTAATCACGCTCTTTACCGCCGTGGGGTCGCAGTCGGTGGGGTTGAACATGAAGCCTGGGCGGTTGATGTCCAGGTCGATGCGTCGCAGCTGCACAGGAATGCCATCGAGCGCCTGCGGAAGCGGGTCGCTCGTGACAGTGACCTGTGCAGTGTGAGGATCGACAGAGATCGCGGCGCGCACCACCTCGCTGCCGCGGCCTGTGTTACCGGCGAGCACGAACGGGCCAGCCTGGGTCGGGGCGACGATCGAGAGGCCAAACGGAGCCCCTGCGTAAGGGCCAGTCAGGTAGGCCTTCGTTCCGTCCAGAGTGAGCGGTTTCGAGCCCGGGCCGCTGACGATGAAGCCGGTGCCGATCAGCGAAGAGTCCGGGCACGTGCCGTCGCTGGCCTGAGCGGCCCCACACTGCGGTACTTCCTTTATGAGCCCCAACAGACCGGGCGGCGTCGTCACTTTGATGCGGCCGAACGGCTGATCGGTGTCTTCGCGGGCGAGCGTCACATGGAAGCCGGTGAACGCGCCCGCAGTCGCGGACGTCGCACCGGCGATCAACGAAGGCGCAAACGCCGCGGCCGCGCACCCATCGATCGCAATCGGGGGAGCGGTGACGGATGTCGGCGTCGAGCTGCTCCACGGCGTGAGCGCTGCGGTCGCGAGCGCGGGCCCACAGATCGACGGGTTCACGAGCGACGCGCTCGGCCCCTGGTCGAGAACGACCGTCAGTTCGGAGAACGGCAGCTGCGGATTGTCGGCGAAGACGGTCGTCAGCTGCCCGGTTGATTGGTTGATGCGCGTGTGGCCCGCGAGCTTGATCGCGACACCCGAGCCGCGCGCTTCGAGGTAAAGGTGGACGAGCTGCCCGGCGGCCGCCTGTCCGGGCCCGCATGGCGAGCATTCCGGGCCGGCCACGAACAGGCTGCCCTTGAGCGGAGCGGCGAGCAGCGGGGTGGTGACGGTGACGGTCGCGACTTTCGACGAGTCGGGACACGTGCCTTTGGCTTGGCTCAGTTTCTGGAACTGAGCTTCGCTGCAGGCCGTCAGGCCGTTGGCTGATGCGGGGGAAATAACGGTCCCCTGCGGCAGCGTCACTTCGACGTTGCGGACCGGGGGGGTGCCGAGTGTTTCGGGTTCTTCGCGCTGCGGCACTTTGACGTGCACGGTGTAGCCCGCCGGCGCACCCGCCTGCGGTGTGCTGGCGGAAATGCCGATCGCCGGGTTGAACGTCAGTGCTTCGCAGCCCGTCATCCCCGGGAAGCCCACTTCTGTCAGACGCTTAAGTTCCGGTTCCTGCCAGGAGTCGCCGTCCACACCGATCGTCGTCGCGCCCGCCGCGCAATCGGACGGGAGTGTCAGAAACGGCTTCGGCGAGGGAACCCCGCTCGGGCACCCGGGATGTCCCAATCCGCACCCAGGGGTCGACGACTGCCGCTGCCCGTTGTGACCTTCATCCGAGGGTTCACCCCAGATCGATACGCGCGCGATCCGCACGGGGTCAAATTGGTTGATGTTCGCAATATCCGCTGTCAGCCCGTAATCCCCGTCGCTGCGCACATGAAAGAACATAGGTATGTGAGCGACGGATGACACTGTGAACCCAAGCTCCGCGGGCTGTCCCTTCGGCGGTTCGATGTTGTAAATTGGCGCGTATTGGATTGCCGTCCCTTCGCCGTAGAAATAGAGGTAGATGCCTCCGACCTGCGAGGCGGCTGGGCAACCGAAATAAGTGTGCCGTTCGAATTCCGATTGCGCGCAATAGGGTACAGCGGTCGGGTTGCCGTACATGCCGGCCGGCAAGGCTACTTCGACATCCTTTGCCTCAGTGCTCACCTCGGCACAGCTCAAGGTCGTAATTTCGTTGCAGTGTTCGGTCGCATCCACCGAACCGACGTTGAACGCCATCAGCGTCGTGAATTCCCAGGGGTGTGAGCCCGCCTGGGTGTCAACGCCTTCCGCTCCCGTGACCTCACTCGCCATCGAGGCCCCAAATGGCACGGGTTCCCACCAGCCGGTGACGGGGGATCGGACTTCGCTGCGCACTGATTCGGCGCCCCCTCCTTCGACCGAGGCAATGTTTGTCACACCCCTCGCCGTCTCGCCAGCAGGTATGGTCACATTGATGTTGACGGTGATGCCACGGCCGGATGGCACGCTCGCATTTGTCGTGCACGTGACCGTTACCACTGCCCCCTGACTGGCTTGTTCGCATCCTCCTGTGAACGGTTCCTCTTCTGTCCGGTTGAACCCTGAGTTCACAAATTCATTGATGGCGCTCATGCCGTTCAATTCGAAGCCGTTAGGAGCGGTTTCCGTGCCGTTTACTGTGAAGCCAGCAGGAAGGGTGTCCGTCACGGTGATGGGGCCGGATGTGGAGGTCGGGCCGTCGTTCATCGCGACGATTTCATAGAAATCCCTATTGTCGCCTGGATGGAGGTCCGTCGGCGCTGCCTGGATCATTGCGATCCAGTGAGGCAATCCAGTCACTGCGGAAGACGCCGTCGGCATGGCGAGCGCCAACGCGAGAATCGAGCCGAGAACCACCCAACGAGCGCAGCCTGATGAAAACCTCATTATCGGATCCCTCCCGTGTTGCGGGGTTGCGCGGTGCCTCTGCGGGCTCTGGCTCTGCTCTTGTGCTTGATTTTCACGCATTTGCCGTGGGCGCGCATGTGTTTTGGTGGACATTTCCTCAGGCATTTGCCGTGGCTCCGCGTCAGGCCCCTCTTGCATTTCGCGGCTTTGGACGGCGGAGGCTGAGGAGGCGGGGCGAGATTGCCTGAGGGCCCGACGACCGCACTGCCTGGGGTCGATGGTCCGCCCGCCGGCGCTACAGGTGCGTGGCAGTTTTCCACACAAGGCGATTCAGCCAGCGACTGTATGCCGCCGTCCACTCGCACGTCGAAGATGTCCGCCAGGTTGTCCGTATCCCCAGGCACGAGTTGCGTCGTGGTTGCGATGAAGACGTCGTCTCCGCTGGCACTGGAGCCCACAAACGCTTCATCCGCAGTGCTGCTTTCGGCGGAAAGGAGATACTGGCAACCTTTAGAGCCGAGACATTCGCCTTCGCCTGCGGACTCGTACTCGAAAATTGATTTGGTACCCGCTGGCGCTTCGAGCGATTGCCGCGCCGTATAGAAGACCCGACTCCCGTTGTCGCTGATTGAGCGCGCTTTGCTGAAGGCCGTACTCGCTTCTTCCCCGCCGATAACCGCATCGCCGACGGGGCGGGCCCCGCTCAGGTCGCAGGACGCACACACGAGTTGGCTCGCTGCTTCGGTAGGGCCGACACTGTAAGCGTAGGCCTCGCTGTCAGGTTGACCGGATACCTGGTCGAAATTGCTATATCCTTCCCGGAGATTCGTGGTTGGCAAATTCATCCGCGACATGAACGCCACGTGCAATCCGTCGTGGGTCACCTGTGCCTGCAGCCCAGCCCCGTCCTGAGTCCAGTCCGATACGTCCGCGGATGGACTCAGAGCCGCAATGAACATCGGGGCCCCACCGTTGTGCACAACATAGAGATTGGGCTGTCCGTCGACGCCTTTACCGGCAACCAGCTGTCCGTCCGCGACAAAGTAAACGTACGCACCATCGCTCGAGGCACCGACGACGCCCTGGACCATCGCGCCGGTCGATTCGTCTGCGGGGTTCGTGTCGATCGTAAGATCCCGCAATTCTCTGGATGGGAGATTGTACTCGTAGAGGTCTTCGCCGTTGTTCGCCGAGCCGGTGTTCGATTCGGTCGTCAGCTCAGCCGCGCTAGTGAAGAACACGTGCGACCCGTCATCTGACGCGGTCCAGAAGGTAGCCGGCTCGGGGGTCGCCACTTTCGGCGTGGCTCCCGGCGCCGGCGCCGAGAGCTCGACGGTTTCCACGCCGCCGAGCCGGTCGTAGACCTCGGTCATTCCGTTCTGTGCCGGACTTGGTTCGCCTTCGTCGGCCGGAGCCTGGAAAATCACATCTGAGCCATCGAGGGAAACGGCATGTTCGACGCGTCCATCCACATGTACGGAAAGGGAAACGCTCTTGTAGGCGACCCTGCTCCCCGAGCCCGCGGTAGAGCCGTTCGCCGCTGTGCCATCAGGCAGCACTCCCACCAAGCGTACATGGCCGGTTGCGTTTTCGTACAACGTTTCGGTGCCGGTCGCGGGCGCTCCGGGCAACCACTGTGCCGCCGACTCGAAGAGCACATGGCGCATGTCGCGGGAAGCGCCGGCATAGGCTGACAAATCAGCGACTTCGAAGCAATTTGAAAGTGGCACTTCCTCTGCTTGACACAACACTTCAGGGGACACTGTGGGCCGCGCTGCATTTACCAGCGTGTACGCACCTTCCGGATGGCGGAGATACAGGTTGAACGCGTTTGGCGTCGCTCCAGGCAACAGTTGCATCGTCGGCACCTGGATCACTGCCTGTGTCAGGTCTTCGGAAAAGGCGTAGTCGGCCTCATACACCTTGAGCTGTTCGGCCCTAGGAATCGCGGGCGTCCACTCGGCGGTCCGCCAGCCGGAGGCAGAACGCGAGCTCACGTGTCCCGCAGACAGGGCTGTGTTCCCCACTGAGCCAGGGAATGCGCCAAAGGTTACATAGGCGAGCTTTTCACCGGACGGTGCGGTCTCGGCCGGAACCGCCTGTCCGAGCGAGCCGTACGCAGCAATCCCACCCTTGTCGGTCGGCGAAACCTGCTCATATGCACGGCAATCAGGCAGGCTTTCCGAGAGACCCGTGCGCAAGGAAGCGTTTGGGCACGGCGGCGAAGCGGCAGACGCCATTTTGACTGCCCCCCAGTATGCAAGCACAACTCCCCACGCCACCATCATTGCTATCGCAATTCGCCTCTGTCCGCCACTTACCATGCTTTGCCACCTCTCCTCATAGACTTCGTCTGCAACTCAGGCCAGTTGCCGCCCGAGGACGGATGCGTATGGGTCCACCACACGCATCCGTCCCCAACGAGGGCCTTCAGAAATTACCTAGTCGACTATGGCATCCAGGACAGCGTACTGCCAGGACTGATGAGTAATGATTTTCCTTGATATGTACCGTTTGTGTCACTTCCGGAGCAGGTTGCGCCTTTCCCCTCATACGCGATCCCTGAGACGTCGGGAGTAACGATTATCTCGCTGCCCACATTTTCGTATAATACGTTACTGACGGTCTGTGGTAACACAAGCAGATGACAGCTAGCTGACGAGATTAAGATCGTAGAAAGGATATGGACACTACCTAATGATAAAAAGAGATATGAAGCTGGTGAAACCGTAGCGGCAAGACCAAACGCTTTGCAGGATTTATAGTTTACCGTTACCGCCTGTTGCGTAGAACTCAAAGCAACCGTTTCACCACTTACAGTTAGCGCGGTGCATTCGACAGCCCCGAAGTCGGTGTTAAATTTCTGGGTTTGGGTTGCTTTACCTGTCAGTTGTGCTTTTGTAGCCGAAGCTAAGAATAGCGGGTGTGCAACTGCACTTGCTGCGGCCATCGCGCAAAACGCGCACACCGCCACTAGCACTAGGCCCAACTGTCTTACGTTTCGCATTACGTACTCCTCGATTAGCAGAGCACGACGCGCTTGTGGTATCTAACGAGGCGACCGCATAGCTGGCTGGATTCGATAAGACACCGTGCCGAGACGTCAGCCCGGGCGATAACCGTCCCGGCTTCAAAGCCCGACCGGCAGTCGAGTCACACCAAAACACAGCAGAGACTTCGTCGGATACTGCACGCATCGCATGTGCTCCTGTTTAGAAGTGTGATGCCCCGGCCTTAGCCTCGGCACCTGCTCACTAGCGCCGCGTGCCTATCGACGGCAGTGTCCCTGTAGCGGTAGGTAGCTACCTACCGCCTCGTGACGACTGAAGTTGTAACACACCCAACGGGCACTTTGCAAGCTTGAGTCCAAGAAACGGAATGTGCATGGAGATCAAGCCAGCGAAACTACAGCGTTAGCTTGGTTTTGCCCCAACTAAGGGCACTTGCCCGACAGAAACGTTTGTCTCAAGGTTCGTCATCAGATCCCTTGGGCAGCGGATGTATCCTCCCATCTAGCGGACGCCGATCTCGGCCTACGAGACCTGCACCCCGGGCTGGGATCGCCGATCCGCAGGCTCGAAGAGCAGCACGCCACACGTCGCCCGAGCTGAAGGCGCGCGCCGCGCCCCGCTGGAGCAGGATCAAGTAGCGGCACCGGCAAGGGTGTGCGGCGCTTGCTGAACGCGCTGTATTGGCGGGGGGGTCTGAAGCGTTAAATCTCAATTTGATTTTGGCCCACCGCTATTGGGCTTTGGGGACGACGAACCCTCGTTTGTACGCACGCCCGACCGCTTAGTGTACGCTCAGGGCAGGGTTTGGGCTTTCTAGAGCCAAATCTGCGGAGTTGGCGTGGGTTCCCGCGCGGCGGCCGTGTGGCTCTCAGGAGGGCTAGGCCCCTTGGCGCTCAACCTTCTTGGGGGAGCCTCGTGGGGCGCTCGTCGTCTTCCCAGCCTACTCTTCCTGATCCATCGTCAAGAGGCCAGACGCGAGCCTTGCGGGCGGCGAGCCAGGGGTTATGCCCGCAGGTGATTTCCCCGAGCCAGTGGATTTGCGCGGAGCCTTGGCGCGTGTCTACGCTGACCGTCCCGAACTCTGCCGGGTACGGATTGAAGCCGCCTTGTCGGGCGACGCTAAGCATCTCGTCTGGCCTGCCCGTGAGGGTGGCGTATAGAAGCTCCACGGTGCGGCGTACCTGCTCGCTTCCCCACCGTGGGGAGAGGATCGCGGCTACAGGCTCCTCAACGGCAGCGTGATCGCCTGTCCATTCCCACCGGATCAGCCAAGCTCTACGGCTTTGGCGCTTAGCCACGGCTAGATTCCCCTTTCGTGGCACGTCTTGGCGTAGACCGCTCGCTCCAGGCCATCGGCCACCCAGCCCGAGAGCTCGACTTCATCATCCCCGGCGATCTCGCCGGCCTCGCGCACGGCGAGCGCGACCCACGCACAAGCGCCTGCCACTTCAGCGAAAACCAGGCCGGCGGCTGGGGTCAACGCTTCTTCACCCCTGCCGTCGAGAAAGCAGCCCTACAGCCCGAGCTCTTCGCGATCCTCGGGGCCACCCCCTACTCCCTGCGCCGCGGCGGCATCTCCCTGCGCCTACGCGCCGAAGACCCACAAACCGTCGCCAGCGAGTGCGGCACCAGCCTACGCACGCTCAGCAAGCACTACGCCTACGCGATCGAAGACCTCCGCCACAACGGACCGCGACCGGTCGATACCGAGTGGCGCGCCGCACGTGCCGAACTGACCGAACGCCAAGCGCTGGGCAGCCCGCCCGGCGTGCTAGGCGTCAGCGACGGAGCGCACCCTCGCCGCCCAATCCGCAACTGGCTCAACGCCCACAGACGACGGAAGGCGTAAGTCGCTTCGCGAGACACGTATCGGAAGCAGGACGACCTCGAGCACCGCCTCCAAGCCAGGTATCCGAAGCGATACGCAGGTATCGGTTTTCTCGGATACCGCTGGATACATTTCGATAGCGTCGTACGGTGGCGAGAGTGGATCTGGACAGTCGTGGACATCGAATGAACTTGCCGATGGCCCTACACAGCAACCGTCTCCGCACTTTCGATCGCTACTTGTTTTAGCTCCCTCGATCGGTTGCAGTCAGCGCGAGGAAGGTTTCTAGATGCTCTGGCAAGGAAGTTTCAGCGGCATATTCGGCCGAAGGATACGCTTGCTCTTGGCGGCCAGGAGGTGCCTGTTCGGTGCTGTGACAGAGCGCTGTTTGTCGTCCGAGGCGGGGGGCCTGGGTCGGGGGACGCACTGCTGCTCCCTTCTGGGCGGAAGCGGGCGTTACGACGACATCAGCTTCGTAGTCCCGACGATTCTGCTGACGGCTTGTTCGGACCATCCCATCGCACCGGACGTCCTGCTGTGCAAGTGCCGCTCCGTCTGAGGCCGGGCGGTTGCGTCAGTGCTTCCCGCCGTGCCGTCGGGAGAGTTTGTGCTCTCAGGCCGCGTGCTGATCCAGCCGCATCATCGGGCGGCCTATTTCAACGCCTTATTCGTTCGATCGATGAGATCGTCGAATCCAGCGCGCTCGTCTGCGCCGAGGTCCGACGCGGCGTGGTCGCGGGTCCAGCGCAGGTACGCCTTCGCTAGCTTGTACTTCGAGAAGCCGTTGATGGTGTCGGCGAAGATGTCGATGATCGGGCGGGCCGGCTGTGCTGCCGCGACCGTCGTCACGTCCCAGCCCAAGTCGTCCTTGCCGACCTTCACGAGCGTCTCGCGAAGCATGTCCTCGATCTCGGGGTGGGTCACAGCACCCTTGTAGGAGTCCGCGGTGCGCAAGATCCCCTTGTTGCCGAGTGTGTGAGCAAGCGTCTCTTGCTTCGCGGCTTGATCCCCCGCTGCGTCGGAGTCGAGGAGCGCTGCGACTTTCAATTTCTGCGCGTGGAGGATCGTGGCGAAGTACACGACCTTGCCCGCGCTGCCCGCGGGGACCAGCGCGATGTTCTCTTTCAGGTCGATGCCGCCATCAGCGCGTATGAGGCCGGCCGTCGCGTCTACGTACCAGTAGTCGGTGAGCCCCTCCAGGACGAGATTGCGTTGTTGTGCAAAAAGGCTCTGTGCGAGGTCGTATCCGAGCGCCTCTTGGAGAGGCAGGAGCGACGCCGGGTCGTCGGCCATGAGCTGCGTGTGGATCTTGGTGCCTACCTTCCGATCCGTCATCTCGACGACCCGTACGATGTCCAACTCGTCGGGGCCGACCAGGAAAGGTGAGTGCGTCGTGAAGACCAGCTGGTTGTCCTCCGCGAGCCGCGAGAGTGTCTTTCGGAACTCGCGCTGCTTTAGACCGTGGAGGCTGAGGCCCGGCTCGTCGAGGAGCAGGATCGCGCCCTGGAGCTGGTCGGCGGCCTGGGCGAAGAACACAATAAAGAACGAGACGAGCCACTGGAAGCCCTCGGATCGTTGGTCGAGCTCGACCTCGACGCCGAGTGAGTCCTCGACGCCGACCTTGAGGTATTGCTGGTCGGCCGTGATCCGGATCGTGTAGTCGGACCCCCCTTCTTTGTCGTCCGGCTGCCAGACCTTCTTGATCTCCTCCGTGAGCCGCAGCGACGCCGCGTTGAGGACGACAGAGCGCTCGTCGAGCTTCTTGCGGTACTCCTCGAAAGCCTCCGCGTCGTTCGCCGGCGGTTCGGTAGCGCTGCCCAGATCCGAAAGCTCGCGCGCGGTGAAGCCGAGCAGCTTCAGCAGGCAGTAGTTGCCGAAGTTATAAGGCTCGGCGGGGTCGATCGCGCCAGCGTCATCGGCGTCTGCCAGATGTTTGAGGTGCAGATTGGGAGTAACACGGGTGTAGGTGTTGAAGTAGACGAGCACAGGCATTCGGTCACTCAGCACTTTGAGTGCCTCGTTGTGTTCGGCGACGAGGCCGATCGCCGACCGGAGCGCAGAGAGACGGGCGATCTCGTCGGCATTCTTCTCATCTACGTGAGGTGCGGTGCTATCTAGCCAGCCGCGGAGTTCCTCCGCCTTCTCGATGCTGATGTAACGGTTGTCGGGAAGGCCGGTGAGGATCTCGTTTAGTTCGTCGGACGGCTTGGTCGGTGCCGCAGCACCCTCAGCCGGCGCGGCAAGGCGAGCGTCAGCGTGCACCGCGAGTCGTCTCAACGAATCCTGCTGGGAGCCAACGGTCGGTCGGTCTGGCTCGTCAAGGAGGCGATGGCTGAGCCCGTTCCCCAGCGTCACCCACAGCTGATATTTGCAGTCCTTGAATGCCGGAGCGATCTTTGCCACGGCGGCTTGGTCATCAGGATCGAGCGTGAATGTAGCCGAGGCGACCCTGATCGTGTCGGGATTGGCACCGCTTGACCTGAACTCGTCGTATTGGGAGCGTGGATAGTCCCGGAGCGGGTCAAACGGCTTGACCAACGGCCCCGGACTGACGTGCTCGAGTGCCTTGAGTATCGCGGTCTTGCCGGCCTCGTTGGGCCCGACAAGGATCGTCTTATCGTGAGCCACATCGAACCATCCGCTGTCCTTGACGCTCCGATAGTTCTCAACGTTGGCACGCTCTAGCCGCATATAGCGACGGTCCTCGATTTCCGATCGTATGTCAGCCTCCTATCGCAGAGCGCACTGTCCACCCCGCCGATCGCGCGACCCTAACATGGAACTGGCTACCGATGGAGAAACGGCGGTACACCGCGCGTCGAGATGCGTGCTTTCCGCGCATGCGAACATTTCGTCTGGCAGCTCGACCGCACCGGTCGCTGAGCCAGCCGACGCTCAGTTCCGCCCAGAAGGAGCAGCAGCAGTGCGTCCCCGACCCAAAACGCCCGAGTTGGACGAGTAGGAGAAGTCGAGGCTGTGGTCTTTGACTGGCAGCGGTCGCGTGCGCACCGCCTCCCAGTGCTTGCTAGCGCCCAAGCCGCGCCGATGTTACGATCCAGGCCAGCCGGGCACGGCTGGTGACAGCGGCACCGAGAGGTCGCTAATGGGAGCGGATCGTTCCTACGATCGGAGACCGAGACCCCATCTGCTTCGCGGGCGAAGTGGGTGTTTGCTCGCCATATGCACGGCTCCCGTAGGCGCCTTGCAGACTTAGCCGGGATATGAGCCTGTTCCGCCGCAAACGCAAACAAGCCCCTGATCCCGCACCGGAACACGAAGAGGCCGACTCTGGCTTCGGCCCCGTGGGCCAGTCTCCACTCGTCTTCCTCTCGTTCTACCTGGACCTGCCGCTCGACGCTGGTATTTCGGAAGGCCACGGCTTCAACGAGATTGAGTTCAGCAAGCCCGCGTTGGAGGACTGGGCTGGCTTCGACCTTCAAGCCTTTCTCGGGATGCCGCCCCTGCCGGAGCCGGCGGTCCACCCGTGCACCTCGCTGCGCTTCCACCGGGTGACCAACGAGGTTCCTCCCCCGATTGCGAACGTCATCAAGGCCGTAGGCCCCCGACTCCCGCGCGGCTACGCGGTGCCAAGCGATTTGCCTCCGTTCCTTGAATCGCGGAGCATTGTCGAAGTTACTCGCATCGTGCCGCGCGAGAGCACCGAGTTCGGGAACGAATGGCTCCACGAACAATTCACGACCGTGCTCAGCGTGCTCAACACCAACCTGCTCGCGCTCGGCGCCGCGGCAGACGACCATAGGATTGGGCCGATCACGGAGCGCCAGCTGCCGCCCGTCATTCTCGGCTTCCAAGGCGACATGAGGAACGTCCGCGGTGGACGAATCCCGAACCTCGCAGCGTTCCACCTTCTCCTGCACGAAGGCCGTGGCGCGCGAGACACCGACCACGACGGTGGCGTCATCAACTACGCAATGGCGATGGCCGACCGCTCGGGACTCGGGCTCCCGTTCTTCTCCGCGATGGAGTTCATACTTGCAGCGCGACGCTCCTTTGATATGGGCCTCTACTCCCAGGCGGTGCTTGAGACTGGCACGGCTATCGAGCTGCTGGTGAACCGAGTGGTCCGCGGTATTGAGCTTGACAAGGGCTCGTCGGAGGAACGAATCGAAAACGTCCTGGAAACCGCCTTCATGAATCTCGTAAAGGATCACCTCGCCAAGAAGCTCGGCGTCACGGTGGACAAGCAGTTCGGCGGGTCGGACCCACTGAACAACTGGCTTCGGGTCGCCTACCAGCTCCGCAACCGGGTTGCGCACGCGGGCCACAGGCCGACCGTGCAGGAGACGATTGAAGCGATGCGACTCGCCGAGGATTTGGTCCACTTCATGTCGGAGGCTGCGGAGCGTCGTAGCGGATTCGGGATCACGTTCCCTAGCTACGACGAGTTGAAGCCGTCCCCGATGCTTGACGAGCGGAGCCTTGCGAAGGAAGACGAGTCTGCGGTGTTCTTGCCCCGCCGGAAAGCATTCCGTCGTGGCTTGGACGCGTTGGAGTCGGGCGACACCGCCGCGACAAAGCTCGCATTCGCCGAGGCGGACGAGATGGGTAGCCCCAACGCCGCCTACAACTACGCATCCCTCTGTCTTGCCGACGGTGACGACGATGCAGGGTTGGCAGCCCTGCGGCGCGCCTCGGAACGTCACCACCCAGCCGCACCGGCCTACCTTGGCGTCTACCTGCTCAGAGACGGCAACGAGGAAGAAGCCGAGCAGTTCTTCCGCCAGGCACACCCTGCGCACCCCAAGGGCGGTTCCCTTTCCGCGTACTTCCTCGCGGTGATCGCAGATGGCCGTGGCGACAAGGAGGAAGCCGCCGACTACTACAGGGACGCATCGGTGTTTGACGAGTTCGAGCTTGCCGGAGAGTCGGCGTTCCGACGCGGCAACATCTTGAAGGAGCTTGGTGATCCCGGCGCCGCGGACGCTTACAAGCGTGGCGCCGAGCTGGGAGACGCGAAGTCCGCGAGCAACTTCGCCAACGAGCTTCGGGAGCAGGGTCGGCCGGACGAGGCAATCGCGGCCTACGAACGTGCCCTGGAGTTGGCCGATGATGAGACGGAAGGCCACATTGCGTTCAATCTCGCCAATACCCTGGACCAGCTGGGGCAACCAGACGATGCCAAACCATTCTACGAACGCGCTGCCACCTTCGGCGAGCCGTGGTCCCAGGTACGCCTCGGCGGAATGGCAGCCGAAGCTGGCGACATGACCAAGGCGCGGGACTACCTGAGTGGGGCGAACGCCATTGACGACCCTACGGTCCAGGAGTGGGCGGGTCGCGTCGCGAGCGACTTCAATATCCGACTTGACCCATAGCGGACGGGGTTGGAATCGCCCCCCCCGCCGACCGGTTCGTCGTGCCCACCGCCGATTTCCGGATGCGACCCTCGCGGCGCTGGCGCCACTGAGGCCGCCCACGAGCAGCACAAGTTCGACACGCCGGCTCATATAGTGGATATCCGATGTTCACGCCGAAGACGACGGTGAGAGCGACGCCCGGCTCCTGCAAGACCTGCTTGTTCTGTGGACGCAGCGGCAAGATGTCCAAGGAGCACCTTTGGCCGAGATGGGCACAGGCCGCGATTGCTCCCGACCAGCGCGGCAAGAAGATCCGCAACGCCCTGCACGACGGACCGCCAGGCGCGCCGTACAACGTCTGGGAGGCGCCGGTCTTCGAAGCGACCATCAAGGACGTCTGCGGTGAGTGCAACAGCGGTTGGATGAGCAAGATCGAGGCTGCCGCCAAGCCGTTCGCGCTGCCGCTCATGCTTGGCCGCTCGATCGCGCTCGCCCCTGAGACGCAGCGCAAGCTGGCCCTCTGGGCCTATCTCAAGTGCTCGATCTTCCAGACCATGGAGCGGGACATGGAGTGGATCCGCTTTGACGGACAGTAAATGGCTTTAGTGGCTTGGACGCGAAAGGATGTCCGTTATGCCACGAACGAGACCGCCGTATCCGCCGGAGTTTCGCCGCGAGGCCGTGCAGTTGGTGCTCGCTGGCCGGGGCGTGAAAGACGTAGCGGAGAGCTTGGGGTGCAGCGAGCAGTCGCTGCATAACTGGGTCAAGCAGCACCAGCTCGATCGCAAGGAGCGCGATGATGGGCTCACGAGCGCCGAGCGCGAGGAGCTGCGTGAGCTGCGCAAACGGGTGAAGCGTGTCGAACAGGAGCGCGACATCCTCAAGCGAGCCGCGGTTCTCTTCGCAGCGGAGACCGAGACCCGGTGAGCACCTACCGGATTATCTCGGCGGAGAGGGCCAGTTTCCCAGTCTCTGTGATGTGTGAGGTGCTCGGCGTCAGCCGTTCCGGCTTCCACGGCTGGGAGAGACGGGCGCCATCCGACAGAGCGCTGAGCGATGCGTGGCTGACCTCGAGGATCACCGAGATCCACGAACAAGCCCGCGGCGTCTATGGCTCTCGGCGGGTGCAGGCCGAGCTGCGCCTGGGCGAGGGCATCCAGGTTTCCCGACGGCGCGTGCGCAGACTGATGAGAGCGATCGGGATCTCGGGGCTGGTGAAGGTCAAGCGCGGCAGAACAACGATCCGGGTGCCGGGCGTCAGGGTCGCTGATGACCTCGTCGAACGGAAGTTCAGGCCCGAGGCGCCGAACGTGCTGTGGGTTGCCGACATCACGTATCTCAGAACCTGGGAGGGGTGGCTCTACCTCGCCGCAGTTCAGGACGCATACTCGCGTCGGATCGTTGGGTGGGCAATGACCGAGCACATGCGCACCGAGCTCGTCGCTGACGCCCTGGGAATGGCCGTGCAACGTCGACGGCCAGAGCCGGGGCTCATTCATCACAGCGATCAGGGCTCGCAATACGTCGCTCTGGGCTTCGGCCAGCAAGCCCGCGACGCAGGGATCGCTGTGTCGATGGGATCCAAGGGCGACGCCTATGACAACGCGGTCGCTGAGAGCTTCTTCGCGACCATCAAGAAGGAGCTCGTGCACCGCCAGTCATGGCCGAGCAGACGCGATCTATCCTCGGCCGTCTTCGAGTACATCGAGGGCTTCTACAACCGAACCAGACGACACTCCACCCTCGGATACCTCTCCCCAGAGGAATACGAGAACACCACAACCACAACCAGAAAGAAGACCTAGCGACTAAAGCCCACAACTGTCCACGAAACCGGATCCACTCCAACACGAGACTCAAGGAGGCCTGGGCGAAGGCATATCCGGTCTTCTACGAGACCCAAGCTTCCGGGAAACTACCCGCGATCGTCAGCGTATTCACGGCGCGGCACGTCGGCACTCTCGTCGGCCAGTACCAGCACAGGCTGCTCGGGTCGCCGGATCGGCCCTCGGCGTTCATCCAGACGTTCACGGCAGGCGAGCTCGCATTGCAGGTAATTCGCAGCTACCTGGGCCACCAGATACTCGAAGTGAATCGTGACCCGCGCGTGGCCGACCGCGACTGCCGGATCTGGCCAGTCACCGGGACGTTCACCTGGCCGCCAGGCGACGCGTTGAGCGACGCCGAGCTGGCATCCTACACCGGACCGCACGTCAAGGGACCTGTGACGGGAAGGCTCATCTACCCCCTGTAGGGACGGTCGGCCAAGCGTGGGCAGCCACTCCCGGCCCCGGTCTTCAAACTGCGAAGCCGTTGCTCAGCGGTTGTGGTTGACGACCTCGATGTTGTAGCCGTCGGGGTCGAGCACGAAGGCTTCGTGGTAGCCCAGGTCGGCACTGCTGCTTCGCGCGAGAAAGCAGGCGTCTCGATCAACCCCGCGGAGGTGCCTCCTTTGGACGAGCGGCGAGCGTACCGGTTGGACGAGAACGAGCTTCCGCCGGTGGCTAACAAACAGGCGTGAGCGGATAACGATTTGGACTTCTCCGCCTTGGTCAACTCGAGACCCTCCGCTGCGATTATTTCGTCAGTTGCGTTTGCTTCGTTTACATGCTACTCTTGCCTTACACGTAGAACCTCTTGCAACCCCGATCGTGACTACCTCCACACCACAGCTACCAGACAATCTGCTGCGCTCCACTCCTGCGGAGGACGACGCGATGAAGGCGCTGCGCCGCCAGATTGACGGCATCTTCCGTGATCACGGCACAGCCCGACTCGTCGGCCCCGACGGCGAGACGATGGAGATACCCGCCTCAGCTTTCCACGCATTGCAGCTGATCGTGCAGGGCATGGCACGCGGACAGACCCTGACGCTGATCCCCCACGGCAAGGAGCTGACCACCCAAGAGGCCGCCGACCTGCTGCATGTCTCACGGCCGCACCTCGTCAAGCTCCTGGACGACGGCATGATCCCCCACTACAAGGTTGGCACCCACCGCCGTGTGCGCATCGAGGACATCCTCGAGCACCGCGCACGCCGGGCTGCCACCCGGCGCGAGAAGCTCGACGAGCTAACACGGCTGTCCGAGCAACTGCCGGGCGGCTACCGCTAACCCACCCTCGCTCGGCTCGCCGACGACCCTTCGCCTTATCCTCGGCGGGGATGCCGTTCGCCGCCATTCTGGACGCCAGCGTCCTCTACCCGCTGCCGCTGCGCGACACGCTGCTACGGGTCGCCGAGATCGAGCTGTATGACCCCTACTGGAGCGAGCGCATTCTCGCTGAGGTCACCCGCAACCTGATCCTCGACCGTCGAGCCACCGAGGAGCAGGCCGGCAACCTGACCAACGCCATGCGCAGTGCCTTCGACTCAGCGACTGTGCCCGAGGACGCGATCGCCCAGCTTGAGAGCGCAATGGCCAACGACCCCAAGGACCGCCACATCCTCGCAGCCGCCGTCGCCAGCGACGCGCAAGCCGTCGTCACATTCAACCTCAAACACTTCCCGAACGCCGCGTGCGAGCCGCTCGCGATCGAGCCGCTGCACCCCGACAACTTCCTGCTCGACCTCTACAGCCTCGACAGCGACGGGGTCCTCGCCGTCCTCGAGCGCCAAGCAGCCGCCCTCACCCGACCGCCGATGACGATCAACGACCTGCTCCACCGTCTCGCAGCCACCGTGCCCAGCTTCGCCCAGGCACTACGCGCCCACAGCTAAAGGACTATGCCGCTCGACCGCTGTACGATGCAAAAGGCATCACGCCGACGTAGCTCAGATGGCCAGAGCACCGCTTTCGTAAAGCGGGGGTCGCCGGTTCGACTCCGGCCGTCGGCTCTCGATTTTTGTGCCGCTGTGGTACCCGGCGGGCCGTGTATCGTTTGTCCGCGACTGACATCACCTGTCCTGCAGCAGAAGGGGCCATACATCGAGTTAGCAAGCCAAAAACGGCTCTAACTCGGGCTTTTCGGCCCCCTTACAGCGAGCGCTTACGAGTGAAGTGCTCTACCAGCTGAGCTACGTCGGCATTTGCATGCGCTGCGCTTTCCGCCCAGGATACGGGCGGTCACGCTGCACCGCTGCGTCATCGTAGCGCCCGAAGACCACACTGGCACCCCGCTCACGGTGGGCGTCCCAAACTCCATACGGATCAAATTATATCCATATGGATGTTATAGTAGCCATAGAGATGGATGTCTCAAAACCCTACGCGACGATCTGCCCCACGCTCGACAGCGAGGTTCTTGCGGTCCTCACCGGCACGACTCGACCACTCACCGGGCGCGAGGTGGCTCGCCTGACCGGAAGGACCTCACACCGTGGTGTAGCGGAGGTTCTCGCTCGACTCGTCGAGCACGGGCTCGTTGAACGCCAGGAGGCAGGTCGTGCACTGCTGTTCACGCTGAACCGCGAGCATCTCGCAGCCCCCGCAGTCGAGATCCTCGCGGACATGCGTGCCGAGCTGCTGCGTCGCATCCGCCATCTGGTGGAGACCTGGCAGATCGCGGCCGTCCACGTTTCGATCTTCGGGTCGGCAGCACGCGGCGAGGGCGACACCCAGAGCGACATCGACGTGTTCGCGGTCCGCCCCGACGCCATATCTGACGATGATCCTCAGTGGCGCCTGCAGCTCGATGACCTCGCTCAGAACATCGAGCGATGGACGGGCAATAGAGGGAACATCGCCGAGACGGCTGAGAATGAGATGGAGAATCTCCTCGCCGAGGATCGGCCGATCGTCGCGCAGCTGCGAGCAGACGCAATCGGGATCGACGGCGCAGACATCTCAACGCTGCTGGGCGGCCAATGATGGCGCGGGCAGCAGCGCGAACGCAGACTTGCTCTGCCCAGGACGCCAAGACGCGGCTGGCTCACGCCCACAAGTTTCTCGAGGTGGCCGAACTCGTGGCAGACGAAGGCGACGACGTGGAATACAGTAGCGCGGCGGCCAAGTTGGCGGTGCTGGCCGGCATCGCAGCATCGGATGCGGCGTGCTGCAGGGCGCTCGGGCGTCGCTCGAGAGGCCAGGACCACCGGGCGGCACTCGAGCTGCTCGCACAGGTCGAGCCGCGAGGCACAGATGCGAGCAAGGCTCTTCGCCGACTGTTGGCCCTCAAGGACGAGGCTCACTACGGCCTCTTCGATGTCAGCGGCGCCGACCTGAAGGCGGCGCTTCGTCAGGCCAGAGCGCTCGTTGACTTCAGCGCCGAGGTCTTGGTCCGCTGACTCGGCTGCTCCTCCGCCCTACAGCTCCCCCAGCGCCGCCAGCATCGATTCGCCGTACTTCTCGCACTTCGCCTCGCCGATGCCCTTGATCTCCAGCAGCCCGCTCGTGCTGCGCGGGCGCTTGCGCAGCAGTTCGCGCAGCACCGCGTCCGTCGCCACCGTGTATGCCGGCTTGCCCTCCGCCTGCTCCAGGCGCCACGCGCGCATGTGGTCGAACTCGCGCTCGTCCACCGGCGGGCCCTCGTCCACTGGCCGCGCCCGCGTCGCGCCGCCCGCGCCCGCTCCGGAGGCGCCAGCACCGCCGCCGCCGCTGCGGCTCCCCCCGCGCGGCGCCTTCGTAGGCGCCGCCACCATCGCCCGCGCAAGCGCCTCGTCCGGGTCGCACACATCGCAGCAGCGGCCCGTCGGGCGGCCCTGCTCGCGGTCGCCGAAGTGGTCCAGGATCTGCCTGCGCCTGCACAGCTGCCCGTCAGCGGAGAAGCGCTCGATCGAGCGGTAGGAGTCCCAGCTGCGGTTGCGCGCGCCCTGGATCGCCGCGTGCGCCGCGCGGGGGCTGCCCCTGCCCGTCAGCCGCACCAGCAGCCCGTCGTGGCCGCCCGGGCGCAGCTCCACCGCGCCCGCGCGCTCCGCGATCGACAGCAGCACCCGCTCGCGCTCGCCCAGCTCGCCGTGGCCGATCGCCAGCTCCTCCCCATACGCGTCCTGGCGCAGCGAGCCCACGTAGCGCTTCACGTCCTCCACCGTCATCTCGCGCTCTTTGATGAAGCGGATCAGCCGACCCAGGTCCATGCGCGACGCCAGCAGCAGCGCCCGCGCCGGCTCGCCGTCGCGCCCGCCCCTGCCCGCCTCCTGGTAGTAGGCCTCGAGGCTCGTCGGCAGCGCCCAGTGCGCCACCGTGCGCACGTCCGCCTTGTCCACGCCCATGCCGAACGCGTTCGTCGCCACCACCACCTCCGCGCGGCCGTCCATGAACCGCGCCTGGCTCTCGCGCCGCGCGTCCGGCGTCATGCCCGCGTGGTAGGTCACCGTCGCGATGCCCGCGCCCGCCACCAGGTCCCTCACCATCTCCGTGTCTTTGCGCGTGCCGCAGTACACGATCGCCGGGCGCGCCTCGGCGTCGCCCAGCACGTGCATCAGCGCCGCGCGCTTGCGCGCCACCGCGCCCTTGCCCTCCACGCTCGCCACGTCGAACGTCACGTTCGGGCGGTCGAAGCCGGAGCGCACCGAAACCCAGTCGCGCAGCCCCAGCCGCGCCGCGATCTCCTCCGCCACCTTCGGCGTCGCCGTCGCCGTCGCCGCCATCACCGCCGGGCGCGCGCCGTCCTCGCCGCCGTTGCACGACGCGATCGCGTCGTGCAACCGCAGGTAGTCCGGCCGGAAGTCGTGCCCCCACTCCGCCACGCAGTGCGCCTCGTCCACCACGAACAGGTCCACCCGCCGCGCGCGCAGCGCCTCCCTGAACGCGCCCGACGCGAACCGCTCCGGCGCCGCCAGCACCAGCTGCGTCTCGCCGTCGGCGATCTCCCGCAGCGCCCGCGCGTTGTGGCCATCCTCCATCCCCGACGCCAGCATCGACGCGCGCACGCCCGCCTCGCTCAGCCTGCGCCACTGATCCGCCATCAGCGCGATCAGCGGGCTCACAACCACCACCAGACCGCTCTCCGCAGCCAGCGCCGGCAGCTGGTAGCACAGCGACTTGCCGCCGCCCGTAGGCATCACCACCAGGCTGTCGCGCCCATCCAGCGCCGCCTGCACAGCCTCGCGCTGCCCCGGCCTGAAAGCGGCCAGGCCAAAGCGCGCCAGCAACTCCTCGGGGGTTGACGCCGATGCGGCCCGCGCCGGCAGGGTGCTCATCTCCATACTCGTGAAGCTACCCCTCGCTTCGGGCGGGACTCTGGAGCCTGCGCTCCCACACCACGCTCGCGCCCGCCGCCGGCACCAGCGTGATCGCGCGTCTGCGGATCCACTCGCCCTCGCGCCAGCGCCGGCCGTCGGGCAACCGCGGCTCCAGCTCGCCGAGCATCGTGCGCAGCATCAGCTTCATCTCCAGCAGCGCGAACGACGCTCCGATGCAGCGGCGGATGCCGCCGCCGAACGGGATCCACGAGAACGTCTCCGGCGCCTTGTCGAGGAAGCGCTCCGGGCGGAACTCCGCCGGCGCGTCGTACACGCGCGCGCTGCGGTTCGTCAGATAGATCGACGGCATCACCCGCGTGCCCGCCGGCAGACGGTGGCCGCCCACCTCCAGCTCCTGCGTCAATATCCGCGCCACCAGCGGCACCACGGGGCGCACGCGCAGCGTCTCGTTCACCACCGCCGTCATGTACTCATCGCCCTCGTCCGCGTCGATCTCCGCCACCAGCCGCGCCAGCTTCTGCGGGTGGCGCACCAGCCGCTCCACCGCCCACGCCACCGCCGTGGCCGTCGTCTCGTGGCCCGCCAGCAGCAGCGTCACCAGCTCGTCGCGCAGCTCTTCATCGCTCATCGCCTGCCCGTCCTCGTCGCGCGCGAGCATCAGCAGCGACAGGATGTCCGCGCGCTCAGCCAGGTCGCTCTGCGCGCGCCTGTTCGCGATCTCCTCGTAGATCAGCTTGTCCAGGCGGTCGAGCGCCTCCCCGATCGCGCCCGTGGGGCGCTCGCGCGTGGGCTTGCTCAACAGCACGCGCAGCACCGCCACCAGCCGCACCGGCTCCAGCAGCCCCGCGATCGCCGCGCTCAGCGGACCCATGCGCTCCGCCTCCACGCCGAACACCGCGCGCAGGATCACCGCCAGCGTGATCTGGCGCGTGCGCTCCTGCAGGCGCATCGGCTGCCCCAGCGGCCAGCCGGCCATGTCCTTGCGCGTCTCCTGCACGATCGTGTCCTCGTACTCGCGCATCCGCTCGCCGTGGAACGGCGGCAGCAGCAGCTTGCGCTGGCGCATGTGCTCCGGGCCCGTCTGCACCAGCACGGAGTTCCGCCCCATCACCGGCGCCAGCGGCGAGAAGCCCGTCGCCGACGGCGCCACCTCCGGCGGCGCGGTGAACACCGTCTTCACCGCCTCCGGGTCGCTCACGATCACCAGTTTCAGCCCGCTCGGGAAGAACGTGATCGTGAACGTCTCGCCCAGCGTGCGCGCGTAGCGGTCCATCGCCCACGTCGGCGCGAGGCCCCACACGAGCGTCTGCACCAGAGCCGGCGCGCGCGGGCCGCGCGGCAGGTCCGTGCTCGGGATCAGCCGCGGCGCGCTCGCCACATCCCGATCCTCGGAAGGCTTTGGCGGGGAGATGGCCATCCCCACAAGCTAGCGCGCTCGCCGAGCGTCGGCTAGGAGCGCAGCAACCGCCAGCGCTCGCGCGCCGCGCGCTCCACCGACTGCTGCTCCTGAAGCGCGCGCGCCAGACGCTCCTGCGCTTCCCCGACCTGCATGCGCGTCAGCGTCGTCGGCTGCTTGCCCAGGTAGCCCAGCAGCATCCGCGCCGGCACCACGCGCACGCCCTTCCTGCGCGCCAGCGGACGGTCCACCCACGCGCGGCTGAACACCACCAGCGGCTGCACCTTCAAGCCCGTCACCGTCTCTATCGCCCTGCCCTGCGCCTGCGCCTGGCTGACGATCGCGCCGTGCATGCGGCGCACGTGCACCGGCCCGGGGTGGCTCTTCGTCTCCACCGTGAACACACCCGCGGGGCCGATCGCGATGTGGTCCACGTTGCCGTGGCCCAGCGTCGCGTCGTGGATCACCCGCCAGGACTGCGGCGAGAGCTGGTCCAGCAGCTCGCCCACGTGCTCCTCGCCGCGCGCGCCGCGGTCGCGGCGCTCCACCAGCGGCAGCACGTAGCGCGCGATCACGAACATGCTCGCCAGCAGCACCAGCTCCGCCACCAGGAAGCGCGCGTCGTGCAGGCCGAATCCCCTGCCGAGCGCCGCCGTGGCGACCGCCAGCACGCCCAGCCACACGAGCGTGCGCATGCGCAGCCGCTGGACGGCCGCGCGCGCGTACTGTCCAGGCGTTCGGCTCGTCGGATCGGAGTCGACTACGTACATCCCGCCTTCCTCGTCACGACACTCGTGGGCATTCCTACTCAACTCATCGGTAGCGCACCGCGCGCGCCTTGAGCGGTGTTCGTAAGAACTGCAGGAGAAACGCGATTCAACAGATCCACATGTACGGAGAAGCGTGGAGTGCGCGCGCTTCTCCTAAAGCAGCCATATCGCCCAGCCGAAGCCCAAAGCAGAGCACATGACCAGCCAATCCGCCCCATCCCACCCCCCCGACATCTGCGTGCTGCTGCACGCGCACGGCGAGCAGCGCTGGCTGGCCTCCGAGGTGATGCCCGTGCTGCGCCAGCTCGAGCAGCCCGCCGCGCTTCCCGAGGACCAGCGCGGAGCAGCGATCGCCTACCTCGAGGTGCTGTGGCTGGACGCGCAGATGCGCGCCGCCGACACCGACGCCGCGTACGCCAAGCTCCAGGCCACCCACCCCAACGGCGACCGCGCGCTGCACGAGAAGGCGCACCGCTACCACGGCGCCGTGCGTCGCCAGCGCTCCGCCATCGCCGAGCGCATCGCCACGCTCGCGCGCTCCGGCGAGCACGCCGACGCTCCTCAGCACGCCGGCTTCTGAGCCGATCGCGTACGCTGGGCGCGCAATGGCGCCGCGCTTCGACCTGCAGTCGCACTCCACGCACTCCGACGGCGCGCTGTCCGCCGAGGAGGTCGTAAAGCGCGCCGCCGACGCCGGCGTGGAGCTGCTCGCGCTGTCCGACCACGACACCGTCAGCGGCGTCTCCGAGGCGATCGCCGCGGGCGAGCGCTTCGGCGTGCGCGTCGTTTCCGCGGTGGAGATCTCCGCCGTGGACGAGGGCTCGCCCACGCCGCGCGAACTGCACATCCTCGGCTACGACGTCGACCACACCGGCGCGCTGCTCACCGCCAAGCTCGCGGAGTTCCTCGCCGACCGCGAGCACCGCACGCTGCGCATGCGCGACGGGCTGCGCGAGGTGGGTTTCGAGCTCGACGAAAAGCAGCTCGACGAGCGCATCGCCGCGGGCAAACCCATCGGCCGCCCGCACCTCGCCGAAGCCGTGCTGTCAGCGCCCGCCAACTCCGCGCGCCTCGCGGACGAGGGCATCGACGACATCGGCTCGCTCATCCGCGGCTACCTCATCGAGGGCCGCCCCGCGTTCCGTCTGCGCCAGACGCCCACCGTCGCGCAGGCCGTCCAAGCGATCCACGAAGCCGGCGGCGTCGCCATCTGGGCGCATCCCTTCTGGGACATCGAGGACCCCGCCGAAGTGCTCGCCACGGTCGACCGCTTCGTCGCGCTCGGCATCGACGGCGTGGAGGCGTTCTACGTCTCCCACGACCAGCCGCAGACCGAGCTGCTCGCCAACCGCTGCGCCGAGCTGGGCCTGCTCAGCACCGGCTCCGCCGACTTCCACGGGCCTGAGAACCGCCTGTTCTCCAAGTTCATGGCGTTCGACACGTACGGGCTGGAGCCCAATTTGGGGCCCATCGGCTGAGGACGGCCGAGGCCGCCGCTCCGCGGAGCGCCATCGGCCGTCTCAGGCGGCCAGCAGGGATTCCAGCCGGTAAGCGAGCGCCTCAAGCGCCAGCTCCTCCGACACGTTCAGCGCGAGGCTCAGCCGCGTCTCGCCCACCAACTCCATCCCCTCGCGCAGCCGCGCCGGCTCGCGCCCCTGCGCGTCCGCTTCCAGCTCCGCGCGGCGGTCCACCGCGTACACCAGCTCCGCCGCGCCCTCGCTCACGCACAGCACGTCGCGCAGCCACAGCTCCGCGAGGCTCAACGCGAGATCCAGCGTGCGAGTTCGCGCCCGCCGCTCGCCGCGCCTGCGTGCATCGAGTCCTTCTCTTTCATATTTTTTGCGTTCCCTGCTCGGAACCATCTCGAGCTCCGCCGCGAGGCGCCCGTGCGCCAGCTCGCCGGCCTCCACGCCCGCCGCCTTCGCCAGCTCCAGCAGAGCGAGCCACGGGCGCCCCTCCGTCGTGCCCGCGAGCGTCGCGCGCACGAACCGCTCCGCGCGCCCACGCAGCTCCGCGCCGGGCTCGCTCGCCAGGCGGGCCGCACGGCCCGCGTCGCCCAGCGCCAACCGCGCGCACGCCTGCGCGCGCTCGTCGTCCGCGCCGCCGTCCAGGCCCTGCGCGATGCGCGCCCACGGCAGCGGGTCGAAGCGCACCTGCTGGCAACGCGAGGAGATCGTCGCCAGCACGTCCTCGCGGCGGTCCGTCAGCAGCAGCAGGTGCGCGAACGCGGGCGGCTCCTCCAGCGTCTTCAGCATGCGGTTCGCCGCCTGGTCGTTCATCGCGTCCGCGGACTCGATCACGAACACGCGCCGCGCCGACTCGAACGGCGTGCGCGTCGCCGCCGCCACCACCGGCTCCTCGATGTCCGCCACCAGCATCTCCGCCGCGCCCGACGGCGTCACCCACGTGAGATCCGGGTGGCTGTCGCGCGCCACCCGCTCCGCCACCGTCCCCGGCGTCCGCGCGCCGTCCGCCAGCAGCGCTGCCGCGAACGCCCGCGCCACCGCCCGCTTGCCCGTCCCCGCGGGGCCGTGGAACAGGTATGCGTGCGACGGGCCGGCGGTGCCGTTCAGCACCGGCCCGAGCACCGCCCGCGCATGCGGGTGCGCGTCGATGCCGGGCAGGTCCACTGCTGGGGCTCCTGGGTCCGGCTGCGCCGGTGGGGCCGTCGCTGGCATCTCACGCCATCCTAGGCGAGGTGGACGGGGCTCGTTGTGGGGAGCTCGGGAGTCATGGGAGGCGGCGAACGATCCAGCGAAGCGCAACCGGAACCCTCCGCTTCGGGATCAGATCAGGTCGCTTTACTACTGGTTGTCGATCCTTGCGCTCATCGCAGCAGCCATATTGATCTGGCGGACCCCGAAACCTGTGTGGATGTACGTGCTCGCTGCCGTTCTGTATCTCGTTCTCTTCCCGTTGCTCGCGAGGGCAGCTCGCCGAGACGCTGGCTTGGGTCGCAAGACCATGGACGAGCAGTGATTTTGAGCTAAGGACGGTCTACGGCACTCGAGCCCGAGGGCACGGGCGATCGTGCTGGGTTTGAGCGGCTCGACGCGATGGCTCACGTCGTCTTGATGCGACCACGCCGTCTCGCTCCACGAGCCGCACGTGCAAGCCGGGGAGCATCGTCTGGATCATCCAGAGAGGCAACAAGACGATCGAAGTAGACCGCCGGCACGACGGTCGACGCTCGCTCTGTGACCAAGATCTCGGCGCTATCCAGGGCCATACGGATCTCCTTTGCGTTACGTACAGGTGTACGGTACCGGAGCAGCAGCACAATCGGCGGACGAGCCTGTACCGTGCGCCCGTGGCCCACGGCACGCTCATCACGATCGAGGGGCTCGACGGCGCGGGGAAGTCCACGCTCGCGGAGAGCCTGCGCGACGCGCTCGCCGCACGCGGCCTGCGCGTGGAGATGCTGCGCGAGCCCGGCGGCGTGGAGGTCTCCGAGCGGATCCGCGCGCTCGTGAAGGACCCCGCGCTGTCGGTCGGCGCGCGCGCGGAGGCGCTGCTGTACGCCGCCGCGCGCGCGCAGCTCGTCGAGGAGCGGCTGCTGCCGCTGCTGAGCGAGGGCGCGATCGTGCTGCTGGACAGGTTCGTCGACTCCTCGCTCGCCTACCAGGGCGCTGGGCGCTCGCTCGGCGTGGACGACGTGCGCGCGATCAACCGCTTCGCCACCGGCCCGCTCACGCCCCACCGCACCCTGCTGCTGCGCATCCCGCCCGCCGTCGGGCGCGCGCGCCAGCACACGCGTGCGCTCGAACCCGACCGGCTGGAACGCGAAGGCGAGCAGTTCTTCGCCACCATCGCCGCCGCCTACGACCAGCTCGCGCGCGACGAGCCCGAGCGCATCCACCCGATCGACGCCACCCAGCCGCCCGAGCGGGTGCTCGCCGGCGCGCTCGCCGCGCTCGCCGATCTCGCGTAGGCGGCCCTCCGCGCACCGCGCGGCCATTAGCATTGGCAGAGCCATGACGATCTCCCGCAAGCACCTCGACCGCACGCTCGCCGCCGCGATGCTCAGCGCTCTCGTGGCGCCGAGCGCCGCGCTCGCCGCTCGCCAGACCTACACCGCACCAAAATTCCCCGTGCCCGCCTCCGCGCGCGTGCACCCCGGCACGGGCGGAACCTTCGGCGCGCCCGCCGGGACCGGGAAAGTCACGTCCCCATCCGGGACCACTGCGACCGGCGGCGTGCTGCCCACCTCGACGTCCACAGTGCCGCGGACGAGCACGACCACACCCACGTTCACCGCGGCCACGCCACCGCCAACCTCCTCCTCCGCGCCGCTCGGAGGCTTGCGAGCGGGCACGTCCAAACCAGCCGCCGGCTCGAACCAGGGCTCGAGCCGGATCTCCACGCCCGCCCTCCTGCTCGCCGCGCTCGCCGCGCTGCTCGCCCTCGGCTGCGCCATCTGGGGCGTCGCCAGAATGCAGGCCTTCGAGCCTCGCTGGACCCTGTCGCTGCGCCACACCTTCGCCGAGGCGGGCTTCCGCGCGTCGGCCACGTGGGCCGAATTCAGCGACTGGGCTCGCCTCGGTCGATAGTCCCGAAACAGACCTCGAACCACCTAAAATGAGTGGTGGTGGGAAGCCTGGCGGACGCGCCGCTTCCGTCCGGTCAGCGCGGGAGCATTGTCGACCCTACGAACAGCTTTCAAGTGAGCGTCCACACGCTGGCGCAGCAGAGGAGGAAGGTCGATGAACCCAGTCACAGACCCCACTATTTCCCAGGACACGACGGCCGATCAGGCGCTGTCCATCAGACGGTTCTTCACCAAGCCCGGCGTCCATCCCTTCGAATCCGTGGAGTGGGAGCTGCGCGACGCGCACATCGGTCACGGAGACCGTGTCGCGTTCGAGCAGGAGGGCGTCTCCTTCCCCAAGACCTGGTCGCAGAACGCGACCAACATCGTCGCGCAGAAGTACTTCCGCGGCCAGCTCGGCTCACCCGAGCGCGAGCACTCCGTCAAGCAGATGATCAGCCGCGTCGCCGGCACCATCACCGGCTGGGGCCGCGCGGGCGGCTACTTCGCCAATGAAGACGACGCGCGCGCGTTCAACCACGAGCTCACGCACATCCTGCTGCACCAGATGGCGGCGTTCAACTCGCCCGTGTGGTTCAACGTCGGCTTCGAGGAGAGCCCACAGTGCAGCGCGTGCTTCATCCTCAGCGTCGAGGACACGATGGAGTCGATCCTCGACTGGAACACCAAGGAGGGCATGATCTTCCGCGGCGGCTCCGGCTCGGGGATCAACCTCTCGAACATCCGCGGCTCGATGGAGCCGCTCGCCAAGGGCGGCACCGCCTCCGGGCCCGTGTCGTTCATGCGCGGCGCCGACTCGTGGGCCGGCACGATCAAGTCCGGCGGCAAGACGCGGCGCGCGGCGAAGATGGTCGTGCTCGACGTCGACCACCCCGACATCCGCGAGTTCATCTGGTGCAAGGCCAAGGAGGAGGACAAGGCCGCGGCGCTGCGCGACGCGGGCTTCGACATGTCGATCGACGGCGACGGCTTCAAGTCGATCCAGTACCAGAACGCCAACAACTCCGTGCGCGTCACCGACGAGTTCATGCGCGCCGTCGAGGAGGACCGCGAGTGGCACCTGACGTCCCGCTCGACCGGCCAGCCGATCGGCGAGCCGATCCCCGCGCGCGAGCTGATGCGCGAGATCGCCGAGGCAGCATGGCGCTGCGCTGACCCGGGCGTGCAGTACGACACCACGATCAACCACTGGCACACCTCGCCCAACAGCGGGCGCATCAACGCGTCGAACCCGTGCAGCGAGTACATGCACGTGGACAACTCCGCGTGCAACCTCGCGTCGATCAACCTGATGAAGTTCCGTCGCGAGGACGGCACGCTCGACGTCGACTCCTTCGAGCACGTCGTCGACGTGATGCTGCTCGCGCAGGAGATCGTCGTGGGACCCTCCAGCTACCCCACCGAGGAGATCGGCGTCAACGCGCGCGCGTTCCGCCAGCTCGGGCTCGGCTACGCCAACCTCGGCGCGTACCTGATGAGCAACGGCATGCCCTACGACTCCGACCACGGGCGCGGCACCGCCGCCGCGATCACCGCGCTGATGACCGGCCGCGCCTACCGCCGTTCCGCGGAGGTCGCCGGCGTGCTCGGCCCGTACGAGCACTACGAGGAGAACCGCGGCGCGCACGTGAACGTGATGCGCATGCACCGCGACGCCTCCTACGCGGTCCCCGACAGCGTGTGCGTGGACGGCGAGCTGCTGGCCGCGGCACGGCGCTCGTGGGATGAGGCGGTGCAGTTCGGCGAGCAGACGGGCTACCGCAACGCGCAGGCGACCGTGCTCGCGCCGACCGGCACGATCTCCTTCCTGATGGACTGCGACACCACCGGCGTGGAGCCGGACTTCTCGCTGGTGAAGTTCAAGGAGCTCGTCGGCGGTGGGCAGATGACGATCGTCAACCGCACCGTGCCGCTCGCGCTCCAGACGCTCGGCTACTCCGAGCCCCAGATCGAGCAGATCGAGGCGCACCTCGCCGAGCACGGCACGATCATCGGCGCGCCCGGCCTGGCCGAGGAGCACCTGCCCGTGTTCGACGTCGCCGTCGGCGAGCGCGCGATCACGCACATGGGACACCTGAAGATGATGGGCGCCGTACAGCCGTTCATCTCCGGCGCGATCTCGAAGACCGTCAACATGCCCCAGGACAGCACCGTGGAGGACATCTCCGACGCCTACACCCAGGCCTGGCGCCTCGGCATCAAGGCGCTCGCGATCTACCGCGACGGCTCGAAGACCGCGCAGGCGCTGCGCACCGACGCGCAGCAGACCGCGGACGTCACCGCGGACGTGGACATCGAGGCGCTCCTCGCAGCGGCCCGCGAGGAGGGACGCGCGGAAGGACGCGCCGAGGTCGGACCGCGGCGCAAGCGCATGCCGCGCACGCGCCAGTCGATCACGCACAAGTTCTCCATCGCCGGGCACGAGGGCTACATCACCGCGGGCATGTACGAGGACGGCTCGGTGGGGGAGATCTTCCTCACCGACATCGGCAAGGAGGGCTCCACGCTCAGGGGCATGATGAACTCCTTCGCGACCGCCATTTCCATCGCGCTGCAGTACGGCGTGCCGCTTGAAACGCTGGTGCAGAAGTTCAGCTACATGCGCTTCGAGCCCGAGGGGATCACCGGCAACCCGGAGATCCCGTTCGCGAAGTCGATGCCCGACTACATCATGCGCTGGCTCGCCTCGCGCTTCCTCGACACCGACGCGCAAGAGGAACTCGGCATCCTCACCAAGGAGGTCCGCGCCCGCAAAGCAGCACAGGACGCAACGCTCGCGGTCAGCGCCTCCGACACCGCCGGCCCCACCGTCGACGCGGAGAACGGACCCCAGGCGTCGATCGGCGGCGAGAGCACCCCAGCGGCGGCGTCCTTCACCGAAACCCCGCCCGTCGTCCCCGCCCGACTGCAGGGCCTCGACCTAGGGCCCGCGTGCAGCCAGTGCGGAGGCATGATGCAGCGGACCGGGTCCTGCTACACCTGCAGCAGCTGCGGCAACAACACCGGCTGCGGTTGATCTAGTCGCCCTTTTCCGTGCCCGCGGAGCCGGTGTCCTCACCGCTTGCTCCGCGGCCATCGGAGGGGTCGCGGCCGCTCGAGCCGGAGTGGGACGAATCGTCGCTGCCGGAGCCGGCGGTGGTGGCGATGCTGCCTTCCGTGCTCGTTGAGCCACCTTCGATGGGGGTGGAGACGGGCTGAGGTGTCGATGGGTCGCCTGGTGAGCCCGACGAGCCATCGGATTCGCCGTGTGAGCCATCGCCACCGCCGTCTCCGCGCGTGCGTCGGGTGCGCCCAGGCCCTGACGCGAGCGCGCTGCCGACGACCGTCTTGCCGGAGGAGCCCTCGCCAGACTGATCGCCACCCGAGGGCGCGGTCGGCCCCCGGTGCTCGGCAAGCGCGCTCCGCTGGCGGGCGCGTCCGCCGTCGTGGCGCGAACCGCTCGAACGCCTTCGGGACCCGCGGCGCTCGGCGGCGCTCCTACTCGCCGCTGTGAAAGGCGGGCGCGAGAGCGCCAAACGGTCCTCGCCCACGCCGACGGGCGCCAACGCCGAGCCGCCGCCGACGCGCGCGAGCGCAGTGGTGCTGTGCGATCGAGTCTTGCCGCGATGGGCGGCTCCGCTGTGCAGTGGGGCGACCGCTGCGCCGCCCGCGAGCATCGCCGCGGTCAGCGCCACCGCGACGCCTCTGAACGCGAAGCCGCCCGCGCTCGCGCCCGCTCCACCGCCGCTTGCGGAGATCTCTGTGAGCCTTTCCGCGCTCGGGGCGACCCGCGCGGCATTGCCATACAGCCAGCCGATCAGCGGCTGCGGGGTGAGCGCCGCGGCGGCCGTGCGCAGGCTCGCCCGCGCGCGATACAGCAGCCCGCGAACCGCTCCGTCGGTGATGCCGAGCACCGTGGCGACCTCTTCGTGAGAGCGCCCGTCCACCGCGCTGAGGAGGATCGCCTCGCGCTGCATCGGCGGCAGCGCCGCCACGTCGGTGAGCGTGTCGCGCACCGCCATCGCGCGCTCCAGCTCCCCCTCCACGCCCGTCGAGGATTCGACGCTCGAGACCTCCGCCAACGGCCGGTGGTCTTCGGGGAAGCGACGCACGTGGTTGACGGCGGTGTTGTGCACGATCCTGTACAGCCACGGCCGCAGCTGGCGGACCTCCACGCCCCGCTCGATCGCAAGCCACGCCTGAAGCAGAGCGTGCTGCAGCGCATCCTCCGCGCGCGAGTCCGACAGGCCCAGGCGGCGGCAGTAACGCAACAGCTCGCCGCGATAGCGGCGCACGAGCACCTCGAAAGCGCGCTCGTGGCCGTTGCCGACCAACTCCAGCAGCCGTCGGTCGGACTGGGTAGCGAGCAGGCGCGCTGAGATGTTTGGGCTCATACCCAACTATGACCGCATCGGAGCAGGAAACTTCCGAGCGGTGGACGGATGGACCGCGCGGGCGCGGGAGGCCGAAACCCAACCCCCCGCAGCCGCGAAACGTGCGTGTGCGTCACCCGACCAGGTCGACGTTGGCCCAGATCGCGCCCGATGACGAGACGATCAGCTTCGCCTCGCGCACCACCGCACCGGCCACGAGCGCGGCCGTCGTGCAGCTGTGCTCGTTCGCGTCGTCTCCGGCGCCGTTGTCGTCGCCCGGACCGTCATCGCCATCGTCCCTGCCCGATGACTGTCCGTCCTCGCCGTGCGATCGATCTCCACCGTGCTCGCCTTCTTCCACGGGCGGGGGAACGGTCGCGGACTGGCAGTGGATCTCCGTCCGGTCGGTGACTTTGCCGCTGACCGTGGAGCCGTCTTTGAGCGTGATCGTCAGCACGCCGCCAGCGAACGACGCCACCGTGCCGGCCGGTTCGTCGTTGCGGCTCGGCGGCGTCACGGGCGGCGTGCCAGGCGGCGTGGAGACCGGCGCTGCCGGCGTTCCGAAGATGCGCACCCTCGCCGGAGCTGCGTGGTGGTGATGATGGTGGCGATGGGCGTTCGCGCGATGGGAGCCGTGGTGGCGCTCGCCGTGATGGGCCGAAGCCACACCCGGCGCCGCCACTGCGAGCATCGCGGACGTGGTCGTCATGAGAAGCATTCTTTTCATCGTGGAACCTCCTCGGCCAGGCACCCTTGGGCCGGCCGTGTCGTGGGGTACACGACTAAAGACAACGCTCGTGGGAAAAGATCACGCCGCTACGCGAAATGTCCTTGCGCATGGAGGGAGCCCTGGCGCGTCATCCGCGCACGCGCCGCCGCCGTGCCGCGGGCCACGCGCCTGCGCAGCCAAGACAGTGAGCGCATCTCGCCGCAGCGCTCGCGCCAGCCCTGCAGCAGATCTTCCATGCGCTCGCGCTCAGCGACCGTGGCGAGGACCTCCACGCGCCCGCCCCCGTCCGCCTCGGGGCCGAGGCGCACCAGATACAGCTCGCCCGTGTCGTTGATCCACGCCGCCCTGTGCAGCGGGTCCGTCGGCCCCTCGCGCCACCACAAGCCCACGTCCAGCTCGCGCGAGTGGATGCGGCGCTCGTCGGCGGTGTAGAAGCTCGCCAGCGAGCCGTAGCGACGGCGGCCCTGTCTGGGGATTGCCTGCCCTGGGTCCTGTCGTCTCATGCGATACCACCCGACTGTCGAGGGAGGAAGGTTCAGCGTTCAAGCCTGAACCCCATCCCTAAACAGGGGGTTACCGCGTTGTAAGGATTGCCCGGATCTGCCCGCCGGCTGTCACCGGCCCGCTTGGGCCGGTGACACCGTGGTCACGCAGGCTCTGCGTCAGCCGTTCAGACGCTTCTTCAGCGCGCTCGCGGCCGAGAACTTCGCCGCCTTGGAGGCAGCGATTTTGATCGTCTCGCCCGTTGAGGGGTTGCGCCCCTCGCGAGCTGCCCGGTGGCTGACGCTGAACTTGCCGAAGCCAGCAAGAGCGACCTCACCCCCGGCGGACAGCTCGTCGGAGACCACCTCGATCGCCGCCTCAACTACCTGCCGTGCCTGGCTGGCGGCCAGTCCAGTGCGCTCTGCGACCTGCTCAGCTAGCTCGTTCTTGGTCATGCCACTCCCTTCTCGAGTGTCGTTGCTGCCCCGCAGGCTAACCGCTTGTGTGGACGACGAGAGGAAAAATTTGCTCCGAGCACCCGCGCAGAGCCCCTAGTTTCCGGGGGACTTCAGCGGCGCGACCGGCCGCGAGGGCCTCTCGGCCGCCCGTTCGGGGTGCTTTTTGGCTCTGCTGGGCAGCAACGAGCCCGTCGCGCAGGCCGCCCACAGCACAGAGATCCAAGCTCCGCACGCCAATCCGACGTGCACCCAAACGAGCTGCGTCGGCAGGTGCGTCTCGTACTGATCGAGCCCCACCACGCCCTGCAGCGCCAGCAGCGCGCACAGCACCGTCAACGGCCGCCGCACCGCCGGGGCGGCCTCGCGGCGACGGGCCAGCCACCAGGCCGCGACGCAGAGCACGCTGAACACGAGCGCGATCTCCGCGTGACGGTGGATCACAAAGTCCATCGTGCCGCGCCCGTCGAAGCTCAGGCGATTGATCTTCTGCCCTGGGGAGCCGCCCGCGTGCGGGCCCGCCGCGGTCGCGGCGGTGCCCGCGAAGATCGTCAGCGCCCCCAACGCCACGAGCCCGCGCAGCCACAGCACGAGCGTGTGGTCGCTCGCGGGGGTCGCATCGGCGGCCCGGGCGCCCGGCGCTTCGCCGTCCTGCGAGCGTGCGTCGGGCTCGTGCGTGGCGCGCCACACGAGCAGCACCGCCGCGAGCACGATCAGCATCGACAGCGCGAAGTGGCCCATCACCCATCCGTAGTCGAGCGCGCCTTTGACCGTGAATCCGCCCAGCACCGCCTGGCCGAGCACCCCGAGCGGCAGCAGCGCGCCGAGCCACGCCAGGTCGCGCCGGTAGGGGCGACGGCGCACGGCCGCGAGCCACGCTCCTCCCGCGGCCAGCGATACGGGGAACGTGAGCATTCGGTTCGTGAACTCGATCACCGCGTGCGTGTTCAGCGGCGGGTACACGTTGCCGTAGCACTTCGGCCACGTCGGGCAGCCGAGACCCGAGCCGGTCAACCTCACGGCCGCGCCGCTCAGCACGATCAGCGTCAGCGCGCCCAGCCCCGTGTAGGCGAAGCGGATGTACTGCTGGGGCGTGACGGTGTAGTCGTTGGTGCGCTCGTCGGCGACAACCCGGTTGCGCAGGCGCTCTAGACGGGCGTGCATAGCGTCAAGGATGCCACTCGAACGGCAGCTCGGAGGCGATCTCCCTGAGACGCGGGGCGGACGCGTCGCGCTCGGACACCGTCAGCTCGTCCCTCGGCAGCGGCCACTCGACCGCTATGTCCGGGTCGTCCCACGCGATCGACCGTTCCACCGCGGCGTCGTAGTAGGTGCTCTGCTTGTACAGCACGTCCGCCACGTCGCTGAGCGCGCAGAAGCCGTGCGCGAAGCCCACCGGCACGTACAGCTCGCGCATGTTCTCGTCGTCCAGCACCTCGCCGACCCACTGCCCGTACGTCGGCGAGCCGCGGCGCACGTCAACCGCCACGTCGAGGATGCGCCCGCGCGCGCAGCGCACGAGCTTCGCCACCCCGTCGCCGACCTGCAGGTGCAGGCCGCGCACCACTCCACGCGTGGAGCGCGAGTGGTTGTCCTGCACGAACGACTGCTCCGACGGGATCCCAGCCTGCTCGTGCCACGCGCGTTTATAGGTCTCGATGAAGAACCCGCGCTCGTCGCCATGGACCGCCGGCTCGATCACCACCACGCCGCTGAGGCGAGTCTGGATGACATTCACGCGCAGAAGCGTAGCGGCGGGGTTGATCAGGCGGATGCGGCGTGACTGTTTCGGGACGCACTCAGCAACTGGTGGCTGAACTCAACGCGCGGCAGACTTCGTCCATTCGCTCGGGCCCGAGCTTGGTGATCCGCTCGGTGAGCAACGCTCTACGAGCCGGGAAGACATTGTCGAGACTGAGCACGCAAGCATCTGGCATACCGTCATCCCGATCGACAGACACCTCGGTGGCGATACCGCGGATGGTGCTGGTAGCCGGCACGACCAATACGTCATGCAGCTTGCCGATCGCCTCGTTGCGAGTGATCACGAGCACCGGACGGGGCTTCTGCTCTGGGCGCTCATACCACCAGACCTCGCCACGCGAGGGACTCAGCGTCGCCATGGCTTGCGTCCTGCGGCGCGCTCCTCGCTCTCGAGGCGTTGCATGACGTCGGCTGCGGCCGCATCGGCCATACCGCTGACATCTCCCCAAGCGTCAACCGCCGACCCCGGATCGCGCTCCGCCGCCAGCAGCGCACGTTGTGCCTGCTCCTCGCTCCAAGTGGGCGCTTGCTCCAGCAGCCTCTCCTTGGCAGTCATACATTCGATTTTAGCGCCGTCCATCCTCGACAAACGGGTGCGCGGATACCTTGCGATGTCTTTGGTCAGATCCACGCCGAGAACGCTACGCAGCGCTTGAGACGGGACTCCGGGACGAGCTAGTACAGCTTCACGGTGATCGTCTGCGCGATCGTCTTGCCGTTTACCACCGCGGTCAGCGTCGCGGAGACGCTGTGGCGCTTGCGCAGCATCTTGAGCACGTTCGTGGAGATGCGGATCGGCAGGTGCGAGGTCTTGTTGCCGGGGAGGCTGAAGTTGCTGTGGCCGACCACCGCCTTGTCCGCCGCGCGCCCCGCCCTCGCCTTGCCAGCCAGAGCCAGCACAGCCGTGCCTTTGCATTCCGGCAGCAGCCTGCAGTAAATTGCGATCGCGACGATGCGCTGGCGGTTGACGCCGTCGGTCTGCGGACCGACCCTGATCGGCGGCAGCGCCGGGGGCAGCCCGGCCGTGCCACCGCAGATGTGGGTTGCGTCAGCGCCCGTGGCAATCGTCACCTGCATCATCAGTTCCTCGTCGCGCGTGGCCGCGAAGCCATCGTTCGGCGTGCGGTCGCTCGGCGAGATCACGGTGCCGTTGTTGGTGCCGTTGTCGCGCATGAACGAGTCCACCGTCGAGCCCCGCACCGAGCCCAGCACCCGGTAGGGGACGCCCGCGCGGTAGAAGTTCGGCACGTAGCCGCCCTCGTCGTTGAAGTCCACGTAGTCGCCCTGGCTCACGCACAGGCCGGACGGTTCGTACGTGCTCACGGTCGAGCCGCTCGCGCCGCCCTGCTCGCACACGGGAAGCTGGAAGGCCGCGGAGCTGAGGTTGATCTTCCACCCGCCGCCCGGCTGCGGGCTGAGGTCCTGGAAGTGAATCTCCGTCAGCGGAGCCGGGCCGCCGCTCGCCGGTTCGGCGCAACCCTCGAGGCTGATCTTCTGGACCGCTCCGTTCACCGGCACGACCGGCGAGCCGCTCGCCTGCGCCGCGTTCCAGATCGCCGTGTCGGAGCCGTAGTGGAACGTGTGGAAGATCCCGTTCGGCGCGTCCGGCGCGGGCGGCACGGGCGTGTTCGTGCCTTCGTAGTTGAGGTTTTCGGCCGTGTTCAGCGTCGCCGGCACCGACAGCGGGCTGCCGATCGTGATCACGTCCGCGCTCGCGGCGCTCGCCAGAACCATCGCCGCCAGGCACCACAGCAGGGCTCCGAGACCGGGGAGAAGCCGTGTGAGCGGTCGAGAGGCGGGGCGAAGGAGGTGTGGGCGTCGTGATAGAGCGGTCATGGCCTTGACCTCGGAAGCTACCGTCGGCTACTTGAGTCGTGCGCCGGTCAATCGACGGATGGGACGGCACCCCGACGCGCCGACCCCGGGGGACCGGGCGCGCCTACACTCGAGCCGTGACCGAGGCCGCCGATGCGACGATCAGCGTCATCATCTCCACCTTCCAGCGCCCCGACGCGTGCGAACGCGCGCTTCGCTCCGCGCTCGAGCAGTCCGCGCCCGCATTGGAGATCCTCATTTGCGATGACGGCTCGTCTGACGACACGCCTTCGCGCCTGCGTGAGTGGGAGCAGGAGCATCCCCAGGTTCGCTATCTGCGGCTCGAACGCAACACGGGCACACCCGCGGCTGCTCGGAACCTCGGGATCGCGCACGCGCAGGCAGACTGGGTCGCGTTCCTGGACGACGACGACGAATGGCTACCTGAGAAGCTCGCGCGCCAGCGGGCAGCCATCGCGCAGCAGGCGGCGGTGGACGTGCTCGCCACCAACGCTCTCCGCAGCGATGGCAGCGCCTACTTCCAGGATGCTCCGGCGCAGATGTCGCCAACGCGAGCTGAGCTGCTTGCAGCCAACCCGGTCATAACCTCCTCGGCGCTGGTCCGGCGTTCCCTCGCCAACTTTCCGGAGGCTCGCTGGATGAGGGGGATCGAGGACTACGCCGCATGGCTGTCACTGGCTGATGGCGGCTCGCGTTTCCTGGTGCTGGGCGAGCCGCTGGTGCGATACCAGGACTGCGCGAGCGATCGGCTCAGCACGGCGCGGGCCAGCCGCGAGCTGGCGGTTACTCGACTGTCGTGGCAGCGCGCGTGCTCACGCCCATTTGAGCGCGCCAAGGTCAGGACGGCGCTCAGGCGCACCGCGGGAGCGCTTCACGTCGCCAGCAGCGACGGCGTGGCGGCTGTGCGAGACAGGCGCCGAGGCCGACCGTGACTACCCTGCGATGGCGCTGCATGCGCATCCGCAAGTGGCGGGCTGGCATGTATTTCTAGAACACGGGAACGGGCAGTTCTCGAGATTCGCTCATGATCTGGCTCGCCGCTGCGCAGCTCGCGGCTCCCGCGATGGCGATCAAGCGATGGGAGGCAATGTCAACGCTCAATGCGATCCCATGGCCGAAGGGAGCGTTCACACCGTAGACACCATAGGAAACGTCGCCGGGACCGCACGTCAACGCGCCCCCTGGCAGCACCGGGACACCCTTGATCGTGGGATCGTGCGAATAGAGAATCAGCCCAGCCTGCAGCTGATAAGGCCCGTTGAACACAGGAACGCCCGCGTAGTCACTGGGAACCCCACCGACGAAGATCGTGGAATGCAGTGGATGCCGGGTTGGCGCCACCAGCTGGGCATTGACGGCGGCGAGGATTTCGCGCTGTGCCTGGAAAGCAGAAATCCAGCGACCGCGATCGTTCAGCGTCACGCCCAGATAGCTTCCGGTCAGCAGCCCGGCGAAGACCAGCACCATTGCGGTGACCGAGACACGAGCGCGGGCAGTGGCTGCCGCCAGCGTAACGGCCAGAGAAGCCACTGCCACGACAAACGCGACGTCGCCGAATTGTGGGATGAAATTGACACGGTTCTCGCCCCCGCCGAGGAGTGGGTCGTATCCCACGGCAGGCACCAGGGCGGCATAGGCACCGATCATCCACACCAGCCCACCGAGCGCCAACAGAAGCCACGGCCCGAGCGCGCCGCGTAGCGTCGCCTCACGAGGTTGCACCAACCACACCACAAGCGACACGCCAGCGATCGCCAGCATCACAATTGCGGGCAGACGGCTGCCCGGATTCCCGTACGGGAATACGGCCGCAGCGAGAACCCCAATCGCATGGCTGTAGATGAATTCGATGCGCTCGAGCGTGATCGCTCCTCGCGGGTGTATCGAATAGCGAGAGAGCAGGCCGACAGCGAGCGTACACAAAACAGCCCCGGGGACCCAACGCACCAGTGCGTCGCGCCATGATCGACTCCTCCAGAGATACACCACACCCATCGCCAACACCAGACCGATCGTCTGCTGATAGAGGAGCACACTGAGCAAGAAGAGCAGCGTGGCCGGTGAATGACTGCGCAGCGTCGCGAGATACCCCCGTCTGTCCTCTTGCCCCAAAGCGAAGATCGCCCCGAACAGAAACAGACACAATGACAGCTCGGCCTGCGCGCCCTCGGCCCAGAACCTGACCGCGTCTCCGTATGGGAACAGAGACGACAGCAAAGCGACGAGCGCTGCCGGGACAGCGTCGAGGTGCAACCGGCGCAGCAGCACATACGCGAGCGCGCACGCCAGCATCCACGCCCCCTCGCTGAGCGCCATATAGGCCGATAGGTGGAGGCCGAACAACCAGTGCGACAGACCGTAGAGCGCATCGCCCAAAGGACGATCCTCGAAGAGCGGCCACAGTTCGCGTATGGCACCGATCAGGCCGTGGTGGACGGGTGCGACGACCGACTTGGTGACGCCTTGATAACCGTAATGCACGACGGCCTCGAAGTACCAATCATCCTCCGCAAAGCCTCCGTGACGAATCTGCTTGACGAAGATCAGCGCGTTGAGCGCCAACACGGCAGCGCCCACCACGAGCACGTCGCCACGTCGAGCGCGACCGGTCGGCTCGCCTCGCATTCGGGCAACTTACTCGGGCGGCCAGATAGACCATAAATCGGGGTAGTTAGAGCTGGTTGAACATACCTTTCCAGCTCAGTGCGCGCCGGTGGGCGGGTGCGCGGCGAGCGTTCGGCGTACGAGTGCGATGAACGCAGGCGTCACATAGCCGGCCCCGCTGGCACGGTAGTCGAACTCGCGCTCGACCGTCTCGAGGATCACGTCCGGCGAGGCCGCGATCGCGCGGGCGATTTCCTGGAGTGAGTTGTTGTTCCAGTTGAGCACGTCGATCTGATCGATGTAGTCGCGCAGGAACTCGACCGGAGAGTCGCTGTAGGAGTCACCAATCAGCGCGGTGGGAACTCGCAGCGTGGGCGCACCTGGGGAACGCCGAATCGCGCGCGTCGGCGCCAACTCGCTTCCCGACTCGCCAATCAGCGACAGCAGGTCACCACCGAAGTGGACGCGGCCGGTGTCGAGCACCTCACTCGGGAGTACCTGCACCGTGTGGCTGAGCGGCCCGAGCGCGGCCTGCACGAGCGAAAGCGCGCCGACGGTGTCCCAGTGCGAGTCGGTGCGGTAGTAGAGCAGGTCGCTCGTCGCGTGCTTGGATGCCAGCAGTGGTCCGCGCAGACCGATGATTCCCGCACGCGCCGCCGCCGGGTTTTCGATCTGTTGCCACAGCGCTGTCGTTCCCCGCTTCCCGCAGGCGAGGTTGGGGGTCGAGGGCGACACGTACTCGGGGTAGATCGTCGACTTGTCGGGCGCCACCAGCAGCTCCGCGCGTCGGCCGCTGGAGCGAATCACCGCGAGCAGTTCCTCCCAACGCTGGGCCGCCGCCGGGAACGGGACGAATGGCGCGCACGCTCGGTCGAATACTCCCTGCAGGAACAGCCAGCCGTTGCGCCCGAGCGCGACCTGCGATGCCGTGGGAGGCGGCTGCGCGGTCTGTGGGGAACCCCTGGGCGTGGTCTCCGTCACCAGCGCAGCCTTGTCCTGTTCCGGGCGTCCGGTAAACGGGAGCGCCAGATCCTTCTGCACACCGCTGAGACCGTTGCCGCCATATTGTGGGGTGACGTGCAACACGTGCAGATCGATCCACGTGTTGGCGCGCACCGCCTGCGCACGAAGTGGCATCCGATCGATCAGAAAACGAGACGTCTCGTCGAACATGTCCCAGCCCGCGGAGATCTGCGGCCGTGGGGCGAAGCGTCGGTTCTCGAACGCGGGCGCTTTCACGCCAACAGCCCGCAGCGCGACCGGGGTGGCGAAGAACGCAACCGCGAGCATCGCGAAGCACGACCCGTAAGACCCTTGTGCTCAACATCTCAGAAGCGGAAGTAGAGGAAGGGGCTGAAGCTGCCCGCGGCGACGGCGATCGCCGCGAGCGGAAGGAGCGACGATCGCGACAGGCGCGCGACCAAGCGCGCGCCCGTCCCAGCCGCCGTCGAGCACCACGCGGCCGAGGACGAGGTCGCGCGGCATGAAGCACGGTGAGCAGGCCGATCGATCAGCGCGCCCACGTGTCTCGCGCGGCCGAGCGGCATGGCGACCGCGGGCCGGCAGAGCGTCGAAGTGCAACGGCGAGCATCGCCTGGTAGACGCGCGCGGCGTCACCCAGCGACGCGGCCCGGAACAGCACCCAGCCGACGACGACGAGCAGGAACGTCACGCGCGCGACGTGCCGAGCGCGAGACGCTCATCGGGCCAGCGCGCGACCCCGCGACAGGCGCTCGACGACGAGCAGCACGCCGTTGTAGAGGCCCCAGAGCACGAACGTCCACGCCGCTCCGTGCCAGAAGCCGGTCAGCAGGAACACGAACAGCAGGTTGCGCCGAGGTGCGGCCACTTCGTTCCGCGATTGCCGCCGATCGGGATGTACACGTAGTCGCGGAACCAGCGCGACAGCGTCATGTGCCAGCGGCGCCAGAAGTCGGTCATCGAGACCGACGAGTAGGGGCGGTTGAAGTTCTCCGGGAAGCGGAAGCCGAACATCCGCGCCAGGCCGATCGCCATGTCGCTGTAGCCGGAGAAGTCGAAGTAGATCTGGACCGTGTACGCCAGCGCGCCCAGCCACGCCGCCGGCGTGCGTCAGCCCGTGGGTGTCGGCGAACGCCGCGTCGGCGATCTGGCGCCACCTGGTCGGCGATCAACACCTTCTTGGACAGGCCGAGCGCGAAGCGCGGAAATCCATCGGCGAGATCGCTGCACCCGCTGGCTGCGCGGCGGCGGGTGGCGGATCTGATCGTCGATCTGGTGGTAGCGAACGATCGGGCCGGCGATCAGCTGCGGGAAGAACGCCATGTACTGCGCGAAGTCGTCGGAGCCGACGCATCGGCGGCGCGTCTCCGCGCGCCACGTCCACGACGTAGCTGATCGCGTGAAACGTGAAGAACGAGATCCCGATCGGAAGCGTGATCGCCGGCACGGCGAGCGCATGAGCGTCGCCGAACGCATCCGAGGATCGACGCAGCTGGTATGGCCGCGAACACCGTGTACTTCCAGGCGAACAGGAGCGCAAGGTCGAACGTCACTGCGACCCACATCACTCGTCGCACGGCCCGCTCGCGCGCCTGCTCGCGGAAGCGCCCGATCAGCCGCCCCGCGAAGTAGTTGATCGCGATGCTCGCCACGAACACGAGCACGATCGCGTGCGCACCCCACGCATAGAACACGAGGCTCACCAGCGCCAACAGCAAGTTGCGTCCCCGCGGCGGCACCAGCGCGTACAGCGCCAGCACCACCGGCATGAAGAACCACAGGAATTCGATCGAGGAGAAGACCACGGCGCGCTGTCTAGACCTGCCCTAGCCCCAGCTCTTCGAAGATCGCGGCGAACCGATGGTCATAGGTGTGCTCCGCCAGGACTCGACGGTACCCCGCGTCGGCCACCTGCTGGCGCTCGCGCTCGCGCTCGAGCCAGTAGCGGATCTTCTCCGCCAGATCGCCGGCCCCGTCGAACACCGCCACCTCGCGGTCCAGATCGAAGTAGCGCTCGAGATGTGGAACGCGCTCGGTGAGCAGAAAGCCACCGCAACCCGGGACCTCGAAGTTGCGCCCCTTGATCTGCGGCGGGCGCGGCGCGGGTGGGTTGAAGCGCAGGACACGACGCAGGCCCGCCTTCAGCCCGGGCACCTCGGAGGAGTTGGAGAGGTTGAGATTGATACGGCTGGAGGCGAACACCTCCACCATCTGTGCGTGCTCAATCGGCCCGGACGGCCAGCCGAAGCCCCAGCACTCGACCTCCAGCCCGCCGTCCGCGAGCATCTCCACTGTCTGGCGACGATCACCGTGCGGCTGACCGATGAACGTGACCCCGTGCCGCACCTCGCTCGTGACCCTGCTGTACGCATAGCGGTTGCACGCCCATTGCGAGAGGTGCACGCGCGTATCGGCGAGCTGGCGATACTTCGGCAGGGAGTCCTCGTCCGTCGTGACCGCGAGGTCGAACGCGGGCGCGAGGTGACGGGTGAAGTCGTCGAAGCGCCAATGATCGTCCGCGAACCAGTTGACCGTCGGGCAGCCACCCTCTCGCCCGACGGCTTCGATCGTCTTCGTATCGAGCTGGTCGGTGAAGAGAATGAAGAACGCGAGATCGGGCTCGAGCTCGGCCGCGAGCGAGATCAGCTCGCTGCGCATTTGCGCGACGCCGTCGCGTTTCGTGCGCTCCATGAAGTCGAACGTCGTCAGCTCGTGGCCCATGCCCTCGAGCGAGCTGCGGAAGTTCATCTCCTCGAACGACAGACCCCGGCTGGGGTCGCCGTATTCGTTGCGCATGGCGACGTAGAGGACGTGCATCGGGCTGCACTCTATGCGCCGGGCTGGATCGGCATCCCGCCAGAAGGAGCCGCTCACCTAGAGGCGTTCGGGTAGTGTCCGGCCGCGGCCGATGCTGAGCTTCCTGATCCCTGCCTACAACTGCGAGGACGTAATCGACGAAGCGGTCGCCTCCGTCATGAGCCAGGATCTCGCGCTGCTGGACGCCGAGTTGGTGATCGTGGACGATGCCTCGACGGATGCGACGGCGGAGCACTTGCGTGCTTGGCAGACTCGACATCCGGAGCGCGTTCGACTCGGTTTCCACGAGAGCAACAGGGGCGGCAGCGCCGCACGCAACACCGCGGCGACGCTCGCCAGCGGCGAGCTGCTGTACATGCTCGACTCGGACAATCTGTTGACCGACGGCTGCGTAGCGAGCCAACTGGCCGTGATGCGCGAGACCGGGCTCGACGCCGTGTCAGTCGCCCAGCTTCACTACTTCGAAGGCTCCTCGAGCAACGTCGTCGAGGGCTGGGTGCTGCCGAACGACGGGGGCCGATCCACCATTCGAGAGCTGTTCCATACACCCAAGGTGGCGGCCTCCCACGGCAACTACCTCTACAGCCGACGGCTCTTCGACGCGGTCGATGGCTATACCGAGGACGCGGGCGCCATGGATGCTTGGACTTTTGGGCTGAAGCACCTGGCAAGAGGATTCGATGTCGGGATCGACAAGCGCTCCTACTACCTGCATCGCCTCAACCGGCCCAACCGCGACAGCTACTGGACGCGAGAAGAGCGCCTCGGGACAAACGACGTCAATGCGATTCGAGCGCTTCGCAACGAGGCGGACAACCTCCCACCCGACCTGCGTGAGCTCATCTGCGAGCTTGGACCGAGGGACCGCTTCTTCGAGCTGGTGATCGCGGGGGCATTCCGCGCCGACGTGGCCCACTTCCGCCACACCCGACGACGTGAGCAGACCAAGCACGCAGCGTTCCGCGCCGTGCGCCGACTGTCCAAAGTCGTGCCTCAGCTGCGCTAGACCCTATGACGCGGGTCGCCCGTCGGGTTGACCGTCGGAGTTGGTAGGCCGGACACTCCTCGCGGGGGTTTGTCTGGCCGGAGATCGGCTCCGGCTGACCCCAATTCAATGAGGAGGTCCGGCCGTGACCGGAATGGTGACTTATGTGGGGCTTGATGTCCATGCCCGCTCGACTCACGCTGCGGCGATTGACGTTTCGACGGGCGAGGTGGTGCGTGCGAGGTTCGGGCCGGGCATCGTGGAACCTGTCGCGTGGCTTGCGGGTTTGCCCGGTCCGGTGCGCGCTTGCTATGAGGCGGGACCGACTGGGTTTGGGCTCTATCGCGCCGCGAGCGCGGCCGGGGTGGACGTTGAGGTGATCGCGCCGGGCAAGACACCAAGGGGGCCTTCAGACCGGGTGAAGACTGACCGCAAGGACGCGGAGCTGCTCGCGCGGTTGCTGTTGGCCGGCTCGTTGACTGCGGTTGTGGTCCCGCCCGTCGCGGTTGAGGCTGCCCGCGAGCTGATGCGCTCTCACGATGCGTGCCGGCGCGATCTGATGACGGCTCGTCACCGGGTCTCCAAGATGCTGTTGCGTCATGGGCGGGTCTATCCCGAGCCCACGACCTGGACCACCCGCCACCGGCGCTGGCTATCGGCTCAGCAGTTCGATGAGACGGCCTCAGGGCTGGTGTTCGCCGACTTGATCGCCGCCGTCGACGGTCTGACAGGACGCAAGGCAGCAATCGCGGAGCGGCTCTCGCGCTTGGCTCAGGATGAGCAGTGGTGGCCGACCATCGCACGACTGAGATGCTTCCGGGGCGTTGACACTCTCACGGCGTTTGCGCTACATCTCGAGCTTGGTGGTGACTGGGAGCGCTTCGTGCGAGCGAACGCGCTGAGCGCATGGCTCGGGCTCGTCCCGTCACTGCATCAGTCCGGTGAATCATCCCACCAGGGCTCGATCACTAAGACCGGATCGACGTTCGCTCGCAGGCTGCTGGTCGAGTCTGCCTGGCACTACGGACGCTCCCCGCGGATCGGGGTTACCCTCCAAAACCGTCAACAGGGCCAGCCCGACCATGTCCTACAGATCGCCAACCGCGCCCAACACCGGCTGCACCATGTCTACCACCGGATGCGCGCTCGCGGCAAGCCGCACAACGTGACCGTCGTCGCGTGCGCCCGCGAGCTGGCCTGCTTCCTCTGGGCAGCAGCAACCGCCGGCTAACCCCGCGGACAGCCCTACCGGTCGGGAGAGCGGGGTGCCGGGCCATCAGCGGCCGGCACGCGCGATTCAGCTATGAGCACCGCCCACCACAAGCGGCACGCTCGCTCCTAGACAGCGCAAGCCGGCAGCACGAAACCGGGCCCTGAGGTACCCAACCCTCGCATCATCAGACTGGCAACGCCGACACCGAGCCCGGCTCCCCGCTCTCCCGACCACCCCAAACGCCCGCCCCGCGGACGCGATCAACCACGCCCACTTGACAAACCACACGACATATCAGCTGCGCTTTGCACGCAAGGGGCGTGCCGGGAGCAGCTCGAGCAGCTCGCGGGGAAACGCGCGCAGAGCGACGATCAAACCGGCAAAGACGACGAGCGCGAGCGCGAGCTGAACGATGCTCGAGACTGGGATGAGCATCGTCGCAAACGCACCGACGCCGGCGAGCCCGACCCGAGGCGTCGTCGTCCACAGGGCGGGCACCAGCCGTCGATTTGAGCGCGCCAAGGCGACGAGCAGACTGAGCGCGACAGTCCACTCGCCGGCGACCGTCGCGAGCGCGGCTCCGCGCGCGCCGATCGCGGGAGCAAGCGCGAGCGTGAGACCCGCCGTGACAGCCAGGCTTACAACGTTGCAGATCAACTGCGCCGAGTGACGATGAAGCGCGAGCAGACCTGTGCTCCACACCGGCGTGAGGCACGTCCCCAGAACGGCCGCGCCCTCGATGCGAAGCGGCGCAACGGCCCCTGAGTAGCCGGAGATCACCCCCGTGATCGGCTCGGCACCCACGACCAGAATCACACCTACGCCCACGCCTGCGATCAGAGCCACCTCGAACAGGCGCTGAAGCGCGAACTCGAGGCGATCGGCGTCGTCACGAGCGGCTCGCGAAAGCAACGGCAGAGCTGCTGTGACCATCAGGCCGGGGATCGAGGCGACCACCGCGAAGACGCGGAGAGATGCAGCGAACAGGCCCGTCTGCGTGGGGCTCGCCGACAGGGACGTGAGGATCTGCGTGGTGAACACATACAGCGTCGCCACCCCGCTCGACAGCGACAGCACCAACGCCGGTCGCGCCAGCGCGACCCAGGCACGCGCGTCGAACGCCGGGCGGACGCGGACCTCCTGCTCCGCAAGCACCCACGTCGCGCCAAGCACGATCAAGCTCGACGGAACGATCGCGGCGAGCAGCGGCAGCAAGCCCGCGCCCACGAGCACAAGCGTGACCGACAACGCCACCAGGATCGCCTGGCGCATCAGCTCCAACCCGCTCGTCGCACCGAGTCGCAGAGTTGCCACGAGCGGGACCGCGACCGTTCCCTGGACCATCGCCAGCCCCAATCCGAGCGCGCCCACGAGGGCGCCCCACGTGCGAGTCGCGCCATAGCCCGCCGCGAGCGCGAACACGAGGCAGACCGCGACGGCCACCAGCGTCGTCACGAGTTGCAGCCCCAGGCGATCGGCGAGCAGCTTCGCCCTGCGCTCGGGATCAGCCAGGGAGAAATCGCGCGTCACCAGACCCGTCAGGCCCCCCTCCGCGAGCTGCGTCACGAGCGCTGCGAGCGCAACGATCGTCGCGTACTGACCGAAGCGCACCTCGCCGAGATGTCGTGTGAGCAGAATCGCCGAGCCCGCGGTGAGAAGCCCGCCCAGCCCAAAGCCTCCGAGCCTGAGAATGGCTCCGCGCATCACCAACCCCCCCGCGCGTCCTGTGTCGAGAACGTCGGTGGGCGTCTCGCCCACCGACTCCGGCGCTCCTGCTGCGCGGCTGCTGGGCTCGGTCATCGGCGGCCACCAGTATCACGTAAGCGAGCTGACAACCTGTCGAGCCGCTACCGTTTTAGCGGCCGTCGGCGCTCACGCGCCGCAACTGTGCCGGGTGCGAACCGTTCCTGCAAGTACAGCGCCTTCCCCCACAGACATGATCCTCGACCGCATGAGCCGCCAACTCGCCATCGTTCCCGCCCACAACGAGGCGGGCGCGATCACCTCCACGATCGAGGAGCTCCACGATTTCGCGCCGGACTTCGACGTGCTCGTGATCGACGACGGATCGACCGACGACACGGCCCGCCAAGCCGAGTCGGCGGGAGCGAAAGTCGTGCGCCTGCCCTTCAACCTCGGTATCGGCGGGGCGGTCCAGACCGGCTACCTGTATGCGCGCGAGCACGGCTATGAGGTCGCCGTGCAGGTCGATGGCGACGGGCAGCACGATCCACGCCACGTCCACGCCCTGCTGCACCGCCTGCGCCAGGATCCGACGCTGAACATGGTCACCGGATCGCGCTTCCTGGAGGCTGACGGGGACGGTCACCGCTCCTCCGCGTCGCGGCGTGTGGGGATCGCGATCTTCGCCCGCCTCGTATCGATGATCACCGGCCGGCGCGTCACCGATCCGACATCCGGACTGCGCATGACCAACCGCGTCGGCATCGAGCTGTTTGCGCGCGACTACCCGCACGACTATCCGGAGGTGGAGGCGATCCTGATGATGCACGCGCACCGCCTCAACAGCTGCGAGGTGCCCGTGCTGATGCGTCCGCGCACGAGCGGCGTCTCGGCGATCTCCTCCACTCAGCCCGTCTATTACATGATCAAGGTCCTCCTGGCGGTGTTCATCGGCCTGTTCCGCGCCAGCCCAGTCGTCGAGCAGGGTGATACGGCCGTCAGCGCCGAGCACACGATCTGATCATGGCCACCCAGCGGATCATGTCGATCATCATCAGCGGCGGGCTGCTGCTGGTGATACTCGAGCTGGTGCGCCGCAAGCGCTTGATGGAGCGCTACGCGCTGCTGTGGCTGTTCTCAACGTTCCTGCTGCTCGTGCTGTCGGTGTGGAGCGGGCTGCTCAACTCGCTGGCTGGCGCGCTCGGGGTCTCCTATCCCCCCTCGGCGCTGTTCGCGGTCGCCTTCGGCGTGGTGCTCGTGCTGCTCGTGCACTTCTCGCTGGCCGTGTCGCGCCTGTCCGATCAGAACAAGGTGCTCGCGCAGCGCGTCGGCCTGCTGCAGCAGCGGCTCGAGGAGCACCTCGGTTCCGACGATCCGGCGAGCCTCGATGCGTCCAGCGTCGATCGCGAGCGCGTCGGTCAGTCGATCAGTTGACGAGCGAGCGCCGCGAAGCTGCGTGCGCTCGCACTGCGATCAAACCGGCGGACGACGTCCGTGTGAGCCCGCTCGCCCAGACGTGCTCGCAGGTCACGATCACCGAGCAGCGAAGCCAGGCCATCCTTCAGCGCGCCAACGTCGCGGGGCGCGACGAGCAGCGCGCTGTCGCCGTGGCTCACCACCTCGGGGGTGCCGCCCACATCGCTCGCCAGAATTGCCCGACCGAGCAGCGCCGCCTCCAGCACCGCGGTGGGAAGTCCCTCGGTGTAGCTGGGGTTCACCACCACATCCGAGGCTCGAATCAGCGCCAGCGCATCGGCTTCCTCCCGAAAACCGAGGAACACACTGCAGTCGTCGAGACCGCGCTCGTGCGCAAGTGCTTCCAGGTCCGCACGACGCGGACCGTCTCCGACGACGCACAGCAGAGTATGCGCTCTCCGCAGGCCAGCGAATGCCTCCACCAGGTCGGCCACGCCCTTGCCGTCGATCAGACGGCCTACGAACGTCACGACCGATCGCCCCGCCGCCAGCGACGCGAGTTCCGGCGAGGGCTCGACGCGGTCGTAGCGATCGTGATCCACGCCTCGGTAGATCACCTGTGCGTCGCGCCCGGAGAGGTGCCATACGAACTCCTTGGCGGCCTGCGAGATCGCCACGACCGCCGTCGCGTGGCGCAGCACCATGCGCCCGAGGGTCAGGTCATACACGCGCGCGGCACGACTGTGCAGCGGGGAGCTGAGCTGCACGTAGTCCGAGCCGTGCTCGATGTGGATCAAAGGGGCGCGGGTGATGCGACTGTAGATGAGCGCCGCCGCGGAGCTGAGGAAGAAGCGCGTGTGAGACACGACCACGTCGTATTCGCGCGGGCGCAGGGCGGCTCGCGCCGCTCTCCAAAACGCGAGACGCCAGACGCTCGGGAAAGGGAAGTTGGGGATCAGCTCGACCGCCGGATGGCGCACCACGCGATAGCCCGGGGCGAGTTGCTCGCGCGCGAGACCGTCTGGCGGAATGCGCGGGGTGAGCACGGTGATCGCGTCAACCAGACCAAGACGGATGAGCTCGTCGTCGAGATCGCGAGCGTAGCCCTCCAGCCCCCCGACGTGAGGTGGGAAGAACGGACTGAAGACGAGCAGCCTCACGACCTGACTGCCGCTAGCTCCGCGCGAGCCGGTACCAGTCGACGTAGCGCCCACACGCCTTCGACAGCGGAAACAACGTGCGCGCGTCGGGACTCTTCGTCGCGGCTACGTTGCTGATGCTCGCAGTGTCGGCCGGCGAGGTGAGCCGCGAGGGATGCTCCTCGTAGATCTGAACCTGGAAGGGCTTCTTCGAACCGTCGCTGTGGATGGTCCCAAAATAGAAGTACGGCCCGGGCCTTGCCGTGTTGGCGGGCAATTCCCAATTCCCTCCGCCTGCCGAGAGCTTCAGGGCCTCAGCGCTCGTGTACTCGAGCGACAGATCCCAGCTGCCGCGTGGCAAGCTCAGCAAAGCCGTCGTGTGCGAGTTCGGACCCAGAGCGGGGAGACCTCCTGACAAAAAGGGAGCGCTCATCACAGCGGCCACGCCCCTGGAATGACTGATGCGCTTTCCCTGCCGCGTCTTGCAGTCGAGCACCGCACCGGGTCCGCCTCCAGAATCGATGTTGAGACGCGGGGAGGTTGGGCCCAGGCGCTTCCAAACCTCGAATTGAGCAAGCCTCCTCGCCGGCTGGAAGTTCGCCGGCGGCTGACTCGCGTAAGGCGTCCTGGTGGTGACCACGTACGCGAAGCCGTCGAGCTGGTCGTTCGCGATCGAGTCGAAGTCGAACGGATCGCCGTATTCGTACGGCTTGTTCGACAGCGCGACGTGAAGCGGCGAGGGGAACGCCGTGATGGATGGGTACGCAAGCCGAGCGCCGCGTAACTCCCAGCCGGCGAAGTCGTCGTTGCCAAGGAACAGCGTGGGCGAGCTGCCAACGATCCTCCGCAGCTGGTCGAGCTGGTCGGTGGACGCAGTCGCCGCAACCGGCTCCCCGCGCAGCACCAGTGCACTCGAGTGCAACGCCACATAGACGAACGCGAGCCCGACGAGCAGCCGTAGGATTGCGCTCGATCCTGTCGAGTGGCGTTCTTCGCGACCGTTGAGCAACGCTCTGCCGCCGACGACCATCACCAGAGGTGCCGCGATCACGAGCGCCTTGGCGGTCACGTAGGGGGATTGGTGGCCGTGAGAGTAGAAGTAGATGGCGGCGCAGATGACAACGGCAGAGGGGAGCGCGAGATCACGGCGGTACAGCGCCCACACCCCCCCGAACACCAGCACCGCCAGCGCGAAGGCCCCCAGCTCGCCCGCGTGGAAGGCGTCGACGGGGGGAAACCGGTAGTCGGGCGTCATCCAAGCGCCGAGCCCCTCGTAGGGCGACAGCGGTCCGGCGAGGTTGCCGAGATTGGATGCGGGGATCCCTCCACCGCCCGCGCTGGCGCCAACAGCCTGCAGATAGTTGAGCAGTCGCCCGATCGACGGCAGGACCGCCACGGCGCACATGGCCGCGCCTCCACACGCAACGCCGCCGACACTCTCGACCGTCCTTCGCCGCCAGGAACGACTCAGCCAGAGGGTCGGCGAGGCCAACGTCTCAGCCGCCAGCCAGATGCCGAGAAATCCCACGAGCCAGGCGAGCGCGAGGTAGCTGTAGGTGTAGAACGATGCCGCAGCGAGCAGACCGGCCGGGATGCCCGCGCGCGCCCAGCCCCACGCCGAGCGGGAGCCGCCCGCCTCACCCCGAAGCTCGCGCAGGACGAGCACAAAGGCGAGCAGGAACAGGCCCATCATCGTCTCCTTGAATGAGCCCTGTGCGTAGTAGGCAGAAGCCAGGTATGCGAGCGAGGCCAGCAGTCCGACGAGCGCCCTGCGCCATATGGCCGCACGCGGCACGGCAGCCGCGGCGGCGAGCGCGGTGATTGGGATGACCACCACCAGCAGCGCGAGGAAAGCGTGGTCGAGGCGAACGCCGGTGGCGCAGACAAGCGTCGCAGCCAGACTGTGCGGGCCCAGGGGGTAGCCGTTCTGGATCGCGTACATCGCTTCGATGGAAGCCGAGCGCAGGCCTTCCGCCCACAGCAGGTGTACCGACATGTCGTTGTCCAACCCCGGACCCACGATGCCGACCCGACCGTTGGCCAGGAATGGGATCGACGCGCCCAGGGCAGCGCAGACCGCGACGAGGCCCGCTCGCCAGGGCAAGCCCAGCGGCGAGCGGCGTCCTACCAGGACGATGGCGGCCAGCAGCACGACGGCACAGATGATCGCTGCCGTCGTCCCGCGACCGGGAAGGCGAATCGCCACTGAGCTCAGGGCGACGAGCGTCGCCAGGCCGACCGCCGCGCTGTACCACGTCCAGCGCGTTCGCCCCGCGAGCACGAACACCGCCTGCCCGAAGATTGCGGAGGCACAGAACAGCAGCGCGGCGCCCCCAAAGGTCTCGAGCATCCGCGGCATGATACGGGCCGTCGATCTGCGAGCATCGCGCCCGTGCCAGCGATCGAAGTCCCAGCTCGAGCGATCGCGGTCGTCATTCCATGCTTCAACGACGGCGCGACGCTACGGGAGGCCGTGCGCTCCGCGCAGGCCCAGGATCGGATCGACGAGCTGGTAGTCGTGGACGACGGATCGACCGATGCGCAGACGATCGAGGTGTTCAGAGCGCTCGAGGCCGAGGGGATACGGGTCGTCCATCGCGTCAACGGCGGCCTCGGTGTCGCACGCATGACCGGGGTGCGCGAGACGAGCGCCGAGTATGTCTTCTGCCTGGATGCCGACGACCGGCTATGCCCGGGCGCGCTGTCCGCGCTCGGCGAGGCGCTCGACGACGAGCCGGACCTGGCGATCGCGTGGGGGGACTATCGCCTCTTCGGCGAGCGCGAATGGCGACAGTCGACCGCGCCCACCCTCGATCCCTGGCAGATCAGCTACCAGAACGACATCCCCGCGTCTGTGCTGGTCCGGCGCGGTGCGTTGCTGGATGCCGGCGGATGGCAGCTCCGTGGAGGCTACGAGGACTGGGACCTGTTGATGGCGTTGGCCGAGCGCGGAGCGCGGGGCCGTCGGGTGCCGATCGTCGCATACGAATACCGCCAGCACGGCCCGAGGATGCTCGGCGATTCCGCCGCGCGCCACGGTGCGATCTACTCCGCCCTCCGCGATCGCCACCCGGGGCTGTTCGCGGGCCGCAAGCGCTCGTGGCGCAACTCAGATGCCCCGCTCGCGTTGAAGCTTGCGATACCCGCGATCTTCGCGCTGCCGATCGGGGCGAACCGCCGCAGGGTGCTCGCCGGGGCGGCATGCCACCTCGCACGTCGCCGTGGCATCGGGCTTCTGCTGCGTCGCGTCAGAGACCGCGTCTAACAAACCCGCTTCAACGGAGTCTCAGATCCAATCAGATGAACTGAGGCATTTATCGGAATGATCTCGGTAATCTGCGTCTTGTTTTGCCTGGGATCAACCACCTGGCGCTTGCGACCACTATGCGGCGCGCCCCACGTAGATGGCCCGAACTGGCTATCTGCGTATCGCTGCTGGCCCTGTACACGCCGGCGCTGACTCTCGCCTACGGCCTCAAGGACGACTACACGTTCTTGGCGAGCGCGCACGGGTATGCGTACGGAGGCCTGGCCGAGCCAGCGTCCAGCACGCGTCTTGGCCGTCCGCTTTTCGGGCTGGTCACCGGCGCCCTCTACACGGCGCTTCCCGATGTCAACTCGTTGTGGATCGCGCGGGCTCTCGCGCTCGTGGGCATGATCCTCTTCGCCGTGATCCTCTTCCGCGCGCTCTGCCGTCTCGTCGAGACGAGGGCGGCGGCACTCATCACGGTGTTCATCTGCAGCATGCCCCCATTCCAGGTCTATGTGGGGTGGGCGACCCTCTTCTGCGCTCCATACTCAGCGGCGCTAGGAGCGCTCGCGGCACTCGCGGCCGCGCGGTCGAGCGAAGCGACTCGACATCAGCGGCTGCGCTGGCTGATCGCCGGCGAGATCCTGCTGCTGGTCTCGTTGGCCATGTACCAGCCGACAGCCATGTCCTTTTGGCTCATCGCTTTGATCCTCGCGCTCAGCCGACGGCATTCGGCAGAGTCCCTCGCTCGGCTGATCCGTTGCGTCGTCGCGGTCGGTGTCCCGGCGATGATGGGTGCCTATCTGATGCTGAAGATCGGCGTGTGGACACTGGGCGCGGCCAGCCCCCAACGCTCGGGGCTCCTCAGCGACATACCCGCCAAGCTCCGCTGGGTTCCGGAGCCGATCGGGCTTGCCCTCAACCTCTTCAACATGCCCCAGGCGACCGTTTTCGCTGTGGCGGTCACGCTGGCGGTATCCGCCGGCTCGGTGCTGTTCTGCCGTGACTGCACAGGACGCACGCGCACGACAATCCTGCTGATCGTCGCACTCACCGTTCCACTGAGTCTCGCTCCGAGCCTTCTCAGCCAGGAAAGCTATGCGACATTCCGAACGATCGGGCCACTGACAGCGACCTTCGCGCTGCTCGCAGCGCTCCTCTTCGTCTCGATCGAACACGGCCCTCGAGCGTGGCAACGACTTGCGGGGCGCGGCGGCCTGCTCGCGCTCACAGCCATCAGCTTCGTGCTGGGGTTCGATCATCTTCGCGCGCTCATCGCGCTTCCCCTCAGCCGGGAGTGGAACACCGCCCTCAGTCAGGTCGCTCGCGTGCCCGGGCATCCCAGTGTCATAGGCTTCCTCGCCCCCACGTTCGACGAGGGACCGACCACCACCCGATACGGCGTCCGCGACGAGTTTGGCGTGCCGACGTCAGCATCCACGTGGACAGACGCGTCGTTCACCTGGTTGGCGGCACGGCAGACGGGAACGGCCAACAGCGCCAAACTGAAGGTTCTCGTCACCGTCGGGCGCCCGAAACGCCTCATATCCGGCATGTCCTACATCGACATGCGCAGCCGCGGACGCTCGCGGTAGCGATCTCCGGCCCTCAGCCCGACAGAGCCTGCCGATACACGCGTCCCAACTCCTCGCGACGGCGCCCTATTGACAGCGCGCCGTCGCGCACACGCTCGAACGCGCCGGCCGCCAGCCGCGCGTGCAGTTCGCGGTCGTCAGCCAAGCGCGCCAACTCTGTGGCGATCCTCTCCACATACTCATCCGAGGGATTTCCCAACGCGCGCCGGAACGAACGCGGAGCCGGAAGGGTGCGCTCGAACCGACAGAGTCCGTCGTCGCCGTAGAGGGGATTCTCCCCGGCGAACACCAGACCGCTCACATCGTGCTCGACGATCTCGGGGACAGCGAAGTGCCGCGCACCGAGCACGGGCATGCCGTGCGCCATCGCCTCGAGCATGACGAATCCGAGCGTGTCCATGTGGGAGGGGAACAGCAGGACATCCGATCGCTCGAACAACGTCCGGACGACATCCGCGCCCGCTGGCCAGCTGTGCAACGTCACACCGTCGGCTTCTTCGAGCGTCCGCCGCCACTGCCCGCCCACATCGCTGACCATATCCAGGATGACCTCGTGCGTTGCACGCACGCGCTGGATCGCCCTCACCGCCTCGACGCCGCCCTTGGCAAGGAATGCGGTGCCGATGAACAGCACCCGCAATGGCCCCGGCTCTCGTGCGCCGGGCCGCTGCGCCGCCACCCTGATCGCCGGCAAGACCGTGACCGTGCGGTCGGCCAGCTTGGCCGCCACCTCATCGCCTAGGGCAGCGTTCAATCCGCGTCTCGACGCTTCGCTCCACGGCAACAGGAAGCGCAGATGCTCCTCGCTCAGCGCGCGCTCCAGCCGCGCGCGCGCCCACGGGCGCCGCAACGCAACACGCTGATAGAGCGTGAACGCTTCCACGCACTCGAAGTCAACAACGTAGGGGAGCGCGCAATCGCGCAGGAGGAACTGCGCGCTGTGCACCATCGCGGCGCCCGCACCCGGGGTGATGCGAGCACGACGGACGTGCCCCGCGTAGGACAGCGAGCGGATCGCTGCCCATTCGGCACGCTCGCGCACCATCTGGAGGCGCCGTCCCTGCGTCGCCAGCCTGCGTGTGGGCGCACTCTGCCCCGATGTTTGGGGGGGCGCTTCATAGGCGAACCCGTCCGGCGTCGCCTGCTGTTGCTCGCGGTAGAACGCGTGGGTCGAGCGCCCCACGTGGAAGTGGACGATGCGCTGGCCCATCGCCCGTCGCAGGTTAGCTTGATCGCCCAACGATCGGCCCGAGGTCCCAGCGAACGCGCGTGTAGCCTGCGTGAAATGCGGATAGTGGTCACCGTCGAGCGCTACGCGCCGGCGATCGGCGGGGCTGAGCGCGTCGCGCAGCGCGTCGCCGAGGGCCTCGCCACACGCTCCCACGAGGTCCATGTCCTAACCGGCGTCACGCCCGGACCCGACGAGCTCAACGGCGTCCAGGTGCATCGGCTGGATGTCGCCGGCAACGATGTACGTGGCATCAGGGGAAACGGCGCTGCGGTGGTCGAGACGATCGACCACATTCGGCCCGATCTCGTGTTCAACTACGCCGCGCAGACATGGGCCACCGACTGCTGCCGTCCGCTGCTCGAGCGCCCGTCGCGACCTCGGATGCTCCTGGCTCCGTGCGGCTTCTCCGGCCTTCGCAAGCGCAGCTATGCGAGCTACTTCGCGGATATGCCCGCACGCCTGCGCAGCTATGACGGTCTGATCCTGCACTCGACCGTCTACCAGGACTGGGCCTTCGCGGAGGCCTCGGGCGTGGAGCGTATGTTCGTGGTGGCAAACGGCGCCGATCCTCCAGCCGACGGAGACAGCTTTCGGGCACGGACATCCAACCGGCCGATCGCCGTGACAGTCGGCAGCCACGTGTTCAGCAAGGGCCACCGCGACTTCGCACGCGCGACTCGCTCGCTGAGCCGTCGAAGGGCGCTCACCGGAGTGATCGTCGCGCCGGAGCGACACGGCACGGACGCGCTGCGCGGATGCCAACTCGCGTGCCACACGCGCGCGCGTTTGCGCGGAGAGGGCCTACGCGTCGTGGACGGCACCGAACCCGGGACCGTCGCCGAAGCCGTCGCGGCGGCGGACCTGTTCCTGTTCACATCGCGCGTGGAGTGCGCGCCGCTGGTGATCTTGGAGGCGATGGCCGCGGGCACTCCGTGGGTCAGTTACGACGTGGGCAACGTCTCAGAGCTGCCGGGCGGGCTGGTGGCGCGAGACTTTCACGCACTGCTGATGCTCGCCGAGGAGATCCTCGACGGCGCTCGCCCAGAGCTGGGGACAGAGGGCCGCGCGGCTTGGGAATCCAGCCACCGCTGGGAGGGCATCGTTGCGCGCTACGAGTCCGTGTTCGAAGAGGTCCTCAGCTGACGCGAGGGTCGAGGGATGGGCTACTCCGCAGCTTCGGAGCTGCCACGAGCGGCAACCAGCGCACCACCGTCGGAGACCTCTGCGCGGAACCAGCCCACCGTCTGTGCCAGGCCCTGCTCCAGGCCGACGCGAGATTCGAAGCCCATCAGCTCACGGGCGCGTGTCACGTCCAGACAGCGGGTCGGCTGCCCGTCGGGCTTGGACGTGTCCCACACGATCTCGCCCTCGTATCCGCTTAAACGCGCGATCGTCGCCGCCAGGTCTCGGATGCGTGTCTCGACGCCCGTTCCGATGTTCACGGGGATCGAGGTGTCGAGGTGCTCGGCCGCGAGCATCAGCGCGCGTGCCGCGTCGTCCACGTACAGGAACTCGCGCGACGGACTGCCGCTGCCCCACATCACCACCTCGGGATCGCTGTTCTCGCGTGCCTCGTGGAACTTGCGCACCATCGCGGGAATCACGTGCGAGTCCTCGAGGGAGAAGTGGTCGCCCGGTCCGTAGAGGTTGACCACCATCGGAACGCACGAATCGAAGCCGTACTGACGTCGATAGGCATCGGAGAGGACCAGCATCATCTTCTTGGCGAGGCCATACGGAGCGTTGGTCTCCTCTGGGTAGCCGTTCCACAGCTCCTCCTCGGAGAACGGCGTGGGCGTGAACTTCGGGTACGCGCAAACCGTGCATGCGGATACGAGCTTTTCGACCCCGGCCAGACGCGACTGCTCGAAGACGTTGCCGGCCATCATCATGTTGTCGTAGACGAGCGGCGCCGGGTTGCGCCTGTTGAAGCCGATCCCGCCGACGTTCGCGGCGAGGTGCACCACGATCTGGGCGCCATCGACCGCGGCACGGGTGGCAGCAGGATCACGAAGATCGTGTTCGACGGAACGTATGACTTGGACGGTCGCTCCGAGCGCCTCGAGGTCACGGACCAACGCGCCGCCCACAAACCCAGAGCCGCCGGTCACCACAACGCGACGTCCCGACCAGAACTGCTTGCTCGGCTCGCTCACTGGCCGCCAGTCTAGACGCTGATGCGGGCGGATGCCACAGCATGGACGGGCATACCTGACTCAATCCGTCACTGACATCATCCACCGATGCAGCCCGAGCAGCAGATGCACGTCGCCGGCGTGGTGCGCGATTGCCACGAGCAGCTTCGCGAGCTGCAATCGCAGCCAAGCGGTTTCGACGCGCAGGCTCGGCTGGACGCGATCCGTGCTCGCCTGGTGGACGTCGAGGCGGCGCTCAGCATCGACGCGAAGCGTGACCGTCCCCGAAACCCTGCTCGCCTGGCTCGAGAGCTGTGCGCATCGCGCCTCACAGCCGTGGCACACCATCCGGCCAGGCCCCTTGTCGTGCCTCGCAGCTACCTGCGTACGTCTCCACCGCGCCCCGCTCCTCGCATGACGGTGGTCACTCCGTCGTTTCAGCAGGGCCAGTTTCTCGAGCGCACCCTCCTCAGCGTGCTCGACCAGGGCTACCCAGCCCTCGAGTACGTGGTGCAGGACGGAGGGTCGACCGACGAGACGCTGGACGTACTGCGAAGGCACTCCGATGCTCTCGCGCGCTGGGAGTCCGTGCCGGATGGAGGTCAGGCGAACGCAATCAACCGCGGGTTCGCCGGCACCGAGGGAGAGATCATGGCCTTTCTCAACTCCGACGATCTGCTGCTTCCGGGGTCGCTCGCATATGTCGCGCGCTACTTCAAGCGCCACCCCGAGGTCGATGTCGTCTATGGACACCGTGTGCTCGTCGACGAGCGCGACCGCCAGATCGGCGCATGGCTGATCCCCGCACGCGCCGAGCGGGTGCTGCAGTGGGCCGACTGCATACCTCAGGAGACGCTGTTCTGGCGCAGACGCGCGTGGGAGGCGGCGGGGGCACAGATGGACGAGAGCTTCAGGTTCGCGCTCGACTGGGACCTGCTGCTGCGACTGCGCGAATCGGGCGCCCGGATGAAGCGACTGCCTCGCTTCCTCGGCGCCTTCCGCCTGCACACAGACCAGAAGCACAGCGTGCTGCTCGACGCCGGCGAGGAGGAGTCGGCCAAGCTACGCCACAGAGCAAATGGCCACGCGGTGTCCCCGTACGTGGCGCATGCGCGGCTGCAGACTTTCCTGGGGCGGCATGCCCTACTGCACAACCTCAACCGTGCTCGCTGGCGACTGCCGATGCGCCGCTTCGAGGTCCCTGTGGTGGGCGCGAACGACTATGTCCCGGCGTCAGGGCTCACCAGCTCGCCCGAGTCCAGATCCAGATAGAGCCGCCCGTGCTGGTCGGGGGGGTGGGAGATCCCTCGCTGGAAGTAGTTGGGCTTCCCGCGCAGCGCCACCTCCCGCGCGTCGGGCAGGCGTCCCTCGGCGAGATCCTCGCGCACGAAGAACGCGTTCACGCCCGACAGCTCAGCGTGCACCAGGCGGTAGCCCTTGCGCTCACCCAGCGCGCACATAGCCCCGAGCGAGGCACCAAAGTAGTCACTGCCGTCCCAACCGTCGCGATGATCGGCCGGCTGGACCAGTCGCCTGCGAGGATCGAGCGTGCTGTTGTACTCCACGATCACCAGGCGCGGCCTGTGGTCCTCGATCGCCTCCCAGATCCAGTAATCGCTGCCGTCCACGTCGATCGACACGACCGTCGGCTCCGACGGCACGCCAGCAGCGGCGAACAGCTCCTGGACGTTCTCTGGGGTGACCATCGCGAGCGTTGTTCGCACACCCTCCGCAGCTCGGTACTTGCGCTGCAGATCCGCGAAGAAGCGCTCATCGCCGTCCATGAACAGCCCTTGCCATTCAGCCACGTCCGCAAGGTAGACGCAGTTGCCCTCGCGTCCCGACTCGACCCCGAACTCGACGAAGTAACGCCGCTCGCCGAGCCCGATGCGCGTGAGGATCTCCGCGATCACGCCGTCCTCGCCATTCTGACTGAAGACACGCAGCTCAAAAGGCGAGAGTGTGCCGGCGGCCTCGCCGCTGGGCGTCGCGACGATCGCGCGGTGGCGCCGGTCAAGCTCGCTCAGAGCGAGGTACAACGAGCGGTCCGTCTGCAGTCCTTCGTCCAGGCGGTCGACGCGCCCGCCGAGCTCCGTGAGCGTGATCTTCGTCTGGTCGATCATGCGGGCGTGGGTTTCGAGCAGGCCTCGCCGCTCACGCGCCCGCAGCTCCCCCAGGATCCGCGCGTTGCCGCGCACGAGGTTTTCGCGCAGACCTTCCACCTCGTCCCCGACCGCGCCGAGCGAACGTGCCACCTCGGCGTTGACGACCTCCTGGTAGGCGGTGAAGGGACGCAACATGCGCAGCAGCCCGCGCCGCGCAAAGCGCCCCGCCGGTCCCGCGGTCGTGGAGGAGCCGGGCGCCGGGCCGCGCTGAACGCGCCCCGCGAGCGTGCTCACCACAAGTGGCGCCCACCTGTCTGCGCTCCCGCCCGCGTGCCTCAGCGCCGGGTGCACGCGCAGGTGCTCCAGCCGCTCGTTCATCAGCTCGCCCACCGCGAGCGGCGAGTGCGTGCGCCGGATGTCCGCGGCGGCGCGCGCGCCCAATGCGGCCGCCGCGTCGGAATCGTCGACCACCAGTCGCATCAGCGCGGCAGCGTGCTCCACGCTCGGCTCGGCCCACTCCGCCTCCGCGGGATAGGGGGGCGAGCCCGCACCGATCGGCTTCGGGGTGTAATCCACGAGCAGGCTGTTCTCGTCGGTCATGAAATCGAGGTTGCCGGAGTAGCCGGTGGCGATCACCGGCTTGCCCAGGTACATCGCCTCTGCCATACCGAGGCCGAACCCCTCGGAGCGGTGCAGCGACACGTAGCAGTCGCAGGCGTTCGTCAGCGCGTCCTTCTCGCTCGGGCTGAGGTAACGATCCACGACGTGTATGTCCTCGTGCTCGGCAGCCGCAGCCAGCAGCCGCTCGTGGGCCGCGGGGTCGTGCTCGCCGTTGATGCACTTCAGCACCAGGCTCGGCCCCTTACCCGGCGCGAACGCACGGGAGAACGCCTCGACGAGGGCGAGCGGGTTCTTGCGCTCGAACACGCTCAGGTAGTCGAACGCGAACAGGAACACGAAGCCCTCGGGGAGCCCCAGATCGGCTCGTGAGCGCGGCGCGACCGGCTCCATCGCCACGGGGATGCGCATCGTCACCACAGGGATTGGCGAGACCGGCGTGAGCGCGTCCGCCACGTGCGCCGTCGGCGCCCAGATCTCGTCCACCAGCCCAAAGGAGCCCTGCCACTCTTCGCGGAAGCGCGACACCTCCCAGAACCACAGTCCGATCGAGTAGCGCCCCGCGAAGAAGTCCCGGCCGGCGCGAGCGGCGAAGTCGGGAAGCATGTCGGCGTTGACGCAGATCAGGTTGACCGGGAAGCGCGCGTCGCGTTGATCGACGTATGTGAACTGGTGCTCCTGCCGGCTGAGCGACGGCAGCGCGCTGTGCACCGGCAGCACCGGCACGCCCCCCGCGTCGAGAGCCGAGACGACCTGTCTTGCAGCCTCCCCCACGCCGAGCTCGGCGCTGAGGTAGCCGACCACGTTCACGCCCCACACCTCCGAGTGCGGTGGCGGCGGAGCGGTCGCGAGCACCTCCTCGCCGCCCTCGGGAAGCGCCAACCGTCCGAGCGCCGGGACTTCCACGCGGCCGTCCGCCTGCGTCCAGCTCAACAGCCGGCCGAGGTCGGGACCGCTGAGATCGGGGAACGCCTGTTTGAGATCGCCGCGTGTGCCGTAGAGGTGCGCGAGCAGGCGGTTGACCCCGGCGGGGGCGCCCGGAGCCTGCGCGCCGAGCCAGTCGAGAAACGCTTGTGCACCCTCGCGCTCGAAGGGCGACTCGGCGAGTTCGTCGCGCGCGTGCGCCGTGACGAACAGCTCGCGCAGGACCGGGTCCATACGCGTGCCATCCGCGAGCGTGTCGAACGTGTAGGGCCACTGGTGCGCGACGGAGAAGCCCTCGCGCTTGGCCGCCGCCGCATACTCCCCGAGGATCCGCTGCAGCACGGGGCTCTCCTCCACCGCGACCCGGTCCTGATGGCGGCTGACGAGCGAAGGCTGTTCGGGGTCGAAGCCGCTGAAGTGAAAGAACGCCAGCGGTCGGCCGTCGACGGTGTAGCGCTCGCCGTCGTGCTCGAGCTTGCGACTGTGGAGGTTCCAGTACGCGACGTTGTACTGCGGCTCGCGCACGATCGCGTAGTCGCTGACGAAGCCCGGCGCCAGGTCGAACCAGCGCTGGTCGACGAAGTACCCGTAAACGGGGTCCACGCGGCAGTCGCGGCGCAGCCGGTCAGACCACCAGTCGAGCAGCGTGTCGATCTCCTCGCTGGGCGCGAGCGAGATGTAGCCGAGGTTGTAGACGCCCGCGATCATGATGTCGATCTGCGTCGGGCGCTTGCCGTCCGCGGGGATCGGCTCGGTGTTGTGCGGCGTCAGCACGACGCCGTGCGCCCGCGCCAGCTCGTCGAGCTTCTCCAGCGAGCCGAACACCTGGATGTCGGGGTCCAGATAGGTGATCGGTCCCGAGCTCTCGCGCATCAGGTGCCGCAGCAGCCACGGCTTGACCGCGGTCGACAGCTCGAGCACGTTGTAGCGAATCGCCATGTCCGCGAACGGCTCGCAGGCGATGTCGCTCGGCGTGAGCAGCTCGAAGGGCTCGGCCGCGGGATCTATGTGTCCGGCGAAGTCGTCGATGACGAGCGTCCAGAAGCGCCCGCCGGGATGGTGCTCTGCGAACGAGCGTGCGAGCACGCGCGCCTGGGCGACGTAGTTCTTGGCGATGATCGTGCAGGCGTTCACGGGGACGGCACGCTACCAGCGGCGTCCGAGCAGGCGAACCGGTGCGAACAGCAGGCGTCGGAGCAGCGGTCGCGCCGCGAGCCGCACGAGCCCCTGGCGCTCGGTGTCGCTCAGCAGCCCGCCCTGGTTCGGTCCCGCGAGCACGCCCACGCTGTCGCGCAGATCTCGCAGTTGCAGGTGCAGTTCGCCGATCTCGCGCTCGCGCTCCTGCTCTCTCCAGATCCGTGGGGAGCTCGCGCGGTGGGGCGAGGCGATCAGATCTCCGTAAGCAGCCCGCAGACCCAAGGCGACATCGGCCCAACTGCGGCTCGCGGCCAGTTCACACAGCAATGCCACGTGAGCGGCGCGGGTAGGACCATCGACCAGGAGCGGAACGATTGCGCTGGCGCTCGCGCTCGCGTCCCACGCCACCAACGTCGCCGCGTCGGCAACCCGACCATCGCCAAGTGAGGCCTGAGGCGCAAACAGGCACGGGATGCCGGCACGCGCGGCCTCCAGCGGCAACAACCCGAAACCCTCATACAGGCTGGGGTAGAGCACCGCGCGGGCATGAGCCATCAGCCACGACCGGGTCGCCTCGCTCACCGCGCCGAGATCGACCACCGCGTCGGACAGCCCCGGGTGCGCGGCCAGCAGCTCGCGCTCCTCGTCCGCAGAGGAGCCGTGCTCGGCATGTCCGCCGGCGAGGACCAGGCGTCCATCCCACTCGCCCGACGCGCGCAGCGCCGCCAGCAGCTCGATCGCAAATGGCCTGTTCTTGTGTCGGTAGTCCGTGCCAAGGCAGAGTAGGAACGGCTCGTCGGGGTCCAGCTCGGGAGGGTGCAGCGGCGTCGCGGCGTCGCGGCGCAGCAGGTCATCGCCCCCGATTCCCGCCTCGAACGCCCGCGAGCGCTCGATCAGATCCTCTCCGACGGTGTCCAGCAGCGCATGCTGGGAGAAGAAGACGGCCCGGTCGGCCACGGCGAGAGCGAGCCGGGTGACGCGCCGGTAGTCGCGCCACGCCACAGGATCGCGATGGTAAGCCGGGTTTCGGTACGCGATCAGGTCCTGCTGGCCAATGACGATCCGCCGGCCGAGCATCCGCAGCAGCGCCAGGTCGTCCTCGCTGAAGGCCTGCTGCGGGCGGTGGACGATGTGGGAGAGCTCCAGCTCACCGCGCGCCGCGTCCGCGTAGGTGACGAGCTCAACCGCCGGCACGCTCGCAAAGGCCGCGGTGGCCTCGGGCGAGAGGTCCGGTGGGACTACAACGCGCAGTGCCACGTCCTCGAGCCGCGCGAGCGCCAACACTAGCTCGATCGTGTAAACCTGGGTGCCGGCGAGCACGGGCCCCAGCGCACGCGCGTCGATCGTCACCCACAAGCCATCCAGCGCGACCTGTGCCGTGTCCAAGCAGCGACGCAGCGCCCCGTGCTCCTCACTCGCCTGTGCCGCGGGCGGCTCGGGCACCATTCCACCCGTGGGATGCGATGCGCCGCTCACGAACACGTCGTCTGCCGCCACGTGAAGCATTCCGCGCTCCAGCGCCCCCGCCCCCAAATCGCCGAGCGCGCGAGCCATGTCGAGATCCTCATCCAGCCCGCCCAGCAGTTCGAGCGCCTTCCGGCACACGTACACGCATGGGCCTTCGGGACGGTCGATACGCGGATATGCGCGCCTCGCCGCGTCGGCCACCGCAGCAGCCGCTGCCTGAGGGTCCGCCCGGCGACCCCGCACCGCGGGACGCGCCGCGAGCGACACGGCGACCGCGAGCGCGCCGCCAGCGTCACACAGCGCGCTTGCGCTGATGACCGTCGAGTCGCAGTGCGCTGCGGCACGCATGCGCTCCAGCCAGCTCACCCCCATACGCGCGCCATCGGCGAGCAGGACCACATCAGCATCCTTCGTTGCGGCGATGACCGCGTTTGCTTCCGCCGTCTCGCCCGCCACTCCGTCGTAGAGCAGGCACACAGGAGGCACCCGCCCAGCGGACAGAGCATCTGAGACATTCAGCGTCCGCACGCTCACGATCGCTGCAGCATAGAGGCGCCCTCGTGCTCGATACCCTTGGCCGATGGCGGTGGAGCTAACGGGCGAGCCCAGGACGGCGCTCGCGGTAGACGGGGTGAACAAGCGCTTTCGCGTACCCGAGGAGACCGCGCACACGCTCAAGGAGCGAGCGCTACACCCACTTCGCCGCTCCAGACATCACACCTTCGACGCCCTAAAGGACATCAACTTCGAAGTTCGCGAGGGAGAGTTCTTTGGAGTGGTTGGGCGCAACGGCAGCGGCAAGAGCACGCTGCTGAAGTGCATGGCCGGGATCTATGGAGTCGATAGCGGGCGCATCTGGTGTCGCGGACGCCTTTCGACCTTCATCGAGCTGGGGGTCGGCTTCAACCCCGACCTGGCCGCCCGCGACAACGTCGTGCTCAACGGAATCATGATGGGGTTGACTCCGCGCGAGGCCCGCGCCCGCTACGAGCAGGTGATCGAGTTCGCCGAGCTGCAGGAGTTCCAAGATCTCAAGCTCAAGAACTACTCGTCGGGCATGCACGTACGCCTCGCCTTCTCGGTGGCGATTCAGGTGGACGCGGACGTGCTGCTGATCGACGAGGTCCTCGCCGTCGGCGATGCCTCCTTCCAACAGAAGTGCTTCGACGTGTTCAACGAGATGCGTGACGCGGGCCGGACGATCGTGTTCGTCACACACGACATGGGCGCGGTGAATCGCTTCTGCCACCGCGCAATGCTGCTCGAGCGCGGCGAGACGGTCGCGCTGGGCGACCCGGAGGAGGTCGCCAACCGCTATCTCGAGTTGAACTTCGAGCGTGAGGCGGCCGACGCGCCTGCCCCATCCCCGATCGCCCTGCAGCTCGCCGAGCAGCGTCGCTCCGAGCGCTCGGGCGACGGCAGCGCGAGAGTCGATTCGGCTTGGCTGGAGGACGAGCTCGGCACCCCGAGCAACTCCGTGCAACAGGGGAGGGAGCTGGCGCTCAAGTGCTTGGTGCGCTTCGAGCGCGATGTCGAGGACCCCACTGCGACTCTCTCTATCGAGGATGAGCAACACAACGCCGTCGTCGTGGTCACAACGATGAACGAGCACGAGCGCACCGGGCTCTACAAGGCCGGCGAGGAAGCAGTATTCGCGTTTTGGTTCCACAACGTGCTCGCCCCCAAGCGCTACTTCGCCACGATCACCATCGCCCACCGTGGCACTGGCCTCGACCTGATCGACCGCTTCGCCCGCGAGTACTCGTTCGTGGTCACCGGATCGAGGGCTGTCGGTGGACTGGTCGACGTGCCCTTCCACACCTCCTTCCAGACGGTGCGTCGCACGCAGGGACCGCCGCTCGATGAGCAGGTGAACGTGTGATCGCACACGTGGAGCTCGCCTCCGCCGACATCCGCGACGCGAGCTATGAGATCAAGGGGCCATCGGCGCTCGCGGGCGACTCGCGACGGTTCTGGGCGCTCGCGCTGACGATTGCGCGCACCGAGTTCAAGCTGAAGTTCTTTGGCTCGGCGCTCGGCTACCTGTGGCAGGTGATGCGGCCGCTGCTGCTATTCGGCGTGCTGTACGTGTTCTTCGTCAAGATCTTCCACGTGGACAAGGCCACCGGCCTCGCGGCGCATTTCTATGGCGCGCAGCTGCTCGGCTCGATCGTGCTGTTCACCTTTTTCAACGAAGCCGCCACCGGCGCGGTGCGCAGCGTCGTTGAGCGCGAGAACCTGGTTCGCAAGATCCAGTTTCCCCGCCTGGCGATCCCGATCTCGATCGTGCTGCTCGCCTCCTTCAACCTCGGACTGAACCTGGTCGTGGTGATGATATTCGCGCTGCTCTCAGGCGTGCGACCGATGCTGAGCTGGCTCGAGCTGCCGCTGATCATCGCGATGGTCTCCGTTCTCGCCACGGGCGTGGCGATGCTGCTCTCGGCGCTGTTCGTGCGCTTCCGCGACGTCCAGCCGATCTGGGAAGTGTTCGCCCAGATCCTCTTCTACTCCTCGCCGGTGATCGTGCCGGTGGAAAAAGTGAAGGAAGCACTGGCTCACGGCCAACGTCACGTGATCATCCGCAATCACGTCGCACACGTTTTCTACAAGCACGTCGCCCTCGACCACTTTCTGTATCACCTCTACCTTCTCAACCCGCTCGTCGCCATCTTCCAGCAGTTCCGTCACGCGATGGTCAACAAAGGAGCGCTCAGCGCGGGGCAGGTATATGGAAGCTGGCCGGCGCTGCTTGAGCCAACGGCACTCGTGGCAGCGATCTTCGTGCTCGGCTTCTGGGTGTTCAATCGCGACTCGCCGCACATCGCAGAGAACCTCTAGGCCGAAGATGCCTCGCAGCGACGCCGCTGAAGGGAGGATCCGGTGAGGAGTGGCGAGAGCAGTGCGCTTCACCTCGCCGGGAGCGGCTCCTTTGCGGTTGAGGTGGCCGAGTGGGCACGAGACGGCGGCTGGAACGTGGTGGGACTGGTCGAGCTTCTCGACAGCGCCCGTGCCGGCACGCGGCGCGCAGATCTGCCCGTGATCGCCCCAGGCGATGCGCCAGCGGGAGGTCTCGCGGTCCTAGCGATCGGCGGTCCTCGAAACGAGCTTTGGCCGCAAATGGAGGCGCACAGATGGGAGGCTGCCACCGTCGTGCATCCCACTGCTCACGTCTCGCCCACAGCCAGGCTTGGATCGGGATGCATCGTGGGCCCCGGGGCGGTGATAGGCGCCGAAACCTCAATCGGTCCGCACACGCTCATCTCGCGCGGAGCGTTGATCGGCCATCACAGCCATATCGGCGCTTTCGTATCTCTGATGCCCGGCACGAACGTGGGCGGCCATGCCGTGATCGGCGACCGCAGCATCCTCGGCATGGGAGCCATCGTTGTCAACAACATCAACGTGGGCCCGGACACCACGGTGGCCGCGGGAGCGGTCGTGGTGCACGACACCCGTTCAAACACGCGCGTGCAGGGCATACCGGCTCGCGAGTACGCCGCGTGATCCGTCGGCTCAGACGAGCGCTCGACTGGCGCTTCAAGGCCGTCGTGGACAGGCAGGACGCGCTGGCCGGCAGCACCGCGAACCTCGACGCCCGTATCGATGATCTCGACACACAGCTAGCCCAGGTGAGCGACTCGCTCGCGCAGGTGCACACGATGCTCGAGCAGCGGATCCAGCCGGTGCTGCAGACGATCGTGGCCGAGGAGGCGGGCAACCGGCGCCGACTGCACGAGTTGCGAGCCGCCGCAGACTACGAGTTGGCCTATTCACACCCCGAGCCGCTCGTCTCGATCACAGTGGCGACCACAGGGCAGAGATCCGCACTGCTGGAGAGAGCGCTGCCATCGCTGCTGGCTCAGACCTACACGAACATCGAGGTGCTGGTGGTCGGCGACGCTGCCGCGGACTCCGTCGAGGCGACCGTAGCCGCGCTGGGTGACCCGCGGGTCCGGTACGCAAATCTGAGTCAGCGGATCGCCGCACATCCCAACCCCGAGCGCCACTGGTCAGTCGGCAGCACGATGGCTCGCAACGAGGCCACGCGACGCGCTCGAGGCCTTTGGCTGCTCCACTTCGATGACGACGACCACCTGCGCCCCAACGCGATCGCATCGCTGCTCACCGTGGCACGCGAGCGGCGCGCGGAGGTCGCCTACGGTGGGTTCGAGCAACACCATCCCGACGGGCAGAGTTCAACGAGCATCGGCTTCCCGCCGCGCCCTGGCGCCTTCGAGCTGGGCTGGAGCCCTCGTGCACGGTGGGCTGCGCTTCTTCGAGCGTGAGCTCGTCGCAGCCCATCTGGGGCTTCCCGGCGACATGTACATGCTCGAGCGCGTGCTGCGAGCGGGAGTCCACTTTGCGCTGCTCGACGAGGTCGTGCTCGACTACTTCCCCGCGCGGCTATGGGAGCAGTGACGTAGCCACCTCGAGAGCAGACGGGGTCAGCGGAGCACATCATGCCCGGAACAGGGTGCGCACGGTCCGCGTCAGCCGTGCGGCACTCGACAAGGTCTCGTCTCCAGACTCGAGGCCGTGCTTGCGCAGCAGCTCGTCAACCCGCTTCGCCTGCTCCCTGGTCAGAGCCTCCCGTCCGTAGCCGACCCGCCCGTCGCGAATGTGACGGCGATGCAAGAGCGTCTCCGGGTCGTATTCGTGGGTGCCGTCGTTGACCAGATGCGGGCTGTCGTCGAGCGACTCCACGTGCTGCTTGAAGCGCTGCAATGATGTCAGGTTCGCCACCGCCTGGATTGCGTCCTCGCTGTCGGCCAGGCCGAGATGAGTGGCAATGCGCCGGATGGCGTCGATCGACGCCGCCGCGATCTGCTCGTAGTCGAGGATCAATGCGTTGCCCGACAGACGATGAAAGTGGTAAAGCCCCAGCGAGGAGTCAACGATCGCGAGCGCGCCCTCGAAGTCGTAGCCGAACATCTGCATGCACGAGACGGCAGCGTCTGCGGGATCGCGCCACGTGTAGATCAGCTTCGCTGCGCCGGTCCTGGCGAGCGCCCTCCCACACTGATCCAGCTGGTGACACTTGGCAACGGCGTGGGCCGCCGTCGGCGGTAACGCAGCGAGGAAGCACGCGATGTCCTCGTCGTAGCCCCCATGCGTTTCAACCGTAGGTTGCGAGCGACGGAGCAGCCCGATCGCAACGTTGTACGACCAAGTGGATGCGCTCCTGGGCATACCATCGCATATGACCAACATCAGGCGCCGGCCCTGGCCGCGAAAAACACCGTCATACGTGTCACACCTAGGCTGATGCGAGGCGATTGTAGACGCTGACCACGAGCGAGCTCGACAAGGCCGTCGAGAGACGAGGCCAACTGGCTCGGATCGCCTTGAGCACAGTCCACGACCGTATGATCAGCTCGTGTCGAATGGCCTTCTGTTCTCGGTGCTCATACCGCTCGAGGATGTGCGCGGCGACATCGCGGCACATCTGGGATCGTGGACACACGAGCAGACCTTTCCTCGAGAGCGCTTCCAGCTCGTGGTCGCATCCGACGGCGCCGACCCGGAGAGCGAGCGCCAGATGGCATGCCTGCTCGAGCCGCAGGACACACTGGTGCGGGCAGGCTCCAGCCACGTGGTCGCGCTGTGGCGTGAGGCTGCTGCGCACGCACGGGCCCCATGGCTTGTTCTCACCGAGGCGCACTGCCAGGCCGCCCACCACTGCCTTTCGGCCACCGCGACGGCCCTCGTCGCGGAACCCTCGTTGGATGCTGCGATGTTCACACACGGACACGTCACCGCGAGCACGCCCGCCAAGCTGACGGCGCGCTGGTTTGAGCTGATGTATTCGCAGTGGTCACAATCGGAGTGGGCGCACCTCAATCCAGTGGGCCTCGCGGTGAGACGCGATCTGTTCAACGAGATCGACGCGTTTCACCCACGTTACGGCCTGTTCAGTGCTCATCTGCTCTCCGCCCGGCTGCACGAGCGCGGAGCGAAGGTCGGCGAAGTCGCCGACGCCGTGGTGAGTCACGTCTACCACGACACCCTGAGCGAGCACCACGCCCACTCAGCCGACAGCGCCCGCGGCGAATGCGAAGCCCGACGCGTGCTCGACGATGACTTCTGCGAGCACTACTTCGGACGGCTCGATGCCTGGTCAAACCGACTGCGCTACCGACCCGCGCTCGCACGCCACGTGACTCGTGCGCTCCTGTCCCATGGGCGACGTACAATCGCAACCGCGGGTCGCACTGCGCCGATGGCTTCTGAGCTGGCGTGGATTACCCGTGAGCTGTTCACGTGGCTACCGAGCAGCGTGAACGGCGCCCTGCCGCGTGCGAGCTGGGAGCAGCTCGACTTCCAGGTGAGCGCATGGGCCACCGAGCGCCTGCCGCTGCCGGGCGAGATGCGCTGGAAAGGCTATCTTCGCGCCCAGGAGCGGGTGGTGAGAGCCACACGCCTTCGCTGGATCCACGAGCACCTAGCCACAGCGCCTTCGTTGGCGCCCGCCACTGGCCGATGGAATGCGCGGGAGCTCGATCGGGAGATCCTCATCGGCGCCCACACGCCCGAGCACCGCGAGGACGGATGGTTTCGGTGGACCAAGCCCTCGACTGTGCTGCGAGTTGCGGCGCCCCCAGGCCGCCACCAGCTGCGCATCGACACTCACGGCATGCGCGGGGCCCCACTGGACTACCTGGCCGGAATACACGTCGCCGGGCACCCAATTCCCTCGAGCGCAATCCACGGCGACGGCGTTGAGCTGATCGTCGATCTCCTCGGGAGGACGGGCCAGTACTCCGAGGGGATCGTGCTGCTGTGCCGGCCCTACGAACCGCGCAAGGACGGCTCACCCGACCAGCGGCGGCTGGGAATGCCGATCTTCTCGATCGAGCTGTGCCCCGCCGCGTGAGCAACGGCGAGAGGACCTCCTCACGGCGTGAGCTGCGCCGGGTGCTGCTGGTCAACACAACAGACGAAGCGGGAGGCGCGGAGCGCACCGCGCGTTCGATCATGGACGGGTTCGAGCAGATGAGCACCGAGGTACGGATGCTCGTCCGCACCAAGCTGACCGCGGATGCTCGTGTGATCCAGATGTCGACGAGCCCACATGTCGATCATCGACTCGGCGGCAATGCTCTCGCGCGTGCAAGCGCCAGAGCGCACAGTCGCGGCGAACGATGGCTCGGGCTGGAGGGCTTTGCCCATCCCCACAGCCGGGTGCTCCTCGAGTCGGCGGGAGATCCTCCGGACCTGCTGCTGCTAATGAACCTGCATGGCGACTACTTCGATCTGCGCACCTTGCCCAACCTCTCGCGCCGACTACCGGTGGTCCTCCGGCTGTGCGACTCGTGGCTGTTCACCGGGCACTGCGCCTCGCCACCCAAATGCACTCGTTGGGAGAGCGGCTGTGGGGCGTGCCCTGATCTCGCGATCCCGCCCGCGGTTACACGCGACGCGACACGCCTGAACTGGCATCGCAAGCGGCGCATCCTGAGCGCGTCCCGACTCGCGGTGACAGCCCCATCACATTGGCTGATGGAGCGCGCTCGAAGATCGATCCTCGCGCCGGCGATCGAGAACGCCAAGGTGGTCCCGAACGGCCTCGATCTCGAGATCTTCACCCCTGGCTCGCGTGGTGAGGCGAGACGGCTCAGAGGGCTGGGCCCCGACACCAGGATCCTGCTTTTCGTCGCACACGAAGGTCGCGCCAACCCCTTCAAGGACTTCGCCACGCTGCGCAGGGCGATGGAGATCCTGAGGGGCAGCGGATCCGATGCGGAGCGCATCGAACTGTTCGTCGTGGGCCGAGCGGGACCGCTCGAGATCCTCGGCGACACCGTGCGCATCCACCACCTGGAGCGCTGTGACGCGGAGGATCTCGTGGAGCTCTATCGAGCGGCCGATCTCTACGTCCACGCTGCACCGGAGGAGACGTTCTGCAACGCGGCCGCCGAGTCGCTCGCCTGTGGCCTCCCGGTGGTGGCCGCGTGCGAAGGCGGGATTCGCGAGGTGGTCGAGCACCAGAGGACCGGCATGCACGTGACACCGGGACGACCTCTCGAGCTGGCGAACGCCCTACGCTCGCTACTCGACGATGAGCCAACGCGCGAGCGCATGGGCATCGAGGCCGCGGCTCGAGCGCGCACACGCTTCGACAACGCCGCCAACATTGCGCAGCTGCACGAGTGGTGCGCTCAGATCGCCTCCGGGTGGACTCCAGCAGCCGGGACCTCCGGCGCCACCTCCCCCCCGACCGCCATCCGCCGCGCCCCCGCGACCCGCCGGTAGAACCCCTCGAGCTCGTCGATGCGCCGCTCCCACGCGTAGTCCTGCGCGGTGCGCACGCCCGCCGCGCCGAGCCGCGCGCGCAGCTCCGGGTCGGCGAGCAGGCGCGCGATCGCCGCGCTCACGGCAGAGGCCTCGGGCTCGGGCATGAGGCAGTTCTCGCCGTCCACGCAGAAGTCGCGGTTGCCGTGCGCGTCCGTGCAAACGACCGCCGCGCCGGTCGCCATCGCCTCCAGCGGCGGCAGCGCGAAGCCCTCGTGCACGGACGTCTGCACGAACACCGTCGCTTCGCTGAACAACTCCCCCACGCGCTCGTCCTCGGGCGCCTCGACGTATGTCATGCCGTCGCCGTCCGCCAGCTCCGGCTCGATGCCGAACATGCACAGCTCCGGGCGCGGCTCACTCAACGCCCGCCACGCGGCGAGCGTGAGCGGGAGATTCTTCAGCGGGTTGGTGCGCCCCAGCGCCAGCACCATGTCCTCGCGCCGCTTCACCTCCGGCCGCGAGCGGAACATGTCGAGGTCGATCCCCGGCGGGATCAGCTCCGCGTCGAGGTCCAGCTCGCGCAAGCGCTCGCGGTTCCACGCGGAGATCGTCATGTAGCGGAACTCCGGACGGTAGGAGTCGAGCACCGCGTGGCGCGCGCGCTCGTGGTCGGGGTAGTAGGAGGTCTCGATGTCCTGCACGAAGTACACGGGGATGCCGCGCGCGACGCTCGCGCGCCACACCGGCACCGCGGTCATCCACCACGTGGCGACCTTGATCGCGTCGATCTGCGCGAGCGCGCGCGAGAGCTCGTGGTAGTCGGCGAAGCTGTGCACCGGCACGTTCAGCGGGAACCACTCGGGTGGTTCGCCGAGCGTGTACAGCGCCACGTCGTGCCCGCGCGCGACGAGGCGGTTGAGGTGCTCGAAGATGTCGCGGTGCCCGCCGCCCACGCCGGTGTCCTCGGTCACGTACACGATCCGCAGCCGCTCGCCGCTCGCGTCGGCGGCCACCGACCGGTCGTCGAAGAACTCGCCCCAGCGCTCCCAGAACAGCTCCTGTGAGCTCTGCTCGCGCTCGCCGACGGCGGTGCCGCGCGTGACCGACTCGTGGTGCACCATCTGCGCGGCGGGGAAGTACAGCACGCGCAGGCCCGCCTGCCACGCGCGCAGGCACCAGTCCACGTCCTCGTAGGCCATCGCGTAGCGCTCGTCCAGCAGGCCGATCCGCTCAATCGTCTCGCGGCGCACGTACATGCACGCGCCCGTCACCGCGATCGCGGGACTACTCTGATTGGCGGGCCCCCAGCCGGCGGGCTTGAAGCGGTAGCGGTGGTCGAACCACTGCGGCTGGTCGCGGTTGCGCACCGTGCCGCCGAACTGGATGCGCCCGTCTGGGTACTGCAGCTGCGCGCCCACGATGCCCACGTCCTCGTGGTAGTGGGCGGCGTACTGCAGGCACTGCAGCCAGCTGGGCAGCGCCTCGGTGTCGGAGTTCAGCAGCACCACATCGCGCTTGGGGTCGCTCGCGCGCAGGCCGCGGTTGGCGTTCGCGGCGAAACCGTCGTTGCGCTCGGAGGTGACGAGCTCGTCGATGCCCTTGATCCGGGCGAGCGCCGCGAGGTGCTCCGGGCCGCTGCAGTCGTCGGTCACGATCACGCGCGCCATGCCGCGCGGGACGGTCTTCGAGATCGAGCGCACGAGCGCGCGCACGCGCTCGGCGTCGCGATAGCTGGGGATGACGATGTCAACGGGCCGGCCGTGCTCGCGATACCAGCGCACCGCGCGGCGCAGTTCCTGGTCGCGGGCGTGCGTGCGCAGGCGCAGGCGACGCTCCAGGGGCGTGAAGCGCAGTGGGAACGTGATTGCGCGGAACAGGATCGTGCGCAGGCCGAAGTACTGGTAGGTGAGGTAGATCCGGCGTCTCAGGTTTGACAGGGGGCCCAGTGGGCGCCCCTCGATGGGGCTGTCGCTCATGGCATCGATGCGGTGGGGTCGGTTGGTTGGATGGGAAGCTCGCCGTCGAGATGGAGCGGCGCGAAGCCCGCGCGACCCTCCAGCGACAGCATGCGCCGCGCGCGCGCGGGCAGCAGATCGGCGCGGGAGCCGAGCAGCGCCCCCGTACGAGAGACCACATGATGGCGAGCGACGGCCAGCAGCGCGGCGCGGCGGCGCGCAGCGGGCTCGCCCCGCTCGGCCAGCTCCGCGCGTGTGCGCGACAGCTCGCCCCTCAGCTGGGAGAGCAGGTGCGCGGGCGAGGCCGGCTCGCGCCAGCCGTACACCTCGCGCAGGCCGCGCCACTCGTCGAAGCTGCGGCGCAGCTGCTGCGCGGCGGTGTAGTCGTGAGAGTGGATCGTGGCCGCGGCAGGAACGAACGCCTTGGCGTAGCCGGCGCGCAACATGTCGATCGCCAGCACGCGGTCCTCCGCGTAGGGGACCTCGCGGAACGACACGCGCTGCCACGCGGCGCGCGCTATGCACGCGTTGGCGTCGGTGAAGAAGCCGCGCCTTCCGACCAGCTCGACCGCGGGCAGGTCGCACTCGTCGTCGGCGAGCCGCTCGACGCGCGTGGCGCCGTCGGGCGCGAGCGAGGCGAACCAGCGCTCCAGCTCGATCCGCACCGCGGCGGGCGCGTCGGCGCGCGCGCGGTAGGGACCGTAGGCGAGCGTCACGTCGCCAGCCGCCTGGAAGCCCTCCAGCAGCCGCTCGAGCCAGCCCTCGTCCGCGGGCTGCGAATCCTGTGTCAGCAGCGCCACGTGCGCGCCGCTCGCCGCATCCATCAGCAGGTTGCGCGTGCCGCCGTGGCTGAAGCTCCCCGAGGGGATCTCCAGCACGCGCGCTCCGTGCTCGCGCGCGAGCGCCACCGAACCATCGCTCGAGCCAGAGTCGCACACGAGCAGCTCGTGCTCGACCGTCTGCGACGCGAGCGCACGCAGCACGCCCGCGAGCAGCTCGCCGCCATCGCGCACGGGGATGGCGACGGTGACTTCAGGCATAGAAGTGGGTCAGGGTCAGCAGCTGCGAGGCGTAGCTGAGCGACATCATGGCGACGAGCAGCACGGCGCCGGCCGCGAGCATCCGCTGGCGCCCGAACGCGTGCAGCGCCCCCACCACGAGCACCGCCAGCGGCCCGATCGCGGGGAACGCGTAGCGGCCGAACTCCGCGATCAGCATCCGTGGGGTGCCCGTGTAGTAGGCGGCCTCGAAGCCCATCACCACCGCCACGGGGATCGCCGCCAACAGCAGCGCCTCGAACAGGTGGCGGCGCAGCCACGGCCACTCGCGGCGCGCCGCCCAGATGCCGAGTGGGACGGTTAGCGCCATCGCGAGGAAGATCACGATGTAGAGCTTGTGCGGGAACAGCACGTCGTACCAGCCGAACGCCGCCCAGCCGCGTTCGACGAAGATCACGAAGCCCGGGTAGGCGAACAGCGAGAAGCCGGTGGAGCGAGGCGGCGGGAAGTGCGCCGTCATGAACGGCAACCGCGGCAGCAGCGCCTGCCACAGGTAGGAGAGGTAGTTGGGAATGTGGTGGAGCGCTTCGTGGACCGCGCTCGCGTTGGAGCTGATCGCCGCCGAGCCGGTCGCGGCGGCGGCCGGCTGCAGGCCGCTGAGCACGTGCGCGGAGATCTCCGCCATCAGCAGCGCGCCGAGCGCGAGCGCGCCCCACGCGAGCAGGTCCCGGCGGCCGTGGTGGCGCCAGAGCGTGGCGATGAACACGAGCGCCGCGACGGGATACAGCGACAGGCCCGTGCCCTTCACGATCGGCAGCGCGATCAGCAGCGCTCCGGTGCCGAGCCCCCATGGGATCGTGATCCCGCGACGCAGCATCCGCAGCAGCAGCAGCTCGAGCGCGGCAGCGGCGGCGTTCACGCCGACGTCGTTGTTGACGATGCCGGAGATGAACCCGTACATCGGCTCGTACGCGACCAGCAGCGCCGCCAGCACCGCCAGCCACGGCCGTCCTGGCGCGAGCTCGCGCGCGATCAGGAACGTGAACAGCGCCACGAGCGCGCCCAGCAGCGCCGAGGCGATCCGCATGAGCGTCAGCTGCGAGAAGATCGAGGAGTGGCGCGTGAGCAGATACGCGGGCGACAGCGCCAGGTAGTACAGCGGCCCGTGCACCGCCGAGGTGCTGTATCCGCCCGCCGTTGTCGGCCAGCGGTTTCAGCCGCTTCACCTCGCGGCGGTATTCGCCCTCCGCGCTCGCCAGCCACGGCGGCGCCGTGTCGCCCAGCTGGTGGTCGGTGAGGAAGTCGATCCCCTCCAGCGCCTGCCCCTCGGCCCCCGACCAGCGCTGCAGCGGCGAGAGGGGATCGTGACTGGGGCCCTGGCCGCGCTCCACGAGCGACTGCACGTAGGCGAAGTGGTCGATCTCGTCGGGGGCCTGGAACACGGGCGTGATCAGCGCCCAGCAGCAGGCGTTGATCGCCGCGATCGCAAACAGCCACGCCCCCAGACGGCGCCCCCGTCCAGCCACCGCGAGCGCGAGGCAGCGCAGCGCCAAGAGCGCGAGCGCGGGCAGCACCACGAACAGCAGCAGCGGGTAGGTCCACACGCCCACGATCCCCGGCCTGAACAGCACCGCGCGGCGGAAGATCGCGCCTGCCCGCTGCACGTAGCTCTTGCTGGCGCCCGGCTTGGGCAGGTACCAGATCGCGATCCGCGCCGCCAGCGGCCGGCCGCCCAGCGTCGGCGCCCCAGCGCCGGGGGTCGGCAGCGGGGTTCCACCCCAGGAGACGGGCACCTGGGAGCTCACGCACAGCGACGCGGACGCCGAGGCGGGGCTGGCGGGCGTCTGCGCGATAGGGAAGTCCACGTTGCGCACGCGCGCCGTCGACGGAGGCCCCGCGGGCAGCTGGGATGCGACCCTGTGACCAGCGAGGTTCAGCGTCATCTGCAGCGCGGGAAGCTCACGTCCACCGACGACGAGCGTCCTCAGGCGCACGAGCGCAGTCCCCGACGGCACGCGCAGGTCGGGCACGCACAGCGGCGTCCCGGCGTGGGTGCTCGCGGTGAAGCCGACGTCCTCCACGCTGTTGGTGCCCGTCTCGTAGAAGCGCGGGCGCAGGCAGTAGTACGCGCTCAACAGCACCAACGGCACGGCCGCGATCGCGGCGACACGCCACACGCGACGGTCGCCGGCGAAGACTGCCGCCAGCATCCCGCGGACAGCTCCCACCGTCAGCGCCGACGCAGACCGAGAATCGACAGCAGAAAGGAGGAGAAGAAGATCTGGATGCCCACGATCACGAGCGACGCGGACACGAGCGCGAGCCGTTCGTCAGCGAGCGATCCAAACCCGTGCGAGATCCACGTCGCGACGACCACGACGCCCATCGCGAAGCCCACCAGCGCGAACGCGCCGCCCAGCAGCAGGCCGTGCTCCAGCCGAAAGCGCGAGCGCATGCGGTCGAACCACGGGTCGCGCTCGCCCATGAAGTACGTGCCGTACGCGTGCGCGCACAGCCCTAACGCGAGCACCTGCGTGCCGACGATCATCAGCAGCGCCCCGCCGATCAGCGTGTGCAGCCCCCAGTCGCGCCCGAAGAGGTGCAGGCCCGCGCCGACGAGGATCACGATCAGCGTGCCCACGCCCGCGAGCGCCGCGCCGGGCACGATGAACAGGTGGTTGGGGCTGTGCACGAGCAGGAAGCGCAAATGGCGCCAGCCGTCGCGGAAGCTCGACAGCTTGCTCTCGCCGCCGCGCGGGTGGTACTCGATCGGAAACTCCGCGATCGTGAGCTTCTCCTTCGCCGCCCTGATCACCATCTCAGAGGCGAACTCCATGCCGGTCGTGCGCAGGTCGAGGCGCCCGAGCACGTCGCGTCGCACCGCGCGCATGCCGCAGTGGGCGTCCTTCACGCCGGTGCGGAAGAACAGGTTCAGCAGCCCCGTGAGGATCGGGTTGCCGACGTAGCGGTGCAGCCACGGCATCGCGCCCGGCTGGATGTTGTCCATGCGGTCGCCGATCACCATCTCCGCGCCCTCTTCGAGGGCGGCGACGAAGCGCGGGATGTCGTTGAAGTCGTACGTCAGATCGGCGTCCGCCATCACGATGTAGCGGCCGCTGGAGCCTGCGAAGCCGGCGAGATAGGCGCTGCCGTAGCCACGCCGCGGCTCGTGCACGACGCGCGCGCCCGCGCGCTCGGCGAGCGCCGCGGAGTCGTCCTCGGAGCCGTTGTCAGCCACCACCACCTCGCCGCGCACGCCCATCTCGCGCAACGCGGTGAGCGCGGCCGTCACGCACGCCTCGATGTTCTCCGCCTCGTCCAGACAGGGGATCACCACGGACACGAGCGGCGTGTCCTGATCCTCTGGGTCCGCGAGAGCGGGGAGGCTCGTATGGGCGGCTGTGCTCATCGTCGTGCCGTCATAACCCGTCGAATGGCGCAAGGTCGCGCGCAGGGATTGGCGATCCTATCGCACGGTCTGGCAGTCTCTGAGCGACCATGCGCATCTGCCTCGTCTACGACTGCCTGTTCCCGCACACCGTCGGCGGCGCGGAGCGCTGGTACGCGAACCTCGCCGAGCGCCTCGCGCAGGAGGGGCACGACGTCACCTACCTGACGCTGCGCCAGTGGGACCGGGGGGAGCGCCCGCGGATCGACCCGCGCGTGCGAGTCCTCGCGGTCGGCCCGCGGCTGGGCCTGTACACCGCCGACGGCCGACGGCGAATCGTGCCGCCGCTGGTGTTCGGGCTCGGCGTGTTCGCGCACCTGCTCACGCACCCCCGCCGCTACGACGTGGTGCACACGTGCGCGTTCCCGTACTTCTCGCTGCTCGCCGCCGCGCTGCTGCGCCCGCTCGCGCGCTACGGCCTGGTGGTGGACTGGTTCGAGGTCTGGAGCCGCTCCTACTGGCGCGACTACCTCGGCGGACCCGGCGGGCGCGTGGGCGAGCTGGTGCAGCGGCTGTGCGCGCTCGTGCCCCAGCGCGCGTTCTGCTTCTCGAAGCTGCACGCCGAGCGCCTGCGCGCCGAGGGGCTGCGCGGGCCGGTGACCGTGCTGCGGGGGCTGTACGTGGCGAAGGACGCGCCCGCGCAGCCGCGCGAGGCCGACCCGATGGTGCTGTTCGCCGCGCGGCTGATCCCCGAGAAGCAGGTCACGCTCGGCGTCGCCGCGATGGCGCTCGCCGCGCGGCGCATCGACGGGCTGCGCGGGGAGTTCCTCGGCGACGGCCCCGAGCGCGCGGCGCTCGACGAGGCGATCGCCGAGCACGGGCTCGAGGGCGTGGTGACGGCGCGCGGCTTCACCGAGGCGAGCACACTCGACGCGGAGATGCGCCGCGCTCTGTGCATGCTGCTCCCCTCGCGCCGCGAGGGGTACGGCATGGTCGTCGTGGAGGCCTCCGCGCGCGCCACGCCGAGCGTGGTGGTCGCGGGCGAGGACAACGCCGCGAGCGAGCTGATCGAGGAGGGCGTCAACGGCACGATCGCGGAGCGCTCCGATCCGCAGGCGGTGGCGGATGCGATCGTGCGGGTGAACGAGGCGGGGTTCGCGCTGCGCGAGAGCACCGCGCGCTGGTATGCGGAGAACGCGCGCATGCTGTCGCTCGACGCGTCGCTGCAGACGGTGCTCGACAGCTACGCCGGGGGCGCGATCCGCCCGGGCGATGCGGGCTTCTCCGGCGATGCCGGCCCGAGCTACGCGGGCGGGGACGCTCCGAGCGCGCGCTCGTAGCTCGCCAGCGTACCCTCGGCGGTGCGCTCCCAGGTGAAGCGCGCGGCCTGCTCCAGGCCGAGGCGACGCAACCGCTCGCACAGCTCCTCGTCGCGCAGCAGGCGCAGCAGCGCTTCGGCGATCGCCTCCTCCGAGTGCGGGTCGAACAGCAGCGCGGCCTCGCCCGCCACCTCCGACAGCGAGGACGCGTCCGCGCACGCCACCGGCACGCCGCGCGCCATCGCCTCGAGCACCGGCAGCCCGAAGCCCTCGTAGAGCGACGGGAACAGAAACGCGCGCGTGATCTTCCAGAGGCCCTCCAGCTCTGCCGCGGACACCCACGCGGGGAAGCGCACGTCCTCATCCACGCCGAGCGTGCGGGCACGCTCGCGCAGCTGCGCCTCGTGCTCGGTCGCGTAGCCCGGCAGCACCAGCACCGGGCGCTCGGGCGCGGGGACGCGCGCCAGCGCGCCGATCAGCGCGAGCAGGTTCTTGTGCGGGCGCTTCGCCGACAGGCTCAGCAGCACTCGCCGCTCGCCCAGCTCGAACTTCGCGCGCAGCTCGCGCTCGCCCAGCGGCTGCTCGCGCTGGACGGTGCCGAGGCCCAGCGGAACCACGTCCACCAGCTCGGGGCGGGCGCGCGCGAGCTCAAGCAGGTCCTCGCGCGTGCTGTGCGAGTCGGCGATCACGCGGTGCGAGCGGCGCACGCCGAGCGGCACCAGCACGCGCATGCCCTTGTCGCGGATGCCCGTGTGCGCGTCGGGGAAGCGCGCGTAGATCAGGTCGTGCACCGTCACCACGCGCCGGAATGGCCCCCACGCGGGCGCGGTGCTTGCGAGGCTGTGCATCAGCTTCACCCCCGCGCGCGCCGCCATCGGGGGCAGCAGCGTCTGCTCGCCCAGCACCCACTGCTTGCGGTCGCGCGCGTTCACCGGCACGGTGACCGCCGGAAGCAGCTCTCCCCACGGCCCGCCGCCCGCGCTCGCGGCCTCGCGGTTGACGAACGCCGTGAACCGCATCCCCTCGGGCGCCGCCGCCAGCAGCGCGGGGATCAGCTCGCGCGCGACCACCTCCATCCCACCGGTCTCGCCGGGTACGAGGAAGATCAGGTTCAGCCCCACGTGAGTTGCCCTCGCGCTCAAGCGTTGAAGGCTAGTTGCAGCGGAGCGTTTCTCGGCCATCGAGGACTACGATGGGCTCGATGTCTCCAACTATCGACGTCGTGATAGTGGCCTTCGGGCGCTATGAGCTGACCGACAGCTGTCTGCGCCACCTGCGCGCGCAGCGGCTCAAGCACCGCGTGATCCTCGTCGACAACGGATCGACCGACGACAGCGCCGCGCGCGTCGCGGCCGAGTGGCCCGACGTTCACCTCGAGCGCTTCGCCGAGAACCGCGGCTTCGCCGAGGCGTGCAACCGCGGCGTCGCCGCGGGCACGGGCGAGGTGGTGGTGCTGTTGAACAACGACGTCGACGTGCACTCCGACTTCCTCGAAAAGCTGATCGCGCCGCTGGAAGAGGACGCCGGCGTCGGCTCCGTCGCCGCGCTCATGCTGCAACCCGGCGAGGAGCTGATCGACAGCGCGGGGCTCGCCGCCGACGTCACCCTCGCGGGGTTCCCACGCCTGCAGGGCCTGCAGGCATGGCAGGCCGAACGCGAAGATCCCGTGTTAGCCGGTCCCGCGGGCACCGCCGCCGCCTACCGGCGCGCCGCCTGGGAGGACGTGGGCGGCCTCGACGAAGCGATCTTCGCCTACATGGAGGACTTCGACCTCGCGCTGCGCCTGCGCTGCGCCGGCTGGCGCTCGGTGCTCGCCAGCGACGCCGTCGGCGTGCACCTCGGATCGGCCACGCACGGGCACCGCTCCGCGTGGCAGCGCCGCCACGGCGGCTTCGGGCGCGGCTACATGCTGCGCCGCTACGGGCTGCTGCGGGGCCGTACCGCCATGCGCACGATCGCCACCGAGGCGAGCGTCGTGCTCGCCGACATCGCCATATCGCGCGACCTCGCCGCGCTGCGCGGACGGCTGTCCGGCTGGCGCGCAGGGTCGCCCGCGCCGAGGCTGCTGCCGCCGCCGCGCGACGCGGTCGACCACACCATCACCTTCCGCGACTCCGGCGCGCTGAGGCGAGGGGTGTATGGGCGGCGCGCCGCCTGAGTCGCGCGCGGACGCCGCGGGCCGCGCCGTCTCCGTGGGTCACGCAGCCTCCGCGGGCGATGCCGCCTCCGCCACGCGCAGGCCCAGCGTGCTGCTCATCTGCGCCGACCCCGTCGGCGAGCGCATGGCCGGGCTCGGCATCCGCTGCTGGGAGCTCGCGCGAGCGCTGTCCGACCGCGCGACCGTCACCGTCGCCCACGGCGGCACCGAGGAGACCGTAGGCGACGGCGTGCGCACGATCGCGTTCCGTCCGCACGCGCCGGGGGCTTTGCGAGGCGAGATAGCCGCCGCGGACACGATCGTCGCCCACCCGCAGTGGCCGCTCGTCAACCGCTGGCTGCGGCGCTCCCGAGCGCGGGTCGTGATCGACCTGTACTGCCCCGAGACGCTCGAGACGCTCGAGCTGCTCGCCGAGGACGACACGGCGGGCGGCGGGCGGGCGTCATTGTCGCGCCGCCAGCGCACCGCCACGACTTTGGATCGCCTGCACGCGGCGCTGCGCACCGGCCACCACTTCATGTGCGCGAGCGACACGCAGCGCGATCTGTGGCTCGGCGCGATGCTCGCGTTGCGCATGATCGCGCCGGACGCGTACGACCGCGACCCCAGCCTGCGCGAGACGATCGACCTGGTGCCGTTCGGCGTCCCCGCGGAGCCGCCGCGGGGGGGCGGCGGCGGGCCGCGCGAGGCGATCCCCGCGTTGGGCGCGGACAGCGAGATCGTGCTGTGGAACGGCGGCATCTGGCGGTGGCTGGACGCGCAGACCGCGATCCGCGCGGTGGCCGCGCTCGCGGAGCGCAGGCCGAAGGTGCGCCTCGTGTTCATGGGCGGTGCTGCCGACCATCCCGCCGCGAAGGCCAGCACGGAGGCGGCGCGACGGCTGGCGGGCGAGCTGGGCGTGCTCGGCTCGGTCGTCCATTTCCACGAGCGCTGGACCCCGTACGCCGAGCGCGGCGCGTGGCTGACGCAGGCCGCGTGCGTGATCTCCGCGCACGCCGACCATCTGGAGACCCGCTTCGCCTACCGCACGCGGCTGCTCGACTGCTTCTGGGCGGGCGTGCCCGCGGTGTGCACCAGCGGCGACGACCTCGCCGAGCGCATCGAGCGCGAGAACCTCGGCGCGCTCGCCCCGCCCGGCGATGCAGGCGCGCTGGGCGTCGCGCTCGAGCGCGTGTTGGAGCGCGGGCGCGACGCGTATGCCCCGGCCCTGCGCGCCGCCGCGCAGGCGCAGACGTGGCAGCGCGTGTCAGAGCCGCTCGCGCGGTGGGTCGTCGACCCGGCGGCGCCGCCCGCGCGCCCAGGCGAGGCGCCGGGGGCGCTGCGCCCACCGCTGGCTCAGCGCGCGCGCGAGGCCGTCTACCTGGCGGGCGGACGGGCGCTGCTCGCGCGCCGGCGGTAGGTCGTCACCCCCGCTGCACGAACAGGAATTTGTTGCCGTCCGGGTCGCGGAAGAAGAACATCGGCGGCACGGGGTCTCCCATGCGCATGACCTCCTCGTCGACGTCGACGCCGCTGGCTTTGAGGCTGGCGTGGTCGGCGTCGATGTCCTCGGAGGTAAAGGCGGTGCGCATCTCGATTCCGACCGGGTCGCCTTCGCGCGGCGGCACCAGCGCGATCGTCGTGGCGGCGCCAGCTGGCGCGACTTCGACCCAGCGGTCGCCGTTGCCGAACGGGATGTCCGCGCGCTGCTCGAACCCGAGCTTGTCGGTGTAGAACGCGATCGCGCGGTCCTGGTCGCTGACGGGGACGATCACCGTCCCGACCTGGCTGATGGTGGTCTTGTTGGCTGTGCTCGTGTCGGTCATTTTCGCTCCTCTGTTGTTCTGTCGATGGCCTGCACCGACTGAGACCGTCGGGCGCGGGCAAACTCATCGGTATCGCTCTACCCTCGTCGAGCATGACAGCAACTCCAACAGGCGCGAGCAGCGACGACGAGGGCCTGCTCGAGCGCGCGAGCGCAGGCGAGGAGAGGGCGTTCGGGGAGCTGGTTGACCCCTATCGTCGCGAGCTTCACGCCCACTGCTACCGCATGCTCGCGTCGGTGCACGACGCCGAAGACGCGCTGCAGGACGCGATGCTGCGCGCGTGGCGCGGCCTGTCGAAGTTCGAGCGGCGCAGCTCGCTGCGCTCGTGGCTGTACACGATCGCCACGAACGCGTGCTTGGATCAGATCGCGCGGCGCCCCAAGCGCGTGCTGCCGATCGACTACGGCCCCGCGACGGACCCGAGCGTCGGGCCGGGCGCGCCGGTGGTGGAGTCCGTGTGGATCGAGCCCTACCCCGACGAGCTGCTCGGCGTGGAGGACGGCTACGCGGCGCCGGAGGCAAGCTACGAGCGGCGTGAGAGCGTGGAGCTGGCGTTCGTGGCGGCCCTGCAGCACCTGCCGGCCACGCAGCGCGCGGTGCTGATCCAGCGCCAGGTGCTGGGCTTCTCCGCGAAGGAGGTCGCCGAGTCGCTGCAGACGACCGTCGCGTCGGTCAACAGCTCGCTGCAGCGCGCCCGCGCAGCCGTGGAGGAGCGCGTGCCCGAGCGCAGCCAGCAGGCGACGCTGCGCGCGCTCGGCGAGGATTCCGTGCGCGAGATGGTGGAGCGCTACGTGGACGCGTGGGAGCGGTGCGACATCGACGCGTTCACGTCGATGCTCACGCAGGACGCGGCGTTCGCGATGCCGCCGCTGTCGAGCTGGTTCCAGGGGAGGGAGGCGATCGCGCAGTGGGCGGCCGGCTGGCCGCTGTCGGGCGCGTGGCGCTGGCGCACAGTGCGCGCCAGCGCGAACGGGCAGCCGGCGCTCGGCTTCTACGCGTGGAGCGAGGAAGACGGGGCCTACCGTCCGTTCGCGCTGAACGTGTTGACGTTGAGGGGAGATCTCGTGAGTTACGTGACGGCGTTCATCGCCCGCTCGGCTGCGCCACGGGACCGCGAGGTGTTCGAGCGCTATCCCGACGAGCCCGTGGACGAGGCGAAGGTGGACGACGTGTTCGCGCGCTTCGGGCTGCCGACGCGGCTCGACTAGGCAGCCGGCGCCGCCTGAGTGCGGTTCGCGGGCGCGTATGTGAGCAGCACGATCCCGTCGGGGCCGAGCGGCTTGTGGTCGATCAACCGCAGCGTCGCGTGCGGCGTGCCATCGCCGAACAGGCGCTTGCCGGTGCCGAGCACGACGGGGAAGACCATCAGCCTGTACTCGTCCACGAGGTCGTGCTGCGCGAGGCTTTGCACGAGCCGCGCGCTGCCCGCCACGAGGATGTCGCCCGCGAACTCCTGCTTGGCCTGCGCGAGCTCGCCGGGGAGGTCGGCGCCGATGACGGTCGAGTTGTTCCAACTCGCGTCCTGCGCGCTGAGCGTGGTGGAGGCGACGTACTTCGGCATCGCGTTCATCTTCTCGCCGAATTTGTCGCCGCTCATGTTCGGCCACGCCCTGGCGAAACCCTCGTAGGTGACGCGTCCGAGCAGCTGCGCGTCGGCCGCCATCAGCTCCTCGAACTTGAACGTGTCGCCGTCGGCGCCGCGGTCGAACTTGAACGACCAGCCCTCGTGCTCGAAGCCCTCGCCGCCTCCCGGCGCCTCGATGACCCCGTCCAGGGTGATGAACTCGGTTACGACGATCCGTCCCATCTCTTTTCCTCCTCGTTGACGTTTCAAGCGATATGGGTAAGACAGGCGCGGCTGTGAAAACTCATCGCTACGGCGCGATCGCCGGCACGCGCGCTCCGCGCAGCAGTGCGACGCCGGCGGCGGCGACGGCGTGCCACGCGCTCGCCTCCTCGGGCCGCGAGCGGCCGAAGAGCAGCATGCGGGGAAGGCTGACGGCGAGCGTGGCGAGACCCAGCGCGAACCGCTCAGAGCGCGAGAGGTGCGCGGCGCCGTAGTGGAGCATGCCGTGGTGGATCGAGCGGATCCGCTCGCTCTTGCTCCAGCCGCGGAACGTGCCGCCGCCGAGGTGGCGAAAGACAGCCTGGGGCACGTACAGGATGCGCCCGCGCGCGCTGAGGCGCAGGAGCAGGTCGGAGTCCTCGAACCAGAACCAGAACCGCTCGTCCAGGCCGCCGACCGCGTCGAGCGCTTCCCGCGCGACCAGCAGCGCCGCGGCGGCGGGCTGGTCGACCGCCTGCACGCGCTCGTCGTCGACGCTCGCCCCGTGGTAGCGGCGGGTGATTGGGTTGCCCGGCCAGTGCTCCTCGATGCCGAGCATGATCACGAGCAGGTTCGCGAGCGTGGGGAAGGGCCGCGGCCGATACTCGGGCTGGGTGGCGAGCGTGTCGGGGTCCACCAGCCGCCCGCCCGCGGCCACCGCCGCGGGGTCCGCGCGCAGCGTCGCGAGCAGCGTGTCGATCGCGCCCGGCTCGACGAGGATGTCGGAGTTCAACAGCAGCACGTACGGCGCGGTCCCGATCTCGAGCCCGCGGTTGTTCGCGGCGGCGAACCCGTGGGGCGTAGCGAGCGCCACCACGCTCGCGCAGCGACGCAGCTCCTCGCGTGCCCCTCCCGCCTGCGCGTCGAAGGCGTTGTCGACGACGATCGTGCGCGCGATCAGCGGATCGTCGAGCGCGCGCACGCACGCGAGCGTCATCTCGGCCATGTCCGCGGAGACGATCACCACGTCCACGGTCGGCTCGAGATCGGCGTGTAGCGTGTGCGCATCCATGAGCGCATCATTGCCTAGCGGCGCCAAGGAGGACGTCGTCGCGCTGACGGTGGCGGTGCTCTCCTACGACGGGCGCCACCTGCTAGAGGTGATCCTGCCGTCGCTCGCGGCGCAGAGCTTCCGCGACTTCGAGGTGGTGGTCGTGGACAACGGCTCGCGCGACGACTCGGTCGCGTGGCTGGCGGAGAACTGGCCCGAGGTGGAGGTCGTGTCGCTGCCGCAGAACGTCGGGGTCACGGCGGCGCTGAACGTGTGCGCGCGCGCCGGCCACGGCGAGCTGGTGGGGCTGTTCAACAACGACCTGGAGCTCGAGCCGGACTGCCTCGGCGAGATGGTGGACGCGCTGCGCTCGCACCCCGAGGCGGGCTGGGCGGCGGCGAAGCTGCGCGACTTCGACCGTCGCGAGCTGCTGGACGGCGCGGGCGACGTGTTCACGTGGGCGGCCACCGGCGGGCGTCGCGGCCACGGCGAGCCCGACCGCGGCCAGTACGACGCGCCGCGCGAGATCTTCGGCGCGTGCGGCGGCGCGGCGATCTACCGGCGCGAGGCGTTCGCGCGCGTGGGCGAGTTCGACGAGAACTTCTTCGCGTTCTACGAGGACGTGGACTGGAATCTGCGCGCGCAGCTCGCGGGGCTCAAGTGCCGCTATGTCCCCACGGCGATCGTCTACCACATGGGCAGCGCCACGATCGGACGCGGCCTGTCGGACTTCACGCGCTACCACCTGTGGCGCAACACGCTGTGGATCATCGCCAAGGACATCCCCGCGGGGGCGCTTGCGCGCCACGCCCCCCAGCTCGCGCTCGGCCAACTGCTCAACCTGGCCGTGGCGATCCGGGACCGCAAGCTCACGATCTGGCTGCGCGTGTGGCGCGACGCGCTGCGCGGGCTTCCGCGGGCACTGCGAAAGCGCCGCGAGGTGCAGGCGCGGCGCACGATCGGCCTCGCCGAGCTGGAGGCGGTCGTGGGGCTGGCGCGGGAGGGCTAAGCGTCCTTACCGAGCAGCAGCGTGAGCGCCGCGCCGTGGCCGCGCTCGTTTTCCAGCGGCCGCAGCGTGGCGGTGATCGCCTGCGCGGCGCGCATCACCACCTGGGGGCTGTCGCGCCGCGCGGGACGGCGCCGCAGCGCGTAAGCCCAGCCGTGGAGGTTGCACACGCGTCCGAATGGGTCGCCGGTGGTGGCCTCGAGCGGGCGCAGGCCAAGGGGACGCAGGTAGGACACGAGCGCCGCTTCGGGCATCAGGCAGAGGTGCCGTGGCGCGTCAAGGTGCGCCCAGCGGGCGCCGAGCAGGCGGAACTGCAGCGAACGCGGGTTGGGCACGCCGAGCGCGAGCACACCCCCGGGCTCCAGACGCGCCGCGGCCGTGGCGAGCATCTCCGCCGGATCTCTGAGGTGCTCGAGCACGTGCCACAGCGCGATCGCCCGCGCGGGCTCCAGCGCGAGCAGCTGCTCGACCGGCTCGTCGCTGCAGATCGCGCGCACCCCCAACCCGTTCTGCATGTACTCGCAGCAGCGCGAGTCCATCTCGATCGCGGTGACGTCGAAGCCCGCCCGCTTGGCCGCCGCGGTGAATCCGCCGGGGCCCGCGCCGATGTCGATCAACGTGCCGGGCTGCACGTGGCGGCGCAGCATCTCGACCCTGAACTCCTCGAGCTCGATCAGCGTCGGATTGTGCGTCCACTCGGGCGCACCGTCGGCCCCGAAGCGGTGGTATTCGCCCTCGTAGTAGCGCGCGAGATCGGCGGGCGGGTCGACCAAGAACACCGTTCCGCACGCGCTGCAGCGGTTGTAGGGGAAGCGCTCCGCGCTGATCTCCCTGTTGCGATCGACAGCCGTGAACGCGTAGCCCGAGTCTGCGCCACAGAGAGGGCACGGAGGTGCGTTCGAAGCCATCCGGGGCTACCCTAGCGGGAGGTCTGCGTGTCTGCGCCCGGCGAGGAACTCGCCGATCTCAGGTGGGAAACGCCCCAGCAGCCGCAGCATCACGCAGTAGACGCCGCTCGCGACGGCGGCCCCGATCAGCGGATGCACCGGCAGCAGCAGACCCACTCCAGTGGCGAGCCCTCCAGCGATCGCGACCGCAGGGATCGCCATGCGCGGGAGACGGGCCTCTGGGGCGGCCTGCTTCAGGAAGCCCACCACGAGCGTCGCCATCACGAACTCCGCGCTCACCGCCGCGATCGCCGCGCCGCGTGCGCCCAGCGGGCCGACCAAGATCAACGTCAGCGCCCCGGACAGGACGAGCGCTACGAGGTTCGCGATGATCGCCCCCCGAAACCGTCGCAGCGTCAGCAGCGGGAATCCGCACGCCACGCCGACGAACGTCGCGATCACCGCGGGCCCTTGTATCCGCAAGACCGCCACCGCGGGCTCCGCGTTGGCGCCGCCCAGCACGTGGATCGTGAACGGAGCGCCAATCTCCAGGCACACGACCATCCACACCCCTACGGCCAGCGACAGCTCGAACAGGCGCTCGGCGGCATAGGCGAAGCGCGTGCCATCGCCGTGGACGGTGCGCACGAGGATCGGGTACACGGCGCCCACGGCCAACACCGGTATCCCGATCAGCACTTCGACGATCCGCATCGACGTGGCGAAGTAGCCCGTCTCCAACGCGGTCGCAGCGATCGACATGACGATGATCGCCAGGCGGAAGTACACGACGTTGACGGCCGCCACGATCGCCCAGGGCACGCTGTCGCGCACCAGCGGCCACCACTTTCCCAGCGCGAACGTGGGCCGCAGGGAGATTCGCCCGCGTACCAGCCAGAGGGTGAACAGCAGTGAGCACGCAGATGCGGGGATCGCCACGCCCAGCAGCAGCACCACGTCGGCGCCCGCCAGCGCCAGCCCCACCAGCAGACCCACGTTGACCAGCTGGCGCAGCAGGTCGCTCACCGTCACCCAGCCGTAGCGCAATTCCGCTTCCAGCGACACGGCCAGCAGTCCCTGCACGAGTTGCAGCAGCATGCCGATGCCCGCCAGGGCAGTGCCGAGCACGAGCGGGGCGCCGTAGCCGGCGACCGCGGCGAACCCCACGGCAAGGAGCGCTCCGACGGTGGTGAGCACCAGGCGAAGCCCCAGCGCGTCGCGCATCAGGTGCTTTCGCTCGGCGCCGCTCGTGTTCGCATAGCCGCGCAGCGCCACGGCGTTGAGGCCGCCCTCGGTGAGACCAGCGACAACCCCCACGACCGAAATGATCGCGACGTAGCGCCCATAGCCGGCCAGGCCGAGATGGTGGATGAGCAGCGGCACGGCCACGAGCGACAGCAGGATCGTGACCAGGTAGCCGCCGGTTCGAAGCGAGCTGCCGCGCAGGGCACGCCCGCCGGCTTGCGGCGTGTCCAGCACATCGCCCTCCACTCCGGGTGCGGCGCAGGATCGGCGAGCGGCTTGGCTCATGAGGAGTTGGCAGCGTATTGGACCGCGCCACCGCGCAGGGCTCGTCGGCCAGAGTCAGCCGCGCATCGAGTACAGCGCCTCGAAGAAGTGCGTCTGTATCGGATGGACGCGGTCGAACAGGGCGCGCCATGCGGCGGGCACGGGATAGTCCTCGCGACGCACGACCAGGTCATCGAACGGGTTGACCGAGCGCTGCCACTGCTTCGTGTAGAAGTAGCCGTCGCAGTGCTCGCCGATCAGCTGAAAGTAGTGCTGAATCTGATCGCGGTGCATCTCGTGCAGAGAGCTCACGTTGACGAACAGATCAGCGTGCAGCGACGGGATCAGCTCGAGCTGGTTCGGCGTCAGGAAGACGATCTGCGCCGACTCGAACTCCTCAGCCACCTCGGCATAGCTGTCGAAGTGCGTGAATCTGAAGGCCCTGCGCTCGGGGAACTGCTCGGTCAGATAACGCTGCGCGATTGCGAGCCCGGGCGGAATGTCGACCAGCACGTAGCGGAGGTTCTCCTGCGCGCGCAGGAACACCCATGCCAGCCGTCCGTACCCCGAGCCGAGCTCGATCGCGGATTGTGGCGGTGCGGGCATCGCGTCGAGGATGCTCGTGTACTCGAGCATCGAGTTGCACAGATCCTCGCTGACGGCGCGGCCCTGGAAGCGCACGCGCGTGGGCTGACCGAGCGCGGGCTCCTCCAGACGATCGAAGATGCCGCGATGGTCGCGTCGCGCCGTGTACGCGGCGAGCATCGCCACATATGCCGCATACACGCGTCCGAACACGAGCGAGCGCAGGGCGGCCCTGCGTCCGGGCGGCACCTCCAACGGGGTGTCCAGCCGGGCGAAAACCGCGCGAAGACTCGGGCTGCGCGCCCAATGGCGCAGCGCGGCGCGAAACTGCGGGTCGCGCGGGTGCGTGACCATGAACTGGAAGAAGAAGCGGTTGACCGTGCGCTTGAACGCCGCAAACCCGCCCTGCTCCGCGAGTTCGCGGTACTGCAGCTCAGCGTGGTGCTCCCAGAACTTCGACGAGCGATAGATCTCGGGTGCTCCGCGCAGCTCGGACAGCATCGCCTCCAGGCCCGGCAACTCGTCGTCCGCGACGGGCACGTTCGTCGTGGACTTCAGCGACGCAACCGGGCGCAACGGCGGATCCTGGTCGGGACCGCTCATAGGGCAACCTCGCGCCACCAGTCAACCGTACGGCGCACGCCCTCCGCCAGCTCGACCCGCGGCTCGAACCCCACCTCCTCGCGCAGCCGGCGCACGTCGGCGATCAGCCGCGGCGGGTCTCCTGGGCGCGTCGGCACGGCGCCCCAGCGCACGAGCTCGGGCCGGCCGACCGTCTGCGCGAGGAGCGTGACCATCTCGCGGATCGTGCAGCAACGCCCAGACGCGACGTTCACCGGCCCCTGCACGGTGCTGTCGAGGATCGCGGCGAATGCGCGTGCGACGTCGTCGGCGTACATGAAGTCGCGCGCCTGCGCGCCGTCGGACACGGGCGCCTCGTGGCCGGCGAGCAGCGCGCGGACGACGCTCGGCACGAGCCGCTGAGCGCCCTCGCCGGGGCCGTAGGGCATGAAGATCCGCCCCCACGCGAGCTCGACGTCGGCGTAGGCGGCGAAGCGCTCGGCGACGAGGTGGGTGGCGTGCTTGGCGGTGCCGTACATCGTCGCCGGCGCGAGCGGCGTCGAGTACTCCTCATACGGCTGCTGCTGGGACCACTCGTACTCCGCGCACGTCCCCGCGATCACCGCGCGGCGCCCGCCCGCGGCGACGAACGCACGCAGCAGGCGCAGCGTCGCCTCGACCCACGCGACGTTCTCGGGAGCCTCCCAGTAGCGGCCGTGCTCGACGTACCACGCGAGGTGCAGGAGGCGATCGGCGGAGATCTCGCGTACGAGCGCCTCGGCTGCATTCGCGTGTGTGAGGTCAGCGGCGTGCCAGGTGACGCGCTCGGAGTGGGTGGGGCCGGCGGCGCCCGGCTGGGCGTGCTCGTCGAGGCGCTCGGAACGGGCGAGCGCGTGCACCTCGTGGCCCGCCGCGAGGAGCGACGCGAGCGCGTGGGCCCCGAGAAAGCCGCTCGCGCCGGTGAGCAGGACGCGGCTCACGTCCCGTAGTCGGGATAGGCGCGGTCGCGGTCGGAGATCGTCAGCTCGCCGTGCGGCTGGGGCCACTCGATGGCGAACGCGGGGTCGTCGAAGCGCACGCCGCTCGCCGCGTCGGGCACGTAGGGGTTACCCATCTGGTAGAGCACTTCGCAGTCGTCGGTGAGCGTCTGGAAGCCGTGCGCGAGGCCCGCGGGGATGTAGAACGCACGACGGTTCTCCGCGCTCAGCTCGACGCCGTGCCAGGCGCGTTGCGCGGGAGAGTCTGCGACGCAGGTCCACGGCGACGTCGAAGATGGCGCCGCGCACGCAGCGCACGAGCTTCGACTCGCCGTGCGGGTTGGCCTGGAAGTGCATCCCGCGCAGCGTGTCGCGTCTGGCGTTGAACGACGCGTTGCACTGCGCCACGTCGGGGTTCATGCCGCGGGCTCGGAACTCCTCGGCGTCGAATGTCCGTGCGAACCAGCCGCGCTCGTCGCCGAGCTGCTCCAGCTCGATCACCCAGGCCCCGGGCAGCGGCGTCTGCACGAATCGCATCAGAGCAGCTTGAGCTCCGGCGTGCGCGCCGCGAACCGTCCGCCCCACTCGCCGATGAAGCTCAGCTGCTGCACGATCTCGTCCTTGAGATTCCACGGCAGGATCAGCACCACATCGGGCTGGGTCGCGCGGATCTCGTCGGGCGAGCGGATCGGGATGTGGCTGCCAGGCAGCAGGTGGCCCTGCTTGTGCGGGTTGAGGTCGCAGGTGTAGTCGATGAAGTCACGGCGCACGCCGCAGTAGTTGAGCAGCGTGTTGCCCTTGGCTGGCGCGCCGTAGCCGACCACGCTCAGGCCCTGCTCCTTCAGGTCGATGAGGAAGCCGAGGATCTGGCGCTTGTCGGCCTCCACGCGCTGTCCGTAGCCGAGGTAGGTGTCGAGCTCCTCATAGCCGGCGGCGCGCTCGCGCGCGAGCAGCTCGCGCGCGGCGTCGCTCTGGGGCTTGCTGTCGTCGTCGGCGTGCGCGCCGTAGATCCGCAGCGAGCCGCCGTGCGTGGGCAGCTCCTCGACGTCGAACAGTCGCAGGCCGTGGGCCTCGAACACACGGCTGACGGTGAGGAAGGAGAAGTAGGAGAAGTGCTCGTGGTAGATGGTGTCCCACTGGTTGTCGTCCATCAGGCGCAGCAGGTGCGGGAACTCCATCGTGATCACGCCCGTGGGGCTGAGCAGGATCTTCATGCCGGCGACGAAGTCGTTTAGGTCGGGGACGTGCGCGAGCACGTTGTTGCCCAGCAGCAGGTCGGCGGAGGACTCGCCCGCGAGCGAGCTGGCGGTCTCGCGGCCGAAGAACTCCACCAGCGTGGGGATGCCCTTCTGCAGCGCCACCTTCGCCACGTTGGCGGCCGGCTCGATGCCGAGCACGGGGATCTGGCGCTCGTGGAAGAACTGCAGCAGGTAGCCGTCGTTGCGAGGCGATCTCCACCACGTGGCTGGACTCGTCCAGGCCGAGGCGCTCGATCATCTGCTCGGAGTAGCGGCGGCTGTGCTCGAGCCAGCTGGAGGAGTACGAGGAGAAGTACGCGTAGTCGGAGAAGATCGCCTCGGGCGTCTCGAACTCCTCGAGCTGCACGAGGAAGCAGCGCTCGCAGACGAGCGCGCGCAGCGGGTAGAACGGCTCCATGTGGTTGGCACGCTCGGGCGGGAGGTAGGAGTTGGCGAGCGGCGACATGCCCAGGTCGGTGAAGACTGCCTCGACGGGCGCGGCGCAGAATCGGCAGGCGGTCTGGCTCATGACGAGGCGGCAGCGTACCCGAAGGTCTCGATCTGCCCCAGGGTGACCGCGCGCATGTCCTCGCCCTCGCGCAACGCGCTGTACCACGCGACGATGCTCTCGAGCGTCGCGTCGAGACCCATCAGCGGACGCCAGCCGAGGCTTGCGCGAGCGAGCGAGGAGTCGAGCTTGAGGTAGCGCGCCTCGTGCGGGTGGGGGCCGTCGTCGAGCGTGGAGCTGAGCCCTCCGGGCCACAGCTCGTCCATGCGTTGGACGATCCAGCCGACCGGACGGGCGTCCTCCTCGGCGGGGCCGAAGTTCCACCCGTGCGCGTGCTCGAGCGAGCGCCACAGCGCCTGCGCGAGCACGAGGTAGCCGCTGAGCGGATTGAGCACGTGCTGCCACGGGCGGATGGAGTTGGGGTTGCGGATGCGTGCCTGCTCGCCCGCGAGGGCGGAGCGCATGATGTCGGGGATGAGCCGGTCCTCGCCCCAGTCGCCGCCACCGATCACGTTGCCGGCGCGCGCGGACGCAAGCCGTGGGCCGTCGAGGTCTGAGAAGAACGAGCGGCGAAACGCGGTCGTGACGAGCTCCGCGGCGCCCTTGGAGCTGGAGTAGGGGTCGTAGCCGCCCATCGGCTCGTGCTCGCGGTAGCCCCACTCCCACTCGCGGTTCTCGTAGCACTTGTCCGACGTGACGTTGACGACCGCGCGCACGCCGGCGCCGCCGAGGCGGACCGCGTCGAGCACGTTGACGGTGCCCATCACGTTCGTCGCGTACGTGTCGCGGGGTTCGGCGAAGGAGCGACGCACGAGCGACTGGGCGGCCATGTGGATGACGATCTCGGGCTTCGCGTCGGCGAGCGCGCTCACGACAGCGTCGTGGTCGCGCACGTCGCCGTGGACGCTGCCCATGCCCTCGCTCACGCGCGCGAGCTCGTACAGCGAGGGCTCGCTCGGCACGCCGTTTGAGAAGCCCGTGACGCGGGCGCCGAGCGATTGCAGCCACAGCGCGAGCCACGCCCCCTTGAAGCCCGTATGGCCCGTGAGCAGCACGCGGCGCTCGCGCCAGAAGGCGTGGTCCACTGCCGCGGCTGGCGCCTGCTCCTGCGTGCTCATGAGCGTGTCACGCCCACGTCCGCCAGGGCGCCACGCCGGAGGCCCACAGCCCCTGGAGGTGGTTGCGGTCGCGCAGCGTGTCCATCGCCTGCCAGAAGCCGTCGTGGCGGTAGCACGCGAGCTGTCCCTCGCGCGCAAGGGAGCGCATCGGCCCCTGCTCCCACACCGTCTGCGGTCCCTGCAGGTATTGAGCCACGCTGGGCGTGAGCACGAAGAAGCCGCCGTTGGTCCAGCCGCCGTCGCCGCGCGGCTTCTCCTCGAACTGGCGCACACGCTCGCCGTCGACATCGAGCGCACCAAAGCGTCCGGGTGGCTGCACGGCGGTGACGGTCGCTGTCGCGCCCTGTTCGCGGTGGAAGGCAAGCAGGGCGGCGATGTCCACGTCGGCCACGCCATCGCCGTAGGTGAAGCAGAAGTCCTCGCCCTCGTCGAGGTAGGAGAGCACGCGCTGCAGGCGCCCGCCGGTCATGGTGTCCTCGCCGGTGTCGACGAGCGTGACCTTCCACGGCTCGGTCTCCGAGCGGTGGATCTGCATGTCTCCCTTGCCGAGGTCGAACGACACGTCGCACGTGTGCAGGTGGTAGTTGGCGAAGTACTCCTTGATGAGGTAGCCCTTGTATCCGAGGCAGATCACGAACTCCTCGATCCCGTGCGCGGCGTAGATCTTCATGATGTGCCACAGGATCGGTTTGCCGCCGATCTCCACCATCGGCTTCGGCCGCACGGCGGTCTCCTCGCTGAGCCGCGAGCCGAACCCCCCAGCCAAGATCACCGCTTTCATGGCGAGCAGGTTATTGGCCTCGTGCCTACGGCACCAGGGTGAAGCCGGCGACGTGCTTCGGCTTGACCGTTGAAAAGTGCCGGCGATCGAGCGTGGCGATCGTGTCCAGCCCGTGACGTTCGGCCAAGACGATCACCGAGGCATCGACCACACCGAGCGGGAGGTCGAGGTACTGCTCCACCAGCTCGCCGATCCTCTCCCAGTCGGAGTCCAGCACCGGCTCGACGGTCAGCTCTCCCTCAGCGAGGGATTTCGCCAACAGAAGCTCCGCGTGCGGACCTATGCGATCACCGAGCAGATATGCGACCTCACTGAGAACCAGAGCGGGCACGACCAGCGGCCGGGGAGCGTTCGAGAGGAGCTCTACGGAGCGCAGATGGTGCTTGTCGCGCGTCGCCGCGGAGGCGTACAGAGGACCGGCATCAACGATCAGCACTAGGCGGAGTGCCCGGGGTGACGCCGACTGACGGCTTTCGCGACGAACTCGTCGACACGCTCGGAGACATCCGCTGGCGATCCCTCTCCAATCGAGAAGAAGCTCAGATGCCCGTCCGCTGAGGGCTGCGGCAGTAGCTGGTCAATCGCCTCGCGGGCCACATCCGCGATCGAGCAGCCACGCCGTCGTGCCTCAAGCCTGAGGCGCGCATCGAGGTCGTCGGGGAGCATGATTGTTGTTCGCTTCACGCATACAGCATAATGCATATCCCTATTGCTCCTTGACACGAATCGCCCGTGACGCGCCCGCGACGAACGGGTAGTCCGCCTCGGGTTCCGAGCGGACGCGGAACTCGTAGTCGGCGGGACCGGCGAACTTGAAGCGGTAGCTCGAGCGGTAGCGGCCGTGGGAGTCGGTGCGGATCACACGAAACTCGAGCCACCGCCCGCCGGGCGAGCGCGCCTCGAGCACGAGTTGCTTGCCGCCGCGCGGAATCGGCCCCCCGCGCAGGCGCCCACGAAAGTGGACGCTACGTCCGACGCTCGACGTGCGCGGCGCGATCGTCAACGCGACGCCCGCACGCACGGCCAGCGTGAGCGTGCGGGTGACCGCTGGCAGCGCGTCGCCCTGGTGGCTGCGATACGCGAAGCGCAGCGTCCGCGAGGAGGAGCCGGCGGGCAGGCGGACGGAGAAGCGGCCGTCCGTTCCGGTCGTCGGGCTCGCCATCTTCACCGGCTTCGCGCCGGTGTACGTAGGCGTCGCCACCACTTCGACCTGCGCGCCGGTGATCGGTGCACCGCCGGACGCGGTGAGCTGGCCGACGATCGACTCCGTGTGTCCGTAGCCGACGACTATGCGCTCCCTCCTGCTGCCCCTCCACGCCACCGCCAGCGCCGCCTGGCTCGACGCGTTGGCGCCGTTCGGCGGCCCTGGCGTTCCTGGGGCGAGCGGGTTCGCGACCGTGACCGTGCGGTCAATCACCGCCACCGCGTTACCCGACGCGTCCGTCACGCTCACGATCAGGTGGTGGGCGCCGTTGCTCACGCGCGTCGTGTCGAAGCCCACGTCGGCGCTCAGCGAGCGTTCGCATGGCTGCGGCGAGGTGAACGCCGGCAGGCCGTCCGACGTCTCGCCCACGTCTCGGCACTTGCCGCCGTTGTCATCCAGCGGCGTGCGTTGCACGACCTGGCCGTCCACCGTGAACACCGCCTCGTACACGCCCGCTCCCGGGTCCGTCGCGCTGAACGCGATGTCGCTCGTCCCGCGCACCGCCGCAGCGCTCGCCAGTTCCCCGCTCACGTCGCTAGCGCTCGGCCCCGCCGTCTGTTCCAGGGTCAGGTCTGCTGCGTAGAGGTAGACGACGGCGGCGTAGGAGTTGGGGTCAGCAAACCCATTCGCGCATTTGCTTCCCGGACTGCGGTACGAGCATGCAACGTTGACAGTCAGCGACGTGCCGATGGCGCTAGGCGGAACGGATACGAGATTGCTTTCCGACAAGGGGACAATGACATTCCCCTCACCACCGCATTTTTCCGTGTAAACACAGGCGTCAAAGCTTCCGCTGGGACCAGCCAGCCAGAATCGATACGTCGTCGATTCACCTGACGGACCATGCAGATAGCCCGCCCGCCATAGCTTCGCAGCGATCAGATTGTCTGCCGATGGCGAAGCAAACGTCCAGGTTGCTCTGTCGACGTCTGGGAGATGGGTCGTTGCTTCTCCAAGCGAGGCAACAAGTGCACCACCTGACCCGCAGGCGTCTGCTGTGCCTGTCGCGTACGTGCTCCCCACCCCTATTGACCCGACCCACCCATCCGTCCCCGCAACCCTCCCATCCGGCAGCCGGCACGAGTAGACGTGGTACTGCCCACCTTGCGCATTCCCTGCGATGACGAGGGCTAGCCCGATGGTCGCCAGCGCGAGCTTCGATATCAGTACGAAAACAGCCATCTCTTAACTGTTGTCGTAAGCCAGGGCCTTTAGGCCCCCCCTCCAATTTCAAAGCCGATGGGCAGCTCGGCGAGGCCGTAGATGCCGTTGACGCTTTCGAACACGGGCTCGCCGTCGAGTTTGAGGCCGCGCATGCGCTGGGCGAGGAACGTGAGGCCCTCCTGCAGCTCGGCGCGCGCGAGGTTCGCTCCGAGGCAGTAGTGCACGCCCGCGCCGAACGTGAGCGCGCGTGCGCGTCCGCGGTCGACGGCGATGTCGAAACGGTCCACGCCGCCGTCGTGCTCGCCCTCCTCGCCGAGGTCGCGGTTGCCGGTGAACGCGCACACCATCACGACCGTGTCCGCGGGGAACGTCACGTCGCGGAACGTCACCTCCTCGGTGGTGATGCGCGCGGTGAACGGCGTGATCGGCTCGAAGCGCAGCGCCTCCTCCACCGCCTGGTCCGCGAGCGAGGGATCGTTCGCGAGCAGCTCCCACTGCTCCGGGTGTTCGGCGAGCAGCCTGATCGTGTGCGCCAGCTGGCTCTGACTGGTGTCAACGCCGCCGACGAGGATGTTGAACACGAGGTTGATGCACTCCACGTCCGAGAGGCGATCGCCCTCCTCTTCCGCGGCGATCAGCTTCGAGATCAGATCGTCGCCGGGACTGTCGCGGCGCGAGCGCACGAGCGCGTCCGCGTACTCGTAGAACTCCTCCACCGCCTCGTCGATCAGCTCGCGCTCCGTGGCCATGCTCACCGCGTCGAACTGCCGCTGGATCCAGTTCGACCAGTGGTGCAGCTTCGGCGCGTCCTCGAGCGGCGCGCCCATCACCTCGGCGATCACCTGCGAGGGGTACGGCTTGGCGAAGGCCTCCACGAACTCGCACTTCACGACCGCCTCCCCCGCGTCGGCGCCCGCGATGGCCTGCTCGAGCAGGCTCTCCAGGAACGCCCGCATCGCGGGTCGGTAGCGCTCGACCGCGCGCGGCGAGAGCGCGGGGTTGACGAGGCTGCGCAGCCGCGAGTGGTCGGGGCCGTTGACGTGCAGGATGTTGCGCTTCATCTGCTCGTACAGCGGCCCCTCGGTCACGCCGAAAATCTCTGCGATCTTCATCCCCGGGAAGATCGCGGCCCGGGTGCGCAGGAAGAACTCCGCCGACTCGCGGTCGAGCACGATGTAGCCGAATGGCCCCTGCGCGAGCCATCCCTGCGAGCGTATGTCGCTCATCGCCGCGTGGAAGCGGTCCCCGCGCATCGACGCGTCCATGTAGTCGAACGCGGGGAGCTCCAGCTCGGTGACGAGCGCCATGACGGGTGCTCTTATTTCTTCTTCGGGCTCACCGCCTGCTTGAGCGTCGCGCCCGCGGAGAACTTCGGCGCCTTGGACGCTTTGATTTTCACGCGCTCGCCCGTGCGGGGGTTGACGCCCTGGCGGGCGGCCCTTTTGACGACGGAGAACTTGCCGAAGCCCGTGATGCTCACCTCGTCGCCTTTTTTGAGCGTCTTGGTGACCGTGTCGAGCAGCGACTCGATCGCGCGGGCGGAGTCTGCCTTGGAGAGACCGCTGTCGGAGGCGACCGCCTCGACCAGCTGGGACTTGTTCATGTGTAGAGCTTCCTTTCAGTGCTTTCGTTGTATTTCAGTTCGATGTCACCGGCGACCGGGCAGGGTACCGTGCCAGCTTCTTCCCTGGGTTGAGAAGACCCTTGGGGTCGAACGCGAGCTTGATCTGCTCGTGCAGATCGAGCGCCCGCGGATCCCATTGAGACTCCAGCCGACCGCGCTTGAGCCAGCCCACGCCGTGCTCGCCCGCGACCGATCCGCCGAGCGATACGACGAACTCGAACAGCTCCTCGCCAACCGCGTCCGCCGCGTCCAGCTCGCTCTCCTCGGCGGGGTCCACGAGCACGTTGGCGTGCACGTTGCCCTCGCCCCCGTGGCCCCACGCGCACGAGCGCAGCCCGTGACGCGCCGCGATCTCGGCGAAGCGCTCCAGGCCCTCGCACAGCCGCTCCACGGGGAACACCACGTCCTCGCTGACCTTTCCGCCGCGCGCGCCCGTGACCACTTCGTTCACGCCGTCGCGCCAGCGCCACAGCGCGTGCGCGTCGCTCGGCTCGTGCACCGCGAGCGCCACGTCGGCGAGCACCTCCAGCACGCTCCCGCGCTGGGCTTCCGCCTCGGCGCGCGCGCCGTCGACCTCCACGATCAGCGCGAAGGCCGCCTCGCGCGGCAGCTCGCCCGGATACCCGCCGGCGATCAGCGCCAGCGTGTCGCCGTCGATGAAGTCCAGCACCGACGGGCGCACGCCCGCGGCGAGCAGCGCGCCGATCGCCGCGCAGCCGTCGGCGCGCGTGCGCAGGAACACCATCAGCGCGATCGCCGTCTCGGGCGCGGGCAGCAGCCGCAGGTTGACCGCGGTGATGACCCCCAGCGTGCCCTCCGAGCCGACGAGCAGGCTCTTCAGGTCATAGCCCGCCACGTCCTTGCTCGCCCAACCGCCGAGCTGCACCAGCTCGCCCGGCGCGAGCACCGCCTCCAGCCCCAACACCCACGCGCCGGTGACGCCGTACTTGAGCGCGTGCGGCCCGCCCGCGTTGGTGGCGACGTTGCCGCCGATCTGCGACTGCTCCGCAGCGCCGGGGTCGGGGGCGAACATCAGCCCGTTCTCGCGCGCGAGGCGCTGCACGTGGCGCGTGCTCACGCCCGCCTCGGGGAGCATCCGCCACAGCGCCGGCTCGAGCTCGCGCACGCGACGCAGCCGCTCCAGCGAGCACACCACGCCGCCCTCCAGCGCGACCGCGCCGCCCACCAGGCCGGTGCCGCCGCCGCGCGCGACGATCGGCACGTCGTGCGCGTAGCACCAGCGCACCACCGCCTCGACCTGCTCCGCGCTGCCGGGCAGCACGACCGCCTCGGCGCGCCCCTCCACGCCGCGACGGCGCGAGCAGTCGCGGTTGTAGGGCGAGGACGGCGGCGCCTGGAGCACGTGCTCGGCGCCGACCAAGCGGCTCAACTCCTTGCGCATAGCTGGGATCGAGGCTAGCGCTGCGAGTAGGATTGGGGAAGATCATGGCGGTCAGCGAGAAGCCCGCGGCGCGGGCGAGCGGCACGGAGGAGGGGCATTCGTTCAGAACCCTCTCCGGCGAGCCCGTGCGCGAGCTGTACACCGAGGCGGACCTGCCGACCGGAATCGGCGCGGGCGAGCCCGCCGAGGACCCGATCGGACGGCCGGGCGAGTACCCGTACACGCGCGGCATCCACGCGTCGATGTACCGCGGGCGGATGTGGACGATGCGCCAGTTCGCGGGGTTCGGCACGAGCGAGGAGACGAACGAGCGTTTCCACTACCTGCTCGACCACGGCCAGACTGGTCTGTCGACGGCGTTCGACATGCCGTCGCTGATGGGGCACGACTCCGACCACGCGCGCTCGCTGGGCGAGGTCGGGCGCGAGGGCGTGGCGGTGGACACGCTCGACGACATGCAGACGCTGTTCTCGGGGATCGACCTGGGCGATGTGTCCGTGTCGATGACGATCAACGCGCCCGCGGCGATCATGCTGGCGTTCTACGTCGCCGCCGCGGAAGCCGATCCGACGGGTGGGCGGGGATCGATTCCACCGGAGCGCCTGTCGGGAACGATCCAGGCGGACATCCTGAAGGAGTACATCGCGCAGAAGGAGTGGTGCTTTCCGATCGACCCCGCGATGCGCCTGTGCGGCGACATGATCGAGTGGTGCACTCACAGGATGCCTCGCTGGCACCCGATCTCGATCTCCGGCTACCACATCCGCGAGGCGGGCTCGACGGCTCAGCAGGAGCTGGCGTTCACGCTCAAGGACGGCCTCACATACGTCGAGCAGGCGATCGAGCGGGGCCTGGACGTGGACGAGTTCGCGCCGCGGCTGTCGTTCTTCTTCAACGCGCAGATCGACTTCTTCGAGGAGATCGCCAAGTACCGCGCCGCGCGGCGCATCTGGGCGCGCGAGCTGCGCGAGACGTTCGGCGCGAAGAACCCGCGCTCGTGGCAGATGCGCTTCCACACGCAGACCGCGGGCGTGAGCCTCACCGCGCAGCAGCCGCTGAACAACATCGTGCGCACGACGATCGAGGCGCTCGCGGGCGTGCTGGGCGGCACGCAGTCGCTGCACACGAACTCCTACGACGAGGCGCTCGCGCTGCCGACGGAGGAGGCGGTGACGATCGCGCTGCGAACGCAGCAGATGATCGCGCACGAGACGGGCGTGACGAACACGGTGGACCCGCTCGGCGGTTCGTACTTCGTGGAGTCGCTGACGGATGAGATGGAGCGCCGCGCGTATGAGTACTTCGCGAAGATCGACGAGCTCGGCGGGATGGTGGAGGCGGTGAAGCTGAACTACCCCCAGCGCGAGATCGCGGACGCGTCGTTCTCGCTGCAGCAGGAGATCGACGGCGGCGAACGTATCGTGGTGGGGGTGAACAGCTTCGTGGCGGAGAACGAACAGCCGATCCCCACGCTGCGCGTGGACCCTGCGCTCGAGCGCAAGCAGATCGGGCGTCTGCAGACGGCTCGCGCGGCGCGCGACGGCGCGGAGGTGGAGCGCTCGCTGGCGGCGCTGCGCGAGGACGCGGCGCACGCGGATCGCAATCTGATGGAGCCGCTGCTGGTGTGCGCCCGCGCGCACGCGAGCGAGGGCGAGATCGTGGAGTCGCTGCAGCAGGTCTTCGGCAACTACACCGAGTCGCCCGTCTTCTGAGCGCCCGGCGCGCTCTTCACAACTTCTTCGCCCGGACGGGCAACTTCCGGCGGTGCTTGGGTATTCACAGACATCATGCGAATTCGTAGCGTCCTGATCGGCGCGATGCTGCTCGTGGCGCTCGGGAGCACCGCCGCGCCGGCGCTGTCTCCCCACCGCGTGAGGGCGAAGGACGCCGCGTTCTCAGCGCCGAGCCCGCGCTGCGTGCCCGTGCACATGAATCGTTCGGCGCTGCTGCCCGGCACGGGCATCGCGGTCTCGCCGCTGCCGGACTCCTACGACGCGTCGTGGCGCACGCAGATCAGCATGGTGGGAGCTTCAACGAGCGCGATCCACGGCGTGCACGTGAGCGGCTCGCTCAGCGGCTCGCACAGCGGTCGCCTGCGCGGCTACTCCCAGGGAGATGGCGCGAGCTTCGTGCCATCCAGGCCGTTCAGCTCGGGTGAGACGGTCACGGTGCGCGGCAGGGCGACCGTCTCCGGGCGCGCGCGGTCGTTCGCGTACAGCTTCGTGGTGGCGCACGAGGACAACGAGATCTACTCCGCTGCGGCGTCGGGCAGCTCCTCGCACAACCCCAAGCAGATGCAGCACTTCCACTCCGCGCCGTCGCTGCTGGCGCCGTCGATCGTGGTCAACGCGCGCGCGCCGCAGGCCTCCCAGGCGGACATCCTCGCGACGCCGTATTCCGGCGCCGGGCCGAGCGGGCCGATGATCCTCGACGCGGCGGGAAACCTGGTGTGGTTTCACCCGCTGTCGGGCGGCGTGGCGACGAACCTGCAGGTGCAGCAGCTCGGCTCAACGCCGGTGCTCACGTGGTGGCAGGGGTCGGTCCTCGTGCAGGGGTTCGGCCAGGGCGAAGAGGTGATCGACAGCGCCTCCTACGACCAGATCGGCAAGGTGCACGCCGGGAACGGCCTGAAGGCCGATCTTCATGATTTCCGCCTCACCGGCCGCGGCACGGCCCTGATGACGGTGTTCAACCCGATCGCGTGCGACCTCAGCGCGTACGGCGGTCAGTCCGGCGCGGCGATCACCGACGGCATCGTGCAGGAAGTGGACCTGAAGACGGGCCTGGTGCGACGCGAGTGGCACAGCCTCGACCACGTCTCGCCGTCGGACTCCTACAGCTCCCCCGCCCACTCCGACGGGCGTTGGCCGTTCGACTACTTCCACGTCAACTCGATCGAACCGCTGAGCAACGGGACGACGCTGATCTCCGCGCGCAACACCTCGGCGCTGTATGAGCTGGGCTCCACGAGCGGGCAGATCGCCAGGCGCATCGGGGGCAAGCGCTCGACGGTGCGCCTCGGCGGCGGCGCCTCGACGGCCTACCAGCACGACGCGCAGGTGCTCGCGAACGGCACGATCAGCGTGTTCGACAACGGCGGCGTGCCGAAGGTGCACTCGCAGTCGCGCGGCCTGATCCTGTCGGTCGACCCGCAGCGCGGGACCGACACGGTGCTGGCCCAGTACGAGCACCCCGCGCCGCTCTCGGCGGGCAGCCAGGGCAGCATGCAGGTGCTCGAAGGCGGCAACGTGTTCCTCGGCTGGGGCGCGCAGCCGTACTTCACGGAATTCAACGCACAGGGCCAGCTGCTGTTCGACGCGCACATGCACGGCACCTACCAGTCCTACCGCGCCTACCGCGCAGCGTGGGCTGGGCAGCCGCACAGCGCGCCCGCGATCGCCGCCTCGGCGGGGCTGGGCAAGGTGCCGGTGACGGTCTACGCGAGCTGGAACGGAGACACGCAGACGGCGAGCTGGCGCGTGCTGGCCGGCCCCTCGCCGCAGCAGCTCGCGCCGGTGTCGAGCGCGCCGCGCACCGGCTTCGAGACGGCCATCGCCACGCCGAGCGCGCAGCGCTACGCGGCGGTTCAGGCGCTCTCGGCCACTGGCGCGGTGCTGGGCACCTCGCCGACGCTCCATGGCTGAGACAGCCGCGTTTCGGCTGGCTTGACCGATACGCGCTGGTTGATAGTCTCGATTTTACTTGTTGTCAACTGACGCTGACAAGCCCAAGCGCTACCGTCCGCTGCCCACGGGCACGCACGGTCTCGCTCCGGACGTCGTCAAGAGCGACCAGCGCAAGCGCCTGCAGAACGCCCTGGTGGAGCTGATCGCGAAGAAGGGCTACCCGGGCGTGCGGATCGTGGACCTGGCCCGGCTGGCGCACGTCTCGCCGCCGACGTTCTATGGCCTGTACGCGGACAAGGAAGACCTGTTCCTGAGCGCCTACGACGAGATCGCCGCGCGCGCGGCGCAGTCGGTGCTGCGCGCGTACGCCACCGAGGATCCGCACGACGAGCGCCGGCTGCTCGTCGCGATGCGCGCGTTCGCGGAGATCGCGCAGTCCGAACCGGAGTCGATCTCGCTGTTCGTGCTGGGCGCGTTCGGCGCGGGCACGCGGGCGCTGGAGCGCCGCAGGCAGACGCTCCAGGAGTTCGAGTCGCGCATCCTCGCCAGCCGTGACGGCGCCGATGCGGGGGCTGGCGGCGATTTGACCGTGAAGTTCATCCTCGGTGGCATTCGTGAGGTGACGGCTTCGCGCCTGCGCGACGGTCGCCAGGGCGAGCTGCCGGGGATCGCTGCAGAGCTCGCCGCCTGGGCGGGCTCCTATCCGCGGCGACTGCCGAGCGGGCTGACGGCGCCCACGATCGCCCCGTCGAGCGCCGGCCGTGAGACTCCCGTCCCGACCTCCGAGCGCGCCCAGCGCGCGGAGGGTCGGCTGCCGAGCGGGCGCAGCGACATGCCGCGGCAGTTCATCGTCAAAAGCCAGCGCGAGCGGATCGTGGACGCGACCGCGGCGATCGCCGCGGAGAAGGGCCTCGCGGGGGTGACGATCCCCGAGATCGCCAAGCGCGCGAACGTGTCCTACCAGACGTTCTACGACATCTACCCCTCCAAGCACGACGCTTTCCTGGGAGCGCAGAAGGTGGGCATGCACCAGGCGCTGCGGATCACGATGGAGGCCTACGAAGCGCACGACGGCGACTGGCCGAGAGCGATCGCCGCGGGGCTCTCCGCGCTGACGGAGTACCTCGCCTCGGAGCCCACTCACGCGCACCTGAGCGTGGTCGACACGTTCGCCGCCAGTCCCGAGACGATCGAGATCCGCGGCGCGAGCATGAGCGGGTTCGCCTCCTACTTCCAGCCCGGCTACGAGCTGGCGGGCGCGTCCGCGGCCCCGTCGATCGCGGCGGAGGCGATCACGGGCGGCATCTGGCAGGTCTTCCACCACTGCATCGAAAACGACTGCCTCGCCGAGCTGCCGGGCGCCGCGCCGCAGCTCACCTACATGGCGCTGACGCCGTTCGTGGGCGCCGAGGAGGCCGCGAGGGTGGGGCGCGAAGCCGCTCAGCTCGACAGCGCGTAGGCGGCCTTGCCGTCCACGCGCTTGGTCTTCGTGACCTTGCGGGCCTTCTGCAGAGCGCGGATGGTCTCGCGGATGGCGGGCGCCGACATCGCGGTCACGATCGGCGAGCTCCGCCACCGTGTGCGAGCCGTGCTCGAGCGCCGCGGTGATCGCCTGCTGAGACTCCGCAGCGCGACACGCGCGCCGCGGGCGCCTTCTTCTCCGGCGCGGGCCGCCTTCGCGGGAGGCGTCGCTGGTGCAGGGGGCGCCTTCGCGGGCACTCGCTTTGGCGCGAGGAGCGCTCGGGGGACGGCGCGCCGTCCGCGCGCGACGCGGCTTTCGCTTCGGGGAGCGCGGGCGCTTTGCGTACGATCGACGCTTTGGACGTGATCCGCATCCTGCGCACGACCGGCGCTTTCGCTGCGGTGGGGGATGTCTTGGCCGCGACGCGCACCTTGCGGACCACCGGCGATTTCGGCACGACCGGGGCACGCGCGCCGCGGGCTTCCCGCTCGAGCGCGTCGGCCGCGGAGAGCAGCTGCTCGTACTCCTCCACCGCGGCGCGCAGCTGTTCGCGGCGCGCTTCTATTTCCGCACTGATGGTTGCGAGCAGGTCGGCGGGCTTCACGCCTCCTCGTACTCCGGGCATCGCGACGCTCCGCTCAGCTCAGCTCAGGGCTGCGCCGTGCAAACCGCTGGCGGGTCGCTCGCGCGCGCCCCACCATTCGTTGACCACGTCGAGGGCGCCGCCGATGATGCCCTCCCTGAAGGAGTTGGTGTCGTTCAGTCGCGGCAGCGGCTCGGGCGGAACGTCGAGGTCGAGAAACTCGCACAGCGGCTCCCAGCCTTCGCTCGGGTTCCACACGAGCAGACGCTCGGCGGGCACCGTGTCCTTGACGCTCTCGTTCCAGCGCTCCATCGCCGCGATCAGCCCCGCCTCGGTGGAGGTGTCGCCGGCGAGCGCGCCGGTCCCGTCGTTCCATGTCATGTGCCGCATCAGCGTCATGTAGCGGCGCCACAGCGGGTCGAGGACCGCGCGTGCCTCGGAGACGTGGTGGATGACGGCGTCGCCGTGGAAAACGCCCCATACGGTCTTGACCATGCTGCGCGCCCATTCCTCGCCGCCGCGCACGCTCAGCAGCACCTTCGCGTCGGGGTAGTGGTCCATCAGCTCGCGGTAGTAGCGCGCGGAGGGCCAGTCGACGGTGGAGCGCGCGTCGCCGAAGATGCGCTCCCAGTCGGGGTTGCCCTCGGCGACGGCTTCCCACAGCGGCAGGCCCGACTCGAGGTCCGCGAGCAGGTCGCGCATGTGGTAGCAGCGTCCGCGTCCGAGCTGTTCGAGGGCGAACATCTGCGTGGTTGTCGCGGTGCGCGGGAGTCCGGCGCCGATGACCTTCATGAGGGGCTTTTCATCGCTGATGAGGGATTTTTATCATGTCGAGCCCCTGACACGCCGCGCCTACCGCGCCACGCGCAGGTAGGCGAGCACTGCGAGCACGCGCCTGTGATCGTCGTCGCAGGCGGGCAGCTCGAGCTTGGCGAAGATGTTGGTGATGTGCTTCTCGATCGCGCCCGGCGTCACGACGAGGCTCTCGGCGATGGCCATGTTGGAGCGCCCCTCGGCCATCAGCGCGAGCACGTCGCGCTCGCGCGCGGTCAGCCCCGAGAACGCCTCCGTGGCGCCGTTGCTCGGCGCGAGCAGCTCGGCGACGACCTGCCTGTCGAGCACGGTGCCGCCTTCGGCGACGCGGTGCAGCGCGTCGATGAACGCCCGCACGTCGCCGACGCGCTCCTTGAGCAGGTAGCCGATCCCGGCGGTGTCCTCGCCGATCAGCTCGCTTGCGTACGCCGTCTCGACGTACTGAGAGAGCACGAGCACGCCGAGCTGCGGCTGGCGGCGACGCGCCTCGATCGCGGCGAGCAGCCCCTCGTCGCTGAACGTGGGCGGCAGGCGCACGTCGACGATCGCCAGATCGGGCTTGTGCCCGGCGATCGCGCGCAACAGCCCCGGCCCGTCCTCGACCTGCGCGACGACGTCGACGTCGTTCTCGCGCAACAGCGCCACGAGGCCCTCGCGCAGCAGCGCGAGGTCCTCCGCGATCACTACGCGCATGGCAGTCTCACCTCGACGATCGTCCCGCCGTCCTCGGGACTCTCCACGTGCAGGCTGCCGTCGAGCGCCTGCACCCGCGCGCGCAGGCCCGCGAGACCCGACCCCTTCGGCGTCCGCGCCGCCGCGGCCGTCGTCGCCGACGAGCACCACGAGCGCACGCTGCTGCTCGCGCAACACGACCCAGCTGCGCTGCGCGTGGGCGTGCTTGGCGGTGTTGGTGAGCGCCTCGGCGACTACGAAGTAAGCGGCGCTCTCGATCGCGGGCGCGAGCGCGCGGTGCGTGTCCACCTCGATCGACGTGCCGAGGCCGTAGCGCGCGGCGAGCGACTGCACCGCCGCGGCGAGGCCGCGGTCGGCGAGCAGCGGCGGCACGATGCCGCGCGCGAGGTCGCGCAGCTCGGCGATCGCGTGGCGCGCCTCGCTCTGGGCGTCGGCAATCAGCTGGCGCACCTCGGGCTGATCCTCGACGCGCGTCTCCGCGCGCCCCAGCTGCAGCGTGAGCGCGACGAGGCGCGCCTGCGCGCCGTCGTGCAGGTCGCGCTCGATGCGTCTCAGCTCCGCCGCCTGCGCGTCCACCGCCTGGCGGCGGGTGTGGGTGAGCGTGTCGATCCGCGCACGCAGGGCGCGGCGTCCGTGGGCGACGAGCACGCGGTCGTGCAGCGCGAACAGCGAGTAGCCGCTGCCAGCGGTTGCAAGCCCGAGCAGCGCCCACGCCGGCCAAAAGGTGTGGACTCCCGCGAGCAGCCACGTCAGAAGCCAGGTGGCGAGCAGGATCACCGCGGCGACGCCCACGACGGTCCACACGCACGCGACGCGTCGCACGGCGCCGCGCGGCTGGCGCCAGGCCCAGCCGACGGCGTAGTCGAGCAGCACGACCACGCCAAGGCCCAGCCACGCCCACGCGGGCCAGAAGTAGCCCCGTCCGCTGAGCGCCCAGATCGCCGCGAGCAGCACCGCGGAGAGGAACACCAGGCGGCGCTCGGCCGCTCGCGCGTATTCGCCGATCGACAGGCCCGCGGCGAGCGTGGGCATCCAGCGACGGGGCACGGCGCCCCGCGCTCGGGACGGTTCGACGGAGAGGCGAGCGCGTTCGTCCATCGCGACTATCGTCGCACGGCGCGGGACGCGCAGCGACACGAACGTCAGAGAGCCTTCGCGGCCTGCTTCTCGGGGGCGACGCGCTGCACGTCCCACACAAGCCCCACGCGCTCGAGTGCGGAGATGACGAGGCCCGACACGTCGAGCTCGCGCCAGCCCATGCCGTGGAATGCGGAGGTGGGGAAGGCGTGGTGGTTGTTGTGCCATGCCTCGCCGAGCGAGAACGGCGCGAGCCACGACAGGTTGCGCGAATGGTCGCCGGTGACGAAACGCCGCCGGCCGAAGAAGTGACAGAGCGAGTTGATGGAGTAGGTGACGTGGTGTAGCACCATCATGCGCACAGCGCCGCCCCACAGCATCGCCTCCAGTCCTGCGCCCAAGGTGCCGCCCCAGAGCACGCCGAGCCCGAACGGGATCGCCATGCCGAGCAGCGCCCACACGAGGAACGTCGCGTCGACGAACGACACGACCGGATCGGCGAGCAGATCGGGGGCGAACCGCTCGCGCGCGCCGCGCTGAGTGTGGTCGAACAGCCAGCCGACGTGCGCGTGCCCCAGCCCACGCAGCGCGCCGCGCCAACCGCTCTCGTGGTGTCCGTCGCTATCCACGTGCGGGCTGTGCGGATCGCCGTGGCGGTCGGAGTAGGTGTGGTGCTTGCGGTGGTCCGCCACCCACGAGATCACGGGCCCCTCCACCGCCATCGTGCCGAGGATCGCGAGCAGGCCGCGCATCCACGGCTTGGCTTTGAAGCTGCGGTGGGTGAACAGACGGTGGAAGCCGACCGTGATGCCGAGCCCGGTGGGCACGTACATGATCAGGAAGATCGCCACGTCGCGCCAATGCAGCTCGCGGTTCCACGTGCCCACCACAGCCGCCAGCAACAGCAGAGGCGGAACTGCCGTGATGATCCCCGTGGCCGCCCGATCGAGGGACTCCATCACGGGGACCTGGATCTCCTCGGGCGTGGGCCCGGGCGGCGCGAGGGGAAGTCCGAGCCCGACTGGCTCTTGCGTGGCGGTGCTCATCGCTGAAAGCGATGTTCGGACACGCACGTGGGCGCTGTCGATAGAGACGGCCACCGAAGAAAGGGCGGCCCTCCCCCGTTCAGATGGTGGGGATAACCCCCGGTTCGACTCGCGTGCGCTCAGGCGGGGCGGACGTCGAGCACGATCTTGCCCGTGGCGCGGCGCTCGTCGAGCACCTTCAGCGCGTCGGCTGCGCGCTCGAAGGGGAAGCGCTCGCCGACGATCGGACGGATGAAGCCCTCGTCGACCATCGCGTTCACGGCGGCGCCGATCTCGCGGTTGAGGTCGGGCTTGCTGAGCACGTAGCCGCCCCAGCCGGCGCCGATGACCTCGGTGTTGCGCAGTAGCAGGCGGTTGACCTTCACCTGCGGGATGGAGCCGCCGGTGAAGCCGACGACGACGAGCCGTCCGTCCTCGCGCAGGCAGCGCAGGCTGTCGGTGAAGCGATCGCCGCCGACGGGGTCGAGCACCACGTCTACGCCGCCGCTGCCGCTGGCCTCGACGACCTCGTCCTTCCAGGCGTCGCTGAGCAGCACCGTCTCATCGGCGCCGGCCGCCTGCGCGACGCGCGCCTTCTCGTCGCTCGAGACGAGCGCGATGGTGCGCGCGCCGAGACCCTTGGCGACCTGCAGCGACGCGGTGCCGACGCCGCCGGCGGCGCCGTGCACGAGCACTGTCTCCCCGGCGCGCAGCCGCCCGCGCATGGCGAGCGAGAAGTAGGCGGTGTGGGAGTTGAGGATCAGCCCGGCGCCCTGCGCGAAGTCCAGCTCGGGCGAGAGCTTGAAGGTGAAGAACTCGGGCGCGACGGTCGTCTCGGCCCAGCCGCCGAGCGCGCAGAACGCGGCCACGCGATCGCCCTCCTTCACCGAGGCATCGGCGGGGGCGCTGCGCACGATGCCGCCGACCTCGCTGCCGGGGACGTAGGGGAGCGGCGGTTTCATCTGGTACTCGCCGCGCGTCTGCAGCAGCTCGGGGAAGGAGACACCGGCGACGTGCACGTCCACGACGACGCCCTCTCCGGGAGTGAGCATGTGCGAGGGCTCGGGCTCGGGGAGATCGACGAACGCGAGCGCGCTGTCGGGACCGGACTCGGCGACTATCTGGATCGCTCTCATCGTGGCAGTATCTCCGAAACACCGACGAGGAGGGATGACCGATGGCGAAGGTGCTGTGCGTCCTGTACGACGATCCGGTCGATGGCTATCCGCCGGCCTACGCGCGCGACTCGGTGCCACACATCGCGGGCTACCACGACGGGCAGAGCGCGCCCACGCCACAGCACATCGGGTTCACGCCCGGCGAGCTGCTGGGCAGCGTCTCCGGCGAGCTGGGGCTGCGCGGTTTCCTGGAGGAGTTGGGGCACGAGCTGGTGGTGACTTCTGACAAGGACGGCCCGGACTCGACGTTCGAGCGCGAGCTGCCCGACGCGGAGGTGGTGATCTCCCAGCCGTTCTGGCCGGCGTATCTGACGGCCGAGCGGATCGCGAAGGCGCCGAAGCTGAAACTGGCGCTGACGGCGGGGATCGGCTCCGACCACGTGGACCTGCAGGCGGCGATCGAGCACGGCCTGACGGTGGCTGAGGTGACGTACTCGAACTCGATCAGCGTGGCGGAGCACGTGGTGATGATGATCCTGGCGCTGGTGCGCAACTACATCCCCTCCCACCAGGTGGTGGTTGACGGCGGCTGGAACATCGCGGACTGCGCGTCGCGCTCGTATGACCTGGAGGGCATGCAGGTGGGCACGGTCGCGGCGGGGCGCATCGGCTCGGCGGTGCTGCGCCGGCTGAAGCCGTTCGAGGTGGGCCTGCACTACACCGACCGCCACCGCCTGCCGGCGGACGTGGAGGCGGAGCTGGGCGTGACGTTCCACGACAGCGTGGAGTCGCTGGTGGAAGCGTGCGACGTGGTAACGATCAACGCGCCGCTTCACCCCGAAACGGAGAACCTGTTCGACGCGGAGCTGCTGGCGAAGATGAAACGCGGCTCCTACCTGATTAACACCGCGCGCGGCAAGATCTGCGACCGCGATGCGGTGGCGCGCGCGTGTGAGAGCGGGCAGCTGGCAGGCTACGCGGGCGACGTGTGGTTCCCCCAGCCCGCGCCCAAAGACCACCCCTGGCGCGCGATGCCCCACCACGGCATGACCCCCCACACCTCCGGCACGAGCCTCTCAGCGCAGGCGCGCTACGCGGCGGGCACGCGCGAGATCCTCGAGTGCTGGTTCGCGCGCCGTCCGATCCGCGAGGAGTACCTGATCGTCGACGGCGGCCGCCTCGCGGGCGCGGGCGCGCACTCCTACAGCGAGGGCAACGCCACGGGCGGGTCGGAGGAGGCAGCGCGGTTCAAGGGGGCGTAAAGGCACGTTCTGATGATGCGCTATGCTGATGCGCATGTCGCGCACCACCGTTGATGTTGACTCTAGAGCCCTCGAGGCGGCACGTCTCGAGCTGGGCACGAAGGGCGTGAGCGCAACCGTCAACGCGGCGTTGCGCGAGGTGGGGCGACGGCGGGCGCTAGCGGGCTTCAGCGTGGTCCGCGACATCGATGGCACAACCGCCGAGGTCGAAGCCAATCGCCAGGATCGACACGCTGGGTACCAAGGCTGAGATCGAGCCCGTCTCGCTCGATCGGCCCGCACTGTTCGACACGGGCGTGTGGACCTGGGCTCGCGATCGTCGCTTTCCCCAGCTCGCATCGTGGTTCGACGTACAGGTCGAGGACGGCCTCGTGCTCGTATGCGATGTCGTCATGTTGGAGCTCATTCGCTTGACGCCGAACGAGTCGCGCGCCCGAGAAGTGGCCGGGCGCCTTGAGCTGTTCGAGTCCGTAGCGATGGGCGCGGAGCTTTGGAAGCGAGCGCGGGAGCTGCAGTCCCTGTTATCTGCGAATGGAGATCATCGTCGTGTCCCTCCGATGGATCTCTTGATCGGTGCGGCGGCGGAGAGCGCGGACGTCCCGTTGGTCCACTACGACCGCGACTATGAGCGGCTGGCACGAGTCAGTGCCCTGCAGCATCACTGGCTCGTACCCGACGGCGCACTCGTTGACAGGCGCACCCGCAGATCGAAATAGAGAATCGCGAGCGTCAGCGCGGTGAACGACGCGGTGATCGTCTTCGCGGCGATCCCGACCGCTACCGAGGCGGCGCCGGAGGTGCTGCCGAGATCGATTGCGCCGGCGCCGGCCGTGATCGCGGTGGACAGCAGGCCTGTAACGAGGAGCAGCCAGAAGATGTGCCAGTAGTGACCGCTCGTGAGTTCGTGGCTGCGACGCAGCGAGGGGATCCAGCCATCTTGCTCGACGGCAGCGACCTGCGCCACGACGGCCCAGCGCAGCGTGAGCAGGATTCCTGGGATGACGAGCGCGAGGAACCCGAGAGTAATACCGGCGACGGAGACGATCACCGCGGCGACGACGACTGGCAGCGCCTGCAGCGCACGGAGCACGACCTGCTTCAGGCGCGGCTTGTTGCGCTGGCCAATCACGACGACGGCATGGATGTGCAGCGCCGAGATCAGCGGCCCGACCATGGCGGTGTCGAGGATCCCCAATATGAGGGAGACCCTCCAGCTCTGTTGATCACTGCTGACGAGCGGGCCCTGCCCAGTGGCGGCCAGCACCACGAGGTCGAACGGCGCGATCACGCCGAGTGCGAGCGTGAAGAACAGCAGCGGGAAGCGCTGGTAGATGTCGAGCGCTTCGCCGATGATCTGCGCGACCGAGCGCGGGCGCTCGATGTCGTTCGGCTCAGTCGGCTCGATCAACTCCATGACTGGGGCAGCCTACGGGCCGCGCCGGAGCATTGTGCGGACGCGGCGCTCGGGCGGGCGCGAACGCGGGCGGCCCCGCTACTGCGTGAGCAGCCCGCGCTCGAGCGCGTAGCCGACGAGCTCCGCGCGCGTAGAGAGGCGCAGCTTCTGCTGGATGTGCGAGCGGTGGGTCTCGACGGTGCGCACGGAGAGGTAGAGCTGTTCGGCGATCTCCGCGTTGGTGTGGCCGAGGGCGATCAGGCGCAGCACGTCCACCTCGCGCTCGGACAGGTCGTCGGGCGGGCCGGGCGGGGGCTCGGAGGCGATGCGCGCGCCGAGGCGGGGGTTGAGATAGCTCTCGCCGTCGGCTGCGCGGCGCACGGCCTCGACGAGCTCGTCGTCGGCGGCCTCCTTGAGCACGTAGCCGAGCGCGCCCGCGGCGAGCGCCTCGCGCGCGAACGCGGGCTCCTGCTGCATGGTGAGCACCACGATCTGCGTGTCGGGCGATTCGGCGCGGATCAGGGGGATCGCCTCGAGGCTCGAGCCGCCGGGCATGTTGAGGTCGAGCACGAGCACGCGCGGGTGGTGGCCGCGCACGTAGCGCCTGGCGCTCTCCACGTCGCCGGCCTCGGAGACGACCTCGAAGTCGCTCTCGTTGTCGAGCAGCATTCGCAACCCGGCGCGCACGACGACGTGGTCGTCCGCGAGGACCACGCGGATGGGCTCACCAGCGGCCTTCTCCTCGGCACTCACGACAGAGAACCTACCGCTCTTTGGAACGGATCAACTTGCACGGGGCAGGACGAGCAGCGGGCAGCGCGCGTGCCGCTCTAGGTAGTTGGAGGTGCTGCCGAGCACGAGCCGGCGCAGCGGGCCGTAGCTGCGCGAGCCGACGACGAGCAGATCGAGCTGGCTGCCGAACGACGCGAGCTCCTCGCCGGTGAGCCCGTACACTGCGCGGCCGTCGACCCCGTCGAGCTTTGCCATGCGCGCGTTGGCCTCCTCGATGATCACGTCGACGCTCTCGCCGATCGTCGGCGGTATCAGCCCGGTGAATGCGTACGTGGGTATGGACACGGCTTCGAGCGCCTTGATCTGCGCGCCGCTGGACTCGGCGAGCGCGCGCGCAGCGGCGAGCGCTGCGTCGCTCTCGGGCGAGGCGTTGTAGCCGACGCCGATCGTGGCGAGCTCCTTGGGGTGCTCGGCGTAGCCGCGCGTGGCGATCGCGACTGCGCAGGGGGAGCCGTTGAGCGCGAAGCGCGTGTCGTCGCCGAGCATCGCGCGGCCGAGCGCGCCGCGCGCACAGGACCCGACGACGAGCAGGTCGGCGTGCTGCTCCTCGGCCTGGCGGTGCAGGCCCGCGCCGGGGGAGGAGGCGATCACGCTGACGAGCTCCGCGTCGAGTCCAGCGGCGGAGCGCTCGTCCTCGAGCAGCCGGTGCGAGGCGGCGCGTTCCTCGGCTGGCAGGCCGGGGGTGATGGCGTGCAGCGGGTGCAGCTCGCCAGCGTGAACGTGGACGAGCGTGAGCTTCGCGGCGGGAGCGGCGATGCGCGTGGCGAGCCCGATCGCGTCGCGGCCGCCGCTGCCGCCGTCGACTCCTATGAGCACGTTGTCGAACATCTCGTCTCTCCTTGGATTGGCTGGGAGCAATGCTAGGTCGGGCGGATCGCGCGAGCGTCGGGAGTAGCCACCCGAGCTGCTGCGGCTTTCTACGGACGCGCGGCGCACCACGGAGCCCCCTAGCATGGACGCATGCCGGACGCGTCTTCTCAGCCCGAACGCTCGGACGCCCACCCGCCGCTGCCGCGCGACAAGCGCGGCTGGCAGGTGTCGCCCGCGCCGGACGGGCGCGGCATGCCCGAGCACGCGCCCACGGGGCCGCCGCCGCACCGCCGGCCGGGGTTCTTGTGGTTCGTGCTGCTGCTGCTGGTGCTCAACTGGGCCTCGTACTTCGTGTTCCAGCCCTCGAACGGCGAACAGCGCGTGACGGTGCCGTTCAGTCCCTACTTCCTGCAGCACGTCAAGGCCGGGCAGGTGGGCTCGATCTCCTCGAAGGGCGACACGCTGCAGGGCCGCTTCAAGACGAAACAGAGCTACCCCACGAGCGACAAGAAGGCGAAGCCGACGAAGCTGTTCACGACGGAGGTGCCGAGCTTCTGGAACGGCGCGCAGCTGTCGGCGCTGCTGCAGGAAAAGGGCGTTCGCATCAACGCCGAATCGACGAGCAAATCGCAGTCGCTGCTGACGGAGCTGCTGCTGGGCTTCGGCCCGACGCTGTTGATCGTGGGGCTGTTCGTGATGTTCGCGCGCCGCGCGGCGAAGGTGGGCGGCGGGATGAGCGCGCTGGGCAACTTCGGCAAATCGCAGGCGCGGCGGGTGGACCCGGACACGATCCGCATCACGTTCAAGGACGTGGCGGGGATCGACGAGGCGAAGGCTGAGCTGTCGGAGATCGTGGACTTCCTGCGAAACCCCGACCGCTACGGCAGCCTCGGCGGGCGCATGCCGCACGGCGTGCTGCTGTCGGGCGCGCCGGGCACGGGCAAGACGCTGCTCGCGCGCGCGGTGGCGGGCGAGGCGCACGCGGCGTTCTTCTCGATCTCCGCGTCGGAGTTCATCGAGGCGATCGTCGGCGTGGGCGCGTCGCGCGTGCGGGACCTGTTCGCGAAGGCGAAGGAGGCGGCGCCGGCGATCATCTTCATCGACGAGCTCGACGCGATCGGCCGCTCGCGCCAGGGCTCGGTGTCGGTGACGGGCGCGAACGACGAGCGCGAGCAGACGCTCGACCAGATCCTCACGGAGATCGACGGCTTCGAGTCCTCGCAGGCGGTGATCGTGCTGGCGGCGACCAACCGTCCGGACGTGCTCGACCCTGCGCTGCTGCGCGCGGGACGCTTCGACCGCCGTGTGACGGTGCAGGCGCCGGACCGCGACGGGCGCGTTGAGATCCTGAAGGTGCACACGCGCTCGATCCCGCTCGGCGAGGACGTGGACCTGGAGGCGATCGCTTCCTCCACGCCGGGGATGGTGGGCGCGGACCTGGCGAACCTGGCGAACGAGGCGGCGCTGCTGGCTGCGCGACGCGAGCACGAGGACGTCCACATGAGTGACATGACGGACTCGCTGGAGAAGATCATGCTCGGCTCGCCACGCGGCATCATCCTCGCGCCGGCAGACCGCGAGCGAACCGCCTACCACGAGTCCGGTCACGCGCTCGTGGGGATGCTCACGCCGGGCGCGGACCCGGTGCGCAAGGTGTCGATCATCCCGCGCGGCATGGCGCTGGGTGTGACGCTGTCGACACCCGACAGCGACCGCGTGTCGTATTCGCTCGAGGAGCTCGAGGCGAAGATCCGCGTGTCGCTGGGCGGGCGCGTGGCGGAGGAGGTGGTGTACGGAACGATCACCACTGGCGCGGAGTCCGACATCCAGCAGCTGACGCAGATCGCGCGCCAGATGGTGGGGCGCTGGGGCATGAGCCCCACGGTGGGCCCAATCGCGGTGCTCCCCTCCGAGAGCCAGGGCATGCTGCTGCCGGGCGTGAGCGAGACCTCCGAGCACACGCAGCGCACGGTCGACGAGGAGGTGCGCCGCCTGGTGGAGAGCGCGCACCGCGAGGTGACACAACTGCTGGAGGGGCACCGCGCGCAACTGGAGAGCCTCGCGCAGGCGCTGCTGCAGGCGGAGACGCTCGACGCGGCCGACGCCTACGCCGCGGCGGGCGTGCCCACCTCCTCAGAGCCCTCGCCCGCAGCCGTCTGAGGAAGCGCGAGCAGCTCCACGCCGAGCGTGCACACCGCGAGGCTGGCGAGCGCAGCGACGACGATCGCGGTGGCGGTGACGGGCGAAAGGACGTGCTCGGAGAGCCCCAGCGAGGCCACGGCCGCGGGGACGCCTAGCTGCGCCGTGGCGGCGATCGCGCCTATGAGCGGTTTACGCAGCACGAGCGCCGCGAGCACGTGAATCGCGACGTTCAACCCCGCGAGCGCCGCGGCGAGCGCGAGCATCGCGGGTTCATTGACGAGCGCTTCGAGATCGAGCTGCGCGCCGAGGACAACAAAATAAAAAGGAATAAAAAATCCGTCTGCCACACCGCGCATCTGCGTGGAGAGGCGCTTTGGTCCTCCGATCATGGCGACCATCAAGCCGGCGCCGAAACCTGCGATCAGGACGCTCGTGCCGCCCTTCTGCGCGACCCATGCGAGCGCGAACAGCGCCAGCAGCGACAGGCGCAGGTCGAGCGCCCAGTTGCGCCGCTTGGAGAGGTGGCGCACGCGGTGCACCCAGCCGCCTAGCGACACGACGCGCGCGGCCAGCAGCAGCCCGACGACGGCGAGCGCCACGAGCAGCGCGCCCAGCGCGGCGTGCCCGACGCGGTGGGGCTGCAGCACGATCGGCACGGACACGATCGTGATCACGTCCGCGATCGCCACCTGCGCCATCACCGTCAGCGCGTCGGCGCCGCGCAGATCGAGCTCCTCGAACGCCGGCAGCAGCACCGCGGCGGACCCCGACGCGAGCACCACCGCGTACACCGCCGCGTGTCCGCCGCCGGCGATCGCGGCCGCGAGCAGGCCCGCGGGCAGCGCGAGCACGCACACGAGCGCCGCCAACAGCGCGCCGTCGCGCACCGACGCGGCCAGCCGCTTCTCGCGCAGCGGCAGGTGCATTCCCACGGTGAGCATCAGCATCGCGAAGCCCACCTGCGCGAGGAAGGAGATCGTGGGGTCGGTGGGGTCGAAGCCGTCCGCCACCGCGGGGCCGAGCAGGATGCCCGCGAGGGTCTCGCCCACGACGACGGGCACGAAGCGGCGCTGCACCATGCCCAGCAGCGGCCCGCCCAGCCCAGCGAGCACGATCACCACGAGCGTTCCGAAGCCCACAGCCACAGTATCCGTGTTTTTCCCGGTCTCGATCGGCGAGTTAACCCGGGCGCAGAAGCCCCGCCGCGGGTCTAGTTTGGATGCATGGACTTCGACATTCACTCAGCAGGGCCCAGCGAGACCCGCCCCACGCAGGTCGCGACGCAGGCGATTCGCGTGGTGCTCGCCGACGACCACCTCCTCAATCGCCGCAACCTGCGTCAGCTGCTCGAACGGCAGCACGACGTGGAAGTGGTCGGCGAGGCCGACGACCACGTGTCGGTGACGAGCATGGTCGACGAGCAGCGCCCGAACGTGCTCGTGCTCGACCTGCGCATGGCCGGCGAGTCGAGCATCGAGACGATCCGCGAGCTGCGCGAACAGGCGCCGGAGACGGGGATCGTGGTGACGTCGATGGAAGACAGCCCCATGTTCACCCAGCGCGCGCTCGACGCGGGCACGCTCGGATTCGTCGCCAAGGAGATGGCCGACGAGGAGCTACCGCAGGCGACCCGCGCGGCCGCGGGCGGCCAGCGCTTCGTCAGCATGCGCATGGCCTCGCGGCTTGACGCGCTGCACCGCGCGCTGGAGGACAACAAGCTGAGCCGGCGCGAGGTGGAAGTGCTGCGCCTGATCTCACTCGGCCACACGAGCGTGGAAGTCGCGCAGAAACTGCACCTCTCGCCGCGCACCATCGAGACGCACCGCGCGCACATCCACTCCAAGCTCGGGCTCACCACCCGCGCGGAGCTCGTCGCCTACGCGCTGCGCGGCGGGCTGATCGGCGCGCCCAGCACGCCGGAGCCTGACCCGCGCTAGCTCACCGTGGCGCGACGCGAGGCGCGCGTTCGACGCCCCCGCCCCGCCAGCCGCGTCCGATGCGGGCGATGAAGCCAGCGATGACGCCGCCGACGATCAGGTACACGATCGCCGCTATGCCCCAGTTGACCGTGATCGCGCGCTTGGGGTGCCCGTTGAATTCGATCAGGCCGGTGAACGCGCCGGCGAAGAAGTTCGCGCCTTCGTGCAGCCCTTTGACGATCGTGTTGTGAGCGTTCGCGTCCACGTCGCGCAGCACGATCGCGAGCACGATCAACAGCGCGATCAGTCCCGCCACCGTCCGCACGAGGCGCGCGATCATCAGCACGCCCGCTCCGGCCGCTCCCACGACCGCCGCACCAGCTTCGCCAGCTCGGCCCGAGCGCGGCCTGCCTTCGGCGGGCGTTTCGCCTTCGCGGCGCACGGGCCGCCCGGCCCGTTCACGCCCGGCCGGCGCTTCATCCGCGCCTGTTTCGGTGGGCGCTTCGCGTTCGCGGCGAGCGAACATCGACCTCATGAGAATCGAGCGGGAGTCGAGTTGACGGCCATGGGTGTGCATTACCCACGACCGTGTGGCGCAAACGTCGCTACTTGCCGCGGCGCGCCTGGGCGGGCTTGGGCGGGTAGCGCTTGCGCTCCTCCGCCGTCATCTTGCGAATCGTGAGCGAGCCTTCCTTCAGCTGGCGCTGCACGTCCTCGAGTTTCACTCGGCGCTTCTCCGCCGCGCGATCTGCCTGCGTGAGCATGCCTCTATTTTAGCGCGTCCGTGTCATTTTTTGGGCATTTTTCCGGCGCTCGGCCGACCACGCCGAGGTTGGGCTTCGCCGCCCTATCGCTGCGGCGGCTGCTCGCCGTCGTGGTAATCGACCGTGTCGCTCATGCGAAACATCGCGCGCAGGCCGCCGCCGTCGGGAAGCCGCTCGAACGCGCCGAGCTTGCCCGAGTCGGGGTACATCACCACGTCCGGCTCGCCGCTGGGGCTGAACGCGAGGAAGCGCACCGTGTGGTCGCTGCGATTCACCAGTTGATGACCGCCGCGCTCGCCGCGCGGGAACGCCACCACCTCGCCCTCCGCCAGCTCGCGCCAGCCGTCGGGCGTTCTCAGGCTGGGGGTGCCGTGCAACACGAGCACCAGCTCCTCCTCGGTGAGGTGGTAGTGGTAGGGGTACGCCGCTTCGCCGGGCGACACCTCCCACATGCTCAGCCCCAGCCGCTCGCTGCCCGCTTGGCGGCTGAGGCGGGCGCGCGAGCAGAGGAAACCCGGGTGTTCGCGCGGCTCGTCGTAGAGGGGATCGTTGATGTTGACCATGCTTCGCAGGGTAGTGACCGGCGGGGCCGTCACCGCGGCGGCGACCAACGGGCAGATCGCGCGGTTCGTCGCGCGCGCATGGTCGGCCGTAACCATCGAGCGTCCCGACGCGCTGATGGCTAGAGCCACCTCGCGACGCCGCCATGGTGCGAGCAGGTGCCGCTGCGCGATTCGCTGAAGCTGAACGTTCCGTCGTCGCATTCGGCGGTCGCGCCCGGGGGCGCCGCTCCCGTTGAGCTTTCCTCCGGACGGCACACCGTGTTCCCCGCGGAGTTCACATACGTGCCGTTCGTGCACGTGGGGGCTTCGGTGCTGGCTTTCTGCTTTTCTGCTTCTTCGGATGCTTCCCGTTCAGCCGCTTCTGTGGCTTTGCGTTTTTCGGCTTCCGCTTTCGCGGCTCGTTCCCGAGCCCTCGCTTCGAGTTCCGCGGCGCTCCTGTGGCGCGTGACCTCGATCGACTTCCTCGCGGAAGCGCGACCGCGCATCGTGGCCGTCACGGCGACGCGGTTTCGGCCGAGATGAAGCGTCAGCGTCCTACTCCAGCTGCCGGAGTGAACGTGTACGAGCCGCCCGTTCACACGCACCGACGCGCCCGGAGTGACGGTCCCGCTGATCGTGGTGGTGGGCAGCGAGAGTGAGTAGCTACCGGTGCTCAGGTGCAGTGCGACACGCGCCGGCGCGACCACGACGGCGGCGGCAGGCGCGGCGCTCTGGGCACCAGTGGTCTCGACCTTGGCGCTTCCACAGCCGATCAGCGCGGCCATGATCACCGCGAGTACGCATGCCGCTATGACGCTCCTGATCCGCATCCGGTCCATGTGACGTGCCCCCTCCAGGTTCGCCCAGTCGGCCCCATCTTACAGCTCACGCCGGATCAGCGGGACGATCCCATGATTTCGAACAGCGTGACCCGCTGTGGTCTAGTGGCGATCTCTCCCGCATTGGCTGGTGGTAGACGACCCGCCCCCACAGCGGGTGCGCGAAGGCGACGAACATAGTCGCGTAGCCGGGCGAGAGGAGGCGGCGAGTTCTCATGACAGGGCGCTCAATGCTACGGGAGCCACGCTTTGAGAGCTGGCATTTGCCCGAAACGCGCTGCAGACCTGTACAAACGTGCGACCGTAGGTGGAATCTTCCTTCGGCGGTCGCGCCTGCGAGAGCCGTGGCCCCGGCGGCTGCACCGCCGAGACCATCCTGCTCGCATCGTAGGAACATCGATGTCGGCTGTCAGGAGAACACAAGCGCTCAGCCCGTGCGCAGCTGGACCTCGCTCAAAGCACCTCCCGCGGTGACTGTGAACGTGAGAAAGATTGCTGGCTGGTTCACAGGCGGGATTTTTATCGCCTTGGCTTTCATGGCACAGACGCGATTTTCGAGCGTAAACGTGAACGCCTGACATTGAGCCACGGTGTTTGCTTCGACTTTAAAGAATACTTCCGTTGCAGGCACCCCACCATTCGTGGCTTCTTTGGTGATCAAGGCATTGGCGGGGAGCGTAAATGGTTCTACAAGGCCGTTGTAATCCACCGCAACGCTACGTTCTTCGTTCAAGACCACAGGGAGTATTCCAACTCGTCTGAGATCTACTACGCCAATTGCCTGACCGCCTTTAACCGTGACCTCTTCTGAGGCTCCAATCAGCCGTCCTTCTTTTGTAGATTTAAAGCCCTTGGAGGCACACGCACTGCTGGTTGTCGTTGTCACATTTTCCAGCTTTGTATTCGATATGAGGTTGACGTTCTGTTCACCGCTTGCCGCCAAGACGACGCCTTTGCGTTCTTTGTTGGGCGTGGGTTCGATCTTTACTTCGCATGTTTCTTCTTTTGCGGTTATAGAGAACGAGCATGTGCTGCCGACACTCGCTTTGGCCGTTGTTTCTGCTCCTGGCTCTTCCACCAGCAGTTCGCATTCACTACCAGTGACTTTTGCGGAGCCCCGTTTGAGACTTTGACCTTCAGCGGCACATTCACCCCATTTTTTGACTTGCACTGCCAGATCGGGTCCTTTCGTTGTCTGTTTGCTTTCCTTCTCTACGAGCCACTGCGATAAGCTTTTGACGGTTTCGTGGGTGAAGCATTCGACTAAACCTCCACTCGTCTCCAGTGTAAGCCCGGTGTATCTGACTTCTCCTTTCGTTGTGCCCTGAGATGTGAATTCTGCGAACGCCAGCGACACGCAGACGAGCAGCGCCATGCCAATAACCGCAAGGCAAGAAAGCAGCTTGATCTTGAACATTTCCGGTCAGCCTCCCTTGGTTTGCATGAACTCCAAAGGTAGCGCGATTTCGTTTACTGGAACTCTCGTGCCAGCCGTCAGGGCATCCCCGCCGCTTTGATTCGAGCTGGGCTACTAAAGACTTCCCACCGGTGTTTCTGACTTGCCAATCGAGCGGGCCGTCGGCCCCCTGAACGATGGTCCGAGCGCTTTTGCGTTTCAGTCAGCGGCGACGAAAGCCGCCAGGTGCTCCCCGGTTAGTGTGGACCGGTCAGCCACCAGCTCGGCTGGCGTGCCCTCGAAGACGATTCGTCCGCCATCGTGGCCGGCACCGGGGCCGAGGTCGATGATCCAGTCGGCGTGCGCCATCACCGCCTGGTGGTGCTCGATTACGATGACGGACTTGCCGGAGTCGACGAGCCGGTCGAGCAGGCCGAGCAGCTGCTCCACATCGGCGAGGTGCAGACCGCTGGTCGGCTCGTCGAGGACGTAGACCTCGCCCTTCTCAGCTATGCGAGTGGCGAGCTTGAGCCGCTGGCGCTCGCCGCCCGAGAGCGTGGTGAGCGGCTGGCCGATGGTGAGGTAGCCGAGCCCCACGTCGGCGAGCCGCTCGAGGATGCGGTGCGCGGCGGGCGTGTGTGCAGCGCCGGCGCCGAAGAACTCCTGCGCCTCCGTCACCGACATGGCGAGCACCTCGCTGATGTCGCGGCCGCCGAGATGGTGGGTCAGCACGGATGTCTCGAAGCGCTTCCCCTCGCACTCCTCGCACACGGTGGCCACGCCCGCCATCATCGCCAGGTCGGTGTAGACGACGCCCGCGCCGTTGCAGATGGGGCACGCGCCCTCGGAGTTGGCGCTGAACAGCGCCGGCTTCACGCCGTTGGCCTTGGCGAAAGCCTTGCGAATCGGGTCGAGCAATCCGGTGTACGTCGCGGGGTTGCTCCGGCGCGAGCCCTTGATCGCCGCCTGATCGACCGACACCACCCCATCGCACCCCGTTACCGAGCCCTGGATGAGCGAGCTCTTGCCCGAGCCCGCCACGCCGGTGATCGCCACCAGGACACCGAGCGGTATATCCACATCGACGTCCTCCAGGTTGTGAGTGCTGGCGCCACGCACCTCGAGCGCCCCCGACGAGGTGCGCACGGATGGCTTCAGCGAGGCCCGGTCGTCCAGGTGCTGGCCGGTGAGCGTGCCGCCTGCGCGCAGGCCCTCGATGGTGCCCTCGAACACCACCTCGCCGCCATCGGCCCCCGCGCCAGGGCCGAGGTCGACGACGTGGTCGGCGATCGCGATCACGTCCGGCTTGTGCTCCACGACCAGCACGGTGTTGCCCTTGTCGCGCAGCTGCAGCAGCAGCTCGTTCATGCGCTGGATGTCGTGGGGGTGCAGCCCGATAGTGGGCTCGTCGAACACGTATGTGACGTCGGTGAGCGAGGACCCCAGGTGGCGGATCATCTTCGTGCGCTGCGCCTCTCCGCCCGAGAGCGTGCCCGACGGGCGGGCGAGGCTGAGGTAGCCGAGCCCGATCTCCACGAACGAGTCGAGCGTGTGCCGCAAGGTCTCCAGCAGCGGTGCGACGGATGGCTCGTTCAGATGAGCCACCCACTCGGCGAGGTCGGTGATCTGCATCGCGGATACGTCCGCGATGCTGGCGCCCTTGATCTTCGACGAGCGGGTCGCCTCGCTGAGCCGGGTGCCGTCGCAGTCCGGGCAGGTGGCGAACACCACCGCCCTCTCCACGAACGCGCGGATGTGCGGCTGCATCGCGTCGACGTCCTTGGACAGCATCGACTTTTGGATCTTCGGGATCACGCCCTCGTAGGTGAGGTTGATCCCCTCGACCTTGATCTTGGTCGGCTCCTTGTAGAGCAGGTCGTGCAGCTCGCGCTTGTTGAACTTCTTGATCGGCTTGTCCGGATCGAAGAAGCCACAGCCGCGGAAGATCCGGCCGAACCAGCCGTCCATGCTGTAGCCGGGGATCGTAAGCGCGCCCTCGTTGAGCGACTTGCCGTCGTCATAGAGCGCGGACAGGTCGAAGTCGCTGACCGATCCGCGGCCCTCGCAGCGCGGGCACATGCCGCCGGTGCGGCTGAAGGTCGCGCTCTTGGTGATGGTCCTATCGCCGCGCTCGACGGTGATCCCGCCGCTCGCATGTACGGAGGCGACGTTGAAGGAGTACGCGCCGGGCGAGCCGATGTGCGGTTGCGCCAGCCGGCTGAAGAGGATGCGCAGCATCGCGTCCGCGTCGGTGGCGGTGCCGACCGTAGAGCGGGGGTTTGACCCCATCCGCTCCTGGTCGACGCTGATCGCCGTCGTCAGCCCTTCCAGCACGTCGACGTCAGGACGAGCCAGCGTCGGCATGAACCCCTGCACGAACGCGCTATAGGTCTCGTTGATCAGCCGCTGCGACTCCGCGGCGATCGTGCCGAACACCAGCGAGCTCTTGCCCGAGCCGGAAACGCCCGTGAACACCGTCAGGCGGCGCTTGGGGATCTCCACGCTCACGTCCTTGAGGTTGTTCACGCGCGCGCCGTGCACGCGGAGGAGGTCGTGGCTGTCGGCGAGGGGTGGCGCGGGCGGGCGCTGGTTCGTCTTCGTGGGCATGCTTAGCGTCTCTCCGCCACGGGATGCAGCATAGTGTCGATGCCCTGGGTGAAAGAGTCGGTCATGGTCGCTCCTGAGCGGTGGGGAGCGCGACCGGTAGATGTGCTAATCCGACTTCGACCGGGTCTGCGACCGAGAAATTCGAGTGTCTTCCTCGATAGCGGTAGCGCACGGTAATTTGCCGATCTAAAGCCCGATGCGCCGCCGCTCAGCTCTCGCCACATTCCGCACGGCCTCGACGAACGCCGCCTGCCTGGGCTCACACCCGGCTTCCGTCTCCGCCTCGGTTTCGTCTCCTTCCTGGTCGCTATCGTCGTCGAGGGAAGATTCATTCCAGATCAAAAAGCAGCCATGGATACCTGTGATCAAGTCCTCGAGCATGTCCGGGGCAGGACGAGCCAGGTCCAGTGGGATCAGCCGGATATCTAGTTCATCTGTCTTAACGCCATACCGCGATATGAGTTCTTCTGCCTTTCCAGCGATGGCCGCCAAGTCGGAGATATCTGGGATCTCTCCGTTGGCGACGGTCATTGCTGCGCCGACCATGTCCAATACGACATCCAGTGGACTTTCGCCCATGCTGATCCGCGTCAGCACCTCGGTTGGGGTTTCTGTCGGGATAGCCTCAATGTCATCTGCAGACTCAACGACCCTCTCGGGATCCTCCCCGCTTACACCCGCAGCAACCGAAGCGGCAGCCGCAAGCCAATGTGCAGCGGCCACCGCAGCACTGGTTGGATCAGCCTCACAGAAAAGCCGTTGGGATCCGAGTGGGTTGGCGTCCAGGAGAGCATCGGCGGCGGCGACTATCAGAGCACCTCGCTCAATGTCATATGCGTAGCGCGCCATGCCTTCTGTCTCCTTCCTCATGAGCCTCTATCAATTGCGCTCAACTTCTTCGACATGAGTTCGTGCCCACGCGACGGCAGCTGTCACCCAACGCAGCGCTGTTTCGCGATCGACCAGTTTCGGGTCCTCGGCGTCATATCGCAGAGCACCCGCGTACGGCGTGAGCTGGTCGGCCTCACCCAGATCATGCGGCAGCGGGACCTCGGCTTCGGCGCAAATTCTTGCCAGACCGCCAATGTCGTGAGTAAAGGGAAAGTCCACTCCACGGGCCGCAAGAACAGCCTTAATCGACTTCTCGACTGCCTGCTGAGCAAGCGTCCCGACGATCATGTCTGTGACCGACTCGATCGGCAGCATTGCCCGTGCCGCAGCAGCGTCGTCGCTCGCACGTTGCAGCAACTGCTTGGCGAGGTCCTGCTGACTGGCCATCAGGCTGCCAACTCGCGGCCCTCGGCGAGTGCCGCGTGGATCAGACTTCCACGCACATCGCGCCACTCGCCAGCTCGCCGCGCGCTGACCACGATGATGTCGGCTGAGACGACGAGCTCGCCCAGCGCTCTGCGCAACCGCACCGACTCGACCCCCGGGTGCTCCACCTCCGGCTCGATCACCAAGAAGTCGAGGTCGCTGTGCTTGCCAGCCTCGCCCCTGGCGTGAGAGCCGAACAGGATCACTCGCGTGCCCGGCGGAGAGGCTCCGACCAAGCGCCTTCCCGCCTCGCTGATTGTCGCCTCGTCGACCATGGCATCTTCCCAAAGGATAGAAATCCCTGCAAACGCGGGGTGACAAAAGCGGGAGCGACGGGACTCGAACCCGCGACCTCTGCCGTGACAGGGCAGCGCTCTAACCTACTGAGCTACGCCCCCGCGAATGCTCGCAAGGACCTCTTGAGACCTTCCGTGCTCCCCCAGTATGGCAAGGCTTCGGCTTTGCCTCCTTCTCGACCCCAACTGGCCGGCCAGCCAGGTTTCGTCTAGTGTGCAGCCATGGCTCTCGTCGGCCCCGAACCGCTGCTCAAATCCAGCCCGTGGGGAGCTCTGCTCACGGACCTGCGCGAGGAGCGCTCCGCGACGGTGCCGTTCCCGCCCGGCGAAACCAACTTCTCGCTCGCGCGCACCAAACGCTTCGCGGACGATCCGCTGCCACTGCTGCTCCAGTCCTACGAGCGCTACGGGCCGGTATTCACGCTGCGGCTGTTCCACGGCAACGTGGTGTTCATGCTCGGGCCCGCCGCGAACCACTACATCACCGTGTCGCACGCGTCGAACTTCACGTGGCGCGAATCGCACTTCCGCGACCTGATCGGGCTGATGGGCGACGGACTGTTGACGATCGACGGCGAGTTCCACCGCCGCTCGCGGCTGATCATGCTGCCGGCGTTCCACCGCGAGCACATCGCCGCCTCGGCGGACACGATGATCGAGGAGATCGACCGCGCGCTGGAGCAGTTCACGCCCGGCGCCACAGTCGACATCTACGCGTGGACGCGACGTCTGGCGCTGCGGGTGGCGATGCGCGCGCTGTTCGGTCTCGACCCCGACGGCTCCCAGGCCCGCGCGATCGACGCCGCGGAGCTGTTCGAGGAGGCGCTGTCGTTCTACTCCACCGAGTACTTCCTGCGCATCCTGCGCGGCCCGTTCACGCCATGGGCCAAACTGCAGCAGGCGGCGCGCAAGCTCGACACGCTGATCTACTCCGAGATCTCCACCCGCCGCGCCACCGGCAAGCGCGGGCACGACATCCTCTCCCTGCTGCTCGACGCGCACGACGAGGACGGCAACACGCTGTCGGACCTGCAGATCCGCGACGAGGTCATGACGCTGCTGTTCGCGGGGCACGACACGACCACGTCGACCGTGTCGTTCATGTTCTACGAGCTCTCCCGCCAGCCTGAGATCGTCGCGCGGCTGATCGCCGAGCAGGACGCGAAGCTCGAGGGCGGGCGGCCGAGCGCGGCGCAGCTGATGTCGGGCGAGCTGACGGAGCTGGAGCTGGTGCTGGATGAGACGCTGCGCAAGTACCCGCCCGCGTGGATCGGCCCGCGACGCTCCGTGGAGGCGTTTGAGTTCGAAGGGCGCACCGTCCCGGGGCGCGCGTTCGTGAACTACTGCTCGTGGGCATCGCACCACCTCCCCGAGGTGTTCCCCGAGCCGGAGGAGTTTCGCCCCGAGCGCTTCACGCCCGAGGCGCGCGCGGCGCTGCCCAAGGGCGCGTACGTCCCCTTCGGCGGCGGCTCGCGCACGTGCATCGGCATGCGCTTCGGCCAGCTAGAGGTGCGCGCCATCGCCACGTTGATCCTCTCGCGCTGCACGCTGTCCGTACCGGAGAACTTCCGCATGAGCATCCGCCAGATGCCCACCATCAGCCCCAAGGACGGCCTCCCAGCGGTCGTCATGCCGCGCGCCGCCGCGCCCGTGGCGGACCTGTCCGCCGCCGCCTGAGTCAGCGCAGCCGCGCGGTCATGCTCAGCCGGTAGCTCGTCGGTTCGCGCGCCTCCACGCTCGCGCCCACGCCCTCCACGTACACGTGCGGATCGGCGAACAGCGTCAGGCGGAATCCGCTGACGAGGAACCCCAGCGGGTGCACCACGAGCTTGCCGCCGCTCGCCTGGGCGACCGCGTTGACGGACGCTCCCACGCCGAACAGCCCGCCGCTGGCGAGCACTTCCACCTCGCCGTGTTCGCTGCGCAGCAGCCGCATGTCCATGTTCACCGGCAGCGCCGCTTTGGCGTCCGCTTCGCTCGCGCTGCCGCTCGCGGAGAGCTGATCGCCGCGCTTGCTGAGCGTCGCGTCGCTCAGCCGCAGCCGCCCCACGTGGACGCGCTGCGCGGACAGGTCCATGCGCGCCACCCCGTGCGCTTCCCACAGCAGCTTCGCCGCCTGAGCGGAGCTCATCGTGAGGCTCCTCGCGCGCACGCGGATCGAGTCGACGCTCCCCCACGCCAGCTTCAGGGCCGGCCATGCGTGCACGCTCACGCTTTCCACCTTGCCGTAGCGCCCGACGCGCGAGGAGACCACGCTGGCGGCGATCCGCGGGAGCAGCAGCTGCGCGAGCACGAGCACCAGCACAACCGCCCCACCCGACCATGCTGCGATCCGCCCCACTCGCCCCATGCTCCAAAGCTTTGCACGCGCGGCTCGCCCCGGCAGTCAGTCCCAGTCACGCTAGCCTTGTGTTCCCCAACGGGGGCGCGTAGCTCAGTTGGCTAGAGCACCTCGTTTACACCGAGGGGGTCGCCCGTTCGAGTCGGGCCGCGCCCATCGACCGTCCCAGGATCGCCTTCACTAATTTTCGCCGCCGCCGAATGACCGACGAGAACCCCATCCGCATCGCCGTGATCGGCTCGGGCCCCGCTGGCTTCTACGCCGCGGGACACCTGCTGAAGGATCCCGCCGAACGGATCGAGGTGGACATGCTCGAGCGGCTGCCCACGCCGTGGGGGCTCGTCCGCTCGGGGGTCGCGCCGGACCATCCGAAGATCAAGTCCGTCACGCGCGTGTACGAGAAGACGGCCGCGCACCCGCGCTTTCGCTACTTCGGAAACATCACCTTCGGCGATCACGTCTCGCGCGAGGAGCTGCTGGAGCGCTACCACGCGATCGTCTACGCGACCGGTTCGCCGTCGGACCGGCCGCTCGGCATTCCCGGCGAAGAGCTCCCCGGCTCGCACGCGGCGACGGAGTTCGTCGGCTGGTACAACGGCCACCCCGACCACACCGACCTCGAGGTCGACCTCCTGTCGGCCGAGCGCGCGGTGGTGATCGGCAACGGCAACGTGGCGATCGACGTCGCGCGGATGCTCGTGCTCGCGCCCGCCGAGCTCGCGCCGACCGACACCGCCGACCACGCGCTGGAGGTGCTCGCGGACAGCCGCGTGCGCGAGGTCGTCGTCGTCGGGCGCCGGGGCCCCGCGCAGGCAGCGTTCACGAACCCCGAGCTGCTCGAGCTTGGCGAGCTGGCGGACGCGGACGTGATCGTCGATCCGGACGAGCTCGAGCGCGCGCTCGCCGTCCACGACGCAGGCGCCGAGGAAGATGCGACCGCGCGGCGCAACGTGGAGATCCTGCGCTCCTACGCCGCCCGCCCGCCGGCCGGTCACAGCAAGCGGGTCGTGCTGCGCTTCCTGCTCTCGCCCGTCCAGTTGCACGCCGACGAGCACGGCCGTCTCGGCGCGGTGGAGTTCGTTCGCAACGAGCTCGTGCCCGGCTCGGGCGGCGGTTTGCGCGCCCAGCCCACACAGGAGCGCGAGACGATCGCCGCGGGCCTGGCGTTTCGTGCGATCGGCTACCGAGGCATCGCCCTGCCGGGCGTGCCGTTCGACGAGCGCGCCGCGGTGATCCCCAACGACGCCGGCCGCGTGCTCGACGCTCAGGGCGGAGAGCAGCTCCCGGGCGAGTACGTCGTCGGCTGGATCAAGCGCGGTCCGTCGGGCGTGATCGGCACGAACAAGCGCGACGCGCAGGAGACGGTCGATGCGATGCTCGCCGATCTCGCGCTCGCGGGGGCCAACGGCTCGGCCCCGAGCCCAACCGCCACGAACGAGCCCGGCGAACCCGACGCGGAGTCGGTCGACGCGCTGCTGCGCACACGCCAGCCAGAGCTCGTGACGTACGCCGGCTGGCAGTCGATCGACCGCCACGAGCGCGCGCTCGGCGAGCCGGCGGGCAGACCGCGCGTGAAGCTCACGCGCATCGACGAGCTGCTGCGCGCGGCCGCTGCCGAACAGCCGTAGTCGCCTTTATGCAGCGCATTAGCCTTGGACGGACGGACTAGCCGTTCATACGATGTTCATTTGATTGGGTTGAACTTCTTCGTATAAGGGGACGAATGAGGGCAAGATCGTCCTAACAGAGGAGAGCATTCCATGTGTGTACCATCCGTATGGATTTCCAAGGGGGCACTCTCGCGCACTTGCGGAACAGCCATAGCCATCCTGTTCGCAGTACTTGTCGTCGGGAGTCTGCGTGCGCCATCCGCCAACGCGGCCGAAGTGGTGACGCTGCCGCCGGCTGAAGTGCAGGAAGTCCTGTCGAATGTTCCGTTGGAAGATCTCAACACCGTGCAGTTGGGCGAACTGCTGGCACAACTGCCGGGCCTGTCCACGCTTCCCGCGGGCCAGCTTCAGGAAGCGCTGACCGAAGCGATCGAAACTCTCGCCGGCAAAGGCGGCACGCTCGCCCAGGTGAGCAACCCGACCGAACTCGTCGCCAGCCTGGAAGGCCAGTTGCAGGAAATCCTCTCGCCGCTCGAACTGCTGGGCCTGCTCAAAGGCGAAAGTCTCACCTCGCTGCTGGCCTCTGGGCTCGGCAGCCCCGAAGCCACCCAGTTGCTCGGTGAACTGCTGGGCACCTCGCCCGAACCCAAACAGCTGATAGAACAGATCCTCGCGTCGGTGAACGGCGAACAGCTCGCAACGCTGCTCGGCACCACGCTCACGGGCGAACCGGTCGGCATGGGCACGGTCGAAGAACTCGCCGGCCAGCTCGGCACCACTCCCGAAGGTCTCGTGGAAGCGTTCGGCAAGACCACCACACAGCTGCCCGCGGGAGCGCTCGCGCTGACTGCGCCGCTCAGCAACGGCAAGACCCTGGGCGTGCTGAAAGGCGTCGAAGGCCTGGCGCTCGGCGTCATAACACCCACGCCAGAAGAAGAACCCGCTGGCGGATCGGGCGGTGGCTCTGGGGGCACAGGCGGCTCGGGAGGCGCAGGTGGAGACTCGGGTGGCAGCGGCGCTCCCGGGACGAGCGGCGCGACGACGGTCGTCGTCAACGCGCTCGCCCCGCCAAGCCCGATCTCCTCGGCGGGCGCGTCGCTGGCGAGCCTGGCCAAGGTCAGAATCCTCAGCCGACACGTGCGCGGGCACGTGGTCACGCTGCTCGTCCAGGTCTCCGGCGCGGGCACGCTCGCCGTGACCGGCCACGGGCTGAGGTCGCTCAGGAGGCAGGCGTCGAGGGCCGAGCGCGTGACGCTGCGGGCCTCGCTCACGAAGGCCGCCGCTGCATCCCTGCGCGCGCATGGCCGACGCCAGCGGTTTGCGCTCAGGGTGTCGTTCGCGGCGGTCGGCGGGCGCACCTTCAGCGCGCGCACTACCGTGGCGTTCGGCTAGAGACACGCGTTCTGCCAGATCCCGCGGGTTTGAGCGGGCCAGGGCCGCCACGCGCGGTCCTGGTCTGCCAGACTGTCGCGCGCAAGGCCCCGTTAGCTCATCTGGTAGAGCGCCGGACTTTTAATCCGGTGGGGCGGGTTCGAGTCCCGCACGGGGCATCAACTTTGTCTTATGGGAACTCGTCTGCGTCCTGGGCGGCTATCTGGCCCATTGATGCGCCTCGCTGCGCCCGCCTTCGATGCGGGCCTGCACGGGAGCAACCACCCCTCAGCTCGGCACCTCCCAAGACCGTGCGCGCCAAGCCCATTATGTCTACTTGACTGCCGAGCCAATCGACTTCACCAGCTATGCGAGCCGACTCACCGCGCGGCATATCTCGAGCGGCGGGATCAGCACTCCTGGTAAAGTGCCGCTGTCCGAATGACCATAGTCCTTCGTACTGCGATGGTCGAGTTAGCTGTCATTCTCCAGGACGCTATGTTAGGCCGCATGCATGGATGAACGAAAGACAGTCGTAATTCTTGCCATAACTGGCCTGCTGAGCGGCATGCTTGGTGCTGGGATTGGGTATGTTGGTGAGCGTTCGATTTTCAGTGATGCACGCGCTAATGAAGAACGACAGAGCCGTCAGAAAGCACGCGGAGTGGCGCGGGTCTACAAGGAGGATCTCGAAGAGGCCGCAAATGTGCTTGAAGACGACGAAAAGGCTGATATCTGGCCAAGTCGTGACGAAAACGTGTTCTTTGAACTACCCTCGCTTGACGATCGGAGCTTGATCGCGGCAGAGCTTTCCACTAGCGCGATGGCGAGCGTGACTAAGGCTGATGCTGTGATACACGATGTTGTCGCAGCCGCCTACGAACGGCAGGATCAGACGCTGTCTGATTCGGATCGCACATATATTCGAGGATACATACCGATACTGAAGGAAGGCGCTGCAGCCCTCGTCGCAATCACTGGCGACTCCTCTCACTAGGGCGCATCCACCACGTCCGAAGGCGCAAATGGGTGAAGAGGCCGAGCAGGAATCCTCGTCAACAGCTGAAGCGCCTGGGTGAAACGAGTCCGGGCGCAAGCAGCATCGCGCCTCACCCCCGCGTACCGCCCCGCTTGCTCGGCGGCGGCCGGCGCTCTTTCGGCACAGACACGCCCTTGACTAGCTCGTCGATGGTGATGTTGAAAGTCTTGGCGAGGATCAGCAGCGTGAGCAGGCCGGGCTCGCGCTTGCCCTGCTCGAGCGAGCCGATCTGCGTGCGGTGCAGTTTGGCGGCGTCGGCGAGGCCTTCCTGGGATGGGTAGTTGGCCTTGCGCAGCTCGCGCAGGCGCGCTGCGAACTGTTCCAGAAGCGCTGCTCGCTCGGCGGTGTAGGCGCCCATCGAACAGCAGCCTGCTGTCTGGCAGCGCTTTGTTCTACAGACAACTCACTGCATTTGGCGAAAAATGTGGAATGTCTAGGCGTTTACGCTCAGCTGCGGGCGGCGATCGGCCCACGGCCGCGCCGCTTCGAGCTGTGCGGAGAGCGCGATCAGTTGCGCCTCCTGCCACGGACCGGCCGTCAGCTGCACGCCAACCGGCACGCCCTCCTCCGTCGAGTGCAGCGGCAGACTCACCGCGGGCAGACCGCTGACGTTGCAGAACGCGGTCATCGACACGCTCGCCACGACGTCGAACACCGGCTGGTCGGGCGCCGCGTGCTGGGCCTCCATCACCGAGCCCGCGGCGGGCGGCAGGATGGCGGAGGTGGGCGTGAGCAGCACGTCGAAGTCCCTGCCCCAGCGCGCCACCTCGCGGCGGCTGAGCAGCTCCAGCGTGCGCCCCGCGAGCACGTAGTCATACGCGCCCGCCTCGCCCGCGAGCGCGCGCTGGTGGACGATGTGCGGCTCCACCTTCGACCAGTCCACGCCCTCGTAGTCCGCGAGGCCGCCCTGCGTGAGGGCGATGAACGGCGGCACCATCTCTTCGGAGATCGTCGGCACGTCTACCTCCTCCACCGAGTGGCCCAGCTCCTCCAGCAGCGCCGCGGCGGAGCGCGCGGCTGCGACGCACTCCTCGGCGGTGGGGATGCCGAGCGGCGCCTGCGCCATCAGGCCGATCCGCAGCGGAGCCACGGCCGCCCCGACCTCCTCCGCGAACGGCCGGCCGGGGGCGGGCGCGTTGTACCACGCGCACGGGTCGAAGCTGGCGATCGCGTCGAGCACCGCGGCGGAGTCGGCGACGGTGCGCGCGACGACGCCCTCCACGACCGCGCCGAGCCAGCTCTGCGCGAGGCGCGGGATGCGTCCGCGGCTGGTCTTCAGGCCGACGAGGCCGCAGTAGGAGGCGGGGATGCGGATCGAGCCGCCGCCGTCGTTGGCGTGCGCGATCGGGAACATGCCCCCGGCGACCGCCGCGGCCGCGCCGCCGCTCGACCCACCCGGCGAGCGGTCGAGGTCCCAGGGGTTGCGGGAGATTCCATAGCGGCTGTTCTCCGCGACGGTGATCACGCCGAACTCGGGCGTGTTCGTGCGCCCGCACAGCACGAAGCCCGCGCGTGCGAGCGCGTCCACGACCAGCTCGCTCTCCTCGCTCGGTCCCGCGGGCGCGCCGTTTGAGCCATACGTGACGGGCCAGCCGGCGACGGGCGTGAGGTCCTTGATCGGCAGTGGCACCCCCAAGAACGGCGCGCTCTCCCCCGCCGCGAGGCGCCGGTCGGCGTCGGCCGCCGCGGCGCGCGCATCCTCGTCGTTACGCCAGATGACCGCGTTCAACTGCGGGTTGAGCGCGTCCACGGCCGCGAGACAGGAGTCGAGCAACTCGACCGCGGAGAGCTCGCGGGCGCGAAGCGCCGCGGCGAGCTCGAGTGCTGGCGTGTCGGGGCCGAGCGCAGCCATGGCGCGACCCTAACAGGATGGCGCGCCCGCGGCGAGCGCCGGGCGCGCCATCCCGGTGCGCTCAGGCCTTCGCGGTGCCCTCGTCCTCCGCGGCGTCTCCATCCGCGAGGATGCGGTAGAGGTCGCGGCGGGTCGACGCGAGCACGTCGCGCGCGCTCTTGATCTGGCTCTCGCTGCCCGTGCGCATGACCTGCGCGAACGCGAACGCGACCTCGCGCATGAGCTTGCCGAGCGCGTGCGCGTCGTTGCTGTACTCCTCGCCCATCTCGTCCCACGGGGCGGGACGATCGGCGCCGCGCGCGTCGAGCACCTCGCGGCCGGCGTCGGTGAGCGCGAACAGCTTGCGCCCGTCCTGCTCGACCGAGTGGATCAGGCCCTCGTCCTCCATTTGCGCGAGCGCGGGGTACACCGAGCCGGGGCTCGGGCTCCACACGTCTGCGCTGCGCTCCTGGACCTCCTGCATGAGCTGGTAGCCGTTGCGCGGCTCCTCCGCGAGCAGCAGCAGCGCCGCGGTGCGGATGTCGCCGCGGCGCGCCTTGCGCCCGCGGCCTCGCGGGCCGCCGCGGTGACCGCCGAAGGGGCCGAACTCGCCGCGCGGGCCGGGCGCGAAGTGGCGCGCGTGCTCGCCCAGGCCACCGTGGCGTCCGGGCCTGCAGCCGGGCTTCGCGCCTGTCGAGTGAACGTGATGAGAAAACATATCTACTCCATATCTTGAGCTATCTAAGAACCATCACGATATATCGTTAGAACCGTTTCTTCAAGTCCCTCCCTGTCGGGGCCACAAGAGACGAGGGCTAGTGGCGGAAGTGGCGGCGGTCGGTGAAGACCATGGCGACGCCCGCAGCGTCGACGGCGGCGACGACTTCCTCGTCGCGCACGGAGCCGCCGGGCTGGACGATCGCGGCGACGCCCGCGTCGATGGCGAGCTGCGGCCCATCGGCGAAGGGGAAGAACGCGTCGGAGGCGAGCACCGCGCCGGACAGCAGCTGCGGCTGGAACGCCTGCGCCTTCTCGATCGCGATGCGCACGGCGTCGACGCGGCTCATCTGCCCCGCGCCGATGCCGATCGTGGCGCAGCCGCCGGCGCCGTCGCCCGCGGCGATGACGATCGCGTTGGAGCGCACGTGGCGGCACACGCGCCAGGCGAACTCGAGCGCCTGCCACTGCGCCTCGCTCGGCTCGCTCGCGCCGGCCGCGCGCATCTCCCCGCGCGTCTCGGAGACGACGTCGCGCGTCTGCACGAGCATGCCGCCGAGCACGCCCTTGCCTTCGACCTCGGTGCTCGGCTCGGGCCAGTCGCTCAATCGCAGCAGGCGCACGTTCTTCTTCACCTGCAGCAGCTCGAGCGCGTCGGCGTCATACGCGGGCGCGAGCAGCACCTCGATGAACTGCTTCGCGAGCTCCGTAGCGAACGCTGCGTCGACCGGCCGGTTGACGGCGATGACCCCGCCGTAGGCGCTCTGCGGGTCGCACGCGAAGGCACGTTCGTAGGCCGCCTGGCCGGTGGCGCCGGCGGCGCAGCCACAGGGGTTGTTGTGCTTGACGATCGCGCACGCGGCGCCGTCCAGCCCTTCGACGAGCTCGCGCGCGGATGACAGGTCGAGCAGATTGTTGAACGACAGCTCCTTGCCGTGCAGCTGCTCCACCCCGGCGAGCAGGTGCGTGGGCGCACCCACGCGCGCGTAGTACGCGGCCTGCTGGTGTGGGTTCTCGCCGTAGCGCAGGTCTGAGACCTTCCCGTAGGCATCCGTCCACGTGGGCGGGAAGCCCTCGTGCGTGCGCGCGGCGAACCACGTGGAGATCGCGGCGTCGTAGCGCGCGGTGCACGCGAACGCCTTCGCTGCGAGCCCCTTGCGCGTGCCGAGCGACAGCCGCCCATCGGAGGAGCGCAGCTCGCCGAGCACACGCTCGTAGTCCCCAGGCTCGACGACAACGGCGGAGAAGGGCGCGTTCTTGGCGGCGGCGCGGATCATCGTGGGCCCGCCGATGTCGATGTTCTCGACGATCTCATCCTCGCTGGCGTCGCCGCGCGCGACGGTCTGCTCGAACGGGTAGAGGTTCACGCACACGAGGTCCACCTGCTCGATCCCCTGCGCGTCGGCGGCGCTGAGGTGCGAATCCTGATCGCGCCGCGCGAGCAGCCCCGCGTAGAGGCGCGGATGGAGCGTCTTGACGCGTCCGTCCATGATCTCGGGAAAGCCGGTGAAGTCCTCGATCGAGCGCACCGCGATGCCCGCGCCCTTGAGCTCGCGCGAGGTGCCGCCGGTGGAGACGATCTCCACGCCCAGCTCGACCAGCCCGCGGGCGAAATCGACGATGCCGCGCTTGTCGGAGACCGACAGCAGCGCCCTGCGCAAGCGCACCTCGCCGGGCGCGGCGCGCTCGATGCCGGCTGTGTTCTCGCCGTCTGGGGCCATGGGCGCGAGCCTATCCGTCGCCCGCGGTGAGCGCGCCCAGATCGGCGAGTTGCCGGCGCGGGTTGTCGGGATCGGCGTGCAGCGCGTCGCGCGCGAGCAGCCGCACGGCCTGCGGCAGCAGCGCGTGCTCGAGCGGGCGCAGCGCGGCGAGCACTTGGTCTGGCTCGCGCGCGTCGGGCAGCTCGACGGCGCGCTGCAGGATCACGGGCCCTGAATCCACGCCGGCGTCGACGAAGTGGACGGTGACGCCGAACACCTTCACGCCGTACGCGAGCGCCTGCTCGATGGCGGCGAGGCCGGGAAAGGCGGGCAGCAGCGAGGGGTGCACGTTGACGACGCCGCGGGGGAAGCGATCGAGGAAGCGCGCTCCGAGCAGCTCCATGTAGCCGGCGAGCACGACCACCCGCGCGTCGCGCTCTGCGATCCAGTCGGCAAGCGCATCGTCGCGCGTACCACGGTCGGGGTAATCGCCGCGAGCAAACACAGCCGTGGGCACGCCTGCCGCATCGGCCAGCTCGAGTGCCCGCACGCCGGCGACGCTCGAAGCCACCCCCACGATCTCCGCCTCGGCCCCATGGACTGTCTCCAGCAGCGCCCCTAGGTTGGTGCCGGTCCCGGAGACCAGCACGGCGATTGGAAGTCTGTCAGTCACGCCGCCCGCACGATAGCTGTGACCAGCCCGACAAGTGGGAAGCTACCGTGAAGTCCGAATCGCGAGAATGAGAGACCGTAGGCCACCGGGCCTCTAGACGACGAAGGGTCCGCCTTTCGACGGACCCTTCGCCAAGCAATCTTGCTGGCCCGAAGGTTTGCAAGACGCACGGCCGTTCAACCAGGACTCTATCGGAAGAAACGGCACATAGCCATAGCTCGGGGCCTCGGAATCGAACCGAGATAACACGGTTGAACGGCCGTGCGTCTTGCCATTGGACGAACCCCGAGCTATGGCTATGAAGTCACGTACCGGCGGCGCCCCGTTGATCGGGATCGGCCATGGGCTGCACGACCCGGTTCGCCAGATGCTCGACCAGCCCACTGTGCGGGGCACCAAGATGCCGAACCCTCAACAGCAGGCCCGGTGGCGGCGCGCCCTTTGTAATGATCGTTGCGGGGATAGACGACGCGAGAAACTTCGGCCGATCCCAGGTCGACATCATCCGGGCACCGAACAGCGTTACGTTCAATGCTCCAGGCAATGCAGCGCTCGGAGAAATGACGCCTGAGAATCCTTCTTTACGAAGCCTCGCGCCCTCGCTCTGGCATCGTTCGTAATTCTCGGAGACGAGCGCTGCCGGGTCAAAGCCAGATCGTTCTGCCTGCTCGAAGGTCGAGTAGTTGGCGATCACTCCTTCCTCAATGAGGACCGCCCACATGGAAACGCTAACCATCGCGACCTCGTCCTCGACGCGTAGCTCCTCGTTGCGGATCAGCTCTGCCCAAGCGCCGTCGGTGCTCAGCGATAGGTATTGAGTCGGCCCGTCGCCAGGGCGATGCCAGCGGCCCGCCTGGCTGTTATCGCGCACCCAGAACGGTGTGTCGTAGCTGGAGTAGCGGTGTGCAATCTGTCGTTCGATTGAGATCTTTTCTGGCTCAGGCGCCATGCCCCGCTCTCCCTTGTCTCGCCAAGCGCACGAGGGCCCTTTCAAAGCCCGGCTCGCCCGCGAGGTCGATTGGGGCGTGACCGTCGAGTTCCGTCCGCTCCCTGTGGAACCAGGCGACGACCCCCTCCGGGTTCCATACGTGGCGAAGTAGCCGCACCAAGCGGACCGCCAAGACCAGCTGATACGGAGGCTTACCGCCTTCCTTGCCCAGACGCTGTAGATGACGGGTCGAAACGCCGGCTATGCGCGCTTGATCCGCCTGGGTGACGCGGGGGAGCGCCTGCTGTAGGTAAGCCACAAGTGGTCGAGCGTCGTCGTCGCGGCACCCGGCGTGCTCGTCAAGCGCATCGCGCACGATGTGGCGTATGGCCTCAGAGTCGACGAAGAACCGGTCGAGCGCATCGAGCGGCCGGGCCTCGTCAGACTCTTGAAGGGCGGCGAGCAGGTTGATGATGATCTTTCGGATCTCAGCCACGGCCTCTGGCTCAAGTTGAGGCGGAAGGTCGTTGCTGAGCTGCACGGACAGTCGCCGTGCCGTCTCAATCCATCGTTTTGCGTATGCAGGATCGACTGCGTCCTGGACGGCCGGACCGGCCGCCTCAATCGCCTCGCGCAGCCTTGTTAGACCTTCGCTGATTCGTCGCTCCAGGTCAGCGAGTTCTTGCTGCTCCGGATTCCGATCAAGAACGAGTCCCGACAACGATCCTCCCTTTGTCGTAATGCTGTCGTGCTCTGCGGTCATAACTCGGTCAGTATAGCGTATTTCCGTCGGAAAGCCGGACACAGTTGCGACATGGCGCGGTTATCCGGCACCGATGTCGTCGGGTCACGACACAATTCGGCGAAGTCGAGTGACCCAACGCACAGAGCGCGCCCGCGTCATGAGCTTGAATGATTCCCAGGGTGGAGAGTCCTGGTAATCGGACTCATAGGAAGAGCCATGTTTGCATCCATAATCGTCACCCTCACCATCGTCGCGGCGCTCGGCTACGGGCTGCGCTCGGAGCGCGACGGCGTGCTGATCTCGCACCGGCCGTACAACAACCGCCACAACGACGCGTCAGGCGCCCGCGACTACCACTTCATCTAGCGCTTGTCAGGCGCTGACGAGCGGCAGGACGGGGCCGTCCTCCAGCGAGTACTTGCCGGCGGCCCCGTCGCTGCCGGCGAGCGGATAGTTGCCGCTGAAGCACGCATCGCAGTGCGTGGCGGGCTTGCCGCGCACCGCCTCGTACACGCCCTCGAGCGAGAGGTAGTGCAGCGAGTCGCAGCCGAGCTCCGCGGCGATCTGCTCGGTGGTGCGCCCGTGGGCGATCATCTCCTCGCGCGTGGACATGTCGATGCCGTAGTGGCAAGGGTGCTTGATGGGCGGCGCGGAGATGCGCATGTGGATCTCCTTCGCGCCGGCGTCACGGAGCATCTGCACGATCTGGCGTGTTGTGTTGCCGCGCACGATCGAGTCGTCCACGACCACCAGCCGCTTGCCCTCGATGACCTCGGGCAGCGGGTTGAACTTGAGCCGCAGCCCGTGCTTGCGCAGCTCCTGCCCGGGCTGGATGAACGTGCGCGCGACGTAGCGGTTCTTGACGAAGCCGTCGTCCTGGGGCAACCCGGCGGCGCGCGCGAGGCCGCGCGCGGCGGGGTTGCCGGAGTCGGGGACGGCGATGACGAGGTCCGCGTCGACGGGCGACTCGCGCCAGAGGATCTCGCCCATGCGCCCGCGCGCGAGGTGCAGCACCTGCTCGTTCATGCGCGAGTCGGGGCGGGCGAAGTAGATGTACTCGAACACGCAGAACGCGCGCCGCTCGCCCGGCATGACCATGCGGCTCTGAAGGCCGTCGGCGCCGAGCGTGACGATCTCGCCGGGCTCGACGTCGCGGAGGTATTTGGCGCCGATGATGTCGAATGCGCACGACTCGCTCGAGGCGCAGTAGCGGGTCTCCTGGTCGGCGTCGTCGGGGCCGGGCGCGATCGCGCCGATGGCGAGCGGGCGCAGGCCGTGCGGGTCGCGGAACGCGACGACGCGGTCCTTGGTCATGACGACGATGGAGAACGCGCCGCGCAGCCGTGGCAACACCTCGGCGATGGCGTCCTCGACGTGCTCGGCGGGGTGCGTGGCGATCATCGCGGCGACGATCTCCGAGTCGGAGGTGGAGCTGAACGTGACGCCGCGCTCGAGCAGCTCCTCCTGCAGCTCGACGGCGTTGATGAGGTTGCCGTTGTGCGCGAGCGCGACCTCGCGCTTGGAGCCGTTGGTGCCCTCGGAGCGCTGCACCGGCTGGGAGTTCTCCCAGGCGTTGGAGCCGGTGGTGGAGTAGCGCACGTGGCCGATCGCGAGCTCGCCGGCGAGCGTGCGCAGGTCGTTCTCGGTGAACACCTGGTTGACGAGCCCGAGCTCGCGGCGCGTGATGATGTGACCGCCGCGGTCGGCGGCGGCGATTCCGGCTGACTCCTGGCCGCGGTGCTGGAGCGCGTACAGGGCGAAGTACGACAACCTGGACACCTCGTGACCGGGGGCGTACAAACCGAAGACTCCGCACTCATCGCGCGGTCCGTCACGCATTCCCAACAAGCTAGCAGGGCCGGTTGAGGACATCTTTATCTAGAAGAGCTCGGCGAGCGCGCTGTGGGCGTCGGTCAGCTCGGCGAGCGTTGCGTTGATGTTCACATTGGCGCCCGAGTGGGTGATCTCGAGCGTTTGGCCGCCCACAGCGCCGAGCGTGCGCACGGGCGTTTGGGCGCCCAGCTCGCGCAGCGCATCGGCGGGGCCGCTGACGATGAAGCCGCCGGGGCCCTCGCCGAACAGCGCGACGGTCGCAGCGGAGGCACCGGACGAGTCGGCGGGCGCTGTCTCCCAGATCTCATCCGTCAGCTCGATCCGCGCGCCGAGCGCGCCCGCGAGGCAGCACTCGGCGAGCGCGACCGCGAGACCGCCCTCGGCGATGTCGTGGGCGCTGGAGAGGCGTCCCGCGCGCACGGCGTCGCGCACCGCGGCGTGCGCGGCGCGGATCGCGTCGATGTCGATCTCGGGCAGCCCGTCGGGGAGCGCGTGGCCGAGCAGCTTCGCCAGCTCGCTCGCCGCCAGCGCCGGGGAGAACGGGCCGACGAGCGCGATCCGATCGCCCTCGCGCGTGAAGCCCAGACGACCGGCGCGGCGCGCGTCGGGGAGGCGGCCGACCATACCGATCACGGGCGTGGGGTAGATGGGGCCGGCGGTGGCGCCCTCGTTGTACAGCGACACGTTGCCGCCGACGATCGGCGCGTCGAGCGCGCGGCACGCCTCGCCGAGGCCGCGCACCGCTTCGGTCAGCTGCCACGCGATGTGCGGCTTCTCGGGGTTGCCGAAGTTGAGGTTGTTGGTCGTGCCGAGCGGGTGCGCGCCGACGCACGCGAGGTTCGCCGCGCACTCCAGCACCGCCTCGATCGCACCGCGGTAGGGGTCCGCGGCGACGCGGCGGCCGTTGCAGTCGATCGACACGGCGAGCGCCGCGCGAGCGCCGTCGGTGAGACGGCCGCGCGCGAGCGGCGCGGGACCGCCGCCGGTGGGCTCCTCGCCGGCGGCTGCGGCAGGCCCAGGAGCGCCGTCGGCGCGGGCATCGCCTGCGGCGTGATCCTCGCCCGGGAGCACGAGCACGGCGGCGTCCGCCTGCTCGGGGCGGCGCACGGTGCGGGATTGGACAATCGAGTCGTACTGCTCGAACAGCGGGCGGCGCGAGGCGATGTTGGGGCTCGCGAGCAGCGCGAGCAGCGTCTCGCGCTGCGGCGCGTCGAGCGACACGCCGGGCGTTGCCGCGGGCGCGGGGTAGATCGGCTCGGCGGGCTTGACCGGCTCGAGGTCATACAGCGGGCAGTCATCCACGAGCGCGCGCACGGGCATGTCGCCCACGAGCACGCCGTCGTCAAGCACGCGCATGCGCCCGTTGTCGGTCACGACGCCGATCGCGGCGCCGTTGACCTCCCACTTCTCGCACAACTCCATCACCGCGTCGACGTTCGCGGGCTCGACCACGCACAGCATCCGCTCCTGGGACTCGCTCACCATAATCTCGAACGGCTCCATGCGCCGGCTCGCGCAGCGGCACCTGCGCGACGTCGATGTCGATGCCGACCTCACCCTTGGACGCCATCTCCGACGCGGAGGACGTGAGGCCGGCGGCGCCGAGGTCCTGCAGCGAGACGATCAGGCCGCGTGCGAGCAGCTCCAGCGAGCACTCCAGCAGCTTCTTCTCCTCGAACGGGTCGCCCACCTGCACCGTGGGGCGCTTGTCCGCGTCCGCGTCGCCGAGCTCCGCTGATGCGAGCACCGACGCGCCGCCGATGCCGTCGCGGCCGGTGGACGCGCCGAACAGGATCAGCACGTTGCCCGGACCCGCGGCGGCGCTGCGGATCAGCTGCTCGCGCGGCGCCAGGCCGAGCGCCATCGCGTTGACGAGGCAGTTCTGCTCGTAGGGGCCCTCGAAGTACACCTCGCCTCCCACGGTGGGCACGCCGATGGAATTGCCGTAGTGGCCGATCCCCGACACCGCGCCGTCGAGCAGGTAGCGCGCGCGGGAGCCGGTCGCAGCGGCCCCCGGGCCGGTCCCGTCGTCGGAGCCGCCCACGCCTGCACGCCCGCTGCCCGGCTCGCCGAAGCGCAGCGAATCGAGCACCGCGATCGGGCGCGCGCCGATGGCGAAGATGTCGCGCAGGATGCCGCCCACGCCCGTCGCCGCGCCCTGGAACGGCTCCACCGCGCTGGGGTGGTTGTGCGACTCGACCTTGAACGCGCACACGAGACCGTCGCCCACGTCCACCGCGCCGGCGTTCTCCCCCGGACCCATGACCACGGCCTCGCCCTCAGTCGGCAGGCTGCGAAGCAGCTTCTTAGAATGCTTGTAGGCGCAGTGCTCGCTCCACAACAGCGAGTACATCGCCAGCTCCACCTGATTCGGCGCCTGCCCTCCCTGCTTCTCGCACACCAGCTCGTACTCGCTCGCGGTCAGGCCCAACGCGAGCGCGTCCTCGAGGCCCGGCAGCTGCTCGACCTCAGACACGCGCACCCTCCACCGCGAGGCGCATCGACTGGAAGATCTTCAGCCCGTCCGCCGAGCCGCCCGTCAGCTCGTCCACCGCGTGCTCCGGGTGGGGCATCATGCCGAACACGTTGCCGCGCTCGTTGCACACGCCCGCGATGTCGTGCACGGAGCCGTTGAAGTTCTCCCCCGGCGCGTAGCGCAGCACGAACTGCCCCGCGCGATCCATCGCCGCGAGCGTGTCCGGGTCAGCGTGGTAGCGCCCCCACGCGTGCTTCGCCGGGATCGACAGCCGCTCGCCCAGCGCGCACCCATGCGTGAACGAGCCGCCGCTGTTGATCACCTCCAGCTGCACCTGCCGTGAGGTGAAGCGCAGGTTCGCGTTGCCCAGCAGCGCCCCCGGCAGCAGGCGCGCCTCGCACAGCACCTGAAAGCCGTTGCAGATCCCCAGCACCAGCCCGCCGTCGTTCGCGAACGCGATCACCGACTCCATCGCCGGGCTGAAGCGAGCGATCGCCCCAGCGCGCAGGTAGTCGCCGTAGGAGAAGCCGCCCGGCACCACGATCGCGTCCGCGCCCTTCAGGTCGCGGACGCCGTGCCAGATCAGCTCCGCGTCCGCCACGCGCCGCGCGGCGTTCAGCGCGTCGACCTCATCGCAGGACTTCCGGGGAACTGGAGGACGCCGAACTTCACTTCAGCGTCGCCACAGCAGTCGAGTCGGCGGGGTCGACGCGCTCCAGACCCGGAATACCGTCGAAATCCCTGTCGGGGCTGAGTATCGCGTCAATGTCGCGGTTGAGCGCCTGCGCGGCGAAGATCGCGTCGCGCATGTCGAGTTGCTCGTGCTCGGTCCACAAGTCGAGAGCCCGCTCGATGTCGTCGCGCCCCACGGTGTGAATCGGACACATGCTGGCGACATCTCGTGCCGACTCAGCGGCAACCGCCCGAGTCACCCTCTGCCTAAGCCGTACGTACGCAAACTCATGGATCAACTCGATACTTACCTCTCCTGCGAGCCCTCCGCCTCTCATCTCCAGCAGAATCGCTCGGCACGGCTCGCGGTAGTCGTGTGCTCCGCCAAGCGCGTGGACGAACACGCCCGTGTCGAAGAGGAAACGACGCACCTGCCCCTCAGTCGTCGAGGAGCTTCGTAACGCTGGCGTACCGGTCCTCGAGCATCTGCTTCTTCATTACCGACCAGTCCTCGACGGGCATGAGCTCCGCAGCAAGCAGTTTGTCGATTGCCCGTGCGCGGGCGTCCTGGGTGCTGGAGAGCTTCTCGTCGATCGCCTCCCGGATGAGAGCACCCATCGAGATGCCACGCTGCGCCGCGATCTCACGCAGACGCCTGTGCAAATCGTCGTCCAACAGCAGCTGGGTTCGGCGCGTCAGCAAAGGGGATGACATACGCCTACATTAGCACATGCACATATCGTCGGGCGCATCTGCGCGGAGCCCCTTCAGCTGAGCAGCTGGATCTCGTAGTCCTCCACGAGGGGGTTCGCGAGGAGCTTCTCGCACATCGACTCCAGCTGCGATGGGTCCTCCACGTCGAGCTCCACCAGGCGGCCGATGTGGACGTTCGCCACGCCGTCGAAGCCCAGCGCGGGGAGCGCACGCTCCACGGCAACGCCCTGCGGGTCGAGGATGCCCGACTTCGGGCGGATCAGTACGCGTGCCCTCACGCTGATTCGCCGGCGGCGCTGTCGCCAGCCGTCGCACCTGAGCGATCGAGCCACGCTTGGAACGGCTGGCCGGTGATGCGCTCGTACGCCTCCACGTAGCGCGCGCGGGTGCCCGCCACCACGTCGTCCGGGATCGCCGGGGCGGGCGGCTTCTTGTCCCAGCCGCTGCCCGCCGCCCAGTCGCGCACGTACTGCTTGTCGAAGCTCGGCTGGCCGCGACCCGGCTCGTAGCCGTCCGCCGGCCAGTAGCGCGAGGAGTCCGGGGTGAGCACCTCGTCGCCGATGACCAGCGGCTTCGCCGGAGTCGCTCTCGTCGATCCCGAACTCGAACTTCGTGTCCGCCAGGATCACGCCGTGCGCGCGCGCGTGCTCCGCCGCGAACGAGTACAGCTCGATCGACACGTCCGCCACGCGCTGCATCAGCTCGCGGTCGCCCACCAGCTCCGCCGCGCGCTCGAAGTCGATCGCCTCGTCGTGGCCCGTCTCCGCCTTCGTAGACGGCGTGAAGATCGGCTGCGGCAGCTGCTCCGACTCGCGCAGGCCCGGCGGCAGCTCGATCCCCGACACGCTGCCCGTCGCCTGATAGTCCTTCCAGCCCGAGCCCGTGATGTAGCCGCGCACCACGCACTCCACCGGCAGCATCGCAAGCGCCTTCACCACCAGCGCGCGGCCGCGCTCGGACTCCGGCACACCGTCGGTCGCCGACAGAAGGTGGTTCGCCACGATGTGGCCCGTCTTCTCGAACCAGAACACCGACAGGCCCGTCAGCACCTTGCCCTTGTCCGGGATCGGCGTCGGGTGGACCGCGTCGTAGGTGGAGATGCGGTCGCTCGCGACCATCAGCAGGCGCCGCTGGGAGCCCGCCGTCCCGGCCCCGTCGATGGCCGGCAGTTCGTACATCTCGCGCACCTTCCCGCTGGCGAGGAGGGGCAGGTCGGCGAGCAGGGGGGTCACGTGGGGCGATGCTAGCAACGCGGACCGGCTGAAACTCACGCGATCTCGTCGAGGCGCGCGAGGATCTCCGCGGCGTGGCGCGTGTAGTGGGAGTAGTCGAAGATCGCGTCCACGTCCAGCGCGCTCGCGCGCTCGTCCGCCACGAGCAGCTCGCGCAATGGCGTGCCCTCGTCCCACGCGCGCTGCGCCAGCTCCTGCGTCGCGCGGTACGCGTCGTCGCGCGATGAGCCGCCCTCCACGAGCGCCAGCAGCACGCGCTGGGAGAACAGCGCGCCGTGCGTCAGCTCCAGGTTCACGCGCATCCGCTCAGCGTCCACCGTCATGTCGCGCACCAGCGCGATCGTGCGGTGCTGCAGATAGTCCAGCAGCGTCGTGGAGTCCGGGAGGATGATGCGCTCCACCGAGGAGTGCGAGATGTCGCGCTCGTGCCACAGCGCCACGTTCTCCAGCGCCGCCTGCGCGTTTCCGCGCAGCACCCGCGCGAGGCCAGAGATCTGCTCGCTCTTGATCGGGTTGCGCTTGTGCGGCATCGCCGAGGAGCCCTTCTGGCCCGCGCGGAACGGCTCCTGCGCCTCGCGCACCTCCGTGCGCTGCAGGTGGCGCAGCTCTGTGGCGAAGCGCTCCAGACCCGCGCCCGCGAGCGCGATCGCGCTCAGCAGCTCCGCGTGGCGGTCGCGCGGCACCACCTGCGTGGAGACGTCCTCGCGCGCGAGTCCCAGGCGGTCGAGCACGCGCTTCTCGAACTCCGGCGCCGTCGCCGCGTACGTGCCCACCGCGCCCGACAGCGCGCCCACCGCCACCTGCTCGAACGCGCGATCCAGTCGCACCGCGTTGCGGTGCGCCTCGAACGCGAAGCCCGCCAGCTTGATGCCGAACGTCGTCGGCTCCGCGTGCACCCCATGCGTGCGCCCCACGCACAGCGTGTCCGCGTGCTCGCGCGCGCGCTTCGCCAGCGCGTCCACCAGCTCGTGCGCGCCCGCCGCAATCGCCTGCCCTGCCGCATGCAGCTGCAGCGCCAGCGCCGTGTCCAGCACGTCCGAGGAGGTCAGGCCGAAGTGGATCCAGCGGCCCGCCTCGCCCGCGCTTGACGCGAGCACGTCCACGAACGCCGCCATGTCGTGGTCGGTCGTGCGCTCGCGCTCGTTCACCGCCTCCACCGTGAAGCTCGCCGCGCGGATCGCCTCCAGCTCCCGCTCGCCCGGCCCGCCATCGCCCAGCAGCGCCGGCAGCTCCTCGCACGCCGCCACCTCCACCCGCCGCCAGCTCTCCATGCGCGCCTCGTCCGTCCACAGCGCGGCGAACTCGGGCCGGCTGTAGCGGGCGATCATGCTCCCAGGATCTGCGCCGCGAGGATCGCCGCGTTGCGCGGGTTGTCCAGGCCGACGCACGCAACCGGCACTCCCGGCGGCATCTGCACGATCGACAGGATCGAGTCCAGGCCGCCCGCCGCGGTCAGGCGCCCCGACAGCGGCACGCCGATCACCGGCAGGTCCGTGTGCGCAGCCACCGCGCCTGGGAGCGCGGCGGAGATGCCCGCGCCCGCGATGATCACCCGCAGGCCGCGCATGCGCGCGTTCTTCGCGTATTCCGCCACCACGTCCGGCTCGCGGTGCGCCGACATCACGCGCATCTCGTGCAGGATGCCGCGCTCTTCCAGCTCCTTCGCGGCCTTCTCCATCGTCTCCATGTCGCTCTTCGAGCCCATCACGATGCCCACGCGCGGGGCATCCACGTCGATGTCATCCAGCTGCGCCTGTACTTCGGCCTCCTCCATCGGTTTGGGCACGAGCGATATGCCCGACGTTCCCGCCGAACGCCCCTCCTGGGCGGCGGGCTTGCGAGGCTCGCTGTCTTGTCCGGTCACGCACTGGAGCATACGCGCCCGCGCGCGTCTCTGGCTGACACGCGAGCCTGGCCGTCGTCGCTACAGCGACGCGATGAAGTCCGCGATCGGGATCGCCGACAGCGTCTCGTAGCGGCCAGTGCCGCGCGAGCCCAGCTCCAGCGACACGCGCGCCATCGTCGCCTCGTCCGGCGCCTCCACCACGGAGATGAAGTCCACGTGGCCGAGCGTCGCCCACTGCGCCGTCACCTTCGCGCCGAGCTGTTCGACCTCCTTGTTGACCTCTTGAATCCGCTGCGGGTTGTTCTTGACCGTCTGCACGCCCTCCGGGGTGAGGGTCGAGAGCATGATGTAGGTGGGCATGGCTCCTCCGAAGCGTTGGCGTCGAGTGACCGGCCGCGACGATACGACCGCCTTGATGCGGTTCTACCCGATCGAGAGCCATTGCGCCAGCCCTGCGCCGGCCGGCGCCTGGAAGGACGCGAGAACGAGCGTGGACGCTCGGGCCCAGAACAGCCCGAGCGCCACTGGCTCAGTGGCTTCCTACGGTGCGGTGACCGTGTACTCGCCACCTACATACGCTTCGCCCGCTCCCGACACTTCCCAATACAGAACCACACCCGGTGACGGGGTGCTGAATTCTGTCGTGTTCGAGTAGCCGTACCCAGGTTCTACGTCAAACGAGATGTAGTTGTAAAGACAGAGGTAACCTGCTTGCGCTTTACCCACGCCAGGACATTCACTCGTCGTGCTACCAGACGATTTGATGTCGATGATGTGATTTTCGGCGATCGGGTGGGCTAGTGGCTGTACGTATGTGATCCCGGCCCCGATGTAGCCGAAGTTTTCTTTTTCTTCGCCTTTCTTGCCTGCGTCATATCCAGCGCCAGCAGAGAACGTTCCAGACTCGGATTGACCTGACGGCAGCACCGTCTGAGCAGTCAGATTCTGGCCGGCAGCCCCCTGTGCGCCCTGCGGTCCTGCCGGCCCCTGCGCCCCAGTCGGCCCCGTCAGTCCTTTGGCGCCGGCGTTGCCCTTCAGCTTCTTCAAGACCGAAGGAGCAATCTGTTTCGTGCTCGACAGCAGGTAGTGCTTAGCGGCGAGCGCTGAGCCGCCGAGCGCAAAGAACAGCGCCAGCAACGCGACAACCATCGCTGGGCTGGGTACTCGCAGGCGTTTATTGGCGCCCTTCTCTTGCTGTGACATCTGCCTCCTCATACATCAGGACCCCTTGCAGCGGCCTCTGATCGTGTTGATTGGTGGTTTGCGAGGACGCTACATGAGGGAGAGGCGGCCGCCAGGCAGAATGGACGCCCATATCAGTTCGCGTCCGCCTGTGTCCTCCTTGGCCGCATCGTCGATGCGGCTCTTCCCTGCCACGCGCGGCCGACAAAAGTACGCCCCGGATTCCAAGAATCGGTAGTACAAGTATGGTTTGACTGTCTCGACCGAATACCAACAGGAAGGTGTGGAAACAATGATGCAAATGCTCAAAGGACGTACCTCGCCGGCCCTTGTGATCTCCATCGTTGCGCTGGTGCTGGCAGCTGGAGGCACTTCCATCGCGAGCGTCCCGGTCGCGTTCGTGTCCAAGACGTTGGGCCTGAACTCGAAGCAGAAAAAGCAGGTCAAGTCGATCGCCGACGGGGAGATCAAGGCCAAGGCGCCCACGCTGTCGGTCCAATTTGCCGCGTCTGCGGGCAGCGCGGCATCCGCTGCCAACGCCGCGAACGCGACGAACGCCACGAACGCGACCAATGCAACGAACGCGACGAACGCCACCAACGCGACCAATGCCACCAACGCCACGACGGCGAGCGCAGCCAACGCACTGAACGGCGTTCAGATCGTGCGCGGTGAAACCGAACCCAACAAACACGAAGAACAGAACTTCGGCGATGCCGTCTGCCCCTCAGGGATGCACGCCATCGGTGGTGGAGTGGAAGACAGCGGTGGGACCAACCAAGCCATCAACGAGGGATTCATCGCAGGCAGTGGCACCGGCAACACCGACAATGCATACATAGCGGCTGTCAACAACACGAGCACGACGAAAGACGAGACGTTCAACGTCTGGGTGATCTGCGCGCACGCCAGCGTCACCGGCTAGCAGCAGCGGATCGAGGGGACGGGCGCTCAGGCTGCCTGCGGCTCGGCGCCCGTCTCCAACACCAATTCCCCTTCGCGCGTATCGACCTTCACCGAATCGCCGCTGCGGATATCGCCCTGCAGCAGCGCGAGCGCGAGGCGGTCCACGAGCTGCTTCTGGATCACACGACGCAGCGGGCGAGCTCCGTAGGTTGGGTCGTAGCCCATGTTGCCGAGCATCTCGCGGGCGGTGTCGGTGAGTGACAGCGTCACGCCGCGCTCGGCGACGCGTTCGATCACGCGCGCGACCTGCAGCTCCACGATCTCCGATAGCTGCTCGCGGGTGAGCGACTCGAAGCGCACGATGTCGTCCAGGCGGTTGATGAACTCGGGCTTGAAGTGCTCCAGCAGCGCGCCGCGCACCTGTGTGTCCGAAAGGCCCGACGGGACCGGCAAGTTGGAGGTCATGATGAGCACGGTGTTCTTGAAGTCCACCGTGCGACCCTGGCCGTCGGTGAGGCGGCCGTCGTCCATCACCTGCAGCAGCGTGTTGAACACGTCGCCGTGCGCCTTCTCGATCTCGTCCAGCAGCACCACCGAGTAGGGGCGGCGGCGGACCGCCTCGGTGAGCTGGCCGCCCTCTTCGTAGCCCACGTAGCCGGGGGGCGCGCCGAGCAGCCGTGAGACGGAGTGCTTCTCCATGTACTCCGACATGTCGATGCGGATCATCGCGTCCTGGGAGTCGAACATGAACTCCGCCAGCGCCCGCGCCAGCTCGGTCTTGCCCACGCCGGTGGGGCCGAGGAACAGGAACGAGCCGATCGGGCGATCGGGGTCCTGCAGCCCGGCGCGCGAGCGGCGCAGCGCGGTCGCGACCGCCTCGATCGCCTCGTCCTGGCCGACGACGCGTTCGTGGAGGCGCTCCTCCATGTGCACGAGCTTCTCCGTTTCTCCCTCCAGCAGACGGCTGACGGGGATGCCCGTCCAGCGCGCCACGACCTCCGCGACGTCCTCCGCGTCGACCTCCTCCTTGAGGAACACCGGCGCCTCGCCGTCCTCGGCCTCTTCGCGCTCCGCCGATTCGTGCTCGGCGAGCTTCTTCTCCAGCTCCGGGATCTCGCCGTAGCGCAGCTCCGCGGCGCGCTGCAGGTTCGCTTCGCGCTCCGCGCGTTCGGCTTCCATGCGCGCCTGCTCCAGGCGCTCCTTCAGCTCCGATACGCCCTGGATCGCGTCCTTCTCCTTCTGCCACTGCTCCTTCATCGTGCGCGAGCGCTCCTTCAGATCCACCAGCTCGCGCTCGATCGCCTCGCGCCGTTCCTTCGACGGGGCGTCCTTCTCCTTGCGCAGCGAAGTCAGCTCGATCTCCAACTGCATGATGCGGCGGTCGACCTCGTCGATCTCCGTCGGCAGCGAGTCGATCTCGATGCGGATCTTCGACGCCGCCTCGTCCACCAGGTCGATCGCCTTGTCGGGCAGGAAGCGGTCGGCGATGTAGCGCTGCGACAGGGTCGCCGCGGCGATCAGCGCGCTGTCCTGGATGCGCACCTTGTGGTGCACCTCGTAGCGCTCCTTCAGGCCGCGCAGGATCGCGATCGCGTCCTGCACCGAGGGCTCGCCCACCGTCACCGGCTGGAAGCGGCGCTCCAGGGCGGCGTCCTTCTCGATGTGCTTGCGGTACTCGTCCAGCGTGGTCGCGCCCACGCAGCGCAGTTCCCCGCGCGCGAGCATCGGCTTGAGCAGGTTGGCCGCGTCCACGGACCCCTGCGCGGCGCCCGCGCCGACGATCGTGTGCAGCTCGTCGAGGAACAGGATGATCGTGCCCTGCGCCTCGGAGACTTCCTTCAGCACGCCCTTCAGCCGTTCCTCGAACTCGCCGCGGTAGGCCGCGCCGGCGATCAGCGCGCCCATGTCGAGCGCGATCACGCGCCTGTCGCGCAGCGTCTCCGGCACGTCGCCGTCGACGATGCGCTGCGCGAGGCCCTCCACGATCGCTGTCTTGCCCACGCCGGGCTCGCCGATCAGCACGGGGTTGTTCTTCGTGCGCCTGCTCAGCACCTGGATCACGCGGCGGATCTCGTCGTCGCGCCCGATCACCGGGTCGAGCTTGCCCTGCTGCGCGGTCTCGGTCAGGTCGCGCCCGAAGCGCTCCAGCGGCGTCTGCTCCTCCTGCTGGGGCTGGGCGCCCTGTGCGGGCGGTGTCCCTCCGTTAGGCGGCGTCATCTGACCTTCTCTTCGGCTTGATCCTGAACGGCGAACGGGCGTCGACGGCGCGCACGAGCTCGCGCCCGCCGCGGTAGGGCACGGTCAGCTCCGCGCGAAAGGAGCGGCGCACCTGCTCCAGCTCCTCCGCGAGGCGGACCTGCGCCTGCAGCGCCTGCACCTCGATCTCCTCGATGCGCTCGTGCATCTCGTCGATCTCCTCCTCCAGGCGCAGCACCCGCTCGACGCCCGCCAGGTTGAGGCCCAGCTCGGCGGTCATCTCCTGGATGCGCCTGAGCTTGTCCACGTCGTCCTGGGAGTACAGGCGCGTGCCCTTGGACGAGCGCTTCGGCTCGATCAGCCCGCGCGCCTCGTACACGCGAAGCGTCTGCGGGTGGAGGTTCGCCAGCTGCGCCGCGACGGAGATCATGAACACGCCGCGGTCGGTCTCGACCTCGATGCGGGTCACCCTACGCTGCATCGCCGGACTCCTTCGCCGCGCCCTTCGCCGCGTCGAACAGCCCCGCGCGCGGGTCGCCGCCGAGCGTCTTCGACAGCTCCTCCACCGCCTGCTGCTGCTCCTCGCTGAGATCGTGCGGGACGTCGATCACGAAGCGGTAGTGGATGTCGCCTTTGCCGGACTTGCCAGCGCCGAGCCGCGGCGGTCCCTCGCCGCGCAGGCGCTGGACGGTGCCGTGCGCGGTGCCGGGGCGCACACGCAGCGTCTTCGTGCCGTTCAGCGTCGGCACCTGCACCTCCGCGCCGCGCAGCGCCTCGGGGATGCTCAGCGGCACCTCCACCTCGAGATTGTCGCCCTTGCGCGTGAACAGCGAGGACGGCGTCACGTGCGTGACCAGGTACAGGTCGCCCGCCGGGCCGCCCTGGCGTCCCGGCTCGCCCTTGCCCGCGAGGCGGATGCGGCTGCCGTCGCGCACGCCCGCGGGGATGTTCACGCGCAGTTTCTTCACCGTCCGGATCGCGCCGCTGCCGCGGCACGTCGGGCAGGGGTCCTCGATGACCGTGCCGGTCCCGCCGCAGCGCGAGCACGGCTGGGAGATGGAGAACATCCCCTGACCCTGCGTCTCGATGCCGCGACCCTCGCAGCGCGGGCACACCGACGGCGTCGTGCCGGGCTTCGCACCCGTGCCGCGGCACGTGTTGCACGTGTCGTGCATCGGCACCTGCAATGGCACCTGCGCGCCCGCTACCGCCTGGTCGAAAGTGATCGACACCTGCGCCTCGAGGTCCGCGCCCCTTTCGGAGCGCGGCTTGGTGCGAACGCGCCGTCCGCTGGCCGAGCCGCCGAACAGATTGGAGAGGATGTCGCCCATCGAGGACGCGTCGAAGTCGAAGTTGCCGAAGCCGCCGAAGCCAGGCCCGGCCGCCCCTCCGCCCGCCGCGAACGGCCCCGAGCCGGTGTCGTACTGCTTGCGCTTCTCCGGGTCGCCCAGCACGTCGTGCGCCTGGGAGATCTCCTTGAAGCGCGCCTCCGCCTGCTTGTCGTCCGGGTTGGTGTCGGGGTGGTACTTGCGCGCGAGCTTGCGGTAGGCCTTCTTGATCTCATCCGCGGTCGCCTTCTTCTCGACCCCGAGCGTCTTGTAGTAGTCCGGTCGCGTCGCCATTCGGTGTTCCTTCCCTATGCGGCCACGACCACGCGGGCGGGACGGATGATGCTGTCCCGCAGCCTGTATCCGGACTGGTAGACCTCGACGACGGTGCCACTCGCCGCGCCGCCCTCGGGTTGCTCGGCGGTCGCCACGGCCTCGTGCAGCGCCGGGTCGAACGCCTCGCCCTGCGGCGAAAACGACTCGATGCCAGCGCGCGCGAGCGCCGCCGCGAGCTCCGAGCGCACGAGGCGCACGCCCTCCAACAGCGGGTCATCCTGGGCCGCCGCTGCGATCGCGCGGTCGAGGTTGTCCAGCGCCGGCAACAGCTCCTTGGCGAGGCTCGTCGTCCCGCGCTCCTGCGCTGCCGCCGCGTCGCGCGCGACGCGCTTGCGGTAGTTCTCGAAGTCCGCCTGCGTGCGCTGCGCCAGCGCCAGATATTCGTCGCGTTGGGTCGCCGTCTTGACCAGCTCGTCGAGGTCGCCCTCGATCTCCGCAGCCTCGGTGTCAACCGACGCGCCATCCTGCAGCGGCGCGTCGGCTGCCTCCTCGACCGTCTCCTCGGTGTCGCTCATCGCGCACTACGCCTTCGGCTCGTCGACGACCTCGGCATCCACCACGTCCTCATCGTCTGAGGCGGACTCGCCGCCGTCGGCGGACGCGCCGTTGGGCGCCGCGGCCGCAGCCTCCTCCTGGGCGCGCTGGTACATCGCCTCGGAGACCGCGTGGAACGCCGTCTGCAGAGTCTCCGCCTTGGCGTTGATCTCGGCGGCGTCCTCGGACTCGAGCACCTCGCGGACCTCCTTGATCGCCTCCTCGATACGGCCCTTGGAGTCCGCGTCCACCTGGTCGCCCAGGTCGGCCAGCTGTTTCTCGGCCTGGTAGGCGGCGTTCTCGGCGTTGTTGCGCGCCTCCGCCAGCTCGCGCGCTTTGCGGTCCTCCTCGGCGTGCGACTCGGCGTCGGTGACCATGTTCTTGATTTCGTCGTCCGACAGACCCGAGCCGGCCTTGATCTCGATCTTCTGCTCCTTGCCCGTGCCGAGATCCTTCGCGGACACGTTCAGGATGCCGTTCGCGTCGATGTCGAACGCGACCTCGATCTGCGGGATGCCGCGCGGCGCCGGCGGGATGCCGGTGAGCTGGAACTTCCCCAGCGACTTGTTGTACTGGGCCATCTCGCGCTCGCCCTGCAGCACGTGGATCTCGACCGACGGCTGGTTGTCCTCCGCCGTGGAGAAGACCTCGCCCTTGCGTGTCGGGATCGTGGTGTTGCGTTCGATCAGCTTCGTCATCACGCCGCCCTTGGTCTCGATGCCGAGCGTCAACGGCGTCACGTCCAGCAGCAGCACGTCCTTGACGTCGCCCGCGAGCACACCCGCCTGGATCGCCGCGCCGACCGCGACCACCTCGTCGGGGTTGACCCCGCGGTGGGGCTCTTTGCCGGTCAGCTCTTTGACCTTCTCCTGGACCGCCGGCGAGCGCGTCATGCCGCCGACGAGCACGATGTGGTCGATCTCCTTCACGCCCTTGTTCTTCGCGTCGTCCATCGCCTGGCGCACCGGCGCGACCACGCGGTCGAGCAGGTCTGAGGTCAGCTCGGCGAGCTTGGCGCGCGTGACGCGCGTGTCGAGGTGCTTCGGGCCCGAGGAGTCCGCGGTGATGAACGGCAGGTTGATCTGCGTCTCCTGCGTCGTGGACAGCTCGATCTTCGCCTTCTCAGCCGCCTCGTACAGACGCTGCAGCGCCATCGGGTCGGCAGACAGGTCGATGCCCTGCGACTTCTTGAACTCCGAGACGAGCCAATCCACGATCGCCTTGTCGAAGTTGTCGCCGCCGAGGTGGTTGTCACCGGCTGTGGACTTGACCTCGAACACACCGTCGCCGATCTCGAGCACGGACACGTCGAACGTCCCGCCGCCGAGATCGAACACGAGGATCGTCTGGTCTGACTCCTTGTCCAGGCCATACGCCAGCGACGCCGCGGTGGGCTCGTTGATGATGCGCTTGACGTCGAGGCCCGCGATCTTGCCAGCGTCCTTCGTCGCCTGACGCTGGTCGTCGTTGAAGTACGCCGGGACCGTGATGACTGCCGAGTCGACCGCCTCGCCCAAATACGCTTCCGCGTCGGACTTCAGCTTCTGCAGGATCATCGCGCTGATCTCCGGCGGGGAGTGCTGACCACCGCCTTCGGCGGCGGTGCCCCCGGCAACTTCGACACGCGCGTCGCCGTTGGGGCCGGAGACGACCTTGTAAGGGACGATCGACTCCTCCTCCTTGACTTCGCCCTCCTTACGGCCCATGAAGCGCTTGATCGAGAAGACGGTGTTCTGCGGGTTGGTGACGGCCTGGCGCTTGGCGACCGTGCCGACGAGACGCTCGCCGGAGGCCGTGAACGCGACCACCGACGGTGTCGTGCGACCGCCCTCGGAGTTCTCGATGACGGTGGGCTCACCGCCCTCGAGCACGGCCATGCACGAATTCGTCGTGCCGAGATCGATACCTATGGTCTTGGCCATGTGAACAAGCTCCTTGTGAGACGCTTTACAAAATCTGAGTCAGAGTGTGGCAGATTTTCTGTACGTCTTCAAGGCCTGGCCAGCGCCGCACGAGCGCGCTACCTTCCATACATGAACCTGGTACCCCAGGGGCCGCCGGCGAAGCCGCTGCTGCGCGGCGTGTCTCACGAGTACGCGTTCTTCGTCTCGCTCGGCTGCGGCGTCGCGCTGATCCTCGCCGCATCCGACGGCCGCGCGCGGGTCGCGGCGAGCATCTACGCCGTCGCAGTGTCCGCCCTGCTGGGCACGAGCGCGCTGTATCACCGCGTCACCTGGCGCCCCAGCGCGCGACGCTGGATGCGGCGGCTGGACCACTCGATGATCTTCGTGCTGATCGCCGGCACCTACACGCCCGTCGCCCTGCTCGCGCTCAGAGGCGCCCTCGCACACACGATCCTGATCGTCGTGTGGGCGGGCGCGCTCGGCGGAGTGATCTTCAAGCTCGTGTGGATCGACGCCCCCAAGTGGGTGTTCGCGGCCGTGTACCTCGCGCTCGGCTGGGTGTCCGTCGCGGTGTTCGGCGAGCTGCCGGGCGCGATCGGCTGGCTCGGCGTCGCGGGGCTCGCGGGCGGCGGGCTGCTCTACACGCTCGGCGCGATCGTCTACGCCAGCGGGCGGCCCAACCCCGCGCCGCGGGTGTTCGGCTACCACGAGGTCTTCCACGCGCTCGTGATCGCCGCCGCCGCGCTGCACTACGCGGTCATCGCGTTCGCGGTCCTGCCTCGCGGCTGAAACAACTGCTGCCGGACCAGGATCGGCGCGGCTGCCGATCGCTCTCAGGCGAAGTCCTTGCGGCTGGGACACATCCGCGCCAGCGCGCACTCCTCGCAGGCCGGGGAGCGCGCGTGGCAGGTGCGCCGGCCGTGACGCAGCAGGTTGACGTGCAGCTCCAGCTCCTGCCCCGGCGGGGTGAGCGCGAGCATCTCGTCGTGCAGCACCTCGAAGGGGGCGCCGGGGCGCAGGATCGTCCAGGCGCATCCCCACACGCGAGACGTGCGTGTCGACTGGCACGTCGCGCATGCCGTAGGCGAACAGCAGCACACACGCGGCCGTCTTGCGCCCGACGCCCGGGCAGCGCGGTGAGGTAGTCGCGCGCCTGCGCCAGCGGCGCGTGCTCCATCCAGTCGAGCGAGAGCTCCTCCCAGGAGGTCGCCCTCCGGGCCGCCGGGGTTCTCGGCGATCGCGCGCAGGATCGCCTGGATGCGCGCCGACTTCACCTTCGAGATCCCGCCCGGCCTGATCGCCTCCTCGACCTCCGCGACCGGCGCGTCGCGTACGTGCTCCCACGTGGAGAAGCGCTCGCGCAGGCGCAGGTACGCGACGTCGCGGTTGCGGTCGTTGGTCGACTGCGACAGCACCGTCAGGATCAGCTCAGCGATCGGATCGCCGTGCGGGCCCATCAGCGGAATGCCGTAGACCTCGCGCAGGCGGTCGCGGATGCGCAGCACGCGCGCGCGGGTGGGCGCCTTCCACGCTTTCGAGCTACTCGGCACGACACCACCGTATCCGCCGTCCGCGACCCCTATATTCTCGCCCCGTGCCCGACGTGAGCGAGAACAACCGCGACATCGACGGGCTGCCGGTGTTCTGGCGCAGCGCACCGCCGCCCGCCGGCAACGAGGACGCGGCGGTGCCGCTGTATCTGCACGGCGTGCCCAACAACTCCGACGAATGGACCGGCTTTCTCGCGCGCAGCGGCGGCCTCGCGCCCGACCTGCCCGGCTTTGGACGCTCGGGCAAGCCCGGCAACCTGACGTACACGATCGGCGAGTACGACCGCTTCATCGAGCGTTTCCTGGACGAGCTCGGCGTCGAGCGGGTGACGCTCCTGGTGCACGACTGGGGCGCGGTCGGCCTCGCGTTCGCGCAGCGTCTGCCCGAGCGCGTGGAGCGCATCGCGATCGTCAACGCCGTGCCGTTCCTGCCCGGCTACCGCTGGCACCGCACCGCGCGGATCTGGCGCACGCCGCTGCTGGGCGAGCTGGCGATGGGCTTCACGTTCCGGTCAGTGCTGCGCCTGCTCTCCAGGGAGTCGAACGCGACGCCCGGACCGATGCCGGATGAGTGGCTGAAGAGCGTGACGGATCACTTCGACGAAGGCACCCAGCGCGCGATCCTGCGCCTGTATCGCAGCTCGCCTTCCGACGTGCTCGAAGCGGCGGGTGAGCGCCTGCGCTCCCTGGCGATGCCCGCGCTCGTGGCGTGGGGCATGAAGGACCCGTACTTCCCCGCGCGTTTCGGGGGCGAGTACGCGAGCGCGCTGCCCAACGCCGAGCTGCTCGAGCTGCCCGACGCGGGCCACTGGCCGTGGCTCGACCGTCCGGATCTGATCGACCGGCTGGTGGAGTTCCTGGGCGCGGAGTGAAGGGACTCGCGCGCCGCGCGCCCGCCTGGACGATCACCGCCGCGCTCGGCGTCGTCTACCTGATCGCCGCGCCGCCCAGCCCCGACCTCGCGGCGGCCACGTACCGCAGCAATCTGTTCGGCCGCGTGGGCTTCACGCTGTGGGACAACTCCTGGTACGGCGGACACCACCTGCCCGCATACTCGCTGCTCGCGCCCGCGCTCGGCTGGCTGCTCGGCCCGCAGCCGCTCGCAGCGCTGTCGATGACCGTCGCGACCGCGCTGTTCGCCGCGGCGATCGCGGGGCGCTTCCCCGAGCGCTCCACGCGCATCGCCGCCGCGTGGTTCGCGATCGGCGCGTCCGTCGCGCTGCTCTCCAGCCGCGTGCCGTTCGACCTCGGCCTCGCGATCGGCCTCGGCGCGCTCGTCAGCGCCCAGCGCGGCTGGCGCGTCGCGGCGCTCGCGCTGAGCGTGCTCGCCTCGCTCGCCAGCCCCGTCGCGGGCGCGTTCCTCGCGCTCGCGTTCCTCGCGTGGGCCATAGCCGGTCCCGCGCGCGTGTGGCCGGGTGCGCTCACGCTCGCCTCGCTCGCGCCGATCGGCCTGCTCGTGGTCATGTTCCCAGAAGGCGGCTCGCAGCCGTTCGTCGCCTCCGCGTTCTATCCGGCGCTCGCGGCGGTGCTCGCCGTCGGCGCGCTGATGAGCCCCGGTCAGCGCGTGTTGCGCATCGGCATCGCCCTCTACGCCCTCGCGCTGATCGGCTCCTACGTGCTGTCGACCGCCGTGGGCGGCAACGTGGACCGGCTCGGCGCGCTCGCCACGGGGCCGATCGCCGCGTGCGTGTTCGCGGGCGGCACGCTGCACTCGTGGCGCACGCGCGCGCTGATCGTGCTCGCCCCCGCGCTGCTCTACTGGCAGGCCAACGCGCCCGTCGCGGACTACTCCGCCGCCGCGTCGGACCCCGCGGTGCACGCCTCCTACTACGCCCCGCTGCTCGCCGAGCTGAGCGCGCTCGGCACCGACTACGGGCGCCCGCCGGCACACCCCGCGCGCATCGAGGTCGTCGCGACCGCGGACCACTGGGAGGCGGTGTGGGTGGCGCCGCACGCGATGCTCGCGCGCGGCTGGGAGCGCCAGCTGGACCGCCACCGCAACCCCCTCTTCTACGACGAATCCAAACCGCCCACCGCGGCCGACTACCGCGCGTGGCTCGACCGCGAGGCAGTCTCCTACGTGGCGCTGTCGGACGCCCCGCCGGACTACTCCGCAAAGGCCGAGGCGCGCCTCGTGGCAAGCGCGCCCGCGTACCTGCGCGAAGTGTGGAGCTCGCCGCACTGGCGGCTGTTCGCGGTGCTCGACGCGCGCCCCCTCGCCCAGCCGCCCGCGCTGCTGAGCGCGCTCGACACGGACTCCTTCACGCTCCTAGCGCCGCGCGCCGGCACGTACACCGTGCGGGTCCACTTCACGCCCTACTGGGCGCTCGCCAGCGGGCGCGGCTGCGTCGAACGCGGCGCGGAAGACTGGACGCGGGTGCGCGCGCGGCGCGCCGGCGATCTGCGTGTCGCGATCCGGTTCTCACCGGCGCGGATCTTCAGCCACCGCAGTCGCTGCTCCTGACCATCGTCTAGGCTTCACATCGATGGTCGCCCGCGCACGTCTCCTGCAGGCGCGCGTCTTGCCGCACGGTTGGCTGGACGCGCTACGGCAGATATCGCTGTTCGCGTGCGCGTACTTCGCCTACCGGCTCGTGCGCGGTCTCGTCGAGGGGCACGCCAACGCGGCGTTCGCCCACGCGCGCGATCTGATCTCGATCGAGCGCGGGCTGCACCTGTTCGTGGAGCCGTCGATCCAGGCGTGGGCGTCGGGCAGCCACGTGGTGATGGTGGGCGCCAGCTGGCTGTACGTGAACGCGCAGACGTCCGTCACGTTCGCCGCGCTGCTGTACCTGTACCTGCGCCACAACCGCAACTTCTACTTCGTGCGCAACATGTTCATGATCGCGATGGCGATCGCGCTCGTCGGCTACACCGTGTTCCCCACCGCGCCGCCGCGCTTCATGCCCGAGTGGGGCTTCATCGACAGCGTGTCCGACTTCACCGGCGTGCGCGTCTCGCACGCGAGCGCGTCGATGAGCGCGCTGTTCAACCCCTACGCCGCGGTCCCCTCCATGCACGTGGCGTTCGCGCTGATGGTCGGCTGGCCGCTGGCTCGACTGACCCGTCGGCGGCTCGTCAAAGCGGTGTGGCTGCTCTATCCATTCTTGATGACGTTCGTGATCGTGGTCACCGCCAACCACTTCATCGTCGACGCGCTGCTCGGCGCGCTCACCGCGGGGGCCTCCGCGTACGGGGCCAGCTGGCTGGCCCGCACCCGCCCACACGTATGGCGCTTCTCCTCCGTCCCCCGCGCCGCCGCCCCGGTGGCCGCCGCCGCGCGGCTGACGAGCAGCGGATAGCGGCGGGCGAGGCAAACGATGGCACCCGGACAACACGCCCCCTCGCGCCGCACGCGCAGCGGCGCGCACCGCTCCAGCAGACGGCGCGTGCGTGCGCCCATCGGCGCGGGACAGCGGCGCGAGCTGGTGCGCAACCGGCTGATCGAGTCGCGCCTGACGCCCAACGCGATCTCGCTCACGGGCCTCGCGCTGAACGTGCTCGCCGCGGTGCTCGTGTGGGAACGGCTGTTCTTCCTTGGCGGCCTGGCGTTCATCGTCGGCTCGGTGTGCGACACGCTCGACGGGCGCTACTCGCGCATGTCCGGCAAGGGCACGCCGTTCGGCGCGTTCCTCGACTCGACGCTCGACCGCATCGAGGAGGGCATCGTGCTGACAGCCGTGGCGGGCTACTTCGCGCTGAACGGGAATCGCGCCGCGGCCGCGGGCGTGGTCGTGGCGGTGCTCGCGTCGCTGATGGTCAGCTACACCCGCGCGCGCGCCGAGGCGCTCGGCGTGGAGTGCAAGGTCGGGATCGCCACGCGCCCCGTGCGCGTCGTCATCCTCTCGATCGGGCTACTGTTCGCGCGCGGCGCCTCGCTGGGCGACTTCCAGCTGCTGGAGCCGACCGTGTACGTGCTCGCGGGATTGAGCGTGATCACGGTGGCGCAGCGCATCTGGCACGTGCACGGCGAGCTGTCGGTGTGACCTGGCGCGCCCGGCGGAGTAACTAGTTACCTCGAACTTACGGAAGGACTTCCTCTTGAGCACAACCATCAGCAACGGCAACGGCCGCACGGGCGGCGCCGCATCAACCAACGGCGCCGGGCGCTACCAGTCCGAGAAGGTGCGCGTCGCGATCGTCGGCGTCGGCAACTGCGCGTCAGCTTTCGTGCAGGGCGTCGAGTACTACCGGGGCGCCGACCCCAACGAGCGCGTCCCCGGCCTCATGCACGTCGATCTCGGCGGCTACCACGTGCGCGACATCGAATTCACCGCCGCGTTCGACATCGACTCCACCAAGGTCGGCAAGGACCTCGGCGAAGCGATCTGGGCGGGCCAGAACAACACCATGAAGTTCGCCAAAGTGGCCAAGAAGCTCGGCGTGCCGGTGTATCGCGGCATGACCCACGACGGCCTCGGCAAGTACCTCAAAGAGAAGATCACCAAGGCTCCCGGCGAGACCGCGGACATCGTCAAGATCCTCAAGGACACGCACACCGACGTGGTCGTCTCCTACCTGCCCGTCGGCTCCGAGCAGGCCACCAAGTGGTACGTCGAGCAGGTGCTCGAGGCGGGCTGCGGCTTCGTCAACTGCATCCCCGTGTTCATCGCCCGCGAGGATTACTGGGACAAGCGCTTCAAAAAGGCGCGCCTGCCGATCGTCGGCGACGACATCAAGTCCCAGGTCGGCGCCACGATCGTGCACCGCACGCTCGCGCGCCTGTTCGCCGACCGCGGCGTGAAGATGCTGCGCACCTCGCAGCTGAACGTCGGCGGCAACATGGACTTCTACAACATGCTCGAGCGCGAGCGCCTGGAGTCGAAGAAGATCTCAAAGACCAACGCCGTCACGTCGATCATGGACGAGAAGCTGCCCGCCAGCGACGTGTACATCGGCCCGTCGGACTACGTGCCGTGGCTGACGGACCGCAAGTGGGCGCACATCCGCGTCGAGGGCCAGGCCTTCGGCGACGTGCCGCTGAACGTCGAGATGAAGCTCGAGGTGTGGGACTCGCCCAACTCCGCGGGCATCGTCATCGACGCGGTGCGCTGCTGCAAGCTCGCGCTCAACCACGGCCTCGGCGGACAGCTCGACGGCCCGTCCTCCTACCTGATGAAGTCGCCGCACAACCAGCGCCCCGACGACCAGGCCAAGGCGGACACGGAGAAGTTCATAGCCAAATACTCCGGCCGACCCGGGACACGCGCCAAGGCGAGTGCCGGTGCGAGAGCGGGAGCCGCCGCGACGAAGACGGCCAAAGCGACCGCCAAAGCGAAAGCCGCCGCCAAGGCGCGCCCAGCGGCGAAACGAACGGCCAAAGCGTCAGCCGCGAAGTAGCCCGCACGCCGCGCTTGCGGCGGGCGCGATAATCATCGAGCGATGAGCGCCTCGTTCTCGATAGCCCACGTCACGCCGTACCCGTGGGAGGCCGAGAACGAGGTCAACGCGCACGTGGCGCGCGTCGCGTGCGAGCTCTCGCGGCGGGGGCACCGCGTGCTGGTGCTCGCGCCGTCGCGCTCGCTCGAACGGGTGCGCGACTCGCGCAGGGCGCTGCGCGCAGCGCGCGGCGCGCCCGGCGGGCTCGACTCGCTGCTGGAGGGCACCGACGACGGCGTCCCGCTTGTGATCGCCGTGGGCGAGGTGCTCGATCTTCCAGTGGGCGGTCGGCGGCGAGAGCCGGCGCTTGCGATCGACGTGGCGCGCACGATCGAGGAACTGCTCGGCGCGATCGAGCTGGACTTCGTGCACGTGCACGAGCCGTTCGCGCCCAGCACCTCAAACGCCGCGCTGCGCCACTCGCGCGCGCTCAACGTCGGCTCGTTCCACGCCTCCAGCGAGCGCCTGCTCTCGACGCTCGTGGCGCGCCGCTTCGTGGAGAGCTTCTTCGGGCGTCTCGACGCGCGCACCGCGAGCATGCCGGAGACCGCGGAGCTGATGGCGCGCCACTTCCCCGCGGAGTACCGCCTGGTGGGCGACGGCGACGACGCGGCGGGCGGGCTGGAGCGGATCTACCGCGAGCTGGCCGCGCGCAGGCACTCGCGCGAGGGCGACGAGCAGCTGCGCCAGCGCCTCGCGGGACGGCCGCTGATCGACGTGGACCTGCACATGCACACAGACCACTCCCACGACTGCGCCACGCCCGTCGAGGTTTTGCTGGCGAGCGCGCGCGAGCAGGGTTTGGGCGCGATCGCGGTGACCGACCACAACGAGATCTCCGGCGCGCTCGAGGCCGAGGCGCAGGCGCAGGCGGACACCTCCGGCGCCCAGCCGGCCCTGAAAGTGATCGTCGCGGAGGAGGTCAAGACGGCCACGCAGGGCGAGGTGATCGGCCTGTTCATCCGCGAGAAGATCCCGCGCGGGCTGAGCCTCGAGGAGACCGTCGCGGAGATCAAGCGCCAGGGGGGGCTGGTGTACGTGCCGCACCCGTTCGACCGCATGCACTCCGTGCCCGACTACGAGCACCTGCTGAAGATCATCGACGACGTCGACGCGATCGAGGTGTTCAACCCGCGCGTGGCGATCGGCGCTTTCAACGACGAGGCGGCGCGCTTCGCGGCGAAGTACCGCATCGTCGCGGGCGCCGGCTCGGACTCGCACGTCGCGCAGGGACTCGGCTCGGTGCGGATCCGCATGCGCGACTTCGACGGGCCAGCGGAGTTCATGCAGGCGCTGCGCGACGCGGAGATCGTGACCCGCCCCTCATCGCTGCTGTACGTGCAGGCGCTCAAGTTCCTGCAGACCAGGGCCACCCCGCCATCCGCGCGGCGCGCGAGCAAGGCGCGGCGGCTGAAGCGCCTCGGGCGCTCCCACGGCGGCGGCGGTCGGCGATAGGAACCGGCCGCGCGGCGCAACTCTCGATGCACGGTCAAGGACAAGACGCCAACCCGTCAAATCCCTCGGGGTCGATGCCTGTGACCGATGACGAGATCCGAGAGAAGTACCTCGAGCGAGCGATCCGCGAGCTGAACACGCTCACGCGCGAGCTGCAGGCGTGCCCGCACTGCCCGCGCGGCAACCTCATGCCGGTGCTCGGCTCGGGCCACCCGCAGGCGGACATCATGCTGCTGAAGCACTCGCCGCTGCCGTCGGAGATCGAGGAGGGCGTGGCCTTCTACGGCCGCGCGGGCGGCGCGCTGATGAAGTCGCTCAAGCGCCTGTCGATCGACCCGCTCGCGGTGTACGGAACGCTGTGCGTGAAGTGCCCGCTCAGCGACGCCTCGCTGGCGGACTTCGCGTGCGTCTCGCGCGTCGTGGAAGAGCTCGCGATCGTGCAGCCGAAGATCGTCGTCGTGATGGGCGCCGAGGCGCTCGCCGCGCTCGGCGAGATGGACATCCCGCTCGCGCGCCCACTGCAGCCGAAGCTCGGCGAGATCCAGCAGCTGACCCCGATGCTCGACGCGCTGTACGTCCCCAACATCGACGAGTCGCTCGACGAGCAGGACGCCAAGCGCGACTTCTGGGCCGCTTTCCGCGTACTCGGAGACTGGTACTCGGCGCAGCCGCCTTACTGATTTCGATCGGCCCTCGCGCGCGCCGCGCTACCGATCCAGCAGACCCTCCACCCACTCGCCCAATGCGGCGATGAACGCCGGCAGATACTGGCGTTGGCTCTCGACCGCAGCGTGGACGATCTCGGGCTCCAGGATCCAATACTCGTGCTGGCTGGCATTGCGCAGGTCGATGACCTCCTGCATGACCATCTGCACGTGGCTCGGATAGAGCCCCAGTCGCCGGAGCTGATCGGCGGCCGGCGTCTTGCGATCGGCCGGGATCGCTCCCAGGTCTTGAGCAATCCGCACGCTGCGATCGATCAGCCCCTGGCAGAGGTTGTGCAGATCGTCCATGTTCGAGCGCACGAGCATCGCGCGATTGCGCTCCGCGGGCGCAGGCGAGTACCACGCGACGGCAAAGGACTCACGATTGAAGTCTGGCGGGAAGCCGGACACAGCGATCTCGAGTTGCTCCATCGTGCGCGCAAGCTGAGCCAGCGCCTGCTCGACGGCCTTGCGACGTGCCTCCACCGTCACGGGCGGACGCGTCGATTTGGTCACCGGCCAACGCCCGTGGGCAACGGCGCGCCACGCTCGGCGGCAAGCCGCTGGAAGTAGCCGATCGCTGCCCGCGCTTCGGCCTGGAGCGTCTTTCCCTCCTGCCTGGCGCGAGCCTGTGTTGAGATGCGCTCCTTCTGAAGTGCCGGCCAGAGATCTCCGCGATCGACCAGCGGCCGACCGTCCCGCAGAATCTCAGCCAACAGATGTGGATCACGTTCGGCGGAGCGCATGGGCACCAGCTCCACATCCGATCCGAGGGCATCCGCGATCCGCGTATGGAGCGCGTCGAGCGCGCCCGGAAACTGACGTCGAGGCTCGACCAAGATGTCTATGTCGGACCCATCGGCAGCCTCCGCGTCACGTGCAACGGAGCCGAAGAGCACGGCAAGCTCCACGTTGGGCTCCGTTCTGAGCGCGGCGAGCAGGCCGCTGACCACGGGCCATCGCGACCGCACCCAGCCGACCTCTGACTCGGAAAGCACTATCCGGCGAGAGCTGGGGCGCTCAGCGTGTATCAGTCCGACGCTAGCCGCACGGCGCAGCGTGCGCTCGCTTACCCCCACCTCAGCTGCGAGTCGCTCCAGGACATTCATGTGTCCAATGTAGCAGTGGTGTGTCCAATCACTCAGGCCGTCAGCACGATCTTGCCGAGCTTGCCGCCCGCGGCGAAGCGCTCGTAGGCCGCCGCAGCCTCAGCCAAAGGGAACGTCTCGGCTATCGGCACGCGCAGAGCGCCGGTGTCGAACAGCGGGAGCACCTCGTGCTCGAGCAGGCGCGCGGTTAGCGCTTTCTCCTCGAGCGGGCGCGCGCGCAGCGTGGAGCCATAGATGCGCGCGCGCTTGCCCATCAGCGCGAGCAGGTTGAGCTCGGCCTTGGCGCCCGCGGAGACGCCGATCACGGCGATGCGCCCGCCGGTGGCGAGCGCCTGCAGGTTCTCCCCGAGGTTGGGTGCGCCGACGAGCTCGAGGATCACGTCGAACGGGCCGTGCTCGGCGAAGCGGTCGGGGGCGATCGCTTCCGCGCCCAGCTCGGCGACCTGCGCGCGGCGCTCCTCGCTGCGCACGGTAGCGGTGACGCGCGCGCCCGCGCTGCGGCCGAGCTGGATCGCGGCGGTGCCGACGCCGCCGGCGCCGCCGTGCACGAGCAGCCGCTCGCCCGCGCGCAGCCCCGCCTGCGCGAACACGGCGTCGTGGGCGGTGGTGAAGACCTCCGGCAGCCCGCCCGCGGCGACCCAGTCGAGCGCGTCGGGCACTGGCATGAGCTGGCGCTCGTGCACGACCGCGAGCTCCGCCTGCGCGCCGCCGCCGACGACCGCCATCACGCGCGCGCCGAGCTCGAAGCGCGTGGCGCCGTCGCCGAGCGCAGCCACCTCGCCCGCGAACTCCAGCCCGGGAATGTCCTGTGGCGAGCCGGGGGGCGCGGGGTACAGACCGCGGCGCTGCATCATGTCCGCGCCGTTCAACCCCGCGGCGTGCACCCGCACGAGCACCTCGCCCGCGCCCGGAACGGGGTCGGGGTGCTCCTCGATCACGATCTCCTGCTCGCGGATGGTGACGGCGCGCATGGGCGAAACCCTACCCGCGCTCGAAGAGCGCCACGCACTCGATGTGGTGCGTCTGGGGGAACATGTCGACGGGCCTCACCTTGCGCAGCGTCCACCCCGCCTCGACGAGTTCGGCGGCGTTGGGCGCGAGCGTCGTGGGGTTGCAGGACACGTAGACGATGCGTTTGGGCGCGGCGTCGACGATGCGGTGGACGACCTTCTTGGAGAGGCCCGCGCGGGGCGGGTCGACGACGACGACGTCGGGTTTGCCGACGCGCGCGACGAGCTCTCCCAGCGCGAGGCGGGTGTCGCCGGCGAAGAAGCTGGCGTTGGTGACGACGTTGCGCTTGGCCGCGGCGATGGCGTCGGCGACGGCGGGCTCGATCAGCTCGATGCCCCACAGCTCGCCGGCGCGCGGGGCGAGCGTGAGCGCGATCGTGCCGATCCCGGAGTAGAGGTCGTAGACGCGCTCCCAGCCCTCCAGCGCGGCGTACTCGACGACGATCCCGTAGAGCAGCTCGGCCATCTCGGTGTTCGTCTGGAAGAACGCCTCGGCAGAGATGCGCAGGTCGAGCTCGCCGAGGCGCTCGGGCAGCTCGGCGTCGCCCCACACGAGCTCGGTCTCGCCGCCCATGGTCGTCTCGGCGAGGCTGCGGGTGCGCGTCCACAGGACGCCGGAGAGGTGCTCGCCGAGCTCCTCGCTGAGCGCGACGGCGAGCGCGCCCGCCTCGAGCTCGCCGGCGGTGGTGACGATGCGGATCTGCAGCTTGCCGGTGTGGCGGCCTTCGCGCACGACGAGGTTGCGCAGCCGCGCGCGCCCGTCGGGGGCGGCGCCGATGCGCTCGTCGCGCGAGCCCCGATCGCCGCGCCCGCGTCCGCGATCCCACGCGGTGAGGCCCTGCGCGCGGCACCAGCGCAGCGCGGCGTGGCGCGCGAGGTTGCCGCGCTCGGAGGCGATGAGGCAGTCCTCGATGGGCGTGACGCTGTTGCCGCCGGCGGGGGCGTGGAACCCGCACACCAACTCGCCGTCCTCGCCGTCCTGTCCGAACGAATACTCGAGCTTGTTGCGGTAGCGCCACGGCTGCAGCGCGGGCACGATCTCCTCCATGTGGAAGCCGTCGAGGTGGCCGATGCGCCGCAGCGCCTCCTCGACCTGCTCGCTCTTGATCTGCAGCTGGCGCTCGTATGGGATCACCTGCCACGGCACGCCGGGATGGTCGGCGGTGGGCGGTATCCGCTCGGGTCCAGGCTCGAGGATCTCGAGCGCGCGCGCGTGGGCGTAGCTGCGCTTGCGCTTGTGCACGACGGCGCGCACGAGGTCGCCGGGGATGGCGCCGGCGACGAACACGACGTAGCCGCCGTCGCCGAGGCGCGCTACGCCCTCGCCGCCGAACGCGAGCGAGTCGATCCGCAGCTCCAGCTCGTCGCCGCGCTGCGGGCGCGGGGATGGCGCGGGCGCCACGTCGAGCGCGACCTCGCCGGAAGGCTGCGGCTCGGCGCCCGCCGATCCGCCGGCAGCGTCGTCCGACACGGCGCTCACGGGCCCGTTGGCGCGCCGGCCACGAGCAGCTCGAGCAGCGCCTTCTGCGCGTGGCGGCGGTTCTCGGCCTGGTCCCAGATGCGCTGGCGCGTGCCGTAGAGCACCTCGGCGGAGATCTCCTCGCCGGGGTGGGCGGGCAGGTCGTGCATGGCGAACACGCCGGGCGCGGCGGCGTCGAGCAGCGCGTCGTCGACGCGGTAGTCGCCGAGCGCGCGGCGGCGCTCCTCGGCGACGTCCTCATCGCCCATGCTGACCCACACATCGGTGTAGACGGCGCAGGCGCCCTCGACGGCCTCGTAGGGATCCGTGTGAAGCGTGACGAGGCCGCTGGCGCCGGGAGCGAGCTCGAGGCGATCCTCGAGCGAGTAGCCGGCGGGCGAGGCGACGGCGACGTGGACGCCGACGAGCGTGCCGAGCAGGGCGAGCGAGCGAGCGACGTTGTTGCCGTCGCCGACGTAGGCGACGCGCAGGCCGTCGAGATCGCCGTGGGCCTCGCGCAGCGTGAGCAGGTCGGCGAGCGCCTGGCAGGGGTGGTGGCGCGCGCTGAGCATGTTGACGATGGGGACGGCGCTGTGGGCGGTGAGCTCCTCGAGCGACGCGTCGGGGCCGGTGCGCAGACCGATGGCGGCGACGTGGCGGGACAGCACGAGCGCGGTGTCGCGCAGCGCCTCGCCGCGCGAGAGCTGCATCTCCTCGGAGCGCAGCACTACCGCGTGGCCGCCGAGCTCGTGGATGCCGACCTCGAAGGAGATGCGCGTGCGCGTGGACGGCTTTTGGAAGATCAGCGCTACGCCTTTGCCGGCGAGCGCCTGCGAGGACAGCGGCGCGCGCTTGAGCTCGAGCGCGCGGTCGAGCAGCGCGTTCAGCTCGGCGGCGGTGAGCTCGGTTCCGGTGAGGAAGTGGCGCGGCGTCATGGAAGCGGTGAGTGTAGGCGCTGCGGCGAGGAGCGGGAGACGCGACGGCGAAGATGGGGTTGTGCGATGGTCCGGTTACGTGAACTTGCAGAGAAAGGATCGCCAACGATGAGACGAGGAATTGCCGCTTTGAGCGTGGGGTGCTGTGGGCTGGTGCTCGCGACGGGCTGCGGCTCTTCGGACAGCTCCTCGAGCAGTTCGAGCACGCCGAGCGCGACGACGACGGCGAAGACGAGCAAGAGCGGCGGCCTGAAACCGTACACGACGCCGAAGTACGCGACGCCGAGCGCATCGGCGCCGGTGCAGAGCGGCGTGGTGCAGATCGCGTACCGCAACATCGCGATCGACCCGGACACGGTGCGGGTGAAGGTGGGCACGACGCTGAAGTGGACGAACTACGACTCGGTGGAACACAACGTGACGAGCGAAGGCGGTCCGCTGAAGTTCGCGTCGAAGGAGTTCGGCGAAAACGGCACGTTCGAAGTGAAGACGCTGAAGCCGGGGATCATCCACTACAAGTGCACGATCCACCCGGCGTCGATGAACGGGTCGATCGAAGTGGTGAAGTGAGCCCTCGCCCGGCGCGGGCCTAGCCGAACTCGGGCAGGCCCTCGTTGGGCGTTGAGGCGGTAGCGTAGAGGCGCCGCGGGATGCGACCGGACCCGCGCGCGAGGTGGCCGGCCTCGACGGCGTGACGCATGGCGGTGGCCATCCTGACGGGATCCTGGGCGCGCGAGATGGCTGAGGCGGCCATGACGGCGTCGCAGCCGAGCTCCATCGCGAGCGCGGCGTCGGAGGCGGTGCCTACGCCGGCGTCGAGCACGACGGGCACGTCGACGGCCTCGCGGATGAGGGCGATGTTGTAGGGGTTGCGGATGCCCATACCGCTGCCGATGGGCGAGCCGAGCGGCATCACGGCGGCGCAGCCTATGTCCACGAGTCGCCTGGCGAGGACGGGGTCGTCGGTGGTGTAGGGGAGCACGACGAAGCCGTCGTCGACGAGCTCCTCGGCGGCACGCAGCAGCTCGGGGGCGTCGGGCAGCAGCGTGTCCTCGTCGCCGATCACCTCGAGCTTGATCCAGTCGGTGTCGAACGCCTCGCGCGCGAGCCTGGCGGTGAGCACGGCGTCGCGCGCGGTGTGGCAGCCGGCGGTGTTGGGCAAGAGCTCCACTTCGGCGGCGGCGAGCACGTCGACGAGCGACCCGCGCGCGTGCGGATCGACGCGGCGCAGTGCGACGGTGACGAGCTGGGTGCCGCTGGCGGCGATGGCGTCGGCAAGCAGCTCCAGCGAGGGAAAGCCGCCGGTGCCGAGCAGCAGACGCGAGGCGAGGGTCCTGCCGGCGATGGTCAGCACCGGCCGATCATCCTCCCTGCATGGCGGTGAGCACCTCGACGCGGGCGCCGTCGGCGAGCGCGAACGTGGCCCAGGCGGCGCGCGGCACGACCTCCCCGTCGACGGCTACGGCGACCCCGCGCGCATCGAGTGGGAGACCGATGCGCGCGAGGACGCCACCGACAGTCTCGCCGGCGCGCAGGTCGGAATCTTGCCCATTGAGGACGATCATTAATGGATCGCGTGCACTGGAGGGTTGTGTGCGTCGGGCGTGAAGCGCTCAGCGGCGCATGCGCCCCGGAGCTGGGCTGGCATGTCCTCACCGGCGAGCGATGCGGCGACGAGCTGTGCGGTGAGGGGCGCTAGGAGGATGCCGTTGCGGTAGTGGCCGGTCGCCCAGACGAGGCCGTGGACGGCGCCGGGGCCGATAGCGGGCGCGTTGTCGGGGGTGCCGGGCCGCAGGCCGACGGAGATCTCGTCGATGTCGAGCTCGCTGACGCCGGGGAGGATCTCGTGCGCGTCGCGCAGCAGCTCGTAGATGGGGCCGACGGTGGGTTGGAGAGAGAAGCCGCGCTCCTCGACGGTGGCGCCGAGCACGTAGCGCCCGTCGCCGCGCGGGACGACGTAGCCGCCGTCGAAGCGCAGCACGCGCCGCAGCAGGTCGGGACCGGCGGGGTCGCGCAGGCGCAGGATCTGGCCCTTGACGGGTCGCACGGGAACGCGAACAGCGGCGGGCAGACCGTCGATGTCCGCGGTCCAGGGGCCGGCGGCGAGCACGACGCTGGGTGCGCAGATGCGCTCCCCGTTCGTGAGCGCGACGCCGCGAACGCAGCCGCGTCCGTCGTCCAGCTCGACGCTCGCGACGGTCGTGCGCTCGCGTATGTCCACGCCGGAGGCGTCGCATGCGCGGCGCAGGGCTTGCAGGACCAGCCGGGGGTCGACGGAGTGATCGTCGGGCGCTTCGAGCGCGAGCCGCACGGTGGGTGCGAGCGCGGGCTCACGGTCGCGGGCCTCGCTGGGGCGCAGCCGCTCGACGGCGAGCCCGAGCGACTGACGGAAGGCGAGCTGGCGCTCGAGCTCGCGTGCATCGTCGTCGTCGCGCGCGACGAGCAGCGTGCCGGTGCGCGTGAGCCCGAGCTCCATGTCGGCGCCCGCTTCGAGCTCGGCGGCGAAGCCGGCCCACATCTCGGCGGAGCGCAGGCCGAGGTCGAGCAGCCTGCGCCCGGCGTCGCCGAACTCGACCTCGGCGACGGGCGCGAGCATGCCGGCGGCGACGTGGGAGGTGCCGCGCCCGGTGAGGTCGCGCTCGATCGCGGTGACGGCCATCCCTCGCTGGCGCGCGCGCCACGCGACGGCGAGCCCGATGACGCCGCCGCCGACGACGAGCACATCGGCGCTGTGGCTATGGGACATGCGGGTGATGCTAGCTGCGCTCTACAGCGGAGCGGCTCGTGCGCGAGCTCGTTTGGGAGCTCGTGGCTGCGTCAGCTCACCGCGGCGGGAGCCTCGCAGCCGTAGAGGTGCTCGCGCAGCTGATCGCAGCTCTCCGCGGACCAGCGCTCGCTCGTCTCGAGCGACTCGATCATCCGTTCCGCCAGCCGCAGCAGCGCCTGCCCGTCGGGCTCGCCGAACAGCAACGCGTCGGCGGCTTCGAGCAGCTGCTCGCGCTCCTTGGGGTGCAGCTTGGTCGCGCCCTGGTGATCGATCGTCTCGAGCAGCGCGGTGTAGTGCGCCGCGCGTGCGGCCATGGCCTCGTCGCCTGGGGTCATGGCCCTGAGGTTAGCCGCCCGCGACCCCCAAGGAAGTCGTTAGCGGATACGCTAACATCTTCTCCATGACAGACGCTCAGGTCGCCGCCAAGCTCATCCGCGAGATCCGCGCCGAGCGCGGTCTCAGCCAGGCCGAACTGGCGCGCGCGACGGGCCTCACTCGCTCGGTCGTCAACGCATACGAGCACGGACGCCGCCAACCGGGCGTGGATGCGCTCGCGCGCATCGCGGAGTCGACGGGCATGCGCCTGCAGGTGACACCCGAACCGGTCGACCCAATCAGAGCAGGGCGGATCCTGGAGCAGGTGCTGGATCTCGCGTCAGAGCTCCCCTTCCGCAAGCCGGGCAAGCTCGAATACCCGACTACGCTTCGTAAGCTCGGATGACCAGTCTCCCGGAGAAGCTGCTGACGATCCACGACGCGCTGTCGGCTGCCGAGCTGCCCCACGCGTTCGGCGGTGCGATCGCCCTGGCGTACTGCACGGAAGAGCCGCGCGGCACACGCGACATCGACGTGAACGTGTTCGCCGAGCCGGGACGTGCGGCGGAGATCCTTGCGTCATTCCCGGCGGGCACGACGGTGAGCCCTGCCGATGTCGAGGCCGCCAAGCGCGACGGGCAGGTGCGCGTGTGGTGGGAGGACACTCCGATCGACCTGTTCCTCGACGTTCATCCCTTCCACACGGAGGTCGCCGCCGGCGTGCGCACAGTCCCATTCTCCGGGCGCTCGATCCCCGTGGTCGGGTGCACAGCTCTTGTCGTATTCAAGACGCTGCTCGATCGAACGAAGGACTGGGCCGACATCGAGGCGGTGGCGGATGCCGGCTCCGCGAACATCCCCGAGGCGCTCGTTTGGGTGGAAAGAGCGCTCGGGGCCGACCACCTGTCCGCACAGCGGCTGGCAGCGCTAACTCAGCAGCTATGAGCTCCACCCTCGGCGCCGAGCGACGCGAGCGCCTGGCAGCGGCGCGCCTGTATCTCGTATGTGGGGCGTCCCCCGAGCGGCACGATCTGCCCGAGCTGATCCGAGCGGCAGCGGCGGGAGGCGTGGACATCTTCCAGTTGCGAGAGAAGCACCTGCCGGACGACGAGCTGGCGGCGGTGGCGAATGCCTCGCGCGCACTGTGTGAGCGATTGGGGGTGCTGTTCATCGTCAACGACCGACCTGCGGTCGCGCTCGAGATCGGCGCGGACGGCGTTCACGTGGGGCAGGACGACATGGCCGTGAGAGAGGTGCGCGAGATCGTCGGCCCGGACATGCTGGCGGGCCTCTCGACGCACGCGCCTGCGGAGATCGACGCGGTGGACGCCTCGCTTGTGGATTACATCGGCGTGGGCCCGATTCACTCCACCCCCACGAAGCCGGGCCGCCCGGCTGTGGGCCTGGAGTTGGTCCGCCACGCCGTCAGCCACTCGCCTGTGCCCTTCTTCGCAATCGGCGGACTCGACGCGGGGAACGCCCCAGACGTGGTCGCAGCGGGTGCATCGCGCATTTGTGTGTTGCGGGCGATTGCCGACACTACGGAGCCTGAGCTGTCAGCGCGTGCGCTCAGGGAGATGTTCCCCCGTTAGTGAGAGACGCGCGGTGCCAACGATGCTCGACGCCGATTGCGCGGACCAGCCGGCTCATCAGGCATTCTCGTGCCCAGAACGCCCTGGGCATCAATCCACAGTTGCAGCGTGGGGATCGACCTGCTAACCCGTCATCTTGCCCGCCCGGGGGCCGTGATCGTGGGCGAACGATCTCATCGCCTGGGAGCAATCGTCGAAGTCAGTCAGGAAGGGGCAGCCAGCTCGCTCGAACAAGCGACGAAAATCACTCAAGGGCCCCGGAGCGCGTCTCTCGGAAAAGCTGCGCGCACCGAGGCCCTCACACAGGTACTACACAGGAGACGATACATCATGAGATTCCCCACGATCCTTCTGAACGCCGTGATCCAACGGCTTTTGGTGGTAACACTCGCCGTATCGGCCGCTGGCCGCTCAGCCGTAACACGATTACGGCGGAGACACGCACTTGTCGGTCGAAGGGATGGCAGGAAGCCGAGCAAACGCGCGAGAGCATGTGCCGTGATGGCGATCGCGGTCGGCGTGACATATGCAGCGGTGGCGTACGCGGATTCGCCCAGCTCGCCATCTCTGAGTCCATATGGCGCCAACGAGGTGTCTGTGCTCACAAACCGTGGGATTTCACGCACTCGTGCACTGGAGGCTCTGAGCCTCCAAGAAAAGGTCGCGGGAACGCATGTGGCAAAAAAGATCGAAGCCGCTCTCGCAGGCGCCTACGCCGGAGTGTGGCTCGAGCCAGCGACTGCGACGTTCCACATCGGCGTGACCTCGGCCGCGAGCAGGAGGGCGGCAAGGATGGCCGTGGCGCAGGCGGGCCTAACCTCCGGCGTGGTCGAGACTCCGGTGCGCTCTACATGGGCCGCACTCATAGCGGCCCAAACAAAATGGAACAGGAAACTCTCCAGGCTGATCGCCCGCGAGGAAGCCGCCACGGGGATCGACGCCCGGGGCAACGAGGTCTTGGTTACCCTAAGCGCATCCGTTCCCTCCCGAGAACGTGCCGCCATCAAACGCGAGGCAACAATCGCGACTGCGAATGTCATCGTTAATATCGAACCAGCGGCAGCGCTCCACCCCGAACGTAAGGCTGCCTGTAAATCGCCGTTTGATTCGGCAAAAGCCTACTGTGAAAAAACGATTGTATCAGGCGTCCGCCTGGCAGCTCCTGAAGGCGGCTGCACGGCTGGGCCGATGCTGATCGAAGGAAATACAACGTACGTGCTCACGGCTGGGCACTGTTTTGGCACAAACAAAGCCAACGTAACGATTACAGCCAAAGTAACTTCGGAATATGTAACTGGAGGTGGGCAAAAAGACGTCGGCAACGAAGGCAAGTGGTACGAAAACCACGAACGCGATGTCGCCGAGGTCAAGGTCAAACTCCCAGGCTCATTTACTGAAGGATTGCCCAATCCAGTTCCAGCTCTGATGGCCGAGTGGTCAATCAAACCAGCCACACCAGCACCCGTTGGACGGATCAAAGCCGCCGAAGTCATTGCGGGTCAATCGGTTTGTCACGAGGGCCAGAAGAGCGGCGAACACTGCGGCGAAATCACGTTACTCAATGACGTTCTGGAAGGCACCGAACATCTCGTGGTGATTACTGCATGCTCGAACCGCGGCGACAGCGGCGGTCCTTATTTCTTTCGTGCGACGAACAAAGAAATCGCCATGATGGGGACGGAAGTCGGAGGGCCGCCGCCAGACTGCACCGCAGCGGGACCTTACAGAAGCTACTTCGAGCCCTTGGAAGACCTGCCGGGCGCCGCAGGATTCGGCACTCTCGCGGTATTCCCCGGGCAGAGCCTGCTCACCACAGCCAACGAAGTCCGACCGAGTTCCGCGAAATTCAGCGCCAGCTCGACGGGGAAACTTACTGCGAAAGCGTTAAGTACTCAGGTCCTCAAAACGATTGCCGGCAACGTCGAATGCACTGGCCTAACGGCGACCGAAGGTTCGATGGTATCGCTGAAAACGACAGAATTGACGATCACCGTACAATATGAAAAATGCAAAGCGCTTGGTCTTGCTGCGACCGTCTCGCCCGCCAAGTACCTGCTTACCTCGGGCGGATTTGCAAGCCTGCTAAAAACGGTCACGGTGAAAGCGTTTGAATGCACCATCACAGTGCCATCGACGAAAAACAGATCATTGAAAACGGTTCGCTACGACAATGTGTCGAAACAGATCTTGGTGTTAGCAGCCATAACGGGCATCACTTCCACCGGATCGGGTATCGAACTCTGCTCCTATCCGGAAGAAAGCCAAGGCAGCCTTGAAGGCAGGACAGACATAGGGCTGGCGAACGGAGGCACCATGGAATGGGGCTAGCCGTTTCGGACTAAGCTAAACGCACCGGGGATGGACGCCGTCTGGTGTCCATCCCCCGTATCATCAACGACCTCACCGTGACCCCTCTCACGTTCACAACTGCGCGTGGCCGATAGCAGCGACCGGGCGGGCGCTGCCCTGCAACCCCTAGCCGAGCGCGAGCGCCCGCACGCCCTTCTCGTCGCGGTCGCCGTGTGCGTGCTGCTCGCCGTCGCCGTCCTCGTCGGCGCCCTCACCGTCCATGACCTCGCCCGCAGGGGCGGCTCGCTGCCCGGCGCCCTGTTCATCACCGCGATCCTCGCCCTGCTCGCGCTGGGCATGTACCGTCGCCGCTACTACGCGGTGCTCGGCTTCGAGGCGCTGCTCGCGGCGCAGATCCTGTTCTCCTCGCTCGCGCTCGTGGTCGCCTCCACGCTGCTCGCCGCGGCGGTGTGCCTGCTCGGCATCGCGCTCGGCGGGTGGCTGTTCTGGAAGCTCGTCAGGGTCATGGGACGCATCCAAGCCGGGGAACGCCGTGAGCTGGACGCCCGCAATTAGCGGCCCGGCCACGCGTCGGGCGCTTCGATAGGCTCAGGCGCAGATGGCTGAGGACTCCTACGACTGCATCGTCATCGGCTCCGGCCCGGGCGGCTACGTGGCCGCGATCCGCGCCGCGCAACTCGGCCTGAGGACCGCCGTGGTCGAGCGCGACAAGGTCGGCGGACGGTGCCTGAACTACGCCTGCATCCCCGCCAAGGCCGTGCTGCGCTCCGCCGATCTGCTGAGCGAGATTCGAGACGGCGAGGAGTTCGGCCTGAAGGTCAGCGGCGTCGAGGTGGACTACGCAGCCATCCAGGCGCGGCGCGAGAAGGTCGTCTCCACGCTCACCTCCGGCGTGAGCGGTCTTTTCAAGAAAAACAAAATCGAGTTGATCGAGGGCGACGCCGCGCTCACCGCGGACGGCGATGTGACGGTCGGCGACACGGCGATCGGCGCGGGCAGCGTCATCCTCGCCACCGGTTCCGTCCCCCGGCCGATCCCGGGCGTGGAGCTGGGGGGTCGGATCATCGGCACGGAGGAGGCGTGGGCGCTGCAGGAGATCCCCGCGCGCCTCGCGGTCGTCGGCGCGGGCGCGTCCGGCGCGGAGATCGCCTCCGCGTTCGCGCGCCTCGGCAGCCAGGCGCTGCTGCTGGAGGCCCTCGATCGCGTGCTGCCGAGCGAGGACGCCGACATCTCGCGTCTCGTGGAGCGCGGCCTGAAGAAGCAGGGCATCGACGTGCACACGGGCACGCCCGTCGCGGACGTCAAAGCGGGCGACGCGAGCGTGAGCTTCTCCTACGGCTCCAACGCCGGCGAGGTCGACTACCTGGTCATCGCCGCCGGGCGCGGAGCGGACGTCGCGGGGCTGGGCCTCACTGAGGCGAGCGTCGCACTGGACGATCGCGGCCTGATCGAGGTGGACGGCGCGCTTCGCACCTCGCGCGCCGGCGTGTACGCGATCGGCGACCTCGTCGCTGGCCCCGCGCTCGCGCACAAGGCATCCGATGAGGGCATCATCGCGGCGGAGGACATCGCGGGGCGCCCCACGCACCCGATCTCATACGTGGACATCCCCCGCGCGACGTTCTGCACCCCCAACGTCGGGTCGTTCGGACTCACCGAGGCGCAGGCGCGCGAGCAGGGCTACGACGTGGTCGTCGGCAAGGTCCCCTACGGCGCAGTCGGCGGCGGCACCGTGTACGGCGACCGCACCGGCCTCGTGAAGATCGTCGGCGAGAGCAAATACGGCGAGCTGCTGGGCGGACACATCGTCGGCTCGCGCGCCACGGAGCTGATCCAGGAGCTCGTCAACGTGCGTCTGCTCGAGGGCGGCTACCCAGAGGTGGCGCGCATCATCCACGGCCACCCCACGCTGTCGGAGGCCGTCATGGAGGCCGGCCGCGCGGCGGACGGCTGGCTGATTCATGGCTGAGAGTCTGGTGGCGGAGGCGTGTCCTCAACACCGACAGCCGCCTTCTACTTCGACCTAGCGAGCCCGCTCGCATACCTCGCGGCCGAGCGGGTGCTGCACGTGCTGCCCGGCCCGGCGGAGTGGCAGCCGGTGCTCGCGCGCGAGCTGCCCGGCGCGGACACGCTCGAGGCGTGGCGGTGCGCTGAGGAGCAGGAGATCTTCCGCGCCGAGGTCGCGCGCCGGGCGCACGCGCTCGGCCTGCAGCCGTTGCGCTGGCCTCGCCCGTTCCCGTTCGACGGCTCGCTCGCGATGCGCGTGGCCACGTACGCCAAGTCGATCGGGCGCACCGTGCCGTTCGCGCAGGCGGCGTTTCGCCAGGCGTTCGCCGGCGGACACTCGCTGGAGGACCCCGACTTCGTGCTGATCGCCGCCGCCGCGTGCGAGATGCACCCCGCGGCTGTGCTGCGCGGCGCGGAACTGCGCTCCGTGGCCGAGCAGCTCCGTGCGAGCACCGACGCCGCGGGCGCGTTGGGAGTCGCCGACGTTCCCGCGATCGTCGTCGATGCGACCCAAACGGGCGAGCCAGCCCGCGTGTTCCAGGGCGAGCGGGCGCTGGAGGATGCCGCCGAGCACATGCGCGGCGAGCCGATCACGGGCGCACGGTGATGAGAGCCCGCCACGCCTACCGCCTGATCCTCACCCGCGGCGGGCGCGCGCCCGCGATGCTCGCGGACCCCAGCCGCGTGGACCACATCGAGGTGGTGGAGATCGACAGCGGCGAAGCGGTGGTGTTCTGGGACCTGGCGCCGCTGGACGCGTCGAAGCTCGCGCGCCGCCTGCGCGCGGATCTCGCGCAGCTGGACGCGCGGGAGTTCATCGCGCGCTGGAGTACCGTGAAGCCCTGATGGTCAGCAGTCCGCCCGCCCCCGCACTGCCCGCAGCGGACGACGCGCGCGAGTGGCTGGCCACGATGACGCTGATCCGCCGCTTCGAGGAGCGCGCGGGCGAGCTGTACGCGCGCGCGAAAGTGGGCGGCTTCCTGCACCTGTCGATCGGCGAGGAGGCGACGATCGTGGGCAGCACGCGCGCGCTGCGCGACAGCGACTACCTGATCTCCACGTATCGCTCGCACGGTCACGCGCTCGTGCGCGGCACGCCGCCGGAGAATGTCATGGCGGAGCTGCTCGGCCGCGTCGACGGCTGCTCGGGCGGGCGCGGCGGCTCGATGCACATGTTCGACCTCTCAAACCGCTTCATGGGCGGCTACGGCATCGTCGGCGGCAACCTGCCGATCGCCGCGGGCATCGCGCTCGCGAGCGACTACGCAGGCACGGACGAGGTGACGCTGTGCGTGTTCGGCGACGGCGCGTCCAACCAGGGCACGTTCGGCGAGACGCTCAACCTGGCCGCGCTGTGGAAGCTGCCGGTGGTGTTCCTCGTCACGAACAACCAGTTCGGCATGGGGACATCGCTGCAGCGCCATTCCGCCGTAACGGACCTGCAGCGCAAGGGCGAGAGCCTCGGCGTGCCGGGCGTTCGCTGCGACGGGATGGACGTGCTCGACACCCACGGCGTGGTCGCCGACGCGGTGCGCCGCGTGCGCGAAGACCACCGCCCGGTGCTCGTGGAGGCGGTCACGTATCGCTTCCGCGGCCACTCGATGGCCGACCCGGAGCAATACCGCACGAAGGACGAGGTCGAGCGCTGGCGCGAGCGCGACCCGCTGCCGGCGTTCGGCGAGTTGCTCGTCGCGTGGGGCGTCATCGACGCGGCCGAGCGCGAGCGCATCGACGCGGACGCGCTCGCGAAGGTGGACGCGGCGACGGAGTTCGCCGAAGCGTCGCCGTTCCCCGGCCCCGAGACGCTGTACGACGACGTGTACGTGCTCGACGAGGAGGTCCGCGGCGTGTACTCCGTCAGGACGGGTCAACAATGACCGTGATGCGCTACCGCGAGGCGCTGAACGCGGCGCTGCGCGAGGAGATGGCGCGCGATGAGAGCGTGATCCTGATGGGTGAGGACATCGGCGTGTTCGGCGGCGCGTTCAAAGTCACCGACGGCCTGCTGGAGCAGTTCGGCGAGCGCCGTGTGCGCGACACGCCGATCTCCGAGAACACGATCGTGGGCGTGGGCGTGGGCGCGGCCATGACGGGCCTGCGCCCGGTGGTGGAGCTGATGACGATCAACTTCGCGCTGCTCGCGCTCGACCAGATCGTCAACCACGCGGCGCACATCCACTACATGTTCGCCGGGCAGGCGCGCGTGCCGCTCGTCGTGCGCATGCCCCAGGGGGCAGGCCACCAGCTCGGCCCCACGCACTCGCACTGCCTCGAGGCGATGTTCCTGCACGTGCCGGGGCTGCTCGTCGCTGTGCCCTCAACGCCGGCGGACGCGAAGGGGCTGCTGAAGAGCGCCATCCGCGACGACAACCCCGTGATCTTCATCGAGCACGAGTCGCTTTACGGGATGCGCGGCGAGGTTCCGGACGGCGACGAGGAGCTGGTGCACTTCGGCCACGCGCGCGTCGCGCGGCGGGGGGCGGACGTGACGATCGTGGGCGTATCGCGGATGGCGATCACCGCGGAGCGCGCCGCGGAGACGCTCGCCTCCGAGCACGGCGTGGAGGCGGAAGTGATCGACCCGCGCACGCTGCGCCCTTTGGATCTCGACACGATCCTCGCGTCCGTGCGCAGGACGAACCGCTGCGTGATCGTCGAGGAGGGCTGGCCGCACGGCGGCGTCGGCGCGAACCTCGCCGCGCTGATCGGCGAGCAGGCCTTCGACGACCTCGACGCGCCCGTGTGTCGCGTCACCGGCGCGGACGTGCCGATGCCGTACTCCAAGCCGCTCGAGGACATCGCCTACCCGCACGAGCCGCAGATCGTCAACGCCGCGCTCGCCACGCTGAACCGCACGCCCACGAGCGCGACCGCGCCGGCCACCGCAGCCCCGGGCGGAGACGCGTGATGGCGGAGATCGTGATGCCGCGCCTGTCCGACACGATGGAGGAGGGCACGATCCTGCGCTGGCTGAAGTCCGACGGCGATCAGGTCGAGCGCGGCGAGGAGCTGGTGGAGATCGAGACGGACAAGGCCGCGATGGTCTACGAGTCAGACCAGCAGGGCACGCTGTCGATCGTCGCGGGCGAGGGCTCGACGCTGGCGGTGGGCGAGGTGATCGCGCACGTGGGCGACGGAGCCCCGGCGCCAACTCCTGCCGCGGTAGAGGAACCCCCTGCGACACCGCAAGCCACTCCACATCCGCCCATTACCCAAGGGAGCGACGATGAGCGGGTCAAGGCCTCCCCGGTGGCGAAACGAATCGCGCGCGAGACCGGCATCGACCTCCATGACGTGGCGGGCAGCGGCCCCGGCGGGAGAATCGTGAAGGCTGACGTGGAGAGCGCCTCCCACGCACCAAGCCCGGCGCCTGCCGCAGTGGCGACCGCGAAGGGCGAGACGACGACGGTGGAGCTGTCGCGCACGCAGCAGACGATCGCGCGACGCATGGCGGAGTCGAAGGCCACGATCCCCGACTTCTCGCTGCAGATGGACGTGGACATGGAGGAGTGCGCGACGCTGCGCACGGAGCTCAAGCGCCTGTCGCACTCCGACGCGCCCACACAGCCCGGCTCGGCCGCGCCGGCTGTGGTGCCGACGTACAACGACATGGTCGTGAAGGCGTGCGCGCTCGCGCTGCGCGAGCACCCGCGCGCGAACGGCAGCTACCGCGACGGACGCCTTCAACTTCACTCTCGCGTGAACGTCGGCGTGGCCGTCGCGGCGGACGACGCGCTGGTGGTCCCCACGGTGTTCGACGCGGAGGAGAAGTCGCTTGGTGAGATCGCCCGCGAGACACGCGCGCTGGCCGAGCGTGTGCGAGCGGGCACGATCACGCCCCCCGAGCTGGGCGGCGGGACGTTCACGGTGTCCAACCTGGGCATGTTCGGCGTGAAGAGCTTCACCGCGATCGTCAACCCTCCGCAGGCCGCGATCCTGTCCGTCGGCTCGCTCGAGCGGCGCGCCGTGGTGCTCGATGACGGCGCGGACGGGGCAGGCAACGTCGTCGTCCGCCACACGATGACGCTCACGCTCGTGTGCGACCATCGCATCCTCTACGGCGCGGACGCCGCCCAGTTCCTCGCGCGGGTGCGCGAGCTGCTGGAGACGCCATCCGCGCTGACTCTGTAGGTCGCGCGCTACTCGCGCAACGGATCTTCCCAGCGCAATCCCGGGAAGCGTGAGAAGTCGTTGTCGCAGGAGCACAGCGTCGCGCCGTGCTCGATCGCAAGCGCGGCGAGATGCGCGTCGCTCGTCAGGTTGCCGGCCGTGCCGAGCGGGGCGAGCATGTCGCGCAGAACGGCGGCGTGGCGGTTGGTGGGGTGCACGACGGTGACGGGTGGCAGTGCGAGCCAGCTGTCCACCAGATCGAGAGCTTCCTCCGACGTCATCGCCTGCTCGAAGATCGCCGGGTTGGTGCTGATGCGGACGAAGCCGAGCAGTGTCGGCCAAGCGAGCGCCACGGTCTCCGAGCCCGACAAAGTCTCCTCCAACCAACTGAGCGCGGAACCGTTGCGCGGCGAGTTCAGGTCGTAGGCGTAGACGAACAGGTTGACGTCTGGCAGCTTCACTTGCGCAAGGCCATCTTGCGCAAGATCTCTTCGTCCTCGAGTTCACCCGCGAGACGGAGCGCCTTGTCGAGGTTGATCCCCGGTCGCACGCTCATCGGGCGCGCCTCTATCCGGTAGGGCCGAGCGGGCGGAGACTGTCCGTTCAGACCGGCGCGCACCGCGTCGTTGAGCACCACCTTGAACGAGACTCCGCGCTCACGCGCGGCCTGCTTCAACTTCGCAGCGACATCCTCGTCGAGCGTCACAGTCGTTCTCACGGGAAGCATCATAACATCAGAGAGCTTGCTGTCATGATGCCTCGATGTTGGAACGCTAGGCTGAAGTGCGGATGAACGCTGCAAGCAAGCCTCCTGACGAGCTCTGGGTCTGCCACCTGGGCCTCGTCCCCTACTCCGACGGCGTCGCCATCCAGGAGACACTCCGAGGCCGCCGCCAGGCCGGCGAGATCCCCGACACGCTGCTGCTGCTCGAGCACCCGCCCGTGTACACGCGCGGGCGGCGCTCCGCCGACGGCGAGCTGCCGTTCGGCGCGGACTTCTACCGCGCCAAAGGCATCGACGTGATCGACACCGACCGCGGCGGGCGCATCACCTACCACGGCCCCGGCCAGCTGGTGGGCTATCCGATCATGGCCGTCACCGACGTCGTCGCGCACCTGCGCACGATCGAGGACGCGATCGTCGCCGCGCTCGGCGACATCGGCATCGTCGCGCGCGGCGCGACCGCAGGACGGCCCCGACTACACCGGCGTGTGGGTCGAGGATCGCAAGATCGCCTCGCTCGGCGTGCACGTCTCGCGCGGCATCACCACGCACGGCTTCGCCGTCAACGTCGACAACGACCTCGAGCCGTTCTCGTGGGTCGTCGCGTGCGGGCTGCCCGACGTGCGGATGACCTCGGTCGCCGCGCGAGACCGGCCGCGTGTGCGAGTCGCTCGCGGCTTGCGCAAGCGCGTCGCCCACAGCTTCTGCAGCGCCCATTCACGGCGCCAGCGCCTCGTCTCCCCGCAGCGCCTGGGCTCGTCACAACGCACGCCGAGAGGCACGCCTCAAAGCGTGCCCCAAGATCCAAGCCGCTGTCGGCAGAGGCCGTTCCGGCATGAGCGGCGACGCCAACCCGGTTGCCACGCGCTCGAGCGTCCAACCCCGGCGGCATGGACGTGCTGAAGGTGCTCGGCACCGACGTGCGTCCGCTGCGCGAGCGCAAGCCGCCGTGGTTCAAGGTGCCCGCGCCCGGCGGGCAGCGCTACCGCGAGCTGACGGCGCTGATCGCCGGAGAACCTGCACACCGTCTGCCAGGAGGCGGCGTGCCCGAACGTCGGCGAGTGCTGGGAGCGCGGCACCGCGACGTTCATGATCCTCGGCGACACGTGCACGCGCCGCTGCGGCTTCTGCAACGTCAAGACCGGCAAGCCGACGTGGAACGACCCGCTCGAGCCGGCGCGCGTGGCGCGCTCGGTCGCGCGCATGGGGCTGCGCCACGCGGTCATCACCTCGGTCGACCGCGACGACCTGCCCGACCTCGGCGCCTCCGCGTTCGTGGGGGTCATCCGCCAGATCCGCCGCCAGGCGCCCGACTGCCAGATCGAGGTGCTCACGCCCGACTTCCAGGGCCAGGAGATGCCGCTCGCGAAGGTGATCGCGGAGCGGCCCGACGTGTTCAACCACAACGTCGAGGTCGTCCCGCGGCTGTACCCGATCGCGCGGCGCGGCTCGGAGTTCGAGCGCTCCGTGCCGCGTGCTGCGCAACGCCAAGGAGCTGGGCGAGGGCGAGGTGGTGACGAAGTCCGGGCTGATGGTCGGGCCTCGGCGAGACCCACGAGGAGATGGTCGAGACGTTCGCCGTGCTGCGCGAGCACGGCGTGCAGGTGCTGACCGTCGGCCAGTACCTGCGGCCCTCCGAGCGACACCTGCCGATCGTCCGCTACTGGCACCCGGACGAGTTCGCCGCGCTCGAGCGCGCCGCCTACGAGCTCGGCTTCGAGCACGTCGCCGCCGGCCCGCTCGTGCGCTCCTCCTACCACGCCGACCAGCACGTGCCGCAGGCGCGGCCGGGCGTGGGGCCGCTGGCCCGGCTCGCCGCTTGATCCCGCTACGCGACAGCATCCGCCTGGCGCGGCTGCCGCGTCGTCACGATCGCTGCTGATCGTCGCCAACGTGATCGCCTACCTGGTCGCGATCCGCCACGGCGGCAGCATCTTCGACGGCCCCGCCGACGCGTGACGGTGCACTACGGCGCGATCCCCTACGAGCTCACGCACCTCGGCACGCACTGCGAACTCGGACGGCAGAGCCTCGAAGGGCCAGCTGTCCACCGCGCCTGCCGGGGTCGCCGGCGCCGGCCCCGCGCGCAGCCGGCGACGTGGCAGACCGCGTTCACGTCGATGTTCCTGCACGCCAACCTCCTGCACATCGTCGGCAACATGGTCTTCCTCGGCGTCTTCGGCCGCACCGTCGAGGACGCGTCGGGCGCGTGCGCTTCCTCGTCTTCTACCTGCTCGGCGGTCTCGTCGCGCTCGGCTGCACAGGTGCTCGTCGACCCCGGACTCCACCGCCCCCACGCTCGGCGCGTCGGGCGCGATCGCGGCGGTGCTCGGCGGCTACATCCTGCTGTATCCGCGCGCGCGCGTGCTGACGCTCGTGTTCATCGTGTTCTTCTTCACGCTCGTCGAGCTGCCGGCGGTGATGCTCGGCTTCTGGTTCCTCGAGCGCTGCTCGGCCTCGGCGGTCGCGACCCCGTTCGGCGGCGGCGCAGGCGTCGCCTACTACGCGCACATCGGCGGCTTCGCCTTCGGCCTGCTCGCGATCCGGCTGTTCGTGGGCCGCCGGCGCGACGCGCCGCCGCGGCCGGTGTACTAGAGACCCGTGATCGAGCGCACGAGCCCCTCCCCACCCACATGAGACGCCTCGTCGTCCTCGCTATCGCGCTGCGTGTTCATCGCCGGCTTCGCGTTCCTCACGGTCGTGTCGGTGACCGAACAGGGCGTCACCGTCGCGAGCTTCGTGTCGGTGTTCGTTCTCGTGCTGATGGGGGTGGGAATCGTGGGAGCGTTGTTGAATCCCCCCAAATGACCCAATCGCCGTTCCTCACACCCGACCAGAGCCGCAGGCGGCGGGAAATCGCCGCGCAGCGGCGGCGCACGCGGCGGATGATCCTCGCGGGCGTGCTCGGCGCGGCGATCGTGGCGGCGCTGGCGGTGACGATCGCGCTCGGCAAGCGCTCCGATCGCGGCGGCGGCCATGGGGCGCGCCCATACGCGAGCGCGAACCGCGCGGACGGCGAAATCGCCCGCGCTCTCGCCCGGCGGGCTTGCCGCTGGCGAAGCCGGCGCTCGCGCTGGCTGGGATCGCGACGCCGTCGCAGGACCCGGTGCACATCGCATTCCACACGCCGCCGCGCGCGGGCATGCTGTTCGACCTCAACACCGGCCGGGTGCTGTGGGAGCGCAACCCGCACCTGCGCGTGCGCATAGCGAGCCTCACGAAGATGATGACCGCGCTGCTGACGGTGAAGGCGGCGCCGCCGAACGCGCACGTGCTCGTCACGCGCCAGGCGATCGCCACGAGCGGATCGAAGGTCGGCGTGCTGCCGCTGGGGCGCCACGTGCGCCTGGAGAGCATGCTCTACGGGCTGATGCTCCCGTCGGGCAACGACGCGGCTGTGGCGCTCGCGCAGCACGTCGCGGGCACGGAGAAGGCGTTCGTGGCGCGCATGAACGAAGAAGCGGCCGCGCTGGGCATGGGCTGCACGCACTACTCCTCGCCGTCGGGCTTCTACGACGCGGACAACTTCTCCTGCGCGGCGGACCTGGCGGTGCTCGCGCACGTGGACATGGCCCAACCGCGCATCGCGCGCGTCACCCACACCTACGCGGCGGTGCTGCCGTTCCCGATCAAGGGCGGCAAGCTGTACCTCTACAACAACAACCCGCTGCTGATCTACAAATACCCCGGCACCACGGGCCTGAAGACCGGCTACACCGAAGCGGCGGGGCGCTGCCTGGTGGCGACGGCCGAACGTGACGGCGTGCGCCTGGGGGTCGTGCTGTTGAACTCCAACGCTCCCGGCACGCAGGCGAGTCAGCTGTTCAACCGCGCGTTCGAACACGTTTATCGTCTGCCCGCCGTTGCGCAGCCGCCGATACCGCCCGGCGCCTGATCCGCTCGCTTCGACGCTTCGGCGACGCGCTTCTTGGACGAGTTCGACAAGCTCGCGCGCCGTCGAGTACCGTTCTCTGCAGAGATTGACTGGCCAGTCAGCCAAAGGAGAAGAACGTGGATCTTGACGACACACCGGAGCAGGCGGCATACCGCGCGCAGGTGCGCGCCTGGCTCGAAGAGCACAGGTCCGAGGCGCCCGTCCTGACCGGACCCGGAGCGCTCGAGGACGAGGCGGAGATTCTCGCCGCGCGGCGCACGTGGCAGGGCAAGCTCGCCGAGGGCGGCCTCGCGGGCGTGACGTGGCCGAAGGAGTACGGCGGACAGGGCCTCGGCCCGATCGAGCAGGTGATCTGCAACCAGGAGATCTCGCGCGCGAAAGTGCCGGGGATCCTCGACGCGATCGGTGTGGGCATGCTCGGGCCGACGATCATCGCGCACGGCGCGGAGGAACAGAAGACGCGCTATCTCGGCGCGATGCTCCACGGCGACGAGGTCTGGTGCCAGCTGTTCTCAGAGCCCGCCGCCGGCTCGGATCTCGCTGCGGTGCAGACGCGCGCTCGCCTGCAGGACGACGGCAGCTGGAAGCTGACGGGCCAGAAGGTGTGGACCACGAACGCGCAGTTCGCCTCCTACGGCCTGTTGCTGGCGCGCACCGACGCGGACGTGCCGAAGCACAAGGGCATGACGATGTTCATCGTGCCGATGGACGGCGAGGGCGTGACGGTGCGCGGCCTGCGCCAGATCTCCGGCGAGGCGGAGTTCAACGAGGTGTTCTTCGACGAGTTGCAGGTGGACGCGAGCGCGGTCGTGGGCGGAGTCGGAAACGGCTGGGGCACGGCGCTCACCACGCTGATGTTCGAGCGCGTGACGATCGGCCTCGGCAGCGAGGGCATGGGCTACAACTCCACGCGCTTCGCCGGCGCGATCGCGAAGGACGAGCACGCGCGGCGCGACCCCGAAGTGCGCCACCAGCTGGGCGAGATCGCAAGCGAGCTGCTCGCGGTGCGCTTCACCGGCTACCGCACGCTCACAGCGCTGCAGAAGGGCCAGATCCCCGGCCCCGAGGCGGGCCTTGCGAAGGTGACGATCGTCGCCGGCGCGATCAAGGCGGGCGATCTGATCGCCGACGTGGTCGGCCCCGACGCGCTGGACCCGAGCAGCGAGTGGTCGTACATGATCTCGTTCCTGCCGGGCCTGAAGTCGGCGGGCGGCACGGAAGAGATCCTCAGGAACACGATCGGCGAGCGCGTGCTCGGCCTGCCCCCCGAGCCACGGCTCGACAAGGGCATCCCGTTCTCCGAGCTGCGCTCCAAGGAAAAGGCGGCGGCATGAATCTCGCACTCTCAGACGAGCAGGTGTTCCTGCGCGAGGCCGCGCGTGGCGCGCTGTCGCGCTTCAAGACGCTCGAGGCGGCGCGCGAGGCGCTGGACGGCAACGCCGACGCGATGCCCGACCTGTGGCCGACCGCCAAGGAGGCTGGATGGCCCGGCCTGCTGATCTCCGAGTCCCACGGCGGCGCTGGGCTGGACGCGTTCGACGCGATGCTGGTGCTGGGCGAGTGTGGTCGCGTGATCGCGGGCATCCCGCTGCTCGGCCACCTGCCCGCGACGGCGATCCTGAACGACGCGGCAACGCGCGCGCCGATGCTGGAGGAGCTCGCGACGGGCGAGCGCCGCGCGGCTTACCTGCCGGCGAGCCCACCGGACGACCTGGAGGAGCGCTGGACGGTGGACTCCGCCAGCGGCCTCGGACGTCCCGGCGCCCCGACGGCGGTGGCTGGCGACGCCGGCAAGGCGCGCGTGAGCGGCGAGCTGGCGTTCGTGCCGGACGCGCCTGGAGCGGACCTGCTCGTGGGCGTGGCGATGCTGGAGGGCAAGCCTGTGGGCGTTGCGATCGAGGCGAGCGCGGACGGAGTGTCGGTGGAGGCGCTCACCCGCTATGACTCCACCCGCTCGCTGGGCCACGTGTCGCTGAAGGACGCTCCCGCGACGGTGCTGGACACACCCGTGGAGTCGCTTGCGGGCGCGTGGTATCTGGCGCAGTCGCTGATCGCGGCGGAGTCGCTCGGCAGCGTGGAGACGGCGCTGGACGTGTCGGTGGCGTACGCGAAGGAGCGCTTCACGTTCGGCCGCGCGATCGGCTCATACCAGGCGGTGAAGCACTCCCTCACCGAGGTGCTGCGCCAGCTGGAGAACGGCCGCTCGCTGCTGTACTACGCCGGCTGGGCGCGGGGCGGCTCGCCGGGCGAGTTCCCGCTCGCGGCGAGCGCGGTGCGCTCGGTCGCGGGGCGCGCGCTGGACACGGCGGCGCGCACGATGATCTCCGTGCACGGCGGCATCGGCGCGACGTGGGAGCACGACGCGCCGCTGTACTTCCGTCGCGCACAGCTCTCGCGGCGGCTGCTCGGCGGCACCGCCAAGGCGACCGACCGCGTCGCGGGCGAGCTGATCGTGCAGGCGGACGCCGCCTGAGCTAGAGCTTGGCCTTGGCACGCTTCGCGGCCGCCGTCTTCGCGTCGGCGGTCGCGGGCGTCGCTTCGGCTTCTTCGAGCGCCGCGAGCACGGGCGCCCCGTAGGCCGCGTGGACGGCTTCCACGAGCGCGGAAGGCACGCCGCAATTGATGCAGAAGCCGTGCTGGGACCAGCCGATCGCGCGTGCGAGCACGCGGTCGGCGTAGGAGACGCCAGTCGCATCGTGGCCGTAGTAGTCATACGCGGCGATCCACGCGGAGCCGTCGAGCGCGTAGCCCGCGCCGTCCGCGGAAAGCAGGTGCGCGGCGGCGGTGATCGCGTCGAAGTCGTCGTACAGCGACGGGTGCTTGGCGGTCATGTGGTCATACGCGGCGGGACGCTTGGCGTAGGTGTAGGAGTCGCTGACGCGATCCCACGTGGAGACCGGACCGTTGGTGACGTTGAACTGCATCGGCCCGCCGCAGCAGTGCGCGAAGTTGAGCCCGTGGTAGGTGCTCGGCGCGGTGGAGAACGCGGTCTCCTGCATGTGGATCGAGGCGATCAGCAGCCAGTCGACGCCGAACGTATGCTGCGCCGCTTCATAGATCGGGTAGAAGCCTTCCATCCACGCCCTGGGGATGTGCGTCTGCGTGGCGTCGACGAAGCGCCGCGCGTCGGCGCTCTGCTGCGCGCGCGACGGCTTGGAGAGGATCGGCGCGGGCGCGCTCGCCGCACGGGCTAACCCCGGCGCGGATCCGGGCGCGGGCGTCGCGGCCGCGACCTTCACCACGGGCGGGGCGGCGGGCTGTGCGAGCGTCACGTGCGCCGCGGGGACGCTCGGGCTGCCGTGGGTCTGGCCGACGGCGCCGCTGAGCACCGCGACGAGCACTGCCACTCCGACCGCGGCGATCGTGCACGCGAGCAGCCACGCGCCGTGCTCGGAGGGCGGTGCAGGCGGCTGTGCGAACTGAGTCGTGTCGTTCATGGTCCGCTAGAACGGTACCCAATGGTCAAGCTCGCACCGATCCTTTCGGCGCTCGCGCTCTCGTTGTGCCTCGCAGGCCCGGCACGCGCTCGCGCAGCGCCGGTGCCGGCGGCGCCCGTGCTGAGTCCCGCCCAGCAGCACTACCTCGCCCTCGCGCAGGCGGGCGTGGCGAGCGCGCAGCGTCGCTGGCGAGACCGGCGCCGCGGCTGGTATGACGCGCGGCTGAACGATCGCGCGCGCTACCCGCTGGCGACGATCTGGGACATCGTGCCGTTGTTCCAGTCGCTCGACGCGATTGCGATCGCATCTCCCACTCCCGCCAACCGCCGCGCGGTGGTGCGCTTCGCGTCGGGCGCGGAGCGCTATCTGAACCGCGGCCTGCGCCCCGTGGCGGGCTTCTCGCCGTATCCGGGCGACCGCGAGGCGAACACGGAGACGTGGTTCGACGACAACGGCTGGTGGGGGCTGGGATTCGTGAACGCGTTTCGCGCAACGGGCGACCGCCGCTACCTCGCCGACGCCCAGCGTGCGCTGCGTTACATCGCGCGCGCCGGCTGGGACGCGCGCGCAGGGGGGATCTGGTGGAACACCACGCACCCGTACAAGTCGGGTCCGGCGCTCGCGTCGGACACGCTGCTAGCGACGCTGCTCTACCAGCTGACCGGCTCGAGCTTCGCCCTCGCGCAGGCGCGTCGCTTCCTGACCTATGCGAACGGCCCCGCGTTCAGCCTCACGGACGGGCTGTACGCAGGCAGCAGCGTGAACGCGACCCCCGTGGACTACATCGAGGGACCGCTGATCTACGCCCAGGTGACGCTGTGCCGCATCGCCAATGCGCCCGCAGAATGCGCCCTGGCGGAGCGGCTGAAGACCCGCGCTTTGACGCGCTTCGGCCACCTGCTGAGTTTCGCGCCGCAGTACGACGCGATCTACCTGCAGTGGATGCTCGCGCTCTACGCGCTCGACGGCGACCCGGCGTTGTACGCGCTCGTGGTGGACAACGCGCGCGAAGCGCAAACACGCGCCGTCAACGGCGAAGGCCTGTACATGCTGTCGTGGAACGGCCAGACGCTGCCCCCGCGCAACGCCGTCGCGGGGATGCTGCAGACGCACGCCGCCACGACGAGCCTGTTCGCGTGGCTGGCGGTGTACCCGCCGCCGTGAGCCCTTCTGTCGTCAAAGCCCAGGCCAACACGGCCGCCATCAGTCGGGTTGTTCGATGGCGAAAAGCACATCCACGATGAACTCGTCCTCTTTGATGTGGTGCTCGAGCTGGAATTCGACACGGAGACCCTGGAAGGGCTCAGCGTCGAAGATGCGCGTGCTGTAGTGGTGACCCAGCGCCGCGGAACGCCCGACTTCAGCCACCCACGTATCAAGCGCGGCCTCGTCGAAGCGCCACTGCTGCGCGAGTTGCCGCAGGGTCTGCTCTGTGGCTTTGAGTTGCGCCGGAGGAAGCTTGACTGTGAGCCGCGTCGGGCTTGATACGCGGACCGGCGGATAGAGCTTGACCAGCCGGGCTCTGCCCGCATAGCGCATGCCTCCTGGAAGATTCGCCTCGATCTGGAACGGCTTGTTGCGCGGATTTGCCCACGCACGGACCGGAGCGCCAACCGCCTGTCTGCTGCCGAGGTCGACTGTGACGCCTCCACCCCGCCCAGGACGAGAGTCCGCCATGGCGCGGCGGGTCTCAACCCCATCGCGGGAACCGACCTGAATGCCCCAGCTCGTCATGATCCTCGAGAGGGTCGACATCCAGTAACTGCGCAGCCGAAATGCCTCTACTCGCGTGGCGAGCGGAACGCACATCTCTGTGTAGGCGAGGCTGGGGTCTGCCAGCAGCCGCAGATACGCCGGCAGGGTGTCGAGTTCGATCAACTCCCAACGATCCGGGAACACGGCGATGCTCCCATCGGCCAGCGGCGTCCGTAGGGACACACGGCCGGCGACGAGTGTGAGAGGAAGGACGGCCGGGTAGCTCCGCGCGCCCACGACCGACGGTACGCCCGCGAGCGTCATCAGGTACGTGAGCACCGCGCCCTCGAAAACGTGGCGAGCGCTCATCGTGCCGTAGAAGTAGTCGAGGATGTCGTCCTGCTCGCGATACAACAGCCAGCGGTTGCCCTCGCGCCAACCGGCCTCGTCACTGCCGTCGATCAACCGCCACGCTCGCACCGTCGCCCCGTCGAGCATCGCAGCGCCGGCGAGCTGCTCGACGCCTTCGACGCCGACGGCGCGATAGGCCTCGTGCATGACGGCTTGATCCTCGAAGATCTTCTTTTGCATGCGCAGGAACGTCGTCTCGTAAAACCGCAACAGCCGGGCTGGAGCTGCGGCAATATCGAGGAACCCGCCGTAGAACGATGCGCCCATCAGGTTCGCCATTCCGGCCCATTCGAATCTACGATCGCGGATATATAAGTTGCGGTAGTAGCTGTAGACAGCCTCTATCGTCGACCGATTCGCCGCCACGCCCAGGCTGGGAATCCAACTCTTGGCATCGATTCCGGCGCGATCCAGCGCGACAGTGAGCCACTGGCGCTTGAGTTCATGGCGATTCATCTGACCCTGGATGGTCGCGGATCACCATGCATCGAGCAGTCTGTCGGCTGACAGCTATGGGAGCAGTTCGAGCAGACGTTCGCCGTTCGGCGTACCCCAACCGCTGACGGCATCGAAACCAGCAGTTGCTTCGTACCCGACGCCCGGCTGCGGTTCGGAGGTGTTGTTGCCTTCGGTGATGTCGTCGCAGGCCGCCAGACCTCGAGGCGTGCCGGCCGGTTCGTAGAGCAGTGGCGCCAGGAACGTGGGTCCTTTGGTGGGCTTGCCACCCTCGAGCAACCTTGCGATCAAGGCCGCCCACAGCGGGGTCGCCGCGCTGGTGCCTCCCTCGGGTACGCGTTCACCAAGGAGGACCACGTCGTATCCCGGCACTCCCGCGAGCGCCGCAATGTCGGGGACCACTCGACCGTCGATGGCATTTTCGTTGAGAGACTCCACTCCGACTGTCTGCCAACCCGGACGAGCGAAGATGGTGCTCACACCACCGCCCGTTGCTCCACCGTCGGGGCGCCATCCGGGCGGCTCGCGCCAGACGACCTCGCGATCAGCTTCGATCATCGTGCCCCCTACACTGAGAACAAACGGGCTGGTGGCGGGAAAGTTCACGTGCGCACGTCCGTCGTGGACTTGGTCGCCGGACCCATCGTCACCGGAAGCGACGCAGACCGTAATCCCCATCTGAGCGGCGACTTGCAGGCGCTTGTTGATCTCCCGCACCGCGGCTGTCGACCAGTCCGAGCTGTCCTCCGCCAGACCCCAGCTCACGGACAGAACCGGAACATGAGGCTCGCTCGTGACAACTAGGTCGAGGAGGTCGATCCAACCCTTCTGATCGAAGCTGGAGAAGTAGACGAAGATCTCGGCATCAGGACAGAACCCGGCGAGGATCTCGATGTCCAACATCACCTCGCCCGACGCTTCGAGAGCTTCTTTGCGCGCTTCGGCTGGAAGCTGCGCGACTTCTTCAGGTGTTCGTGGCTGCACCCCCGCGTCGATGGTGCTCACCTGGGGCATCGCGATTTCATGCTGCTTACAGAACGCTTCTAGATCCTCGGGGAAGTAGGCGCCTCCGAACTCAGCGATGCCGACCTTCTGTCCAGTGCCGCGGCCGGGAGGAAAGCTGTAGCGCTGTTCGAGCTGGCCGGGCGATAGCCCTTCGATCTGCGCTGCCGGAGCTTTCGCCGCGGCGGGATCGCTGCCGGCCCTCCGCGCAACTCGCCGTTGGTCCAGGCCAAATACCCCGGTCACTATGCCATCGAGCTCAGCGGGAATCCGTACGTCTCTCTCACGGCCGCGAAACTCGCGCTGCTCGGCGCTGCGGTAAACGCCCAGGCCAGCCTGAAACGCACTCTCGATCTGAGCGGCGGTACCACTGACACGCATGCTGTGGCCAAGCGGCGTCACCGAAAGAACCTCCAGGCCGAACCGTCCCAACACAGACTCAACCGTCGCGATGTCGTCCGAACTGGCGCTGTAGCTGCGTTGCAAATCAGCGCCGGACATCGCTGGTCTACCCGTATCTAGACCAGGCAGCTCAGGACTGCGCAGCGTCAGCGTAACCTCCACCTGCGATGCGGGATCGAGGTCACTGACCCTCTCCGCATCGCGCTTGCGCGGTCTGTCACTCCCAGCGAGAACAGTGTGCTGCTCAGCCATTGCGACACCTCTTTCTCAACGAAATCTAAGTCGTGAGGCGCCGTTTGCGGACGTTGCCCACGCCCCATCGCCGTCAAGCTATCAAAATCGTTCTGGTGATACCAGGGTGAATTAAGAGATAGTCGACGCCTTAGAACTCAAGGCTTTCTCCGTCGATTCACACCACTGCGACAGACGCCGCTCAGACGCCGAGCGCGCGGCGCGCGAGCGCGTCGAACACGTGGTCCGGCAGCAGCGCCTTGGCGACGAGCATCGCCTTGGCGTCGACGCCCACCACGTAGCGCGCCTTCATCCGCTTGGCGGTGAGCGCGCGGTGGATCGTGTCCCCCACCTGCTCGGGGGGCACGCCGCGCTTTGCGGTGTCGGCGAGCGCCTTGTTCAGCGCCGCGGGCACGTGCCCGTACTGCTGCTGAAGCTCCGGTGGCACGACCAGCTTGTCGGACTCCGCGCGGCTCTTGTCCCAGATGGGCGTCGCCACCGAGCCGGGCTCGATCAGCGCGACCTGCACGTGGGAGGTGCGCAGCTCCACGCGCAGCGCGTCCGCGAACGCCTCGAGCGAGTGCTTGGAGGCGGCGTACGGGGCGGTGAACGCCATCGCCACGCGGCCGCCGACCGAGGAGACGAACACGAGCCGGCCGTGGGCGCGGCGCAGCGATGGCAGCAGCGCGCGCGTGACGGCCATCTGTGCGAACACGTTCACATCGAACTGCCTGCGCAGATCCTCGTCGGCGATGAGCTCCAGCGGACCGCCGATGCCGATGCCGGCGTTGTTGACGAGCGCGTCCAGGCCGGCGGCGCCCGTCTCCTGCTCGACACGCTCGCGCGCCTGGTCGATCTGCGCCGCGTCGGTCACGTCGAAGATCAGCGGGATCGCTCTGCCGACGCTATCCCGGGCGAGGCTCTCACCCGCAGCCGGGTCGCGCACGCCGGCGAGGACCGTCCAACCGGCGCCCGCGAGACGCAGCGTGGTCGCGCGTCCGATTCCGGTGGACGCGCCTGTGATGAGCGCTACGGGCACACGTGTGACGTTACTGAAACCGTGCAGCTATGAGGAGTCTCACCGCGCGATTAGCGCGCGCTTAGGGTGCGTGTCGATCGTTGCGCCCATGCCAGCACGTCTGCGGTCAACGCCTGCGTCTGCCCGCTCGATGCTCGCCAGCTCCAGCGCTATCGCCCTCGCCCTCGCGGTCACGCTCGTCGGATGCGGGTCGGGCGCGCGCGCGAAACCGGACCCGCACGGATCCAGCGCCCTGGAGAGCGCCGACTGCGCTACGACGGTCACCCGGACCGTGGGCAGCGTGCTTCAGCGCGTCTACAGCGAGGGCGTCTCCAGCGAACGCGCCGCCGATGCGAAGCACCTGATCGAGACCTCCGCGCCGCTGCGCGACGCCGTGCAGCGCGGCGACGCGGCGGGCGCCAAGCTGGCCGCCGCCGCCCTGCTGCGAACGCGGCACATGACGAACCTTCGCGTGGTGCGCGAAGGGCGCACGCTGCTCGACGTCGGCCCGCCCGCGCTGGCTCCTCTCACCGGCACGCTGACCGGCGCGGGCGGCATGCCGATCGCGACGTACACGACGAGCGTGTGGGACGACCGGGGCTTTCTCGACGAGGCGCGCGGCGTCACCGAAGGACTGCTCGCGCTCCGCGCCAACGACCGCAGCGTCGACGGATCGCTGCAGCTTCCGGCGGGACCGCTGCCGAGCGAAGGGACGCTCACGCACCGCCACGTCCCCTACCGCTTCACGTCGTTTCCCGCGCAGTCCTATCCGTCGGGCGTGCTGCGTGTGTACGTGCTCAGGCCAGTGCGCTCGACCGCCACGCTGTGCGGTCGCTCGAGCGAGGAGACGCTCGTCAACGCGCTGCACCGCATCGCGGGCCTGATCTACGCGGCGGAGACGGGGCCTCGTCGCGCAGAGCAGCTGCGGCGCATCCAGCACAGCCGCGCGCTGCTGGATGCGGTCGCACGACGCGACCCCGCGGCCACGCGCGCGGCGATCGGCGTGCTGCTTCACCAGCACGTGGTGCGCATGCGCGTGAGCGCCGCGAATGGGCGGCTTCTCGCTGACGTGGGCGGACCGTACGTGCTGGCGCCGGGCCAGGGCGAGCTGAGGTTGCGAGGACGCACGATCGGGAGCGTGGTGCTGTCGATCCAAGACGACGAGGGCTACCTGCGCCTCGCAATGCGACTGGCGGGATTGCGCGTGCTGATGTACATGGACGTCGCCCACCACCCCACGCTCGTCAAGAACAGCCTCGGCCCCGAACCCGGGGTCGTGCCTGCGAGCGGCTCCTACCGCTACCGCGGCGCGAGCTTCCACGTGTTCACCGTCGACGCCGCCGCGTTCCCCTCGGGGCCGCTGACGATCCGCGTGCTGGTGCCGATCCCCTACGGCTGATGCTCAGGCCGGCGCGAGCGACTCGCGCTTGGCGTCCAGCGCCGCGAGCAGCTCGTCGAAGGAGTCGGCGAATTTTTCGACACCCTCGCGCTCGAGCGTGTCGGTGACGTCGTCGTAGTCGACGCCCGCCTGCGCGAGCTCGCGCAGCACGCGCTCGGCGTCGTCCAGCCCGCTCGTCAGGCGCGGCTGGGGGTCGCCGTGGTCCTGGTAGGCGACGATCGTCTCCTCGGGCATCGTGTCGACCGTGTCCGCCCCGAGCAGCTCCTCGACGTACAACGTGTCCGCGTAGGCGGGGTTCTTCGTCGAGGTGGACGCCCACAGCACCCGCTGGGGCGAGGCGCCCTTGCCGACCAGATAGTCCCAGCGCGGGCCGGAGAAAACCTCCAGGTAGTGACGGTAGGCTAGCTTCGCGTTCGCGATCGCGAGCTTGCCCTTCAGCTCATCGGCGCCGCCGACCTCGTCCAGGCGCCGGTCGGCCTCGGTGTCGATCCGCGAGACGAAGAAGCTCGCCACCGACGCGACGCGCCCCGGCTCGCCGCCCTCGGCGACGAGCCGCTCGAGACCGCGCATGTAGGACTCCGCGACCTCCGCGTAGCGCTGCAGCGAGAAGATCAGCGTGACGTTGATCGAGCGGCCCTTGGAGATCACGTCCTCGATCGCCGCGAGCCCGGGCTTGGTGGCGGGGATCTTCACCATCAGGTTCTCGCGCTCGACCGTCTTGTGCAGGCGCATCGCCTCGCGGAACGTCTCCAGCGTGTCGTACGCCAGGCGCGGGTCGACCTCGAGCGAGACGTAGCCGTCGCGCCCGCCGCTGCGCTCCCACACCGGATGAAAGACGTCGCACGCGTCGGCGATGTCCTGCTGGGCGAGCGCCCAGAAGGTCTCCGACACGTCCTTGCCCTGCTTTGCGAGCTCGTGGATCTGCTCGTCGTAGGCGTCGCCCGCGGTCATCGCCTTCTGGAAGATCGTGGGGTTCGACGTGGCGCCGACGACGGAGTAGTCGTCGATCAGCTCCTGCAGGTGGCCACCCTTGATGGAGTCGCGCGAGAGGAAGTCAACCCACACGCTCTGCCCGAGGGCCGAGAGGCTTTGCAGGGGCGAGGGTGCGTCGGAGGGCATGTGGTCTCCTTAGTGGCTTGACTCGAGCACCGCTCGCGCGCGGGCGGCGATGTTCTCGGCGGTGAAGCCGAGCTTCTCGAGAACGGTAGTACCCGGCGCGGAGGCTCCGAAGCGGTCGAGTCCTACGACATCGCCGTCGCTGCCGACCCACTTCCACCAGCTCATGCTCGCGCCCGGCTCGACCGCGAGGCGCGCGCGCGTCGCGCGCGGCAGCACCTGCTCGCGGTACTCCGCGGACTGCGCTTCGAACAGCTCCATGCACGGCATCGAAACGACGCGCACGCGCGTGCCCTCCTCCGCGAGCGCGCGCCCGGCGGCGAGCGTTTCGCCGACCTCCGCGCCGGTGGAGATCAGGATCAGCTCGGGCGCTCCGTCGGCGGGCGGCGCGGAGTCCCACAGCGCGTAGCCGCCGCGCTCGAGGCCGTCCGCGCTTGCGACCTCGGCGCGGTCGAGCGTGACGATGTTCTGGCGCGAGAGCAGCAGCGCGACGGGGCCGTCCGCCCGTTCGAGCGCCACGCGCCACGCGACCGTCGTCTCGTTTGCGTCGCCGGGGCGGATCACCCACAGGTGCGGAATCGCGCGCAGCGACGCGTAGTGCTCGATCGGCTGGTGCGTGGGTCCGTCCTCGCCGACGGCGACGGAGTCGTGCGTCCACACCCACAGCACCGGCAGGCCCATCAGCGCGGACAGGCGCACGGAGGCGCGCATGTAGTCGGAGAAGATCAGGAACGTGGAGCCGTAGGGCTTGACGATGCCGCCGTGCGCGGCGGCCCCGTTGACGATCGCGCCCATCGCGTGCTCGCGGATTCCGAACGGGACGTTGCGCCCCGCGTGGACCTTGGAGAACTCGCCCGCGCCGTCGAACACCGTCTTGGTCGACTCGACGAGATCCGCGGCGCCGCCGATCATCGTGGGCGCGAACTCGGCGAAGGACGCCATCACCTTCTGGCCCGCGGCGCGCGTGGCGATCTTCTCGCCCGCGTCGAACGTCGCGAGCGCCTCGCGCCAGCCCTCGCGCAGCTGTCCCGCCCAGGCGCGGTCCCAGTCCTCGGCCATCGCGGGGAAGGCCTCGCGCCACGGCTCGAAGCGCTCGCGCCAGGCCTGCTCGGCGGCGGCGCCGCGCTCCTTCAGCGACATGTGCTCATAGACGGTGTCGTCGACCCAGAAGCTGCGGTCGGCGTCGAAGCCCATGACCTGCTTCGTAGCGCGAACCTCATCCTCGCCGAGCGGTGCGCCGTGGGCCTTGGCGGTGTCGGTGGCGTTCGGCGCAGGGTAGCCGATGTGCGAGCGGATCGCGATGAACGACGGGCGCTCCGTTTCCTGCTGCGCGGCGATGATCGCCGCGTGCAGAGCCTCCACGTCCTCGGAGTCGGACACGCGCTGCACGTGCCAGCCGTCGGCGGCGAGGCGGTCCGGGTGGTTCTCGCCGTCGAAGGACAGCGACGTGGTGCCGTCGATCGTGATGTGGTTGTCGTCGTAGCAGACGATCAGCTTGCCGAGGCCGAAGTGGCCGGCGATCGAGGCGGCTTCCTGGCTGATGCCCTCCATCAGGTCGCCGTCGGAGCAGATCGCGTACACGCGGTGGTCGACGATCTCGCGGCCGGGGCGATTGAAGCGGTCGGCGAGGAAACGCTCGGCCATGGCCATGCCGACGGCGTTTGCGAAGCCCTGCCCGAGCGGGCCGGTGGTGACCTCGATGCCGGGCGTGTGGCCGCGCTCGGGGTGCCCGGGCGTGAGCGAGCCCCACTGGCGGAACTGCTTCAGATCCTCGAGCGCCGACCTCATAGCCGGTGAGGTGCAGCAGCGAGTACTGCAGCACGCACGCGTGGCCCGCGCTGAGGACGAAGCGGTCGCGGTCGGGCCAGTCGGTGCTCGGCGGGGTTGGCACGCAGCACGCGATTGAACATCACGTAGGCGAGCGGCGCGAGCGCCATCGCGGTGCCCGGATGGCCGGAGTTGGCTTTCTGCACCGCATCCATCGACAGGCCGCGGATCGTGTCGATCGAGAGCCGCTGGATCGCCGCCGTGTCGGGCACCCCGCGAGCCGCGTCGGCGCTGCTGGTCTGGTCGTCGGGCGCCATCACTCGATCCTACCGGCGTGGGCAGCTAGAGTCCGGGGATCGTGTCGGAACAGTTCTGCGACGTCGGCCGGGGAGTGACGCTCTGCTACGAGACGTTCGGCGAGCCCTCGGACCCGACCGCGCTGCTGGTGATGGGCCTGGGCACGCAGATGGTGGCGTGGCACGAGGACTTCTGCCGCCAGCTCGCCGCTCGAGGCCTGCACGTGGTGCGCTTCGACAACCGCGACATCGGGCGCTCCACGCACATGGGCTCCCGGCCGCCGACGGTCGTGCAGCTGCTGGCGCGCTCCAAGCGCGCCGCGAAGTACACGCTCACCGACATGGCCGACGACGCCGCGGGGCTGCTGCGCGAGCTGGATCTGGCCCCGGCGCACGTGATCGGCGCGTCGATGGGCGGGATGATCGCGCAGACGCTCGCGGCCAACCACCCCACGCTGGTGAGCACGCTGGTGTCGATCATGTCGAACACGGGCCACCGCCGCAGTGGACAGCCGGCGCTGCGCATCTACCCGGCGCTGCTGCGCCGCGCGCCGCGGGAGCGCGAGGCGTTCGTCGCGCACGCCAAGCGTCTGTTCACGGCGATCGGCTCCACCGGCCTGCCGCTGGATCTGGACGATCTGCGTGAGCTGGCGGAGATCAGCTACGACCGCGATCACGACCCGCACGGCGCGGGCCGGCAGCTGGCGGCGATCATCGCCTCGGGCGACCGCACGGCCGATCTGCGCAGGATCGCGATTCCCACGCTGGTGATCCATGGCACGGCCGATCCGCTCGTGAACCCGTCGGGCGGACGGGCGACGGCGCGTGCGATTGCGGGCGCGGAACTGATGGAGATCGAGGGCATGGGCCACGATCTGCCGCGCGCGATCTGGCCGCGGCTGATCGACGCGATCTGCGATCAGGCGCTGCTACGGCCTGCGGCTGTGGGCGCGTAGGCCGGACATCGAGTGGGTGCGCGGGCTCGCGCACCAGCATTGGTGAGCCTGCACCCGCACCAGCCAGTGCAGGTCGTGGCGGCAGTGCGAGCGGCGGTACGGCCAGCGACCGTGTAGCGCGCGCAGCATCCGCTGCTCGTGGCCGTCGAGCATTCTTATCTCCATTGGTCCACAACCCCCGTTCCTTGGCCTGGGATCGAGCCGCGTCCAAGCGCTTGTCCAATTCGTACAACCCCTGAGCTCGAGTTCGTCCCAAATGACACGGCGATGGACACGTCACGGCGCGCCGCTGCACGCAGCGCCCAATCCCGCGGATCGCGCCTTCGGTCTCGCCTCTTGCTTGACCTTTCGCCCATCATCCAAGCCTTTCTGTCCCCTTTGAACGGCTGCTCCAGCTGGTCGAAAACTCGCTCCAGATGGTCACAGCCGTTCCCGTTGCAGACATATAAATCACGTTTTACTCAGATTGTCAAACTTAACCGTCTTGGATGACACCGCAGAAGCGCGCGCGAGCATTGGGATTCCCAAGCCGCGGACGGCCTCCCGAGTGGGAGACGATCGGCGCCGACTGCCGCATCGACGCGTGCAAGGCGCGTCACCGCCGGACGCTGGTTTAGATATCGTCCGCGTTCGGCCGATAGAGTCGATAGAAATCCAAAACGCGCGCCCGTAGCTCAGTGGTCAACGGTTCTCTTCGGGGAGCCAAAGAGCAGCGGTCTTTCAAGCCGCAGGCCGAGGGTTCGATTCCCTCCGGGCGCACTCTTCTCGCCGAGTCGGCCAACGCCCGCGCGGCGACTGGGCCGCTGCGACGTCAGGGCGTGAGGACGATCTTGAGCGCCTCGCGACGATCGTAGATCGCGTAGGCCTCGGGCGCTTGGTCGAGCTTCATGTGGTGGGTGACGAGCGCTGAGGGATCGAGCACGCCAGCGTCCATCATCGCAAGCACGCGATCGACGTGGCCGAGCACGTTGGCGTGCCCGCCACGCAGCGTGATCGCCTTCAGCCACAGCAGGCCCATGTGGACCTCGGCGCGCTCGGCGTACACGCCGATGCACTGGATCGACCCGCACGCGCGCGTGAGGCGAATCGCGCTCTCGAGCACCTTGGGGTCGCCGACCGCGTCTATGCACACGTCCACGCCGCGCCCTTCGGTGGCGCCGCGCACGAGCGCGCGGGCGTCCTGCTCGCCGAGGTGCACGGGCTGCGCGCCGAAGGACTCGGCGACGCCGAGTCGCTCGGGAACGGAGTCGATCGCAAGCACGTGCGCGGCTCCGCACGCGCGCGCGGCCTGCACGGCGCACAGTCCGACGGGCCCGAGGCCGAGCACCGCGACGACGTCGCCGGGGCGCATGCCGCTGGCGTCGACCGCATGAAAGCCCGTGCCCATGACGTCGCCGGCGAACAGCGCGACGTCGCTGCTCATGCCATCGGGCACGCGCCTGAGCACGAGGTCGGCGTGCGGCACGAGCGCCATCTCCGCCTGCGTGCCCTGCAGCGAGCCGAGCGTCGCGCCGTGCCCGAACGTGCGCGACTGCTCGCAGCGCTGGAAGAGGCCGCGTCTGCAGAACCAGCACGTGCCGCAGGCGGTCTGGAAACACCCGAGCACGCGATCGCCGACCGCCACGCGTGTGACGTCCTCGCCCGCAGCGGTGACCGTGCCGACGTACTCGTGGCCGATCGTGAAGCCAGGTTCGATCTGCACGCGGCCGTGGAAGATGTGCAGGTCCGAGCCGCACACGCCGGTCGCCTCGATCCGCACGACCGCGTCGGTGGGGTCGAGCAGCTCGGGCTCGGGACGCTCCTCGACGCTGACCATGCCGGGGGCTTGGAAGGTGACGGCGCGCATCGGGGCGCCAGCCTACTACTTGCCCGGCCGCCGGTCGTGGACGTCAGTACCAGTAAAAACCCGCAGAAAGTTCTATCTAGACGCACGCGTCAATGCGATAGAACTTGACTGGTGAAAGCGGCCGTCCTTCCGATCGCGCGCAACCTGCGCCGCTTGAGGCTGACCCGCGGGATCACCCTTACGGCTCTCGCCGAAGAGGCCGGCATCGCGAAGTCGACCGTGTCGCTGATCGAGCGCGGCCACGGCAACCCGTCGATCGAGACGGTGTGGGCGCTCGCCTCGGCGCTGAACGTGCCGTTCTCGAGCCTCTTTCACGAGGAGTCGCCCGCGGACGACGTGTCGGTGGTGCGCGAGTGCGACGCAGCGGTCGTGGCGGTGGACCAGGCCGGGCTGGAGACGGATGGACTGATCGTGCGCCATCTGCTCACGCGCACCGATGGGGACCTGTTCGAGATCTACACGCTGGTGCTCGAAGAAGGCGCCGTACGCCACGCGGGCGCGCACGTGAGCGGCATGTTCGAGCACGTCACCGTCGCGGTGGGCAGGGTGGAGGTCTCGACGGACACGTTCTGCGAGCAGATCGGCCAGGGCGATTTGATCAGCTTCCGCACCGACCGCCCCCACACCTACAGGGTGATCGAGGGGCCCGTGCGGCTGGTGTCCGTGCACGAGTATCCCAAACGCCCCAACCCCTGACGCATCCCGCCGGCGTCGGCGTCAGGCGGGCTGCTCGTGGACCTCGCGCAGGCTCCCCGTCTCGGGGTCGAACACGAACCCGCGGATGTGATCGCGCGCGATCAGCTCGGGGCTCGAGCGCAGGCGCGCGAGGCTGTGGCGGAGCGTCGCGTCGACGTCCTCGAACGCGCCGAGGCGCCAGTCGGGCAGCACGCCGTCGGCGGCGAGCGCCTGGGCGAACTCGTCCTCGGAGGCGCCGTGCAGCCCGCAGTTCTCGTGCATCACAACGACGACCTCCTCGGTGCCGAGCAGCCGCTGGGAGGCGCTGAGCGAGCGCAGCGCGTCGTCGGTGGCGAGGCCGCCAGCGTTGCGGATGATGTGCGCGTCGCCGCGCTGGAGGCCGAGCATCGGAAACAGATCCAGCCGCGTGTCCATGCACGCGAGCACGGCCACGCGACGACGCGGACGCGGGCTGAGTCCCCGTGCCGCGAGCTCCTCCGCGCGCGCGCTCGCCACCCTCAGCATCTCGTCGGCGTGGGTCACGGGGCCGTACAGTACGTGAGGTGGAGCTCGCGGACAAGCACGTCGTCGTCACCGGCGGCGCGGGCGGCATCGGCCGGGCGCTGATCCGCCGCTTCGCGGCCGAGCGCCCGCGCGCGCTCGTGGTGGCCGACCGCGACCTCGACGGCGCGCGGCGGATCGCCGACGAGGTGGGCGGTCTGGCGATCGAGCTGGACGCGGGCGTCGAGAGCAGCGTGCGCGCGCTGATCGACGAGGCCTCCGCGGCGAACGGCCCGATCGACGTGTTCATCTCCAACGCCGGCGTGCCCGGCGGCATGGGCGGGCCGGAGACGGCCGATGAGGCATGGGACGAAGCGTGGCGCGTGAACGTCATGGCGCACGTGTGGGCCTCGCGAGCTCTTTTGGATGAGATGATCGGTCGCGGCGAGGGCTACCTCATCAACACGGCCTCGGCCGCGGGACTGCTCACGCAGGTTTCATCGCTCGTCTACAGCGTCACCAAGCACGCCGCCGTGGCGCTGGCAGAGTGGATGTCGATCGAATACGCCGAACGGGGCGTACGCGTGTCGTGCATCTGCCCGCAGGGCGTGCGCACGCCGATGCTCGACCTGGCGATGGACGAGCCCGCGGGCGCGGCGGCGCTGATGGCGGGCGGGCTGATCGAACCGGAGGACGTCGCCGACGCGGTCGTGGAGGGCATCCGCGCGGAGCGGCTGTTGATCCTGCCGCACGAGAACGTCGCGGGCTTCCTCGCGCTGAAGGGCTCCGACCCGGAGCGGTGGCTGAAGGGGATGCGCCGGATCGTGCGCGAGGCGCGGTCAGCCGCCGGCGAGCGCGCTGACGGCGGCTGAGCAGCGATCGAACGTGGGCGCGTCGTGTGAGCAGATCAGCTCCACCTCGTCGCCGTGGGCCTGCGCGAGTTCGCACAGGCGCTCCTGATTGGCGCGGCGCTTGGCGCCGTCGACCTCATTGATCGACTCGAACAGCGCCAGACCCGGCGGACGGTGCGGCGGCGTCTTCACCTCGTCGTGGTGGAAGTAAGCATCCCCGCAGTGCAGCAGCCAGCCATCGCCGCGCCTGACCGCCACGCCTGCGTGCCCGCGCGTGTGACCCGGCAGCGGGATGAGCAGGATCTCCGCGTCGCTGCCCGGCAGGATGCGCACGCTGTCGAAGCCGAACCACTGATCGCCCTCCACGTTGTGGCGCACCCACTTCGGGCCGTGCGACCAGTGCGCGGAGACGTAGCGCAGGCGGTCGCGCAGGCCCGGGTGCAGCGCCTCGTCGAGCTCGCGGCCGAGCAGGTGAACCTCCGCGTAGGGGAAGTCCGGCAGGCCGCCCGCGTGGTCGAGGTCGAGATGCGTGGTGACGATGTGGCGCACGTCGCTCGGGTCGAAGCCCAGCGCGCGGATGCGCTCGATCGCGGTCTCCGACGCGTCGAGCTGGGGGCGCACGAGCGCGTTGAACACGCGCCCCAGCTCGGCGCGGTTTGCGCGTGTCGTCGAGGCCGAAGCCCGTGTCCACCAGCACGAGGCCCTCAGCGCCCTCGATCAGCAGGCAGTGGCACACCAGGCGCGCGTTCGCCAGCATGCCCCCTTCCCCCGTGAGCAGCTTCGCGCCGTGCGGGCACAGCGTGCCGCAGTTCAGATGGTGAATCGCGCGCGGCGATACGTTCACTACAGCCCGCCTTTCGTCGACTTCATGCCGTTGCAGTCTGCGCGGCGCGCGGCTGCTGCAGCGCGCGGCCGTGGAGGATCAGATCGGCGGCGCGCTCGGCCACCGCGATCGTGGGGGCGTTGGTGTTCCCGCGCGGCACCACCGGCATCACCGACGCGTCCACCACGCGCAGGCCGTCCACGCCGTTGCACGCGCAGATGCTCGTCCACGACCGCGTCCGCGTCGCTGCCCATGCGGCACGTGCCCACGGGGTGGTAGATCGCGAACGTGGTGCGCGCCGCGTGCGCTCGGAGCGCCTCGTCGCTGTCGCCCGCGGGCGTGTTGAACGGCTCCGCGCAGTACGGAGCCATGGCGGGCTGCGCGCAGACGTCGAGCGTCAGGCGCAGCGCCGCGACCATGCGCCGCATGTCATCGCCCGCGGAGTAGAACGCGTTGTGCACGATCGGCTTCGCCGTGGGGTCGTTCGACGCGAGGCGCACCGAGCCGCGGCTGTGCGGCGTGAGCAGGCACGGCGAGACCCACACGCCGTGCGCCTGCGGGTCCGCGAGTCCCTCCTCCACGATGTGCACCGGCGCGAGGTGAAACTGCACGTCCGGCGCCGGCGCGCCCGGCTCCACGCGCGCGAAGCCGCCCGCCTCCGCGAGGTTCGACGCGAACGGCCCCGTCTGCGTCGCTTCGTACTCCTGCCAGCGCCGCGGGCTCGAGCGCCAGCAGCAGGCTCTCCGGCTCGGGCGTCGTCCACACCAGCTGCGTCGCCGCGTGGTCCGACAGGTTCTCCCCCACCGCGGGGCGGTCGAGCAGCACGTCGATCTCGCGCATCGTCAGGTGCTCCGCCGGCCCCATCGCCGGAGAGCATCAGCAGCTGCGGCGAGTTGTAGGAGCCGCCACACAGGATCACCTCGCGCTCCGCGCGCAGCTCCTGCGCCTGCACCCAGCCGGCTCGCCTGCACGCCCACCGCGCGCGTGCCCTCGAACAGCGATCCCGCTGGACGTGCATGTAGGGCATCACCGTCAGGTTGGGGCGCTCCATCGCCGGGTGCAGATACGCGACCGCCGCGCTCGCGCGCATGCCGCCGCGCTGGGTCACCTGGTAGAGGCCCAGCCCGTCCTGCTGGGCGCCGTTGAAGTCCTCGTTGCGCCCCAGGCCGCACTGCTCGCCCGCGTCCGCGAACGCGTGGGAGATGCGGTTGTGCGAGCGCTCGTCGCTCACCGGCAGCGGGCCGCCCGCGCCGTGGTACTCGGTCGCGCCGCGCTCGTTGTCCTCCGCCTTGACGAAGTACGGCAGCAGATCCGCCCACGACCAGCCCGGCACGCCCCAGCCGTCGTAGTCGAGGCGGTTGCCGCGGATGTAGACCATCGCGTTGATCGAGGAGGAGCCGCCCAGCACCTTGCCCCGCGGCAGCGTTATGCGCCGGCCCAGGCACTCCTGCTCGGGCGCGGAGTGGTAGTCCCAGTCGATCTCCGTCGCGCCCAGTTTGAGGTAGCCGAGCGGCACGTGGATGTTCTCGTTCGTGTCCGGCGGCCCCGCCTCCAGCAGCAGCACGCGCACGTCGGGGTCCTCGCTGAGACGGCTCGCGAGCACGCACCCGGCCGATCCAGCTCCGACGATCACGTAGTCAAACACCGTCTCCCACTCCCTCATTCGCGCGGCTCACCGTCCGTGAATCCACGATACAGGAGCAGCGGCGCCGCGAACGGAAAATTTGGCTCCGCGGCCAGTTTTCTGTTTGAGCGGCGCGCGGGTCGGCGAGCGGTAGCATCGAAGCTCCTGATGGGACACCTGGGCGGCACCGCAAGCGAAGACATCGACGCGCCCCTGGCGGATGTGTGGGCGGTCGTGGAGGACGTGCTCACCGCACCCGGCTGGCAGGGCGGCCTCAACGGCATGACCGCGCTCGAGCACGACGACGCCGGGCGACCCACGCTGGTGGAGACGGAGAGCGACATCAAGGTCAGGCGCGTGAAGGCGCGCGTGCGCTTTCGCTACGAAGGCCCCACGCGCCTGGCTTGGACGCAGGAGAAGGGCGACATGAAGTCCGTGGAGGGCTCGTGGGAGCTGGAGGACCTCGGCGGCGGGCGCACGCGAGCGACGTTCAGCCTCGACGCCGACCCCGGACGCGTCCTCGGCATGCTCATCCGCGGACCCGTCGAGGCGGCCACGCGAGCGATCTTCGTCAACGGGCGGCCCGGGGAGCTGAAGCGCGTGGTCGAGGGCGCCGGCTGACGCTGAATGCGAGTGCGGCGGGGCCGCGACGGCTCGTCGTGACAATCGGCGCGGGCTGTCAGCGCGCCTGCGGCAGCTTGGCCTTGCCGCGCTTGGCCGCGGGGGCGGACGGCGGCGGCACGACCGGCCCGATGTCGCCGTCGGGCGCCTCATCCAGATCGACGATCACAGGGGCGTGGTCGCTCGGGCCGGCGCCCTTGCGCGCCTGCCGGTCGACCCACGCCGCACGCGCCCGTTCGGCGACCGCCGGCGTGGCGAGGATCAGGTCGATCCGCATGCCGAGGTCCTGGTGGAACATGCCCGCGCGGTAGTCCCAGTAGGTGAACACGCGCTCGTGCGGCCAGCGCTCGCGCACGACGTCGCGCAGCCCCAGCTCGTGGAGCGCCGCCAGCGCCGCGCGCTCGCGCGGCGTGACGTGCGTCTGGCCGACGTACGCATCGGGGTCGAACACGTCTGCGTCCGCGGGCGCGATGTTCATGTCGCCGCACACCATCGCGTCGTCAGGACCCGCGGCGATGACCTCGCGCAGCGCTGTCAGCCAGGCGAGCTTGTAACGGTAGTGCTCGGAGTCGGGCTCGCGGCCGTTGGGCACGTACACGCAGTGCACGCGCACCCCGCCGCACGTCGCGGCCACGGCGCGCGCCTCCGGGTCGGGGAAGCCGGGCGCGCCCGCGACCCCCGCCACCACGTCCTCGAGCCCCACGCGCGAGAGGATCGCCACGCCGTTCCACTGCCCCTGACCGTGGTGGGCGAACTCGTAGCCGCGGTCCGCGAGCTCGCCGCCGAGCAGCTTCTCGAACGCCTCGTCGGTGAGCTTCGTCTCCTGCAGGCACACCACGTCGGGGTCTCGCTCGTCCAGCCACGGCAGCAGCCGCGGCACCCGCTGCTTGGCGGAGTTCACGTTCCAGGTGGCGACGCGCACGGGGCGTACGGTAGCGGCGTGTGGACGGTCTCGTCCGCATGCGGACGCAGGCCCGATCAGGCGTGCGCGCGATCGGCCAGGGCCGCGGCCATCATCTGCACCCACGTGTCGACCAGCGCCTCGTCGTCGACCTGGGCTGGGATGCCGAGGACGTCGCGCAGAAGACGCGAGGAGAGCAGCGATCCGAGCCCGAAGACCGCGATCGCAGACGCCTCCTCGGCCGACATCTCGCGCTCGGCGCGCTCGGCTATCCACGTGGCGAAGCCCGCGAACGTGGAGCTCACGAGCTGCTCCACCGCAGACGTGAGCAGCTGAGGTCGGCTGCGCGCGTCGGAGGCGAGGATGCGCAGCAGTTCGGACTCGCTGTCGAGCTCGGCGAGCACGTAGCGGGCGGTGAGCGTCAGCTCGGCTTTCAAGTCGCCCAGCGATCCGAGCACGCGCCGAATGTCGCGGAGCGCGCTCAGTCGCCCAAGCTGGCGCTCGATGCCGGCGGCGAGCACGGCTTCCTTACTTGCGAAGTGGTGGTAGATGCCCCCCGCTCCAGGCGTGAGCCCGGCCGCGGCCTCGATCTTGGTGATGCTCGTCGCGGCATAACCGTGCTGGCTGAACAGGCGCATCGCCTCGTCGACGATGCGCTCACGAGTCGTGGTTGACATGACCTCTGCTAAGTATACACTTAGCAGAGGTCAGTAAATAAAGAGGGAGATGTTTTTCTGGTGTCCAGTGTCGGAGTGCCCCCAGATGCGGGTGACGGGACGCCGAAGGGCGACGGCATCGGCCATGGGCGCTTGCGGCGCGCCGCTCCGCTGGTGGCGCTGAGCGCTCGCACCGCGGGCGAGGCGGTGGTCGTGGGGTTGCGCAGCAAGCTGACGGGCGCCGACAGCACCGAGTTTCACGTCCGCACCGCGGAGCGTTATGCCGAGCTGCTCGGACGCTCCAAGGGCGCTCTGATGAAGGCCGGGCAGATGCTGTCGCTCGTCTCAACCGGTCCCGCGGTGCCGGCTGAGTTCCAGCCGATCTACCACGCCGCGCTGGCACGGCTGCGTGACGAAGCGCCGCCGATGGCGCCCGAGCTGGCGCGCGTCGTGCTCGAGCGCGAGCTCGCCCAGCCGACCGAGAGCGTGTTCGCGGAGTTCGACTGGAGTCCCCTCGCCGCAGCGTCGATCGGGCAGGTGCATGTCGCCCGGCTGCACGACGGTCGAGAGGTCGCGGTCAAGATCCAGTACCCCGGCGTCGCTGCGGCGATCCGCGCGGACCTGAAGAACAACGAGCTGCTCTACACGCTCCTCGCGTTGATCCTCGGCCTGTTCCCGAAGCGAGTCAGCCTCGACCTCCGCGGCGCGGCGCGCGAGCTGAGCGTGCGCATCAGCGAGGAGCTCGACTATCGGCTCGAGGCCGCCAACCAAACGGCGTTCGTGGACATCTACCGCGGGCACCCTTTCATCCGCATCCCGGAGGTGGTCGCGGAGCTGTCCACCGAGCGGGTGCTCACGCAGGAGCTCGTGCGAGGCAGATCTTGGAGCGAAGCGCTCGGCTCCACGCAGGAGCTGCGCGACAGCTGGGCAGAGGCGATCTACCGCTTCGTATACGGGACCAGCCATCGCTTCTGCATGTTTCACGCCGACCCGCACCCCGGCAACTACCTGTTTCACGACGACGGAAGCGTGAGCTTCCTGGACTTCGGCTGCGCCAAGCGCTTCACGCGCGAGGAGGTTCAGATGATGAACGCGATCGGCCGCGCGTGCCTGCGAGAGGACGTGCTCGGTACGTGGCGCGCGAGCGTGGAGGGCGGGTTCTGGCGATCGACCGACCCCGTCAGCGCCGAGGAAGTGTTCACCTTCTGGCGCGAGCCGTGGAAACTGTGGTGGGGCGAGGAGCCGTTCACGCTCACCCCGGAGCACCTGGCCAAATGGATCGAGCGTCGGTTCTCCCCCACGGGGCCCTCGGCGAGGGCGTTCCGTTATCTCACCTTCCCACCGGAGTACGCGATCATGGGTCGGATCGAGCTGGGCGGGGCGTCGTTGGTCGCCGAGCTGCGCGCCAGCAACCATTGGAAGACGATCGTCGCCGAGTTCTTCGAGGGCGCGGCTCCGTTCACCGCGATGGGCAAGCTCGACCACGCGTTCTTCGCCGACCGTGAGGCGGCGATCAGCCTTGCCTGATTGGAGATCACTGTCGGTCGTTGCCGCTGCGCTCCTGGCTTGCGCATCTGCGATCGGCCCAGCCGCCGCGTGGGCCGGTGAGACGGTGTCGTTGCAGGCGCGCTTCACGCCCGACGAGCTGGGCGCGTCGACGAACCTCTCGCTCGAGGCGCAACTGGTGTCGAGCACGGGAGGCGTGCCGGCGCCGATCACCAGGTTCACGCTCTACGCGCCCGCGGGCATGGGAATCGATACGCGCGGCGCCGGCACGTGCGCGGCGGCGACGCTCGAACAGAAGGGCCCGAGCGGCTGCCCGGTCAACTCCCGCGCCGGCTTCGGCGGCGGCGTGGGGGTGCTCGGCCTGCCCAGCGAAACCATCCACGCGCCCTACACCCTCGACTTCTTCTTCGCCCCCAGGGAGCACGGACACCTCCGATTTCTGATCTACGCCCGCGCCGTCGCACCGGCTGGCATCGAATTCGTCCTCACGGCGAGAGAAGTTCCCGCGCGCAGGCCCTACGGGCTGGGCTTCAGCGTGGAAGTGCCGCCCATAACCACGTTCCCCGGCGCCCCCAACGCGTCGATCGAAAGCGCGTTCGTGACGGTGGGCGGCCCGCACGTGGCGTACTTCGAGTCGGTACACGGCAGGAAGAGACTGGTTCCCCTCAGAGGCCTGGTCGTACCGAGGAAGTGTCCCAGGGGGGGATTCCCCACCGGCGGGAAGGTCGACTTCGCCGACGGCAGCACGCTCACCGTCAACCAAACCATCCCATGCCCACACCGCTAGCCATGCGCAACACACTCCTCGTCGCCGTGGCGGTGGCGTTGTCCACGTTCCCCATCGGGACGGGGTCCGCCGAAGCCGCGGGGTCGCAGACCTCCGCGACCCTCACGCCGACTCTGTCTCCGAACCGCCTCCACGCGAAGGGCGCTCTGACGCTCACGATTCGCTTCGCGGGAGGCGACTTCGGCGTGCCCTCGCCGGTGCGCAGGCTGCTCGTCAAGCTCCCTGCAGGGCTGGGGCTGGACATTCCCGCCCTGCGCAGCTGCAGCGCTGCGCGCCTACGAGCCCGCGGGGCGAGGGGGTGCCCAGCGCAGTCGAGGATCGGCAGCGGACACGCGCTCGTGGAGTCTCACGCTGGATCCCAGCTCATCACGGAGAACATCGCCCTGTGGATGTTCCTCGGTCCGCTGCACAACTTCACGCCCACCTTCGAGGTGCTCGGCGCGGGTGACACGCCGCTGCGCAAGCGGGTCGTTCTCAGCGGAACGGTCGTCCCCGACCGAGCTCCCTACGGCGAAGGGCTGACGATGAGCATCCCTCCAATTCCCACGCTGCCGTTGGAGCCCGACGCGTCGATAGCCGCGTTGACCTTCACCGTCGGCACGAGCAGACACCGACTGGCGCGCGACGCGAACACGGTCGTGGTGCCGGCGAGCTGCCCCGTGGGCGGGTTCCCTTTCGCGGCTGAATTCACCTATGGGGACGCCTCCACCAGCAGCTCCCTGGCGACGGCTCTCTGTCCATTATGAGAAAACGAACGAAAGCGGGACCACCGATGCACCACCAAAAGCGTCACTCGAGAAGGCTCGCACGCATCCTGACCGCAACGACTGTCGCCTTTTGCGCGACGGCTCCTGCCGCGGACGCGACGAGGACGATCTCGTTGAACGAGACGGGACGCCTGCACCTGGTGAGCAAACACGGCTTCACGCTCAACGAGGTGGGCGCCGCGTCGGGCTCGATCAAAGGCACCATCACCGTTCGCCTGAAGATCGTCTCCTCCAGCCGCGTGAGCGCCGAAGTCACCATCACACCCAGCGGGGGCTCGCTCTCCGGCTCGGGGACAGCGAGCTATCACAGGGGTGCCACCAGCGCGAGCTTCTCCGGGGGACTGTCGATCAGCCATCGATCCGGCAGCTATTCCCATGCCCAGGGCTCGGGACTGAAGTTCAGCGGCACGATCGCCAAGTCGAACGACGCCATCACAGTTCACGTGAGCGGCCGGCTGTCGTACTGACACATGCTGGAGCTGCGCGAGCTGGTGAAGCACTACCCCACCGTCGGCGGGGAGCCGGTGCGAGCGGTCGACGGCGTGTCGCTGGCGGTGTCCGCGGGCGAGATGGTGGCGTTGTACGGGCCCAGCGGATCGGGCAAGACGACGCTGCTGTTGATGGTCGCGCTGCTGCTCGAGCCGACGGCGGGAACAGTGCTGATCGGCGGACAGGACACGTCCTCGCTCTCGGAGCGGGAGGTCTCCCACTTCAGGCTCTCCGAGCTGGGCTTCATCCGGCAGAACTTCGACCTGCTGCCGGGGGTGAGCGCGATCGACAACTCGGTGCTGAAGCTGTTGAAGACGATGCGCTGGCGCGACGCGCAGCGCGAGATGACGCCGCTGCTCGAGCGCCTGGGCCTGGGTGGACGCCTGCGCCACCGCGCTGAGACGCTCTCGATGGGGGAGCGTCAGCGCGTGATGATCGCGCGGGCGCTCTCCACCAAGCCACGCCTGCTGCTCGCCGACGAGCCGACCGGGAGCCTCGACACCCAACGCGGGCGCGAAGTGCTCGAGCTGCTGCGGGAGCTGTGTCGTGAGCGCGGTGTGGCGATCGTGCTGGTCAGCCACGACCCGATGGCGGCGCAGTACGCCGACCGCGTGCTCGGCCTGAGCGACGGGAAGATCTCCGAGCGCGAGATCGACACGGCGCGTGCGCGGTTGACCGTCGGCAACTGCTGAGGGGAATCTGGACATGAAGCTGGCCAACGCGCTGCGCCTCTACCGCGTGCGACTGCGCGCTCGCATCGTGCAGGAGTGTCTCGCAGTCGTGGGCATCGCCGCGGGGGTCGCGCTGCTGTTCGCCTCGCAGGTCGCGAGCACGAGCCTTCAGAGCTCGGTGGCGCAGCTCTCCGGCGGGATCGTGGGCAATGCGACTCTGCAGCTCACCGCGCGCGACCCGCATGGGTTCCCGGAAGGACTGCTCGCGCGGGTGCGTCAGATCTCGGGCGTGCGGGCCGCGGCGCCGATCCTGGAGGCCGCGGCGCAGGCGGTCGGACCCAAGGCCAGCGAGTCGATCGAGCTGATCGGCGCCGACGAAAGCCTGGCCGCGCTGGGCGGTTCGCTCGTACAGCGCAAAGACCTCTCCCCGTTCGGGGACATCGGCGCGGTCGTTCTGCCCGCGCCGCTGGCGCAGACGCTCGGCGTCACGAACTTCGGCGAAGAAGTCGAGCTCCAGGTGGCCGGGCGCACGCAATACGTCCCCCTCTACGCGCAACTCAGCGAGCACCAGATCGGGTCTCTGGTCGCGAGCCCGATCGCGCTCGCGCCGTTGTCGTTCGCCCAGGAAGCAACTGGCTTGCGCGGCCGTGTGAGCCGCATCCTCGTGGCGCCCGCCGCGGGCTATGAGGCTCAGGTGCGAGCCGCGCTGCGGACCCTCTCCGCGGGTCGCCTGAACGTCGAGGGCACCGACTACGACGAAAAGCTGTTCGCGAAGGCCGCGGAGGTGAGCAACCGATCGACGGCGCTCTTCTCCACGATCAGCGCGCTCGTTGGATTCCTGTTCGCGTTCAACGCGACGCTGCTCACGGTGCCACAGCGTCGACGGCTGATCGCCGACCTGCGCCGCGACGGCTACACCCCGGGCACGGTGATCGCGCTGCTGCTCATGGACGGACTCGTGCTGGGTGTGACCGCCTGCGTGCTTGGGTTGGCATTGGGCGAGGAGCTGTCCATCCACGTGTTGCGCTCCGAACCGGCTTTCTTCTCGCTGGCCTTCACGGTCGGCTCGCAGCGGGTGGTGAGCGCGCAGAGCATCGCGATCGCCGCGGGTGGCGGGATGCTCGCCGCGGTGGTGGCGGTGCTGAGCCCGCTGCGGGCGATCGTGTCGCGTGATCCGCTTGCGGCGATCACAGCTGGCGAGACGTCCGTGGGCGCCCGTTCCACAGGGCGACAGGCGCTCGCGGGCCTCGTCAGCTTCACCGCGGCCACGGCGCTGCTGCTGGCCGAGCCCAACGCCGCGACCCTGGGCATGGTCCTGCTGGTGGCGGCCCTGCTGCTGGAGTTGCCGATCGTGCTGTCGGCGACGCTCGCGCTGGTGAAACGACTCGCGGGCGCGATCGTGAGTCCGATCCCACATGTGGCTGTGATGGAGCTGAGCGCAGCCCGTGCGCGGGCCGTCGCGATCACGGCGACCGGGGCGATCGCGGTGTTCGGCGGCGTTGCGATCCAGGGGGCACACGGAGACCTGCTGGCAGGCCTGGAGCACGCGGCGCGCGCGACGAACGCCGCCACCGATGTGTGGGTTGCGCCCACCGGCTCCTACAACCTCCTGCACACCACGCCATTCGCCGCCACACAGCAGGCGAAGCTGGAACGTCTAGGTGGCGTTCGAGCGGTCTCCCTCTACCGCAGCGGCCTGCTGGACTACGGCGAGCGCCGCACGCTGGTGATCGCTCCCTCGCGTCGATCCGCCCCGCTGCTGCCAGCCGATCAGATCGTGCAGGGCGACCCGCGCCGAGCGGAAGAACGCGTCCGCGCCGGCGGCTGGCTGGTGCTCTCGAAGGCGCTCGCCGCCGAACACCACCTGCACATCGGCGAGGCCTTCGAGCTGACCTCCCCCGTGCCCACGACCTTCCGCGTGGCGGCGCTGTCCACCAACGTCGGCTGGGCGCCGGGGGCGATCGTGATGAACGCCGACGATTACGCGCGCGCGTGGGGAAGCGAGGACGCGAGCGCGTACAGCGTCCTGCTGGACCGCGGCGTTTCGCCCGCGCGCGCCGTCGGCGAGATACGGCGCGCGCTTGGCCCCAACTCGGCGCTCGCGGTGCAGACGGCCGAGCGGCACGCCGATCGGCAGCGGGCGCTCGACCGCGGCGCGCTCGACCGCCTGAGCCAGATGGCGAGCTTGATCTCGATCTTCGCGGCGCTCGCGATGGCGGCCGCGATGGGCGCGCTGGTCTGGCAGCGACGCCCGCGCCTTGCGAAGCTCAAGCTCGAGGGGCTCGCTCGAGCGGAGCTGTGGCGCGTGATCCTGCTCGAGAGCGTGCTGCTGCTGGGCGTGGGCTGTCTGAGCGGAGCGATCTTCGGCATGTACGGTCAGCAGCTGGCCGATCGCGCGCTGGCGAACGTGATCGACTTCCCCGTCGTCCACTCCCTCGCCCCGCTGACGGCGCTGGACAGCGTTTCGCTGGTGATCGCCACCGCGCTCGCGGTGCTCGCCCTACCCGGCTATTTCGCCGCGTCGGTTCCCGCGACGCTCGCGATGCAGGACTGACGGACCGAGCGGATCCCGCTAGCGGCCGGCTTCGTGGCGGCGTGGCAGGAACGGCGCGCGCCGCTCAATGGCTGTCGATTCCAAGCACGCCCGCAGCTGCGCGTTCGGCCAGAAGCTCGTCGTGAGGGGCGTGCCCGGCGAGTGCGATCACGGCTCCCTCGACCGCGCCCAGAAATGCCAGCGCGGTCGGCCGCGCGGGCGGGCCCGGTGGAATCGAACCGGCGGCGCGTCCGGCGGCGATCAGCCTGCCGCAGCGCTTGACGCCGGTCTCCCAGATCCGCTCGATCTCGCGGCCCACCGGATGATGCCGACCGGCGAACTCCAAGCGAAGCACCATCACGACTCGCGCGATGTCGCGCCGGCAGAACACGGCGTGGCCGCGTGCGAGCGCGAGCAGCTCCGCGACTGGGTCGGGCCGTCGAGCGGCCGGCTCGCCGACCTCGCGCATCCAGTTCTCGTCGACCCACTCGATCACCGCCAGCGCCAGCGCCTCCTTGTCCTTGAACTGGTGGTACAGCGCGCCACGCGTATAGCCGGCCTCGCGCGCCACGTCCTCGAGCACGAGGTTGGCATAGCCGTAGCGAGACAGACCGCGCGCGGCGGATTCGAGCAACGCGCTGCGCGAGCGGGCACGACGATCGGCCTGAGTTCGGCGCCCCCGCACTGGCGCTGGCGGCGCAGTCGCGGGACTCATTGGCCGTGCGTTGGTCGCGCCGGATCGATACATACAAGCACGTATGTATGTTATCATCGCTTGCGCGCAGACGATGTCCACAGCCTCGTCCCAACACCCCAACCCCCCTTCTCCGCGTCGCGACGGTCGCGCAGACACCTCGTCGATCAGATGGCAGCGCGAGGTTCCCGAGGCGATCCGCTCGCTCGGCGCGCTCTCCAACGCGGATTACGCGGACATCGTCACAGCAACGATCAACCAGACGCCCGCGGAGCCCGAGCAGTTGATCCACGCGGCGCTGAAGGGCATGCCGCGTCCGCTGCTGCTCGCCCTCCCATTTGTCCAGCGCGCCTTCCTCGGCCTTCGCCTGCAGCTGCGACCGTCCCCGGATCACCTGCTCGGGTGGAAGATCGCCGATCGCGATGAGAACTGGGTGAGGATCGAGGCTGCGTCGTGGTTCTTGACCGGCCACGTGCTCATGCACGTCGATGGCGACCAGCTGTCGTTCGCGTCGTTCATCCGCTACGACCGACGGCTCGCAGCCCTCGTCTGGCCCCCGGTATCCCTCATCCACCGCCAGGTGGCGCTCGCGCTCGTGCGCAGCGCGGTGCGGGGGCAGTGATCCCGGACCTCTAGTGGGCCGCGAGATACTCGACAAAGCTCGTCAGCTGCGAGCGGCTCGTGAAGCCGCACGCCCTTGCACGCGCTTCGAGCGGAAACAACGCAGGGTGTCGAAGCAGAAAGCTTCGTGCCTCGTCGTCGGCAAGGTGGTCGAGCGCCAGGTAATACGAGATGCAGTTGGGCCGTGGGGAAACCTTCTGCTTGACGATAGTCGTCTTGCCGTTGTCTCGAGCTTTTGCCGGCGCTGTGCTTGCCCACGCGTAGACGGCCGCCGCAACTACGACAATCAGTGCCGCGGCTCCGATCCATCGACGAACGCGAGCAAAGCGTTCCTGCACGCGGAAGGACCATGCGTCTTGGACGAGCCTGGCCATGAGCGGGGCGAGAAACTCGATCTGCGCAGAGGCCGCTTCGCTCGCAGTCCTCGTATCGGTGACGGCATTTGGATCTTGCGGTTGCGCTTTCAGCGCCTCTAGGTATCTATCGTAGGTTTCCGCACGGGCATCGACTGCGGCAAGATAACGGCCGCGTGACGCCACGAGATCACTCCCGAGCCCGTCGAACAGCTCGGGGTTGGCGTTGAGATATACGATCAACTCGTCGTCCGGATGCTCCTGCTGGAGCTTCGCTAGTTGGCTCAAGGTGACGCGGTAGGGCATTACGACGCGGATCACAAGATTGATCGCGACGCCGATCGCGAAAGTGGCCACTAGCACCGCTATCGCGGCGATGACCGGGTGACGACCGGATGGCAGCGCGGTGAGCGACAGCCCGGAGACCAGGACGGCTCCGACGGCACCGAACGCAGCGATTAGGTACTTGGCGGCATCTCGCGTCTCCTGCCCGGCGACGCCACCGGAGTTACCGCCCGATCCTTCGTCACTCATCGTCGCCATACAGCGAGCGAATGATCAACACACGATCGCCCTCTACCGCCTGCTCAGCGACCTCCTCGAAGGCTGCCATCGCCACAACCCGACGGCGCGTGCCGATGACGATCGGCGCGTCAGGGTCCAGGTTGGCAAGCTCCGCATCGGTCAGCCGGATCGAGCTCTCGTCCTCATGCAGCATCTTGACCGGCCTAGGCGTGACCGCCGGTTTGAAGATGGGTCTCACCGTCCTTGGCGGCGTGAAAGGGCGTTCCGTCGTAGTTTGTCGCTCGGCCCCCGGCAGGATCATCGTTTCGCCTGGCTTCAAGTCCACCGAGGGGCCACCAGGAAGCCCGGTCACCTCGACTGGCGACGGAGCGCGCACAGACACGATCACGTGAACCTCGGCGCGTTGGAGTGGATCGTCTGACACGCTGCCCCCTGGATTCCGATTTTCGGACTTAGCCTGAGATATCGTACAAGCTCGCGGCGCATAGGACCAGCTTGGCTCAGCGGGCGGCGGGATCACATCGCGGCATGCAGCCGGAGAACCTGAGCGGCGACGACGAGATCGAGTGGCGGGCACGCGAGGACGCACAGGACGGCGAGCTGTTCCGCCTGGCCGCCTACACAAGGCTGCGTCTCGGCGAGCTGGTCCGCTGCGTTGGGAAGACGTCAACTCCAACACACGGCGCATGGTTGTTCAACCGCGCTGTGTCTGCCGACGTCGAGGGGGCCGACCAAGAGCTGGCAAGCACGCTTCCTTCCCTCGCCGACCCGGCAGCCGAAGCGCTCAAGCGCCTACAGGCGCGCGGCGACTACACGCAGCCGGCAGCCTGACGCCCGCCACGCTTACGAGCGCTTCGTGCAAGGAGTTCCTCGGACACTCGCGCATCACCACGACAGAGCGCTACATACATGCGGAGGCAAGGCCCGAAGATCTTGAGCGGGTCAACCTGGCGTTCGTGGCAGCCCCCGGCCACGGCTCGCACGACGGATGCGCCCTAATACACCTATGACGTGTAGTAGCGAGCATCCGCCGCTATAATCTGCACAGGTCATACCGAAATACACGCCGAATATGTATTCAGGAGCACCATGCGCCAAGACGTTCTCGACCTGCTTGACGATCTCGCTGCGCAGGAGCGCGGAGGGGTAACGACTGCGGAGGTGCGCCAGCGCCTGGAGATGTCTGAGCAGTCGGCGTCCAACCTGATGACTCGACTCGTCCGGGCTGGGTTTCTGGACCGCGTCGCCCGTGGGGTCTTCGCTCCAAGGCCGTTGGGGCAGCTGGGCACCCGTGCGGCGTCGCAGGACATCGCGCTGGCCGTCGCAGCGGTGTTTGCGGACGAGCCGCATCGCATCGCGTTTCGCTCGGCCCTCGATCACCACGGACTTCTCGTGCATCCGGCGCGAACAGTCCAGATCGCTCTGCCAAGGCGCGCCAAACTTGAGCGCATCAGCGGACGTCACCTGCAGGCAATCCACGAGTCCTCGCAAACGATCGCTGTCGGGAGCGAGCAGGCCGGACACGGCGCCGCCGTCTCGTGCATAGAGCGGGCACTGATCGAGAGCGCCGCGCGCCCGACCCTGGTTGGAGGATGGACCGTTCTCGCTGGCGCTCTGAGGCACGCAAGGGCCGACCCAGGGAAGCTCACAGAACTCGTGAGCGAACTTGACGCTGGCCCAGCAATGCGTCGTCTCGGATCGCTCAGCGAAGTGTTGGGCCTCGATCGAATCGCAGCAAGCCTCATCCCGCCTGCCGGCAATGCCAGAGTGCTTCCTCTTGACCCACAGGCACCGTCGGAAGATCCGTGGACTGACGAGCGCTGGCGCGTCCGATGGCCGACATCTCGGCGAGACAGTCGCGAACTCATCTCGACATGATTCCCCGGAGCCATTTCACGCGAATCGCGGACACACACGAAGTAGACGCGAAGACGGTGGAGCGCGACTACGTCCTGACGCACGTGGTGACAGCGATCGCCCAACAGGCCGCGGAGCACGGCCTGGTGTTCAAGGGCGGGACAGCGCTACGTCTCTGCTACTTCGAGGATTATCGGTACTCGGCCGATCTGGACTTCAGCCTCCTCGCCACAGGCGACCTCTACATGGCGCTGGGATGTATCAAGTCGGCACTCGACGATGCGGCTCGCAAGATCGGCTTTCCCTACCTCGCCATCGCCGACGACGGGAAGCGGATCGACTACGAGGGACCGCTGGGACGGCGCCGCGACCTCAAACTAGACATCGCAACCGACGAGCTCGTCGAGGACACCACCGTCCAGGCACTACTACCTCGATACGCCGACCAGGCCGACGCGCAAGTCACCGTCTACACGCTCCCAGAGATAGCCGCCGAGAAGCTGCGCTGCGTAATCCAGCGCCTGCAAGCACGCGATCTCTTCGATCTCAACGAGCTGCTCGTCGTCAACCAGCTCCGGCTCGACGACATATGGCCAGCGTTTGAGCGCAAGGCACAACACAAACGGATCGACCCCGCCCAGTTTGCCGAGCGCTTCGAGAAGCGAATACCGCAGTGGCGCTCACGATGGGACTCAAAGATGCGTGAGCACCTTGGCGGCGAGCCTGACCAGTTCGACACGGTGGAGCGAGCCGTCCGGCGAGCGCTGCGCACCAAGCTCACCGCAGACACTTCATAGGCCGCGACCGACTTCGATCGGGAGAACTGACTGACCGCGACAGGAACGCCCGGCTCCTCACTCCGCTTGTGCGGCGAATTCCGTCGGCGACGTCCTGGCTGACGTCTACATGGGAGAAGCGAGTAGACGACTCGCTTGCCGCCCCACACGAACCCGAGAGGCGACGTGAAAATGCGCTTGCGTCTACTAGATGGTTGATTCCACGGCCATGTGCCGTGGTCCGGGGGTGTGGATGGCCGAGTCGGCCAAGGACGCAGGCCGAAGGCCTTGCTGGTGGCAAGGTCGAGGCCGAGGACGCCGGCCGGCGAAGGTCAGACGCGCCATCCGGCGGTGCATGGCCGTGGAATCAACCATCTAGCGCTGAATACGGTACGTGTTCGCCCGCGAGCAGGTCGAAGCGCCCAGATGTCTGAAACGCGAAACCAGAGTCAAGTTCCTGGAGCGTCTCGCGCACTGCTAGATATCGCTCTCGAGAAGTTCGTACAGCTTTCGTGGTCGTCCGGTGCGCTCCTGCTGTTCCGGAAACGATCTCACCAAGCCTTCCGCTTCGAGCCCGCGCAGCACCTGGCGGGCGCGTTGACCGGAAACGCCGAGCGTTGCGAGCAGCTGAGGGTCGGAGCCCGATGTCGCGCCGTGCTCGGTGAGATAGCGTGCCGCCGCCGACGCGGAGCGCGGCAATCGCGCCAGTCGTTCGCGTTTGCGTGCCCGCCGCTCCAGGAGGTCGACGACCGATTCCGAGGAGAGGACCGCTGTCCGCGTGAGCTGAAGTATCGACCGGGGCAAGCCATCCGTCTGACCTATGAGCGAGGCCACATCGATGTCAGGCTCGTCAGAGAGCCGTCGAGTCAGAAAGTCGCGCTGCTCACTCGCCGTTAGTGGGGCGAGCTCCAGCTGTACATCGAAGAACGCGCTCGCCGGTGGCCGCGTGAGCTCGTCCCGAAGAACGTCGTTGGCTGAGACAACCCACTCGTGAGGCTGCTGCCATAGCTCATCCCGAAGGCGTCCGAAGAGGGTGTGGGCGTGCCCTTCGCCGGGAGGGGAGTCGATCAGAAGCAAGGAGGGGGGGGCGTCTCCAAGGCGACGCGCGAGCCGGAGCAGTGCCCCGGATGGCGTGGTCTCGGGAAGTACGCTTGATCGAAGACTGTCGCCGAATGCGGCCCAGCGTTGTCCGAGGGCGTCGGCGATGATCATCAGCGCTTGTCCGGCGTCCCTGGCGGGACCCAGGTCGACGTAGATGGCTGGTCGGTTGTCATCCCCGCGGTCGGCTTCCAGTGCTCGCAACAGCGTGGTCTTGCCCGATCCGGGCGAGCCGAGGATGAGAACGTTGAGATTGCGGCTGATCGCCGCAGTCAATTGCGGCATGATGCGGGGCGGCACAAATAGATCCCGATCGACGGTTCCGAGCAGGGGACGATTATCTAGGCGAGTCATATTGCGAAAGTATAACAAACTTTCGCAATAGCGAAGTGCGGAGTTGCTATCTAGATGATTGATTCCACGGTTGGGGTGGCTGTGGTACGGGTGGGTTTATAGGCAGCAGGGTCGAAGTCGGCGGTGCTCAATGTCACCGCCGACCCTGGGGGGCCTCGATGGACGCCGACCTCGACCTGCTGCTGACTGCGGTTTATGTCACGGCTGACGATCTCCTGCCGGAGCGGCCGGGGAACGCCAAAAGGATCGTCACAGACGCAGAAGTCGTAACGCTGTGCGTCGCGCAAGCGATGATGGGGATACCGTCGGATCGGCGGTTCCTGGCGGTCGCTTCCAAGCATTTGCGTCATCTGTTCCCGCAGATCCCCGGCCAGGCCGGGTACTTCAAGCGTCGCCGCCGCCTCGCGGACTCGCTGGAGTGGTTGATGGGCATGTTCGCGTCTCAGAGCCCTGGGTTTTATGACGATCTCCTGCTCATCGATAGCACTCCGGTGGAGTGCGCCAGAAGCCGCGAGACCGTCAAGCGCTCCCAGCTTGCTGATGCCGCTGACTACGGGTGGTGCGCAAGCCACAGCCGGTACTTCTGGGGATTCAGGCTGCACGCAATCTTCGCGCCGGACGGCACACCCCGCGCGCTCGCTTTGGCGTCCCCGAAAGACGGCGAGCGAGAGGTCGCGCTGAAACTGCTCGCTCGCTGCCACCGGGAAGGCAAAGTCACCCTCGTCGGCGACAAGGGCTACGCCGGGAGCGAGTTCGCCAAGCGCGTCGGCGAACTCGACGCCACGATCCTACGGCCGATCCGCAAAGACGAGCCCGGCCGCGGCCCACACCTCGCGCCGATCCGCCAACGGATCGAGAGCATCTTCTGGACCTGCAAGGACATCCTCACCCTCGAGCGCCACGGCGCCCGCACCCTCCAAGGGCTCCGAGAGCGCATCCTGCAACGCCTCCTCACCCTCGCCGCCGCCATCACCCTCAACCACCAACTCGGCCGACCAAGCCGCGCACTCGTCAACTACTGCGCCTAAACCCCGTGGAATCAATCATCTAGGTCCATGTGCTCGAAGATCGCCCACACGGGCACGGCGTGTGCATCTCTCGCGCGATGACGGTCAGCACGCTCGATCGCGGCCAACACCAGCGAGTCAGGGACTACAACGACGGCGGGGGTAGGCATCCGTTCCTCCTTGGTTGGAGGCACCGAAGCCGGGTGCTCTGGCAGCCGCCATGATCGCCCGGACGGGTATCGTGACCAGCGTGCCGAAGTCGTTGGCTTCGGTGCCACGCCCCCGGCTGTTAGTAGCAGCGCGGGGGCACTATATGTTGGAGCAGCAGAGCCTACCGGAACCTGACCCGGAATACCAACTTTGATGCCCGTGAAAAAGACGACCCGAGACGCCGACCTGATTGTCCTCGGCCGCGCACTGCGCATCTTGCGCCACCAGGCCGGCGTCACGCAAGAGCAGCTTGCCGCCCTGCTTAAGATGGACCCGACCTATATCTCGCGCATCGAGCGGGGGCGTCGCGGTGTTCAGTGGCTCACCGTCCAGCGCTTCCTCCGCGCTCTCAACGCCAACCTTCACCAACTCGCCGACGCGATAACGGAGGCGCAGGAGTCAACACGATGAACGCGGCCTGCACGGCCAAGACCCTCAACATCCAGCGAGCGACCCCCGCTTCCGTCAGGCTGCTCCTAAGTCAGCTCCAGCGAGGAAAGCTCGCCCAGTGCGTCAGCGATAGTGCGGCGTGTGTGATCGAGCACCTGAACAGAATCCGTCTGTCCCGAGCCGTGGCGCGTGACGGGCTCGCGCCAGCGTTCTAGAAAGGGCTCGACCGCAGCGCGCGCCGTGAGTACAGGCCGGGGGCGACGGCGGACCTTTCGCCACAAACGATGCCAGGTGCCCTCGCTCGCATGTAGGCGGGCTAGATCAATACGGGCACGCCACTCCCGATCGCGGTACTCGTGCAAAGCGTCAGCCTTCGCCATCGCAACGCTGCGGCCGTGGCCTCCGCTGTGAATGACGCCATTGAGGTTGGCTTGCTCTGTTCGCCTGCCCATCTCGGCGACGAGAGTGCGTGTCCGATCGTCTACCCACACCACAAGCTGTGCGTTGCACTCGCGTGCTTCGTCATCGTGAAGCGCGACCTCTGACCAAGCGAGCCGCGCTTTCGACGCCTGGAACAGGATGGCGGTCACCGCGGAGCCTGTCGCCCCTCCCACGAGCGCGACGGCGGAGTCAGACATGCGCTCTGGCCCCGATCACGCATTGAGGATCGCTGGCGGTCCGGACATAGCCGATAGTCGATTCGGCCGTTTCGTTCCCGCTGCCGGATGGATCGGGCTGTCGGGGTGGTGACAGACCGGCCCCCTATGGGGGAGCGCGGTCGTCAAATAGGAGCTGCTCTGCCGTACGGAATGGGAGCGGTTCGTGTTCGACATCGGGGACTCAGACCAGCCTCGGTCGTGCTTTACCTGGCGCGGCGCTTTCGCGGGCCGCTTCGTCCCCACCGGCCTCGCCTTGCGGCGACACGGACGGGACAAAATCGAGGATTGCCGAAGCCCGACCTGCACACGCTGCCCGTGCGCTTTGGCGACACCCCCTGCGGGGCTCCTTGCGCCCACGGCCCGGTCCTCTCGTTGGGCCGCTACTTTCGCCGCTCGCGCGGATACGATGGCGAAGTCGATCCTGCCCGGATGACTTCGGCGGCGGCGAGGCGTAGGACTTCGGCTCGTGCCTCGCTGCCACTTCTGCGTTCGGTGAGAGGTCAGGCCAGCGGCACCACCACCGCTGCCAGTGAGCGACGTGGCTGCCAGACGACACACGAGGCGTCCTGAATGAGGCGGATCGGTGCGCGCGGAGTGGAAGGCTTCCAAAACGCTTCCATCCGACACCTGCCGCGAGAGCCGGCGCGCGGCCTGACGTGCCGAATCCCGCTTGTTTGCAGGGATTCTGCGAATGGAGCCAACCGGGATCGAACCGGTGACCTCCTGCTTGCAAAGCAGGCGCTCTCCCAGCTGAGCTATGGCCCCTGGGACCCCTCAATATACGCCCTACAGAGCGGATTCTCGACTCTCGCCGCTTGGTTGTGACGGCAGCCTCAGAACGCCCGAAACGCTGCTGCTGCCCATTGCTGCCCATTGGCAGCCCGTATTCAGCGCGCACCGCCGGTCGCGAGACCCTCAAGGACGCGCTAATCCGGCTCGACATGCGACTATTGCTCTGTGCCAGAGAGCAGCGCCCGAGACGCCGAAGTCGCGGGCTATCTGAAGGAGTACGACTTCATCCGAGACGGGATGCGACAGGATCAGCGCGAGCGCCACGGCTTTCTTGGCTTCGCGCTCGCGGCAAGCGGCCTAATCCTCGGGTTGCTTATGCGCTCTCCGCCCACGCGGTCTCCTACTGAGGCCTGCTTCTTGGTCGGTCTTGCCGCCATCGTGACCATCGTCGCTGAGAAGCTCACGATCCGTGCGAGCCTCGGCGTCGCGAGCGCCGGTGTCTACTTGCGCCTGTTCGTGGAGCCCCACGTTCCCGGTCTCGACTTTCAGCGACGACACGCTGAATACATAACAACTTCTAATGGAAGGATCAGCGCTTCACGGGGGTTTGGCTTCGCTTATGGAGCCCTATCCGCTGCGTTCGTTCTCGCGTGGTTCGCGGCACCTGTCCAACATGGTGGTCGCGAGTGGTGGCAAACGATCACCGTCCTGGCCCTAGGTCTATACAGCGCGTCACAAGCGACCAGACTGATAAGACGGAGCTTTGTCGGGTGGCCGGATGTCCGTCATGCATGGGGCGCGATCAAGCGCAGCGAGAGCCGAACGGATGCCGTCCTAACCGACGCGTCCCTTGAGCACCCTGCGGATCATTCATCATCGAGCTTTGCCGGCGCCCGCGACAGGCGATCTTGATTGCGATCCTCAACGCTGCTCTCTCAGCTGTTGCTGGGGCTGTCCATTCACCCCCAATATGAGAGTTTTTAGACGCTCCGGCTCGCCGTCGCGGCGGTTCATCTGCCGCGCGTAGATCGACAGCGTGAGACTCGGCGTTGTGTGCCCCATCTGCGCCATCACATAGGGCGGAGCCTCCCCGAGCGCGAACAGCAGCGACGCAAACGTGCGCCTCAGCGAGTGCGGCGTCAGACGCTCCGGCAGCAGCTCAACGTCGTTATTGGCGAGTCCCACGTTGGCACCCTCAACGGCCGCAGCGAGTATCCGCCGCCGCACGTTGGTGGCGCCTTGCTGCTCGCCCGTGGTGGTCCCAAACACGTACGCCTCGGGCTTGACGTTGAGACGCACGCGGTACGCGCCCAGCTCGTCACGGAGGACCGGCAGCAGGTTCACGGTTCGCACCCCTGCGTCGGTCTTGGCGGTGCGAACGGTGATCGTGCCGCGTGCGAGGTCAACGTCGCGCCATCGCAGCGACAATGCCTCACCGATCCGCAGGCCGGCGAACGTGAGTGTGGCGAGTAGCGCTCGCCGCTGGCCCTTACGACACCGCGCGGTCGTATCAAGCTCCCCAGCGGCGTCGAGCAACGCGGAGATGTGGTCCGCGCGGTCGAGCCATGATCGACGCGGCGCGGCTGCTGGCAGGCGGCGTCGTCTACCGCGAGCGGGATTGCGGTCGATCAGCTCGTATTCCACGGCCGCTTCGAGGATCGTGGCGAGTGTGGTCAGCGTCTTATTGATCGACGTTGGGCCTAGAGGCTTGATGTGGGTTAGTTGGTGGGGCAGGAATTGCGGGGTGGGGTAAAGAGGAGGGCCTCCAGCCCTGTCAGCTCGTGATTGGAGCACGAGATGGACGCTTCGCTGGAGACCCTCGTTGTCGCAGGTTATGTATTCGCTTGCTCGTTGTCGATTCCTCGACCCGGCCCGGCGGGGAAGGTCACCGACCAGGAGCTGATCGTGTTGGCGGTCGCGCAGGCCGTCACGGGCTTGGTGTCTGACCGTCAGTTCCTCGGCACGATCGATGGGTTGCTGCCCGGCTATTTCCCCGAGCTGCCCGACCAGTCGCAATACAACCGGCGCTTGCGTCGCCTGACGCCATGGATCACAACCGTTCAGCTCGCGATCGCGCAGCTGATCTGCGACGGGCAGGTGCGGCTGGTCGATGGGACTCTGCTGGGGTGCGCAAACTACGCAGGCTGTGCCTCGAAAAGCGAGTTCGCGGGGCACGCCAGCTATGGGTATTGTGCCTCAAAGAGCCAGTGGTACTGGGGAATGCGGCTCCTTCTGATCACAGACCGCCACGGCGCGCCGCTCGGCTATGACCTGCGGCCCGCGAACGAGAACGAGCGCGAGGGCGTCTACAAGCTCGCCACAACGCACCCCGACACACTCTTGTTCGCCGATGCCGGGCACCGAGGCCGCGAGCACCACGACAGTCTCCAGCTCCTCAATGTCGACTTGATCGTTCCCGACAAACACAAGCTCGGGCAGCGCCCACCGGCAGAGATCGCGAAGGCCCGCATCCGCCTCGTGATCGAGTCAGTGTTCTCCACGCTCAAGCGCCAGATGCGGATGGAGACCCACCTCGCCAAGACCCTCCCCGGGCTCGCTGCCCGAATCGCCCAACGACTCCTCGCGCTCACCCTCGCCATGCACATCAACCAACTCACCGGCCGCCCACCCCGCGCACTCGCCGCCTACGACGGACGCAAACCCACATCAAGCCTCTAGCTTTCCCTCGCGCACCTTTCCCAGCCGGTAGCGGTCTACATCCTCGACTGTGATCTGGTCGAGACGCCGCGTTGCGAACCTCGGCAGCAAGTGATTCGACAGCCGCCATTCGAGGTCTTCGCACCCCTTCGGCGCCAGCCCCTTGCCACTGCGACCGCCCTCCGCCTTCTGGCGCTCGAACCACTCTGTGGCGAACGCGTGAAAGGTCGGCATCTCCCTCGGTGCCTCTACCACCTCGGCGACGGGCGGCTGCCAGATGCCGCGTCTTACGTCGGCGAGGATGTTCTGTAGCTCGGTTTGCGCCTTTGCTCGTGTCCAGCCTTCGGCGGCTGTGCCGAGCGCCACGTACTCACGTCGGCCGTAGGCGCGGAAGCGCAATCCGTAGCTCGGGCTGCGCCTGCGCTCGTCCACGATCACTTGTCCTGTCGCGGGGCGTGCCATTACGCATCGCCGTCCGTCGTCTCGGCGTCGGCGCGGCCCACGATCTCGGGAGGTTTGACGCTGGCGAGGAACTGCTTGATCGTGTTGGCCTTAGCGGCAGCTCGCCCGCGGCCCTCTGGCGTTTCGGTTTTGTCCTGCTCGGCTAGACCCTATGACGCGGGTCGCCCGTCGGGTTGACCGTCGGAGTTGGTAGGCCGGACACTCCTCGCGGGGGTTTGTCTGGCCGGAGATCGGCTCCGGCTGACCCCAATTCAATGAGGAGGTCCGGCCGTGACCGGAATGGTGACTTATGTGGGGCTTGATGTCCATGCCCGCTCGACTCACGCTGCGGCGATTGACGTTTCGACGGGCGAGGTGGTGCGTGCGAGGTTCGGGCCGGGCATCGTGGAACCTGTCGCGTGGCTTGCGGGTTTGCCCGGTCCGGTGCGCGCTTGCTATGAGGCGGGACCGACTGGGTTTGGGCTCTATCGCGCCGCGAGCGCGGCCGGGGTGGACGTTGAGGTGATCGCGCCGGGCAAGACACCAAGGGGGCCTTCAGACCGGGTGAAGACTGACCGCAAGGACGCGGAGCTGCTCGCGCGGTTGCTGTTGGCCGGCTCGTTGACTGCGGTTGTGGTCCCGCCCGTCGCGGTTGAGGCTGCCCGCGAGCTGATGCGCTCTCACGATGCGTGCCGGCGCGATCTGATGACGGCTCGTCACCGGGTCTCCAAGATGCTGTTGCGTCATGGGCGGGTCTATCCCGAGCCCACGACCTGGACCACCCGCCACCGGCGCTGGCTATCGGCTCAGCAGTTCGATGAGACGGCCTCAGGGCTGGTGTTCGCCGACTTGATCGCCGCCGTCGACGGTCTGACAGGACGCAAGGCAGCAATCGCGGAGCGGCTCTCGCGCTTGGCTCAGGATGAGCAGTGGTGGCCGACCATCGCACGACTGAGATGCTTCCGGGGCGTTGACACTCTCACGGCGTTTGCGCTACATCTCGAGCTTGGTGGTGACTGGGAGCGCTTCGTGCGAGCGAACGCGCTGAGCGCATGGCTCGGGCTCGTCCCGTCACTGCATCAGTCCGGTGAATCATCCCACCAGGGCTCGATCACTAAGACCGGATCGACGTTCGCTCGCAGGCTGCTGGTCGAGTCTGCCTGGCACTACGGACGCTCCCCGCGGATCGGGGTTACCCTCCAAAACCGTCAACAGGGCCAGCCCGACCATGTCCTACAGATCGCCAACCGCGCCCAACACCGGCTGCACCATGTCTACCACCGGATGCGCGCTCGCGGCAAGCCGCACAACGTGACCGTCGTCGCGTGCGCCCGCGAGCTGGCCTGCTTCCTCTGGGCAGCAGCAACCGCCGGCTAACCCCGCGGACAGCCCTACCGGTCGGGAGAGCGGGGTGCCGGGCCATCAGCGGCCGGCACGCGCGATTCAGCTATGAGCACCGCCCACCACAAGCGGCACGCTCGCTCCTAGACAGCGCAAGCCGGCAGCACGAAACCGGGCCCTGAGGTACCCAACCCTCGCATCATCAGACTGGCAACGCCGACACCGAGCCCGGCTCCCCGCTCTCCCGACCACCCCAAACGCCCGCCCCGCGGACGCGATCAACCACGCCCACTTGACAAACCACACGACATATCAGCTGTAGTTCCTGAGGACGTTGTTCATCCGGGTCTCCTTGGAGGCTGGGGGTGTCTAAGCCACCCAGTTCCAAGGAGAACACCGGATGAAGCTGCACGCTAACGCTCGCCTCAGCGTGAAGGGGCGCGAACTGCTCGTTGATCGAATACTCGTGGAGGGTTGGTCGCTGGCGCATGCGGCTGAGGCCGCCGGAGTCAGCGGCCGCACCGCCGCGAAGTGGGTCGCTCGTTTCAAGGTTGAGGGCAGAGGAGGCCTTTTGGATCGTTCCTCTGCACCGAAGCGTTGTCCGTCTCGCACGAGCGAGGAGCGGGTCCAGGTGATCGTTGCTCTGCGGCGCTTGCGGATGACGGGCGCTGAGATCGCTGAGTGTCTGGACATGGCGCTTGCGACCGTCTCGGGGATCCTGACAAGGACGGGAATGGGCAAGCTCGGCCGGCTCGGGATGGAGCCCGCTGTTCGCTACGAACGCAGTGCTCCTGGCGAGCTGATCCACGTCGACATCAAGAAGCTCGGCCGGATCGCAAGGCCGGGCTGGCGTGTCACTGGCGGACGGCGCAGCCGTGGCGTGGCTGGCTATCACCGCAAGGCTCATCAGCTCGGCTGGGAGTTCGTGCACGTCTGCGTCGATGACGCGACCCGTCTGGCCTATGTCGAGGTCCTCGATGACGAAAAAGCAGCGACCGCGATCGGGTTCCTACGCCGCGCCATCAGCTTCTACGCAGCACACGGCATCAGCGTGAAGGAACTCCTCACCGACAATGGCGGCGCCTACCGATCAAACATCCACGCTCTCGGCTGCCTAGTAGCGCTAGGAATCAAGCACACGCGAACTCGTCCTTATCGACCCCAGACCAACGGGAAGGCGGAGCGCTTCATCCGCACCATGCTCAGCGGCTGGGCCTACGGAGCGATCTACCGCGACAGCACAGAGCGCACCGCAGCCCTAGGGACTGTCAGTTTTTTTGTGTAAATGGCTTTGTTGGTTGTGGATGTCTGGCTATTGTGTGGCGTTGAGTCTGTCGCCGTAGTGGATGGTCAGGGTGTTGAGGATGCGTGCTTCCAGTTGCTGGTCTTGCCGGTCAGGTTCTCGCGGTTGCGGCGCCTGGTGGTCGCGACGAGGTAGAGGACCTTCATCGCGGCCTGCTCGTTCGGGAAGTGACCGCGGTGGCGGACTGCCCGGCGGAATCGAGCGTTCAGCGACTCGATCGCGTTTGTCGTGTAGACGATCTTGCGGAGCTCGACGGGGAACTCGAGGAACGGCACGAACTCCTCCCAGGAGTTCTCCCAGGAGCGGATCATCGCCGGATAGAGCGGCCTCCACTCCTCCGCGAACTCCTGGAAGTGGGCCTCTGCGGCCTCGACGGTCGGCGCGGTGTAGATCACGCGCAGACTCGTGGCGATCTTGCCCCAGTACTTCTTGGAGGCGTAACGCAGGCTGTTGCGCACCAGGTGCACGACGCAGGTCTGGACGGTCGCGTCGGGCCACGTCACGCGGATCGCTTCCGGCAGGCCCTTCAGGCCGTCGCAGCACACGATCAGCGCGTCGTGGAGCCCGCGGTTGCGTAGCTCGGTGAGCATCGTCATCCACTGCTTGGCGCCCTCCCCACCCGACGGGCCGAGCCAGAGCCCGAGGACGTCGCGTTCGCCGTCGAGGTTCACGCCGATCGCGACATAGACCGGCCGGTTAGCGACCTGGGTATCACGGACCTTGATCACGATCGCGTCGATAAGAAGCACCGGGTAGACACGATCCAGCGGCCGGCTCTGCCACGCGGCCATGTCCGGCAGGATCTGGTCGGTGATCTTCGAGATCGTCTCGCGGGAGACCTCGGTGTCATAGATCTCCACCAGATGCGCCTGGATGTCGCCGGTCGTCATTCCCTTCGCGTAGAGGGAGATCACGTTCGCCCCCAGGCCCTCCAGGCGCCGCAGGTGCTTCGGGACCGTCACGGGCTCGAACGTGCCCTCACGATCACGGGGCATCCGCAGCTCGACCTGACCGACATCGGTCGTGACCGTCTTCGCGTAGGCACCGTTGCGGCTGTTCCCGCTCCCACGACCGATCGCCTCATAAGGCCCATAGCCAAGATGATCGGCCATCTCCACCTCCAGACCGGTCTGCAGCACTTCGCGGACCATCGACGTCAACAGGCCACCCTCGCCCGTCAACGAGACTCCTTCGCTGCGAGCACGGTCAACGAGCGCTTCCGCCCAACCCCGCAGCCCATCAGCCTCAAACGCCACCGCAGCTGGCGCTCCCGTCTCCTCGCCGCCGTCGACCAGCGCCACCGTCGTCTCATTACTCATCAGCACGATCCTCCTTCACGAGCCCGCCGAATACGAACCCTCAGATCACGCCAAATACACAAACTTCCGGACAGACCCCCTCCAGGGCGTCGATCATCGCCCGGCCCAATTCGACCTCCACGTCCTGGGCGGGCGCGTCCCAGCCGATCACGTCCAACGCCTTGCACGCGCCGTCGATGCAAGCGAGCACGTCCGTCCAGCCGGCGCGCGTGTACGCCTCCGGCATCCCGTCCGGTGCGTCCTCACACGCGCGGGCAAGCTCCGTATAGAGCGCTCCGCGCAGCAGCACCACCACAGCGGCGGGTACGCGCGTCATTGTCCTCGCCTCCCCTTCGTGGCCCTACGGACCCGGACGCGGAACTGCTGCATGAGACGCAGCTCCTCAGCCCGCGCGGGGCGCTCCGGCTCGTCCTCGTCCATTTCGCCGAACCACCGCACCATCGAGACGGTCATGTCGTCGGCTACGAACTTCACGGCGGCGATGTCGGCCGCGATCATCTCGCCCGTGTCCTCCTCGACGCTCCAGCCGATCACGTCGAGGAGTGCCCACTGTTCCTTCACCTGCTCGTACAGCGCTTCGCATTTCTCCTGGTACCACGTCGCGCCCGCGATCCACTCACCGAGCGTCTCCAGGTGCGACAGAGACCCCTCACGGACGCGTGGAACCACCGCCGGGGGATCATCAGAGTACTGCTCATCATCGGTTCCTCCTTGGTTGGGAGGCTCCGGGAGAACGGCTCTGGCAAGGAAGCCATGCACCGGGATTGGTAGCGTGGCTGGCGTGCCGGGAGTTTGCGCTCCTGGTGCCACGGCGCCCGGGTGATCCACTCACCGCGGGCGCCACTTGTATGGTCTGTCGAGACTACCGCACCCTAGCCTATCTGTAAAGGTCGCAAGATCGTCCAGCCCACCCACGCCTCCGCCGGTGACTACGTGACCCTTGGTCACGCTCTGCGTGCATTGCGTGACCGGGCAGGGCTCACGCAGGAGCAGCTCGCACCCCGCATCGAGGTCGGCGCCACATACATCTCGCAGGTCGAGAACGGCCATAGAGGTGTCCGCTGGCACACGCTCCTGCACGTCCTACACGCGCTCGACGCTGACCTGCACCAGCTCGCCGACGCCATCGCTACTCATCGCCGCATGAACCAACACGTTTCCGGTCAAACCTTCATGGACGACCCACTAGCCGGGCGCTTTCGTCGTTCATGGAGTCTCTCGCTCGCCGGCGGCGATTATTGCGAGCGCGCGATCGAGAACGGCACTATGTCGAGGGACGGCACCGCCTTCGATGTTCGCCAACGTGGTTGGTGAGCATCCGACTAGGCCCGCGAGCCGCGCGCGCGTCAATCCTGCCTGCTCTCGTCGCGTGCGTAGCTCCGATGCTGTGCGTCCTGTGGTGGTGGTTGAGTTGGTGGTGGTCATGCCAACTCAGGATGAGCACAGAAATACGTCCGGTGAAACCGACGGGGAGAAACACCGAGACTGGCCTAGCTTGACCCTCAAAGGTCCATCGGGATTCGATCCGACTTACGCCTCGATCGAGGATGGGCACGACCTCTACCCGCTCGCCGCCTGGGCGCGTCACCACGCAGACGAGTTGAGCCCGGCCGCGAGACGCGGACTGTTCGCCGCGCTAGCCCGCGCATGGCCAGTCACCGGCAGACGAAAGAGGCGCTACAAGCGCGGGGTGGTCTTTTCACTGCTTCTCAAGCATGGCGTTTCCTCGTCGCAGATCGCCGAGAAGTGGCATGTTTCTCGCGGCGATGTGACGGACGCCGCACGCGACGCTGAGGCTCAGGCAGGACTCGTCTCGCAGGCGCGCATCGTCGTTGCCAACTACGACAGCTTCGATGACTACTGCAACGTCGAAGCGCGAGCAGAACGCCTTGAAGAAAATCCCCAAGCGCATCTCCCTTACGATCCCGCCACAAGCGAGGGCGCAGTCCTCAGCCGTCCACCAGATGAGGGCAACGACGACGAGAACTGGCGCCTAGCGACCGAGCTAGCAAACGACCTCGGCTACAAGGATCTTGCGCACCTACTCGGAGTGCCCTCCGACGCTCAGCGCCGTCGAGAAGCCCCAATGACCGACGCTGAGCAGGACCAGTTGATACAGGCTGACATCGAGCGATACCGCGAGAGACATACTCAACAGCGGCACTCGAACACGCCACGCCGGAAACCCTGACTCTCAACACCTCGTGCGCGTCCTGTGAACCTGAGCATTCGACGCGACACAACCTGCTACTGGCACTCACAGCCAGGCGCACGGGCGAATCGCACACTGCACAGGCCTAGACAAGAGACTCCCGCACATGGCAGGGGGTGGCAAGCAACGGCGGGGGATGCGTCCCGTCGAGTGGGTGGTGCTGAGATTTTTGATGCCTCGCGGGATCATCAGTCGGAATCACGGGCGAGGGGATGTCGCGGCCGGTGGGCGCAGCTACCTGCAGCGGAGGGTCGGCACGCCTCCTCGTCAGGCTCGGCACGAGCCGTTCGCGTCAGAAGGTCCGCACCGTCGAGAAGAATCCCGCCGATGGAGCTGATTACAGACCCCCTCGGGCGCACCGTCCGGCTGACAGAGGAGCGATGGACACACATAATCGACGGACATCCCTACATGGCGCCCTTCCGCGCTGACGTGATCCGCGCAGTCGAGGCGCCCACCCATCGGATCGAGCGGCCTCGCCCTGGTCAGGACTGGTTCTACCTACAGGACGCAGGCCCCAGTAAGTGGCTCAAGGTCGTAGTAGCCTTTGACGACGACTCAATTGGGAGCATCCGCACGGCGTTTCCAAGGAGAAGCAAACCATGACCGTCCACATCGGCCCCTACATCTTCGACCGCGTCCGGTACGACCACGACGCCGACGTGCTCTACCTTTCCCAGGGCGATCCCGCGCGCGCAGTCGATTTCGATGAGACGCCCGGCGGACATGCCGTCAGCTTCGACGAGAACGGCGATCTGGTCGGCCTCACGTTGATCGACATCCGCGAGCTTCTCGACAAGTCGGAGGGGGAGCTTCTACTGGAGCTGCCCGCAAAGGCCAGCCCCGCCGACCTTAAGCTCGCGCTCGCGTAAGTCAGAGATCGTTTGGGCAGCAGGCCCATTTCGCTGCCTAAACCCCGCCGTATCGCGCCCAATCCGACCGCATCCGCCCGGCCAGCCAGGGCCGGAATCCCCCGTAAACATTGAGGAATCAGGCCCTACGAGCCACCTGCCACGTCGCTTGCAAAGCAGGCGCTCTCCCAGCTGAGCTATGGCCCCTGGGGCCTAAATATACGCGCTCCAGAGCGAGTTTCCGAAGTCACGCGACTTCGCACTCTGCCGGCTCGGAGGTCGTCTCAGGGGCTCGTCTGCCAATAACTGCCAATTGAGAGCCCTCCACGAGAGCTCTAGCAATACGGCGTACAGAGCGGATTTCTGGCTCTCACTGCCAGCCACCGGGGCAAGACTCGTCGGCGACCAAGATCGTAGTAGCTTTGACGACGACTCAATTGGGAGCATCCGCACGACGTTCCCCGAGGAGCGGCAACCATGACCATCCTCACGTAGCCGCAACAGGCGTCCCCGGCAGCAAGCACAGGCGCGTAGTCCGACTCGCCTCCCTACTCGAACGAAAGCCGCTCCTGCCCCGGGATGCTCGGCTCGGCCTCGCGCGCCGCGTGCCCCGCGACCTCCCACTCCAGCTCCAGATCGTCCTGCTCCACGCGGTTCGTGATCCGCCCCGCGCGCACGGGCGCCGTCGCCGCATGACCCGGCGGATAGGCGCCCGCCAGCACCTCGCCGCTTTCCGCCAGCACCTCGCGCATGTCGATCTCGACGGTCTCCTGCCCGACGCTCGAGAACTCGACCTCGCTCGAAGCATCGACCGTCGCAGTCTGGCCGTCCGCCATCGGCTCCTCAGCCGCAGGCTCCACGCCCGCCTGCGCCTCCGCACCGTCGAGCACAGGGGCCGGGTCTCCCCCCCACGTAGCGGGCTCGTCTGGGAGGACAGGCTCGAGAGCCTCCCGCTCCTTCCGTGCGATCTCGTCCGGGTCCGCGCCCTGCTGGCGCTGGAGCTCCAGATGTTCGCGTATGGCTTCGTCAAGCAATCCCATGCCGCCTCTAAACCATACCGGCCGGACTGGCGGTCGCTCGATCACTACACTTCCCAGACCGGCCGCAGCACCTCAGATCCCCGCAGGCACGGGGCTATAGCTCAGATGGGAGAGCGCCTGGATCGCACCCAGGAGGTCGGGGGTTCGAGTCCCCCTAGCTCCATCGAAGACCCGGAGGTCGAACCGGCATTGGCCTGGTTCGACCTCCGACGCCGATGTCACCGCGCGGCGCCCGGCGCGCCCGCACGCCGCAGCAGCCCCGTATCCCGGCTCAACCGCTGCGCGAGCGTGACGGGGACGATCGTGATGGCGATCACGAGCAGCACCACCACGTTGACCTGCGGCAGCTGCTGGCCGAGGCGGATGTTGCCGAAGATCCAGATCGGCAGCGTGTTCTGTGCGCCCGCGGTGAAGATCGTCACGACGATCTCGTCGAACGACAGCGCGAACGCGAGCAGCCCGCCGGCGACGAGCGCGGTGGCGATCACGGGCAGCGTGACGAAGCGGAACGTCTGCCAGCCGTCCGCGCCTAGGTCCATCGACGCCTCCACGAGCGAGGACTGCGTGCGGCGCAGACGCGCGAGCACGTTGTTGTAGACGACCACGATGCAGAACGTCGCGTGTCCGATCACGATCGTCGTGAGCGAGAAGTTCACGCCAGCGAACGTGATGAACGAGTTGAGCGCCATGCCCGTGATGATCCCCGGCAGCGCGAGCGGCAGGATGAACACGAACGAGATCGCTTCGCGGCCGAAGAAGCGGAAGCGGTGCACGGCGAACGCCGCCATCGAGCCGAGCAGGATCGCGATCGCGGTGGAGAGGAGCCCCGCGCGCACCGACAGCCACAGCGAGTGGCGCATTTCGGCGTTGTGCCACGTCGAGGAGAACCACCTCGTCGAGAGCCCGTGCAGCGGCCAGCTCTGCACGTTGGACGGGTTGAACGCGTACACCACGATGATCGCGATCGGCACGAACAGGAACAGCATGATCAGCGCCGTCCACATGGCGAACGCAACACGGCTCCATCTGCTCGTTCCGATCACAGCGCTTCGAACGCTCCCAGCCGCCGTGCCACGAGCAGATACACGCCCATCACCAAGAGCGGCACGGTGGCGAACGCGGCGGCGAACGGCACGTTGTTGGCGATCCCCACGCTCTGGTAGACGACGTTGCCGATGAAGTCCGAGCCCGCGCCGCCGACGAGCGTGGGGGTGATGAAGTCGCCGAGCGTCAGGGCGAACGTGAAGATCGAGCCGGCCGCTATGCCCGGCAGGATCAGCGGGAACAGCACCGTGCGGAACGTGCGCCAGCCGCGCGCGCCGAGGTCCGCGGAGGCCTCGATGTAGGAGTCGGGCACGCGTTCGATCGCCGACCAGATCGGCAGGATCATGAACGGCAGCCAGATGTAGCTGAACACGATCCACATCGCCCAGTTGGAGTAGCCGATGTTCACCGCCCCCAGGCCGATGTTTTCGAGCGTCCAGTTGAGCACGCCGTCTTTGGCGAGGATCAGCCGCCACACGTACACGCGCACCAGGTAGCTCGACCACAGCGGGATCAGCACCGCCACGAACAGCGCCGCCTGCAGGCGCTTGGGCGCGATCCGCACGGCGAAGAACGCGAACGGCAGCGCGATCAGCGCGTCCGTGACCGTCACCGCCGCCGCGATCCCGATCGTGCGCAGCGCGATCGTGCGGTACACGTGCACGGTGAACAGCCGTTCGAAGTTCTCCAACGTCCATTGGTGCACGAGCTTGCCGGTGAACGGTTCGACGCTCCACAGCGCCGAGACGAACAGCAGCGCCAGCGCGGCGATGTAGATCAGCACGAACCACGCGCCGGGCGCTGAGAGCAGCAGCACGGCTCGCAGCCACGGTCGGCGGAAGAGAGCCGCCGACGCGCGGATGCGAGCCGTGCCGGTCACCGCTAGACCCACGAGCGGGCCCGCCGCAAGCCTGGCGCTAGCCGGTTATTTCTGTCCACTTCTGCTGCCAGTGCGTGTAGTCCATGCAGTCGCTCTGGCCGTTGCCGCATTCCGCGACGGGCGTCTTCCAAAACTTGATGGAGTTGAAGTACGCGCTGGGCGCGTTCGCGTGGTACTGGCCGCATGAGCCTTTGGAGATGATTTCCATCTGCGCGCACGCCTTGGTGTTGGCGGGCGTCTCTCCGAACGACAGCGCCTGCTCGGCCTGCACCTTCGGGCTCGACACCCAGTTCACCCATTTGTATGCGCAGTTGGGGTCCTTGGCGTGCGCGGAGAGCATCCACGTGTCCGCCCAGCCCGTCGCGCCCTCGCTCGGGATCAGGTCCTTGACAGCCACTTTGTCCGCCTGCAGCGTGTTCGTCTGATACGGCCACGCCGCGCCGATCGCCACGTCGCCGTTCTTGAACAGTTCGATCTCGTCCGAGGCCAGCGCCCAGTACTTCTTGATCAGCGGACGCTGCTGTTTGAGCAGGCCCACTGCCGCGTCGAGCTGCGCTTCGGTGAGCTCGTACGGGTCGGTGATGCCGAGGCTCGGCTGGGTCTTCGACAGGTACAACGCCGCGTCGGCGATCTGGATGGGGTTGTTGGGCACGGTGATCTCGCCTTTGTACTTCGGGCTGTAGATCGCCTCCCAGCTGGTGGGCGCCGAGGGCACCGACTTGGTGTTGTACAGCAGCGTGTTGGGGCCCCACTGCAGCGAGATGCCGTAGTGCTTGCCGTCCACGGTGTTGTGCGGCGGGGACTGTAGCTGCGGGATGAAGTTCTTCCATTCCGGCACCAGCGCGACGTTCATCTCCGCCACGTCGCCGCCGCGGATCAGGCGCAGGCTCGCGTCGCCGGAGGCGGAGACCATGTCGTACTGGCTGCCGCCGCCCTGGCGCATCAGCGTGACCATTTCGTCGGAGGAGCCCGCGTACTTCGCGTGCACCGCGCAGCCGGTCTGCGCTTCGAACGGCTTCACCCATTCAGGCTGCGTGTAGCCTTCCCACGCGATCAGGTTCAGCTGCCCCTCCCCGCTCCGACGCTCTTCGGCAGCGTGCTCGACGCGGTCGTGCTGGAGGAGTTCCCGCAGGCGCTCACGCCGACGGCCATCAGCGCCAGCACCGCTCCCATCGCCCAGTCGATCTTTGCAAGCTTCATCGGTCCACTTCCTCCCGTTGGTTTGTGTCGAGCACCGACTCATCCGTCTCCCGCCAAGACATCCGTACCGTGCGGCCCCGCTCTTCGAGCGCCCCTGCCGCAGACGTGTCGAGGTTCTGCTGCATCACCACGAGCGTCTCGCCGCCGTCCGCCTCGACGACGTAGCGCGTGACGGAACCCAGGTAGGCCACCTCGCGCACGACCCCGCTCAGCGTCGTGGGGGCGCCGGCCCGCTCGCCGTCCTCGCCGTCGCGCAGCAGACGAATCTTCTCCGGGCGGACCATGAACCTGCGCCCTGAGCGCTCGAGGATGTTGGTCGTGCCGACGAAGCCCGCGACGAACTCGTTCGCGGGACGCTCGTAGATCTCGCCCGGTGTCCCGACCTGCTCGATACGACCGTTTGAGAAGACCGCGATTCGGTCGCTCATCGTCAGCGCCTCGTCCTGGTCGTGGGTGACGTAGATGAACGTGATCCGCTCGCTGAGCTCGCGTTGGATCGCCTTCAGCTCGAGCTGCATCTCCTGGCGCAGCTTCAGGTCGAGCGCCCCCAGCGGCTCGTCCAGCAGCAGCACGCGTCGGGCGGTTGACGATCGCGCGGGCGAGCGCCACGCGCTGGCGCTGACCGCCGGAGAGCTGGATCGGTCGCCGGGCCTCGACGCCCGGCAGGCGCACCATCTCCAGGGCCTGCGCGGCGCGCTCGGCGCGCTCGCGCTTGGCGACGCCCGCGACCCGCAGCCCGTACGCCACGTTGTCCAACACGCTCATGTGCGGAAACAGCGCGTAGTCCTGGAAGACGGTGTTGACGGGGCGTTGGTAGGGCGGACTGCGCGTGACGTCCGCGCCGTGCAGCTCCACTTGCCCGGAGTCGGCGAGCTCGAAGCCCGCGATCACGCGAAGCGTGGTCGTCTTGCCCGACCCCGACGGGCCGAGCATCGTGAAGAACTCGCCCGCGCGCACCTCCAGCGAGAGCCGCTCCACGGCGACCACCTCGCCGTAGGTCTTGCGCACGCCCACCAGGCGCACGGCCGCATCCGTGGATGCGGGCCCGGCCGAGGAGGGATGCGAACCCGGCGCATCCATCGTCGTACCTGCACTGGAGACCATCCGTTGCGAGTCTATTGCCAGTTTCAGACAGCGACAACTATCCCATCTGGACAATATCGCCTCAGGCGCTGCGCCTTCCGGGCTTCACTCACGTGCGGACTTGGCGGGAAGGGACATACCTGTGTCAATTCTCCCTCCGCGAACGAGCTCGCCACCAACTCAACCTAATCTCCCCACATCCCGAAAATAGTGGCCCGGCGGTGCACGAACACCCCGGGCCCGGCACCGAGTTGCTCAGCCTCGATGCCCGTCGATTGTCCCTCAGCCGCGCATCCGATGCGGGCCGAGGCTTAAACTCGACTGGAGTCGAACGCGCGCGGCTCGGGCCCAACCGAGAGGAGACGGCGATGCTCAACCCCGATCCACACTCCGGCGCCGCCCGCGCGGATCAGCCATCCGACGAGCTCGTGCTCGCGGCGCTCGACCGCTGCGCGCGCCACCGCGCACGCGACACGGCGGCGGTGCCCGTGTGGGCGATCTTCGAGCACCTGGACATCCCTCGGCGCTCGGCTGCGGCGCGCAAGGTGCGCATCCGCCTGGACGTGATGCACGCGGCCGGCTGGATCGCGCTGTCGCGCCAGCACGGGATCCAGTCGTGGGAGCTCACGAGCGCGGGCAACAGCCATCTGCGCCGCGAGCGGCGCGCCGGGCGCGTCCCGGCGCTGCCGGAGTCGCCGCAGCATCGCGCCTGGCGCAGCGCCCACACGACCGCCGCGCATGAGATCGACCGCTTCCGTCGCAGCCTGCGCGAGCGTCTGGAGGAGGCGCTGGGGCTGCTGGCCGCCGATGCGCCGACGGGCTCGGATGCGTGGTTCGAGTTCGCGGAGATCCTGCAATGGGAGTGCAAGCGCCTGGGGTCGGCGACATACTGCCTGCGCGAGTGGAGCGAGCCGGACGACGCGCGCGCCGACATCGACGAGCGACTGGCCCCGGATGAGCAGCGCCTGGAGCGGGAGGAGCGCGTGCGACTGAGAGCAAGACGAGCAGGACGCCGCAACGTCATGCAATGGGACGACCCCCGACGGTGATCGACGACGACGCGTCCGGCCCACCGGGCGCGCCCTGGCCAGCGAGGACGGCGCTCTCAGTCGCTGCTCTGCGCCCGCCACGCAGGCGGGTAGGGCAGCGGCGCGAGCGTGCCTTCCAGCTCCTCGCGCAGCGGCTCGAACGGCGGCGGCAGCGACAGCCGCTCGCCGAGGTGCTCGGGGTCCTCGTCGACGGCGAAGCCGGGACCGATGGTGGCGAGCTCGAACAGCACACCGCTGGGCTCGCGGAAGTACACGGATTTGAAGTAGAAGCGTTCCACCACGGGCGTCGGCGTGGCGCCCGTCTCGGCGACCAGCTCGCGCCAGGCCTCGAGGTCCTCCATGCGCGAGGCGAACGCGACGTGATGCACGCTGCCGGCGCCCTGGCGGCGGTTGATCTCCGGCGGCGCGGGGTCGTAGGCGTAGAAGCCGCTGCGGCTCTCGCCGCGCACGTCCCAGTGCTCGCCCGCGCCCCTGCTGAAGCCGAGCGCGTCGCCGAGCAGCCGCTCGCTGCGCACGGGCGAGTTGCTGTATGCGCGCACCCCGTCGAAGCCCTGCAGAGCGTGCTCGGCGGGGATCTCGGGCGAGAGCGCGCACAGCGCCGCCTCCGCGACCGTGGACGGCACGAGCTCGTGGTCGAGACCCTCGGGATCGCTGAACAGGAGGCTGTCCCCGCTCAGCTCGACCTCGACCGCATGGGCGGCGAGCCGCTCGCGCCAGAACTCGAGCGACGCGCGCGAGGCGACGCGCCAGACGATGCGATGGACCATGCCCGCGCCCGCGATGCCGGGCGCGGCGCCGGGGTACTCGAAGAACGTGAGGTCCATGCCGGGCGAGCCGTGCTCGTCGCCGTAGAAGAGGTGGTAGACGCGCGGTTCGTCCTGGTTGACGGTGCGCTTGACCATGCGCAGGCCGAGCACGCCGGCGTAGAACTCCACGTTGCCGCGCGCGTCGCCGGTGATGGCGCTGATGTGGTGGATGCCCTCGAGCTTCATCTCAGCGCTCAACTCTAATGGGGCGCACGCACGGCGTGTGCCCGCGCGCCCGTGCGATCATCGGCGCGTGCAAGACGGATCGCTCATCCCGCGCTTCGGGCGCGCTCGCCGCGACCCGTCGCTGGCGGTGCTCGAAGGCTTCCACCCGCTCAAGCACGCGCTGCGCTTCGGCGCCACGCCGATCGAGGTCGTGACGAGCGACCCCGCGCAGCTCGAGCGCCTGGCGTCGCTGCTCGCGCCCGACGTGAGCGAGCGCATGCTCGCGCTCGCTCGTCCGGTGGCGCGCGAGGTGTTCGAGCAGCTCGCGCCGCTCACGCCGACGACGGGCGTGATGGCGCTCGCGCAGCGTCCCGCGATCGACGCCGCGGAGGTGCTCGCCGACGCGCGCGCGGCGCCGGTGGTGCTGCTGGAGGACCCACGCGACCTGGGCAACATGGGCGCGTGCGTGCGCGTGGCCGCGGCGGCGGACGCCGCGGCGGTGCTCACGAGCGGCAGCCACGACCCGTGGCACCCCGACGCGCTGCGAGGCGCGGCGGGGCTGCACTTCGCGCTGCCCGTGAGCAAGCTGGCGGGATTGGGAGCGCTCGCGGGGCTCGACCGGCCGCTGCTCGCGCTCGAGCCAGACGGCGAGGCGCTGGAGCCGGGCGCGCTCGACCCGCGTGCGATCCTCGCGTTCGGCACCGAGCGCCACGGCCTGAGCGAGGAGCTGCTCGGGATGGCCGACGCGCGCATCAGCATCCCGATGCGCGCGGGCGTCTCCAGCCTGAACCTCGCGACGTCCGTCGCGGCGGTGCTGTTCGCTTGGCGCCTGCGCGCTTAGGCGGCTGAGGAGCCGGCGGCGGCTTCGACGCCGTCGAGCAGCAGCCAGTTGCCGCGCAGCGCGACGCGCGCGCGGGCGACCATGCGCTCGGCCTGCTCGTCGGGGTCCTCGGTCTCGGCGAGCAGGCGCTCGATCAGCTCGCCCGCCTGGCGCGCGTGCTCGACGTCGAGCAGCTCGTGCACGGCGAAGTACTCCGTCGCGGGCCCTTCGTCGCGGTAGCCGTAGTGCGCGGCGAGACCCTCGAGCTTGGTCTTCGAGATCTCCGGCTGGCTGGCCTCGATCGCGTACAGCACCGCGAGGTGCTCCAGCAGATCCTCGCCCGCGTTCCACGCCTGCGCGCACGCCTGCGTCTGCGGGAGCGGCGCGTGTGCGCTCTCGACGGGCGGCTGCTCGCGTTCGCTGGGCTCCGACGGCGTGCCGAGCGCGCGCTCGAACTCTTCCCACAGCTTTATGTGCGTGGTCTCCTCCTGCGCGTGGCGGCGCAGGCCCGAGCGGTGGGGCTCCTCGGCGGACGCGGCCGCCTTCGTGGAGGCCTCGGCGAGCGCGATCACCGCGTGGCGGTACTCGCCAGCGTAGAAGCGCAGCTCCTCCGCGCTCAGATCGCCCGCGCTCCAGCGCTCGTAGAACGGGTGCTCAAGCACGTTGTTCGCCGCTCGCGTCTCGTCGAGCCTTGCAAGGATGTCCATCGCGCGCTCCTTCTGTGGGTGTTGAGAGAGGGACAGCTTCAAGAGACCGTCAGGGTGCCTTCCATGCCCGCGGCGCGGTGGCCGGGGACGGTGCAGTAGAAGCTGTACTTGCCGGGCTTCAGCGTGACGGTGAACGTCTTCGATCCACCGGTGAACACGGGCGTGGAGCCGAGCACCTTGGTCCCTTCGGCGAGCGCCACGTCGTGTCCGACGGGGGAGGCGTTGGTCATCGTGATCGTGACCTTGCCGGCCTTGGCGCTCAGCTGCTTGGGGGTGTAGGAGAGCGTGCCGCCAGGGTCCGCGGCGAGGCTCAGCGACGTGGCGGCCGCGGGCGAGGACGGCGGCGCTGGCGTGCCGGTGGTCGCTTTGGGCGTGCCCGTTGTCGCGGTCGGCGTGGGCGACGCGGCGGTCGAGGTTGGCGTCGAGGCAGTGGGTGTGCTCGGCGTGGTGCTTTCCGGGGCCGTGGTCGTCTCCGCCACTGAGCCCCTCTCCGTCGATCCGCCGGACGTGGCGATGGCGGTGACGAGCGCTGCGAGCACGAGCACGGCTGTGATCGCCATCACCCCGCGCTGCTGTTGGCTGTTGCGCGGAAACTCGGGCCGGCGCATGCCGATGACGAGCGACAGCAGCAGCGCCCAGGCCACGAGCAGACCGCCCGCGATGTAGAACGGGGTCTTGCTCTTCTCCGCCGCGAGGATCGGCGCGAGCTGGACTGCGAAGGAGTGCATCGGGCGCGAGCCTAGCCGATGAGGCGCGGGGTATGCTGCGCGAGCCGATGACCGACGTGGTTCGCACGCCCGATGAGGCGCTCGAGGGACTGCCTGACTTCCCGTTCGCATCCCAATATCGGGAGGTCGACGGGCTGCGTCTGGCGCATTTGGACGAGGGCGAGGGAGCGCCGGTGGTGTTCCTGCACGGCGAGCCGACGTGGTCGTTTCTGTGGCGCAAGGTGATCCCGCCGGTGCGCGACGCGGGCTTTCGCTGCATCGCGCCGGACCTGGTGGGCTTCGGCCGCTCGGACAAGCCGACGGACGTCGACTTCTACACCTATGACCGCCACGTCGAGCTCGCGGGATCGCTGCTGGAGGACCTGGACGTGCGCGGCGCGACGATCGTCGTGCACGACTGGGGCGGGCCGATCGGGCTGCGCCTGGCGGTGGAGCACGCCGAGCGGATCGAGCGGATCGTGATCATGGACACGGGCCTGTTCAACGGCCACCAGAAGATGAGCGACGCGTGGCTCGCGTTTCGAGACTTCGTCGCGCGCACGGAGGATCTGCCGGTGGGCTTCCTCGTGCGCGGCGCGTGCAAGACCGACCCGGGCGACGAGGTGATCGCGGCCTACGAAGCGCCCTACCCCGACGCGGCGTCGAAGGCGGGCGCGCGCGCGTTTCCGCTGCTGATCCCGCAGACGCCCGACGCGCCCGGCGCGCGCGAGGGGCAGGGCGTGATCGACGCGCTGCGCGGGGACCAGCGCCCGACGCTGATGCTGTGGGCGGACTCCGACCCGGTGCTGCCGCTGGCGACGGGCGAGCGCTTCGCGGAGGCGATCGGACGCGAGAAGCCGCGCACGATCGCCGACGCGAGCCACTTCCTGCAGGAGGATCAGGGCCCGCTGATCGGCGGCCTGATCGCCGACTGGCTCACCGCCGGCTGAGCGGCCCTGCGCGGCCACGTGTCGAACTGGGGCGAGGCGCCTACTCCTCGCCCGTGTCGCTCACAGCGGCCTGCACGAGCTGCGGCTGCTCGGGCGCGGGCTCCAGACCGGGCTCCGAGCGCGCGGCGCGCAGCTCGTACTCGCGGCGGCTGTTGAGGTCGGCGCCGGCGAGCACGCGGTCGGCCTTCATCGCGCGCGCCATGCCCTCGGAGAGCGCGCGGGGAAGCAGCGCTCCGACCGTGTTGGTGCGCTTGGCGGACTTCGGCACCCACACGTCGACGATGCGGTGCTGCAGCGCCTCGACGATCGCGTCGGCGACGTCGGTGGGCTCGAGGTTGCTCATCCCGCGCGCCGTGCCGAGCCCGCCGCCGAGTTCGGTGTTGACGACGAACGGCATCACGTAGCTGACGTCGACGTGCGCGCCCATCAGGTGCAGCTCGCCGCGCACCGCCTCGGTGAGACCGACGACGGCGTGCTTGGTGGCGGAGTACGTGGCGCCGCCCGGCGAGCCGTACTTGCCCGCCTGCGAGGAGATGTTGACGATGTGGCCGCGGTCGCGGGGGACCATGCGAGCGAGCGCGAGCTTGGTGCCGAGGATGACGCCGTGGATGTTGATGTCGACCATCCGTATCGCGGTGAGGTCGTCCTCGTCCATGAAGGGGCCGATCTGCATGATGCCGGCGTTGTTGACGAGCACGTCCACCGGGCCGAGCTGTTCCTCGGCGCCGTCGAGGAACGCGGCGAAGGAGTCGCGGTCGGTCACGTCGAGCGCCAGCGCGACGGTGCTCGCGCCAAGTTCCGCGGCGGTCTGGCGGGCGGCGTCGAGGTCGACGTCGCCGATCGCGACCTTCATGCCCTGGCGCAGGAACGCTTCGGCGGTGGCGCGGCCGATCCCGCGCGCTGCGCCGGTGATGGCGGCGGTCTCTCCGGCGAGGATTCGGGGCTGCTTGGCCATGTGTCCCTCCTGGGGTGGCTGCGGGTGAGAATTAAGTTGTCCAGCCAAAGCTAGCGCGACGCGACGGGAAAAGCACGCCGGTGGGTGTAGGGTTGATAGATGCGGTTCTTCAAGTACGAGGGGCAGCGCATCGCCTTCACCGAGTTCGGCGGCGGACCCGCGGCGGTGACGAGCGACGGGGTGCGCGGACGCACCGCGAAGAGCGCGCCGGCGAGCACGCGGCCGTTGATCCTGCTGCACGGGCTGCTGCTGTCGCAGGAGATGCACCGGCCACTCGCGGAAGCGCTGGCGGCGCGGGGCAACCGCGTGATCACGGTGGACCTGCTCGGCCACGGCGCGTCAGACCGTCCGCGCGACATGTGGCGCTACTCGATGGCCTCCTACGGCAAGCAGGTGGTCGCGCTGATGGACCACCTGAAGCTCGAGCAGGCGGTGGTGATGGGCACGTCGCTGGGCGCGAACGCCGCGCTGGAGGTCGCCTCCGCACACCCCGAGCGGTTGCGCGGCCTGGTGATCGAGATGCCGGTGCTCGACAACGGGCTGCTGGGCAGCGCGCTGACGTTCACGCCGCTGCTGGTGGCGCTGACGTTCGGCGAGCCGGCGATGAAGCTCGTCTCGCGCGTCACGCGCGCGGTCCCGCGGCGGATCCTGCCCCATTACGGAAACGTGCTACTCGATCTGGTGCGCCAGGAGCCGGGGCCGGGCGGCGCGCTGCTGCAGGGGCTGTTCTTCGGGCGGATCGCTCCTCCGCGCGCCGAGCGCGCGACGTTCCAGACGCCGGCGCTCGTGCTGGGCCACCCGCGCGACCCCGTGCACCCGTTCTCCGACGCGGGGATGCTCGCGCAGGAGATGCCCAACGCGCGGCTGCTGGAAGCGAACTCGCTGGTGGAGCTGCGCGTGCAGCCGAAGCGCCTGACGGAGGAGATCGCGTCGTTCCTGGACGAGATGTGGGCGCCGCCGCGCAAAGCGCGCGCGAAACGCGCCCCCGCGCAGAAACGCACGAGCAAGCGCGCCGGATAGCGCGCCGCCCGTTCGGCGCGGGCGCCCGCGCGCTATTCGGCGGGGAACAGTTCGAGTTCGTTGACGCTCACGTGGCCGGGCGCCTGCGCGGTGGAGGAGGCGGGCGCCTGGCTGATCCACAGCGCGATGAAGTTGAACGCCTTGCTGGAGTCTTTGAGCGCGATGCGCACGTGCTTCTTCTTGGCCACGCGGGAGTGGCTGAGCGACACCCACGCGGGGTCGGTGATCGACGTGGGCGCGGTCTGGGCCTGGGCGCCGTAGATCTGCACGGTCATGCCTGGGGTGGAGGTGACGAGCACGAGCGCGGAGAGCTTCTGCTGCGCCTTCAGGTCGAGCAGGACGCCCTCGGCCATTTTGGGCGCCGTCGCGGGGTCGACCTGCGCGGACCACGCGGTGGAGGTGTCGCCGTCGATCGTGAGGCTGGGGTCGCCGAAGCCGCCTGCGGGGTAGTTGTAGGGGTTGTACGTGGCGGCGGCGTTGGTGTCGAGCACGACCGCGACGGGCTTCGGTTCGTTGCCCCCGCCGGTGGTGGTTTTGACGGTGTTGGCGTTGGCTTTGGATTTCGTTTTGAACGCGCCGGCGTTGAAGAACGGATCGTTGTTGTTTTTGGTGCGAGGCAGTTTGGGCGCGCTGAGCGGGATCTTGGGCGGCTTGAACTTCGTTTTGGGCAGCCCGGGGGTTGTGGCGGTGTTGCCGAAGAGGTTAGGGGTGGTCTGCGCGGGCACGGTGACGGTGGGCGTGGTGGCTTGGGCGACGGTGGCGGTGACCATGTGCGTGGCGGGCGCGTGTTTGCTGAGCGCGGCGTACGCGGCGGCGACGGCGCCCAGCGCGAGCGCGGCGGTGGCAGCGAGGATCGTCGCGGCGGAGCGCCAGCTGGGCGAGCCGATCGAGCCGGGAGCGCCAGCGCCGCACTGCAGGCACCAGTCCTGCCCGGGCGCCATCGCGGCGCCGCATCTGGCGCATGCGTGCGCGACGGGAGCGGGCGCGCTGGGCGAGTCAGGGGCGCCCGCCGGGGCGGGTGCGGCACCATTGGACGGCGCCTGCGGCGCGCCTGGGGACGCGTCCGGTGCCTTCGGCTCGTCGGACGGCGCGGGCGGCGAATCGGCTAGCAGCGTTGCCACTGGCTTCAATTCTAGCTTTACAGCGGGCGAGTGCGCGGCACTTGGCAGCGCGGTTGCCGTCAGCTGGGTGCGGGCGGCCCGCCGGGCACGATGTCGCGGCCGGTGGGACGCATGTGCGCGTCGAGCTCGAGCTGCCAGTAGTAGCGGGTGAACGTGGCGCCGTGATCGAACTCGCCGATGTGCGGCTCGACGGTCTCGCCGGCGGCCATGCGCACGATCAGCTCTGGGTAGGTGCGCCCGGGCAGCGCCGCGAACACGGGCGCGGGGAACGCGCCGCCGAAGCGCGTGTTGACGTCGGTGATGCCGAGGCCCACGTCGGGGTCGCGGAACACCTGGATGGTCGCGGGCCCGTAGACGCGCAGCGTCTCCATGGTGCGGCGGCCGAGCTCGATCAGCTCCTCGTCGCGGATCACCTGCCCCTTGATCGACTCGCCGCCGCGCGACTCGAGCATCGATCGTGGGATCGCGTTGAGGCATCTGCCGTCGCGGTCGCCGAGGCAGTCGATGGAGATCTCCGGTCCGCCCATGGCGCGCTGCACCATCACGGGCTCTGGGCTGGGCAGGCCTCTGGGACGCTCGCCGCGCGGAGCGTTCTGGACGTAGTCGATGAAGAAGCGCGCCTGCGCAGGGGTGTGGGCGAGGTGGATCGAGCGCGCGCCCGAGCCGCGGCGCGGCTTGACCATCACCGGGTAGTCGAGCGCGTCGAGATCCTCGTCGGGGAGCGCCGTCTGCGGCGAGGGCAGCGCATGGCGCCGCAGCAGCAGGTGGGTCTCGTACTTGTCGTACGTGGCGCGCGCGATCTCCGAGGACGGTCCGAGCGCGGGCAGGCGCCCTTCCTCGCGCGCGCGAGCGAGCACCTCGATGTCGAGGTCGGTCAGCGCCAGCACCGCGCCCACGCCGTGCTGCTCGCACAGGCGCTCGAGCGCGGGGACGTAGTCGGGGTCTTCGATCAGCGGCACGGCGGCGCGGACGTGCGCGGCGTACTGCGCGGGCGCGAGCGGCGAGGGGTCGGCGACGACGGTGGTAGTGAGCTGCGCGAAGCACGAGACGATGTCGTAGCGCTTGCCCACGCCGGTGAGCAGCACGGCAGGCCGCGTGGCTGAGGGCCGGTTCACAGCTTGCCCTCCCAGCCGCCGGCGGCGCCCTTGTAGAGGTCGGAGCCGCCGAGCACCATCGCGACGGTGCGCCACAGGATCCGCAGGTCGAGCGCGAGCGAGCGGTGCTCGATGTACCACAGGTCGAGCTCGATCCGCTGCGACCATGGCAGCGCTGCGCGGCCGTTCACCTGCGCCCAGCCGGTGATGCCGGGCTTGATGGCGAGCCGCCCGCGCTGGCGCTCGTCGTACTGCTCCACCTGCACGGGCAGCGTGGGGCGCGGGCCGATCAGCGACATCTCTCCGCGCAGCACGTTGAACAGGTTCGGCAGCTCGTCGAGCGAGGTCCTGCGCAGCAGCGTCCCCACCCGCGTGATGCGCGCGTCGTCCGCGTCGACCGCGAGGCCCGCGCCGATGTGCTCGGCCCCGTCGACCATCGTGCGCAGCTTCATCACGTCGAACGGATGGCCGTGGCGCCCAACGCGACGCTGGCGGTAGAGGACAGGCCCAGGGCTCTCCAGGCGCACCGCGAGCATCGCCAGCGCGAGCACGGGCGAGCCGAGCAGCAACGCGAGCGAGGAGACGACGATGTCGACGGCGCGGCGGATCACGCGGCGGATTCTCGCAGCGGGCGAGCCTTCCGGTCCCGGCGTGTACGTCGAGCGTGCGATCGCGGCGTAGAAACCACCCGCGGGATTCCACCGCGCAGCGACCTCAGCGCGTGCCCTCCGCGGCCTCCCATGCCGCCTCGGTTCCGTGGCGCAGCCAGTCCCACAGCCCAGCGGCGGGCGAGGCTGTGGTGAGCACGTAGTAGCGGGCGATCTGCAGCGGGCGCAGACGCGCGACGCCCGCGAGCGCGGCGGCGGCGAGCAGCGCGAGCTGCAGCGCGAGCGTGACCGTGTAAAGCGGGCCAGCGCCCAGTGCGACGAGCGCGACGTTGGCGGCGAGCGCGAGCGCGTGCAGGAACGGCGTGGCGTAGCGCAGCGCGCGGTGGGAGAGGATCATGAGCGCGTAGCCGGGCGGGTAGCCGCGCGGGGAGAGCAGGCCGCCGCGCAGGAGGATCGGCCACGTGTGGCTCATCATGCGCCGCTTGCGCGCGAACTCGCCGCCGATCGACGGAACCATCTTCTCGCTGGCGCGCGCGTCGGGAACGTACACGGCGCGCAGGCCGCGCTTGACCATGTTGAACGGCAGCGACAGGTCATGCCCCATGATCGGGTCCACGACGATGTAGGAGTCGCGCCGGGTGGCGTAGATGGCGCCGTTGCCCGCGGTGACGGAGCTGAGCGCGGACTCGAGCGCGCGCACGGACATCTCATAGCGCCAGTACAAGCCCTCCTGGTTGTCCGCCGCGCCACCGGCGGCGGCCTGCACGAAGCGCACCTGCCCGCACGCGTAGCCCACGCGCGGATCCTCGAACGCGGCGGCGAGCGTGCGTGCGGCGTCCGCCTCCCACAGCGAGTTCGCGTCGGAGAACGCCACGATCTCGCCGCTCGCGCGCTCCACCGCGGCGTCCTGCGCGCGGATCTTCCCGCCGCGCGGCTGCTCCAGCACGAGGTCAGCGCCAGCTTCGCGCGCGCACGCGGCGGTCGCGTCCGTGCAGCCGTCGCACGTGACGATCACCTCGAGCAGCTCGCGCGGGTAGTCGAGCGCGAGCGCGTTGGCGACCTTCTCCGCGATCACCGACTGCTCGTCGTGCGCGGCCACGATCAGCGACAGAGACGGGGGCGAGAACTCTTTAGAAGCTCCGCCTCTGTCGAGGCTCCGCCGCTGGCGTGCGCGCGGCGATTCGACGGCTCGCGCCCGCGCACGGGCGATCAGGTACAGAGCGGCCGCGTACCCGAGCTGCGTCCAGAGCACCAGCGCGCACGCCATTATAAAAACGATCTCCAGCGCGAGAGTCATCCGTGTCGCCCCTCGGCGAGCAGCGCGTCGTACAACGCGAGTGTGCGGCGCGCGATCGAGCGCCACGAGTACGGCCCTTCGACGGCCGCACGGGAGCGGGCGGCAAGGGCGTCGAGCGCCGCGGGGTCGCCGAGCAGCGCTCGCAGCTCGCGGTGCAGCGCCGCGGCGTCGCCCGCGGGAAACATGCGCGCGGCGCCTGTCGCGGCCACCTCGGGGAAGCCGCCCACGTCGCTCAGCAGCAGTGGCTTGCCGAACGCGAGCGCCGTGAACAGCACGCCCGACTGGTCGATCTCGCGGTAGGGCAGCACCACGAGGTCCGCGCGGCGGAAGTACGCCGGAAGCTCGTCGTCGCCGATGAAGCGCCCCACGAAGCGCACCCCCGGCGGCGCGCTCGCGCGCAGCGCGGAGATGTCCATGCGCGGCATGCCCGCCACCCACAGCTCCGCGTCCTCGATGCCACGCCACGCCTCCAGCAGCACGTCGATGCCCTTGTACGGGCGCATCAGCCCGAAGCACAGCACCACGGGCTTGTCCGTGTCGAACGGCGGTGGGCGATCGGCCGCCCCGGGCGGCTCCGCGGCGAGGTGCTCGAACGCGCCGTGCGCGATCACGTGCACGCGCGCCGCGTCGATGCCCAGCTCGTCGATCAACCGCGCGCGGCCGTGCTCGGAGTGCACGATCACCGCGTCGAAGCGGTCGTACAGCCTCCTCTGCGCGGCGCGCTGCCCCGGTCGCGGCTCGCGCGGGAGCACGTCGTGCGCCGTCAGCACCCGCGGGTGCTTCGCCGGCAGCAGCCGCCCGTCGAGGTGCTGCACGGTGAGCCACTGGAAGTGCACCACGTCCGCCGCGCGCGCGGCGCGGCGGTAGCGCAGCATGTCCGGCACGTGCTCCGCGAGCTTCATCGCACGGCGCGCACGCGGATCATGGACTCGGGCCGCGGTGCGGTAGAAGCTCTCGCGGCGCGCGTAGCCATCCGCAGACGCCACTGGGCCGTACGCGAAGCGGCTCGTGAACAGCTCCACGTCCGCCCCCTCGGCCGCGAGCGCAGCGCACAGCGCGTGGTCGTACGGCGGGGTGAAGGCGGAGGGATCGACGACGTGGACGCGCACCGCAACGGACAATAGGCGCGGATGGGGCGAGAATGCCCGCATGAGCGTCGCTGACACGCCCGAGGAGAGCCGTCCGCGGGACGAGCCGATCGAGCTGAGCTACTGCGTGGTCAACACCTCCCAGCGCGAGCTGCTGCTGCGCGGGCTCGACGCGATCGCGCGGGAGCGCGAGAGCTTGGGGTTCGCCGTGGAGGTGCTCGTGCTCGACAACGGCTCGCGCGACGGCTCCGCGCAGGCGGCGCGCGAGCACCCCGCTGTGGATGAGGTGATCGCGCTCGATGAGCGCCGCGGCAAGGGCGCGAACGACTCGCAGTTGCTCGCGCGGGCGCGCGGGCGCTACGCGCTGCTGCTGAACGAGGACTCCGAGCTGCGGCCCGGCGCAACGCTCGCGCTGTGGGGGGCCTTGCAGGAGCAACCGCGCGCGGCGTGCGCGGGCGCCCAGCTGCTGCGCCCCGACGGCGCTCGCCAGGCCTGCGCTTGGCGCTTTCCAACGGTGTGGAGCGCGCTCGCGGGCGCTCTCATGCTGCACCGCCGCTACACCGTGCAGAGCACCGGAACGCACACGCGCGAGGTCGACTGGTGCCAGTCCGCGGCGCTGCTCGTGCGCCGCGACGCAGCCGCGGAGGTCGGCTACCTCGACCCCGACTTCTTCGTGTACTCCGACGAGGTGGACTTCGCGCGGCGGCTGCGCGACGCGGGCTGGAGCTCGGTGTACGTGCCCTCCGCGCTGGCCGTCCACCACGAGCAGCTCTCCACAGATGCCGTGCCCGAGCGGCGGATCGTGGAAATGTCGCGCGGACGCGACCTGTACATGCGCAAGCACCACTCCGCGTCGGCCGCTCGCGCGGTGCGCTGGCTCACCGCGTGGGCGTATGCGCTGCGCGCGTTGGGGGCGCTGGCGCTGCCTGGGCACTCCCCCAAGCGCTACTGGCGCCATGTCACCGCGACGCTCGCACCCGGGCGCGGCGAGGGGCTGCGCGAGGCGGCTGCGGAGCACAACCGCGCTGCCCACGCCGAAGCCGAAGCGCCGTAGCGCAGCCGCCGCGCCGCGGGCGTCTGGCGGGCGTGCCGTTACGCTGTGCCGATGGATTCGACGAGCGCGGGTGAGCTGGTGAAGGTGGACGACGGCGGGCCTGCGCTCGACGGGATCGTGTTCGATACCCCGAGCCGCTCGAAGGTCGTGGTCGCCGTGGTGGATCCGAGCCGCGGGCCCGTGTTCCGCACCGTGCATCCCAGCGCGCTCTCCGAGCGCGCCGAGGAAGGCTCCGCGGACCGGCCGCTGCGCCTGCTCATCCGCCGCACGCCCTCACCCGTCGGCACGACCGCCAACGGCCGCACGGGCGCGGGGCGCAGCGCCGGGCACACACGCGCGGCGATGCACCGCACCACCGGCAGGTAGCGCTGCCAGCGGCGGTCAGCTCCGGCCGACGGCGTGCGCCGCGAGGCCAGTCGACGTCGCCCGCCGGCCAGCCCCGCAAGACCGGCGCTCTACTGACCGGCGAGCTCCTCCAGCAGCGCCTCGACCACGCGCGCGTCGAGCTGTGAGCCGGCGACGCGGCGCAGCTCCTCGCACGCCTGCGCGGGCGTTGCGGCGGGGCGGTATGGGCGGTCGGTGACGATCGCCTCGTAGGTGTCACACGCGGAGATGATGCGCGCCGCGAGCGGGATGTCCTCGCCGGCGAGGCCGTCGGGGTAGCCGGCGCCGTCCCAGCGCTCGTGGCTCGCTCGCACCGCGGGCGCGAGATGCGCGAACGCGTCGATGCGCGCCACCAGCTCGCCGCCCACGGCGGCGTGGCGCTTCATCACCACCCACTCCTCGTCGGTGAGCGGGCCCGGCTTGAGCAGGATCTCGCTCGGCACGGCCACCTTGCCCACGTCGTGCAGCAGCGCCGCGTAGCGCACGTCGTGCGCGCGCGTCGACGAGCTGCCGAGACGCACCGCGACGCGTTCCGCGAGCGCGGCGACCTCCTCCTCGTGCGAGGCGGTGTAGCTGTCCTTCGCCTCCACCGCGCTCATCAGCGCGGTCAGCGTGGTGGTGAACGTGCGCTCCAGATCGCGCACCAGCGCGGCGCGGTGGAGCGAGGAGCCGAGGCTCGAGGCGATCGCCTCCACCAGCACCGCGTCGGCCTCGCTGAACGCTTCTGGCTCCGGCGCCTCGAGGTTCAGCACGCCCCACACGGCGCCGTCGAGCACGATCGGCACGCTCAGCTCCGAGCGCGGGTCGGTCTCGGGGTCGCGCACGATGTAGTCGTCGTCCTCGCGCGTGTCCGTCACCAGCGCCGTCGCGCCGCTGCGCGCGACGCGGCCGTTGATGCCGTCCTGCAGCGACTGCTCCACGAGCAGGAACTCCGTCATCACGTCCGCCAGCGCGCCCCGTCCCGCCACCAGCCGCAGCACGCCGTCCTCGTCCAGGCGCTGGATCGCCGCGAGGTAGAACGCGAACGTTCCCTGCAGCTCGTCGACCACGAGCGTGACCATCTCCTCCACGTCGTTCGTCGCCGCCAGGCGCCCCGTCAGCCTCGCCGCGAGCCGCAGCTGGGCGCGCAAGTAAGTGACCTTCCCGGTGGGCGCCCCACGCCGCGACTGGCGGTCCTCGTGGTGGCGACGCAGCGCCTCCTCGCGACGGCGACGCTCGCGCGCGCCCACCGGCCGGCGCGCGGTTACGGATATCTCAGAGGTCGCGGAAGGCTCGCGCATGGGGGCGGCTTCGGCCAAACATGGGGATGACTTGAGCTGCACAAGCCGCCTATCGACACCCTTACCCGTGCGCGCCACAACGCGGCCGCCTACGACGACGGCTCACACGTCGCGCAGCGGATCCTCCGCGTAAGCCTCCACCTCGCCGTGACGCGCCCGGAAGACGGCGACGCGACGGCGACCGTCGCGGGCGAGCGCACGCGCCGCGTCCCACTCGCGCGGATGGAAGAAGCGCGTGAGCAGCAGCGCCGCGGGCACCAGCGCAAGCCACGCCAAGCGCGCGAGCAGCCCCCCCACGCCGTCGGTCGGGAGCAACAGCTCGCCGGAGACCGCCACGCCGATCAGGATCGCCGCGAGGCGCGCCAGGCGCGCCCATTCGAAGCCCACGCGAAACAGGTCGCGCGTGAACGCGTACATCACGAGCAGCATCGCCGCGTACGCGCCGCACAGCGCGATGCCCGCGCCCGCGATCCCCAGGCCGGCGCCCCCGTGGGGGACGAGCGCGAGCAACAGCGCGACGTTGATGGCGAGGCCCGCGACCGCGGCGGGGAGGTTGCGCGAGGTCCGCCGCGCGCGCCCGGAGATGGCGACGAACACGAGGTACAGCCCGTACAGCGCCCAGCCGAGCGCGAGCCACGGCAGCGCGCGATAGGCGCCGAAGTACTCTGGCGCGGCCAGCAGCCGCACCACCCAGCGCGCGAGCAGCGCCACCGCGCACACCACCACGCCCGTCGCGAGCGCGTAGTAGGTCGTCACGAGCGAGTACAGACGCGCGGCCTCGGCGTCGCTCTCGACCGAGTACGCCAGCGGCGGCCACGCGTACTGAAAGCCCCGCACCGCCACGAACACCACCGTCGCGAGCTTGATCGACACCGCGTACTGCCCCGCGGCGGTCTGCGAGAAGACGCGGAACAGGTAGAAGCGGTCGGCCACCTGCAGCGCGTACACGCTCGCCTCCGCCGGCACCGTCGGCAGCCCGAAGCGCAGCATCGTGCGCAGGTCGGAGAATCTCACGCGCAGCGACACACGCCCGCGCAGCGTCCACCACAGCCCGAGCACCACGAGCGCGGAGGCGCCGAAGTTGCCCAGCAGCAGGCCGCGCGCACCCTCGTGGGCGAACACGACGAGCGAGACCGTGAACGCGACCGACATCGCCACGTTCGTGCCGGTCGCGTAGATGTACGCGCGCGCGCGTTCGTCGACGCGCAGTTGCGCGTAGGCCATCTCGAGGTTCGTGAACGCCCACAGGCCGAGCACCGCGCAGTCGAGGAGCAACGGGTCGCGGAAGCTCAGCAGCAGCTTCGACAGCGGCCCCGCGAAGGCGAGCGCGAGCAGCGCCGCGAGCGTCGTCGTCCACGCCACAGTCGCCGTGGCGGTGCGCGCGATCCGCGCGCGGCGCTGCTCGTCCTCGTCGTCGAAGTAGAAGCGCACGAACGCCTCGCCAACCCCCGCGCGCAGCAGGATGCTCGACAGGATCACCGCCGTCAGCAGCGTTTCGGCGGCGCCGTACGCCCGCGTGCCGAGGTGGTGGGTGTACAGCGGCAGCGTCAGCAGCGCGAGGCCCTTCGCGAGGATGTCCCCGAACTGGTACGCCGCGCCGGTGGTGATCAGGCGCTTGAGGTAGCCGAGCACGGCTCAGACGCTACTCAGGACGGGCGCTGGCCGGCGCCCAGCGCCCGTCCTGGCGCGCGAGGTTCACCCCGACAGCGAGTATCGCCCACGTGAACGGGTCCTCGAGGAAGTCCGCGTACGTCCACGTGTGCAGCACCAGCGCCGCGAAGCACGCCGCGAGGGCGATCCTGGGCGGCGAGCGACCGGCGTCGCGCGCCAGAACGAAGAACGCGCTGAGCAGCAGCGCCACGTACAGCGCCAGGCCGAGGATGCCCTGCTCGGCGGCGACGGTCACGGGGATCGTGTGCGACGCGGACGTCGCGTTCTCCGTGCTGCCGCCTCCGTGGCGCTTGTACTGCGCTTCGAACGAGCCCGAGCCATAGCCCTCGAGCGGCCGTTTGGCGAACAGTTCCAGCCCGCCGGAGATCAACGTGGTGCGCCCGCTGGTGGCGTTGCTGGTCGAGCCGCCCGTGCCCTTCAGCCCGAAGTGCAGGCTGCTCGGGGCGAGCAGCACGACCGCCGCGGCGCACGCCACCAGCGCAGCCGTCGCCGCGGCCGTCGCGCGCACGTCCCAGCGCCACGCGGCGAGGACCGCCAGGCCGAGCAGCAGCGCGGCGATGCTCGACTGCGAGAAGCTCGTCACGAGCCCCGCGAGCAGCCACGCGAGGACCGCCGCCCCGATCAGCGTGTCGCGCCGGCGCGCGCTCCACAGCACGACGGTCGTGAGCGCGATCATCACGAGCGCGAGGAAGCGGCCGTAGATGCTCGGGTCGAAGAACAGCGAGTTGACGCGGAAGTAGTTGTCGTACTGGTTCGCCGCGACGACCTTCGGGTTGAGGAACAGCTCCTTGCGCGCGTACTCCACGAAGCCGATCCCCGCGAAGAGCACCGCGAGCAGCGCCACCACCGCGAGGCAACGCAGCAACAGCTCGCGCGTCCACTCCACCTCGCGCATCAGCGCGAACAGCAGCGCGAACGGAACGTAGAAAGCCGCCACGTTCTCCAACGCGCGCGTGTGGTCGCTGGAGTAGATCGCCTGCAGCGCGTAGAGGGCCACAGACGCGAACAGCAGCCACCCCAGGCCGCTGGGCGAGGTCCAGAAGGAGAGCTCGCGCGGGGAGCGCGCCTGCTCCTCGGCGCGCCCGCGCGGGCGCGGTTCGTCCGCGAGCGCCGCCGCGCGGCCCCCGGCGAGCCGCCCCAGCACGTGGTTGAACGCGCCTGCCAAGACAACGAGGTAGAGGGGGATGAGCAGGTTCACGGTGCGCCCGTCCGCGGAGATCGGCAGCCGGAAGGGAAGCGCGAGGATCGCCAGCAGCGGGAACGCCTCGCTCCAGCGGCGCATCGCAAGCACGAGCGCCGCCACCGCCGCCCCCCCGCCGAGCAGAGCGAGGAGGATCGTGGAGACGCTGGGCAGGCTCGTGGCGAGCGCGGCGCTCATCGGCCGCTCACCTGCCCACCAGCGTGAAGCTGTGCGGCGAGGGCACCGTGTGCCCCTGCTTGGACAGTCGCACCTCGATGCGGTATTCGCCCGGCGGCGCGATCGCGCCGTCCGTCCTGGGCACGAGGATCGAGCGGCCGTGCGGACTCGTGAGCACCCGGTAGCCGTGGGCGCTGCCGCGACGGCCGTTCCAGCGGAACGAGAACTGTTTGTAGCGGACGACCGGGCGATCGACGAACAGCGTCGCGACGGTGTTGCCTGACACGTCGATGACCGTGACGGTGACCGCTTCGGCGTGGCCCAGCTTGAAGGAGATGCTCTCCTGGTTGTGGCCCGCGGGAGCGTATGGCGAGAAGCGCCCGGCGAGTTTGAATTTCTGCACCGCTGTGGGGGTGTGCTTGAGGCGCTGGGTGACGAAGAATGCCGCGAAGCAGGCGATCACCAGGACGGCGAAGACGAGGCGTGCCAGCGGCTCGGCGCTGGCCTCGGGCCTCTCGCCGGTCAATCCGCGCCGCCCAGCGCGAAGCGCTCGACCGTGTCCGAGCGCAGCCCGAGGCGCAGGGTCTCCAGCGAGATCACATCCGCGGGGGCGATGTTGCCGAGGTTGCACTCGGTGCCGAAGTGCTTGAGCAGCCACACCTGCTGCGCCTGCTGGGGCGCGTCGAAGATCATCCGTCGATGGTCGATCGAGTGGGCGATCTCCTCGATCAGCCCGGTTCGCGGCTCGCCGTTGGCGCGGTAGATGCCGGCGGTGCCGGACTCGCGCGCCTCGGCGATCACCTTCCACGCGCCCGCCTCGAGGTCGCGTTCGATCTGTTCGACCCACACGTACGGGGCCATGATGAAGTCCGCGTCCTTGCTGCCCACCTCGGCGAACACGGTGAACTCCTTCGACAGCCGTTCGATCAGCTCGCGCTTCACCTCAGCCGCCAGCTCGATCGTGCCGTCGGAGATCTCCACGTGGGTGAGACCCAGCTCGCGCAGCCACGCCACCAGCCCCTCCACCCTGCCCTGGCGGATCGCCAGCTCGGTGAGCGTCCCGCCCAGCACCACCGGGATGTCGTGGCGCGCATACAGCTCGAGCTTCGGCGCGAGGTTGGCGCTCACCAGCGCCGTGCCCCAGCCGAGCTTGACGATGTCCACCGCGGGCCCCGCGACCTCGAGCAGGCCGTCGACCTCCGCGAGCGACAGGCCGCGGTCGATCACGTGGGTGATGCCGTGCTCGCGCGGCTTGGCCGTGCGAGCGGGGATGTCGAGGAAGCCGGTTATGGCGTCGCCGAGTCGGAGCCGACGAGCACGACCACCTGCGCCGAGCCCGAGAGCGCGGCCACAGCTGATTCCAGCGGTTGCACCTGTTTGACCGACAGCTCGCGCGCGACGCCTTCCGCTTCGGCTTTGTGGCCGCTGGAGTACTCCACCACCGTCACCTGGCCCGACCCCGGGGGGCGCCCGTTGAGCGCGTTCGCCTGCGAGTAGCCACGCTGCTGCAGCGCGCTCGACACGCGGTGCGCAAGGCCCGTCGTTTCGGTGCCGTTGAGCACCGCGACGGTCGTTTCCGCCGCGTTCGCAGGCGGCGCTTCACTGGAGCTCGTGCTGGTGCTGGGTTTTTTCGCGTGCGCGGTGGTGGTTTTCGTTTCCGTGCTCACGACGGTGCTCAACGGCGTGGACTGCGTGCCTTTGTCGGAGGAGGATCCTCCGAGCACCTTCACGGCGAGGATCACCACCACGACGACGACCAGCACGCCGCCGAGGATCAGGGCCGTGGTGCGCCGGGGTGAGCCGCCGTCGGCGCCGGGCGCGTGGCGACCCTGGAGCGAGCCTGGCGCTGCACGCCGCCCCGCTGGCGCTCGTGATGGCACGCCAGGGGCGGCCGCCGCTGCGGAGGCCGGTGGCGGGGTGCGCCTGCTCTCGCCGGGGCTGGGCGGTGGCGGCGGGCGGCGGGCCGGCTGTGTCGGCGGCGGGCTGGCGGCTCGCGGCGAGGTGCTGGCGGCGGACGCGGCTGGCACCGGCGGACGCGCCGCCGCCGCGGGCACCGGAGCGGCTGGCCCGTTGGGAGACGGTGCGACCGGACGCGCGATGCCGGGCGCGCCCTGCGCGGCCGCTGCCGCTGAGGCGGGGCTCGGAAGCGGAGCCTGTCCAGGCGCAGGGGGCGCCGCCGCGGGTGGCGCAGGCAACGGCGAGCCCGGCGTGAGCGGCCGACCGGGGGCCGGCGCCTGACCCGGGACGGGGGGCCGGGCCACAGGCGATGGCGGCTGTCCAGGGGCCGGCGGGCGCGTGCCGGGCGTCGGCGGTTGGCCAAAGGCGGAAGACGGGCTCCCGAGGGCGGGCGGTTGACCAGGGAGCGCCGTCGGGCTGGCCGGCGGCAGCCCAGCGGGCTGTGACTGGCCGGGCGGCGGCGGTTGACCTGGGCTGGCCTGTGGCGCGCCAGCCGGTGAGGCCGGCGCCGGGGGCTGCGGCTGACCGGGAAGCGCGGGAGCACCCGGAGTCTGAGCGGGAGTTCCGGCCGCGGTCAGCGGCTGGGCCGCGGGCACGGGCTGGCCGATCGGCGCGCCGACCACGCGCGAGGCAGGACCGGCTCCCGTGGCAGCGGCGGCGCGCGTGTGGATCGGCTGGGCGCGCGGCACCGGCTGCGCCTGCAAAGCCTGGGGCTGCTGCACGCGTACGGCGGCCGCGGCGGTGACGCGCTGCTCGGCTTCGGCGGCGCGCTCTGGCGCCCTGCCGGCCCACTCGCGCAGGCGCTTGATCTCGCGGGCCTGTGAGAACACGAGCAGCGACAGCACGGCGATCCCGACCAGCGCGGCGAACGCGGCGATCGCTCCGATCTGGGTGAAGGTGCTCGAAAGCGAGAGCGCGAGCGGCAGATACGTCATGAATTGGGGGAGTGTACGAGGGGCGCAGGCGCATCGCGCAGGTGGGTGTCGTCCTCGCGGCGCTCGGCGGACAGCTCGGAGACCTTCGCCGCGAGGCCGGCGGCGTCGCCTTCGAGCACGAGCAGGCCGATCTCGGCGAACATCGACTCGACCGCCTCGATCGCCATCGGTCTGCGCTCGGCCAGCAGGATCTTCTCCGCCTCGGTTGGGATCGCGCGCTCGTAGCCGTTGAACAGCTCCTCGTGGAGCTTCTCGCCGGGGCGCGCGCCGACGATCTCGACGTCGATGTCGCGGTCGGGATCGAGGCCCGAGAGGTCGATCATCGCGCGCGCCAGGTCGACGATCTTCACGGGGTCGCCCATGTCGAGCACGAACACCTTCGCCGCGCCAGCGGCGGGATCGGTCGCGGCGAGCGCGCCGGAGCGGATGATCAGCTGCACGGCCTCGGGAATCGTCATGAAGTAGCGGGTCATGCGCTCGTCGGTGACGGTCACGGGGCCGCCACGCTCGATCTGGCGACGGAAGATCGGCACGACGCTGCCGGAGGAGCCGAGCACGTTGCCGAAGCGCACAGCCGCGTAGTCGGTCTCTGGGAAGCGCGCGGTGGCGGCGTCCAGGGCGAACTCCGCGAGCGCCTTGGACGCGCCCATGACGGTGGCGGGCGCGACGGCCTTGTCGGTGGAGACGAGCACGAAGCGCGCGACGCCCAGCTCGCCCGCGACGTGCGCGACGACGCGCGTGGCGATCGCGTTGTTGCGCACCGCCTCGACGGGGTTGGCCTCCATCAGGCCGACGTGCTTGTAGGCGGCAGCGTGGAAGACGACGGTGGGGCGGTGCGCGGCGAAGACCTCGCGCATCCGCTCCTCCTCCTTGCAGTCCGCGAGCACCGCGGCGAGCATCGAGGACGGCACGTGGCGCTCGTCCTGCAGCTCGCGCTGGATCGAGAAGAGGTTGTCCTCGGCGTGGTCGAGCAGCACGATCCGGTGCGGCTCCACGCGCGCGATCTGACGGCACAGCTCCGAGCCGATCGACCCGCCGGCGCCGGTGACGAGCACGGTCGCGCCCGCGAGGTAGGCGCCGACGCGCTCGAGCTCCATGTGCACGGGCTCGCGGCCGAGCACGTCCTCGACGCGCACCTCGCGCATCTGGCGCGCGAGCGCGCCGCGGGTCTGCAGCAGCTCGAACACCGTCGGCAGCGTGCGCACGGGGATCGCCCGCGCGCGGCACTCGCGCACGATGCGCGCGCGCGTGGAGCCGGGCGCGGAGGGGATCGCGATGATCACTTCGTCGGGCTCCGCGTCGTCGAGGATGCGCGGCAGCTCGGATTCGGTGTTGCCGCGCACGCGCACGCCGTCGATGCGCATCCTGCGCTTGCGGGGGTCGTCGTCGAGGAAGCCCACCGGGATCAGGCCGAGCTCGCGGTTGCGCAGGATCTCGCGCAGCACCATCCGCCCGCCCTCGCCCGCGCCGGCGATCATGACCGTGCGCTGGCTCTTGCCGGGGGAGCGAAAGACCGCGAGCGGGCGGCGCTCGTAGAGGCTGCGCGCGAGCGCGCGGACGCCGACGAGGAAGACGAGCGCGAGCAGCGCGAACAGCACGATCACGCCGTTGGGAAGCACCACGGCGACGGTGCTGTGGTGGTGGGTGGATACGCCGTTGACGAACACCAGCGGGTAGCTGTGGACGGGGCGCAGCACGTCGATAGCGACGACCGTCGCGAGCACCACGAGCACCACGGCGCGCACGACCGCCTCGTAGTCGCGCTGGCCGGCGTAGCGCCAGCGGCGCTGGTAGACGCGCGTGAGCACGAGCACGGGCAGGCTCCCGAGCGCCACCCACCAGATGGTGTCCGCACGCAGGTGCGCGTACTGGGTCGGCGGCCCGCTGTCGAAGCGCAGCGCGAAGGCGAGGTAGTACGCGAGCGCGACCAGCGCACCGTCGACTGCCAGTTGCGGCAGCGAGTGGCGGTGCAGCGGTAGGGCCGCCGAGCGGATCCGTCGGCGCATCGCGCCAATTGTAAGGGCCCCCCTGACGCGGGGCGTTCCCGGCGAGGACGTCAGGACGACCGCTGCAGCGGGGAGAGCAGCAGCTCGAGCAGCAGGCGGGGGTCGCGGCGCACGCGCGCGGTCGCGGCGCTCCGCTCGCGCTTGGTCAGATCGAGCTCCTCGGCGCTGTCGAGCGAACGCAGTCGCCGTTCTGCGATCAGGCGCTCGTCGACCGCTCCGAGGCGGCCTTGGAAGGTCGTGTACACGGGCGTGCCGAGCGCCACCGCCTCGCGGTTCATCGTGCCTCCGGCCGAGATCACGAGGTCGGCGTGGGCGATCAGCGACTGCGCGTCGATCGCGCGCTCGGGGACGATGAAGCCACCCGTGAGGCGCAGCTCCTCGCGCTGAGAGTCCACGCGCGGGAGCACCACCGTCTGCACCCCATCGGATGCCGCCGCGCTCAGCCGCCGCAGCACGCTGGCGAACAGATCGTTCTCGAAACGGTGGTAGAGCGAGACATCGGGCGGCGTCCGCACGAGCACGATCGGGCGCGCCGGATCGAGCCCGAGCTCGCCGAGCACGGCCGTGCTGGGCTCGAAGTCCGCGAGGTAGTACTCCTCCTTGAGTCCCTCGTACGAGCGCACCTTGCCGCGCGCGCCGTAGCGCGCGAGGCGCTCGGGCGGGATCGCGTCGGGCACGACCACCGCGCGCGCGAGGCGGCAGTTGACGTTGTGCTGGACGGTGGCCCACTCGTAGTCGAACATCGTCGCGCTGGGGATCCGCAGCAGCGCGGCCGCGACTGTGACGTCGTTGGAGCCGTGCCCGAGCGCGATGTCGAAGCGCCCGCCCGCAGGGCCGTCCGCCTGCGCTCGCGCCCAGCGCACGAGCGCGGTCGTGCGCGAGGCCAGCCCGCCGGCCTTGGCGGCGAGGCGCCCGCCGCGGTGGTGACCGATGGCGGTGTGGGCGATCTCGAAGCGGTCGCACAGCTGGATCGTCTGAGCGAAGTCGCGGGCGGTCACGCGCACGTCGTGCCCCTCCGCCTGCAGCAGCTCGATGAGCGGGCGCATGACCAGCACGTGGGGGCTGTTGGTCAGGTCGATCCAGACGCGCATCCGCGACGGACGGTAACGCTCCGCGCGAGGCGAGGCCTTCGGCGTGACGGGGACGGCGCAGGTATCGTTGCCCGCGAAGTGCTCGTACTCGCCTCGATATCGGAAACGCTGGTCAACGAAACCTCGCACTTCGTGCGCGAAGCGGGGTTGCCGGGGATCTTCGCGCTGATGGCGATCTCGAGCGCGTGCATCCCGATTCCCTCCGAGGTGGTGATGCTGTTCGCGGGGTTCGCCGTTGCCGACCCCGGCCAGAGCGCCTCCCACCACCACCTGACGATGGTGGGAATCGTGCTCGCGGGGCTGCTGGGCACGATGGTGGGCTCGTGGGTCGCGTACGCGCGTCGGGCGCGGCGGTCGCCTGGAGCTGCTCGAACGCCACGGCGCGAAGCTGCACATGGGCCCCGCTCAGATCGAGCGCGCGGACCGGCTGTTTCAGCGCCACGGCGAGGCGATCGTGCTGTTCGGGCGCGTGATCCCGCTGGTGCGGGCGTTCGTGTCGCTGCCCGCGGGGGTGTCGAAGATGCCGCTGGGACGTTTCACGGTGTTCTCGCTGATCGGCGCCGTGCCGTGGGTGCTCGGGCTGGCGCTCGCGGGCCACGCGCTCGGCGGAGACTGGGAGAGCGTGCGCAAGGGTTTCGAGTACGTCGACTACGCGATCGTGGCGCTGGTGGTGGTCGGGATCGCGTACGCCGTCGTGCGTCGACGCCGCAAGCCGGCCGGCGATGCCGCCGGCTGAGCGGACGCTCGCGCTTCGCCACGCGGTGGCGCTCGGCCTGCTCCAGGGCCCCGTCGAGCTGCTGCCGATCTCCTCATCGGGGCACATTGCGCTGCTGCCGTGGCTGGCGGGCTGGTCATACGCGGAGCTGGACGGGGAGCTGCGCAAGTCGGTCGAGGTGGCGCTGCACGCCGGCGCGGGCGTGGCGCTGGCGATCGACATGCGCGGGCATCTGTGGCGCGAGGCCTCGCGCATGGACGCGCGCCGCGCATGCATGCTCGCGCTGTCGCTCGCGCCTCCCGCGTCGGCGGGCTTCACGCTGCGCGGTCGCATCGAGCGGCTGCTCGGCGGACCCCGCTCGATCGCCATGGGCTTGACCGTGGGGGCGATCGCGATGGCGATCGCGGACACGCGCGAGGCGCGGCGGAGGCCGCGAGCAGACCCGCGCGGCGGTGGACGCGCGGGCCGGCGGACGGCCTCGCGCTGGGCCTCGCGCAGGCGAGCGCGCTGATCCCGGGGGTCTCGCGCAACGGCGCGACGCTCACGGCGGCCCGCGCGCGGGGGTTCGACCGCGAGGGCGCGCACGCGCTCTCGTGGAGCGTCGCGCCGCCGGTGATCCTCGGGGCGAGCGCGTTGAAGGGCGCGCGGCTGCTGTCCGAGGGCGTTCCCCGGCAGGCGCGCGGCGGGCTGCTGTTGGGCGCCGTCAGCGCGTTCGCCTCCACGCTCGCGAGCCTGCGCGTGTTGCGTGAGCGCAGGCCCGGTCCGCTGCTTCCCTACTCGCTGTATCGGTGCCTGCTGGCAGGCCTCGTGTCGATGCGCGTCCGCCGTGAGCGCGGGGGCCGCGCATGACCCCTCTCGGCACGCTGATCGGCGGGCGCTACCGACTCGACGCGGAGATCGGCAGGGGTGGCATGTCGACCGTGTACCGCGCGTTCGACACGGTGCTGGAGCGGCCAGTGGCGATCAAGCTGATGCACCGCGAGATCGCCGCCGACTCCGACCAGCTGGAGCGCTTCCGGCGCGAGGCGCGCTCGGTGGCGCAGATCAACCATCCGCACGTCGTCACCGTGATCGACGCCGGCGAGGAGCCCTCCGGCGAGGCGCATGGCGAGGGCGGCGTGGGCACGGCGACGGAGGTTGGGACGCCGTACATCGTGCTCGAGTACGTCGAAGGCGAGACGCTCAAGCAGGTGATCCGCCGCGAAGGCCCGATGGACATCCCGCAGGCGATCGCCTACGCGATCGAGATCGCGCGGGCGCTGGGCGCGGCGCACGACCATCAGATCGTGCATCGTGACGTCAAGCCGCACAACGTGCTCATCAGTCCGGAGGGCGGGGCGAAGATCACCGACTTCGGGATCGCGCGCACGCTGACGGAGGAAGGCCTCACGCTCGCGGGACGGGTGCTCGGCACGACCGACTACGTCTCGCCCGAGCAGGCGTTCGGGCAGCCGGTGACGGGGCAGTCGGACCTGTACTCGCTCGGCGTCGTGCTGTACGAGATGCTCACCGGCGAGGTGCCCTTCCACGGCGACTCGCCGGTGGCGGTGGCGATGAAGCACGTGCGCGAGGACATCCCGGACGTGCAGCCGATGCGCCCGGAAATCTCCGCCGCCACCGCGGCGGTGGTGGACCGCGCGGTGAGGAAGGATCTCGCGCTGCGCTATCCGGACGCGGCGAGCATGGTCGCGGGCCTGGAGGAGGTGCTCGCCCTGGAGGCGTCGCGCTCGGGTCAGGCGACGGGCGAGGCGACGACCGTGCTGCGGACGCTGCCCGGGCAGGGCGCGGCGGCGGGTGCCGTGGCGCATGCGCCACCCCGCGCGGTGGGTGCTGTCGCTGGCGGTGCTCGCTGGCGGCGTGGCGATCGCGCTGGCGCTGGCCGCGCACCAGACGCACCGCGGCACGGGGGTCGCGGGCGACGCGCACCCGCGCTCGGGGCTCGTGCAGGTGCAGCTCGCGGACACCGCGGCGCACGGCTACAACCCGTTCGGCACGGGGCCCGAAAACCGCGACCTGGTGGAGAACGTGGTCGACAACGATCCGAACACCACCTGGAACACGGAGCAGTACTACGACGGCACGCTGAAGAAGGCGGGCGGAGTCGGTCTGGGGATCTACGTGGACGCCGCACCCGGGGTGGCGGGGAAGGCGATCGAAATCAAGACGCCGACGCCGGGGTTCTCGGCGCAGATCTACGCCGCCGACCACATCGACCTGAAGCTGCCGTACGGCAGCTCGGAGCCGTTGAGCGAACGGGGCTGGCAGGGGCCGGTGGGAACGAGCGCTCGCGTGCGCAGCGGCGAACGCATCCGACTGAAACTGCTGGGACAGTCCCATCGCTACTACCTGGTGTGGCTGATCGCGCTCCCGCCGGGGCACGAGTCGGCGACGATCGCGGACGTCGCGCTGTACAGGTGACGGTGCCGCGCGCCGAGCGCTCGGACCCCTTCCGCGGAGTCAGTGGACGTAGGAGCGCAGCTGCTCGTGGCGCTCGAGCGCGAGACGGCAGAGGCGGTCGATCAGCTGCGGGTAGGGGACGCCGGAGGCGTCGAGCAGCTTCGCGTACACGCTCGTGGGCGTGAAGCCGGGCATGGTGTTGAGCTCGTTGACGAGCACCGTCTCTCCGTCGACGAAGAAGTCCACGCGCGCGAGGCCGTGGCAGCCGCTGGCGAGGAACGCCTCCAGCGCGAGCTGGGAGACGCGCTCGCGGGCGCTGGCGGAGATCCTCGCGGGAATCCTCAGCTCCATTCCGCCGGGCGTGTACTTGGCGGTGTAGTCGTACCACTCGCCGGGGAACACGATCTCGCCCGGCTGGGAGACGAACGCGGGCTGCGCGTCGCCGGACGCGTCGATCGCCGGCGCTCCGAGCACGCCGCACTCGACCTCGACGCCGCCCCCGAGCGCCTCGACGATCGCGAGGTCGTCGTGGGCGAACGCCTGCTCCAGGGCGTCGGCGAGGTCGTGGCGCCGCGCCACCTTGACGATCCCGACGGAGGAGCCGAGGTGCGCGGGCTTGACGAACACCGGCTCTCCCAGCGCGGCGATCTCCGCGAGCACGCGCTCGCGCTCGGCGCGGAAGCGCTCGGCGCGCACGCCGACGTAGTCGACCTGGGGGATTCCCACGGCCGTCATCAGCTGCTTGAACAGGACCTTGTCGAGACACACCGCCGAGGCTGCCACGCCGGCCCCCACGTATGGGACGTCGAGCGTCTCGAGCAGGCCCTGCACGGTGCCGTCCTCTCCGAACGGCCCATGCAGGACGGGGAAGACGACATCGGCCTCGAGCAGCCCGCCCCCGGGCGTGACGCTCAGCGTCTCGCCGTCGAGGCGCCACGCGCCGTCGCGCCCGACCTCCACCCAGATCGCGTCGTGGCCGGCCGCGGCGAGGCCCTCGCGGACCGCGGCTGCGGAGGAGAGCGAGACATCGTGCTCGGATGAGCGCCCGCCGGCCAGCACGGCGACCGTGAGCGCTTCGGCGGTGCGTGGAGTGGAGCTCATGCGCGTCTTCCGATCAGCCGGCCCCGGCGGGCGGCGGCGTTGGGGCAGGGGTGGTCGTGGTGGTGGAGGTGGTGGGTGTGGTCTGCTGGTTGAGCGCGCCGATCGCTACCGTGACGGTGGACCCGCGGTGGGCCTTGGCTCCGGCCGCGGGACTCTGCTTGAGCACAGTCCCCACCTGCGTGGCTTCGCTCGTGGCTTCGTTGACGGTTTTGACGGTGAAGCCAGCCTTTTCGAGCGCGCCCACGGCCTGCACTTCGGTTTGGCCGACGACGCCCGGCACGGCCACTTCCTTCGGTTCCTTGGCCACCGTCACGTCGACCTTGCCGCCCGCGCGCACCGATCTGCCGCCGGTGGGGTCCTGCGCCATCACCGTGCCGGCGGGCTGCGTGGTGGAGACCTTTTCCGTGACGGCGCCGAGCGTCAGCTTCGCTTCTTCGAGCGTGGCTTCGGCGGCGCTGAGGGTCTCGCCGGTGACGTCGGGAACGGTTACGGGCGCGGGGCCGCTGGAGACGAGCATCGTGACGGTGCTGCCGAGTTGCACCTCGGTGCCGGCGGGCGGTTCGGTGGAGATCACCCGCCCGGACCTCACCGTGGGGTCCGCCTGCGCCTTGCTCGTCGGCTTGAAGCCGGCTTTGCGCAGCTGCGCGGCGGCGCGCGCGGCGGTCAGTCCTGCGACGTCCACGAGCGCTGCGCTGGCGGGGCCGCCGGAGACGACGATGCCGACGCGGCTGCCCTTTTCCACGCGGGCTCCGGCCGCGGGCGACTGGCTGATGACGAGACCGATCGGCACGGTGGTGCTCGCTGCGAGCGAGGGCACGGGGTCCAGTCCCGCGCGCCGCAGGCTCGCGCCGGCGGCCTGTTCGCTCTGCGCGGCGACGTTCGGCACGGTGACCATCTGCTTGGACTGCAGCAGCAGCACGGCGAGGACCGCCGCCGCGGCGAGGACGGCGGCGGCGAGCGCCCACCACAGCGCGCGGCGGCGGCGGGCGCGCTCGTCGGGTGGAGGTGGACCGTACCCGGGGTCGAAGCCGGCGGGGGCCACGAGCAGCGAGCCCGTGGCGGGCAGCGCGGGGTGCGGCTGGACGTGGTGGACCTGGTCCTCGACCACGGTCGCGGCCGTCGCGTCGGCGAACGTGGGCAGCAGTTCGCGCTCGTGCTGGAGCGCGGCGATCAGCTCGTCGGCGTCGGCGTAGCGCGCGGCGGGGTCCTTGGCGAGCGCGCGCAGCACCACCGCATCGAGCGATGGCGGCACGGCGGAGTTCAGCTCGCTGGGCGGACGCGGCGCGGCGGAGACCTGCTTGTAGGCGATCGCGACGGCCGTTTCGCCCTCGAACGGGACGACGCCGGTGAGCAGCTCGTAGAGGATCACGCCGACTGAGTACAGGTCTGACGCGCCGCTGACGGTGTGGCCCTGCGCCTGCTCGGGGGAGAGATATTGGGCGGTGCCCATGATCGAGCCGGTGAGCGTCATGTCGGAGGCGCCCGCGCGTGCGATGCCGAAGTCGGTGACGCGCGCGCGACCCTCCTCGTCGAGGATCACGTTGTGCGGCTTGAGGTCGCGGTGGATTACGCCACGGCTGTGGGCGAAGCGCGCGGCGCGCAGGATCTGCACGACGATGTTGATCGCACGGTCTGCGGCGAGCGCGCCATCCTCGCGCACGATCGCCTTCAGCGAGCGTCCGGCGACGTACTCCATGGCGATGTAGTAGGTGCCGTTCCACTCGCCGCGGTCGAAGATCGCGACGATGTTGGGGTGCGACAGCGCGGCGGCGCTGGAGGCCTCGCGGCGGAAGCGCTCGACGAACTCGTGGTCTTCGGCGAAGTGGTGGTGCAGGATCTTGACCGCGACCTCGCGTCCGAGGAGCTGATCCTGGGCGAGGTACACGTCGGCCATGCCGCCCGAGCCGAGGCGCGAGATCACCCTGTAGCGGGAGTCGATGATCGTGTCGGGTTCAACCATGGAGCAGGCTTTCGATCACTTCTCTGGCCACCGGGGCAGCGAACGACGCGCCTTCGCCGGGGACGCCCTGGAGCGTGACCGCGACGGCGACCCTGGGGTTGGCCGCGGGCGCGAACGCGATGAACCACACGTTGTTGATCGTGTTGCCGAGCAGCGTCTCCGCGGTGCCCGTCTTGCCCGCCACCTGCACGCCGGGGATGCGCGCGGCGGTGCCCGTGCCTTCGTTGACGACCGCTTCCATCATCGAGGTGACGGCGGTGGCGGTGGACGGCTTCATCACCACCGATTGCACGCGCGGGGAGATCGTCTGCACGGTCTGCCCTTCGGAGTCGACGATGCGGTCGGTGAGGTGCGGGACCATCAGCCGCCCGTGGTTGGCCACGGCGGCCGCGACCTCGGCCATCTGCAGGGGGGTGACTTCGAGTTTGTCCTGCCCGATGCCCATGCGCCCGACGTCGACGAGCGGGCTGGTGGGCGCCACGAGCCCCTTCGAGGAGGCGTACTCCCCGCTGGCGGACATCTCTTCGGCGGGGTAGTCGAGCTGGGGCTTGCGGTCGAAGCCGAAGCGGCTCATGTAGCGCGCGAGCGTGGGCTTGCCGAGCCTCACTGCGACCTGCGCCCAGGCGGTGTTGACGGAGTGCACGAGCGCCTGGGTGAGCGTGATCTGCGGGAAGCTCTCGTCGTGGTCGTTCTGCAAAGCGACGCCGGAGATGGGGATGTCGTTGCGGCCGCTGACCGCGGAGGACGGCGTGAACTCGCCGCTGTCGATCGCGGCGGTCGCGGTCACCACCTTGAACGTCGAGCCGGGCGCGTAGCCGAACTGCGTGGCGCGGTTGACGAGCGGTTTGCCGACAGTGTCTTTGAGGATCGTCTTGTATGCGCGTTCGGAGCGCAGGGAGTTGGGGTCGTAGCTCGGCGAGGAGGCCATCGCGGTGACCGCCCCGCTGCGGGGTTCGAGCGCGACGATCGCGCCGCGGCGACCGGCGAGCGCGGCGTTTGCCGCCTTCTGGGCGCGCGGGTCGAGCGTGGTGATGACCTTGTCTCCCCGCGGTTCGCTGCCCTGCAGCTGGTCGAGGATGCGCTGCAGGTCGGTGCCGGATTTGCCGTTGAGCGCGCTGCTGCGGAACTGCTCGAGGCCGGTGCTGCCGAGGCCGGTGTTGTAGTAGTAGCCGATCGCGTGGGCGAACCCTCCGCCGACGGGGTAGGTGCGCGTGTAGGTGCCTCCCCCGCGCGGCACGCTGCGCGCGAGCACCGTTCCGTCGGCGGCGAGGATAGGCCCGCGGTCGATGCGCTGCTGCTCGAGCAGCAGGCGCGCGTTGAGTCCGTTTTCGCGCAGCGAGGACGCTTCGAAGACGGTCCAGCGGGAGGTGAACGCGATCAGCAGCGCGAACAGCAGCACGACGAGGCCGTAGAGACGGACGATCGGGCGGTTCATTCGAGCTGCCCCAGTTCGAGGCTGCGGATCAGCGACGCGGCGTTGGCTTCCGATCGCAGCGAGTGGCCGAGCAGCGTCCTGCGGCGCTGGGGCGTGAGCGTGGACGCGCTGACGCCGGAGACGTACTGGCTGCGGTAGAGCGCGATGTCGCCGGGGAGGCGCAGGGGCACGCCTTGGTAGAGCGTGACGAGCCCGCGGTCGTTGGTGCCGATGAAGTACACGGACTGCAGGGCGAGGTACGCGGCGCAGCCGAGCAGGGCGAGGACGGCGAGCAGCGCCGTGAGCATTCCGAGTCTGCGCAGCCGCCTGCGAGCGCGGCCGCCGCGCGCGGTGGGCGCCTGAGCGGAGGTGGCAGCGCGGGGGCTTCGCGGCCGGGCGGGAGGGGGAGCCTCCGGCTCAGCCTGCAACTCGACCGCGGGCAGGTCGGTCATGGTGTCCTGCTCGCGCGCGTCGGCGAGCTGCTCGGCGTGCACGTCCTCGAGGCGGATCAGCACGACGGTGATGTTGTCGCGCCCGCCCGCCTCGTTGGCGGCCGCGATCAGCGCCTCGCCGGCGTCGTGCAGGCGCGGGTGGGCGAGCAGGATCGCGGCGACCTCCTGCTCGGAGATCATCGTGGTGAGCCCGTCGCTGCACAGCAGGTAGACGTCGCCGGGGCGCGCGCGGAACGAGCGCGTGTCGACCTCCACGATGCCTTCGGGTCCGAGCGCGCGCGTGATCACCGAACGCTGCGGGTGCTCGACGGCCTCCTCGGGCGTGAGCTTGCCCTGGCGCAGGAGCTCGTCGACGAGCGAGTGGTCGTCGGTGAGGCGCAGCAGCTCGCCGTCGCGCAGGCAGTACGCGCGGCTGTCGCCAACGTGGGCGATCGCGACGTCCTCCTCGGTGACGTACACGGCGGTGAGCGTCGTGCCCATGCCGGCGTGTTCGGGACTCGCGTGCGAGAGCTCGTGGATGCGCGCGTTGGCGATCTGGGCGAGCTCGGCGAGCGCGGGCTCGGGTTCGGCGGAGTCGGGCAGACCGGACTGGAAGGACTCGACGGCCAGGCGCGAGGCGACCTCGCCCGCCTGCGCTCCGCCCATGCCATCGGCGATCACGAACAACGGCGAGCGCGCGAGCAGCGAGTCCTCGTTGGCGCGCCGCTGGCGCCCGGTGTCGCTCCCGGCGTAGTGCTCGGCGACGCGCAGCATCAGTCGACCTCGAAGGTGAATTCGCTGTCGCCGATGCGCACTCGGTCGCCGGCGTGCAGCGGCCTGGGCGTCTGCAGCAGCTCCTCGTTGAGATAGGTGCCGTTGGTGGAGTCGAGGTCTTCGATCACGACGATGTTGCCCTGCTCGTAGATGCGCGCGTGGCGCGCGGAGGCGAAGGGATCCTCGAGGCGAATCTCCGCGTGCTCGCCGCGTCCGAGCGCGAGGTCGCCGTCGAGGTCGTAGATCATCCCCGCGTCGTGTCCGGGCGCACGCTCGACGACGAGCCGCGGCGCGAGCTGGGAGGCGCCGACCTTGCCGAGCGTGGAGGCCGAGTGCAGGCCGGTGGCGTCCGGCGGTATCGCGTGCGACTGCCCGCCGCGGTCGGGGGCGAGCGGGGTGGCGTCGGCGCGCAGGTCGCGGCGGGCGCTGCGCGCGACCCACAGCAGGAACAGGTAGAGCACGGCGAGGAAGCCGAACTTGAGAGCGACGGATACCGGCTCGAGCGCGTTCATGAGACTTCGAAGAGGAGCTCGGTCGAACCGAGTTCGAGGCGATCTCCGGGTTGCAGGATCTGGGGGCCGGCGATGGGGTGCCCGTTGACGGATACGCCGTTGGTGGAGCCGCGGTCTTCGATCGTCCAGCCCTCGGCTCCCGGGCGGATCTCAGCGTGATGGCGCGAGATGCCGGCGTCGTCGATCGCGATCTCGCAGTCGCGGCTGCGGCCGATGACTCCGCCGGCGGGCGGCACGAGCAGCCGGCGCGAGCCGAGCACGAGCAACGCGCGCGTGGTCCTGCGTTGGCCGCGCACGTCCTCGATCGGTCCGCGTACACGTGCGGAGGTGCTGTAGATCATGGTCTGGCCGTGCTGTTCGTGCTCGACGGGGGGTTGGCGATGCTCATCACTGTGATCGTCGCCTCGGACCAATCGCGCCTGGATGCCGAACTCTCCGAGCGCGAGGCGCTCGTCGGTGTGAAACGAGATCTGCAGCCCGGCCGCGAGAATCAGATCCTCGCGGCGGGCGTGCTCGAGCAGATAGCCGCACAGCTCGTCGATCACCTCGTGCTCGACGCCCTCGTAACGCCTGCGATCCTCGGGCGAGAGCCACACGGAGTACTCGTTGGGCACGTACACGCGCGAGACCGACACGGTGCGGTGCGCGTCCATCTCACGAGCGAGCTTGCGCGCGAGTTCCATCGGGCGCACCTCCGAGCGGAATGCCCGTCCGAAAGCGCCCTCGACGAGGTTGGCGATCGTGGTCTCGACGCTCTTGAGCAGGTTCATCGCGTGCGGCTCGGCCTCCCGATCTCAGATCGGTGGCCAGCTCCCAGCCATGCTACGCGGCCGGGCGCGGGAGCAGGTTTCTAGACGGGGCCGCGCAGGGCGCGCGAGGCGAGCGCGAACAGGCCCCCGACGACGGCGCCGAGAACCGCGCCGCGGGGTGCGGGACTGGTGAGCTGGGCGGGCAGCCCGGCGTCGAGGGCCGGCGCGGCGGAGGCGATCGCGGCGGACCACGTGACGACGGCGACCACATCGACGGCGGCGTTGCGCCCGCGCACGATCCACGGCAGCGCGAGCGCGCCGCCGGCCCACAGCAGCGCGCCGAGCAGCACGCCGAGGCTGAGCATCGGCTCGAGGACGTGCGAGAAGGTCGTGGGAATCGAGCTCGCCCAGGCGGCGTGCGCGGGCGTGCCGGGGGCCGCGCCGAGCCACAGACGTCTGTCGAGCAACGGCTCGGCGAGCGTCAGCCACCAGTATCCGAGCGCGCCGAGCGCGAGGCGCCAGCGCCAGCGCGACGCCTGCCCGGCGAGCGCGGGGTACGCGCCGGCGAGACCGAGGAGACCGAGGATCGGCGCGAGCGCGGCCATCAGCCAGCCGGCGCCGACGCGACCGGTGTGGCGCTCGCTGGGCAGGAACAGCGGCGGCGGGAGCAGCGCGGCGGCGGCGAGCAGCGCCACGCCGGAGCGCCCGGCGAGCAGCTGCCACGCGACGACGGTGAGCGCTGCGGCGAGCCACAGCTCGCGCGGCAGGGCGATGCGCGAGCGAGCCGGGGAGGCGTCCTGCGATGAATCGCTGTGCTCGTCCATCGCTGGATGCCGCTGCTCCGGGAGGCGTGGCAAGCGCCCATGTGCGGGACGCGTCGGGGGCTCGACGGCGGGGGCGCGATGCGTGGCCTCGGCCGGATCGACGCGCGTCGGCTCCGGCGCGCGTAGCGACTGGCGCAGCCCGCGCGCGAGCGTTTCGCCGAGCACGAGCCGCAGCCTGTCCAGGGTGCCGCGCTCGCCGGGATCTGGCGAGAGAGCGGCGTCGAGGGCCTGCGTGAGCGCGCGCGGCAGGTCGCGGCGCCTGCGCGCGAGCGACTCGATCGGGCGCCCGATGCGGCGTGCGGTGGCAGCGGGGGTGGCGCCGCGTACGGGGTTGACGCCGCACAGCGCCTCGTAGAGGACGAGCGCGAGCGAGTACAGGTCGGCCTGCTCGGCCGCCTCGTCGCCGTCGGCCTGCTCGGGGGCCATGTAGGCGAGCGTGCCGAGCACGTCGCCGGGGCGCGTGAGCACGTCCTCGCCGACGAGGCTCGCGCCGCCGAAGTCGGTCAGCTTGGCGGCGACTCCGGCGCTGTCCTCGTCGCGGTCCGGCACGAGGACGTTGTGCGGCTTGATGTCGCGGTGGATCACGCCGTGCGCGTGCGCGTGCGCGAGCGCGTCGGCGAGCGCGAGGCCGATCTCGAGAATCTCCTCGTCTTCGAGCGCGTCGTCCGCGATCAGCCGTGCGAGCGTCTCCCCGTCGATGAGCTCGGAGATGAGGTAGAACGCGTCGTCGTCGGATGCGACCTCGTACAGGCGCACGATCGCGGGGTGTTTCAGGCGTGCCCCGGCGTGTGCCTCGCGCGTGGCGCGATCGAGGTCGCCGTCCGGACCGAGCCAGATCCGCTTGAGCGCGACGGGACGGTGCAGGACCTCGTCGTGGGCGCTCCAGACGGTGCCGAAGCCACCCGTTCCGAGCTCCTCGAGCAGCCGGTAGCGGTCGAGCACGAGCGTGTCCTCGACACGAATGCGCCGTTGAATGAGGGTGCGCTGCGACTCCACCACCTCCCGCGTTCGCCGCGGCGGGGCCGCTCCCCTGCCGCCGATGGCAGGAAAAGCCGCGCTGACGGAGAACTTGCAGGGACGTCTGGGAGGTGGCGTCTCGTCATACTGGGGCCCTTCCCGAAGTCCCTGCAAAGGAGCGGTTGGCTTTTGTCGTTCTTTGACGATGGCGAGGAGAAGGCGCCCCGACCGTCATCCCGAGCGCCCCGACCACGAGCGATCGACGATCGCTCTGCTTCGGCGACCGCGCAGCACCCTCGGCCGCGACGCCCGCAGGGCGGTGGCGGCGGCATGGGCGGGGACGTGGACCAGCACACGCTGCTGATCCGTCGGCGCATCGCCGCGGTGGTGGTGGGCGTTGTGCTGCTGATCGTGATCGTGTTGATGATCAACGGCTGCGTGAAGGGCAAGAAGCAGCAGTCGCTGAAGGACTACAACCGCACGGTGAGCCAGCTGGTGCAGGAATCCAGCTCGCAGGTTTCGCACCCGCTGTTCGGCGCGCTGACGAACGCGACGAGCAAGTCCGCGCTGGACGTGGAGCTGCAGATCGATCAGCTGAGCAAGGTCGCCCAGGAACTGGCGGCGCGCGCGCGGAGCCTGAGCGTCCCTGGCGACATGGTGAGCGCGCAGCGCAACGTGCTGACGACGTTCGATCTGAGGGCGGAAGGGATGGCGAAGGTGGCGCTGCTGCTGCCCAAAGCGCTCGGCAGCCAGAGCAAGCAGGTGAGCGCGCAGATCGCCGGTGAGATGGAGGTGTTCCTGGCGTCGGACGTGATCTATTCCCAGCGCGTGGCGCCGTTGATCTCCCAGACGCTGGACGGCGACGGCATCCACGGCCTGTCGCTGGCGACGGACCGCTTCCTGCCGAATCTCGGCTGGCTGGACCCGAACACGGCGCATTCGCGCATCACCGGCCAGGGCTCCTCTGGCTCGCAGACGGGGATCGCGCCGGGCACGCACGGCAGCTCGCTGGTGGGGGTGAGCGTCGGCACGAACACGTTGGCGCCGGAACCGACGCTCAACCACATCAGCGGCGGCGGCAGCCCGACGTTCACGGTGACGGCCGAAAACACCGGCACGAACGCGGAGACGGACGTGCCGGTGGACGTGACGGTCACCGCGGGCGGCAAACAGTTCAAGGCTTCGCACGTGATCAACACGACGCAGCCCGGCAGCAAGGTGAACGTGGAAATCCCTGTGGCGGGCATTCCGGTGGGCGCGGCGGCGAAGATCGAAGTGTACGTAGAGCCCGTGCCGGGCGAGACGAACGCGGAAAACAACAAGAACACCTATCTGGCGCTGTTCGGCGCGTAGGGCGCGCCCCTCGCCAGCGGCTAAGTTGTGGCGATGCTCGCCTCGATCACGGACACGCAGGGCATCGTGGCGCTCGCGGCGGGCGCGGCGGCGCTCGTGGCGCTGGCGGGATGCGCCGCGCTGAGCCTGTCGGTGAGGCGGCTGCGGCGCGCGCAGCGAACGGTGCTGGGAGATCGGGGAGAGCACGATCTGGTGGCCCACGCGGCGATGATGCAGGAGGCCTTCGAGGCGCTGCGCGAGTACGTGGAGGAGATGGCGCTGCGCTTGGACGGTCGCCTGGCGGGCGCCGAGACGTCGCTGCGGGGGGCGATCTCGCACCGTGCGCTCGTGCGCTACGACGCGTACAACGAGCTGTCGGGGCAGCAGTCGATGTCGATCGCGCTGCTGGACGAGGAACGCTCGGGGATCGTGCTGTCGTGCATCCACCACCGCGACCAGGCGCGGGTGTACGGCAAGCAGGTGCTGGACGGGCGCGGCGAACTGGAGCTCTCCCCGGAGGAGGCCGAGGCGGTGCGCCTGGCGATCGCGGGCGGCGGCGCGGGCGCGGATGAGCGCCCCGCCTGAGATGAGCTCGAGCCGGGCGCGGGTTGGCTACCTCGGCCCGGAGGGGACCTTCACCGAGGAGGCGCTGCTGAGCAGCGCGGTGGTGGACGCGGTGGAGCCGGTTCCGTTCGCGGGCATCTACGAGACGGTGGCCGCGCTGCGCCGCGGGGACGTCGACTGGGCGGTGGTGCCGATCGAGAACTCGCTGGAGGGGTCGATCGTGGTGTCGCTCGATCTGCTCGCGAGCGACCCGGAGGACGTGGAGATCGTGGGCGAGGCGCTCGTGCGCGTGCGCCATTCGCTGATCGCAAGCGGGCCGCTGGAGCTGGCGCAGATCGAGACGGTGTTGACCCACCCGCAGGTGCCGGGTCAGTGCACGCGCTTCTTGCGCGGCGAGCTGGCGCACGCTCGGGTGCTCGCGGCTGGCTCCACCGCGGAGGCGGTGCGGATGGTCGTCGGCGAGGGTCGCTTCGACCGGGCGGCGCTGGGGACGGCGCTTGCGGCGAGGATCTATGGCGGGACGATCGTGCGCGAGGGCGTGGAGGACCGCGAGGACAACGAAACGCGCTTCGTGTGGCTGGCGCGCGTGGGAGAGACGCGGCGAGCGCCGCTGCGCGAGGAGAGCGCCGCGGGCGAGTGGAAGACATCGCTCGTGTTCTGGGGCCTGGGCGCGGAGCAGCCGGGCTGGCTGTTGCGTTGCCTGGAGGAGTTCGCGCGTCGTGACATCAATCTGACGAGGATCGAGTCGCGCCCTCTGCGCGAGCGTATGGGCACGTACATGTTCTTCATCGACCTCGCCGGCAGTCGAGAGGAGGCGCGCGTCGCGGACGCGATCGCCGGCCTGCGCGAGGGCTGCGAGGAGGTGCGGATATTGGGGTCCTACCGCTCAGCAGTGCGTCCTGCGCCACCCGCGCCCTGACGGCGGGCGCGGCGCAGACGCCGCTATCGGCCATCTCCCCCGCTAGACTCCCGGTCGAACATGGAGAGCACAGTCCCACCCGAGCCGGTGGGGTTCGTGTCGCCTTCAGAGCACCAGCGGCACGGACCTGAGACATCGCCCCAACGGGCGATGGGTGGCCGGGTGCTTGTCTTGAACGCCACGTATGAGCCGATCAACGTGTGCACTGTCAAGCGCGCGGTGGTTCTGCTGCTGAAGGAAAAGGCTGAGCTGTTGGAGCGCGGCCGCTGGGAGCTGCACTCGGAGAGCTCCACGCTCGCGCGGCCGGTGGTGATCCGTCTCATGACGTACGTGAACGTTCCCCGAGACGCGCACAGGCGCAAGATCACGCGCCGAGCGGTGTTCGCGCGCGACAGCTGGACGTGCCAGTATTGCGGGTCGCGGTCGAACCTGACGGTCGATCACGTGATTCCGCGGTCGAAGGGCGGCGGCTCCAACTGGGAGAACATCGTGGCGTCGTGCGCGCCGTGCAACCGACGCAAGGGCGACCGGCTGCCGAAGCAGGCGGGGATGCATCCGCGCCACGCTCCGCGCACGCCGCGAGCGGAGATCTTCATCCACGTGGCGAGCCCCACGATCCCCGCAGCCTGGTTGGCCTACCTGCCTCAGGCAGCCTGACGACTCCCTGGCACGGCGCCAGGCGGCGTCATCCAGCGCGGCAAATGACGAGGGGCGCCTGCGCTACGACGCCCCTCGCGGTGCTGCGCTGACTGGAAATACCGAGAGCGACGCAACAGCAGCCGGAGGGACCAGTACCGGCGGTCGTCTCGGGGTGTCCCGGGTTGGATTCCGCTAGGCGGACCAGCCTACCGACCTAACGGCCGGTCACCTCCAGGGTCCCGGAAAAACTGTCACTCAACGTTTGGACCACCTCCTTTCTCTGGTCTGGCCAGGGTAGCGGACCGAGACGACGAGGAGGCGCCTTTTCACATGAGGGGCGCTCAGCGAACGATGACGCCGAACTCCTGGGCGTAGCTCGCGCCGGGTTGGCCTTCGGCGAGCGAGGCGGGCACGGCGGGGGTGACGCCGATCCCGGTTTCGGTGTACTGGCTTTCGAGCATGTTGGCGAGGTGCTCGGGCGAGGCGATCCAGGCGGCGACGATGGCGTTGGGCGTGGACAGGCTGAGGGTTCCCCACGCGAGGTTCTCGCCAATGGCGTAGCCGACGCTCGGGCCGGGGAGGTAGCCGGTGGCGATGATGCGCTGAGCGGGCGTCTCGCCACTGGGTGAGACGTGCGCGAAGTAGTCCTTGGCGATCAGTTCGGCGCAGTGTTCTTCGGCGGCCTGTTCGAGGCTGGCGTTGGCGATCAGCGGGGCGCGGCCGTTCTGGGCGCGCTCGTGGTTTACGAGGCACAGGATGGCGCGACGTACGAGGGCGGTGTTTCCGTCGGTGGGCGTGAGTTCGGTGTTTTCGCAGGGCGTGGCGAGCACGGCGGCGATCTGCGCGGCCACGCTCGGGACTGTGTCCCGGCGTGCGGGTGTCCTGGTGGGCGCCTTGGGGCTGTGCTTGCGCAGCTTGACGCGACGTGCCCTGTGGGCCTGGGCGTGGCAGGCGCGCAGCTCGGCGTGCGCGCGGTGGTGGCGGATTGCCGCGGCGCGCGCTGCACAGGCGAGACGCGCGTGGTGGGCGCTCGCACCGCGAGCGGTGAAGGGATGCGACGGGGCGGCCGTGGCGAGGGGAGCCAGCGCCAGGGAACACGAGGAGGCGAGCGTTGCGAGGGTTAGGAGGAGGCTCTTGCCGGGGAGGGGCACACCCAGCATCTCGACCCGTGCTTGGGCCTATCTGAGCGGCATCGCCGAATTTGGACGAGTGGAAGCGCGGAGCGTGAGTTCCGGGCGCGCTCTTGCGCGCGGCTCGAGACTCAGTCCTGCGGCGGGGCTTCGCCCGCGGCGGCGGGGGCCTCGTCGGAGCCGGCGGGGTCGCCGTCGGCTGGCGCCGGAGCGGTTCCGTCCTCGCCGGTGTCGACGACGAGCGCGACGGCGCTGACGGCGTCGTCGTCCTTGAGGTTCATGACGCGCACGCCGGTCGCGGAGCGGCCCTGCTGGGAGATCCCTCCGGCGGCGGTTCGCTGGACCATGCCACCGACGCTGATGAAGACGAGTTCCTGGTGCTCGCGCACGACGAGCGCGCCGGCGAGGCCGCCCTTCTGCTCGGTCAGCCCGATCGTCTTGACGCCTTTGGCGCCGCGGTTGGTCTTGCGGTACTGCGCGATCTGGGTGCGCTTGCCGTAGCCGTTCTCGGTCACGACGAGCAGGTCCATTTCGTCGCGCGCGACGTCCATCGCGATCACGCGTCCGTCCTTGCCGACGTCCATGCCGCGCACGCCGGTGGTGTCGCGGCCCATGGAGCGGACGTCGGACTCGGCGAAGCGCACGGTGAGCCCGGCGCGGGAGACCATGATGATCTCGTCGTCGGGGTCGACGGTGCGCACGGCGAGCAGCTCGTCGTCGTCGCGGATGTTGATCGCGATGATGCCGTCGGCTTTGATCGGCGTGTTGTATGCCTTCAACTCGGTCTTCTTGACGGTGCCGTTGCGGGTGGCGAAGACGACGAACTCCGTCTCGGAGAAGTCGCGCGTGGAGACGACGGCTTGGATGCGCTCGCTTTCGGCGAGCGGGAGGATGTTGACGAGCGCGCGGCCCTTGGCGGTGCGCTGCGCCTCGGGCAGCTCGTAGACCTTGGAGCGGTAGACCTTGCCGCGGTTGGAGAAGAACAGCAGGTAGTCGTGCGAGGAGCACACGAACAGGTGCTCGATGAAGTCGCCGTCCTTCATGTCCATGCCGGTGACGCCGCGCCCGCCGCGCTGCTGCTGGCGGTAGGTGGCGAGCGGCAGCGACTTGATGTAGCCGGTCTGGGTGATCGTGATGACCATCTGCTGGTCGGCGATCAGGTCCTCGATGTCGATCTCGTCCTCGGAGGCGCTGATGTCGGTGCGCCGCTCGTCGCCGAAGCGCTCGCGGATCTCGGCGAGCTCCTCCTTGATGACGCTGAGCACGCGCGTCTCGTCGCCGAGGATCGCGCGCAGCTCGGCGATCCGCTCGGACACGTCGGCGTGCTCCTGTTTGATGCCGTCGGCCTCCAGCGCGGTGAGCTGGGAGAGGCGCAGGTCGAGGATCGCGGTGGCCTGGATGGGGCTGAGCTCGAAGCGCTCGACGAGCTGCTCTCGGGCGGCGTCGCGGTCGCGCGAGGCGCGGATCAGTTCGATGATCGCGTCGAGGTGCTCGAGCGCGGTGAGCAGTCCCTCGAGGATGTGCGCGCGCGCCTCCTTCTCGGAGAGCTCGTGCTTGGTGCGCCTCACGATCACTTCGCGCTGGTGAGCGACGTAGTTGTGGATCACCGCGAGCAGGTTGAGCGTGCGCGGAACGTTGTCCACGAGCGCGACCATGTTCACGCCGAACGTGGTCTGCATGGGCGTGTGCTTGTAGAGCTTGTTGAGCACGACCTTCGGGAGCGCGTCGCGCTTGAGCTCGATCACGAGCCGCATGCCGCGCTTGTCGGACTCGTCGCGCAGGTCGGAGATCTCGGGGATGCGTTTGTCGTTGACGAGTTCCGCGATCTTCGTCATGAGGTTGCCCTCGCCGCCCTTCTTGACCATGAACGGCAGCTCGGTGACGACGATCGCCTCCTTGCCGTGCGTGAGCGGCTCGATGTGCGCGCGCGCCTGCACGCGCACGCGGCCGCGGCCGGTCTCGTAGGCGTCTTTGATGCCGGCGCGCCCGAGGATCACGCCCCCGGTGGGGAAGTCGGGCCCCTTGACGTGGCGCATCAGCCCCTCGGTGTCGATGTCGGGGTCGTCGATGTAGGCGACCGTGGCGTCGATCACCTCGCGCAGGTTGTGCGGCGGGATGTTCGTGGCCATCCCGACGGCGATGCCGGAGGAGCCGTTGACGAGCAGGTTGGGGAAGCGGGCTGGGAGGACGAGCGGTTCGCGGCGGGAGCCGTCGTAGTTGGGCGCGAAGTCGACCGTGTCCATGTCGAGGTCGCGCAGCATCTCGGTGGCGATACGGGCGAGACGCGCCTCTGTGTATCTCATGGCGGCTGCGGGGTCGTCATCGACGGAGCCGAAGTTGCCCTGGCCGTCGACGAGCTCGTTGCGCATGGAGAACTCCTGCGCCATGCGCACGAGCGTGTCGTAGATGGCTGAGTCGCCGTGGGGGTGATAGTTGCCCATCACCTCGCCGACGATCTTGGCGCACTTGGCGTAGGAGCGGGTCGGCCCGAGGCCGAGCTCGTTCATCGCGTAGAGCACGCGGCGGTGGACGGGCTTCAGGCCGTCGCGCACGTCGGGCAGCGCGCGCCCGACGATCACGGACATGGCGTAGTCGAGGTACGCGGTGCGCATCTCCTCCTCGAGCGCGCGAGGTTCCACGTTTCCTCCGCCTATGACATCGGCGCTAGCGATGGTGCATCACCTCCCTACACATCTAGGTTTGCCACCGCCCTGGCGTTGTCCTCGATGAATGCCCTGCGCGGCTCGACCTGGTCGCCCATCAGCATCGAGAACGTGCGGTCGGCGGCGAACGCGTCGTCGAGCGTGACCTGCGCGAGCGTGCGCGTGGCGGGCGCCATGGTGGTTTCGCCGAGCTGCTCGGCGTTCATCTCGCCGAGCCCCTTGAAGCGCTGGAGTTTGGTGCCCTTCTGCGCGGCGCCCATCACCGCGGGGTGCAGCGCCTCGAAGGACGCGGCGCTCTCGTGAATGTCGCCGAGGCGCACGTCGAACGCGGGCACGCCGGCGAGTTCGACGAGCTGCGCGTGGACGCGCGCGAGCTGACGGTACTCCTGCGACTCGAACAGGCTGCGCTTGATGCGGTGGATGCGCGCGAAGCCGGTCTTGGCTTCGACGGCCTTGACGCGCAGCTCGAGCGGGTCGGAGTCGAGCAGCTCGGTGGTGTGCGTGTCGCCGACGACGTCGCCTCGCTTGAGCATCTCGGTGGCGGCGTCGGCGCTCATCGCCTGCTCGCCGAGCAGCGACGACTCCTCGAGGAACTGGACCATCTCGTGCCCATGGGCGGCGCGCAGCGAGGAGGACCAGCCCTCGTACTGCTTCAGCAGCCTGGTGAAGCGCTGCCAGCGCGCCTCGGTGAGCTTGAACTGCGTGCCGTGGCGGTCGAAGACGTCGAGCTTCTCCCACTTGTCCGACAGCAGGATCTCCTCCAGTTCGGCGTCCTTCTCGATGTAGCGCTCGCGCGAGCCCTGCTTGAGCTTGTACAGCGGGGGCTTGGCGATGTAGACGTAGCCGGCCTTGATCAGCTCTTCCATCTCGCGGAACAGGAGCGTGAGCACGAGCGTGCGGATGTGGGCGCCGTCGACGTCCGCGTCGGTCATCAGCACGATCTTGTGGTAGCGGGCGTTCTCGATGTTGAACTCGTCGCGCACGCCCGTGCCGATCGCGGTGATGAGCGCCTGGACCTCTGTGTTCTGCAGCACCTTGTCGATGCGCGACTTCTCGACGTTGAGGATCTTGCCGCGCAGCGGCAGCACGGCCTGGGTGTTGCGGTCGCGCCCCTGCTTGGCGGAGCCTCCGGCGGAGTCGCCCTCGACCACGAACAGCTCCGCGAGCGAGGGGTCCTTGACGGAGCAGTCGGCGAGCTTGCCGGGGAGCGTGGAGTTCTCGAGCGCGGACTTGCGGCGCGTGAGGTCGCGGGCCTTGCGGGCGGCCTCACGCGCGCGCTGCGCCTGCACGGCCTTGGAGATGACCGCGCGCGCCTCGCTGGGGTTCTCCTCGAGGAACTCGCTGAGCCCGGCGTTGACGATCGACTCCACGAACCCGGCCATCCCGGGGTTGCCGAGCTTGGTCTTGGTCTGGCCCTCGAACTGCGGGTCGCGCAGCTTGACGGACACGACCGCGGTCAGGCCCTCGCGCACGTCCTCGCCGGAGAGGTTGTCCTCTTTCTCTTTTAGAAGGCTGTGGTCGCGCGCGTACTTGTTGACGGTTCGCGTCAGGGCCGAGCGGAAGCCGCTCAGGTGCGAGCCGCCCTCGGGGGTGTTGATGTTGTTGGCGAAGGAGTGGATCGACTCCTGGTAGGAGGCGTTCCACTGCATCGCGATCTCGGCGGCGCCTTCCTCTGATTCGCCGGCGAAGAAGATCACCTTGCGGTGGACGGTGTCCTTGTTTTCGTTCAGGTAGGAGACGAAGTCCTCGATGCCGCCCTCGTACTGGAATTCGGCGGAGTGGCCCTCGCCGCGCTCGTCGACGATCGAGATCTTCAAGCCGCGCGTGAGGAACGCGGTCTCGCGCAGACGCTCTTCGAGCGTGTGGAAGTCGAACTCGAGCGTCTCGAAGATGTCCGCGTCGGGGAGGAACGTGATCGATGTGCCGGTCGGGGCGTCGGCGGCGAGCTTCTCGCCCTGAGCCAGCTCGGTCTGCGGGGCGCCGCGGGCGTATTCCTGGGAGAAGACGTGTTCGTCGCGGCGGATCTCGACGACGAGGCGCTCGGACAGCGCGTTGACGACGGACACTCCGACGCCGTGGAGCCCGCCGGAGACCTTGTAGCCACCGCCCTCGCCGAACTTCCCGCCGGAGTGCAGCACGGTGAGGACGACCTGCACCGCGGGCAGGCCCTCCTTGTCCATCTTCGCGACGGGGATGCCGCGGCCGTTGTCGATGACCGTGACGGAGTTGTCGGGGTGGATGCGGACCGACACCTCGGTGCAGAAGCCCGCGAGGGCCTCGTCGACGGAGTTGTCCACGACCTCGTAGACGAGGTGGTGGAGACCCATGACACCGGTCGACCCGATGTACATGCCGGGGCGCTTGCGGACGGCCTGAAGGCCCTCGAGGACGGTGATGTCCTGGGCGTCGTAGCTTGCGGAGCCGCCCGTCATCGAGCCATCGCCGATGCCGTTGCTGCTTGCGCTCTCTTCAGAGCTGTTGCTACCTGTTGCCAATGGCCCTCCGATGACGTGAGAACGCCCCGGATTCCGGGGCGCTAGGTCCTCGGCCGGGGCGGTTTAGCTGTGCTGTGAAGGATAGCACGGAGGGTCCCTGTAACCAGCCCTCAAACCCGGCTAAATCCCTGCAAACTCTGGAAATCAGGTAAGTGTTCAGTTGGTGTGGGGGACATAATTGTGCGTTGTCGAATCCTGGGTTGTGGAGCGCGTGGAGGCTGAGGCGATCTATGACCAGGGCCGTGAGGTTGTGGTGGCGGTGCTTTTGCGGATGGATGAGCAGATCGGGCGCCTTGAAGCGCGGGTTGCGCGTCAGGACGAGCGGATTGCTCAGCTTGAGCGCCGGTTGAATCGCAGCTCGCGTAATAGCTCTGTGCCGCCGAGTGCTGATGGGCCTTCTTCGCCTGCGCGGCGCAGCACAGACCCTTCTGGGCGCGAGCCAGGCGCCCAGTCCGGCCACGAGGGGCATGGGCGTGAGTTGTTGCCGGCGTGCGCGGTGGACGAGGTCCTCGAGCACTGGCCCGCGTCCTGCGGCTGCGGACACGTGTTCTGTGTCGGGGAGCGCGCTCGGGAGGGTGAGCCTGCTGTTCGCCAGGTCGAAGAGCTACCCGTTTTGACCGTGCAGGTGATTGAACACCGCGCGTATCACCTCTGCTGTCCTGAGTGTGGCAAGTATGCGCGCGCTGAGTTCCCGCGGGACGTGTCCGGGAGCGCTTTTGGTCCTCGTCTGCAGGCGGCGCTGGTCGCGCTGTCGGTGCGTAACCGTGTCTCGCGCCGGGACGTGGTCGAGCTCGGCGAAGAGCTCTTCGGTGCCCGCCTGTCGACGGGCAGCGTCGATGCGATCCTCACGCGCGCCTCAGACGCGCTTGCTGAACCCTATGAGGATCTGCGTGAGCGGGTCCTCGCCGCAGCGGCGCTCAACGCGGATGAGACAGGCTGGCGCACCCGCGGAGAGCGTCGCGCGCTGTGGGGCTTGTTCACCAGCCATCACGCGTTCTTCCAAGTCGCGGCCAGCCGCCACGAGGATCACGCCAAGGCCCTGCTTGAGGGCACCAGTGCGGTCGTGACCTCGGATCGCTGGTGGGCCTACCGCAGCCTGCCGATCAGTCGCCGTCAGCTTTGCTGGTCACACCTCAAGCGCGATTTCGCTTCCCACGCCGAAGGGCTCGCTGCTGAGAAAGAGTTCGGCGAACACGGCCTCGCACTCACGCGAGAGGTATTCCAGGCGTGGAGGGCCTTCCAGGACACCCAGGACCGGCGCGAGCTGGAACGCGCCATCACCAGCCTGCAGCGTGAGTATGAGCCGATCATCGCCGGCTACGCCGAGAAACGAGCGCGCAACAAGCGCTGCCGCGGCATGGCCCGCAACCTCATCAAGGCCTGGCCAGCGTTATGGAGCTTCGCCACACACGACGGCGTGACACCGACCAACAACCACGCCGAGCGCGGCCTCCGCAGCGCGGTCATCTACCGCAAGCTGTCCCTCGGCACACAATCCGAGCAAGGAGAGCGACGCATCGAGCGCCTCCTCTCAGCACACACCACCTGCCGACTACAACACCGCAGCCTCCTCGACTACCTCACCAACGCCATCACCGCCCACACCCACGGCGATCCAGTGCCGCTACTCACCTAAGCAAACACCAACTGAACGCTTACAAAATCAGGGCCGCTGAGTCAGCCTGTGCGACAGCGCAGCTCGCGGATCAGCTCGGCGCCGAGGGCGGCGTTGATGCGGGGGATCAGCTCGGTGGCCATCAGGTCGAGCTCCTGAGCCCACACCGCGGCGGCGCACGTGACGGTCAGGACGCCGTCGCGCTCGGCCGTCGGGCGGGCGGACGCGGCGATCGCGGAGCCGGCAGCGCGGGCCCAGATCTCCTGCACGCGTGCGAGCGTGGTGGCTGGCGCGAGCGTCGAGGCGAGATCCTCGAGCGCGGCGGAGAGCATGCGCGGGGCGGCACGGCTCACGCTGCGATCGCCTCCTGCAGGATCGCGCCGGAAGATATGCGCAGCCGCGCGACCGCGCCGGCACAGGCACGCGGCACGTGCGCCAGGTCAGTGGTGGCGATCACGCTCTGCCCGGCCGTCGAGAGCTCGCGGGCGAGCAGCTCGCGGCGGTCTCCGTCGAGCTCGCTCATGACGTCATCGAGCAGCATCAGCGGCGTGCGGCCGCGCTCGCGAGCGAGCACGGCGCGCTCGGCGAGCAGCAGCGACAGCAGCGCGAGGCGCTGCTCGCCCTGGGAGCCGTAGACGCGCAGCTCGCGCCCGTCGCGCAGCAACGCGAGCTCGTCGCGGTGAGGCCCGTGGCCGGAGAAGCCCCGCTCCAGATCGCCCGCGAGGCGCTCTTGCAACTCGGCGATGAACTCGTCCTCGTCGCCGGCGCGCGAGCGCGGGCGATACTCGACGGTGGCCTCGCCCGCGAGTCCGAGCACGTCGGCGCGCTGCGCGAACAGCTCGATGAGCAGATTCACGGCCTCGGCTCGATGGTCGCGCACGGCGAGGGCCTTGATAGCGAGCTCACGGTCCCAGCTGGGCAGCGTGGCCTGCGAGGCTCGACCGGCGCGGATGCGCGCGAGCAGGGCATTTCGTTGCGCGAGCACGCGGGAGTACTCGCGGCGGGTCTCAGCACGCAGGGGCCAGATCGCGGCGACGAACTGGTCGAGGTGCGCCCGGCGGACCGCGGGCGCACCCTTGATGAGCTCGAGGCGCTCGGGCATGAACACGCTCACGAGCGGCCTGTGGGGAATCTCGAGGAGGCGCTCGACGGCGGCTCCGTCGGCGGTCATCCGCTTGACGGGCTGGGGGCTTCCGTCGAGCGTCCCGTAGCCGACCGTCAGCTCGTGCGGCTCGCCCTCGTCGAGCAGGCTCACCACGACGCGGGCGGTTTTGGCTCCGAAGGCCACGAGCTCGCGTTCGTTGCGCGTGCGAGGCGAGCGCCCCGTGCAGCCGAAGTACAGCGCCTCGAGAAGGTTCGACTTGCCAGCGCCGTTAGGACCGTGAACCACGGTGAGTCCCTCTCCAAGCCGAGCCTCGGCGCGGGCGTAGGTGCGGAAGTCGCGCATCGACACGCTGACCACCTGCACGAGAGATCCTTAAACGTTCAAGCGGATTGGCATGATGAGGTACACGAAATCGCCCGTGTCCGGGGATTCGATCAGGCCGGGCCGCAGGGGGCTGATGAGCTTGAGGACGAGCTCGTCGGAGTCGATGCTCTCCAGGCCGTCGCGCAGGAACTCGGGGTTGAAGCCGATCTCGAACGGCTCGCCGTGGAACGGCACGGGGATCGCCTCGCTGGCCTCGCCCACGTCGGGGGTCTGGGCGGAGATCGTGAGCGTGCCCTCGGTGAAGCTGAGGCGCAGCGGCGCGTTCTTCTGCGCGAGCAGGCTGATCCTGCGCACGACATCGGTGACCTCGGCGCTCGCTAGCCGCAGCTCGTGGTCGACTGTCTCGGGCAGCAGCTGGCGGTAGTTCGGGAACTGCCCGTCGATCAGGCGCGAGGACAGGACCACGTCCCCCAGCTCGAAGATGACCTGGTTCTGACCAACGCTCACGGACACCGTCTCGGCGGGCCCCTGTTGGGCGATGCGCACCAGCTCCTGGAGGGCTCGCGCGGGGATGTTGGCCTCGAGTCCGTCCGGCAGCGCGGACTCGAGCGCGGTCTCCTTGACGCTCAGCCTGTAGGAGTCGGTGGCGACCATGCGCAGCTCCTGCCCGGAGGCGGACATGAGGATGCCGGTGAGCACGGGGCGCGTCTCATCACGCGAGGCCGAACGGGCGACGCGTGAGATGGTCTGCACGAACGCCTCCATCGGCAGCGTGATGCGCGTGTCTGGCGATGGGGATGGGAGCGTGGGGAAGTCCTCGGCTCGGAGCGTGCGCAGGTGGAAGGTCGTCGCTCCGCAGATCAGCTCAACGTCCTGCTCGGCGCTGCGCAGCTCCATCGTCAGCTGCTCACCGGAGAGGGAGCGGACGACGTCGAGCAGCAGTCGTGCTGGGAGCACGGCGGAGCCGGGACGCGCGACCTCGGCAGAGAGCGGAACGCGCAGTCCTATCTCCATGTCGGTGGCGAGCAGCTCCGGGCTGCTGTCGGGCTGCGCGGAGATCATCACGCCGGACAGGGCCTGAACCGCGCTGCGCGTCGAGGCGACGCGCGAAGCGGTTTGGAGCTGCGCGAGCAGATGGCTGACGGAGATGGAGAGCTTCATGACTTATCTACGAGGAATAGATAGAAGGTAGTAGGGGCTGTGCACATGTGTTGTTGGCTTCGTTGCTGGGGTGCTGGGTGCTGCGGCGGTGGACAATGCTGTGGACGTAGACCGTGGAAGTCTCTCAGGCGCTCCGGTCGGGCGCGAGGTGATGGCTAAGGAGCCTGACATTCAAGGCTTTGGCACAGCTTCTCCACAGCCTCGCGCGAGGTCTCATCAGAAGAGATTCGGGCTCCTGCGCGTCGCCATGCGTGGAGCACGGTCGTGTGGTCGCGCCCGCCGAAGTGCCGGCCGATGGTCGGTAGGGACTCGCCGCTCAGCTCCCGTGCGAGGTACATCGCCAGCTGCCGCGGCCAGGCGATGCGGCGGGCGCGCGTGCTGGAGAGCAGTTCCTCGGTGGAGAGACCGAACTGGTCGCAGGTCGCGCGCTGGATCTCCTCGACGGTGCGCTTGCGCTGGCCTGGAGAGGAGGACTTTGGGTAGAGGCTCGCCAGTACCTCTCTTGTGAGCTCAGGGGTCAACGCTCGTCCTGTGAGCGACCCGAAGGCAACGACGCGGATGAGGGCTCCCTCGAGTGCGCGTACGTTGCTGGCGACGTGTTCGGCGATGATCTCGAGCGGCTGCTCGTCGGTGAGCTGTATCTGATCGTGGTGAGCGCGCTTGCGCAGGATCGCGAGTCTCGTGGTGGGGTCGGGAGGCGCGATGTCGGCCACGAGCCCTGCTTGGAAGCGCTCACGGAGTCGGTCCTCGAGGGCCTGCAGATCATGTGGCGGGCGGTCTGAGGTGAGCACCATCTGACGCCCGCCGTCGTGCAGCGCGTTGAATGTGTGGAAGAACTCCTCCTCGGTCTTGGTCTTGCGCTCGAGGAACTGGACGTCGTCCATCAGCAGCACGTCCACATCGCGGAAGCTGGCCTTGAAGGAATCGGTGTCGCCGTCGGAGAGCGCGCCGAGGAACTCGTTCGTGAACGCCTCGCCGGTCGTGCAGCGGACGGTCAGCTCGGGGTTATGTGCGAGCAGCAGGTTCGCTATCGCGCTCAGCAGGTGGGTCTTGCCGACGCCGGGCGGACCGTAGATGAACAGCGGGTTGTACGCCTGTGCCGGCATCTCCGCGACGGTCAGGGCGGCGGCGTGGGCGAGGCGGTTGCTGTCGCCGATGACGAAGTGCTCGAACGTGAGCTTGGGATTTCCGAGCGGCCCGGATTGCAGCAGCGCTTTCGTGGACCGGGCCGCGTGACGCCCGTCGTTCGAGACTCGCTGGCGCGCGCGACGGGCGCTCGTCCGAGTCCTGGCGATGTCCGGCTGGCTCTGTTGTGAGTCGGGGATGGAGCTGTCGTCGATCAGCAGCTCGAAATGTGAGTTGGGTCCGAGCACGAGCTCGACGCTCGCTTGGATGACCTGCCCGAAGCGCTCGTTGATCCATCTGCGCGCATGCGGCGGGGCGAGGATCAGCAGGCGCTCGTCCTGGAGGTCAAGGGCCTGGAGGTCGGCGAGCCATAGACGGTACGTGGGCTCGTCGACGATGAGTGCGAGCTGAGTTTGCACTCGTGACCATATGTGCTCGAGCTCGACGCTCACGGCAGCGGTGATCGGCTTCTCCCGGAAGAAGTTGCGGAGGACTATTCAGAGGGGACTCCCTGGGAGCCCGGTCGGGCGACTATACCCAACGCCCCGAGACGCTCGTGGTGGGTGATCGCAAATGGCGGAAAAAATCACCGAGCCCGCTCCGCGCCTATACTTGACACAGCGACACGTCGAGCGCCGCGGATCTTCGCGCGCGTTCTTCGCAGGAGCGACACCCGAAGCGGAGAACCAAACCATGAAGCGCACCTACCAACCGAAGAAGCGCAAGCGAGCCCGTGCACATGGGTTTCGCGCGCGCATGAGCACTCGCGCCGGGCGCATGCTCTTGAAGCGTCGCCGCGACAAGGGTCGCAAGCGCCTCTCCACCTGAAGGCTGTCGATTGCCAGGAGCTGCTGTGGGCGAGGGACACGCGATGAGGCCGCGAACGTCCAGCCGGGGCGGGCGTCTGTCGCGCAGCGCGGAGTTCGAGCGCGTATACCGTCACGGGCGCTCGACTGCCAACCGCCACCTCGTGCTGTACGCGTTCCCGAACGGAGCCGCGGATGGCTCGCGGCTGGGTCTGTCGGTCTCTCGCAAGGTGGGAGGCGCGGTGGAGCGCAACCGCGTCAAGCGGCTTCTGCGCGAGGCGTTCGCCTCCGAGGGGGGTGGCCTGCGCGATGGCCACGACTTCGTCGTCGTCGCGCGTCCACCCGCCGGCGAGCTGGCTCAGCGCGAGGGTCTTGCCGGGGTGCAGGCGTCACTGGCGGAGCTGATCGAGAAGGCCGGGCTGCGGGCTGCGGCACCTGAGGAGAACCCGCCGGCGAAGGCCGAGACATGAGCACTGCTGGATCGTCTGGAGCCGGTCGCTGGAGTTCGAGGGTCGCACGAGTGCTCGTCACCGCTCCGATCGTTGCCTACCAGCGCTACATATCGCCGGCGATTCCCAGGCGCTGCAAGTACGAGCCGACGTGCTCTCGCTACGCGCTCGACGCGATCCGGGAGTACGGCATACTTAGAGGCGCTGTGCTCGCGGGGTGGCGGTTGCTGCGGTGCAATCCATGGAGTCACGGCGGATACGATCCGGTGGCGACCCAGCGAGTGTTCAGAGTCAGCCCCCGAGCCGGAAGCTGAGCGGGGGCGTTGGAGCGGCCCGCAGCCGTCGAAGAACCAAGCCCTCATCCAGTAAACGCCACGATCAAGCCCGCTTAGCCACCACACCATGCCCATTCCCGCAAATGTCATCGAGGACGCGTTCTCGCCGCTGATTCGGCTCTTCGAAACGATCATGGTGTTCATCCACGACAACCTCGTGGGTGGCAGCTGGGGCCTTGCGATCGTCGGGCTGACGGTGCTGATCCGAGCCCTGCTGGTCCCGGTGACGTTCAAGCAGCTGAAGTCGATGCAGGAGATGCAGCGGCTGGCGCCGCAGATCAACGCCCTCAAAGAGAAGTACAAGGAGGACAAACAGCGCCAGCAGCAGGAGCTGATGAAGTTCTACCAAGAGAACAAAATCAATCCGCTCGCGTCGTGTCTGCCGCTCGTGATGCAGCTGCCGGTGTTCGTATCGCTGTTCTACATGCTCAGGACGGACCTCAAGAAGCACATCTGCGGCGATCAGTTGGTCTCGTACTTCAACAGCCATCCCGCCGAGGCGCTGAAGTACAAAGTCACAGGGCACATAGGCGCGGTCGCGCACCTGCCGGCGAAGTTCATCGAAGCGACGTCCTGCGACACGGTCAATCGCCACTCGGCGAAGTTCCTGTTCCTGCCGGACATCACGAACAAGGCCACAGGGGCTGCGCTGATCGTGCTGATCGTGCTGTACGTCGCCTCGCAGCTGGCATCGACGTTCATCGCCACAGCCTCCGCGGACCCGAACCAGCGGCGGTTGATGCTGCTTCTGCCGGTCGTTTTCGTGGTGATCCTGTACCGCTACCCGGCCGGTCTGCTGGTGTACTGGATCACCACGAACACTTGGACGATCGGCCAGCAGTACCTGATCCGCCGCAACATGCCACCGCCTCCCAAGCCCGTCGTATCGGCGGGAACCGCGGGGAATGGCAAGACCAGCCGTCCGCTGCGAGAGGCGCTGGCCGGTGCCGTGGGGATGCCGAGCGCCACACAGGCGGACCCCAAGCCGGTCGCCTCCGGGCCGCCGCCGTCGTCGCGCAAGAAGAAGAAGCGCTCGGGGAGGCGCAGATGAGCGAAGATCCAAACACTGACGCGGACGATCTCGACCCGCCAGAGGCCCTCGAGGAGCTGCTCGATGAGATCGTCGAGAGTCTGGGCTTGGAGGCGGAGGTCGACGTCAGCGAGCACGACGGAGTGCTCACGGGGCGGGTTGAAGGTGAGGACGTGGGGCTGTTCATCGGCCGCCACGGGCAGACGATCGACGCCGTACAGCACCTGGCGCAGCGGATCGTGTTTCCCGAGGGCCCGTCTACGACACGTGTCGTGATTGACGCGAACGGCTACCGCGACCGTCGAGCTGAGGCGTTGCGCGGCGAGGCAGACGACGCCGCCGAAGAGGCGGTCCGGACGGGCGAGCCCGTGGATCTGAGCCCTCTGCCGCCCTTCGAGCGAAGGATCGTGCACGAGTACCTGCGAGAGCGTGGGGATGTCGAGACGCACAGCGAGGGCAACGAGCCTGAGCGGCGCCTAGTGGTCTCACCGCTCCAGCCCTAACTACGTTCCTGGCCGGCCCTGCGCGTTTCACGTTTTTCTTGACGGTGAAACACTTATGGATGTGAGCGAGGACAGCCAGCCCGATTTGAGCGACGTGGAGCGGGGCCTGTTCGTGGGCATCCTCGTCGGGGAGGGGCACTTCGGTGGGGATGGCAAGACCCCACAGGTGACGTTGCGTATGCACACACGCCACGAGACGTTGTTTCGTTGGCTCGAGGCTCGCTTCCCACGCGCGCGCCTGTACGGTCCCTACAACCACGGCGGACGCCACTACTACCAGTGGATGGCGCGCGGCGCAGCGCTGGTGGAGGACGTGCTGCCGGTGGTGGAGGACGTGCTGAGCGACGACGTGGACAGCCACGTGGCGGGCAGGGTTCGCGACATGCGCGAGAAGTACGCGGACTACTTCCGCCGCTACGAGCGATGACGAGCGTCGGGCTGGCAACGCTCGCGGAGCGCTACGGCCTGGGCGCGGCGCAGATCGCGCAGCTGGAGGCGATCCTGCGCGTGCTGGAGGAGGACGAGCACGCTCCCACGACAGTGCGCGAGGCCGCACGGGCGCTCGACATCCATCTGGGGGACTCTCTGGTTGCTTTGGAGTTCGAGGCGATCGCATCGGCAGGCACGATCGCCGACCTCGGGGCGGGAGCGGGCTTTCCGGGTCTGGCGCTCGCCGTGGCGATCCCTACCGCGACCGTGGCTCTGGTGGAGAGCCAGAGCCGCAAGTGCGCGTTCCTGGAGCGAGTCTCGGGCGATGCGGAGATCGAGAACGCGACGGTGGTGTGCGCTCGCGCGGAGGAGTGGCGCGACGGCTTGGGATCCAACGACGCGGTGGTGGCGCGGGCGCTCGCGAGCCAGCCGGTGGTGCTGGAGTACGCGGCCCCGCTGCTGCAAACGGGCGGTTCATTGGTGGACTGGCGCGGGCGACGCGACCACGACGACGAGGCGGTCGCGCTGCGAGTGGCGGCCCTCCTGGGCCTCGAGCTGGTCGAAATCCGTCGGGTGGAGCCGTTCGAGGGCGCGACCGATCGCCACGTGCACGTGTTCAGGAAGGTCGCGCCGACGCCGGACCGCTTCCCGAGGCGGGCGGGAATGGCGCGCAAGCGCCCGCTTCGCGGGTGACGGAGCCCTGAGCCGGCGCTGATTCCCCCCAATTTGCCGGTGAGGAGCAGCCGTGCGGAGGCGATCGTCGCTAGTGTCGTGAGTCATAAATTCGATGGCGTTTCCCGGCGTCTGCTCGCGCCTGCCGCCCGCCGTCGCCAGCTCACGTACTACCGGTACGCACGCTGCCGCCATCGAACGTCAGACACGACCATCCACGCGGCAAACTCACACCGAATTTATGACTAACGACACCAGCTTGCAGCGGATGGGCACGATCTACGCGGTCGCCAATCAGAAGGGCGGCGTTGGCAAGACGACGACGGCGGTGAACGTGGCGGCGTGCATCGCCGAGGCCGGCTACACGACGCTGCTCGTGGACGTGGACCCGCAGGCGAACGCGACGGTGGGGCTGGGCGTGGCGCGGACGCAGGCGCCTGGGCTATACGAGGCGCTGACGGGCGAGGTGGAGGCGGAGGAGGCGATCACAGACTCGGCCGTTGAGGGCCTGCGCCTCCTGCCGGCGGGGGCGGGGCTGGCGGGCGCGAACGTGGAGCTCCCGCGCATGGAGGGCTTCGAATACCGTCTTCGGGACTGCCTGACGTCCGTGCGCGAGGCCTTCGAGTACATCCTGCTGGACTGCCCGCCGTCGCTCGGTCCGCTGACGGTGTGCGCGCTGGCGGCGGCGGACAGGGTGATCGTGCCGGTGCAGACGGAGTACTTCGCGCTGGAGGGTCTGGCGGGGCTGCTGGAGACGCTCGCGCTGGTGCGCCGCGAGCTCAACCCCCGCCTTACGGTGGCGGGGATGCTCCTGACGATGCACGACGCGCGCACGCGGCTGGGCCAGGACGTGGAGCGGGAAGTGCGAGCGCATTTCCCGGACCTGGTGTTCGACACGGTGATTCCGCGCAACGTGCGTGTGGGCGAGGCGCCGAGCTACGGCCTGCCGGTGACCCATCACGACCCGCACAGCGCGGGCGCGGAGGCGTACTTCGAGTTGGCAAAGGAGGTGGCGGCGCGTGGCTAAGCCGAAGCCGGGCATGGGAAGGGGCCTGAGCGCGATCCTGTCGGTGTCGAGCGAGGGGGTGGCAGCGACGGAGGAGGATCTGCGTGAGCTGCCGATCGAGCTGATCGCGCCGAACCCCAACCAGCCACGACGCGTGTTCGATGAGGAGGCGCTGCAGGGACTGGCGAGCTCGCTAGGCGAGCGTGGTGTGCTGCAGCCGGTGCTCGTGCGGCCCAAGCCGGACGGCACGTACGAGCTGGTGGCTGGCGAGCGGCGCTGGCGAGCGGCGGGGATCGCGGGCCTGAAGACGATCCCCGCGCTCGTGCGAGCGCGCGAGGACGCGACGGCGCTCGAAGTGGCGCTGATCGAGAACATGGCGCGCGAGGACCTCAGCCCGATCGAGGAGGCGCGCGCGTGCGCGGCGCTGGTGGAGGAGCTGGGACTGACGCGCGAGGAAGTGGGTCTGCGCGTGGGACGCAGCCGTGTGGCCGTGAGCAACCTGGTGCGGCTCTTGGACCTCCCGGACGAGGCGATCGAGCTTCTGGAACAGGGCTCCCTCACGGCAGGCCACGGCCGCGCGCTGCTGCTCGCGGAGGACCACGCCGAGCGTCGCTCGCTCGCCCGCATCGCGGTGGAGCAGGGCTGGTCTGTGAGGGTGACCGAAGAGCGCGCCCGCGAGGCTGGGAATGGCGCAGCGAAGGCGGGCCAGACCGCCGGCAGGGAGAGGGTCTCCTCTCGCGCGCACCCCGACCAGGAGCAGGCGGCGAAGGACATCGCGGACGCGCTCGCGGACGCGCTCGGCGCTGACGTGCAGGTCAAGCCGACGCGCGACGGCGGATACCGAGCGGAGATGACATTCGCCAGCCCCGACGAGGCGAACGAGCTTGTCGGGCGCCTGCGCGCCAGCCCAGCCGCATAGAAGACCGCCACCAGCAGACTGCCGCTAGAATCGGCGGCCGCGGGCGATTAGCTCAGTTGGTTAGAGCGCTTCTCTGATAAGGAAGAGGTCCCAGGTTCGAATCCTGGATCGCCCACTCGATGGGGCACGGCAACTTCGACGGTTTGACAACAGCCGAGCTCGTCGATCGAGCTGGACGCCTATTGGCGGATGCCGCGCCGCGTCAGTCGAAAGTGATCCTCTTTGGCTCGCGTAATCGTGGGGATGCTGGCGCGGACAGCGACTTCGACTTCCTTGTGGTCGAGCCGTCGGTGGCGAGCAAGGCGAAGGAGATGGTGCGGCTGCGGGCCGCACTCGATCCGCTGCGTATCGCTGCCGATGTCATGGTTGTACCGCTCGGCTACATGGAGGAATGGGGCGATGTCCCCGGCACGATGCTTCACGATGCGCTGACGGAGGGCCGTGTCCTCGCCGAAACGTGACGTACGCGATCTCGCCGCTCGCTTTGCGCTTAAGGCTCGCAGCGACGAGATTACCCTTGAGAAGCTCACCGACGACCACGATGTGCCGGATGACGTCATTGGCTTCCACGCTCAGCAGGCGGTCGAGAAGCTGCTGAAGGCGGCTCTCGCAAACGCTGGGGTTCCTCCGCCTCGCGTCCACGACCTCGGACGTTTGGTCGCCCTGCTTGACGAAGCGGGGCTGGCTCCGCCGGACGCAGCAAGGGATGCCCGACAGCTTGCCCCCTGGGCAGTCGAATTCCGATACGAGGATATCCTCGACGAGCGCCTCGACCGCAGGGCCGCGAGCGAGACTGTGGCACAGGTACGGGCCTGGCTCGACCAGCTGCTCGACCAGCCCACCACCTGAGCACCAACACCTGCGTTCACGCGGCGCATCGCGTTTGGGCAGCCCCATCCGCTGTCCAACCCATAGAGTTCACGCCATGGCGCAATATGACTTGAACGGCAAGGTGGCGCTCGTGACGGGGGCCGCCAGAGGCATCGGTTTCGCGACGACGCGCGCGCTGGCATCGCGTGGCGCGTCGGTGGCGATCGTCGACCTCGACCACGACGCGGCGACCACTGCCGCCGCGCAGGTACACGACACGAAGGCGATCGGCATCGCAGCGGACGTGGCCGATCGCGGCGCGATGCAGCGCGCCGTCGCGGAGACGGTCGAGCGCTTCGGGGGACTCGACGTGGTCGTCGCCAACGCGGGCATCGCCTCGCGTGTGGCCACGTTCCGCGCGATGGCGCCGGAGACGTTCGAGCGTGTGCTGGACGTAAACCTGATGGGCGTGTGCCGCACCGTGGACGCGGCGCTGCCAGAGATCGTCCGCCGCCGTGGGCACGTCGTGGTGATCTCCTCGATCTACGCATTCACCAACGGCGTGGGCACAACGCCGTACGCGATGAGCAAGGCGGCGGTGGAGCAGTTTGGACGCGCGCTGCGCGTGGAGCTCGTGCCGCACGGAGCGAGCGCGAGCGTCGCGTACTTCGGCTTCATCGACACCGAGATGGTCCAGAGCGCGATCGACAAAGACCCCGTCGCGGTGTCGATGCTCACCGCGCTGCCCAAGCCGTTGCACAAGCGCCTGGCTCCCGCGGTCGCCGGCGAGGCGATCGTGCGCGGCATCGAACGTCGCAGTCCGCGCATCATCCGCCCGCGACGTTGGACGATCATGTCCGTGGGACGCGGAATCATCAACCCCCTCGCCGACAGGCGCATGGAGCGCGAAGCCGCCGCGCAGGGCTTCATCCGCCAGATCGACGGGCGCGGCGGAGAAGATCAGCCCACCACCGCCTGACGCGCCCGCGCCCGTCGTCCACGGCGGCTAAGGAAAGCGGCCCCATCTGCCGATTAGTTGGGCGTGACTATCTCCCTGCGCCGGTTCTCCCTCTCGCTCATCCACTTCGCCTCCACTCGGCGCATCTCGCTCGCCGCCTGCATCGCGCTCGTCTTGTCCGTGGTGCCGATGCTCGCCGCGCCTGCGGGGGCTGTGGTTACGACCGTAGGATCGGCGAAAGTCGGATTGCAGCCGCGGAATACAGAAACCGTCGGTGAAGCCGAAGCCGCCGCGGGATTCGAAAACCCTCAAGGCAACCCTGTCCTTCACTCTGTGAAGACATACGCGATCTACTGGGATCCTACCGCGCACTACTTCGGAGATTGGCAGGAAGAAATCAACAAGTTCTTTCAGGCGGTGGGTTCCGACACCGAAACACTGGGTGACGTGTTCGCGGTCGACACCCAGTACACCGACAAGACGAACAAGCCGGCCGCCGGCAAGTCCACGTTTTTCGGCGCGTACACCGACACGCACAAATACCCCGCTGCCTCCTGCGTCGATCCCGCACCGCTTGGTGAAGGCCAAGCTATCGCCTGCCTCACAGACAGTCAGATTCAGGAAGAGCTCGGGAGCTTCATTGCGCAGCATGGACTGCAGAAGGGGATGGGCACAATCTTCTACGTTCTCACGCCTCCCGGCGTGACCGTATGTCTCGATAACGCCGCCACGAGTTGCTCGGACTACGAAGCAACTCCAGAAAGTGAAGAAAAGAGCTTCTGCAGCTATCACTCGGCGATCAACCCTGGCGGGCTGTCGACGGGTGATGCGAACACGGTCATATACGCAGCGATTCCCTGGATCGCCCACGGCTTGGGCAACCACCACATGAACGACAGGGTGCAGGCGTACGACTGCCAAGACGGTGGTTTCGATCCCAGCTCCAAGCCTCGCGCGGAGCAAAAGGAGAAAGCGAAGGAAATCACTACGAAGGAAAAAGAAGACTTCGAAGAAGGAACGCTCGAACAGAAAGAAGCGTTCCTGGAAGCGAGGGCTCTCGAAGGCCCTCATCAGGAGGAGCCAAATCAGAAAGAAAAGACCCCCGACGGCAGCCCCGACGTCGGTCTTGCCGACCTGATCATCAACCAGATCGCGGTGGAGCAGCACAACGCAGTCACGAACCCTCTGCTGAACGCCTGGCACGACTCCGCGCAGCGGGAGGCCACCGACGAGTGCCGCAACCACTTCTCATCGGCAGACGAGGGAGGACTCGGAGGCTCGGCCGCGGAGAACGCCGAATCATTCGCCGGAAGTCTTTACAACCAGACAATCAGTGGTATCCATTACTACCTCAACAACGCGTTCAATTTGGCCGCACTGCGGCTGCCCTATCCGGGCGTGCCATGTCTTGGTGGCGTAAATCTCTTCCCTGCGTTCACGGCCCCGAATCCCGTCAAGACCGGTGAAATCGTCAGCTTTGACGGCATGGAGTCTGATATCGACCTCAACGCCGCTATTCGCTATTCGGCAACGGGCACACCCGAAGCCAACTACGCGTCCTACTCATGGAACTTTGGCGATGGCAGCAGCGAAGTGTTCGGTTTTGCGCCGGGCGCCCCAGCGTGTGAAATCCCCTGGCTGAGTCCCTGCGCGGCGAGCGTATTCCACTCCTACCAGTACGGCGGGACCTACGAAGTGACGTTGACCGCTACTGATGTCGGCGGCAACGTATCCCGAATCACCCACACCATTACGATCGAAGGTCCTCCGCCTCCACCCGTGTCCGGCCTGCCTGGCTCAGGTCCCGTCTCCCCGGGGGGCGCAGCTGGATCCGGCAGCGGAACGCCTGGCGCCGCGTCCGTGCCCAACCCCGTCGCGGCAGCGGCGGTCGTCTCCCACTCACTCAAATCGGTCCTGCGCAAAGGCCTCGTGGTTCGCTACTCGGTCAACGAGCAGGTCGCCGGACGCTTCGAGGTGCTGCTCGACCGCGCCACAGCGCGCAGGCTGAAGATCTCCGGACCTCCGGCCACGAACCTTGCCGCTGGATCACCGCCCGAGGTGGTGATCGCCAAAGCGATCCTCGTCACGACCAAGGGCGGGCGCAGCTCCGTGCACATCAAGTTCTCCAAGCGCACCGCTGCGCGACTCGCGCACGCACACAAGGTCAACCTCGTGCTGCGTCTGGTCGTGCGTAACTCCTCACCGACCAGCCCCGCGAGCACGACGGTGATCAGCAGCTTCACCCTCGCTCACTGATCCAAGCGCCCGGCGCGGCGGGTGTGAGACGGCTACAGGCAGTGCGTCACTCGGGGTCCTTGCCGCGCCTCGCGCGCGCCTTGCTGCTGAACACGAAGTACCACAGCCCTGCCAGCAACAGATAGCCCGCGGCCATCGACACCACCGCGATCACCGCCAGACCCGTGTTGCTCGCGTTCACCGATTCGCCGTCCAGGGCGAGGATCAGAGCTGCGAGGTGCATACGCGCGCGACGGCTCTAAAGACCCGGATAGTGGCGCACCACATAACCGGTGTTGTCGGTGCCGCCCACCAGCCAGCGCGACGCGTACGTGCCGCTGCGACCCGCCGTGTCGTAGAGGACGCCGTTCACGTACATGTACGTGTGGCCCGCGTTCGCGTACACCGTGATGTACCTGCCCGGCCCCGGCGCGCCCCAGCTCTCGAGTCCCCCGGAGGTCTCCGGCGCGCTCAGCAGCCCGCCCGCCGCCAGCGCGTAGCTCACCGACCCAGAGCAGTCGTATGCGTTGTCCACGAACGACGCGTGCCCGCCGCCGAACACGTACGGGAAGTCCGCGATCTCGTTCGCCCCAGCCACCACCTTCTGGATCACTTCCGGCACGTTCGTCGGGATCGGCAGCGTGCCGTCGCCGCCGATCGATTGACCACCCGCGACAGGGATCAGCCGATGCTGCCGGCTCGCCCTCGCGCTGCGCTGCACCGCGTGCATCTGCTGCAGCTCACGCTTCACTTCCGCGTCCGACAGCGCCCCCGCCGCGACCTCCGCCCCCGCCTTTTCGGGCGTCTTCGCCGCGGCGTGGTGGACCGCACCGACGACCGGGTGCGCGCTCGCTTCGGTCGGGTCCGCCACCTCCTTGATTGTTCCCTGCGCACCCACCTCCGCGACCGGGGGGATCGGCGTCACGCCGCTGGTCGTGTGCTTGGCGCTGTCCGCAGCGCGTCCGCTCGCTCCACCCGCGGTCGCTTCCCCGCACGCGGCGAGTGTCACGGCGGCCAGCGGGCATGCGCACGCGGCGAGCAGCTTGGTTGCGATGCTCACACACCTAGGCTAGCGCCCACGTCCGCCGGGAAGTGTCGCTACCCTGGAGCGATGCCCGAGGACGCCACTGCCGTGGAGATCCGGCCGCACGTACGCCTGATCCACGGCATGCGCAGGCCCGCCAACTGGCTGCAACTGGTCCGCTTCGGGCTCGTCGGAGGGATCGGCTTCGCAGTCAACCTCGCCGTATACGCGCTGTGCGTCCATGCCGTGGGCGTCGACTACCGCGTCGCCGCCGTCGCCGCGTGGCTCGTCGCAGTGCTCAACAACTTCGTCCTCAACCGCCACTGGACATTCGACGCCCGCGGCGGACAGGCGCGCTTCCAGGCCCCCCGCTTCCTCGCCGTCAGCCTCGTCGCGTTCGGCTTCAGCCTCATCCTGCTCACGGTGTTCGTCGAGAGCGTCGGCCTCAGCAAGATCCCCGCCCAGGCGCTCGCCGTGGCGGCCTCCACCCCTCTGAACTTCCTCGGCAACAAGCTCTGGAGCTTCCGCGCGCGAGCTTGATTTTCCAGGTCCGCGAGGCCCACGGCGAGCCGCTGCGCGGCTGGTCGCAGGGCCAGTCGAGACCTATACTCTGACTTCCCCCTCTCGGAGGATCTTTGTGCAGGAGATGGTGATCTACGGCGTCAGTTTCGACATGGTCGGCAAGCAGCCGATCGTGCTGTTGAAGACCGTCGACGGCAACAAGTTCCTGCCGATCTGGATCGGGCACCCCGAGGCCGCGTCGATCCTGATGAAGCTCCAGGGCGCCGGCACCCCCCGCCCCATGACACACGATCTGCTCAGCGACATCCTCGGCGAGCTCGACGTCAAGTGCACGCAGGTATCCGTCACCGAGCTGCGCGAGAACACGTTCTTCGCATCCATCACGCTCAGCGTCAACGGCCGTGAGCTCGAGATCGACTCCCGACCCAGCGACGCCATCGCGCTCGCCGTCCGCTCCGGCGCGCCGATCTTCGCCGCCGAGGAGGTCATCTCCGAGTCCGCCATCGAGTTCGAGCACGACGTCGACGAGTCAGAGGACGTGGTGGAGAAGTTCAAGGAGTTCCTCGACCAGGTCTCCCCAGAGGATTTTGCCGCCGGCGACAGCTAGCCCGCTGGACGCGCCGCTGGGCAAGCGAGGCAAGGACGCAGTGAGCGTGGCGTGCTTCGCACGCGAGCGATCGAGGACGCCGCATCGCGCAGCTCAGCGGCGCGTCCAGGCGCTGGCTAGGATTCGGCCGACGAGCTCGTCGAAGCCGATCCCCGCGGCGTCCGCCGCCAGCGGCAGCAGGCTCGTTTCCGTCAGGCCGGGGACGACGTTCGTCTCCAGCACCAGCAGCTCACCCGTCTCCTCTTCGAGCATCAGGTCCACGCGCGCCACCCCGTGGCAGCCGAGCAGCCTGTACGTCTGCAGCGCAAGCTCCTGCGCCTGCGCGGTCGTCTCCGCCGGCAGATCGGCCGGGCACACGAATGTGGTCATGCCGATCTCGTAGCGCGACTCGTAGTTGTAGAACTCCTCTTCCCGCGGGATCGCCTCCACCACCGGCAACGCCACCGGGCCGCGGGCGGGCGGGGATTCGATATCCGACGAGTCGAGGATCGACACCGCCAGGTCGCGGCCCTTCACGTAGCGCTCGATCAGCACCTTGCGGTCGTAGGACAGCGCCCCGACGATCGCCGGCGGCAGCTCCTCGCTCGTGCGCGCGAACTTCACCCCCAACGCGGACCCCTGGCTCGCGGGCTTGACCACCATCGGGAAGCCCAGCCTGCGCTCCACGTCTCCCAGCGCCGCCGCCACGCCCAGTTCCTTGATCGCGCTCTCCTTGAACGCCGTGAAGTCCGGCGTGGGGATGCCCGCCTCGCCCATCAGGTGCTTCGCGAGCTCCTTGTCGGTGCAGCGCATGCACGCCGCCGGCCCCGAGCCCGTGTACGGCACGCCGATCGTCTCCAGCAGGCCCTGGATGGTTCCGTCCTCGCCGTCGCGTCCGTGCAGCGCCACGAACGCCGCGTCGGGGCTGCACTCGTGCAGCTGCGCCACCAGCTCCGGGCCCGCGTCGATCGCCACCACCTCGTGGCCCAGGCGCCCCAGCGCGTCCTGCGCCCTCGCGCCCGAGCGCAGCGACACGGTGCGCTCCAGCGATCCGCCGCCCTTCAACACGGCGACCCTCTTTACCGCACCGCCAGCGGTGCCCGCGGCGGATGCGGAGCTTGACGTGGCGCTCATCGATCCTGTTGCCGGCGTGCCGAGCGGGCGGAATCCGACCCCTCGCGGCGGGGCAGCGCGACCACGTCCGCGAGACCCGCCGACGCATCGGCATCGCCGTGCTCGTCAGCCCCTGCCTCGGGCTCGCTCGACGCGCGCGGCGCGACGGCGGGCATCGCCCCTGTGAGCGTACCCAGCAGGCCCGTGTCGCCGCCCATGATCTTGCCGATCCGCCGGATGCCCTCGCGGATCTCCTCGTCGGGAACGCCAGCGAAGTTCAACCGCATCGAGGAGCTTCCCCTCCGTCCGTCCACATACGCCGCGCGGCCTGGCACGAACGCCACGCCCTCGCTGCGCGCCATCAGATCGGTCGTGTCCACGTTGCCCTCGAGCGTCGCCCAGATGAACAGGCCGCCTTCGGGGCGCGTCCAGCTCGCGCGCCCGCCGAAGTGCTCCTCCAATGCCTCCAGCATCACGTCGCGGCGACGGCGGTACAGATCCCGCAGGCGCTGCACGTACTCGATCCACGCTGGGCCGCCATCGGCGGAGCGTTCCTGGAAATAGGCCGCCACGAACAGCTGCGTCATCGGCGAGCTGCACAGGTCGGCGCCCTGTTTGCCAAGGTTCAGCTTCTCCAGCACCGGCCGCGGCGCCACCGCCCAGCCGAGGCGCAGGCCCGGCGAGAGGATCTTCGAGAACGTTCCCAGGTAGATCACCAGATCCGAGGCGCTGTTGTTGCCGGCGGCGCCCGCGTCGAGCGAGTACAGCGTCGGCAGCGCCTCGCCCTCATAGCGCAGCAGGCCGTAGGGATTGTCCTCCAGCACCAGCAGCTCGCGCTCGCGCGCCACCTCCACCAGCCGCCGCCGCCGCGCCAGAGACATCGTCACCCCGCCCGGGTTCTGGAAGTTGGGGATCGTGTAGATGAACTTCGGCATGCGGCCTTCGCTCGCCAGACGGTCGAGCGTGCTCTCCAGCTCGTCGATCGGCATCCCGTCCGCGTCCATCTCGATCTGCACCACCTGCGCCTGATAGGCGCTGAACGTCGGCACCGCGCCCGGGTACGTGGGCGCCTCCGCCACGATCACGTCGCCCGGGTCGATCAGCGTCTTGCACACCAGATCGATCACCTGCTGGCCGCCCGTCGTCACGATCACATCCGCCGGGTTGACCGACGTGTGCTCCTCGGCCATCACTTCCACGATGCAGCTCACCGTCGCCGCCATGCCCTCCGTCGGCCCGTACTGCAGCGCCCTGGCCGTCGACTCCGTCGCCACCTTCGCCATCAGCTTCGCGTACAGCTCCGGCGCGAACGTCGTCGTGTCCGGCAGGCCGCCAGCGAGCGAGATCACCTCCGGGCGCTCCGTCAGCGCCATCATCTCGCGCATCGCCGAGCTTTTCATCCCGCGCGTGCGCGACGCGAACAGCGCCTCGTACCGCGCAAGCTCGTGCGCGGTCGGCCGAGCGCGTCGTCTATCGTCCTGCCCGCGCATTCCCGCACGGTAGCGCACCCCCCACAGGCACCCCGCATGCACGGACTCTTCTTCGACATAGGACTCGGCGTCGGCCTCGCCGCCGCGTGCGGCCTGCGGCCGTTCCTGCCGGTGCTGCTCGCCGGCGCGCTCGCCTCCTCGAACGCGCTCGGCGTGGCGTTCGCACACGGGCACTTTCGTTTCCTGGAGGACGGCTGGTGGCTGCTCGTGGTCGTCGTCGCGCTCGTGATCGCCTACGCGCTGCAGCTGCTGCTCGCGATGGCTCCCACGCTCGACCCATCGCCGTCGCGGCCGCAGGAGCAGGCCGCCGTCAGCCCACTCGCGGCGACGATCGTCGGCATCGCCTACGGCACCGGCGCGCTGCTGTTCGCCGGCACGCTCGACGCGCACGGGCACTCGCCGTGGCCGGGGGTGCTCGTGGGCTTCGCCGTCGTGGCCATCGCGCAGCGCGCGAGCGGACCGGTGATCGCCCGCGCCCGCGCCCGCCTCGCCGACCGCTCCGCGCGCGAGGCGCTGACGATCTACCTCGACGCCGCGTCGCTGCTGCTGGCGGCGCTCGTCGCGGCGCTGCATCCGCTCGGCTACGTCGCGCTGGCGCTGCTCGCGTGGTTCGGCTGGCGCGGACGCGGACGCTCCGACGGCAAGTACGCCGGGCTGCGCATCCTGCGTCGCTGATGGTCGCCGCCGAGTGAGCTCCAGCCCGCCCAAGCTCGTGCTGTGCGTGATCGACGCGATGGCGCCCGCGGCGCTCGAACGGGCGATCGAGGCGGGCGTCGCGCCCACGCTCGAGCGGCTCGTTGCGGGCGGGCGCTACGTGCCCGACTGCGTCGCCGCGTTCCCCTCCGTCACGCCCGTGTGCGCCGCGTCGATCGTAACCGGCATGCGCCAGGACGCCCACCTGATCCCCGGCATGAACTGGTTCCGCCGCGAGGAGAGCCGTTATGTGGAGTATGGATCGAGCTTCCGCGCTTCGCAGCGCTTCGGCATCGCGCGACAGCTGACCGACACGGTCTACAACATGAACCGCGCGCACCTGGCCGGCGAGACGCTGACCGTGTTCGAGTCGCTCGACGACGCCGACGTGCGCACCGCGGGAACCACCTATCTGATGTACCGCGGGCGCCACCGCCACGAGCCCCAGCGCGACACCACGCTCACGCGCGTCGCCTCCGCGCTCATCCGCCACCCCGTGCTCGGCCCGCGCGAGCTGTTCTACGCCGACATCTTCGCCTCGCGGCGCACCGGCTGCCGCTCCGGGCTGGGGATGCCCGGCGTGCGCGACCGCCACTCCGGCTGTGTCTCCGCGTACATGGTCGAGCACGATCTGTTCGACTTCCTGCTGCTGTCGCTGCCCGACAACGACTGGCACTCCCACAAGCGCGGCCCCGACGCGCAGGTGCAGTCGATCGGAGCCGCCGATCTGCAGCTCGCACGCGTCATGAACGCCGCCGGAGGCGTGGAGGAGTTCCTCGCCGAGCACGCCGTGATCGTCATGGCCGACCACTCCCAGGCGCCCGTCACCGCGTCGATCGCCCTGCAGGACGAGCTCGCCGAGCTGGACGTGCTCGCGCCGACGCGCTCCGCGGAGACGGGCGACGGCGACGGCGCGCGGATCGCCGTGTGCCCCTCCCAGCGCGCCGCGATGGTCTACGCGCTGCACCAATCCGAGCGCGACGCCATGCGCGCGTCGGTCGTCGCCCGCACGCTCGCCATCGACGGCGTCGACCTCGTCATGTGGCTCGAGCGCGACGCCCACGAACGTCCCCGCGAGGGCGTCGTAGCGAGCCCCCGTCACGGCGAGCTGCGTTTCGCTCCCGACGGGCCCGTGAGCGACACGCGCGGCGCCTCGTGGAACGTCGATGGCGCGCTCGCGGCCATCGACGGAGACATCCACGACGGACGGCTGTCAAGCCCCGCCTATCCCGACGCGCTCGCGCGCGTGTGGGCCGCGCTCACGTGCCCCACCTCCGGCGACGTGCTGCTGTCCGCCGCGCCCGGCTACGAGTTCATCGACTGGGGCCGCCAGGCCCACGTCGGCGGCGGCAGCCACGGATCGCTGCATGCCAACGACTCGCTCGGCGCGCTCGTGCTCAGCGGCGTGCAACTGCCCGACCCCGAGCCCGCGCAGTGGACCATCGGCGACGTCGCGCCGATCGTGCTCGCGCACTTCGGGGTTGTAACCTCGCCCGGTGCGACGATCGCCGGTAATCCTCGCCTGCGTGCTGGTCTGCCTGCTCGTCGTCCCGTCGGCGGCGGTCGCCAAGACCACCGCCTCGACGGCGACGGCGTCCGACGCGCCGATCTCCGTCATCGCCTCTAACACCCCGCCGAAGGGGCGCAAGCTGTCCTCCAACCGCGTGCTCGCGATCGCCGCCGCGCTCCCGAAGATGCGCGCCGTGCACAAGCAGTACCGCGGCTCCTACAGCGGCGCGTACCTCAAGGGCCCGTTCCACTGGCAGGTGAGCTACTTCTCCCGCGGCGGCAAGAGGGAGATCGGCCAGGTGACGATCGACGACGCGACCGGCCGCGTGCTCGAACAGTGGACCGGCTTTCAGGTGCCGTGGACGATGGCGCGCGGCTACAAGGGCGCGTTCGGGCGCAACGTCAATGCCCTGTACGTGTGGCTGCCGCTGTGCGTTCTGTTCTTCGTGCCGTTCTTCGACTTCCGCCGGCCGTTCTCGCTGCTGCACCTCGACCTGCTCGCGCTGCTGTCGTTCTCCGTGTCGCTCGCGTTCTTCAACCACGCCCACATCTACGCGTCCGTCCCGCTCGCCTACCCGCCGCTGCTGTACCTGCTCGCGCGCATGCTCTCGCTGTTGCGACGCCGCAGCAGCGGCAGTTCGAGCGCGCAGCGCCCGCTGCGCCTGCTCGTCCCCGCGCCGTGGCTCGCGATCGGCGTGGTGTTCCTGATCGGCTTCCGAATCGGGCTGAACGTGACCGACTCCAACGTGATCGACGTCGGCTACGCGGGCGTCATCGGCGCGCAGCGCGTCGTGCACGGCAAGCCGCTGTACGGCGGCTGGCCCACCGAAAACGAACACGGCGACACGTACGGCCCGTTCAACTACGAGGCCTACGTCCCCTTCCGCGAGATCTTCGGCTGGAGCGGAAGGTGGGACGACCTGCCCGCCGCGCACGCCGCCGCGATCGTGTTCGACCTGCTCGCCGTCGCGCTGCTGTTCCTGCTCGGCAGGCGCATGCGCGGGCCCACGCTCGGCATCGCGCTCGCCTACGCGTGGGTCTCATACCCATTCACGCTGTTCGCGCTCGAGAGCAACACCAACGACACGTTCGTCGGCGTGCTCGTGCTCGCCGTCCTGTTCGCCGCCAGCCACCGCTCCACGCTCGCGCCTGCCGCTCGCGGCGCCCTGACCGCGCTCGCGGGACTGACGAAGTTCGCGCCGCTCGCGCTCGTGCCGCTGCTCGCCACCGACGGCCTGCGCCAGATCGGCGCGCGCGGTCGCCCGCGCGCCTTCGCGCTGTACCTGCTCGCCTTCGCCGCCACGGCGGCGGTCGCGTTCATCCCCGCGCTCACGCACAGCTCGCTGCACACGTTCTACGAGCGCACGATCGACTACCAGGACAACCGCGGCTCGCCGTTCTCCGTCTGGGGCCTATACGGCCTGCACGGCTACGAGCAGGCGATGGAGCTCGCCGCGGTGGCCCTCGCGCTGCTGCTCGCGGTCGTCCCCCGTCGCGCCGACCTCGTCGGCCTCGCAGCAGCCTGCGCGGCGATCATCATCGCGCTGCAGCTCGGGATCGAACACTGGTTCTACCTGTACATCCCGTGGTTCTTCCCGCTCGCGATCCTCGCGCTGCTCGGCCGCTTCAGCTCGCCGACTCACCGCCCGGCGGACGCGGCATCAGAATCGGCTCGATCGAGTCTGCCCGCAGCGCTCGCGAGCAGCTGATCAACGCCCCCATCAGCCACGGGTCCTCCTCGGAGGTCTCGAAGCGGATCGGCATCTGCGTCAACAGCGACTCGATCGCCTGCTCGCGCTTGACCCCGATCACGCCGCCCCGCGGGCCCGTCATGCCGACGTCGGTGATGTACGCCGTGCCGCCCGGCAGCACGCGCGCGTCCGCGGTCGGCACGTGCGTGTGCGTCCCCACCACCGCCGTCACGCGCCCGTCCAGGTGCCAGCCCAGCGCGACCTTCTCCGACGTGGCCTCCGCGTGCATGTCCACCAGGATGTGGTCCACGTCCGTCAGCTCGCCCAGCGCCACCTCGATCTCCGTGAACGCCGAACGGCCCGCGCGCAGATACAGGTTGCCGCTCAGGTTCACCACGCCCAGACGCACGCCGTCGCGCTCCACCACGCACACGCCGCGACCCGGCTGGCTGCGCAGGAAGTTCGCCGGGCGCACGATCCGACTGTCGCTTTCCAGGTACGGATAGATCTCGCGCCGGTGGTAGGTGTGGTTGCCCAGCGTGATCGCGTCCACGCCCGCGGCGAACATTTGGTTGGCGATCTTCGGCGTGATGCCCAGGCCGCCCGCGGCGTTCTCGCCGTTGACGACCACGAACGTCGGCGCGTGGCGCTCGCGCAGCACCGGCAGGCAGTCCAGCAGCGTGTGGCGGCCGATCCCGCCCACCACGTCACCGACGAACAGGATGCGCGCCTCCCCGGCGACCGCCTGCGACTCAGCCATACTCTGGCGATGGAGGCAGGAGAGTGACGGGCGTCTCCGAGCAGACCCCCCAGGCGCCCACGGAGGAAGAGGACGCCGACGCGGCGCCGCCCAACGCCGAGGAGCAGCGGCTGACGGACTCCGAGCAGCCCGCGCCGGACCCGCCTCCGCGGGTCGTCGTCGCGCGCTGGGTCCAGCTCGTGCTGCTGCCGCTCGCGCTGCTCGCGATCTGGGAGCTCGCGAAAGCGGCGGGCAAAGTGCTCGTGATCTTCATCGTCGCGGCGGTCATCGCACTGATACTCAACCCCGCGGTCGCGTTTGTCCAGCGCGGCCGGCTGCCACGCGGCCTCGCGGTGCTGGCCGTGTATCTCGCGTTCTTCCTCATGCTCAGCGGGGTCGGCTTGCTGCTCGCCAACCCTATCTCCGATCAGGTGGCCGCGTTCAGCCGCAACCTGCCGCACCTCACCGAGCAGGCCAACAAATCGCTCGCCAACCTCCAGAACACGCTCAACAACGACGGCCTGCACGTCAAGTTCATCAAGCAGGGAGAGACCGCGCTGCAGACGCTGCAGGACAAACTCGCCAAGGGCTCCAGCTCGATCGTCTCCTCCGCAGGGGGGCTGCTCACGGAACTCGTCAGCGCGAGCTTCGACGTGCTGCTCGTGTTCGTCCTGTCGGTGTACATGCTGCTGTACGGGCAGACGATCGGGCGGCTCATCCGCAGGTACATGCCCGACGGCGACGGCACCCCGGCCGACGACTACCCCACGCTGATCCAGAGCGCGCTCGCACGCTACGTCGGCGGCCAACTGCTGTTCAGCCTCATCATGGGCGCCACCGCGGGCATCGCCATGTACGTGCTCGGCGTGCTCGGCGTGTTCCCCGACGGGCGCAAATACGCGGTCGTGCTCGCGGTCTTCTACGGGCTGATGGAGCTCGTGCCCTACATCGGGCCGATCATCGGCGCGCTGCCCGCGATCCTGCTCGCGCTGTTCAGCGACCCCGTCTCCGCGCTGTGGGTCGCGCTCACGTTCATCGGCATGCAGCAGCTCGAGGGCCACATCGTCGCGCCGCAGATCTTCGGCCACACGCTGCGCATAAACCCGCTGCTCGTCATCTTCGCGCTGCTGCTCGGTCTGCAGCTGCACGGAGTCGTGGGGGCGCTGATCGCGCTGCCGATCCTCTCGATCCTGCGCGAGACGGCCGTCTATCTGAGCCGCCACATCGCGTTCGAGCCGTGGGGCAGCGCGCCGCGCGGACTCCCGTGAGCGCCGTCCTCGACGTCAGAGCGCTCGCCAAGCGATACGGACACCTCCAGGCGCTCAGCGACGTGAGCTTCCAGGGCGACGCCGGCGAGCTCATCGCCGTCGTCGGCCCCAACGGCGCGGGCAAGACCACGCTGCTGTCGATCCTCGCCGGCGCGCAGCCGCCCAGCGGCGGCTCGGTCAACCGCACCCCCGGCGAGGTCGGCTGGGCGCCGCAGCAGCCCGCGCTCTACTCCAAGCTCTCCGTCGTCGAGAACCTGCAGCTGTTCGCGCGTCTGGAGAAGGTCGCCGATCCCGCCGCCGCGGTCGAGCGGATGCTCGATCAGACCGGCCTGCGCGCTCGCTCACACGAGGCCGTTGGGCGCCTCTCCGGCGGCAACCGCCAGCGCGTCAACGTCGCCGTCGGCCTGATCGCCGATCCGCCCGTGCTCGCGCTCGACGAGCCCACCGCCTCGCTCGACCCCGCCCAGCGCGAGCGCATGTGGGCGTTCATCGCCGGACTCGCTGAGCGCGGAACCACGGTCGTCTTCTCCACCCACAACGTCAGCGAGGCCCAGCGCCACGCCACCCGCCTGCTCGTGCTCGCCGACGGGCGGCTGCTGTTCGACGGGCCGCCCGCCAAGCTGCTGGTGACCCAGGGCCAGACCGAAGGCGGCGATCTCGAGCGCGCGCTCGTGGGGTTCCTGAAGCGGCGCGACGAAGACACGGCCCAGCGCGACGACGATTCGGCGGAGCGCCCAGCGTGATCTCGCTGCTGCGCAAGGACATCCTCATCCTGCGTCGTTCGCGGCTGCTGCTCGCGCTGCTCGTCGTCTACCCGGTCGCGATCGCGCTGCTGATCGGCTTCGCCATCTCGCGCAGCCCGTCGCGCCCGCGCGTCGCGATCTTCGACCAGACTCCGCCCGGCGCCACGATCAGCCTGGGCAGCGAACGCGTCGACGTCGCCCGCTACACCAAGCAGCTGTTCAACCAGGTCCAGTCGATCCCCGTCTCATCGCGCGCGCAGGCGATCGCCAAGGTCAAATCCGGCGACGCGCTCGCCGCCGTCGTGATCCCGCCCAACCTCGCCGCGAAGCTCTCCTCCGTGCTCAACCACGCCGGCCTCGAAGTGCTCTACAACGGCGACGCGCTCGAGCAGTCGCTCGTGCGCTCCACGCTCGACTCCGCGCTCGCGCACGCCAACCTGAGCTTCTCCGAACAGATCCAAAGCGCGGCCGCCAAAGCGATCGACGCGCTGCTGCGCGGAGGCAGCCTCGGCGGCATCGGCGCGCCGCCGAACCTCATCGGGCTCAACCAGATCCCCGCGCAGCTGCACGCCATCATCCAGCGCCAGCCGCGCGGCCACGACCGCGCCGAACTGGAACGGATCGAGGCGTTCGCGGGCTTCGCCGCGCAGAACCTCTCCCTCAGCCGCAACGTCTTCTCCACCGTCGGTCAGCCCATACGCGTCGACAGCAAGCTCATCCACGGTCGGCGCACGCCGCTCAACGACTTCGCCGTCGTCGTCGCCGTCAGCGTCTCGCTGATGTTCGTCTGCGTGCTGCTCGCCGCCGGCGGCGTCGCGCTCGAGCGCGAAGAGCACGCCCTCGGGCGGCTGCTGCGCGGCCTCGTCTCGCGCGAGGCGCTGCTCGCCGAGAAGGCCCTGCTCGCCGCGGGCTGCGCGTTCGTCGTCGCCTTCGCAATGCTCGCCGGGGTCGGCGCATTCGTCGCGCTCGACTGGTCGCGCGCGGGGTTGTGGCTGCTCGCGCTCGCCCTCGGCGCCATCGCCTTCGGCGCCCTCGGCGTGGCGATCGGCGCGCTCGCACGCGAGGTCAGAGCGTCCTCGTTGCTCGCGTTCCTGCTGTCGCTGCCGCTCGCGTTCCTCGCGCTCGTCCCCCACGGCGCAGTGTCCGGCGCCTTCTCTGAGGCGATCTCCGTCGTCTCCTTCGCGTTCCCGTTCAAGGCCTCGCTGCAGGCGCTCGACGCCGCCGTCAACGGCTCCTCCCCTTCGCTCGGCGGCTCGCTCGCGCACCTCGCCGCGCTCACCGCCGTGTTCGGAGCGCTCGCCCGTGTCGGCCTGCGGCGCGCCGAGTAGCCCCACCACGCACGCCGAGCGCGCCGAAGGCGCTTTCATAAACGATTCTCGAGCGGGGTATCCTCGAAGGCGATGGCCTTTCCACAGACGCGCATGCGCAGGCTGCGGGCGAGCGCCGGCCTGCGCGGACTCGTGCGCGAGACAGACCTGCGCGCCGGCCAGATGGTGCTGCCGCTGTTCGTCTGCGACGCCGAGGTGATCGCGGCTGAGGGCGGCGCGAGCACGGGACGCGTGCCGATCGCCACCATGCCCGGCGTCCAGCGGCTGTCGATCGCCGCCGCCGTCGAGGAGGCCCGGGACGCCGCCGCGATGGGACTCGCCGGGGTGATGCTGTTCGGCGTGCCCGCCCACAAGGACTCCAGCGGCTCCGGCGCGTGGGACGATGAGGGCGTCGTGCAGCTCGCCACGCGCGCCATCAAGCAGGCCGTCCCCGCGAAGTCCTCGGAGAGGGAGCTGCTCGTGCTCACCGACGTGTGTCTTTGCGAGTACACCGACCACGGCCACTGCGGCGTGCTGCGCGAGGACGGCACCGTCGAGAACGACGCCTCGCTCGAGCTGCTCGCCCGCACCGCCGTCAGCCACGCACGCGCCGGCGCGGACATCGTCGCGCCGTCCGACATGATGGACGGTCGCGTCGCCGCGATCCGCGAGGAGCTCGACGGCGAGGGCCTCACCGACACGCCCATCCTCGCCTACTCCGCCAAGTTCGCCTCCGCCTTCTACGGGCCGTTCCGCGACGCCGCCGGTTCCGCCCCCGCGTTCGGCGACCGCCTCGGCTACCAGATGGACCCAGCCAACGGCCAGGAGGCAGTGCGCGAGGCGCTGCTCGACGTGCAGGAGGGCGCTGACATGGTCATGGTCAAGCCCGCGCTCGCCTACGGAGACCTCATCCGCGCCGTCAAGGGAGCCACCCGCCTGCCCGTGGCGGCGTACAACGTCAGCGGCGAGTATGCGATGGTCAAGGCCGGCGCCGACGCCGGATACATCGACGAGCGGGCCGCGGTGCTGGAGATCCTCACCTCCCTGCGCCGCGCCGGCGCCGACACGATCGTCACCTACCACGCAAAGGACGCAGCCCAATGGCTCGCACACCAGAGTTGATCGGCAACAGCCCCGACACCGAGCGCGCCAAGGCCGCCACGCCGAAGCTCCGCAGCCGCAAGGACGGCGCCGCGGTCGCGCTCGACGACGTCGACCGCAAGATCCTCAACCTCATGCAGGGCAAGTTCCCCATCGCGCCGCGGCCCTACCGGCACGTCGCCGAGCTCGGCGGCCTCGCCGAGGAGGACCTCATGAGCCGCGTCCAGCGCCTGCTCGACCAGCGCATCATCCGCCAGGTCACGCCCATCTTCGACACCCGCGCGCTCGGCTACTCCTCCATGCTCGTCGCCGCCAAGGTCGACCCCGAGCACCCACACCGCGCCGCGCACGTCATCAACCAACACCCCGGCGTGTCGCACAACTACCTGCGCAACCACGACTTCAACCTGTGGTTCACCATCGCCACCGAGCCCGACTCCAAGCTCGGCCTCGAGGGCACCCTCGAGGTGCTCGCCCGCGAGGCCGGCGCCGAGTCCGTGCGCCAGCTGCCCACGCTCAAGCTGTTCAAGATCCGCATGGACCTCGAAATGGAGGGCGGCACCGACGCCCTGTCCAGCTCCGCCGAGGTCGCCGACCCGATCGAGCTCGAGCCCCAGCCCTACGACGAGCTCGACATCGCCGTCATCCGCGCGCTGCAGGGCGACATGCCCGTCGTCTCAGAACCCTACGCCGCCGCCGCCGCCGAGCTGGGGATGCCACAGCAGCGCCTGCTCGACCACCTCGCCGGGATGCAGGAGCGAGGCCTGTTGCGCCGCGTCGCCGCGATCCTCTACCACCGCCGCGCCGGCTTCTCCGCCAACGGCATGGGCGTCTGGAAGGTCCCCGACGAGCAGATCTTCGACATCGGCTGCCGCATGGCCGCAGTGCGCGGCATCTCCCACTGCTACCAGCGCCCCACCTACGAGGACTGGCCCTACTCCGTCTTCACCATGGCCCACGGCCGCTCCAAGGAGGAGTGCGACGCCGTGCTCGACGCCATCGCCGAGCAGACCGGAATCCACGAGCGCGCCACGCTGTACTCATCCACCGAGTTCAAGAAGATCCGCCTGCTGTACTTCACCGAGGACTTCAAGAACTGGGAGAGCGCGCACGCCTAGCGCCCGTTCGTGACCGCGTCGCTCACCGACACGCGCTCCGCCGAGCTGTATAGACGCGCTCTGGAGAGGCTCCCCGGCGGGGTCAACTCGCCCGTGCGCGCCATGCGCTCGATCGGGCGCGACCCGATCTTCATCGAGCGCGGAGTCGGCGCCGAGCTCATCGACGTCGATGGCAACCGCTACGTCGACTATGTCTGCTCGTGGGGGCCGCTCATCCACGGTCACGCCCACCCCGCCGTGCTCGAGGCGATCGAGCGCGCAGCCGCCAAGGGCACCAGCTTCGGCGCGCCCACCGTCGGCGAGGTCGAGCTCGCGAGCGAGGTCGCGCGCCGCATCGAGGGCGTGGAGATGGTGCGCATGACGTCCTCCGGAACCGAGGCGTCGATGACCGCCATCCGCCTCGCGCGAGCCGCCACCGGGCGCGAGCCGATCCTCAAGTTCGCCGGCGCCTACCACGGTCACGTCGACGGGCTGCTCGCGCAGGCCGGCTCGGGGCTCGCCACGCAGGCGCTGCCCGCGAGCCCCGGCGTGCCCGCCAGCGCCGCCGCCGGCACGATCGTCGTCCCCTGGAACGACCCCGACGCGCTCGTGCAGGCCACCGAGCGCCACCGGTTCGCCGCGCTCATCGCCGAGCCGCTGCCCGCGAACATGGGCCTCGTCCCGCCCGCCACCGGCTTCCTCGAGCTGCTGCGCGAGCGCGCCGACTCGAACGGCGCGCTGCTGATCCTCGACGAGGTCATCTCCGGCTTCCGCGTCGCGCGCGGCGGCGCGCAGGAGCTGATGGGCGTGAGCGGCGACCTCACGATCATGGGCAAGATCCTCGGCGGCGGCCTGCCCGCCGCCGCGCTCGGCGGGCGCGCGGAGCTGATGCGCATGCTCGCCCCCGCCGGCGAGGTCTACCAGGCGGGCACGCTGTCCGGCAACCCGCTCGCGGTCGCCGCCGGGCTCGCCACGCTCGAGCTGCTCGACGAACCCGCCTACCTGCGCCTCGCCGCCTACACCGAGCGCCTCGCCCACGGGCTGCGCGAGGCAGCCTCCGAGCACGGCCGCGCGGTGCACGTGGCGAGCATGCCCGGCCTGCTGACCGTGTTCTTCAGCCCGCGACCCGTCGCCTCTTTCGACGACGCGCGCGAGTGCGACCTCGACGCCTACGCCGCCTGGTGCCGGGGGCTGCTCTCGCGCGGCGTCTACCCGCCGCCGTCGCAGTTCGAGGCGTGGTTCCCCTCGCTCGCCCACACGCAGGAGCAGCTCGAGCAGACGCTCGCCGCTGCCGCCGCCGCGTTCGCCTCGCTCCCCGAGCCGGGCTCCGCGCGATGAGCGCGAGCGGCCTCGAGCGCCTGCGCGCGCTGCTGCGCGAGGAGGGCGGGCTGATGGCCACGCTGCTCGCGCCCGCGCGCGGCGAGACGACGCCTGTCGTGGGCTCTGCGGGCTCGCCCAGCCCCGCGCAGCTCGCCGCCGGTGGCCCGCGCGCGGACGGCAACCGCGAGGAGTACGAGCTGCTGATCGAGGCGATCTACGAGGGCTACCTGCTCCACTACGGCACGCCGCGCGTCACGTACGCGCCCGACGCCGACCTGGGGCTGCTCGCGGGCGACAGGCTCTACGCGGTAGGTCTCGCGCGGCTCGTCGCGCTGGGAGACACCGTCGCCGTCGCCGAGCTCGCCGATACGATCACGCTCAGCGCGCTCGCCCAGGGCGCCCACGACGAGGCGCTCGCCGAGGCGGTGTGGGCCGCCGGCGCGCGCGCCGTCGGCTGGGGCCCGAGCGACTCCCACGCCCACGCCAAGACGCTCGTCGTCGCGGCCGACCCAGGGGCGTTCGAGGCGATGCGCACAAGCGCTGCGGCCGCCCCGGCGTCGCCCTGAATCGCGCCTCGATATTGTTTGTAGCTCGGTGTCAGACAAGCGCGCAAAGCACAAGTCCAAGTACACGCTCGATCGGGGCATCCCCGGCGCCTTCGAGGGCGAGACCGTCACGCGGCGACGGTTCATGACGGGCACCGCCCACACCGCGGGCGCCATCGCCGCCAGCTCCTTCGCCCTGCCGGCCCTCGGCTTCGCCCTCGGCCCGATCTTCAAAAGCACCCCCCACCACTGGGAAACCGTCGGCACCGTCGGGCAGTTCGTGGACAACAACTACGTGCCCGTCATCCTCACCGTCGCTGCCAACATCGGCGAGGCCGGCAAGACGACCGTATACGTGCGCAAGTTCAACCCCGAAATCGACACCGACCCGTACGACAAGGACACGCCGTACATCGCCATCTCCAGCCGCTGCGCGCACCTCGGCTGCCCCGTGCGCTGGGTCGACGCCGCGGAGCGCTTCATCTGTCCCTGCCACGGCGGCGTGTACGACCTCAAGGGCGCACGCGTCGGCGGGCCGCCCGTGCGTCCGCTGGACCGCTTCTACACGCGCGTGACCGGCGAAAACGTCGAAGTCGGCCCGCGCTTCAGCGTCAACAGCGAGCTGCGCCGCTTCTCCCCCCGCGACCCCGGCGAGCCGCTCGACGGCATCGGCCAGTACCTGTACCCGTCTCGACCCGGCGCCCAGAAACTCTAGGTCGTCCTCGTGCCCAAGCTCCCCAAGCTCCCCGCCCCGCCGATGCCGGCCGCCCTGCAGGAGGCGCCGCCGCGCCCCGGGGAGAACGGCAAGCTCGGCCCGGTCGAGTCCGCGCAGGCCGCGGGCATCAACGTCGTCGACTGGGTCGACGAGCGCACCTCGCTGAGCGGCGCCGCGCGCTGGATGATGTTCCGCAAGGTGCCAAAGGGCACCAACTGGTTCTACACGCTCGGCTCCGCCACCATGTTCGCGTTCCTCTCGCAGGCGATGACGGGCGTGTTCCTCGCCATGTACTACCGCCCCGACCCTGCCGGCGGCGCGTACGAATCGATCCGCCACGTCACCAACGAGGTGTTCCTAGGCCAGTTCGTGCGCGGCATGCACAAGTGGGGCTCCAGCGTGATGGTGATCCTCGTGTTCCTGCACATGGGCCGCACGTTCTTCTTCGGCGCGTACAAGTACCCCCGCGAGCTCAACTGGGTGATCGGCGTGGTGCTGCTGATCCTCACGATGACGATGTCCTTCACCGGCTACCTGCTGCCGTTCGACCAGCGCGCGTACTGGGCCACGATCGTGGGCGTCAACATCAACGGCACCGGCCCGCTGCTCGGCCCCTACCTCAGCGACTTCCTGCGCGGTGGCTCCGAATTCGGCGCCACCACGCTGTCGCGCTTCTACGCCATCCACATGCTGCTCGTACCCGGCCTGCTCGCCGCGCTGATCGGCGCGCACCTGTACCTCGTGGCCAAGCTCGGCACCACGGCCCCGCCGTGGCAGAAAGCCGAAAAACGCCCAGAGCTGTGCGAGTCGGAGGTCTAGACCCGTGAACCAGCGCGAGAAGGAGGAGTACCTCCGCGAGTACGCCACCCTGAAGGCCCAGGGCAAGCCGTTCTTCCCCTACGCGGTCGCCAAGGACGGCGCCATGGCGGTCGTCGTGATGGCGGTCATCATCGCCATGTCGCTCGTGCTCGGCGCCGAGCTCGGTTCGAAGGCCAACCCCACCACGACCACGTACGTGCCGCGCCCGGAGTGGTACTTCTTCTTCCTCTTCGAGCTCCTGCGCGTCATCAAGCCCACGAGCCTCGTCGACATGGCGACGATCGGCGTGCCCACGCTGTGCATGATCCTGCTGTTCCTGCTGCCGTTCTACGACCGCGGCCCCGAGCGTCGCCCCGAGCGCCGCCCGATCGCCACGACCACGGGCATCTTCGTGATCGGCGCGATGGCGTTCCTCACCTACCAGGGAGCCAACGCGGGCTCCCCCACGGCGATCGAAATGACGACGCCCGCGGCGGTCGTCCACGCCGGCGGCAAGCGGCTGACCGAATACGAAGCGGGCGCGAAGGTGGTCGCGCAGACGGGCTGCCTGGCGTGCCACAAGATCGGCGAGAACGGCAACGCGGGCCCCGGCCCCAACCTCTCCAACATCGGCGCGCGCCTGCCGCGGCAGGGAATCGCGCGTACGCTGGTGAACCCCACCGCGCCGATGCCGTCGTTCAAGAACCTGCCGCCGCAGAAGTTCACCGCGATCGTCAACTTCCTCGCCCAGCTCAAGTAGCCAGGCCGTGCCTGCTCGTCTGCAAGACGGCGCCGGGCAGCTCGAAGCGGGCCAGGTCCGCTCGATGTTCGACCGCATCGCCGGCGTGTACGACCCGCTGAACACCGCCATGACCGCCGGCCTGCACCATCGCTGGCGCGAACGCGCCGCCGACGAGGCGCACGTCGCTCCCGGCAACCGCGTGCTGGACGTCGCCACCGGCACGGGCGATCTCGCGCTGGAGCTCGCGCGTAGGGTGTGGCCGGACGGCGAGGTGATCGGTAGCGACTTCGCCGAGGCGATGCTCGACCGCGCGCGCGTCAAGGCCGCCAAGGAGGACGCCCGGCGCGTGCGGCCGCGCTTCGAATGGGGCGACGCGACCGCGCTCCCCTACGCCGAGAACTCCTTCGACGCCGTCACCGTGGGCTTCGGCGCGCGCAACTTCGACGACCTCGGGCGCGGCCTTGCGGAGATGGCGCGCGTCGTGCGCCCCGGCGGGCGGGTCGTGGTGCTCGAGATCACCACGCCCACGCGCGCTCCCCTGTCGCTCTTCTACCGCATGTGGTTCGACCGCATCGTCCCCGTGATCGGACGCGTGGCGGGCCACGCTGGCGGGCTCGCGGCGCGGATGCGCGGCACCGACGCCGACTCCACGATCGCCGACGCCTACACCTACCTGCCCAACTCCGTCAAACGCTTTCCCGGTCCCGCGGCGCTCGCCGGCGAGATGGAGCGCGCGGGCCTCAGCGAGATCCGCTACGTCCTGCTCGCCGGCGGCATCGTCGCCATCCACTCTGGAACGGTGGGGCGCGAGGAGCGCTGATGAGCGTGCTCGACGGCCCCGCCGCGAGCGCGTCCGTGGACGGCGCCGACGGTCTCGACGCGATCCTGGAACGTGGCGGGCGCGCGCTGCGCGAGCGGATGCTTCGCGCCGAGCGCCACCTCGCGCGCGTCACCGAGCAGGCTGGCGCCCCCCTCGCGACGCACGCCCACGCCACCGTGCTCGCGGGCGGCAAGCGCCTGCGCCCGCTGCTCGTCCTGCTCGCAGCCGAGTCCGCCGGCGGGCCCGAGGCGACGCCCGATGGCGAGCAACGCCTGCTGCGCGCGGCCGTCGCGGTCGAGCTCGTGCACTCCGCCACGCTCGTGCACGACGATCTGATCGACGGCGCGGGCCTGCGACGCGGCCACCCGACCGTGGCGGCGAGCGCGGGACGGCGGGTCGCCATCGCCACGGGCGATCTGCTGTTCTCGCGCGCGTTCGCGGAGCTCGCGCGCAACGAGGACGCCACGCAACTGCACGCGCTCTCCCGCGCCAGTTCGGCGCTCGCCGAAGGCGAGCTGCTCCAGCGCGAGGACGCCTACGCCGCTCACGTCGCCGTCGAGCGCTACCTCACGCGCTGCGAGCTGAAGACCGCCGCGCTGTTCGAGGCCGCGTGCCGGCTGGGCGCGCTCGTCGCGCTCGACGGCTCGACGCAGCTCGCCGACACGCTCGGCGGGTTCGCGCGGCAGATCGGGCTGGCCTTCCAGATCCTCGACGACGTGCTCGACGTGTCGGGGCCCGTGGAGCGCACCGGCAAGGCGCGCGGCACCGACCTGCTCGACGGCACCGTCACGCTCCCGTTCATCCTCGCGCGCGAACGCGACCCAGAGCTGGCTCGGATAGACATGGAAGCGCTCGACGGAACGGATGGGCGCCAAGAGGTGGAGGCGCTGTGCGACCGCATCGCCGCCACGGGCGCCCTAGATGACGCCCGCCAGCGAGCGCTCGCAATCGTCGCGAAGGCGAAGGCGCTGCTGCCAGCCGCGCTGCCAGCCGGACGCTCGGCGCTGCTGGCGCTGGTCGCCGACTCGGTCGTCGAGCGCTACCGCTGAAGCCGACGCCGCGCGAAAGCTCGCGCCGACGCTAGAAGTCGGAGGGGGTGATCAGGTCGGCGTCGAGCGCGCGCACGAAGAACTCGATTTCATCCGACATGTTCGCGTGCGTCATGCGCCGCAAATCGCCCAGCAGCGCGCTCGAGCCGCGGTCCAGCTCGTCGTCCAGGCGTTCCACAGACGTCTGATCGAAGACGCCCTCGCGACGTGACTCGCACTCCGGGCAGCGCAGCACGATCCGCCAGTGGCGGGGCCCTTCCTCCGACCAGTCAAGCGGGTACACGAGCTCGCCGGAGCAGTGAAAGCACAGGTGCAGCTGGTCCGGCGGGCAGACGCTCCCCGCCGCCGCGTGCTCCCCGTAGACGAGGTGCAGCTGGTCCTTGCCCGACGGCTGGAGGGGGTGCTGCACGTTGTGGTCTTTGCCGTTGTCCATATCGCTTCCAGGCTGTCATCGACGCGCGGACGAACGGGCTTTAGCGCGGTGGTAGGTTCATGAGGCCCATGGTCAGCGCGATCCGCACGATCGGCCCCGAGGAGCGGCTCAGCCTCGTGGACCATCTCGACGAGCTGCGCACCCGCCTGATGATCAGCGGCGCCGTGCTCGCGGTGGCGTTCGGCTTCTGCCTGTGGCAGAACCACGCGCTGCTGAAGATCATCAACGAACCGCTCACCTCGCAGACGCGCAAGCAGGTCGCCAGGGGCGAGGGCACGGCCGGCCAGGCGGTGCTCGCACAGAAAGGAGTGGTCAAGGTCGCCGAAGACACCCGCGGCGCGCTCGCCCTGCTCGCCAAGCCCGGCAGCGGCCTCACGGCGAGCGCCCGCGCCCAGCTGCAGCCTCTGCTCGCCGCGCTGAAGGCAGACGTGGCGAAGATCCCGCGCGACGCCGTGGGCGACAAGCCCGTGACGCTCGGCGTGGGCGAGCCGTTCACCACCACGATCACCGTGTCGCTGTACTTCGCGCTGATCCTCGCGCTGCCGGTGATCCTGTACGAGATCTACGGCTTCGTCCTGCCCGCGCTGAAGCCGAGTGAGAGACGAGCGGCGACGCCGCTTCTGACGGCCGTTCCGTTCCTGTTCGCCGCGGGCGTCGCGTTCGGCTACTTCATCGTGCTCCCCGCGGCGGTGCGCTTCTTCGTCAACTTCAACTCCAGCGAGTTCAACGTGCTCGTCCAGGCGAGCACGTTCTACAGCTTCGCCTCCACCGTGCTGCTCGCGATGGGCGTCGTCTTCCAGATCCCCGTGCTGATCCTCGGCGCCACGCGCCTCGGCCTTGTCACGCCGCGCCAGCTGCGCCGCGCGCGCCGCTACGCGCTGCTCGCGTGCGCGACCGTCGCGGCGTTCCTGCCCGGAGACGCGGTCACGCTGGTGCTCGAGACGGTGCCGCTGTACGTGTTGTATGAGGCGAGTATTCTTCTCGCTACGCTCATCAAGCCAGTCGGAGGCGAAGTCCCAGACGACGCCAGCCGCAGGCCCGATGGCGGCGGAGAGCCGGGCGGGGGACCGTCGTCGTCAACGCATGACCCAGCGCAACCAACCGTGCAGCAGATAATCGACCACGTGGACAAGAGGCTCTCGGACTGATGCTGTTCGACCTGAGAGGTCGCGGCCGTCGCCGCGTCGTGCGCGTGATCTACATCGGCCTCGCGCTGCTGATGGGCGTCGGCTTCGTCGGCTTCGGCGTGGGCAGCTTCGGCGGCGGCGGGCTGTTCAGCGCGGCGACGAACAACGAAGGCTCGAACGCCGCGAGCTTCGCCAGCAAGATCAAGAAGTACGAAAAGATCACCAAACAGCAGCCGCGCAACCTGAGCGCGTGGGAAGAACTCGCGAAAAACCTGCTGCACGAAGCGGGCGGCGAAGAATTCACGACGCCCCAGGGAGTGGTGACGAGCCAGGGTCGCGACCTGTACATCCGCGCGTCGCACGCGTGGAACAGCTACATCGCGCTCAACCCCAAGAAGCCCAGCGCGGAACTAGCGCAGCTGATGCTCAACGTGTACGGGGAAGGGGGGCTCAACCAGCCCGAAAAAGCCGTCGAAGTGCTGCAGATCGTCGTCACCGACCGCCCAACGGCGTCCTACTACGGCCAGCTGGCCGTCTACGCGTACAAAGCCCACGAGGATCGCGTCGGCGACCTCTCCGCGGCTAAGGCCGTGAGCCTCGCGCCGGCCGCTCAGCGCAAGGGTCTGAAGAAGCAGCTCGCCGAACTGAAGAAGCAGGCGAAGGGCGAAACGCAGACGGCGGCGCCGTCGACCACGTCGAAAATCACGAGCACCACGAGCGTCAAAACGAAATAGCCCGCCGGGCGCCGTATGGACCGCATGGAGGCTCCCATCACGGCAGACGGCGGCGACTCGCAGCAGCAGGACCAGGACGCCCCCCGCTACACGGCCCGCCTGCTGCTCGGCTGCGCTGACCGACCCGGAATCGTCGCGGCGGTGTCGGGTTTCCTGCTGGAGCGCGGCGCCAACATCGTCTCCTCGCACCAGTACTCCTCCGACCCCACCGGCGGGAGGTTCTTCCTGCGCACGGAGTTCCACCTCGACGGCGCGGGCGACCGCGACGCCTTCCTGGCGAGCTTCGACGAGGACGTCGCAAGGCCCTTTGGCATGGACCGCGAGATCCGCTGGTGGGGCGAGCGCCGCCGCATGGCGATCCTCGTCTCGCGCCGCGACCACTGCCTGCAGGACCTGCTGTGGCGCTGGCGCCGCGGCGAGCTCGACGCGGAGATCGTCGCCGTGATCTCCAACCACCCCGACCTAGAGCCCGAGTGCGCCGCGGCGGGCGTTGCCTTCCACCACGTGCCCGTCGAGTCGGGGCGCAAACAGGAGGCGGAGCGGGCGATGCTCGACCTGCTGGACGGCGCCGCCGAGCTGCTCGTGCTGGCGCGCTACATGCAGATCCTCAGCGGCGACTTCCTCGCGCGCATGGGCATGCCCGCGATCAACATCCACCACTCCTTCCTGCCCGCGTTCGCCGGCGCGGACCCCTACCGTCGCGCGCGCGAGCGCGGCGTGAAGCTGATCGGCGCGACCGCCCACTACGTCACCGAGGAGCTCGACGACGGGCCGATCATCGACCAGGACGTCGTGCGCGTGGACCACCAACAGACCGTCCACGACCTCGAGCGCGTGGGGCGCGATGTCGAGCGGCTGGTGCTCGCGCGCGCCGTCGCGCTGCACCTCGACGACCGCGTGATCGTGGACGGCCGACGCACCGTCGTGTTCTGAGGGTACGGGGGAAGGCCCAGCTTGGGTAGAATCGCTGGCGAGCCGGGCGTTTCTCGCACCGGCCAGCTCTCGGGCCGTTAGCTCAACCGGCAGAGCAGGGGCCTCTTAAGCCCAAGGTTGCAGGTTCGATTCCTGCACGGCCCATCAGCATAGCCCTGGCAATCAACGCGGCTCACTCGTCAGGGTACCCCGTCGGCCACGAGATGGGCGACGTCCAGCGCCCGACAACAGGGTCGTCCCGGGACGCGCCCGGGACGACCCTTGTTCAAACGCTCTAGGCCGTCTGCCAAAGTCCTTTGGTTCGGGCTCTCATGGGAATTTGTGTCGCGTTTGGTTTGCGGTTGTCAGGAGGGTCAATCCGAGTCCCGTAAGCGAGGTTTTGATCGGCTCGTAAACGGTTGTACAGGTGGGGCAGAATAATCCTACGCATGTCTGTTTTGGGCTGCCCACTTCAGTACCGAGGATGCGTACCGAATTACCTTCCGGTAACGTCGCGTATGGCCCACCACTGTCGCCTGGTTCAGCGCAGGATTTTGTTACCACGAGACCGTCTATGTCTTGGGGTACGCCTTGATTTTCGACGACCACTAACTGATTGACGCTCGTGATTATGCCGCACTGTTCGAAAGATGTAGCACCCTGTTTGCAGAACGAGAGGTTTTGCACGCTCGCGGCTTCCCCGATTACATTCCGAGCTTCGCGTAAGCCGTTGTCTTGATAGTTCGTGATTTGAGCAAGCGCCGGCGTCGTTCCAGCTTGCAGCCAGTTTGGACCTACCGCGATGCTCCCGTAGTCACCAAATAAGTCAAATAAGGCCTTCACAGTCGGACCGATTTCTTTGACTTCTTTGCCAGGATGAGTCGCGGTGAACCATTTCATCGTTTCTTTCGTACAGTGACCCGCGGTGATGAGAAACGTCTCTAATTCCGCCGCTAAAGTTAACGGAGTGGATAAGATCGCCAGCGGTCCTGCCGTGCAGTAATCGTTGGGTGGTTTAGCGTTGTTTAAGGTGGTGATCAGGACCCCCGCCGTGATCGGCTTGCTGCAATACGCTTCCGCACGTTTGAATTCGCATTGTGAGTTGTTGGCGTGGATTACAAGCTCCTTCCGGGGTACGACCGTGATCGCCACGTTCACATGAGAGCCGGCGGCCTCGCGCTCAAGGAGCGCCCGCTCGTGCACAGCGACAGCCGAGCTCAGTGTCACCGAGACCGCGTTGTGCGACGCCGTCAGGCCCGTAGAGAACTCTCGTCCTCCCAGGCGTGCGAGCTTTAGGTTCCACTCGCCCTTGGTGCTCATGAGCTGGGCCCACGTCGAACGAACCGAGACATAGCTCACGACGCCGGCAAGGCCCGCCTGCGCGACAACCCGTTCAGCGACGGGCCGGCTCGCATTCGACACCACGCCGATGCAGAACTTCCCTGTGCTGGGTTCGAACCACACACCGGCAAAGCTCGCGCCAAGAGTCTTTTCGAGCTTCAGCGGGAGCTCGCCCCCTTCAACGCTAGCCTGAGTTGCAAGAGCGACCCGGGCGCGCTCGAGCGATAGACCTTTGCGCATGTACACCCCGAGTTGACCCGGGCTCGCGTCGGTGCTCGAGGCGGTTGCTACGACGACGCCAAGCATCAGCGCTACAGCTACGCCGCCGCGAATAGTGGCTAATCGTTTCATTTGACTACTCCATTCGATGAGTGTGCATGAAAATTGCGGTTGTACCACAACCTCCCGCGAAAGTCCAATAGGTCGAATGTCCGGTTCCGACCGAGGATCGGGCTGAGGCCGCCGGCGGGGCGGTGCTGACTTCTACAGCCGCCTCGAGGGCGAGGCGGCTGGGCTCAGACTTGCTCCGTAGCGGCGTTCCCCGCGATGATCGTCCGCTTCCCCGCCTCCGTCCAAACGACCTTCTCCCGGCCCGGCCCGACCCCGATCATCGCGATCTCCACGCCGAAGTCGAGGTACTCGCGCGCGCCGGTCGGCAGATCGGAGAGCGTACGGCACTCGCCGAGGTCCTCCTTCCAGCCGGGCAGCTCGGTGAGCTACTCGCTCGTTAGTGGTCCAAGTAGCCTTCCTGCCCACTCGACAGCGTCGGCCGAGACGGATAGGGCCGCGTCGCGGTCGAGCGGCTCGACCATCTCGTAGCGGAGCTGAGCTGCCCATGGCGTAAGCCAGCGTGCTTCCTGGATGGACTCAGGGACTGCAATGCCGTTGTCCAAGGCCAGGCCTGTCAGCTCGCGAAGATCGTGCGAGCGAGGGAAATCGATGTCCCCGAGAACGAGCACGACCTTCAGTGCCTTCTCGACCGCTTGCTGCGCGTGGAAGCCAACGACATCATCAAGCATGTCTTCGTTGGCCATGAGCACGCCTAGGGCCCCGAGGTCGCTCTTGGCGCGCTCAAGCAGGACCCCTGCATACTCGTACTGCTCAGGGCTGGGAGCTGGCAACGACCCGGCCCTCTCGCAGAGCGTGATGAACCATTGTTCCGCGAACCTTCGCCCGTCGTGCCGCCAGATCCTCATCCATGACGATCACGTCAACCGGCCAGCCGATGCGCCCAACTGCATCACGCAGACGCACGGCCTCGGCCACGCGGTTCTCGACCTCCTGCTCGATGACCAGGAAATCCAGGTCGCTGTCCCGTGTCAGCTCGCCTCGCGCAGCCGATCCAAAGAGGATCACGCGCGCTGGTGATGCGGCGGCGTCTGCTAGACGCCGTCCGGCCAGCTCGATCAACTCATAGGTAGTCATTGCGATAACAGCCTAGCTGCCATCTCGGTGTCCAACTCACTCAGGTACAAGTCCCGCCCACCTCGAGGTGGCTCAGGCTACTGCACTCCCCGCGATGATCGTCCGCTTCCCCGCCTCCGTCCAAACGACCTGCTCCCGGCCCGGCCCGACCCCGATCATCGCGATCTCCACGCCGATGTGCTCGGCGATGAAGTCGAGGTACTCGCGCGCGCCGGTCGGCAGATCGGAGAGCGTACGGCACTCGCCGAGGTCCTCCTTCCAGCCGGGCAGCTCGGTGAGCTTGGCGGTCGTGTGGTGCAGCACCGTCTGGTGGTAGGGAAAGTCCTCGAACTCCGCGCCTTCGCTGCCTTCGTAGCTCGTGCACACCTGGATGCGGTCGAGGCCCGAAAGCACGTCGAGCTTGGTGATGACGAGCGAGGTCATCGTGTTCAGCCGCGCGGCGTAGTGCAGCGCCACGAGGTCCAGCCAGCCGGTTCGCCGGGGCCTGCCTGTGGTCGTGCCGAACTCGCCGCCGCGTGAGCGGATCGTCTCGCCCATCTCTTCGTGCAGCTCGCTCGGGAACGGGCCCGCGCCCACGCGCGTGGTGTACGCCTTGGAGATGCCCCACACCTCGTCGATCGCCCTCGGCCCGATGCCGCTGCCCACGCACGCGGCGCCGGCGAGCGGGTTGGAGGAGGTCACGAACGGATACGTCCCGTGGTCGATGTCCAGCATCGCGCCCTGCGCGCCCTCGAGGATCACCACCTTCTGCTCGTCGAGGATCTGCCACATCAGCTTCGCCGTGTCCGCGATGTGCTGCTCGAGACGGTGGCCGAACACGAGGTATTCCTCCACCATCGTGTGCAGGTCCAGCGTGGGGTCCTTCTCGAACGGGCGCAACGACAGCCGCTTCGGCTCCATCGCCGCGACGATCTTCTTCTTCAGGATCTTCTCGTCCAGCAGGTCCTGCACGCGGATCCCCAGGCGCGCGGCCTTGTCCGCGTAGCACGGGCCGATGCCGCGGCGAGTGGTGCCGATCTGCTGGCTGCCGAGCTTCGTCTCGCCGGCTGAGTCCAGGAGCATGTGGTAGGGCATGATCAGGTGCGCGTTCGAGGAGATGCGCAGCCCGCCCACGTCCACGCCGCGCGCGCGCAGGCCATCCAGCTCGCCGATCAGGACCTTCGGGTCGATCACCACGCCGTTGCCGATCACGCACAGCTTGCCCGGGTAGAGGATGCCCGAGGGGATCAGGTGCAGCTTCCACTCCACGTCGCCGCGGACGATCGTGTGGCCCGCGTTGTTGCCGCCCTGGAAGCGCACCACCGCGTCGCCGTGTTCGGCGAGCAGATCGGTGATCTTGCCCTTTCCCTCATCGCCCCACTGGGCGCCGACTATCACTATGCCTGGCATCGCTCAGTGGAGTTTACGGACGCTCGAGGATCGGCTCGCTCAGAAGACGCGCCCGGCGGGCTCCGGCGCCTCGGCGCGGAACTCGCGCCGCTTGTCCTCGCCGTACAGCGGGATCAGGTCTCCGCAGATCTCCACCAGCCGCGAGACCGTGCGTGCGCCCAGCCGCTCGGACAGCTCGTCCGGCATCAGGTTGGTCGTCGCCACGATCGCGCGCTCCGCCTCGTAGCGCGAGTTGACGATCGAATACAGCTGCTCGAGCACCCAATCCGTCTGGTTCTCCGCGCCGAGATCGTCCAGGTGGAGCAGGTCCACGGCGGTCAGGCGGTCCATGAAGTCGACCATGCCCTTGTCGGAGTCCATCGATTCGCGTAACAGGTTCAGCAGCCTCGGCAGCGAATAGATCGCCACCGAGCGGCCCGCGTCGAGCGCCGCCTTGGAGACGAGCATCGCAAGCGTCGTCTTGCCCGTGCCCACGTCGCCCTGGATCCACAGCCCCTTGCCAGCGTCCACGTTCGCCTCGATCGCGCCCACGTAGCGGCGCACCGAGCGGATCTGATCGGGCGCGGTCCGCGCGATGTCGCTCACCGGCGGGCGGTCGAACGACACGCCCCTGTAGCGGCGCGGGATCCGCCCCTCCAGGCTCTTCGTGCGCGCGCCCGCGATCCGCGCCGCGCGACACGCGCAGTCGCTGGCCGTGTTCGTCGCCTCGTCGATCACGAAGCCGCTGCCGTCGCACACGCCCAGCGAGCAGCGTTCCTCACTTGCCCGCTCGCCCGTCAACCGCGAGTGAACCGTGAACGGTTCCTGCCTCATTGTTCGTAGCGCTCCCCCGCGTAGTTCATGAACTTGGGGTACTCCTTCTGGAACGTGAGCGTGACTTTGCCCACGGCGCCGTTGCGATGCTTCGCGATGATCAGGTCCGCCTCGCCGGGGCGCTCGGAGTCCTCGTTGTAGTACTCGTCGCGGTAGATGAACATCACCAGGTCGGAGTCCTGCTCCAGGTTTCCACTCTCGCGCAGGTCCGACAGCTGTGGCTTCTTGTCCGGGCGCGTCTCCACCGCGCGGCTGAGCTGCGACAGCGCGATCACCGGCACCCCCAGCTCGCGCGCGAGGATCTTCAGCCCACGGCTCAGCTCGCCCACCGCCGTCACGCGGCTGTCGTAGCGGCTGTCGGTGCGCATCAGCTGCAGGTAGTCGATGATGATCAAGCCCAGCCCGCCCTCGCACTGGCTGTGCAGACGCCTGGCCTTCGCGCGTATCTCCAGCATGCCCACGTCGCTGGAGTCATCCACCCACAGCGGCGCGGCCGCGAGGCGCTGGCTCGCGTTGAGGATCTTCGGCCAGCGCTGCTCGGATACGCGGCCCTTGCGCAGCTCCTCGCCCTTGATGCGCGCCTGCGAGGCCACGAAGCGCTGTGCGAGCTCAGCCTCGGCCATCTCCAGCGAGAACAGCGCTACCGGCTTTTTGTGCTCCACCGACGCGTTCTCCGCGATGTTGCACACCAGCGCGCTCTTGCCCATCGCGGGGCGCGCAGCGATGATGATCAGGTTGCCCGGCTGGAAGCCGCCGGTGATCTCGTCCAGGTCCTTGAAGCCGGAGGGCGTGCCCGTCAGCGACGTGCCCTCGAGCGAGAGCCGGTGCATCTTGTCGAGCTCCTCGTGCAGCACTTCCTCGATCGCGCGGAAGTCCTGCTGGCGATCGTCGCGCGCGACCTCGAGCATCGCCTTCTCCGCCTGCTCCACCAGCTCGCGCGGAGCCGCGTCGTGGCCGAGCACGCTCTCCTGGATCTCATACGAGGTCTTCAGCAGCCGCCTGAGCAGCGCGTTCTCGCGCACGATCTGCGCGTAGCGGCGCGCGTGTCCCGCCGCGGGCACCACGCCCGTCAGCTCGTCCACCGTCGCCGCTCCGCCAGCGTCCTCGAGCTTGCCCGCCTGGCGCAGGCGGTCGGTGACCGTCAGCACGTCCACCGGCTCGCTTTCGTTGTACAGCGCGAGCATCGCCTCGTAGATCAGCGCGTGGCGCTCGCGGTAGAAGTCATCCGCGCGCAACCCCTCTTCGATCACCAGCGCGTACAGCGAGCGATCTGAGAGCAGGATCGCGCCGAGGACCGACTGCTCGGCGTCGAGGTTGTGCGGCGGCGTGATCGCGCCCGTGGAGCCGCTCGCTGTGCCGTTGGATGTGGATACGGCGCTTATGGCCATGTCGTGCCGAGTCTAGGCCGCGCCCGGGCACGGCCGGAAGGTTGTTCCCGCAAATGCGGCGCGAAAAGATGCGACGTCGTCACGAACACATGTTCGCAGCAGCCAAAGACGGACCGGCTACACCCGGTTGCAGTTCTCGGCAGCGCCTATTTCTTGGCTACGACCATGGTCTTAATCGTCGCGGTCACGCCGTCGACCACTTCGACCACCACCATGTACGTGCCGACGTTCTTGATCGGCTCGGGGAGATGCACCCCACGTTTGTCGATCCGCAGCCCACGCGCTTCGCGGATCGCGCTCGCGATGTCCTGCGCCGTGACTGACCCGAACAGCCGCCCGTCCGCGCCCGCCTGCTGCGGGATCGTGAGCACCGTGCGGTTGAGCAGGTTGACGTTCTCCTGCGCTTTCTCCACCGCTTCGCGCGCCATCCGCTCGGCCGCCGCCTGGCGCTGGCGGATCGTTTCGATCGCGCCTTTCGTCGCCGGCTGCGCCAGCTGACGCGGCAGCAGGTAGTTGCGCAGGTAGCCCTTGGAGACGTCCACCACCGCGCCCTGCTCGCCGAGCTCGTCGACGTCCTTGAGAAGAATCGCTTCAGGCACCGTGACCCCTAGCGTTCGCCGCGATCGCCGCGTTCACGACGGGGGCTGTCCTCGCGTCCCCCCTCGTTCACATACGGCAGCAGCGCCAGCTCGCGCGCCCGCTTGACCGCGCGCGCGATCTGCACCTGGTGGCGACGGCATGAGCCCGTGATCCGACGCGAGCGGATCTTGCCCTTCTCGGAGATGAACTTCTTCAGCGAGTTGACGTCCTTGTAGTCGACCTGGTCGACCTTGTCGCGGCAGTGCTGGCAGGGCTTGCGCCGCCCGCTGCCGGCGGCGCCCTTCTTGTCCCTGCGACGAACCGGCTTGCCGCGACCGCGTGCTTTGGCCATCAGATTCCTCCGCCGCAACTGCGGTTACGATCAGGCATGGTTACGGTGGAAAACACAAAGACCTCGCTGTCTGGCTAGAACGGAATGTCGTCGTCGCCTGCTCCGCTGGCGACAGGTGCGGGCTGAAAGTCCCCTTCGTCTACCGGGACGTCGCTACCCCTGGAAGCTCCGTTGCCGGCGAATCCGCCCCCGCCGGAGGCATCGTCACGCGAACCCAGGAACTGCACCGAGTCGGCAATGATATCGATTGTCTGGCGCTTTGTCCCGTCCTGCGCCTCCCACTCGCGCCAATCGAGGCGACCGTCGAGCGCCACGGGCCGTCCCTTGGAGAGGTAGCGCGCGGCGTTCTCGCCCTGCGGGCCCCACACCTTGACGTTGAAGTAGTTGGGCTTGTCGACCCATTCCCCGGTGGCCTGATCCTTGCGGCGACCGTTGCAGGCCACGCGAAGCTCGCACACGGACGTTCCGCTGGGGAGCGAGCGCAGCTCGGGATCGGCGGTCAGGTTTCCGGTGAGCACGACCCGGTTGATGTTGGTGCCAGCCATGGGCTATTCCTTTCGGCTTGTTGCTCGTGCGGTTCTCGCACCTTTGTCTGCGTGAAGGTCGATCTTCGAGTCTAGACCGGCCTTCGGGCGCTATGCGAGCGCCGCGCCCAGCTCACCCCGCTCATTGCGAGGATCGCTTCGTGCGCGTGGAGGTGCGGAACACCTCGTCCCAGTATGGCGCGCTGATCCCGAAGCCGCGCGTGTCGTCCTGGAAGTGGTGGCGCATGTGCCGCTCGCGCAGCATCCTGCCCAGGCGCCCATGCGGGCGGAAGTGGTGCAGGTAGTAGTGCATCATGTCGTAGATCAGATAGCCCGTGAAGAAGCCCGCGCCGAGCGCGGGCGCGTAGCGCTCGCCGAACACCAGATACAGCACCGCGAACACCATGGCCGCCAGGGGCACGCTCACCGCGGGGGGCATCACGAGCCGCAGCGGGTCGTTGGGGTGGTCGTGGTGGACGCCGTGGATGATCCAGTGCAGACGCGCCCCGAGGCCGTCCTCGGGCTCGAAGTGGAACACCAGCCGGTGCAGCCAGTACTCGAACAGCGTCCACAGCGCGTAGCCCGCCAGCGCGAGGCCGATCACGCTCACGAGTCCCAGATCCGACAGCCCCCACGCCGCCATCGCGGCGATCGCAGGCACGAAGATGAACACCGGCACCGCCGGGTGCACGCGCGAGAGCGCGTCCAGCGCGCGCGAGTCGAACATCGGCGGCGACGCGCGCAGCACGTCGGTCCGGACCATCGCCTTCGGCGGCGGTGCCCCTGCACGGTCGCTCATGTCTTCGGCAGCCCAGCTCATAGGTCGATGATCTTATTACCCGTTCGTCGCGTTCATAAGTCCCAACGCGCGAGCGGGTCTGTGACGGCGCCGCCCTGGAGAAGCTAGGCGGGCTCGGCGACCGGTATGTCAGCGAGCGCCGGGGACTCGGAGGCGAACTCCTCGTGCGACTCGGGCTCGCTGTGCCGCGCCGGCGGCGTGGCCGTGGAGCGCATGTCGGGGGCGTCCGGCACGCCGGGCTTCAGCTTGACGATCCGGAAGCGCACCACGCCATCGGTGATCCGCAGCGTGCGGTCGAGGCCTTTGAGCAGCTCGGTGTCGCCGACGTGGAACTGCAGCAGGTGGTACTCGGCGGTCGGCTGCTTCTCGATCGGGTAGGTCAGCGGACGCTCGCCCCACTCGTCGTGGCGCAGCAGCTCGCCCTGGCCCTCGATCGCCGCGCGGGTGTCGGCGACGATATTCGCGCGGGTCGGCTCCTCGGCCCGAGGGTCGAGGAGGAGAACGAGATCGTATGTGGGTGCGGGCAGGGTCATATCGGTCGCTGCGCGAAAGAGTAGCGGTTCGCGCGAGCGATGCCCGCCGCCAGCCCGCAGGATGTCACCTCGCTACTGTGCGCGAGCCTTCGCGCGGATGTCCGCGAGCTGCTCGTCGATCCAGTCTCCGGGGTCGCGCGAGGTGACGATCTGCACCAGCCCCTCGGCGCGGCGACGGCGCTCGCGCTGCTCCATCGTCAGCGCCGCGTAGATCGAGTTGGCCAGCTCCTGGATGTCGAACGGGTTGACCGACAGCGCGAACTCGCCCAGCTCCTCGTGCGCGCCGGTGTTCTCCGAGAGGATCGACACGCCCTCGCGCTCGTTCACGATCGGTCCCTCCTTCGCGACGAGGTTCATGCCGTCGAACATCGCGTTGACGAGCAGCACGTCGTAGTGCTTGTAGGCGGCCATCGCCTCGTCGAGGTCGTCGCGCAGCTTCAGCTGGATCGGCATCCAGTCGGGCGTGCCGTGGCGGTGGTTGACGACCGCCACGAGCGCCTCGATTCGCTCGAGGTACTCCGCGTACTGCGGCACGTCCGTACGCGACGGCATCAGCTGCGCCATGAACGTCACGCGCTCCGAGAACTCCGGGTGCTGCTCGAGGAACAGGTCGAACGCGGAGAACCCGCGCAGCACGTTCTTGCTCAGGTCGGCGCGGTCGACGCGCAGGATCAGGAAGTCGCGGCGGCGGCGCAGCAGCTCCTCCTCGAACTCGCGCACCTGCACGCGCTGCGCGATCTGGCGGGTGGCCTGGTGGTCGATCGGCAGCGGATAGGCCCGGACCCACACCTCGCGCTCGCCGAACTTCACCAGCCCGCGCTCGAAATCCACGTCGAGATCCATCAGGTCGCGGCAGCACTGCAGGAAGTTGCGCCTGTAGGAGCGGGTGTGAAAACCGATGATGTCGTTCGCGAGGATGCCCGTGAAGATCTCTTCGCGGATGTGCGTCGGCAGCACTCGCCAGGCGTCCGGCTGTGTCCAGGGGATGTGGATGAAGTGGTGCAGGAACACGTCCGGGCGCGCGCGTCGCACGAGGTCCGGCAGCGTGTAGAGGTGGTAGTCGTGGACCATCACCACCGGCTCCTCGGCGTCCTCGAGCTGCTCCACGACGGCCCTGGCGAGGTCTTCGTTGACGACGTTGTAGCCGAACTCGAACGCCTCGATCTCCTCGCGGCGGATGTCCGGCGCGTTGGACAGATCCCACAGGTAGTGCTGGATGAACCACAGCATCGGGTTGGCGAACTCGTTGTAGAAGCGGTCGTAGGCGTCGGGGTCGCTGACGACCAACCGCACGTGGTATTCGCCGCCCGCGGGCGATCGCACGGGGAACGCGTGGCCGCCGTGCTCGCGCGAGACCTCCGCGTCGTGCTCGTTCATCGCCGAGGCGATCCAGATCGCTTCGCGGTAGGACGCGAGGCCCGTGAGCGCCGTGACGAGCCCGCCGGATCCGCGCTGGACCTCCCCGCCGGCCTGGAAGGTGACGGGCCCGCGGTTGCTCACCAGCACCAGCGGAGTCCGCTGTGCCGGCCCCTCGCTCATGACCTACGCAACTCCTGATGCACATCGCTCAGGCATGAGCACGCAGGGCAAGTCGGGCAAGGACGCAGGGAGCGTGGCGTGCTTCGCACGCGAGCGACCGAGGACGCCGATCCGGCGCCGCCATGCGTGCTCATGCCTCTCGCAGCTCGTTGAAGATCTTGAGATAGTCGCGCAGGTAGCGCGGCGTGAGGAAGTGCGTGCGGACGTGCTCCTTGCCGCGTCGCCCCAGCGAGCGGCCGAGCTCCGGGTCGCGCAGGATCTCCAGTGTGCGCTCGGCGCACTGCTCGGCGCTCGAGACGAGAAAGCCGGTGACGCCGTCCTCGATCTGCAGCGGGATGCCTCCGACGTTGCCGCCGATGAACGGGCGCGCCTTCCAGATCGCCTCGGCGACCGTCAGCCCGAAGCCCTCGCGGGTGGACTTCTGGATCAGCACGTCAGCGTGGGACTGAAACGCGTTGACCTCGATCGCGCCGACGTTGTTGAAGTTGTTGAGAATGTGCACGTCCGGGTCGCCGTCCGCGTGCGCGACGGTGGCGTTGAAGAAGTCCCAGCCCTCGGGGTCGTCGCTGGCCATCGAGCCGACCAGCGCGAGCTGCACGTCGGGCATCGTCTCCTTGACCTGACGGTAGGAGTCGATCACGCCGAGGGGGTCCTTCCACGGGTCGAAGCGCGAGACCTGGCAGATCAGCGGCCGGTCGAGGTCGATCCCGAACTGCTCGCACACGTACGCCGCGTCCTCCGGCGAGAGCGCCATGTTCTTCGGGGTCAGCGGGTCGATCGCGGGCGGGACGACGTTGACGTTGCCGCCCATGCCCGTGGGCACGTACTCGCGCATGTGAAACAGCGACTGCGGATAGTCCTTGATGTAGGGCAGCAGCTGCTCGATCGTGTCCGGGTTGGGGGTGGAGACGTCGATGTGGCAGCGCCACACCCAGCCCTTCGCCTTCTCCGGGACCAGGTGGTAGAGCGCGGCGGGCTGCGGATCGTGCACGAGACACACGTCCCAGCCGTCGGAGAGCTCCTTGGCGTTCATCTCGTTGTAGCGCCGCCACGTCGCCCACTGCTCCTCGTCGAGGTCCTGTGGGGCGCCCTGCAGCGCGTTGTGCATCAGCTTGGTCGCGTTGAAGAACTCTTCGCGGCCGTAGATCACGTGCCACTCGCAGTCCAGGCCCACGTCGCGCATCAGTGGCACGAGCGTGTAGAGGATCTCCGAGACGCCGCCGCCGAACGCGGTGGCGGACACGTGCACGACCCGCTGGCCCTTCAGCGGCTCGGCCAGCTCGCGGATTTCGGCGATCAGCTCGCGCCCGCATATGTGCGTGTAGTCGGCGAGTGTCTTGTGGCCTACGGCGACGGGCTGGAGCACGCGCCGGCACGATACCTAACCACGCGAGCCGATCCGTGCTCGTGCTCCGCGCAGTTTGCGAACGTTGTGCCTTCGCGGGGAGCCGGGCGGCGAACTATGGTCTAGGGCGGATGCTCAACGGGCGCCTCTACCGCGCGGCCTTCGTGCCATTCCTGCTCGCGCTGGCGATCGCCGCGTTCTCGCTCGGCGCCCGGCCGGCGCCGCTCACCTCGACGCTGGCTCCCGACGCGTTCGAAGGCCAGCGCGCGTACGAGCAGCTCGAGCGGCCTCGCCGCCCGCTTCCCCGACCGACGGCCCGGGAGCGCCGGCGACGAAGGGCTCGCGAGGTACGTGGTGCGCACGCTGCAGGGCCTGGGCGGCGGCTTCTCGGTGCACGAGCAGCGCTTCGAGGCGCAGACGATCGCCGGCGAGCGCGAGCTCAGCACCGTCGTGGCGGAGCGGCCGGGATCGACGAACACCGCGCCGATCGTGATCCTCGCCCACCGCGACGCGGCAGCCCGCGGCGCGCGCGCGGAGCTGTCGGGGACAGCGGCGCTGCTGGAGCTCGCACGCGTGTTCGCGGCGCGCGAGACCAAGCGCACGATCGTCCTCGCCTCCACCAGCGGCGGCAGCGGCGGCGACGCAGGCGCCGCGGAGCTGATCGCGGGCCTGCACGGCCCGTTCGACGCGGCGATCGTGCTCGGCGACGTGGCCAGCGTCGACGTGCGCAGGCCGTCGGTTGTTCCCTACTCCGACGGCTTCGGCTCGGCACCCGCGCAGCTGCAGCGCACGGTGCTCGACGCGATCAGGAACGAGGGCGGTGGCAACGGCGGCTCGCCGAGCCTGTTCGGGCAGCTGGCCCACCTGGCGTTCCCGCTCGCGGTGGGCGAGCAGGGCGTGCTCAACCGCGACGGGCTGCCGGCGGTGCTGATCCAGGTCTCCGGCGAACGCGGCCCAGCCGCGGGGCAGGCCGTGAGCGCGGAACGGATGGAAGCTTACGGTCGCGCGGCGCTGAGCGCGGTGGACGCGCTGGACAGGGCTCCGGATGTCGCCCAGGCGATGCAGAGCGGGCTCGTGCTGCAGCGCAAGACGATTCCCGCGTGGACGCTGCGGATGCTCGTCGCGACGCTGCTGCTGCCGGTGCTGGTCGCTGTCGCTGACGGACTCGCGCGCGCTCGACGTAGGCACCTGCACGTGGGTCGCTGGATGTTGTGGACGCTGAGCTGCGCGCTGCCGTTCCTCGCCTGTGCGCTGTTCGCATACCTGCTCGGATGGCTGGGCGTGATCGGCGCGACGCCATCGGTGCCGGTCCTGCCGAGTGCGCTGCCGTTCGACGGGGCCGCCGCGACGGCGGTGGCAGCGGCGCTGCTCACGTTCGCCCTGTGCTGGCTGTTGTGGGTGACGCTCGTGCGTCGTCTCGGCTGGGGCGTGCGCGCAGACCCGGAGACGGGCGGCCTGGCGATGCTGCTGGTGGCGGGCGCGCTCGGCCTGATCGTGTGGCTGGGCAACCCGTTCACCGCGCTGTTGATGCTTCCCGCGCTGCACCTGGGCCTGTTGCTGGCCTCGCCTGAGCTGCGCCCGCGGCGGATCGGCGCGCTCGCGCTCGTCGTCCTGGCGCTCGCGCCGCTGGCGCTGCTGGTGGCGTTCTACGCCCACCAGTTCGGCCTGGGCGTCGGCGGCGTGGCGTGGACGGGGCTGCTGCTGCTCGCGGGCGGCCACGTGGGGTTCCTCGCGGCGCTGCTGTGGAGCGCCGCGCTCGGCTGCGTGGCCGCGGCGGGTGTCGTGGCGATGGGGCCCGCGCGGACGGCGCCGCTGCCGGGGGTGCGCTTGAACGAGGATTCGCACGTCACGATTCGCGGTCCCGTCTCCTATGCGGGACCGGGATCGCTCGGTGGGACGGAGTCCGCTCTGCGACGATAGGAGGCGCTCGTGTCCGATCTCTCGCTCAGCTCGATGTCCACCGGGACGGGATCGGCCGCGGACGAGGCTCATCGCTCGCGCTCCGCGCGCGCCGTGCGGGCGCTCGCAATCGCGCTGATAGCGGTGGGCGCGCTGGCGCTGCTCGACGCTGGCGTGACGCTCGTGTGGCAGGAGCCGGTGTCGGCGCTGCTGGCGACGCTGCGCCAGGATCGCCTCGGGGGTGAGCTGCGCAGGGTGGAACGCGCCCCCGCGACGCCCGCCGAGCGACGGGCGTTGGCGAGCCTCGGGGACCAGCGCCGGCGGATCGCGTTCCTCGCGCGGGAGCTGCAGCGCCACGCGCCCGTCGGCGGTCCGGTCGGGCGCATCGTGATCCCGCGCATCGGCGTGAGCTTCGTGATGGTCAACGGGACGAGCGCGACCGCGCTCGAGAGCGGACCGGGGATCTACCCGGAAACGACGTTCCCCGGCATCGCGGGCACGACGGCGATCGCGGGGCACCGCACGACCTACCTCGCGCCCTTCCGCCATGTGGACGCGCTCGAGCGCGGCAGCCGGATCGAGCTGGAGATGCCGTACGCGCACTTCACCTATACCGTCACCGGCCAGCGCGTGGTCGCGCCCACCGACGTGGAGGCGGCGATCGCACAGGTGGGCTACACGCGCCTGGTGCTGTCCGCGTGCACGCCGCTGTTCAGCGCGGCCAAACGCCTGCTCGTCTACGCGCGGCTGACGCGCACGGTGCCCGAGGGCGAGGCGCGGCGCCTGCCGCACGGCCTGCGCCCACGCGCGATCGACGCGCCCGCGCGGATGGCCGATGCGCGCAAGGAGCTAAACACGATGCTCGAAGCCCTCGATCGCCACCTCGCGGCCCCGCGCGTCTGAAAGCCGCGCGCCGGGCGGCCCCGCGGTCACCTCACCCACCCACGTGACCTCGGCCTCGCCGAGCGCGCGAACGGCGCGCTCCACCGCGGCGCGGTCGCCCTGGGCGGCGCAGAAGCACAGCTCGTAGTCTTCCCCGCCCGCGGCCGCCAGGCGCCACGCGGGCACTCCCAGCTCCTGCGCAACCTCGCGCACGCCGTCGGCGAGTGGAAGAGAAGCGAGCTGTATGCGCAGGCACGCGTCGCTGCTGCGCCCGATGTGGGCGGCGTCGGTGGCGAGGCCGTCTGACAGGTCGATCATCGCGTGGACCCCCGCCGTCGCCAGCGCGCGTCCGAGCGCCAACCGTGGTGAGGGATGGCGTGCGCGCGCGACCGCCTCGAGCGCCGCCGGGGTGGGCTGCGCGTTGCCGGACATCACCGCGAGCGCCGCGCCCGCGCTGCCGAGCGCGCCGGTCACGCCGACGATGTCTCCGCTCTGCGCGCCGTCGCGCCCGACGAGTTCCTCGGCGCGCTCGGCCCAGCCGACCGCGGTCACGGACACCGTGAGCACGGGCGCGGCCACGACGTCACCGCCGAGGATGGCTGTGCCCGTCAGCTCCGCGAGCTCCTTCGCGGCGCGCACCAGCTCGAGCGCGCGTGCGTGCCCGAAGCCCTCGGGCAGGCCCAGGACGAGGTAGGCCTCGCCAGGCGCGGCGCCCATCGCGGCGAGATCCGACAGGGCGCCCGCGAGCGCCCGGTGCCCCACCTCGGAGGCGCTCGCCCAGCCTTCGTCGAGGCGAAAGTGAACGCCCTCGACCATCGCGTCGACCGAGGTCACGCACACGGGCCGCGCCTGGACGACAGCCGCGTCGTCGCCGATGCCGCGCACGATCCGCGAGTCGCGCTGCGTGGGGTCGCCGCACAGCTCGGCGGCGATGGAGTCGATCAGTGAGCGCTCGAGGCCCGCCAAGAAGCGTGCGCTCAGCGGTGCCGGTAGACGATGCGCGCGCGGTCGAGGTCGTAGGGGGAGAGCTCGCAGCGCACGCGATCGCCGGGGAGGATGCGGATCCGGAAGCGCCGCATCTTGCCGGCCACGTGCCCGAGCACCACGTGGTCGTTGTCCAGCTTCACACGAAACATCGCGTTCGGCAGGGCCTCGATCACCTCGCCCTCGAATTCAACCTTGTCCTCCTTGGCCACGCCGCATCCCATCTGGTCGCACGCGTCAACGTGACGGCGACCGCTCGTTGTGTGTATCGGGACTCAAACTACCAGCGCGCGGCATGCGTTGGGGCTTGGGTGCGACCGGGGCCGCGCTCTCAGCCGGGCGACGCGCCGCCGGTTTTCTTGATCCCCGGTTCTCGCGCCGCCGGCGGGGAGGGCGCTTCGTCCTGCACCTTCACGGGCGGCTTGGGGGTGACCGGTTCGCCTGAGGTGCCCTTGCCCTTTCCGTGATCCGTGCCCGGTTCGTGGCCTTCCCTGGAGTGGTCTCCGGGCTTCTTCGGCTGCTTCTTGATCTTGTTTTCTTCGGTTTGGGTTTCCTGCCCAGCCTGCGTCCGTCCGGTGGAGGCGAATTTTCCGTAGAACGGCTTGTAGGAGATCGCTTCTTTGGGCTGCGGGAATTCGGTGCACGGCTGCCCTTCGGTGACAGCCGACATATACGCGTGCCAGATTTCCGCGGGCAGGTAGCCACCCTGCTGAGGTACCCCGTGCACGTCGGTCATGGATACGCGCTTGTTGGGGTAGCCCATCCACACGACCGTGGAGTAGTTCGGCGTGTAGCCGTCGAGCCACGCGTCGATCAGTTCGCTCGTGGTGCCCGTCTTGGCGGCGGTGGGGCAGTTGATCGCCGAGCGCCCGGCGGTGCCGCCGAGCACGTTCTGGTGAAGGATTTCTGTCTCCTTCGCGGTGACGCCTTCGCTGAGCACCTTGACCCGGTGCGGCGTGCCCCACGCGCGATCGACGTGACCGTCGGGGAACGCGACCTTGGTGATCGCGATCGGCGTGTCGCGCCAGCCGCCGTCGGCGAGCGTCGCGTACACGGCCGCCATTTCCAGCGGCGTCACGCCGAGCGTGAGACCGCCGAGGGCCTCCGCGGGGTAGCTGCTGAGGTGGGTTTTGACGCCCATCGCGTAGGCCGTGTGGGTGACGGTTTCCTCGCCCAGGTCGGCCGCCAGCTGGGCGTAGACGGTGTTGTCGGAGGTGAGCGTCGCCTGCACGAGGTTGACCGACTTGTTCAGCGAGGTGCCCTCGAACGTCGAGACTTTGTACTTCGGTTCGGAGGCCAGCCAGCCGGGCTCGAGCGTCCTGGAGACGTAGTCGGTGCTGTTGGGGTCCACGCCGCGCGAGAGCGCGTCGGCGAGGTCGATCGCCTTGAACGTGGAGCCCGGCTGGCGGTGCCCGTCGGCGGCGAGGTTGTACTGCGACTTCTCGTAGCTCTCGGACTCGGCCATCGCCTCGATGTTGCCGTTGTGCGGGTCGATCGTGACGATCGCCGCGGCGGGGTCTTCGGGCTCGTTGAGCGTCTCGGAGATCGCTTTGCGCGCCAGGCGCTGCATGTTCAGATCGATCGTCGTGTAAACCTTCAGGCCACCCTGCTTCACGGCCTTCGAGCCGTAGCGGCGCACCAGCAGCTCGCGCACGTATTCGAAGAAGAAGTCCTCGCGGCGCTGGGAGTAATAGTGACCCGGATGCGTCTCCAAGCCCTTCGCCTCGGTCGCGGCGGCCTGCTCGGGCGTGATGTAGTGAAGCTGGGCCATCTTCTGCAGGACCTCGTTGCGGCGCGCCTTCGCCGCGGCGGGGTCGAGGAACGGGTTGTACTGCGACGGCGCCTGCGGCAGCCCGGCGAGCAGCGCTGACTGCTGGAGGTCGAGTTGCGAGGCGGGCTTGTCGAAGAAGATCCGCGCGGCGGCCTGCACGCCGAGCGCCGTCTGGCCGCCGAGCGTGCCGTAGGGAACGCTGTTGAGGTAGCTGGTGAGGATCGATTTCTTGCTGTGCACTTTCTCGTAGTCGATCGCCAGCTTCGCCTCGGTGATCTTCTGCTTGAGCGTGTGCTGGTCGCCCCCGAGGTACAGGTTGCGGATCAGCTGCATCGTGATCGTCGAGCCGCCCTGCAACGCGGCGCCGTGAGTCACGTCCTTGACCGCCGCGCGAAAGATGCCCGTGAGATCGATGCCGTTGTTCTTGTAGAAGCGCTGGTCCTCGATCGCTACGGTCGCGTCCTTGAGGTTCTGGGGGATCTGACTCCAGCCGACGGGGCTGCGCAGCTCGTCGGATTGGATGAATCCCAGGCGCGTGCCGTCGGAGGCGAACACCTGCGAGCTGCCGCCGCTGAGCAGCGGACGCAATGTGTCGAGCGCGGGGGCGCTCTGCGCGACGTGCAACACGTACGCGATCGCGCCGATCGCGCCGAGGACGAGCACGCCGGCGATCAGTCCGCCGCCCAGGAGGAAGAGCCGTGTGCCCCCGGAACGGCTGTGCCGGCTCCGGCGCTTTCGTGCTTGTCGAGACATCTCGGGAGATCGAGATTACCGCGCCGCGGAGTGGTTTCCTGCCGCTCTCGCCGTGGATCGACCATCTAGGCTCGTCCCAGCCGCCATGAGTTCCGACGCCGCCGACCCGACGATCCAGACCGTGCGCCCGCCCGTTGTGCGCGGGTCTTCTTCCGGCGCCGTGTGGCTTTGGTGGGCGAGGCTGCGCGCCGATCCCGCGCGGATGACGGCTGCGCGGGAGAGCTGGCGCGCACTGTGGATATCGCGGGCGTTGGTGTGGGCGACGGGCGTGGCGACGGTCGCCACGCTCGGCTTCGGGCCCGTGCGCGGAGCGTTCGATCCACCGGGCATCACGCGCGGGTTCGGCTGGCTGGGCGACCTGCTGGCGGCGCCGGTGGCGCGCTGGGACGCGGACTGGTATCTGGTGATCGCGCACTACGGCTATCGCCCCGACCTGGGCGCTTTCACCGCCTCGCGCGACGCGTTCTTCCCGCTGTATCCGCTCGGGCTGCGCGCCGTGTCCGCGCTCGGCGCGCCGCCGGTGCTGGCGGGCGTGCTGCTATCGGTGTGCGCGTTCGCGTTCGCGCTGTACGGCGTCCACCGGCTGACGACGCTCGAGCTGAGCGCTCGGCGCTCGGCTGCGGCGGGCGGCGACCAGGTGGCGGTCGCGGCACGCCTGGCGGTGATGGTGACGGCGCTCGCGCCGATGGCGTTCTTCTTCTCGGCGGTGTACTCCGAGTCGCTGTATCTGGCGCTATCGGTGGGGCTGTTCTGGAGCGCGCGCCAGGGTCGCTGGGCGCTCGTGGGTGTGCTCGGCGCGCTCGCGGCTGCCACGCGCAGCACCGGTCTCGTGCTGGCGCTCCCTGCGGCGATGATCTATCTGTACGGCCCGCGCGAGGACCGCGCGGCGGACTTCGCGCGGGCCGTAGGACGGCGCCTGCTTCCGCGTTACCGCGTGCGTCGCGATGTGCTGTGGCTCGCGTTGCTGCCGCTCGGGGTGGCCGTCTACGGGGGGTGCCTTGCGCTCGCTGGCGGCGACGCGCTTGCCCCGTTTAACGCACAGGGCGTATGGGGGAGGCATTTCGCGGGGCCGTATGTGGGCGCATGGGATGGCATGAAGGCGGCGGTCGGGGGCGCGCGTCAGCTGCTGTCCTTCCAACGCCAGCACGTGTACTTCCCCGTCGGCTCGGGCAGCCCGTTCGTGGAAGCGGGGCACAACCTCGTGCTGCTGACGTTTCTGCTCGCGGCGCTGGTGGCAGTCGTGGGCGTCATGCGCAGACTGCCGCTCGCCTACGGCGCCTACGTGATCGCGGCGCTCGCGCTGCCGCTGTCAGATCCGGTGCGCGCGCAGCCGCTGATGTCGCTTCCGCGCTTTCTGCTGGTGCTGTTCCCGTTGAGTATCTGGTTTGCGGCGTGGCTGAGCGAGCACCCCCGTCTACAGCGGCCCGCGTTGGTTCTCTCGGCTGTATCGATGGTGTTCTTCGGCGCGCAGTTCGCGACCTGGCACTGGGTGGCGTAGGGGTATGGAGGAGATCCTCGAGGGCGGGGAGTACCGCTCGCCGACGAGCTCGTGGGCGGCGTGGATGGCCCCGATCGCGCTGCTGGCGGGTCTCGTGCTGGCGGCGGTCGGCGGGCTGATCGTCGACCTGCCGGCGCTGGCGTTCGGGGTTCAGCTCGAAGCGAAGCACACGCCGCCCGGGCTGGTGCTGGCAGACACGCTCGTTCAGGATCTCGCGTTCATCGTCGCGGCGGTGTACTGCGCGAGCATCGGCGCGCGCCCCGTGCGCTCGTGGCAGTTCGGCCTGCGCCGCCCGCGCGTCGGCTGGCTCATGGCGAGTGCTTTGATCGCGCTGCTGATAGCGATCTTCATTGTGCTCAGCTTGATCTGGTCGGAGGTGTTCAACCCGGGCGAAGACGAACTGCTGAACACGCTCGGCTCGAACGAAGGCACGGCGCTGCTGCTGCTCAGCGCCGCCCTCACGTGCGTGGTGGCACCGATCTGCGAGGAGTTTTTGTTTCGTGGCTTCATATTCACGGCGCTCCGCAACTGGAAGGGCACGCTGCCGGCGGCGGCGATCACGGGGCTGCTGTTCGGCGGGGTTCACTTCGGGTCCGCGCCGGCGCTCGACCTGATCCCGCTCGCGGCGCTCGGCTTTGGCCTGTGCCTGCTGTATCGCAGGACCGGATCGCTGTACCCGTCGATCGTGGCTCACTCGATCAACAACTCGATCGCGTTCTCCAGCCTGGAGAAATGGGATTGGCAGGCGCCCGTGCTGCTCGTGGCGGCCCTGTTGGGAATCGCGATGGTCGTGCGCATGTGCACGCGCGTGGGGTTGATCTCCACGCCGAGCGCGATTCCGTTCGCCCGCGCGGATGCGTAGGATCACCGTCATGAAACGAGCCCTCAACGCCTCTGCGCTCGGCGCGGCGCTCATCTGCTTGACGAGTGCTCCCGCGGCGGCGCTTGCCGCCGAAACGCCCGCCCCGCAGCCAGCGGCTCCCACCCCCGCGGTGCCCGTTGCGCCCGCGCCGGTGGCGGGGAAGCTGGCGCTGGTGCTGCAGAAGGTCGGCGGCAGCCCGCTGTTCGCGCTCGACGGCGCCCGGATCGTGGTGCGCGGCATCGTCACCCCCTATGTGGGCGGGCAGACGGTCAAGGTGAGCTTCTACCGCGACGGGCGCAAGGTCGAGGTGAAGACCGTGAATGTCCTAGCGGTCGGCAATGGCACGGGCCAGTTTCACATCGGCTTCTCGAGTCGGCTCGGGGGCCTCGTGCAGGCGCGCGCCGCGCACTACGCGACCGCGCAGCAGGGCGCGTTCGGCGCGCGCTCGCAGGGGGTGAGGTTCGTGAACCCCAATCTCGGCTCGGGAGCGACGGGCCAGTCGGTGCGACTGCTGCAGTCCGAGCTGAACGCGCTCCACTACGCGGTGCCGCTGTCGGGCGTGTTCGACGAAGGCACGGGCCGCGCGCTGGTGGCCTACCGCAAGATGACGGGCCTGGAGCGGACCCCCTACGCCGGCACGCAGGTCTTCCAGCGGCTGGCACATCACGCGGGGAGCTTCCACGTTCGCTACGTGGGCGACGGGCGCCACGTGGAGGCGAACCTCACGAGGCAGGTGCTCGCGGAGATCGACCCGGGCGGCAAGGTGAGGACGATCTACACGGTCAGCTCCGGCAAGCCCTCCACGCCGACGGTGATCGGACGCTTCCGCGTTTACAGCAAGACGCCAGGCACGAACGCGAAGGGCATGGTCGACTCGAACTACTTCATCCGCGGCTACGCGATCCACGGCTACGCGGAAGTGCCCGTCTACGCGGCCAGCCACGGCTGCCTGCGGGTGCCCGTGCCCGACGCGCCGGCTATCTACGGGTGGGTGCAGTACGGAACGCCGGTGGACGTGTACAACGAAGACGGCGGCGGCAGCTCGCACGCGCGCACGAACGCGGGACCGTAAACGGACGCGTGATTAAACCCTGACGCGCAGCACGCGCGCGAGGTAGCCGAGCCCAAAGCCGTAGATAGCGAGCGCAATCGCCAGGGTCACGAGCCGCTCGGCCCATTCGCCGCTGGAGCTCGACACGATGCCCGAGAAGGGCGAGGTGAGTTCACGAGAGGCGTCGTCGATCGCCTTGTGCAACTCGCTCTTGTGCTGCGGCGCGACCTGCCCCGAACCGCCGCTGAGCGATTCCTGCTGCTGGGTGGACGCGCTTTTCGTCTCTCCGACCGCGAAGATCACGAACGACGCGATCACGATCAGACAAATGACGAACGATGCGATCCTGATCGCGCGTACGACGAGATTGGCCATATCGCTAGATTAGGTTGCTCGGTGGACAGCGCGGACGAAGATACGAACGACCTCGCCCACGCCCGGCTGCGCCTCGCAGAGGCGCTGCGCGAGCACGCGCTGGTGATCGGCGAGGTGACTCTGACGAGCGGCGCGGTGGCGCAGTACTACGTGGACGCGAAGCGCGCGATCCTGCGCCCGGACGGCTTCGCCGCGCTCGCCGCGCTGGTGGCGGCGCAGGTGGACGAGTGGGACGGCACGGCGGTGGGGGGCATGACGATGGGCGCCGACCCGGTGGCGTGCGCGGCGCTCGCGGGCGGCGCGCACGCGAAGGCGTTCTTCGTGCGCAAGGACGCCAAGGCGCACGGGCTGCAGCGGCGCATCGAGGGCCCGCCGCTGGGGCCGGAGGACCGCTGCGTGGTGGTGGAGGACGTGGTCACCACGGGCGGCTCGACGCTCGCGGCGATCGCGGCGCTGAACGACGCTGGGCATGAGATATGCGGAGTGATCAGCGTTCTCGACCGGCTGGCGGGCGGCGGCGCGGTGATCGAGCGCGAGGCGGGCGCGCCGTACGTGGCGCTGAACACGATCGACGACATCTACCCCGACCGGCCCGATCGCCTCACCGGCTGATGGCGGTCGATGGGCAGGGGTCGCAGGCCCCCGGCGCGGGGCTGGTCATCCGCGACGCCCGGCCTGGGGACGTGCCGCTGCTGCTCGAGATGTTCAGGGAGCTGGCCGACTACGAGGATCTGACGAGCGAACTGCACGCCACGGAGGAGCTTTTGCACGCGGCCCTGTTCGGCGAGCGTCCGGCCGCAGAGGCGCTGATCGCGCAGGTGGGCGCGCAGGAGGCCGGCTACGCGCTGTTCTACCCCACGTTCTCCACGTTCCTCGCTACCCAGGGCGTCTGGCTGGAGGACCTGTACGTACGCCCACAGCACCGCAAGGGCGGCGTGGGAAAGGCTCTGCTTGCGACGGTGGCCGCGCGCACGCACGCGCGCGGCGGCAAGCGCCTGGAATGGTCAGCGCTCGACTGGAACGAGCTGGCGCTCGGCTTCTACGAGCGCCTCGGCGCGCAGCCGATGCGCGAGTGGATCACCCACCGCCTGGTGGGCGATGAGATCGCGCGGCTGGGCAACGAAGCCCCCGAGGCCGTTGCCGGCTGACGCAGGTAGCCTTGTGATCGCGGGTCCGCGCGAGGCCCGGACAAGACGCCCTCGTAGTCCAATGGATAAGACGACCGCCTCCTAAGCGGTAGATCCAGGTTCGACTCCTGGCGGGGGCACTTGTAAGAAAGGCCTGCTAATCGGCAGGTTTGGGTAAGTGTTCAGTTGGTGTGGGGGACATAATTGTGCGTTGTCGAATCCTGGGTTGTGGAGCGCGTGGAGGCTGAGGCGATCTATGACCAGGGCCGTGAGGTTGTGGTGGCGGTGCTTTTGCGGATGGATGAGCAGATCGGGCGCCTTGAAGCGCGGGTTGCGCGTCAGGACGAGCGGATTGCTCAGCTTGAGCGCCGGTTGAATCGCAGCTCGCGTAATAGCTCTGTGCCGCCGAGTGCTGATGGGCCTTCTTCGCCTGCGCGGCGCAGCACAGACCCTTCTGGGCGCGAGCCAGGCGCCCAGTCCGGCCACGAGGGGCATGGGCGTGAGTTGTTGCCGGCGTGCGCGGTGGACGAGGTCCTCGAGCACTGGCCCGCGTCCTGCGGCTGCGGACACGTGTTCTGTGTCGGGGAGCGCGCTCGGGAGGGTGAGCCTGCTGTTCGCCAGGTCGAAGAGCTACCCGTTTTGACCGTGCAGGTGATTGAACACCGCGCGTATCACCTCTGCTGTCCTGAGTGTGGCAAGTATGCGCGCGCTGAGTTCCCGCGGGACGTGTCCGGGAGCGCTTTTGGTCCTCGTCTGCAGGCGGCGCTGGTCGCGCTGTCGGTGCGTAACCGTGTCTCGCGCCGGGACGTGGTCGAGCTCGGCGAAGAGCTCTTCGGTGCCCGCCTGTCGACGGGCAGCGTCGATGCGATCCTCACGCGCGCCTCAGACGCGCTTGCTGAACCCTATGAGGATCTGCGTGAGCGGGTCCTCGCCGCAGCGGCGCTCAACGCGGATGAGACAGGCTGGCGCACCCGCGGAGAGCGTCGCGCGCTGTGGGGCTTGTTCACCAGCCATCACGCGTTCTTCCAAGTCGCGGCCAGCCGCCACGAGGATCACGCCAAGGCCCTGCTTGAGGGCACCAGTGCGGTCGTGACCTCGGTGGATTTCCCCCGGTTTAGACGACACTGTTTGACTTGATGTTCTTGGTGGGTGGGGATTCCTTGGTGTTCGCAGCGTAGAGGAGCTGCTCGTAGTCGGTTGGGGAGCGCATGCCGAGGGTGGAGTGTCGGCGGTCGCGGTTGTAGAACGCCTCGATGTACTCGAAGACAGCCGATGAGAGTTCTCGTCGTGTCGGCCATGACTGGCGGTGGATGAGCTCCTTCTTCAGCGTCGCGAAGAAGCTCTCGGCGACGGCGTTATCCCAGCAGTCTCCACGGGAGCCCATCGAGATCGCGATCCCGGCGTCACGGGCTGCCTGGCCGAAGCCCAGAGACACGTATTGCGATCCCTGATCGGAATGGTGAATCAGCCCAGCGTCGGGGCGGCGGCGGTGAACGGCCATGTTCAGCGCGTGGGTCACGAGCTCGGCTTTCATGTGCTCGGCCATCGACCAGCCGACGATCCGCCGGGAATAAGCATCCTGAACGGCGGCGAGATAGAGCCAGCCCTCCCAGGATCTGAGATAGGTGATGTCGGCGAGCCAGAGCACGTTCGGGGCATCGGGACGAAACTGTCGCTCGACGAGATCATCAGCGACTCTGACGCCGGGCACACGGATCGTGGTCCGGCCACGCTTCTTCGGGACGAGCCCAGAGATCCCGGCGGATCGCATGAGCCGCTCGACGCGCTTTCGTCCCACCCGGATGCCGTGCGCCATCCTCAGCTCGGCGTGGATCCGTGGCGCGCCATAGACGCGCCTCTTGGCCTCGTGGATCGCTTTGATCTTCTCGAGCAGCCACGCGTCGGTGAGCGCCCGGTCCGAGGGCGCACGTCGCTCCCAGTCGTGAAAGCTCGTGCGGTTGACCTCCAGGGCGCGGCACAACAGGGCGACTGGATAGCCGGTCTTCTCCGCGGCGATGAACGAGAACACCTCGCCTACCGCCCGTCGGTTTCCTTGGCGAAGAAGACCGCGGCTTTTTTCAGGATCTCCTTTTCCATCTGCAGCGTGCGCACCTGCTTGCGCAGTTGGCGCAACTCCTCGCGCTCATCTGTGGTTAGCCCCTCGCGCTTGCCCTCGTCGACTTGGGCCTGCTTTCGCCACACATACAGCGTCTGCTCAGAGACGCCGAGATCTTTGGCGACCTGGCTGATCGGCTTCTCGCTGAGCTTCAGCAGCTCGAGCGCTTCACGACGAAACTCCGGTGGATACGGCGGCACTGATCTCGGCACTTGAACCTCCTTGCCCAGGTCTTTCGACCCAAGCGCTCAAGTGTCCTCGAAAACGGGGGAAATCCACGGATCGCTGGTGGGCCTACCGCAGCCTGCCGATCAGTCGCCGTCAGCTTTGCTGGTCACACCTCAAGCGCGATTTCGCTTCCCACGCCGAAGGGCTCGCTGCTGAGAAAGAGTTCGGCGAACACGGCCTCGCACTCACGCGAGAGGTATTCCAGGCGTGGAGGGCCTTCCAGGACACCCAGGACCGGCGCGAGCTGGAACGCGCCATCACCAGCCTGCAGCGTGAGTATGAGCCGATCATCGCCGGCTACGCCGAGAAACGAGCGCGCAACAAGCGCTGCCGCGGCATGGCCCGCAACCTCATCAAGGCCTGGCCAGCGTTATGGAGCTTCGCCACACACGACGGCGTGACACCGACCAACAACCACGCCGAGCGCGGCCTCCGCAGCGCGGTCATCTACCGCAAGCTGTCCCTCGGCACACAATCCGAGCAAGGAGAGCGACGCATCGAGCGCCTCCTCTCAGCACACACCACCTGCCGACTCCAGCACCGCAGCCTCCTCGACTACCTCACCAACGCCATCACCGCCCACACCCACGGCGATCCAGTGCCGCTACTCACCTAAGCAAACACCAACGGGTCTGTCCGGAAGTTTGTGTATTTGGCGTGATCTGAGGGTTCGTATTCGGCGGGCTCGTGAAGGAGGATCGTGCTGATGAGTAATGAGACGACGGTGGCGCTGGTCGACGGCGGCGAGGAGACGGGAGCGCCAGCTGCGGTGGCGTTTGAGGCTGATGGGCTGCGGGGTTGGGCGGAAGCGCTCGTTGACCGTGCTCGCAGCGAAGGAGTCTCGTTGACGGGCGAGGGTGGCCTGTTGACGTCGATGGTCCGCGAAGTGCTGCAGACCGGTTTGGATGTGGAGATGGCCGATCATCTTGGCTATGGGCCTTATGAGGCGATCGGTCGTGGGAGCGGGAACAGCCGCAACGGTGCCTACGCGAAGACGGTCAGGACGGATGTCGGTCCGGTGGAGCTGCGGATGCCCCGTGATCGTGAGGGCACGTTTGAGCCCGTCACGGTCCCGAAGCACGTGCGGCGCCTGGAGGGCCTGGGGGCGAACGTGATCAGCCTCTACGCGAAGGGATTGACGACCGGGGAGATCCAGGCTCATCTGGCGGAGATCTATGACACCGAGGTCTCCCGCGAGACGATCTCGAAGATCACCGACCAGGTGCTGCCGGACATGGCCGCGTGGCAGAGCCGGCCGTTGGATCGTGTTTACCCGGTGCTTCTTATCGACGCGATCGTCGTGAAGGTCCGTGATACCCAGGTCGCTAACCGGCCGGTTTATGTCGCGATCGGCGTGAACCTCGACGGCGAACGAGATGTCCTCGGGCTCTGGCTCGGCCCGTCGGGTGGGGAGGGCGCTAAGCAGTGGATGAGCATGCTCAGCGAGCTACGCAACCGCGGGCTCCACGACGCGCTGATCGTGTGCTGCGACGGGCTGAAGGGCCTCCCGGAAGCGATCCGGGTGACGTGGCCCCACGCGACCGTCCAGACCTGCGTGGTGCACTTGGTGCGCAACAGCTTGCGTTACGCCTCCAAGAAGTACTGGGGCAAGATCGCCACGAGTCTGCGCGTGATCTACACAGCGCCGACCGTCGAGGCCGCAGAAGCCCATTTTCAGGACTTCGCGGAGGAGTGGAGGCCGCTCTACCCAGCGATGATCCGCTCCTGGGAGAACTCGTGGGAGGAGTTCGTGCCGTTCCTCGAGTTCCCCGTCGAGCTCCGCCGGATCGTCTACACGACAAACGCGATTGAGTCGCTGAACGCTAGATTCCGCAGGGCAGTCCGCCACCGCGGTCATTTCCCGAACGAGCAGGCAGCGATGAAGGTCCTCTACCTCGTCGCGACCACCAGGCGCCGCAACCGCGAGAACCTGACCGGCAAGATCAGCAACTGGAAGCACGCACTCAACATCCTGACCATCCACTACGGCGACAGACTCAACGCCACACAATAGCCAGACATCCACAACCAACAAAGCCATTTACACAAAAAAACTGACAGTCCCACACCAACTGAACGCTTACAGGTTTGGGCAGTGGTTGACGGTTCGCTGTAGGGTCGCGCAAGGGCGTTTGAGGCTGGCTGCTGCCCATTGGCTGCCCAAACGGGATAGCGGGTGACATGCCTTAAGGTGCGTCCAATTGCGAATGCCATCGCACGGGGGTGTGCGACACCGCGACGGGATTTCCGCCGCTGGGTGGCATTACGCACGTGAGGCCCGGCAGGCTAATTGCATCGCTGCGCGGCGCGCGATGTGCGTGATCGCTGGAGTTAGGATCGAAAAGCGCCTCTGCAACCACGCAGGGCTTTCCCGCTTCACGAGCTACGCGATCGTGGGCCTCGACTACCCAGACGTAGTGCGGCAAACGGGCGAGACGGAGAGCGCGTACGACTTCTGGGTCGCGCCCCTGCGCGGCTAGTTGACGCTTGTAGGACTGATTGTCTCGTAGGAAGGTGCGAAGGCTTAGAAGGCCTTTCAAAATGAGTTGAGGCGTCGCCAGCAGAGGATGCTGCAGGCGAGTGTGAGGAATGGGGTGTGCATGTCGGGGTCGCGCTCGTAGCGGATTCTGAGTCTGCGGAAGTTGTGGAGGTGGGCGAAGCCGCGCTCCACGACCCAGCGCTCGCGGCCCGGCCCGGAGCCGTGAGCTGTCCCGCGTCTGGCGATCACGGGCGTGATCCCGAGAGCCCGCAGGAGCCGGCGGTGCTTGTCGTGGTCATAGCCACGATCAGCAAGGAGACGGTCAGGCTTCTGGCGTGGTCGTCCCACCTTGCCGGCCACGGGCTGGCGGTGGAGGTCTTCGATCAGCGGGATCAGCTGCGTGACGTCGTTGCGGTTCCCGCCAGTCAAAGAAACCGCGAGTGGGATGCCGCTCGCGTCGACGAGCAAGTGGTGCTTTGAGCCCGTGCGGGCACGATCTACCGGGGATGGCCCCGTCAGGAGCCCCCCAAAAGAGCACGGATATGGCTGGCGTCAACCGAGGCGCGGGACCAGTCGATCTTTCCCGCGGCGTTGAGCTTCACCAGCAGCTTTTGATGCAGCGCGTCCCACACCCCGGCCTTCTGCCACGTGCGCAGCCGCCGCCAGCAGGTGACCCCTGACCCATAGCCGTACTCGCGGGGGAGATCCTCCCACGCGATCCCGGTGTGCAGCACGTGCAAGATCCCGTTGAGTACCAGCCGATCATCGATCGCCTTACGACCAGGGTTACGGCGACGACGAACTCGTGCCGGGATCAACGGCTCAACCTCCCGCCACAACTCGTCAGTGATCTCGAACCTTGAGGGCACCTCCACCGCCTCCAATCCTCGGGGACACACCCCAAAGATTCAAGACTGACCCTCACGACCCTTCATTTTGAAAGACCTTCTAAGAGAGACGCACGAAGCCCTATCGGGGGCGCGCGAGACGCACGGGGCGCCACCAACGCCGAAAGTATTGCGGCCAGGTGGCCGGCAGCTACCTGCACCGGAGGCGTCGGCTACGCCTCCTCGACAGAGCCGGTCTTATTTCCGGACGGGTGCGTGGTGCCTTCAGGCGCTGGCGGCGAGCATTTTCGACGTGATGACGCGCTCGCGCCCGTCGGCTGACACGAGGACGACAGCGTAACCCTCGTCGAACGCGCGTGTGATCTCGTGGCCGGCGTGGGGCGAGCCGGCATCAATGAAAGCGGCGTGTTCGGGATAAGGCGACTTGCCCTCGATCGCTAGGTCGATAGTACGGTCCATAGCCTTCGCGGCGGGCGACTCGGAGGGGTTCATGTTGTGCGCCATCCGGCGATCATCTCCTTGTAGTCGGTGCGAACCGCAGCGATCACGGCTCGCATCCCTTCCCCAACAGTACCGGCATGAACGTCGTCGTCGGTGCCACTCATCGCGTCAAGCCTTGCCGTAACGGACATACGGCGTGTAGCCTCTCCAGTATGGGTGTGATCCAAGAGTTGGCGAGCGAGCTTGATGTCGAGGAGCGCACTTTGCGCAGGGCGGTCGCGCAGGGAGCCCTTCGCGCCACCCGTCTTGGGCCGCGCAGACTGCGGCTGGCTCCTGGTGAGCGTGAGTATCTCCGAGCCCATTGGCTGCTTCTGTCTCAGCTACGTCAGGCGCTCAGGACTGAGCATGGGGTTCGTCTGGCGGTCCTCTACGGCTCGCTCGCGCGAGGCGATGAGGATGATGGCTCTGACCTAGACCTCTTGATCTCGTTTGCAGACGATCGCCCCTTGGCCGGCTCCAGATTGACCGCGCGCTTGCAACGTGTCAGCGGGCGTCGCATCGATATCGCCCGTCTGGAGCGGGTGGAGACACAGGCGCCGCTTCTTCTTGACCGGGTTGTCGAGGAGGGACGCGTCATGATAGACCGCGACGGCGAGTGGGAAAGGCTGTGCAAGGGCCACGCAGCGCTACATGCGCGCGCACTCCGCGCCCATCGGCGCCAGATGGCCGGTGCGGCCCGCGCGATTGAGGAGCTGATTGCGTGAGCGACGACTTGCCGGCAAGGATCGGTCGTAACGCACTTGTGGTCGAGCAGGCCCGGTTGGCGCGCTTCTTTCAGACCATCAATAAGCATCGCAAGGCGCTTGACCTCGCGATAGAAGAGAACTTCAGCGGCGGACTCGATCGCGCCGAATGGAGGAGCGCCTTCGAGTCCGACGAGCCTCGTGATGCCAACCGCACGATGGTAGTAACGGGCGATCACTCCGCAATGCTCAACGCCTATGTCGAGATACTCAAGGCCAGCGCCGGATCGCGTTTGATCGGCTTGCTTCCATATCGTCGCCCTCACGCTGAGCAGGGTATTCGAGGCGCTAGTGTCGGACAGGGGCCTGAGCAGCGATCAGGCCACGCTGATGAATGAACTCTACGTTCTCGAGGGACGCCTTGAGCACGCTTCCCCGGACGTTGACGCCGAGGAAGTCCGAGCCTCCATCGAGCGATTTCGCCAAGCGCTCCCACAGCTGATTGAGAGCACCCGTGCCTGGCTGATCCGTCACGGCGTCGAGATCCATGACCAGCGTGAATCGTGACCGCCTACGCCAAACGCCAGATCCGCAAGGATTGACTACACAAATGACAGTGACCATCGGCAGTCTCACCTTCGAGCACGCCTCCTACGACGACGGGGGAGACGTGCTCTATCTGCACGTCAGCGCTCGCCAACCCGCGGCGGTGAGCGAGGAGACGCCCGAGGGGCACGTCCTCCGCTTCAACGCTCAGGGTGAGGTCATCGGGTTAACAATCATCAACGCCAAGTGGCTGCTCAAACGCGATCACGTCATCAACGTCACGGTCCCCGAGCACGTCGCCGTCAGCCCAGACGCTCTCGCGGAGGCTATGGCCGCAGCCTGATCCCGACTAGATCAAAGGCCGGCGCCTCACGCTCGACGCCGTCTCGCGGTCTGACGTTTGGGCAGCAGCCGCATTCTGCTGCCCAAACCCCCTAAATCGCACCCAATCCAGCCCGATCCATGATCGGCTTGAACGCCCGAATCTGGGACCGCTGCTCACTGGCGCGTCGAGCATCCCGGTCGCGGCTTCGACAGCATCGCGTGCTGCCTCGTGGCATCGCTCGATCTCTTGGGCGGCGAGCGTCCGTGTGTTACGCCACTTCGCGTGTTGTGGGGACTCGGGTAGCTCGATTTCACCCCCGCGCCGAGCCCGCGTGAGGCGGCGCTTACCGGCGCTTGTGAGGCTCCACATGGCGATGCCGTGGCGGCGTGAGCGCTCGGTAGCCCCCGACGCCTCCAGCGCCGCGATTTGAGCGCGAACGTTCCGCGAGCGTCGGGGTATACCGAGGTGTTCCGTGATCGCCCACACGGGCATAGCGGGCTCGCCGTCGGCACGGTGCAGCGCAGCACGCTCGATCGCTGCCAGTACGAGCGAGTCGGGGATCTCCACGGTGGGGCTCATCTCGGTACCTCCCTTGTTGGAGGCGCCGAGAGAACGATTTGACGAGAGAGGCAGCCCGTCGATGGTCGGTAGGCTGTCAACGCGCCGGGAGCTTGTTCTCTCGGTGCCACGCCCCCGGCTGTTAGTAGCAGCGCGGGGGCACTTATTGTTTGTGCGCGGGAGCCTAGCGCAGTTTGTCGAAATCGACAAGCAGCCTGGGTCCGCCAGCGACCCCATGGACTCCGACCTGACAAAGCGAATCGCGCGAGAGTCCCGAACTCTCGGTCGGGCGCTGCTCATCCTGCGCGGACGGGCTGGGATGGCGCAGCAGGACGTGGCGACACGCGCAGGCACCAACGCTGCGGCTCTCTCACACGCCGAGAAAGGACAGCGCGACTTCCGTTGGTCCACTATTGCCCGAGTGCTCGATGCCCTCGATGCAGACCTACATGACTTCGCAAGAGCGATGGCCGAAGCCGAAAAGGGCAATCCCTCTCCAAAGCGCTGACGACTCACGACCAGCGCTCGCCGTTGCTTGAGCCCCGAATGGGCAGGTTTCTCAGAGGGCTCTCGCAAGACACTGCGCGACGGCGACCACACCAGCTCTGCCGCGCCTAACGTCTATAGCTGGGTTGATTCTGGCTACCCGCACGGCATCGTCCTGACTGTAGTTTAGGATTCCGGCCAGTTCACAGCAGGGGGATATCTCAGCCGTGAAACCGGTCCTACGTGTCCATACAGGGAGGCATGTCAGTGCGTAAGCATCAGCGTGAGAGCCAATGCCAGGGTCTTAACATCGGAGCGTTGCGTTTCTTTCGTCTGCTGGCACTTGCTGTGTGTTGCGTTGTTGTGTCCTGCGCCGTTAGCGTTGCGGTTGCTTCCGCGCTGGAACCTATCTCCAAAGCTGAAGAAGAAGCACTCGCGGAAGTAGGCATACACATCATCCGCCACCCCGAACCCTTTAAAAGCGGGGAAAACGCGTTGAGCTGGATGGAAGGCAGCGAAATTTTCTATGAACCCGAACTTACGCTCCCGGCTGGGGAATATGAGTATGTCTTTATGATAGGCAACATTCCCATCGCTGACAATCATACTTGCAATATAAAAGAAGAAGGAAAAGGCGCCGCGACTTGTGAAGGTTCGCCGGTCGTGCTCCCAGGGTTCAGATTCGCTACCCATCGCTATCACGATTCGCACACGGGAGGAGAACTTTTTACTCATGAAATTGGCTGGGCGTATCGCTCGTACACTCCCCGTCCCGAAAGCGAAGGCTTCGGCGGCGGCAATCCTGGTGCGCCAGGTGCTGGAGGCTGTGAAAAGGGTCGCCCCGTGAACTGCGCCACGGGTAATGAGTTTCAGGCGCAAACCGATCTTGCCGTCGGGGGCCGTGGACCAAAGTTGCGGCTCGCTCTGACGTACAATTCACGTCTCGCGGTCAATCAGGTGACCGCGGGGCAGTTTGGGTTTGGGTGGACTGGCACTTACAGTGCCCATCTCAAGCTCGAAAACGAAGGTCAGCAAGCGACGGTCTATCAGGACAATGGGAGCACTATCCAGTTCACGCGGTCGGAAGAAACGTGGACAGCACCCGCGGGCCTAGTTCAGGCGACTCTCGTCAACGAAGGCGCCGGCTATGTCTACACGCTGCCGAACCAGACTAAACTCGCTTTCAACAGTACGGGGCAGCTCACGAGCGAAACCGACCGCAACGGCAACGCGATCACGCTCGCCTACAACGCCGAAAAACAGCTGGAATCCGCTACCGATGGAGCCGGACGCAAACTCGTATTCCACTACAACGGAAGCGGCCAGGTGGACAGCGTCAAAGATCCTTTGGGGCATACGGCTAAATACACCTATGAATCTGGGAACCTAGCGACCGTTACGTTGCCAGGCGAAGCCACTGCAAACTGGACGTACAAATACGATACAAAACACGAGATGACATCCGAAAAAGATGGTCGCGGACATACCTTCACGACCGAATACAACGCCTCGCATCGGGTCAGCTCCCAGACAGACGCCTTGTCGAATAAACGCTCTTGGGCGTACGCCACGCTTGAATTGGGCACCGAAACCACGCTAACCGAACCTAATGGCTCCACCACCAAACAGCGGTTCAATGAATTTGGCTCGCCGGTAAGCGTAACGCGTGCCGCAGGCACAGCTCTCGCGGCTACCACCACCTACGAACACAATGCCGCCGACGAGTTGACAGCCACAACCGATCCAAACGGGCATACCACCAAATACACCTATGACGCTGAAGGAAATCGCACAAGTGCGACAAACCCGCTAGGCCACACCATTAGTAGGGAATACAACGCGACCCATGACCTCGTTAGCAGGACGACGCCCGATGGCGAGACGACGACCGTCAAACGTGATAGTCATGGCAACGCGGAAGTCGTGGAACGTCCCGCTCCGGGCGCTACCACGCAGATAACAAAATACAAATATGCCACGAATGGTGATCTGGAAAAAGTAGAAGATCCTCTCAAACGTGTCACGAAATACGAATACGACAGCTATGGGGACCGAACCGCAGAAACGGACCCCGAAGGCTACAAACGCACCTGGGCGTATAACGAAGACTCAAAGCAGACCTCATCGGTAAGCCCACGCGGGCACCTTGAAGGCGCGGAACCGGCGACGTTCACGACGACCATCGAACGGGACGCGCAGGGTCGCCCGATGCTGGTTACTGAACCTGTGGCTACAGGTGCGAGTAAGCCCGTGAACAGGGGCGCGGCTGGGATTTCGGGTGTCGCGCAGGAAGGCCAGGTGTTGGCCGCGAGTACGGGTGTTTGGGAAGGCACGCCGACGCTTAGTTATGGCTATCAGTGGCAGCATTGCAACGTGGCGGGCAGCGAATGCGCGTCTATCTCTGGAGCGACTGAATCGAAATATGTGCTTGTGCATGGGGATGTTGGGTCCACGATCCGGGTGGTCGTGACGGCGACCGGCTCTTCTGGCTCGGGCGCGAGCACCTCGGCGGCTACCGCATCGGTCGTGGCGGTGGTTCCCGTGTCCTTGTCGCAGTTTGGTAGTGCGGGCTCGGAAAACGGGCAGTTCTCCGCTCCGCGTGGTGCTGCGATCGCGAAAAACGGGAACGTGCTCGTGCTCGATACGAGCAATAACCGTGTGGAGGAATTCTCCCAGGCCGGGAAATACGAAAGCAAGTTCGGCACGCTGGGGTCGGGTAACGGCCAGTTGAAATCTCCGTATGGGATCGCTGTGGACTCGAAAGGTAACGTGTGGGTCACGGACTGGGGGAACAACCGGGTCGAGGAGTTCAACGAAAAAAACGAATTCCTGCGCACCTTCGGGTGGGGCGTCACGGACGCAAAAAGCGAATTCGAGATCTGCACCGTCAGCTGCAAAGCAGGCATCGCCGGGACCGGCGCGGGGCAGTTCAAAGAACCAAAGGGGATCGCGGTCACCGCGGCGGGCCGCGTGTACGTCACCGACGCGGCGAACAACCGGGTCGAGACGTTCAAAGAAAAAGGCGAATTCATTGCCACCTTCGGCTGGGGCGTCACGGACGCGAAAACCGAACCCGAGACCTGCACCTCCGCCTGCAAAGTGGGCCTGTCGGGATCAGGGAACGGCGAGTTCAACGGGGTGCGTGGGGTCGCGGCCACGCCAGCCGGGAACGTGTGGGTCGTTGAGAGCGGGAACAGCCGGGTGCAGGAGTTCAACGAAGCCAACGCGTACGTCCTAAAGTTCGGGTCTTCTGGGACCGGGAGCGGGCAGTTCAAAGAACCAAAGGGCATCGCCTACACCGCGAGCGGGAACGTTGTGGTGGCTGATGAAGGCAACTGGCGGGTCGAGATGTTCTCCTCAGCCGGCACGTTCTTGGCGACGTTTGGTGCGAAAGGGTCGGGGTCGGGGCAGTTTGAAGAACCGTCCGGGATCGCGCTCGCCCCGAACGAAAACATGTATGTCGTGGACGCGAAACTCAACCGTGTCGAGCAATGGGAGCCAATCCCATCAAGCGCGGTGTATGTGGCGCAGTTTGGGAGCAAAGGCACCGGGAATGGCGAATTCACCGAACCGCACGGCGCAGCAATCGCGAAAAACGGGAACCTCCTAGTCGTTGACTCCACGAACAACCGTGTTGAGGAATTCTCGCTGGCCGGGAAATACGAAGCGAAGTTCGGGACGGTCGGGTCGGGTAACAGCCAGTTCAAAGCGCCGTATGGGATCGCTGTGGACTCGAAAGGCAACGAGTGGGTCACGGACACCGTCAACAACCGGGTTGAGGAGTTCAACGAAAAAAACGAATTCATCCGCACCATCGGGTGGGGCGTAACGGACGCGAAAAGCGAATTCGAGATCTGCACCGTCAGCTGCAAAGCCGGGCTAGCCGGGTCCGGGGCTGGGCAGCTCAAAGAACCACGAGGGATCGCGGTCAGCCAGACGGGGAACGTGTATGTGAGCGAGGGGCCGAACAACAGGGTCGATATCTTCAAAGAAAAAGGCGAATTCATCTCAACCTTCGGGTGGGGTGTCACGGACGCGAAAAGCGAACTCGAGACGTGCACCACAGCCTGCAAAACAGGCCTGTCAGGGTCTGGGAACGGCCAGTTCAGCGGGGTGCGTGGTGTCGCGGTCTCGCCGGCGGGGAACGTGTGGGTCGTGGAAGGCACCAACAACCGCGTCCAAGAGTTCAACGCCACAAACGAATACGTCCTCAAGTTCGGGACCTCCGGGACCGGGACAGGCCAGTTCAAAGAACCGAAGGGCATCGCCTACACGGCGGGCGGGAACGTCCTCGTGGCTGACGAAGGCAACGCTCGCGTCCAGGCATTCGCGCAGACTGGGGCGTTCCTCAGCGTGTTCGGCACGAAAGGCGCCGGGGCGGGGCAGCTTGAAGAACCCTCGGGCCTTGCGGTCGCAGCGAACGAAAACGCGTACGTGGTGGACTTCAAAAACAACCGCGTCCAGCAATGGCGCCCCGCCGGCACCCCCGTAAACGCCGCGCTACCCGCCGTCTCGGGGGAGATGCTCGTCGGGCAGACCCTGACCGCGAGCACAGGCACGTGGTCAGCGGTCCCGGAAGCCGGCTACGCCTACCAGTGGCAGCGCTGCAACCAAGCGGGCGGGGAATGCTCGAACATTGGCGGCGCGACAACCTCAACCCACGTCCTTGTCACGGCCGATGCGGCGAAGACGTTGCGTGTCGTGGTCACGGCCACGAACTCCGCCGGGAGCGCAGAAGCGACCTCGCCCACAAGCGAACGAGCCCAGGGCGCACGTACGACCGAATACGCCTACGACGCAAACGGGAACGTCGAAACCATCATCGACCCGAACGGCAACAAGACAAAATACACCTACGACGCCGACGACGAGCCCACCAAAGTCGAAGAGCCCAACAGCACCACCACCGAAACGGGCTACGACGGCGAAGGACAAATTACAAGCCAGACGGACGGGAACAAACACACCACCGAATACACACGGAACCTGTTGGAGCGTGTGACGGAAGTGATCGACCCGCTGAAACGGAAGACCCTCAAGGAATACGACGCGACAGGGAACCTCACGAAAGTCACCGACCCCCTCAAACGCGTCACGACGAACACGTATGACGGAGCAAACCAGCTAACGGAAACGAGCTACTCCGACGGCATCACCCATGCCGTGAAATACGAATACAACGGGGATGGGTTCGCAACGAAGATGACCGACGGGACCGGGGAAACGATCAACACCTACGACCATCTCGACCGGATCACGAACACCGAAGACGGCCACAAAGACAAAACTAGCTACGAATACGATCTCGACAACGAGCAAACCAAAATCACCTACCCCAACACCAAAGCCGTCACCCGCGCGTTCGACAAAGACGGCCGCCTCGAAAAAATCACCGACTGGTCCTCGAACGCAACAAAATTCACGTACGACGCAGACTCCAACCTCACCGCAACGACCTTCCCCGCGGCGAGCAGCAACGAAGACAAATACACCTACAACGAAGCCGACCAGCAGACCGAAGTCAAGATGACCAAAGGCGCCGAAACACTCGCGACGCTCGGCTACACCCGCGACAACAACGGACAGATCAAGAGCGCCACCCAAACGGGGCTACTAGGCGAAGCCATCAGTCTCTACGAATACGACCCCAACAACCGTCTTACCAAAGCTATCCCCGCCGGCTACGAATACGACGCCGCGAACAACCCCACCAAACAAGGCACCAACACGTACACGTTCGACGCCAACAGCCAGCTCGAAACCGGGCCAGGCACCACCAAATACGCCTACAACGAACAAGGCCAACGCACCAAAACCACCCCAACCACAGGCCCCGCAACCACCTACGGATACAACCAAGCCGAAAACCTCACAACCCTCACCAGGCCCGAAGAAGGCGCAACACCCAAAATCGAAGACTGCTACGCCTATGATGGCGCTGGTCTTCTAGCCTCACAAACCATCAACGGGACGACCACCTACCTCGCGTGGGACACCACCGAGCCGGTCCCTCTCCTCTTGGCCGACACCACGAACAGCTATATCTTTGGGCCGGAAGGCGTCGCGGTTGAGCAGATATCGAGCGGCGGGACCGTCACCTATCTGCATCACGACCAAGCTGGCAGCACGCGGCTAATTACCAGCTCGACGGGTGCAAAAGAAGCATCGCTTACATACGATGCTTACGGGAACACGACCGGGACCACGGGCACGGCGAAAACACCGCTCGGCTATGACGCCCAATACACAAGCCAAGACACCGGCCTCATCTATCTACGCGCACGCACCTACGACCCCGCCACAACACAGTTCCTGACGGTCGATCCGTTTTTGGCAACGACGGACGCACCGTACACCTACACGAACGATAATCCACTGAACTTTATGGATTCCAGTGGCCGAGCGGTGCAGGTTTGCGTAGGCGGAACGGTCAGTGTAGTCGTAACGATAGAAGTCAATGGTTGCGTTGTCATAACGCCTGGCGGCGCCGGTGTCACGGGTACCGTCGGGGGGGCCTACGGCGGCGGCGCTGGCATAAACATTCACGCGGGTGTGGGTGGTAGCAATGCGCAGACACCGGGGCAATACGGAGGATTCTTCGGTACTGCTGGTGGTAGCGCACAAGCTGGATTCGGGGGCTACGGAGGGGGATTCTCAAGTCCACCCGGGCCGTGTGGCGAAGTGATCGCTGGCGGGACAGCAGGGGTTACTGCGGGCATTGGAGCTGAGGGCGGAGTGGGCGGCTCGTATACTGGCGTAATAGAATTCTAGGTACCGGGCAAACATGATGATTGGATGCGATTCGCGATGAAACTGTTGCTTGCATTTTTGCCTCAACATGTGTGGGAAGTTGGCACGGCAGCCTTTGCGGTTGTCTGTGTGAGCAGTGGACTGTTCTTTCTGAAGACTGGCGCCACGCCATCGGGAACGGTGTGGGTGAGTAAACGAATTCTTCGGTTGAGTGCCTATTTTCAGATACTTGTTGGAATCGGCGTCGCAGTGGCCGGATTCCAAGTCAACGCAGAGCCATCATGCGGAGGATGTGGGCGTGGCCATTGGGGTGGTACGACGGGCATCATAATGCTGTGTGTGTGGCTAGTATTGCTAATTGCGGCGTTCGTATTTAATCTCACTCGAAGTAGACGCAATGCTGACTGAGACCATCGTATGCTCGGGAGCTACGTGTATGGCCAGCACAAAATGAGCGGCGAGCAAATCAACAAGATGAGAGACCAGCATCGTCACGCGAGGAAGTGGAAGGACACGGTCAATCCTGGAATGAGCTAAAACACAATCTTGTGAAGATTTTGAAGAAATTCAATAAGGATGACTGCGAAAAACATATAAACTTGATATTCCTGAAAAGGTATATGAGTTGGCGAACGAAGAACCACACGTCCACGTGTACGTGACGCCAGTGGTCGGGTGAGGAGACATGGCTTTTTCATCGGATGATGCTGAGATAGCACGCGTCAGCGCCGCATGGTTTGCGCTTCAGGCAACGAGGGACTCTGAGCACGAGTGGTCACGTGAAGCGTGGGATTCGTGGCTCGAAGCCGGGGACTACTCAGCGATGTCGCGCTTTGTGCTCCAGCTCTGCCGCGACGTAAGCCCGAACGATCACGACAACATCGGAATGATTGGTGTTGCTCCGTTAGAGGATTTGATTCAAACATGGGAAAATGAGGCCCTCACGCTGGTCGAAGCCGAAGCTGAGAACAATCCCGTGCTGCTGGAGGCGTTGAGATCGGTTTGGACTCGCACGCCGACAAGCCGAGAGCGGATTAGGGCACTGCTAGCGACACGGGACGATGCGGGGTAGGCGCTCAATACGCCAACGGGCTCCTGCGTGTGGCTTCGCTGAGCGGACCGGCGATCGACCATCGAGAGATGCCTGACGCAGCGAGCCTCGATCCGGGTCCGGCGGCGGGCAGGAGAACGCGACTGCTGCCCAAAGAGAAATGACCATCGTCTATTTTGTATTGGCGGTACTTGGCTCGGTAATCCTTGGGACGGGGTTGTCGCGTCGCGACGACAAGGCTACGCTATGGGCAAGACTTGCCGCGCGACCGGTGCGGGTCTGGGTGAGTCTTGGAGCGGTCGTGGTGGCTTCCTGTACAGGGGCACTGGCAATCGTTGATCATCACGTTCTTGTGGGCGTGGTGGTGCTTGTGGCGGCGTACGCTCTTCAGCTTTCAGCTATCCGGGCGCGCACAAAAGGTCACAAGTCGTAAGGCCAAGGTTCGCTCGGGCAACCCCTCGTGTGAACGTGAAACTGGAGTGGATCCGCTTTGACGGACAGTAAATGGCTTTAGTGGCTTGGACGCGAAAGGATGTCCGTTATGCCACGAACGAGACCGCCGTATCCGCCGGAGTTTCGCCGCGAGGCCGTGCAGTTGGTGCTCGCTGGCCGGGGCGTGAAAGACGTAGCGGAGAGCTTGGGGTGCAGCGAGCAGTCGCTGCATAACTGGGTCAAGCAGCACCAGCTCGATCGCAAGGAGCGCGATGATGGGCTCACGAGCGCCGAGCGCGAGGAGCTGCGTGAGCTGCGCAAACGGGTGAAGCGTGTCGAACAGGAGCGCGACATCCTCAAGCGAGCCGCGGTTCTCTTCGCAGCGGAGACCGAGACCCGGTGAGCACCTACCGGATTATCTCGGCGGAGAGGGCCAGTTTCCCAGTCTCTGTGATGTGTGAGGTGCTCGGCGTCAGCCGTTCCGGCTTCCACGGCTGGGAGAGACGGGCGCCATCCGACAGAGCGCTGAGCGATGCGTGGCTGACCTCGAGGATCACCGAGATCCACGAACAAGCCCGCGGCGTCTATGGCTCTCGGCGGGTGCAGGCCGAGCTGCGCCTGGGCGAGGGCATCCAGGTTTCCCGACGGCGCGTGCGCAGACTGATGAGAGCGATCGGGATCTCGGGGCTGGTGAAGGTCAAGCGCGGCAGAACAACGATCCGGGTGCCGGGCGTCAGGGTCGCTGATGACCTCGTCGAACGGAAGTTCAGGCCCGAGGCGCCGAACGTGCTGTGGGTTGCCGACATCACGTATCTCAGAACCTGGGAGGGGTGGCTCTACCTCGCCGCAGTTCAGGACGCATACTCGCGTCGGATCGTTGGGTGGGCAATGACCGAGCACATGCGCACCGAGCTCGTCGCTGACGCCCTGGGAATGGCCGTGCAACGTCGACGGCCAGAGCCGGGGCTCATTCATCACAGCGATCAGGGCTCGCAATACGTCGCTCTGGGCTTCGGCCAGCAAGCCCGCGACGCAGGGATCGCTGTGTCGATGGGATCCAAGGGCGACGCCTATGACAACGCGGTCGCTGAGAGCTTCTTCGCGACCATCAAGAAGGAGCTCGTGCACCGCCAGTCATGGCCGAGCAGACGCGATCTATCCTCGGCCGTCTTCGAGTACATCGAGGGCTTCTACAACCGAACCAGACGACACTCCACCCTCGGATACCTCTCCCCAGAGGAATACGAGAACACCACAACCACAACCAGAAAGAAGACCTAGCGACTAAAGCCCACAACTGTCCACGAAACCGGATCCACTCCAAACCTGCGGAGAGTGCTCGTTCTTGTGTCCGGTCGCGACCCCCGCGCTCAAGCGGATCTCACTGCCTCTCCGAGATCGCTCGCAACGTGCGTATATGGCTACCGCCCATACTTGCCGTCAATCTGCTCCTGGCGGCGCTAGCGTCCGCAAACACGAGGCCGCATATCTCCTCTCCGCATCAGGGACGAAGGACTCCTATGTTCTGACGACGCGCTCCCGGAACGGCGACACGTACACGATCCATCGGGCTAGCGACGGCAGTCTCACTCACTACAGGCATGTGTGCGGCAAGCGGCGAAACTGGTAGCTCATCGAGCACCAGTGCCATACCGCCTTTCTACTGCTCCGTCAGCCGCAAGCCGCACTGAAAGCGAGCCCCAGGGGCGACTGCGGGGGTGGCAGGCGCATCACGGCTTGAGCATGTCGCCGTCAGTGCGGACGCTCTCGCGGAGCCATGGTCGCAGCCGTCACTCGCCTCGATCCGGCTGGAGCAGCACGCTCGATAGCGTCGTGCAGCTTGGCGTTTGGGCAGCAGTCGCATTGTGCTGCCCAAACTCCGCCAAATCAACCGTAATCCGACCGTATGCGCTTGCGCCTCAAAGGCCCGAATCGCCTGTATCCGCCTAGAAAGCCGGCCGTTCAGCTTCAGCCCACACCAGCCTCCTAAGCTGGGTGGCCTCCGGGATGTGCCGACAGGTGTGGCTCATCTGGCCTCCATCTTGCGGGCACGGTAGACGATGTCTGCGGGGATGCGTCCTTGTGTGAGTCGGCCGTGGTGGACGCGGTCGTTGTTGTAGAAGCGCAGGTAGGTGTCGAGCTCGCGTTTCAGGCCGGTGTAGCGGGGATAGAGGTAGCGGGCGAATGCTGGCCGCCAGCACTCATCGAGGATCGTCTTGTGCAGCGCCTCGACGTGTCCGTTGGTCTGTGGGCGTGCCGGCGTGGATGCGGGTGTGGCGCACCTTCAGCTTCTCGACGGTGCTCGTGAAGTCGCCCTTGAACTCGTTGCCGTTGTCCGAGAGGAAGCGCTCGAGCTTCCAGCCGGCGGCCTTCAGCTCCGCTGGCGACGCGCTGTGCGAGCTTGCTGGTCTGGAGCGCGGTGGGGTTGCCCTGCTTGCAGATCACGAGCTCCGCCCACGCGTAGGAGGAAGCGATGTCGATCGCGGTGAGCTGCCAGATCGCGCCCTCGGTGCCCCTCAACCTGCCGACGTAGAAGCAGTCGATCCCGACCAGCTCCCCCGGCCGCTCGACGTCGATGTGCCGCTCTGGCTCTGGGGTCTCTCGGCGGCTCATAGGGAGCTGCGTAGCCGGCGATCAGCCCGAGGCGCTTGGCGCGAGTGTTCAGCCCGTGACGGCAGAGAACCTTCCACACCCCGTTCGGGCGAGACGACGATCCCGCCCCACTTCTCCCTGGCCAGCTCCGAGGAGACGCGCCTCGGGCCGAGGCCGGGGTGAGCGATCGAGAAGCGACACGATCCGCTCCTCGATCATCTTCGGGAACGCGTTAGGCATCTGCGGCCGACGACGCTCGCGCGGCCTGAGCATCTCCAGGCCGTGACGGTCGACCTGGCGCTTCCAGGCGTAGTAGGTCGAGCGGTGCACCCCGAACGTCCGGCACGCTGCGGAGACACTCGTCCTCGCTGCCTCCGCGAACAGCTGCTGGCGGTAGCCGAACAGCACGTCATCCTTCGTCATATGGCTCTGCTCCTCTTCACTTTGGCGGTGAAGGAGGCAGCCTGAGCCGAGGCACGGACGGGTTCCCCCCATCGGGGAACCCGTCCGACCCTCAAAGACCTATCGAACCCCCAACTGTCGGGAGCACCCGGAGACAGACCAGACTAAGCGGTAGATCTAGGTTCGACTCCTGGCGGGGGGCATGGGAAGGAAAGGCTGCTGCGAATGGTCGGATTTGGATAAAGCGCCGGTCCCCTGATCGTTGGGCTAGGCCATCAGCGGCAAGGGTCTGGGCCCACCGAGATGGCCCAGACCCTTGGATTGAACCGGATTGCCTACCGAGAACTAGGGCACCCAGCCATAGGCACCAGAACCGTGCACAAACTCTAAAATCAACCCGCGATACGAGCCTTCAGTGTGTAAGCCTTCCGGACCACACAGTCCACCTCCGCCTTCGATAACGGAGTCAATTTTATCGACTTCAAAATGAGTGCTGAGCCTTGTGCCTCCAGAGTTCGGATCAGCTAAGTACCGGACTTTGCCGAGATTTTGGTTGCCGTTCGGTGCAACTTTGATTTTGCATCCGGCCAATGGTATTTCGAGTACAAGCGTTTTGCTGACGATCGACTCTTTTCCTTCAGCACTGACTTCATATTCTACAGGCGAAAAGGTGACGGCGAACCCAAACTCTTCACATCCGGTGTAAAGACCTACAAACCTTTGGGTTAACTGACTCTCTTTTTCCACTTTACCGTGGAGGCGCGCATGTTTACAGACGAGCGAACTTCCCCCCGGTATCCAGATGAACGACTGCGGCCCCTGGGCTAATACTAAGAGTAAGCCAGGCAGCGCGCCGGTCCATAAGAACCTACTCGCCTGCGCTGCCCCTGCAGAGAACACGCCGAGCACCAGCATCACCACGAGGGCCGCCAAGCCCATTACAGTTGTTGATCTACGCTTCATTGTCTCCAACTACTCCTTTGCACTTTGACATTAGCCAGTGTCCCGGAGCAGCAGTGAATCCTCAGCCACAGACATCGCTAACGGGACCGCATGCAAAGCGACCCGCAACACGCACTATACGTCAGCCAGCAGCCCAAGCACAAGCGCTTACTTCATCCGCGGGTCGACGAACACATCGTCGACGTTTGATGTCCCCGTCACCGCCGTGAACCGCAGCGCCACGTGCGCCGTGCCGCCAGACAGCACGCCCGCCACGACCGAGCCGGTCAGCATCGGCAGCGTGGGCTTCCATCCGCTGCTCAGCGCGACCACGCCCAGCGGCAGCGTGACGGTGCCCAGGAGCGTCTTGTAGACGACCTGCGCCAGGACCGTCGACAGCAGCCCGTCGTTGCGCGCAAAGAAGCGGAACGTTGGGTATGACGCGTTCACGCACGTGAACGGCGACTGCGCCGAGGCTCCCTGGGGGAGCGAGAGCGAGTGCGAACCGACGGCGCCGCTCGCGCCGTACGGCTCGCTGCCAGTGACAAGTTTCGCGCCGCCGCTCAACGTCCACCCCGACGGGCCGCTCTCGAAGTCTCCGCCCGGCGCCAGCTCGTAGGAGCTGGAGTCGCCCCACTGCGCGAACGGGTGCGACAGCGCAGATTCGTTGCACGCGCCGCTGCTGATGAGCGCCGCCTGCGCCGATCCTGCGAAACCAGAGCAAAGCATCAGGCTCGCGACCACGAGCATCAGGCCCAGCGAAGCGAGTCGCTGCTGTGGCGAGCGGAGTCGGTGCGGCGTTGAAAGAGCGGGGAGTGGGAACACAGAAGCCTCCAAACATGTGCTGGTGGCTGAGCCGTCTCGTGCGCGAGACCTCTGGCTTTGCGTCCCCACCTCGCGGTGGGTTTGCCCTTTTCAGTGTGTGGTTGTTCGAGCGAACGCAGCATGCAGCGCACGGCATCGGGGCGCAAGGCATGCGGACATTTGTTCGAGGCAATCCGCAAATACGGCGTCCGAGATTCCAATCAACCGAATTCTCAGCCTCTAAGTCGACAATTCGCGCAGAACGTCTTGGTGCGAAGTCCATTTGTGACGATAGGTCTGGCCAGAGGATCATGTCAGCCTACGCCTTCACCGAATCGGAGCGTCTGCGCGCGTCCTTCGTCGGGCGCGCGCAGCGCATGGTCGACGCCGAACGCGCTGCCGAGCTGACCGTCGGCGCCGGGTTTGTGCTCGCCGCGCTCGCCCTCGCGATCCTCGGCGACGGGTCGCGAAGCATGTCGGCGCCCGTCGCGGCGTTGTACGTAGCGGGCATCGCCGCCATCGGCGCGGTGCGCTTCGACATAGGCGCCGGCTTCACCGTCCCCACGCAGGCGCTGTTCGTGCCGATGTTGTTCGCCGTCCCTCTGTCGATCGCTCCATTACTCGTCGCGCTCGCGCTCGCGCTCGGCACCGCGCCCGCGGTCCTGCTCGGGCGCGTGCCCGTCAGCCGGCTGCTGACCGTTCCCGGAAACAGCTGGTTTGCGGTTGGCCCGTCGATCGTGCTGGCGCTGGCGCACGATCTGCGCCCCGACGCCCATTGGGGTGTGCTGGTGCTCGCTCTCGCCGCTCAATTCTTGTGCGACTTCGCAGCGAACGCTGCGCGTGAACGACTGTGCGGCGGCCTCACCGTGAGGGAGCTCGCTATCGAGGTGCGGCAGGTCTACCTGATCGACCTCGCGCTCGCGCCACTCGGCCTCGCCGTCGCATTCGCCGCCGTCGATCGCCAGTGGGCGGTGCTGATGATCGTGCCGCTGTTCGGCGTGCTCAGGTGGTTCTCCAAGGAGCGCCGCGCCCGGCTGGAGCAACTGATCGAGCTGAACGACGCGTATCGTGGCACCGCGCTGCTGCTGGGGGACGTCGTCGAGGCCGACGACTCATACACGGGCGCTCACTGCAAGGACGTCGTGCACCTCGCGCTGGCCGTCGCGCGCGAGTTGCACCTCGACCCGGACGACCAGCGCACGGTCGAGTTCGGCGCGCTGCTGCACGACATCGGCAAGATCGCCGTGCCGAAGGCGATCGTCAACAAGCCCGGCAAGCTCGACCCACATGAGTGGGAGATCATCAAGACCCACACCGTAGAGGGTCAGAGGATGCTCGAGCGAGTCGGCGGCTTCATGGGCAACGTCGGGCGGATCGTGCGCTCACATCACGAGCGCTGGGATGGCGGCGGCTACCCCGACGGCCTCAGCGGAGAGGCGATTCCCCTCGCGGCGCGGATCGTCTCCTGCTGCGACGCGTTCAACGCCATGACCACCAACAGGCCATACCGCAAGGCGATGGTCAGCGATGTCGCGCTCGATGAGCTGCTCACGCATGCGGGAACCCAGTTCGACCCCCGAGTCGTCGGCGCGCTCGTCGCGGTCATCAGGCGTTCTTCGAGCCCCAACGACGCCGCTGCTCTGGAGTGAGAGACGGAGCGGGCGTCGTGCGCCTCTCTGAGCTGCGGGTTTCCCCTGATCCGTTGACGGACCGTCGCACCGCGAGCTAGCTTCGCCGAACAGCGCTCATGGGCGCCGCGAGGGATGTCCCGCCTCGAACGCGGCCTGAGTGAATCGACAAAAGGGGAAGAGACGATGGGGAATTGGCGCCGAATCATCGGTGGGGTCTCGCTGTGCGCGGGCATGCTCGTGCCGGCAGGTGTGGCGGTCGCATCGCAGTACGTGGCGCTCGGCGATTCGTATTCGTCGGGCGTTGGAACGCGGGTCTTCTACAACGAAGAAGGCGGCTGCCAGCGCAGCCCGGAAGCGTATGGGCCGAAGATCGCCGCCGCGCGCGGCTACACGCTGAGCTTCCAGGCCTGCAGCGGGGCCAAGACGACCGACGTGAACAGCAAACAGCTGGGCACGTTGAGCAGCTCCACCGCGTTGGTGACGATCACCATCGGCGGCAACGACGCCGGCTTCAGCAACGTGATCCTCAACTGCGCGCTGTATTACTTCACGTGCAGCAGCGCGATCAGCGAAGCCAACAGCTTCATCGCAAACCAACTTCCCGCGCTGCTGGACACGACCTACAACAACATCAGAGCCAAAGCCACCACCGCGCACGTCGTCGTGCTGGGCTATCCGCACCTGTTCACCAGCGACGGAAAAACGTGCAACGTCAACTTCCTCACGTCCTCCAACGAGAAGAAATTGAACGAAACGGGCGACAAACTCGACAGTGCGATCTCCGCTCGCGCCGCGGCGCACGGCTTCACGTTCGTGGACCCGAGAACGGCGTTCCTGCCCCACGAGGTGTGCTCGTCCTCGGAGTGGCTCAACGGACAGTCCAACCCGCTGTCGGAAAGCTACCACCCGAACGTCTCCGGCCAGGCGGACTTCACCACGCAGGTCGAGGCGGTGCTGCCGTAGGCACGACGCGCTCGCTCGACACCGGGGGCGCCGACTGTCTGGCGCTCCGGTGTCGAGGCCCGCGCACGCCCGACGGTCGAGGTGTAGCCTCACGCGAGTCCGACGCCGGCCCGCCCGCGTCACCGCACTTCGACTCCGAGGGGAATCAATGAACCGAACGCGATTCGTGTGGCTTTCCATGGCCCTGCTCTGCGCCGCGCTGCTCGCCGGATGCGGCAGCTCCACCTCCACCAGCACGAGCTCCACGCCCGCCGCCACGCAGCCGGCCTCCACGGCCACGTCCACATCCCCCTCTGCGTCGACCACGCCCAGCACAACCGCTCCGACGACGACCACGTCCACCACGCCGACCACCACCGGGCGCACCGCGTCGACCAAGGGTCTCGCGGCCGCCGTCTGCAAATCGGCCTCCGCGCGGTCCGCGCTCAAAGCGAAGATGAAGACGCGGATCGAAGAAATCTGCCACGCCTACGCCCACGGCGACGAAGCCAAGGCGCGTGAAGTGGCGAAGGAGGCCTGCCTCGAAGCGATCGAAGCGATCCCCGGCAGCTCAGCGGCGAAGCAACGCGCAAAGGCCAGCTGCGAAGCGAAAAAGTAGAGCCACTCGCGCGCGAACGTGGACTGACAGAGGAGGCCTTGCGGCTAGGGCGCCGGGGTCTCCTCGTCCTCGTCCTGGTCCTCGCCCGCGTACAGCGACTCCCGCGCCACCTCGCGCCCGCGCCCGTCGAACAGCTTGATGTCCAGCAGGTCGTGGCGGTAGTCGTCGGGCGCGATCAACGTGAAGCGCTCGTCGATCAGCTCGCACTGGTCGACCGCCAGATCGGCGAGCTCGGCGGTGACGATCCTGCCGCCCGAGATCAGCGGGCGACCCCACACGAGCGTCATCGCGGCGACCGCGCCGGACTCGCCGCGCCACGAGCCGATCACCTCCTCGCACAGGTCCAGCTGCCAGTCGGGGTTGCGCTCGGCGACCTCGTCGGTGAAGTCCACGTGCGCCGTCAGCTCGCCCGGCTGGCCATCGTCTGAGGCGGACAGGAAGCGCACGTAGCCGAACAGCTCATAGCCGCCCGCGGTGCGCGCGCTCGCCGGCACGTAGGTGTGCCCGTGCCACGTGCGATCCGGGTACCACGCGATCGCTCCCGGCTCGCCCAGCTCCTCGGGCTCGTCCTGCAAGCTGGCGGCGGCCTCGAGGAACGCGTCGCGCAGACGCTCCTCCCAGCGCCCGTACGGCAGCTCCTCCTGCGGCGGCTCGGCCGCGAAGCGGGGGAGGAAGCGTTCTTCGGGCGGCATCGCTGCGCGCCAGCCTAGCCGTCCCGCAGACACGACGGGCCTACCCGCCCGCTCGCGGTCGATCTCTGGCTGGTTCGCGGGTTCGCTCAGGCGTCGCGCAGCGCGGCGGCCGCGTGCTCGGGCGCGACGATGTTCAGGTTCAGGTCTGTCGACAGCTCCAGGCCCGCGAGGTGCGTCAGGCGCGGCATCACGTCGATCCGCCAGCAGAAGTCATCCGCGCCGCGCGGCGCGGTGCGCACCCACAGGTTCAACGGCGGGCTCGAGCCGAGGTGGCGCGCCAGGCGGCACAGCCCGTCGTGCAGCAGCGCCGCGCCCGATGGGCCGGCGTCCTCGAAGCGCGCGCGCGGCGCGCGCGGCGCGAGCATCAGCTGGAACGGCAGCCGCGACGCGTATGGCGCCATCAGCACAGCCTCCTCGTCGATCGCCACGATCCGCTCGCGCCTGCGCACCTCCTCCGCCACGAGATCGCCGAGCAGGCTCTGGCCCATCGTGCGCGCCGTGTATGCGGCTGAGCGCTCGCGCTCGCGCGCGATCGTCGCGGGCACGAAGTCAAGCGCGTACAGCTGCGCGTGCGTGTGCGGCAGTGACGCGCCCGCCTCGCGCCGCTCGTTGACGATCAGCTGCAGATACGCGCTGTGAGCATGCGCGCGCATGCGCTCGCGCCACGCCTCCACCGCGGCCACCACCTGCGCGACGGGCAGCTCGGCCAGCGACAGCACCGACTGCGGCCCGTTGACGATCACCTCGTGCGCGCCCGTTGCGGGCAGCGACGCGAACAGCTCCGGCTGCCCGTGGGTCTGCTCGTGCGGCTCCAGTCCCTCGTCCTTACGATCGCCGTCCGCGTCGCCGTTGGCCTCGGCGGGGCTGAGCGCCGGGTACAGGTTCGGCACCACGCGCACCGTCCAGCCCGTCGAGTTGGGCGCGCCGCCGTCGGGGCGCACCGCGTAGAGCTCCGGCGGGGTGCGGTCCTCGTGGCCCTCCGCGAACGGGTCGCGCTCCGCGTTGATCGCCTCCGGCGGCGCGCACGTCGGCTCCCCGCCCGGCCGTCGCGAGCGCTCCCCCGCGACGATCGTGCGGTGCCCGCTGAGCGGGTCGATGCGCAGTTCGGGCAACGCGTCAGCCGTCCAGCGCGTAGCGCCTGACGTCCTCTTCCAGCTTCGCAGTGCTCGGGTAGGGGCCCTGACGGATGAACCTGCTGCCGCGGCGGTCGTAGAAGACGGTGACGGGCGTGAACGTGGAGTCGGCGATCGCCTCGCCGAGCTGGCCGCTGGGGTCGGAGTAGCTGGGATAGCTCACAGGGAAGGAGCGTAGGAACTTCAGCGCGTTCGCGCGGCTGTCGGCGGTGTCGATGCCGATGAACGCCACGCGGCGACCCTGGGAGAGGGAGACACGCTGGAAGACGCCGAACTCGGCGCGACAGGGCGGGCACCACGAGGCCCACTTGTTGACCACCACCGGTCGTCCGCGCAGCGCGGCCAGGCGCGCGCGCAGCGCGGGCAGGCCGCCGGAGAGGATCTCGCCGGCCTGCGCGTGAAGGCCCGCAAGCGCTGTGGGGGAGCCGGCCAGGCGGGCGCGCATCTGCGCGAGCGTCAGTCCCGACGGTGCGCTCGCGGGGGACGGATCGCCGCCCATCTGCAGGAGGCCGACGGCGAGCAGCGCGACCACGACGAGCGTGAGGAGCGCGATCGACAGGCGCTTGGGCGTCATCTGCGCACAGGGTCGCAGATGGGCGCCACTTCAATCATCGCCGCACGTGCTATATCCTGAGCGAGTCAGTGCCGGGGGCGTGCAGAGCAGCATCCGGCTAACGGCGCCATCCGGGCGCCAATCCTTTTGAGCCGCGCCGAAGCCACTTTCGACAGCGGCTCTGTCTCGAAGTCCAGAGCCTCCATGGCCGAGTCCACCTCAGTGGCCCTCGCGGCCGCGACCATTCCAAGCTCCGCCGACATCAAACGTGCGGAGAAGCTCGTGTGCGAGCGCTTCCTGCACGAGGGCGAGGACGTCGCGGTCGCGCTCGCGCCCGGCTCGCCGCGCAGGCGCGCGCTCGACATGGCGCTCGCGGAGTTGAAGGCCGACCCGAAGACCAAGCATCCCTCCACCGAGTGGCGCCGCCAGTTCTCGTTGCTGCTCGGCCTGGAGCGGCTGTTGTCCGACGAGGAGCCGAAGCTCGTGGACGGCACGGTGCTCTCCGCGCACCAGGTGGACGCGCTGTCGGGCACGCTCACCGCCCTGCTGGCCGAGGCGCAGCGGACCGCTGCCGACGGCGACGGGCGGGGCGCCGCGTCCGCCTCGCCAGAGCTGCTCGCCTCGGCGGACATCCTCGGCCCGGACGACATCGCGCCGTCCAACGGATCGGACGCCTCGTCTGCCCGCGCGGCCGCGTTGGAGGACGCCGACGAGGACGACGAGCCCGAGGACGAGGACGACGAGCCGGACGAGGACGACGAGGACGACGAGGATCTCGGGCCCGTCCAGCGCGCGGCGCCCGATGAGGACGACGACGAGGACGAGGACGAAGAGGACGAGCCGGAGGAGGACGACGAGGACGAGGAGGAGCCGGAGCAGGAGACAGAATCGGAGGAGGAGCCGCGCGACTGGGTGGAGGAGGACGACGGCGAGGAGGAGTCCCTCGGCGAGCAGCCCGAGGACCCCAACGCGGCGAAGCGCTTCTGGTTCGAGCACGCGACCGGCGCGGGCAAGACCGTCGCGGCCCTGGGCTTCGTCGAGGCCACGCAGACGGGCGGCGTGCTGATCCTCACGCACAGGCGCAACCTCGTGGACCAGTTCCACGGCGAGCTGCGCGAGCGCGGCTACTCCAAGCGCATCAGCAGACCGCTCCTGCAGGGCGAGGACTCCGTCAAAGGCCCCGTCACGGTGGAGACCTACCAGTGGTTCGTGCGCAACGCGGGCAAGATCTCGAGCGCCTACACGATCGTGATCTGCGACGAGGCGCACACCGCTCTGGGCGAGAAGACGAGCGGCGCGATCCGCAACTGGACGGGCCCGATCTTCATCGGCATGACTGCCACGGGCGCGCTGATCGCGCGCCACGTGACGGACCTGTTCCCCACGCAGACCTCGCGCTTCGACCTCGCGCAGGCGGCCAGGCGCGGCGTGATCGCGCCGTTGCGCTGCGTGCGCATCTCCCCCGGCGTGGGCGTGCGCACGATTGCGAAGGTGCCGCTGCGGCGCGGCGAGGTGGACACGGAGTTCGACCAGGACGAGCTCGCGAAACTGCTCGACCAGCAGCCGTTCAACATGGCGGTGGCGAACCTGTACAAGACGCGCTTCAACGGCGTGCCCGGCGTGGTCTACGCGGCGGGCGTGCGCCACGCGTACAACCTCGCGGAGTCGTTTCGCGCGGAGAACATGAAGGCGCAGGCGGTCTCCGGCGAGACGCCCAAGCGCGAGCTCGCGGAGATCCTCGCGCGCTACGAGGCCGGCGACATCGACGTGCTGATCAACGCGCAGCTGCTCGCCGAGGGCTGGAACAGCCCGCGCGCGACCGTGTGCGTGCACCTCGCGCCGACCGCGTCCAAGCGCATCTACCAGCAGCGCGTGGGCCGCGTCACCCGCCGCCACCCTGGCAAGGAGGCTGGGCTGGTGGTGGACTTCGTCCACCCCGCGACCAAGCACGACGACCCGGTCGTCACGTTGCACTCGCTGCTCGACAGAGATGTTTATAGAGGAGGGGCGATCGTGGTGGGCCCCGTTCGCCGCGGACGGGGACGGAGGATGCGCGTGGAGCGTCGCGTGCTGCCGGTGTGCGCGGAGGAGGAGCGTCGCTTCGAGGTGTTCGAGCGCGAGCTGTGGCGCATCGCGGTGGAGCACCTGGACTACGGCGAGCAGCACCTGTGGGCGGCGCTGGCGGGCGCGCGCGTGGCGCCGAACGGCTGGCGTAGGGCGCGCGCGATGCTGCACTTCGACCGCACGGGCGAGCTGAAGAGCCGCTTCCTGATCACCGCGGTGAAGCGCAACAAGAGCGCGCAGCTGCGCCTGCGCGCGCTGACGGACATCGCCGCGCTGCGCGACCCCGACGCGTTCGACGAGGCGATCGACATCATCGGCGGCTGGCCGCGCGAGGAGCGCAAGGAGGCGACGAAGATCATGCTGCGCGCGATGGTCGAGCGGCGCATCGGCCGCCGCGACCAGGCGAACGCGTGGATCTGGCGCTTGGCGGAGTACACGCGCGACGTGCACGAGGAGTACGCCGTGCAGCGCTGGCCGGAGACCAAGCGCCTGCTGGGGCTGCTCGTCAACAGCGCGGGCGGCGCGCACGCGCGCAACGCGCGGCGCCTGATCCACGCGGCGCGCAAGCAGGACCGTCGCCTGGCCGCGGCGCTGCTCGCGGCGGCACTGGCGCACACGCCCGAGGCGGAGGAGGCGCTGCGCGGCGCGCGCACGCGCATGGCGCGCAAGCCCCCCGCGCTCGCGCGCGAGCTGCTGCGCAACTTCCCCAAACGCCGCGCGCGCAACGCCCGGCGCAGGCGCAAAGGCGGCGCCAAAGCGGGCGCGCCGGGCGCGAACAACAACACCGCGGACGCGCCGCTCGAGACGTCGCTCTCGCGCGGCCGGCCCGAGGAGCCCAGGCCCGACTCGCAGGAGGACCTGCGCCACGAAGTCCAGGACGCGCTCGAGCCGCATCGACGGCGAGCGCTCGACCGAGCTCGCGGCGGGCAGCTGGCGTCGCGCCTGGAGCCGCGACAGCGTCTCGCAGGTGGACCTCGCCGGCGCCGAGCGCGGTGTGCCCGCCGCCGTCGGCGAGCGCGACCACGAGCCGGCCCTCGCCGTCGATGCCCGTCGGCCCGGCCGCGCCCGCCGTTCCACCACGATCTCCCGCCCGCGCAGCGCGTCGCGCGCGCGCCACGCCTCGAGCGTCGCCGGCGGCGCTGCTCGGCCAGTCGCCGCTCCAGCGCGCGCAGCAGGCGCGCGAGCGTCGGCTCGACCTCGCGTCCGGGCCCTCGCGGCCGCAGCGTCGCCGGCGCGTCGTCGCGCAGCTCCGGCGGGCAGCTCCTCCAGGCGCACGGCGACGTTCAGCGCCGATGCCGAGCACCGCCCAGCCCTCCTGGGGTCGGCCCTCGACGAGGATGCCCGGCGAGCTTCGCGCCAGCCGCCCGTCGCTCGCCGCGACGACGACGATGTCGTTCGGCCACTTGATCGCGTGCGCCTGCTCGCCCGCGACGTCGCACACGGCCACGGCCGCGATCAGCGGCAGCAGCGCGCGGCGGGTCGCGCAGCACGAGCGACATCAGCAGCGAGCTGCCGGCCGGCGCCGACCAGCGCCGGCCCTGGCGGCCGCGCCCGGCGCGTCTGCTCGGCCGCGGTGACGAGCGTGCCGTGCGGCGCGCCCGCGATCGCCAGCTCCCGAGCGCGCTCGTTGGTGGAGTCGGTGCAGGCGCAGGTGCAGGCGGGGCGCCCGAGCGGCTGGTCCTCCGGCACGGTGGAAGGCGCAGCGTCGGCGCTCACGCCGGCAGGATCAGCAGCTCGTCGTCGCGGCCGGCGCCGAGCAGCTCGGCGGCCGAGCCGCGGTTGACGGCGAGCGCGACCATGCGCTGGCGCGTCCTCGTAGATCAGCAGCTCGCCCGGCGTGGACGTCCGCGAACGTCGGCCACGTACGTGCGCCGTGTGGCGCGCGCCCTCGTGGCGCACCGTGAGCGTGTCGCCGAGCGTCGCGCCGAGCTCGCACGAGCTGCTCGTCGGACGCGTTGAGGATCAGGTTGCCGAACGTGTCGGAGCGCAGCACGTGCGCCGCCAGCGCCGCGTCGCTCATCTCCGCCGACGGGATGCTCCAGGCGTCGCAGCTCGTCGACCTCGAGCGGCTCGCCGACCGAGGCGAGCGGCTCGCCCGCGGCGAGCGCCGCGGCGACGGGCGCGAAGATGTCGCGGCCGTGGAACGTGCGCGAGATCGGCTGCAGGCGCTCGGGCGAGTCGCCGATGTCGACCGCCTCCGCGACGCCGCCGAGCCGCTCCGCAGGCCGGCATCAGCAGGCCGTTGTCGGGGCCCACGAGCAGCCGATCCTGCTCGACGGTGCGCAGGGCGACCGCGCGCCGCGCGCCGGCGCCGGTCGCGCTCGACGCCGGGTCGACCACCGCGAGGTGCACGCGCGGCGGCAGGTACGGGAGCGCCGCCGCGCAGCACGATCGCGCCGCTGCGCACGTCGTGACGCGGGACCGCGTGGGTGAGGTCGATCACGCGCGCGTCGGGGCAGCGGCGCGACGATCACCCCGTGGCACACGCCGACGAACTCGTCGTCGAGGCCGTAGTCGGAGAGGAACGTGATGACGGGACTGGCGCTGCCGTTTGCCATTCGCTGACTCGGGCGTCGCGTCGGCCAGCAGCGCGTCGAGCACACCGTCGATGTCGTGGCGCTCGGCCTCGACGTGCGGGCTCGAGGCCGTGCTCGCGCAGCGTCTCGCTCGTGACCGGGCCGATCGACACGATGCGCGTGCTCGGCGAGAATGCCGCGTCGCCGCCGGCGGCCTGCAGGAAGAAGCGCACGGTCGAGGAGGAGGTGAACGTGATGTAGTCGGCCGCGAGCGCTGCGCTCGAGCACGTGCGCGCGGTGGCGTCTCGGCGACCGTCTCGTACAGCGCCAGCACGTCCACCTCGGCGCCGCGCGCGCGCAGCGCGTCGGGCAGCACGTCGCGCGCCTCGCTCGCGCGCGCGATCAACGAGCGCGCGCAGGACGGCGGTGATCGCGGCGAGCGCCTCCACGAGCGCCCTCGGCGACGAAGCGCTCGGGCACGACGTCGGCCACGATCCCGTGCTCGGCGCAGCGCCCGCGCGGTGCCCGGTCCGATCGCCGCGACGCGTCGCGCCGGCCAGCGCGCGCGCGTCCAGGCCCGGCGTCGGCCAGGCGCTCGAACAGCGCGTGCGACGCCGTTCGGGCTCGTCAGGCAGAGCAGGTCGTACGGCGGCCGGGTCCAGCGCGGGCCCGGCGAGCGGCACGATGCGGATCGCCGGCGCCTGCACGACGCGCGCGCCGAGCGCCTCCAGCCGCCGCGCCAGACCGCTCGCCTGCGGCGCGCGCGCGCGTGACCGCCACCGTGCGCCCGGTCAGCGGCGCCGGTGGCGAGCCAGGAGAGCTCATCGGCGAGCGCCGCGACCGGGCCGACGACCGTGATCGAGGGCGCCCGCACGCCCTCGCGCGTCGACGGCCTCGGCGATCGTCGCGAGCGTGCCCGTGACCGTGCGCTGCCCGGGCAGCGTGCCGCGTTCGACGACCGCGGCGGGCTCCGCCGGCGGGCGCCCGGCGGCGATCAGCGACCGCGGCGATCTGCGGCAGGCGCGGACGCCCATGTAGAAGACGAGCGTGCCGGGGAACGCGGCCAGCGCGTCGCCAGTCGAGCGCGCGTCTCCGCGTCCTTGTCGGGATCCTGCGCGTGTGGCCGGTGACGAGCGCGACCGCGCGTCGATAGGCCGCGGTGCGTCACGGGAATGCCCGCGTAGGCCGCGCGCGGCCACGCCGGCCGTGACGCCCGGGACGATCTCGAACGGGATGCCCGCGGCGCGCAGCGCCAGCGCCTCCTCGCCGCCGCGGCCGAACACGAACGGGTCGCCGCCCTTCAGGCGCACCACGATCCTGCCGGCGCTGCGCGCGCGTCGAGGATCAGCGCCTCGGTCTGCTCCTGGGGCACCGACGTCGCCGCCGCCCTCCTTGCCGACGAACAGCAGCTCGGCACCGGCGCGCGCGCCGTCGAGCGCGGAGCCGGGGATCAGGCGGTCGTAGAGGATCATGTCGGCGGTGGCGATCAGCTCCAGCGCACGCGCGGTCAGCAGGCCGGGGTCGCCGGGACCGGCGCCGACGAGATGGACACGCCCGTGGTGCGCCGTCCTGCCGGCATCGCCGGTGCGCGAGCCTCGCGCGCGCCCTACCAGGCGCTCCGTCGGGCCCGACTGCGCGACTGGATATCCGACCGGACCGCTGCCGGCTGGCAGCTAGCCGACACGAGCCGGATCGCGCGACGCTGCGCCCTACCCAGCCGCGGGGTCGGCGTCCCACTCGTGCTCGCCGTCGGGAGCGCGCCGAGACCGGCCTCGATGTCTTCCCAGCGCCGCTCGTCGTCAAGCGCGTGTCGCAGGGTCTCGAGATGAATGCGCTGCGATGCCGCATGCCTACGTGTCTGTCGAGATGCTCCACGAGATCGTTGTCGAGGCTTATGTGCAAACGCATGGCCACAGATAGCACACAGGTTTTCTCCACGGCGCGTCCTCATGAGTGCGCCATCTCCTCGGCGCGCGCCAGCAGCTCGCCGGCGCCGGCCGCGCGCATCCGCTCGGCCACGCGCGCCCAGCGCCTCGGGGTCGTAGAAGCCGCCGAGCAGCTCGTCGGTCACCCAGGCCGAGCCGTCGGGCAGCCCGACCCAGGCGCGCAGATCCAGGCAGCCGCAGCCGGCGGGGGCGGCGTGCGCGCCGAGCGGCGTGTGGCAGCTCGCGCTCGAGCGCCCGCGCAAGCGCGCGCTCGGCGAGCAGGCACGCGAACGTGTCCGCGTCGGTGATCGCTCGCGACGGCCTCCTCGCACGCCGCGTCCTCGGCGCGGCCCTCCAGCGCGAGCGCGCCCTGTCCGGGCGCCGGCACGAAGCGCGCGGGGTCGAGCACGCCGCCGATCTGCGCCTCCCGGCCCAGGCGCTGCAGCCCGGCGCGCGCGAGCACGATCGCGTCGAGCCTCGCTCGGCGTCCGCGAGCTTGCGCAGGCGCGTGTCGACGTTGCCGCGCACCGCGACGACGTCGAGGTCCTCGCGCGCCGCGCGCAGCTGCGCGACGCGGCGGATGCTGCTCGTGCCGACCCGCGCGCCCTGCGCCAACTGCTCCAGCGCGGCCGCGCCGCACAGCACGTCCTCGGCGGCGGCGCGCGCGGGGGCGCCGAGCAGCGCGAGGCCCTCGGCGAGCTCGCCGGGCACGTCCTTGGCGGAGTGCACGGCCAGGTCGATCTCGCCGGCCGAGCAGCGCGTCCTCGAGTCGCGTCCACCCAGCGCGACTTGTCCGTGGCGGCGCCGGGTCGCCGCGCTCGCGCCGGCGGACGTAGGTGCGATGCGTCGGGGCCGCCGCGGGCGTCGCGGCTGGCGTCGCGTCGCCGCTGACGCGCATCGGCGACGAGCTCGCACTCGCCGCGGGCCTGGGCGAGCAACCTCCGCCACGAGCTCGCCTGCGCGAGCGCGAGCGCGCTGCGCCGGGTTCCGATCCGCATCAGCTCGCGGCGCGACGGCGCCGCGGGGCGCGTCCTCGCCAGCGCGCGCGGCCAGGTCGTGCACCTCCGCGAGCTCCGCGCCCTGCGCCGTCCGCGCGCGGGCGCGTCCTCGCGCAGCCCGAACAGCTCGCGCACCAGCTCGAGGCTCGCATGGCCGCGATCGCTCGCCGAGGCTGCGCAGGCGGATCGTGGGCTCGTGCAGCAGGCGGCTCATGACCGCCCGCGCGATCGCCTCCACGCGCGCGAGGTCGCGCGCCGAGGCCGTCTCCCAGCGCCCCTCGTTCTCGGCGAGCACCTGCTCGACGATCGCGTTGCCGTGTTCGCGCAGCGCGCTGACCGTGGGCAGCGCGTCGAGCTGGCCGAGCCAGCGCGCGAAGCGGTGGATCTCCTCCTCGACGATCTCCTGCGCCCGCGGCATCTCCTCCGCGCGCGTGTTGAGGTTGCGCGCGACGACCGCCTGCAGGTCGTCGATGTCGTACAGCGTGACGCCCTCGATGCTCGGCGCAGCCCGGGTCGATGTCGCGCGGCACGGCGATGTCGATCAGCAGCAGCGCCCGACGGCCCTCGCGCTCGGACATCACCACCTCGAGCTCCTCGCGCCCGACGATCGGATGCGGCGAGGCGGTCGAGGACAGCACGATGTCGGCGTGCAGCAGCTGCTCGGGCAGTTCGTCGAGCCCCACGACCGACCCGCCGAAGCGCTGCGCGAGGCTGAGCGCGCGGTCGGCGTGGCGGTTGGCGACGAAGATCGTGCCCGCGCCCTGCTCGGAGAGGGCGCGCGCGGTCAGCTCGCTGGTCTCGCCCGCCCCGAGGATCGACCACGTGGCGCTGCTGTCAGCTCGCCGAGCACGCTCAGCGCGAGGTCGACGGCGACCGACGGGCACGCTCACGCGGCTCGCGCCGATGCTCGTCTCCGAGCGCACGCGCTTGCCGGTCGTGAGCGCCGCCGCGAACAGGCGGTTGGACAGCGGCCCGGTGCAGCCGGCGCGCATCGCCGCCTCGTGCGCGCGCCGGACCTGGCCCTGGATCTCGGCCTCGCCGACGATCATCGACTCCAGGCCCGCGGTCACGCGGTACAGCTGGCGCGCGGCGTCGCAGTTGCGCGGCGAGTAGATCGCGTCCGCGAGCTCGGTCGGGCGGATCTCCGCGCGGCTGGGCGAGCAGTCCCAGCACGTCGTCGCCTCGGCGCGCACCGAGTCGCCGACGACGAGGTACACCTCGGTGCGGTTGCACGTGGAGATCACCACCGCCTCGCGCACCTCCGGCGTGGCGAGCGCCCGACGGCGAACTGCGCCGCCTGCGCGCTCGGTGAACGCGAGCCGCTCGCGCAGCGCGACGGGCGCCGTCTTGTGCGAGATCCCGAGCGCCAGCAGCTCGCTCATGCCGGCGTCGACTCCCGCTCGGGGTTGCGGTCGGCGGTCCGCGGGCATGGCGGGCTCCTGCGCACGCGGGTCGGAGCGCTCCGCGAGCGCGAGCAGCTCGCCGCAGGTCGCGCTCCATGCGGCTCAGGCGGATCGCCATGATGGCGACGTAGATCAGCACGACCGCGAACACCACGATGTAGGCGCGCGGCGACGTACTTGCCCGCCGTGTGCAGCGGCAGCGCGGGCGACTCGGCGAGCAGCAGCGCGAACATCAGACCGCCGGTCCCGCGCTCGACGGGGCGCCCATGGCGCCCGCGGTCTGCAGGCTCGGGACGGCGCTGCGGCCCTGACGCGCGATCGGGGCGCCTTCGCCGGAGAGCCGGCTGCGCAGCGCGCGCACCTGCGTGCGGGTGTGCTTGGCGGTCAGCTCGTACTTGCAGAGCGTCGCGAACAGCAGCGCCATCGCGAGCAGCGAGACGAGGAACGTGAGCCCCATCGGGGCCGGGCAGGTTGGAGGTCGCTGCCGAGCACGCGCGGGTGCAGGTAGGCGGTGGACAGGCGCACGGCGATGAAGTTCAGCGGCACGAACGCCCCCGCGGTGATGGCGAACACCGACGCGTAGCGCGCCTGGCGCTCGGGGTCCTCGATCGCGAAGCGCAGCGGCTGGTAGGTGGCGTAGAGCAGGAACACGATCAGGAACGACACGAGCGTCGGCTCGCTCCACACCCACCAGTGCCCCCACGAGCCCTTCGCCCAGATCGAGCCGGTGATCAGCGTCGCCACGCCGAAGATGAGGCTCATGTGGATCGCCACGTAGGAGCGCAGGTCCCAGCCGCGAGTCGCGCGTGCGCAGGTGCTGCGATCGCCATGAGCCCGCCGAGCACGAACCCGCACAGCGAGACGATCGCCAGCGGCACGTGCACGTAGAAGATCTTCTGCAGGAAGCCCTGTTCGGCTTCGAGCGGCGCGTAGAAGAACACGAGGCCGAGCGCGAGCGCCATCGCGACGACGGTGGAGATGCTCAGCGCGCGCAGGCCTCTGCCGTACATGGGGTTTAGAGTCAATCCTCCAGGAGGAAGTCGAACACGGCGTAGGCGATCAGCCCGAACACCAGATCATAGAGCCCGAGCGTCAACAGCCAGCGTCCGCGGGCTGCCCCGAGGCGTGCGCGACGATCAGCGGCGGAGCGCTCGCGCGCGCGCCGCCGATCACGATCGGGACGAGCAGCGGCAGCGCCAGCAGCGGCCCCAGCAGGTCGCGCGCGCGGGTGCTGCACGGCCAGCGCGGCGACCAGCGTGCCGATCACCGCGAGCCCGACGTCGCCCAGCAGCAGCACCGCGATCAGGCTCCGGCAGCGCGGGCCCGAGCGGCGCGCGCGAGCAGCAGCAGCGCGAACGCGGGCACCGCCACGAGCTCCAGCACGACCAGGTAGGCGAGCAGCGTGAGCGCCTTGGCGATCAGCATCGCGCGTGCGGTCCACGGGCGCGAGCAGGAACCCGTCGAAGCCGCCCTGCTCGGCGTCGGCGACGAACAGCCGGTTGACGCCGAGCATCGCCGCGAACAGCAGCGTCACCCACAGGATGCCCGCGGCGAGGTCGCCTTCGATCGCGTTGCGGTTGAGCGCGAAGTGGAACACCACGAACGTGCTCACCGCGAACAGCGACATGCCCGGCACCGACTCCAGCGTGCGCAGCTCGACGAGCAGCTCCTTGCGCAGCAGCGCGGCGACCGTGCTCTTCACCGGTAGAGCCCAGCGATCTCTGCGGGGTCGACGTCGGCCGCCGCACGCAGCATCACCGGCCGACCGTCGCGCAGGCCGAGCACGACGTCGGCCTCGGCGAGGCCGCCCGAGGGGTCGTGGCTGCAGATCACGCGCGTTCGGCCGGACGCGGCTCCGATGAGCGGTGCGACGAGCTCGACGGCGGCCGGGTCGAGGTTGGAGCGCGGCTCGTCGAGCAGCAGCAGCTCGGGGTCGTGCAGCACCGCTCGCGCGACCGCCACGCGCTGGACCATGCCACGCGAGAGCGTCCGCAGGGGCTCGTCCCGCGCGCGGCCGATGCGCAGAGCGTCGAGCAGCTCCTCCACGCGGCCGACGTCGACGCCGTGCAGGCGGGCGTGGAAGCGCAGGTTCTCGCGCGCGCTCAGCTCGCGGTACAGCAGCGGCTCGTGTCCCAGCAGCCCGACGCGCCCGCGCACCGCCCACGCTTCGCCTGGCAGGCTCGCGCCGAGCACGCGCACGAGGCCCGCGTGCGGGCGCAGCAGCGTCGCGAGCACGCGCAGCAGCGTCGTCTTGCCGGCGCCGTTGGGGCCGAACACGACCAGCGTCTGGCCCTGCGCGAGCGACAGCGAGACGCCCGCTAGGGCCTCGCGTTCGCCGTAGTGCCGAGCCAGCCCCTCGACCTCGAGTGCGGCCACCCCGCGAGCTCTCTACACCTGCAACGCGTGCGCGCTCTGCGCCCGCGCGATCAGGTCGCGCACGGCCTGCTCATCGCCCTCGCGCAGCAGCGCCACCGGGTCGGGCTCGCCGCCCACGATCCCCTCGAAGAACTCCTTGCGGTCCTGGTAAGTCGGCAGCGTGGCCTTCGCCCAGCCGCGCACCTCGTTCAGCAGCACCGCCAGGCGCGCGTACGGCTCGCCGAACTGGCCTTCGATCTCACGCTTCATCCGCTTCGCCAACGCCGGCGAGGCGCCCGCGGTGGAGATCGCGATCGCGAGCGGGCCGGTGCGCACGATCGCGGGCAGGATGAAGTTGCAAAGCGGTGGCACGTCCACGATGTTGACGAGCATCGCGCGCCGCTCGGCGTCGTCGAACACGGCGATGTTCACGTCGGTGTCGTTCGTCGCGGCGATCGCCATGAACGCGCCCTCCAGATCGCTCGCGCCCGCGTAGGGACGCCGCTCCCACGCGATCGAGCCCTCGCGCGCGTACTCCTGCAATGCCGGCTCCGCCTCGGGCGCGATCAGCGTCACGTCGCCGGCGCACGCCAGCAGCCCATCCACCTTCTCCAGGCCGATCTCGCCGCCGCCGATCACCACGCAGCGCCGGCCGCTCAGCTTCAGGCACGCGATGTAGAACGGGGTGTCGAGCATCCCCTGCACGCAGCTCTGGTCGCAGATCCCCCTGCGCAGCTGACAGACGCACTCCTTGCCTGCGTAGGCCTGGGCGGGCATGCCTCAAGCGTAGCCGCAAGCGCCTACTTCGGCAGGCCGCGCCCGAACGCGCGAGCGCCCATGCGCGCCAGGACCACGGCGCCGTCGCGCCACGCGCGCTCGCGGTCGGCGTCGCGCCCGGAGCGCATCTTCGCCACGGCGCGGGCTGCTCTGACGCTCGTGGCGTCGTACGGCCCCCACCACACGCCGCGCTGGGACGGCGGGTCCCACGTGATGAGCTTCTCCTGCGCGCACGCCCGCAACCCCGCCTGCCCGAGCGTGCGGCCCAGCCCGCCGCCCGCAGCAGCCCCCCACGGTCCGCGCGTGACGGTCGGGCCGGGAAGGTGGTCGTTCAGCCACACCATGCCCGCGCGCAGCTCGCGCGCGATCCGCACGCCGCTGTAGCGATCGGCCGTCCACACCGACACAGCCAGCCCATAGTCGCTGTCGTTCACCAGCGCGATCGCCTCGTCGACGGTGTCGACGGGCACGACCGCGAGCACCGGCCCGTCGATCGGCTCGCGCATCAGCCGCATCTCGCGGGTGACGTTCGTGAGTATCGTCGGCGCGTAGAACACGCCCGCGTCGCAGCCCGGCGGGGTGACGGGCCCGCCGCAGTGCAGCTGCGCGCCCTGCGCGACCGCGTCCTTGACGAGCTCGTCGACGTGCTGCGCGCGTCGCGCCGAGGCCAGCGGCCCGACCTGCACGCGCGGATCGGACGGGTCGCCCACCGTGAGCCCCTGCGCACCGCGCACAAGCCCAGCGAGGAAGCGCTCGTACAGCTCGCGCATCACGTACACGCGCTCGACCGACCCGCGCGACTGCCCCGCGCCCGCGCAGCCCGCCCACAGCGCGCCCGCGACTGCGCGCGGCAGCTGCGCGTCGGCGAGCACGATCATCGCGTCCTTGCCGCCCAGCTCCACCGTGACCTCCTTCTCGCGTGAGACGCACGCGCGCGCCACCACGCGCCCCACGGCGGGCGAGCCGGTGAACAGCACCTTCTGCACGGGCGCCTGAGCGAGCGCCACGCCCACGTCCGCGCCGCCGTGCGCGATCCGCACGAGCCCCTCCGGCAGCCCCGCGCGCGCGAGCACGCGCGCGATCCGCTCGCCTGCCAGGCACGCGCGCGCGGCGGGCTTGAACACCACGCCGTTGCCCGCCAGCAGCGCGCCCGCGATCTGCCCCAGCGGCTGCGCGAACGGCGCGCTGCCCGCGCCGATCACGCCCACCACGCCATACGGCTCGTACGCGATCCGCGCGCGCTTGGCGATCGCCATCGAGCGGTTGATGCCCACGCGCCGCCCGCCCAGCACCTTCGCGCCGTCGTCCGCGATCCAGATCAGCGCGTCCACCGCGGCGAGCAGCTCCAGCGTCGCGATCTCCCCGCGCGGGCGGCCCTGCTCGCGCGCGAGCGTCTCCTGCAACTCGTCGAAGTCGTCGATCACCGACTGCGCCATGCGGCGCATGTAGCGCGCGCGATCCTGCACGCGCAACAGCGCCCACAGCGGCTGCACCTTCGCGACCGCCGCGACTAGCTCGTCCACGCGCTCGGGCGGGGTGGCGGAGACGCTCATAGACGCTCGATTATGGCCGCTCCACACGTCTGGCACGGCGGATTTCGCCCAGCCGCTCGGCGAGCGCCGCCTCGGCCTCGTCGGGCTCGTAGAAGCGCTCGCCCACGACGCCCTCCGGCAGTAGCTCCTGCGAGGAGACATGCCCCGGGCGCCGGTGCGGGTTGTCGTAGTCGCTGCGCTCCTGCCCCGCGGAGCGCAGATCCGACAGCGCGCCCGAGCGCAGCCAGCTCGGCACGGGCCCCGCGCCGTGCTCGCGCACGTGCTGCTGCGCCGCCGACAGCGCCACGCCCGCGGCGTTGGACTTCGGCGCGAGCGCGAGGTAGATCGCGCACTGCGCGAGCGCGTAGCGCGCCTCCGGCAGCCCCACGTGCTCGACCGCCGCGGCGGCCGCGACGGCGACCTGCAGCGCGTCCGGGTCGGCGTTGCCGACGTCCTCGGAGGCGAGGATCACCATGCGCCGCACGATAAAGCGAGGGTCCTCGCCGCCCTCGAGCATCACCGCGAGGTAGTACAGCGACGCGTCCGGGTCCGAGCCGCGCGTGGCCTTGATCCACGCGGAGATGTAGTCGTAGTGACGGTCGCCGCCTTTGTCGTACAGGATCGCGCGGCGCTGCAGCGCGTCCTCCACGCGCCCCAGCGAAACGCGCTCCTCGCCCAGGTTCGCGGCCGTGGCGGCCGCCAGCTCGAGCGCGTTCAGCGCGGTCCGCGCGTCGCCTTCGCTGCGCGCGGCGAGGAACTCGACCGCGTCCTCGTCCACGGCCACCGACGCGCCCCGCGCCGCGCGGCGCAGGATCAGCGCGACGTCCTCCGCGGTGAGCGCCTGCAGCGCGTACACGCGCAGGCGCGACAGCAGCGCGCCGTTGACCTCGAACGCGGGGTTCTCCGTCGTCGCGCCGATCAACGTCAGCAGCCCGTCCTCCACCGCGGGCAGCAGCGCGTCCTGCTGCGCCTTGTTGAAACGGTGGATCTCGTCCAGGAACAGCACCGTCTGCCCCGCGCCCGTGTCGCGGCGGTGCGCGGCGCGCTCGATCACCGCGCGCACCTCCGCACGCCCCGCCTGGACCGCGCTCAGCTCCTCGAACGCCGCCCGCGAGCGCTCCGCGACGATCCGCGCGAGCGTCGTCTTGCCCGTGCCGGGCGGCCCGTATAGAACCATCGAGTGGGGGTGGCCCTGCTCGATCGCCGTGCGCAGCGCCGACCCGTCCGCCAGCAGGTGTCCCTGCCCGACGAACTCCTCCAGCGTGCGCGGGCGTACGCGCACCGCCAGTGGCCGATCCGCGTCGGCTCGTTCATCGCCCGCGGTTCGGTTTGTCGAATTCGTGGCTGGATCCTCGCCGAAAAGGGTATCCACGCCTTGAGTATCGCCCAATACGAGTGAGGCTCACCACCGGTTGCCCGGGGAGGTCGCACCCTGGGGTTGTCGAATCTATAGTCCTCGTGAACGAAGTTGCCAAGTCCACCACGTCGCGTCCCGCGCCCAACACGTCGCGTCCCGGGCGGGCCAGGACGTCACGATGAGCATCGGCGGACTTGACGCCCTGCCCGCCGGCGGAGGTGGCGTGGGGCTCGATTTCCTCGACCTCGGGGGAGACATCGCGGCTCGCTCGCCGCTGCAGCTGTTCTGGCGACGGTTTCGGCGCGACCGCGTCGCACGGACATCGGGCGCGTTCATCGTGCTTCTGGTTCTCGTCGCGATCTTCGCGCCGCTCGTGGTCAAACTGCTCGGCCTTCCCAGCCCGTACACGCAGAACTCCAGCCTGAGCGGCCCGTTCGGCGAACCGCTCGGACCGAACGGCGCGCACCCGTTCGGCGTCAACCCGCTCGGCCAGGACATCGCCTCGCGCGTGATCTACGGCACGCGCGTCTCGCTCGAGGTCGGCGTCGTCGGCACGGCGATCGCGACGGCGATCGGCGTCACGCTCGGCCTGCTGGCGGGCTACTACCGCGGCTGGACCGACACGATCGTCTCGCGTTTGATCGACGTGACGCTGTCGATCCCGATCCTGCTGCTCGGCCTCGGGATCGGCGCCGCCTGCTCGGTGCGCGGCTGCGTCGGCGGCGCGATCCAGCCGGGCGTTGGCGTGATCATCTTCCTGATCGCGTTCGGCACGTGGACGTACTTCGCGCGGATCGTGCGTGGGCTCGTGCTGTCGCTGCGCGAGCGCGAGTTCGTCGAGGCTGCCCGCGCCATGGGCGCGTCGGATCCGCGGATCATGTTCCGCGAGATCCTGCCGAATCTCACCGGGCCGATCATCGTCTACGCGACGCTGCAGATCCCCTTGAACATCCTGATCGAGGCCGCGCTCTCATACCTGGGCGTCGGCGTGCGGCCGCCGACGGCCAGCTGGGGTCAGATGATCGCGGCGGCGACGCCCACCTTCAACACGGCGTGGTGGTACATGGTCTTCCCCGGCGCGGCGCTGCTGTTGACCGTGCTCGCCTTCAACTTGCTCGGCGACGGACTGCGCGACGCGCTCAACCCACGGACGGCGAAATGACTTCCCTGACTGACACACGACAAACAAAGGAGGCGCCTCAATGAGGTCGCTGAGAACGATTCTGCTGGCGGCTGTCGCGCTGGCGCTGGCTGTCGCGCTGGCCGCATGCGGTTCGTCGAGCAACAACAACGGCAGCTCGACCGCCAGCACGACCTCGGGCTCGCTTCCCGCGGGCGTCAAAGACCCCGTGAACGAGTCGCTCACGGGCGGAAAGCGAGGTGGAGTCCTGAACGAGGCCCAGAGCGAGGACTTCGAACACCTCGACCCCGGGCAGGCCTACTTCCAGCTCGACTACCAGATCACGAACGCCACGCAGCGCTCGCTCTACTCCTACAAGCCGAACACGTTCTCCGAATCGACCCCCGACCTGGCCGAAGGCCCGGCGAAGCTCAGCGATGGGGACAAGCTGATCACGATCGACATCCGCAAGGGCGTTCACTTCAGCCCGCCCGTCAACCGCGAAGTGACAGCGGCAGACGTCGTCTACGCGTTCGAACGGATCGCCAACCCGAACGTCGCCAACCCGTACTACCTCGGCTACCTGAGCTCGATCGAAGGCATGAAGACCGCCAACGGCGGTCCGATCGCCGGCGTCAAAGCTACGGGCAAGTACACCATCCAGATCAAATTGACGGCGCCTGAAGCGCCAATCGTCGTGGCGTCGATGGTGCTGCCGTGGAGCGCGCCCGTGCCGAAGGAGTACGCCGCGAAGTTCGACGCCAAGAAACCGAGCGAATACGTCAATTACCAGGTCGCGTCGGGCCCGTACATGCTCAAGAACAACGCCGCGGGCAAGATGCTCGGGATCGGGTACCAGCCCGGCAAGTCGGCGACGCTCGTGCGCAACCCCAACTGGAGCGCGAGCACGGACTACCGTCCGGCCAATCTGGACCAGATCAACATCTCGATCGGCGGCGACACCAACGTGATCGGACGCCAGGTGCTCGAAGGCAGCGCCATGGTTCAGTCGGACGCGCCGGCCGCGCCGATCGTCAAGCTCGCCGTCCAGCACTACCCGAGCCAGCTCGTGATCTCAGCGGGCGGCGGTGCGGGCGACCGCTACATCGCGCTGAACAACAGCAACGGGCCGTTCAAGAACGTCAACCTCCGCAAGGCGGTGTGGGCGGCGACGGACAAGGAAGCGCTCGACCGCCTGCGCGGCGGCAAGACCGTCGCGGACGTGATGACCCACTTCCTCTGGAACGGCATCGCCGGCTTCGACGAAGCGGGTGGGTTCCCCGGTCCGAAGTTCGACTACAACGAACACCCGACCGGCGACATGGCGGTCGCCGAAAAGTACATCAAGCTCGCCGGTTATCCGAGCGGCAAATACACCGGGTCGGAAACGGTGCAGGTCGTCGGCGATTCCTCGGCCCCGGCGAACAACGTCGCCGAAGCCGTCAACCAGACGCTGGCGAGCCTCGGCTTCAAAACGAAGCTCAACCTGGTCGAGCACACGGTCATGTACTCGAAATACTGCGGCGTCGTCTCCGAAAAGATCGACGTCTGCCCGAACGTCGGCTGGATCGCCGACTTCGGCGACCCGCAGGCGGTGCTGGACGTTCCGTTCAACGGCAACCTGATCGTCAAGAACGGCACCAACTCCAACTGGGGTCTCGTAAACCACCCGAAGATCAACGCGGCGATGGAAGCCGCCGCGAAGGTCGTGGGCACGAAGGCGCGCGGCGAAGCGTGGGCGAAGATCGACCGCGAACTCGTCGAAGAAGCCGTCGTGATCCCCTACCAGTGGGCGAAGGAACCGTACATCGAGTCCAAAGACGTCGAAGGCGTCAACCAGTACTGGAACTCGGGTACCTGGGACTACGCGTTCACGTCGCTGAAGTAAACCGCGGCTCTACGGCTGCCGAGGGGGCGGGGTTACGCGCCTGTCCCCTCGGCGCCGCTTCGCGCCGCGCAGGCAGCACGCTCATCGAGCCGCACCGGAACAGGACCCAGCGATGTCGACTGACAGACGATGACCCGCTACATCATCCGCAGGCTGCTGTGGGCCGTCGTGCTGCTGATCCTCGTCCTCGCCCTGCTGTTCGTGATGTTCCGGATCCTACCCACGGCCGACCCCGCGAAGCTGATGGCCGGGCGCCTGCAGAGCCCGAAGATCATCGCTGAGATTCGTCACAACTTCGGACTGGACAAGTCGCTGCCCGAGCAGTTCTGGATCTACCTGAAGGGCATCTTCCTGCACTTCGAACTCGGCTACAGCTACTACTCGAACGCACCCGTCAAGGAACTGATCTTCAACCGTCTGCCGGCGACGATCTCGCTCGTGCTCGGCGGCGCCGTCGTCTGGCTGTTCATGGGTCTCGGCGTCGGCGTCGTCTCGGCCCGGCGTGCCGGCTCGAAGCTCGACCGCGCGAGCATGGGCACCGCGCTCGTGCTCGTATCGGCACCCGAATTCTGGCTTGGGCTGCTGGTGCTGTACTTCTTCGCCTCGGACATCGGCAAAATCCACTTGTTTCCCGGCGCCGGAAGCTATGTCGGCCTGACGAGCGAACCCGGCAAATGGTTCACGTCGCTGATCATGCCGTGGCTCGTCGTCGCCGCCGGCACCGCCGCGATCTACGCGCGCATGCTCCGCGGCAGCCTGATCGAGACGATGGGCGAGGACTACATACGGACGGCCCGCGCCAAGGGCCTGTCCGAGCGACGCGTGGTCCTGCGCCACGGGCTGCGCGCGGCGATCAACCCGATCGTCACGGTGCTCGGCGTCGACATCGCCGTGCTGCTCGGCAGCTCGGTGCTCGTAGAAACGGTCTTCGACATCCCCGGGATAGGACGCCTGAACTACGAGGCGCTGCTGCGGTCGGACTTTCCGATCGTGCAGGGTACGGTGGTGTTCGCGTCGATGTTCGTGATCGCCGCGAACATCCTCATCGACATCGCCTACGCATATCTGGACCCGCGTGTGAGGTACTCATGAGCGCGCCGACAGACGGTCCGCTGCTGCGTGTGGAGGATCTGCGCGTGGAGTTCCGGACCGAGGACGGCGTCGTGCACGCTGTCGACGGCGTGAGCTACGAGGTCCGTGCCGGACAGACGCTCGGGATCGTCGGCGAGTCGGGCTCGGGCAAGACCGTCTCCTCGCTGACGACGCTCGGGCTGACACGCGCGCAGGGAGCGCACGTGTCCGGGCGGATCCTGTTCGAGGGCAGAGACCTCGTGACGCTGTCCGACGGTCGAGATGCGCGCGATCCGCGGCAACGACATCGCGATGATCTTCCAGGACCCGCTGTCCTCGCTGCACCCGTTCTTCAAGGTCGGCGCGCAGCTGATCGAGGCCGTGCGCGTGCATCAGGACGTCTCCAAGGCGCAGGCGCGAGCACGCGCGATCGAGCTGCTCGGACTCGTCGGCATCCCCGACCCGTCGCGGCGCGTGGAGGAATACCCGCACGAGTTCTCCGGCGGCATGCGCCAGCGCGCGATGATCGCGATGGCGCTCGCCAACGAGCCGAAGCTGCTGATCGCCGACGAGCCGACGACGGCGCTCGACGTGACCGTGCAGGCGCAGATTCTCGCGCTGCTCGAGCGCCTGCAGCGCGAGCTCGGGATGGCGATCGTGATCATCACGCACGACCTCGGCGTCGTCGCCGAGATGGCCGACGACATCGCCGTGATGTACGCCGGGCGGATCGTCGAGACCGCGTCGGCCAAGCTGCTGTTCGCCGGCCCAGAGCACCCGTACACGTGGGGCCTGCTCAACTCGATCCCGTCGCTGAGCGGTACGCGCAAGGAGCAGCTCGTGCCGATCCCGGGCACGCCACCGAGCCTGATCAACCGTCCGTCGGGCTGTCACTTCCACCCGCGCTGCCCCTACTCGCAGCCGGATCACGAGCGGATCGACCCTCGGCTGGAGCCGATTCCGGGCGAGCCGGCGCACCAGGTCGCGTGCCTGCTCGATAGCGAGACGCGGCGGCGTCTGTGGGCCGAGCTGAGCGCCGGGCACACGCCGGAAGCAGGCGCAGGCGGCTCTCGCGGGGGACGGGACGCAGTCGTGAGCGCGCTCGTCGAGGTCCGCGACCTGGTCAAGCACTTCCCGATCACGCGCGGCGTGGTCTTCCAGCGCAAGACCGGCGCCGTGCAGGCGGTGGACGGCGTCAGCTTCGACGTGCGCCGCGGCGAGACGCTCGGGCTCGTCGGCGAGACCGGTTGTGGCAAGAGCACGACGGCGCGCCTGATCATGCGCCTGCTCGACGCGACGAGCGGCGAGATCCGCTTCGACGGCGAGGACATCAGCGGGTCTGAAGGGAGCACGCCTGAAGGCGCTGCGGCGCGACATGCAGATGATCTTCCAGGACCCCTACTCGTCGCTGAACCCGCGCAAAACGATCGGCGCGACGATCGGCCAGCCGTTCGCGATCCACGGCCTCGCCGAGGGCAAGCACGAGCGCAAGCGCGCCGTGCAGGAGCTGATGGAGATGGTCGGGCTGAACCCGGAGCACTACAACCGCTACCCGCACGAGTTCTCCGGCGGTCAGCGCCAGCGGATCGGCGTCGCGCGCGCGCTCGCGCTCAAACCGAAGCTGCTGATCGCCGACGAGCCGGTCTCCGCGCTCGACGTCTCGATCCAGGCGCAGGTGCTCAACCTGCTGCTCGAGATGCAGCGCGCGCTCGGTCTGACGGTGGTGTTCATCGCGCACGACCTGTCGGTCGTGCGCCACATGTGCGACCGGGTCGCCGTGATGTACCTGGGCCGGATCGTCGAGATCGGGCCAGCCGACGCGCTGTACGCCTTCCCGCGCCACCCGTACACCGGCGCGCTGCTGTCGGCGGTGCCGGTGCCCGACCCCGAGCGTCGCAGAGCGGAGCACGCGCTGCTCAGCGGCGACGTGCCGAGTCCCGCGAACCCGCCGAGCGCGTGCCGCTTCCACACGCGCTGCCCAAAGGCGCAGGAGCGCTGCTCGGTCGACGACCCGCCGCTGGAGGAGAAGGACTCGTCCTCTGGACCGTCCGGCACCGAAGTGGCGTGCCACTTTCCGCTGAGCCGCGAGGAGGTCGCCGAGATCGGCGTACGATCTCCGACATGAGCGCGAACGGAGCAGACGCTGGCGAGCGCTCGGCGGAGGCCGAGGAGCTGCTGGCGCGTCTGATCGGCTTCAACACCGTCAACCCGCCGGGCGATGAGCGCGCCGCGCAGGAGTACCTCGCCGACCATCTCTCCGCGGCGGGGTTCGAGTGCGAGCTGCTCGGTGCGGAGCCGGGGCGGCCGAATCTCGTGGCGAGGCTGCGCGGCAAGAGCTCCGACGGCCCGACGCTGTGTTACCTCGGCCACCTCGACACGGTGCTCGCGGACCCCGCCGACTGGACGCGCGATCCGTGGTCGGGGGAGATCGCGGACGGCTACCTGTGGGGTCGCGGCGCGTTGGACATGAAGTCGCAGGTCGCGGCGGAGATCGCCGCGGGCGCGTCGCTCGCGCGCTCGGGCTGGCGCCCCGCGCACGGCGATCTGCTGATCGTGGCGGTCGTGGACGAGGAGACGGGCGGCTCGCTGGGCGCGCAGTGGATCACCGAGACGCACCCCGAGAAGGTGCGCTGCGATCTGCTCGTCAACGAGGGCGGCGGCGCGGTGTTCGAATACGGCGGCACGCGCTGCTACGGCGTGTGCTGCGCGGAGAAGGGCGTGTTCCGCTTCACCGTCACCACCGACGGCGTGGCGGGCCACGCGTCGATGCCGAGCATGGGGGAGAACGCGCTGCTGAAGATGGCGCCCGTGCTCGAGCGCCTCGGTGCGCGCCAGCCCGCGCTGGCGCCGACCGACGAGCCGCTGGCGTTCCTGCGCGGCATCGGCGAGGACGCCGACGACCTCGACGGCTCGCTCGCGCGCCTGCGCGCGGCGGACCCGCGCCTGGCGACGATGTTCGAGCCGATGTTCGGCGTGACGTTCACGCCCACGCGCATCAGCGCCTCGGAGAAGATCAACGTGATCCCCAGCCGCGCGGAGCTGAAGGTCGACTGCCGCGTCCCGCCTGGCCTGGGCGAGGACGAGGTGCGAGCGGGCATCGCGGAAGTGCTCGGCGACGAGGACGGCGCGTCGTGGCGGATCGAGTTCACGGAGAGGGTCGTCGGCAACCGCTCGCCGGTGAGCTCGCAGCTGATGGACACGATCTCCACGTGGATCGGAGAGCGCGACCCCGGCGCGCGCGCGGTGCCGGTGGTGCTCCCGGGCTTCACCGACTCGCGCCACTTCCGCCTCGCGTTCCCCGAGTGCGTGGCCTACGGCTTTTTCCCGCACCGTCACCAGACGCTGCTGGAGAGCGCGCCGCTGGTGCACGGCGCGGACGAGCGCATCGACGTTCGCGACCTGGCGTTCGCGACCGAGTTGTACGCGGATTTGGCCGTGCGAATCCTGGGCTGAGAAACTTTTCGCTCGACAAGTGCGCCCCAAACACGCATAATCCAAGCCGATGCCAAGGATGGTGCAACTGACGCCAGGGATGTCGTTCACAGAGGAATTGCAGAATTGGGCGCTGAACTGGCAGCCTTTCTTCGGCATCCTTTTCTTCATCGCGCTGCTGCTCGTGATGTGGCGGATGTTGAAGGTGATGCCGCGCGTCAAGCCGCAGCAGATCAAGCCCTCCTCGGATCAGTCGGTCACGTTCGCGGACATCGCGGGGGTGGACGAAGCGAAGGCGGAGTTGCAGGAGATCGTGGAGTTCCTGCGCGACCCGAAGTCCTTCCACGCGCTCGGCGCGAAGGTCCCGAAGGGGATCCTGCTGCACGGCCCGCCGGGCACGGGCAAGACGCTGCTGGCGAAGGCGGTGGCGAACGAGTCGGGCGCCCACTTCTTCGCGCAGTCGGCGGCGTCGTTCGTGGAGATGTTCGCGGGCCTCGGCGCGGCGAGGATCCGCCGCCTGTTCGCGATCGCGCGTAAAAACGAACCGGCGATCATCTTCATCGACGAGCTCGACGCCGTGGGCGGCCGGCGCGGCTCGGATATCTCGGGCGAGAAGGACCAGACGCTGAACCAGCTGCTGGTGGAGATGGACGGCTTCTCCTCGAGCGGCCGCGTGGTGGTGATCGCGGCGTCGAACCTGCTCGAGAAGCTCGACCCGGCGCTGCTTCGCCCGGGACGCTTCGACCGCCAGGTGTTCGTGGTGCCCCCCGATGTGAAAGGCCGTCTGGGAGTGCTGCAGGTGCACACGCGCAACAAGCCGATGGGCGACATCGACCTCGGACTCGTGGCGCAACACACGAGCGGCCTGACGGGCGCGGATCTGGCGAACATCTGCAACGAGGCGGCGATCTTCGCCACGCGCCGCGGCGCCAAGATGCTGGAGATGAGGGACTTCGACGCAGCGCTCGAGCGCGTGATCGCGGGCGTGCAGTCCAAGCGCGTGCTCAACCAGCACGAGAAGCGCGTGGTGGCCTACCACGAGGCGGGGCACGCGCTGTGCGGCGAGCTGCTGCCGTCGGTTGACCGCGTGCACCGCATCTCGATCGTGCCGCGCGGGCGCGCGCTCGGCTACACGCTGAACCTGCCCGCGGAGGACCGCTACCTGAAGACGCGCGAGGAGCTGCTGGACTACATGACGGTGCTGCTCGGTGGCAGGGTGACGGAGCAGGTGGTGTTCGGCGCGATCACGACCGGCGCCTCGGACGACCTGAAGCGCGTGGCGGAGATCTCGCACTCGATGGTGCACGACTTCGCGATGGGCACCGCCGGCATCGGCCGCTCGCCAGAAGGCGACGTGCGCCTGTCGGAGACCACGCTGCGCATCCGCGACGAGGAGCGCCAGGACCTGATGGAGGAGGCGCGCAGGGCAGCGCAGAAGATGATCGTCGCGCACCGCACGCAGCTGGACGAGCTGGCGGAGGAGCTGCTCGAGAACGAGGTGCTGGAGCGCGACGGGATCGAGCGGATCATGGATGGCGTGCCGCGCCTGGAGCGCGCGCCGGGCGTGGGCCTGCGCGTGGTGGCCGCCGCGAGCGACTCCACCACCGGCCTCGCGGCTGGGGCGCGCCCGATCGGACTGCCCGAGGCGCCAGCGGGCGCTCCGCGCCAGATCGAGTTGCCCGACGCTCCGCGCGAGGGCTGAGCGCCGGCCGCTATAGACTGCGGCGCATGTTCAGTCGCATCGACCACATCGGGGTCGCGGTCGAGGAGATCGACGCGGCGCTGGAGCTCTACCGCGACAGCTTCGAGCTGGAGGTGGCGCACCGCGAGGTGGTCGAGGAGCAGGGCGTGGAGGCGGTGCTGCTGGACGTGGGCGAGAACCACGTGGAGCTGATCGCGCCGCTCTCGCCGGACACGCCCGTGGGCAAGTTCCTCGCCAAGCAGGGCCCGGGCCTGCACCACGTGGCCTACCAGGTGAGCGACATCGACGCGACGCTCGACGCGCTCAAGCGGGCGGGCATGCGACTGATCGACGAGCGGCCGCGCACCGGCATACGCGGCTCGCGCGTCGCCTTCGTGCACCCTCGCGCAACCGCGGGCGTGCTAACCGAGATCGTCGAGCCGGCGGCGGGAGTGGGAGCGCACTGATGGCAGACTCGCGACGCGTGACGATCGGCTTCCAGGGCGGACAGGTGCTGGCGATGCGCCTCACCGACGCGGTCCTGAAGAAGCTCAACGACGAGCTCGGCAGCGGCGGCTGGCACGAGTTCCAAAGCGAGGACGGGCCGGTGCGGGTGGATCTCGGGCAGGTCGTGTACGTGAGCGCTGAGGGGGACGACTCCCGCGTCGGGTTTGGCTAGAGCCCCATTCGGGTGGCGCGGCCGATGTCGCTGACACGATGAGCCTCGACGAGCGGCTGCTGCGGCTGGCTCGCACCCACGGTCACGATCCGCGCGTAGAGCGCGCGGTGGCGCGGTTCTCGCGGCTGGGGGAGCACGGCGCAGTGTGGTTCGCGATCGGCGCCGCCGGTTATGCGCTCGACCGCGAGCGACGGCCGCAGTGGCGCGGAGCGATGCGCGCGGTCGCCGCGACATACGCCCTGAACACGGTCACGAAGCTGGCCGTGCGCCGCCGCCGGCCGGAGCTGCCCGATCTACCGCCGCTGATCGACACGCCCACCCGGCTGAGCTTCCCCAGTGCCCACGCGTCCACGTCGTTCGCCGGGGCATGCGCCTACTCTCGACTGGGGTTGCCGGCGGGTCCGCTGTATGCGCTGGCTGGGGGGCTGGCGGCGTCCCGGCTGTATCTGGGCGTGCACTACCCGACCGACGTGCTCGCCGGAGTGGTGCTTGGCTCCGCGCTCGGGCGAGTCGCCCGATAGCCGATCAGGCCGCTACGCCGCGGGGCTTGCCGGGCTTGGGCAACGCGTCGAGCACGGCTTGCGGCAGGCACTTGCTGGCGGACCAGATCTCGACGGCCACAATCTCATCCGTGTCCGCGTCGTGATCGATCAGGCCCCACCCCACCTCCTCGCTGACGACGTTCTCAGAGGCGCCGGTTGGAAGCCACGCGATGTCGGCGTCCGGGTCGTAATAGGAATACATGGCAGTCATTCAGAATAGCTCTCAGTTGGCGCGCCGTCTGCGTGGCCGGCGCTTGACCCAAACGCTGACGATTCGGACGCTGTTGACGCCCGCCGATCGGTCGTAGACGACGACGAAGCTGCCTGCATCCACGCGCCACGCCGCGCGTCCTTTGTTGATTTCGCGGATCGGATGTAGCTCTCGCACGGCTTGCTCGACGCGTTCCCGTGTCAGCCCGCGCTGGCACAGGCGTTCTTCGGCGTGGAAGGTCCACGTAATTCGCTCGAGAGTCATCGTGACCTGAAGCTACGCGGCACTTGAGATGGCTGAGCCCCGCGCCTGCCCGCTCATCCCTGCCAAGATGCGCGCGATGAGCACCAGGATCGGAATCGTCGGCATGCCCAACGCGGGGAAGTCCTCGCTGTTCAACGCGTTGACGAAAGCTGGCGCGGAGGCGGCCAACTATCCGTTCACCACGATCGAGCCGAACGTGGCGGTGGTGCCGGTGCGCGACGAGCGGCTGGAGCAGGTGGCGCGCACGGTGAGCGCGTCGGAGATCGTTTGGGACACGGTTGATTTCCACGACATCGCTGGACTGGTCGCGGGGGCGCACAAAGGCGAAGGGCTGGGCAACCGCTTCCTGGCGAACATCCGCGAGACGGACACGATCGTGCACGTGGTGCGCGCGCACGGCGATGAGAACGTGATCCATCCCGAGGGGCGGGTAAATCCGATCGCGGACATCGAGACGATCGAGACGGAGCTGATCCTCGCGGACCTCGAGCAGGCCGAACGGCGCGTGGAGCGCGTGGCGCGTCAGGCGCGCAGCCTCGACCGTGCGTTCATCGCCGAGGAGGCGTGGCTGCGCAGCGTGATCGAGGCGCTGCAGGCCGGTCGCCCCGCGCGCAGCGTACCCCTGCCGGAGGAGGCGCCGAACGCGGCGCGCGACCTGGGCTCGCTGACGAGCAAGCCGGTGCTGTTCGTGGCGAATGTGGACGAGGGCTCCGAGGAGGTGCCTGCGGAGATCGCTGAGCACGCCGCGTCGCACGACGCGCGCGCGGTGGCGGTGTCCTCGCGCATCGAGGCCGAGCTGGCGGAGCTGGACGACGAGGACGCCAGCGCCATGCGAGAGGAGCTCGGCGTGAGCGAGTCCGGCCTCGAGCGCGTGGTGAGCGAGGCGTTCAAGTTGCTCGAGCTGCTCGCGTTCTTCACCGCCGGAGAGGCGAAGCCCGCCCAGTCGTGGCACCTGCACCAGGGCCTCACCGCGTGGCACGCGGCCGGGCAGATCCACACAGACATTCAAAAGGGGTTCGTGCGCGCTGAAGTCATCGGCTGGCGTGATCTCGTCGAGGCCGCGGGATACGCGGGCGCCCGTGACAAGGGGACGCTCCGTCTGGAGGGACGTGACTACGTGATGGCCGATGGAGACGTCATCAGCGTGAAGTTCACTCCGTAGCGGGATTTTCCGCGAGCGTCCCGAGTCGCTCGGCCAGACGCCGCATCCCCATCTCGCCCGCCACCCGCGCGCCTCCAGCGAAGTCCGTGGGGCGCTCGGGCGGCGGCTGCACGGCGACTCGCTGCAGCGTTGCGATGTGCTTGAACACCCCTAGCAGCTCCTCGTTCTCGATCAGCGCCGCAACGGTACGAGGGCGCATCGCGGTGTCCGCCGTCTTCGCCGCGGCCAGTATCCCCTCGAGCGTGCCGTGCTCGCGCAGCAGCTCCGCGGCGGTCTTCGCGCCGATGCCCGGCGCGCCGGGGAGGCCGTCCGAGGGGTCGCCGCGCAGGGCGATGAAGTCGGGCACCTGCGCGGGCTCCACGCCGTAGCGCTCGCGCACCTGCTCCGGTCCCACCTCCAGCTGCGCGGAGCCTTTGCGCAGGTCGATCACCGCGATCCGCTCGCTCACCGCGCCGTACATGTCGCGGTCGCCGCTCAGCAGCAGCGCCTCGCCGTCGCGCTCCTGCTCCGCGCACGCGAACGAGAACATCGTGTCGTCGGCCTCCAGGCCCGGGCTTTCCGCCACCGTCCAACCGAGGCTCGCCAGCAGTTCCGGCGCCTTCTCCCACTGCGCCGCCAGCTCCACCGGCATCGCGTCGCGGTGCGCGTGGTAGGCCGGGTACAGCTCCACGCGGTAGTCCGCCGCGTCATCGCCCAGGCACGCCACCACGCCCCGCACGGGACGCGCCGGAAGGCGCGCATCTAAAACGGAAAGAATCGCGTTGACCGTGCCGAGCAGCGCGTTCACGGGCCGGCCCTCGCCGTCCACGATCGATTTGGGCAGGCCGAAGAACGAGCGGTACAGCAGCCACGGCACGTCGGCGATCAGCAGCGGCGAGGGCACCCACCAAGCCTATGCGTCGCGGCGCTCGTGCGGCGGATCGGGAGTGGGCGCTCAGCCCGCCGCCGCGCCGCCGGTCCCCGCGGTGGACACCGTCGCGGCCGGAGCCTGCGCGCCGCCCTGGGGGGCAGAGGGGGGTGGGGCGATCACTGGGGGCGCAGGCGCGGTGCCCGTCGGCTGGCCCGCGTTAGGCGCGCGCCCGCTCAGGTCAGGCTCGCGCTTCACGTGCGCTCCTCGTTTCACGCTGAAGAACGCCCACGTGCTCATCAGGCCCAGGCGCCCCGCCAGCTCGGGGCCGCTCACGCGCGTGGCGCCGCGCGTGCCCAGCACCTCCGCCGCGACGATTCGCGGCGAAACCCCCCGTGTGAGCACCTCGACGCCGCGGAACGAGCCCTTCACCAGGCCGCGCAGCCGCGCCGCCGCGGCGGGGAAAGTCAGGTTGCGCTTCCACTGCGACGCGGTCGTTTCGTACGCGTCAGGCACGGCCACCAACCACGGCTCCGCCGCCGCGCCGAGGAACGAGTCCTCGATGTTCTCCGTCATGCCGCCAGAGCTCGCGTAGAAGTACGTTGCCGCCGGTCGGCCGTGGTACAGCGCGATCTGCCCCGCCGTCGCCGCCACCGCAGCGTTCGTGCTCGCCGTTTCCGCCGCCGGGGTGGGCGGGCTCTCATAAACCTGTGAGCGCGTGTCCGAGTACACGTCGAAGCGCGAGCCGCCCGCGTGCGCCGTCAGCGCGTAGGAGCGACTCGCCACCGCCTGCGCCTCCAGCGCCGCCAGCGGCCAGCTCGACGGCATCTCCGCCGCCACCACGCCGCGCACGTAGCGCTCCAGCGGGACCTTCACAACCTTCGAGCGAACGAGCACGCGGATCACCGCCTTCGCCGGCGCCTGCCCGATCGTCGTGCCCGTGTAGTAGTGCGCCAGGATCGCCTCGTAGCTCCAGCCGTGCTGCGCGTAGCCCAGCGCGCCGTCCTGGCTCATGCCCACGCCGTGCCCGTCGCCCGCGCCTTCGATCACCAGCGTCGACGCGCCCGCGGGCGCCGCCCACAGCGCGAGCGCCGCGAGCGCGGCAAGCGCGGCCGCCCGCACCGCCTGGGCGCCAGAGAACCTCGTGGCGCCCGCCGAGGCACGATTGAGAACTCGCGTGCGGTGGTAGTTTGACGTCGTGGTCTGCATCCGTTTCACCCTCAACACGGGCAGCGGGCCGCCGTCGCGCTCGAGCTGCGCATCTCTCATGTGTTCCCGGTCGGGATTCCGCCGCCACCGCGTGAGAGCTGCACGATGACTGGCGCCGCCGGCGAGCGTGCGGTACTCGAACGGGTTCCCACGGAGCTGTTCGTCGGCGGGCAGTGGCGCGCCGCGAGCGGCGGCGGCACGCTCGCCGTCGAGGATCCATCCACCACCGAGCCGCTCGTCGAGGTCGCCGACGCGCAGGAGCAGGACGCGCTAGCGGCGCTCGACGCCGCCTGCGCGGCGCAGGAGGAGTGGGCGGCGCACGCGCCGCGCGAGCGCGGTGAGATCCTGCGCCGCGCGTATGAGCTGATCGTCGCGCGAACCGACGAGCTCGCGCTGCTGATGACGCTCGAGATGGGCAAGGCGCTCGCCGAGTCCAAGGCCGAGATCTCCTACGCCGCGGAGTTCTTCCGCTGGTTCTCCGAGGAGGCCGTGCGCATACACGGCCGCTACATGGTCAACACCACCGGCAAGGGACGCATCCTCACCATGCGCCAGCCCGTCGGGCCGTGCGTGTTCGTCACGCCGTGGAACTTCCCCACCGCGATGGGCACGCGCAAGATCGCCCCCGCCATCGCCGCCGGCTGCACCATGGTCGTAAAGCCCGCCCAGCAGACGCCCCTGTCGATGCTCGCGCTCGCGCAGATCCTCGACGAGGCCGGCCTGCCGGGCGGCGTGCTGAACGTCATCACCGCCAAGCGCTCCGGCGATGTGATCGCGCCGCTGCTCGGGGATCCGCGCACGCGCAAGCTGTCCTTCACCGGCTCCACCGAGGTGGGGCGAGCGCTGATCGAACAGTCCGCCCAGCAGGTGCTGCGCGTGTCGATGGAGCTCGGCGGCAACGCGCCATTCATCGTGTTCGCCGACGCCGACCTCGACGCCGCCGTCGACGGCGCGATGCTCGCCAAGATGCGCAACGTCGGCGAGGCGTGCACCGCCGCCAACCGCTTTCACGTGCACGAGTCCATCGCCGAGGAGTTCGCCAAGCGCATGGCCGAGCGCATGGGTCGGCTGCAGGTCGGACGCGGCACCGAGCCCGGCGTGGACGTGGGGCCGCTCATCGACGAGGCTCAGCGCGGGAAGGTCACCGAGTTGGTCGACGACGCCGTCTCCCGCGGCGCGCAGGTGCTGTTGGGGGGAGGGCAGCTGTCGGGGCCAGCCCATCGCGGCTACTTCTTCGAGCCCACCGTGCTATCCGCCGTGCCCGAGCAGGCGCGCCTGCTCGGCGAGGAGATCTTCGGGCCGGTCGCGCCCATCGCCACGTTCACCACCGAGGAGCAGGCGCTCGTGGCCGCCAATCGCACCGAGTACGGGCTCGTCGCGTACGTCTACACGCGCGACCTCGCTCGCGCGTTCCGCGTGTGCGAGGGCATCGAGACGGGCATGATCGGGCTCAACCAGGGCGTCGTGTCGAACCCCGCCGCGCCATTCGGCGGCGTCAAGCAGTCCGGCTTCGGCCGCGAGGGCGGCTTCGAGGGCATCGGCGAGTACCTCGAGACGAAGTACGTCGCGCTCGGCCTCTGAGGCCTCGCTCAGCGCGCGACCGGCGGCTGAGCGGCGCGTTGCAGGTGACGACTGGCCAGGCGGCTAGAGTGCGCGCGATGCGCTCCCGTCTTGCGCCCATTCGGGCCCGGCTGCTCCTGCCGGCGCTCGCCGTTCTGCTCGTCGGCTGCGGCTCCTCGTCCTCCTCCACCGGCAACGGCATCGCGTCGAAGACGCCCACGCAGATCATCGCCGCCGCCAAAGCCACCGCCGCGAGCGCCGTGAGCGCGCACGTGGCGGGCTCAATCGTCAGCGAAGGCAAGCCGATACTGCTCGACATGGAACTCGTTGCGGGCAAGGGCGGCAAGGGGCGCATCACGGTCGAAGGCCTGGCCGTCAACCTCATCCAGGTCGACAAGGCCGTCTACATCAACGGCAGCACCGCCTTCTACAAGCGCCTCGCGGGCTCCGCCGCGGCCCAACTGCTGCAGGGCAAATGGCTGAAGGCGCCCGCCTCCAGCTCCAACTTCGAATCCTTCTCCCAGCTCACCGACCTGCGCAAGCTCATCGGCTCCACGCTCGCCGCGCACGGCAAGCTCGCGCGCGGACAGACCACGACCATGGACGGGCAGAAGGTCATCGGTCTCACCGACGGCGCCAAGGAAGGGACGCTGTATGTCGCGACCACCGGCGCGCCGTATCCGGTCGCGCTCGTCAAGAAGGGCTCCAGCGGCGGCAAAATCGTGTTCGACCGCTGGAACAAGCCCGTCACGATCACGCCTCCCAAGAACTCCGTGAACATCAACCAGCTGCAGAGCGGCCACTAGCCCCCCACTCGGACATATGTCTATCTCCATTGAGACCGCGTCAACGCAGCGGGTAGTGATGTCGAATGGAACGACGCAGCGCAAAATGACCCAAGGACCGGACAAGGACGCGAGAGTTCTCGGTGAGTGGCGCAATTCAAGTCAGCTTTCTTCAGCGCCCCGCCGAACCCGGGGGATCTGCGCGCACCCGCGATGGCGCCGCTCGCGCCGCGGGACATTGGCCGACGAAGTCAGGTACGTCGATGCGTCGCGTTGACCCCGTCGAGGAGCGCCTCGTGGGGTCCTCGGGCGACGGGGGGCAGTCCCCCGCAGGCCCTGGACGTTCGCTCCTCGGGCTGGTGTTCTGGGCGCTGCTCGGCGCCGCTGCGATCGTCGGCGCGATCCTCGCGGGCGTGTCCGCGTTCGTCGCCGGCTGCTTGGCGGCGCTCGCCTGCGCCGCGCTGGGGCTCGGCTGGCGCTTCGGCGAAGGCAGCCGCTCGGCCCTGGAGCAGGAGATCGACAAGCGCACGAGCGAGCTCAAACGCGCGCTCTCGGAGCTCGAGATCGCGCAGGCCGAGACCGTGCAGCGCCTGTCGATGGCGGTCGAGTTCCGCGACGAGGACACAGGCGCGCACATCGAGCGCATCGGGCGCTTCTCCGTGCTGCTCGCCGAGCACATCGGCATGGACGCGGACTTCTGCGAGCGTTTGCGCCACGCCGCGCCGCTGCACGACGTCGGCAAGGTCGCGATCCCCGACGCGATCCTGCTCAAGCCCGGTCCGCTCACGCCGGAGGAGCGCGCGATCGTCGAGACCCACGCCGAGGAGGGCCACAGGCTCGTGCGCGGTTCCTCCTCCTCGATCCTCGACATGGCCGCGACGATCGCGCTGAGCCACCAGGAGAAGTGGGACGGCACCGGCTACCCGCGCGGACTGAAGGGCGAGACGATCCCGATCGAGGGACGGATCGTGGCGGTCGCCGACGTGTTCGACGCGCTCACCAGCGACCGCGTCTACCGCAAGGCCTTCTCCGTGGAGGACGCGGTGCAGATGATGCGCGAACAGCGCGGACGCCACTTCGACCCGGTGCTGCTGGACGCGTTCATGGAAGTGCTCGGCCGCACCGGACCGGACGCGCGAGCGCAGCTGCGCTCGGACCCAGCGGCGCTCGCGGAGAGCACCCTGGAGACGTTCGCCACGGCGCTCGAACGCGGCGACGCGGAGATGGCCGAGGGCGCGATCGCGACCGCCATCGAGGACGGCATCTCGCCCACCACGATGCACGCCGAGGTGATCGGCCCGGCGCTGCGGCGCATCGACGTGCTCGCCGAAGCGGGCGACTTCGACGCCGAGCGTGAGCACCGCGCCAACACGATCGCGCGGCGAGTGCTCGCGACGCTCTACCGCTACATGACCGGCGGCACCGAGCCCACGCGCCAGCGGGTGCTGCTCGCAGGCGTCGAAGGCGACCGCCACACGCTGGGGCTGCAGATGGTCCACGACCAGCTCGCCGCCGCCGGCTTCCAGACCGTGTTCGACACCGATCTGTCCGCCGAGCGGCTGCTCGCGATGATCGAGAGCCGCTCCCCCGACCTGGTCGTGCTCGGTGCGACGAGGGCCGAGGAGGACGAGGCGGTCGAGTGCGTCCTGCGCGAGCTGCGCTCCAGCCACCCCCACATCCCGATCGTGCTCAGCGCCCCGGCCGTCGGCGGCAACCTCCCGCGCGAGCGCGACGGCATGCTCGTGCTCGAGCGCATCGACGAGTCGGTCAAGGCCGTCGAGGGACTCCTCGTGGCGGCCGCCGCTGCCGCGCCGCAGACCGCGCCCGTATAGATTTCCCCCGCATGACCCCAGGCGCCCGAAGCGCGATCGTCACCGGCGGCGCCGGCTTCATCGGCTCACACGTCGTCGACGCGCTGCTCGCCGACGGCTATGAGGTGAGCGTCGTCGACGACCTCTCCTCGGGCAAAGCCGAGCGCGTGGCCGCGCAGGCGCAGATGCACGAGCTGGACATCGTCGACCTACCCGCGCTCGAGCAGCTCACCGAGCGCGTGCGCCCCAGCGCGATCTTCCACCTCGCCGCGCAGTCGAGCGTCGTCGCCTCCGTCGAGGACCCCGGACGCGACTGCGAGGTCAACGTCCAGGGCACGCTCAACGTCGTCGAGGTCGCCGGACGGGTTGGGGCTCCGGTCGTGTTCACGTCCACCGGCGGGGCGCTGTACGGGGACGAGGCGCCGATGCCCACCGGCGAGCAGCGCATCCCCGCGCCGCTGTCGCCCTACGGCGCGTCGAAGTGGGCCGCCGAGGCGTACGTCAACACGTGGTCGCTGTCCTCCGGCATCCCACACGCGGTGTGCCGGCTCGGCAACGTGTACGGGCCACGGCAGAGCCCCCACGGCGAGGCGGGCGTGGTGGCGATCTTCGCGCACCACCTGCACACCGACCAGGCGCCGAAGCTCTACGGCCACGGCAAGCCCACGCGCGACTACGTCTACGTGGGAGATGTCGTCAGCGCGCTGCTCGCCGCGTCAGGGAAGGCGGGCACGTACAACATCGCCACCGGCGTCGAGACCGACGTCGCGACGATCTGGAACGAGCTGAGCGCTGCCGCGGGCAAGACCATCGAGCCGCAACTCGCGGACCTGCGCCCGGGGGAGCTCGAGCACAGCTGCCTCGACGCGGGCCTCGCCGAACGCGAGCTCGGCTGGAGCCCGCAGGTTCCCATCGCCGAGGGCCTGCGGTTGACGTTCGAGTCGCTCGTCGCGGAATTCCAGGCGCGATAGCGCCGGCGACGGGAGCCGGGGCCGGGCCGCGCGGGCGGACCTGCGCAGAGGTGGACAAAGCTTGCAATTACGCGCACACGCCTCGGGAAGGTCCGGCGATACGTCGAGACTGACCGTATGAAGCTCCTCCGCTGGGCGGCGCTCGGCGCCCTCACGACGCTCGCGCTGTGCTGCGAGGCCGCGCCCGCGCTCGCGCTCAAAGGCGCGCCCGGCGGCACGCAGGCCCCGTCCGCGCCCTCCGCGGGCGGCAGCGAGTACGGCGTGCCCGCCCGCGCGCCCCGCGTACGGCCCGTGGTGAGCAGGCTGTCGGTGCCTAGGACCGCCACCGTCGGGCGCCCGCCGCGCGTGGCGCTGCGCATCGACGAGCGGGGCGTCGGCACCGTGTACGTGCAGGTGCTCGTCATCGACGTGGCCACGCACACGGCCGCCGCGAGCGCCACGATGGGCTGGTCGCACACCGGGCGCACGCTCACCGTCAGGTGGCCCGCCCACGCGAAGCTCGCGCCGGGGAGCTATCAGGTGAGCGTCAGCGCGCACGACCACCACGGCGGCACGCTGCTGCGCAAGGCGCACAGCTCCGGCGAGGCGCTCCTCACGGTCGCCGCTCCCGCGCCACCCGCCCCAACCCCCGCGCCGCCCATCACGCCCGCGCCGCTCGAACCGGGCGTGCCCACGCCCGCGCAGACGCTCGCCGACGGCGCCGTATTCCCCGTCGCGGGCGCGCATGAATTCGGCGGCCCCGACAACCGCTTCGGCGCCGCGCGCGCGGGGCACGTACACCAGGGACAGGACGTGCTCACCGCCGAAGGCACGCCCGTGCTCGCGCCTCTCGCCGGCACGATCGTGATGGCCAGCAACCAGCCGGGCGGCGCCGGCTACTACCTCGCCGAGCACACCGCCATCGGCCTCGACTTCATGTTCGCCCACTGCATGGCCTCCTCGTTCGCCGTCGCGCCCGAACAGGCCGTCGCCGCGGGCCAGCAGCTGTGCAGCGCCGGTCAGACGGGCGACGCTACCGCGCCGCACCTGCACTTCGAGATCTGGGTCGGCGGCTGGCAGGCAGCCGGCGGGCATCCGATCGACCCGCTGCCCTACCTCGAAGCGTGGGAACGCCGCTAGCGCGCGTGGCTCCGGTTGCTGCCAGGCAGGGCGCGTCAGCCGGTAGGATCGGTGCTGCGGCGAGATAGCTCAGCTGGTAGAGCACACGACTGAAAATCGTGGTGTCCCGGGTTCGAGTCCCGGTCTCGCCACTCGGGAATGGCCCGCAAATCAGCTGGTTTTCAGATAGCAGGCGTTATCTGTAGTGGTATTTCGAGCCCACGGGATTACGGTTCGTGGCTCGAAACGGCTCCTGGAGCCTTCGGAAGGCCGAATCTACGGCAAGGAGACGCACTCTGCGGGCATCCAGGGGCGTTTCGGAACGCCCCCGAATCGTGGTGTCCTCAGTTCGATTCTTGACCCCACAACGATGGAAGATCAAAGCCAGCCATCCACCGACGCTTCGATGCCGTGATCACTCGCCGGGCTGATCCACGAGTGCGACATCGCCGGGTCAGGGATCGGCCAAGACGGCCCGGCACGTGAGCAGCAATCCGGGCGTCCCGTGCGCGTCCACCCCCACCGCCGATGAGGGGTCCACCCTGACCCCCTCCCTGGAAATCGCGGCTCCCGACTGATCTGCTCGCTTCAGCTTGGGCAATGCCGGAACGAGGGCGAGCGACCGTGCGCCCCGCTCGTGCCAGCAGGCCACGTAGCGAAGATCACTAAAATTCGGCCACTTAAAGACCATCTGACCGTAGCCTCTCACCGTGGACCAAAACACTCCTGTCGTTAATACCGGGACACCATCCTCCCCTGAGCGATCGCAATGGTCAAGCAGGACACGGTGGATCGCGGCCGCAGTGTTACTGCCGCTCATAGCGCTCGGGGTCCAGGGCACCGTGAGCAAGCTGGCGCGGTTGCTCGCTCCCCAAACACCTAGCTACACGGTGCAGATCAACGGTATCGAGGCGGTCGCGAGTAAGAATGGCTACCGCCCAATCTTGATTCGTACGGCCGGCTTCCGGGGGCCCGGAGAGCAGTCGTACATCATCGTGTTCCGCTACAAGACCACGGACGCGGAGAACTACTACCTGTTGCATCCAGATCAGATCCGGATCTATGACGAGTCTCCTACGGGTCGCCTACATTTGAGCTTCTCGTTTCAGCCCGAGAGGACTCTGGCGGATCCGATGAGTCGCGAAACTCGGGTGGTGGACATGCTTCGCATCGCTGATTACGCGAACTCGGGATTTCCACAGGCCCTGGTTAGCTACGCGGACGTCGGTCCAGGGGGATCTATCTACCCCCGGCCGTTCTTGATCGAGTGGCGACCCGAGCAGGACAAGTATCAAGCATACGCACTGACCGATAGGCGTCCAGCGCTAGCGCACGAGCCACATCCGTCACTATACGGTCGCGAGGCGAGACGGATTTATTCGACGCGCGCAGCTTTTCGCGACACGCAAACCGGGGCTGCTGTAACCGCCTATCCTGCCGGGGACCAGATGATCGTTCGTAGCCTCGACGGCAACTTGTACCTCGTGGGAGGTTACGTTCTCCGTGCTTACTACGCCAACGAGTTTCAGCGCATCCAGGTCCAAGTCACAGGCGTCACATTTGCATACGATCACCCCTACGGTGTCTCATGCCTCAGTCGTGTCGTGGATCTCTCGGCGCAACCGGCTGAGGACGGCGCTCGATTTGGCAGTATCTTGTCCCAATCGCTCACAAAAGTAGCCAGCAGCCTGCCAGCCCTGTGCCCATTTCAATAGTAAAAGCCCATTTGGATGATCGACCACTCCGTCAAGACTCTGCGCGACAGCGTCGTCGGGCTAATCAGATGGCATGGTCGATACGACGTGTCTCACAAGTCTGTGGACACGAATTGAACGGCGGCTCAACTTGCCATTGAAGTGTCGTCCCGACCGGACAAACCCAACGGCTCGCAAACTAGCCCGTCGGAGCATCGGAGTGTTCGGCTGGATACTCATCGCCTTCGGGGTCCAATTGCGCAACCGGCGGCGGCGAAATGCTCCAAGCCGCCGAGTGCCACACTCGCAAGTCCTCCAAACGGACGTTGCCTCTATCGCTGAGGCGATTCTGGTGCGCCTAGCAGGCCTCGAAAATAAGGCTCGCCATCGTAAGGTTGGCATTTTCGTCCTCATGATCGTAACGTCAATGCTGATCGGCGTGGTCCTTGTCACGATCCGGCCCCCGGTTCGCTCATCATTTCGCGTCTCTGAGCCTGCCGCATTCCACGGCCTGAGCATCACGGACGCGCAAGGGAGCCACTCGCTGAGCGGCAGCGCTCAACTGCGCACGCTCGATGTCGAGGCAGTCCCCGGATCATCGGAGCCAGAGCCCGGTCGGCTGGAACTTGTCTTGTCTGCTCCAGCAACGCGGTGCGCGACTCTCGCTGCACGGATCGGCGGCTCCTGCGGCCCACATCGCCTGACACATACCAGTCGCGGTATCAGCTTGGACATCACTTCGACAGGTACGGCAGAACTCACGTTGACCACCAGTGCCATGCGGAACCTGTCCATCGAAGGAAACGCGACGACCAACGCAATCCTACAGATCTCCACCTCTGCGGTCATCACTGCCACGTTTAGCTGTAAGACCCCCGGCGCAGGGGTCGCCCTGACGGTGTATGGTCGGCGCTTTGATCTTGAACGACGCTGCGGAAGCGAACCAAAGCGTGCCCTACGGGTGCTTCTCCAGTATGACGCTCCACCCGAGCTAACGCTCGTTGATCTTGGCAGCCTTACATTCCTGGCCCCTGGTCGATCCGCGACGCTGAACACAACTCAGGCCGCGGTCACCGTCGCTGGGAATCAACACGTTGTTCAGCGTCCAGTACCCTTCGCTGTCACTGTGCGTTCCACCCCCACCAGCCGTCCGACCTTCGCATTCAATAGCGTACGCGGCGTGCCTGGCCCGTATGTTCTCCTGACAGCCGACACAGCAAGCAGTGTCCAGATTGCGGGGGGTCGAGAGGTAGTACCAACCGAGCTGGCCAAACATCGTGCTCCTCTTTATGCGTTAGCTGGCGTGATTGCTGGCCTCCTCCTCTCCGCGGCATTCGAGCTATTTACGCATCGTGGCTCCATCGCATGAGCTTGCGCCGCCGATTCAGACGTCGTTTACCATCGCTGGTTGTCTTGGCGTCAGTTGGGTTCCAGCTGATAGGAGGAGGCGCAGCGACGGCGCGGGTGGGGACAAAACCGAGCACTCAGCGGTGGTGTGGCGCAGAAGGCATCAACGACCTAATATGCGCGATGTCGGGAAGCGTTGTGGTCACCCCGTCGGCACTGCCGCCGTATCGTGCATCCTCGCGGGCTCGTGTCGTCTCCTCTGACTCGAGAGTTCGCGTGACACCGCGAGGCGAAGCGCGCATCACGTTTATGCGTCAAGCCAAATGCACGCTTGGCGCGAGCACGGAGGCCACGGAAATCGTCACGCGGTTCGGTGGTGATGGCCCGCTGTTTTGGCAGTCCCACGGGCGCTCGCTGTGCACGTTCGCGAGCGGCCCGAATAAGAAAGTCGGACTGTTCTGCGATCAGGCTAGCGAAGCCGAAGGCCGATGCCCAGTGATTGTGAATACCGTGGGTCAGACCCAAGTTGTCACGCGAACCTCAAATCCCGTGATAATGGAATTTTGTTCCGGAGCGTATGCCGTAAAAGTCGCTGACGCATTTGGAGGCGGTGAAGTGTCCGGCCGGAGCTCGGTGGGCGGCCGCGTAAGGGTGACCATCCTGGAGACTGAATCCAACGCCGAAACAACCATCGCTACGGGCACGGAAACGCGCACGGAAACCGCGGTTCATCACTCGATCAATCTGTCTGCTTCAGACCTCGCGGGAGCGGGGATATGCGCGAGTCCCGTGTTTAGACGGGGGCGTCGCGAAATCTAGCAACGGTGCATTCGCGGTCAAGGAGGTGGAGATCGTGGGGTCACGAAGCGGTCGTCGACCATTAGGTCGAGGACTGCGCAACTGCCTGTGTGGGCGAGTCGGCCGAACCGCTTCTCGCAGCAAGTCAAGGGCGGCTCGTCCAGCGTGCTCGATAGCGCCCGCAGCCGTGTCTCGCGCATAGCAATAAATGCCTTCAGGGCATCGAGCATGCCGTCCCGGCTCATCGACCGGATCGCCAGCGACCCGGCTGGCCTGGAGCGGCTGCGCGCCGCTCATGCGCGAGCGCGCGTGTGGAAGCTCGCGGGCGCCCCCGAGCGTCTGACGATCGACCTGGGCCCTACGCTCATCGGCTCGCATTCGGGGAGGAACGTGCAGCGGGAACTTCAAGGGCGGCGAGGGTTCATCGATGCTCCTCATGCGCACAAACGGGCCGCACAAGCCGTTTGGGGTACCCTTGCGCAAATGCTGACAAGTGGATCGGCTGCATGAAGCAGCCAAACAGTCAAGCTTTACGACAGGGCTTTGTCCGGCTCCGCATGGCGATCGGGGACTTCAGCGCCAGCGCTCTGATGGCAAGCCTCCTAATGTTCGTCATAGCATTTATTGTGTTTGAGGCTGTTGGCGTCGGCAACGACGCTCCGGGCAGCACTGAGCTTCAGAGCACCGAGAACGTGCGCTTTGAGCACGCATTGACCCGTAATCTGGAAGCTGTTGGAGGACGTAACTGTGCAACGACCCGGGTTGTCATCACAAAGTCATCCTTGTGGGTAGCCCCGGTCCGAGCGGTTGCCGATGTAAGGTGTCATGCGGTTGGAAGCGGCGCCCAAGAAGTGGGTGCCCTGCAGTTCTCAACTCCGACGGATCTCAAGGCATGGAAGGAAATGCACACGGGGGACCTGCTCATCTCGATCGGCGGCGGTGGAACGTGTGAAGGCACACCGGGCCAGTCGTCCTGGGCGGACATCAACAACCGGGTTCGTGGCATGATATTTTGCGAAACCAACTCAAGCCACTCTGAGATCGCATGGAGCGACGATGCTGCCAACATCGCTTACTACGCGCTTACCAGTCAAAACAACCTGGAAAGTCTTTTTGACTGGTGGCAGGGCCACATCCGACACATAGCGGATACGAAGCTCGCGGCCGAACGACGACTCCACCATATCTACGCCCCAAAGGTGGACGGGGGCCTGAGCAATTGTCGCACGGGGCATAGCCCGCTTGCCGAGGCGGTGCTCGTCTGTGTCGCAGTTCATCCAACAAGCGATCCGTCCGCTAGGGCCGACTCACTGACGTTGTATGACTTTGCGACAACCGAACAGCTTGAAGCCTTCTATGAAACCTACACCACCCAATTCCACGCACCCAACAAGGGCTCCGGAGCAACCTGTGGCACTACGTCGCTCGTCGCGACGACGTTTGGGCGACCGACTGTCGGCCGAGAGTTCTGCTTTCCCGCGGATACGGGTGAATCTCCAGCGTCATGGCTCCTGTGGACCTATGACCGCGAACGAACCGCAGCACTGCTCGAGCGCCTTGATCAAAACCAGGAAGGTCTCCACGAAGTTTGGGAAGATCTTCTGTAAGGGCGTCCCGCGAGTATTCGACCCACCCAGGCGGCTAGAAAGGGCCGACAGCTAGTGAAGCGAAATATGCTGCGGCGAGCGTCAGTGCCCCGGCAAAGCTGAGCGCCAAAGCCGGTACGATCGCGTGATGCGATCGTACCGAATCGTCGCTCGCGCTATACCGACTGATAATTCGTGCCAGCCTGAGCAGCGATCCACGCTCACGAGTTCTGCCGTGCCCGACGAGCGGTGGACCCAGCATGTCACTGCTGGGGGTTGAGTCGGTGTGTACGAGACTGCGGTACGCAGCCCGAGTCGAAGGCAATGGCAGTGCGAACACGACGGCGGTGATAACGTAGACGCCGGCCACCGTTAGGACGCATGACGCGGAAAATCCGCCCACGAGCAAGAGATCGTCCCAGAGATGCTTCTCGGCGCCAAGGACGCCCAATCCGGTCCCCGTGGTAGCACCCAGCCCGCATAGGGTCGCCCCGATCCCGGTCCAGGTGGTTTCGCGGTGCTCAGCTGCGACACGTTCAGACCCCTCGCTCACAGGGCAACTCTAGCCTAGAATCTTCGATGCACAGATTCGCGATCCCGAGCTCTTTCCGGCTATGCGACCTCGCACGGCCGCGGGGCGACCTACCGACTCCAAGACGACTCGGCACCCGACCAGCTTTCTGGCACCCACACGTCGGCGGGCCCCCAGGGTCCGTTGCGAGAAGCTGTAGGAAGCGGCTTGAGTGTGGGTGCCGAAAAGTCGGTCGTGGGTGCTCAAGTCCGTGCTGGGGCTTGCCGAGTAGCGTTGCTGAAGAAGCACTACCGCAGAGAGTTTCGCAAAAAGCAGTACAATATGCGGATGCCGGGGCGCGTGTACAACACCCTGTTCGAGCTGGCGACCGAGCAATACGGCTACGTCACCGCGGAGCAGGCGGTGGAGCTGGGCTTCGCCAAGAGCAGGCTCCCGCAGATGGCTGCACGTGGGGTGGCCGAACGCGTCGAGCGCGGGCTCTACCGCTTCCCCGCGATGCCCAGCACTGCGCTCGACCAATACATGCAGGCCGTCCTATGGCCGCATCGCGCCCACGGCGTGATCTCGCACGCCAGCGCGCTCGCGCTGCACGACCTATGCGACGTCAACCCGGCGCACATAGACATCACCGTGCCAGCCGGCTACCGAGTGACCCGCGTACCGCCGAGCGTCTACCGGCTCCACCACCGAACGCTGCGACCGGTCGACATCGCCCGCTATGAAGGCATCCCCGTGGTGACGCCGCGGCGCGCGATCCTGGACGGCATCGAAGCTCACATCAGACACGGGCTGATCGAGCAGACGATCGAAACCGCTCGCCGGCGCGGCTCGATCACCCGTGCCGATGCGGCCGAACTCGAACGGGCGCAGGCCGCCCCCACCCATTGAGCTTCCCAAAGGACAAGCCCGCGCACAGCGTGAACGTGCTCCACAAATGGATCGCGACATACGCACGGCAGACCGGCCAGCTGCCCGAGCGAGTCATCCGCCAGGTCTCCTACATGGTCGCCGCGCAGGCACTCGAGCGCGCTCGCGACGAGCAGGGCGCACCCCTCTTCCTGATCAAGGGCGGCGTGATGATCGAGCTGAGGCTTGGGTTGCGCGCCCGTGCGACAAAGGATCTCGATGCGGTGTTCAGGGCTCGTTTCGACGCCTGGCTGGACCAGCTCGACGACGCGATCAGCCAGCCGGTCGGCGGCTTCACGCTCGCGCGAACGGAGCCGGAGGAGATCAAGCAGACCAGCATCCAGCGCTTGCAGCTGATCATCGACTACCGTGGCCGGCGCTGGGCGCGGGTGCCGCTCGAGGTCGCGCCGGTGGAGGCCGCCGACGTCCTGGAGATAGTGCGCGCAGAGCCGCTGCGTGTCTCACAGCTCGGTGTGCCCGAGCCAGAGTCGGTGCCCGTGGTCGCGCCCGGCTACCAGATTGCCCAGAAGCTGCACGCCTGCACCGAGCGCTTCATGACCGGTCCGGACAACGACCGCTTCCGCGACCTGATGGACCTCCTGCTGCTGCGCGGCTTGCTCACCGAGGCGGACCTCCCTCGCGTGCGAGCTGCATGCGTACGAATCTTCGAGTCCCGCGACAAGCATCCCTGGCCGCCGACGGTGACGGTGTACGAGTCCTGGCGTGAGCCCTACCGAACGATGGTCCGCGAGACGCACTTCGAGATCCAGACCGTCGAGGACGCCGCAGCCCTCGTCGACGAGATGATCGCCGAGATCGAGCAGGCCGGCCCGTGACGACTAGCGGCAGAGGCCCGGCGTAGACAAGACCACCGCGCTGCTGCTCTCGCGCTCGACCACCGCGGGAGCGGCCGAAGTTCGCTGACGCTGAAGGCGGGCCTCGTCGAAACGTCCCTGGCTACCGCGTCGAAGTCCCTGGTCGGGCATATCCGCCTGCATCCCGCCCCGCTACGAACCCGCGATGGCACGTCTGGTGGAGCCCACGAAGCCGGCGCTCGTGGGCTGACTCCACGGGAAACTGCGGGAAACTGCGGGTATCCGCTTACGAGCGGCCTTTTGGGACCGCCTGCAAATCGCCAGATTCCCCAGCCGCCTCAGTGTCAGCTGAAAATCGTGGTGTCCCGGGTTCGAGTCCCGGTCTCGCCATGCGACGTTTGCGCCGCAAATCGACGGTCTTCGTAGGGTTTCTCGTGGTCGTGTCCATCCCGTGTCCACTACATGGCATCGGGCAGCGTCTGCTGCTGGTACCGCGGCGAAACGGTCACGTGCCTTGCGCACTAGACCGTCGAAGCTCGCGCCGTGGCTGCGGTCCGCGCGCTGCTCCAGCTGGGCGTAGACGTCGAGGGTCATCTTCGAGTCCGCGTGCCCGACCTGGCCATCACCCGCTTCACGTCGAAGCCGGCGTCACCCGGTCCTGGCGCAGTAGCGCCTCTGGCCGCTTGGGTGGCTACCGCGCCCACGTGATCGCGGGCGATGATGTTGCCCAGCTCGGTGCGGGCAGCGGGCTTATTGACGGTTGGTGGATGAACTCGTACAAATCTAAGCAGCCGAAGTCCGAATAGTTTGGGGTCAGTATCCCCGCGCGATGGAGTTCCTTTCGGAGGACTCGCCTATGGCTACTACATCGGACATAGAGTTCGCTTGGGCGCTTATGCGTCGTGAGTCTGACCCCTATCGTGCTCCTTAGCGCAGCAGAACGGTTGTCAGGAAAGCCAGGCCGAGCGCCATGAGCATCAACAGCCCGTCGCGTTGGGACTCGAGGTGGCGATGCAGCCGCATGCGCAGCTCGGTGTCGAAGCTGTCGGCTTGCAGCCAGTCTCCGTCGGATCGCTTCAGCAGCACTCTAGGGATGCCGTTGCGGCTGCGTGCGTGCTGCACGAGTTGGTCGTGTGCGCGCCAGTTGTGGAGCCCCCAGATGACCGCGCTGATGAAGCCGGGCATGAAGACAAGTGAGGCGACCACGTTTAGTGAGGACACGTGTAGCTCGCTGTCACGGACCGCGGCATAGACCGGGATCCCGAGACCGACGGCGGCGACGACACCGAACACGGAGCCGTCGAGTTTGAAGTATCCCATAGTGTTCTCGCGGCACAGGAAATGCTGGCTCTTGCGCCCTGGTGGTATGCCGCTCCCGAGTGCGTTCCCGGCGGCTGCAAAAACCGCTGCGTTGCCGAGGAACACCGCGAGCGCCGTTGCCGAGAGCCATCCGCCGGTAAGGGGCCGGTCGTGCTCCCATATCCCGAACGCGATAATCCAGAATGTGGCGGTGGCAATTGAGAGGCCAGCGACGATGCTGATGCTCCACTGTCCACGGGTGGCTGTGAGGGTGTGGAGTCGCGTGGCCCCCCATACCAATGATTTCGTGTAGAGGAACATGACGATTAGTGCTGCGCTCGCTGCCACCAGCGGGATGTGCATGCGTCCGCCGGACATCGAGATGATCGTGCCGCCCCAGATGGCTGCGGCGCAGATGGGCGCAACCCAGTACCAGTCGGGCAGCTGCAGTTGACGCAGCGTCATTGCTACGACGGGCTCGCTCGTTTTGCTGCGCCAAGTACTGAGTCGTGCTTTGCCGATAGCGAAGATCCCGGCGCAGAGCGCGACCGCGGGCAGCAGCAACAGGCGTATGCTTGCCGGGTTGCTTGTTTGTCGGTCAAGGCCGAGTGGCCCCGCCGCCACGGCTAGCAGCAGGAGCAGCCCGAGTGCCACTGCGAGACCTAGCAGCGCCACGTCGGCCGTGATCTCTTCCGGGGAGGAACTGGGCTGTGTGATTTCCACCGGCTCCTGCAGGTAGCGGGTCGGAGAGTCGCGGTGCTCTTCCTCGCTTACGTACTCGGCTTCGATGTCACGTTGGTCGCCTTCTCCGAGTTCCCCGAAGCGCGACTGGACGAGTGAGATCACCAGAACGTCGAATGCCGTGTCGGCTACGCTCAGGGACGCACCCGCTGAGCTGGCGCTGCTCCGAGACAGCTGGATCCTCTCCGCGAGATAGCACATGAGAACGCAGTAGCCGAGAAACAGGCCGAACCCGATCACCCGTCGCAGCGTCGTTTCGGTGGGTCCGGTGACTCGCAGCACGACCATCGTGGCGAGTACCGCCGCCAGTATCCAGGCGAATGGCCAGCGTTCGCCGCGGGCCAGAGCGTCCGCTGCTCTCACGAGGCCGCCCGTGAGTAGTGCTGTCACAGCGACAGCGGCTGGATACCGGTAGCCGGCGAGCTGGTCGTGATGACGGAGCGGCGAGGTCGCAGCGAGCGCTCCGAGTAGACTGACAATCGCGGCGATGCCGATGATCAGCGGCTTCTCAGGCCGCCACCTGACGATGATCGCTATGACTCCCGAGAGAGTCGCGGCGATGATCACTCCGGAGCGCCAGTGCGATCGGAATATCTCGCGGCCGCACGCCCATGCAAGGCCGGACAGGAACCCGCCCGTGACCAGTGCCAGCGCCCCCATCGTGGTCGCGGACGCGGCCGTCGCGCCGCCGATTACGCTATCCCGGCCAATCAGCACGAGCATCGCGATCCCAGCGCTGACAGCGAACGTCATAGCCTCAACCTCGAGGCCCGCCATTGGAGCGGCGGAGCGTTGGCGTGTCGCGCGCAACCGCCGGAAGGCTGTAACCGTCAGCGCAGCAATCGCCGCAGTCGTCACCGAGAGGTATGCCGCATGCCACCATCCCGCCAACAGGTAGTGATGCGGCCGTGGTAGGAACCAGAGTGGCCCTGTGCTTGTGCTGGCAACCCAAGTGAGTGGCACCGCTGCCCCGCCCACGAATCCGAGAGCACCGGCGACCAACGCGCTGCGACGCTCACCCCTTACACCAGCTACCGGCAGGGCGAGCGTTTGTGCGAGCAGCGCGGCTAGGAGCGTCGGAACGAGTAGCGCATCGCCGATCGTGCCTGAGGGATAGTCCCAGAATCCGGGGAGGTCTGGGCCTGTATGTCCGCAGCGATCCGAGCAGTGCCATCACCACGAATCCGGGCAGGGCCGTCACCGCGTATGCCGCGATCACCACCATTCGCGCATGCTGTCTCAGCATGATCCGGGTCGACATGCCAGCAGTCTAGGGCTATTCCAATCCGTGGATCGTAGCCGCAGCGGCTGGGAGTTTGCAGGCGTGTTTCAGCCGAACGTTGACGATTCGCTTGCGGCAGATACTCTTCGGTATGACGTGGCTGCCTTCCATCAACGCCTGTTTGCCGACGACTATGCAGCAGGCGGACAGCTCTCATGGCTTCCTGATGCAAACGCGCCATTGGTTGCGACAGGTGATGAAGAGCCATGGCGTCTCGCTTACCTCGGAGCTCTACGCTTCGACTCGTTGCTCAGTAGGCGTCTCGTCGTCCCCGATAGCCATTTGCTCGACGGGCGGTTCTTCTTGTCAGCCCAGGCTGGAGACCTTCGCCAAGAGCTTGGACGACCGACGCACGGCTTTACCGACGGGCAGTTGCGGTTGCCGATCGTCTTCGGGCTACGCCGTGCAACGCTGCGTGAAACTATCAGTGAATTCTTGCGCACCGACCGAGAGAGTCTCAACGGATTTTCTTTCAAGTCTCTCCCGGAGCCCGATGCGCGACGACAGCTCGCTGTCGAGCTCAAGAATCGCACCTGGACGGAGCTAGAGCGGCGCCTCAACGCTGACGCTAATCCGGCTATCGCCGTGGGCGGCCTCATCCGCGATTGCCTAGAGGTGGTCGGCTTTGGGTTACGCGCAGACGAGTGGGTTGGACCGTTGGAGCAGCGCTGGTCATCGTGGTTGGAGCTCGAGAGCCAGGGTGCACTTGAGGTTGAGCAGTACGGGTGGGGCACTTTTGACCTGGTCCTCGCATTGAAGGATGAGGGCGTTTCACAGGACGAGTTCTCCACCGAGGTTGGCCGCTCGGGCTTGCGCGCCATTCAGATGCTGGTGCAAAATGACAAGAAGCTACGCACCCACGCCAACGAGACGATGGACCAGCTCCGACTCGGCGCAGTCGATGATCCTGTGGCTACCGCTGACCTACGCCGCCTTGATCACCTCTACTCCCGAGTGCGCTATCGCGCAATCGCCCGACAACACGACGCGACCTTCATCAGAACCCGCAAGGATGGTCTCGCATTGGGGGCCGGTGAGCGACTGCTGGAGCGTGTAGAAAGCGACTTTGAGGAGTCTGTCGGACGGCGGATTGAGCTTCCAGAAGACGTAACCCAGTCGATGGGGGAGCTTCCACCAGAGGAGTTCCGGCGCTTCCTAGCTCTCAGCAGCAAGCAGCTCGGCGAGTGGTGGAACACTGGCGAACTCACCTATCTCCAGGAGGCCGTTGAGAACCTCGCTGATGTTCTGGCATCGCCGCGAAAGCTTCCGTCTGCGTGGCTGCTCGTCTTGATCAACGGTGCTGTCACGGCCAGCGCTGCAGTGCTAGCGTCTCCGCTTCATGTTCCTGCTGCCCTGACTGCAGGTGGCGCGGTGATCACCGGGGCTGCCGGAACGCTCGCGGCCGAACACAAAGCCAATGCGCCGACGCGAGATGTGCGCCGACGGATCGCTGATGCGGTGGCAGATCTGGATCAGCCGATTCTCACAGGACGATTGCACTGACGGACCTAATGGATGTGCCTCAGCGTTCCGAGAGGAAGCTCGCGTTAAGGCTCCCTCATCGGAACCTGTCAAGGCTGCCCCTGCGGGGCCGCCTACGGCTGGGCCTGACGGCTCATCCTTGTTGACAGAACCGGCCCCTCCGCTGAAAGGTCACTCAGGTTGGCAGGGAGGACCCTGCCGCCCTGGCGGCGACTACCAACGATGAGCTAGCGACGCGAAGCCTGCTCAACCGTCAAGCCGGTGGTGGCTCTGATCCCAGGGGCGTGATCTCGTCGGCAGGTGGTGCGTTGCGTAGGTGGCTGGCGAGTTCTTGCATCACGAGGTCGGCGGCGGCGTTGGGGTCATAGCCGGTGGGTGTGTTGGTCACGAGGGTGTTGAGGTCGCGGAGGAATCGTGTGCTGTGGAGCTTGGCGGTGAGGTTGTCGCGTAGCTCGGGGAAGCTGAAAGCGGCGTCTCGCATGTAGTGGTTGAAGCCGGCGACGATCTGGTCGGGGTCGGTCTTCAGGATGGTGAGGCCGAGCCAGAGGTCGAAGAGGTCGCGTCCCTTGCTGCGTTGGTAGAGGGCGCGCAGCTTGGTGGCGAGCAGCTCGCTGGTCTGGTAGGTGGGGATGTCGGCCTCGCCGCTCCACCAGGAGGTGTTGACAGTGTGGCGTATGGTCTTCAGGGGTTGGTGGGGCTTGGTCTCGGTGATGTTCATCTCGATCTTTATGCGGATGTGCCCGACGCCTTCGGTTGGCTGCGTGTCGAGGTAGACGTGGACCATCTGCCCTGAGCGTTGGCGGCTCGAGAGGGTCAGCCCGAGGCGTTCGGCGAGGGCTCCGAGGGCCTGGGTGTATGGCTTGATGCCGGTGTGGGTTCTGCGGACGTAGTCGAGGTCCTCGGAGTAGCGCAGCGGGGTGGGGAGGTGGAGCTTGTGCAGGCAGGTCCCGCCGCGCATCGCGAGCTCGGGGCCGAGCACCTCGTCTTGGGCGATCTCGATCATGAGGCGAGAGAGCAGCAGGTCCTGCTCGATCTGGACAGGGTTCGGCCAGGGAGCTTTGGAGCGCCACGCGATCAGGGCGGGGCGGTCGATCACAGGTCTGCTTCGACGTCGCTGTTGACCTGGAGGTTCCAGCGTGGGTCGATCGGGCCGCGTGCGGGGAGCGCTCGGACGAGGCGTGTCGGGTAGCCCTCGCTGGCATGCGCGACCTCGCGCAGCGCCTCGAGGTCGAGATCGTCGCGATGTTGCTCGAGCAGCCATCCGAGGCGCCTGGCGACCGAGCGAGAGCGACTCGCCGCGAGCCGTGCCAGCTGCGCCACGTCCAGGGCGCCGATCTCGACGATCACGGTGGCGACGTTGCTCAGCCCGCCCGCGTCGTCGGGGTGGATGACGAGGTCCACGAGAGTCGTCTCGCGGGTGGCGAGCTGGATTCGCCCCGTGTCCACCTGGCGTTCCTCGGTTGCCATCTCGTCGAGGTGCTCGTTGGTGTAGAAGCGAAGACGGACCCGCTCGATGTCACGGCTGGCGACGTGGCGGTCCACCATCACCTGAAAGACCTGCGGTGCCTGGTGTGCTGCCCCGTGCATCGCCGCCGCGGTGAGCAGGCTCACGTAGTAGGAGCGTCCGAGCGCGCGCATCATCCCGTCGATGAACAGCTCGCCCGGCAGGACGCCCCACGCGCGGTACTCGGCCGGGATCACGACATGAAACCCGCGAGCCGGCGAGAACATCGCACCCCGCCGACGCAGCCGCTGCAGGCCCGGGTAGACATGAGCCGTCGGGATACCCACAAGCCGAGCAGCTTCCTCCGAGGTCACCCAGTAACGACCCTCAGAGAGCAGCGCATCGGAAAGATCAGCCATAGACGGCATATCGACTAGTCTAACGCATACCGTTAGATAGCCCAAGATCTCGTCTAACGGCGTTGGTGCGATGAGCGCTTTGCTCCATCTGGACGTAGACGTCGAGAGTCACCTCCGAGTCGGCGTTCCTGACCTGACTCATGAACCCGATGGGGGCGCCCGCACCGGCATAGCAGGTCGCCCAGCGCGGCGAGTAGCTCTCGCTCCGAACGTCGCTACTCCTCTTGGGAAAGCATCTTCTACGGCGTCCGGTTCGGCGTTCACGTGCCAACGTCGGTCGCAACGATCGAACCCAAACAACATCGATGCGGCATCTTGAAACCAGACCAGCACAAGGTGGGAGAGCGGGTCGTAAGGCCGCGTGGCGTTCCAGTAACCGTCGGGCCGCGTCGCGGCCCAGGTATCCAGAGCTCGTCAGCTGCTGGCGAGGTGAACCTCCGTCAGGACCACTGCGGCTCGTGATTCTGGCTCGGCTTCCGAGGTTAAGTGGCCTTTGACGTTGGGCAGTGTCAAAACCAAGCGATTCAAGCCACGATGCAGATGGACCGGAATCCGACTTTCTCCGCCGCCATTGGATAGCAGGCGGACAGAGTTCAAGTTACTTGGGCCGATGACTCGAACGCTTGGCAGCGTCTTCGTGGGCAGTGCGGGTCCGGCAAAGGTGTTTGTGATGAGAGCATCTTCACGGCTGTCCGGTGAAACGATAGTGAGTTCCGCGCGATCACGAAAAGTCAACCAGAAGCCTGTTGCCGTCGTGCCCAGGTTCCGATATGGAGTTGGTGAGTTCGTAAAGACGTTCGGAGTGTAGACGTCTGCCAGCAGCGGGTGTCCGGCGATGGCAGACATCGCCGTCGACACTGGGGCGCCAATGTTCACCAATGCCTTCAGTGTGCCGGCGTGTTGGAGGCCTTCGTAGCTGATCGCCATTCCGGTGAAGCACCCCCAGACCGCGAGCAGCCCGCCGGTCGCTCGCACGACCCATCGACGATACCCCTGGGCGCTGTGCGAGAGCGCAAGCCATACCGCGATGGCTCCGAGCAAGAGAAGCGTCGTGTAGTCAACCGCGTATCGCTCGGTCGACTCAGGAACCGCGTATGCGAGATACACCATGCACATCAGCCCCACCGCCATCATCACGACCAGCAGGGAGCCGAGCGAGTCGCACATGTCCTGATGGCGACGTCGCATCCAGGGCAGGGCCACGAGGTAGACGACTATCGGGGTCATCGGTATGAGCCCACCGGTTGGCTCCGAGAATGGGACGTAATGCGTTGGCAGGTTCAGGGGATAGCTCGCTTGCGGGTATATGAGCGATAGAAACGGAAAGATCGCACCGACGCGCGGCGGGGTGAAGAGATACGACCAGACTCCGGGTGGGAGATAGCTCAGCTCATTGAGAACCCGGCGCTGCGTTCCTCCATTGATCTGATAGCGAACACCGTATTGCAGCGGATCCCCAAAGCGACTCTGGTTGTAAGCCGCTAGCAGCAGGATGCACAGAACGAAAGGGGTGGCTAGAGTCACCAGAAGACGCGGACGCGAGCGAAGCGCGGTGTAGACGGGTATCAGTACGAGTCCAGTCAACCCGAGCGTCGGTCGTGAGCCTGCGGCCAGACCAAATAGCAGGCTCATCAGCGCCAGTCGCGGCAGCGACGCTCGCTTCATGGCGATCGTCGAAACCGCAAGCCAAATACCTGCCATCGAAAAGAAGTAACCGCCTGCGACTGCCTGGAAATGGGTCAGTGGAAAGCCCAGGATGTATGGCACTACCGATGCGCATGCAAGGGTAAGCGCCGCGAGTATTACGAGGGGTAGCGTGACCGCGCCGACATGCCTCGAGATCACGCGCAATGTTGCCAACGCGAATCCCACCCCGCCGATGGTAAATGGCGCGATTATCACACTCGCCGACGGCTCGAAGCCGAGCAGGTGCAATGGAAGCAGCCAGGTCAAAGCCGGGGCGGGGCCCCACTCCAGGTAGAGATAGTGACCGTAAAGCACGTAGTCACCGAACGGGCGCAGGACGGGCGCCAAGCCATGTGCCGAATCCACTGGATTGGCGGGCAGGAGGTGGGGCGGCAGATTCACGACCCAAAGATGGAGATGAAGAAAGGCGTCAGCGAGTTGGTTGTATGGCGTTCTCGACGCCCCGTGAAGGGCAACCGGTGTCGTGAGTGTCGCTATCCAGGTGTAATAGACCGCCGAGAGCAGGAAAACGATGACCAGCGCCAGGTTAACCCGATCCGAGACGAGAGATCGTACGCGTTCGGCCATCGCATCAACACTCCACCCGAATCGTAGGTTCGGCGAGGTGTCTCTCACTCCAGCGATCGGCAGCCAATCGTCGTATCCACGGAACGTTTGTGGACAACGCGGCAGTCGGTGTGTGCGTACGGCGGCGCTGAGCAAAGACTCCGTAGGGCTGGTTGTCGGTGGGGGTTGGCGAACAAGCTTGCGTCAGGGGCGAGCGGAGCTGGTGGATGAATAGAAATCCGATAAACAGGATAATGCGGAATTGTGGACCTCGGGTCAACGGCCTCCAAATTCGAGCAGCTGGACAAGCTGTTCGACGCAAGCGTCCTCCCGCGCCTTTGTGAAAGAGTTAGCCGGTGTTGAGGACGCCGGACCGCTTTCCAGACACCGCGCTGGCGCTACTGCTGGCCGTGGCGTCTCCATCGTTGGCGAGCGGTGTCGCGTCAGCGTCAGCGAGTTCCATTGCCCAGACTCAGCCGCATCGCGGTGTATCGTGCGTGGTGAAACACAGCCACCTGCACTGCCCCGACCTCGTGATGTCCGCGCCGCGCGAGCTGCACATCGACCGCAGCACGCATCCCGGCCGCGTGCTGCTGCGCGCTACGAGCTCGATCAACAACCACGGCGCCGGCCCGCTCGAGCTTCGAGCGCATCGCATCGGAAGGCATCGAACCGTCGTCTACCAGGCGATCTACGATCGGCGCGGCCGCGCGCATCTGTTTCGCAGCGCCGCCAAGCTCGTCTTCAAGTACGTATCCGGCGAGCGCTACGGTTACGGATACGTCGGGTCCGGCAGCTACTGGAAGCTCAGGCACGCCGCTGCATTCGAGCTGTGGTCGCTCGACGCGCACGGCCACGCCGAGCGGCTCGTGCGGCGGGGTCCGAAGGTCGACTACTGCCTGCGCGACCTGTTCCGCACCCGCCCGTCGCGGCGCTCGCCTTCCTCGCTCGTATACCCCGGCTGCAGCCAGGACCCGCGCATGCGACGCGACGTGCTCGGGACCTCCGTCGGCTGGTCGGACGTGTATCCGTACGAGTACCCGGAACAGTGGATCGACGTCACGGGACTGCGCGGGCGCTTCGCCTACGTGCAGATCGCCGATCCCGACCATCTGCTGCGAGAGTCGCGCAACCGCAACGACGTCTCCGAGACTTACATAACGCTCCCCTCCGGCCGCGTGCACGGAACGCGCGTCGGCGTGTCGGCGCCCTGAGCTGCCCGTCCGCTACAGCGGCCGCCGTGCGCACACCTGATACACGGCCGTGTGTGCGGTTTCGAACCCATTGCGAGCAGCGCGCAGATACAGCCGCCACACGCGCGTGCGCTCCGCGCCCGCGATCCGCTCCGCCTCCGGGAGGTGCTCGTCCAGGCGCTCGCTCCAGTGGCGCAGGGTGGTTGCGTAGTCTTTCCTGAAGCCCTCCACGTGCTGGGTGCGAAAGCCCGCACGTTCCATCGCCAGCTGGATGCGCGACAACGGCAGCGGCTCGCCGTCGGGGAACACGTAGCGCGTGGAGAACACGTCATCGAGTGGCCTGTGCTCGGGATCGAGCGTCGCGATCGCGTGGTTCAGCAGCAGTCCGCCGGGCGCCAGCAGCGCGAACAGCGACCTCGCGTACAAGTCGATCTGGCTCTCGCCCACGTGCTCGGCCATGCCGATGCTCGAGATCGCGTCGAACGAGCCGCCGGGCAGCTCGCGGTAGTCGCACAGGCGGATCTCCACCCGATCGGCGACGCCCGCCCGCTCGACGCGCTCGCGCGCGAGCTCCGCCTGCGAGGGCGAGAGCGTGACGCCCGTGACGCTCACGCCGTGCTCGCGCGCCGCGTGGATCGCGAAGCTGCCCCAGCCGCAGCCCACGTCCAGCACGCGCATCCCCGGCTCCAGCCCGAGCTTCGAGGCGATCAGCTCGAGCTTCGTCCGCTGCGCCTCCTCCAGCGTCTGCGCGCCGCGCGAGAAGATCGCGCAGCTGTACGTCATCGACTCGTCCAGGAACAGCGCGAAGAAGTCGTTGCCTACGTCGTAGTGGTAGCGCACCGCCTCGCGGTCGCGCTCGATCGTGTGCAGTCCGCCGCTCAGCATCAGCTCCAGGCTCGGGCGCCGCGGAAGCCCGCCCGGCGCGGCGGCCGCGGCGATAGCGAGCCCCAGGCGCAGCCGGTCGACGTTGCCGATCGCGGGCGGCTCCCATTCGTCGACCACCAGGAACGCCGCGTCCAGGTCGTCCACCGCGAGCGAGTCCTCCACGTACGCGCGTCCCAGGCCCAGCGAGCCGGGTGCGCGCAGGAAGTGCGCCAGCGCCGAAGGGTGGCGCACGAAGAACGTCGGCGAGTCAGCAGTCGTCGCCTCGACCGACTCTCCATCCCAGAAGCGCACGTGGAATGGGCGCTCTGGCAGCACCCGCCGGAGCTCGCGGCTGAGAGGTCTGCTGGCATGAATCAACGCCATGCTGTGCCTTTCATAGCAAGGTCTGTACCCGATTTGAATGGCTGTCACGTCGCAGCGTCGGCCTGTGCGCTGAGATCGCGCCGCGCGGGCGCCGTCGCGGCGAGCCCCGCCGTGCCGAGCGCTGCGGCCGCGGCGAGGAAGAACACCGCGGGGTAGCCCGCCAGCGAGGCCATCGCTCCCGACAGCGGTCCGCCGAGTCCCACGCCGAAATCGAAGAACGCGGTGAACGTGCCCATCGCCGAGCCGCGGTGCTCGTCGTCGACCTCGCCCACGACCATCAGCGCGAGCGACGGGAACATCATCGAGAAGCCCGAGCCGACGATCACCGCGCCGAGCAGCGCGACGGGCAGCGAGTGCGCGAACGCGATCACCACCAGCCCCAGCGCCTCTACAAGCCCTGCGCCCGTCGCGGTGGGGCGCGCGCCCAAGCGGTCTGGCACGCGGCTGAGGATCAGGCGGCTCGCGAACACCGACACGGCGAACGCCGTGAACACCGTCGCTCCGCCGTCGATCCCCTGCGCGCGCAGATCGAGCACCACGAAGCCCGCGAGCGCCGCGTAGCCGATGTTCGCCAGCGCGAGCGCCGCCCCCGGCCGGCGCGCAGAGCGCGGGAACACCAGCAGCGGGATGCGCTGTCCCGTGCGCTCCGGGCGCGCCGTCTCGGGCAGGCGCAACGCGATCGCCGCGCCCGCGAGCGGCAGCGCGGCGGTGAGGATCCACACCGCGTCATAGCCGGAGGCGGAGCGCAGCAGCTCACCCATCACCGGTCCCAGCGACAGCCCGCCCCACACCGCCAGGCCGAACAGCCCCAGCGCGAGACCACGGCGGCGCACCGGCGCGAGATCGACCACCCACGTGGCGCCCGCGGTGTACACCGCGCCCTCGCCCGCGCCCACCATCATCCGCGCGAGCACCAGCGTGAGCACGGTGTGAGAGACGATGTACAGCAGGCCGCCGAGCGCGAGCGCCAACGAGCCCGCCACGAGCACCGCGCGCCGTCCGCGCCTGTCCGCCTGGCGACCCGCGATCGGCCGGCAGACGACGGACGTGACGGCGAAGGAGCCCACCACGATCCCCACCGCGATGTCGCCCGAGTGAAGCGGCCCATGCACATAGGTGGGCAGCACCGGGAGCGCGGCGCCGGTCGCGAGGAACGCGAACAGCGCCGCCATGAACACGCCCGCGGACGCGGCCGTGCCGGACGGGACACCGTCGGATGGATCGGGCGCACGCGAGGAGGGCGCGCCTGAGCTCGGCGAGGGGGCGCTCATGGGCGCCCTGCGGCTATCCGGCGCCTTTCATCTTCTTCCACTCCGCCTTGTGTACGCGCTTGGCGGCCTGGTAGTCGAGCAGCGCCTGCGGCGAGTCCACGTCGCCGAGCGTGGGGTGCGGCGGAACGAGCGCCTTCGCGGCCTTCAGCTTGTAGCGCTTCGCCAGCACCGCACCCAACGCCTTGATCTTCATCTCCCCGAAGCCCGGCAGGCCGGCGATGTTGGCGCGCAGCTCCTTGCCGTCCTTCGCCGTGCTCCACACGCGCTCGGCGTGCCCGTCGTACTCGGCCTGCACGTGTGCAGCGAGCGCGTGGACGCGTTCGGCCATTTTCGCGGGGAAGCGGTGGATCGCGGGTTTCTCGCGGAAGATCGGCTCGAGGTCCGCCTTCGCGAGCTTCGCCGCGTCGAGCGTGCCGAGGCGCTCCTGCAGCGCGAGCGGACCCGCGAACGCCTTCTGCACGGTGACCTGCTGGTCGAGCGCGAACCCGATCAGCAGCGCCATCGGGTCGCTCGCGATCAGCGCGTTCGCCTCGTCGGAGTCGGTGAAGTACAGACGATCGGGCATGGGAGTCATCGTAGCCGCGGGTCCACCCAGTCGACTTCTCGCGTGCGGCGCGCCGCGGCTACGTACAGCAGTGCCAGCGCGCGCGCGACCGCGCCGACGGCCTCGTCGGGGACGAGCAGCTCGGGGTGGTGCAGGGGCCGCGTCTCAAAGCCCGTCGCGCCGTCCAGTCCCACGAACGCCATCGCCACGGGCGCGAGCGCGCTGAAGTACGCGAAGTCGTCCGAGCCGCACGAGCGCCACGGCGCGGCGCCCGCGAAGCCGGCGCTCGCGAGCAGTCCGCGCGCGTCCGCGACGATGCGCGCGTCGTTCTTCAGCACCGGCTCGCCCGCCACGAGCGTCACGCTGCCGCGGCAGCCGTGCGCCGCTGCCACCCCCGCCACGACCTCCTCCACGAGCGCACGCAACGCGGCGCGATCCTCCGCGCGCAGCGCGCGGATCGCCCCCCGCGCGCTCGCCCGCGCGGGGATCACGTTCTCCGTGCTGCCGCCCTCCACCACGCCCACCGTCAGCACCGCAGGGTGCAGCGGATCGATCCGCCGTCCCACCTGCGCGTGCAGCGCCACCACGATCTGCGCGAGCGCGAGGATCGGGTCGCGGCCGTGGTGCGGGTAGGCGCCGTGCGAGGACTCGCCCTCGACGGCGATCTCAAATCCGTCAAAAGACGCGTTGACCGCCCCCGCGTCCAGGCCCACCTCACCCCATGCCAGTTCCGGGTGCACGTGCGCCGCGACCACGGCCGCGGGAGCCGCTTGCGCGAGCGCGCCCTCAGCCAGCTCCTTCGCCCCCGACGGGTACGTCTCCTCGCTCGGCTGGAACACCGCCAGCAGCGGCGCGGGCAGCTCATCGCCGAGCGCGTGCGCTGCGCGCGCGAGCGCCACCAGCGCGGCCATGTGCACGTCGTGCCCGCACGCGTGCATCGTCTCGCCGCGCGCGCTGAATGGCGCGCCGGTGCGCTCGCGAACAGGCAGCCCGTCGAGCTCCGCGCGCACCGCCACCGGCCCAACGCCCGCGAGCAGGTCCGGCTCACCCGGGTCGCCCGCCCTCCGCGTCGCCCCGTCCGCCGTCCCGACCAACGCAAGCAGCCCAGTGCCAGCCGCGCTTTCGCAACTCACCGGCAGCTCCGCTGCGACCAGGGCTGCGGTGCGCTTCTCCGCGTAGGCTAGCTCCGGCTCGGCGTGCAGTCGGTGGCGCAGCTCCACCGCGCGCGCCAGCTCGCGCTCCACTCCTGCGAGCAGTCGTTCGAGCACGGGGTCAGTAGATGGCGCCATAGCGCGCGCACAGCTCCTCGGCCTCGACACCATGCGCCGCGTCGACCTCCGCGCGCTTGACGCTCACATAGGCGTCATACAGCAGCGGCCCCATCCACTCGCGCGCCTGACCGTCCTGCTCGAGCGCCGCGATCGCCTCTCCGAGCGAGCTCGGCAGCGCGCCCACGCCGAAGCGCTCCGCCTCCGCGCCGGCGAGCTCGCCCGGGTCGCGGTCGAGGATCTCCGGCGCGGCGAGCCCCGAGCGCACGCCGTCCAGGCCCGCCCGCACGAGCGCGCCGAGCGCCAGATACGGGTTCGCGCTCGCGTCCGCGCCGCGGTACTCCAGCCGCAGCTGGCGCGCGGGGTCGCCGCCGCCGAGCTGCACGAGCGGCGGTATCCGCAGCAGCGCCTCGCGGTTCTGCCGCGCCAGGCACACCGCGCCCGCGCTCCAGCGGTGGGGCTGCAGGCGCACCGCCGACACGGGGCTGGGCGCCGTCAGCGCGTTCAACGCGCGTGCGTGCGCGAGGATGCCCGCGGCGAAGCGCGCGCCCGTCTCGCTCAGGCAGCCTGGCCGCGCCGCGTCGTGGAACAGCGGCTCGCCGCGCTCGTCGATCGCGCTCAGGTGGATGTGCACGCCGTTGCCCGCCTGTCCGACGTCGAGCAGCGGGCAGAAGCTCGCGCGCGTCCCCTCGCGGCGCGCGACCTCGCGCACCACCTCGCGCAGCACCACCGCGCGATCCGCGCTCGCCATTCCCTCCGCGGCTGCCACGGGAACCTCGAACTGGTGCGAGGAGTACTCCGGGAAGATGCGCTCCGGCTCGACGCCCGCTTCCGTCAGCGCGACCATCGTGCGCGTCAGGAACGGCTCCGCGCGGCGCTGCGCCTCGAGCGAGAACCCCAACGCCGCGGGGGAGCCGTCGAGGAGCTGGAACTCGTGCTCGAAGCTCGCCAGCAGCCGCGCGCCGAGCTCCTCCCGCAGCTCGGCCAGCGCCGCGCGCAGGAACCGCCGCGGGCAGCACTCCCACGGGCTGCCGTCCGTCTCCACGATGTCGCACAGCAGCAGCTCCAACGGGGTCGCCGCGCCGCTCGCGCCAGCAGGACCCCCCTCCACGCGCACGCGCGTGTCGGGGTCGGGCAGCAGGCGCACGTCGCCCGTGGACCCGAATGGGTTGCCCTCCGCCACCGGCCCGAGTGGCGTGAGCGCGTGGTTCGCCGGCACCCAGCCGACGCCCGTGGAGAACGCGCCCGCCAGCTCTGAGGCGAACAGCGAGCGCCCGCGCACGATCGCGCCGAGGTCGCAGCACACGAGCGAAACCAGTTCGCGCTCGCTCATGCGCACGCCCCCCGGGCCACGGCCCCGTCGCGCCCGGCCGGCCTACGCTCGCTCACGCGACCTCCACGGTGCCGTTGTCCCACACGCCCTCGCTCAGCCCAACCGCACCGGCGCTCGCACGCAGCGCGTCCGCGTCTCCCGCGAACGCCACCGCGATCATGCCGCCCGCGGGCATGTCGCGCCGCTCGAGCGCCGCCGCGAGCGCCTCCTGGGGCTGCATGTGCACGCCAAGGTTGCCGAGCGCGGGATACGTGTCGGCGACGGCGTAGAGGCTGCCGCCCGCTCCGCGTACGCGGCCGAACACGCAAGCGAAGTGCCCCACCCGCCAGTCCGGCGCAGGCCCCTCCGCCTCGCCGTCGACGAGGTAGCCGAGCAGCTCGTCCAGTCGCGCGCGCCCGCCCCACAGGTGATGCGTGGCGAAGTTCGCGATCAGAGACACCGGGCGCTCGCACGCGGCGGCCGCGTCGTAGAGGCCGCCGAGCGTCTCCGCGCTCCACGGGCCGCCGAACGGGATCGCCGCCAGCGCTCCGTCGGAGAGCGCTTCGATCGCGCGGATGACGCCCGCGCACGTGGTGCCCGACACGTCGGAGTCCTCGATCGTGGGGATCTCCAATCGGTAGTCGCGCCTCCCCGGTTCGCTGTGCGGGAGCGCTCCCGCCTCACGCTCGCCGCCGACGACACTGCCCGCCGCCACCGCCACCGCGTCCTGATCCACGGGCTCGTCGCCCTGCTCGCGAAACCCCGCGGCGCCCAGCGCGAGCGCGCCGCAGAACGCCCCGCACAGATCGTCGCGCTGCGGCAGTTCGCGCGCGTGGGCGGCGAGCAGCCCGCGTGCGCCCGGCAGGAGTGAGACCTCCAGTGCGGCGTGCCCCGTCATCGCCCCAATATACGTAGGCTTGACGGTGTGAGCTGGGACTTCTGCACCGATCCCGACTACCAGCAGCAGCTCGACTGGATGGCGGAGTTCGTGCGCCGCGAGATCTGGCCGCTGGAGGCGATCTGGCCGGAGCTGGGGCTGGACGGCCTGCGCCGCGCGATCGCGCCGCTGCAGGAGCAGGTGAAGGCGCGCGGCCTGTGGGCGACGCACCTCCCGCCGGAGCTGGGCGGGCAGGGCATGGGGCAGGTGAAGCTGGGGCTGATGCACGAGATCCTCGGCACCTCGCCGATCGCGCCGCTGGCGTTCGGAAACGCGGCGCCCGACTCGGGCAACTCGGAGATCCTCGCGATGGCGGGCACGCCCGAGCAGAAGGACCGCTGGCTGCACCCTCTGCTGGCGGGCGATCTGCGCAGCGCGTTCTCGATGACCGAGCCGCACACCCCCGGATCGGACCCCACGCAACTGCAGACGCGCGCGATCCGCGACGGCGACGGCTGGGTGTTGAACGGCCACAAGTGGTTCTCCTCAAACGGCTCGATCGCGGACTTCCTGATCGTGATGGCCGTCACCAATCCCGACGCACGAGGGTCGCAGCGCGCGTCGATGTTCATCGTGCCGTGCGACACGCCGGGCGTCGAGATCGTGCGCGACGTCCCCACGATGGAGCACCCTGCCGCGCACTTCGGCGCCTACGGTGGACACTCGGAGATTCTCTATAGAGATGTGCGTGTCGGCGAGGAGGCCCTGCTCGGCGGGGAGGGGGAGGGCTTCGTGCTGGCCCAGCATCGCCTCGGGCCGGGGCGCATACACCACTGCATGCGCTGGCTGGGAGTGGCGCGCAGGGCGTTCGACATGATGTGCGAGCGCGCCACCTACCGCGAGGCGCACGGCTCGCTGCTCGCGCAGAAGCAGACGGTGCAGAACTGGATCGCGGACAGCGCGGCGGAGATGCAGGCGGCGCGGCTGATGACGCTGCACGCGGCCTGGGTGATGGATACGCAGGGGGCGCGTGCCGCGCGCACGGACGTGGCGCTGATCAAGTTCTACGGCGCGAAGGTGCTGCACGACGTGGTCGACCGGGCGCTTCAGCTGCACGGCTCGCTCGGCTACTCCACCGACCTGCCGCTGGAGCAGATGTATCGCTTCGCGCGCGCCGCGCGCATCTACGACGGCCCCGACGAGGTGCACCGCCAGTCTGTCGCGCGTCACATCCTGAATGGCTATGAGCCGCCGGCGGACGGCATCCCGAGCGAACACCTGCCCACGCGACGCGCGCAGGCGCGCGAACGCTTCGCGGAGTTGCTGGAGACCGTCACCGCGAACGACTGACGGACTGTGTCTATCGTCATTGTCTCTCTTTGAGATGACTCGGGCGTGTGTCAAATTCCCCTGATTTGTAGGGAAAACATGGTGTGAGAAATCCCGACGTCGGGAGTCGGCCGCGGACTTCTTGACAAAGCCCGCGGCCGCTGCGAAGTTCGAGGCAGGGGAAAGCCTGAGTGACTTCCGCGCCCGCACACACGACAGAGTTGGATGCCGCGCACGCGGGCACGACAGCCCGTCCGCACGTGCGAGCGGAGCTGACGCACGTGGGCTGGCAGCCCGCGGGCGAGGTGGGTCTCGCGGAGTGGTCCGCGCTGGGTCGGCGCTTCGGGGAGATCGGGCGCTGCAGCCAATGGTGGCTGGGCGATTGGATCAACTACGGCAACCAGCGCTTCGGCGAGCGCTACACCAGGGCGGTGAAGCTCACGGGCTACGACGTGCAGTCGCTGATGAACATGGTGTACGTCGCGTCGCGCTTCGATATCTCCCGACGTCGGGAGAATCTCTCCTGGTCTCACCACGCGGCGCTCGCGTCGCTGGACACCTCCAGTCAAGAGCACTGGCTCGACCGTGCGGGCGCCGACAAGCTTTCGGTCGCGGACCTCCGCGCCGAGCTGCGCGGGCGTCGCGTCCCGCTCGCCCAATCCGATGACACGGGCGGGAGCGAGAGCGAGTCGCAGACGGCAGGGGCTGAAGCGCACAGCGTCGTGTGCCCGACGTGCGGAGGGAGGGTTCCGGTTTCGGCGGAGGATCTGCGCCGTGCCGATTGACACCGATCTGCTCGTGGTGGGGGCCGGTGCGAAGGGCACCGCGGTCGCGATGAAGACCCACGTGCTGAACGCCCTCGGCCTCGGCCCGATCTCGATGACGCTCGTCGAGGCGAGCGGTCCGGCGGCGGCGTGGGTGGACGGAGACGGTGTGACGACGAGCAGGGAGGTGCTCGCGATCACCCCCTCCAAAGACATCGGCTACCCCTACCAGAGCAAGCGCGCGTTCGGCCCCGCGGGCGCGGACGTCGACATCGCCGCGATGGCGTTCTCGTGGCAGCGCTACCTGATCGAGAAAGGCGACTATTCGCGCTGGGTCGACGCTGGCGAACCGTCCGTGCAGCGACGCGAATACGGCGCGTATCTCGCGTGGGTGCTGAAGCGCGCGAGCAATGGAGTGAAAAACGTGACCGGCCGGGTTGCGCGTCTGTCGTTGAGCGAGGACGGGGAGCGCTGGATCGTGGACGTCGCCGGTCAGCCCGCCGCGCGGCAGTATGCGTGCAGGGCCTTCGTGCTGACGGGCCCGGGGGTGAATCGCACGATCGCCCACGACCCGCGCGTCGCACAGCGCGTGCTCGACTGTGACAGCGGACGCATGGCGATCGCCCACGCGCCGCTGGAGCAGAGCTCCGACATCGCGATCGTCGGCGGCGGAGAGAGCGCGCTCAGCTGCGTGGAATTCACGCGCAACCTGCGCCCCGACGCGCACATAACCGTATACACGGCAAATCTGCCGCTGAGCCGACTGGAGAGCTTTTTGGAGAATCGCGTGTTCTCGAGCCCCGACGACGTCGAATGGGAGACGCTGAGCGTGGAGACGCGGCGCGATTTCATCAATCACACCGACCGCGGCGTGTTCGGGCCCGAGCGCCTGGCGCGCTTCGCCTACGACGAGCGCTGCCACTTCGTGCTCGGGCGCGTGCGGCGCCTGTCGAGCGAGCGCGACTGGGAGGGCGTAAGTGTGAACTTCGAGTCCACCGAGGGCGCCTGCGAGGCGCGGCACGACTATGTCATCAACGCCACCGGCTTCGACCTGCTCGAGCAGCTTCGCAGCCTGCTGACCCGCCCGGCACAACGCGAGATCGAACGCGTGACGGGGCCGTTGTGGGAGTCGCGCCCGAACGAGGGCGCGGAGATGGGTCGCCACCTGGAGCTGCGCGACCTGCGCCCGTGGCTACAGATCCCCGGGCTGGCCGGTCTCAGCCAGGGTCCGGGCTTCGCCACCCTCGGCTCGCTCGGTCTCGTCGCCGATCGCATCCTCGAGCCCTTCGTCCGCGCGGGGCGCCAGCCGGCGGGTGACGATCGCCATGGCCTGCTCGTCGGGGACGAACGCGACTGAGCTGCGCGCCGCGTGCTCGGAGCCCGCCGTGGACGGCGGCTCGATCTCCACCTCGCTGAGCACCGTCTGCAGCACGCGCTTGATCGTCAGCTGGGCGAAGTTGGCGGCCAGGCAGCGGCGCGCGCCGCCACCGAAGGGAATCCACGCGTACGTCGGCGCGTCCTCCTCGAGGAAGCGCTCGGGCATGAACGAGCGCGCCTGCGGGTACACGTCCTCGCGGCGGTGAATCAGGTACACGCCCGCCGCGACGACGGTTCCCGCGGGGAGCGTGTAACCGTGAATGTCCATCGGGCGCATCAGCTTGCGCAGCACCAGCGGCACCACCGGGCACAGGCGAAGCGTCTCCTTGGCGACCGCTTCGGCGTAACTGTCCTCGACGCCTGCGAGGCTCTCCTCGCGCAGTCGAGCGAGCTTGTCGGGGTGATGAAGCAGGCACTCGAACGCCCACGCGAGCGAGGTGGCGGTCGGTCCGTCGGAGAGCAGCGTGAGCAGTTCGTCGCGGATTTCCTTCTCGTCCATCGGTGCGCCGCCGCGCTCGTGCGCGCGCTCGAGCATCGTGAGGATGTCGTCCCTGTGCTCGTCCGCGGGTGAGGCGCGCCGCAGGCGGACCTCGTCGATCACGGCGTTCTCGATTGGCCTCATCACGCGCCTCAGCCATGCGCTGTGCGACAGGCGTCCCGGTCCGAGCGCGCTCAGCAGCGCGAGGCGACGTGGATTGTTCAGCTGCGCCGTCATCGCTCGCAACAGGCGGCTCATGCGCTGCAGCTCGCGCTCCTCGATCGGCCCGAAGACGGCGCGCAGGATCACCTCGGTGGTGATCGCCTGCATCCGCGGCCACAGCGCGAGCGGCTCGCCGAGTGGCCACGTTGCGATCTCGCGGCGCGCCACACGCTCGATCAGCTCTCCGTAGACGCCCATCCGCCCGGCGCGAAACGACGGCAGCATCATCTTTCGATGCGCCATGTGCTCGGGCTCGGTGAGCAACATCACCGAGCGTGTTCCCAACAGGGGCTCCAGCACGGGGCTCGCCTCGACGGCTCCCGTCGTGACCGCGTCCGGGTCGCTGGTGAACAGCAGCTTGACATCCGCGGGATCTGTGAGGACAACCCATGGGCGGCCGCGACGAACGCGCAGGGTGAAGATTTCACCGTAACGCTCGTGGCAGCGTTCCATGAACGGCAGTGGACGCAGCGCCCATCCGAGCGCCTGCAGCGCGCTGGGCATGCGCGGTCCCTGTGGGAGAGACAGAGACATGCTTGGCTCTCCAAACGGGCTCAAAACGGCCTCCACGCCCGTGTACTGGAGCCATGTCCTACCGGTGTTTTTGGATGTGTGCGCTTCTCCACAACGAGCCCTATGGTGCTCGCTGCGATCCGACTTCGCAAACCACACCGGGGATTCGGCTGTGCTGCTGTCGGGTTTTACGCACCAGTGCCCTAATCGGTTAAGGGAGCGGCCTTAAACGCCGTTGATCCGGGTTCGAGCCCCGGCTGGTGCATCGGCTTGAGGCGACCCCCACAACGATGCTCACGGCGACCAACCTTTTCGACTACTTCGAGGACATGCCCGACCAGGGTGAGAGCGGCGGCCTGTGGGCCGCCCGCGCTCCACTGCGTCCCAACCCTCGCTTCGACGTCAAGCTCGTGCCGCGCTCGCCCGCATGGGAGCACGACGGGGAGTCGCTGGAGGCCCTCGAGCGGATCGAACGCGAGCCGTGGGTGGAGCGCGCCACGCGCACCGACGCGGGCGTGGAGCTGCGTCTGGAGGACGACTGGATCGAAGCGCAGGGAGGCGCGCTGCGCGAAGGCGACGGCGGTGAGGAACGGCTCTCGGACCTCGCCCGCGGGCGGCGCTTCTCGGTGCAGTTCTGGGACGCGAACGCGACAAAGGCGTTGCACGTGGGACACCTGCGCAACCTCGCGATCGGCAACGCGCTCGCGGCGGCGCTCGCGCAGGCCGGAGGGCAGGTGGAGCGCCGCTCGCTGATCTCAGACGCCGGTCGCAGCATGGGCGAGGCGATGGCGGGCGTGATGAAAAGCGGCCGCGGCACGCAGGCGTGGCCGGACCGCAACGAGAAGAGCGACCACTTCGTCGGCTGCTGCTACGCGGAGTACGTCACCGCCGGGCGCTCGCTCAACGGCTCCGCCTCCGAGCACCCGGAGGACTCGCTCACGCGCGAGCTGACGCTGCGCGACGACGACGCCGATCAGCTGCTGCGGCGCGTGCTGTCGGGCGAGCGCGAGGCGCTGGAGCTGTGGTCGAAGACGCGCGCGTGGGTGATCGCGGGACAGCGAAAGACGCTGCAGCGCCTGGGCATCTCCTTCGACCGCGTGTTCTTCGAGTCGGATTTCCTCTCCGTCGCGGGCGAGATCACCGAGCGGGGGTTGCGCGAGGGCCTCTTGCGCCGGCGCGAGGACGGGGTGGTGATCTACCCGACCGAACGCGAGGACTTCGACGAGTTCCCGCTCGTGCGCGGCGACGATCTGCCGACGCAGCACATGCGAGCGCTCGCCTACTGGATAACCGCGCCGGATTTCGAGGGCATGACCTCGGTGCAGGTGTGCGGCGCGGAGTGGGTCGCGCACGTCACGTGCAGGCGCCAGCTGATGGGGAAGCTGATGGCCCGCGGCGGCGAGGGCATGCACCCCACGATGGACATCTTCCACGGCATGGTCTCGCGCCAGAAGCGCGCGATCGCCTCCAGCGAAGAGGGGGCGCTGCTGATCGACGAGCTCGTCGAGTGGCTGCAGGCGCGGATCGAGCGCGACCCGCGCGGACAGGAGGTGGTGCGCCGCCTCGGCTCCGCGGAGCGGATCGCGGGACAGGTGGCGCTGGGCTTCTTCGTGCCGCGCCCCGTGGCCCCGCGCGTGGACTTCCAGCCGGAGAAGCTGCTCGACACGCGCGAGAGCCCCGGCTGGGAGCTGGTGCAGGCGCGCGCGCATGCGGGCGGCGGGGGCGCGCTGGCGCAGCACCCGGCGGAAGAACCGGACTACCGCTTCGCGGTGGTGCAGTCGGAACTGCACCGTCGCCACCTGCGCCTGGCGGTCGAGCGCCTGGACGCGGGCCCCCTGGCGCGCTACGTGACGCATTTCGCGCGCTGGTACCTGGAGCAGGAGCGCAGCGCTCCGGTCGAGCAGGTGGTGCACACGCTGCTCGATCGCGGCGCGCGCGGAATCGGACTAGAGGAGGTGCGATGACAACGCTTTTGGTGGACAACTACGACTCGTATACCTACAACGTGTTTCACATCCTCGCCGCCGTGTCGGGCGAGGAGCCGATAGTGATTCAGAACGACACGGTCTCGTGGGGGGCGCTGTCGCGCTGGGACTTCGACGCGATCGTGATCTCGCCCGGCCCTGGCCATCCCGACCGCTGGCACGACTTCGGCGTGTGCTCGGACATCCTGCGCTTCAGCGACGTGCCGATCCTGGGGATCTGCCTCGGCCACCAGGGCCTCGGGCGACTGCTGAACGGCGCGGTGGGCGCGGCGCCGCTGCCGATGCACGGGCGCGTCAGCCACGTGCGCCATCTCGCCACGGGGCTGTTCGCGGGCATTCCGCAGGACTTCTCCGTGGTGCGCTACCACTCGCTCGCCGTCACCGGCGAGATCGGACCGGAGGGGCGCGTGACGGCGTGGACGGAGGACGGCGTGGTGATGGGCATCGAGCACCGCCACAGGCCGATCTGGGGCGTGCAGTTCCACCCCGAGTCGATCTCCACGGAGTACGGGCACACGCTGATCGAGAACTTCTACGAGCTCGCGGCCGCGAACAAACCCGCGCGGTCGCTCGCCGGCAGGCGGCCGGTGACGCCGATGCTGCGCCCCGCTCCGCCCCGCGGAGGTGACTTACGCACGCGGCTGAAGCTGCGCACGATCGAGCACGAGGCGCCGACAGAGCCACTCTTTCGGCGCCTCTTCGCGTCTCAGGAGTATGCGTTCTGGCTGGACAGCGCGGACGCGCCGACGCGCCTGGCGCGCTGCTCCTACATGGGCACCACCATGGGCGCGGAGCGCGCGCTGCTCGAATACGACGTCGAGTCTCAGGCGGTGACGATCGACCGGGCCGGCGCGAGCACGACCGAGCAGGCGTCGATCTTCGACGTGCTCGACCGCGAACTGGCGCTCGGCGCGCTCGAGCCGCCGGAGGGCATCGCGCGTGGCCTGCTGGGCGGCTTCGTGGGTTATCTGGGCTATGAGTGCAAGGCCGACTGCGGCTCGCGCAACGTCCACCGCTCGGATCTGCCGGACGCGTTGATGATGTTCGCCAACCGCGTGATCGCCGTGGATCACGTCGCCCGGCGCACGCACCTGCTCGCCCTGTACACGGAGGACGACCGCGATGCGGAGAGCTGGCTGGAGGAGGCACAAGCCGCGGTGCGCGAGGTGCTCGACGCGCGTGAGCACGCCGTGCCCGAGTCGAGCTCGCGAGCGCACGCGGAGTCGGGGACGGGCTCGGGGCCGCAGGCGGACCCGAGCCCGGACCTGGCGCTGGGCGAGGGCGAGGATCGCCCGGCGCCGGTCGTCTTCCACTGCGGCCGCGGGCGACGCCAGTACCTGGCGGACATCGTGCGCTGCCAGGCGGCGCTTGCCGCGGGCGAGTCTTACGAGGTGTGCCTCACCGACCAGATCTCAACGGCCGCGAGCCCCGACCCGCTGGAGCTGTACTGCGGGCTGCGGCACAGCAACCCCGCGCCGTTCGCCGCGTACATGAAGCTGGGCGAGGTGACCGTGGTGAGCTCCTCGCCGGAGCGCTTCCTGTCGGTCGACCGCGAGCGCAACGTGCAGGCGCGCCCGATCAAGGGCACGGCCCCGCGCGCGAGCGACGAGTCGGTCGACGAGGCGATCCGCACGGAGCTGCTGAACGACGAAAAGACGTTCGCGGAGCACCTGATGATCGTGGATCTGCTGCGCAACGACCTGGGGCGCGTGTGCGAGGTGGCGTCGGTGCGCGTGTCGGAGTTCATGGCGGGCGAGCGCTACCGCACGGTGCACCAGCTGACGTCCACGATCACGGGCGTGCTCGCGCAGGGACGCACGCCGGTGGACTGCGTGCGCGCGTGCTTCCCCGGCGGCTCGATGACGGGCGCGCCGAAGCTGCGCACGATGGAGATCATCGACGACATCGAGCGCGTGGCGCGCGGCGTGTACTCGGGCGCGCTGGGCTACTTCGGGCTCGACGGCAGCGTCGATCTGAGCATCGTGATCCGCACGATCGTGATGCGCCCGGGCCTGACGACGATCGGCGCGGGCGGGGCGATCGTGACCCAGTCCGACCCCGAGCAGGAGTTCGAGGAGCTGCTGCTGAAGGCACGCGCGCCGATGTCGGCGATCGCGCGCGCGGTCACCGGCAGCGGCGAGCCGCACGCGTGGGTCGTCGAGCGCGAGCCGCAGATGGCGGCGGCGGGAGCGTCATGAGCGACGCCACGCAGATCGGCTCGCCCGCGTCCGAGCGCGCGCCCGAGCGCGCGTGGAGCGTGCGCGTCGCCACCCACGGCGACGTCGAGGCGGTGGCGGGCGCGGTTCGTGCCCTGCTGCTCGAGCTCGATGGGGCGCCGGGCAGCGCGGCGGCGATGGAGGAGGCGACGCGCGTGCTGATCGACAGCCCCTGGGAGGGCACGGTGCTCGTGGCGCAGGCGCGCGTGGCGATCGTGGGAGTGCTCGCGGCGAGCTGGCAGATGGCGATCCACGTGCCCGGCCCCTATGCGTTGATCCAGGACCTGTGGGTCGATCCGGCGTGGCGCAGCCAGGCGGTGGGCGCGGGGTTGGTGGCGGCGCTCGTGGAGTCGGCGCGGGCGAGGCGCATGGAACGCGTCGAGGTGGGCCTGCCGCGCGAGAGCTTTTCAAATTTTGCTGCCACAGAGGCCTTCTATCTGCGCAACGGCTTCGCGCCGAACGGACCGCGCATGCGGAGGGCGATCTCGTGAGCGCGATGGTCGCGATCGAGCAGCGTCCGGGGTCGAGCGGCGCCCAGCCGTGGATTCTCGACTCTGCCGGACGCAGGATGGAGGGTCGCGACCACGACCGGCGCCTGGAGGAGCTGCGGGCGGGGCTGCTCGCGCACCCGGACGTGCGCGTGGTGGAGGCGGACGCGGAGGTGGCGCAGGTGCGCCAGACGGTGAGCGCGCTGCACGAGCCCGAGTACCTGCGCGCGCTGACGCACGTCGACTCCAGCGAGCCGGTGCTGCTGGATCGCTTCGCCGCGCCGGGCATGGCGCCGGACACGCCCGTGAGCGCGGACGTGGCGGCGGTGGCGTTCGAGGGGGTGCGCACGGCGATCACGGCCGCGCGGCGGATCGTCGACGGCGCCGACTACGCCTACGCGCTGTGCCGCCCGCCCGGCCATCACGCCGGGCCGGGCTGGCTGGGCGGCTACTGCTACCTCAACAACGCGGCCGCGGCGGTGCAGACGCTGCGCGAGGCGGGCGTCGGTCCGATTGGGATCCTCGACCTGGACATCCACTACCCGAACGGCACGGCGGCGATCGCGGCGCACATGAGCGACACGAGCCTGCACTCGCTGCACGCCTCGCCGGTGGCGAACTCGCCGACGGGCTCGGCCGAGCCGCAGAGCGCGCGCGAGCGACTGGTCGCGTTCTCCGAGCCCCCCAGCGAGGCGCGCTACCTGGCGGCGGTGGGCGCGTCGATCGACGCTCTGGCGCAGTCCGCGGCGGTGCTGGTGCTGTCGCTCGGCTACGACACGGTGCGCGGCGACCCGCACGGCTGCTGGAGCTTCAGCCCGAGTATCTTCGCCGAGATCGGAGCGCTGCTGGCGGACTCGCAGCTGCCGGTGTGCGTGGTGCAGGAGGGCGGCTATGAGCTCGCCACGCTCGCCGCGTGCAGCCACGCGTTCGCCAGCGGGTTGCTGCGGGGTGGTGGGGAATGAGCGGCCTGGAGCCGTTTCGCAAGCGGCTGGACGAGCTCGACGAGGAGATCGTGCGGCTGCTGGGCGAGCGCTTCGACGTGTGCCGCGAGATCGCGCAGCACAAGCGCACACACGGCATCCCGATGATGCAGCCGGGCCGCGTGGAGCTGGTGCGCGCCCGCTACCTCACGCGCGGCGCGGAAGTGAGGCTGCCGGTGGACTTCACGAGCATGCTGTTCGAGCTGTTGATCGACGCGACGTGCGGGATGGAGGACGAGCTGATGGCGGCGCTGTCGCGGGAGGAGCTGGACGAGCCCGCGCACGTCGGGCCGGGAGGCGAGGAGTGAGCCGCCCCACGTTCATCACGCTCGGCCCCACTGGCACGTGCCACGAGAACGCGCTGAAGCGCTACCTCGAGCTGCAGGGGCTCCGAGACGTTCGCATCGAGCTCGTCGAAGATCTGCTCGGCGCGATTCACCGCGTGCGCGACGAGCCCGACACGTTCCTCGTGCAGTGCAGCGCGCACACGCAGGTCCACCTCGTGACCGAGCGCTACTACACGGAGGTGTTCGTCATCGACACGTTCATCTACCCCACCAAGGAGCTGGCGCTGCTCGTGCGCCACGACGCCCACGATCCCAAGAGCCTCGGGATCGTGGACGCGACCCGCGGCTACCCCGACCTGACGCGCTGGGAGACGCTGATCGACGAGCCGTCCAAGCCCGTCGTCGCGCGCCACCTGCTCGCCGGCCAGTACCACGCGGGCCTGACCCACCTGCACTACGCGTCCGAATACCCGGACGTGCTGCGCGTGGAGGAGAGCTACGGCGCGGTCGACACGACGTGGGTGGTGTACGGCAAGCACAAGCGCTTCCGCGGCGAGGTGATCGGCAACGTCGTCCCGTGGCTGTTCACGGGCGAGCCAGAGCCCGAGCAGGCCGCTTAGCCGAAGCTGGCTCTACGCTGGGGGCATGGCGGCCCCGGCACTGTTCGACCCGACGGCGTTCGGGACGTTTCGCTTCCTGACCCGCGAGCTCGACGCGCAGGGACGGGTGACGCTCTGCTACGCGCTCGACGAGGAGGTGTTCTTCGCGGAGGAGTTCGATCTCCCGATCGAGGGAGAGCTGAGCGCGGCCGCGCGCGAGCGCGTGGCGGGTCTGCTCGCGCTGCTGCACTGGGTGGCGGGCGTGAGCTACTTCAAGACTGCGCTGCCGCCGCGCGTGATGTTCGAGAGCGACACGCCCGCGCCGGCCGCCGCGGCGCTGCTGGAGGCGCTCTACTCGGAGGGGTTGGGCGAGCTGGCATATACGAACGAGCTGGCCGCGCTTCCGCGCCCGAGCTTTCGGGACGACGGTGCTCGCACGTCGCCAACGGCGCCAGCCGCCGATCGCGGGGCCGGAGTTCGCGGCGACGGCCCAGCGGCGGACGACGGCGACGACATCGGGCGGCTGCTGGTCCCGGTAGGCGGCGGCAAGGACTCGGCGGTGGCGATCGAGATCGCGCGACGCTCAGGCCGCGAGGTGGCGCTGTTCTCGATCGGCGACGCTCCTCCGATCGCGCGCACGGTGGCGGTCGCCGACCTGCCGCACCTGCTCGTGCGTCGACGCCTGGACCCTGGCTTGCGAGCGCTGAACGAGGCGGGCGCGATCAACGGGCACGTGCCGATCACGGCGATCGTCTCGTGCGTGGCGCTGCTGACGGCGGCGCTGCGGGGTTTCGACGCGGTGGCGATGGCGAACGAGCGCTCCGCGTCGAGCGGCAACGTGAGCTGGGATGGAGTGGAGGTGAACCACCAGTTCAGCAAGGGCCTGCGCGCGGAGCGGCTGCTGAGCGCGGCCGTCGCGGAGACCGCGCCGGGCGTACGGATCTTCTCGCTGCTGCGACCCGCCTCGGAGCTTGCGATCGCGCGCGCGTTCGCGCGCATGGAGCCCTACCACGCGGCGTTCACGAGTTGCAACGCGATCTTCCGTCTCGACCCGGCGCTGCGCGCGGCGTCGTGGTGCTGCTATTGCCCGAAGTGCAGGTTCGTGTTCCTCGCGCTCGCGCCGTTCAGCGAGCCGGCGCACCTGCGCGAGATCTTCGGCGCGGACCTGCTCGCGGACGAGCGTCAGTTCGAGGGCTTCGCGCTGCTGACCGCCACGGGCGGGCACAAGCCGTTCGAGTGCGTCGGCGAGGAGCAGGAGAGCCTCGCGGCGATACACATGCTCACGCGCGATCCGCGCTGGAGCGGGCACGCGGTCGTGCGGCGACTGGCGGACGAGGTGCTGGGGGGCGAGGTTGGGGGCGACGCGCCCGGCGACGGGGCGGGGCGCCACGCGCAGGGCGCAGGGAATCCCGAGGCCGTGCTGGCGCTGAGCGACGAGCACGATGTGCCGATGGCTCTGATGGCGGACGTGCGTGCGGTTCTCGGAGCTTGAAGGCGCGACGGTCGGCGTGTGGGGCGCGGGCCGCGAGGTCGGCTCGTTCGCACGCCAGCTCGCGCGGCGTCTGCCGAACGCGCGGATCGCGGTGGCGGTGTTCGACTCGCCGCCCGCGCACGACGTGAGCGAGACGCTGCACGCGCCGGACGTGCGCGTGGTGAGCGCGGCCCAGGCGCCCGCGGCGCTCGCGGCCTGCGACGTGCTGGTGCGCTCGCCGGGCGTGTCCATCCATCGCCCCGAGCTGGCCGCGCTGCGCGCGGCGGGCGTGCCGGTGAGGACGGCGACCGGGCTGTGGCTGGCCGAGCGCGGCGCGGCGGGCGTGATCGGGGTGACCGGAACGAAGGGCAAGAGCACGACCGCGGCGCTCGCCGCGCACCTGGCGCGCGCGGCGGGCCGCCGCGTGCGGCTGGTGGGCAACATCGGCGCCCCGGCGCTCGAACTGCTCGACGACGAGAGCCCCGCGGACGTGACGGTGGTGGAGCTGTCGAGCTTCCACATCGCCGACCTGGACTCGGGGCCGGAGGTGGCGCTGGTGACGAACGTCTATCGCGAGCACACCGACTGGCACGGCTCCGAGGAGAGCTATCGCGCGGACAAGCTGCGCATCCTTGGGCTGCCCGGCGTGCGCGTGGCGGTGGTGGGCGAGCGCGAGGAGCGCATCGCGCGCGCCCATCCGGACTTGGAGGTGGAGGTGTTCGGCGTGCCCGACGGGTGGGAGGCGAGATCCGCCGGCGTCTCGCGGCGCGGCGATCTGATCCTCGCGAGCGCGGATCTACCGCTGCACGGCGAGCACAACGCGCTGAACGTATGCGCCGCGCTGACGGCGATCGAGGCCATCGGCATCGCCCTGCCGGCGCTGGCTCCGGCGCTCGCGGACTTCCGCCCGCTGCCGCATCGCCTCGAGACGGTGCTCGAGCGCGACGGCGTCACGTGGGTGAACGACTCGATCTCGACGACGCCCGAGTCGGCGCTCGCGGCGCTCGCGAGCTTCCCCGATCGCGACGTGGTGCTGATCGGCGGCGGGCAGGACCGCGGACAGGACTACGCGCAACTCGCGCTCGCGCTCGCGTGCCGCGGCGCGACGGCGATCGGCGTGGGATCGACCGGGCCGGGTCTCGTGGCCGCGGCGCGCGCGGCGGGCGTGGCGCCGGACCGCGCGATCGAGGCCGCTGACATGGGCGCGGCGGTCGAATCCGCACGCGGCCTCGCGTCCGCCGGGACGGTTGTGTTGCTCTCGCCGGCCGCGCCGAGCTACGACCAGTACGCGAACTTCGAGGAGCGCGGCGAGCGCTTCCACGCGCTCGTCAAGCGTCGCGGTCGGGCTCGGTAGCGGTCTCCGGCTGGGGCGTCTCGGTCGATGCGCGCGGCTCTTCGCCGGGGGCGTCGTCCTGCTCGCCGACGGTCGCGTGGGGCGATGGCGGGAGCGTCGGCGGCAGCGCCGCGTCGGCGGCGGCCGCTGCGCGGTTCTCCTCGCGCACGGCCAGCCAGATCTCCTCGCGGTAGATCGGCACTCCTGAGGGCGCGGCGATGCCGAGGCGCACCGTGTGCCCGCTGACGCCCATGACGGTCACGAGGATCTCGTCGCCGATGACGACGCGCTCTCCGGGACGACGCGTCAGGATCAGCATCGGTCCCGATTATGAAGCAATCCCAAGATGTCGGAGCGATGCCTGGCGTTTCGAGCCTCAGGCGGCGTCGATCGATTCTCGCCGCTTGGCGACGATCGGCTCCTCGGCCAGCTCGAACAGCGGGGCCTGCAGCGGCGCGTCGTCGTTGACGTTGAGGACCTGGTAGCCGTGGCCGTCGCGGATCACCAGCGGCGCGCGCAGGTTGGCGGTGATGTCGAGCGGGTTCGGCGTGGCGCGCACCGTCACGTAGATCTCCGCCTCGACGGCATCCTGGATTCCCGTGCGCTCGCGATCCTCGGGCGCGATGTCGAGCGCGAAGTCGCAGAAGAACTGCCGCGGTTGGACGACGGGCAGCGCGAGCGCGGGATCTTCGACGGAGTGCAGCCACAGAAAGCCGGTGCCGGGGTTGCGGTCGATGAGCGCGTATTGCAGGCCGCCGAGGCCGATCAGCCCGAAGGGGAACTCGATCACGTCCTGCTCGGCGATCTCGACCGCGCCGAAGCGGATGCTCTGAAATGTCACGGACATGGCGTCTCTCTCATGCGGCGCTAATGGAGGAAGTTCATGAGCGATTCTTGGACGATGCTCGCGCCCGCGCGCAGCGCCGCCTCGTAGGCGGCCTGCTGGTTGGAGAACGCGATCGACGCTTTGGCGACGTCGACGTCCTGGACGTTGGACAGCGTCTTCGAGAGTGAGGTTTCGAGGTCTTCGATGCGGCTCGAGGCGACCTGCAGCTGGTTGGTGACGCTGCCCGCTGTGGCCTGCAGCTGGGTCAGCGTTTCGAGGTTCGCGTCGATCGCTTTCAGGTCGGTGGAGTTGAGCGCTTCCCTGTCTTCGACGGTGCCGCCGAGCAGGTGTTCGGAGATCGTGCGCAGCGTGTCGAGCAGCTTGCCGTCTTTGGCGGCCGAGCCGTTGCCGAGCAGCGAGGAGATGTCGGTGCTGATCGTCACCGACGCGCCGGGGCCGATCGAGCGCGAGACCGTGCCGGCGTTGCCCAGGTATTCGTCTTCGGCGCCCGCTTTGTAGGCGGCGGTCGTGGTCGCCGTGCCCGAGAACACGTACTGCCCCGCGTACTGCGTGTTGGCGTCCTGCTTGATCGTTTCGGTCAGCTGGCCGACCTCGGTGGCGATGCTGTTGAGGCTGGCCTGGCTGAACGTGCCGTTGGAGGCCTGCACGAGCAGTTCGCGCACGCGCTCCACGACGCTGTTCATGTTCGCCATCGCGCCGCTGGAGGCGTTCGCCCAGGAGATGCCGTCCTGCACGTTGGTCGCGTAGGCGTTCAGCCCGTCGAGCTGGCTCTGCAGGTCGATCGCGTGGCTGGCCCCATAGGGGTTGTCGGACGGCTCCAGGATCTTGCGGCCCGACGAGAGTTCGTTGGAGCTGCGCTGCAGCGCGCCGAGGGCGGAGTTGATGTCGTTGAGCGTGGAGCTCGACACCATCGCCGTGGCGATCCGGTTGCTCATCGCTAGAGGCCCGCCGTGCCGGTGTGCAGGATCAGCGTTTCGAGCATCGAGTCCATCGCGGTCATCGTGCGCGCGGAGGCTTGGTAGGCGCGCTGGAAGCTGATCAGGTTGGTCATTTCTTCATCCAGTGACACGCCCGAGACGCTCATGCGCTGGTTGCCGATCGCGGTGACGGTCGTCTGGTCGTTGGACTGTTCGTCCTGCGCCGTCTTCACGTCGCTGCCGACGCGCTCGATCAGCGCCGAGTAGCTCTGGTCGGCGTTGCCGCCGCGCAGCGCGGCGATCGCCTGCGCCACGTCGTTGCCGCCGGCCGTTTTCGTGGAGGAGGTCTGGACTTCGGCGGGTTTGACCGCGACGGCGATCGTGGCGGCGGTCGTGCCGCTGAAGAAGGGCGTCGCGGTGTGCAGAGCGTTGACCGATCCGGCGAGGTTTTCGACCACGCCGTCGAGCGCCGTCTGGTAGTTGGCGAGCGCCCCCGTGGGGCCGGTGAGCCCGAGCAGCGCGCCGAGCTGTCCGCCCGCGGCCGCGGTGAGGGTCTGCGGCCAGTTGACGGTGGTGCCTTCGATCAGCGGTTCGGTCGCGTCGCCAAAGCTCACGGTGTCGGTGCCATTCGGTTGTTGGGTGACCGTGATCTGCGCCAGCGAGGAGAGTTTGTCCAGCAGCAGATCGCGACGGTCGAGCATGTCGTTCGGCTTCTGTCCTGCTTCTTCGGCCAGCTTGATCTGTCCATTGAGCTGCGCAATCTGGTTGGCGTAGTTCTGCACTTCGCCCGTGGGGCCGGTCAGCGACGCGTACTGCTGGCCGCCCTGGGTGGCGATCGTTTCGAGCTGGGCGCTGAGCTGTTTGAACGTGCTGGCGAGCTGTTCGCCCGCGGCCACCACGCCCTGCTTGGCGGCTTCGCTGGTGGGCGAGTTCGCGAGGCTGCTCCACGCGGCCCAGAACTTCGACAGCTGGCTTGCGATGCCCGAGCTGGACGGTTCGTTGAACGCCGCCTGCGCCTGCTGCAGCTCTTCCGCTTCCGTCGCCGAGCCGCTCAGCGCGCTGTTCTGGGTCCGATACTGCGCGTCCAGGTAGGCGTTGCGGATGCGCGTGTAGGTCTCCACGTTGACGCCCGTGCCGAGCTGTCCGCCCTTGCCCGTCAGCATCGACATCGCGGGGATCACGAGCGGCTGGTTGCTCTGCAGCACCGCTCGCTGGCGCGAATAGCCTTCGGTGTTGGCGTTGGCGATGTTGTGGCCCGTGACGTCGATCGCCTGCTGCTCGGCGAGCAGGCCGCTGAGCGCCGTCTGGAGTCCTTGCAGAGTGGGGATCGACATCGCTGTCAGGCCCTCAGATCGAGGACGTGCAGCTCGCCGTTCGGACGCGAGCGCGTGATCGCCGTGGAGGAGCCGCGCGTGTCGTAGCCGTTGACGCCGTCCATCGCGAGCATCCCCATCAGGTGGTCGAGGAAGCCGAGCTCGATCTGCATCATCGTGCGGTTGCTCGCGTGCTCGCGCTGGAGCTCGTGCAGCAGCCCGCGCAGCTCGGCGCTGCGCTGCACCGCGCGCTCCGCGCTGGGAGCGTCCATGAGGGCGCCGAGCCGCGCCATCGTGACGGTCTCCGCGGCGATGCCGAGCCGCTCGCCGCTGCGGGCGAGCAGACGCGAGCGCTCCTCCTCGAGCAGCTGGCGGCGACCCATCTCTCCGCGCAGGATGCCCGCCAGGCGCACGACCGTGTGCACGTCGCGCGCACGGATCGCCGCGCCCTGCTCGAGCACGACCTCCAGCAGGCTCCGCGCCGACGCGATCTGGGCGTTCAGGTGGGCGAGCACGTCGCTCGCCAGAGCGCGATCCTGCGCGCGGGCACCGGTCGGCACGAGCGTGGCGGGGCTCACGTGCCGACTCCGCCGGTCGCGCCCGTCGTGGCGTGTGTGGGCGTGCTCGCATTGCCGCCATTGATCTGCGCCTGCTGTGCCCCCTGTACGTCCGGCGTGCCGTGCGTGCCCTCGAAGGCGTGCGTGATCTGAGCCGCGAGGCCGAGTCCGCCGCTGCTCATCACGCCTTCGGAGAGCGCCTGTGGCAGCAACGAGGACAGCTGGCTCGTGCCCATCGAGGAGGAGCCGTCTTCCCCGGAGCCGGCTTCCCCTTCGAGCCCGCTCGTGGCGACGAGCGACTTCGACAGCTGCTGAACGAGCAGCTGCTCGAACGCGAGCGCCGTCCGGTAGGTCTTCTGCGTGTCCGCCGAGCCGTGGCGCACCCACGCGGGCTCGAGCGCCTGGTCGATCGGGGGCAGGCCGGGGGAGGCTGCGACGGTCACGGTTTGAGCTGGTTGGCGATCGCCATCATCTGGCTCTCGTTCTGGATCGCGGTGCTGCTCATCTGGAAGGCGCGCTGGGTGCTGACCATCAGCGCCATCTCCCGGCCCATGTCGACGTTCGACTCCTCCAGCGCGCCCTGCTGGATGTGAGGCGCGCCCACGGCGCTCGGCGCGCCGCTTTCGGTCGTGGGCAGGTAGAGGCCCTCGCCGTCGGCGAGCAGCCGATCGGGCGCGGCGACCGTCACGATCTTGACCTGCCCGAGCGTCTTTTCGCCGGCGGTGACCTTGCCGTCGGCGGAGATGCTCACTTCGCCGGGCGAGACACCCGCGGGGAGCTTGATCGGCGGCTCGAGCCGCTCGCCGCTGGCGTTCACGATCGTGCCGGTCGCGTCGACGCCGAAGGAGCCGTCGCGCGTGAGCGCGACCTGCCCGTTCGCGGTCTTGACCTGGAAGAAACCTTCGCCCTCGATCGCCATTTGCAGCGGTTCGCCCGTTTCTCTGATCGACCCCTGCGCGCGGCTCGCGCCGATCGTGCGGGCGTTCGCGCCCGAGCCGGTCGTGGTTTCCGTGCCGGCCTCGTCGAAGGTGTTGTAGAGCAGGTCGCTGAACGCCACGCGCTCGGTCTTGTAGCCGGTGGTGGACACGTTCGCGAGGTCGTTGCCGATCGCGTCGAGCTGCTGCTGCTGCGCGGCCATGCCCGCTGCGGCGGAGTAGAGGCCTTCGAGCATCAGGGGCTCACCGAGCCGACCTGCGAAGCGGCCTCCTGCAGGGTCTGGCCGATCGTCTGGATCGCCTGCTGGCCGGACTGGAATGTGCGCAGCGACGTGATCATGTCGACCATTACCTTCGCCGCGTCCACGCCGGACACCTCCAGGGAACCCTGGTGGACCGTGCCGCTCGCCTTCCCCGCAGCCGTGCCCGTGTAGAGGTTTTCGCCCTGCTTGGCGGCCCCGGGGACTTCGAACACGCCGAGCGCGCTCGGCGTCACAGTGCGGCTCGCGCCGACCTTCACCGGCGCGCCCGCCTGGTCGAGCACGGGGTTGCCGCTCACGTCGGTGAGAACTCCCGCCGCGGAGGTCGTGAACTGCCCGTCGCGGGTATAGCGCACGCCCTGCGCGGTCTTGACGGCGAAGAAGCCGGAACCCTGCAGCGCGAAGTCGAGCGGTTCGCCCGTTTCCTGGATCGAGGCGGGCGTCATGTCGGTGTAGGTCTTGCCCAGCGCCACGCCCACGTCGACTGAGCCGATCGCCGCCCCGCCCTCGGTGTTCGCGAGCAGCATCGAGCCGAAGCTGTGCTGCGGCGTGCGATCCGCCTTGAATCCCGGCGTGGTCGCGTTCGCCAGGTCGTTCGACAGCTGATCCTGGCGCGTCTGCTCGGCGATCATCCCCGTCGCCGCGATGTAGAGCCCAAGGTCCATCTCCCTCCGGGTGTTCGACCGGGCGAGGGGATTCTTGAGATCGGTCGCTCTCTTGCAAGGAAGGGAAGGGTCCAGAGCAGTCCAGGCGAACATGTGGACATGGCCGCCCAGGACGATGCGCGTGAGCGTCAGATGCTGAGCCTGTTCAACCTTGAGCGCCCGCAGGGCCATCAGCGGGGCGGTATCGACGCGGTTCTGGAGCTTGAAGGTCGCGATGTCCCGTCTGGCTTGCATGGAGAGGTCGTGCCGTTCGAGCTGAAGTCCGCAACGAAAGGCCGAGCCGACTTCTCGACAGGACGAGATATAGGGCTGCACACCATCAACCGGTGGCGAGGTCTGCATTGGCTGTTTGCTGTGTACGAGTCCCCCACCGACGAGCATCCCTCTCGCTGTTACTACGGATCGCCTGGAAAGATGGCCGCGATGTTCGATGTGATGGCGTCCTATATCGAGCACGACGTGAAGCTCGGAGAGCTTGTGCCCGAGCTGATCACTCTTGACACCACCAAAGAGGTGCTGGGTGATCGGGAATGGTTCGAGCCATCTCTCGCAAAACGCCTGATGAAGAATCAATACAGCGCTGTGCAGTACCGCGAGGCACTCGACAGATTCGACCCCAGCGGCTACTCGCTGGCGGCGATGCACGTTATGCTTCAGGACCGCTGCCGCTATCTGATCGCTCGCGGCGGCACCCGAAACAATCCGCACTTTCCTGCAAGCTATTTCGCTGATTGGACGCCCATCGTCCGCAACCATGCCGCAACTCTGCGAGAGTTGACGATCGAAGCACTGACCGGCCTGGGGGGCCCGGAAGGAGCGTCGGGCGTCTGAGATAGCGTCCACCGCCTATGCCAGAGGACACGGCCCCAATCTTTGATCACCAGGGTGGAACTGCCGCACCCTGGTATGAGGCGCGCGATCTGCCTGACGAGAAGCGTGAGTTCTTTCGCGAGACGGCGCGCCGGTCACGGGCAGCCAAGCTCGTTGGGCTTGAGCGAGCGCCCGTCGATGCCTTCATCCCGCATCGGCCGACACTTGACCCGGCATCGCTGATGCCACGGATTGCTCCACATCTGCTTCCCGCGCTCTCCCTGTTCTCCGGGGGCGGAGGGCTTGATCTTGGCTTCGAGCGTGCCGGGTTTGCTCACTTGGCTTCCTACGATACCCTCGCGGCCGGAGGGGAGACGCTCCGCGCTAACCGCCCGGAATGGACGGTCCACTCAGGGGAGGATGGCGATGTCCGTGGGGTTGACTGGCGTCCCTATCGTGGCGAGGTCGCGGTTCTGCACGGTGGACCTCCATGTCAGCCTTTCTCAGTGGCGGGACGGCAGCGCGGGCATGAGGATGCTCGCAACATGCTCCCCGAGTTCCTCCGAGCTGTACGCGAATCTCGTCCCCTTGCATTTGTCTGTGAGAATGTGCCCGCCTTGGCCGGTCCAAAGTTCGCTCCGTACCTGGAGAAGCACTTTCTAGGCCCGCTCTCTCGAGATTACTATGTCACCAATTTTCGTCTGAGTGCCCACGAGTTTGGAGTGCCCCAACTCCGGCACCGAGTCTTCTTGTCGGGTTCCGCAGGGCAAGTGCACTGAAGCGCTTTCAGGCACCTTCTCCAACCCACCGCGCAGATCACCTTGTACGCGGTCCGGCCGCGGCCACGAGCGCGCTTCATCGGACACTGGGCGTTCGAGGGGCCCTTGGTTTGGGCGATCTCGGGCACGATGCGCTTGCACCAACAGTGCGGAGTACACTCACCGGACCTCGCCACACGACTTCGATCCTCTCAAGTGTGTCGGCACAGCGTGCATGGGCGGATATGAGAATATGGCCCAACGGGGTGGCTCGGACTCGTTCGCGTGCCGCCAGATTTGCTGTCGAGAACGGACACTTCCGGCTCGCTGTTGCCGATGTCGCGCTTCTCCAGGGCTTCCCGTCTTGGTGGCACTTTCATGGCGCGGTCTACATGTCTCTTGGGCAGATCGGCAACTCGGTCGCCCCACCGGTGGCCTACCGTGTCGGCTTGGCGGTTGCGGGTGCACTGGGAGTTGACTAACGGTTAGTCTTCCGGCGTGAGCAGCAGAGCGCCCTCAGCGAGCAGCTATGTGGCGCGCCGGACGATGGAGGCCAACCATCGCTCCGAAACACGGCCCGAGAGGATGCTGAGATCGGCGCTGCACATACGCGGTCTTCGCTTCCGCAAGGACAGGCGTCTTTGTGCAGGAAACCGCTGGGTCCGACCCGACATCGTCTTCAGCCTCGCGCGCGTTGCTGTCTTTGTGGACGGCTGTTTCTGGCATCGCTGCCCGATGCATTCGACGAGCCCCCGAGCTAACGCCGCATTCTGGGAGGCGAAGTTCGATCGCACCGTGGCTCGCGACCGGGCAGACGATCTTGCGCTTGAGAAGGCGGGGTGGACGGTGATACGCGTTTGGGAACACGAAGACCCCCAGACGGCCGCCGATCTCATCGAGACGATCGTGCGTGGCGGGAGATAGGATCGCACTCCCTTACCGCAACTTGAGCGCACTGGAGCCGGTCGAGGCGGCCGCACGGGTCGCGTTGAGTTCGGTTGGATCTATAGCCGAATCTCCTGTGCTGGGGGCGGATTTGGCGTTTTGCAGTTCCCGGGTCTGAGCGAGTGCAGCCTTATGTATCGGGCAGCCGTGAGCTCTTTCGGGGCGAGGTTGGTCCGCATTTCAAGCCACGCTCGACTGATCTGATGTGGTGGTCAGCCGACGGCGTTGAACAGCGCCAGCTCACCGGAGAGCTGTTCGTATAGGCGACCGCGGAGCTGGGTGTGGATCTGGGAGATGCGGCTCTCGGACACGCCCAGGCGCTCGCCGATGTCGCGCAGCGTCCAGTCCTCCACGTACAGCAGCACCGCCACCTCGCGCTCCTGCTTGCTCAGACGCGCGAACGCCGTGCGGAAGCGCTCCTTGGCTTCGCCGCGCTCGGCGCTTGCGATCGGGTCGCAGTCCTCGTCGGAGCTCTCCAGCGTGTCGATCCGCTCGATCGTCGCGCTCTCGTCGGAGCGCACGATGCGATTCAGCGAGCCGACCTCCGCCAGCACCACTTCGTCGAGGCGGCCCGTCAGCTGGATCGGCGTCATGCCCACCTGCGCGGCGAGCTCCTCGCGGGTCGGCGGGCGTTCGTGCGCGGCGAGGAAGCTTTCGCGGGCGCTGTTGATCGCGCGCTCGTCGCGGCGCAGCGAGCGCGGAGCCCAGTCGTGGCGTCGCAGCTCGTCCAGCACCGCGCCGTGGATGCGCGTCCACGCGTACTGCTCCAGCGTGGCGCCCTTGTCCGGGTCGTAGCGCTCGATCGAGTGGATCAGCGCCTCCAGGCCGCAGGAGAGGAAGTCCTCCACGTCGCACTGGGCCGGCACCTCGCGCACCTTGCGGTAGACGATGTAGCGGACCATCGGCATGAACATGAAGATCAGCCGGTCGCGCAGCTCGCGCTCGCCCGTGCGGCGATACTCGCGCCAGGTCGCCAACACCTCAGCCGCGGGCGCCCTAGCTGCACGCTTTCCGATTATTTCCATACTCCTGCTCTGAGATCGAGGGAACTGACAGGGGGATGGCCCGCCTGATACGGAACTTCTGCTCGCGTCCGAGCCGTCTTACAGCGGTCTAACCGGCAACTGATTCGCGGCCGCGACGATATTCCCTGCTCCGGTCGTACTCATCTATCCACCGCCGCGGTCGATGACCGGGATGAGGAAATGTCTCGCCTCCCCACACGCTCAGGCTCCGGTCCACGGCACGCTCGCAGCGACCGACCTGCCCTCCCGCGCCCGGCAGCTACTGGGCGATCGGCGATCTCGATGGCTACCGCGAGCTGTTCGTGCGACTTGACACGATCGAGGACCCCCACCGTCGCTACTGGGCCGGCAGGAGCATGGTCGAAACGGGCCTCGACGCCGGCTCCGGAGCCACCTCGCAGCAGCTCGCCGCGGTCGCCGACGTCGCGCTCGAGCTGCTCGAGCGCGAACCGGCCGAGCCGCTGCTGCTGCGCCATGCGGGGGTCGCGTTGCAGCGGCTGAGCACCCTCGACGCGGCGCACGCGATGTTCGACGCCGCGCGGCGCCTGGACCCGCAGCTCGCAGAGATGGAGCAACGTGTCGGCGCGGTCGAGGCTTCGCCGCTTGCCGAGCTGGCCGAGCGCGCGGTCTCCGTCGCGGCCCGCGCCCAACCCGCTGAGGGGCTGCGGCTGAGCCTCTGCATGATCGTGCGCGACGAGGAGGAGATGCTGCCTCGCTGCCTGGCCGCGGCCGTCGACGCGGTCGATGAGGTCGTGGTCGTGGACACCGGCTCGAGCGACGCCACGGTCGAGATCGCGCGCTCGTTCGGCGCGCGCGTGCTCGCGCACGAGTGGAGCGGGTCGTTCGCGCAGGCGCGCAACGTGTCGTTCGACGCGGCCAGCGGCGATTGGCTGCTGTTCCTCGACGCCGACGAGGTGCTGATGGCGGAGGACGTCGCGTCGCTGCGCTCGCTGCTGGGCCGGACGTGGCGCGAGGCGTTCTCGCTGACGGAGATCAACTACACGGGCGAGCTGAACGACGGCGCCGCGGTCACCCACGACGCGCTGCGGGTGGTGCGCAACCGCGCGGAGTACCGCTTCGAGGGACGCGTGCACGAGCAGATCGCCGCGCGGCTGCCGGGGTATCTGCCGGAGCGCTTCGAGGCGAGCGGTGTGAGGATCGAGCATTACGGGTATCTAGCCGCTGTGCGCCGCAGTCGCGGGAAGTCCGAGCGCAACATCGAGCTGCTGAAGATGGAGCAGGCGGAAGGGTCCTCCACGCCCTTCCTGCACTACAACCTCGGCTCCGAGTACGCCGCCGCGGGCGATCCCGTCGCCGCGCTCGCCGAGTTCGAGCGCGCATGGGCGCTGTTGCTGGCGAGCGCCGCCGAGCTCGACCGCCACGAATACGCTCCCGCGCTGCTCGCACGCACCGTCAAGGCGCTCCGCGCGTGCGGGCTGCACGCGGACGCGATCGCGCGCGCCGAGGAAGGGCTCGACCGCTTCCCCGGTTTCACCGACCTCGTCTTCGAGCAGGCGCTCGCCAGCGCCGCGCTCGGTCGCCTGGACCGCGCGATCGAGCTGTTGGAGCGCTGCATCGAGATGGGCGACGCGCCGCCCCGCTACGCCGCCACGGCCGGCTGCGGCAGCCACCTCGCGCGCGTGCAGCTCGAGCTCATCTACGCGTGGCGCCAGCTCGACGGCGCTGGCGAGAGCCCCGACGCGCTGTCCGCCGCCACCGTGGAGCCCCTCACCGCGATGCTCGACACGCTGCTGCGCGCGCACGACTTCGAGGCCTTCGAAGGTCTGCTGGGGCTGCTCCAGAGCACGCCGCTACCGCCACGCGAGCGACGCGAGCTGCTCGCGGAGCTGTACCTGCGCCGCGGTTTCGCCGCGTCCGCGGCCGAGGAGTGGATGGCCGTCTGCGCCGAGCGGCCCGACGCGCGCGCGCTGCTCGGACTCGCACGCGTCGCCGCCGCCAGGGGCCTGGGACGCGAGGCGAGCGACTTCGCGGCCGCCGCGCTCGCCGAGGACCCTCGCTGCGAAGCCGCCGCCGCCCTCCTGTCGCAGGCCCGCGCGGAGGCCGCTTAGCGATGCTTTCGCGCCTGCGCCTTCGGCAACTCGGCTCTCATCGCGGGAAATACTTCAAGTTTCGCTGGAGGACGTCGATCACCATGAGCGAAACCCATCATGCGCGAGGCGGCCCATGGACCGGACCGCGTCACACGTTTTCAGGGAGAAAACGCCATATGAGCTCGCCGATCATGCCCATAAGGGATCCCAGGATCCCAGCCGAACCCACCCCGCCCGCAGCCGGCGAGGCCCCGGACCTGTCCGCGTTCGTCGAGCAGCTCGCCGCGAGCGAGCGCTCGCTCTCCGTCGAGGACACTCGCGGCGGACCCCCGCCGGAGCTGCTCGAGCAGATGGCCGCCGCCCGAGAGATCGGCGAGCAGATGCGTCAGGAGGGGCGGGAAGTGCGCTTCTCCTTCTCCGAGGCCGGCCGCGTCGAGGTCGCGCTCCACGACGGTGCGCACGTCCGGCCGCTTTCGGCCACCGAGGTCGTCGACCTCGCCGCCGGAAAGCCACTGGGGTAGCGGCGTGTCCTCTCTCTCCGTAGGCTCCAGCGCCTCCTCCACGATCAAATTCTCGGGACTCGCCTCGGGGCTCGACACCGCCGCGATCATCCAGGCGCTGATGGGCGCCGAACGCCAGCCGGTCGTACGCCTCACCACCCAGCAGGAAAAGCTCACGGCCCAGCAGGGACAGCTCCAGACCATCCAGTCGAGTCTCCGTCAGCTGCAGTTCGCGGTCGCCGACTTCAGCCTCTCGGCAGCGTTCGAAAACACCCAGTCGGTCACCTCCAGCGAACCCACACGCGTGAACGCCGTATCGACAACGGGCGCGGGGGTCGGCGGCCACGAGGTCGAAGTCACGCAGCTGGCGAACTCCTCGCAACGAACGTTCGCGTTCACCAGCCCCGAAGCCGAAGACACCGTCACGATCGACGGCCACGAATACACGATCAAAGCGGGCGCCAGCGCGAAAGAACTCGCCAGCAAGATCAACTCCGACAGCACCGCCACCGTCTATGCGGCGGTCGTCGAAAGCGGCACGATCGTGTTCTCCAGCCGCGCGACGGGCAACACCGGCGCGGCCTTCATAGCGGTCAGCGACACCGCGGGCGCGCTCGCCGAAAACGCCGCCGCCGCCAAAGAAGGCAAGAACGCCGAATACACCGTCGACGGCGTCGCCGGGACCTCAGCCTCCAACACCGTCACCAGCGCGATCCCCGGCGTGACGCTCACGCTCGAAGGCCTCACCACGACCGGGCCCGTCACGATCAACATCCACCCGCCTGGTCCGAGCCTCACCGCGATCGAAACGAAGCTGCAGGAATTCGTCACGCTCTACAACTCCACCGTCGCGGAAATCCAGAAGCAGCTCACCACCAAGCCCCCCGCGCACGCCGCGAACGCGACCGAATTCGCGGTCGGCACGCTGTTTGGGGACCACGACCTCACGAGCCTGCTCAGCCGCATGCGCCAGACGATGTACGAACCGATCAAAGAACTCGCGGTCGAAATGTCGAGCCCCGCCGACATCGGGCTGAGCACAGGAGCTGCGAGCGGGAAAGGCGCCAGCTCCCAGTCGGCGCTCGAAGGCCAGCTCAGCCTCAACCCCGCCAAGCTCAAGGAAGCGATCGAAACGAACCCCGCGGGCGCCAAGCTGATGCTGCAGAAGTGGTCCCTGGGGCTGCAGAGCATGCTCAACGTCGCGTCCGAACCCGCCGGAACGCTCGGCGGGCGGATCGAAGGCGACACCAGGCAGATCACCAACCTGACCCACCAGATCGCCACCATGAACGAGATGCTCGCCGTGCGCGAACGCGCGCTGCAGATCACCTACTCCAAGCTCGAAGCCGTGATCTCCCAGAACAGCGCGCAGGGGGCGTGGCTCACGAGCCAGGAAAAGGCGCTCAACAAGACCGGCTAGCGACCAGGACTTCAGCTTTCCTCCCGCCAGGCCGATCACTCCCTCGACGATGAGCAACCTCGCCGCCTCTCCTCAGGCATACCGTCAGACAGCCGTGCTCGCGGCGCCCCCAGGGGAGCTCGTGGTGATGCTCTACGACGGCGCGCGGCGCTTTCTGCGCCAGGCGACCGTGGCGATGCGCGAGGGCCAGATCGAGCGCGCGCACAACACGCTGCGACGCTGCGAGATGATCGTCGCCCACCTCGACGGTACGCTCGACTTCGAGCAGGGCGAGGTCTCCGAGCGGCTGCACACGATCTACGGCTTCTGCCTCAAGCACCTCAACAGCGGGCGCCTCTACCAGGACCCCACGAAGCTCGAAGAGGTCAGCGAGCTGCTCGGCGAGCTGCGCGAGGCGTGGGCCATCGTCGCCGAGGAGGTCTCGCACGCGTGAGCGCGCCCACGCGCGAGCACGGCGACGACGGGGCGCTCGCGCCCTACGAGGCGATCCACGCGCACGCCGAGCTGGAACTGGAGCTCGCAGGGCGCGGCGACGTCGACGGCCTCGCCGCTCTCGGCGAGGGCTGGAAGCAGCTGATCGACGGGCTTGCGCCGAGCCCGCCCGCCGCGGCCCGCACGCTGCTGGAGCGCGCGCAGCTGATCCACGAGCGCACGCGCATCGAGCTGATCCGCCTGCGCGAGGCGCTCGTCGCGGAGCTCGCCACCGCCACGCGCGCGCGTCGCACCGTCGACGGTTACGCCGGCCAGGCGCCGCGCCCGCCGCGCCTGGATCGCAGCGCCTGAGCGGCGCGCACCCGCCAGCCGACAAGCCGCGGGCGGGAGCGCCTAAAGATCCACCCCTTCGGGCCGATCACGAGGGCACGATGGCCCTCGTCGACTCGACCCAGCAGCTGCTCGAGGCTGCCATGCGCGGCTCCTGGCAGCGCCAGACCGCGCTCACGAACAACCTCGCCAACGCCGACACGCCCGGCTACAAGCCGCAGGACGTCAACTTCGAGGCCGCCCTGCAGAGCGCCATCGTCGGCGGACAATCGCCCGAAGAAGTGCAGTTCCAGACCGAAACGAAGGCGATCGAAGCGGGCCCCAACGGCAGCGGCGTGAGCGTCGACGAGGAATCCGCCAAGCTCGCCGAAAACGGGCTCGACTACCAGGCCCTGACCGAGGTCACGGGCGCGCGCAACTCGATCATGCGCTCCGCGATCGGGATCCTCTGATGGGCCTGTTCGACGCGATCGCCATCGCCGGCTCGGGCCTCAGCGCGCAGCGCGTGCGCATGGACGTCACCGCTGAGAACCTCGCCAACGCCGACACCACCAAGGCCGCCAACGGCCAGCCCTACCAGCGCCAGGAGGTCCAGCTCGCGCAGACCGGCGCGCCCAGCTTCGGCGGCGCGCTCTCCGGAGCGCTCGCCCAGCAGTCCGCCGGCTCCCCCGTCGCCGGTGGCGTGCAGGTCACGGGGATCGTCAGCGACGCCACGCCGAACCGTCAGGTGTACGACCCAAGCAACCCCGAAGCCAACGCGCAGGGCTACGTGAAGATGCCCAACGTCAGCACCGTCACCGAAATGACCGACCTGATCTCCGAGCAGCAGTCCTACCAGTCCGACGTCACCGCGATGCAGACCGCCAAGTCGATGTTCACCGCGACCCTCGGGCTGCTCAAATGATCATCCCCCCGATCGGCGGGGTGAGCGGCGCGCTCACCGGCGGCGGCGCTGAAGGCGCGCTCAAAGCGCCTGGCGCCGCCCCAGCCGAAGGCCTCGCCCCCCAGGGCGCGCAGCCGAGCGGCGGAACCGAAGGCGTCGAAGCGGGCGGCTTCGGCAGCGAGCTGACGAACGCGATCTCCTCGCTGGAGAAGACCCAGCAGAGCGGCGACAGCGCCGCGCAGGCGCTCGCCACCGGGACCGTCAAGGACCCCGAGGCCGCGGTCGTCACCGTCGAGGACGCGCAGCTGGCGATGCAGCTCGCCTCCCAGATCCGCACCAAGGCGACCGAAGCGGCCCAGAGCATCTTCCAAACACAGGTCTAACAGTTGCCCATCGCACAACTCGCTTCGAGGCTCACCCCGCGCGCGTGGATGATCGCAGGCGGCTTCGCCGTCGGCGTGATCCTGTTCGCGTACATGTTCCTGCACCTCGTCTCCCAGCCGAGCTACTCCACGCTCGCCAGCGGACTCGACCCGGCGCAGACGGGCAAGATGACCGGCACGCTCAGCGCGCAGGGGATCAAATACCAGCTGCAGAACAACGGCACCGCGCTCGCCGTGCAGTCCAGCCAGACCTCCGCCGCGCGTGTCGCGCTCGCCGGCGCGGGCCTGCTCGGCAACACCCAGCCGGGCTTCGAGCTGTTTGAAAAACAGAAGCTCGGCGAAAGCAACTTCCAGCAGCAGGTCACCTACCAGCGCGCGCTGCAGGGCCAGCTCGAGCAGACGATCAACTCCATCCAGGGCGTCTCCGGCGCGCAGGTTCAGCTCGTGCTGCCCAGCTCCCAGAGCCAACTGTTCGGAGAAAGCCAGGGCAACTCCTCCGCCGCGGTGCTGCTGTCAGGCACCACCTCGCTCGACCCGGGTTCGGTCAAGGGGATCGCGCAGCTCGTCGCCTCGAGCGTCTCCGGGCTGCAGCTGAGCAAGGTCACGATCACTGACGCCTCCGGGCAGCTGCTGTGGCCCCAGCCCGGCGGCGCCTCCGGCGCGGGCTCCGGCGCGAGCGTCCAGGACGCCGAGCAGCGCTACGACCAGAGCATGGCCGCGAACCTCGACGCGATGCTCTCGCGCACGCTCGGCGAAGGCAAGGCGCAGGTGCTGGTGTACGCGAACATGAACGTCGACCAGACCACCAAGGAATCGCTCACATACGAAAAAGCCGGCGTGCCCCAGTCGCAGAGCAAACAACTCGAGACGTTGACTGGCACGGGCACCGGCGCTGGCGGCACCACCGGCACCGCCAACCTCACCGCCGCAGCCGGGGCCAGCGGCGGCAAATCGAACTACAAGCGCGAAACCACCAACTCGCAGCTCGCCGTCGGCAAGACGGTCACGCACTCCACGATCGCCCCCGGCGTGGTCGAAAGCCAGCACGTCTCGGTGCTGCTCGACCACTCCGTCCCCGCCGCCTCGCTGCCCGCGATCCGCGAAGCGATCACCAACGCCGCCGGCATCCAGACCAAACGCGGCGACACGATCTCCATCGGCCAGGTCGCGTTCGCCAAATCCGCTGCCGCGGCGGCCGCGGCCAAGAGCTCGATGCTCGGCTACGCCAAGTACGCGCTGCTCGGCATCGGCGCGCTGCTGTTCCTGTTCTTCACCACCCGCGCGCTGCGCAAGCGCGAGTCAGAACCGATCGGCGAGCCGGTGTGGCTGCGCGAGCTGGAGGCGCCCATGCGCCTGTCCGAGCTCGAACGCGAGACCGCGCCCCGGGCGCCCGCGATGGCCGGCGTGGCCGCCGCGCCGCCCAACGGCAGCGCCGGCGCGGCCGGAAACGGGAACGGGAACGGGCATGGGAACGGCAGCATCGATCCGCTGCGCCTGCAGGTCGAACAGCTCGCAGCCAACGAGCCCGACCTCGTCGCGCAGCAGGTCCGCAGCTGGATCCAGGAGGGGTAGCGCCCGGTGCCGAGCGAGTCGGAGATCCTGCCGGCGCTCTCAGCGGGCGCGTCCGACCGGCTGCCCGCCGGCCCCACGCGCATCTCCGGTGCGCGCAAGGCCGCCGTGCTGATGGCCGCGCTCGGCTCCGAGCGCGCCGCCAGCCTGATCCAGCTGCTCGGCGAGGAAGAGATCGAGAGCCTCTCGCGCGAGATGGCGCGACTGAACGCCGTCGGCGCGGAGACGACCGCTTCGATCTTCAACGAGCTCGCCGCCGGAGCCAGCGAGGGCACCGGGGCGGTCTCCGGAGGCCTCGAGTTCGCGCACGAGGTGATCGAACGCGCGCTCGGCGCCGAGCGCGCCTCCGACATCCTCGGCCGGCTCTCCAACGCCGAGTCCCGCCCGTTCGAGTTCCTGCGCCGCACGCCGCCCGAGCGGATCGTCGCGCTGCTGCGCGGCGAGTCCCCGCAGACGGTCGCGCTCGTGCTCGCCAGCCTGCACGCCAACCTCGCTGCCGGCGTGCTCGCGCGCCTGCCCGAGGACGATCAGCCAGACGTGGCGCTGCGGATCGCGCGCATGGGCGACGCCAGCACGCAGGTGATCCAGCAGGTGGAGGCGGCGATCCGCCACAAGATGGGCGAGGAGACCGAGGAGGAGTACTCGACCGCCGGCGGCGCCAAGGCGCTCGCCGGCATCCTCAACCACGCCGATCGCAGCCTCGAGCGCAACGTGCTCGACAACCTCGCCAGCTCCGACAAGGAGCTGGCCGAGGAGGTGCGCGGGATGCTGTTCGTGTTCGAGGACATCGTCAAACTCGAAGAGCGCGCCGTCCAGCAGGTGCTGCGCGAGGTCGACCAGAAGGACCTCGTGCTCGCGCTGCGCGGCGTCGAGGAGCCCGTCATGGAAGCGGTGCTCACGAACATGTCCGAGCGCGGCGCCGCGATGCTCAAGGAGGAGATGGAGATCCAGCCGCCGCAGCGCAAGCGCGACGTCGAGGCCGCACAGAGCCGCGTCGTCGCGGTCGTGCGCCGCCTGGAGGAAGCCGGCACGATCGTCATCCCCAGCGGCGACGGCGGCGGCGAGGGCGACGAGGGCGAGGGAGAGAGCGACGTTGTCTGACACGGCCGTCAGCTACGCCTTCGAGCAGCTCGAGCCATCCGCGCCGCCGCCGCGCGACGCGCCCGCGCGCGCGCTCGCCCAGGCCCACGCCGAAGCCGAGCAGATCCGCGAGCAGGCGCGCGCCGAGGGCCGCGCCGCCGGGCACGCGGACGGGCTCGCCGACGTCACCGCCGCCGCGCAGGCGCTCGGCGAGGCGCTCGCGGGCGTCGAGGCCTTGCGCGCCGAGACCGTCGAGTCGGTCGAACGCGACGCCGTGCGAGCTCGCGCTCGACCTCGCCGGCAAGATCCTCGCCGGCGCGCTGCAGGCCCGCCCCGAGCTCGTCGTCGACGTCGTCCAGGGCGCGCTGCGGCGCGTCAGCGACAGGCGCGGCATCGCCGTGCTCGTCAACCCCGCCGACCTCGAAACGCTGCAGGACGCGATCGGCGATCTGCAGGCGCGCGTCGTCGGAATCGAGCTGTGCGACCTTCAGTCAGACCAGCGCGTCGAGCCCGGCGGCGCGATCGTGCGCACCACCGAGGGCGAGCTCGACGCCGGCGTGCAGACCCAGCTCGAGCGCGCGCGAGAAGTGCTCGCCGCGGCGCTCGAAGGTGAGGAGCGACCGCCCGGGGCCGAGGAGCGACCGGCCGCTGAGGGGCCGGAGTTCGTCCGCGAGCGACCGCCCGAGCGCGGCGAGTCGCCGTGAGCGCGGCGCCGCCCGTCGGCGCTCTGCTCGAGCGCTCCGCGCAGGCCGTCCGCGAGGCCGATCTCGCCCGCCGCCACGGCTTCGTCAGCAACCTCATCGGCCTGATCATCGAGGCCACCGGACTGCAGGCCGAGGTCGGCGAGGTGTGTCTCGTGGGCACCGACCGCAACCGCGCGGCGGTCTCGGCTGAGGTCGTCGGCTTCCGCGATGGGCGCACGCTGCTGATGCCACTCGGAGAGCTGCACGGCATCGGCCCCGGCACGCGCGTGCTCGCCACCGGCGCGCCGTTTCGCGTCACCGTCGGCGACGGCCTGCTCGGGCGCATCGTCGACGGGCTCGGTCTCCCCCACGACGGACGCGACGCGCCCGGCGGCATCGCGCGCTCCACGATCGCGCCTCCCCCCGGCGCGCTCACCCGCCCGCGCATCTCAGAGCGCGTCGGGCTCGGCGTGCGCGCGCTCGACGGGCTCGTCCCGTGCGGCCGCGGCCAGCGGCTCGGCATCTTCGCCGGCTCCGGCGTCGGCAAGTCCTCGCTGCTCGGCATGATCGCGCGCTCCACCAACGCGTCGATCAACGTCATCGCGCTCGTCGGCGAGCGCGGACGCGAGGTGCGCGAGTTCATCGAACGCGACCTCGGCGACGCGCTCGCGCGCTCCGTCGTCGTCGTCGCCACGTCCGACCAGCCCGCGCTCGTGCGCATCAAGGCCGCGTTCACCGCCACCACGATCGCCGAGCACTTCCGCGACCAGGGCCACGACGTGATGCTGATGATGGACTCCGTCACGCGCTTCGCCATGGCCCAGCGCGAGGTCGGCCTCGCGATCGGCGAGCCGCCCGCCACGCGCGGCTACACGCCCTCGCGTGTTCGCGCTGCTGCCGCGGCTGCTCGAGCGCGCCGGCACGAGCACCAGCGGCTCGATCACCGCGCTCTACACCGTGCTCGTCGACGGCGACGACATGAACGAGCCGATCGCCGACGCGGTGCGCTCGATCCTCGACGGCCACATCGTGCTCACGCGCTCGCTCGCCCACGCCGGGCACTACCCCGCGATCGACGTGCTGCAGAGCGTCTCGCGGCTCGTCGGCGAGATCGTCCCTGCCGACGTCGCCCGCGCCGGCCAGCAGCTGCGCGCCGCCCTCGCGGTGCTGCACGAGAAGGAAGACCTCGTCGCGATCGGCGCCTACCAGCCCGGCAGCGACCCCGCGCTCGACACCGCCCTCTCCCACCGCGCGCGCATCGACGCGTTCCTGCGCCAGGCCGTCGCCGAGCACAGCGACCCAAGCGACACCGACGCGCGGCTGCTGGAGCTCGCCGCCTCGCTCAGCGGCGAGATGGAGCGCCTCGAGGGCGAGATCCCCGACGCGGAGGAGGTCCACGTCGAGCAGCCCGTCGGCTCCGCCGCCGTGAGCCTCGCGGCCAGCGAGACGCCCGCGATACCTGCGCTCGGCCTGACTCTTTGACGCGCTCGGCGTCCAGCCGCCGACGGTCTCGGCCTAGCTCCCGGCATCTGCGACGAGCCTTGCACGCGCCGCTAAAGAACGGGGTCGCTCGTCCGATAACCGGGCCGTGACCGGACACGCTTTTCGCTTCCGCCTCGAGCGCGTGCGCGCCGTGCGCGAGCGCGCCGAGCAGCTCGCCAAGCAGGATCTCGCCGAGGCGATATCGCGCCGCTCGAGCACCGAGATCCAGCTGCGCGCCACCGAGGAGAACATCGCGCAGGCGCACGTCGAACAGCGCAGCGCCGCCGCCGATGCCGGCCCCGTCAGCGCCGACGAGCTGCAGGTGCGCCAGTCGTTCCTCGAGCGCGTCGAAGCGCAGCGCAACGGTCACGCACGCGAGCTCGCCGACCGCGAGGTCGAGGTCGCCGAGCGCGACGCCAAGCTCGCGCGCGCCGCCAGCGAGCACGAGATGCTCAACCGCCTGCGCGAGCGCCACCGCGGCGAGCACGACCGCGAGGCCGCGCGCGTGGAGCGCAACAGCCTCGACGAGATCGCCGCCAACCGCTTCGGCAGGAGCTCCGCGTGAGCACCCAGGCCCTCGCTCCCACCGCGGGCGTCAGCGCCGGCGAGCTCGCGGTCGCCCAGCGCGTGCAGCAGCTGCAGGCGATGATCGAACAGACGCGCCAGTCCGCCGCAGGTGGCTTCGCGCCCGCAACCCCCGCGAACGGCTCCGCAGCGGCTCCCCCGAGCGCCGACTTCGCATCCGCGCTGCAGGCCGCCACCGCCAGCGGCGCCGCCCCCGCCGCGTATCTGGGCACCGCCGCCACGACCGGCGGCACGAGCCAGTACGACGGGCTGATCGAACAGGCCGCCGCCCGCAACGGCGTCGACCCCGCGGTGCTGCACGGGCTCATCCAGCAGGAGTCCGGCTTCGATCCCAACGCCCACAGCAGCGCCGGAGCGAGCGGGCCTCACCCAGCTGATGCCCGGCACCGCCTCATCGCTCGGCGTCGCCAACCCGCTCGACCCCGTCGAAGCGATCGAAGGCGGCGCGCGCTACCTCAGCACAGATGATGAGCGCGTTCGGCGGCAACACCAGCGACGCGCTCGCCGCCTACAACGCCGGCCCCGGGGCCGTGAAGCAGTACGGCGGCGTGCCGCCGTACGCGGAAACCCAGAGCTACGTCACCAAAGTGCTCGGCTACGCCGAAGCGTACCGCCAGGCCCACCCCGTCCCCGCCGGAGCGCTCGCATGATCCTCGCGCACGCTGGGGCGCCCGCACGAGCGCACGGCTCCTCGCCGCCGATGAGCGGCGCGGCTCCACCGGGAGCCCCGCCGGGCGCGCCGCCCTTCCAGAGCGCGCTCGCCGAACAATGGGCCCGGACCGCCACTGCGGAAGGCCAAAGGCGAGAGCACTCCCACGAGGAGCACAAACCGCACGAGCACGAGCTCGGCGACCCGGCGCCCGTCGCCGCGCCCACCGTAGCCGCGGCGCCGATCGGTGCGGTGCCTCCGTTCGGCTCGCCCGGAAAACTGGAGGGCCGGCCCGATCGGGCTGACGCGCGCCAAGCATTCGTCGCCACTCCTGCCCGGGCCGCTGGCGCCACCGATCACGCAGCCCGCTCCGCGGCGAGCGCCGTCGGAGGCGATCGTGTGGCTGGCGCGCCAGCGATGCTCACCACCGCCGACCCCCAAGCCTCACCGGCCAGTACCGGCGCGACCGGAGCTATCTCCGGCGGTCCGCGCGCGGGGGACTCGACTGCGGCACGCGCACCCGGTGATGAGGCCGCGGCCCCGGGGCAGGGCGCTTCGTCCGCCGCTCCGCCCGACTTGAGGACAGCCGCGGCTGACTCCGCCGCCGCGGCGGGCCTGTCCCTCTCGAGCTCAGCGACAGGTCTCGCGCTCTCCGCGACGTCCACCTCGTCGCCGCCCGCCGCGGCGGATCTCCAGCAGGCGCCTCGAACGGCGACTGCAACTGCCGAAGCCGCGAGTTCCGCCGACGCGACACCGCCTCAGGGCGCCACCAGCGCTTCGCACGCCGGCCCGGACGCCACCGACACGCCCACGCTGTCATCCGGTCACTCGTCATCCGGCGGCGAGCCCACGGCCGATGTCTCGCAAACGGCCACGCAGGGAGCCGTGGCACATGCGGCCACGCAGGGAGACAAGCCCGATGCCGCAACATTGGCGGCCACCACGCGCACCGACACGCAGGGGGGCGCGGCGAACACCGCCACGCGGGACGCTGCCGCGAGCACCGCCACGCATCGGGACACGGCTGACACCGCCACGCCGCCGGCCACCGCGAGCACCGACACACACGGGGACGCGGCCAACACCGCCACGCGGGAGGGCGCAGCGGACACCGCCATGCTGGTGGCCGCGACGAGCACCGACACACACGACGCTCTCACCGGCTCAGGCACGACGGGCGATCGACCCACGTCGCCGGCCCCCGAGATGCCCGGCGCAGGCCGGGGGCAGACCCCGCCCGCCGCTGTCTCCACGACCGGCTCCGGCGCAGCCGACGCGCGACCCGAGCCCGGCGAAGCCGGTTCATCGAACACCACACCCACACGCGCGGGCGACACGGTCATCGCCGCCTCCGCGCAGCCCGACGTGCGACCAGGCGCACGCACCATCGCAACGTCCACGCGCGGCGCGAGCGCGCACCCCGGGGCGCTGGACGCCACGCTCACGAGCGGCTCCGCGCACGCGGTGGACTCCGGCGCCGACACGCAGCCGCTCGCCGCGCCGCTCCCAGCCACGCCGGCCAGCGCCGCGGCCACGGCCAGCGCGGCGCTCGGCGCGGGCGTCGGCATGCAGGCCATGATCGAATCGATCCGCGCCACCGTCGAGCTGGCCGTCCGCCAGGGGATGACGCAGGCACGGATCGCACTGCAGCCCGAGGAGCTCGGCGAGATCCGCATCCACCTCAGCCAGACCTCCGACGGGCTGCTCGCCCGTCTCACCGCCGACACGCCCGCCGCCGCGCAGATGCTCGCCGGCGCGCGCTCGGAGCTCCACCACTCGCTCAGCTCGCTCGGGCTGTCGCTGCTGCGGCTCGACATCGGCTCCTTTGGCCAGTCCGACGTCGGCGGGGGCCAAGGACGCTTTCCCGGGCGCTTCGAGGAGAGCAACCGCCGCGCTGACGGCCGTCGCGACGAGCGCCACGGCGGCGCACAGACCGTGCAGGGACTCGCAAGCGCGCAGCCGCCAGCCGGCCCCGCGCGCGGCGAGCTGATCGACGTACTCGCCTGACGAACGAAAGGACAACACCATGACCGCCATCGAACCCACCGCACAAGCCGCCGCCCCCACCGCCGGCTCGAGCGCGCCCAGCGCCAACCCCCACGGAACGCTCGACCAGAACGACTTCCTCAAACTGATGATCGCCCAGCTGCAGGCGCAGGACCCGCTGCAGCCCGCCAACACCAACGAATACGTCAGCGAGCTTGCGCAGTTCACCCAGGTCGAGCAGACCACCAACCTCGCCAACGCCGGCGAGCTCTCCAGCGCCGTACAGCTGATCGGGCGCACCGTCTCCTACAACAACCCCGCCGGGGGCTCAGCCACCGGCATCGTCGAAAGCGTCCAGTCCACAGCCTCCGGGACCAGCGTCACGATCGAAGGCGTCGGCGGAGTCAAACTCGCGAGCATCACCGAAGTCCATTGAGCTCCATCCCCTCAAACCCCGCGCTCATACCGCCCGGCGGCCTCGCAGGCCCCGCCGCGCCCGCGACCCCCGCCGCGGGCAAGCCCACCGACGCCGCCGCGCGTGGCGCTCAGTCCGGCGCTGCTCCCCGGCAGTCGTTTGCCGATGCGCTCACCAAGGCCGGCGGCGCCGAGCAACTGCAGTTCTCCCGCCACGCGCTCGAGCGCGTGCAGCGCCGCGGGATCGAGCTCGACTCAGACACGCTCGGCCGCCTCGCCGAGGGTGTGGGACGCGCAGCCGGCAAGGGCTCGCGCGACTCCCTGTTCTTGTCGACGGCACCGCGTTCGTGGTGTCCGTCAGCAACCGCACGGTCATCACGGCCGTCGGATCCGAACACATGAAGGACAACGTGTTCACCAACATCGACAGCGCCGTGATCGCGTGAGAAGAGCGACAGGCCACCACAGCGGCTGGACCTCTGCGAGGGGGCCGCGAAAGCGAAAGGAAGGGCAGTCAACATGATGGCTGGAATGTATGCCGCGATCAGCGGCCTCGACGCAAATCAATCGATGCTCAACGAGACGGCCACCGATCTCGCGAACGTCAACACGGTGGGCTACAAGGGCGCGAGCGTGACGTTCGCGGACTCGCTCACGCAGGTGCTCAGCGGGGCCTCCGGCGCCGACGAGCACCAACGGCGGCTCCAACCCGGTCCAGATCGGGCTCGGCGTGCAGGTCTCGGCGACCCGCAACGAAATGACCGAGGGTTCCTTCCAGTCGACCAACAACCCGCTCGACGTCGCGATCGAGGGGGCGGGCTTCCTGCGCGTCGGCGCCGGCGAACCACCGGCGAAAGAACCGTTCACCACGGGCCTGCCGGCCAACTTCCACTACACGCGCGCCGGCGACCTGAACGCCAACACGCAGGGCTTCCTGACCACGCAGGCAGGCGAATACGTGATCGGACGCAACGCCGTGGCGAACGAAACCGAAACCGGGACCACCTACACCCCGGGCAAAGAAGACACCTACCTACGGATCCCGCCCGGCTCGGCGAACGTGTCGATCGGCCAGGACGGCTCGGTCAACTACACCGACGAGAACCCCGAATCGAAAACGTTCCAGCAGCGCGTCACGGCCGGCTACCTCTCGCTGGCCACGTTCTCCAACGAATCCGGCCTCGAACGCCTCGGCGGATCGCTGTGGGCCGAGACGACCAACTCTGGAGCCCCGATCGTCGGCACGCCCTCCACGATCGGCTTCGGCGCGACGATCGGCGGGGAGCTCGAGATGTCCAACGTCGACCTCGCGACGGAGATGACGAACATGATCACCGCCGAGCGCGGCTACCAGGCCAACTCGCGCGTCATCACCGTCTCCGACCAGATGCTCCAGACGGTCGTGACGATGGTCCAGTAGTAGGCCCAACCTTTTCACAGCTGCTCAAAGCAAGGAGGTTTCGAGGGACCAACAACAGCTCCGAGGAGCCCACGGTGGGGCGGCGCCACAGCGTGCCGCCCCACCCAGGGCAAAGTCGCAATCGAGGGGAGTGCCCCATGATCACGCTGCACAGGCTCGGTCAGGCCGACGAGCCGTTCCAACTCAACCCCGACATGATCGTCACCGTCGAGTCCACGCCCGACACCGTCATCTCGCTCGCCACCGGCGCCAAGGTCGTCGTCGCCGAGACGCCCCAGGAGGTCGCCGCGGCCGTCAGCGCCTACCGCGCCATGGTCATGAGCGAGGCGCTCAGACGCCGCCGGCCAGAGCGCCCATCCACGCCCGGGCAGCGCGACTCGGGAAGGCTCTCCGCGGTCGAGGACCACCCGCGTAGCGCGACTCATCGGGACGTTTCGCAAAGCCGGATGACCCCGGCCCCGCGGGGCTGGAACGGCTTCCTGGGACGTTTGTTGCACGAGTTTGCGCAGCATTGAAGGAATGGCCGCCTCCGCCGATGTTGAGTCCAATGAAGGCTTCAACGGCCATCGGAATCGGGGTGGCCTTCGGCTCACTGCTGCTGAGCTCAATGATGGACGGGACCAGTCCCGCCTCGTTCATCAACATCCCGGCCCTACTGATCATCCTCGGCGGGACCGGCGGCGTGACGCTCGCCAGCGTCGGCATGGAGTCGATGAAGCGCGTCCCCAGCCTCTACAAGATGGTCTTCTCAGCCGAACCGCCCGACATGCGCGGGCAGCTCGACCGGCTCGTCGCGCTCGCCGACCAGGCCCGTCGCGACGGCCTGCTGGCGCTCGACGCGCAGCTCGGCGAGATCGAGGACCCGTTCACCCGCAACGGCCTGCAGCTCGTCGTCGACGGCACCGACCCCGAGCTGGTCGCCGACGATCCTCGAGTCCGAGATCGACGCCATGGCAAGCGCCGTCACGCGGCCGTCCGCCAGCCGTTCGAGAAGGCCGGCGGCTTCGCCCCGACGATGGGCATCATCGGCACCGTCTTCGGCCTCATCCACGTGCTCGCAGAACCTCGCCGCGCCGTCCACGCTCGGCCCGTCGATCTCCGCGGCGTTCATCGCCACGCTGATCGGCGTCGGCGCTCGGCCAACGTCATCTTCCTGCCGATCGCCAACCGCCTCAAGGCGATCTCCTCGCGAAGAGGTCGAGCTGCGCATGATGACGCTCGAGGGCATCCTCTCCATCCAGGCCGGCGACAACCCGCGCGTCGTCTCCGAAAAGCTCATGTCCTATCGTCCCGCCTGCCGAGCGCTCCGCCGATGACGGCGGCGTCGGTCTGCGCGGCTCGACGCCGAGTCCAAGGCGGCCGCTAGCGCATGTCCCGGGCACGCGCGGGCGCCGTCGCGGCGGCGGCAAGCACGAGGAGAGCGAGGAGCGCTGGCTGTCTCACCTACGCCGACATGATCACGCTGCTGTTGGCGCTGTTCATGGTGCTGTTCTCGATCTCCTCGGTCAACATGTCCAAGTACCAGGAGCTGCAGAAGTCGCTGCAGGCCGCGTTCTCCGGCAAGATCCTCCCCGGCGGCAAGTCGCTCGCCCAGCCGGGCGCCACCGCCAACTCCAGCCACGCCCCGCAGAGCGCCGACCTCCAGGCCGTCACCGCCGTCACCGCGCTCACCCCCAGCTCCCGACAGGCGAGCAGCACGCGCGGCTCGCAAGGCAGCGCGGCCGCCGCGGCCGCAGCAGGCCGCCGCCGCGCAGCGAGGCCCGCGAGTTTCAGCACATCAAGCACCGCCTCGACAGCTACGCCGCCGCGCACGGCTTTCGGCAAGAGCGTGAAGGTGTCGATCGAACCGCACGCGGACTCGTCATCAGGGTGCTCACCGACGACCTGCTGTTCGCCTCCGGCAAGGCCTCGCTCGAACGGGCGCGCCTACGGGCTGCTCGGCGAGATCGGCCAACTGCTGAACGTCGACGAGACCCACCCGCTCGACGTCGAAGGCAACACCGACGACGTGCCGATCGCAAGCGCGCAGTACCCGAGCAACTGGGAGCTCTCCGACCGCGCGCGCCAGCACGGTCGTGCGCTTCCTCGGTCGAACGCCGCGTCACGCCGCGACGGCTCACCGCCACCGGCAACGCAGACCAGCACCCGGTCGCCAGCGACGCCACCGCCGCCGGGCGCGCGCGCAACCGCCGCGTCGAGATCGTCATGCGCCGCATCTACTCCAACGAACCCGAAAGCGACTCCGAAAGCGACGGACGGCCATGCTCAAGAACAAGAAGGTGCTCGTCGCCGTCGTGCTCGTCCTGCTGTTCGTCGGGTACACGATGACCAAGCCCAAGCCCCACGTCGCCGCCAAGCCGAAGGTCGCGGGGCAACGATCTACGTGATGCCGCAGACGTTCCTGCTCAACCTCACCGACGGCCGCTACGCCAAGCTCACCGTCGCGCTCCAGCTCGCGCCCGGACAGAGCGACGGCGCCACCGCCGCAGACGCGCGGCGAGTCCTCCGAACGGCTCGAGGGCCACGGCACGCTGCCCGAGGAACCGTGTCGTGCGCGAAATCGTCACCAACGCGGTGACCGACGCAGAACGGCGAAGCGCTCGATCAGCTCCAGGGGCTGGCGACAACATCAGAACCGAGATCCTCAACGCCATCGAGAAGCAGACCGACGTCAAAGTCGAAGCGGTCCTGATTCCCGATCTCACCGTCCAGTAGCAGGAGCAGCGCTTGACCGAGGCAATCGAGTACGAGCAGTTCGATCAGACCGCCGAGCCCAACGGAGTCCGTGCGCATCCGTCCGCGCCGCGGAGCCTCAGCCGCCTCAGCGACATCCCGATGGAGCTGAGCGTCGAGATCGGCCGCACGCACATGACCGTCGGCGAGACGCTCGAGCTGACCCGTCGGCTCGATCGTGACGCTCGAGCGCGCAGGCCGGCGAGCCCGTCGACCTGCTCGTCAACGGCACCGCCGATCGCCCGCGGCGAGGTCGTCGTCGTCGACGAGCAGTACGGCCTGCGCGTCACCGAGATCCTCGACTCCCAGCAGGACGGCGCGCGCCAGGGCGCCGAGGCCGCGCGGCGCAGGACGCGGCGTCCGCCGACGAGGAGCCATCGCCCGTGCCCGACGGCGCTCCCGATGCCTGCCGCGGCGGCCCAGGGTTGACGCGCGCATGGCCGTAGCCTCGCTCGACTTCACACAGCCGGCGAAGTTCACCACCGAGATCAGGCGCCGCATCGACGGCGCGCTCGAGTCCGTTCTGCGAGGAGCTCGCCGGCTCGGATGACCGGCGAGCTCGGGGCCGAGGTGCAGCTCGAGCGTCGCCGACGTCGCCCAGCGCACGTGGGCCGAGGCCAAGGCGCAGCTGCCCGACCGACTCCGTAGCGGTCGCCGTCGAGGAGAGTCGGCGTCGATCGCAGGATGCTGCTCAGCGTCGAGGCCGCGCTCGTGCTGCAGGCGCTCGAATGCATGCTCGGAGGCGACGCCTCGCGCGCGGCCAGCGAACGCCACCTCAGCGAGCTCGACTGGAAGCTCGCCACGGCGTTCTCGACGCGCTCGTGCGCGAGCTCTCCAGCGCCTGGCGCGAGCTCGACGGACCCGAGCTGACGCGCGGCGATGCTCGACCTCGAGGGCGACGCCGGCGTACCGTCGCCGGCCGGCGAGCCCGACGCTCGCGATCTCCGTCGCCAGCTCGCATCGACGGGCGTGCCGTCCACGTTGTCGCTGCTGATCCCCTGGTCCGCCGTCGAGCCCGTCGCCGAGAGCATCCGCGGCGCCGTCGGCGGGCGCCTGCAGCTGCAGGCCGCCGCGCCCGGCGCCGAGGCGCTCGCCGCGCGGCGTCGCCGGCGCGCAGGTGCTGCTGCGCGCCGAGGTCAGCTCCGCGCAGATGGGCATCGCCCGCCTGCTCGAGCTCGCGCCCGGCGCGCTCGTCGAGCTCGACGGCCGCGCCGAGGACGGCGTGCGCCTGTTCGCCGAGGGCGTCTCGCTCGGCCGCGGGCGCCCCGGGCGCAGCGGCACGCGCCGCGCGATCAAGCTGCAGTCCACCGACGAGGCGCCCGTGCGCGCCGACACGTACGCCACGCTCGGACGCGCCGAGCTGGAACGCGCGCGGGCGCACGTCGCCGGGCGGGCACCGCCGAGGGCAGGAGGCGCAGGCGCGATCCTCTCCAGCATCTTCGTGCGCGTCTGGGCCGAGCTCGGCAGGACCCACATGGCGCTCGGCGCCGCGCTCGAACTGACGCCCGGCGGCGTCGTCGAGCTCGACCAGCTCGCCGAGGAGCCCGTCGAGCTGTTCGCCAACGGACTGTGCTTCGCCAACGGCAGCCTCGTCGTCACCGCCGAGGGCGCCTGGGGCGTCCAGCTCGAACAGCCCGATCCGGCTCAAGACCCACGCGCCTGGGCCGATAACCGGGACGACTCTTCCTCGGAGTCGTCCCTCGATGACTAAGCTGATCCCGCTTTCCCGTGCGGCCGCGCAGGCGGCCGCGGTGCTTGGCGCCTGCCTGCTCGCTTTCGCCTGCCCGGCCTCGGCGTACACGCCGGCCACGAAAGCGGGCGGCGAAAACACGCCGCTCAACCTCAGCGGCGCGAGCACCACCGCTGCGCGCACAGCGCGAGCAGCGGCGGCGCGAGCATCGTGCGCACGATCGTCGGTCTCGCGATCGTCATCGCCGTCATCTGGGGCCTCTCCTGGATCCTGCGCCAGGTCAAGAACGGGCGCGATCCGCACGCTCGCCGGCGCGGGGCTTGCGAGCGTCGCCGCGCTGACGCTCACCACGGGGCGCTCGCGTGCACCTGGTCCGCGCCGGCAGCGACTACATCCTGCTCGGCAGCGCCGAGCACGGCGCTCGTGCCGATCCACCGCTACACCGAGGCAGGAGGCGCTCGAAGCCGGCCTGCCGCTGGCGCTCGATGACGCCAGCGCGCGCGGTGGGGGCCGCAGCCGCGCCCGACCCGATGCGCACTGACCTCGCCGACCCCCGGCGTCGTCGAGCGGCTGCGTGAACTGACGGTGCGCCGTTGAACCTCAACTCCTCCAACGCCGTCCAGATCCTGCTGCTGATCGGCGGGCTCACGCTCGTCCCCGCGCTGCTGTTCACCGTCACCGGCTTCACCCGGATCCTGATCGTGCTCGGCTTCATCCGCACCGCGCGTCGGCACGCAGACAGCGCGCCGCCCAACCAGGTGCTCGTCGGGCATCGCGCTGTTCCTGACGATGTTCGTGATGGCGCCGACGCGTCAGCGCGATCAAGAAGGACGCGTTCGAACCGCTCAGACGCGCACAAGATCAGCACGACCGTGGCGCTCGAACGCGCCGAGGAGCCGCTGCGCGAGTTCATGTTCACGCAGACGCGCGTCGCAGGACATCTCGCTGTTCGTCAGCCTCGCGCACGCCAAGCAGCCGCACAGACGCGCGCCGACGTGCCCACCTAGGTGCTGATCCCGGCGTTCATCGTCTCCGAGCTGAAGACGGCGTTCCAGATCGGCTTCCTGATCTTCCTGCCGTTCCTGATCATCGACCTGATCGTCTCCTCGACGCTGATGAGCATGGGCATGATCATGCTGCCGCCGACGTTCATCTCGCTGCCGTTCAAGATCCTGCTGTTCGTGCTGGTCGACGGCTGGGACCTGGTCATCAACTCGCTCGTCGCGAGCTTCCACTGATGAGTGGACCGCGGCATGAACCAGGACACCGTCGTCAACCTCGCCACGCAGGCGATGAGCGCTGGCGCTGAAGGTCGCCGGGCCGCTGCTGCTCGTCGGCCTCGTCGTCGGCCTGCGTCGTCAGCATCTTCCAGGCCGTCACCCAGATCCAGGAGCAGAGCCTCTCGTTCATCCCGAAGATCATCGGCGTGGCCGTCGTGATCGTCGTGCTCGGCCCGTGGATGCTCGGCCAGCTCGTCTCCTACACGACCGAACCTGTACACGTCGATCCCGACGATGGTCGGCGCGATGAGCGCGACTGCCTCGAGCAGCTCCTGCGCGGCAATCGAGCTCGACCAGGTGACGGCGTTCTTCCTCGTGCTCGCGCGGTCACGCCGCTGTTCTTGATCGCGCCGCTGTTCTCCTCGCCGATGATCCCGGTCGCGCGTGCGCGGCGATGATCGCCGTGGCGCTCGCGATCGGCCTCGACGCCGATCGCGATGCACGGCCAGCACGTGCCGAGCGCAGCCGCTGGCGCTCGCCGGCCTCGTGCTCGAGGGCCCTGCTCGTCGGGCTCGCGTTCGCGTTCGCGCTCGCGATGCTGTTCGCCGCGATCGAGATCGGCCGGCACGTTGATCGACGCGCTCTCCGGCTTCTCGTACGGCAGCCCGATCAACCCGCTGAACGGCGAGCAGGAGCGCCGTGCTGTCGCGCTTCTACACGCTCGTCGGCACGCTCGATCTTCCTCGTCATCGGCGGCGACGCGTGGACGCTGCGGGGCCTCGGCGCGCACGTTCACAGCTCGTGCCGCTCGACCGCGGGCCGCAGATCGCCTCGCTCGTCGGCGGCGCTGAGCACGCCGTTCGCCAACGATGTTCGCCGCGGCGCTCGAGGTCGCCGCGCCGGTGCTGCGTGGCGCTGCTGATCACCGACGTCGCGTTCGGCATCGTCTCGCGCGTCGTGCCGCAGCTGAACGTGTTCGCCGTCGGCTTCCCGGTCAAGGTCGCCGTCGCGCTGCTCGTCGTCGCCGCGTCGCTGCCGTTCCTGGCCGGCTGGATCTCCGACGCAGCTCGCGGTCGCGTCGGTCGGCCCTCGCGCTGCTGCACGTGGCGCTGAGCATGGCCAACGACGACCGCACCGAGAAGGCGACCCCGAAGCACCGCCATCACGCGCGCAAGAAGGGGCAGGTCGCGCGCAGCGCCGACCTCGGCGGCGCCGTCGTCGCTCGTCGCCGGGCTGCTCGCGATCAGCATCACGGGCCCGCGGATCGTCGCAGGCGCGGCGCGTCGAGCTTCCGCGAGATCTTCGGCGAGATCGCCAACCCCGCCCGCGCGACCACCGCGGCGGGCCTGCAGCGAACTGATGCACTCCGCGCTCGACCACGCTCGCTGCTCGCCGTCGGGCCGATCGCCGGCACGTGCATGGTCGCGGGCGTGCTCGCGGACGTCGCGCAGGTCGGCTGTCAGCCGAGCGCTGCACGCGCTCAAACCGGACTTCCGCCGCATCAACCCGGCGTCCGGGCTGAAGAACCTGTTCGGCCCGCAACCTGATCTTCGAAACCGTCAAGGCGATCGCCAAGGTCGGCGTCGTGGCGCGCGTTCGCCGCGCTCGCGCTGCTGCCCGGGCTGACCGATCTCGCCTCGCAGGTCGGCATCTCACCCGGCGGCGCTCGGCGCGCTGTTCGGCCAGCGCGCCGTCCTCGCGTCGCCCTGCACGCCGCCTATGCCTACCTCGTGATCGGCGCTGATCGACTACGCCTGGAAGCGCTACCGCCACGAGCAGCAGCTGAAGATGACCAAGCAGCAGGTCAAGGACGAGACGCGCCAGTACGGGGTCTCCGCCGAGGTCAGGGCGGCGCTGCGCCGCCGCCAGATGCAGCTCGCGCGCTCGCGCATGATGGCCGCCGTGCCCGACGCCGACGTGGTCGTCACCAACCCGACGCACTTCGCCGTCGCGCTGCGCTACGACGGCACGCGCACCGCGCCCGAGGTCGTCGCCAAGGGCCAGGACCTCGTCGCCGCGCAGATCCGGCGGATCGCCGAAGAGAACGACGTGCCGATCGTGCCCGACCCGCCGCTCGCGCGCGCCCTGCACCAATCGACGGAGGTCGGCCAGATGATCCCCGAGGAGCTGTACGCCGCGGTCGCGCGCGTGCTCGCGTTCGTCTACCGCCTCGCCGGGCGTAGGAGGCTCGCGGCATGAACAGCGAGGGCGTCAAGCGACTCCTGCGCCACACCGACCTGCTCGCGGCGGTCGCGGTCGTGTGCGTCGTGACGATGCTCGTCGTGCCGCTGCCCGCGGCGCTGCTCGACCTGCTCATCACGCTCAACATCTCCGCCGCGCTGACGGTCGTCGTCGCGACGATGTACCTCGGCAAGGCGCTCGACTTCGCGTCGTTCCCCTCGCTGCTGCTGCTCACCACGATGTTCCGCCTCGCGATCAACGTGTCCGTCACGCGCCTGATCCTCACCACCGGCGACGCGGGCGGCGTCGTCAAGGCGTTCGGCTCGTTCGTCGTCGGCGGCAACGTCGTCGTCGGCCTCGTGATCTTCCTGATCCTCGTGGTGATCCAGTTCGTCGTCGTCACCAACGGCGCCGGGCGCGTCGCCGAGGTCGGCGCGCGCTTCACGCTCGACGCGATGCCCGGCAAGCAGATGGCGATCGACGCGGACCTCAACGCCGGCCTGATCACCGACGAGCAGGCGCGCTCGCGCCGCTCGGAGATCGCGCGCGAGGCCGACTTCTACGGCGCGATGGACGGCGCGTCGAAGTTCGTCAAAGGCGACGCCATGGCCGCGGTCATCATCACCGCGATCAACCTCGTCGGCGGGATCATCGTCGGCATGCTCCAGCACGGGCTCGGCTTCGGCGAAGCCAGCCAGCAGTACTCGCTGCTGACCGTCGGCGACGGCCTCGCCGCACAGATCCCCGCGCTGCTGATCTCCGTCGCCACCGGCATCATCGTCACCCGCGCCGCCTCCGACCGCGACCTCGGCTCGGACATCGCCAACCAGATCCTCGGCCAGCGCAAGGCCCCGCTCGTGGCCGCCTGCGCGATCGGCATGTTCGCGCTCGTCCCCGGCCTGCCGAAGCTGCCGTTCCTGCTCATCGCCGCGATCTTCGGCGCCGTCGCGTGGGGCGTTCGCCACGGCCTGCCAGGCGCCACCGACGCCGAGGTGGCCGAGAAGGCCGCCAAGGAAGCCCACGCCGCGCTGCCCGCCAGCGGCGGCGAGCCGATCGGCGAAGTCGGCGTCGACGCGCTCGAGCTCGCGATCGGCTTCGGCCTCGTGCCGCTCGTCGACGCCGGAGCCGGCAGCTCGGGTGCCGCCCCGAGCTCGCTGCTGCGTCGCGTCAGCATGATCCGCCGCCAGATCGCGGGCGATCTGGGGATCGTGATCCCGCCCGTGCGCATCCACGACGAGCTCGGCATGGAATCGCACGAGTACGTGCTCAAGGTGCGCGGCTCAGAGGTCACGCGCGGGCGGATCATGCCCGGGCACCTGCTCGCGATGGACCCCGGCGACGCATCCGGCACGCTGCAGGGCATCCCCACGCGCGAGCCCGCGTTCGGCCTGGAGGCGGTATGGGTGCACGAGTCAGGCCGCGCCGAGGCGGAGTCGCTCGGCTACACCGTCGTGGACGCCGAGTCGGTGATCGTCACTCACCTCACCGAGACGATTCGCTCGCACGCCGCGGAGCTGCTCACGCGCCAGGACGTGCGCACGCTGCTCGACCGCCTCAAGGAGACCAACGCGGCCGTCGTCGAAGAGGTCGTGCCCGACGCGCTGTCGCTCGGCGAGATCCAGCGCGTGCTGCAATCGCTGCTCTCGGAGGGCGTGCCGATCCGCGATCTCGGCACGATCGTGGAGGCAATCGGCGACAAGGCGCGAACAACACGAGACACGAGCCTCCTATCGGAGTACGCTCGCCAGGCTCTCGGCCGGGCGATCACGGCTCCACACCTGGACGAGCAGTTGCGCCTGCAAGCGATAACCCTAGACCCCGCAATCGAGCAGGAGGTCTCCGTCTCGATCACCCAGACGACCGACGGGGAGTACCTCGCGATGGACCCGCCGCGCGCGCAGGCGATCGTCGCCGCGCTGCGCGCCCAGGTCGAGCACGCCGCCGCCCGCAGCGTCGGCGGGCGCGGCCCCGTGCTGCTGTGCTCCGCGCGCATCCGCCGCCATCTGCGCCGCCTGATCGCGCAGGCCCAGCCGCACCTCGCGGTGTGCTCTTACAACGAGATCTCCCCCGGCATCAGCGTCGAAACCGTGGGGGTCATCCACGCATGAGCATCTACCGCGGGCGCACCGTCGACGAGCTCATCCCCCAGATCCAGCAGGAGCTCGGCTCCGACGCGATCATCGTGCGCCGCCGCGAAGGGCTCACCGGCGGCGTGCTCGGCTTCTTCCAGCGCCCATACGTGGAGATCGAGGCGATGGCGGGCACCGCGCGCGTGGACGTGTACGACGAAGAGGAGGCCGTCGAGCCGCCGCCACCTCCACCTCCTCCGGCTCCAGAGCCAGCGCCGCCAGCGCCCGTACAGCCCCCTCCACCCCCAGCTCCGTTTTTCACACGTCAGCCAGCGACCTCATCGGCGGGTGGCAGTGCATACGTGACCGCCCATCTGGCAGCACTTGCAAGAGCCGAGCGTTCACAGGTCGTCCAGCCTCCACTGGTGCCCGAAAGGGTGCGGGAGAGGACGGTGGGCTTTCAAGAGTTGATTCCCAGGGACATTCCTCGCCCCTACTCATCTACATCTAGGCCTGCTTTCGTTCCCGAGCCCGCGCCGCCCGCGCCGCCGCCTCCCCCGCGCACGTTCGAGCGCCGCACCGTCGCCCCGGGCTCGCACGCGCGCGCCCGCGCGGGCGTCGAAAAGAGCCTGCGCCGTTACGGCGTGGGCGAGGAGTTCGCGGGCGAGCTGATCGACGCCGCCGCTGCCCACGTGCTGCCGCTGGCGCCCCGCGCTGGGCTTGCTCAGGCGGTGCGCCTGACGCTCGCGCAGCGCATACCCGTCGCGCAGCTGCTGCCGGCGAAGGGCGCGACGGTCGCGCTGATCGGCGCGGGCGGAGCTGGCAAGACGACCAGTTGCGCGGCGTTGCTGGGCGCCTACCGCACGAGCGGCACGCTGCCGGCGCGGTGCGCGACGCTCAGCCGTGTGGACGACCACGGCGAGCTGCAGATGATCCTCAGCCCGAAGATCATGAACGCGATCCCCGCGAACGCGCCGCGCGCGCTGCGCGCGCTGCGCAGAGCCAAGGTGGACGGCCTGGCGGTGATCGACACGCCGCGCACCTCGCCCGCCGACCGTGCGGGCATCCGCGAGCTGGCGGGGCTGCTGGGCGAGCTGGCGCCCGAGCGCGTGCTCGTCGCGCTGCCCGCGACGCTCGGCGCAGCCGCCGCGGCGCAGCTGCTCGAGGCGCTCGCGCCGCTGGAGGCGAACGCGCTCGTGCTGACGCACGCGGATGAGACCGATCAGATCGGGGTGGCGGTCGAGGCGGCGTGCCGCTTCGGTCTCGCTCCGGAGTACATGCTCGACCGCGGCCGCAGCGGCGGCTGGCGCTTGAGCCGCGTCGATCCGACTGGGCTCGCGGCGAGAATGTTGCAATGAAGTTCGGGCGCTCGAAGAACGAGTCATCCAAGCCCGTGGCGCTGCCCGAGCGCTTCGACACGGTCACGCTCGCAACCCCCTCCGGCGAGCGCATGCCCGCGCGCGTGCTGGGACGCACCGAGGACACGATCGCGGTCGCGATCCTCGTGCCGATGCGCACGCTGGGGGCGCGCGAACTCGCGGGCATGGTGCTCGAGTTCGAGGGCGCGCGCGGGCGCGCGCGCCTGCAAGGGGAGTTCGCCATCAACGACCCCGCCGAGCCGGATGTGCTGCACGTCACCGGCCCGTACTCGGTCGAGGTGCTGCAGGAGCGGGAGTTCGTGCGCATCAAGTCCGCCCGCCCGGTGCTCGTGTACGCGGGCGGCGACAGCCTGCAGATCCGCAGCTACACCGTCGACCTCAGCGGCGGCGGCTTCCTGCTCGCGGGGCCCGACACGCTGAAGGTCGGCGAGGAAGTCAAATTCCAGCTCACGTTGACGCCGGGCGACAGCGCGATCACGGGCACGGGCAAGGTCGTGCGCACCGACTCCCGGGGCCGACGCGCGGTCGAGTTCGACGGCATCAGCGACTTCGACCGTAGGCGCCTCGTGCGCTTCATCTTCGAGTGCCAGCGCGCCGAACGCCGCCGCGGCCTGATGGAGGACAGCTATGGCAGCTGACGCAGCGGTGCTCGACCCCCCCGAGGCGCCGGAGACGCCCGAGACGGCAGCCCCGGTCAAAGCGCCCGAGGTCAAGAGCGCCAAGGCCGAGAAGGGCTCAGCGGAGAAGGGCGCCAAGACGGAAAAGGCCGCGAAGGGCAAGAAGGACAAGAAGGGCGCCGCGGCCGAGGTGGTGGGGGACGGGCCGAGCGTCGCGGCGCACCCGCGCGCGTCGCGCTCGGTGGCGCGCGCGAAGAGCTGGGGCGGCCTCGCGGGCTTCTTCATCGGCGGCTACCTGTCGCTGCCGATCGGCACGCTCGCCGAAGCCGGCCTGCGGGCGCTGATCTCGGGAGTCGTCTGCTACGTGGCGGTGTGGGCGGGCGCGGTGTTCGTGTGGCGGCGCCTGGTGATCCTCGAGATCAAGGCGCGCGAGCAGCAGCTGCTGGAGCGATAGCCAGATGGTTGGCCACATCTAATGGACCCGATCCACCCGATCGCGCCGGGCCCGCCGTTGATCGCGCGCGGCGCGACGATCCCGGTGGAGCGCCTGGAACGGGTCAGCCGCGAGCGCGACCGTCCGAACCACGAGGAGCGCCAGTCGCGCGACGGGCGCGCCCGCCGCAAAGCTCAGGACCCTGGCGACGACGGGTTCGGAGAGGAGGACGATGGACGCCCGCACGTCGACGTGCGGGTTTGAAGGATGGGGCGGTTCTTATGCAGGAACTCGTGCGCCCGGCGGGAATCCCGTCGGGGAGAGGACAAGCACCTCAAGTTTCCCGACGCGCTGACGATACAGACGGCGTGAATCGACATGGAGTCGATTTGGGACCACATAACAACCTCGTCATCAAGGAGATGAACGCATGGGTCTAACGATCAACACCAACATCGAGGCGCTGAACGCCTCGCGTAACCTGAACCAGACCGAGAGCGCGCTGTCGATGTCGATGCAGCGTCTGTCCTCGGGCCTGCGCATCAACTCGGCCGCCGACGACGTCGCCGGCTACGCCATCAGCCAGCGCCTACAGGGCCAGGTCAACGGCCTCAACCAGGCGACTCTGAACAGCCAGGACGCAGTTTCTCTGGCCCAGACCGCTCAGGGTTCGCTCAACGACGTCGTGCAGATGCTTCAGCGCATCCGTGAGCTCGCGGTGCAGTACGCCAACGGCACGACCTCGGAAACGGACAAGGAAGCGATCGAAGCCGAGGCGGAACAGCTCAAAGAAGAGATCACCCGCGTCGGCGAAACGACGAAGTTCAACGAAGTCGCGCTGCTGAACGAAGAAGCGACGATCTCCTTCCAGGTCGGCGCGAACGACGAAGAAGTGATCGCCGTGAAAACGCTGGAACTCGAAGGTGCCACCGAAGGTGCGGAACTCAAAGAAATCAAATCGATCGACGAAGCCATCAGCAAAGTCACGACCGCTGCTGGTGAATTCGGTTCGGTGCAGAACCGCATCCAGTACACCGAGGCGAACCTGGAAGTCTACTCCCAGAACCTCCAGTCAGCTGTCAGCGGCATCGTCGACGTGAACATGGCGTCGGAAATGACGAAATTCACCAAGGAGCAGGTCCTCCAGCAGGCCGGTGTGTCGATTCTGGCGCAGGCCAACCAGCTGCCGGACGCTGTCCTGAAGCTGCTGCAGTAGGCAGAACTCTTCCTCAGCGGTGGCGTAGAGGACGCCACCGCTGCAGTGAAGCCCTTCTGATCCGCTGGCCGATCCTCGCGATCGGCCGCCGCGGGGCAGGCGGGTCTACAACGCTTCCGACGGCCTGGGAAAGGGCCGAAGGGGCCATATACCGCCGCTTCATCGAGGGAACGGTGGTTTCGAGACGGGCGACGACGGTCGCCCGTCTCTCTTTAACGAGGAGCGCGCGGCCTCAAATGCCGGCGCTCCCTGCCGATTACTCGGGTGATGTCGATCGAGTCCACGCTGGTGCGGGTCGGCACCATCAGGCAGGAGCTGGCGAACCCCACCACGATGATCGGCGGTGGTGTCGAGGCGCCGTCCACGAGTGCCACGCCCACGACCGCGTCGGCTTCGTTCGCGACTGCGTTGCAGCAGGCCACCGGGGCCTCGCCGCTCTCCTACGGCCCCACGACTGCCGGTGGGAGTCGCCTGCTGGCGGCGGCCGAAAGCCAGCTCGGCCAGGCCGAGCAGCCGCCGGGCTCCAACGAAGGACCGGCGATCGCGCAGTACCGCGCATCGACGGCGGGGGCGGCGCCGGGCGAGCCGTGGTGCGCTTACTTCACATCGTGGGCAGCGGGTCAGGCGGGCACGCCGCTGGGCGATCAGGGCCAGGGCCTCGGCTCCGTGTCGGCGATCTGGTCGTGGGCGCAGAGCAGCGGCCGGGCGGTCGCGAACGGTCCGGGCGTGGTGCCGAAACCGGGCGATCTGATCGTGTTCGGCGCCCAGCACGTGGGGATCGTCAAGGAAGTGCTCCCCAGCGGCCAGATCGCGACGATCGAGGGCAACTACGAAAACAAGGTCTCTGCGAACGTGCGCGGGGCGGGTGAAGCGACGGGGTATGTGAGCATGGGCTAGTGCTCGCCGGCCAGGCGGGCGCCCTTGACGCCGCCGCCCGGCGTGAGCCAGCGGTGGACGTAGACGAACACGACGATCAGGAACGTGACCGAGCCGGGCACCCACATGATGCCCGCGGCGAGCTGCTGGTCGGCGAGCGCTGAGATGCCGCCGGGACGGCTCGCCTCGTGCGCGTAGTGCGTGTAGAGCGGGTTGGGCGCGAGCGCGAGCACGACGGCGAGCGCCCAGCTGACGACCATCCCGCCGATCGCGTACGCGACGCGCTGGGCGGCTGCGAGCGGCGCGTGCAGCGGGGGCGAGGAGATGACGTGCTTCCAGAACATCACGGCGGTGGTGAAGAACAGCGTGTGCTCAAGCGCGTGCGCCAGCCCGGAGCGCAGCGTGGCGTCGAACATCGACGGCAGGTGCCACGCGAGCAGCACCACCGTGAACGCGGCGAAGCCGACCGTGGGGCCGCCGAGCGCGCGGCTGAGCAGCCGCAGCGGCGCTGCGCTTCGCCATTGGCCGATCCCGCGCGCGAGCGATCGACGCGAGCTGAGCGGCAGGCTGCGCCAGAGGCGGACCCACGGCCGCGCCACCACGAGCAGCGGCGCGGCGACGACGAGCAGCAGCACGTGCTGGGTCATGTGAACCCAGAACAGCTGCTCGCTGAGCGCGTCGATCGGCGAGGCGAGCGCGACGAGGAGCACGACGAGCGCGGCGTAGAAGCAGCCGGCTCGCCAGCGCTGCGCGACGCGCGTGCGCGGCGGTGAGAGCGTGCGCCGGGCGCCGATCCAGTACAGGACCCCCAGGGCGAGGAGGAGAAATACGGGCGGATCGAGCGACCAGTCCCAGAACCCGGGCGCCGATGGCGCCGACGCGAGCACTACAGCAGGTACAGCACGACGTACGTGACCACGCCGATCGCGGCGAGGAACGCCCAGTAGAGGACCGCGGCGTCGAGCCCCGGCGCGATCAGTCTGTCGGGCTCCTTGATGTCGCCGAGGGAGTGCGCGGGCGCGCGGCGCGCGCGCAGCTCGGTCGCGACGATCGTCTCGAGCCAGTACATGGTGGCGAGCACCGCGATCAGGTACAGCCCGCTCCACGCGCAGAACACGCTGGCGAACGCGCCGTTGGTCGGGCCGAAGCTCTGGTGCGTGTACTCGACGCACTGCAGCGCGACCGCCGCGAGGCCCAGCGCGACGCTGGCGATGCCCGGCGCCAGCCAGTTGCGCGCTTTGGCCTTCATCCCGCGGCCCGCGACGATCGCGAGTAGGGCGCTGAGCACTATGCAGACGACGAACGCCGCGCCGAGTCCCTGGCTTGGGTCGATGTGGGCGGGGCGCCACATGTGGTCCTGGTCGATCGAGCGCAGGTAGAAGTACGCGAACAGGAACGCGAGGAAGAAGAACGTCGTGGCGCCGCACAGCAGTCGCGCGGCGAGCGCCAACGCGCGCGCGCCGACGTCCGGCGGCTCGGGCGGGATCTCCACGCCGGCGGGTACCGGGGGGATCCTCAGGCCGAGCGGGATCTCTTCGCCGTGAGATGCCATCGCTCTACGCTCCCGCCGCGGCGGGCGTCGCCGGCCGCCGAGCGCCACGGGCACGCCGTAGTCGTAGGGGTCGGAGTCGATGCACGGGGATCTGCTCGAAGTTGTTCACCGGCACGGGCGTGGCCACCTGCCACTCCAGCGACTTCGAGTGCCACGGGTTGGCCGGCGCGGGCTCGCGCACGAAGATCAGCGAGTAGACGGCGTTGACGAGGAAGATCAGCATCGAGAAGCCGAGCACGAACGCGGAGATCGACACCCACACGTTGAGCGTGTGCAGCGCGGGCGCGTAGGTGCTCACGCGCCTGGGCATGCCCTTCATGCCGAGCACGAACAGCGGCATGAACGTGGAGTTGAACGCGACGAACATCAGCCAGAAGTGCCATTTGGCGAGGCGCTCGTTGAAGCGCAGGCCGACCATCTTCGGCACCCAGTAGTAGATCGCGGCGAAGAACGCGAAGATCAGCCCGCCCATGATCGTGTAGTGGAAGTGCGCCATCACGAAGAAGCTGCCGTGCGTGTCGGTGTCGCTGGGCGTGTCGGAGAGGAACACGCCGGAGAGCCCGCCGATGAGGAAGTTGAACGTCCACGCGAGCACGAACAGCATCGGCACGCTGAAGGAGATGCGCGCCTTCCACAGCGTGCCCATGACGCACAGGAAGATGAAGCCCGGTGGGTATCGAGATGATCTCGGTGGAGAGCATGTAGAACGGGCGCAGGTCGGCGTTGATGCCGCTGACGAACAGGTGGTGCTGCCACACGAAGAAGCTCAGCAGGGTGACGCCGAGCATCCCCGAGACCGCCAGCCTGTAGCCCCACAGCGGCTTGCGCGTGAAGACGGGCAGCAGCTCGAGCACGATCCCGAACCCGGGCAGCGCCAGGACGTAGACCTCGGGGTGGCCGAAGAACCAGAACAGGTTCTCGAACAGGTAGGAGCTGCCGCCGCCGCCGGCCTCGAAGAACGAGGTGTTGATCGTGCGGTCGAGCGCGGCCATCAGCAGCGTGGCGATCAGCATCGGCGCGGAGAGGACCATCAGCACGGAGGTCGCGAGCACCGACCAGACGAAGATCGGCAGGCGCGACCAGGTCAGGCCGGGCGCGCGCATGGTGATGATCGTGGCGATCATGTTCAGCCCGAGCAGCGCCATCGAGATGCCGACGAGCGCGAAGAAGCAGATGTAGGAGTCCATCCCCATGACGGCCTGGTTGTTGAGCGGCTCATAGCCGGTCCAGCCGGTGGGGAAGCCGCCGAAGAAGATCGTCGAGACGAGGATGAAGCCGGCGGCCATCAGCAGCCAGAACGTGAGCGCCTCGATGCGCGGGAAGGCCATCCGCCGCGCGCCGATCATGATCGGCACGAAGTAGTTGGCGAACGGGCCGAGGATGCCCGAGGTCATCATCCCCATCATCATCGTGCCGTGCATGCCCACCAGCGACAGGTACTGGTTGGGGCCGACGAACGTGGGAACGGGGTGCAGCAGCTCGGTGCGGATCAGCATCGCGTTGAGCCCGCCGACGAAGAAGAACACGCCGATGCCGATCAGGTACTGGATGCCGACGACCTTGTGGTCGGTGCACAGGCCGAAGTAGCGGCCGATTCCCTCGTCCTCCTTCTCGCGCAGCGACGCCGGGCGGCCGAGCATGCGCGAGACCGGGTAGTTGGCGAAGCCGAGCCCGACCAGGAAGCCGATCACGCCGAAGAGGTAGGCGAGCAGCAGCGCGACGTCGTTCTCGTCGGTTTCGGCTTGGAATTCGAAGCTTTTGCCGCCGTCGATCTGATGGCCGATGAACCAGCCGAGGTAGTAGCCGGCGACGCCGAGCAGCACGGCGGTCAGCAGGTTGAAGCCGATCAGCCGCCGCCAGAGCGGCCGGCGGCTCGGCGGGGCTGCGGGTGCGTTTCGCCGGTCGTGCTCATCCTGCGCGCCTCGTGGGTTCGGGGATGTAGGTGGTGCTGTACTTCGGCAGCACCTTCGTCGCGGGCGCGAACTGCTTCTGCTGCTGGGCGATCCAGGCGGCGAATTCGCTCGGCGTCACGACGTGGCCTTTGTCGAACATGTAGCCGTGCCAGATGCCGCACAGCTCGGCGCAGCGCACGTCGAAGGCTCCGAGCTTGGTGGGCTTGACGAACGCGATGTTGTCGACGCCGGGGTTGGCGTCGGCCTTGACGCCGAGCTGGTAGGCCCAGAAGGAGTGGATCACGTCGATCGAGGTGACGTGCAGTTCGATCGTCCTGTCGTTGGGCAGGTACGAGGTGCGTGGTCTCGACGCCGCCGTAGGTGGGGTAGCGGTAGGTGAACGCCCACTGCTGCGCGATCACCTGCACCGGCAGCTTGGGGCCGCTGGGGACGGTCAGCGGGTTCGGGCCGTTGCCGGAGCCGGCGCCGTTGTCGGCCTCCAGGCGCACGGTGCCGTACACGGCGAGCGAGAGCACGAGCAGCGAGGTGATGACGATCCAGCTCGTCTGGATGCGCGAGTCGCCGCGCACCGCCGGACCTTCGAGCGCCGCGCCCGCGGGCTGGCGGAAGCCGACGATCGCGTAGATCAGGTAGATCACGACGAGCAGCAGCACCGGCGTGGCCATCGCGAGCAGCACGGTGTTGTCGGTCACCTGCCCGGAGGCCTGCGCGCTGCCGTTGCCGGGCGGCAGGATCGGGCCCGAGCACGAAGATCACCAGCGGCGTGGCGATCAGCGTCGCGATCAGCCAGATGGCGGTGAAGCGGCGCGCGTGGTTCGGTTCGGCGGCGGCTGGCCGGCTGGCGCAGACGGCTAGACGACATTGATGAAGCCGTCCATGTAGCCGAGCGTCTGCATCGGGCCGCCGAAGCCGTCGAGGAAGCCGGCCGCGCAGGGGACGAAGCACTGCCAGCGGTAGCGGCCCTTCTTGCCGGTCTTGAAGCTGAATTCGATCGTGCGGTGCGCGGCGCCTTCGCAGGGCGCGTATTCGCACTGGTTCTTGGCTTCTTCGGGCACGCCGGGGAGCGGCACGAACACGCCGAGCTGCGGCATCGACGAACGTGTGCGACGCTTCGTCGGGGTCGATCGCGTTGACGGTCTTGCCGTCCACGACCTCGGTCCCGCCGACCGTGCCCTGAACCTGAGAGAGAAACGGGTTGCGCAGGCCGCTGTCGCCGTCGTACTGGTAGACCGTGACGTGCACGATCGAGTTGGCGGGCACGGTGTAGATCGTGCTGTGCACCCACCGGCCGTTCCTCCTGACGAGGTAGGAGACCCAGTCGGGGTGCGAGGGCTCGTACTTGGGCCCGATCGCGGCGACCGTCTCGAGCGTGAGCTGGTGTCCGCCGCTGTCCGGTGGCGCGGTGGCGATGGTCGCCGCCACGGTTTCGGGCTGGACCGTGGCCCAGTCGGCCACGTACAGGCCGATCAGCGCGCCGAGCGCCACGACCGCGGCGCCAACCGCGAGCAGCTTCTTCGTGAACACGCTCAAGCCGCCTTCCCCCGCCTCCGGCTGCTCCCGCGACCTCGAGATTCCCCCAGCAGCGCCAGCCTATCTCCATGTGAACTCGATATACAGATATGAGAGAACTCTATGAAAAGCTTCGGTTTTGGAGTCAGCCGTCGCCGTTGTCAACCTGAGCGCCGCGATCGGTCGCGCGCCCGGCGGCGGATACGATCAGCGGCTTGTCCGCACAGCAACCGATAGACGCACGCGTCCCCGAGCGCCCGACGCTGGAGGGCCTGGAGGCGAAGTGGAGCGCCGCGTGGCAGCGCGACGGCACCTACGCCTTCGACCGCTCGGCGCCGCGCGAGCGCGTGTTCTCGATCGACACGCCGCCGCCGACGGTGAGCGGCTCGCTGCACGTGGGCCACGTGTTCTCCTACACGCACACCGACGCGGTCGCGCGCTACCAGCGGATGCGCGGCATGGAGGTCTTCTACCCGATGGGCTGGGACGACAACGGCCTGCCGACGGAGCGCCGCGTGCAGAACCACTTCGGCGTGCGCTGCGACCCGTCGGTTGCCGTACGACCCCGGTTTCGTCGCGCCGGCGGAGCCTTCGGAGAAGGAGCCGGTCTCGGTCTCGCGCCCGAACTTCGTGGAGCTGTGCCTGCAGCTGACCGACACCGACGAGCAGGCGTTCGAGGCGCTGTGGCGCGGCGCTGGGGCTGTCGGTCGACTGGTCGATGACGTACACGACGATCGGCAAGCTCGCGCAGCGCATCTCCCAGCGCTCGTTCCTGGGGCTGCTGGCGCGCGACGCGGCCTACCAGCTGGAGGCGCCGACGCTGTGGGACGTGGACTTCCAGACGGCGGTGGCGCAGGCGGAGCTCGAGGACCGCGAGCGTCCCGGGCGCGATGCACCGCGTGCGCTTCGGCGTCGCCGGAGACCGACGGCGAGGCGCTGATCGAGACGACCCGGCCGGAGCTGATCCCGGCGTGCGTGGCGCTGCTGGCCCACCCGGACGACCCCCGGCACCGGCGAGCTGGTGGGCGGCGAGGCGCTGACCCCCCTGTTCGGCACGCGCGTGCCGGTGCTGGCGCATCCGCTGGTGGAGCGGACAAGGGCACGGGGCTGGTGATGGTGTGCACGTTCGGCGACCTGACGGACGTGACGTGGTGGCGCGAGCTGTCGCTGCCGGTGCGCTCGGTGCTCGGCCCCGACGGGCGGCTGGTGGCGGTGCCGTGGGGGACGCCCGGGCTGGGAGTCCGAGGACGTGGAGCGCGCGCGCGCGAGCTACGCCGAGCTGGAGGGCAGGACGGTGAACCAGGCGCGCAAACGGATCGTGGAGCTGCTGGGCGAGTCGGGCGAGCTGATCGGCGAGCCGCAGCCGGTGACGCGCGCGGTGAAGTTCTTCGAGAAGGGCGAGCGCCCGGTGGAGATCGTGACGAGCAGGCAGTGGTTCATCCGCACGATCGAGCACCGCGAGCAGCTGCTCGCGCGCGGTCGCGAGCTGAAGTGGCACCCGCCGTACATGCGCGCGCGCCTGGAGGACTGGGTGAACGGGCTGACGGGCGACTGGTGCGTGAGCCGCCAGCGCTTCTTCGGCGTGCCGTTCCCGCTCTGGTATCCGATCGACGAGGCGGGCAAGGTCGTTTATGAGCGGCCTTTGGCCGCGCTCGAGTCGCAGTTGCCCGTCGACCCCTCCACCGACGTGCCCGACGGCTACGAGCCCTCCCAGCGTGGACAGCCGGGTGGCTTCGCGGGCGACCCGGACGTGATGGACACGTGGGCGACCTCGTCGCTGACGCCGCAGATCGCGGGACAGGCGGGCGAGGATGCGCGAGCTGTTCGCGAAGGTGTTCCCGATGGACGTGCGTCCGCAGGCGCACGACATCATCCGCACGTGGCTGTTCTCGACGATCCTGCGCTCGCACCTGGACGAGGGCGAGCTGCCGTGGAGGAACGCGGCGATCTCCGGCTGGGTGCTGGACCCGGACCGCAAGAAGATGTCGAAGTCGAAGGGCAACGTGGTCACGCCGATGCACCTGCTGGAGGAGCACGGCGCGGACGCGGTGCGCTACTGGGCCGCGAACGGCCGGCCGGGCACGGACACGGCGTTCGACGCGCAGCAGATGAAGGTGGGGCGACGCCTGGCGGTGAAGCTGCTGAACGCGTCGAAGTTCGCGCTCGCGGACCTGCCGCCGCAGGGGCAGGCGCTGACGCATCCGCTCGACCGTGCGCTGATCGCGCGCCTGTCGAAGGTCGTGGCGGAGGCGACGAGCTCGTTCGAGCGACTACGACTACGCGCGCGCGCTGGAGCGCGCGGAGAGCTTCTTCTGGTGGTACTGCGACTTCTACCTGGAGCTGGTGAAGGGACGCCGCTACGAGCCGGACCCGGACGTGAGCGCGTCGGTGAGCCTCGCGCTGCGCGTGTCGATGTCGGTGTTTCAGCGCCTGTTCGCGCCGTTCCTGCCGTTCGTGTGCGAGGAGGTGTGGTCGTGGTGGCAGGAGGGCTCGGTGCATCGCGCGCAGTGGCCGGATGCGAGCGAGCTGCTGGCGATGGCCTCGCCGCCGACGCCCGCGACCGAGGTGCTGGCGCGCGAGCAGACGGCGCTGGAGCTGGCGGCGGACGTCCTGCGCGAGGTGCGCAAGGCGAAGTCCCAGGCGCGCCGACCGATGCGCGCGCCGGTGGCGCGCGTGCTCGTGCGCGACACGCGCGCGCGTCTGGCGGTGCTGGGGCTCGGCGCGGGCGACGTGCGCGACGCGGGCTCGATCGAGCTGATCGAGACGGAGGAGGCGAAGGAGTTCTCCGTCGAGGTCGAGCTGGCCGAGCAGGACGCGGGGTAGGCCGCTCGGCTGGCGCTACCAGAGTCGCCATCGACTGCGGGTGAGCGTGATCGAGGATCGCTCGATCCTTGGTCACGAGTTTCAGGTCGTGCTCGACGGCGGTCGCGTAGATGAGCCTGTCGGCGGGATCGCTCGGGAACGACGAGGGCAGCGCGACGGCGGTGTCTGCGATCGCGGGGGTAACGCCGAACGTACGAAGCTGGGCGGCGAGACCCGTGAGCCAGGATCGGATCGGGATCTTGACGACGATTCGCTCGTGCCGCGCGAGCCAGGCGAGCTCGAACCAGGAGATGGCAGCGACGGCGAACTCGTCAGCCTCCTCGAGGACTTCGCGGGCGGCGCGCTGATTCGCCGCGGCTCGGCCGACCACCAGTGAACGACGTGCGTGTCGAGCAGGACTGCGCTCACGACTACGCGGCGTTCCAGGGCGCGCCGGTGGAGAACAGCTGATCGTCGTCGTCCGCGGTCATCGCCACGCCCTCGAACGACCCCTTCAGAGAGCGCGCGCCGACGGGAGGCACGAGACGCGCGACCGGTCGGCCGTGTCTGGTGATCTCGATCTCCTCGCCAGCGGCGGCATCGTCGAGCAGGCGGAGGATCGTGGCCTTCGCGTCACGTAGCGGTCACTTGTCTGGCCACATGGTCCATTCTAGCGACTAGAAGGACGTCCTGCGAAGGAGCTGCGACGCACAGGCCGGCGCCATCCTCCTCAGATAGGGTCCAACAAGTGACTCGTACTCTCATCACTCACCTATCCGACAGCATCGACCAGCGCGTGACGGTGCGCGGCTGGGTGCACGCGATCCGCGACCAGAAGAAGGTCCAGTTCGTGGTCCTGCGCGACGAAACGGGTCTCGCCCAGGTGGTGCTCCCGAAGGACGAGGAGCCGAGCGCGCTCAACGAGGCGGTCTCGGCGCTGACGCCGGAGTCGGCGGTGACGCTGACGGGCACGGTGGTGGCGGACGAGCGCGTGAAGCTCGGCGGACTGGAGCTGCGCCTGGAGGAGCTGGCGGTGGACTCGCTGGCGGAGCCGGAGCTGCCGGTCGCGCCGGACTCGGCGCTGGACAAGCGCATCGACTGGCGCTACGTGGACCTGCGTCGGCCGGACAGGCGGCTGATCTTCGAGGTGCAGACCACGGCGGAGCACGCGATGCGCGACTACTGGCGCAAAGACGGCTTCGTCGAGCTGCACACGCCGAAGTTCATGGGCTCGGCGAGCGAGTCGGGCGCTGAGCTGTTCAAGGTCGAGTACTTCGAGGGCGTGGCCTACCTGGCGCAGTCGCCGCAGTTCTACAAGCAGATGGCGATGGCGGCGGGCTTCGGGCGCGTGTTCGAGGTCGGGCCGGTGTTCCGCGCGAACCCGTCGTTCACCTCGCGCCACGACACGGAGTTCACGAGCGTGGACGTGGAGATCTCGTGGATCGAGTCGCACGAGGACGTGATGGCCTTCGAGGAGGCGTGGCTCGCACACGTGCTCGCCGCGGTGAAGGAGCGCCACGGCGAGCAGATCGAAGCGACGTTCGGAGTGGAGTTGACGGTGCCGACGCTGCCGTTCCCGCGCGTGACGCTCGAGGCTGCGAAGGAGATGCTGCGCGAGCGTGGGCACGAGCCGCCGGGAGTTGGGCACGACCTGGACCCGCCGAGCGAGCGGGCGTTCTCCGCGATCGTGAAGGAGCTGCACGGACACGAGTTCGCGTTCGTGACCGACTACCCGACGACGGTGCGGCCCTTCTACCACATGCGCCAGCCCGAGGACCCAACTCTGACGCGCAGCTTCGACCTGCTGTGGCGCGGCATCGAGCTCACGACGGGCGCCCAGCGCGAGCACCGCTACGAGCAGCTGGTGGCCCAGGCCGCAGGACAAGAACGTGGACGTGGGCCCGATCCAGTACTACCTGGACTTCTTCCGCTACGGAGCCCCGCCGCACGGCGGCTTCGGCTTCGGGCTGACGCGGCTGTTGATGCAGATGCTCGGCCAGGAGAACGTGCGCGAGGTGACGTTCCTGTACCGCGGGCCGCACCGCCTCACACCGTAGGGCTCGGGAACGGGCGCGGGTGCGCGCTGAGCAGTTGCTGCCCCGCGCGCACCCTGGCCGCTCAAAGCGACATTGCTGGGCTACGATGCTCGTTATGCTTTGATTTCGCCTTCGGACGTCGAAGTTGAGTTCGATCGTGCCGCTGAGGGCGGATTGTTCGAACGCGAAGGTTTTCAGGCCTTCGCCTTTGGTTTCAGTGATCGGCGCTTTGACTTAATTCGTCTTCCGGGTTCGTAGTATTCAGTCGGTTGCTGCACGCCGCCTGGTCTCCGTGCAGGCGACCGTGTATGTTCGTGGTTTTGACGTTGGCGGGCGTGAGCGGACAGAGCGTGCTCGCCCTTGACCTTCAGCGTCTGGAAGGCCGAGCATTTGATCGTCAGTTCGGCCGAGAGCGTGTTGATGAGCCCGACTTCTTTGGTCGGTTTCGCTGATGTAGACGAGCACGCCGTTGACGTTGAGGACGATTTCGCCAGATCCGGCGCCCGAGCTGTTGCATTTGAAGCCAAAGGCTTCGCAGCCTTTGAACGAGATCGTAGAGCTGCTCGATTTCGCTCCGGTCGACTTCACCTGTGACGCTCGTCCACTCTGCATTTCACTTTTTCGCCGCTTTTCGTTTCGAACGTGCTGGCGCCGCTCGTGCCTGAGAACAACCCCGTGGCGGGGGTCTGTTCGGGCAGGGCCGCCGACGCCACCGAGGCGACGACCGCGCTCATTGCGAACACGGCCACGAGAGCGAGTCCGAACATCTTTATACCTGTGCTCCTCATCTGTTCTCTCCTTCATCGTTTGATTGCAGGGGACAGTGCCTCGCGGATGACGCGAAGTGATCTGGCCCCGTTCATGACAGTGCCTAAAAATCCGAACTGACACAGCTCTCGGAATCAAGGCACTGAGCGCACGATAGACCTCCGGGGCACGTCACAAGGAAAGCGTCGTCTCCCATTGAGCAGCTCACTGCCAGCGCGCCAAAACGGGCTCCCGATGTTGCGGTGATGTGTCTCTCTCTAGGTGCCCGCACCCAAGGCCAGGACGGATCTGCGCGAATTGCGAAACAGAAACAAAAGTTCCGATCGATTGACTCACGGTCGGCGGGCATCTACGGTGCCTGCAGGATCCGAGCCGTCTCGCTGCGAGCTTCCTCGCCGCGCAAACACACTCCTTCAGAGTCTCATGTCGCCCTCTCGCTCTCGCCAAGTCCGTCGCGCCGAAGCGCGTCGCAAGCAATCGCGTCCTGCGGGGCAACCGTCGACGAGCGGCGGGTCGCAGGGCGCCGCGCTGTCGAAGACGCTCGTGGCGCGTGGTGCGCCGCAGTGACGGTGGTCGTGGTCGCGGTGGTGCGTCGTGTCGCTCTGTTCTCCTCCTCGCCGGCAGAGCATCTGCAGCTGACGGGCTCGGGCTATCCGAACGTCGATACGTCGAACACGCGCCATGTCGGCGGCCCGATCGACAGCGCGACGGTGTCGAAGCTGGGGGTCGCGTGGAGCACGACGCTGACGGCGAAGAGCCAGTACGGCAGCTACTCATCGGCGCCGGTGATCAGCAAGGGCGTGATCTACTCGCAGGACCTGGCGTCGAACGTGCAGGCGATCAGCCTGAAGACGGGCAGGGTGGTGTGGACGAAGAGCTATGAACAGCCCGACCAGGGCCCGAACGGCGTGGTGGTGGCGGAAGGACGCGTGTACGGCGCGACGCAGTCGGCCGCGTTCGCGCTGGACGAGAAGACGGGCACGCAGCTATGGTCGGTGACGCTCGTGCGCAACGAACACGAGGGCATCGACATGGCGCCCGGGTTTCCACGACAGGGATCGTGTACGCGGCGACCGTCCCGGGGACGGTCGCGAAGTACTACGGCGGCGAAGGCGCAGGGCATCCTGTGGGCGCTGGACGCGCGCACCGGCAAGCGCCTGTGGCACTTCGACACGGCGCCCGAACGATCTGTGGTCGAAGCCAAGAACAAGTCGATCAACTCAGGCGGCGGGCTGTGGTACACGCCGGCGTTCGACGGCGCGGGCTCGATGTACATCGGCACCGCCAACCCAGCTCCGTTCCCCGGCACGGAAGAACTCCCGTGGGGCGCGAGCAGGCCGGGCCCCGAACCTGTACACGGACTCGCTCGTGAAGCTGAACGCGAAGACGGGCAAGCTCGAGTGGTACTACCAGCAGACGCCGCACGACCTCTACGACTGGGACCTGCAGGATCCGCCGATCCTGATGACACGTGGGCGGCCGCCAGGAGGTGATCGGCGCGGGCAAGGGCGGCGTGGTGGTCGCGCTGGACTCCGCCACGGGCAAGCTGCTGTGGAAGCGCCCCGTGGGCACCCACAACGGCCACGACAAGGACAATCTGTACGCGCTGAAAGGCGAAACTCGCGAAGCTGACGCTCCCGGAGACGGTCTACCCGGGCCAGCTCGGCGGCGTGATCGCGCCGATGGCGAGCAACGGGTCGACGGTGTTCGTGCCAGTCGTCAACCACCCGGCGCAGATGCAGACGCAGACCGAAATCCAGGAAAACGGACCGACCTCCGGCGAGATCGTCGCGGTGGACGCCGCTACGGGCGTGGTCAAGTGGGACCAGAAACTTCCAGGGCCCGCGTTCGGAGCGGTCACCGCGGTCAACGACCTCGTGTTCGCGACCACGTTCGAAGGCGTGGTGTACGCGTTCGACGGCGCGCACCGGCAACCTCGTGTGGCAGAAGCAGCTTCCGGCCGGGACGAACACGGGCGTGGCGGTGAGCGGCGACACGGTGATCGCGCCGGCTGGCGTGGCGACGGGAGAAGGGCAGACGCCGAAGCTCGTGGCGTATCGCCTCGGCGCGGGTGGGTAGCGAGCCCGCCTCCAGGGCGAGCAAGAGCCTTCGATCTGACGCCGATCCCGCCTCTCCGTGCCGTCCGCGGCGCCGTCTAATTTCAAGTCCATGCTCCTCAACGAGCTCACAGACGGCGCCGAGATCGACCAGGTTCTGCTGGTCCGCGAGGCCGAGCGCCGCCAGCGCAAGGACGGCGGCGACTATCTGCGCCTGCAACTCGGCGACCGCACCGGCGCGGTCGCGTGCATGGTGTGGGACGAGCTGAGCGAAGTCGAGGAGCTCGCCAAGGCTGGCACACCGGTGCGCGTCCGCGGCCGCTACACCGTCCACCCCCGCTTCGGCCCGCAGATCAACCTCCGCGCGCTCGAAGAGGCCGCCCCCGGCAGCTTTTCGCTCGAGGACCTGCTCGACGGGCCCGCGCGCGGCGTGGAGCAGATGGAGGCCGAGATCCGCGAGCTGCTCGCGACGATCCAGCAGCCGCACCTGCGCGTCCTGCTCGAGCGACGTGTTCGGCGAGGGCTCGCGAGCTGTGGGCGCGCTACCGCGACGCGCCGGCGGCCAAGCACTACCACCAGGCCTACCGCCACGGCCTGCTCGAGCACTCGCCTCGGCGTCGCGCAGGCGGTCAGCGCGATCAGCGCGACGTTCGGCGGGCATCGACCGCGACGTCGCGGTCACCGGCGCGCTGCTGCACGACATCGGCAAGCTCGAGGCCTACACGCGACGATCCGCAGACGCATCGACCTGACCGACGCGGGCCGGCTGCACGGCGAGATCGCGCTCGGCTACTACCGCATCCGGCGCGCGATCGAGGACATCGACGGCTTCCCGCCCGAGCTCGCGCAGGCGGTCGGGCACATCATCCTCTCCCACCACGGCTCGCTCGAGCACGGCAGCCCCGTCGTCCCGTGCACGCGCGAGGCGACGCTCGTGCACATGATCGACAACCTCGGCGGGCGGCTCGGGAGCTTCGACCGCCTCGAGAAGGAGCTCGCTCCCGGCCGGCGCTGGTCGGCGTTCGACCGCGCGATCGGCGGCGGGCGCGTTCTTCGCCGCGCGCGTCGCCGAGCGCCCCGGCGATCGACCAGCCGCTCGCACCCGCACGCGAAGCCGCCTGAAACTCCGCAAATAGCGGTACGGCGGTTCGCCCGGCTCCGCACCCGCCCCACCGCTGGCTTCTATCTTTGGTGCCGATGGCAAAGGACACCGAGAAGCTGATCCGCCAGCTGTCGCTGATCTCCTACCTGATGGCCGAGCGCCGGCCCGTCACGGCGCTGGAGATCCGGCGCGACGTCGAGGGCTACAGCGGCATGAACGAGGACGCGTTCGCGCGGCGCTTCTACGCCGACCGCTCCGAGCTCGAGTCGCTGCGCATCCAGCTCACCGTCGAGCGCCCGGCCGACGGCGCCGCCGAGCAGGAGAACTACTCGCTGCGCCCCGAGAACTTCCACCTGCCCGGCGATCGCGTTCACCGACAAGGAGCTCGCGGCGCTGCAGACCGCGCTCACGCTGCTCGACGGCGAGTTCGCCTACGCCGAGCCGCTGCGCCTGGCGCTGCAGCAGATCACCTGGGGGCGCCCGAGCCCGCTGCGCGCGCCCGAGCAGCGCTCGGTCGCGCTCGGCATCACCGCCTCGGCCGGCGGCCACGAGCTCTCCGCGCGCCTGGCGAAGGTCGAGACGGCGATCTTCCGCAACAAGACGATCGTGTTCGACTACTACACGATGGAGCGCGACGAGGTCGGCGTCGCGCCGCGTCGACCCCTACCACCTGCTCTTCCAGGGCGGGCAGTTCTACCTCCTCGGCCACTCGCACGAGCGCGACGCGATCCGCGTCTTCCGCCTCTCGCGCATCCGCGGCAAGGTCTCCTACGCGACCAAGGCCGAGCACGACTTCCACCGCCCCGCGGACTTCGACCCGCGCGCGTACGCCAACCGCGCCGACTGGCAGTTCGGCGAGGAGCGGGACGTCGCGCGGCTGCTCGATCTCCGAGCGGATCGCCTGGCAGATCGAGCGCCACTTCGGCCGCTACGGCGAGATTCGCGATCCCGCCACCGAGACCGACTCCTCCTCGGCCCACCTCGCCGCCGCGGACGGCGACCGGGTCTTCCTCACCGGCTACTCCAGCCCGCGCTCGATCGTCTCGTGGGTGCTCGGCCTGGGCGAGAACGCGCAGCTGCTCGGCCCCGACGGAGCTCATCGGCGAGTTCGAGCGGCGGCTGCGAGCTGCTCGACGAGCGCCACGGCGACGCGCCGCCCGCGCGCCGCGCGGCGGCAGGCCACGGCCGCCGCCGCCGCCGCGCCCGTCGGGCGATCACCGGCTCGCGCTCGCGAGGCGCGCGCCGGGCGAGCACGCAGGCGGCGACGGCGATGGAGCCGCCGCGCGACCCGACGCCGCGATCCGCCCCGAGCGCTTCGCGCGGCTGGTGACGCTCGCGAGCATCCTGATCAAGGCCGGCCGCGCCGGGCGAGCGCGTCGTGATGACAGGAGATCTGCGAGCGCCTGCAGATCACCGACGAGGAGCTGCGCGAGGACATCAACGTGCTCAACGTCGTCAACTTCGGCGGCGGCTCCTACGTGCTGTACGCGGAGATCAAGGAGGAGAGCGGCGAGATCGAGGTCGACCCCGAGCCCTACAGCGACAACTTCGACCGCCCGGCGCGGCTGCTGCCCGTCGAGGCGAAGGCGCTCGTCGCGGCGATCGACCTGATCGGCGAGCACATCCCCGAGGGCTCGCTCACCTCCGCGCGCAAGAAGATCGTCGCCGCGCTCGGCGAGGACCCGATGGAGCAGGGCCTGCAGGTGGCGGCCACCGCGGGCGACGACTCCGACGTCGCGCGCAAGGTCTCCAAGGCGATCGTGCAGCGGCGGCATGATCGAGCTCGACTACTACAAGGAGAACGAGGACGAGCTCTCGCCGCGCCGGGTCGAGCCGTACGCGCTGACCAACGGACGCGAGGGCTGGTACGTCGCCTGCTTCGACCCCGAGCGCGACGGCGTGCGCCACTTCCGCCTCGACCGCATCAAGCGCGTGCACGTCACCGACGAGAAGTTCGAGCCGCGCCCCGAGGTCGATCCCGCGGCCGAGGTCGACGGCTGGCTGCGCACCGGCGAGGTGCCGGCGTCGCGCAGCGCGCGCGTGTGGGTCTCGCCCGAGCGCGCGCGCTGGGCGCGCGAGGCCAGACGCGTGGTCGGAGGAGTGGAGCGACGGCTCGGTCGTCGTCGAGCTGAGCTTCGCCGGCGTGGACTGGCTCGTGCGCGAGATCCTCAAGGAAGCCGGCGACGCCGCCGTGCTCGAGCCCGAGGACGCGCGCGAGGCGGTTCGCTGCGCGGTCGCGCGTCTGCGCGAGGCCAGCTCCACTCCCGCCGCCGCCTGAGCCGTCGGCGCGTCCGCCGCGACGGGGTGCCGCGCCGACGCCAGTAGTCTCACGCTCATGAGCCGCCGCGAGCAGATCAAGATGAGCGACGACCGAGGCCGCGGACTTCCTCGCCGAGGAGCGCACGCTCACGTGCGCCACCGCCGGCCCGCGCGGGTGGCCGCATCTGATGCCGCTGTGGTACGTGCTCAGAGACGCTCCGACCGGACGAGCCCGGGCCACGGCTGTGGTCGTGGACGTACGGCGTCTCGCAGAAGGTGCGCAATCTCGAGCGCGACCCGCGCGCCACGGTGCAGGTCGAGGCGGGCGAGCAGTACCAGGAGCTGCGCGGCGTGATGCTCGAGTGCGATGTGCGCGTGCACGCGCGACTTCGATGTCGTCAAAGCGCTCGGGCACGAGATCTTCGCCCGCTACGCCTGCCCCCCGCGGTCAGCCGTCCGCCGAGAGCCTGCCCCCCGAGGTGGGCGAGATGGTCGACAAGCAGGCGCTCAAGCGCGTCGCGCTGGAGTTCGTCGAGGTCCGCCGCGCCACGTGGGATCACCGCAAGCTCGGCGGGGTCTACTAGTCAGAGGGCGTTTCGAGCTTTCCTGCGCGTTCCGTCAACTCGTGGGAGGTGATATCCAGGGCCTTGCACAGCCGCTTGAGGTTGGCGAGGTTTGGGTTGTACTGTCCTCGGACATAGTCGCCGATGCGCCTGATGTCGATGCCGGAGGCCTCGGCCAGCGACTTCTGTGTCAGGCCCTTTTCGGCCATGCGCTGCTCGATCGCCTTGCCCAGCGCATCGAGCTCCGGGCTGCGTGGCTGGGACTTCCTCTCAGGTGGCACGGCCGGGAGCCTTACGCATCGCGTCGAGGAGGAGTTAGGACGTTCCTGGCGTAACCCCCTCCGCAGACAGTTGTCTACGACCAGTTTGCGAGGGTTTTCTTTGTCCCGGCACCCGCAGGAGGCTGAAGAACTCGCCCGGCTCGGCCAGGTGATCCGCGAGCTGCGGGAGCGGCGCGGGCTCAGCCAGAGTGAGCTCGAAGCGGCAGTGGGCGTCGGCGGGCGTCGCATTCAGGCGCTCGAGGACGGACGGCTCGATCCAGACTACGTGCTGCTGGTCAGGCTCGCGAAGGCGCTCGGCGTGCGAACCGGCGCGCTGCTGCTCCGCGCCGAAGCGTTAGGGTGATCGCGCAATGCAGCCGCTCAAGGGACTGATCCTCTCCGGAGGCAAGGGCACGCGCCTGCGCCCGATCACGCACACGAGCGCCAAGCAGCTCGTGCCGGTCGCGAACAAGCCCGTGCTGTTCTACGGCATCGAGGCGATGGCCGAGGCGGGGATCGAGGAGGTCGGGATCATCATCGCCCCCGAGACGGGCCCCGAGATCGAAGCCGCCGCAGGCGACGGCTCGCGCTTCGGCGTGCGTATCTCCTACATCGTCCAGGACGAGCCGCTCGGGCTCGCGCACGCGGTGCTCACCGGCGAGCCGTTCCTCGAGGACAGCCCGTTCGTGATGTATCTCGGCGACAATCTGCTGCAGGGCGGGATCGCCGACCTCGTGGCGGCATTCCGCGAGCACGGCCCCGACGCGCTGATCCTGCTCACCCCCGTGCCCGATCCCGAGAACTACGGCGTCGCCGAACTCGCCGAGCGCACGCCCGAGGAAGCGAGCGGGGAGCCCGCGGGGCTCGGGCGCATCGTGCGTCTCGTCGAGAAGCCGCGCGAGCCCGCCACCGACCTCGCGCTCGTCGGCGTGTACATGTTCACCGCCGCCATCCACGACGCCGCGCGCGCGATCGAGCCCTCGCCGCGCGGGGAGCTCGAGATCACCGACGCGATCCAGTACCTCGTCGACGCGAGACATGCGCGTCGAACCGCACGTGGTGCGCGGCTGGTGGAAGGACACGGGGCGCCTCGAGGACATGCTCGAGGCCAACCGCCTGATCCTCGACAATCTGCAGACCGCGCGTCGAGGGCGAGCTGATCGACTCGCAGGTCGACGGGCGCGTCGTGATCGAGCCCGGCGCGCGACTCGAGCGCACCACCGTGCGCGGCCCCGCGATCATCGGCGCAGACGCGCGGCTGAGCGACTGCTACGTCGGCCCCTACACGGCGATCGGCGAGGGCTGCTCGATCTCCGGCGCCGAGGTCGAGCACTCGATCCTGCTCGCCGGCTGCACCGTGTGCGACCTCGACGGACGCATGGAGTCCTCGCTGCTCGGGCGCAACGTCACCGTCCGTCGCGGCGAGCGCCAGCCGCGCGCCTATCGCTTCATGGTCGGCGACAACTCCGACATCTCGATCCTGTGAAGCTGCTCGTCACCGGCGCCGCCGGGATGCTCGGCCACGACGTGCTGCGCGCGGGCGAGCGCGCCGGACACGAGCTCGTCGCGCTCGACCTCCCCGAGCTCGACATCACCGACGCCGCCTCCGTCGAGAGCGCGTTCGAGCGCGTCGAGCCCGACGCGGCGCTCAACTGCGCCGCCTGGACCGACGTCGACGGCGCGGAGTCCCACCGCGAGCAGGCGCACGCGGTCAACGCCGACGGCGCAGGCAACCTCGCGCGCGCGGCCGCCGCGCGTGGCGTGCCGCTCGTGCACGTATCCACCGACTATGTCTTCAACGGCATCGCTCCGCTCGACCCCGCCGGCTCGGCGCGGGCGTACGTCGAGTCAGACCCCACCGGCCCCACGTCCGTCTACGGAGAGACCAAGCTCGCCGGCGAGCTGCAGGTGCTCGCCGCCTCCCCCCGTCACGTTGTCGCGCGCAGCTCGTGGCTGTTCGGCGTCGGCGGGCGCAACTTCGCCGCCACCATGCTCGGACTCGCGCAGGAGCGCGAGTCGGTGCAGGTCGTCGCCGACCAGATCGGCTGCCCCACGTGGACAGGCCATCTCGCGCCCGCGCTGATCGGCTTGCTCGAACGCGACGTCACAGGCCTGGTGCACCTCGCCGCCGCGGGGCACGTCTCGTGGAACGGCTTCGCCAAGGAGATCTTCCGCCAGGCGGAGGTCGACTGCCGCGTCGAGGAGGCAACCACCGAGCAGATGGCGCGCCCCGCGCCGCGCCCCGCGTGGTCGGCGCTCGAGTCCGAGCGCGCCGACGTGCTGCCACTGCCGCCCTGGCAGGACGGGCTGGCCGGCTATCTCGCGGCCAGGGCTGGAATGATGCACCCATGAGACTGCTCGTCTGCGGCGGCGCCGGCTTCATCGGCTCGACGTTCGCGCGCCAGCGCCTGCTGGAGCACGGCGATGAGGTGACGGTGTTCGACAAGCTCACCTACGCCGGACGCGAGGAGAACTTCCACGACTTCGCCGAGCACCCCTCGTTTCGCTTCATACGCGGTGCGATCGAGGATCGCGACGCGGTCGCGAGCGCGATCGAGTCGACCGCGCCCCAGGCGATCGTCAACTTCGCCGCCGAGACGCACGTCGACCGCTCGATCGCGGAGCCGGACGCGTTCGTCGCCACCCACGCGCTCGGCACCCACGTTCTGCTCGACGCTGCGCGCACCCTGAAGGGCACAGGCGATCTGAGCTGCGCTACGTGCAGGTGTCCACCGACGAGGTGTACGGCTCGATCGACGAGGGCACGTTCACCGAGGAGAGCCCGCTCGCGCCCTCATCGCCCTACTCCGCCACCAAGGCCGGCGCCGATCTGCTCGTGCAGAGCTACTTCCACACCTACGGCATGCCCGTCAGCGATCTGCAGGGGCTCGAACAACTACGGACCCAACCAGTACCCCGAGAAGCTGATCCCGCTGATGATCCTCAACGCGCTCCACGGCGACTCCCTGCCGGTGTACGGCGACGGCATGCAGGTGCGCAACTGGATCCACGCCACCGACTTCGCCGCGCGCGATCGGGCACGTGCTCGAGCACGGCAAGCCGGGCGAGGTCTACAACGCCGGCGGCCCCGACGAGGAGCCCAACATGGCCGTCGTCAGGCGGATCGTCGAGCTGACCGGAGCGAGCGAGTCGCAGATCGAGCACGTCGCCGACCGTCCCGGCCACGACGTTCGCTATTCGCTCTCATCCGAGAAGGTCAGAGCGCTCGGCTGGAGCCCGCGCGTGCGCTTCAGCGAGGGCTTGGAGCAAACGGTCGCGTGGTATCGCGACAACGCTTGGTGGTGGGAGCCGATCCGCTCCGGCGAGTACCGCGTCTACTACGAGCGTCAGTACGGCAGAACCCTCAGCTGATCCCCGAGACCTTCCACTTACCGCCTTCCTTGACGAGCGTGAGGGCGCTCGCGCGGCTCTTGCCCTGGTGGATGCTCTTGGTCTGAGCGCTCGCGACCGTTTCGTTCTTCGTCAACTGAACTGACTGAACGGAAACGTCCAAACTGTCCACCTGCGCGAGCTGATTTTTGATGGCCGCTTCGCAGCCCTTGGCGCCACCGAGCTTCGCCACGGTCGCGGCGGCGAGGTCGTTTGCGCAGATCTTCTTCTGCTGCGCGGTGGTGGCGTCTGACTGCAGGTTCGCGATCGTCTGCGCCACGTCGCGCTTCGCGCCCTTGAATCCCGTCGTCGACACGGTGCTCCCACACGCCGCCAGCGCCAGCGCGCAGGGCGCGGCGCAGAGCAGTGTGAGGGAGCGGCGCATCACCGCAGCGTATTAGTTCTGCTCGTCGTCGCGCCTATAGCCGAGACGGGCGGAGATGCGGTCCGCGGTCGAGACGAGGTGCGGGCCGAGCGCATCGACCATCTCCTCGAGCGAGATCATCGAGCTGTGCGCTGCCACGTTGACAGCCGCCACGACGTCGCGGGCCTCGTTGCGCACCGGCGCCGCGATCGCGAACAGCTCTGCCGCGAGCTCTTCGTCGTTGACCGCGAAGCCCGCCGCGAGAATCTCGTCCAGCTCTTCACGGAGCGCCTTCTTGCTCGTGATCGTGTTGGGTCCGCGCTTCGTCAGCTTCATCCCTGCTATCAGGTCGCGCTGCTCGGACTCCGGCAGATTCGCCAGCAGCAGCTTGCCCATCGCGGTGCAGTACGCGGGCAGACGTGAGCCCGGGTGGAGGTTGAGGTCGACGGCGCCCTGGCCGCGGCGGAAGCTGCGCACGCGGTCCACGTACAGGACGTCCGTCTCCTCGAGCACGCCGAGGCTGACCGTGTAGGAGGTGCGCTGGCGCAGTTCCTCCAGGTAGGGGTGGGCGTGCTCGCGCAGCCCAGTGGAGTTGAGCGCCGACATCCCCAGGTCGGTCACTCGCAGCCCGAGGCGGTACTTGCGCGAGGCGCCCTGCTCGAGATAGCCGAGCGCGACGAGCGTGATCACATAACGGTGCGTCGTGGAGCGACTCATCCCGAGGTCGTCGGCGATGTCCGCGATCCCCAGCACGGGCCGCGACGGGGTGAAGCAGCCGAGGATCGCCAGGCCACGCTCGAGCGACTGTGAGTAGCGTGGCTCACGCAGGCTGGGAATGGACCACGCGGGCTCTTGCCCGTCGTTTACGGTCTTGGAAGCTGGACTCGTTCTGGGCATTGGCACCTTGGTTTCCTGTCTTGTACTGAGTAGACTTCCCGTTTCTGGAGAAGTTCCACGTTTGGTAAATAGATCATAGTTCGATATAGCGCGTAGGACAATTATAAACACTAGAGTCTTGAGCTTGTCGCGCGGTCGCGATTCGTGGGTAACTTAGGGGCACTCGTATGTCTAGTAGCGAGCTACCTGTAGGCCGCTATCGGAGATGGGAAAAACGCTGAGTCGTAGACGCCTCTACAGCTTTTCGTCTGCGACTGGCACTGTTCGGCGCGATGTATCGCGCATCAACTGACGCTTCCCGGCACCGAACTCCCGCGCTCTATCGGAAGCTGCGGCCTCGCCCAAACGGACCCTCCCGCGAGGAGGTCAAATCCAACCAGCGCTCGCGCCTGCACGGAGCGACGATCAAGGCGGTCGCCGAGCACGGCTACGAGCCGACCAGCGTCGCCGAGCTGTGCAGGCTGGCGGGGGTTTCCAAGCGGACGTTCTACGAGCAGTTCCGCAACAAGGAAGAGTGTTTCCTATCGACCTATGACACGGTCGCCACGTGCGCGGTGGAGCGGATCGCCGCGACACGGCCCGCGCGCCCCGACTGGGACACGGCGATACGTGGTGCGCTCACAGGCTTTGCCCAAGCGGTACTCGAGCTGCCTGACGCCGCGCGGTTGGCGCTGGTGGAGGCGCTGTCCGCTGGCTCGGCCGCCATGGCGAGAAGAGACAGCGCGCGGCTCGATATCGAGCGCCTGATCGTCTCGTGCCTCGACAGGGACACATTCGGGACGACGCTTCCCCCGGCCGTCGCAATCGGCATCGTCGGCGGCGTCGAGCGGATCACGCGCACGTGTCTTCGAGGCAGTCGCCTGGGACAGGTCGATCGCCTCGCCGAGGAACTCATCGAGTGGGCGCTCCCATACGGCTCGGCGGCGCTCGTCCAGCTGTCCAACGTCGTGCCCGCTGATGGACACGCATCGCGCCCGCTCACAGCCCGTCCGAAGGCTCGCCATGGCGCCAGCCACGTGCGCATCGTCCGCGCTGCCGCCGAGATCGTTGCCGAAGACGGCTACGCGCAGCTCACGGCGGCCAGGATCGCGCGCCGCGCTGGCGTCTCCGAAGGTGCGTTTCGAAGCGCGTACGCGAACCCTGAGGAGTGCTTCCTGGACGCTCTCGATCGCGTCTGCCTGGAGGCGCTGCTGACCTCGGTGCGAGCCGCAAGAACGGCGGAGGACCCGCTCGTGGGCGTGCATCGCGGCGTCTGTGCACTGCTGGAGTGCATCGCCCAGGATCCCGTTCTGCGCAATGTCGCGTTCGTGGAGGTGTTCGCCGCGGGCCACGTCGCGCTGGACTGCAGCGAGCGCTTCGTCGACCGCCTGATCGATCTCCTGAGCGAGTGTCTGCCATCCACGCGCGAGCTTCCCGGCATCGCGCCTGAAGCGTGCTCTGGGGCCCTGTGGGCCGTCCTCAGCCGTCACGCGCTGGAGCAGCGCGCAGACCCCAGAGCGTGCGCCGCTCACGCCTCCTACGTCGTACTCGCCCCGCTCGTCGGCGCGGAGGCAGCGGTCCGTGCGATCGCCTCGGAGATGGACAGGCCCGCCGAGGCGGCGTGGGAAGCGGACCGCACCGCCTCGCCAGCCTCTCAGAGCGCGACCGGATAGCCACCTCGCAGACCCCGAGGCTTGAGTTCAAGCCGGTGCGATTTCGGCGAAAGTGTCTCCGTCTCGTGGTCGCGCCAGTGTTTGCGCTTCTCATCCGCAGTCGCGGCCCCCATGTGGAAGCGGGGAAGATTCAGTCGGAGGCCGCTGGCCTCTGCTCTGCGAAATGCTTGCTCAGCATGGTCTGCTGCCCCTGGTAGTTCGAGCCCACGTCCACCCCGTACAGCACATCGGGCTCGGCGGTCATCCGCTCGAACGCCAACTTGCACACCGGCTGGCGGTGCTCGACCATGAACGACACGTCGCGCGCGCGCACCTCCAGCGCCGCGCGACTGCCGTGCGCGCGGCGGTCGCGGGAGTAGCCGAAGCCCGGATCGAAGAAGCCCGCGTAGTGCGTGCGCAACTCGCCCGCGGTGGGGTCGTACGCGAGCATCTCCGCCGCGTAGGAGGGCGGGATGCTCGCCCCCTCGGCCGACAGCAGCAGGTAGAAGACCTCCGGCTCGAGCACGATCCGCCCGCCACGCTCGGGGTGCACCGGCTCCCAGTAGTCGCGCCAGCGCAGCGCGCCGATGCGCGTCAGGTCGATCGGCAGGCTGTTCTTCTTCGCGCGGTAGCCAACCACGCTGTCCGCCGATCCCGACGCGTCGAGGCTGAGGAACAGCCCATCCGCGATCGACAGATCGGCGCCAGCGAGCGGATGCGAGTCGAGGTACAGCAGCGGGCACTCCCCGTGCAAGGCGAGCAGCTCCTCATCGCTCAGACGCGCGTCCCCGCACATCAGGCGCACCTGGTTCAGCGCGAGCCCCGTCTTCACGCGGATCGCGAACGTGCGCGGCACCACCTCCAGGTAGAGCTTGCCCTCATACCCCGCCCCGATCTCGTCGAAGCGGTGGCTGCGGTCGGTCAGCACGCGCGTGAACACGTCCAGGCGCCCCGTCGAGCTCTTGGGGTTGGCCTTGGCGCGAATCTCCTCGGGAAGGCGCAGCTCCTCGATCAGCGGCACGAGGTACGGCCGGTCGCGCTCGAGCGTCGCGCCGTCGCGCAGATCCACCTCTTCGAAGGCCAGATCCTCGATCTTCTGCTCCACCGTCGAGTCGCTGTCCGGCAGAAAGCTGCAGCGCAGAGCCCACGCGCGCTCGCCAAGGCGCAGATCCACGCTCGCCGGCTGCACCGACTCGCGTGGGATACGCCAGTCGCCCGCGGTGATCCACTCGTGGGCGATCGCCTCGCGCAGATCCTGCGCCGGGAGCACTCCCCTCGCGCCGTTCACCGGGCTCGTGGCGGGCGCAGTGCCCGTGGCTGATGCCGTTTCGCCCATCGGGCGCGAAGTCTATGTGGAGCGCCGCCGGGGGCGCACCTGGGCCGCACATCTTCCAACAGTCGAAATAAGGATCGGGGAGGAGTAGTAAACAGCCCTGGTACAGGCCGTATATGTGGAACTAGAGTCATGCTGGCACAAGCTTGAGCATTGCCCCACCTCTCCGGCGGTGCTCAGGGAGAGATCGAGGCGTCCCCCCGATGCCAGGTCTCCGCGGGCGTCGTAGCCCTCACCGGCCGCGGCGTCCGTGAAGGCCTGTGGACGATCCGCAGTGCCGCTAGCCTGCAAACGGTGCCACTTTCGAGCTTCAGCCCGCACACACGCGCGTGGTTCGAGCGCGCGTTCGCCGCTCCCACGCCTGCCCAGACCGCCGCCTGGCCCGCGATCGCAGCTGGCGAGAACGTGCTGCTGTCCGCGCCCACCGGCTCCGGCAAGACGCTCGCCGCGTTCCTCTGGGCGCTCGACCGCCTCAGCGGCGAGGCGCTCGCCGACAGTGTGGGCACACGTGTCGTGTACGTCTCCCCGCTCAAGGCGCTCGCGTACGACATCGAGCGCAACCTGCGCGCGCCCCTGCGCGGCATTGGGGCGCAGGACGTCAGAGTGGGCATCCGCACCGGCGACACGCCCCAGCGCGAGCGCGCCGCCATGCTGCGCAACCCGCCGCACATCCTCGTAACCACCCCCGAGTCGCTCTACCTGATGCTCACCTCGCGCGCGCGTGAAACATTGTCCGGCGTCGACGCCGTGATCGTCGACGAGATCCACGCCGTGGCGCACTCCAAGCGCGGCTCGCACCTCGCGCTCACGCTCGAGCGCCTCGAGGCGCAGGCGGGCGCGCCGATTCAGCGGATCGGCCTCAGCGCAACGCAAAATCCTCTAGATGAGATCGGCCGCTTCCTCGTCGGCCCGCGCCGTGACGTCACGATCCTCGACGTCTCAGCGCCCAAGGAGCTCGACCTGCGCATCGAAGTGCCGGTCGAGTCGATGGCCGAACCCGGAGCCATCGCGGGCGTCGCGTCGGCGGGCGACTCCGACGCGGGTGCGCCAGCCGACGGAGCGCCGCCGGGCGGCGGGGCGGCCACGGTCGATCCGCTCGAGCCGCTCACCGGCGGTGAGTCCACGCGCAACTCGATCTGGCCGGCGATCTACCCCGAGCTGCTGAAGCTCGTGCGCGAGCACAACTCCACGATCGTATTCGTCAACAACCGCCGCGCCGCCGAGCGCGTCGCGCTGCGACTCAACGAGCTCGCCGCCGCGCAGGCGCAGGGCGCTGCCGAGGCGGACCCCACGCGCGAGGCCGCCCCGCTGGAGATCGCTCGCGCCCACCACGGCTCGCTCGCGCGCGAGGAGCGCACCAAGGTCGAGGAGCTGCTCAAGGCGGGCGAGCTGCCGTGCCTCGTCGCCACCAGCTCGCTCGAGCTGGGCATCGACATGGGCGCCGTCGACCTCGTGCTGCAGATCGAGTCGCCAAAGTCCGTCGCCCGCGGCCTGCAGCGCATCGGGCGCGCCGGGCACGGCGTCGGCGAGGTCAGCCGCGGGCGCATCTTCCCCAAGTTCCGCGGCGACCTGCTCGAGTGCGCCGTGGTCGTAAGGCGCATGCACGAAGGGCTCATCGAGCCCACCGTCGTGCCGCGCAACGCGCTCGACGTGCTCGCCCAGCAGATCGTCGCCATCGCCGTCTCGGCCGGCGGCGCCGACCCGGTCGAACCGGCGACGACAGCCAAGGCCGACGCTCGAACGGCAGACGGCGCGCCAGAGGACAGCGGGGTCTCGGTCGACGACCTCCACGCTCTCATCACCAGCACGCACTCCTACTCAACCCTCTCGCGCGAGTTGTTGGAGAACGTGCTCGACATGCTCGACGGGCGCTACCCCTCCAAGGAGTTCGGCGAGCTGCGCGCGCGCATCGTCTGGGACCGCCTCGCGGGCGTAATCCGCGCGCGCAAGGGCTCGCGCCAGCTGGCGATCGCCAACGCCGGCACGATCCCCGACCGCGGCCTCTATTCGGTCGTTCTCCCCGACGGGCGGCGCGTGGGCGAGCTCGACGAGGAGATGGTCTACGAGGCTCGCCCCGGCCAGGCGTTCCTGCTCGGCGCCTCCGCGTGGCGCATCGAGGAGATCACCCGCGACCGCGTCATCGTCACCCCCGCGCCCGGCGCGCCCGGCGCGGTGCCGTTCTGGAAGGGCGACACGCTGGGCCGACCCAAGGAGCTCGGCGAGGCGATCGGCGCGTTCTCGCGCTGGGCCGTCGAGCAGGAGCCCGCCACGCTCGAGCGCGACTACGACCTCGATCCGCGCGCCGCCCGCAACCTCATCGCCTACCTCCGCGAGCAGCAGAGCGCCACGCGCGTGCTGCCCAGCGAGCGCACCATCGTGCTCGAGCGCTTCCGCGACGAGATCGGCGACTGGCGGCTCTGCATCCTCTCCCCCTACGGCGGGCGCGTGCACTCCGCGTGGGCGCTCGCGCTGTCCGCGCGCATTCGCGAGCGCCTCGGCCTGGAGGCCGACGCGATCTCCTCCGACGACGGCATCGTGCTCCACCTCCCCGACCTCGACGCGGACGAGGCAGAGTCACTGGGCGGGCGCGATTTCAATCTGGCCGAGCTCGTGTCGATCGAGCCCGACGACGTCGAGCAGGCGATCATGGCCGAGCTCGGCGACTCCGCGCTGTTCGGCGCGCGCTTCCGCGAGAACGCCTCCCGCGCGCTGCTCATCCCGCGCGCCTACCCCGGCCGGCGCACGCCGCTGTGGCAGCAGCGCCTCAAGGCGCAGAACCTGCTCGAGGTCGCGCGCCGCTACGAGGACTTCCCCATCGTGCTCGAGACATACAGAGAGTGCCTGCGCGACGTGCTCGACGTGCCCGGCCTGCAGGAGCTGCTGCGCGGCCTCTCCACGCGCGAGATCTCGCTCGTGGAGGTCGAGACGCAGACCGCCTCCCCCTACGCCTCCTCGCTGCTGTTCGACTACGTCGCCACGTACATGTACGAGGGCGACGCGCCCAACGCGGAGCGTCGCGCCGCCGCGCTGTCGCTCGACCGCGACCTGCTGCGCGAGCTGCTCGGCCAGGAGGAGTTGCGCGAGCTGATCGACCCCGGCGCGCTGCAGCGCGTCGAGGACGACCTCCAGCGCCGCTCCGAGATGACACGAGCCACCGGCCGCGACGGGCTGCACGACGTGCTGCGCCACGTCGGCGACCTCACGCTCGAGGAGATCCACGAGCGTGTGTTCGCCGGCGTCGACGCGCAAGGACTGCTCGACGAGCTCGCGCGCGAACGGCGCGTCATCCGGCTGCGCGTCGGCGGGGAAGAGCGCTACGTCGCCGCCGACGAGGCCGGGCTGTACCGCGACGCGCTCGGCGCCATGCCGCCCGGCGGGCTGCCCGACGCGTTCCTCGCCGACGTCCCCGGCGCGCTGCGCGAGATCGTCGCGCGCCACGCGCGCACGCACGGGCCGTTCACCACCGACGAGCTTTACGCGCGCTACCGCCTCGACGCCTCCGCAGTGCTGCGCGAGCTCGAACGCTCCGGAGGGGTGGTCCGCGGCGAGCTGCGGCCCGGCGGGAGCGAACGTGAGTGGTGTGACGTCGAGGTGCTGCGCAGGCTGCGCCGCGCGTCGCTCGCGGCGCTGCGCAAGGAGATCGAGCCTGCCGACCAGCGCCGCCTCGCCGCGTTCCTGCCCTCGTGGCAGGGCGTCGACCGGCACACCGGAGCCGGCGCTGGCATCGACCGGCTGCGCGAGGTGCTCGTGCCGCTGCAGGGCCTCGCCCTGCCCGTCGAGATCTGGGAGCGCGACGTCCTGCCGCGCCGCACCGGCGCCTACTCGCACACGTGGCTCGACGCGCTCTGCGCAAGCGGCGAGGTCGTCTGGGTTGGCGCCGGGCCTCTGGGCCGCTCCGGACGCGTCGCGCTGTACTTCCGCGACGACGCCGCCGCCATCGGACTGCCGGCGAGAGCGCGAGCTGAGGCCGCGCCTCCCAGCGGCGCCGAGCACGACCTCCTGCGGGAGATGCTCACGCAGGCTCCGGCCTTCTTCACCGATCTGCTCGCCGCGTTGGGCGCGCCCGCGGAGGCGCTGCGCGAGGCGCTGTGGGATCTCGTCTGGGCCGGCGAGGTCACCAACGACGCCTGGGCGCCCCTGCGCGCGCCGAACCTGTCCTTGGCGCGCGGCGAGCGCAGTGGCGGTCCAGGGCGTCCCAGCGTCGGACGGTCGAGGTTTCGCACCCGCCGTACGGCGGCCAGCACCCAGGTCCAGGGCCGCTGGTCGCTCGCCGCCGCGATCTTCCGCGGAGCGCTCGAGGGCCCCGCCGGCGCCACGGAGCGTCGCCGCGCGCTCGCCGAACTGCTGCTCGAGCGCTACGGCATCGTCACGCGCGAGCAGGTGCTCGCCGAGGGGATCAAGGGCGGCTTCGCGATGCTCTACGACACGTTCGCCAAGCTGGAGACACTCGGCGTATGCCGCCGCGGGTACTTCGTCGAGGGCATGGGCGGCGCGCAGTTCGCGCTGCCCGGCGCCGTCGAGCGGCTACGTGGAGGAGACATTGGTCCGGTGACGCCGGGTTCGGTGCTAAACGCCGGAGTCGGAAACGTTCCCAGTGGACGTTCGTTCGGTGCTGTTGTGCTCGCCGCCGCCGACCCAGCGCAGCCATATGGAGCAGCTTTGCCATGGCCGAAGCGCAACCGGGTTGCGACCGGCCCGGTCGCGCCGGCCCGGTCGTCCCCGGCGCGTGTGGCGGGTGCGTACGTGGTGCTCGTGGAGGACGAGCCCGCGCTCTACGTCGAGCGCGGAGGGCGCGGATTGGTCACGCTCGCGGACGCCGAGCGGCTGCACCAGGGCATCGTCGCATTGGCCGACGCCGTGCGGGCCGGAAGGGTGCCAAAGCTTGGGCTGGAGCGGATAAATGGGCAGCCAGCTATGGGTTCTGAGCTGGTCAATGACCTCGTGGAGCTCGGATTCCACAGCGGACCCCGGCGCCTCACGCTCACAGCCTGACGCTCCCCGGCTCGGCACCCACGCCTGGGCGTTCGCGCCGGCCCGGCTCCGGCCATCTCCCAACCTCCGGACGTTTTCTCGCCGTAATGCGAATCCCTTTGTCTGTCGGACGTTTGGACGTGATGGAGACAGCAGTGGAAGTGTTCGAGCCAGCTTGTTATTAAAGGCCCATAACAACTTGCGCCGGACAGCCAAATCATTTACCTTCTAGAACCGTGGGGATGAGTCGAACCAGGGGCCAACTCGCACCGATGTACCGGAGGCTGCCGCACGGGCCGAACGGTATGAACCGTGAAGAAGTCGCTCGCAACCAGCGCGCGCGCCTTTACGGCGGGATGATCGAGTCCGTATCGCAGCGGGGCTATCACGCCACGACGGTCGCCGCATGTCATAGGGCTGGCGGGCGTGTCGCGCAGGGCTTTCTACGAGCAGTTCGCCAACAAGGAAGAGTGCTTTCTGGCGACCTACGACATCGTGGTCGCTCGCGCCCGCAAGCGCGTGCTCGACGCGTGGCAGGGCGAGAGGGGTTGGGCCAACCGCGTGCACGCCGCCTGCAAGGCGCTGCTCGACGACATCGCCGAGTCGCCCAAGGGGCCGCGCTTGGTGTTGGTCGACTCGCTCGGCATCGGCCCCAAGGCGCGCGAACGTATGCAGCTGGCCGGCTTCACGTTCGAGCGCCTCGTCGCCACCGCCTTCGCCGCCTCGCCCGACGGCGTCGGCTTCCCGCAGCTGACCTCGCGCGGGATCGTCGGTGGCGTGCGCCACGTGGTGTTCATGCGCATGCTCGAGAACCGCGAGCGCGAGCTGTTCGGCCTCACCGACGAAGTGCTCGACTGGATCGAGTCCTACCGCACGCCCGCCGCCGCGCGTCTGCGCCCGTTCGGGCCACCCACGCCGCCGCACCAGCCACCCGAGCCCCGCGGCGTTCCTCGCGCGCGACGACAAGCGCGCAAGGGTGCTCGGCTCGGTCGTGCACCTCACGCTCGACGAAGGCTACTCGCGCCTCACCGACCCCCAGATCGCACAGTTCGCGGGCATCTCCACGGAGGCTTTCCACAAGCAGTTCGCCAACAAGGAGGAGTGCTTCCTCGCGGTGCTCGACGAATTCGTGCAGGAAGCGCTCGACTCCGTCCGGCCCAACATCGAGGGCTCGGACTCCTGGCCCGAGGCGGTCTACGCGACGATGAGCGCGTTCGTCGACTACCTCGTCGCCCACCAGGCGCTGCTTGCGGATCGCGTTCATCGACGTGTTCGAAGTCGGTCCCGGGATGATCGGGCGGATGACGCACTCCGTCGAGGACTTCACCAAGATGCTCACCGAATACGGGCCGCCGCCGCGCCGCGGACCCGCCGTCGCGCTGGAAGCGGTCACCGGAGCCGTGTGGGGGATCATCGCCAGCTACGTCGCCAACGACCGCCTTTCGCGCCTGCCCTGTCTCGTGGACCAGCTCGTGTTCACCGTGCTCGCGCCATACATCGGCCCCAAGAGCGCCATCGAGGCAATCCAAGCCTGCCGCAAACCGCTGCGCGCCGTCTAGCGCGCAGCGTCCTCCCAGCGCTAGCTCGCGCCCTCGCAGTCGTAGAGCAGCAGCGGAACCCTGCCGCCCGTCGTCGCTTCGGTGCGCTTGCAGTGCGCGTAGATCCACTGCAGTCGCGGGTCCGTTTCGCCGTCCGGCACGAGGAACGCGCGCACCTTCCCCGCGGAGACGTAGCTGCGCAGCTGCGCAACGGTCGGCGCCGGCACGCCGCCTTCGAAGCCTCCGATCGGCAGCACCTCCTCGCCCGTCGCCTGGATGTACGGCGCGGCCAGCTGCGAGGTGTCGATCGCAAACGCCCACCGCGATTCGTATTCGCCCGACACCGCTTCCACGATCTGCGCGCTCACCTCGCTCGCGTGCTTCGCTTCCGCGCGCGATTCCGTCGCCGACGCCGGCTCGAACGGCACCGCGAACGGCCCCAGGCCGCGCGTCACCATCGACGCCGACGCCACAGCCGGCAGCAGCATCGCGCACGCGATCGCTGCCGCGCTGGCCCGCTCCGTCGCCGCGAGCAGCGCCAGTACACCCAGCGCGCCAACGGCGATCGCCAATGGCGCCAGCCACCCGGGTACCCCCGAGCCCTGGCTCAGCAGGTATACGCCGTAGGCGATCGACAGCGCCAGCGTTCCCGCCAGTGCGCGGCCCACGCGCGGATCGTCCCGTCGCTCCCACGCCGCCGCCGCGCCCATGCCGCACAGCGCCGCGAGCGCCGGCGCGAGCGCCGCCACGTAGTAGGAGTGCAGGTAGATGCCATCGCTGAACGCCACCCACAGGATCGCCAGCCACGTCGCCCACAGCAGCGCCGCCGCGCGCAGCGGATCGGAGCGCCCGGTCCGGCGTCGCGTCAGCAGCACTCCCGCCAGCGCGATCAGCGCCGCCGGCAGCAGCCAAGCGATGTCCCTGCCGTAGATGCCGTCCAGCAGGCGGTGCCAGCTCGGCGCCACGTGTTCTGCGACGTTGTTCGCCGAACCCGCTCCCTGGGCGCGGCGCCTCAGGAACGCCGCCGTGTGCCCCGCTCCAGCGACGCTCGCGCCATGGTGCAGGCGCGCGATGCCGTTGTAGTCGAACACCTGACTGAACACCGAGTCGTTCTGCGTGCCGTCCACGTACGGGCGATCGCCGCGCGGCACCAGCGACACCACCGTCATCCAGCTCAGCGACACCACAACCGTCACCACCCCAGCCATCGCCACGTGCAGCGCGCGCTCGCGCAGCCGCGGAGCGGGCGCCGCCAGCAGGTACGCGGCCGCGAGCGCCGGCAGGATCAGCCACGCCTGACCCATCTTCGCCTGGAACGCCAGGCCGACCCACACTCCCGCCACCAGCAGCGAGCGCACGCGCCCCGACACGAGCGCCGCGCACGTCGCGTCCGCCGCGAGCACCGTCAACAGGATCAGCAGCGAGTCCGACACGTTTCCACGGTTCAGCGCAACCGTCACGGGGCTCGCCGCAAGCGCCGCCGCCGCCACGATCCCCGCGACCGGTCCCGCCACGCGGCGCACCGCACGGAAGAGCACCAGCACCGTGAGCGCGCCCTCGATCACCTGCGGCAGCACCGCTGCCCACACGTGGAAGCCGAAGATCCGCAGCGACAGCGCCTGCGGCCACAGCGCGCCGGGGAGCTTGTCCACAGTCACCGTGCCGGCGGGATCGAACGCTCCGAAGAAGAAGTCGTGCCAGCTCGCGGACATGCTGCGCGCAGCAGCGCCGTAGAACGACGCGAGCGCCGCGCCGTTCATTCCCCACGCGTAGCTCAGCGCCGCAACTGCCGCTATCGCCAACAGCGCCGGGCGTGCCCACGGGGGCTGCCCCTCCGGGGATTGCCACGCTCGCGCGACCACGGGTGAGAGACGGCGCCACGAGGTCCATCTCCCCACCCTCTCGCCCATGGGCGCATTATCGTGGACCGCGATGACAGAGACAACGCCGAGGCGCCCGCGTCGAGTGGGTCACAAGGGCGCGGCGCACATCGAGGCGGGCAACACGCTCGCAAGCTTCGACGCGGCGCTCGCCCACCGCATGGACATGATCGAGTTGGACGTGCTCAGCGAGCACCCAGACGGCAGCGGCCGCCTGCTCGTCGCGCACGACTACGCCGACGCGCGCTCGCGCGCGCCGCTCACATTCGAGCAGGCGCTCGAGCACCTCTCCGGCGAGCGCTTCGCGGGGATCGAACTGGACGTCGACATCAAGCTGCCCGGTTACGAGCTGCGCGTCCTCGCTGCGCTGCGCGAGCACGACCTGGTGCAGCGCACGCTCATCAGCGGCATGTTCCCGTCGGCGCTCGCGCAGATCCGCGCGGCCGAGCCGACGCTTCGCCTCGGCTGGTCGGTGCCGCGCGTGCGGCGCGACTACACCACCGACATGCTCACCGCCATCCCCGCACTGGCGATGCTCACCGGCTATCGCGCCACGCTGCCGCGACGAGCTCGCAGCGCCCTTCAGGAAGGTCGCGTCGACGCGATCATGGCGCACTGGCGCGTCGTCACCCGCGCGCTCGTGCGCGCCGTCGCCGAAGGCGGCGGCCAGCTGTACGTGTGGACCGTCGACGACGCGCGCATGATCGCCAAGCTCACCGACATGGGCGTCGACGGCATCATCACCAACGACCCGCGGCTGTTCGGGGCGTGACACGCTAGATCGACCGCTGGGTCCGGGGCCGGGCGTACCATGATTCACATGCTGACCGTTGCTCAAGCCGCCGACCGGATCGGAAGGAACCCCGAGACCATTCGCCGCTGGATCCGCTCTGGGCGCCTGCCGGCGCGTCGCGTCGGGCAGCGTCACGCGATCGAGGATCGTGACCTCCGCACGGTTGAGGACCAGCTGTTCCCGATGTCAGAGCTGCCGCGGGAGTGGCAGGTCGGAGATGACGGATCGCCCGCGCCAAACTGGGTAGCCGCGCTGCATCGCTCCCGTAGCGGTCGTTGACGGCGATGCTCGTAGTCGATGCCTCGGTGGCGGTTGCCGCGTGTCACACGCCGGTGGGCTTCGCGAGGCTCCATGACGAGTTGGTGGCGCCGCAGCTCATGCTCGTCGAGGCGAGTTCGGTTTTGCACGAGATGGCATGGCGAGAGGAGATCGCCAAGCCTCGCGCTAAGACGATGCTCGGGCGCCTGCTCAACGCGCCCGTGAAAATTCTCATGCCGATTGGCCTGGTGGAGTCCGCTTGGCGGGTGGCTGACGAGCTTGGATGGGCGAAGGCCTACGATGCGCAGTACGTCGCACTTGCACAAATGCTTGAGTGTCGGCTCGTGACCATAGACGAGCGGTTGATGCGGGGAGTCGCGCGGCTCGGCGTCGCCGTAAGACCTCGCGAACTCTGACGTACTCATAGGAGACTTCGGCGAACTCGTCTCGCGGCTTCACAGAGCTACGTGTTGAGCCTCCTAACCATCTGATCCCTCACGAACCCTCTCAGCCAATAACGCAGCTCGCGGAGCTGTAGTCCTTCGGTTCCGCGCCCGCGAGGCTCTTATGTGCGGCTGTGGTCACGCGCGCGGCCGACAGCAGCACCTTCTTGCCGCGCCGCCACTGGAAGTCCGCCACCCCCCGCATCGTCACCCCGGGCTTGCCCGGGGCCGGCGCGAGGAGCTGAAAGCTCGTGCCGCCCTGGCGGGCGGTGGCGCCCGCGCCCACGGGCGCGAACTTGGACGTGGCGTTGACGACGTCCACCCACACGTTCGTGGTCGTGTTCAGATACTGCAGGCGGAAGCTCATGTACAGCTTGTCGCGGGATCTGCCGTCGCCAGGCATCGAGCCGCGCACGCCGACCCTGTTGGGGTGCGCGGTCGGGTTGCACGCGTCGATCGTCGCCCACAGTTCGTGGGAGGACAGCAGCACGTGGCGACTCGGGAACTTCGGTTCCGCGGCGGTGGTCGCGGCAAACGCTGAGAGCGCGAGCGTAGCGGCGGTCAGCGCCGCGGCGGCTGCGGCCACCGCCCACAGGGCGAGCGTGCGGCGTCTCGATCCGATCATCAGATGAGATTAGCGTCGCCAAACGCGTCCGTGCGCAGGCAAGCCGCGCCGAGGCTTGCGGTTGTGGTATCCCGTGGGAGATGGGGGCGACCCGATCAGCTGAGGTGGTCGAGCTGCTCGGTCGAGTGCCCGTGTTCTCCACGCTCGAGCACGCCGACCTGGAGCGGATCGCCGAGGTCGCCGTGCCGCGCAGCTTCGAGCCCGGCCAGGTCGTCTTCCGCGAGGGCGACTCCAGCGACACCTGCTACGTCGTGCGCTGAGGGTCACGCGCGCGCCACGCGCACGCACGGCGACGGGCGCACGATCACGCTCGCCACGTTCGGGCCCGGCGACATCTTCGGCGAGCTCGCGATGTTCGAGGACGAGCGGCGCTCGGCCACCGTCGAGGCGATCGAGCCGACGAGCGTCGTGGGCGTGCTCGGCCGCGACATGCGCCGGCTGATGAGCGAGCACCCGGGGATCTCCATGCGCCTCGTGATCGCGCTCGGTCGGCGCCTGCGCGAGACCAACGAGCGACTCTCGCGCCAGTCCTTCCAGACGGTGCAGAGTCGCGTCGCGGTCGTCCTCAGCCAGCTCGTCGAGCAGGAGATCGCCGACGGCAGGGGCCCCGCCGACGTGCTGGTCACGGCCACCCAGGCCGATCTCGCGCAGCTCGCCGGCTCCTCGCGCGAGTCCGCCAGCCGCTTTCTCGCCGTGCTCGAGCGCGCCGGGGTGATCTCCCAGGGCCGCGGCCGCCTGACCGTCCACGATCCGCGAGCGCTCGAGCAGTATGTCTTCTAGATCGGGCGCTCGCGCAAGCGCCCTCGCGCCGGCGCGCGAGTTCTCGCCGGCGGCGTGGTCGTGCGCGGCGACGAGGTCGTCACGATCGTCCCCACCCGCCGCGCCGCCGACGGCTCGCTCGTGCTCGCGCTGCCCAAGGGCCACGTCGATCCCGGCGAGAGCCCCGTCGAGGCGGCGGTGCGCGAGGTGCGCGAGGAGACGGGCTCGTGGCCGGAGCCCGTGTGCGAGCTGGGCGAGTCGCGCTACTGGTACCGGCGCGACGGGCGCACGATCGGCAAGACCGTCGCGCTTCTTCCTCTTCGCCTACGTCGACGGCGACACCGCCGACCACGACGACGAGGTCGAGGAGGTCCGCTGGATCGACCTGCGCGCAGCGCCCGACCGAGCTCAGCCACGACGGCGAGCGCGAGATGGTCGAGCTCGCGTGCTCCTCGGCCCACCTCGGTCGCAAAGACCGGTAGCCTGCCGGCGCCCATGCAGGTTCTCAACTTCTACTCGACGATCTTCGCCGACGAGCTCATGCGCGGACGCAAGACGGCGACGATCCGGCTCGGCGACAAGTCCGGCAAGTACCGCAAGAACCAGGCCGTGCTCGTCACGATCGGCTACCAGTACTCGCCCCGCGAACGGATCTTCGAAGCGGTCATCGACCAGGTCGAGGTGATGAAGCTCGCCGACCTCTCCCCCCGCGACATCAAGCACGACAACCCCGAGTTCCGCCGCCACGAGGAGCTGATCAACTTCCTCGAACAGATCTACGGCCGCTCCGTCTCGCCCGAGGACATCGTCACGGTCGTGCGCTTCTCGCAGATCCTCGACACGCCCGTCGGGCATGACCGAGGCCATGAAGGGCTTCGGCGGCGCTCAGAACTGAGGATCTCATATTGGGCAAACGCGTTGGCACTCTCTCCCCGGGAGTGCCAAAGAGGTGGCTCCGCCATGCGTAGCGAGCCGCCGGTCGCATTCTCAAGCGGAGGTTCTTTCGAACTATGAAGCTCAAGCCCCTGGGCGATCGTCTGATCGTGCAGGCGATCGAGGAGGAGCAGACCACGGCGATTCGGCCTCGTCCTTCCCGACACCGCCAAGGAGAAGCCGCAGAAGGGCAAGGTCCTCGCCGTCGGCGACGGCCGCCTCGACGACGACGGCAAGCGCATCCCGCTCGACGTCAACGAGGGCGACGAGGTCCTCTACAGCAAGTACGGCGGCACCGAGATCAAGGTCGACGGCGAGGATCTGCTCGTGCTGCGCGAGGCGTGCCGCACGTCCTCGCCCGCGTCGAGTCCTAAGGAGGCTCTGCAGAGGAGAACATCGAAATGGCACACAAGGAGACTCAAGTACGACGCCGAGGCGCGCAAGGCGCTCGAGGCGGGCGTGGACGCGGTCGCCAACGCGGTCAAGGTCACGCTCGGCCCCAAGGGCCGCTACGTCGTGCTCGACAAGAAGTTCGGCGCGCCGACGATCACCAACGACGGCGTCACGATCGCCCGTGAGATCGAGGTCGAGGACGTCTTCGAGAACCAGGGCGCCCAGCTCGTCCGCGAGGTCGCGACGGCCACCAACGACGTGGCCGGCGACGGCACCACGACGGCGACCGTGCTCGCCCAGGCGATCGTTCGCCAGGGTCTGAAGAACGTGGCCGCCGGCGCCAACCCGCTGGCGCTCAAGCGCGGCATCGAGAAGGCCGTCAACGAGGTCGTCTCGAACATCGCCTCGCAGTCCAAGGAGGTCTCCGGCAAGGACCAGATCGCCCGCGTGGCGACGATCTCCGCCGGCGACGAGGAGATCGGCGACGTGATCGCCGACGCGATCGAGAAGGTCGGCAAGGACGGCGTGGTCAACGTCGAGGAGGGCCAGACGTTCGGCATGGACCTCGAGTTCACCGAGGGCATGCAGTTCGACAAGGGCTACATCTCGCCCTACATGGTCACCGACCAGGACCGCATGGAGGCGACGCTGGAGGACCCCTACATCCTGATCGCCAACTCCAAGATCGGCTCGGTGCGCGACGTGCTGCCGGTGCTGGAGGCAGTGATCCAGAGCGGCAAGCCGATCCTGATCATCGCCGAGGACGTCGAGGGCGAGTCGCTCGCGACGCTCGTCGTCAACAAGCTCCGCGGCACGTTCACCGGCGTGGCCGTCAAGGCGCCGGGCTTCGGCGACCGTCGCAAGCGGATGCTCGAGGACATCGCGATCCTGACCAACGGCGAGGTGATCACCGAGGAGATGGGCCTGAAGCTGGAGAACACCCAGATCTCACAGCTCGGGCGCGCACGTCGCGTGGTCGTCGCCAAGGACACCACCACGATCGTCGACGGCGCCGGTGACGCCGAGGCGATCAAGGGCCGCATCAACCAGATCAAAGCCGAAATCGAGAACACCGACTCGGACTTCGACCGCGAGAAGCTGCAGGAGCGCCTGGCAAAGCTCTCCGGCGGCGTCGCCGTGGTCAAGGTCGGAGCGGCGACCGAGACGGAGATGAAGGAGAAGAAGCACCGCGTCGAGGACGCGCTGCAGGCGACCCGCGCGGCGCTCGAGGAGGGCATCGTGCCCGGCGGCGGCGTCGCACTGCTGCAGGCGTCCGCGGCCGTCAGCGTCGGCGAGAACGGGGCGTCCGAGGACGGCTCAGACGACGAGCGCACAGGCGCCCGCATCGTGCTGCGGGCCCTCGAGGAGCCGCTTCGCCAGCTCGCCGAGAACGCGGGCCTCGAGGGCTCGGTGGTGGTCAACGACGTGCGCAAGGCCAAGAAAGGTCACGGCCTGAACGCGTCGAGCAACGAGATCGTCGATCTCGTCGCCGCGGGCGTCATCGACCCCGCGATGGTCACGCGCTCCGCGCTGCAGAACGCCGCGTCGATCGCCAAGAACATCCTCACCACCGAGGCGATCGTCGCCGAGGTGCCGGAGAAGGAAGGCGCCGGTCCCGGCGGAGGCATGCCGGACATGAGCGGAATGATGTAGAGAACCCGCCCGGGCGCTCGCCCGGAGCAGGTTCAGCACCGAGAAGACCGCGACGGGCCCGGCATCATGCCGGGCCCGTCGTCGCTGGCGCGAGCTCTTGTGACCTGGATCCGCTGGTGCGCTTACTTGCGCTTGTACGTGACCGTGAACTGCCCGCCCGCGGAGGCGACGGTGGGGGAGTTCGAGCTCGCGACTTCGCCGAGCAGCTGCAGGCCCTTGAATCCCGCCGCGACCTTCAGCGAGGGAGGGACCGCGTACACGGCAAACTCATACGTCTTGCGTGGGCCGCCCTTGGGCGGGCAGAGCGAGTAGCGCCGGGGCCCCTTCGTGCTGCTCCCGACGTGTGCTCCCTTCGGCAGGCGTCCCGCGGCGATCTTGTGCAGGGATGGGTTCACCCCGGAGACGGCCCATTCGATCGAGATCGTCGACCCGCCGCCCGTGGGGGAGGGTGTGAGGCCCAGCGCGAATAGAGCAAGTTCGTTGATGCCCGCCGGCACTTCGCCCCATTCCAGCGGCGGCGATATGTTCTTGCCGTCGCACGTGTACTTCGCCGGGATCTTCGTGCTCGTGACCGCTGGGCTCTGAAACGGGATGTTGAGCGTGCGCCGGCCCGTGCCGGTGCTCGCGCTGCCACAGCCTGCCACCGCCAATGCCAATGTCGCCAGGAGCGCGGCGCTGGAGATCGCTTGGATTGGTTTTGGCATCAGTCTCCTCCTCGGAGATGGACGGGTGACTCGATTGTGCGGGACGAGGCAAAGCTACTTCCCGCTCACCTGAATGCCAAGCGATTCGCAGAACTGTTTCTAGGGCTGAAAGCTCATTCCACGGCGTTTACTGCGCGCGGACCCTCCCCGACGTACTTGGCGGTGGGCCTGATCAGCTTCGCCTCGCGCTTCTGCTCGAGGATGTGCGCCGACCAGCCGGCCACGCGCGCGCACGTGAACATCGGGGTGAACAGGTCCGGCGGCACTTCCGCCAGGTCGAGGATCACCGCCGACCAGAACTCCACGTTCGTCGCGAGCACGCGGTCGGGTCGACGGGCGTGCAGCTCCGCCAGCGCCGCCTTCTCCAGCGCCTCGGCGGCCTGGAAGCGCGGCGAGCCGAGTTCGCTGCACGTGCGCCTGAGGACGCGCGCGCGCGGGTCTTCCGCGCGATAGATGCGGTGGCCGAAGCCCATCAGCCGCTCGCCACGGTCGAGCGCTCGCGGACACCCACCGCTCGGCGTCGCCGGTCTGTTCGACTTCGTCGAGCATCTTCAGCACGCGCGAGGGCGCCCCGCCGTGCAGGGGACCAGAGAGCGCGCCCACCGCGGCGGACAAGCGCTGCGGCGACGTCCGCGCCGGTGGAGGCCACCACGCGAGCGGTGAACGTGGAGGCGTTCATGCCGTGCTCGGCCGCGGAGATCCAGTAGGCGTCGATCGCCTTCGCGTGATCGGGGTTGACCTCGCCGCGCCAGCGGATCAGAAAGCGCTCGGGGATCGTGCGTCCCTGGTCGATCTCCGACTGCGGAACGGGCGGCTGCCCGGCTTCGCGCGCGGACTGCGCGACGAAAGACAGAGCCATCACGGACGCGCGCGCGAGGTTGTCGCGCGCCTCCTCGTCGGTGATGTCGATCAGCTGCCCGAAGCCCCACTCGGGCGCGAGCATCGCCAGCGCCGACTGCACGTCCACGCGGTGATCGCCCGAGCGCACCGTCAGCGCGTGCGGTTCCGCCGGCGGCAGGCCGGGCTTGAAGTGGCCGTCCACGAGCAGACCCCAGACCTGCTCGTAGGGGACGGCGCCGACGAGATTCTCGATGTCGACGCCGCGGTAGCGCAGCGCGCCACCCTCTCTGTCGGGCTCCGCAATCTCGGTGGCGAAGGCGACGACGCCCTCCAGGCCCGACTGGACCTCAGATGCTGACTGAACCGCGCTCATGGCACTCGCTTTCTGGGCTTGATGACTTTGATGGGCCCGCCCGCCCGGGCTGCCTTGTGGGCAGGAACACATCGTCGCAGGAATGGCCGCGCGGGTAGGCTGTTGTCGGGTAGGCGCCCGCGTTCGGCCGCTCTCCCGTCATGCGAGTCGTCATGCCCAGAGGAGGCGCCGTGCCCGACAGCGATCTGATGTTCCGTCCTGCCACCGAGCTCGCGGAGATGGTGCGCTCCGGGGAGGTGTCCGCGCGCGAGCTGGTGGAGATCTCGCTCGAGCGGATCGAGCAGCTCAACCCGACGCTGAACGCGTTCGTGGACATCGACGCCGAGCGCGCGCTGGCGAGCGCCGAGCAGGTGCGCCCGGGCGACGAGCGCCCGTTCGCGGGCGTGCCGGTGGCGATCAAGAACAACCGACCCGTGCAGGGGCTGCGCCTGACGTACGGGTGCTCGCTGATGGAGAACAACATGTGCGACTACGACCACAACGTCACGCGGCGCCTGAAGGACGCGGGGTTCGTGATCGTCGGCACCACCACGCTGCCGGAGTACGGGATCCTGCCGACGAGCGAGGCGCGCATCTTCGGTCCCACGCGCAACCCGTGGGATCCCGAGCGCACCCCCGGCGGATCCTCGGGCGGCGCGGCCGCGGCCGTCGCCAGCGGCATGGTTCCCGTGGCCCACGGCAACGACGGCGGCGGCTCGGTGCGCATCCCCGCGGCGTGCTGCGGGCTGGTTGGGCTGAAGCCCAGCCGCGGGCGCATCTCCGCGGCCCCCGAACTGGGCGACTCCTCGCTCGGCATCGACGGCATGCTCACGCGCACCGTCGCCGACACGGCCGCGATCCTGGACGTGCTCGCGGGCTATGAGCCCGGCGACGCCACGTGGGCGCCGCCGCCGGGCGAGCCGTTCGCGCAGAGCGCCGCGCGCGAGCCCACCGCGGCTGCGGATCGCCGCGACCATGCTGCCGCCGACGCCCGACGCGGTCGTCGACCCGATGTGCGCCCGCGCGGTGGACGACGCGGCGGAGCTGCTGCGCTCGCTCGGGCACGAGGTCGAGCAGGTCGACCCGCCGTGGCAGTCGGACGGGCTCAGCGAGCTGTTCGGCGCGGTTTTCTCGACTCAGATCTCCCTGTCGATCGCCTACTCGGGCATCGTTGCGGGGCGCGGGGTGGACGGGATCTCAGAAGACGACATGGAGCCGATGAGCTGGGCGATCTACTCGATGGTCAAACCCCTCGGCGCGGTGGAAGGCATGGCCGCGGTGGTGCGCTTGCAGGCGTTCACACGCAACCTCGTGTCGTTCCTCTCGCCTTACGACGTGCTGTTGACGCCAGCGCTGGCCGAGCGGCCGCTGCCGCTGGGGACGCTCGACACCGCCGCGCCGGATCCGATGGCGCACCTTCTCGCGCTCGGGCCTGTTCACGCCCTTCACGCCGATCTTCAACGCGAGCGGCCAGCCCGGCATCTCGCTGCCGCTCTATCAGGGCGAGGACGGTCTGCCGCTGGGCGTGCAGCTCGTCGGTCGCCCAGCCGGCGAGGCGGCGCTGCTGGCGCTCGCTAGCCAGCTCGAGGCAGCCCTGCCGTGGGCAGCACGGCGGCCATCCGCCGTGGCCTGACCCCCAGCGCTTCCGCGTCGGCGGCGCCGTGCGCGGAGATCATCGCCACCTCCATCAGCTCCGCCTCGTCCCACGTGGCGAACGCACGCGGGCCGGCGAGCGCCTCGAGCAGGCGCAGCGTGCGCGAGACGATCGGCGTGGGGACGTGCACCAGCGGGCGCGTGCGCCCGAGCGAGCGCAGCAGCGTGCGCACGATGTCGTTGTGGCTGAGCGTCTCCGGGCCGGCGAGCTCGTGGCGGACGTGCGGTGCGGCATCCTCGGCGTCGCAGAGCTGCGATCACGCAGTCGGCGACGTCCTCCGCCCAGATCGGCTGGTAGACGCGCGCGCCCCCGCCCCGACACAGGCATCGCCGGCAGCAGCGCCATCCGCTCCAGCAGCGTCAGCCAGGGGTCTCCGGGGGCGTAGACGATCGACGGGGCGAACACGATCGAGCGCACGTTCGCTTCGCGCACCGCCTGCTCGGCGAGCGCCTTGGCGCGCAGGCAGCGCGTGCGGTGGTGGGTGGAGGCGCCGAGCGCGGAGAAGAACACGAAGCGCTCCACCCCCTGGCGCTCGGCCGCCTCGACCATCCGCCACGTGGCGATGCCGCACGAGCTCCTCGATCGAGCCGTGCGGCTGGTCGCGGATCGACGCGGCCAGGTGCACGACCGTGTGCACGCCGCGCAGCGCGTTGCGGAAGGACGGCGGGTCGGTGAGGTCGCCGAGCGCGATCTGCACGCGCACGCGGTTCGCGCCCAGGCGTCGCGGGTCGCGCACCAGGCAGCGCACCGGGGTGCCCTCGGCGAGCAGGCGGGGCAGCAGCGCGGAGCCCACCAGACCGGTCGCGCCGGTAAGCAGCAGCATGCTTCGTACAATATGCGTCTCCCGAGGAGGACTACAGCTATCCGACCGAAAGAAAGAAGCGAATGGCCTACGTGATCGCCGAGCCGTGCATTGGCACCAAGGACAACTCCTGTGTCGAGGTGTGCCCCGTGGACTGCATCCACCCGACGCCCGACGAGCCCGGATACGACGCGGCTGAGATGCTCTACATCGACCCCGAGGAGTGCATCGACTGCGACGCGTGCGTCGAGGCGTGCCCCGTGGATGCGTGCTTCGCCGAGGACCAGCTCCCGGAGGAGTGGGGCAAGTTCACGCAGATCAACGCGGACTACTTCGCCAACGCGAAGTAGTCCGGCGTCAGCCGTAGAAGCGAGCGACGGTCAGCAACTGGCCGAAGATCTCCTGCGCGAAGAAGACGGTCACGATCAACGCGCCCGCCACCGGCCCCCAACGTCGCCCGGCTCCCCGCGCGGCGAGCGCGACCATCGCGGCGGCGAGCGGCAGCAGCGGCATCAGGTAGCGGGGTTGCGCGTAGCCCGCGCCTTCGGAGCTCGAGGCGAGCTTCGAGTCGCCGCCGATCAGCGCCATCAGCCCCACGCAGATCACGGCGTACACGAGCAGCTCCGGCAGCCGTCGCCGCAGCGCGGATCTGCACACGATCAGCGAGCGCAGCGCGAGGGCCGCCATCGCCCCCGCGGGGAACAGCGCGAACGTGTACACCCACGGCGGGAAGGTCGTGTCGAGCCAGCCGTAGAGCCCCACGGTGCGGTTGAACCACACCTGGTGGATGGTGGAGAGCCCGGGGAAGTTGTTCGTCATGCCGGGCAGCCGGGGCAGGTAGAACTCCCAGATGTAAACGATCTCCTCCACCACCGAGGACTCCCTTTCGCTGACGCCGTTGATGGCGCTCGTGACGAGCCCGAACGTGCGGTGGCCGTTGATCAGGTTGAAGATCACATACAGGCAGATCGGGCTCATAGCGATTCCGATAGCGAGCGCCATCGGCCCGAACGCCCGTCCGGTTCGGGGTCCGCCCGGCGTATCGCGCACGCCGTGCACGCCGAGCACGATCAGGCCGAGAAAGATCCCGGGAGCGAGGCCGATGAAGTTGAGCTTCGTCAGGAAGCCGATGCCGATTAGAGCGCCCAGGGCGCTAGCGGGCCTCCACGTGAGTCCGCGTCTGAACGCGCGCGCGAGCCAGTAGAAGATCGCGGCGCAGATCGCGTAGAGCATCCCGTCGGGCGTGACGAAGCCAGAGGTGAACCCGAGCAGCGGCATCAGCGCAGCCGCCAGGCCGCCGACCGTCCATGCCCAGCGCACGCGGGGCAGCGCCTCGCGGATGAACAGGAACGTGAACAGGGCCGTCAGTCCGGCCATCAACGCGCCCATCAGGCGTATCAGCTCGAGGCGATCGAGCAGCGTGCCGCTCGATCCGAGCGTGTAGGGGATCGTGGCGAGGGCGTAGTAGAGAGGTGGCTCCGAAGCCGCCACGCCCGCGCCTCCGCCGCCGATGCGCGGGAGCCCCGCGGCGAGGTCGCGGCGCAGCTTGCCAACTGCTTCGGGCGAGGAGATGGTCCTGGCTTCGGGATGCCAGCGCAGTTCGCCCTGGTGCAGGTCCACCAGCACCGCGTTCTCCTCGGGTGAGTACGTATCGGCGTTGGAGCTTGGAAGGCGTCCGGTCTCGGCGAGGTACTGGGCGTAGGTGAAGTGCGCCTGCTCGTCGGGCGCTTGGAAGGGCGGCGTGATGATCGACCAGCAGGCCGCGCTGAGGGCCGCGATCGCCGCGCACGACCACGCGGCGCGCGGTATCCCAGCGAGCGTCGCTCGCATCGATCCCCGCAGCCGCGCCAAGCGCCCGCGCGCGGGCCTGCTCGGAGCCGCCGTCGCGCCGGCGGGGAATTGCGGCGGCTCGATTGGCGGCCCAGCGGACGGCTCGATCGGCACCGGGTCTGCAGGCGTCCCGGCTGGCGAGGAGGCGCCGCGCAGGTTCACCGCAGCTCCCGCAGCACGAGCCGTGAGGCGATGACGCACACGGCGAGCATCGCGAGGATGGCGAGATATGCGGGCCACGCTCCGGTGGGTGCATGGGCGAGACCCATGCGACTGGCGATCGAGGAGGCGAGCGACAGCCACGAGCTGCTGCCGGGGCGCAGGTATTCCATCCGCAGCCGGTAGGTACGGCGCCCGCCGGATGCTTCGACCTGTTCTCCGTTGACCTGGACGCCTTCGACGGCGGGGCCGATGGTCGTGCAGATGCGCGTGCTGGCGGTCGTGCGAGCGACCCTCTTGACGGGCACGGTGACGGTTTCGTCGACGCCCCACCCGGCGGCGCGCGTGCCTTCGGTGATCGTCCTCGAGCCGGCCGTGAGCTTGAGCGCCACGCGAGGCCCGATGTTGGGCGACAACGACACGCGGATCGCCTCCGTTCCCTGCGGCACCGTTCCGCCCGGCTGGCAGGCCCGTTCGTTACCGTGCGTGAAGGTGATGGCGAAGTTCGCCGCCACGTTGTTGCTGCCGGCGACGACGAGCGGCGCTCGCGTCAACACGAGTGTCAGCGCCACCGCAGTCGCCACCAGCCCCGCGGCGAGCCCGAGCCGGACGCGGAGCATCAGTCGCGACGTAGCCCGAGGATGCTGAGCAGAAAGGAGGAGAAGATGATCTGGATACCTATCACGAGCAGTGTGGCGGCCACGATCGCGACGCGCTCCTCGGACAGGCTCCCCAGGCCGCGCGCTATCCAGTCGATCGCCATCGCGACGATCATCGCCAATCCGACGAGCGTGACCGCGCCGCCGAGCAGCAGGCCGTGCTCCAGCCGCAGCCGCTCGCGTGCGCGGTCGAACCACGCGTCGCGCTCGCCCATGAAGTACGTGGCGTACGCGTGTGCGCACAGCCCCAGGCTGACGACCTGCGTGCCGACGATCAGCAGCAGCGACCCGCCGATCAGCGTGTGCAGATCCCAGTCGCGTCCGAGCGCGTGGACGTGCGCGAGCACGGTCAGGGAGATCAGGGCGCCGAGCAGCGACATCAGCGCGCCGGGCAGGATGAAGAGGTGGTTGGGGGCGTGCAGCAACAGGAAGCGTACGTGGCGCCAGCCGTCGCGGAAGCTCGACAGCTTCGATTCCCCGCCGCGGGGGCGGTACTCGATCGGCAGCTGGCGCACCACGAGTTTGGCCTTCGCGGCGCGGATGACCATCTCCGATGCGAACTCCATCCCCGTGGTGCGCAGGTCGAGCGCCTCCAGGCGGTCCCTGCGGAAAGCGCGCATGCCGCAGTGGGCGTCGCTCACGCCGGTGTGGAACAGCAGATTTAGAAAGCGCGACAGCAGCGGGTTGCCGATGTAGCGGTGGTGCCACGGCATCGCGCCCGGGTGGATGTTCTTCATGCGGTCGCCGACGATCATGTCCGCGCCCGCCTCCAGCTCCGCCAGGAACCGCGGGATCTCGCCGAAGTCGTACGTCAGGTCGGCGTCGGCCATCACGATGTACCTGCCACGCGCGGCGGCGAATCCGGCGAGATACGCGCTCCCATAGCCGCGCCTGGGCTCGTGCACCACGCGTGCGCCCGCCCGGGCCGCCAGCTCGCCGCTGCCGTCTTCGGAGTCGTTGTCGGCGACGACGACCTCGCCGAGGATGCCCGCCAGCTCCATCGTGTGGAGCGCCAGCTCGACGCACTGCTCGATGTTCTCGGCCTCGTTGAGGCACGGGATCACGACGGAGACCGTCGGCGGCGGCGCGCTCGGCTCGCGCGTGATGCGGGCAGGGCTTTCGACGGTCGTGCTCACAGGACAAGCAGCATGGCGCGCGCGGCGAACATTGCAATCCGCCCCGGAAATGGGGCCGAAAACCGCGAGAAACGTTGCCCAGGTGCGTTTCTGACCACTCGATCGAACCGTGCTGCGGGACTCCTGGAGCCCCGTCCATAGTTAGGGAAGTTCGGAAGTCGGAAACACGACGTGCGAGCGCCACGCGAGATGGCTACGCTAGCCAAGCAGTAAAGCAGGGATAAAAGCCATACATACGAAGAGTGGGAGATCTGATGAAATCGATAGTTACGCGCTTGGGGAGGGGTCGCCTGTTGGGCACCTCCATGGCGCTTGCGGCCACAGTCGTGGCTCTGACCGTGGCCTCACCGGCGATGGCGACGCCGGAAGGTGAATTTGCGGTGTTCGCGCAGTGTCCGCTGAGCAACGCTGAACTCAGCGCGTGCCTGTGGGCGAAGAGCGAAAGCGGCGAATTCGTGGCCGGCAAACAGAAAGTGCCGATCACGAACCCGATCACGCTGCAGGGCGGGTTCATCGAAAACGAAGAAACCGGTGCGCTGAAATTCGTCGGTGCTGCCAACGGCGTGACGATTTCGCATTCGCCGCAGACGGTGCCCGGCGGTCTCGCGGGTCTGATCAACTGCAAAGAAATCAAAGAATTCTTCGAGCGCGTTGCGTGCGAATTGTTCTTCGAAAACAGCTTCACGGGTGCCACGGAGACGACCGAACTGGCCGCTCCGGCGAGCTCGATTGGTCTGAACGAGGCCAACCTGCTCTCCGAAACCGGCACGGCGCTCGAACTCCCGGTGAAGGTGCACCTGGAAAACCCGTTCCTGGGCAGCTCCTGCTACCTCGGATCGAACGCGCACCCGATCGTGATCGCATTCACGACCGGTACGACGGCTCCGCCGCTTCCGAACAAACCCATCAAAGGCAAACTGGGCACGATCTCGGTCGTCGGTGGCGGTCAGATCCTGAAGATCTCCAACAACTCGCTCGTGAACAACTCGTTCGCGGCGCCTGGAGCGACGGGCTGTGGCGGGTTCCTCGTGGAACTCCTGCTCGACCCGATCATCAACGCCAAACTCGGCCTCCCGGCCGCCGCTGGCAACAACACGGCGATCCTGAGTGGAACGCTGGAGCAGGCTGGTGCCGAAGCAGTCCGCGAACACTAGATAGGCAGTATCCGACGCACCTGGTGCGTCTGATGATGTGACTCGGAGCCCGTCGCGCAAGCGGCGGGCTCCGGTCGTTCTGGGGATCGACATCACCCCACGAGAGGTGAGAGACAATGTGTCAAATCAGTTGAACATGCTTGTCCCGCTGAGTACAGTCGCCCGATTGTCAAGGTGACGCGAGCGGAGGCTGTCCCAACCATGAAGATCGAGAATCGCGCAGTGAGTGCAGGCCGTCTGGCGCTGGGAGCGGCTGCGCTGGCGCTGACGCTCAGCGGTTGTGGCAGTACAAAACCCGCTACGGCGCCCGCGCCCAAGCTGCCGACCTTTGTGCTCACCAGCTCAGTGCTGCCGAAGACCCATGTCTTGCCGAACAAGTACGCGTGTAACCCGAAGATCGGAGTGCCGCCGCTGCAGTGGGGCTCGCTGCCCGCCAATACGGCGGGTCTGGCGCTGGTCGTGTTCTTCGTCTCGACCGCTGGAGGCACGCCCCAGCTGTCGCCGCAGGCGGCGGTGACAGGCTTGAAGCCGACGCTTCACGCGCTGAAAGCGGGCGTTGTTCCGAAGGGCTCGGTCATCGCGAGCGACAGTCGCGTGATGTGCCCAGAAAAAGGCATCAACGCGACCTACTTCGTGCGCCTATACGCGCTGAAGTCTCAGATCAAGGTGCCGAAGGGCGCAACTGTGGCGACGGCGGTGGGCGCGATCTCCGGATCGGCCGTCGCGGCTGGCTCGCTCGAAGTTCACTATCGCCGCGCGTAACGGGAGCTGCAGCGCACGCTTGCGGGCGCTCAGGGCAGCGAGGCGGGCGCGTCAGTGCGCGAGAAGCGCGGCGGCTGGGTAGCTGGGATCGAGCACGTCGAAGACCCCTATCCCCGGCAGCACGGCTTCGATCAGGGAGCGCAGCTGGGCGGAGTCGAAGCGGTGCGAGCCGGGCGCGACCGGGTTGACGGTGACGGCGGCCAGGTCGATCGGCTCGAGGACCTGTATGTGGATCCCCTGCCGGCGATACCAGGCTGGACCGCGTTTGGAGAGGAACACGCGCGTGGAGTCGGCGACGACGACGGCGAGCTCGCGTCGACGTCGCGTGGCGGCGTGCAGCAGATCGCGCAGGAATCGATCGGGCAGCGCGCCGGAGACCAGCAGCGAGCGCGCGTTTGGGTTCGCGTCGAGCAGTTCGCCGATCGCGGCGGCCTCGGCGCAGAGGGCGAAGCGCTCCGGGAGCTCGAGCGGCTCGCCGCGATCGTCGACGAGCAGGCTGCGTGCGGCGTCGCGGGCGTTGACGAGCGCTCGCAGCGGCGAGCTCTCCTCGACGCTCGGCAGCAGCACCAGGTCGATGGCGTCTCTGGTCTGTAACACGACTTCGTCGATGTCCTCGTGCAGGACGGCGCCTGTGGAGATGACGAGCTGGTCGGCGACGTCTGGCGAGGAGGCGGCGCGGCGGTCGATCGCACCGTCGATCAACACCTGCTCGGCGCCGTGGGCGAGCATCGCATCGGATACCTCGCGCACGTCCGCGGCAGCGCTCGGTCCCGCCACCTCGACTGCGCCGGGGCCGCGCAGGCGGGCGATCAGCACGCGGCCGAGCGGCGTGCGGATCGAGGTCTCCTCGAGCAGCTCGTGCGGCAGGCCGCTCGCTCGCAGCAGGCCGTCGGTGGTCGCCACGAGGCTCCCGCCGGGCAGCTCGATGCGCGGCTTCTCGATGCGGAAGTCGATCACGTCGCGCTCCTCGCCGTCGCGCCCCACCGAAGTGACGCCCACGTGCCGGCCGTCGGCTTCGAGCTCTCGCAGCAGAGTGCCCAATGCGACGGTCTTGCCGGTGTTCTTCGCCAGGCCCACCAGCGCGAGTCGGCGCGCAGAGGATGTCAGCTCGGAGAGGAGCACTCGGACACCCGCGCTGCGAGCTCGCGCACGAGGAACGTGGCCAGGTGGTTTGGGTATGTGCCTTTGGAGAAGCCCGCGTCGTAGCCGAGCTCCTTGGCGAGCTCGTTCGACACGCGCGGCCCGCCGCAGGCGAGGATCATCTGCCTGCGACGACCCTCCGCCTCGACCATCTCCACGAGCTCGGTGAGGTTGTGCACGTGCAGGTTCTGCTGCGTGACCGTCTGGGAGACGAGGATCGCGTCGGCGTCCACCTCGATGGCCTTCGCCACGAGCACGCTGTTGGGCACCTGGCTGCCGAGGTTGTACGTCTCGAAGGAGTGGTAGCCCTCCAGGCCGTGGTGGCTGTGATAGCCCTTGAGGTTGAGCATCGCGTCTATGCCCACGCTGTGCGTGTCCGAGCCGGTGCTCGCGCCGACGACGACGATCTTGCGCCCGATGTGCTCGGCGGCGAAGCGCTCGACCTCCTCGGCGCTCATGTACTCGATGTCGAAGCCCTCGCCCTGCAGCACGGTGAAGTCGACCGTGTGCGCGCAGCGCCCATACATCACGAAGTACGTGTAGCCGTCGGTGAGCGACTCGTAGTGGACGACCTCCGGCTCCTCGAAGCCCATCCTGCCCGCCAGCTCCAGCGCTGCCTTGCGCGCGGCGAGCGAGTGGGGGACGGGCAGCGTGAAGCTCATCTGCACGAGCCCGTCGTCGAGGTGGTCGGCGTAGGGCTTCACCGCTGTGAGGTCGACCGTCCTCAGGTGGCTAGGCATAGCTGGCCTCGCCCGCGGGTCGCGCCGGCCCGGTCGCGGCGGGTGCGCGCATCAGCTCGACCACCGGGTTGAAGTACGCGGCGTCCGTGTCGACGATCCCCTCGATCCCGCGGCCCTCGTCGACGCCGCGGCTGACGTCGCCGAACGTGGCGTTCTCGATCGCCTCGAACAGGCCCGTCTGCGCGATCCGCTCGAGCAGCTCGTGCGCGCCCGCGAGCACCTGCTGCGCGCGGGTCTGGATGATGCCGCCGCGCTTGAACTCGATCTCCTCGCCGAGGTCGTGCGCGGTGTTGAACACGTACTCGACGTTCTGCAGGCCGAGCACGCGGTCGTGGATGTGGGGGGTGAAGATCCCCTCGGTGGGCACGCCGATCGTCTGGATGCCCTGCCCGGTGGCGATCGTCACGAGGTTGAACAGCGCGTCGGTCGCGTGCGTGCGGAACAGGTTGCCGTCCATGTGCCGCGTCGGCGGCATGTACTTGACGGGACAGTCGGGGAACAGCTCGCGCGTGAGCTGCGCCTGCGCCCACTCCAACAGCAGGCCGTTCTTCACGGGCGTGTCGATCTCGAACGCGTCGCCCAGCCCGATCTGCGCGTCGGGCACGCCCGAGGAGCGCGCGAGCTCGTGGTTGATGAACTGCGACGCCGTCACCGAGGGCGCCGCCTCGACGGCGTCGGCGGTGCGCAGGTAGTTGTCCTCGCCGGTGTTGATGACGACGCCGAAGTAGCCGTTGATCATGCGCGAGACGCGCTGGTCGATCAGGCCACGAACGATGTTTATGTCTCTATAGAGGATGCCGTAGAGCGCGTCGTTGACCATGTTGTCGAAGCCCTCCCACGCGCCCATCGCGGCGATCTCCGACATGCACAGCCCCGAGCAGAAGCTCGACAGGCGCACGTAGCGCCCGTGGGTCTCCGACCACTCGTCCATCGCCTCGCGCATGATGCGGAAGTTGGCCTGCGTGGCGAACGTGCCGCCGTAGCCCTCGGTGGTGGGGCCGTAGGGGACGTAGTCGAGCAGGCTCTGCGCGGTGGAGCGGATCACCGCCACGATGTCGCCGCCGGCCTGCGCGACGGCCTTCGCGTGCACCACGTCCTCGTACACGTCGCCCGTCGCCGTGAGCACGTAGCGCAGCGGGGCGTGGCCGTCGCCGAGACGCTCGCGCATCGCGCGTCGCGCCTGGAAGCGCTGCGCGATCTCGCGCAGCCGCGCGCCGCCCTCCTCGCTGACGCGCTCGTGGATCGCTGACTCCTCGGCTAACTCCATCGCGCACAACTCCAGCTCGCCCGCGCTCACCGCCTCGGCGATCTGCTGCGGGCTGCGTCCGGTCTGGATCATCGCGTTGCCGAGCCAGTGCGCGATCCCCTTGGCCAGGCCGCCGCGGTCGTGGACGTGGTCGACGAGCACGTTCGGCAGCGGCACCTCCAGGTCGTTGGCGCCATCGACGCCGAGCAGGCGCGTGACGCTGCGCTCGACCGACACCGTCGTGCGCCCGTCGGTCTTCTCGATGACCTGCTCGGCGATCTGCTTGGCCGCCTCGCGGCACGCGGCCACGACGCCGGGGTCGAGGTCGAGCTTCGAGGAGCTCACGCGAGATCCCTGACGATCGGGAACGGGATCACCTCGCGCAGCGTGTCGCGTTCGGTGAGGATCATCACGAGGCGGTCCACGCCCATGCCGCCGCCAGCGGTGGGCGAGTAGCCGTACTCGAGCGCGCGCGCGTATTCCTCGTCGTTGGGGTGCGGCACGTCGGCGTCGTCGATCATGCGCCGCTTGCGCTGATCGACGAACCGCTGCCACTGGTCGACGGGGTCGTTCAGCTCGGTGTCGCCGCTGACGAGCTCGATCCCGCCGATGACCGAGTCGAAGTGCTCGCCCAGCTCAGGGTGCACGGAGTGGCGCTTGGTGATGGGGAACGGCTCGAGCGGGAAGTCGAACACGTGCGTCGGCTGGTTGATCGTGGACTCGATTTTCTCCGAGTAGATGTCCGCAACGACCTCAGCCCACGTGGCCTCCTGCTCGATCGGTCCGTCGAGCACCTCGGCGAGCTGATCGCGCGTGGACTCCATGAAGTCCAGGCCGAAGCGCTCGAGGATCAGCTCGCGCATCGTCACCCGCCGCCACGGCTTGGCCAGGTCGATCTCCTCGCCGTTTCGTTCGATCGTCGTTCGCCCGATCGAGCGCAGGGCCACCTCGCGGAACATTTCTTCGGTCACGGTGGCCACGTCGTTGTAGTCGGAGTACGCGCACATGAACTCGATGATCGTGAACTCGGGGCTGTGCTTCGGCGAGATGCCCTCGTTGCGGAACACCTTGCCCATGTCGTACACGTTCTCCATGCCGCCGACGATGCAGCGGTTGAGGAACAGCTCCACGGAGATGCGCAGATACAGGTCGCGGTTGAGCGCGTTGTGGTGAGTGGTGAACGGCCGCGAGCCGGCGCCGCCGGCGAGCGACTGCAGCGCGGGCGTTTCGACCTCCACGAAGTTCCGTTCGTTCAGCCACTCGCGGATCGCGTAGACGATCTTGTGGCGCGTGACGAACAGCTCGCGCGTCTCCTCGTTGGCGATCAGGTCGAGCTCGCGGTAGCGGTAGCGCGTACCCGTGTCGCCGAGGCCGTGGTGCTTGTCCGGCGGTGGGCGCAGCGTCTTGGTCAAAAGCGTGCACTCGAGCACCGCCAGCGCAAGCTGGCCGCGCTGGGTGACGTACACGCAGGCGTCGATCGCGACGATGTCGCCGATGTCGAGATTGAGAATGCGGTCGTACGTCTCCTGGCCGAGCGCGTCCACGCGCACCACCACCTGGACCTGACCGGAGAGGTCGCGCACGTCGAGGAACGCGGTCTTGCCGTGCCCACGACGGGAGATCAACCGCCCGGCCACGCGGTGGCGCAGGTCGGGGTGCTCGCCGGCGGCGAGCGCCGCGGGGTCGTGCGCGGCGAGCACGTCCGCGATCCGCTCGCGCTCCTCCCACAGGCTGACGGGCGGGTAGGGGTCGATTCCCGCCGCTCGCAGCCGCTCCATCTTCGCGCGGCGTTCGTCGAATTCCCCCTCCGGGGACGATGCGACCGCGCCGTTCCCCGCAGCGTCCGCGCCGGGATCGGCGAGCGCCTCGGCGTCCTGGCCGTTCTCCGCTGCGGTGGGCTCCTTCTCGCCCTGGTCTCGTACTGGCATGTCGAAGTCGATCCTCTCAGCTGGGACGTGCTTGTCAAGCGGGATGCACGGCGCTTTCCCTCGACACGTTAGCGGCGGTCAGAGTCGTGTGAGGCTACGGCGAACGAGACCCGCATCAGCGAGCGCACGGCGCGTCGCGGCACGTCAGGTGAGGCGCCCGCAGTGCTGGAATCCGTCGCGTTTGGCGAGCGCGATCAGCTGCTTCTGAAGTTCGCGACTCGTGACGATCAATTTTTCCCCGAACGCGGGCTTGTTCGCCTTCGCGACGAAGCCGAGCTGCGCCGTGTAGTTGGCCAGCTGCTGCAGGCCCGAGAGCATCGTCTGCCAGTCCTTGGACATCGAGGAGGGGGCTTTCAGCGCTGTGAGCTTGGCCACGGCTTCGTGCTGGAACTTGGAGAGCGCGGGAGCGGTCTGTGCGACCTTGGCGAGCGTCCCCTTGCCCTTCAGGGTCGTCACGTTGCCGAGGGATGCGTTTGCCGCTGCGCGTCTTTCGTTCACCTGCTTGCAGGTCGGGTCCGCCTGCGCGATCAACTTGTCCTTGGCGCTCTGGCCGCCGCAACCGCCGACGAAGAGCGCGACGAGAAGGACGATGAAGCTGAGTCTGCGTGCCATGGGAACCCGTTGTCTCCTGCCTGGATCGGGTGATTACCGGGACGACCCTATAGCGTGGAATTTCCCAAAGCCAGCGATTGTCGTGATTGTCTCGGACTCGAGAATCGCGTCGATCCGCGCGTGCGATGGCGCTGTTTGTGCTGCCGTTTTGCGGCGCGCGAGGGCGCGTCAGGCCATCGGCAACGACATGCCCACCGGCTTGCGGCTCTCGGCCGGCTCGGGCACGTCGGGGGGTACGACATCGAGGATGGGGAGCACCGGCAGCTGCGCCGGCGCCAGCGCGATCAACCCGCGCGCCACCTGGCGAATCGCCTGCGAGGCGGGGTCGTCGGGGTCCTCGATCACGAGCGGGATGCCGTCGTCGGCCTGCGCGCGCAGCGGCATCGTCAGCGGCACCTTGCCCAGCAGCGGCACGTCGAGCTCGTCCGCCAGCTCCTGTCCGCCGCCCTCGCCGAAGATCGTGAAGCGCTCGCCCGAGGGCGTGGTGAAGCTGGACATGTTCTCGATCACGCCGCCGATCTCGAGGGAGACCTTGTGCGCCATCTGCGCCGAACGGCGGGCGACTTTCTGCGCGGTCGCCTGGGGCGTGGTGACGATCATGAACTGAGCCTGGGGGAGCAGTTGCGCGAGCGTCATCGACACGTCCCCGGTGCCAGGGGGGAGATCCACGAGCAGGTAGTCGAGCGCGCCCCACTCGACATCTTGGAGGAACTGCGTGAGCGCCTTGTGCAGCATCGGCCCGCGCCACACCACCGCCGCGTCCTCCTCCACGAAGAAGCCGATCGACATGATCTTCACGCCGTGGGACTCGAGCGGGACGATCTTGCGCGCCGCGGAGACGTCTGGTCTGGTTGCGCCGAGCCCGTACATACGTGGGATCGAGTAGCCCCACACGTCCGCGTCGAGGATGCCCACGCGCTTTCCTTCGCTGGTGAGCGCGGCCGCGAGGTTGGCCGTGAGCGTGGACTTGCCCACGCCGCCCTTGCCGGAGCCGATGCACAGGACGTTGCCCACCTGCGCCAGCGCTCCCGCGGGCAGGCTCGCGCGGCCGAGTTTCTGCTGCAGCGCGGCCTTCTGCGTGTCGGTGAGCACGTCGAAGTACACGTTCACGTGCGTCACCCCCTGGAGCGCGCCCACGGCGTCGGCCACAGAGGTCTGGAAGTGGCCCTTGATCGGGCACCCGGGGGTGGTCAGCGAGACGGTCACGTCGACCACCCCGTTTGGGTTGGGCTCGATCGAGCGGACCATGTCCAGCTCGACGATCGAGCGATGCAGCTCCGGGTCGATGACGACCTCGAGCGCCTTGAGAATCTCATCCTTGCCGACCACGAGAAGCCATTGTGGCAAACCGGTGCCGGCGAGCCCGTGCCCACCCCTTAAAGTGATCCGCGGGCGGTGGGGGCCGCCCGCGGATCGAGGGAGGAGAGGGTGCTGCTACTGCCGACGGGATATGAGGTCGGCAGACTTTCCGCTACCGGCATCTCCAGGCCGGGGCGGGGAAGGGTGTGGCTTAGACCAGGCTGAGGATGCGCTCCTGGACCTTGCTTGCCAGCTCGGGCACGCGGTTCGCGTACTCCGGGACCTTGTTGGCCAGCTCGCTGCCGTTCTTGGCGATCGCTTCGCGTCGGGCGTCGATGTCGCTGACGGCGCTCTCCACCACGCGCCGGCGCTGGCGCAGTTCGCGCTCGACGCGGACGCGCGCTTTGCGCACCTCGCGCTCGAGGCGGTTGCGCGCCGTCACGCCGCGGCGCTCGAAGCGGCGCAGCTGGGCTTGGGCCTTGGAGGTGGAGCCGTACGTCGAGACGGTGTCGCTGACGGTCTCGACGACGCGTTCACGCGCGATCAGCACGGCGCCGACGGGGATCAGCACTGCGCGCTCGGCGTAGTCGCCGAACACGCCGGCGGTCTCGCGGGTTGCGGTCCGCGTCTGGCGCACGGCCGAGCTGGCCTGGTTGGTTGCGCGGGTGCGGGCGCCCTTGGCGTGCGTGGCCTTCGCTTTCGTAGTGCCGCTGGCTGCGCGGGCTTTGCTGGCAGCGCGCGGTTTGCTCGCGGCTTTGGCGCGGGGCTTGGTCGCTTTGGGGGAAGTTGCGGGGGCGGTGGGCATCTGAAGGGCTCCTATCTATGTCTCGCCGAGTGCGAGGACGCGGGTATGTGCTTGCTCTGTGGGGGTTCGGTGCCCTGCTGGGCGACCGAACACCTGTTTGTAACCCGCTTGAAGAAGATCGTTACACGACGATCGTAGCAGTACGTGAAAAGCCTGTAACTACGGGATCTTCCGTCGTTTAGCTTGTAACAGGAGGAACATGCGTTCGTGCAGGCCCATCCGGGCCGGCGCCGTCGGCGTCCATCCGAGCAACCCACTGCTCGGGTCGCTCGAGCTCCGCGGTGCTGGGCAGCGCGTGAGGCCCGCTCCACGCGCGCGCCAGTGACGGTGGTCCGCCGGTGCTCACGACCTCGTCGCAGAAGCGCCGCCCGACCTCGTACTGGCGCATCTTCAGCTCCAGCCCGAGAAGTCGCTCGAGCACTCGCCAGGGCAGGCCGCGCTGCTCGCGCCGGCGGGTCATCGCGGCGCGCAGCTTCGGCAGCGAGGGAAGGACCTCGGCGCCGATCGCGTCCATCGTGTGCTCTGCGTGCCCCTCGATCAGCGACATCGCCGCCTGCATGCGCTCGACCAGCTGCCAGCGGCTCTCGCCAAGCGTCAGCCGCAGCAGCTGTCCGCGCCTGGCGCGCTCGAGCATCTCGCGCAACTCCGCCGGGTTCGGCACCCGACCGCCGAGTCCGCCCAGCCCATCTCGCACGCTCTTCGCCCAGCCGCCATGACGCTGCTTGTCCTTCTCCTCTGCCCCCGCGATGCTCACCTGCAGGCCGTCGAGCAGCTCCTCGAGCATCCCGCCGATGTGCTCGCGCAGCCACGGCGCCCCTGAGAACTGGACCGCGTGCGTGATCTCGTGGATCGTCACCCACAGCACCAGCTCGTCGCGATCGACGCCCAGATTGCGCGCCGCCTGCGCGAGGTTCGGCGCGAGCAGCAGCAGTCGCGGCGCGACAGTCGCGTCGAGCAGCGCGAGGTCGTACTGGCCGAGCACCCGCTGGGAGAGCATTCCCGTCAACGCGCCCACCTGCGTTCCCAGCAGCAGCCCCGAGGCCGAGCGCAGCGGCCCGGCGAGAAAGCCGCTGTCCTGCCCCATCCGCTCGGTCAGCGGCGCGAGCAGCGGACGCATGCTCTTGAGGTTCGCCGCGATCCACTCCGAGCGATCGACGGCCTCGAGCGCGGGCAGTTGCCCGGGCAGCTCCAGGCCGCTGTACTCGCTCACCCGCCGCGCGAAATCGTGCGCCAGTGGCTCCACCGTCGCGGCGCGCACGCCCCCGTGCGGCGGCGAGCCGGCGATCAGCTCTCCGATCCGCTGGGCGGTGCCCCAATCGATCACGTCCACTCCAAGAGCGTAGCCCGGCGGCTGCACTGTCCCGCGCGTAACCTTTGAGCTGTGTCCGGCTCCAAGATCGCGCCCCCTCCGTCGCAGCTGCAAGCGCGTGTCGAGCAGGGGGGTGGATTCCTCAAGCGCGCGGAGGTGCGAGACGTGCTCGCATGGATGCGCCTGCTCGTCGACCCGCAGGACGCGGCCGCGGTCGTGCGCGCGCTGTCCAGGCCCCCTATCGAGCTGCGCCAGGTGGAGCTCGCGCGCGTGATCCAGGTCGCGCGCCGACGCAAGCTCGACCTCGTGGTGGGTCTCGCCGCCGCGACCGAGTCGCCGCAGATTCCCCCCGAGGCGCGCGAACGCATCCAGCGCTTCGTGGAGCTGCATCGCAGCGCGGCGAGCGAGCTGGACGTCGTTGCGCCGGATGTGTTTCTGGCTGGGCTGATCGAGCGCCTCGGTCTGCGCGGCCGCTCGCTGCTTGTGCCCGAGGAAGCCGCGGCGCAGCGGGCGAGCCTCGAGCGCCTACGTGCCCTGGCGGTTGAGTTCGTGCGTGAGCGTCCGGGGTCTAGCACCCGCGACCTGGCGCGCCACCTTGCCACGGTGGTTCCAGAGGCACAGCCCGAGCAGTCTCAGGGAGACGTCCTCGCCGACGCCTCGCAGGGCGAGGCATGCGAGGCGCAGGGGTCCATCTCCACAGATGCGCTCGACGAACAGCTCCAGACCACGCTGCATCTGCTGCGCGAGGAGGTGCTGGGAAGCGTCGCGCGCATCGGCGGGCGCCTGGGCGAGCTGCGCCTCGACACCGACCTGGACATCTCTCACGGCGTGGTTCGCTACCTGGAGCTGTTGAAGCTGTCGGCGCTGCTGCAGCGGCCCGACGGGCAGGGGCTGGCGGACGCGCTCGCGGATGTCAACGCGCGTCTCATCGCCGCCACCACCCCGCTGGAGCGCGAGATCTTCCAGACCTCCACCCTCGATGACACGCTGTTGAGCGGCGACGGCGACGAGCGTGCTCGCGCGCAGGCGCTGCAACCGCGCGAGGAGCACTCGCTGGGGCCGTTCCTGCCGCGCCGAGGGGTCGGGCTGGGACTGTCCGCGTCGGACATCCAGACCTATCGCAGCTGTCCTTTGAAGTACAAGTTCGCGCGCGTGTTGCGCATCCCCACCGAGCAGACGATTCACCAGCGCTTCGGCATCGTCGTCCACCAGGTGCTCGAGCGCTACCACTCCGACGAGCGCACCACGCTCGCGCAGATGCTCGACCTGCTCGATGCGGGCTGGCGTCGAAGCGGCTTCGGCGACAGCGCGCACGAGCGCGAGTTACTGGAGAAGGCCCAGACGGCGCTGACCCACTACCACGCTCGACTCGACGACGACGACGCCGAGCCGGTGTGGTTCGAGCGCCAGTTCGATTTCAGGGTCGGACCGCACCACCTGCGCGGGCGCGTCGACCGGGTGGACCGCGTCGCGGGCGCCGACGACGCGGAGTACGAGCTGATCGACTACAAGACTTCGCGCCCGAAGACCGCGGAGCAGCTGAGGGACGACGTGCAGCTGTCGCTGTATGCGCTCGCGGCGCGGGAAGCGTGGCAGCTGGAGTCCTCGCGCCAGGCCTACTACTACGTGCTCGACGACCTCAAGGTCCCCGTGCCGCGCGATCAGCGCGACGCGGAGGCAGTCGAAGCGATCGTGCTGGAGGTGGGCGAGGGCATCCTCGCGCAGGCGTTCGAGCCGACCCCCTCGCGCGCCGCGTGCTCGATCTGCGACTACCGGATCGTTTGCCCCGCGGCGGAGGCGTAGCCGCGGGCGCGGGCTACTTCCCCTCCCGCCCCCGCTGTCTGAGGAAGCGCTGGAATTCCCGCGCCAGCGCGTCGCCCGACGGAACGTCCTCCGTGGAGGACTGATCCTCGCTGTCGGCGGCCTGCTCCAGGCGCTCCACAAACGCCTGGATGTCGGGGTCGCTCTGCACCGCCAGCCCCACCTGCCGCTCGTAGTCCGCCGCGGCGGACTCCAGCTCCGACACGTCAACCGACACGCCGATCAGCACTTCCACCCTCCTGAGCAGCGCCAGCGCGGCCTTCGGGTTGGCGGCCGCGGCTACGTAGTGGGGCACCGACGCCCACAGGCTCGCCGACGGCAGTCCCGCGTCGGCACATGCGGTGTGAAGCACGCCCACGATCCCCGTGGGGCCCTCGTAGCTGGAGGACGGCAGCGCGAGGCGCTCGAGCAGCGCCGCGTCGGAGGCGTGGCCCGTCATCGCCACGGGGCGCGTGTGGGGCATGTCACCCAGCAGCGCGCCCAGCGAGACCACCATCTGCACCCCGAGCGCCTCCGCGAGGTCGACGATGTGCGCGCAGAACGCCCGCCAGCGCATCGACGGCTCGATGCCCTGCACGAGCACGAGATCGCGCTGGGCGCGCGGCGCACGGGCTTCGAAGATCTCAACGGTCGGCCACGCGATCTCCCGCTTCTCATCCTCTCCAAAGCGGATCGACGGTCTGTTGGTCTGGAAGTCGAAGAACTCCTCCGAGTCGATCCGTGCGAAACGGCGCGCGCCGAGCGACGCGGCGAGGAACGACACGGCGCTCGAGGACGCGTCGCCAGCGTCGTTCCAGCCCTCGAAAGCGCACACCATGGCCGGGGCCCTGAGGCCATCCGGACGGCGGTCCCAGATGAGGGGTTGCATCCGAACCACCGTACATCATGGCTCCGTGCCTTCCGCCACCCATCCCGCTCCCGAGTTCGCATCGAGCGTCGCCACGTTGCGCGACCAGGAGGAGGTCGACGCGCTGTTCGCGTGCACGCGCAAGGAGCGCCAGATCTCCCGCGCCGGCACCCCCTACCTGACGGTCGA
>CAWEXM010000003.1:0-24705 GCA_963813055.1 uncultured Solirubrobacteraceae bacterium
CCGTCGCCGACCCCGAACGGCGGGCGCAGACTGACGATCTGCTGGTAGCCGTGGTCCAGTGAGGCGATGACGAGCACCGCCGCGAGCAGCCCCGTGGACGCCGCCGCCGAGCCGGCGGCCCAGCGGCCGACCACGCGCCCCGGGGTCCGCTGCCAAGCGCGCAGCGTCGCGCGGGTATGGCGCACGCCGTGGGCGAACGCGTATGCGGACGCATCCATGTAACCGGCATCGGCCGTTGCGGCGACTACCTGAAGCGCAGGCCCGGCACCAGCCACATCGCCTCAGCGGCGATGCGCCACGACATCTTGCTCTGGCCGTGCTGGCGGTCGCGAAACACGATCGGCACCTCCACGACGTCGAAGCCGGCCTGCACCGCGCGATAGGTCAGCTCGACCTGAAAGGCATAGCCCTGCGAGCGCACGTGGTCGAAGCGGATCGCCTCGAGCACCTCGCGCCTGAAGCACTTGAAGCCGCCCGTGAGGTCGCGCACGTCGAGGCCGAGCACGAGGCGCGCGTAGGCGGAGCCGCCCTGGCTGATGAATCTCCTCAGCAGCCCCCAGTCGCTGACGCCGCCGCCGGGCACGTAGCGCGATCCGAGCGCGAGGTCGGCGCCGTCGTAGACGGCCTGCAGCAGCCGCGCGAGATCGGCGGGGTCGTGGGAGAAGTCGCAGTCCATCTCCATCACGTATGCGGCGTCGTGGTCCAGCGCGTGTCGAAAGCCAGCCAGATACGCGGGACCGATGCCGTTCTTCTCCGTGCGGTGGAGCACCTGCACCCACTCGTGTCGCGCGGCCATCTCATCGGCCATCCGCCCCGTGCCATCGGGCGAGCCGTCGTCGACCACGAGCACGCGAAACCCGTCCGGAGCGGCGCGCGCGAGCACCTCACCGGCGGCGGTGAGCATCGCGTTCACGTTCTCCGCCTCGTTGTAGGTGGGCAGTATCAGCCAGGGCACGCCGGACATCGGTCGGCGTACCCTAGTCAGTGGGGGGCGCGCGCGGCGCGCTCCCGCGACGGCGCGTCCTAACCTGGGGTGGTGGCCGACCCCCAGCTGTCGAATTCGGCAATCGCGGATGCGTTCGAGGAGCTGGGCGATCTGTACGAGCTCGATGGGGCGATCGTCCACCGCGTCGCCGCCTACCGCTCCGCTGCGAAAGCCGTACGCGAGGCGTCGGTGTCTGTCGCCGCGCTCGCGCGCGCAGGTCGCGCGACGGAGCTGCCGGGGATCGGCAGGACGCTGCAGGAGAAGATCCTCACGCTCGATCAGACGGGCACGATCCCCTCCGCTGAGCGGCTGCGCGCGAAGTTCCCGCCCGGCTTGATCGCGATCACGCGACTGCCGGGACTGGGCCCCAAGCGCGCGCGGCTGCTGCACTCCGAGCTGGGGATCGACTCGCCGCAGGCCCTGCGCGACGCGGCGCTGGCACAGCGACTGCGCGCGGTGCGCGGCCTGGGCGCGAAGTTCGAGGCGAGCGTGCTGGTGGCGCTCGAGGAGATGGACGCGCGCCCGGCGGGGGCGAGCGCGCAGCGCATCCTGCTGCCGCGCGCGGTGGAGATCGGCGAGGCGCTCGTGACGGGCCTGACGGAGCTCGGTGGAGCGGGGACGCACGTGCAGTTGGCGGGCTCGGTGCGGCGCCTCACCGACAGCGTGAAGGATCTAGACCTGATCGCCACGACCACCCGCCCGACTACGCTGGCGAAGAGCCTCGCAAAGCTCGAGGAGATCGAGCGCGTCAGCTCCACTGGCAAGGCGGGCGCGAAGGCGCGCACGCACTCGGGCGTGGGCGTGGATCTGCGGATCGCCGCGCCGGGACAGCTCGGCAACCTGCTGCAGCACTTCACCGGCTCGGGCGCACACAACGCGGCGCTGCGCGAGGCCGCGGTCCGACGGGGACTGCACGTATCCGAGTACGGCATCCTCGACGACGCCACCGCGACCACCGACACGCATGCGAGCGAGGCGGAGGTGTACGAGCGCCTCGGCCTCGCATACATCGAGCCGGAGCTGCGCGAGAACCGCGGCGAGCTCGACGCGGCAAGGAGCGCGGACGGCCTGCCGCGCCTGATCGAGCTGGAGGACATTCGCGGCGAGCTGCACTGCCACACGATCGCCAGCGATGGGCACGACACGATCGCCGAGATGGCGCTCGCGGCACGCGAGCGCGGCTACGAGTACCTCGCGATCACCGACCACTCCGCCAGCCACGGCTTCGGCAACGACGTCTCGCCGGATCGGCTGCGCCGCCAGATCGAGCTGGTGGCGCAGGCGAACGAGCGCATCGAGGGCATCGAGCTGCTCGCGGGCAGCGAGGTGAACATCCTCCCCGACGGCTCGCTCGACTACGAGGACGAGCTGCTCGCGCAGCTGGACTGGGTGATCGCGAGCGTGCACACGTCCTTCGGCATGGACGAGCAGGCGATGACCGAGCGCGTGATCGCCGCGATCGAGCATCCGCTCGTCGATGCGATCGGACACCCAACCGGACGGCTGATCGAGCGCCGGGCGCCCTACGCGATCGAACTCGACGCGGTGTTCGCGGCGGCAGCGGCGGCTCACACGATGCTGGAGATCAACGCCAACCCCGCCCGGCGCGACCTCTCAGACGTGCACGCGCGCGCCGCGCGCGCCGCGGGCGTGCGGCTGCTGATCGACTCCGACGCTCACCGAACCGCGACGCTTGCGAACATGCGCTGGGGCGTCGCCACGGCGCGCAGGGCCTGGCTGAGCGCCGCGGACGTGGCCAACGCGCTTCCGTGGTCGGCGTTTCGGAAGTTGTTGCGGCGCTTCGTCTCGCGCTGATAGGCGTCTGCTGGAGCAGTTCAGCGGACGGTCCCTACGCCGTAGTACTGGGGACGACCCGACGGGCAGTAGAACGCCAGCTTGCGAGCGGCGGCGTCGTAGCGGACGACCCACACGCCGGTTCCGTTGCTGAGGCGCGTGCAGGGCGGCACTGTGCGCGCGCCCGCAGCTTCGTGCAGGAGCGTGGCCACGTTGGGCTGGGGTACGAATTGAGGGCGTTCTGTGATCGCCTTTTCCAGGCCGGCGATGCGCGCGAGCGGTTTGATCCCTTCAAGGGAGAAGTCGGGGAGCTGGCTCTGTTCGAAGTTCCACGAGACCGTGTTCACTCCTTCGTTGCGAAGCGCGTCGAGCAGCGCCGGCACGTCGCCGTCGCGGCTGGGCGCCGATGCGAGGAAGCCGGTCGTTTGAAAGAACACGAGCTGCTCGGGGAACTGCTGAGTGGGCGGAGGCGAGGAGACGAGGTTCACCTTCGCGTCATCTCCCACCCCGAAGTCGATGCCGAGCGTGTTAGCGCCCACACCGAACGCGAGCAACGCGATCGCCGCGATGCGCGCCAAGCGCGGCAACGACACGATCCAACCCGTGGCGGCGACCGCCACATAGGCGAGCAGCGGCATGCCGTAGCGAATGTCGTGGTGAGAGTCCGGGTACGTGGCGATGAACCACGCTGCTATGCCTCCCGCGAGAAACTCCAACCGCAACGCGTTCTGCCCGCGCTCGCGCGCCACTGTGACGAGCAGCCACACCGTGCCTCCCGCCGCGAGCAGCCACAGCGGCACCAGCAGCTGTGAGTTCATGACGCTCCAGAAGTACCAAAACAGATTCTCCGTGGAGAACGTCGGCGGGATGTTGCCGGGAGGCGTGCCAGGTCCCGAGCTCGACAGTTCGATCATCCGCGGCAGTTCTGAGGCGTGCTGGATGTACCAGGGGGTGCCGAACAGCAGCGCAACCGCGCAAAAGACCGCGAACCCGCGCCAGTTGCGCCACCCGCCGTGCAACAGCACGATGACGATCAGGCCAAACAGGAACAGCCCGAACTGCACCTTGATGTTGAGGCCGAGCCCAACGGCCAGCCCCGCGAGCGCGGATACGCCCACACGACTGAAGTCCTCGCTCGCGAGCACCAGCCAAACCGCCATCGCCACCGCCGCCACGAGCGGCGCGTCGAGCAGGAACACGTGAAACATGGAGATCATCAGCGGCGAGCCGAGCACGACCATGACCGCGAGCATCCCCGCGAGTTGGCCGAACAGCAGGCGGGCAGTCTGATAGACGCCGAGCGCGAGCAGCGGCACGAACACGAGGTTCTCGCCGACGATCGGTGCGGCGACGCTCATGCCACCGATCAGCGCCGAGACCGAGCCGACGATGTGGCCGAGGATCGGATAGACGTTTTCGAAGGTGAACGGTCCCAGCAGGTCCCCACGCGCGAGCATGCTGCGATATTCGAGCGCCGTTTCGAGCTGTGTCCCGGCATCGTAAATGGGGATCCCGCGATCCTGCGTCAGCCACCAACAGGTGAGCGCGAGAAACATCGCGGTCGCGCCGATCGCTCCCCATGCGGGGCCGCTCCAGCGCGACCAGCTCGAACGAGAGCGCGCGGCCACGCGCGAATCGACCCCGACGGTGCTCGAAGCGATGTTGGCCGTGGGGTTGGCGCGACTGGAAGCCGACACCAGCCGAGCCTAAGACAACGCTATGGGCAATTCCACTAAATACAGTGATTCGGGCAACATTGTCTCTCACACCTTCGTGTGGAGAATCAGCCTCGGCAGCAGCTCCTCAGCCACACCCTCATCGAACGCGTCGCGTGCGAACGGCGCGATCGCCGCGCGGGCGCGGGCCGGGTAGTCGAGCGGCGGATCCTCGAGCGCCACCCGCAGTGCGGTGAGCAGGTCCTCGCTGACGAAGCGCGGGTCGAGCGCCCTGGCGATCGGCAGCGCCGCGTACGGCCCTGGCGCGGGCGTGCTGACCAGAAGGCACCCATCCGCGAGCGCCTCCAACTGCGCGATGCCGTAGTCCTCGCGGCGCGGCGCGCACACGAACACTCGCGCGCGTCTGAGCAGCGAGCGGTACTCCGCAGCGGGCAACGCGCCCACGACCCGCACACCCTCTTGCGTCCCCACACGCAGCCCGGCGGCCACGAGCTCGGCCTCCGAAGCGCCTGCGAGCACGAGCTCCTGCGACTCCATGCCTCCGGCCGCGCGCAACGACCGCCACGCCGCGAGCACGCGGTCGATGCCCTTCTTGCGAGGGTTGGCCGCGTAGCTGATCGCGGCGATGTCCCTCACCTCCGCGGGCGGTCCCGAGGGCTCGACCGCCACGGGCAGCACGATCGCCCGCTCCTCGCGGCGAGCCACACGCGGCGCCTCGAGCAGCGCGCCCTCGCTCCACGGCAGCAGTAGGGGCGCCTGTGCCAGGCGGCGGCGCTCGAGCGGTCGCTGCCACAGGCCGTGGCGTCCGGGCCGGTTGCCGGCGGACGGCGCGTCGAAGCGGATCGCTCCTGGGCGTGGCCACAGCAGCGCGGCGGTGGTGCTCGAGTAGATCAGCGCCGGTGGGCGCGGGCCCTGAAGCTGGGCGAGCCTGCCCGCGCTGGCCGCGCGCGCGGCCAGCGCCCACCCGAGGTCGGTGAGCATCAGCGTACGCGTCGGACCAGGGGGCGCGGCGACGACGATCTCGACAGCCGCACCGGCCCGCTCGAGCGAGTCGCGCAGCTGCTCGTCGGCGGCGCGCAGCCCGGCGGTCGAGCCGAGCGAGACGATCAGCACGTCGACCGCGCGCGACGCGGCCATCTCAGGTGACGGCGCCGTTGACGCGTTCTGGGCGCGACGCGGTGAAGCCGGGGGTGCGCAGCAGCGACATGGGCTTCGTGGGCGAGGTGCGTCGCACGTAGAAGCTCGCGCCGTCGCGCTCCTCGATCGCCTCGACGGCGGCGCCCTGATTGCGCCACGACAGCGCCCAGATGATCGCGAAGCCGGCGGCGATGCCGGGCACCTGGGGGGCGAAGAACGCGCAGCCCACGGCGAGCAGCGTGAACAGCAGCAGTGGCCACAGGCGGTTGAGGACGATCGCGCCGGGGCGATGCTCGGGCAGCGTGGTGCTGGCGCGGGCGCCCGCGAGCAGACGCGCGATCGGCTGGTTCGCGTGCGCTCGCCGACCGAGACGCAGCCCGATCACGCTCGCGACGATCCACCAGCCGATCGACGTGGCGAGGAGCACTTCGTGTGGGCCAGCAGCAGCCGCGGCGGCGAACACGGTGACGGTTGCGAGCGCGGTGGCCGCGCCCGCGCTGAGCAGCACGGTGGTTCTGAGGAAGTCGACGAAGCGCACGTGCCTACAGGAGCGCCTCGAGCAGCCCGCGCACGCCGCCGGGGCCATCCACCGTCAGGTCCGCCTCGAACGCGAGCTCCGCGGGCGCTTCGTCGGAGCTGACAGCCACGCACAGCGCGCTTTCGAGCGCGCCTCGCTGCACCAGCTCGCGCAGGCCGCGAAAGGCGTCGAGGTCGGTCGTGTCATCGCCCACGTACACCGCCTTGCGCGCCGGACCTTCGCGCAGCAGCGCGGCGATGCCGATGCCCTTGTCGAAGTCGACCGGCGGGCGGACCTCGAGCACCTTGCGGCCCCAGTGCACCGCGAAGCCCTGCTCCTCGGCGAGCGTCGCTATCTCCCTCACGGCCCGCTCTGCGCCGGCCTCGTCGGGCGCGCCGCGCCAGTGGAACGCGGCGATCGCGTCCTTGTCCTCGCTGCGCACGCGGATGCGTTGGTGCTCGGGGGTGTACGCGCGGGCCGCGAACTCTCGCACCCGGGCCGTCCACGCCGCCAGCTCGGGGTCGATCTCGGGCCGAGTGCTGCCGGGGCGCAGGAGTTCGCCGCCGTGATTGCCCACGTAGGCGATCGTGCCGATGGCGACGATTTGACGGGCGGTGCTCGCGCGCCTGCCACTCACGCAGCCGACGACCGGGTAGCGCTTGGCGACCTCGATCAGCACCGAGCGGGTGGCCTCTGGCACGTGCGCGTCGGTCGCGTGGCGGACGATCGGCGCGAGGGTGCCGTCGATGTCGAGCAGGACGGCGGCGTGCGCGGGATCCGAGCGGATCGGCTCGAGCGCCTCCACGAGCGTTGCAGCGGGGGACACGCGGTCTAGTATGGCGCGCGGTGTCAACGTCTGGGGTGCCCCGCAGAAGCGCTCGCGCAAGTGCTCGCTGAGAACTCCGCCAACCGCTCGTTGAAGCTGATGGCGATCGGCACGGCGGCCGGCGTGTTCAGCGGCCTGTTCGGCGTGGGTGGTGGCAGCGTGATCGTGCCGCTGCTGGTGCTGTGGCTCGGTTACGGCGAGCGCGCCGCGACCGCCACGTCGCTCGCCGCGATCGTCTTCATCGCCGCGTTCGCCGCGGGAGCCCAGGGGCTCTATGGCAACGTCGACCTGCTCGACGCGACGCTGATCGGCGTGCCCGCGGTCGGCGGTGTTCTGATCGGGACGTGGCTGCAGCAGCGACTTCGGGCGCGTTCGATCTCGCTGCTGTTCGCCGCCGTGCTGGTGGCGAGCGCGGTGGAGCTCGTGCTGAGATGATCGGCGCGATCGCGATCGGCCTCGCCGCGGGGATCGTCGCGGGCCTGCTGGGCGTGGGCGGCGGCGTGCTGTTCGTGCCCGGCCTGGTGATCTTCCTCGGCCTGGACCAGCATCACGCGGAGGCTACGTCGCTGTTGGCGATCGTGCCCGTGGCGATCGTGGGCACCTACCGCCAGGACCGCTACGGCAACGTCCACCGTCGTGACGCGCTGCTGCTGGGACTCCTGTCGATCGCCGGCGCGGCCGTGGGAGTGGCGCTCGCCAACGCGCTGTCGGGCGCGCTGCTGCGGGACGCGTTCGCGGCGCTGATGATGCTCGTCGCCGCTCAGTTGGTGCGCCGCGCCCAGCGCGGCTAGACTGAGACACATGGGATTGGACAATCCGCTCCACATCGCCTTCCTGGTGGTGATCCTGCTGCTCGTCTTCGGCGCGAGGCGACTTCCAGAGATCGGTCGCTCGCTCGGCAGCGGGATGCGCGAGTTCAAGGACTCGATCAGCGGCGAGTCGAACCGGCCGACGCTCAGCCAGACCGCGCAGCAGCCGCCCGCGCCCGTCGCTTCGCAGGACCCTGCTCCCGCCGCTCAGCCAGCGCAGGCTGAGCCGACGCGCCAGCAATAGCTTTCAGCCGCCGCGGCTGAGCCGACGCGCAGCCAACAGCCTCCCGACCCGCTCAGCCGTGGTGTCGAATGGGTTCCGTGCGCACCGCTTCAAACGCCTCTCCAGGGACGCGCTTGATCTGTTCGAGATCCACGTCGTTCCAGCGCGGGTCGGGGGCCCCGGTGACGTACCACGAGGAGCCGTTGTCGGCCACGATCAGCCCGTAGCGCTTGAGCGCCCGCAGAACGATCAGCGACTGGCCATGGAAGCTCGCCAGGCTGTAGCTAGCCTTCAGCCGCAGCCGCAGCCCCATCGGTGGCAGGCTCGGATCCGAGCTCGAGGAGGCGAAGTGCGTCGCGGGGTGGATGTAGCCGCGCTGGGTGCGCGCGACGGTCACGCGCAGCGCATGTCCGATGCGGCCCGCGTGTACCTCGGGGTAGCGCACGAGCAGCGGGAAGATCGGCAGGCCGGCGGCATCGGCCGAGGTCCAGCCTTCGGGGCGCAGGGCGTTGCTTCGAAGATTGAAGACCGCCCCCGCACCGGCCGTCCAGCCTCCCGCGGTCCGTCGCGCCGCGTAGAGCTCATACAGCTTGCAACTGCCGGTTTGCACGACCAGCACATGCCTGTCGCCTGCTTCGCCAGCCCCCTCGACGGGCGCGTTCGCGGGGATCGGGTAGGGCCCAGGCTCGGATTGTTCGCCGAATTCGTCGAATGCGATCGGCACCCTGGGTTGGTGCGGCCCAACCACGGTGTAGGGAATCCCATAGTTACGCGGGGTTCCAAAGTCAGGGTGCAGATGGCCGCCCGATCCGATGCTCGCAACGTAGCGGGCGGAGTTCGGATCGACCGGGGCGTGCGAGATGTCTTGGTTGAGCGAGTTGTCAGCCGGAAAAAGTGGGCAGGAGTACTCGCGAGCGCCGTGAGCATGCGCCGCTGCGGGAGCCGCCCACGCCACAGCCAGCGTCCCGAACGTGACTCTCATCGCGCGCGAACGAATTAGGCTCGAGCACTGGAAAGGCCGCCGCACACGGCCATCCTAGACAGGCTGGGGCGGCTAGCTCGCGGCGGGTAGCGCAACCCCGGTCTCTTCGCGCCAAGTACTGATGGACCCCATGAGGCGCTCACACGCGTCGGCGCGATCCTCGAGCCACACCAGCGTCGCCTCGCCATCCTCGTCGATCATCAGCAGTCCATCCATGCCCCGCGCACGCTTCAAGGTGTCTATCGCCTGCTCGGGCGTCTGCACGATCGGAGCGCCGACGTTCAACGAAGTGTTCACCGACGCCTCCACCCCCACCCTGCGACCCATGGCGAGCAGGAACTCGTGGCAGAACGGGTCGATGTGGGGACGCACTATCTGCAGACGGCCCGTCCCATCGTGGTGGATAACCGCGGGGATCGTCTCATAGGCCTCCGGCTTCGCGCGTGCCGTGAGCACCATGTAGTTGTAGGCGTTGTAGTCGTCGTCTGACGCGCCGTCCTCCAGATAGAAGTAGCGCTCAGCCGCAGCACGCGTCAGCATCGGCGCCAGCGGCCGAACCAATTCGCGGTGCTTGACGCGCTCATTCAGCAGACGCCTGGTGCTCGCCTTGCACGGATTGCCCACGATGCTGCGATGACCCAGCGCCCGCGGCCCCGTCTCCGCCGCCCCCTGGAACAACCCCATGATGCGATCGCTCGCCACCAGGTACGCCAGCATGTCCGCCGTTTGAGCCATCACACCGGGGTCCGAGCAGTCGCCGAGCGACATGCTGGCGGCCGTCGACTCGCCGCTCAGCGCAGCTCGTACGGCCGATCTCGAAGGGGCGCTACCGCAGTAGAACGCGTGCTGCATCGGAGCGCCGGGGCGGGCCCCCGCCTGCATCGCGAACGCGTAGGCAGCACCGATCGGCGTACCGGCATCGCCGGGTATCGGCGGCATCCAGAGATGCAACCGAGTGTTCTTGCGTCCAAGATGGCGCTCGTACCAAGACTCATCGAAACATTCCAGCAGGCGCATGTTGGCGACGCAGTTGAGCGCCGTGCCGCCTGTCAGCACGAGGCGGTGACTTCCCGTCTCACGGATCAGGTGGTCCACGATGTGGACCACGGCATCCTCGAACACCATCTGCACGGCAGCCGCCTTGTCGACGCGGTCGCGAGTGATCTCCGGGTGGCGAACGTTCTCGAGATCCAAGACCGCGTCCGGATGCCACATCTCCTCGAGTGGAATCGGCTCGCCGAGGATGTCGATCAGCTCCGCGCTGTATGGTTTCTCCCAGGAGAATCTCGTCCAATTGGCGAGCGCGCGATTCAGGTTGACTTCGCCGTCGGACCCGAAATGAAAGAGATGCTTCAGCCGGCGGTAGTAGCGGTTTGTGAGCCGATCGCCGTCCCCCCACGCGGCGGCGCCCATGTAGCGGCCCTCTGAGCTCAGCGGCGGCCAGCCGCCCTGTGTCGCACTGAGAACCCCGTACATTCGGCCGATGGAGTCGAGCTGATTCATGCCTCGGGCGCTCACCCGTGTGAGCTGACCGGCTTCACCTCTGTAGAGCGAGGTGCAAGCGTCGTCCCCACCACCGTCGATGACGATCACCATCACCGGATCGGCGCTGGAGGCGAACGGAGAAACCGCATAACTCAGATACGCGTGATTGTCGTGATGGCACATCCCGATGATCGGCATCGGCTTGGCGAGGCCCAGTTGACGTCCGAGACGAGTGGAGGCTCGCATCAGCGATACGACATTGCTGAAGGTGATGGCAGACGTTTCTCGCCCGGACTGCCGACGCAGCAGCAGGCTCAGGCTCGCTGGCATTTCCTCCAAGATCGGGTGCACGAGAAGCACACTCGCCGAGCGCGCATAATCCCAGCTGCTGACGCACGCGACCAGATCTTCGGGCCCGATGCCGAGCGTCTCCATTCGCCGCACGACGGCCTCGACGGAACGCTCCGGATACGCGTGGCAGTGCTTTACCGCCGTGTAACGCTCCTCCTCTTCGTTGCACACCAACTCCACGCTCCCGTGCTCTGAGATCCGCACCAGCGCGGCGCCGGAGTTGTGGTTCGCCATGCCGAAGCCGAGGACATAAGCGGCGCCGTTGGCGCGTATCGTCCGTTGTAGCGCGGCAAGCCTGGCGCTCCCACACTCACTGTCGAGGTGATGTATGTCGTGGCGCGCGAAGTATTTGCCCACCGCAGAAAGGGTCGCGCGACCGCCCCACTTGGCTAGGCGGGGATGTCGCGGACCCCATCGTCCGAAGACCGCGTTGGCACCTTGCTTCATCGTCTCTGTTGTACAGCCGCGCGCCTCGTTTGGAAAGCCAGTCGAATCGTAAGCCGGGCGCGTGCGGAGAGATGAGCCGTCGAACCACCTGCTCCGGCGGCGTTGGGGCTCGGATTCACCGTCCTCACTTCACCGCCGAGCTCGATGAGTGAATCCGCGGGATCGAGGAAAGTTGTGTCCAACTCCGGCGTCTGCCGGCTCGCCCCGTCGTCTACGCGTCTTGCAGCATCGACGGGCGCGCCTCCGCGATCAGCGGCGCCCCACAGTGCCAGCAGTAGGTCGCGCCCCGGCTGTGCACCGCGCCGCATGAGCGGCACTGGCCGTGGACAGAAGCCTCGCTGCTGGCCAACAGCCTCTGCACCTCGCCGAGCTGCGCGTCGGCCTCCTGCAGCTCAGAGGCTTTGCGTGCGAGCACGTCCAGGCGGTAGTGGTCGCGGATCGCCATCTCGTACGCGAGGCCGCCGAGGTCCCAGGTGAGCGCCGCGACGCGCTCGGCCAGCTCCAGGCGGCGGGCTCGCAGCTCCTGCTCGCCCATCAGCCCGTTTCGATCGGCTGGTTGCCGAGCTTTTCGATTTCTTCCTTGTGCTTCTTGCCCGTCGAGCTACCCAGTTTTTTCAGCCCCGCGGCGGTCTCTTTGTGGGGTTTGGCCTTTTCCACTTTGAGCGCCTGCGCTTTTTCGGCCTTCGCTTCCTTCGCCGTTTCCGCCGCTTCTTCGGCGGCGCTCGGTTCGTCCGAGCCCCCCGAGGAACTCGCTGCGGGGTTCGTGGCGGTGCGCGTCGGGGTCGTGCTCGCGGCTGCGGCCACGGGCGCGGTGAGGCCCTCTATTTTTATTACCTGCTGTCCCGGCGTCCGGTTCTGCGTGACCCAGTGACCCACGAGCAGACCCGCGATCGTCGCCAGCAGCAGCACCGTCGCCACGCTGAACAGCGGCGAGTAGCGGCGCAGCCAGTTGGACGGAGCTGCGGGTTCGAGCAGCGGCGCGTACGTCACCGCGCTCGTCGCGAGCGGACGCTGGGCGACCTGCGCCTGGCCCTCGCCCTGGAGCACGTCCAGGAACGCCAGCCGCACGGGCGAACAGGGCTGTCCGCAGGAGAGGCAGTAGCGCTGGTCGGCCACGAGCGGCGCCGAGCAGTTGGCGCACGTGGCGGTCTCGGTGGGCACGGGCACGAGGCTCATCGTCGTGAGATCACCCGAACGCGCCGCTGACGTAGTCGCGCGTGCGCGTCGCGCGCGGCTGCTCGAAGACGTCGCTCGCGGTGCCGTACTCAACGAGGTCGCCCAGGTACATGAACGCGACCTTGTCCGCCACGCGGTGCGCCTGCGCGAGGTTGTGCGTCACGATCACCACCGCCAGCTCGCGGCGCAGCTCGCCGATCAGCTCCTCGATCACGCCCGTCGAGATCGGGTCCAGGGCGCTGCACGGCTCGTCCATCAGCAGCACCTCCGGGCGGGTGGCGATCGCGCGCGCGATGCACAGCCGCTGCTGCTGTCCGCCGGACAGCCGCAGCGCTGGACGGTCGAGGTCGTCGCGCACCTCCTCGTACAGGCCCGCTCGGCGCAGCGCGTCCACCACGAGCGGCTCCAGCTCGCGCTTGCCCGGGCGCTTGCGCGACTGCTCGCGCAGCGCGAACGCCACGTTGTCGAAGATCGACATCGGAAACGGGTTGGGCTGCTGGAAGACCATCGCCACACGCGAGCGCAGCGTCGTGTCCACCAGGTCGTGGATGTCCTCGCCATCGAGCAGAACCTCGCCCGAACGCGTCGCGCTCGCCGTGAGCTCCGTGAGGCGGTTGAGCGTGCGCAGCAGCGTCGTCTTGCCGCAGCCGGACGGTCCGATCAGCGCGAGCACCTCGCCCTCGTGGATCGACAGCGAAACGGACTTCACCGCCTGTTTCTCGCCGAATGACACGCTCACGTCGCGCAGCCGCAGGCGCTCCGGTCCCGCGGCGTGCGACAGCGGCCTCACGGCCACGCGCTCGCTCACCGGGCGCGCGGGGGCGGGCTGGCGGTCGAGGACGATCGTGCGCACGGGCGGCACCGTCTGCGGAGTCATGGGCGGTATTCCTGCGTTGTTCGGCACGTCGCGTTCCTCCGCGGCGAAGCTCCAGGGATCGAGCACCATCTCCTCGGGACTCATCAGAAATCCTTCTCCAGTGAATAGACTTTGTCCATCAGACCACTGAGGTTAGCGGTTTTTGCCGACCGATGCGACCGACGAGCAGATTCAGCCCGAGGATGAACGCCAGCAGCACGAACGCTGCCGCGTATGCCTTCTGCGACGCGGCGCCTTCGCCCGCGGGCGAGTTGTCGTACACGTAGCTCGTCAGGGCCGAGCCGGTCCCCCGCAGCAGCCCAATCACCGGTGTCGAGCCCTGGGCTTCGATGCGCAGCGTGTCGCCGAGCACCAGCAGCACGATCGCCGTGTCGCCCACGATGCGGCTGATGCCGAGCGTCATGCCCGTGGCGATGTTCGAGCGCACGCTCGGCAGCAGCACCCGGCGAATCGTCGCGATGCGCGTCTTGCCGAGCGCGAACGCCGCCTCGCGCATGTGCGCTGGCACCGCCTGCAGGCCGTCGCGCGTGGCGGTGAACACCGGCGGCAACGCGAGCAGCGACATCATCGCGCCCGCGGCGATGAACGAGCGCCCGTACACGCCGCCGCCTTCCGCGGTGAACGACAGGGGCGCGAACACGCCCAGCTGGAAGATCGCCAGACCGAACAGCGCGATCACGATGTCGGGAGTGCCGGCGACGACCTCGATGCTCGACTCCACCACCCGCGCCAGGGACTGGCGGACCCGCCCGCCCTGTCCGTACTCCGCGATCCACACAGCGCTGCCCACCGCCAGCGGCAACGCCAGCGCGATCCCGATCGCGGTCAGCAGCAGCGTCCCCAGCAATGGATCGAGGAACCCGCCCGAGCCAGCCTGGCTGGCGCTCGTCTGCGGTCGGCTGAACAGCAGCCCGGGGCGCAGGTACTGGATTCCACGGAAGCCCATGTACAAAACGATCGCCGTGGCGATCAGGCAAAGGCCGACCCCCACGATCCACGCGCACGCGAGCACCGCCCGGTCGCCCCAGCGCCATTCGAGCGGCGAGGAGCGTCGGCCAGCGTGGCGCATGGTGGAGGCGTGCGTACTCATCCGCGCGTCTGGTACTTGCGCAGGGGAAGCTTGATCGCGTAGCCGCCGACCGACAGCACGAGCGCGGAGAACAGCAGCAGCAGCGCGAACGCATACAGCGCCGCGTGCAGCGCGGGCGCGCCGACGCCTTCGTGGTAGTCGACGATCGAGGACGCGAGCGTGCGCAGCGGCTCGAACAGAAACGGCCATCCGTCGGCCGGCGTGGGCGCGAACGAGCGCCCGCCGGAGACCATTTGGATCATCACCGCCTCGCCCAGCGCGCGTGCGGTGGCGAGCACCGCCGCCGCGACGATCGCGGGGCGGATCGCGCGCAGAGTCACCGCGCGCACCGCGCGCACGGGGTTCAGTCCGAGCGCCACGGCGCCCTCGCGCCAGGAGGGCGGCGCGGAGGCGAGCGCCTCGCAGATCAGCGCGACCATGATCGGCGTGATCATCAGCGTCAGGATCACCACCGTCACCAGCAGTCCCGCGCCCGTCAGCTCGACGGTGCTCTGCACCGATGCGCGCTCGTGCGTGGTGATGAGTTCGTTGCCCACGAAAGGCACCAGCACGAGGATCCCCATCAGCCCGTAGATGACCGACGGGACCGACGCGAGCAGGCGGATCACGGGGATCACCACGCTGCGCACGCGCGCGGGCGCGAGCTCGACGATGAACAGCGATGCGAGCACCGCGATCGCCAGTCCAAACGCGACCGCGATGAAGCTCGTCAGCAGCGTCCCGTAGATCAGCGGCCACGCGCGCAGGAAGAACGCCGACGCGGGCGGGTTCACGCTCGTGGCCTGCATGTCCGCGACCTGGGTTTCCAGGCTTCCGCCCGAGCCAAGCCAGCTCAACCCGTTGTGTTCGAAGATCGGCCACGCGCGGATGGCGACGAACACGACCATCGCGACCACGCCCACCGCCACGAGCAGCGACAGCGCGCCGAGGCTGCGCTCGGCGCGCCGGTCCGTCCACGGTGTTCGAAGTCGTTCGAGCATCGGCTGCACACCGATGCCGGGGCGGCAAAGACCGCCCCGGCATCCAGAGCTCCCTAGCTGACCGGGAGCCACTGACTCGAGATGATTTTGCGCGCAGCGGGTGAGCTGCCGATCCAGCCGATGAACGCCGCCGCGGCGCCCCTGGCCTTTTCCTTCGTCACCTCGTAGAACTTCGCCACGCCCGCGTACTGCCCCGAGAGCGCGGTGGTCTTCGAGCAGGGGACGCCGTTGTAGCCGACGGTGTTCACGCCGCCGAGGTCCGCCTGGTAGTTGGATACGAACCCGATCGAGTTGGGGTCGTTCTCGACCTGCTGCTTGAGCAGGCCCTCGGACGCCTCTTCGGCGGCGACGGTCGACACTTTCTTGCCTTCCAGCAGCAGCGTCTGGAAGCTCGTCAGCACGCCCGCCACCGACGTGCGGCTGATCAGGTCGATCGTGCCGCTGGCGCTCGCGCCCGGGACCTGGCTCCAGCTGCGGACCTTGCCCGTGAAGATCGACACGGCCTGTGCAGCGGTGAGGTTTGAGAGCGCGTTTGCTTTGTTCGTGATCACGCAGATCGCGTACTTCGCGATCGGGTAGAAGACGAGGTGCGGCGGGTCGGTCGGCAGTGGGTCGCGCGACACGTTCGCGATCGTCACGCGGCCCGCGGCCACGTCGTTGATGCCGATCTGCGCTCCACCCTGCGCGATCTTGAACTTGACCTTTTTCGGGTGGGTCTTGACGTACTTCTGCGCCAGCAGCGACACGAGCGGGTAGGACGCGGTGGCGCCGCTGAGAGTCACGAGGCGGGTTGCGCTGGCGGCCGCAGGCGCCGCAACCCCGAGCACACCAGTCACCGCGAGGGCGACGGAGAGACGGCGAAATCGATCCATTGAAGAGAGGCTCCGTTTCGAGAAGTTGACAACGTCGAGAACCAAACATATCATAATCCTGATAGATTTGATCGACATTAGCCACTTTATGGACAACGCAAACCCCACTCCCACCAACACCCCGGCCCCCGAGCCGGCCGCCCAGCACGGGCTGCGCGCACCATCGCCGCGTGTCACCGCGGCGCTGGCTGCGGCGATGCTGGGCGTGGGAGTTGCCGTCGGCGCCGCCATCGGACCCGCGCCCAGCTCCTCGCTCGCGGTCGGACAGCGCCTGCCACTGCTGCTCCCCTCGCTGCTCGCCGCGGCTGGTGTCGGCGCGCACACAGCTCCCGCGACCGTCTCACCGCCGGCGATCCTCACGCGGGCCACGCCTCGTGCCAGGCGCGCGCGTCGGCATGGCCGCGCCACTGCGAGCGTTCAGCGCGCCTTCGAAACGAGCACCTCACAGAGCGACTCGACCCCGAAGACCCGCGCACCTGAAGCCACCGAACCGACCGCCACGAGCAAAGCGAAAGCGAGCACGCTTCCGCCGATCACGCACGTGTGGCTGATCGAGCTGTCAGGCGCGACGCTCGAAAGCGCCCTCGCCACATCCACCGGCGCGCCCTACATAGACACCCAGGCCGCCCCCGCGGGCACCACCTTGAGCGGCTGGTCGGCGATCGACGCGAGCGCGTTCGCGAGCGACGCTGCGCTGCTGGCCGGCAAACCACCGCAGCTGGTGGACACGATCGTGCAGCCGCCGTGCGTCGAAGGCGCTGCCGGCACGCCGTGCGCGGCTGGCACGCCGGGCGCGCTGGGCGCAGCGGATGCGTTCCTCGCGGCAACCGTCCCGACGATCGCCGCCACAGCGGCCTACCGCACGAACGGCCTGATCGTGGTCACGTTCGGCTCGATCGGCGCCGGCGCCGCAACCGGCCTGCCGAGCGGCTCCACGGACGTGACGCTCACCTCCCAGCCCCCCTCGGGCGCGCTGTTGATCTCGCCGTTTGTAACGGCCGGAGCGAGCTCCTCGACCCCCTTCACCCCAGCCTCACCCACGCAGAGCCTGGAACGGCTTCTGCACTCATGAGTCACATGTCAACCAACGAACGGAGACCCACGTTGCACGCATCCCAGACAGCCCACCGCAATGCCACATGGTGGCTCGGCGCGATCGTGGGCTCGCTTGCCCTGCTGCTCGCCACACCGCCCATGAGCCATGCCGAAGAATCCAACCCCAACAACACCGCCTGCCTCGGCAGCCTCGCAGCGGGCACCCCAGAAGTGGGAAGCGAAGAACAGCAGGTGCAGTACAAGTTCTACTGCAACGGTCCCATAACCGGATACCAACTGCAGGCGCAGGTTCCGGTCACGGGCATCCAGAGCCCGCCGCTCGTGACCAGCATCCCCGCTGGCACTCCGTTGACGGACACGTTCTCCTGCTCGGGCGAAATACCAGGCTACGCGCTCAACTGCGTCGGTGCGGCGAAGGCCAGCTACGAGACGATCACGGGGCAGTTCGCTATCGGCACGAAGCTGTGCGCCGAGCCACGCGTGGACGCGCTGTTGACCGTCACGTACGCGTACCTCGAAAAAGGCGTCATCACACAGGCCATCTCCGGGCCGTATGACATCGGCCGCCCCAATGGCTGCCCGTCGGACGCGTATTCGGGCAGCACGCGCCTGGACCCCAAGCCGTTGATCAAAGCCCACAAGAAGAAGGGCCACAAGAAGGCCAAGGTCCACCCGAAGGCAGGCTGATTCGGGCGGCTAGCGCCAGCTTGGCGGCAACTTGCGTTCGACCTCGATCGTGCCTTTGAACGCGACGGGATCTTTGGAGCCGTGCTCCTCGACCCACGCGCTCATCTGCCGTATGCCGGCGTGCAGGGAGATCGGGTGCGGGGGATCGAAGATCTCCCGCACCTTGGCGTGATCGGAGAACGCGTGCACCACCTCGTTGCGAGGTGGCTCGTGCTGAACCCGACACTCGACGTCGAACGCGCTCGCCACCTCGGCGGCGAGTTCGAGCACGGTATGTGGCTGATCGGCGCCGATGTTGAACACCTCGTTGCGGGAGCGCGCGACGAGCGGCGATCGACTGATGATCGGCGCCACGTCGCCGATGTGTGAGAACGCCCGCGTCTGACGCCCGTCCCCGAAGACCAGCATCGGCTCGTCGCGCAGTATCGCGTTCATGAATATGCCGATCACATTTCGGTACTTGTCGGCGATGTTCTGGCGCTCGCCGTAGACGTTGTGCGGCCGAAAGACCGTGTAGTCGAGTCCGAACATCTTCGCGGCCGCCGCAAGGTCGAGCTCCGTGGCGTACTTCGAAATCCCGTACGGATCCTCCGGTACCGGAATCATGTCCTCCGTCATCGGAACTTGTCCGTGGCCATATACGGCGATTGACGAGGTGAATACAAAGCGCTTCGCATCGTGCAGGATCGCCTGGTTGATCAAATTGACACTCGCCTCGAGATTGGTGCGGTAGTTGAACGCGCGCACGAAGTGCGAGAGGCCCTCGGCGGCATATGCGCCGAGGTGATACACGTAGTCGAAAGCTCGATCGCCCCATAGGCTCGCTACGAACCCAGCGTCGCGCAGATCGCCACGGACGAACTCCGCGCGATCTGACACATTCTCGACGTAGCCTCCCGAGAGATCGTCCGTCGCCACGACGTCCATACCGAGCTCCAGGCAGCCATCGACGACGTGCGACCCGATGAAACCCGCAGCGCCGGTTACCAGCGCCGTCGGCGCGGGGGAGCTCGACGTCATGAGGGACGCTCGCCGTGCAGACGAAAACACGGATCGAGGAAGAACCGCTGGCCGGGCTTGGCGCGATTGTAAGAACGGTTGCGCCGGCGAAACGCCAACACGGCGGGGAGGCGATGTGCGAGGTCGCGCAGGACCACGAGATCCAGTCGGATCGCGCTCCACCGGAGCCGCAGTGCGTTGGCGAGCACTGTCGCTATCCAGTTGAGCGCCCCGAGCACTGTGAACGCAGGCGAGAAGTACTTGAAGGCGATCACCACGACGTTGGAGCGGTGGGAGATGTACCGACGCCGGCTCACGCGTTCGACGCCGACGACCTTCTCATTGGAGGCGCCCGCCGCGTGGAACACACGGGCCCCAGGCACGGCCACGGATAACCAGCCACGCTGCCACGCCCTGAGAAAGAGATCGATGTCCTCGTAGTCGAGGAAGAAGCTGACATCCCAGCCGCCCAGTTCGGCGTAGACGCTCGAGTCGATCATGACCGCGCCCGCGCACGCGAACGGGATCTCGGCGCCGTCAGACAATGGAACGGTGAACTCGTGCATTCTGAACGGGAACGGAGAGTAGATGTGCCACGGGCTGGGGCGGAAGCGCGTACCACCGTGAATCCACGTCTCGCCGTCGTAGGTCCACTGCCATGGGTCGCATGCTGCGACTCTCTTGCTCAGGTCTATTCGCGACGCGAGCTCCCATAGGCAACGCTCTCCGAGATAGAGATCCTCGTTGCAGAAGAACAGCAGTGGATGACTGGCCTGTTCGGCACCAGCCGCATAGCCCGCCACCAGCCCCGACTCGGGCGGCTCCTGGAGCACGCGAACCGCCGGGTAGCGGCCCAGAATCTCCGCTGATGCATCGGTGCTGTGACGGTCCACGACGATGATCTCCGTCTCGACGTCTGCCTGTGCGACGAGCGAATCGAGCAGCCGCGGGAGATAGCGAGCGCCATTCATATTGCTCACCACCACCGATATGAGCGGAGTTTCGCCAGGCACGCAGCTGGAAGATATCGGCGCTCTCGAGTCGGGTAGATGGGCGAAGTTGGATGATTCGGCGCAAACCACACGCCATACGCATCACAGCTGGGGATCGTGTCGCCGCGAGCGACAACGCTCCTGCTCATCTCTGTTTCCGACTCGCCGAACACTCAGACGATCGGGTTGTACACCGACACCTGCTGGTGGAGCCCGCCTGTTACAGCATGCTGTTGGTCATGCGCTCGACCTCGGCGATCGAGGTGAGCCCCGCGCGGACCTTTTCCATGCCGTCCTCGCGCAGGCGGCGCATCCCTTCCTCGACGGCTCTGGAGACCATGTCGTCCACGGAGGCGCGCTCGAGGATCATCGTGCGGATCGGCTCGCTGACCGTCATCACCTCATACACGCCCACGCGCCCGCGATAGCCCGAGCCGCCGCAGCGCGAGCAGCCGACCGGCTCGTACGGCTCCGCGCCGGCGAGGCCGTGGTCTGCGAGCACGCTCTCGGAGAGCGTCTGCTTGCGCTTGCAGTGCACGCACAGCATGCGCACCAGCCGCTGCGCGACGATGCAGTCCACGGCGGAGGACACGAGGAACGGCTCGATGCCCATGTCGATCAGCCGCCCCAGCGCGCTGGGCGCATCGCGCGTGTGCAGCGTGGAGAGCACGAGGTGCCCGGTGAGCGCGGCCTCGATCGCGATGTGCGCGGTCTGGCGGTCGCGGATCTCGCCGACCATGATCACGTCGGGGTCGGCGCGCAGCATCGAGCGCAAACCCACGTCGAACGTGACGCCCGCCTTGGGGGCGATCTGCATCTGCTTGACGCCGGGGATGCGCTGCTCGACGGGGTCCTCGATCGTGATGATCGAGCGTTCGCCGTCGTTGAGCGCGTTCAGCGCGGTGTACAGCGTGGTGGACTTGCCCGAGCCGGTGGGGCCGGTGACGAGCACCGCGCCGTTGGGGCGGTGGATGGCGCTGTTGAAACGCTTGGCGTCGACGGGCTGCATGCCGAGCGAGTCGACGTCGTCGACGACCACGCCCGAGTCGAGGATGCGCATGACGACGCCCTCGCCGTTGACGAGCGGCAGCGTGACCACGCGGATGTTCACGCGCCTGCCGTCGACGCCGAGCGCGAAGCGCCCGTCCTGGGGGACGCGTTTCTCGGAGATGTCCAGCTCGGCCATGATCTTGATGCGCGACACCACCGCGGCGGCCATCTTGCGCTTGACAGTGGCTGCGGGCGCGAGCACGCCGTCGACGCGGAACATCACGCGCGTGTCGCCCTCCTCGGGGTTGACGTGGATGTCGGAGGCGCCCTGCTGGACCGCTTGGGCGACGATCGAGTGCACGAGCTTGATGACGGGCGCGCCCGCGTCGACGTCGTCGAGCTGCAGGTCGCTCTCGCCGTCGTCGTGCTCTTCGTCGGCGATGTCCTCGATCGAGTCGTCCATGCGCACGAGGCGCGTGAGCAGCAGGTTGAGATCCTCAACCGAAGCTGCGGCCGGGCGGATTCGCCGGCCGGTCATCATGCCGATGTCGTCGATCGTGAGAACGTTCGTGGGGTTGGCCATCGCCACGAGCAGCGCGCCGTCGTCGGTGTAGCCGACGGGCAGCGCCTGGTAGCGCTTGGCGGTCTCCGAGCCGATCAGGTTGGCGGCGCCCATGTCGAGGTCGAACACGGAGAGATCTACGAAGTCCAGTCCGAAGCGCTCGGCGACGACACGGGCGAGCTGGTCGTGGCGCAGGATGCCGCGCTCCACCAGCACCAGGCCGGTGGGGCGCCCCTGCGCGCGGGCGGCGGACACGGCGTCCTCCACGGCCGCGCGGTCGGAGAAGCCCAGGTCGACGACCACTTCGCCGATCATGCGCGTCGAGCGGCCGGGGTGGCGCGGTGGGTGCAAGCCGTTGGGCACGTGGCCGGATGGTCCCCGCGGAGTGGCCCTGCGCTCGCTGGGGTCCTCCTCCGCGCCTGCGGTCTTGCGGGATGCGAGGGTTGGCGTGGCGCTATCGCCCATCACTAGCTCCTATCGGCAGAGCGCGACGGCGTCTTGACCCGGGTTGGGCTGCTCAGCGGTGGGTGGAGAAACCGCCGTGCTCGAGCGCCCCCTTCACCTGCGCGTCGAGCGCGTTCAGCCGGTAGAACGCGAGCGCCTCCGGCGAGGCGAAACGCTGGCCCGAGGCGGCCTCGGGGCCGTGGTGGAGCATCACGCAGTGCTCCAGCGCGAGCCTGCGCTCGCCCTCGAGGCTTGGTGGCGCGTAGCGGGCGATCAGCCGCAGCCCCAGCTCGACGTGGCCGAGCATGCGACCCTCCGTGCTGCGCTCGATGTCGGCGCCATAGGTGAACTCGCGCGTCTTGCCGAGGTCGTGCACGAGCGCCGCGCACAGCAGCAGATCGCGGTCTAGGCGCGGATGCAGCTGACAGCACTCGAGTGCGAGCGTGGCCACGGCGACGGTGTGCTCGAGCAGGCCGCCGAGGTAGGCGTGGTGTCCCGAGGACGCGCGTCCGGCGGGCGCACCGGCGGGCTGTGGCACCGAGCAGGGTGCGCGGCGGATCTCCGCCCGCAGTGACGCATCCGCGAGGATCGCTGCGAGCAGCGCCTTCAGCCCGGCGTCATACACCTCGCGTGCGAGGTGCTCGAAAAAGCCCTCCAGCTCATCCAGGTCGCGGTAGGCGGCGGGCAGGAACACCGTGGGGTCCGCCTCCTCGCCCTCCGCGCGCGCGATCGTGCGCACGGAGATCTGCAGCTCCTCGCGGAAGCGCTCCACTCGCCCGCGCACGCGCACCAGCTCGCCGCGCTCGAAGCGCCCCGCGAGCACGTCCGCTTCGCGGAACGCGCGTCCGCGGATCGTGCCGGTGGCGTCGCGCAGCTCGACCGTCAGGTAGGGGGTGCCGGCGCGGGAGATCTGGCGCTCCTTGCGCGTGCACGCGAACAGCGCGTCGACCTCCTCCTGGTCGCGCAACGTGGCGACGCTCGATGCGAACTCGGGAGCGGGATGGGTGGCGGAAGGCACGGAGCCATGATGTACGGTGGTTCGGATGCAACCCCTCATCTGGGACCGCCGTCCGGATGGCCTCAGGGCCCCGGCCATGGTGTGCGCTTTCGAGGGCTGGAACGACGCTGGCGACGCGTCCTCGAGCGCCGTGTCGTTCCTCGCCGCGTCGCTCGGCGCGCGCCGTTTCGCACGGATCGACTCGGAGGAGTTCTTCGACTTCCAGACCAACAGACCGTCGATCCGCTTTGGAGAGGATGAGAAGCGGGAGATCGCGTGGCCGACCGTTGAGATCTTCGAAGCCCGTGCGCCGCGCGCCCAGCGCGATCTCGTGCTCGTGCAGGGCATCGAGCCGTCGATGCGCTGGCGGGCGTTCTGCGCGCACATCGTCGACCTCGCGGAGGCGCTCGGGGTGCAGATGGTGGTCTCGCTGGGCGCGCTGCTGGGTGACATGCCCCACACGCGCCCCGTGGCGATGACGGGCCACGCCTCCGACGCGGCGCTGCTCGAGCGCCTCGCGCTGCCGTCCTCCAGCTACGAGGGCCCCACGGGGATCGTGGGCGTGCTGCACACCGCATGCGCCGACGCGGGACTGCCGTCGGCGAGCCTGTGGGCGTCGGTGCCCCACTACGTCGCCGCGGCCGCCAACCCGAAGGCCGCGCTGGCGCTGCTCAGGAGGGTGGAAGTGCTGATCGGCGTGTCGGTTGACGTGTCGGAGCTGGAGTCCGCCGCGGCGGACTACGAGCGGCAGGTGGGGCTGGCGGTGCAGAGCGACCCCGACATCCAGGCGTTCGTCGAACGCCTCGAGCAGGCCGCCGACAGCGAGGATCAGGCATCGCCCGACGATGTACCGTCGGGCGACGCGCTCGCGCGTGAATTCCAGCGGTTCCTGAAACAGCGGGGGCGCGAGGGGAAGTAGGAGAACCGGCGCACGCTAGCGAATGTTGAGAGGGGTCTGAGTAACACCATCGATGATCGTGAGATGGTTGATGGCGTCACTCGTCACATACCAGACGAGTGACGCATACAAGACAAAGGCTGCCGCAATAACCACTGGGACCCGAAAGCGACGCAGGCCCAAGCCGGACTCGCCTATCGGGTTTGGCCAGCGGGGTGTGAGCGCCAGGATGTAGACCAGCAGGTACACAGGCAACAGGTAGCGCCGTTCTCCTATCATCGGTACTGTCGACGCGGCGCACAGCGGCAGGGCCGCGAGATAACGCAGTCGGCCCGGGCCAAGGAGGCGTCGGGCAGACGGCCAGAGCAGGCGGAGGAGGGCCATGAACACCAGGAGGAAACCGGCGATCCGCCCCCATGTGCGCCCTGCGTTGTGTATTCGTTCGTTGTAAGCCGAGCTGTACAGGGGATCCATGTAGTTGATGATGTGCCGGACGATCATGTCGGCCATCAGCAGCGGATGGCTCCCAAAGAGCCCCACATATTGACTCGTGCTGGTGACTTTGCCTCCCGGCAGCTGTTCCAGAAGCCGCTTTCCTGGCGGGAAGATGTACCTCATTTCGACTCGTGCTTCACCGTTGATCACATATGTGTCGTAGCTCTGGACGCCAATGCCGGGGCTGTAGTACACCCCCACGGGTTCCGAGATCGTGGCGCCGGCGATGAAGCTCCAGGTGCCGAAATGGCGATGCGCTGAAAGAGACTGCGGTAGAGCCACCGCAGCGAACCCGATGACGAACAGGGTGGCACAGAGCGCTCGGCGCGCGGTCGACGCGTGAGGAGTACCGCGCTGA
>CAWEXM010000004.1:0-1232412 GCA_963813055.1 uncultured Solirubrobacteraceae bacterium
TTGGGCCCACCAGGCAGATCCGGCTGGCCGCTTGGCGGTCGCGCGGCAGGCCTAGGAGGAACAATGCGTTTCCCGCTACATTCTGAACGCTTCTCGCTCCGCCCCCCTGGCCGCCGCCCAGTGCGGCTTTCCGTGGTGGCGTGCCTGTCGTGGTCGGGCCGCCGTCTGCGCGGGGGCCACGACGGCGGCGGCGCAGCCGTCCGCCGCGGCGCGTGCCACGCCTGAATCATGTGTTCGTCATCGTGGAGGAGAACAACGGCTTCAACGACGTGATCGGCAACCCGGCCGCTCCAACCTCAACCACCTCGCTCAGGACGTTCGGGCTCGCCACGGACTACTTCGGGGTCAGCCACCCCAGCGAGCCCAACTACGTCGGCCTGCTCGGCGGCAACACGTTCGGGGTCAACAGCGACGACGCGTACTGGACGCACGAGGTCCACGCGCCGAGCCTGATCAGCCAGTTCGACCACGCCGGGATCAGCTGGAAGGCCTACCTGCAGGGCTCACCGCACCCGGGCTACCAGGGGATCTGCTACCCCGCCAAGTGCAACGGGGCACCGGACAGCGACCCGCTGTTCGTCTCCAAGCACGACGGCATCCAGAACTACGCCAGCTCGCTGAACCCGCTCGACTGGTCGCGCCAGGTGCCGATCGGCGAGCTGCCGGGCGACCTGGCCAGCGGTAACGTGCCGCGGTTCAGCTACGTGGTCCCCGACGAATGTCACGACATGCACGGTGACCCGCCGTACTGCCTCGACGGCGGCAACATCGGCGATCCGCAGAACCAGCACCTGGTCGCCGTCGGCGACGCCTACCTCGGCCACCTCGTCAGCGAGATCACTAACGCATCGTTCTGGGCGCACGGCAACAACGCGATCGTAGTCACGTACGACGAGGGCGACAACAACGCCGGCTGCTGCGACGCGAGCCCGGGCGGCGGCCGGGTCGCCACGATCGTGATCACCAGCCACGGTCCGCGGCGGCTGCACGACTGCCACCCCGGCGAACCACTACGCGCTGCTGAGCACGATCGAGCACGGGTTCGGCCTCGGCTGTATCGGGCACGCCTGCGACACTGCGAACGTGCATCCGATGTCGGCGCTGTTCGCGGTCACCGGCTCCAAGGCCGTCACCACCCAGTCGCCGCCGGTGCCGAATATCGCCACCCCCTCGCCGACGCCGACAGAACCGACGTCGATGACCACGAGCACGCCGAGCGCGGGCGGTTGGACCGTCCAGCGCATCGGCCCTGGACGGCACCAACGACAACAGCCTGGCGCGATCGCGGGCTCGTCGCCGTCCGACGTAAGGGCGGCCCTCGTCCTTCTGCCGGACACCGCCAACAGCAACCAGGACGCGACGCTCACCTTCGCCGAGCACTACGACGGCACCAAGTGGTCGTTCGTGCCCACGCCCAACACCGGGACGAACTTCAACTCGTTCTACGGCCTGGCCGCGAGCGGCGGCCAGGCGTGGGCGGTCGGGGAGTATCTGAACGGCAAGTTCCAGGACCGGGCCCTGGCCGAGTGGTGGAACGGCACCAAGTGGAGCATCCTGAACATCCCCCAGCCCGGCTCGACCCGCGACATGCTGTTCGCCGCCTCGGCGCTGTCGCCCTCGGATGTCTGGCTGGTCGGCGACCAGGAGGGCCGGAACGGCAAGTTCGAGACGCTGGCCGAGCACTGGAACGGCACCTGCTTGTCGGGCGTCCCGACCCCGACCCTGGCTCCACTGGTAACCACCTCTACGGCGTGGACGCCGTCGCTCCCAACGACGTCTGGGCGGTGGGCCAGCGGCTCGGCGCACAGGCGCCGGACCAGGGGCTGGTCGAGCACTGGAACGGCCAGAAGTGGTCGGTGGTGCCCTCGCCGGTCGCCACGTCCGCCTCGGTGATGCTCGACGCGGTGACCGCGAGCCATGGCGAGGTGTGGGCAGCCGGGAGGCCGACAGCCCGGCCAGCGGCGGACGGCCCATCATCGTCCACCGCCGGGGCGGCCACTGGCAGACGGCGCACCTGCCGGCGTCCGCCGGTAACAACTGGACGAACCTGTACGGCATCGCCCCGGCCGGCGGCAGCGTCTGGGCGGTCGGGACGTTCGTCGACCTGAAGACCGACAACAACGAAACCCTGATCCTGCGCGGCACCGGCAACCACTGGACCGTGGACCAGGGCCCGAACCCCGGCAGCGGCAGCAACATCCTCGGCGGCCTCACCGCGATCGATGGCCAGCTCTGGGCCGCGGGCACCTTCGACAACGGCGGCAGCAGGCTGCCGCTGGTCGAGCATCGGTAAGCCCACCCGCCCGCCCCGCCGCACTGCGGGCGGGGCGGGCGACGGGGGAGTGGGATCGGCGACGAGGGCGCGACCACCTTCAGCTACTGACCGCCGGGGCGCCTACCGCGGCACGAGCCAACGGTGCAGGCTGGGACCATGACCGGGTTGCTGGTGGGGCGGGAAGCCGAGCGCGCGGCACTGCGCGGCCGGGCTGGCCTCCCCGGTGCCGGGCCGGGGCCGGTCGTGCTGGTCACGGGTGAGGCGGGGGCCGGGAAGACCACGCTCGTCGAGGATGCCCTGGCCGCGCCGCCACGGTAGCGTTGCGCGGCCGGGCGGCCGGCTGGGCCTGCCCGGCCTACGAGGTGCTCGCCAGCGCGCTGCGCCCGGCCATCCGGGGTATGGCCGGGCCGGTCCCCGACGCGCTGGCGCAGATCATGCCCGAGCTTGGCGCCCCTCCGGCCGAGCCGGGCGCCGCGGCGCTCGCCGCCGCCGTGTGCTCGGTGCTTGCCGCCGCCGCGGAGGCCTGGGCCGGTCCCACGCCGACTGGTACCGCGGACGGGCCGCCCGCCGGTGCCGCGAGCGTGACGGCCGGTGCCGCGCTGAGCTTCTCCCTCGGACGGGCCGGCCCTGCCAGTGCCGCCGACAGGTGGGCCAGCGGGGCGGACGGCGGCGGGCTGGTGTTGTTCATTGATGACCTGCAGTGGGCGGACCAGGCGACGCTCAGCTTGCTGCCCGCCCTGGCCGACGCCGCCGCCGGCCTGCCGGTCGCAGTGGTCGGCTGCTACCGCAGCGACGAACTTCCCCGCGGCCATCACCTGCGCACCGTGCGGGCGCTGTTGCGGAGAAATCACCAGCTCGCGGAGATCGAACTCGGCCCGCTCGGCGATGACGACGTGACCCGGATGCTGACCGGGCTGCTGGGCGCGCCGCCGCAGCCGGCGCTGGCCGCTGTCGTGGCCAGCAGGTCCGACGGGCTTCCGTTCGCGGTCGAGGAGCTGGCCTTCGCGCTGCGCGACGCCGGGCGGCTCGCCTACCGCGACGGCACGGTCGCGCTGGCCGGCCCGGGGGCCGCGCCGGTGCCGGACGGCATCCGCGAGGCGGTGCTGCTGCGGGCATCGCGGCTGACCGATACGGAGCGGGCACTGCTGGCCGCCGCCGCCGTGGCGGGCACCGAGTTCGACACCGATACCGTCCTCGCCGTCGCGGGCATGGCCACCTGGCCCGACGGGTTCACCGGGTCCGGGCTGCTGACCGAGGCCCGCGACGGCCGGGCCGCCTTCCGCCACCCGCTGACCCAGGAGGCGGCCTACGCCGACATTCCGTGGTCGCGCCGCCGCCGCCTGCACCGGGCCATGGCCAGTACGCTGGCCGGCCACGCTGCCGGCGCGCTGGCCCTGATCGCCATGCACCACCTGGCTGCCCGGGACTTCGAACCCGCCCGGCAGGCACTGCTCGCGGCGGCCGAGGAGCACTGCGCGGTACACGCGTACCGAGACGCCGCGCGTGCCCTGCGGACGGCGCTGGAACACTGGCCGCCCGACGGGCAGGACGGCACCCGGCTGCCGGTGATCGACCGGCTCGCCAGGTGCGCCGAGATGTGCTCGGAGTACGCCGAGGCGGTCACGTTGCTCCGCGAACTCGCCGATGGGTACCAGCGGCGCGGCGACCTCCCGGCCCTGGCCAGCGCCCACCGGCGGCTGGCCCTAGCCCACGAGCTGCGCGGCCAGTGGGAGTCCGCGCTCGCCGAGCGGGAAGCGGCGGCCATGGCGTACTTGGCCGCGGGCAGCCCCGCCGAGGCGGTCATCGACCGGCTCGCGATGGCGGCCCACCTGCGCTCGGCGGCCAGCTACTCCGCGGCCCTGGCCGCCCTGAGCGCCGCCGAGGCGGACGCCGAGTCGTCCGGGCGGGCCGACCTGCTGCTGCGCGTCCGGGGGCTGCGCGGCAATGTGCTGTCGCGGCTGGGGCAGGCCCGGGAGGGGATTGCCGCCCTGCGCACGGCGCTTGACCAGGCACTGGCCGGTTCGCTCTCGGACACCGCCGCCGAGTTGCAGCAACGGCTGGCGGATGCGCTGGAGCACTCCGGCGACTACCGAGCCGCGGCGGCCGTCTACGCGGCCGCCTACCAGTACTGCGACGCACACGGAGCCGATGCCGTCGGCCAGTTGTGCCGGGCCTGCGCCACGGTGGTGCTGTTCTCCCGCGGCGAGTGGGACCGCACCGCCGGCGTCTGCGAGGAGGTACTCGGCTCGGCGGCGGCAGCGCACGCGCGGGCGGTTAGCACCGGCATGCTCGGCCTGGTGCACGCCCTGCGGGGAAGTGCCAAGCTGGCCCGCACCCTCCTGCTCGAGAGCAGCCTGACCGCTACCCGGATCGAGCTCACCGCGATGGAACTGCTTTCCTCGTGGGGGCTGTGCATCCTGGAGGACGCGGCAGGCGCGCACGGTGACGCTGCCGACCGGGCCCGGCAGATACTCGCCCGGCTTGCTCGGACCGAGGAGCGGCACTACAGCGTGCCGGTCCTGCAGTGGCTGGCCACCTTCTTCGCCGAGCAAGACCTCGGCACGGACACGCTCGCCTGCGCCGCCGCCTTGTCCGGGATGGCCGAGGCCACCGCGCAGCCGGAGGCGATCGCCGCGCTCGCCCACGCCCGCGGCGAGATCCTGCTGGCCGACGAACCACAGGCGGCCGCGCGGGAACTGGCCACGGCGGCGGACATGTTCTCCCGCCTGGATCTCCCGTTCGAGGCGGCGCAGGCACAGCGGCGAGCGGCGGCTGCGGCCATCCGGGCCGGCGAGCTGGCCCGCGGCCGAGAACTGCTGCACGCGGCCTGCGACACCGCCGCCCGGCTCGGCGCATGTCAGCTGCACGAAAGCTGCGCTGCGGCGCTCAAGGAACTGGGCGACAGGCCACGGCACCGGGGCACCGCACGCCGCACCATGGCCGGGCTCACCGGGCGCGAAATCGACGTGATGCGGCTGGTCGCCGAGGGGAACACCAGCAGGCAAATCGGTAGCACCTTGTTCATCAGCCCGCGGACGGTGGAGATGCACGTGCAGAGCAGCATGCAGAAGCTTCAGTGCCGGACCAGAGCCGAAGCGGTGCGCCGGCTCGCCGACCTGGGCGCGCTGCCGCAGCGATGAATCCGGCTGCCCCGGGCCGTCTTCTCTTCAAAACGGGCCACGACTCACGAAGGAGACGACGATGCGGCTGACCTTGCACACCTTCCTGACCCTCGACGGCGTCATGCAGGCGCCCGGCGGCCCGGAAGAGGATCCCGACGGCGGCTTCGCCCACGGCGGCTGGTCGTTCCCGTACGGCGACGAGGACTTCGGCGCGGCCATGACGGGCTGGTTCGAGCACGCCAGCGCGTTCCTGCTCGGCCGCAAGACCTATGAGATCTTCAGCGCGCACTGGCCGCGGGTCACCGACCCCGACGACCCGATCGCGGCCAAGCTCAACGCGCTGCCGAAGTACGTGGCGTCGACGACGCTCGACGTCGGTCGGACTGGCACAACTCCTCGATCCTGGCCGGTGACGCGGCCGCCGAGGTCGCCAAGCTCAAGGAGCAGCCGGGAGACGAGCTACAGGTACACGGCAGCGGCAGGCTCGCCCATACGCTCATCGACCACGACCTCATCGACGAATACCGGCTGCTCGTCTTCCCGGTGCACCTCGGCTCCGGGAAGAAGCTGTTCCGCGACGGCGCGAAGGCGGCCGCCCTGCGGCTGACCGGCACCACGACGACGGGCGCCGGTGTCGTCATCGCGACCTACCAGCCCGCCGGGCCGGTGCAGCACGGCTCGTACGCACTCGACGAGCCCTGAGCCCGGCGGCGCGGACGGTCAGGGCTCATCCCCCGAAGACGTGCGTACGGTCCCGCCGGTGCGCCAGTACTACCCCGCCCGCCCTGGTGAGGAGTTCCTGGTCACCCTCAGCCGCGGGTCGCTGGCCACCGCATCGAGGATGGGTGCTGCATCAAGGTCGGGCATGCCCTAGACGAGTAGTTCCGATGTCTGGCTGGTTTCATTCGTGAGACCCGGGATCTGGGATCTGGCCCGCATAACGTGACGGTAACGGCGCGGTCGGCGCGAAGGCAGTCGTCGCGGTCCCCGCCCGCTGGGCTCAAGCGGCCTCTCAGCCTCCGTGTGGGAATGCGTTCAAGGAAGACCCGCTGGCTCGCCGCCTGGCCATGTGGACGGGCCAGAGCCCAGATCGACGGCAGCTTGTCATGTCCGATTCCTGCCAGCATCGGTGCCGTTAGGTCGGCAAGCTGGAGGCATGACACACACGACTGCGGGCACCGGTGCCCTGACGTTCGAGGCGATCCCGGCGGCCGAGCTTGCGGAGATCCGGGCGGCGGGCCGTGATGAGGCTGGAAACTCGCTGACTGTGCAGGCTGACAACGGCGGCAGCCCGGTGCGGTGCTGCCTGCGCGAGACGCGGCCCGGCGAGCGGGTCATGCTGATCGCCTACACGCCGCCAGGCACCGCCGGGGCATACGCCGAGCGTGGCCCGGTGTTCGTCCACGCCGACCCCTGCGAGGGCTACCCGACCCCCCACCGCTACCCGCCGGGTCTGCGTCATCGCATGCAGGTGGTGCGCGCCTACGACCGGCAGGGCCGGATCGCCGACGGCGTGCTTGCCGCCGACGGGCTCCAGGCTGAGGCTGTCATCGCCGAGATGCTGGCCCGGCCGGACGTCGAACTGGTGCATCTGCGCAATGTGGGCTACGGCTGCTACAACTTCGCGGTTCGGGGCGGCTGACCGTGATGGGAGGGCGCCCGAGGGAACGGTGCGGGCGTTGTTGCGGCAGACGGCCGATCATGCAGCGGATTTCTACGAGGCGCTGGACGAGCGGCGGGTCTCGGTTACCGCCGGGGTCCGGGAGTTGCGGGAGGTCTTGGGGCGGCCCCTGCCCGATGGGCCAATGGATGCCTCCCAGGTGATCGCTGAGCTGGTCCGTGATGCTGAGGCGGGGCTGCTGGGCAGCGCCGGTGGCCGGTTCTTCGGGTGGGTGATCGGCGGTTCGGTGCCGGCTGCGCTGGCGGCGGACTGGCTGACCTCGGCATGGGATCAAAACGCCGCGCTGTATGCGTGCGCGCCTGCCGAGGCGGTGGCCGAGGAGATTTGCGGAGTGTGGCTCAAAGACCTGCTCGGCCTGCCCGCTCATGCCTCGTTCGCTCTGGTCACCGGCACCCAGATGGGCCACGCCACGGCGCTGGCCGCCGCCCGCAACAAGCTGCTCGCCGAACGCGGCTGGGACGTCGAACGCTGCGGCCTGGCCGGGGCGCCACCGATCCGGATCATCACCGCAGGGCACCAGCACGCCTCGGTCGACCGCGCTGTGCGGCTGCTCGGCCTGGGCACCGACGCGATCGTCAACGCCGGGGCCGACCCACAGGGCCGCCTCGACCTCGGCGGGCTTAGCCGTGAACTCGAATCCGGGGATGGCCCAGCGATTGTGTGCTTGCAGGCCGGCGAGATCAACACCGGATCCTTCGATGACTACACCCAGGCGTGCCGCATCGCCCATGCGCGAAGCGCCTGGGTGCACGTCGATGGCGCGTTCGGGCTGTGGGCGGCGGTGAGCCAGCGCCACCGCCACCTCCTCGCCGGCGTCGAGGCCGCGGACTCGTGGACCACCGACGCTCACAAGTGGCTCAACGTGCCCTTCGACTGTGGCCTGGTGTTCACCGCCCACCCCGCCCAGCACAAGGCCGCCATGTCCATTACCGCCAGCTACCTCATCCACGCCGCCGAAATCGGCGGCGGCTGCCCCGCGCGACCAGATCGACTACAACCCCGAATGGTCCCGGCGCGGCCGTGGCTTCGCCGTCTATGCCGCCATCCGCTCCCTGGGGCGCTCCGGCATCGCCCAGATCATCGACGACTGCTGCGACCACGCCCGGCGCCTGACCGCGGGCATCGGCGCCCTGCCCGGCGCCGAGGTCTTGCGCGAACCCCAGATCAACCAGGGCCTGGTGCGCTTCACCGACCCCGGCGGCGATCACGACAGCCGCACCGACCGCCTCATAGCGCGCATCCAGCAAGACGGCCACGCGTGGTTCGGAGCCACGACCTTCAACGGGATACGCGCCATGCGTATCTCGGTGGTCAACCACCGCACCACCGGCCGCGACATCGAGCAGGCCATCGCCGCCGTGCGCGACGCCCTCAGCCGAACCTGACCAAGCGCCTCACGAAGTGCCGGTAGACGGCGAGCCATGCATGTGGAGGTGCCCGCTCGGACCGCCGGAAGCTACCGCTAGCCGTGTCCGTGACCTCACCAGAGGGGCCTTCATCGAGGGCATCCCGGACGGAGGCTGTAGAACCGTCGCTTGCGCCCGGGCAAGGCCACGGCGACTCCTCCGAACCGATCGCGCCGTTACCGTCACGTTATGCGGGCCAGATCCCAAAACTCACGAACGAAGCCATCTGGCTGCGGGAACAGCGCGAGGGCCTCCAAGATCCGTGTGTGACGACAGACCTGGAAGCCCTGTTGACCGCACTCTACGTGAAGATCGACGACGAGATCGGAGGTACCCGCTGGAGGGGCACGCCGCCGCTACTCAGCGACAGCGAACTGGTCTGCCTGGCGGTCGCGCAGGCGCTGCTCGGTTATCACTCTGAGGCCCGGTGGCTGCGCTATGCGAACAGGCGCATGTCCGGAATGTTCCCCTACCTGCCGCTGCGGCCGGGCTACAACAAGCGCCTGCCCAGTCTCCGGTCACGCCGTGGCCGCCGCCGGGCGAATTTCTCCGGCCGGGAGGCAGTCGTCAGGGCCCGGCCGGATGGCCGCCAGGATCGTGTCGTGGACCGTGACCTCGGCCCCATCCGGAGTGGTCGCCGGGCGCGGGCGGGCCTCACTGACGGCCACCCGCCACGAGTCATCGAGCAGCGCCGCGATCTCGTCCGGCTCGTAGAACCGTTCGGGCATCGGCGGGCGGGGGACGCCGGTGGCCAGATCCGACGGGTGGTGCCCGACCACGAGCAGCATGCCACCGGGGGCGACCGCGGCGGCCAGCGCGGTAAACAACCGGGTGCGCTGCTCCGGAGGCAACTGCATGAACTGCGCCGAGACCAAGTCGAACGGGCCCCATTCAGGTGCCTGGGCGGTCAGGTCTGCCTGCCGCCACTCGATGCGTGCCGCCGCTGCCGGGTCGGTGCCGCGAGCGTGCTGTGCAGCTCGTTCCAGCGCGACGCCGGAGATATCGGCCCCGACCACCGTCCATCCCGCGCGAGCGAGCCAGATGGCGTCGGCTCCCTCACCGCAGCCCACATCCAGCGCCCGGCCCGGCGGCCTGCCCGCCACCTCGGCGACCAGTTGCGGGTTCGGATCGCCGCTCCAGACCCGCTGCGCGGAACGGTACCGCTCGTCCCAGAAGTCCGCGCCGAAGGCCACATCGGAAGCGTGGGCGTGCTCACTCATCTGCCCAGTATCGCCCTGCGGGCTTCGCGCAGGGGCAGCCGCGGTGGCCGAAGTCATGGCGCATTTTGTGGGATGCACGTCGTAGACGCCATCAGTTGGTTTTCGCAGACTGATGGGATGACCGCATGGCGCATCGTTTTTGTGATCTTCGATGGGCTGCAGCCGATCGACCTGGTAGGCCCGAACGAGGTGTTCAGCCACGCCGCGCTGCTTTCACCGGACGGCGAGTACTACCAGGTCGCGGCCCCGACAGCCCGCGACCAGGCGACCGGCGAAGGGCCCACGGAATGGGGTGAATACCAGCGCCACCTGGCGAAGGTTCTGTTCACGGCCTACGATCCGGTTGGCAAAAAAATGCAGGAAACGGCCGTGGCGGAATATCAGTACGACAAGCGCGGCCGGCTGCGTGCGGAGTGGGATCCGCGGATCAGTCCGAGCCTCAAGACGACCTACGGCTACGACGAGGAAGGGCACGTCACCGCGATGTCGCCGCCGGGGCAGGAGCCATGGCTGCTCACCTATGGTACGAGCGTGAACGACACAGGGACCGGGCGGCTGCTGAAGGCCCTGCGCTCATCCGCGTCGACCGAACTGTGGAAAGGCGAAGCGCTCGTCAACACCGAAGCCCCGAAAATCACCGGCGGCGCCGCTGAAAACACGCGCCTCGCGGTCTCCAACGGCGTATGGTCGGGCAATCCGACGACGTACGCCTATCGATGGAAGCGATGCAACTCGGTGGGTGCGTCTTGTACGACGATCCTCGGTGCGACGAACGCCAACTACACGCCCGTGTCCACGGATGTCGGTAAAACGCTGATGGTGAGCGTGACGGCGACGAATGGCGGCGGATCGACTCCGGCCAGCAGCAGCGCGACAGCTGTGGTGCAGTCCGGAGCGGCAGTGTGGTCGGAGTTCTCCGTGCCGGGTGGCAGCGGTCCGCAAGCCGTCGCCAAAGGCCCTGACAGCAACGTCTGGTACACGAATTTCACGAGCAGCAAGATCGGCAAGATCACCACATTCGGTGCGGCTACCGAATACGCGCTGCCGGCGAGCAGCGGGCCGAAGGGCATCGCAGCGGGACCAGACGGGAACCTCTGGTTCACGAACTTCACGAGCAACAAGATCGGCAAGATCACGACCTTCGGCGTGAAGACCGAATATGCGCTACCAGCCGGCAGCGGGCCAGAGGGGATCGTGGCGGGACCGGACGGGGCGCTCTGGTACACGAACTTTACGAGCAGCAAGATAGGCCGGATCACGACGGCGGGGGTGATCAACGAATTCGTGCTGCCCGCGGGAAGCAAGCCGGAAGGGATCGCGGTGGGTCCCGACGGCAAGCTCTGGTTCACGGATCGTGAAACGAGCAAGTTGGGCAAGATCACAACCGTTGGCGGGATCGTGGAATACGCGCTGCCCGCAGGGAGCACCCCCACTGGGATCGTCGCCGGGCCGGACGGCAACATGTGGTTCACCGAGCCTGGCGGGTCCAAAGTCGGCAAGGCGACGACTGCCGGTGTGATCACTCAGTACGGGGCGCCGATGCCCGAGTTCATCACCGTGGGCTCCGACGGGAACCTCTGGGTGACGAGCGGCCTTGGGAGCATATTGGTGAAGTTCACGACCGCGGGCGCGATCTCCATCTATTCGCACACGGGCGCCGGTACCGGTCTTCAGGGCATCACGACAGGGGCGGACGGCCATCTGTGGTTCGCGGAGTTCGCGAGCAACAGGATCGCGGATGTCGCCCCTGCGCTGCTGAGCGAAGGAGCGACAATCTCCGCGCAGCCGGGTGAGACGCTGAACTACAACGTCCCGGTCACCGGCACGGGCGCGCCCTACGCGATGGGCGCGAGCGACGTGGCGAAATGGGGCCAGAAAGACATCCCCGAAGAGGCCACCGCCATCACGCCCGCGGACGAACCGCAGAAGTGGCCGGCGTCGAGCTACAAACGCGCGACCGTCTACTACCTCGACGAACAAGGACGGCAAGTCAACCTGGCCAATCCGAGCACCGCGACCTACGGGGCCGTAGCGACAACCGAATACAACGAATACAACGACGCGATCCGCTCTCTCACGCCCGCCAACCGGGCCGCCGCGATGGCCGCCGGCGCGAGCTCGGTCGAAGTCTCGAAACTGCTCGACACGCAGAGCACGTTCAACGGCGAAGGCGCCAAAGAAGGCGAAGTCAGCGAACCGGGCACACGCCTGATCGAAACCCTCGGACCCCAGCACAACGTCAAGTACATGGCGGGCAAAGAACAGAAAGAATCGCTCGCGCGCGAGCACAAGGAGTACTTCTACGACCAGGGCGCGCCCGGCGGGGAAACCTATCGGCTGCTGACTGAAACTGCGGACCTCGCTCAGCTCTCAGACCACGAAGAGGTCGAAGTGCACGCCACCAGGCTCAACTACTCCGGGCAGAGCAACCTCGGCTGGAAACTGCGCGCGCCGACGTCGGCGACGCTCGATCCGGAAGGGCTGAAGCTCACCACAACCACCGAATACAACCCCACCACGGGTCAGGTCACCGAAACCCGCGGCGCAGGAGCGGACAAAACGCTCAGCTACATAACCAAGTTCGGCGAAACGGGAACCGAAGCGGGCAAGCTGAAAAACCCCTGGGGCGTGGCGGTGAACTCGGAAGGCAAGTTGTGGGTGGTTGACACGGCCAACAACCGTGTGCAGAAGTTCGGCCCCGAAGGCGCGTACATGTCTAAATTCGGTGAAGCAGGCTCAGGCACGGGGCAGTTCAAAGAACCGCAGGGGATCGCGCTGGACGCCGCGGGCCACATCTGGGTGGCGGATACGGGCAACAGCCGCCTGCAGGAGTTCAGCTCGACGGGCGTCTACATGGCCACGGTCGGATCGCTGGGCAGCGAAGCGGGCAAGTTCAAAGCCCCGGCCGCGCTGGCGTTCGACCCGAAAGGCAACATGTGGGTCGCGGACACGGGCAACAGCCGAGTGGAGAAGTTCGACAAAGAAGCCAAATACGTATCGCAGTTCGGCGCTCTCGGGAGCGCGCCGGGTCAGCTGTCCGAACCGAAGGGCATCGTGGTTGACGCCTCGGAAAACGTCTGGGTCGCCGATACGGGCAACAACCGGATCGAGGAGTTCTCGAAAGCCGGGAGCTTCGTGCGTGCCTTCGGCACGGCGGGCACGGGCGAGGGGCAGCTCGAACACGCCGCTCGGATTGAGCATCGACAGCACGGGCAACCTATGGGTCATCGACTCCCTCAACGGTCGCGGCGAGAGCTTCTCTCCCACCGGCGCCTACGTGACCCAGATCGCCTGGAAAGGCGCCGAAGCGGGGCAGCTCGCCGAACCGCGGGCGCTCGCGTTCGACGCGACCGGCAAGCTGTGGGTGACGGACAGCTCGAACAACCGTCTGGAGCAGTGGTCGAAGGGCCCCAACGCGCATGACCAGAAGCTCATCTACTACAGCGCGGAAGCGAACGTGGAAGGCTACGCGTCCTGTGGCCTTCACCCCGAGTGGGCAGGTCTTGTCTGCGAGACGCTGCCGGCGAAGCAGCCGGAACTGCTGAGCCTGCCCAAACTGCCCGTCGTCACCTACACGTACAACATGTACAACGAGCCGGAAGCGACGACCGAAACGTTCGGCGCGGCTACTCGTACGAACAAAGTCACCTACGACGCGGCGGGACGGCGGAAAACGAGCGAAACGACTGCCTCGACGGGAACAGCGTTGCCGAAGATCTCGTTCGAATACAACAAAGAACTGGGCAAGCTCGAAAAGCAGACGGCCGAAGGCGAAGGACGCACGTTGAAATACGAATTCAACCGCCTCGGGCAGCTGACGAAATACATTGATGGGGATGAAAACACCGCCCAGTACAAATACTTCGGCGCGGAAAACGACTTCCAGCTCGAAGAAGTCTCCGACTCGAGCAACGCGGGTACGAGTCACCAGACCTACAGCTACGACGCGACGACGAAGCTGCGAACCAAACTCGTCGACTCCGCCACTGGCACGTTCACCGCCAGCTACGACGCCGACGACAGGATCACGAGCGTGGTCTATCCATACATGTGCAAGAAGTTCACCTACAACGCGACCGGAGACGTCACGAACCTGCGCTACGTCAAGACCACCAACTGTGCGGAAGCCGAACCGGCCGAGTGGTACAGCAACAGCAGCATCTCATCGATCCACGGCGAAATGCTCGGCCAAACGAGCACGCTGGCCAGTGAGAGCTACACCTACGACGCGGCCGGACGTCTGGCCGAATCGCAGGAAACGCCCGTAGGCGAAGGCTGCACGGTGCGTGCCTACGCGTATGACGAACAAGGCGACCGCGCGAGTTCGCTCACGCGCGCGCCGGGGATCGCCGGCGTCTGCCAGACCGAAGGCGGGACGGCCGAAGGGCACAACTACGACGAGGGCAACCGCCTGGCGGACGCCGGCATGAGCTACGACGGCCTCGGCAACGTCACGAAACTGCCCGCCGCGGACGCCGAAGGCCACGAACTGACGAGCAGCTTCTACGTCGACAACGCCGTCGCCACGCAGAGCCAGAACGGCGTGACGAACAGCTACTTCCTCGACCCCGAAGGCCGCGTGCGCGAAACCGTCACGGAAGCCAAAAAAGTTACGTCCCACTATGACGCTCCAGGAGAATCGGTCGCGTGGACGACAGATGGCACGAGCTGGACGCGCAACATCGTCGGCATCGACGGTGCCCTGGCGGCGACGCAGACGAACGGCGAAACACCGGTCCTGCAGCTGCAGGACATCCAGGGCAACGTCGCGGCCACGATCGGCGACAAAGCCGGAGAAACCGCCCTCATATCCACCTACAACAGCACGGAATTCGGAGTGCCCAACGCGGGCAAAGCGCCGCCTAAGCTCGGCTGGCTGGGGGCCGCAGGCGTGGAAAGCTCGCTGTCCAGTGGCGTGATCACCTACGGTTCCACCTCCTACGTACCTCAGACCGCCCGCGCGTTGCAAAGCGAACAGGTCCGCCCGCCGGGACTACCGGGAGGCTCTGGTTCGGGCGCCGCCTACACGGCACAAGAGGAGCCATGGAACATGCAGGGGGCGGCTGCCGCAGGCGCCGAAGCCCCCGGCCTTGAAGCCGCGCGCGAACAGGCGGCGATGGAAGCGGCGATCGCAGCGGCCGAAGCGGCCGATCCAGCTGCGGTCGAGTGGTACAGCTTGGCGGACGCTCGGTCGCGGGGCGACAAGCTGTTGAGCATCGCCACGGCCGCTGAAGTAATCGATGTGATCGGGTCGATCCCCGGGAGCATCGCGGACAAAGTCATAGGCTTGATCTGGGACAAATTCACCGTTGACTTTGCCCTGGACTGGTTCCACAAAGCTGGCGCCAAACTGAGGAAGTGCTCCTTCCTCTACGGCCAGGGCATCCGCAAATGCAAGTTCAACTACGACCAGCTGTTCATCGGCTTCAGTCTGCCAGTCGTAGGAGACGTTGGTGTCACGATCGTCAACCTGTACTCGCCGCCCAGCGTGGAAAAGTGCTACCACAGCCAGTCTTTCATCGGGCCACGTCCTCCGTTGGTATGCGTCGGGCTGCAGGCTAACGTGCGGTGAGTAGAAAGGGATCGATGGGTTGAGGCTGCGCCCTGCCGTTCGGGACGTCTCGCTGGCGATCCGCGATGAGTTTTGGTTCATCGCGCAGTCTGGACGGGTATCACTCGTTCTACTCAACGGAAGGATGGCTCCCGATGGCCAGCGTTCTCGCAGGGATCACCACGTCGATCGACGGGTACATCGCCGGACCCAACGACGGCCCAGGGGTGGGCCTCGGTGAGAACGGTGAGCGCCTGCACTACTGGGTCTTCGGCGGCCCGTGGACCTATGCCGAGGAGGCGCGCCGCGCGCCGGCCGGCGAGGACGCCGCCTGGTTGACCGACACCATGTCGCGGATCGGGGCGGTCGTCGGTGGACGGGCGACGTATGAGGCGGCTCGACACTGGGGCGGGGAAAACCCTTGGGGGCTGCCGTTCTTCATCGTGACGCACCGTCCAGAGGAGGAGCCGGCCGATGGGGCCTTCACATTCGTCTCAGGTGTCGAGGCGGCGGTCGAGCGCGCCCTGCAGGCGGCGGCGCCAGGCAAGGACATCCATGTGATGGGCGGAGCCGAGATCATCCGTCAAGCCCTCGCGGCCGGGATCGTCGACGAGCTGACGATCATCGTCGCACCGGTCGTCATGGGCGCGGGAAAGCGGCTCTTCGACGGGTTCTCGCAGTCGCTCGATCTCGAGCACCTCGGCGTGCGGCAGTCGCAGTACGCGACCTTCATCCAGTACCGCCTGCAGCGGGCATGATCCGCTCGACTGAGCCGCTCTGGGTAGATCGACTAGCCTTTCCGGTTGACGCGGAAGGGTGGCAGAGCGGTTGAATGCAGCGGTCTTGAAAACCGCCAGGCGGGTCAACCCCGCCTCGGGGGTTCGAATCCCCCCCCTTCCGTAGAGGTGTCGTTGGCTCCCGGCCGCTGAACCATGCCATGGCGCGATCTCGCAGCGAAGAGAGAGGCGAACAGGCTTTTGACGACCGTAGCGGGCCAGACACTCGAGTTGGACGACGCGCAAGCGCGCCGATCGGTGATCGGGACACGCCCACATGCGCAGGGCGAGCGGTAGTGAGAGTGGCCGCTTGGATGCCTGACGAGAGGGTGCCGGCCCTACGCTACCCCCACAATGCGCAGATCGGCAGGGCGAGGGTTCGATCGTCCAGCTCGAACGCCCGTGGTCCGGTGTGGAACACAACACCGCGGACGAACCTCTCTCCCAGCTGCTCCCGCAGCCACGTGAGGTGTCGCGCCTCGCGGAGGTTGACTGCTCCCGCCTTCACCTCGAAGGCCACCAGCTTCTCGGCGCCCAACTCCGCGAGGAGGTCCACCTCGTGGCGTCCGTGTTCCTCTCGCAGGTGGTAGAGACGTGGTCTCGACGCGCAGATCGCCAGCTCCGCCCTGACCTGGGCCACGACGAAGCTCTCGAGCACCCGTCCCAGCAGATCGCCGTCGCGAAGAACCGCGCCCGCGTCCAACTGGAGGATCGACGCTATCAGTGCCGGATCGACCAGATGACGCTTGCGGGCTTTGGAGAGACGCTTCAGCCGATTCGAACTCCATGCCGGGAGCGCGTCAACGACGAACAGGCTCGTGAGCAGCCGCTCGTATGCGACCGCGGTCCTGCGGTTGACGCCGGCGAACTCGATGAGCGTCGCGTCCGCCGCGATGCCCGCTGTGTTGAGCGCGTACGCCTCGAGGTATCGCCCGAGGCGCGCCGGGTCGCGACCCGGATCCACACCGCCCGCGTCGCGGGTGAGCAGCTGCTCCACATACCCATCCAGCCATCGTGTCCGAGCGCGTGCCGTCATACGCAGCGCGGGGTCGGGGAAGCCGCCCAGGAGCGCCAGCTCCACGTAACCCCGTAGGTCCGGTGGATCGCGTGGCACGCGCGGAACGTCTCCCGCCGCGAGCACGTCGAGTAGCGCCGGGCCCTCCGCGCGACCCAGCTGCTCGCGTACCGTCATCCCGTACATCCCCACACGTACCACCCGTCCGGTGCCGGGCCACGTCGCCGCGTCCAGCTCCGCACGGACCGAACCCGTGAGCAGGAACCGGCCAGGCCGCGGATCCTCGTCGACCGCCCGCTTGACCGCCCCGAGGACGCCGGACACCTCCTGCCACTCATCGAGCAGGATCGGCTCCTCGTACTCCCGCAGCGCCACGTCCGGATCAGCTCGAAAGGCCTCCGCCTCGAGCGCGCGGTCGAGCCGCACCACGCTCGCCGCGTGCCGTGCCGCAGTGGTCGTCTTGCCGCCAGCCCGCGGCCCGGTCACCATCACCGCCGGCAACTCTGCGAGCAGCTCCGTGAGCAGACCATCGAGCATACGACTGCGGTAGCGCGTGTTGGTCACAAACATCAGACTACCGTATTTCGACCGCTCTTAGTACTCAGTTTCGACACGCCATGATGCCGTATTTCGCCCCTTCCGTGCGGGCTCGCCCAGGATACACCTCGGGAGGTGTATCCTGTGGTGTATGAGGACGAATATCGAGATCGACGACCGGGTCCTTCACGAAGCTCAGGAGCTGATCGGGGCACGCACGAAGCGCGAGGCGGTCGATGTGGCGTTGCGAGAGCTGGTCGCCCGCCATCGACGTATCGGCGTGCTTGATCTACGGGGTCGTGTTCGGTGGGAGGGCGACCTTGACGAGAGCCGCCGCGGACGCTCGTGATCGTCGTCGACACGAGCGTCTGGATTGACGTTCTGAACGAGCGGGACTCGCCGCAGGCGATGCGCTGCGTCGAGCTGATCGAGGGAGGAGAGCCGATCGCGCTCACCGACGTCGTGTTCACCGAGATCCTCCAGGGCTTTCGCTCTGACAGAGAAGCACGCCTCGTCGAAAGTCATCTGAAGGTATTTCCAGTGCTTCGTCTCGATGGTCTGGATGACTTCGCCCTGGCAGCGGAGCTGTACCGTCGCGCCCGTCGCGCGGGGGTGACGATCCGTAAGACGCTCGACTGTCTGATCGCCGCGCCCTGCGTGCGCACGGGAGCGCCCATCCTGCACGCCGATGCCGACTTCGACAGGCTCGCAGAGTGCACGCCGCTACGGCTCTATACCTAGCCTGAACCCCACGAAACAGCAATCGTGCCGCTGACGATGAACGAGGCCTGCAGGGCAGTCAGCGCGCGCTCGCTTGCCGCTCGCGCGCGACGTCCAGCAGCGCGGCCTCGGTGACGTTTACGAGGTCGTACCCTTCGACGGTGAGGCTGACGGCTTGGTCGGCGTCGTCGTGTCCGTCGAGCTCGACGTAACCGAGCTCCTCGAGTTCTTCCAGGAGCCGTTGGACCGTGCCGGTGTCGGATTTGGCTCGTGTTGCGAGCTGCGCGATGGTCATGTCATCGGGGCCGGGTGGGTAGAGGACGGGCAGGCAGCTGGCGCTGAGCTCACCATGCCGGTTCTGCGCCCAGCGTGCGCGCACCAGCTCGACCGTGCGCTCGTCGAGCAGCTCCCCGGCGTCGGGCAGCAGCTCCAGCTCGCTGTTGCGGCGGCGTTCTTTGCGCCAGATGGACACGATGAGCGCGACGATCGGCACGAGGAACGGCAGCGACTCCTGGACGGGGATCTTGCCGATGTGTGCGATCACGATCACGTGCATGTGCGCTCCGAAGCTGAGCCCGCTATGTGTTTACGGCCGAGAGCAGCCACAGTCCGAGGCTTGTGAACCCGACCATCACCACGAGCATCCAGTACTGCGATCGTACGGCGTCCTGCGGGGCGCGGTAGTCGGCGAGCGCGCGGTCGTGCGCGAGCGTGAGTCCCGCGACGTGGCCGCTGACGAGCGCGATCACCTGCACGTACCAGATCGCGGTCGAGCCGAGGAACCCGTAGTCGACGTGCCAGCCGGCGGTGCCGAAGTAGTCGCTGCCGTGGCCGAGCGGGTTGGAGGCGAGGTAGCCGATCGATTGGCCCTGCCAGACGAGCAGCGAGAAGTAGTGGGCGAGCACGTACGCGAAGGCGATCGGCACGAGCGTGTGGGCGAACGACCGCGACAGCTGCGTCGCGGTGAAGCGCTGCGAAACCGAGCGCATGCCGATGACGCCGACCCGGTAGAAACCCACGACGACGGCGAGCGCGAGCGCCATCCCGAGGCTGTCGGCGAACTCGTCGGATGGCGTATCGCCCAGCCCAACGCCGGAGAAGACGCTCTGGACGTGGGGCTGCAGCGTGTTCCACACGACGCCGTTGGAGGCGCCGTCGAACGTGGTGATGCCGATGACGACGAGCACGAGCGCGACTGTGCCGGCCTGCTCCGCGATCGAGGTCACGCCCGCGAGCGGCCGGCGCAGCCACAGCGCGCGGTCGTGAACGTCGAGGCACGAAAGCCGCGAGATGAGGTTGAAGTAGCCGCCGAACGCGTCGCCGCGCTCGCTCCACTCCTCGATCCCGAACAGCGCCATGCCGAGGAGCATCAGCGCGAAGTACGCCAGCGAGAGCGAGGCCAGCAGGACTGGGTTGTCGTGGTCGTGGTAGACCAGCTCGAGCCAGCCGAACGCGACGAGGCCCGCCACGACCGGCCAGCGCCCCAGCCACTCGGGGTAGCGCAGCGGCGCTCGCCAGCCCACGTTCCCGTGGGCTGCGAGCCAGCGCACCGCTCGCGCGAACGCCCGCCATGGGCTGAACGCGCGGAACCAGTCGCCGAGCACGGCGCTCGACACGGGCACAGCGACCCAGAAGATCACGAAGATGAATGTCGGGTCGATGTTCGCGGTGGGGAATGGCACGCCGTCGTATCCGGCGTAGACGACGAGCGCGAACAGCGCCAGGCCGATCGCGCTGGCTGGGATTCCGATTGCGGCCGGCCAACGGCAGAGCCTGCGCTCGCGCGCGTCCTGCAGGCGCGGGCTCGACCACATCGTCGAGAGCACCACGAACGAGACCACCAGCACGATCGCGGCGGCCCACGCGAACAGCCAGGCCGGTACGGGCAGGCTCGCGCGGCCGGAGATCCCGTGTGCGCTGGCGGCCGCGGGCGCGAGCGCCCCGGCAATAGTCACGGCGGCGGCCACGGCCGCGGTACGACGCAAAGCGGATTGGAGCGCCGACCTGTTGGCCGGCACGGGGTCATGCGACATGGATGTCTCCTTGCTCGATCGCGATTGGCGCACAGCGGCGCCGCAGGGGCGTCGGGCGCTGGTCAGCTGGGAGCGACGCGCGGCGTGGGCGGCGGGCGGACCGCCAACGCGCGGGCGAGCAGCAGCCCCCCGCGAGGAACCATCGCGCGTGGGAGCGTCCCGTTCACCAGCGGCGCCGCCTCGCCGCGGTGACGCTGGGGACGTCGACGTCGTTCGATCAGGGAGAGCAGCGTGCGCTCGCCCGGATAGCGTCGCGCCACGAGCGCGAGCAGCAGAAGGACCGCGGGAAGCAGGTGGGCGAGCGCATCCCAGGCCCCCGGCAGTATGCCGGACGCCGCCAGGCCGAGGAGCGCGAGCGCCCCCAGCAGCGGCGTCACACGGCAGCGTGCAATCGCGGAGGGCCGGGTCATCGCTGGTCGGACAATACCTCGACGACACCCTGAAGCGCAGCACGGTAGCGGCGTGTCGGCGCTGCGCCGGTGCGATACTCAGACGGTCGATGAGTGCGACCGAGCCCTCCCGCGCCGCGCCGCCCCCGGCCCGCCCACCGGGCCTGCGGATGCTGCTGCCGGCACTCGTGATCCTCGTGATCCTCGGCGGCTCGACGCTGCTTCTGATCGGCGGCTCCGGCAAGCCCACGCTGCCCGACAAGGCGAGCGCGGCGAAGCTGAGCGCCTACGAAGGGCTCGCCGTGACTCCGCGGGTCGCGGCCCCGCCGCTCACCACGCTCCACAACTACAACGGCGCGTCGTTCGACCTCGCTCACGAACGGGGCAAGGCGGTGTTCGTCACGTTCCTCTATGTCCACTGCCCCGACGTGTGCCCGCTGATCGCCTCCAACCTGCACAACGCGTACGCCAAAATGGCCCCAGCGATGCGCCGCCGCGTATCGCTCGTCGCAGTCTCCGTCGACCCTCACGGCGACACGGCGGGAAGCGTCGCCGCATTCGTTCGCCAGCACGAGCTCGAAGGCGAGGCGCGCTATTTGATCGGCTCCGCAAGCCAGCTGGGGCGCGTTTGGGAAGCCTGGAGCGTCGGCTCCCAGCGCGACACATCGAACCCGGGTCTCGTCAACCACTCCGCGCTCGTCTACGGCATCGGCGCGAGCGGCAAGCTGACCACGATCTACTCCGCCAACTTCCAGCCCCGCCAGATCATCCACGACGTGCCCGCGCTGCTGTCCAACTGACCCGCGCGTCAGGGTGAAGCGGGGATTGCGGAGTAGCCGCACGCGACTGCCGCGTCCGCCAGCTCACGATCCCACGTGACCGCGACGAGTTCGCTGTCCTCAATGCTGATCGCCGAGGCGAGATGGACGGCGTCGTATCCGCGCAGGCTGTGACGCTCGGCGAGCTCGCCCGCGAGCTGCGCCAACGCGCCATCGATGCCGATCACACGAAGCTCGGCGTACAGGTCGTCGATCGCTTGGACTGCGCTGCGCAGCGTGCTCGCGTCGATCCGACCTGTTCTGCAGGCCATCGCCGCCGCCGCCCGGGCCTCCGGGTATATGAGCTGACTGGATGCGACGAGGTCAGCTTGGCTCCACAGCTGTGCGGCGAGATCCGAGCCCTTCTCGGCGAACACGAGCTTGATCAGCGCGGACGTGTCGAAGTACGCGATCAGCGTCGCTGCTCGGCGACAAGATCGGAGACCGGCTCTGGCGATCGCAGTTGTTTGCGCCCTACGCTGGGCCGCTTTGGCTGCGTGGGCTCTCGCACGAGCCCTCGCGCGCGCAGATCGGCTAGTGGGTCGTGCTCGCTCACCGGAGAAAGCCGGGCGACTCGCTTGCCCCGCATCGTCACGACCACCTCGCCACCCTGGGCGACGTGGTTGACGTAGCGGCTCAGCTGGTCGTGCAGCTCGCGCACGCCGACCTCGCGCTTCGGCAATGGTTCATGTAGCGTCATTGAGTCCATGATAGACGCTACTTGTGGCGGGTGCAAGGTCGACTTACACGTCGGACTAAGCGATCATACACCGAGGCTCTATTTCGACCGACCCGCACGGTATTACTCGTAAAAGCAATGATCCTGAGTGCTCGAACCGGTGAAGAGAGGGAGTCGCTAGCACAAATCCGAGAGCTCAGCGGACTGGTCATGGCCGTGTCTCGGCCTTGGGCGGTGGCCATGGTATTTGCGGCGGTCCTGAGCAGTTTGCATGTCAACGTCAGTGAGAAACACGATCTGAGCGGCTCAATAGGGGTTACCAGCATCACCGTCGCACTGCTCGTGCTCATCTGGCTTCCGTCGCTGCTTCGTGTCCTCGGGATCGCTGGCGGTGGGGTAAAGACCCCGGCAGGCGAAGCGACCACCCCTGGTCTCGCGGCGCTATTCGACACGTTCGATCCTCAGACCAAGCGCGAGGCCCTGCCATCCGTTCTCACAGCGCTGACGTCGCCCGACGTGCTGACCGATGCTGACGAGCGCGGGAAGAGTCGCGAACTGCGTCGCGAACTCGAGCTGCAGTTGGCTGCGGTGACTCCCCAATCGCAAGACATCCGCGAGACGCTCGATCGCTATGCCGGAGATTACGAAGAGATGCGACGAACCATGCCGCCCGGAGGAGACAGGACTCGGCTAATGACGCGCTTGGTCGCTGAGGTCCGGGCCGTCGCGCGTGGGATGCCGCCGATGGCGACCGAGCTTCGACGCATGCTCAGCGAGGGAAGTGACGGAGAGCGCATAGTGGGGCTTGCTGTGGCTCAAGACCAGCCCAATCGCAATCTATTCGACGAGATCTGTGGTGCGATCGTGGAGAGCCACTCCGCATTCGAGCAGTACCACGCATTGGTAGCGGTGCTCGAAATGCTCACGGTTATCGACGATCGACAACGACGCGTCCTGGTAGAGGTGTTGCGAGATGCTCAGGACGATCCGCTTCGGGCCATTGGTGACGACATGAGCCGGGCAAGGCTGGTCGACACGCTGCTTACCTACCTGGCCGGGCAACGATAAGGCCTGCTTAACACCGTCGGTGTGTCGTTCCACGATGGCGACATCGGGACGGGCCAAGCCGCACAGCTATCACGGTCCTATTCGCGAGCCGCGTGCGACTTGCGAGGCTCTGCTGGATCACAACGAGAGCGCCGCAATGTTTGCGTCGCGATGTGACGCGGCCAAGCTTGCAATGCGCCGCGAGCAGCATGCTTCGAGCGCGTTTTAGTAAGTACCCCACGAGCGCGGGAACAACGCATTGCTGCTTAGCTCGATCTGGTGTTGAGAGAGTCGTGAATGTCTGATCTGGGTTTCCCCACCGCCGTCTTCTCCGTTCGATGCGATCACGCGATAGTGGTAGGTCGTTCCCGCTTTCAACGTCGCTCCGATGCTCGCCATGTCGACGCTGGCCGTCTGATCGCCGAACAACCCCGCTGGGATGGACGCCGGCTCGGGCTCGACCAGGCCCGGCGGCAGCGGCTTACCACGGTGATGATCATGCAAGACGCATACCCCGGCAGCTGGAGGGGGCACGCGCGTTTGGTGTAGTCGTAACGAGCGTCCGTGTCGATCTCGAACTCGTACGCCGTGTAGAGGCTGTTGGGGTTGATTTTCGCGTTGAGCGTGGCGTCCGTTTCGGTGACGTTGCTCGCCCACACGCTGTCGATCGAGGCGGGGGAGGCGAGCGCGGTGCCGTTAGCGACGAACAGCCACGCGAGCGCAAGGGTGGGAACCTTCCAACATGCGGCCATCGTCGATTAGCGTACCTGTCGGCGTGTCAGCCGCGGGCCATCACGCGCACCCCAACGGCGTATCGTTCACCAACACCTTCGCCCTGCGAATGATCGGGAGAGAGCCGTGAGCACGACTGCATCCGAGCCGTCCACAACCGCAAACGACGAGGCGATCCGTGCGTGGGACGGGCCGCTGTATGACCGCTTCGTGCGCTTTCGCGAGGTCGTCACCGCGGGGCTGGGCGCGCACGGCGAGGAGGCTCTGCGTCTGCACCCGCCCGCGCTGGGGCAGCGGGTGCTGGACGTGGGCTGCGGTTTTGGAGACACGACGCAGCGGATCGCCGGGCTCGTGGGCCCGAGCGGCGAGGCGGTGGGCGTCGACGCGGCGCCGCGCTTCATCGAGGACGCGATCCGCGAGACGCGCGAGCTGGGGATCGACAACGCGCGCTTCCTCGTCGCGGACGTGCAGGAGACGCTCGCCGGCGAGGGGAGCTTCGACGTGGCGTTCTCGCGCTTCGGCACGATGTTCTTCGCCAACCCCGTCGCCGCGCTTCGCAACGTGCGCCGCGCGCTCGTGCCGGGCGGGAACCTCACGATGGTGGTGTGGCGGCGGCGGATCGACAACGACTGGCTGTATCGCGCGCAGCAGATCGTCGAGCAGATCGTCACGCGGCCGGAGGAATACGACGAGCCGACGTGCGGGCCGGGGCCGTTCTCGATGGCCGATGCGGACACCACCAGCGACGTGCTCTCGCACGCCGGCTTCACGGATATCGCGCTGCGCCGCTGCGACATCCCGATCCTGATCGGCAAGGACCTCGACGAAGCGCTCGAGCTCGTCATGGCGCTCGGCCCCGCTGGGGAGATCCTGCGCCTGGCGGGCGACCGCGCGGCGCACCTGCACGGGCAGGTCGAGGAGGCTCTGCGCGAGGGCCTCGCGGAGTTCGCTGCCGGGACGGAGGCGGACGGCGCGCTGCGCGCGCCCGCGTCCACGTGGATCGTGACCGCGAGCGCGCCGAGCTGAACGAGCTGACTACTGCGCTTCCGGCAGCCCCGGGTCGGGTGCGCCGAGCTTCGTCACGTCAGGCGCCTTGTACGCGTGGCCGGGGCAGCCGCCGATCGCTAGCAGGCGCATGCCGTCCGCGCCGGGCCACACCTTGCGTTTGGGCTCCGGGCCGACGCGGACCATCGTGTCGGGGTCGATCGCCACGCGCTGGCCGTCGATCTCGATCTCGCCGGAGCCGCGCAGCGCGATGAACACCTCCTCCTGGCCGCTCTCGGAGTGGTCGTGGTCGGGGTACTGGGTGGCATTGGGCGGCAGGTCGATGACCTGCATGCCGAACGACTCGACGCCCAGCGACGCGCGTGCGCGCTTGAACGAGCCGAACACCACCGCCTCCATGTCGTCGATCGGCTTGACGGTGAAGTCGGGCATGTGGGGGGCCTCCTGTTAGTGAGTGGAGCAACTTGTGGAGGCGCGGATTAATAGCACGAACGTTCGTTCGTTACAATACGCAGCGTGAGCCCGGTGGAGACGAAGGCGGCGAGGACGAGATCGGCGATCCTCGAGTGCGCGGTGGATCTCGCCTCGACGGAGGGGTTGGAAGGCCTGACGATCGGCCGCCTGGCGGGCGAGCTGGGCATGAGCAAGAGCGGCCTGTTCGCGCACTTCGGCTCGAAGGAGGAGCTGCAGCTGGCGACGATCGACGCGGCGGCTGGGCGTTTCTACGCGGCGGTGGTGGAGCCGGGGCTGGTCGTGGAGGAGGGGGCCGCGAGGCTGGCGGCGTACTGCGAGCGCTACCTGGAGTACCTCGAGCGCGAGGTGTTCGCGGGCGGGTGCTTCTGGGCGGCCGCGGCGGCGGAGTTCGACGATCGGCCGGGCGTGGTGCGCGACGCGGTGCGCGCGGGAGTGGCGGGCTGGCTGGGGGAGATCGAGCGCCAGGCGAAGATCGCGGGCGTCCGGGGTCCGGCGGAGCTGGCGTTCGAGGTCTACTCGCTGGGCCTGGGCGCGAACGTGTACTCCCGGCTGCTGGGAGACGAGCGCGCGTTCGAGCGCGCCAGAGCCGCGATCGGGCGTCGCATGGCTGAGGCGTCCCAATAGCTTGACGCCCACGTGAGGGCCCCCGGTGAGTCGTTCCGGGGACCCTCAGCGAGCAGACGATGCGCTGAAGTGGGGCCGGCGCACCGCCTGATTGGTGCCCGGGCAATCTGTGGGGATGTGCCGTGGGCGGTCCAAACCCTACAAGGATTTTAGTCCTAGGACTGTAGACCCTGGACTTTGAACCTAGGAGTACGCAATGTTTCTCATGTGGACGAGCGTCCGGATCTGTCTCTTGCGGTCCTGCTGAAACAGCTGCGCGAGGAGCGCGGGATCAGCCAGGAGCAGTTGGCGTTCGAAGCCGGCATCACGTCCTCGGCGCTTTCACGGATCGAACGCGGACTCAACAATCCGCGCTGGACGACGCTCAGGCGGATCGCCAAAGCGCTGAACGTGAGCCTCGTGGAGCTGGCGAGCGACATCGAAGGCGACGAGGACTGACCGCGCCCGGCCGTGGCTACTCGCCGGGCTGCTCGGGCGCGGCGACGGCGAAGACGATGTGTCGGCGCGCGACGCTGAGGTAGGCGTGCAGTTCGATCGGGCCGCCTTCGCGCGGCGCTACGGTGACGTCGGTGAGCGTGATGAAGTCGCGCTCGGAGGCGTTGAGCACGTCGGACACGCGGCTGCGAAAGCCGTCGCGCGCGAGCGTGAGCACGCCCTCGATGCGGTGGCGCTCGGTTTCGATGCGCACGCGTTCTTTGCGGCGGTCCGTTCCCGGCGACCCGTCCTCGACGGTGGGCTCCTGTGCGCTCATGCGCTCATTATCGGGCCTTGTGCAAGCGCGGTGCGCGCTCGTGCGCGCCGGGAGCGGCTCGAAATGGCGCGCGGGGGTCGCTCAGCGCGTGACGGCGTACGTCTTGACGACGGTCGTGCGCAGCCCCGTGGGCCCTGCGGCGACGATGCTCACACGTGCGCGCATCGCGCGGCGGCGGCCGAGCGCGCGGCGCAGCCGGCTCAGCGATCGGGGCCCGACGCGCAGGCGCACGTGCCCGGCGCGCGCGACGGGCAGCCCGCGCGCGGCGGCGATCAGCGGCACGTGCACCGCGCGGCGGCGCGAGCCGAGCGGCGTGAGCGTGGCGGTGACGAGGATCTTGCAGCCGCGCTCGCAGCTGACGGGTGAGCGCGAGCGCGCGCCGTGCGAGCACCGCGCCGGCGCGCGTGAGCTTGACGCGCAGCACGGGCGCGACGTTCAGCGGCGGCGGCCACGCGCCGGGGGCGAGGCAGCCGCCGGGCGCGGGGGAGGCGAGCTTGAAGCGCTGCACGCGGTTGTTGTTCGTGTCGGCGACGTACACCGCGCCTTCGCAGCCCACCGCGATGGCGCTCGGCTGGGAGAGGTAGCCGGGCGCGATCCCGCGCAGGCCCCATTTGGCGAGCACGCGCCCCTGCGCGTCGAGCACCTGCACGCGGTTGTTCTTCGCGTCGAGCGCGTAGGAGCGCCCTGCGCCGTCGGTGGCAACCGGGGCCGAGGCCTGGGGCGTCCCGGCGGGCGGCGCGGGGTTGGCGAGCGCGCCGAGGAACGTGCCGTCGCCCCACATGCGCACGACCCGCGCGCCGCCCTGGTCGGAGACGTACACGGAGCCGCTGGGGTCGACGTCGATGGCGGTGGGCGCGCTGAAGCCGGTGAACGCCGCGCCGGCCCCGGCCCACTGTTCGACGAACGGGCCGCCGCCGGGGGCGAACAGCTCGACGCGGTTGCCGATGGTGTCGGACACGAGCAGCCTGCCGGTGGGGTCGACGGCGAGGCCGCGCGGACCGGTCATCTGGCCTGCGGCGCGCGCGGAGGCGCCGAGCGTGCGCAGGTAGGCGCCGCCCGGGTCGAATACCTGAACGCGGTCGTTGGCTGTGTCGGTGACGTACGTGTCGCCCGCGGGGTCGCTGGCGAGCGCGCGCGGAAACGCGAGCTGCCCGGCCCGGGTGCCGTAGCCGCCCCAAGCGCCGAGGAACGCGAGCTGCGGCGAGAGCTTGACGACGCGCGCGTTGATGTTGTCCGCCACGTAAGCGTTGCCGGCGGCGTCGAGTGCGACGCCGTAGGGGAAGCTGAACTGCCCGGGCGCGGCGCCCTGCGAGCCCGTTTCCGCTTCGTAGGCGCCGTCGGGGCTGAATTTCTGGATGCGGTGGTTGTCGTCGTCGGCGACCAGCACCTCGGTGGCGTTCGCGGCTAGCCCGCGCGGGTAGGCGAGCTGCCCGGGCAACGAGCCGTGCGTGCCCCACTGCAGCGGTTCGCCGCCGCTGAGGTTGAAGCGCTCGATGCGATGGTTGCCGGTGTCGGCGACGTACACGAAGCTGCTCGCCACCGCGATGCCGCCGCCGGGGGGCTGGGTGAAGTTCTGCGAGGAGCCGAAGTTGAACCGCCCAAGGCCGGTGCCGCGCCCGCCCCACGAGGCGAGGAAGTTGCCATTGGGGTCGAACTTCTGGATGCGGTTGTGGCTGGAGTCGACCACGTACACGTCGCCCGCGGCGTCCGTCGCGAGGCCGCCGATGGGGCCGAACTGCCAGTGCCCGCCGCCGAAGGAGCCCCACTGCGTCTCGAACGCGCCCGCGGCGGTGAACTTCTGCACCACGTAGCTCAGCTGGTCGGCGACGTACACGTCGCCCGCGGGGCCCACGGCGATGGCCTCGGGGAAGCGCAGGACCGATTCGCCGCGCTGGCCGATGCTCTGCACGGACACGTACGGGCAGTAGGGCGCGTGGCCCGAGCCGGGGCACGCTTCCGCGCGTGCGAAGGGAGCGCCCGCTGCGAACGCTACGGCGGCGAGCGCGCTCGCGAGCGCGGCGCCAAGCGACATGCCCGTGCGGATGCTCAGCGGCATGCACGGGAGGAGACGGCGTGGAGACGAGAACCTCATCGTGCGTCAGAACACGACGGGTGCTTCGGTGTTGCGCACGTCCCAGGGCCGCCGCCGGAACCGGCGTGCCGCGGGACTGCTTTTTAAGAGATCCGCTCGGGCGTGCGCGCTGGCAGGCCGGCGCGCCTGGCGGACACGAGCGCCGGCTCGCTGCCGGGCGCGTCTGGCGCGTTGCGCTCGTCGCGGACGATGTACAGCGGGCGGTGCTTGACCTCGTCGTAGATGCGGCCGACGTACTCGCCGATCACGCCGAGCGCGATCAGCTGGATGCCGCCGAGCAGCAGGATCGCGATCGTGATCGAGCCGAAGCCGGGGAGGTAGGAGTCGGCGATGCGCAGCCCGATCACGACCGGGATGGCGATGAACGCGACGCCCGCGGAGAGCAAGCCGACGTACGTGGCGAGCTGCAGCGGCAGGTGCGAGAACGACGCGATCGCGTCGAGCGAGAAGCGCAGCATCTTGCGCAGCGTGTACTTCGTCTCGCCCGCGTGGCGCGCGTCGCGCTGGTAGGACACGGCGGTCTGGTTGAAGCCGACCCACACGGTCATGCCGCGCAGGAAGCGCGAGCGCTCGCTCATCGCCAGCAGCGCGTCGAGCGCGCGGCGGTCGAGCAGGCGGAAGTCGCCCGAGTTGGGCTCCAGGTCGACCTGCGCGAGCTTGTCGAACAGCTTGTAGAACCACGACGCGGTGGCGAGCTTGAACGTCGTCTCGCCCTCGCGCTGCTTGCGCACCGCGTACACCACGTCCGCGCCCTGGCTCCACTGCGCGATCATGTCTGGGATCAGCTCCGGCGGGTCCTGCAGGTCGGCGTCGATCATCGCGACGACGTCGCCCACGGCGTGCTCCAGGCCCGCGGTGAGCGCGGCCTGGTGGCCGAAGTTGCGCGACAGGTGCACGACGCGCACGCGCGCGTCCTCGGCCGCGAGACGGTCCAGTAACGCGGGCGTGTCGTCGGAGCTGCCGTCGTTGACGAGCACCAGCTCGAACTCGTAGTCCGCGATCGCGTCCGTCGCGCGGCGCACGAACTCCTCGATCAGCTCCTCCTCGTCGTACACCGGCGCGACGACGCTCAGCAGGGTGGGGGTGCGAAGTGGTTTGCTCAAGCGATCGTCATCCTGTGTGGGATGCCTTCCCAGCAGCCGCCCACCAGCGTAGCGGGAGCGCCGCGCTCGACGCGGGCCGCGACGCTCGTGCAGCTCGTGAAGTTCGGCCTCGTGGGGGTGTCGAACACGGTGCTGACGTTCGCCGTGTTCACGCTGCTGCTGAAGGTGTTCGGCGTGTGGTACCTGGCAGCGTCGGCGATCGGCTTCGCGGTCGGCGCCACGAACGGGTTTCTGCTGAACCGTCGCTGGACGTTCCGCGAGCACGTCGGCGATTCGCTGACGCCCGTGCGCTGGGCGATCGTGCAGGGAACGGGCCTCGGGGTGAACGTTGCGCTGCTGTACGTGCTCGTCGACCACGTCGGCCTCGACGAGCTCGTGGGTCAGGCCTGCGCCACGGCGGTGGTGACGGTGAGCACGTTCTTCGTCAACCGCGCTTGGACGTTCCGCGTACACGCCCCCGTGGCGAGCGCCGAGGCCGAGGTATAGCCGCGCTCGCTGACGGCCGGGCGCACGCCGAGGCCCCGTAGGGGCTGCCTAAATCTTTATCGAAAGACCGCGAGCAGCGACAGGCCCGCGGGGATGCGCCCGCCGCGCGCGATCATCGCCGCCTCGAGGTTGAGCGGCTGTTCGAGCGCCGTGTTGAGCGGCTCGGGCGGCACCCACAGGTCGAGGCTCGACTCGGTCGTCTTGCGGCTGAAGCGGTCCAGCACGCGCAGCACGATCGCCACCGGCAACAGCAGTGAGTTGAAGTACGTCGTGCGCGCCTGCTGCCAGCCGGCCTGCTCGGCGACGCGCTGAAGCGTTCGGCGCGTGTAGCGGCGGTGGTGGTGGTTGATCACGTCGTGCCCGCTCCACAGCCACTGATACGCGGGCACCGTCACCAGCAGCAGGCCACCGGGCGCGACCGTGCGGCGCAGCTCGCGCAGCGCCGCGAGGTCGTCCTCCAGGTGCTCGATCACGTCCAGGCTCACCGCCAAATCGAAGCTGTCCTCGGCGAACGGCATCTCCAGCACCGAGCCTTCCACCACCTCGCCCGATTCGCGCCCGCGCGCGATCTCCACGCTCGTGTCGGACAGCTCCACGCCCGTGACCGTGCCGAAGCGCGCCAGCTCGACCATGTTGCGCCCGCTGCCGCAGCCCGCGTCGAGGATGCGCGCGCCCGCGGGCAGATCGAGCGCCGCGATCGCGCCCTCCAGCACCGTGCGTCGGCCCCGATACCACCAGTGACGGTCCTCCGCCTGGTGGGTTTGAAGCTCGTAGTCCCTATCCATCCGCGCCCATCTTTTCCTATCCGAGCCTCTCCGCGCGGTGCGGCTGCGCCGCGGCGCTCCTCACGGCGCGCCCCACAGCGCCGTGCGGATGGCGTAGCGGACCTCGCCGCCCGCGCCGCGCCACGCCGCCACCGCGCGGTCGTCGCTCGGGTCGAGCGCCACCGTCGCGTCGCCGTTCGGCCCAGGCGGCGCCACCTGCTCGGGCGCGTCCACGCGCGTTCGCCCGCTAGCGAGCGCGGACACGCGCGCGGAGAAGAGCGCCTCGCTGCCCGTGTCCGGGCGCCCGTCCGCGCCCGGCTGCGGCTCGCTCCACAGCGCCAGCGCCTCGCCGTTCGGGCCCGGCGCGAGCGCCGCCAGCAGCGCGTCGCCGCCGGACGCGGCGGTGGCGGTCGTGGTCGTGGCGTCTCCAGCTCCGCTCGCGCCCACCATCGCCGTGCGCACCGCCCAGCGGCCGCTCGCCGCGCCCGCCCACGCGATCATCGCGCCCTCCGTGCTCAGGCGCACGAGGCTCGGCGAGCCGGGCGGCGAGGGCAGCCCGTCGGGGTCGCGCACGTGCTCCAGCAGGCGCGGCGGCGCCGCGAAGCGCACGCCCGCGGCGGAGCGATCCACGTACACGCTCGTGCGGCCCGCTCGGTCGTCCGCCCACGCGACCGTCGCGCGGCCCGCGTCGCTCAGCAGCGCCGAGATTCTCGCGTGCGCGCCCACGCGCGCGAGGGTCTGCGGCGCGCGGGGCGCGCCACGGGCGGGGAGGTAGCGCGCGTACAGCGTGCCCGACGCGACCCACAGCGCGAGCGCGTCGCTGCGGTAGTCCAGCGCGATGGTTGTCTGGCTGACCCGAGGCGCGGTTACGGTCGCTCGCTGCGAGAGGACGTTTGAGTAGTAGCGCTCCACGCGCACCGTGGAGCCATCAAACGCGGCCACGTCGCCCAGGTAGCCGGTTGCGAGTGAAATTGGACCTGCAGACCCAGATCCACTCCACAACTGCACGAATGGTCCGCTCGCGTGACCATCGATGATCGTCGCACCGCCCGCGATGGCGATCTGGCCGTGCGGAGCTGCTGTGACGGCGAGCGGGCCGTGCGGCGCGACCGGCCGACCGGCGCTCGTGCGCGGGATGGCGGGCGCGCCGGGCGTCTCGCCCGCGCCGATGCTCGCCACGCGCGCGCCCTCGCCGCCGGCGCAGCTGGACGAGGCGTCCCACACGATCGCGCCCGCGCCGGTCGCGTGGCGCGGGGAGTCGCTGGGGAAGACGACCCGCGGCGGCCCCGCCGCCGGGCACGGTTCAAGCGGCGCGGCCGCCGGCGACCACGGCGCGGCGCCGGCGGCTAGGGCGAGCAGGGACGGCGCCAGGTTCAAGAGGCGAGCGCCGAGCGCAGGAAATCCACCGTGCGCGTCCACGAGGTACGCGCGTCGTGCTCGCTGTACGTGCCGAGACGGTTGGTGTCGTTGAAGAACGCGTGTCCCGCGCCGTCGTAGTAGTGGAACGTCGTCTCCACGCCCGCGTCGCGCAGCTCCGACTCGAGCTGCTGCGCGTGCTCCAGCGGGATGAATTCGTCAGCGGCGCCGAAGTGCCCCAGCACGGGCCCGTCGATGGCGCTGAAGTCGGGCTTGCCGTGCGGCATCACGTAGTAGTAGGAAACCGTCGCGGCGATGTTGGCGCAGTTGGCGGCGGCCCACACCGACAGCCCGCCGCCGAGGCAGAAGCCGAGCGATCCCACGCCGGGGCCCGTGACGCCGGGCTGTGAGCGCAGGAACTCCGCCGCGCCGCACATGTCCTTCTCCACCCGATCCATCGACAGCGCCATCATCTTCTGTTCCGCCTCGCTCGGCTGCGCTGTGGTCTCGCCCCTGTACAGGTCGGGCGCGAGCGCGAAGAAGCCCTCCGCGGCGAGGCGGTCGCACACGGAGCGGATGTGCTCGTCCAGGCCCCACCACTCCTGCAGCACGATCGTCGCGGGGCCGCTCTCGCCGGCCGGCACGGCGAGGTAGCCGGGGGCGGTGCCGTCGCTGGTGGGGAAGTCGATGTCGGGCATGCGGATGGTCTCCTTTGATCGGGCGTGGCGTTGGCGGGGCCGTGACGGCGCAATACTCTCGCGAGAACTTATCCGTCGGCTCGTGAAAGGCAAACATCGTGGATGGCGTGAACCACCAGTTCCAGCTCGCAGCGAGACCCGAAGGCCTGCCGAAGCCCAGCGACTGGCTGTATGCCGAGCAGCCGATCCCCCAGCCGGGCGATGGCGAGGTGCTGGTGAAGGTGCGGTACGTGTCGCTCGACCCCGCGATGCGCGGCTGGATGAACGACTCGCGCTCCTACATCAGGCCGGTGGAAATCGGAGACGTGATGCGCGCGTTCGCGGCCGGCGAGGTGATCGAGTCGAACGACCCCGACCTGGCGGTGGGCGATCACGTGGGCGGGCTGCTGGGCGTGCAGGGGTACGCGGCGGTGCACGGCAAAGGCGTGTTCAAGGTGGACACGTCGCTCGCGCCGCTGCCGGTGTACCTGGGCACGCTCGGCATGCCCGGCGTGACGGCGTACTTCGGCCTGCTCGACATCGGCCGGCCCGAGGAGGGCGACACGGTCGTCGTCTCCGGCGCGGCGGGCGCCGTGGGCGGGCTCGTGGGACAGATCGCGAAGCTGAAGGGCGCCCGCGCGGTGGGCATCGCGGGCGGGCCGCAGAAGTGCGCGTCGCTCGTGGAGGACCTGGGCTTCGACGCGGCGATCGACTACAAGTCCGAGGACGTGGCGGAGGCGCTGCGCGAACACTGCCCCAAGGGGATCGACGTGTACTTCGACAACGTCGGCGGCGAGATCCTCGACGCGGCGCTCGCGCGCTTGGCGCGCCGCGCGCGCGTGGTCATCTGCGGCGCGATCTCTCAGTACAACGGCTCCACCGACGAGGTCTACGGGCCGAAGAACTACATGTCGCTGCTCGTCAACCACGCGACGATGACGGGCTTCGTGATGTCCGACTACCTCGACCGCTGGGGCGAGGCGGTCACGGAGATGGGCAAGTGGCTGGCGAGCGGCGAGCTGATCTCGCGCGAGGACGTCGCCGAGGGCCTCGAGAACTTCCCCGACGTGCTGCTGCGGCTGTTCAGCGGGGAGAACATGGGGAAGCTGGTGCTGAAGATCGCGTGAGCCGCTCCAGCATGCGCGTCTGGCGCGGCGCGAGGCCGAGCACGAACGCGACGAACGCGAGCGCGGAGCCGGCGATCACCACGGTCACCGCGCCGAGCCGCTCCGCGAGCGGGCCCGCGGCGATGTAGCCGATCGGCAGCAGCGCGTAGGAGACCATCCAGTCGAACGAGCTCACGCGCGAGAGCGCGCCCGGGGGTATGCGCTCGGCGAGCGCGGTCAGCCACCACACGTTGAACAGCGCGATGCCCACGCCCGCGAGCACCGTCGCGGGCACCACGATCAGGAGCGTCACGCCTGTGGCGTAGAGGATCGCGTCGAGCGGCCACACGAGCATCGCGACCATCGCCATGCGAATGGGGTGGCGCGGGCGCCAGCCGATGCCCGCGATCGAGCCGACGATCGTGCCGAAGCCGATCGACCCCTCGATCACGCCGTACACGAACAGGTGCCCGTACTGCTGGCGCGCGATCGACGGGCCCAGCACGAACCACGGCGCGAGGCCGGCGAACAGCGCGACGCTGAACGACGCGAGCGTCGCCCACACCCACACGCGGGTGCGCACCTCGCGCGAGCCCGCGCGGATCTCCGCCCACACGCTCCTGCGCGGGGTCGGAGCCGGGGGCGGGTCCGGCACGGCGGCCGGCGCCGGTGGCGTCGTCATGGCCGCGTCGGCGGCTGCGGTCGCGCGCGCCGGCTGAACGCCACGCGCGCGCGGCCGCACGCGCGTGAGGAACGCGGCGCTGAGCAGGAACGTAACGCTGTCGAGCGCGAACGCCCAGCCGGCGCCCGCGCCGAGCACGAGCGCGGTGGCGAGCGTGGGGCCGGCGAATTCGGCGAAGTTGTTGGACATGGTGGTGATGGCGGTCGCCTGTTGGATGTCCGGCTCGGCGACCGTCTGCGGCAGCACGCCATCGGCGGCGGGACGGAAGAACGCCTCGGCGGCGCCGAACACGACCTCGATGGCGACGAGCTGGGCGATGCGCACGGAGCCGACGAAGATGAGCACTGCGAGCAGCGCGTGCAGCGCGAAGCGCACGAGGTCGGTGGCGATCATCACGCGGTGGCGCGGCAGGCGGTCGGCCCACACGCCGCCGATCAGCAGGAACGCGACGAGCGACAGCGCGTGCGCGGCGAGCACCAGCCCGAGGTCGGTGGCGCTGCCGGTGAGCTGGATCACGTACAGCGCGAGCGCGACGAGCACGATGTAGTCGCCGATCGCGCTCGTGGACTGCGCGAGCCACAGGAAGCGGAAGTCGCGCTGCGCGAGCACGCGTCGCATCTCGCCGAGGCTGGACATGCGCCCAGCTTTACGCACGCGGGCGCACGATCCCGCGGGCGCACGAATCGCGCCGCCGAGTGCCAGGCCGGGCCGCTCGGCGGCGAGCCCTCTCAGGCGGGGATGGGCACCTCCGCGCCGCGTCGCTGCGCGAGGCGCTTCTCGGCGTAGGCGCGGCCGCGCTCGGCGTCGCCGGTGGCGAACGTGGCGATGTCGGCGAGCGTGACGACGCGTCCGAGCGCGCCCCACGTGCCGTCGGGGATCTCGGGCGTGAAGACCCACACGCGCGCGGGGTCGCGGTCGTGCGCGCCTTGCTCGGCGTCGAGCACCGCGTCGGTGACGCTCGCGACCATCGCCTGGCGGCGCTCGGGGTCGTACTGGCCCTCGGGCACGGACGCGACGAAGCGATAGCGGGGCGCGTCGGCAGGCGCACCGGCGACGTACACGGCCTCGGGGCGGTGGAGGAACACCCACGCGATCGAGCGGACCTGCGGGTTGGTGGGATCTGCGCCCTCGTGCGTGATGAGCAGGTCGGTCAGCGTCGAGAGCAGCTGCTCCTCGGCGTCGCGCGTGAGCGCTCCTGCGGGGATGTATGCGTCGAGCAATGGCATCGGATTGCCTCCTACCGGCCGCTGGGCCGGATCGAATCGGTAGAAACTCTTTTTATGAGAGTGACCTCGAGTGGCGACCATAGCTGAGTAACTCCTCTTATGCAAGCGATACACTGAGGCGCGTGAAGCGAACGTCCCTCGCCAACCAGCCGTGCTCGATCGCGCGCACGCTCGACGTGCTGGGTGAGTGGTGGGCGCCGCTGATCCTGCGCGACGTCGCCTACGGCGTGCGGCGCTTCGGAGAGATCCAGCAGGACCTGGGCATCTCCGCGAACGTGCTCGCCGACCGCCTCGACGCGCTCGTGGCGGCGGGAGTGCTGGAGACGCACGTCTACCAGCAGCGCCCCGAACGCCACGAGTACCGGCTGACGGAGAAGGGCGCGGACGCGATCCCCGCGCTGCTGGCGCTGATGCGCTGGGGCGACCGCTGGACGTGGCCCGACGGCCGCGGCCCCGTGCGCGTGGTGCACCACGACTGCGGCCACGACGTGAGCGTGGAGGTGCGCTGCGAGAGCTGCGACCGCGAGCTGGAGCTGAGCGAGCTGCGCGCGAAGCCGCGCCGCGGCGTGGTCGACCCCCCGGGCGAGCGCGAGCCGGGGCGCCTGACGGGGCAGCGGTTGCACGCCAGCCGCGAGGGCGCGCGGCTGGACGCCTGAGCCAACGCGCCCCGGTCAGCCGCCGAGCGGCCAGGGATTCGGAGTTGGGGTCCTCGGCTCCTGCCGCCAATCGGCGTAGGCCTCGGCGGGCTCGTCCGTTGCGGTCTTCACGGACGCGCCGTACTTTGCGGCCACCTCGTTGACCGGGTAGTGCGCCTCGTCCTTGCGGCGGGAGCCGATCATCAGAACGGCGCACGGGCCATCTCCCGCTCCCACGAAGACGTGCTCGACCCCGGCCGGACAGTGCAGGAAGTCCCATTGCCGGAGGGGTCGCTCCTCGCCGTCGAGGATCACGATGCACTCCCCGTGGAGCACCAGGAAGTCCTCCTGCACGGGCTCCGAGTGGTAGCGACAGTTGGGTTGCCCCGGCTGCATGATCTGGACGTTCACCCCGGTATCGGGCCACGGGGCGCTCACGTCCTCGAAGTCGAGGATCGTGGCTTGATGCGGATGGCTGAGCGCCGGTGCCTCTGCCAGGTTCATCACGAACGGTTCGTCCACGGACGCAACGCTAGCGCGCCCGCTCATGCGGCGGCCCTACAGCTCGAACACGAGCCCCTCGGCGGCGACCGTGACGCTCGGCTCCTCGCCTCCGCCGAGCCTGCGCGCGAGCCCGTCGAGGGCGTCGTCGGTGCGGTCGTGGCGGTGGTGGAAGAGGACAACCTCGCGTGCGTGTGCGCGCTTGGCGAGTTCGATGGCGTACTCGCCCACGGCGTGGCCGAATTCCGCTTCGGCGGCTAGCTCCTCGGGGAACAGCAGGGCGTCGTGGATCAGCAGGTCGGTGTCGCGCGCGAGCTCGATCGCGGCGGGATGGTACTCGCCGAATCCGTCCTCGCCCGGTCCGAGCACGGTGGGGCAGTGGTCGGGCATGTAGGTGAGCGTGCTGTGTCCGTCGCTGATGCGGTAGCCGAGCATGCGCCCGCCCTTGTGCGGGATCTCCTGCGCGAGCACCTCGAAGCCCTCGATCTCGCGTGTGCAGGGTGCGATGCAATCGAACGTCCAGTGTCCGCGGAGGTCGGTGGGGCCGATGGGGAAGTACGGTGGGCTCATCATCCCCGCGAGGGCGCACACGGGGTCGGTCCCATCCTCCTGCTCGGGCAGCACCACTGCGACGCTCGCGTCGGCGCGGTCGGCGGCGGCGAAGAACGGCAGGCCGAGCGTGTGGTCCCAGTGCAGGTGGGTGAGCAGGATGGTGCCGGCGAAGGGCGCGCCGTCGAGCAGGCGCGTGACGGCGCTGAGGCCGCCGCCGGCGTCGAGCACTAGGTGCGGCGCGGTGGCGTCGTCGCGTTCGATCGCCACGCACGACGTGTGCCCGCCGTAGCGGACGAAGTCCGCGCCCGGCGCGGGGGTCGAGCCTCGCACACCGCACAGGTGCACCCGCAAGCTCGCTCAGCTCCTCTTCTGGCGCACGATCTCCTAAGTATGTGCCAACCGAGCGCCCGCTGTCCATGCGGTGCTCGGCAAGCGGCTGCGCGGCTGTTGAGGCCCGCGTTACTTGCGCTTGGCCTGGTGCTCCAGCACCTTGCCGAAGGCGTCCTCGAGCTGCGTGGTCATGCGCTGCTTGAACAGCGCCAATAGCGCCTCGGAGGCGAGCGGGCGCAGCGAGTTGACCGCGTCGGTCAGCCCGTCCCAGCGATCGTCCGGGCGGCCGGCGGCCTCGAAGGGCTCCCACAGCTCGCGGATGAACAGCTTGGTGAACGCGCGCGAGATCGACTCGCAGTCGCGGCTCATGCGCTCCACGAGTGCCAGCGCCGCGCGCAGCGGGATGCCCAGGGCGGTGACCTCTTCGGCGGCGCTCAGCAGCGCGGGGCTCGGGACTTCGAAGCGGTCGTCGCCGAGCGGCACGAGCAGTTTCATCTTGATCACGCGCTGCGTGTCCTTGATGGCGACGGGCCCGAAGCGCTGCTCTAGCTCCTCCGCGGTGATGAACTCTGGCGTCTCGGGCTCATACGGCGCTGTGACCGCCGCGCGCAGCCCCAGCAGGCGCCCCGCTAGGCCGTCGGAGCCGCTGAGCAGCCGCTCGATCGCGGCGAGGTTGAAGCCGTCGGCCTGCAGGTCGAGGATCAGCTTCAGACGCGCGACGTGGTCGGCGTTGTAGTAGCCGACGCGTGAGCGCACCTCAGGAGCGGGTAGTAGACCGCGTGTGTGGTGGTTGCGAATGTTGCGCACCGACATCCCCACCTCGGCCGCGAGCTGCTCGACGGTCAGGTCGTTGCCGGCGGGTGCGGTGGAGCCGTTCTGCTTGCGGGCGGCCGGGTCTTTGGTTGGGATTGCTGTGCTTGCCATTCGGAATTACAGGGTACCATGTTTGATGTAACCTCATTTGAGGTATCATCAACTCACGTCATGCTCTTTCCCATCGAGCCAGCGAGCACAAACCATGGCTGAACGCGGGGCCGTCCCCCAGGTCCCGGCCGTACGCCGCCGCGCGCTGGGGCTGATCCGCTCGTTCACTTCGCCGCTGCTGCCGGACGACTACCTCGAGCTGATAAACCCGCTGTGGTCCACGCGCGAGCTGCGCGGGCGCATCGAACGCGTCGAGCGCGAGACCCCCGAGGCGGTCACCGTGCTGATCAAGCCCGGATGGGAGTGGCCGGGTCACCGTCCGGGCCAGTACCTGCGTCTGGGCATCCAGGTCGACGGCATCCACCACTGGCGCGCGTACTCGCTGACGTCCGACCCCGCACGCGCGGACGGATGCATAGCGATCACGCCGAAGCTCGTGGAGGGCGGCCAGGTGACGCCGTTTCTGTGTTCGGGCGTGCGCCCCGGCACGATCGTGCGCCTGGGCGGAGTGGAAGGGTCCTTCGTGCTGCCAGACCCGCTGCCCGAGCGCCTGCTGCTCATCAGCGCCGGCAGCGGCATCACGCCGATCATGAGCATGCTGCGAAGCCTCGACCGCGAGGGCGATCTGCGCTACGTGGTGCACGTGCACTCATCGCGCACCGCGTACGCGACGATCTTCGGCCGCGAGCTGCGCGAGCTCGACGCGCGCCGAGACGGCTACCGGCTGCACGAGCAGATCACCGGCCAGCAGGGGCGCCTGGACGCGGACAGCCTCGATGCGCTGTGCCCCGACTGGCGCGAGCGCGAGACGTTCCTGTGCGGCCCCGCGGGCCTGCTCGAGACGATGAGCGAGCGCTGGAAGCGCGACGGCGACCCCGCGCTGCTGCACGTGGAGCACTTCCAGCCCCACACGGAGGTCGGCGAGGGCGAGCGCGGTGTGGGCGGCCCGATCCGCTTCTGCTCCAGCGGCGTGGACGCCGTGAGCGACGGCTCGCAGCCGATCCTCGTGGCGGGTGAGAACGCCGGCGCGACGCTTCCGTTCGGCTGCCGCATGGGCATTTGCCACAGCTGCGTGGGCAGGCTGCGTGCGGGGCAGGTGCGCGATCTGCGCACGGGCCGCGTGCACGGCGCGCCCGGAGAGCTGCTTCGAACCTGCATCAACGCGCCCGAGGGCGCGGTCGAGATCGATCTGTGACCATCCGCGAGGAAGGAACCTGAATGTCAGCCACCATGTCCGACAGCCCGCCCGCCTGGGCCTCCGATGAGCCAGAGAACCCGCTCGCGCACCTGACCCCCGCGCAGATCGACGAGCTGGGCCGCGAGTTCGACGCGATCCACGACGAGGTATATGCGGACCTCGGCGACCGCGACGCGCGCTACATCCGCTCCACGATCAAGCTTCACCGCCACCTCGTGCTCGCCTCGCGCGTCCTGTTGATGGGCTCGCGCAAACGGCCGCTGTGGTTGGCGGGCACGGCGGCGCTGTCGCTGGCGAAGATCCTGGAGAACATGGAGATCGGCCACAACGTGATGCACGGGCAGTGGGACTGGATGAACGACCCGGACATCAACTCCCAGAACTGGGACTGGGACACGGCCTCGCCCGCGGACGCGTGGCGCCACTCGCACAACTACGAGCACCACACGTTCACGAACGTGCGCGGCAAGGACCGCGACCTGGGCTACGAGATCATGCGCATCGACCCGAAGCAGAAGTGGCACCCGGTGTACCTCGCCCAGCCGCTCTACAACCTGCTGCTGATGGGCTTCTTCGAGTGGGGCGTGGCGATGCACGACCTCAACAGGGGCGCGATCCACTCGGGCGAGAAGTCGAAGAAGCAGGTGCTCGAGGAGCTGAAGGCGATCGGCGCGAAGGCGCGCGCGCAGATCGTGAAGGACTACGTCGCGTTCCCTGCGCTCGCTGCGCTGGCGGCGCTTGCTACGAGCCGCGGGTCGCTGGAGTCGGGTCGCAGCACGTTCAAGTCGACGGCCAAGGCGAACTTCACGGCGAACATCGTGCGCAACGTGTGGGCGTACTCGATCATCTTCTGCGGGCACTTCCCCGACCAGACGTACACGTTCCCCAAGGACGTGCTCGAGAACGAGTCGCGCGGCGGCTGGTACGTGCGCCAACTGCTCGGCTCCGCGAACATCGACGGCGGCCCGCTGTTCCACCTCTTGGCGGGCAACCTCAGCTTCCAGGTCGAGCACCACCTGTTCCCCGACATGCCATCGAGCCGCTACGCGGAGATCGCGCCGCGCGTGCGCGACGTGTGCCGCCGCTACGGCCTGCCGTACAACACGGGCCCGCTGAGCAAGCAGCTCGGCACCGTCCACCGCACGATCCTGCGCCTGGCGTTCCCCGGCGGCAAGCCGCGGCCGAAGCCAGGGCCGTACGAGCCGGCGCAGGTCTAGAAGCCGCCCGGGCGCTCAGCCGCAGCCTGTGATGCCGCCGTCGAGCGGGATGACGGTGCCCGTGAGGTAGGCGCCCGCACGCGAGGCGAGGAACAGCGTCAGGCCGGCGACGTCGTCGGGGTGGCCGATGCGCCCCAGCGGCACGCTCTGCTCGACCGCGGCGCGCGTGTCTGGGTTGTCGAGGACGAACGCCATCATCTTGCTCTCGAACGGGCCGGGCGCGATCGCGTTGACGGTGATGTGCTCGGAGGCGAGGCGCTTGGCGAGATGGCGCGTGAGCATGTGCACGGCGGCCTTGCTGGCGCTGTAGCTGTAGTTCTCCACTGACGGCGTGCGCAGGCCGTCGATCGAGCCGATGTTGATCACGCGCGCGGGATCGTCCGCGCTTGCTGCGGCGCGCAGCGCGTCGAGCAGCGCGACGGTGAGGTGGAACACGCCCTCGACGTTCGTGTGCGCGACCTTGTCCCAGCCGCTCGCGGGAAACTCCTCGAGCGGAGCGCCCCAGCTGGCGCCGGCGTTGTTGACGAGGATGTCCAGCGTGGGGAACAACTCTCGGGTGGCGGCTGCGAGCTCCCGTGCCCCCTCGGGCGTGGAGACGTCCGCGGGGATCGCCTGACATGCGCCCAGCTCGCTGAGCTGCGCGGCGGTGGCCTGCACCTCCTCGCTCTTGCGCGAGGACACGATCACGCTCGCGCCAGCCTGTACGAGGCCGCGCGCGATCATCAGGCCGATGCCGCGCGAGCCGCCGGTCACGAGCGCGGTCTTGCCGGAGACCTCGAAGAGGGCGTTGGGTGGGGTCATGGTGGCGCTGATATTACGCGGCGGCGTGTGTGAGACTGGCGCGCGTGCGCGTAGGCGGAGCGAAGGTGGCGGTGGTGGGCCACGTGGAGTGGGTGCAGTTCGCGCGCGTGGAGCACGTGCCGGCGGCGGGCGAGGTGGTTCATGCGGTAGACCCGATGGAGGAGCCGGCGGGCGGCGGCGCGGTCGCGGCGGTGCAGCTCGCGCGCCTCGCCGGCAGCGCGATCCTGTTCACAGTGCTGGGCGAGGACGAGTACGGCCATCGGTCGGTGGCGCGCCTGCGCGAGCTCGGCGTCGAGGTGCGGGCCTCGTTCGTGGCGAGCCCCACGCGCCGCGCGGTGACGCTCGTGGACGACGCGGGCGAGCGCACGATCACGACGTTCGGTCCACGGCTCGATCCGCTGGGCGACGCGGGCGATGAGCAGTGGGAAGGGCTGGCGGATCTCGATGCGGTGTATTTCACCGCGGGCGATGTGAGCGCGCTGCGCAGGGTCCGCGCGGCGACGCGAGTGCTCGTCGCGAGCCCGCGCGCGCGGCATGCGCTCGGCCACGGCGTGCCGCTCGACGCGCTGGTGTCGAGCCGCGACGACACGATCGAGGCCCGCGAGGCGGAGCGCGTCAGAGACGAGGCCAGCGTGGTTGTCTGCACGGAAGGCTCCCGGGGCGGCAGCTACAGCGAGCGCTCGGGCGCGACCGGCAGATGGCTGGCCGCCGAGTTGCCCGGCCCGGCGGTGGACTCCTACGGCTGCGGCGACTCCTTCGCCGCGGGCCTCACGTATGGGCTCGGCGCCGGGTCGCCGCTGCAGGATGCGCTCAAACTCGCGGCGCGCTGTGGCGCGACGTGCCTCACGGGACGCGGGCCGTATGGGCGACAGCTGGGTGCGAGCGATCTCTGATCTGTGCCGAGCGGCTGCTGGAGCACGATCCGGCAGCCCACTATGCTCCCGCCATGGCCTTCGAACAGATCGCATCCGACACCCCGCAGATCGCGACGGACGTCGCGGATAGCGTCCTCACGATCACGCTCAACCGGCCCGAGCGGCTGAACGCGTGGACGGGGCAGATGGGGGCGGAACTGATGGCGGCGTTCGACCGCGCGGACGCGGACGACGAGGTGCGCGCGGTGATCGTGACGGGCGCGGGGCGCGGCTTTTGCGCAGGCGCGGATCTGGCGGCGGGCGGGGAGACGTTCGACTACAAGACCCGCGACAGCGGCGGCGCGGCAGCGCCACGCGACAACGGCGGGCAGTTCACGCTGCGGGTGTTCCAGTGCACCAAGCCGGTCATCGCCGCGATCAACGGGCCCGCCGTGGGCGTCGGGGCGACGATGACGCTGCCGATGGACGTTCGCCTCGCGTCTGAGGATGCGCGCATGGGCTTCGTGTTCGCCCGCCGCGGCATCATCCCTGAGGCTTGCTCCAGCTGGTTCCTGCCGCGCGTGGTGGGCATCAGCCGCGCGATGGAGTGGGTCTCCACGGGGCGTGTGTTCACCGCACAGGAGGGCCTCGAGGCGGGGCTGCTGCGCAGCGTGCACCCCGCGGGTGAGCTGCTCGACGCGGCGCATGCACTCGTGCAGGAGATCGTGGCGAACGCAGCTCCCGTGTCGGTTGCGCTCGCGCGTCAGCTGATGTGGAGGATGCTCGGCGCAGAGCACCCGATGGTGGCCCACCGCGCCGACTCGCGCGGCATGTTCTCCCGCGGTCAGTCCTCGGACGCCGTCGAGGGCATCACCGCGTTCCTCGAGAAGCGGCCCGCGACCTTTCCCGACCGCGTCAGCGACGGCCTTCCCGAGATCATGCCCTGGTGGAGGGAGCCGGAGTACGGGTAGGGCGTGATCTGACCAGTGGGGGCTCGCGCCTCCCGAAGCTTTACGACACGCTTCCGCGCGGCACTATCCACTGCATGCGCTGTCCGGTGAGTTTTGCGATTCGATCGAAGTCTGCGTCGTAGTGGAGAACCGCGAGTCCCGCTGTCTCCGCGCAGGCGGCGATGATCAGATCTGGCAATGGCACGGCGCGGTGCTGGGAGCGCTCGGCGAGCAGGCCCTGAACCTCAAGGGCTCGCTCGACGCTCACGTCGTCCACCGCCACGCGCGGCATGCCGCGCAGGGCCTTAGCGGTAGCCCGATAGGTGGGTCGGTCGCGAGCGCTGTAGAGGACCTCGAGATCTACGATCCCGCAACTGGCGACCTCGCCGGCAAGAATGAGGGGCTCCAGTACCGTCCGAACCTCAGGCCTTGTCTCCCGTCGCGCCAGGGCGCTCTTGTCCGCGAGGAAGCTGGGCACCGCTGGTTTAGCGCCAGGCGCCGGCCATCGCGTCGGGATCGTCCAACGCCAGCGCCCCAGGCGTGAACAGCAGCTCGACGAGCGCCTTGCGCTGTCTCAGCTTGACTACCTCGGATAGGGCTGCGTCCACAGTATCGGTCAGCGTCTTGGTACCGAGAATGTCCTTCGCGGCTTGGACCTTGGCTACGTCGACCGCGAACGACGTCTTGCGCTTGGTCACGATGCTCATGCTCATATACGAGAGGATAGCAAGACATAGCGCTTTAGATAGCTAATTACACATAGACCGCTATCTTGCGGGCAGCCTCTGCACCAGCGATAACACCGGCGCGAACAGGTCGCCGCGCTCGGCCACTCGCTCCAGCACAGCGCGCGCCTCGAACACGAGCTTTGCGGGGTCTCCCGCGTCGAGCGCGTCGCGCACCTCGTCCCATTCCAGCGGCGTGGACACCGTTGGGCGTTCGGCGGCGCGTAGGGAGTACACGCACACGGTCGTCTTGCGGCGGTCGTTCTGGCTCCAGTCGATCAGCACCTTGCCCTCGCGCTTGGCCTTCGTCATGCGCGAGACCACCAGGTCGGGCTGCTCCTGCTCGAGCAGCTCCGCGACCGCTTTCGCGAAGGGCTTCGTGTGCTCGAACGTCACGTCGGGGCGGTTCAGCGGAACGTACACCTGCAGGCCCTTCGAGCCGGACGTCTTCACGAAGCTCCGCAACCCCAGGTTGTCGAACATGCCGTGCAGCTGCAGCGCCACGCGGCAGCACTCGATCGCCGTCGCGGGCGCGCCGGGGTCGAGGTCGAACACCAGCGCCGTGGGGCGCTCGATCGCGCTCGCCAACGCCAGCGGCACGTGCAGCTCGATCGCCGCCAGGTTCGCCAGCCACACGAGCGTCGGCAGGTCGTCCGCGAGCGTGTATTCCACTGGCTTCTCGCGGCTTGCGATCGTCGCCGTGCGCACCCACTCGGGCCGGTGCGCGGGCGCGTGCTTCTGAAAGAACGACTTGCCCTCCACGCCATCCGGCCAGCGGGTCACCGTCAGCGCCCGCCCGCTGAGGTGAGCGAGGATCGTCGGCGCGATATCCATATAAAAATCAATTACGTCGCCCTTGGTGAAACCCACCTTCGGGTAGAGCACCTTGTCAAGGTTTGACAGTTTCAACTCGCGCCCGTCCACCGTCGGGCGCGTCGCGTCCTCGCGCGTCACCTCCTGAGCGCCCTTGTCGTCCCGCAGCCCCACGTACACAGGGTGGCGCAGGCTGCCGCCCGCCGTCCAGTGCGCGAAACTCACCTCCACCACCACGCGCGGCTCGCAGAACACCGCCTCGCGCGGCGGCTGCTCGCCCGCGGTGAACGGCGAGTCCTCGCGCTCCAGCGGCGCCAGCAGCTCCGACAGGCGCGACAGGTCCTCATCGCGCAGGCCGCTGCCCACGCGGCCCACGTAGCGCAGCTCGCCGGCGGGCTCGTGTACGCCCAACAACAGCGCGCCGATCGTGCTCGCGCGCTTGCCCTTGCCCGGTAACCATCCGCCCACCACCAGCTCCTGGCGCTGCACGCCCTTCACCTTCACCCACTCGCTCGAGCGCGAGCCCGGGCCGTAGGTGGAGTCCAGGCGCTTCGCCACGACGCCCTCCAGGCCCTGCTCCGTGGCCGCCGCCAGCAGCGCCGCGCCGTCGCCCACCGTGTGCTCCGGCGTCTGCCAGCGCTCGCCGCTCAGCTCCATCGCCTTCAGCAGATCGCGGCGCGCCTCGTACGGCTGGTCCATCAGCGAGTGCCCGTCCAGCCACAGCACGTCGAAGATCATGTACGTCACCGGCGTGTCCTTCGCCTGTCGCTTCGCTCGCGCGCGCGTCGGCGTGTGGATCCGCTGCGAGAGCGCCGCGAAGCTCGGCCGCCCCGCGTCGTCGAACGCCACGATCTCGCCGTCCAGCACGGCGCTGTGGGAGCCCAGCGCGTCGCCCAGACGGTAGAGCTCCGGGTAGGAGTCGGTTATGTCTTTCAGGGAGCGGCTTTCCAGCCGCAGCTCGCCCGGTTGGCTGTAAGCCACCGCGCGCACGCCGTCCCACTTCACCTCATACGCCCAGCGGCCGTCGTCTCTTGGGAGTTCGCCCGCGCGCGCCAGCATCGGCGCGATCCTGCTCGGCATCGGCTCGCGCGCGGGGTCCGCGGGCGGGTCCATGCGGTGGATCATCCAATCCTTCGGCGGGTCGTTCTTGTCGATCGCGAACAGCGCGTAGCGCGCGTCCACGCGCTCTCCGTGCAGCGCCACCTCCACCTTGCGCGGCTCCCACTTCAGCGTCTCATACGTGCCGCTGTCCCAGATCGTCATCTTCCCCGCGCCGTACTGGCCCTTGGGAATCTCGCCGTGGAAGTCCACGTACTCCAGCGGATGGTCCTCCGTCGCTGCCGCGAAACGGTTCTCGCCCGGCGCATCCGGCAAGCCCTTCGGGATCGCCCACGACGCGAGCGCGCCGCCGCGCTCCAGGCGCAGATCCCAGTGCAGGCGCGACGCGTGGTGCTCGTGGATCACGAAGCGCTGCTGCTCGGGCGCGTGCTCGCCCGGCGCGGGGGCCGGCTCGGGCTCGGGCGTGGCGGTGAAGTCGCGTTTGCCGCGGTAGCTCTTCAGGCGCTCGCTCGCCGCTTCCGCCTCGGTGCTGCGTGGGCGGCGGCTGGGCACCTACCGTTTGGCGGCGGCGGGTTTCTTCGCGGCCGCTTTCTTGGCCGCGGGCTTTTTCGCCGGCGCCTTCTTCCCGGCCGCTTTGCCTCCCTTGCTCGCGCCGCCTTCGCGCGCGCGCACCGCGTCGAGGCTCGCCTTCAGCGCGCTCATCAGATCGGGCGCCGGCGCGGCCACCTCCTCCGCCTCGGGCTGCACCGCGATCTGCTTGCCCTCCGCCTTGCGCTCGATCAGCGCGAGCACGTCCGCGCGGTAGGTGTCGCTGTACTTGCTCGGTTCGAAGTCGCCTGCGAGCGACTCCACGAGCTGCTTGGCGATGTCCAGCTCGCGCATCGTCGTCTCCACGTCCGCCGCTTCCGCGATCTCGTCGACGCGGTCGGCGGGCAGGATTTCATCGGCGAAGATCATCGTCGCCATGCCCAGCGCCTCGCCCATGGGGCGGATCGCCACGAGCTGCTCCTTCGAGCGGATCACCACGCGCGCGATCGCCACCTTGCCCGTCTTGCGCATCGCCTCCAGCAGTAGCCGGTAGGGCTTGGAGCCGCCCGCGCCGGGCGCGAGGTAGTAGGGATGGTCGTAGTAAACGGGGTCGATCTGCGACAGCTCCACGAAGTCCTCGATCTCGATCGTCTTCGTCTTCTTCGGCTGCAACGTCTCCAGCTCGCCCGGCTCGATCACCACGTAGCGGTCCGGCGCGATCTCATAGCCCTTGACGATCTCCGCGTACGGGATCTCCTCGCCGGTCGTGGGGTCGACGCGCTTCTGCGCCACGCGCACGCCCGTTTTGCCCGACAGCTGGTGGAAGCGAACACTCTTGCGGTCGAGCGCGCTGTACAGCTTCACGGGTACTGTGACCATGCCGAAGCTGATCGCTCCGGTCCACATCGCGCGGGGCATATGTCAAGTGTTACCACGAAGAGGCTCAGGCACCGAGCCCTGCAAGTCGTTCTGCCGCACCGAGTAGATCGACGGCGCGCCGAGCACGCGCGCCAGCACCGTCGCCTCCACCACCGCCAGCAGGATCGGCACCATCAGCGAATCCGCGCGGTGGGTCAGCTCGAGCAGCAGCACAACCGCCGCGAGCGGGCCCTGCATCGCCGCGCCCAGCACCGCCGCGCCGCCGACGATCGCGTACGCGCCCAGCGGCGCACCAGGCCACAGCTGCGTCCACGCCTCGCCCAGCAGGCCGCCCAGCAGCACGCCGTAGGCGAGCGTCGGCGTGAACAGCCCGCCGGGCGCGCCGCTGCCGAGGCACGCGGCGGTGGCGAGCGGCTTCAACGCCAGCAGCACCGCGAGCAGCCCCACGCCGAGGCGCGCGGTGAGCGACAGCTGCACGATGTTCTTGCCGTTGCCGAGGATCTGCGGGTAGGCGATCGACACGAGCCCCAGCGCAGCGAACACAGCGATCGGCGCCGCCACGCGCAGCCAGCCGGAGGGGCGCAGCGCGTGCGCGCGGGCGATCAAGCGGATGTAGCCGATCGCCGCGAGGCCCGCCAGCGGCCCCACGATCGCCGCCCACACGACCAGCGACGCGTGGATCGAATACGCGGGGATCGAGTACGTGGGCTGGGTCGGCAGCACGATCCACGCGACCGCCGTCGCGATCAGCGACGTAGCGAGCGCCGGCAGCACGAGCGGCAGCGTGAGCGTGCCCAGCAGCACCTCCAGCGCGAACAGCGCGCCGCCGAGCGGCACGTTGTACACCGCCGCCATGCCCGCGCCCGCGCCGCACGCCACCAGCAGCCGCCGCTGCCAGTCGGGCAGCTTCGCCCACTCGCTCAGCGCGCTCGCCACCGCGGCGCCCGTCTGCTGCGGAGCGGCCTCGCGCCCCAGCGACGCGCCGAGGCCCACGATCACGATCGAGTGCACCGCCCGCGCGAGGCTGCCCAGCAGCGGCAGGCGCGCCTCGCGCAGCCAGATCGCCTCGGATATCTCACCGCCGCCGCGGCCCGCTAGCAGCAGCGAGCCAAAGCCCGCCACGACGCCTCCGATCGTCAGCACGACCACGCGGCGTGTCGCCGAGGCGCCCTGCACGCCTTCGAGGAAGCTGCCCAGGTGGTAGGACCACGCGAGGTGTTGCACGCCTTTGAGCATCTCCATCAGCGCCGCGCCGCCGAGGCCCGCGCCGAGGCCCACGAGCACCACCAGCATCCAGAACTTCGCGCTGTAGGACGCCACGATCCCCCGGCCCGGCACGTTCGGTTGCAGGGAAGGTGGCCTCACGCGGTGAACAGTCTGACGAGCGCCCCGGCAGCGGCTGCGGCTGGGGCGATCATGGCGGCGCGGAAAAACTGGCCAGCCAGCCAGGTAGTATCCGCGTAGGCATCCCACGGGCGGCGATTACGGAGGTTTGGCATGGCGACGGTTGGACGCGACATCGAGAGCTTGGAACTCACGCAACGCGAGCTGTGGCTCGACGGTCCGCCGCACGAGGCGTTCAAGGAGATGCGCAGTGGCTGCCCGATCCACTGGACGGAGAGCTTCGAACTGTTCCCCGAGGAGGAGGGCTTCTGGTCGGTCACCACCGCCGAGGACGTGCACACGGTGAGCCGCGACTGGAAAACGTATTCCTCAGAACGCGGCGGCGTGCTCGTCGCCCGGGCGGGCTTCCCGCTGGAGCTGGCGCAGGCGATGTTCATCGGCATGGACCCGCCCAAGCACGACCGCCTGAAGGCACTCTTCCAGGCGGGCTTCACCCCGAAGCGGATCGCCGCGCACGAGGACGCGATCAGGGCGATCGCCGTGCGCGTGCTCGACCGTCTGGAGGGACGCGACACGTGCGATCTCGTCTCGGACATCGCCCAGCCCGTCGTGGCGCGCGTGATCGGCAGCTTCATGGGCATCGAGGAGAAGGACGACGCGGTGTGGGCGCGGCTGATGAACGCCACGCTCGGAGCGGCCGACGAAGATCTCAACCCCGGCGGCTTCGAGGGGGCGCTGGAGAAAGACCTGCCCGAGATCTTCGAGCGCTGCCGCGCGCTGATCGCCGACCGTCAGGCGAACCCCACGGACGATCTCACGAGCGTGCTCGTGCACTCCGAGGTGGAAGGGCAGAAACTGGAGGAACACGAGATCGTGATGGGCTTCTTCCTGCTGATGGCGGCGGGCAACGACTCCACCAAGGCGACGTACTGCAGCGGCATGCGAGCGCTGATGGAAGACCGCCAGCAGGTGCAGCTGCTGCTGGACGACCCCTCGCTGATCCCCGATGCGGTGGAGGAGTCGCTGCGGATGTTCCCCGCGTTCGCGCACTTTCGCCGCACCGCCACGTGCGACACGGAACTGCACGGCCAGAAGATCAAAGAGGGCGAGAAGGTGGTCATGTGGTACGTGTCGTCCAACCGCGACGAGACGCGCTTCGAGGACTCAGAACGCTTCGACCTGCGCCGCAAAGAGGAGCACCAGGCGTTCGGCGCCGGCGGGCGGCACTTCTGCCTCGGCACGGCGCTCGCGCGTCTAGAGCTGCGGATCATGATGGAGGAGACGCTCGAGCGCTACCCCAACATCGAGCTCGCGGGGCGCCCCGCGGCGGTGGAGTCGCTGTTCATCAACCAGTTGAAGACGTTGCCCGTGCGCCTCGCCTAACCCGCGGGCATGCTCGCGGAGCCGGCCGCGGCCGCCTGCGGCGAGGCGCAGAACGCGCACTTGCGCGCCTCGCGGGGAATCTCGCTGAGGCACTCGCTGCACGGCCGCGTCTCAGACTCCACGTCCACTCCTGTCTTGCGTCGCGCCATCAGCGCGTTGACGGGCTGAACGACGAAGAAGAACACCGCCGCCGCGATGGAGATGAAGGCGAGCAGCGCGTTGAGGAAGTCGCCGTACTTGAATTCGCTGCCGTTGATCATGAACACGAGCGTCGAGAAGTCGTGCTTGCCGACGATCGCGGCGATGATCGGCGTGATCAGATCCTGTACGAGCGCGGTCACAACCGCGCCGAACGCAGCGCCGATGACGATGCCCACGGCAAGGTCGACGACGTTGCCTCTGAGTAGGAACGCCTTGAAGTCCTTGGCCATCTCGTCTCCCCCTCTGTTGAGTGTGGTCCGTTGGATTGACTCATTTCGCAGGCTAGCGCGAAAAGGAGACACCTGCGCGCGGGCAGGTGAGTATGTAGGCGACCTCATCAGATACGCATAGTATGTGATAACATACAAACGTATGTCAAGCTCCTACCGCGATGGCGCGACGTACGACCGCATCTCCGCTCCGCTGGAGCGGATCGGGCGTGAGGTGCTGGAGCGCCTGGAGCTGGCGGGGGATGAGACGGTGCTCGACGCGGGCTGCGGCTCAGGACGCGTGACGGAGGCGCTGCTCGCACGCGTGCCGCGCGGGCACGTGATCGGGGTGGACGGCTCGCCGCAGATGCTCGCCGCCGCGCGCGAGCGGCTGGGCGGGCGCGTGGAGCTGATCGAGCAGGACTTGGAAGAGCTGGACCTGGACGGCCGTCGCGTGGACGCGATCCTCTCCACGGCGACGTTCCACTGGGTCGCCAACCACGAGCGGTTGTTCGCGCGCCTGCGCGGCGCGCTGCGCTCGGGCAGCCAGCTCGTTGCGCAGTGTGGCGGTGTGGGCAACACTCCCGAGCTGCTCGCGGCGACGCGCGCGGTGGGCGAGCGTGAGCCGTTCGCCGCTCACATCGCGGGCTGGGATGGGCCGTGGAACTACGCCACTCCTGCTGAGACGGCTGCGCGCCTGGAGGCGGCGGGCTTCACCGAAGTGCGCACGTGGCTCGTGGAGCGGCCCGCGCCGTATGACGATCTGCGCGAGTGGCTGCGCACGAACGCGCTCACAGCGCACACCGCGCGGCTGCCAGAGGGATTGCGCGAGGGGTACATCGACGCGGTGGTAGAGGCGCTTGGGCCGGGGGGTGGGGTCACGTATGTGCGGCTGAACTTGGATGGGGTCGCGGCCGAAGAAACCTAAAGAACCCACATGCGACAGAGGTGGGTATTCGCGTCGATTCGCTGCCCAGTGGATCAGATTTCCCGCACGCTGATGCCGAGTGCCTCGGCGATTTTGGTGACGGTGCTCCAGCGAGGACTTGCGGCATCCCGTTCGATCCTTGAAAGCGTGGAGACGGTGACGTCCGCATCGAGGGCCAGAGCTTCCTGCGAGAGTCCACGTTCTTTGCGGAGTTGCTTGAAGCGCACACCGAGAGTTGGATTTGGCTGGTCGGGCACATTCCGAAGCCTTGCTCAGCCTAGGCGTGGGAGCCAGAGGCTAAACGCCTAGGCGTTGTTGCGGCCCCGGCCACGCCATCGATGCGCATCAGCTGTCAGATCCGCGGCCAGTCCGCTCAAAGCTTTCGACAAGCTCTGCCAAGCTCATGTCTAGGGCTTTGGTGAGCGTTGCGACGGTCGTCCAGGCGGGACTGGCGAGGCCGCGTTCGATCCTAGACAGCGTCGAGACGGTGAGGCGAGCCTGGTACGCGAGCTCTTCTTGGGTCATGTCGCGGTCTTCTCGGAGTCGTTTCAGCGCGGCTGCCAGATCTTGATCTGGCCGCTCACGCGATATCCCTTGTGCGACGCGTGAGCCCGATGCTTTGAAATCGTGCTGCTCGAGGACGTGGGGCTGCTGCTGCTGCTGCTTGCGGGGCTCTGGCTCTTTGAGGTGCTTGGCAAGTCCGCGTGCTGCGACACACGTGCGCAGAGCCCAGAGAAGCGCCATGACCTTTCGATCGCTGGCCTTGCTCTGTATGTCGTAGAGGAACTCCTCGCGGTAGCGCTCGCGCTTGTCGGGGGGCAGCTGACTGACGGCGAGATATACAAGCGCGCGGGCGAACACGGGTAGCCAGCCGAGGAACTCGGCGCCGATCACCGCCCCCAGGCTGGCCAGCGCGACGAAGCTCGCTACCGCGATCAATGCGCTGATCACGCCGTCGCTGCTTTAGGGTTCAGTAGCGGTTGTGCCGTCGTGCTCGCCGCATGCGCGAGACTCTCGTCCGCGTGACTGGCGAGGACACGAGTAGCCTCGCGGACGCCGTCAGGCGTCAAGCGGTAGAGACGGCGGCGCGGTCTACCCTCCTGGGCTGGGTCAATCTCCTCAGAGCTGCTCGTAACCCAGCGCGCGGCCTCGAGGCGGGCTAGGGAGCGATAGATCGTCGGACTGTGGATGCCCGCAGCCTTGGCGAGCGCCAGCCCCCACTGCTCGGCGTTGGGGTCACAGACGAGCACCTCCAACAGACGCAGCATCTGCGGAGTCACGCGCTCAACGCCAGCCATAATCCTATTGTACATAGGCAGGGAGCTTGTGCCGGTTGGCCTGCTCGACTCCGGTAGGAGCCGAAACCCGGCCCCTATCGCGCGACTCTGACGAGGCGCAGGTGTGCGCGAGCGCGGGTCTTGGCGCGCTCTCGGCGGGTTTCGCGGTGCGTGATGGCGGCGACACGCTCGCGGGCTGCGTTGAGAGCCAGAACGGCGTCTTTGACGGCTTGCTCGGCGGCTTCCAGTTCGTGCATCGCTGCGACCTCTGCCGGCGTCATGGTTCGTGGCTGCACGGCTCAGATGCCTATTAGGCCCAGGTCATTCAATCGCGTGAGCGCTGGAGAAGCATGGATGCGCGCGCCTTTGACCGCTAGGACGCCGGCCTGCTCCAAGCGCGTGATCGCAGCATCGAGGTCGGCTCGCTCGTGATCGCGCAGAGCATGGTACATACGCTCGCGCTCACGGCCACGAGCTCGTCGCAGAACATCCAAGATCACCAAGTATTCTGTGCTCTGCATTGGAGATAGACCGTTGCGTTGCTGCGCATCCACGCAGGCAAAGCGACGACGATGATCCGCTTTGCTCTTGAGAACTATACGCAGTGGAAGTTTAGACGGTGGAATAACACGCGTCAATAAGAAAGCATGGCCGCCGATGCCAGCCAAGAAGTCCGCCGCCAACCAAGCCCTTGGCAGCGCCATCCGGGCCGTTCGCAAACAGAAGGGCTACACCCAAGAAACCTTTGCCCTGCACGCCGAGATCGACCGCAGCTACTACGGCGCGATCGAGCGCGGCGAGTTCAACGTGACCGTGGACACCATCATCAGCATCGCGGCTGGCCTCGACATGCCCGTCGCAGCCCTGTTCAAGCGCGCCAAGCTCTAGACATGGCACCCAGCGGCTCTGCCCGGTGGAGATATATCCGGTGGAATAGTTCGCAGCGGTCCGCAAAGATGCCCGGATGCCGCCCGAAAAGAGCCCCGCCCATCAAGCCATCGGCAGGGCCATCCGCACCGCCCGCCTAGAGCAAGGGCACACCCAAGAAACCTTCGCCCTCAAGGCCGGGATCGACCGCTCCTACATGGGCGCGATCGAGCGCGGCGAGTTCAACCTGACGATCAACACGCTGCTCAAGATCGGGGCCGGACTCGACATGTCCGTGTCGCAGCTCCTCGCCCGCGCCGGACTCTAGATCCTCGCCTCCGTAGTGAGCTTCTCACCTGACGGCGCCAGGTCAGCTACCGAATATCGGTGCTCGTCGTAACGGTCCTGTTCACGAGCTCTGGGCTACGGCTGCTCTCGTGGGTATGCCGTAGCATGCGCCGTGATGTGTGCTGGCTGCGCAGTCACGGCGATGGCAGGGGCTGCTGGAGCCCGCTCTTGGCTGCAAGCGCGCAATCTGACGTGGCTGACACCGCGACGTATGCGGATCGCCACCGCGACGCTGTTCGCCATAGCCACCGGGGTCTCGTCCGTCGGTCTGAGCGGCTCGACTGGTCCGCAGTCGTATCCGCCACAGCACACGATCTCAGCGGCGAGTCGAACTCAACACCTCAACTGATATGTCGTGTGGTTTGTCAAGTGGGCGTGGTTGATCGCGTCCGCGGGGCGGGCGTTTGGGGTGGTCGGGAGAGCGGGGAGCCGGGCTCGGTGTCGGCGTTGCCAGTCTGATGATGCGAGGGTTGGGTACCTCAGGGCCCGGTTTCGTGCTGCCGGCTTGCGCTGTCTAGGAGCGAGCGTGCCGCTTGTGGTGGGCGGTGCTCATAGCTGAATCGCGCGTGCCGGCCGCTGATGGCCCGGCACCCCGCTCTCCCGACCGGTAGGGCTGTCCGCGGGGTTAGCCGGCGGTTGCTGCTGCCCAGAGGAAGCAGGCCAGCTCGCGGGCGCACGCGACGACGGTCACGTTGTGCGGCTTGCCGCGAGCGCGCATCCGGTGGTAGACATGGTGCAGCCGGTGTTGGGCGCGGTTGGCGATCTGTAGGACATGGTCGGGCTGGCCCTGTTGACGGTTTTGGAGGGTAACCCCGATCCGCGGGGAGCGTCCGTAGTGCCAGGCAGACTCGACCAGCAGCCTGCGAGCGAACGTCGATCCGGTCTTAGTGATCGAGCCCTGGTGGGATGATTCACCGGACTGATGCAGTGACGGGACGAGCCCGAGCCATGCGCTCAGCGCGTTCGCTCGCACGAAGCGCTCCCAGTCACCACCAAGCTCGAGATGTAGCGCAAACGCCGTGAGAGTGTCAACGCCCCGGAAGCATCTCAGTCGTGCGATGGTCGGCCACCACTGCTCATCCTGAGCCAAGCGCGAGAGCCGCTCCGCGATTGCTGCCTTGCGTCCTGTCAGACCGTCGACGGCGGCGATCAAGTCGGCGAACACCAGCCCTGAGGCCGTCTCATCGAACTGCTGAGCCGATAGCCAGCGCCGGTGGCGGGTGGTCCAGGTCGTGGGCTCGGGATAGACCCGCCCATGACGCAACAGCATCTTGGAGACCCGGTGACGAGCCGTCATCAGATCGCGCCGGCACGCATCGTGAGAGCGCATCAGCTCGCGGGCAGCCTCAACCGCGACGGGCGGGACCACAACCGCAGTCAACGAGCCGGCCAACAGCAACCGCGCGAGCAGCTCCGCGTCCTTGCGGTCAGTCTTCACCCGGTCTGAAGGCCCCCTTGGTGTCTTGCCCGGCGCGATCACCTCAACGTCCACCCCGGCCGCGCTCGCGGCGCGATAGAGCCCAAACCCAGTCGGTCCCGCCTCATAGCAAGCGCGCACCGGACCGGGCAAACCCGCAAGCCACGCGACAGGTTCCACGATGCCCGGCCCGAACCTCGCACGCACCACCTCGCCCGTCGAAACGTCAATCGCCGCAGCGTGAGTCGAGCGGGCATGGACATCAAGCCCCACATAAGTCACCATTCCGGTCACGGCCGGACCTCCTCATTGAATTGGGGTCAGCCGGAGCCGATCTCCGGCCAGACAAACCCCCGCGAGGAGTGTCCGGCCTACCAACTCCGACGGTCAACCCGACGGGCGGGGTCTGTCCGGAAGTTTGTGTATTTGGCGTGATCTGAGGGTTCGTATTCGGCGGGCTCGTGAAGGAGGATCGTGCTGATGAGTAATGAGACGACGGTGGCGCTGGTCGACGGCGGCGAGGAGACGGGAGCGCCAGCTGCGGTGGCGTTTGAGGCTGATGGGCTGCGGGGTTGGGCGGAAGCGCTCGTTGACCGTGCTCGCAGCGAAGGAGTCTCGTTGACGGGCGAGGGTGGCCTGTTGACGTCGATGGTCCGCGAAGTGCTGCAGACCGGTTTGGATGTGGAGATGGCCGATCATCTTGGCTATGGGCCTTATGAGGCGATCGGTCGTGGGAGCGGGAACAGCCGCAACGGTGCCTACGCGAAGACGGTCAGGACGGATGTCGGTCCGGTGGAGCTGCGGATGCCCCGTGATCGTGAGGGCACGTTTGAGCCCGTCACGGTCCCGAAGCACGTGCGGCGCCTGGAGGGCCTGGGGGCGAACGTGATCAGCCTCTACGCGAAGGGATTGACGACCGGGGAGATCCAGGCTCATCTGGCGGAGATCTATGACACCGAGGTCTCCCGCGAGACGATCTCGAAGATCACCGACCAGGTGCTGCCGGACATGGCCGCGTGGCAGAGCCGGCCGTTGGATCGTGTTTACCCGGTGCTTCTTATCGACGCGATCGTCGTGAAGGTCCGTGATACCCAGGTCGCTAACCGGCCGGTTTATGTCGCGATCGGCGTGAACCTCGACGGCGAACGAGATGTCCTCGGGCTCTGGCTCGGCCCGTCGGGTGGGGAGGGCGCTAAGCAGTGGATGAGCATGCTCAGCGAGCTACGCAACCGCGGGCTCCACGACGCGCTGATCGTGTGCTGCGACGGGCTGAAGGGCCTCCCGGAAGCGATCCGGGTGACGTGGCCCCACGCGACCGTCCAGACCTGCGTGGTGCACTTGGTGCGCAACAGCTTGCGTTACGCCTCCAAGAAGTACTGGGGCAAGATCGCCACGAGTCTGCGCGTGATCTACACAGCGCCGACCGTCGAGGCCGCAGAAGCCCATTTTCAGGACTTCGCGGAGGAGTGGAGGCCGCTCTACCCAGCGATGATCCGCTCCTGGGAGAACTCGTGGGAGGAGTTCGTGCCGTTCCTCGAGTTCCCCGTCGAGCTCCGCCGGATCGTCTACACGACAAACGCGATTGAGTCGCTGAACGCTAGATTCCGCAGGGCAGTCCGCCACCGCGGTCATTTCCCGAACGAGCAGGCAGCGATGAAGGTCCTCTACCTCGTCGCGACCACCAGGCGCCGCAACCGCGAGAACCTGACCGGCAAGATCAGCAACTGGAAGCACGCACTCAACATCCTGACCATCCACTACGGCGACAGACTCAACGCCACACAATAGCCAGACATCCACAACCAACAAAGCCATTTACACAAAAAAACTGACAGTCCCGACGGGCGACCCGCGTCATAGGGTCTAGCCACCTAGATGATTGATTCCACGGGGTTTAGGCGCAGTAGTTGACGAGTGCGCGGCTTGGTCGGCCGAGTTGGTGGTTGAGGGTGATGGCGGCGGCGAGGGTGAGGAGGCGTTGCAGGATGCGCTCTCGGAGCCCTTGGAGGGTGCGGGCGCCGTGGCGCTCGAGGGTGAGGATGTCCTTGCAGGTCCAGAAGATGCTCTCGATCCTTTGGCGGATCGGCGCGAGGTGTGGGCCGCGGCCGGGCTCGTCTTTGCGGATCGGCCGTAGGATCGTGGCGTCGAGTTCGCCGACGCGCTTGGCGAACTCGCTCCCGGCGTAGCCCTTGTCGCCGACGAGGGTGACTTTGCCTTCCCGGTGGCAGCGAGCGAGCAGTTTCAGCGCGACCTCTCGCTCGCCGTCTTTCGGGGACGCCAAAGCGAGCGCGCGGGGTGTGCCGTCCGGCGCGAAGATTGCGTGCAGCCTGAATCCCCAGAAATACCGGCTGTGGCTTGCGCACCACCCGTAGTCAGCGGCATCAGCAAGCTGGGAGCGCTTGACGGTCTCGCGGCTTCTGGCGCACTCCACCGGAGTGCTATCGATGAGCAGGAGATCGTCATAAAACCCAGGGCTCTGAGACGCGAACATGCCCATCAACCACTCCAGCGAGTCCGCGAGGCGGCGGCGACGCTTGAAGTACCCGGCCTGGCCGGGGATCTGCGGGAACAGATGACGCAAATGCTTGGAAGCGACCGCCAGGAACCGCCGATCCGACGGTATCCCCATCATCGCTTGCGCGACGCACAGCGTTACGACTTCTGCGTCTGTGACGATCCTTTTGGCGTTCCCCGGCCGCTCCGGCAGGAGATCGTCAGCCGTGACATAAACCGCAGTCAGCAGCAGGTCGAGGTCGGCGTCCATCGAGGCCCCCCAGGGTCGGCGGTGACATTGAGCACCGCCGACTTCGACCCTGCTGCCTATAAACCCACCCGTACCACAGCCACCCCAACCGTGGAATCAATCATCTAGATGGTTGATTCCACGGCCATGTGCCGTGGTCCGGGGGTGTGGATGGCCGAGTCGGCCAAGGACGCAGGCCGAAGGCCTTGCTGGTGGCAAGGTCGAGGCCGAGGACGCCGGCCGGCGAAGGTCAGACGCGCCATCCGGCGGTGCATGGCCGTGGAATCAACCATCTAGGCGATACGCAAGGTCTACGCTGGGCTAAGCCCAGCTCAGCTTGTGCTTATCCCAGTACGACAGGCGGCCGTTGTCGTCGGCTAGGAGCGGGTCGACGAGCTCGATGACGGCGACGATGAGCTCGGTCCAATGTTCCGGTGGCGGTGACAGGTAAGCCATTCGCTGGACCATTGCGGCATAGGGTTGCTGACGGTCGGGCATGGCGGACAGCGCCTCTGCCATTGGAATCACGGCCTGTCGACGGTGTTCAGCGACGGCGTGGATATGCCCACGGAGCTCAGGGGCATCGAGGCGATGGCGGCGGCTGGTGACCCAGAGGTCGGCGAAGTCGCGATCGCGGGTGCTGGTCTCGCGACGTTGCATCGCAGTGACGATCTTCTCGGCGAGGTTCAGCGTCAGCGGGTAGGCCTGAATTCGAACGGACGGGCGATCGATGACCGACTCGAGTTGCAGGACGGTCGACTGGTCTGGGTCGCCGAAGGAGAAGTCCAAAGCGAGTGGAATCTGCGCGTTGCCGAGTCTGGCCACCAGCTTGCAGCGAACGCCCTGGTAGTCGTCGTCCTCGCGCATGACCTCGGTCCTGATGCTCGCCGGGTCGAACACGACGCCATCGGGAGGAGCTGGCGCGAGGGCACAAATGCGTGCGACGGCGTCTCGGATGCTCTCCTGATCATTGGCCACGCCGTGCGTAGATAGGTCGGCGTCTTTGGTCATGCGTCGGATGTTGTTGGCCGCCATCAGCATGCCGCCCTTGAGGACCATGCGGTCGGCGAAGTCGGATTGAGCTAGCCGTCGCAGAAACGACTCGACGGCGTAGACAACGAGCAACCCTTGCGTGTTTCGACCGTGCTCGGTGCGGGCCTTGGCCTGGAGTGCCTTGAACGCGTCACTGGCGGCTTGGTCGACGGCCGGCTGAGCGGTCAACTGAGCAGTGCCTCTAGCGCTGGCTGTAGGCGGGCGCTGCCACCAAGGTCTCTCGCAAGCTCGGCGACGCGTGCGGGGTTGGCACCTCGCCGCGTCATGTAGCGGCGGAGCGCGTGCAGAGCGACGTCACGGCCGACCCAGCGAGACATGCGCATCGCGTCGACGATCGACCGCTCGGGCGAGTAGACCCAGAACGGCTCGTCGGCGTCCGTGCGCCCCTGCTGGCGCTCTAGCTCGAAGGTGTCGGCGTCGAAGACGTGCACCTGGGTGGCGGGTTGGTCGATGCGCGGACGGTGCGCGCCACGGGGGACGGCGAGGTGGACCTGCTGAGGGATCTCGTCGGTCAGGTCCCAGAAGGCCAATGCCGAGTTGAGGCAGATGGTGCCGCTCGGAACCCGAGCCGAGACAGCCGCAAGTCCGGACAGCATCCCCATACCGCCGTCAGGCAGTTGCACGACGCCCCGGCCGACCGCGGAGAGCCTGCCGGCCTCGCGTAGTCGGTAGATCGTCGTACGACTCACGCCGGCCTCCAGGGCTTCGGACACACGAAACGGCCGCTCGCCGAAGCGATCGCGCAACACTTCGATACTCGGCCGGGAACTCGACGGCATGGAACAAATCCTACACATAGATACCGGTGGTGTGCAGGTTTTGTTCCGGCGCTGGCCGTTCGGCCGATGGGCGCGAAAGGTTAGAGTTGGCTTCGCAAAGCGGTTTTTCGCTCTCCTGCGGTCCTTTTGCGGTCCTGCGTACCGCGTCGATGCCGGGGTACGGCCGACGGCATGCCATCTCGAACGTGCGTATGTTGCAGCCAGAACGTTCGGCGGCCCCCGATCATTCGAGGTCTCGGAAGCGACGGGACTCGAACTCGCTCTGGACACGCATCGCGAGACGCATGTAGCCGAGTGCTGGGTTCGGCCCCCAGACCCCGAACGGGGATCCTGGCGCTACTGGCCTTGACGCGCCAGAGCTCTAGACGGGCGAGCTACACTGTGCGGTACGATGGGCTCTGTAGTTGAGGCTGCGCCCGCTTGGCTGTCCGCCCTCGCCGCCTGCGTGGCGGCTGCCGCTGCGCGCAACCAGAGCGGCGAACGCCCAAATAAAAAAACCCGCCAGGTGTTTCTGACTCAGAGCACGGCAGTGATGCGAGATCCAAGCCGATAGCTGTCTTCGATCTCCTCCATGTCAAGGACGAGGTACGTGGACGACTAGACGCAAAGTACTGACGCTTTACAGATGGAAGCGCTAATCGTCGTGGGCGCTGGCGCCAGCGTGAGCGGCCTCGTGGTGGCCCTCGGCGAACTCCTCGACGATCTTGGCGCAGAATGCAGGGAGGTCGTCGGGCTTGCGGCTTGAGACGAGCCCTTGGTCGACTACGACTTCCTCGTTGACCCATTCGCCGCCGGCGTTGCGAATGTCGGTTTGCAGAGACGGCCATGAGGTGAGCTTGCGCCCGCGCACGAGGTCTGCCTCCACGAGCGTCCAGGGGCCGTGGCAGACGACGCCGACGGGCTTGCCGGCGGAGAAGATCTTTTGCACGAACTCGATAGCGCGCGGGTCGGTGCGCAGCTGGTCGGGGTTCGCTACGCCGCCGGGAAGCACGAGCGCGTCGTAGTCGTCGGGATCGGCGTCTTCGAGGCTTTGATCTACGGGATAGGTCGAACTCTTGTCGAGATGGTTGAACGCTTGTACCTCGCTGCTTTCCGGTGCGATCAGCTTCGCGGTGGCGCCAGCGTCTTGGACGGCTTTCCAGGGCTCTGTGAGCTCGACCTCCTCGACGCCCTCTTGGGCGGTAAGAAAGGCGACTGTCTTTCCCTCTAGCTGTGTGGTTGCCATGTGCTGCTCCTTTCTCGTTTCGCGGTGGGCGCCCGGTCTGGTCAGTATCTGGCTGGTCGCTTCTCACAGCTGCTCCTCGGCGGCGCGGTAGGCGACCTGCAGGAAGTCGGAGATTGTGTGCGCGACAAACACGGAGCTGAGCAGGCGTGTGAGGCGGGGGGCGCCGACGAGCCCGAGCGTGAGCGCGGTGGCCACCCATTGGGCGAGGCAGTAGGGGCACACAAGGAGCTCTCCTACGGCGAGGCGTAGCCCGTGGCCGCACGGTTGCTCCTCGACCTCACCCTGTCCGCTTGATTCTTGGAATTGGGTGAAGGGCGCGCGGATGAAGCTCGTCACCTTGTCCTTGGCGACCAGCCGACTGATCTTGTGCGTTGTGATCCCGACGAGCAGCAGGTCGGCGGCCGTGGGACGCTCGGGCAGCTGGCGGCGGCGGGCACGGAGCGCGATCAGCGACCCGGCCAGTCCGGTGCTGTAGGCGCCGGTGAGGATGGCGTAGGAGCCCAGCGGGCGCTCCTGGCCGGGCGCGTAGTGCGCGGAGAGCGACCGCAGGGTTGTCGCGCCGCGGGTGCCGGGACGGTCGTCGGTAGAACTCTCAGCCATCGTCTAGCTGTTGCTCTTTTTGGCGCCCTTGCGTCCTGCGGCGGCCTTTTGGGCTTTGGTGCCGCCTTGTGAGGTGGCTCTGCGTTTTGTGCCTGAGCCGGAACTCTTGCCGCCCCGTTTGGAGGAGCCCTTGCTGTTGGCGATCCTCGCGGCGCGTTCCTTGCTCATGCCCTTTTCGCGCAGCCCTTCGTACTGTTTGTCGTTCTTGACGCTGGGCCCGTGATCTTTGGTCATCGCTGGTCCTCCTTGGGGTTTGTGGAACACAGCTACATCTACCCGCTCGCGAGACGGGCGAAAAGCACGGTGCGATGCCGCTGGCGGTGTTGGTGCTCAGGTGGCAAAGCTGCGGAACGTTTGGGCCATCTGCTCGTCAACGTTGGGCTCATCGTCGTCTTCGTCCTCGTCCTCGCCGTCCGGTTGGGACGCGGCGGGCGCTGTGTCCGTGTTGGCCTGGAGGACCGCGCTCTCGAGGAAGTGGCGCAGCTCGGCCTCGCTGCCTCGCTGTACGCCTGAGATCTTGATCGCCCTTTTGGTGAGGCCGACCTCTCCCCAGCCGCTGTGCGGGGTGTCGAGCAGAGTGAGAACGTTCTCAAACCGCGCCTTCCATGCGTTTGAGGATGCGCCGGCAAGCTCGACGGTGAGCGTGCCATCTTCTATCTGGGCGGACCCCCACTGGATCTGTCGTGGCTCGGCCGCCATGGGCTAGAGCTACCCGGCAGGCGCCGGTTCAACACGCGAGATCGAATCGTATGGTGAGAGCCGAGTCCGACAACGTTGAGGGGGCGGTGACTGCGGCGTTCATGTGTGGCTGTCGGCGTGGCGTTTGCTGGCGGGGTCGATCCGCTTCTCGCCTAGGCGTTCGGCGAGTCGGCTGGCGAGCGCCATGATCGTGAGCGCGGGGTTGGCGGAGCCTTGGGTGGGCATCACGCTGCCGTCGCAGATGAACAGGTTGGGTATGCCCCAGGCGCGGTGATCGGAGTCGATCACACCTGTCTCTGGGGTGCTGGACATGACGCAGCCGCCGACGAGGTGGGCGTAGCGGTCGATCGTGAGGATGTCCTGTGCTTCGGCGGCTTTCAGGATTTCGTGGAGCTTGTTCTTGGCGTAGGCGATGTTCGCTCGGTCGTTCTCGCATTGCGTGTAGTCCAGACGCGCGACGGGCATCCCGTTGCGGTCGGTCTACGCGGCGAGCGTGACGCGGTTCTCTGCTCTGGGTAGGAGCTCTGCGAGGCAGCCGATCGTGTACCAGTGGTTGTAGTCGCGCATGTACTCCCGTAGTGCTTGCCCCCAGTGCCCGTCGGCGAGAACGTGCTCGGCCCACCCGATCGGTAGCGGGCCTACGGTCTGGATCGAGAAGCCACGGGCAAATCCCCGTCCCGGGTCGGTCTCGTAGAACTGCTCGGAGTTGATCTCCGGCGGAGGCGCCTTGTACATCCGCATCTCCTCGGGGAAGCGTCCGGCGACCTGCGGGTGCACCCTGCACCATAATCCCGCGTCCCACGAGGTCGTTCTCGTTGGCGAGACCGTTGGGGAACCGGCTGCTGGTGGAGTGCAACAGCAGCCGTGGGGTCTCGATCGAGTAGCCGGCGACAGAGATCGCCTCTGCTGCCTGGAAGCGCTCCTCGCCGTCGTGGAAGTAGGTGACGCCGGTGCAGCGCCCGGTCTCGTCGGTCTCGATCCTCGTGACCATGCAGTCGGCGCGCACCTCGACGCCGTGCTCCAGCGCGTCGGGGATGTGGGTGACGAGCGGGGATGCCTTGGCGCCGACCTTGCAGCCTTGTAGGCAGAAGCCGCGGTAGATGCAGTGCGGGCGGTGCCCGAAGCTGCCGTTGGCGATGCCGACGGGGCCGACGCGCATCTCGATCCCCAGGCGCCGGCTCCCTCCCACGCCTTGAGCGCGCCGGCGCCGACGGGGTGCGGGCCATGCGGATAGTCGTGGGGGTCGCCCCACGGCCAGAATTCGCCGGCGACGGGCAGCTCGCGCTCCAGGCGCTCGTAGTGCGGCTTCAGGTCTTGGTAGGTGATGGGCCAGTCGGCGGCTACGCCGTCGCGGGTGTAGACCTCGAAGTCGGAGGGGTGAAAGCGCGGCGTGTAACCGGCGTAGTGGATCATCGAGCCGCCGACGCCGCGGCCGCAGTTGTTCTTGCCGAGCTCCACGGGGTCCTCGCCGCCGATGATCCGCTCCTCGGTCCAATACAGCGGGTGCGCGCCGGCCTCGTCTGAGACCCAATCCTCGTCGGGGTCCCAGAAGGGCCCGGCCTCGAGTACGAGCACGCGCCATCCTTTGCGGGCGAGTCGTTGCGCGAGCGTTGCGCCGCCGGCGCCCGCACCGACGATCAGCATGTCGACCGCCTCGTCGGGGCTGTAGCGGCGCATACGCTCGCGCCCTGGCACACCTCGCCGGTGTGGATCGAGCAGGAACGCGGAGTCGTTCTCGGGTGGGCGCAGCTGCGCCCTTCAGAGCGACACGCAGACGGTCTCTCACTCAACGCCCCGCTCGTGCACGTCACTGCACGGGATCGACTGCGAACTCCGGCGGGGCCTCCCAGTGCTCGCGTTGCCCGGCGCCGAGCCGTGGCGTAGCCGCGTGGATAGGCGGGGCCGCCGAAGCCGATCTCGTTCCACGCCCAGGGGTGTGAGTAGAATGCGCCGAGCACGCCGCGCATCACCACTCCCCACGCCTTCGTGACGGGCAGCTCCCAGTCGAGCTTGCCTTCGGAGAACCGCTGGACGATCTCGTGCTGGGTCTCCTGAGCCGGCGGCGACGAACCCGTCGTCTGAGCCGTGCTCGCGGGCGCTGTCGTCGAGGGCGGCCGCGACCTGCTGCCAGGTCTCGGGGTCGGGCGGCATGTCGTGGTGGCGAAACCCGTCCAGGCGACCGGCATGGAGCTTCGCGTCGACCATCTCGAGCACGGGAATGCGCGGCTCTGCGTCCTGGCCGGTCACGACATCGCAGAACGCTCCCAGCGTGCGTGCCTCCTGTTCGGTGAAGAAGCGGATCGGCGGGACGTTCGCTACCCGGTCGAGCACGACTCCGCGTGTCTTCGCGTCCCAATGGGAGGCGGCGGTCAGCACGTCGTAGTCGGGGTAGCGCCCGCGCATCTGCGGCGCGGTGCCCTTGCGCTGGTGTGGCAGCCCCGCAGGTGGCCCCGGCGTGGTGTCGCCGCCCCGCTTGGGGAGATGCCTCGCCGAGGAACTCCGTGTCATCGCTCTCAGCGCTCCCGCTCGGCGAGCGCCGCCGCGAGGCCCATGCCGCCGACGAGAGCGAGCGAGCCGGGCGCGAGCAGCGGCGGCCCCATAACGATGTTGTAAAGCGGCTCTGAGAACCCGCCGGGGCGCTTTCGCACGCCTTGTATGTGGGTGTAGACGCCGATCAGCCCATCCAGGCAGTACAGGGCAGACACAGCGGGCAGCACGGTTTTCGCTGCTCGCTTGGAGCCCACGCCTGCGAGTCCGGCGGCGGTGAGCAGCGGCGAGAGCGCGACGGGGGTCCACATCCACTTGTCGCCGAAGGAGCCGCGGAAGTGCTCGAAGTAGATCTCCAGGCCGAGCGGCAGCGCGCTTGCGGCGGTCGCGGCGGCGAGGGTGCGCTGCGCGCGTCCGCGGCGCAGGTTTCCCAGCAGGCGCTTGGCGCTCATCGGCCGGGTAGGAACTCGGGCAGCTTCTGGCGCAGCGCTTGGGCGATGATCCGCCGGCTGCCAGGGTCCCCGTGCAGGATTGCTGAGGCGAACGAGCGGGCCTGCTCGATCGTGATGTGCGGCGGCAGCGGCGGCACTTCGGGGTCACAGCACACCTCGAGCACGGTCGGCCGGTCGGCGGCGAGCGCCTGATCCCAGCACTCGCCGATCGCTTCGGGGTCGTCGGTGCGGATGCCGTTCAGTCCGATCATTTCCGCCCAGCGCGCGTAGGGCACGTCGGGTAGTTCCTGGGACTCGACGAACTTTGGGTCGCCGGACATCGCGCGCTGCTCCCACGTCACCTGGTTGAGGTCGCGGTTGTTGAGCACGAGCACGATCAGCCGCTGGTCTGACCAGCGCTCCCGGTACTTGGCGATCGTGATCAGCTCGGCGAGCCCGTTCATCTGCATCGCCCCGTCGCCGACGAGCGGCGATCACGGGCCTGTCAGGATGCGCGAACTTCGCGGCGATCGCATATGGCACGCCCGGTCCCATCGTCGCGAGGGTGCCCGAGAGCGTGGCCATCATGCCGGCGCGTAGCCGCACGTCGCGGGCGTACCAGTTGGCAGCCGAGCCGGAGTCGGAGGTGAGGATCGCGCCGTCGGGTAGGCGCTTTGAGAGCTCGTGGAAGATCAGCTGCGGGTTGATCGGCTGGGCGGGCTCGTGAGCGCGCTTATCGATGACCTGCCACCACTCGCTCATGTTCGTTTCGATCTTCTCCCGCCAGCCGCGATCGTCCTTGCGCTCGAGCAACGGCAGGAGCGCTTTGAGGGTGAGCGCGCTGTCGCCGACGAGGTTTACCTCCATCGGGTAGCGGATGCCGAGCATCCTGCCGTCCAGGTCGATCTGCACGCCGCGGGCCTGGCCCTCCTCGGGCAGGAACTCCGAGTAGGGGAAGCTGGAGCCGACCATCAGCAGCGTGTCGCAGTCCTGCATCATGTCCCAGCTCGGGCGTGTGCCCAGCAAGCCGATTGATCCGGTGACGAACGGCAGGTCGTCGGGTACGGCGGCCTTGCCGAGCAGCGCCTTGGCGACCCCGGCGCCGAGCGTGTCGGCGACCTCGATCACCTCTTGGGTGGCGTGCAGTGCGCCGGCGCCGACGAGCATCGCTACGCGCTCGCCCGCGTTGAGCGCCTCGGCGGCACGCCGCAGTTGCTCGTCGTTGGGCGTGACGTTCGGGGGTGTGTAGCCGGGGCCGGAGTGAACGGTGCCGTGAGCGTGCGGTGGTGTCGGCACGGCTGGTTCCATCTGCAGGTCGTTGGGGATGATCACGCAGGTGACGGTGCGCTCGGAGAGCGCGATCCGCATCGCGCGGTCGATCAGGTGACGGATCTGCCCGGGCTCGGTTGCCATCTGGACGTACTCGTGCGCGACGTCCTTGTAGAGGCTGGTGAGGTCGACCTCCTGTTGATAGTTGCCGCCCAGGCCGAGCCTGGCCTGCTGACCGACGATCGCGACGACCGGCTGGTGGTCGAGCTTTGCGTCGTAGAGGCCGTTGAGCAGGTGAATCGCGCCGGGGCCGGAGGTTGCGAGGCACACGCCGGCTTCACCTGTGAACTTCGCGTGCGCGCAGGCCATGAAGGCGGCCATCTCCTCGTGGCGCACCTGAATGAACTCCGGGCAGTCATCTGCGCGGCCGAAGGCACCCATGATGCCGTTGATGCCGTCGCCGGGATAGCCGTAGATGCGTTTCACTCCCCACTCGTTCGCTAGCCGGTTGAGCAGGTGATCGGCGACGGTCTCGCTCATGGCGCTCCCTTTCGGTCGGCGTGGGTGAAGCGCGGGGTCATGTCGTTCTCGGCGCTCATGCTCTCGCTCCTACCCTTGAGTCGTTCTCGGCGCTCATGCTCTCGCTCCTACCCTTGAGTCGTTCTCGGCGCTCATGCTCTCGCTCCTACCCTTGAGGCCGGGGGCCAAAACGGCGCGATCGGCGGCTGTGAGGCAGAGCCGGCTCTAGGCGGCGGGAGCGTGTGCGCGGTTGCGGTGTTCGGCGAGCGGCGGACGTTCCTCGAGCGTCACGTGGCGAGTCTCCATCAGCTCCGGGGCACTGGCGGTGGGTGGCAGGATGATTGAGCTGCAGGCGTGGCTGTCGGCGAACTCCGGCCCGAGGAAGCGGGTTTGGGCAGCGAGGAGCACGGCGTAGGCCATCGCTGAGAGGTCGCGCAGCGGCTGGTGGCGGTTTTGCCTTTGCCCGAGGTCGACTTGGGCGAGCGCGTCCAGGCCGCAGGTTCGCCAGCTGTCGATCAGCATTGCTATCTCGACGCCGTAGCCGGCGGCGAACGGGATCTGTTCGAGCAGCGCCCGGCGGCCGGCGGTCTCTCCCGCGAGCGGCTGGTCGAACACAGCCAGCTGCGGGGCATGGAGGTTGAGCAGCGGCCTTGCCATCAGCTCGGTGACGCGCCCGCCGCCTTCGGCGAGCACGGTGTCGCCGTTGCGGAACGGGCGACGGAAGGTGCCCTTGACGAGCTGTATGCCGGGGTCGCAGAGCAGCGGGCCGAGGAGCCCGAGGAGGAATCCCTCATGGAAGTCCTCGGTGTCTGTGTCGGCGAACGCGACGATTTCGCTGCTGGTTGCGGCGAGTCCTCGCCACATCGCGTCGCCCTTGCCTTGTGAGGGTCCGTAGTCGGCCAGCAGCTCATCCTCTTGGGCGACGTGGAGCCCGGCTTGGCGGGCAATCGCGGCGGTCTCGTCCTGGGAGGCGGCGTCGATGACGAGCACCTCGTCGAGCAGACCGGCGTCTTTGAGCCGAGCGGCGGTGCGAGCGATCGGGTCGATCGTTTTTGCGACTTCGCGGGCTGGCAGCAGGAGAGCGATGGTGTGCTGCTTGACGGCGAGCAGCTGGCCGAGCGGGAACTCGCTGGCGTTGTAGGAGCGGCGGGCTCGCCAGTCTGCGCGCGTGAGGTCTTGCGCGAGGCCGCGCGGAGCGCGCCCGTCGGTGCGGGCGGAGGTCCTCACCCGGACGTGGCGGGGGCGGTGGATGGCGATGCCTTGGCTGGTGAGCGCGTGGGCCAGCGCCTCGTCCTCGAGCGCTGCGCGTACTGGCAGTCCGCCGCAGCGCTCATACGCGGCGGCAGTCAGCGCGAGCGATGCGCCGGAGAAGTGCGGGTGCTCGACCAGCGCGGCGCCCGCAGTCTGCTGGACGGCGAGCGCGAGCCGCCTGGCGGTGCCCAGTTCGCGCACGGCGAGGGCGTGTGGGTCGAGCGTGTCTCGCTCTGTAGGGTCGAGCTCGATGAGTCCTCCGATCGCAGCGGCGCCCGACCGTGAGAGGGCAAGTTGCACTGAGAGCCAGTCGCCGGCGACGGTCGTGTCGGCGTCGCTGCTTGCGATCAGCCCCTCGGGTCGTTCGAGGCTCATGAGTCGTCGGCAGGCGATGTCCATGCCCAGGCGCCGGGCGCGTCCGACGCCCTGGGGATGCGGAAGGATGACGGTGTGGATGGCGAGCTGCTCGTGCAGCCGGGCGGTCTGCTGGATGACTCCGAGCGTGTTGTCGCGGCAGCCGTCGAGGATCGCGATTACCTCGTAGCTGTTGACGGGCATGTCGTGCTGGCTGGCGAGCGCGTGCAGGCAGGCGGCGATCCGGGGCGCCTCGTCGCGGGCCGGGATTACGACGACTGCGTGGAGGTCGAGGTGCGGCGGTGCGAGCTCGACGGCCGCCGGCATCCCGTGGAGGTCTAGCGGGTGCTCGTTCATGGGGGGCTTCCCCCGGCGGCGATGAGCTGTTGCGCTTGTTCGTAGTCCTCGTCGCGATTGTGGGTGAGCGCACCGACGAGCTTGTCGTGGTGCGAATACCACACGGTGAACGAGCTGTCGGGGTGCTCATCGAGCCTGCATTTGTCGTGGCCGTCGCCCCAGGCTGCGTACTTGAGGGTGTGCTGGCCGATGGTCGACCAGAAGCCGGGCACGTTTTGCCAGTGCGTGTTCTGGCCGGCGAGTACGCGCCCGGCGATCTCGCCTTGGCCGAGCGCGTCGCCCCAGTGTTCTACGCGCAGCCGTCGTCCTGCGCTGAGGTTGTGGGCGTAGGCGACGTCGCCGACAGCGAGCACCCGGTCGTGGGCTCGCATCTGCGCGTCGGTGAGGATCGCTCCCTTGACGATCGTAAGGCCCGCTTGCTCGGCTAGCTCGCTGCGGGGCGTAACCCCCATGCCGAGCACCACGTTGTCGGCCTCGATCGGGTCGCCGTGATTGAGCGCGACGATGCGGCCGTTGTGCACGGCGGAGACCTTCATGCCCATCCGTAGCGTCACGCCGAGGTCTGCCAGCCAACGTGCGATGTGCTCGGCGACCTCGGCGCCGAGGCGCTGCTGCTGCGGCGCTGGTTCTTGGCCCACGAGCGTGACGTGGGTGCCGCCCAGCGCGAGCGATGCGGCTAGCTCACAGCCGATGAAGCCAGTGCCGAGCACGATGGTGCGGGTGCCTGGCTTGGCTTGTGAGGCGATGCGTTCGCTGTCAGGCAGCTCCCGCATCGTATGTACCCGCGGGTCGTCCAGGCCGGGCAGGTCGGGCCGGGATGGTTCGGCGCCGGTGGCGAGCACGATCACGTCGGCTCTGAGCGCATAGCCGTCGGCGTGAACGGCGCCTGTGCTGGGGTCGATGGCTGTGACTTGGCAGCCGAGGCGCAGCTGGATGTCGTGCTCCTCAAACCAGCTGGGCTCCTCGATCGGCAGCTCGCTGGCGTCGAGCTCGCCGCGCAGGAACTCCTTGGTCAGCGGTGGCCGGCTGTAGGGGATGAGGGTCTCCTTGCCGAGCATCGTGACCTCTGCCGTGCCGCCTGCTTCGCGGTAGGCGCGGGCGGTTGCCAGGCCGGCGGGACCGGCGCCGACGATCACGATCCGCCGTGGGCTCATCGCCCGTCGAAGCGGTCGAGCCTGTACTGCTCTTGGCGTGCGTCGAGCGCGTGACAGCGGGCGAGCTCGCGAGCGAGCCGGTCGTGCAGCTCATCGCCGGTCAGCGGCTCGTCGCGCCCAATGCCACGCCAGCTGACAGTGAGCACGCTCGCACCAAAGCTGAGCTGGGTCTTGATCCAACCGATCGCGTCCGCGAGCGCCGCCGGCTGCAGGTAGTAGAGGACCTCTGAGCAGACGATCAGATCCCAGGAGCCAGGCGGGGTCTCCTCGGGAAAGCTGGCGCGCAACAGATCGACGTTGCTGACACTTTGCAGGTCGCGACGGGCGAACTCCAGGGCGCTGAGGGAGAAGTCGATCGCGACCACGTGCTCACAGCGCGCGGCGAGCTGGCCGGTGAACACGCCGATCGAGCAGCCAACCTCCAGGGCCAGGCCGTGGGTTTGCTTCGGCAGCGCTGCGAGCGTCGCCGCGTACTTCTGCTGCTCGTAGCTGCTGGTGCGATAGCCCCAGGGGTCGGGGCTTTGCTGGTAGAGACGCTCGAAGCGCTCGAGGTCGGCGGTGGCTCTCATGCTCCCTCCGTGGCGAGCGTGTGTGCGCCGAGGTTTACGAGCTTGGGGTCCAGCCGGTGCTGCAGAAGGAACAGATCGAGGTCACGGCGGGCGCGGTCTAGAGTGCTCGCGCCGATCAACGCGCGTGACCCGCAGACTTGCGCCGCCTGGGTGGAGATCAGTCGGGCGGCGTCTGTGAGGACGATGCGGCATTCCAGGGCGAGCACGGCCGGGTCGAGCTCGGGTCGCGGATCATCTGGCTGGTTGAGGCTGTGAGTGGTGTGCGCGAGCCAGCGGTCGATCGTGCTCTGCGCGACGCGCATCCTGCCGAGCACGTGGGCTTGTACCGCGTCGGTTCGGTCGGGGTCGAGCGCGCTGATGGTCTCGCGCACGATGCTGTCGGCGAGCCCGGCCCAGGTGGCGGAGGTGCGGATGCCGTCGCGGGAGAAGTAGGGCTCGCGTGATAGCTCGCCGGGGCCGCCGAGGACCGCGAGGATGGGTGTATCGTGGAACTCGACGCGGTGGCTCTCTGAGGCGCGCAGCCCGGATGCTTGATACCAGCCGCGGTCGATGCTGATCTGGCTGCTGGTGGTGTCGAGGTAGACGAGGCGGCGGGAGTCGTCGTGGTCTGCGGCGAGGATGAGCGCGCGCTGAACGCCGCCGGCGCCCGAGCAGAAGGTCTTGACGCCGCGCAGCACCGGCTGTCCGTCGGTGTGCTCGAGCCGGGCGGGTGGCCCCTCGCCGGCGGCTGGGTCTGCGCCCCATACGCCCAGCAGCAGCTCGCCTTCCTGTATCTGGGTGAGCTCGCTGGAACGCAGCGGCTCGGGGGCGGTGAGGGTCAGCCGCTCGATACCGTTGAGGTGTCCGTCGAGGATGCGCGCGGTCGAAGCGTCGGCGGCGGCCACTGCCCGCACGAGGCGCGCTTCGCCCGCCAGTCCATCGGGCGGGGGTGTGAGCGCACCGGCGGCAGCGAGGTCGGCCAAGTTCTCCGTGGGGAACCGTGGTCGGCGATCGAGTTCGCCGGCGCGCTGGGCGATGCGCGCGAGCGCGTCCTCGAGTCGTGCGGTGGAGGCTCGTGGGGGTAGCTGTTGGACGCTCACGCTGGCACCTCGAACGCTGGCGGGTTGATCGCTTGTTGTTGCATAGGGGCGAGCGCGAGACCGTCGGTGCGAGCGGCAGCGGCGAGCACTGGTATCAGCGCAATGGTGTTCTGGCAGCCGGCCCGTGGTGCTCCGGGCCCGATGGCGTCGTGCATCAACACCGCCCCGCCGTCGGCGAGCTGGCCTTGGGCGTCGGCGAGCATGTGCTGTGGCTGATCGCCGCGCCAGTCGTGCGTGTCGATCGACCAGCGCACGAGCTGCAGGCCAACCTGGGCGGCTGCTCGAACGCTCGCGTCGGTGCAGATTCCCCACGGGGCCCGCCAGAGCTGCGGGCTCACGTCCACTGTGGTCAGGGCGTCAAGCGCCAGTTCGGTGTCGAGCTGTAGCTCTGCTTCGGTGAGCTCGGTGTGGCGGATGTGACGGTCACAGTGCAGCTGGATCTCGTGGCCGGCGGCGAGCACGGTGCGGGCGAGGTCAGGGTGGGCGCGTACTCGTTCGCCGACCATGAAGAACGTCGCCGTGACTTCGCAGCGGGCGAGCTGCTTTAGCACGCGCGGCGTCCACGTCTCGTCGGGGCCGTCGTCGAAGGTGAAACTCAGGGTGCATCGCGGCTGTGCCTGGGCTCTCTCCCCTGTAATGGTCAGGCCAGGACCCGTCGTGCTGCTCACGACCGGTCCTGGTACTCGCGCAGGAATCCCTCGAACAGGCGGCGGTGGCCTTCCTCGTCGTGGAGGATCGCGATCACCATGTCGTTGGTGACGGGATCGGTCTCCTCGGTCGCCTCGATGATCTCGTTGTAGAAGTCGATCGCGCCGCTCTCGGCCTCGATCACGCCCTTGATGACGTGCACGATGTCCGTTTGATGCTCGGGCGGCTGCAGGTAGGACTGCTCGGCTGCGAAGTCCATCGAGCCGGGGACGATCCCGTAGAGCTCCTTGATGCGGTTGGCGAACTGGGTGGCGTGCCCGAGCTCCTCTTGGATGTCCTCGCGCAGGGACTTGATGATCTCCTGGGCGCGCACCCCGTCCGGGTTCACCGAACCGGCGAGGTAGCTCATGACCGTCTCGATCTCCATCCAGTACGCCTTGGTGAGCATCTCCACGATCCGCTCGCGCTCCTCACGGGCCTCCTCGGCGAGAATGCCGTTGCTGCTCTTTGTCGCTGACATGGCGGCCTCCGGTTACTCGGTTGCTGACTGTTCGGTAGTCGCTTACCCCGTCGCTGCGGGACGCAACCGGCAGGGACGCCACGGCTACGCGAGAGGCCAGCTGGTGCGGTGAGTCAGGCCGGGTGACGTTCCTCGAGCCAGTGATCGATGCATACCGCGACCCCGCGCGAATCGCTTACGGGTTGGCAGGACGGGCGGTTGGGTAGATGCGCGGTATGTGTCGCGGGCGCCTGATGGAGGAATGATGGGCTCTGTGGTGGTGGCGGTGACGGGCGCGAGCTCGGGTGTGGGGCGCGCGACCGCGCAGGCGTTCGCGCGTAAGGGTGCGACGATCGGGCTGATCGCCCGCGGCCGGGAAGCCTTGGCCGCCACGGCGTCTGAGGTGGAGTCGCTGGGCGGGCGCCCGGTGGTGTTGGAGTGCGATGTCGCTGACCCGCAGGCGCTCGAGGCGGCAGCGGGCACCCTGGAGCAGCACGGCGAGATCGGAGTGTGGGTGAACAACGCGATGGCGAGCGTGTTCGCCCCCACCTGGGAGATCGCCGCCGAGGAGTTCCGCAGGGTGACTGAGGTCACGTATCTCGGGGTGGTGTATGGGACGTTGTGTGCGCTTTCGCGGATGCGCTCGCGGGATCGTGGTGTGATCGTGCAGGTCGGCTCGGCGCTGGCCTATCGCGGCATCCCTTTGCAGAGCCCTTACTGTGCGTGCAAGCACGCGATACAGGGGTTCACCGAGTCGCTGCGTTGCGAGCTGATGCACGAGGGCAGCGGGGTGCGGGTAACGATGGTGCAGTTGCCCGCGATGAACACGCCGCAGTTCGACACGGTGCGCACCCATCTTCCCCGGCATCCGCAGCCGGTGCCGCCGATCTATCAGCCGGAGGTCGCCGCGCGGGCGATCGTAGCCGCCGCCAGCGAGCCGGCGCGGCGAGAGTGGTGGGTCGGCGCGTCGACCGCTGTAACGCTGCTCGGCAATGCGCTCGCTCCCGGTATCGGCGACCGTTATCTGGCGAGGACGGGGTTTGACGCCCAGCAGACCGACGAGCCTGTGCAGGCGGGGCGACCGAACAACCTGTTTGCGCCGCTTCCGGGCGAGCGCTCAGCGCACGGCGACTTCGATAAACAGGCCAAGCCGCGCAGTGTGCAGTGGGAGCTGACGCGCCACCGGCGGCTGATTGGCGCCGGCGCTGTGGTCGCGGCGGGGCTTTTGGGGCTTGGCGCGATGCGGCGGGGGCGATGAGCGAGCAGGTGCCGGCGATCGGCTCATATGGGCTGATCGGGGACTGCCACAGCGCCGCGCTGGTTTCGGCTGAGGGTTCGATCGACTGGTGCTGTCTGCCGCGTTTCGATAGCGGGAGCTGCTTCGGACGGCTGCTTGACCGTGAGCGCGGAGGGTTCTGCACGGTAGGCGTGGAGGGCGAGGCGAGCTGGCGGGGCGTGAGCTATGTCGAGGACACGCTGGTGCTCGAGAGTCTCCTTGAAGGGCCGCAGGGGACTGTGCGGGTGAGGGATTTCTTTGCGATGCGCGAGCACGGGGCGCTCGAGCCGCATCGTGAGCTGGTGCGGATCGTGGAGTGCGAGCGCGGCAGCGCGGAGGTGCGCTTCGAGGTGGCACCGCGGTTTGACTACGGGGCGGTGCGGCCGTGGCTGCGTCGCGCCGCGGTGGACGTATTCACGGCGATCGGCGGCGACGACGGCCTCTTGGTTTGGAGCGACGGCGAGCTGGGCGTCGAGCAGGAAGCGATCGTCGCGGGCGGCCAGATCCATGCCGGGGAGCGGCTGCGACTGTTGATCCGGTTCGTGCGCCCGCATCTGCTCGAGCGAGAGCAGAGCGCGTTGGATGCCGGGAAGGTGGACGAGCGTCTCGAGGAGACCGTGCAGTGTTGGCGCGCTTGGCGTGAAAGGTTGAGCAAGGACGGCCCCGACCACGATGCCCTCGTGCGTTCGGCGTTGACGCTGAAGGCGCTGACCTACGCGCCGACCGGGGCGATCGTGGCTGCCCCTACGACCTCGCTGCCGGAGACGTTGGGCGGCGAGCGCAACTGGGATTACCGCTTCAGCTGGGTGCGGGACTCGACGCTGACGGCGCACGCGCTAGCGGAGCTTGGCTGCGAGCGTGAGGCCCGGCGGTTTCGCCATTTCATCGTGCGCAGCAGCGCCGGGCATGCCGAGGACCTGCAGATCCTGTTCGGGATCGGTGGTGAGCGACGCATCTCTGAGGAATGCCTGGAGCTGGAGGGCTATCGTGGCTCGCGGCCGGTACGGGTCGGTAACGAAGCTGCCGGTCAGCTGCAGTTGGACGCATTCGGCGAGATCCTGAATCTGGCGTGGCGCTGGCATCGCCGCGGGCACTCCCCTGACGATGACGAATGGCGGTTCTTCTCAGAGCTCGTCGACACTGCGGTTGAGCGGTGGTCTGAGCCCGACCGTGGCATCTGGGAGTGGCGTAGTGAGCCACGGCACTTCGTTCACTCCAAGGCGTGCTGTTGGGCGGCCGTGAACAGCGGCCTGCGACTCGCTGAAGAGTGCGCGCGCACGGCGCCGACGCGGCGCTGGGAGAAAGCGCGGAAAGAGATGCGCGAGGCGATCGAGACGCGCGGCTATGACTCTAAGCGTGGCGTGTTCGTGCAGTGCTTTGACGAACCGGCGTTGGACGCCGCACTGCTTTTGCTGCCGGTCGTGGGGTTCGTGGAGTTCAATGACGAGCGGATGCTCCGCACGGCTGACGCGGTGCGCGCGGAGCTTGATGCGGACGGGTTTCTCTACCGCTACCGCCAGGACGATGGGCTGCCCGGCCGGGAGGGCGCGTTCCTTGCCTGCTCGTTCTGGCTGGCCGAGTGCTACGTCCGCCAGGGCAGGTTGCCGGCGGCGCGGGAGGTATTCGACCGGACGATGGGCGCCGCCAGCCCACTCGGCTTGTTCTCAGAGCAAGTCGACCCCGCCAGCGGCGAGCTGCTGGGCAACTATCCGCAGACGCTTACACACCTCTCGCATGTCGCGGCGGTCGCCGCGCTCGCGCAGGCCGAGCCGCGAGCGACGCCGGTTTGAGCAACGACGGTTTGGGTAGGAGACTGGCATGGAATTTGGAGGCATTTTCATTCTCGTGCTGGTCCTGGTCGTGGTTGGCGTGCTCGGCGGCGGGCTGTATGCGTTGAGCATGTGGCTGCGCGACAAAAAGCTGGCGCCCGAGGGCGATGAGATCGAGGGCGGGCGGGATGAGGGTCCGCGGCCCGAGCACGTCGAGGTCGAGAACGAGCAGAACGCTCGTTTCGTCGGCGCTCGCTGAGCAGGTCACGATCGCGGGTCGCGCCTGTGAGCAGCGCAGACGCCCAGAGTCCCGCGGAGCATCCGGCCCGCGGGGCGAAACCTGTCGTCGAGCAGCTCACGGCGAGAGCGTTCACGGTGCCGACGGACGCTCCAGAGGCCGACGGCACGCTTAGCTGGGATGCAACGACTCTCGTGGTCGTGGAAGCGCTCTCATCTGGACGTACCGGCGTTGGCTATAGCTACGCGGCGGGCACGGCCGCCACGCTGGCCTCAGAGCTCCTTACCGAGGCGGTTGTCGGCGGGGATGCGCTTTCGCCGGCGGCGGCGTGGGCAGCGATGCGTCGTGCGGTGCGCAACATCGGCTATCCGGGGGTCGCCTCGAGCGCGATCTCGGCCGTAGACGTCGCGCTCTGGGACCTGAAGGCAAAGTTGCTCGGGGTCGCGTTGAGCACCCTGCTGGGTCGGGTCCGCGAGCGGGTGCCGGTTTATGGCAGCGGCGGCTTCACCACCTACACCCCGGAGCAGATGCAGCGTCAGCTCACTGGCTGGGTGACACAGGGAGTCGGCGCGGTGAAGATGAAGGTGGGCTCAGAGCCTGACCGTGATCCTGAGCGCGTTCAACATGCCCGCAGCGTGATCGGCGATGGGGTCGAGTTGTTCGTGGACGCGAACGGCGCTTACTCGCGTAACCAGGCGCTGGCGCTCGCCGAGACGTTCGCGCGAGAGGCTCGGGTGTCGTGGTTTGAGGAGCCCGTCTCCTCTGATGACCTCGAGGGACTCAGATTGCTGCGCGACCGTGCTCCGGCGGGGATGGAGGTCGCCGCGGGCGAGTACGGCTATGACCTTTTCTACTTCCGGCGGATGCTCGACGCCGGCGCGGTCGACGTGCTGCAGGCGGACGTGACGCGCTGCGGCGGGATCACCCAGCTGCTGCAGGTGGGCGCGCTGTGCGCCGCGCATGGCCTGCGGCTCTCTGCGCACACGAGCCCGGCGCTGCACGCGCACGTGTGCGCGGCGATCGAGCCGCTCGCGCATGTCGAGTATTTCCACGACCACGCCCGCATCGAGGAGCTGCTGTTCGACGGCGCCCCGCCGCTGCGCGAAGGCGGGCTCTGGCCGGACCCGACAGTCCCTGGGATGGGGCTGTCGTTGCGTGAGGGCGAGGCGGAGCGCTACGAGCACTGATGCCGAACACGGCGCACGCCTACGAGCACGTGGAGGGGATCTACCTGCCGATCGCCGTGGGCGTGTTCGTGCTCGTGCTCGGCACGCTGCTGGTGCTGCTGATGCTTGGCGCGAGACGCAGGACGCCGGGGCGCCGCTCGCAGGCGCTCATGCTGGAGACGGCGTATGCGTGCGTCCTGGCCGCCGTGGTGGCTTTCTTGTTGTGGGTGACTTTCACCGCGGAGACGCCGATCGATCGCACGGCCGCGCATCCTGGGATTCGGATCAAGGTGATCGCGGCGCAGTGGAGCTGGCGCTTCATCTACTCGGACGGCGTGAGCGTCGCCGACGTGGATACGTGGCATCCGACGCCGGCGTATGTGCCGACGGGCGGCGAGGTTGAATTCGTGGGTAGCTCTGAGGATGTGATTCACGGCTTCTGGGTGCCCGGTCTTCACTACCAGCGGCAGTTCGTGCCGGGCTACACGACGCGCTTTGATCTCCTGTTCCAGACGCCCGGCTATTACGGCGGTGAGTGCTCGGTGCTCTGTGGAGAGGACCACAGCGAGATGCACTTCGCCATCCGGGCAGTCAGCCCGCAGCGCTTCGGAGCGTGGCTCGCGCACGAAGCCGCCCGGCAGGGAGTGTCGTCGTGAACACGGTTGCGGTGCCTGCCCGTGTGGCGTCGCGCACACTCGCCTCGAGCGACCACAAGCGGATCGCCGGCACGGCCTGCATGGCCGCGTTCGTGTTCTTCCTGGCGGGCGGGCTGTTGGCGTTGTTGATGCGAAGCCAGCTCGCGGCGGACGGCGGCGTGGTCTCCCAGCAGACCTACAACGAACTTTTCACGATGCACGGCTCGACGATGGTCTACCTCGTGATCGTGCCGGTCGCGCTCGCGGTCGGCTTGTACTTCGTCCCCTTGCAGGTGGGGGCGGCTGAGATCGCAGGGCAGCGTGTGGCGCTGGCCGGGCTGTGGATGCTGTTGTGCGGCGGTGTGAGCATGTGGTCGGGGTTTCTGACCAGCGGCGCCGCGGCGGCCTCCTGGTGGGGGTTCGACCCCCTCTCAGATTCGATCCATTCCCCTGGCAGCGGCATGGAACTGTGGATCTTCGGGGTGATGCTGGCGACGCTCGGGCAGATCCTGTGGGCGGGCTGCATCCTGTCGACCGCGCTTCGCCGGCGTGCGCCGGGGATGACGTTGATGCGGATGCCGGTGTTCACCTGGACGATGGTCGTGACCTGCGTGATGGTTGTGTTCGGGTTCCCCGCGCTGCTGCTCGCGCTCGGGTTGCTGTGGGCGCAACGGCACTTCGGGGATGTGCTCGTCGGCGGCGCCGGCGCGGTGGACTACCAGGCGCTGTTCTGGTTCTACGGGCACCCAGTTGTGTATGTGATGTTCTTCCCGTTCGTGGGGATGGTCGGCGAGGTGCTGGCCACGTTCTCATCCCGACGGTTCTTCGGCTACTCCGCGTTCGTGGTCGCGCTGCTCGCTTTCGCTGGCTTGTCGATGACGGTGTGGGCGCACCACATGTACACGTTCGGGGTGCTCTCGAACAAGTATTTCGCGTTGACCTCGACCGCTTTGGTCGTCCCGGCGGGCGTGGAGTATTTCGATTTCCTAGCGACGCTGTGGCGAGGCAGGCTGCGTTTCACCACCTCGTTCTTGTTCGCGCTCGGCTTCCTCGTGCAGTTCCTCGTGGGTGGGTTGACGGGGGTGATCCTTGCCTCGCCGCCGTTGGATTACGGGCTGAACATGTCGTATTTCGTGGTGGCGCATTTTCACTACACGATCTTCGCGGGCAGCGCTTTCGGCTTGTTCGCCGGCATCTACTACTGGTTTCCAAAGATCACCGGGGCGATGCTGCGCGAGCGGCTCGGCAAGCTGCACTTCGTGCTGATGGTAATCGGGACGAACGTGAGCTTTTTCCCGATGTTCATCCTCGGTACTGAGGGCATGACGCGGCGGATCGCGCGCTACCCCGCCTCGACGGGCTGGCAGGGCCTGAACATTCTGGAGACGGCCGGGTCGGTCGTGATCGCGCTGTCGGTGCTGGTGTTCATGTGGAACATGCTGGTCTCGTTGCGCGACCGGCGCGAGGCTGGAGATGATCCTTGGGGGGCGCAGACGCTCGAGTGGGCGACGAGCTCGCCACCGCCCCGCCACAACTTCCACGAACTGCCGCCGATACGCAGCTACGCGCCCCTTTTGGATCTGCGCGAGGCGCGCGAGGAGGTGGGCGTGTGAGACGCGCGGCTGTCGTGCTGCTCGTCTGGGGGTTGTGGCTGGCGGTGCTGACCGGCGTGCAGGCCGTGTTCGCCCCGAAACTGATCCAGTTCGCGATCCCGGCGGTGGCCAGCGCAGCGTGTGTTCTCGTCGGGCTTGTGGTGTGGGCGCTCAACATGCGCCAGGGGCAGGTGGATGGGCCGCGGCTGATCACCGACGGCTCCGTCGCTACGGTCGCGCTGGTCGTCGGGGTTGCCGTGGCGCTCATCGGCGCCGGGTTCGGGCTGTGGCTGATCTTGATCGGCGTCGGCATCACGGCGCTCGGCCTCGGCGGCGTGGTGCGTGAGCAGCGCGAGCGCTCGCGGGCGCTGCGCAGGGAAGGTTTGCGGTGAGCGCGCAGCCACCCACGCTCGCCCGTCTGCTGGGCACGTGGACGTTGGACCCCGTGCTGCTCTGTGTGTTGGGGATGACGGCTGGGCTTTACGTGTGGGGCGTGTGCCGTGCCTCCTCGCCCTGGCCGATCTGGCGGGCGGTTTCGTTTCTGGCGGGCCTGGTGGTCCTGGCGCTCGCGTTGATGTCGGGGGTCGACCAGTACGCGGATGAGCTGCTGTCGGTGCATGTGATCGAGCATCTGCTGCTGATCCTCCTCGCACCGATGCTGCTGTTGTGGGGTGCGCCGGTGCGCCTAGCGCTGAGCGCCTCCACGCCGGCTGCTCGACGTGTGCTGGCAGTGGTTCTGCGTAGCCGCCCGGTGCGCTTGTTGACGAGGCCGGCGTGCGGGTTCCTGTTGTTCACGGTTGTGGTGCTCGCCACGCATTTGACGGGTGTCTATGAAGCGGCGCTGCGCGACCAGACACTCCATGCGCTCGAGCACGCCGCCTACTTCTGGACGGGCACGCTGTTTTTGCTGGCGCTGCTCGCGGCCGACCCGATTCCGCGCCCGCCTGGTGCGATCGCGAGGTTCTCGTGGCTCATGGCCGCGATGCTCGTAATGTCGATTCCTGCCGGCGTGTTCCTGTTCGATGAGCACGTCCGCTACCCGTTCTATTTGGCGCCGGCGCGGGCCCTGCACGTCTCGGCGCTCGCGGACCAGCAGACAGCTGGGGTGCTGATGCTGGTGGCTGGCGGCGTGGTGATGGGTGTGCTGGCGATCGTGATCGCGATGAGCGCGATGCTCGCCGAGGAGCGACGCCAGCAGCGCCGCGACCGCTACGCCGACCGGAGCACCGGGTTGCCGGTGCGGGAGCCGGCGGGCCGATGAGACGCCGGCTGATGATGATGGTGGCGCTTGTGTGCGGCGCGCTCGCGCTGACTGACTTCGCCGCTCACTGGGACGCCAGCGCAACCCCCTCGCCCACTTCCACTGCTGCTCCTTCTAGGCTGGTGGCGCAGGGTCACGCGCTGTTCGATTCCTCCTGCGCGTCATGCCACGGTCTGAGCGCGCAGGGCATCAGTGGCCGCGCCCCGAGCCTGCATGGGGTCGGTGCGCTGGCGGCGGACTTCTACCTGCAGACCGGGCGGATGCCGCTACCCAACCCGAAGGCGCAGCCGCTGCGGACGAGTCCCGCGTTTTCGCAGAGCAAGATCAAGGCGCTCGTCGCCTACGTCGGATCGTTCGGCGGGCCTGGTATCCCAACAGTGCAGCCGAACCGAGGATCGCTCGCGGAAGGGCAGCGTCTGTTCGGACTGGACTGCGCGGGCTGCCACACGATCCAGGGTCAGGGCGGGATCGTGACCGGCGCGATCGTCCCTGCGCTGAATCAGGCGACACCGAGACAGGTCGGTGAGGCGGTACGGATCGGCCCGTATGTGATGCCTCGCTTCGGCGAAGGCGAGCTCACCGACACGGAGGTGAACTCGCTCGCGCGCTACATCCAGAGCATCCAGCACCCAGACAACCTGGGCGGCTGGGGCATCGGTCGGATCGGCCCAATCCCCGAGGGAATGGTCGCGTGGCTGCTGGCCGCCGCCGCCCTGTTGTTGATCGCCAGGCTGCTCGGCGAGCGCACGAACGAGCAGCCCGAACGTCCACCGCGGCCAGGGAGCAACGCATGAGCCGGGCCTGGAAGGCGATCGTGATGTTCGTGCTGTGGCGCACCGGAGCGCTGCGCTCCCGCCGCCAGGGGCAGCCCAAGGTGGACCCGTCTGGGCGGCACACCGGCGCACCCGCATGGGCGGAGCTACTGGTCGTGGCGGTGCTGCTGTTGGTGCCGGTCGCGGCGCTCGCGTTCGTCGCGTTGTTCGTGCTCGACCCGAACACGCAGCTGCTGGGGCTCGCGCTCGGCGCGGCGCTTGCTTTGCTGGCTTGTGCGCTGGTGCTCGCGGGCCGCTGGCTGGTGCCGCAGGAGACGAAGGTCGAGCAGCGTCCCCGACTGGCCGACCCGGACGCTGCTCGTGAGGTCATCGAGCAGGCCGCCGAGGGTGTGGAGGGCATCACGCGCCGGCGGCTGCTCGCCGGCGCCGCTGGGGTCGCGGGCGCCGGGCTGACGGCGGCGGTGGTGATTCCCGTGGCGGCGCTCGGCCCTGGTCTCGAGGAGCAGCTGCGACGCACACCGTGGCGGGCAGGCCGCGCGCTCGTGGATCAGCAGGGCAACCCGATGCTCGCGGCCGACGTCAATGAACGGAGCTTTCAGACCGCGTTCCCGCAGGGCGCGGGCACCACCGCCGCAGGCGGTGGTCAGGAGGACCTGGGCTCCCCCGTCGTGGTGGTGCGCGTTGACCCCGCGACGCTGCGGCTGCCCGCCGAGCGTGCGGGCTGGGCACCGCAGGGCATCCTTGCCTACTCGAAGGTCTGCACTCATGCGGCGTGCGCGATCTCGCTGTTTCGAGACCCGCTGAGCCCGTCCACCGAGTCCAAGGGGCCGGCGCTGGTGTGCCCTTGCCACTACTCCACGTTCGACGTGCTGGACGGCGGCAGCGTCGAGTTCGGCCCCGCAGGCAGGCCGCTGGCGCAGCTGCCGCTGACTATCGACAGCGCCGGTGTGCTGCGCGCTGCTGGGCCGATGTCGGGGCCTGTCGGCCCGTCCTGGTGGGGAGACCCATCGTGAGCCACACCGCCAAGGACCGGCCGGTGGACGCTGTGGCGTTCGTGGATGAGCGGCTGGGCGCGGCGCGTGGGATGCGGTGGCTGATGGATTACGTGTTCCCTGACCACTGGAGCTTCCTGCTCGGCGAGATCGCGCTCTACTCGTTCGTGGTGCTGGTCCTCACGGGCACGTTCCTGGCGCTGTTCTTCGACCCCGACACGACGACGCAGACCGTCTACCACGGCAGCTACCAGGCACTGCAGAGCCAGAGCGTCTCGAACGCCTACGCATCCACACTGCACATCTCCTTCGACGTGTCCGGTGGGCTGCTCGCACGGCAGGTTCACCATTGGGCGGCGCTGGTGTTCGTTGCGGCGATCACGCTGCACCTGCTGCGGATCGTGTTCACCGGCGCGTTTCGCAAGCCCCGCGACATCAACTACTTCATCGGCGTCACCCTGTTGGCGCTCGCGATCTTGGAGGGCTTTGCTGGCTACTCGCTCCCCGACGATCTGCTCTCGGGGATGGGGTTGGCGATCGCGTGGGCGGTCGCGATGTCGCTCCCTTTGATCGGCGGCCCGTTCGCGACGGCGTTGTGGGGCGGCAGGTTCCCTGGGTCGACGGCGTTTGAGTCGCGGCTGTTCATCGCGCATGTGTTCCTGCTACCGGCGATCATCGGTGGCCTGATCGCGGTGCACTTGGCGATCATCATGCGCCAGCGCCACAGCCAGTTCCCCGGCCCTGGCCGACGTGAGGACAACGTGGTGGGCACACCGATGTGGCCTGGGTACGCGCTGCGCTCGCTCGGCTTGTTCGCGGCGGTCGCCGCGGTGCTGGTGCTGATGGGCGGCCTGATCCAGATCAACCCGGTGTGGCTGTGGGGCCCATATCACCCTTACATCGGCACGAACGGCGCGCAGCCGGACTGGTATCTCGGCTGGCTGATCGGCGCGCTACGGTTGATGCCGAACCTGGAGATCCACGTCTTCGGACACACGCTGGTCCCGAACCCGTTTTTTGGCGGGGTGTTGTTTCCCGGTATCGTGTTCGGCCTGTTGTATGCGCTGCCGTGGCTTGACCGGCGCTTCATCAGCAAGGACTACGCGCGCCACGATCTGCTTGAGCGTCCGCGCGAGAATCCGCGGCGCAGCGCGCTCGCCGCAGCGGTGCTTTCAGCGGTGGCGGTGGTGTTCGCGGCGGGGTCGGCCGACCGGCTGTTCTTCCAGTTCGGGTTTGGCTATGAAGGCGCAGTTTGGTTCTTCCGCGGCGCGTTTCTGGTCGGGCCGGCCTTCACCTATGCGGTGACGAAACGGGTGTGCGTGGAGTTGGCGCGGGAGCAGGCGCACCCGTTGCGGGGCTGGAGCGGCCAGGTGGTGGCCCGTAACGCGCGAGGCGGCTTTGAGATCTCCGGCAGACGCTCGGATCAGTAGCGGGGTCGGAAGCCCGAGCTGCGGTTGCTCAGCGCTTCTTGCTGTCCACCGCTCGCTGTAGCTGGGCCTTGTTCATGCTGGAGCGGCCTTTGACGCCGAGGCTGCGAGCCTCTTGGTAGAGCTGTTCGCGGGTGCGTCCACGGGGCCCCGGTTTGCCGGAGCGCAGGCCACCGCGCCGGCCCGAGGAGATGTCGTTGGTGGATGTGCGCGAGCTGGTCTTCGATTCGCCGCTGCGGGCGCGCTCCTTGTTGACGGTGCGCGCGGCGATCTCCTCGGCGCGTTCAAGCGAGGCGCCCTGTTCACGCTCACTGTCCTTGATGTGCTCGTACTGACGTGCGCGCTTGCTGCCTTTCTTCACACCGCGCGGCGGCATTGTCTACCTCCCGCCTCGCTGCTGATCGTTCATGGTGGCGCGCAGGATCAGGCGTGCACGGTGCGCCTCGGCACGAAGGCCGGCTCTCGAGATCATCGGTGCGGCGATGGGCGTGCCTCTGAGTAGCTGTCGGGCCGCTTCGTAGACGCCGGTGAGCTGCGTGCGTACCGTGTCCCGCGCGGGCGCGGGACGACTGGCCGGACTCGTGTGCGCTGGGAGGTGTGTGGCGTCGGTGCTCATGCTGTGGCGGAGCTGAGCGCCGAGGTCTGACTGTTGAAGTGGGGCAGGATCTCCTCGGCGTAGGCCTCGAAGAAGCGCTCCTGATCGGGGCCGATCTGCTGGATGTAGAGCTCATCGAAGCCAGCGTCCTGGTAGCGGCGGATAGCCTGCAGGTGCAGGTCGAGGTCGGGTCCGCACGGGACGGCTTCGGCCACCATGTCTTCGCTGATGAGCTCTGATGCCTGCTCGAAGTGTGCGGGGGTCGGCAGGATCTGGGCGAGCTCGCCCGGTAGCTGCTCGTTGGGCCACAGCCGATACGCGGTGGCGCGCGCCTGGGCCTCGTCGGCTCCCCAGCAGACCTTCATGCCGCCGGCCACGAGCCCGTTCCCGCCAGCGTCACGGAACCGTTTGACTTCCTGCTCGTCGGGCTGGACGGTGCAGTAGCCGTCGCCGATCCTGGCGGCGAGGCTGGTGGCCTTGGGGCCGAACCCGGAGATGAGGATCGGCGGTGTCTGCTCGGGCAGGTCGTAGATGCGGGCGTTCTCTACTTGGTAGTGGTGTCCGCGGTGGCTTTGCATCCCGCCCTGCCAGAGGGTGCGGATGACCTGCACGGCCTCCTCGAGCATCTCAAGCCGCCCGTCGGCCGCCGGCCAGTGGTCGCCGAGGATGTGCTCGTTGAGCGCCTCGCCGCTGCCGAGGCCGAGCGCGAAGCGTCCCTCCAGCAGCACCGCGCAGGTCGCGGCGGCCTGGGCGATCACGGCCGGGTGGATGCGCACGGTCGGGCACGTCACTGCGGTTGTGACCTTCATGGTGGAGGTCCCCTGCGCGAGCGCGCCGATCGTCGACCAGACGAAGCCGCTGTGTCCCTGCTCCTCGTTCCAGGGGTGGTAGTGGTCTGAGATCCACAGCCCCTGGAAGCCGGCGTCCTCGGCCATGCGCGCCTGCGCGACGAGGTCGCGTGGGCCGAACTCCTCGCTTGACAAGAAATAGCCGATCCTCACTGTCTGGCCTCCGGGTGGCTCAGGTCAACAGACGTGCAGGGTTTCTCCTACCCAATGCGCGGGCGGATCAATCGGCGGCATGGTCGTGTTTCGCAGGCTGCGGTCAGCTAACCCGTCCTGACGTGCGCGAGGCTCGATGCCACCGGCTTGCCTTGCTTTAAGGGCGCAGGACGAGTTCAGGACGCCCATCGGCAGGAGCGAGCACAGCAAGCTCGAAGACATGTTGATGGCACAGTTGCCCGATGGGCTTACGCTGGAGCGAAACCGTGACCTTCGAGGCCGGTCTCGCACGCCCTGGGTGCGCCGGGCATTGCTCTACCTCGTCGCAGCCCTGCCGGTACTGGCACTGCTCGACGTCTTCGGCCAGCATCCGTCCACGGTCTCCGCCAGCACGCCTGCAGCGAGTCTGAGCGTCACGGCGCCGTCGCGGCTACGCGGCGGCCTGCTGTTTCAAGCACGCATCAGGGTCGTCGCGAATCAAGAAGTCCACCATCTACAGCTCGTCTTTGATGAAGGCTGGTGGGAATCGATGGGCGTCAACTCGATCAAGCCCGAACCGGAAAGCGAAACATCGCGCAACGGGAAGATCGTGCTCGAATACGGCACCTGGCCAGCGCACAAAGCCCTGCTCTGCTGGATCAACTTTCAGGTGAACCCGACCAATGTCGGCAACCGGCGCGAGGACGTGGCTGTCGAGGACTCAGGCCAGACGCTCGCCAGCGTCCACCGCTCGCTGACGATCTTCCCATGAGCACGCAGAACGACAAGCAAGGAGACGAACCGTGGATTTGGTGATCCGCGCGGCAGTCGTGTTCTGCTTCGTGTTTCTGCTGACGCGTGTCGTCGGGCGGCGCGAGCTCAGCCAACTGGAGCCTTTCGATGTGATCCTGCTAGTGGTCGTCGGCGACCTTGTTCAGCAGGGCGTGACGCAGAGCGACTACTCCATCACGGGCGCGCTTACCGTGATCGCGACGATCGGCGTGCTGTCGGTGTTCGTCAGCTGGCTGACCTATCGCTTTCGTTGGGTCCGTGCGATCAGCGAGGGCGAGCCGGTGGTGCTCGTGCAGGATGGCCAGCCGATCGAGCGCAACATGCGCCGAGAGCGGATCACGCTGGCAGACATCGAGGAGGAAGCCCGCCAGAAGCAAATCACCTCGATCGCCGATCTGCACTGGGCGATCCTCGAGAACGACGGGCGCATCAGCTGCATACCGCGCTGAGCGTCTGCATTCTCCGGACCCTGCCTGAGAGGTTCGGATTGCTCAGCGACGATGAATAGTTGCATGGCAACCCGCTAACCGGAGGAGAAGATGTATGTATTCGAAGCCGATCCGCACACCCGACCTGTCTCAGCGACCACATCGGCTGAGCGTTGAGCGTAAAATGAGAGCGCCGGCCGACGTGCTCTTTCGAGCCTGGACCACCGAGTTCGACCTTTGGTTCGCGGCGCCAGGGTCTGTATTGATGAAGGGCGAGGTCAACACGCCGTTCTTCTTCGAGACGGAGTCCGCCGCCGAGCCTGGCGGACTTACGACCCGCCACCAACACTACGGCCGGTTCCTTCGAGTGGAGCCCGATTCGCTGGTCGAACTGACATGGGTCACGGGCGCGGGCGGAACCCAAGGCGCGGAGAGCGTCGTCACGGTCGAGCTCAAGCCGAGCGAGAGCGGGACGGACCTGCGGCTTTCTCACGCCGGCTTTCCCACCGTGGCCTCATGCGACGCGCACGCTAGCGCTTGGCCTGTCGTGCTCGAACAGCTCGACCACAGAACGATATAGCCAGCCGACGAACGCCAGCGATGAGCGCCAGCAGACAGAAGACCCAACAGCGAGGGGGCGCCGCGCGTCCACCCCGGCGCTGCGACGCCGCTCTCGCCCGGGTGCGTGAACGACTACATCGCGTGCTCGTGGCGGGGCTCGCGGTGATCGGCGCCGCGCTCGCACACCTGAGCGGCGTTTTCCGACTCGGGCGTGCGGGTAGGCAGGGGAGTGATGAGTTCGCCTGTACCCCACACCGGCAAGCCTTCTGATCAGATGCCCGAGGAGGCGCCAGCCGAGCAGGTCCCTGACGACGTGCCCGAGGCCGAGGAAGGCGCTGCCCGCGAGTCCGCGCCCCGGCACGCCCAGAAGCTCAGCCGCAGCGCGACAGAGCGTGACCGCGCGTGGGAGAGGCCACCGGAGCGCAGCAGCGAAGCTGACACGGACGATCGCAGCTGAGCGGAGTAGCTACGTTGACGGACATGCCGGACTCACAGGTGGATGGCGAGGCCCGACACGAGACGCACTTGGAGCGCCTTGACCGCAACCTCGATGAGATGACCGGCGAGTTGCGTGTCGTCGTCACCGGCGTGCAGGTTCTGTTCGCCTTCCTTTTGATCGTCCCGTTCAACACCGGTTTCGAGCACGTCGGGAACTTCGAGCGCACTGTGTACTTCGCGACACTGATCCTCGCGGCCCTCGCGGCAGTGTGTACGATCGCGCCCTCAGCGGAGCATCGCTTCCTGTTCCGCCACGATGACAAGCAGTACCTCGTGTTCAGCTCGAACCGGGTGGTGATCGTGGGTCTCGCGTTTCTGGCGTTGGCGATGTGTGGTTCCCTGCTGCTGGTCACCACCAAGCTGTTCGGTGTGACGGCCGGAATCGTGACAGCGATTGTGGGAGCGTCGCCGTTCGCCCTCCTGTGGTTCGCGGTGCCGCTGAGGAGGCTGCGGATGCTCGACCGGCGCCGCCGCGATCAGTGATGGTCGACTGCGAGCTCGAACCAGACGAGCGTGCCTTGCTCGTTGTCCACTCCCCAGGAGCGGGCTTGTTGATCGAGTAGGTGCAGTCCCCAGCCACCGTGCGTAGCGGTTCGGGGCTGGGGGGTGAAACCGGATCCTCCGTCGTGGACATCGACCCGGATGTGGTCGCGGATGGCAGCGGCGCTGAAACGTATCGGGATGTCGGGCAGCGCCTTTGAGTGGATCACGGCGTTGGTGACGATCTCTGAGACGAGCAGCAGCAGCGTCTGGCAGCATGCATGGGTAAGGCCGATCTGCTGGCAGAGGCCGGCGGCGGCAGCGCGAGCGACGGCCGGCGCATCGGGGTGGCGCTGGAGCTCAAGCTCCAGCGATCCGCGGCGCGGGTCGGCATCCATGCCCGCCGCGACCATCAGGAGGAGGTGGCCTCCTCGATGGGCAGTTCTGCGGCCGTGCCGGTGATCTTGAGGATCGTTTGCACCTGCTCGGATGGTCCGGTGATCAGCATCGCCCAACCGTCGTCTGCTGCCTGCCGGCTCAAGAGCAGCAGCAGGCGCAGGCCGGTGGAGTCGATGAAGTTGAGGTTAGCGAGGTCGATCACGATGCTGCGGGCGCCGTCGGCGAGCAGCGTGCTGGCTTGCTGCTCGAGCTGCGGGGTCGTGGCGAGGTCGAGTTCGCCGCTGACGCAGAGCCTGTGGCCCTGCTCGGGCAGGGGTTGGTGCTCGATCTTGAACTGGGTCGGTCTAACCATTGCCACCTGCTTGTTTTGGGGACGATAGGTCGGCCCCAGCGACGGTGGCTGGGTGGCCTTGATATTGCAGCGTGAGGATTGCGATGTCGTCAGCTTGTTCGACGGCTTCGTAGTCGGAGAGCGCTTTGATGACAGTGCGGCAGATCGACTCGGCGGTGTCCGGGTGTGAGTGTCGCAGGAGCTCTTTCAGTCGGTCGGCTCCGAACCTCGTGCCGTTGGCGTCGAGCGCGTCGGTTACGCCGTCGGTGATGGCGATCAGCGTCTCACCGGAGCCGAGGGTGAAGGTGGTCTCGGGCCAGCTGGGGTGCGCGAGCGCGCCGAGGATGCTGCCGTATTCGCCGACCGCGGCGACGGTACCGTCGTGTAGGCGCAGTGGCAACGGGTGCCCGCCAGCAGCAACCGTGACCTCGCCCTGGTTGAGGCGTAGCACCAGCGCGGTGCTGACAGCGAGAGCGCCACGGTGCTTGAGCGCGGCGTCTACGCGCGAGAGGATGTATGACGGGCTTGGGTCGGCGTGGGATGCCTCGCGGGCGGTATGACGCGCGAGCGCGGTGAGCGCCGCCGCGTCCACGCCCTTGCCGGTGACATCGCCGATCATCGCAAGCCATTGATCCTCGACGGGCCAGACCTCGTAGAAGTCACCGCCGATCTCCGCCGCGGGCCGGTACTCGGCAGCAAGGCTCCAGCCAGCTATCTGTGGCAGACGGCGGGGCAGCAGGCTCGCCTCGAGCGTCTCGGCGGCGTAGGTGCGCTCGGTGTAGAGACGCGCGTGCTCGACCGCGAGAGCGGCCCGTTCGGCTATCTGCCCAGCGAACTCGAGGTCGCCTTGGTCGAAGCCGCGGCCGGACTCCGCGCTGACGAGCGTGAGCGCACCGATCACTCGGCCCTGCACGGCCAGCGGGACGAGCAGCACCGAGCGCATCCCGACGCTGCGCAGCAGCCGCAGGTGCTCATCATCGATGGCGGCCCCTTCGAGCATCTCCTCGGTGATCTGAGGGTAGAGCTGCGGCTGGCCGGTGCGTAGCAGCTTGCCGAGCCCGCGTTCGGGGTCGAGCTGCTCGGGATCGTATTCACGCAGCCGCTCGGCGAGCTCAAGCTTGCCGGGTTCCTTGTGGGCTACCGCGACGGATTCACGTCGACCTTCGGCGTCGAACAAGTCGACGCCGCACCAGTCAGCGAGCTGCGGCACAGCCAGACCAGCGACGTTGCGCAGCGTCTGCTGATAATCCAGGGAGGACGCAAAAATCGCCGTGGCCTCTGCGAGCAGCTGCAGACGCTGGGAGCCACGATGCTGCTCGGTGACATCCTCGATGATCGTGATCGCGGCGAGCACGCTTCCATCGCTGTCGCGGATGGCGGCGGCCTTCAGGACGACCCAATGCTCCTCGCCGCTTGCGCGGTCGATGCTCCGCATGAGCAGCGGCTGAGGCTCCTCGCCGCGCAATAGGCGAACGGAGGGAAGATCCTCCAGCGACAGGGACTCGCCGTCCGCTGCGGTCGTCTCGTAGTCAGCCATCAATGCCTTTGGGTCAGCCGTCTGAAGCTCGGTGAGCGTACTCATCCCCATACGCTCCAAGGCGGCACGGTTGGCGTAGATCAAGGAGTCGTCCGATGCCCTGATCGTTATCGCCTCTGCGAGCACATCCAAGACCGGCGACAGGATCGCCAGCCCGTCGCTGTCTCGGCCAAGGAGTGACCCGAGGTCGAATCTGTTAGTCACGATGCGCTGCATCTGCATCGAGCAGAGTCTAAAGGTGCATTCTGGCCCTTGTCGATGCCAGAAATTCGATTCGTGTGCCCAATAGCCGCGGACTCTGCCATATAGGCGTCGCACTTGTGGGACGACGCTGGCGAGGTGGGTCGTGTCATTTGATCACGAGGGCGCCGGCTCAGCGTTGGAGGCAGAGGCGTTGCGTGGCGCGGGCTGTGCCTCTCCACGACCTAAGGCAGGCGAACTCTCGTCCCCCACTACTCCTTGCGATTGTGTTCGGGCTCTCGACGGACTACGAGGTCTTTTCCTTCTAAGCCGGATCAGGGAGCGATGGCTTGAGTCGGGCGACTCTCGGCGCTCGGTCGCCGAAGGACTTGCCGCAAGCGCCAGGACCATCACAGGCGCGGCGGTCGTCATCGTGTGCGTGTTTGCCGTGTTCATTGGAACGGGTATTCCCATCATCAAGGAGATTGGGCTCGGAGGCGCATTCGCGATCGGGATTGACGCGACACTTATTCGGCTGGTCCTTGTACCAGCAGCGATGGCGTTGCTCGGAGACTGGAGTTGGTGGCTACCGAGTCTTCCTGGTCGAGGCGTTGCTCGCCGGACACAAACATCGGGGGATCGGGGATAGTGAGTTCTGTGGCTGTACCCAGCGTGGTCGGCGGCGATTGCTAGCCGGTGATAACGATCATGAGGGTTCCGCGGAGGACAAGCTGAGCGGACGGACTCCAGTCAGTGCTGCGATGAACGGCTCGCGCACTGCCGGATCGCAATGCTTTTCCTCAAGCATCCTCTTCTCAGCATCGGGGGCACCGTCCGCTGGATAGTCGTGTCCGGGACCGCACGCGAGCGGCAACGATGATCGACCGTCCCAGGGCGGTCCCGGGAACGTCGCGTCGATCGTGACGCGCTTGCCGTCGAGGGTTATTACGAGATATCGGTGGACGTCGATGAGGCCGTGTTCGGGAAGGATTTCGGCGATGTCGCGACCGAACAGCGCGCGAGCGCGAGCACGACCCAGATGGTAGACGCGATGAATGATCGACGGTTCGGTCTTAGGAAAACGTTCGGCCAGCACCTGGGCGAGGAAAAGATGCTTTGTCGAGCAGGTGCCTCGACGCTCGCGCAGCATTCCCTCAACCGTGCGATCACTAGGACGACCGTAGGGCAAGGCACGAATCGTCTCGATCAAATCGACCAAACGTGGACCCTCGGAGCCACCGTGGTCGGAAAACTGAATCGCCTTCGCCATCGCGGATCTACCTCCAGATCGTCTGTACTCGAACGCTAGCAGCGAATCAGTGTGGTCAGCCTTGGATGGCGAGCCTACGGCCGACGGCAAGGGCACCTAAACCATCACCTAAAGAACTCAGCCGCCGGCACGTTCACAGCCAGCTACGACATCCTCCAACGCTGCTGCTATGTCGATGATGGTTGAGTTCAGTTCGTGTAGTGCGAGGGCTCGCGCGATGATGGTCTCGCGAAGGGTGCTTCGTGGCGCAGGGCACGGGCCGCGTCTCGGTCCTCGATCTCGTCAACTTCGAGGTCGGCGAGGCGCACAGTCATATCGAGTGCGTCTGTCAGCGCTGCGCAGTGCTCTCGCAGGTCGACCTGGATCGCGGCAGCCTCAGTGGGGATGCCCCAGCCTATGAGGTCGAGCAACTCGCAGGTCCGTTTGAAGCGCGCGACGGGCTTCGTGTAGCGCTCAGGATGGGATAGGCGGTCTGCGTGTTCTACGACGGTGGAGACTTCTTTGGCGGCGTCGCCGAGAACGTGGTGTATGCCGTTGCGGAGTTGAGGCGTGAGGATCGCGGGGATGGTCACGAGCGAGTGCATGTCGGGCTCCCTTCGGTCGAAGCGCCGAAGGGTCACGAGAGCGAGCACAAGCACGACCGTCGCTGAGAGCTACGGTGTCCTCGGTATCGAAGGTGTGCCCTTCGGTGCTACAGGCCGGGTGGGTGCTAGAGACACCTGCCCGGCCGCTTAGGATTGGTTTGGTTGCCGTGCGATCAGAGCAGAACCTGCCCGCGATCTCAAGACGGACATTTGGAGCGTCCCCAGACCTTTGCCGCCGAGGGGCCTGGACCTGCGCGCGCTGTTTCACGATGAGCCAAAGCTTCTGCTGGGCGTGCTCAGGTTGAGTAGCGTCGAACGCTCGTCCCGTTGCGGTCCCTTCGCGCGTCCGCTGCGGTCCTTTTGCGGTCCTCGAGACCGCCGAACAGCCGCGAACACGAGCGAACACGCTCCCGCGAGACCCAGCGCGTTCGGGAGTTTTCGCCCGTGTTCGCGGCTGTTCGCGGTTCTCCTACCGATGGGCGCGGCGGGTTTCGAACCTGCGACCTCTCGCGTGTGAAGCGAGCGCTCTCCCACTGAGCTACGCGCCCTGAAGGGCTGAGTGTATTGGGCCGGCGCTCAGGACCCCAGCTTGACGCCCACGTGTGGGTGCAGCCGGTAGTTCGCTTCGGAGTACGCGCCCGCCACCGCGTCGACTTCCCGCTGCGTGAGCGCCGCGCCAAACGCCGCCGCGCCGCCGAGCTTGGCGTACGCGGCGAGCAGCTGCTTGCCGATGTGGGCGAGGCTGTAGTGGGCGTCGTAGACGCTCTCTATGTACAGGTTGACGTTCGCGCGGGCGAAGCGCGCGGCTGTGGGTGCGCCGTGTTCGATCTGCTCCACGGCGGCGTCGATCATCTGCCACGCGCGCGCGTTCAACGCGATGGAGTTGCGCAGCACCCCGGCGAGCTGCGCGCCGGGCCCGGTGATGGACGCGGCGGCGCGCACCTCGAACAGCGTTGGGGTCTTCACCTTCGCTGCCGCTGTGGCGGCAGCGCGCAGCGCAGAGTGCGACGGCTGGCGCCCGCCGGCAGGCAGCCCGTTGGCGATGAGCGGCCATGCGGCCCTCGTGGCGGCCACCTCAGCGCGGACGCCGGGCTCGGCGGCGGCGAGCGTGCGCGTAACCGCGGCGAGGTCGCCGCGCTGGAGTAGCAGCAGCGCTGGGTTGGTGCTGGTCTTGCTCGCGCAGCCGCCGCCCAGCGCGAGCGCTGCTGCGGGCAGGACGAGCAACGCCGCGCGGTTGCCCGCGCGGCGCCTGGTGCTCATACGGCTCTTCGAGTGCTTTGGCGTGGCGTTGCGCCTGACAGGCTCTACGTGCCGAGCAGATCCACGACGAACACGAGCGGCGCGTTCGGGGGGATGCCGCCGGGCGAGCCTTTGGTGCCGTAGGCGAGTTCGGACGGGATGATCAGCTCGCGTCGTCCGCCGACCTTCATGCCCGCGACGCCCTGGTCCCAGCCGGCGATGACCTGGCCCTTGCCGAGGGCAAAGCTGAACGGTTCTTTGCGCTTCCACGACGCGTCGAACTCCTTGCCGCCTTTGTAGAGCACGCCGACGTAGTTGACGCTGACGGTGTCGCCGGATTTGGCTTCGGCGCCGGTGCCCTTGATGAGGTCTTTCGTGACCAGCTTCGTCGGTGCGGGTCCGGTGGGGACGGTCACCTTGGGTTCTTTGGAGAGCGGACCGCTGGTGGGCGTCTTCGCTGCCGCGGTGGGCGCGGTGCTGGTTTTGCTGCTGCCCGTACTGCTCGATTCGGTCTGCTTGATGAGCGCGTTGTCGGCGGTGTTCTCGTTGCCGACGGTGATCGTGCTCGAGCCGCCGGAGCTGCCGCAGCCGGAGAAGAGCGCCGCCACGGTGGCGAGGATCGCAAGCGCGAGGCCGGCGCGGGATTTGGAGGAGAAGCCGTTGAAGTAGGTCACGGTCGCGCAGCCTACCTGAACTGGGCGAAGCGGTGGGTACGTTACGATCGGTGGCGGACCGTGCTAGGCGGGGAGGTAGCGGTGCCCTGAATCCGCAATCCGCTCTAGCGGGGCTGAATTCCCCTTCGAGGGGCTTTGGCTCCGGTCGCTCCGTCGCTCGGGGCGTCGATGGTTCGGGTCCCGCGCGGTGTCGGCTTGCGAACCAGGTCAGGTCCGGAAGGAAGCAGCCTTAAGCGATCACCGACAGGCGCAGCGGGAGCTCCCGGACCGGAGTCGTGGGCGTCGGCAGGCGCCGGAACCAGGAGTCTCGACAGGGGGTGCACGGTCCATATGCGCGTCCACGCGAGATCGCCCGCGCGCCCGCAGCCCTGCGCGCGTACAAGTCCGGGCGTGCGCCTACAAACAGCGCTGGAAGATCAGCCACGAGCGGTTGGCGCCCTTCTCGGTGAAGCCCGGCGGGACGCTGACCGCCTGGTGGGGATCGCGCGGGTCGAGCACGTAGTCCGCTTCGACCTGCTTGCTGGCGGGGTCGACGTAGACGCCGCGTTCAATGTGCCCGCTCTGCAGGCTGACGATGTTGCGCGGGCTGGTCTTCAGGTACAGCGACAGCAGCGGGATGGGCGCGTGGTTGGGGACGCCGACAGGGCCGCAGCGCAGGTCGATGGTGCGGCTGCGAACGAGCGCGACGAGGTCGCCTTCGATTTGCTGTTGGCGCGCGAGTTTGCCGAATTCGCGGTCGGCGGAGCGATACTGCGAGGGGCGTACGCGACGAGCGCGACGAGCACGACCGCGCCGACGGCCATCCACCACGCGCGCCGCGGGTCGCCGCGCGGCATGCGCGTCCAGCCGAACGCGCCGGCGCCGCAGAACAGGCAGAGGATTGCTGAGGCGAGGAACGCGTAGCGCGTGTTGATGGGCAGGCCGGCGGTGGCGAACACGGCGAACACGAGCACGGCGAGCAGGCCCGCGCAGGCGCCGAGCAGCGCGCGCCAGCGCAGCCACAGCAGCGACAGCACTCCGCCGATCGCCGCGCCTGCGAGCACGGGCGGGCGGAGGATCTCGCCGATGCGCCTGGGTATGTACTCGGGCACGTTGGCGATGCCGGTGAAGCGGTGCAGCTGATCGACGGTGTGCTGGGTGTTGGTGAGCGACCACAGCGGCTGGCCGGTGACGAGCAGGTCGCTGAGGATCCACACGAGTGGCGCGGCTGCGGCGAACAGCGTGAGTTTCGAACCCGCGACCTCTCGTGTGTGAAGCGAGCGCTCTCCCGTTGAGCTGCGCAGGCGCTTGGGCACGAGGTCCATCAGATACAGCCAGTAGAGCCCGGCGAACGCCCACGCCTCGGGGCGCAGGAGCCCGGCGAGCGCGAGCAGCGCGAGCACGGGCGCGCCGGCGCGCCGTTTGCGGGTCTCGACTAGCAGCGCGCCGAGCACGAGCAGCAGGTAGGGGATGTCGACGTACGCGCGCACGCCGTAGGAGAGCACGGGCACGCGCGTGAGGAACACGAGCGCGGCGAGCGCGCCGGCGGCGCGGCCGAACCACTCCGCGCCGAGCCGGTAGACGACCCATCCGCAGGCGGACAGCGCGAGGAAGCCGAGCGCGACGGCGACGGTGGCGACGGCGTGGGGGCCGAGCGGGGCGAGCACGAGCCCGACGAGCTCCGCGAGGGGGTGCGGGGTGGGGGCGATGGGCACGTCGTAGGCGGGGACGGAGCCGCGCGAGAGCTGACCGCCCCAGGCGAGCGCGTAGAGCGTGTCGTAGTTGGCGAACCCCACGCCGGCGATGACGCGCAGCGCGACCGCGCCGAGAGCGATCCCGAGCGACGCCCCGAGACGCGGCGCGAGGCGCTTGGCGAAGGTGCTCATGAGCGCGGACGCTATCCGCTCGCGGGGCTGTTCGAGCCCGCTGAGCGGCGTGGGTAGACTCAGGCGAACGGTGTCGACGGAGGAGCAGCCACTACAGCAGCAGCGGTCTCTGTACCGCAGGCACCGCCCCCGCACGTTCGCGGAGGTGGTGGGCCAGGAGCCGGTGGTGAGGACGCTGCGCAACGCGGTGGAGCGCGAAAAGGTGCACCACGCGTACCTGTTCGTGGGCTCGCGCGGTACGGGCAAGACGTCGATGGCGAAGATCCTGGCGGCGTGCTTGAACTGCGAGCGCGGCCCGACGATCGAGCCGTGCGGGGCGTGCGACTCGTGCGTGTCGATCGCGCGCGCGACGTCGCTTGACGTGATCGAGATGGACGCGGCGTCGAACAACTCGGTGGACGACATCCGCGAGCTGCGCGAGAGCGTGGCGTACGCGCCGGTGAGCGGGCGGCGCAAGGTCTACATCCTGGACGAGGCGCACATGCTCTCCACCGCCGCGTGGAACGCGTTCTTGAAGACGCTGGAGGAGCCGCCGCCGAACACGGTGTTCGTGCTGGCGACGACGGAGGCGAACAAGGTGCCGGCGACGGTGGTGGATCGCTGCCACCGCTTCGACTTCCACCGCCCCACGGTGGAGCAGATCGCGAGCGTGATCCGCCGCGCGGCGGACGCGGAGTCGATCGTGATCCCGCCGCCGGCGGTGGCTGCGCTGGCGCGCTCGGCGACGGGCAGCTTCCGCGACGCGCTGGGAACGCTGGAGCAGCTGGTGACCTACAGCGGCAGCGACGTGGCGCTGGAGGACGTGCTGGCGGTGCTGGGCGTGGCGGACGCGCGGCTGCTGGAAGCGACGGTGGACGCGGTGGCGCAGGGCGACGCGGCGGCTGCGCTGCGGGCGCTCGAGGAGTGCGTGGAGCAGGGGCGCGACGCGGCGTCGTTCGCGTCGGACCTGGAGGTGCGCGCGCGCGAGCTGTTGATCGTGCAGACGCTCGGCGCGGTGCCGGATGAGCTGTCGCTGACGCCCGAGGCGGACGCGGCGTTGGGCGCGCAGGCCGAGCGCGTGGATCACGCGGCGGTGGTGCGCCTGCTGGAACTGCTGGGCGAGGCGATGGAGGCGGTGCGCGCGGGAGCGGACGCGCGCACGCGCCTGGAGCTGGCGCTGGTGAAGGCGGCGAAGCCCGAGGTGGACGGCTCGATGCGGGCGCTGCTGGCGCGGATCGAGCGACTGGAGGGCGCGCGCGGCCCGGTCGCCGCGCCGGTGGCTGTGGAGAACGACAAGAACGACGATTTAAAGGGGCCGCCACAGGCGGCCGCTCGGGTCGCTGAGGTGCAAGACGAGGCGATCGTGGAGAGCGACGAGCCTCCAGTTCCACCGCCGCCGGCTGCTTCGGATGCTCCGGCCGCGCGAGACATCGAGTCGGTGTGTGCGCTGTGGCCGGCGGTGGTCGACCTCGTGCGCTCGGAGAACGCGCTGATCGGCGCGCTGATCGCGGAAGCGCAGCCGGTGGCGGTGGACGGCGAGGATCTGACGCTGGCGTTCGCTTCGACGGCGCAGTTCTTGAAGAAGAAGGCGGAGGACCCGGCGAACCGCGCCACTGTGGGCGAGGCGCTGAGCACGATCGCGGGCGGGCGCTGGCGGCTGTCGTATGAGCTGCGCGAGGAGCTCTCCGCGGAGGATCGCCCGCAGGCGAGCGAGCGGACGGAGGAGGAGTGGGTGAGGCGCTTCATGGAGGAGTTCGACGCGGAGGAGATCACCGACGAGTCGGCGTCTGAGACGGAGCGCGACGTAGAGGTGGCGACGAGCAACGAGAAAGGCGCGTGATGGCAAAGCAGCCGCGGATGCCGAACATGCAGGCGATGATGCAGCAGGTTCAGAAGATGCAGAAGGACATGGAGCTGGCGCAGGAGGAGCTGAAGAACGAGGTGGTGGAGGCTTCGGCGGGCGGCGGCATGGTGACGGTGAAGATCAGCGGCGACCTGTCGGTGAGGGAGGTCAAGATCGACCCCGCGGCGGTGGACCCGGAGGACGTGGAGATGCTGTCGGACATGGTGCTGGCGGCGGTGAACGAGGCGCTGCGGATGGCGCAGGAGGTGGCGGAGCGCAAGATGGGCGGCGCGACCGCGGGCCTCGACCTGGGTGGCCTCGGCGGCCTTGGGCCTGCCGGGCCTGTGAGCGGGTGAGCCGGTGAGTGACGGGACCTCTTACGCGCCGCCGGTGCAGCGGCTGGTGAGCGAGCTGTCGAAGCTGCCGGGCATCGGCAACCGCACCGCGCAGCGCCTGGCGTTCCACATCCTGCGCGCGTCGGGCGAGGACGCGAGCGCGCTGGCGGATGCGATCCGCGAGGTGAAGGAGAAGATCGGGCTGTGCGAGGTGTGCTTCAACCTGACGGACGAGACGCGCTGTCGCATCTGCCAGGACGCGCGCCGCGACGAGCGGGTGATCTGCGTGGTGGAGGAGCCGAGCGATGTGATCCCGATGGAGCGCACGCACGAGTACCACGGCGTCTACCACGTGCTCGGCGGCGCGCTGTCGCCGATCGACGGCATCGACCCGGAGGACCTGAAGATCGCCGAGCTGTTCGCACGGGTGGCGGACCTGGACGCGCGCGGCGCGACGGTGCGCGAGGTGGTGCTGGCGACGAACCCCACGACGACGGGCGAGGCGACGGCGCTGCACATCGCGGAGGAGCTGCGCACACGCGCGGCCGAGGTCAAGGTGACGCGCCTGGCGAGCGGGCTGCCGGTGGGCTCGGATTTGGAGTACGCGGACGAGGTGACGCTCGGCAAGGCCTTCGCGGGCCGCCGCGCGGTCTGACATATCCTGCGGCTGATGCCCGACACGATCGTGATGAAGTTCGGCGGCACCTCGGTGGCGGACGCGGAGCGGATCAAGCGCGCCGCGGCGCGGATCGTGCGCAAGCGCGAAGAGGGCCACTCGGTGGTGGCGGTGCTCTCGGCGCGCGGCAAGACCACGGACGAGCTGATCGCGATGGCGGATGAGGTCTCGGACTCGCCGGACCCGCGCGAGATGGACATGCTGTTGTCCTCGGGCGAGCGGATCTCGTGCGCGCTGTGCGCGATGGCGATCAACGACCTCGGCCACCGGGCGATCTCGCTGACGGGATCGCAGGCGGGGATCGTGACGGACGAGTCGCACACGAAGGCGCTGATCCTGGACGTGCGCGCGGATCGCATCCGCGCGGCGCTGGAGGAGGACCACATCGTGCTGGTGGCGGGCTTCCAGGGCGTGTCGCGGACGGCGAAGAACGTCACGACGCTCGGCCGCGGCGGCTCGGACACGAGCGCGGTGGCGGTGGCGGCGGCGCTGGGGGCGGAGGTGTGTGAGATCTACACGGACGTGGCGGGCGTGTACTCGGCGGACCCGCGGATCGTGCCGAACGCGCGCAAGCTGGAGACGGTGTCGTTCGAGGAGATGCTCGAGATGGCGGCGTCGGGCGCGGGCGTGCTGCAGCTGCGCTCGGTCGAGTACGCGCGCAACCACGGCGTGCGCATCCACTGCCGCTCATCATTCGACGAGGAGCCAGGCACCGTGGTGCTGGCGGAAGGAGAGACGATGGAGCAGCCCCTGATCACAGCGGTTACCCACTCCGACGCGGAGGCGCGCGTGACGCTCACGGGCGTGCCGGACACGCCGGGCGCGGCGGCGCGCATCTTCGAGGCGATGGCGCAGGCGAACGTGAACGTGGACATGATCGTGCAGAACGAGCCGGTCGCCGCGGGGGGCCTGGCGGAGATCTCGTTCACCGTTCCGCGCGAGGATCTGCGCACGGCCTCCGCGGCGCTGGAGCCGCTGACGGGCGAGGCGTTCGCGCGGATGACCACGCACGAGGAGATGGGCAAGGTGTCGATCGTGGGCGCGGGGATGCGCTCGCATCCGGGCGTGGCGGCGAAGGTGTTCGGCGTGCTCGCTCGGGAAGGCGTGAACATCGACATGATCTCCACCTCGCCGATCAAGATCTCGTGCGTGATCGACCGCGCGAGCGTGCAACTTGCCGTGCAGGCCCTGCACAGCGCGTTCGAGCTGGCGGGCGAGGGGACGGTTGGCGTGGAGGAGTCGTTCTAGGGAGTCGTCTCTCCGGAGCGTCCGGAGCGCAGGATTTGTAACAATCTCTACTCAACCCTTCACGTTGCTGTACTTCAAGGACGAGTGGACATGCGCACAATCAGACGACCGCGTCGCTACGTGGCCAGGCATTGGCTGTTTTTGATGCGCCCTCTGCTGCGCTACAGCGCAGCTAGAGACGCGTACGTGCTTCGCGCGGTCGGGCGTCACACGGGGCCGGTTCTGCGTCTCGACAGGCGCCCTCGTCGCCCCCAGCCGTTCGATGGCGTCGACCGTCGCCGCGCCAGCGTGGCTTAGCGCAAACGGCTGCGTAGAGGCAAATTCTGCCCTTGAAGGGCGCGTCGGCTCGCAGCCTCGGTTCCACATGAACACGCGCCGTCGTCTGATCGCACGCGTTTGGGCAAACATTCGTCCAGGTGAGAACAACATGTGTCCAAGCGGGTTTTTACACATGAAGCCTTGACCTTGCGCGCAAAATGCGCTGATATATGGCCGGACAAGACGCACAGACGAGGGTCGCGTCTGGACAAGTATTCGATTACCGGCCGGATGGCTGGGGTTTGTCATTGGGGGCAGGGAGCTATGGATAGCAAAATTGCGGACCCGGGCGTAGCAGTTCTTCCGAGCCGCGGACTGAGCGTCGCGCATCGCCTGGGGACGCTTGGCTCGTCTGGGTCTGGCCTGTCGCTCGCCGATACGAGGGGGCCGGCTGCGGGCCACCTGCGCGACGCGATCTTCCGTCGCTCGCTGCTCGTTGCGGACGTGTTCGCTATCAGCGGCGCGTTTCTGCTGACGATCGCGATCGCCACCAGGTCGCTGCAGCTGACGTGGGTCGGGATCGCAGCGCTGCCGATCCTGCTGGTGTGCGCGAAGGTGTTCGGGCTCTACGACAGAGACGAGACGCTGCTGCACAAGACGACGCTGGACGAGGCTCCGAAGCTGTTCCACGTGGCAACGCTGTGCGCGCTGGTCGCGTGGCTGGCGGGCGGCCTGATAGTCGAGGGCACGCTCAACCGGCGTGAGGCGCTGTTTCTGTGGCTGGCCCTGGCGGTGCTGCTGATGCTGATGCGCACCGCCGCTCGCAGCGATCGCGCTGCGCGCGGCGCCCGGTGGAGCGCTGTCTGTTCATCGGCGACGCGGATGCCGCGCAGACGATCCGCTCCAAGCTCGGCGATCACGGCGGGATCCGCGCCAGCCTCGTGGCGCACCTCGACCTCGACAAGATCGCGCCGTGGTCCACCGACACGCGCTCGCGCGACGAAGTCTGGCGGAGGTCCGCGAGCTGGCCCGCGATCTGGACATCCACCGCGCGATCGTCGCGCCGAGCAGCGCGGACGCGGGCGAGGTGCTCAACCTCGTGCGCACGCTGAAGGCGGTCGGGGTGCGCGTGAGCGTGCTGCCGCGCCTGCTCGAGGTGGTCGGCATCATCCGTGGAGTTCGACAATCTCCACGGCGTCACCGTGATGGGCGTGAGGCGCTTCGAGCTGACGCGCTCCTCCTCGGCGGTCAAGCGAGCGTTCGATCTCGCGTGCGCGTCGATTGGCGTGCTGGCGGTCTCGCCGCTGATGCTCGCGGCGGCGATCGCGATCAAGCTCGACAGCCGCGGCCCGGTGTTCTTCCGCCAGCTGCGCGTGGGACGCCACGGCGAGCACTTCCACATCCTGAAGTTCCGCACGATGGTCGACAACGCGGAGGCGCTGAAGGACTCGCTGCGCGACCGCAACGAAGCGGATGGCCTGTTCAAGATCGCCGACGACCCGCGCGTGACGAGGGTGGGCAGGTTCCTGCGCAAGACCGCGTTGGACGAGATGCCGCAGTTGCTGAACATCCTCAAAGGCGACATGAGCATGGTCGGCCCGCGGCCGCTCGTGGTGGACGAGGACATTCGCGTCGAGGGCTGGCACCGCCGGCGCCTGGAGTTGACGCCGGGCATGACCGGGCACTGGCAGATCCTCGGTCCCGCGCGCGTGCCGCTGGCGGAGATGGTCGCGATCGACTACCTGTACGTGGCCAACTGGTCGCTGTGGACCGACGTGAAGATCCTGCTGCGCACGGTCCCCTACGTGATGGGTCGCCATGGGCTGTGAGGCGCCGCGCCCGCACGGCGGGTTCGCAGGTCTCCACTGAGCAGGCGATGAGCGAGCGCGTGTCGCAGGCGATCAGGCGCGCTCAGCAGGGAGACCGCGAGGCGCTGGGGTTTCTCTACACGCGTTACGCGGACGACATCCACCGCTACGTGCGCAGCATCGTGCTCAACCAGCACGAGGCGGAAGACGTCACGCAGCAGGTGTTCGCCAAGCTCATCCGCGTGATCGGCAAATACGAGGAGCGCCAAGTTCCGTTCTTGGCCTGGATGTTGCGCGTGGCGCGCAACCTCGCGATCGACCACATGCGGCGCCAGCGGATGATCCCAGTCGAAGAGATCCGGATGACGGACGAGGGCAGTGGCGATCCTGCTGGCGGCAGGCCGATGAGCGATTTGCAGGAAGCGCTTTTCGAGCTGCCGATCGACCAGCGTGAGGTGCTCGTGCTGCGCCACTTCGCGGGGCTTTCACCGACCGAGATCGCCACCCGAACGGGCCGCTCGGAGGGTTCGATCCACGGTCTGCACCACCGCGGGCGCAGGGCGCTGAGAGCCGAGCTGACGAGTCGCGGCATGGCGCCCGCGACGATGGCGCTCCCGCGTTCGTAGTAGACGCCCGCGTCTAATCGCTTTCCCCCGCGTTTACACGCGATTCAGCTGAGATACCCGCTAAGGCGTCCAGGGTTGGACCGCGCGCGTCAACTTCCCATGGGTTGGCCCCGATGAAGCCCCCACGGTTGGCGTAGTCCATCGCACGGCGTGGCAGCTTCGCTGCATGTGCGCGAAAGGGGTCTCATGACGTTGCCTGCTCGGCTCTCATCGGTGGCGCATGGCCGCAACTTGACAGCTGGTGTTCGTTTTTCTTGCGTGCTGGCGCTCGTGCTGCTCGCCAGCATGGCGATCTCCAGCGCGGCGTTGGGTTCTCGCGCGCTCTCCGCGCGTGGTGGGGCATGCAAGCCCAAGGCCGCGCAGGCTTCGAAGAAGCGGTGCAAGGCGGTGAAGGCCAGGGCGCCCAAGCGCCTCATCAAGCGGAAGCGCCAGCCGACCTCCGGGAAAGGCTCGAAAGGCGCCGGGAGCATCCCCGCGACGCCCACGCCACCTCAGGGAGGGGTTCTTGCGGGTGTGCCAGAACAGCCTTTGCTGACGGGCGTCGTGCCGCCGCCGGTCGTCACATTGCCGGTCTCGACACCTCCGGTGGAGAAAAAACCCGTCAAAAAGCCGCCCGTCGCGCCTCCTCCGGTTGAAAAACCCCCGGTTGAAAAACCCCCGGTGGAACAGCCTCCGGTGGAACAGCCTCCGGTGGAACAGCCGCCGGTGGAACAGCCTCCGGTTGAAAAACCCCCGGTGGAACAGCCGCCGGTGGAACAGCCGCCGGTGGAACAGCCCCCAGTTGAAAAACCCCCGGTGGAACAGCCGCCGGTTGAAGAACCGCCGGTAGAACAGCCGCCGGCTGAACCGCCGGTGGAAATCACGCCGGTGGAACCTCCTCATCAGTTCCGGTTCTTCGCTCCTACGGGCATCTGGAACGAACGGCTTCTCCCAAGCTCGCCGCTGGACCCGAACTCCGCGGCGATCGTCGGCGCGTTCAACCAGGTCGTGGCTCTGGAGGGCCCGAAAAACAGCCTCAACATCAACACCACCGGGTACTCCGTCCCGATCTACACTGTGCCGGCGAACCAGCCGACGGTGAAGGTCGTAGTGAACAAACCGAACTCCTCGGGTTATGCGATCCAGGCTGCGTGGTCTGCGGTGCCGTTGCCGGCGAACGCTCAGCCGGCGAAAGGCACGGACAAAACCCTCGCGGTGTGGCAACCCAGCACCGACAGGCTGTGGGAATTCTGGAACTTCGAACGAACCCTCACGGGCCCCATGGCGAAGTGGGGAGGGGCGATGGAAAGCGTCTCCTCGAGCCCGGGTGTGTACAGCGCCACGTCGTGGCCTGGCGCGAAACCGCAGTGGGGATCGAGCGCATCTTCGCTGGCGATCGTCGGTGGCCTGATCACGCTCGAAGACCTGGCGATGGGCCGGATCGACCACGCGCTGGCGATGGCGGTCCCCAATCCTCGGGCGGTGACATGGTCTTCGCCCGCGCAGCGCACCGACGGAACCTCCACCTCACCGACCTCGCTGCCGGAGGGGGCGCATCTGCGTCTGGATCCGAACCTCGATCTGTCCACGCTTCACCTGCCTCACCTGATGTTGATGATGGCCGAAGCGGCACAGAAGTATGGGATCTATGTGCGTGACAAATCCAACAACATCACGTTCTACGCGCAGGACCCGACGCCGACGGGTACGAACCCGTACACGGGAGCGAACGGGTATTTCGAAGGAAAGTGTCAGTGCAAACTACTGACTGAATTCCCCTGGAGTCATCTGCAGCTGCTGAAGATGGAACTCCACTAGCTCCGCTGGCGCCCCCTGGACGATTACCGGGAGGCGCCAGCCGTGCGCGGCTAGGCCTGCGCGGACTTGGTGGCGATGAGCTGGGCTATGCGCTCGATGGAGCCGAAGTTGCTCGGCACGACGTCGGCGTCGCCGATGTCGATCCCGTACTCCTCCTCCAGCCACGCCACCATACGCAGCAGCAGCATCGAATCGACGATGTGGTTTTCGATCAGCGGCAACTCGTCGGTGAGCTCCTCACGCGGTCCGTCCCAGTTGGCCTCGTCGATCAGAAAGTCGCGAATTCGCTCCGCTTGCGTCATACGTAACCGCCCCTTTGGTTGAAGCTACTGCTGCAAAGCCATCCGGTCGACCTTGCCGGTCGACGATTTCGGCAGCTCCGGCCGGAGCTCGATCTCGTCGGGGATCATATGGCTCGGAAGACGCTCGCGGCACATGCGGGTGAGCTGGGTCTCGGTGACGGGCGCGTCGGTCGCGACGAACGCCTTGAGGCGGTTGGTGATGGTGTCGTCGGGCACGGCGATCACGACCGCCTCGAGCACGATGTCGATCGCGTTGAGCGCAGCTTCGATCTCGCCCAGCTCGACGCGGTATCCGCGCGTCTTGATCTGGGCGTCGCGGCGCCCGAGGAACAGCAGCTCGCCGTCGGCGCGCTCCCGCACGAGGTCGCCGGTCCGGTAGCGCCGCTCCGCGCCGTCGACGCTGAGGGTGCGCGCCGTGCGTTGCGGATCGCCCCAGTAGCCGTGCATGACGGTCGGCCCGCCGACGAGCAGCTCGCCCACCTCGCCGCGGCGTACGGAGCGCCGTCCTCACCCTCGATCGTCGCGCTGACCCCGGCAGATCGGCCTGCCGATCGGCAGATCGCTCGTCGAGCGGCTCCGTCGCGGCGATACCTCGTGCCACGTGCAGACGTTCGTCTCGGTCGGCCCGTAGAGGTTGAAGAAGCGCGCGGCGGGGCACGAGCTCCATCAGACGCTGGCAGGTACTTGGTCGGGGAACACCTCGCCGGCGAAGATCACGACCCGCAGCTGTCGGCAGCGGCGTGCTGTCGAGCCCGCCGCGCAGCACGAGCAGCGTGAGCGATCGGACGGCACCGAGTACCAGACCGTGATCCGGCCTGCTCGTCGATGAACCGCGCGAGCTCGACGGGGAAGACGACAGCATCGCGCGGCACGAGCACGACCGCGGCGCCGCCGGCGCGGCGGCGAACAGGTCGAACGTCGAGAGGTCGAAGTGCAGCGGCGCGTGGCTCGACAGACGGTCGCCCGGCCCGACTGCCGACCTTCCGCGCGGCCCAGTCGACGAACGCGAGGCGTTGGCGTGCGAGAGCATCACGCCCTTCGGCTCGCCCGGTCGAGCCGGACGTGTAGAGGATGTAGGCGAGCTCGTCCGGGTCGCGTCGCGACGTCGGTGCGCGCGGGCGGGATAGCTCGTCGAGCGGCGCTCCACGCAAGCCACTCGGCCCCTGCGGGTCCGGTGCGCATCGTCATTCGCCGCGACGATCACGCGCTCGAGCGGCGCGCCTGCTGCGAGCAGCCCACGGCCACGCGCGCGCTCGGCCGAGCTGACGAGACAGCGGATGCCCGCGTCGCGGGCGATGTAGGCCAGCCGGCGCGACGGGCGCCTGATCGTCGAGCGGCACGTACGCCGCGCCCGCCTTCAGCGATCGCCGTAGATGCCGACCACCGCCTCGAGCGACTTCTCGAGCAGCAGGCCGACGCGATCGCCCGGGCCGCACGCCGTGGTCGGCCAGCGCGTGCGGCGAGGCGGTTGGACGCGCGCGTCGAGCTCGCCGTAGGTCAGCGTCGCGATCGCCGTCGACGCACCGCGATCGCGTCGCCGTCGCGCTCGCGCGGCGGCGGACAGAAGGTCGTGGATCGTCGCGCTCACAGCCCGAGGTGGCGCGCGATGACGTTGCGCTGCATCTCCGAGGTGCCGCGAGTAGATCCGGCTGCCGAGCGCGTCGCGGACGTCGCGCTCGAGCCCGTACTCGGTCATGTAGCCGTAGCCGCCGTGGATCTGCAGCGCGTCGAGGCTCGACTGCGACGAGCGACTCGCTGAGGTGGAGCTTCGTCAGCGCGGCGTCGAGATCCGTCGCGGTGCCGGCCTCCAGCAGGCGCGCGATCCGGTAGAGCATCAGGCGCGAGGTCTCGAGGCGCAGGCGCATGTCGGCGATCGGGTGCGAGACGGCCTGGAAGGCGCCGATCGGCTGTCCGAACTGCTCGCGCTCGCGCGCGTAGGCGACGCAGCGCTCGAGCTGGCGGCGCATCGTGCCGACGGCGCGCCGCGAGGATCAGGCTGCGCTCCCAGCGCATCGCGCGTGTTGAAGATCGCCATGCCGCCGCCCGGGCTCGCCCAGCAGCGCGTCGGCCGGCGACCTCGCAGTCGTCGAGGAACATCTCGCTCAGGTGCGAGGTGCGCAGGCCCATCTTCGAGAACGGCGCGCCGACCGTCGAGACCCGGCGCGTCCGCGCTCGAGCAGGAACGCGCGACAGGCCCGCGAAGCCGAGGCTCCTGTCGGTGGTCGCGAACACGACGAACAGGTCGCTGTCGGGCGCGTTGGTGACGAACGTCTTCGAGCCGTTGAGGACCCAGCCGTCGCGTCCACGGGCGACGCGGTCGTGCGCAGCGAGAACGCGTCCGATCCGGATTCCGGCTCGGTCATCGCCGTGCGCGGCGATCAGCGAGCCGTCGCACAGGCCCGGCAGCTAGCGCTGCTTCTGCTCCTCGGTGCCGAAGTGCACGATCGGCATCTCGCACGCCCACATCTGGGCGTTCAGCGAGAAGATCAGGCCGTTGTCGGCGCAGCCGTAGCCGAGCCCCTCGAGCGCCGCGGCGATCGTCGTCGGCCGGCGCCGAGCGCCGCCGTACTCCGTCGGTACCGGCATCCCCAGCAGCCCGAGCTGCGGCGCACTTGCGCCACTCCTCGCGCGGGAACGATCCCCTCGTGATCGCGGCGGTCGAGGTCCTGGCCGAGCTGCGCCTGGGCGAACTCGACGATCGAACGCTGCAGCGAGCGCTGCTCCTCGTCCAGCGGGTCGGGCAGCAGCTTGATCGAGGTCCTCTCGCCTGCGGGCTCATCGCGCTGACTGCGCCGCGCCGGCGGGTCGAACGGGGACCAGGTAGCGCGCGTAGCTGGTGAACGGGCGGTAGCCGAGCCCAAGCCAGACGGGGGCGCCGCTGCCGGAGGTCTGACACAGCGAAAGCCGCGCGCCCAGTCTCGCCGTAGCTGAGCTCGAGCGCCGCCCACAGGCAGCTCTCGGCGAGGCCGCGACGCTCTCCGGGCGGCCCGAGCGGGGAAGTCGCTGCCCCGGTTTGGGGCGGCGGATGGTGGCCGCCTGGCAGCCGAGCGCCACCTCGTGCGTGACGAGCGTCATCGCCGCCGACAGCGGCATGTCGTCGTAGTAGGCGACGAACGCCGCGACGTTGGGCACGTCGAGGCTGTCCGGGTCGAAGAACACCTTCGCCGCGACCTCACGCGGCATCGACGCCATTCCCCACGCGTCGGCGACCAGGTCGAGGTAGTCCTCGCGTGTGCGGGCGTCGCTGGCGCGCCTGATCTCCACGCCGTCCGGTGGGGGACGTACTCTGGCAGCGCTTCGAGCACGAGCTCCGGAAGGCGCTCGAGCTCGTGCAGGCCCGACTGGGCAGCCAAGCGCTCGAGATCGCCGTCGCCGTGCTCGCGCGCCCACAGCGCATATCCGCTCTTGCGCGCCGAGAAGAAGCGGTCGGCGACGCTCACGACCTCCTCGGGGCTCAATGCGTCGCTCGAGGCGCAGCGCTCCGTTGCGGTAGGGGTTGGGCTGTCGGTGCGCGCCCGCGAACAGCAGCAGTCCGTCCTCCTCGGCGATCGCGCCGCCGTAGCGCGCGAGGTAGCGGAGGTATTCCGCCAGGGTCAGATCGGCGAGAGCGAGCAGATCGTTGCGATCGCGCGGCTCGTCCGTGGCCGACGTGTGCACTGCAGCTACCCTTGTTTCCACCGCCAGTGATCGTAGTCGATAGCTCAACCGACGAGCAAATCTCGCATCCCCGCGTGCAAGACACCAGCTGCGCGGACAGTCCACTACCATTTGCGCTGTGCTAGAGGGAACTAGCCCCGACTTGTCGGTCGCGGGGGGGCCGAACGACGCTGTGCGACCGACTGCGTCCGTGCGTCCGAAGGAACCCCGCAAGGAGATCTGGTTTCGCCGGCGGGTGAGCCTCGTCTCGGCGTTGAGGGAGCTGTGGGCGTTCCGCGAGCTGACCGCCACGATCGCCGAGCGGGACCTGCGCGTCCGCTACAAGCAGGCTGCGCTCGGCATCGCGTGGGCGGTGATCGCCCCGGTGGCGATGACGGTCGCGTTCACGTTCGTCTTCCACCGCTTCGCCAAGGTCAACACGGGCGGAGCGCCACCCGTCCTGTTCTACTCCCTGGGTCTGTTGCCGTGGACGTTCTTCTCCGGCTCGCTCTCCAACGGCGGGCTCAGCCTCGTGACCAACAACGCGCTGCTCAACAAGCTCTACTGTCCACGCGAGGTCTTCCCGATCGCTGCGATCATCGACTCGGCTTTCGACGCCGTGATTGCCGTCGTGGTCGTCCTGGCGCTGCTGTTCCCGATCACCGGCTATGCGCCGAAGGTGCAGGCGTACTACCTGCCGCTGTTGCTTGATCGTGCTTCTCATGTTCACGCTCGGCGTGACGCTCGCGGTATCCGCCGTGGTCGTCTACGTGCGCGATCTGAGCCTCGTGCTGCCGTTGGCGATCCAGTTCGGGCTGTTCGTCAGCCCGATCGTCTACCCCTCCAGCTCGATCTCGCACTCGAAAGCGTTTCTGCTGATCTACTCCGTCGCTCAACCCGCTCGTGCCGGTGATCGACGGCGTGCGCGATACGGTGCTGCACGGGCTGGCCCCCAACTGGGCTTCGCTGGGTGTAGGCGCGGCCAGCGCGCTGCTGCTGCTGCTGGGCGGGTTCATGCTGTTCAAGCGGCTCGAGACGGGGATGGCCGACATTGCGTGAGGGGACGATCCTCGGCGAGGAGATCTGGAAGCGCTTTCGTCTGGACGAGCGACCCGACCTACCTGCAGGACCGGATCGCGGGCGTCAAAGACCGGCTGCGCTCGCAGGAGGCGGAGAGCTGGCGCTGGGCGCTGAGCGACATCAGCCTGCGCGTCGAGCCGGGCGAGTCGTGGGCGCTGGTCGGCGCGAACGGGGCGGGAAAGTCCACGCTGCTGAAGATCATCTCCCGCGTGATGTACCAGACGGCCGGGAACGTCGAGATCGCCGGCCGCGTCGGCGCGCTGATCGAGGTCAGGGCGGGGCTCACGCCGCTGTTGACCGGCCGCGAGAACATCTTTCTGACGGGTTCCATCATGGGCCTGAAACGCCGCGACGTGGCCCGCCGCTTCGATGAGATCGTCGCGTTCGCCGAGCTCGAGAACGCCGTCGACCGTCAGGTGAAGTACTACTCCTCCGGCATGCAGATGCGGCTGGGCTTCTCCGTCGCGGCCCACCTGGAGCCCGACATCCTGCTCGTCGACGAGGTGCTGGCGGTCGGCGACGCGAGCTTCCAGCAGCGCTGCCTCGATCGCATCCGCGCGGTCCTGAGCGAGGGCACGACGCTGCTGTTCGTCTCACACGACCTCGCCGCCGTGGAGGCGACCTGCACGAACGGGATCTGGCTGCACAACGGCGAAGCCAGGACCCGTGGCCCGATCCGCGACGTGCTCGCCGCCTACCGCGGCGCGGTCGAGGGCGATGCGAAGGCGCGCGCGACGATCGAGGGGCGGATCAAGGTCACGGAGGTCGGAAGCCGTCTCGCCCGACGAGGGCTTGGCGAAGACCGGCCAGCAGCTCGACGTGAACCTCACGCTGCACAGCGACGAGCCCTATCGGGCATGGATCTACCTCGGTGTCACCGAGGGCGCGGCCACGCCGATCTTCCTCCTGAACCCGGGGCGCGAGACGATGCTCGAGCCGGGCGAGACGCGCGTGAAATGCACGATTCCCTCGCTGCCGCTGCCGAGCGGCAAGTACTACGTGTGGGGCGGTATCTACCGCAACTGGACTCAGGGGGAGGAGCTGATCGGCTGGCAGCCGTTGACGGAGTTCGACGTCTACGGCCCCGAGCTCGACGCCGCTCCGCGCGCGGTCGTGCGCCTCTCGCCGCTGCACGTCGACTCCGAATGGGAGATCGACAAAGACTGAGGTGGGCTAGCGGTAGGCCAGCGGACTCGAGTCCGCTGCCGGGCCCGCGCCTTGGGCTGGATTCGAAACGGTCGTCTCCGGCTCGAGGCTCTCCTCCAACACGCTCTGCACCTCCCGTGCGAGCACCCGCACGTGGGGCTCGCGCATCATGCTCGCGTGGTCGATCTCGGGCACGACGACCTGGCGCAGGCGTACGCCGCCGCGCGCGATGCCCTCCCACGGAGTGGGCCGCTCGTCGATCTCGTGCTGGGCGCGGAAGAAGTCGATCTGGATGTCGGCAGGGCGCGGCGCGTAGGCCTGCCGCGCGCGGCTGCTGACGACGAGCACGAACCGCCAAGGGCCGCGCGGGCGCCAGCCGCGCTTGGATAGGAAGTCGTAGGCGAGCAGGCCGCTCTTGAGGTAGAGGCCTTCGCGTATCCGCGTGCGCAGCCCGCGCGCGCGACCCCTCACCCACGCAGCTTTGCCGCGGATCCCGGTGTCCATGAACGCTCGCATCTTCTCCCGCTCGAGCTCCAGCCGGCCGGGCCGCCTCGAGGATCCGTAGAAGTAGGCGTCGATGAGGGCGAGCAGCTCGACCTCCTCACCCTGTTCCTGCAGCTGCAGGCCGGTCTCGTAGGCCACCACCCCAGCGAAGCAGTAGCCGCCGAGGCGGTATGGGCCGTGTGGCTGGGCGCGGCGGATCTCGCGCACGTAGTGGGCAGCCATCTCTTCGATGCTCGCCAGCGGCAGTCGGTCGCCGTCGACGCCCGGAGCGCGCAGGCCGACGATCGGGGCTTTCGAGTCGACGTGCTCGACCATCTCTCTGTATCCCAGCACCTCTCCGCCGGCCCAGCCGACGAGAAACAGGGGGCGAGCGCCGCGGCCCGCGCGCATCGGCACGAGCGAGGACCACTTCTGGGCTCGCTCATCCGGGGCGGGCTCGTCGATCAGCTCCGCCAGCCCGGCGATCGTCGCGGTCTGGAACAGCGCCGCGAGCGGGATCTTCACGCCGAGCTCGCGCTCGATCTCCGAGAACAGGCGCACCGCGAGCAGCGAGTGGCCGCCGAGCGCGAAGAAGTCGTCGTAGACGCCGATCTCCTCGACGTCGAGCACCTCGCTCCAGATCTTCGCCAGGCGGCGCTCGGCGTCGGTGCGCGGCGCGACCATCTCATCGGAGGTGGCCGCGCGGTCGAACGTGGGCTCGGGCAGCGCGTCGAGGTCGACCTTGCCGTTGGGCGTCACGGGAAGCTCCTCGATTTGCGACCCACGCCGCGGGGATCATGTAGGCGGGGCAGGTGCTCGGCGATCAGCTCGCGCAGCTCGTCCGGGGCAGGCGGGCGCGCGGGGTCGTCGGGTACGAGGTAGGCGACGAGGTGACGGTTGCCGGCGTCGTCTTCGCGGTCGGTGACCGCCGCGCCCTTGACGTACGGGTCTCTCTCGAGCACCGATTCGATCTCGCCCGGCTCGATCCGAAAGCCGCGGATCTTGATCTGTCGGTCGGTGCGCCCGAGGAAGTCGATCGTGCCGTCCGCCAGCCACCGTGCCCGGTCGCCGGTGCGGTAGAGCAGCGCGCCGGGATCGTCGCTGAACGGGTCCGTCACGAACCGCTCGGCGGTCAGCTCCGGCCGGTTGAGATAGCCGCGCGCGACCGCCACGCCGCCGACGCACAGCTCGCCCGCGACGCCGATCGGCTGCGGTTCGAGGTTGACGTCGAGCACGTACACGCGCGTGTTCGCCAGCGGCCGGCCGATCGGCACGAACCGTCCGGGGATCAGCTCCGCGTCGGCGTCGGGCTCGAACCACGTGCTGTCGATCGTCGCCTCGGTCAGGCCGTAGGAGTTCACCAGGCGGGTGTGCGGCCCGCACAGGTCCTTGAAGAAGGCGTACTTCTCGTTGCGCCACGCCTCGCTGGAGACGACGACGAGGCGCATGAAGTCCAGCCGCTTGCCCTCGCGCTCGGCCCACTCGAACAGCATCGAAGCGGTCGCTGGCACGAACTCGGCCATGTCGATCTGCTCGCGCAGCATCAGCTCGTACAGCGCCGCGGGGTCGACCACGACCTCGAACGGGCACAGCACGAGCTTCGCTCCCGCCAGCAGCGAGCGGATCATGTCGCCCGTGAACACGTCGAAGGAGAAGCTCGCCATCTGCGCGTGCGCGGTCAGCTCGCGCAGCCGGTAGGCGTCCTCGTAGGCGTAGAACGCGCTCACCAGGCTGCGGTTGGCGATCATCGCGCCCTTCGGCTGGCCCGTGGAGCCGCTCGTGTAGATGATGTAGGCGAGGTCGTCCGGCCGGCGCTCGTCGGCGGGTTCTCGCGCGAGGCGCCGTCGAGCAGCGCCGGCCTCGTCGAGCACCATCCGCTCGCCCGCGTCGGACGGCAGCACGTCCGAGGTGCTTGGCGTGCGTGAGCAGCACCCGCGGCTGGGCGTCGGCGACCATGAACTCGATGCGGTCGCGACGGGTAGGCGGGGTCGATCGGGATGTAGGCGCCGCCGGCCTTGACGACTCCGAGCACCGCCGGAACGCAGGTCGATCGACTTCTCGATCAGGACGCCCGACGAGCGTGCCGGGGCCGACGCCGCGCTCGCGCAGGCGGTGCGCGATCTGGTTCGCGCGCGCGTTCAGCTCGGCGAAGCTCAGCCGCTGCTCGCCGAACACGACCGCCGGCGCGTCGGGCGTGCGCTCGACCTGCTCCTCGAACAGCTCCTTGATCGACTCCCGCTCGCGGCAGCGCTGCGGTGCTGCGCGTTCCACGACACGAGCACCTTCGCGCGCTCGCCTTCGGAGAGCATCGACAGCTGCGACAGGCGGCCGGTCGCCGACCGCTCGCCGCGCTCTCGGTCAGCGCGCGGAAGTGCTCCATCATGCGCTGCACCGTCGCCGGCCGGAACAGCTCGGTGCTGTACTCCCAGGTCGTGTTCAGGCCCGTGGTGCGCTCGCTCATGCCGAGCAGCACGTCGAACTTCGCCCAGCCCTTCTCGTGCGATGATCTCGGCGCAGCGCACGCCCTCTGGCTCGAACTTCGGCCGCTGCGTCTGCCAGGCGGGGTTGTGCAGGACGATCATCGCCTGGAACACCGGCGTCTGGCTGAGGTCGCGTTCGGGGTTGGTCGCGCTGACGACGCGTCTCGTAGGGAACGTCCGCGTGCGCGAAGGCCTCGAGCGTCGTGTCGTGCGAGCGCGCTCGATCAGCTCGTCGAACGTCGGGTCGCCCGACAGGTCGATCCGCAGCGCGAGCGGGTTGATGAAGTAGCCGACCATCGATTCCAGCTCGGTGCGGTTGCGCCCCGCGAACGGCGAGCCGATCACGACGTCCTCCTGGCCCGAGTAGCGGCCCAGCAGCGTCGCGAACACGGCCAGCAGCGACGACGAACAGCGTCGAGTCGTTGCGCCGCGCGGTCGCGCGCAGGCCCTCGCGCGTGGCGATGTCGATCATCGAGCTCATGTTCGCGCCGACGTAGGAGCGCGCCGGGGGGCGCGGAAAGTCGGTCGGCAGGTCGAGCCGCGACGGCGCACGGTGCGAGCCTGCTTCTTCCAGTACTCGAGCTGGCTGTCGGCGATCCCGCCGTCGAGCCATTTGCGCTGCCACACCGCGTAGTCGACGTACTGGATCGGCAGCGGCTCCAACGGGACGGGCCGGCCCTCGGCGAACGCTTCGTAGAGCGCCGTCAGGTCGTGGTAGATCGCGGTGCGCGAGTAGCCGTCGGTGGCGACGTGGTGCATGTTCACCATCAGGATGTGCTCGTTGTCGGTCAGCCGGATGACGGTCGGGCGCATCACCGGGCCGTTGACGAGGTCGAAGCGGAAGCGCGACTCCTCCTTGAGGATCCGCTGGGACTCCGCGTCGCGCTCGTCGGCCGAGCGTCCGCGCAGGTCGACCACGTTCAGCTCCACCGGCTCGCGCCGGTCCGACGATCTGCATCGGCCGGCCGTCGATCACCTCGTAGGTGGTGCGCAGGATCGCGTGGCGCTCTGTCAGCGCTTCGAACGCACGCGCCAGCAGACGTCCAGGTCGAGCGGGCCCTCGAGCTGGAAGGCGCCCGGCGCGTTGTAGGCGATCCCGTCGTCGAACACCTGGCTCAAGAGCCACAGGAGCTCCTGCGCGTGGGACAGCGGGGCCGGCCCGTCGCCCTCGCGCGGCGCGATGCGCCCGTCCCGCGCGGCCGCCGTGCTGCGCGCCAGCAGGCGCTGTTCGAGCAGCGCCCGCTGAGCCGGGCTGAGTTTGGCGAGGCGATCCTCGACGCTGTCCTTGGAGCCCTCGCCGCTCATCCGGGTGCATCTTCCAGGCCGGCCAGCAGATCGTCGAGGTCGCTCTCGCTGACCTCGCCGAGCAGTTGTCCGGTGAGCGAGCCGGCGAGCTCGCGGATCGTCGGGCGCTCGAAGACCTGTCCCAGGTCGAGCTCCAGGCCCAGCGTGTCGCGCACGCGCGCGAGCATCTTCACGGCCAGCATCGAGTGTCCGCCGAGGTCGAAGAAGTCGTCGTCGATGCCGACGCGCTCGACGCGCAGCACCTCGCACCAGATCGCCGCGAGCGACTCCTCCGTGGGGTTTTCGGGCGCGGCGTAGGAGCGGGCGAGGTCGGGTCGGGTTCCGTCGGGCGCGGGCAGCGCGCACGCGGTCGAGCTTGCCGTTCGGGGTCACCGGCAGCGCCTCGAGCGTCACGAACGTCGAGGGGACCATGAACGGCGGGAGGTTGCTCTTCAGCAGGCGGCGCAGCTGCTCCTCCTCGGGGACGCGACCGTTGGCGGCGACCACGTACGCCACGAGGCGACGGTCGCCGGGCGAGTCCTCGCGCACCGTGACCACCGCGGCGCCCACGTCCGCGTGCGTGCCGAGCACGGCCTCGATCTCCTCCAGCTCGATCCGAAAGCCGCGCAGCTTGACCTGGTGGTCGATGCGCCCGAGGAACTCCAGCGTGCCGGTCTCACGCCAGCGGACGAGATCGCCGGTGCGATACAGCCGCCCCGCGCTGCCGAACGCGAACGGGTCCTCGACGAACTTCTCGGCCGTCAGCTCGGGACGGTTGTGGTAGCCGCGCGCGACGCCGTCGCCGCCGATGTAGAGCTCGCCGGGGACGCCGATCGGCACCGGCTGTCGCTCGGCGTCCAGCACGTAGAACCTCGTGTTCGCGATCGGGCCGCCGAGCGGCGGGGCGCCCTCGCCGGGGTGGAGCTCGACGATCGAGGACCACACGGTCGTCTCCGTCGGCCCGTACATGTGCCACAGCGCTAGCGCCGCGCGTCAGCAGCTCCTCGGCGAGCGCGCGCGGCAGCGCCTCGCCGCCGCAGACGATCTTCAGCTGCTCGCTGCCCTTCCAGCCGGCGTCGACGAGCATCTGCCACGTGGTCGGCGTCGCCTGCACGATCGTCGCGCCGGTCCGGGCGAGCCAGTCGGCGAGATCGACGCCGTCGAGCGTCGCCTCGCGCGGGACGATCGCGAGGCGCGCGCCCGTGGTGAGCGGCAGGTACCAGTCCGGCACGGACAGGTCGAAGGCGGGCGTGGTGAGGTTCGCGAGCACGTCGTCCTCGCCCAGGCCGGGCCGCTCGCGCATCTCCGCGATCAGGTTCGCGACCGAGCGGTGGCGGATCTCCACGCCCTTCGGCTCGCCGGTCGAGCCGGAGGTGTAGATCACGTACGCGAGCGCGTCGGGGGAGACGGCGATGTCGAGCGGGTCGTCGGGGTGTACGTCGAGCTGCGCGCGGTCGCGGTCGACGCACAGCACGCTCGCCTCGGGCGTGTCGATCGTGCCGAGGTAGCGCTCCTGCGTGATCAGCACGGGCGCGTTCGCGTCGGCGACGATGCGCTCCTGGCGCTGCGGCGGGTACGTCGGCTCGATCGGCACGTAGGCCGCGCCGACCTGCAGCGTGCCGAGCATCGCGACGAGCAGATCGACGGAGCGCTCGAGGCAGATCGCGACGAGCGCGCCGTCGCTCACGCCGCGCTCGAGCAGCTCGCGCGCGAGCTGGTTCGAGCGTCGCGCCAGCTCGCCGTAGGCGATCCGCTCGTGCTCGGTCTGGATCGCGATCGCGTCGGGCCTGCGCGCCGCCTGCTCGGCGAACTGCTCGTGCAGGCAGCGGCGGTCGTGGTCGCGATCGGTCGCGTTCCAGTCGACGAGCATCAGGGCGCGCTCGGCGCCGTCAGGAGCGGCAGCTCTGAGAGCCGCTGCTCGGGGCCGCGTCCCACCGCGGCGAGCACCGTGCGGTAGTGGCCGATCAGGCGCTCGATCGTGCTCGCGTCGAACAGGTCGGTCGCGTACTCGAGCTGGGCGTGCAGCGAGCCGTCCTCGCGCTCGCGCAGGATGATCGACAGGTCGAAGCGCGACCACTGCCAGCCCGGCACCGGCAGCTGCTCGAGCGTGGCGCCCGGCGAGCGTCGGCGCGTCCGGGGCGATGTCGAAGCCGAGCAGCACCTGGAAGATCGGCGAGTGGCTCTGGTTGCGCTCCGGGTTGAGCACCTCGACGAGCTTCTCGAACGGCAGCTCCTGGTGCGCGCGCGCCTCGAGCGTCGTCGTCTTCACGCGCTCCAGCAGCTCGGCGAACGTCGGGTCGCCCGACAGGTCGGTGCGCAGCGCGAGCGTGTTGCTGAAGTAGCCGAGGAGCGACGCGGTCTCCTCGTGCTGGCGGCCCGACACGGGGCTGCCGATGACCATGTCCTCCACGCCGGTGTGGCGATGCAGGAGCGTCTTGAATGCCGCCAACAGCACCATGAACAGCGAAGCGCCGTGGCTGCGTGCCAGATCGCCCAAAGGAGCCGCCTCGGCCGGCGTCAGCTCGAACTCGCACAGCCTCCCGCCGTGGCTCTGCACGCTCGGCCGCGGCCGGTCCGCCGGCAGCTCCAGACGCGCGGGCGCGCCGGCGAGACGCTCGCTCCAGTAGTCCACGAGCTCATCCAGGTGATCTCCCTCCAAGCGCTCGCGCTGCCAGCGCGCGTAGTCGCCGTACTGGATCGGCAGATCCGGAAGCGACGGCTCGGCGCCATCTCGCAGCGAGCGGTAGAGCTCGTCGAGCTCGGCGAACAGCAACGCGCTCGAAGCGTGGTCGGAGGCGAGGTGGTGGAAGACGACCAGCAGCAGGTCTTCGTGCTCGTCGACGTGCACGAGCGCGACTCGCAGCAGCACGTCGCTCTCGAGGTCGAAGCTGCGGCAGGCGATCTCGCCGAGCACACGCTGGGCCTCCTCGTCGCGCTCGGACTCCGGACGCGAGCGCAGGTCGGCGATGGTCAGCTGCACCTCCGCGCTCGGCGACACCTCTTGAACCGGCGCCCCGTCGATCAGGCGGATGCTCGTGCGCAGGATCTCGTGACGGGCGACGATCGCGTTCAGCGCGGTCCGCAGCAGCTCGGCGTCGAGCGTCGTGGGAACGCGCACCAGCGTCGGCACGTTGTACGCCGCGAGGCCGGGCATCATCCGGTCGAGCAGGAACAGACGCTCCTGCGGGCTCGATAGCGGTGCCGGGCCGGCGTCGAGCTGGCGCGGGATCATCGGAGCTTCGAAGCCCGCCGCACGCATCAGCGTCGGCCGGTCTCGGGCGGCAGATCCTCTGCCAGCAGCCGCTGCTGCGCCTCCTCGTCGGACATGCCCTCGAGCTCGGCCATCAGCTTCGCCGTCTCGTCCATCTCGGAGTCGCCCATCATGCGCACGATCTCCGCGGAGAGGGTCGCGATCGTCGGGCAGGTGAACAGGCTGTGCAGCGGCAGGTCGACCGCGAAGTCGCTGCGCACCTGCGCCACCACCTGCGTCGCCAGCAGGGAATGCCCGCCGAGCGCGAAGAAGTCGTCCTCCACGCCAATCTGCTCCACGCCGAGGACCTGCGCCCAGATCGCCGCCACCGCCTCCTCCAGCGGAGTGCGAGGCGCGACGTACTCCGCGCTCTGCGCACTGGCGACATCCGGGTCGGGCAGCGCCAGCTTGTCGATCTTCCCGCTCGGCGTGCGTGGCAGCTCCGCGACGACCACGATCGCGCCGGGCAGCATGAACTCGGGCAGCCACTCCGCGAGGTGCGCTCGCAGTTGCTCTTCTCCGAGCGGCGCGCCGTCGAGCGTGCAGTAAGCCACCAGCCGCAGCTCGCCGCTGGAGCTCGCCTGCGTGACGGTGACCGCCTCGCGGACCTGGGCGTGCGAGCGCAGCGCCGTCTCGACCTCGGCCGGCTCGACGCGGTAGCCGCGGATCTTCAGCTGCTCGTCCACGCGGCCGAGGAACTCGAGCGTGCCGTCGGGCAGCCAGCGCGCGAGGTCGCCCGTGTCATACATGCGCGTCTGGCCATCGGCTGCGAACGGGTCGGCGGAGAACCGCTCCGCGGTCAGCTCCGGCTCGCCGACGTACCCGCGCGCGACGCCTGCGCCCGCGATGAACAGCCCGCCGGCGACGCCGAGGGGCGTCGGGCGGCGCGCATCGTCGAGCACGTAGCAGCGGGTGTTGGAGATCGGACGCCCGATCGGGACGCTGGCGGGGGCGTACTCGCCTGGCCCCTCCCCTACGAGGAACGTGCAAGAGCCGATCGTCGTCTCCGTCGGGCCGTAGTGGTTGAGGATCGCGCAGTCCGACAGCGCCCGCACGCGGTCGATCAGATCCCAGCCGGAGCGCTCGCCGCCGACGACGAGCCAGCGCTTCGGCAGCACCCGCGGGTCCGTCGCGGCGAGCAGCGCGCCGATGTGCGAGGGGGTGATCTTCAGGACGTCCAGCGGCGTCGCCTCCATCAGGCTCGCCAGCGCGCCGGGGTCCGCCGCGGCGCTGGGGTCGACGAGCACGAGCGCGCCCCCCGAGCACAGCGCTCCGAACACCGACGTGTTGCCGAGGTCGGTCGAGATCGACGTCACGAGACCAAACGACAGCGGCTCCTGATCGGCGCCAAGGCGGCGGACGATGTCCGCGGCGTAGTTGGCGAGGTTGCCGTGCGTGACGGACACGCCCTTCGGCGTGCCGGTCGAGCCGGACGTGAAGATCACGTAGGCGAGGTCGTCGTGTGAGACGCCGCTCTCGGGGGCACTCGTGGGCTCGCCGTCGAGCGCCGCGCGGTCGCGGTCCAGGCAGACCACCTGTCCCTCGAAATCGGGTACCGCGCCGAGCGACGGCTCCTGAGTCACCAGCACCTTGGCGTCCGTCGTCGCCAGCTGATGCAGCAGGCGCGCGGGTGGATGCTCGGAGTGCAGTGGCACGTACGCTCCGCCGGCCTTGAGGATGCCCACGAGGCCGACCGCCATCTCGATGGAGCGGTCCGTGCACAGGCCGACGGCGACCCCGGGACCGACTCCGAGACCGCGCAGCCGGTGCGCCAGCTGGTTGGCGCGCGCCTCCAGCTCGGCATAGGTGATCGAGCTCTCGCCGGCGACTACGGCCCGCCGCTCTGGCGCCGAGAGCGCCCAGCGCGAGATCAGCTCGTGCGCGCACTCCTGCGCTAGTGGCACGGTTGTGTCGTTGAACTCGCGCAGCACCCGCCCGCGCTCCTCATCGCTGAGCAGCTCGACGTCGCCGAGCGCGACGCCGGGGTCGGCCGCGACGGCCTGCAGCATCCGCACGAGGCCGTCGGCGAGGGCGGCGATGGTCTCGCCTCTGTGGCGGCTCGGGTCGAAGGACAAACTCAGCCTCATGCGCTCGCCGTCCGCGCCGCACATGAGCGCGAGGCGCAGCTGCGGGCTCGCGACGAGCATCCGCTCGACCGTCACGCCAAGGCCCGCCGGCTGCTCGAGCCGCGAGGGGTGCTCGACGAACCCGATCTTCACGTCCTGGGCTGCCCCCGCGGGAGCGTAGTCCTGCATCACCAGCGCGTCGCCGCGTGCCCTGTCGAGCTCGCTCAGAACCTCGGCGAACGAGCGAACCGCATCGACGCGCACCTGGATCGGCACGGGGCGCGCGAACGCTCCGATCGCGCCCTCGAGATCACCGTGGCGCCGCTCGCGGGCGAGGAACGCGACCGCGGAGGTCTCCGTCCCGCTGAAGCGCCCCAGCACCGCGTGCCAGGCCGCCTGCGCGAGCGCGGCGGGAGACGATCCGTAGCGTCCCGCCTGCTCGGAAAGCGCCTGGGCGAGGGCGTCGTCGAGCGCGACGGGCACGTCTTCCGCCGTCGTGGGGCCGGTTCCCGAAAGAGTGAACGGCAGCGCCGGCGAAGAGAGCGCGCCGAGCTCCTCCCATGACGCGCGCGCGGCACGCGCCTCGTCGTCGTCGGAGTCGCTCAGCTCGTGCTGCCAGGCGGAGAAGTCCGCGTACTGCAGCGGGTCCTCCACCAGCGCGCTCGAGGCGAGCTGGCTGCAGATCTCTGCGAGCAGCAGCGACGTCGAGGTCGGATCGGCGCACAGCGCCGAGACCGTGAGGATCAGCTCGCTCGCGTTCTCCTCCTTTGTCACCAGCTTCGCGCGCACGAGCGGACCCCGCTCGAGATCGAACGGCGCCTCCAGCTCCGAGCGGCGAATTTCGCGCACTCGCTCGGCGCGCTCCTGGGGGCTCGAGGTTGTGAGATCGAGTGTCTCCAGCTGCGGCTCGAGCGACCCATGAACGGCCTGCAAAGGGAATGTCAATCCTGCTTGACGCACGAACGTCGTGCGCAGGCTCTCGTGCCTGTCCACCGCGATCCGCAGGGCATCGACGATCGCTGACGCATCGAGCGCGCCGACGATCGCAAGCACGGCTTGCGTGCGCGCGGTTGGGGCCTCTGGTTCCGCCGCCCACACGTGCTCCTGCTGCGGCGAGACCTGAAAGCTGTCTACGGTCCTATCTGACATTCCGTTGTCCATAACGCACGTTTCCTCCACCAGGTTCGTTCACGGAGCGACCGTGCGTAACTACATCCGTGGTCGAACTGTATCGCACTTGATCCGCTTTTCACACTCGATCAGGTTGTCGCAACTCATGCTGCAAGTCCTGGTATTTCAGGACGTCTGACGCCGCCGGATCGAACGTCCCGCGGCTTTGCGCGAACTGTGCGCGAGCGCGAGAATCGGAGCGTCAGGTTGCGCTACGACCTGCTCTAGGAGTGTACGCAGATTTGCCTCGAAGTCTTCGATCGAGGCGATGTCGAAAAGATCGCGGTCGTACTCGAAGTAGCCTCCCAGGGCCCGCGGCCCCAGCTCGAGCTCGAGTGCCAGGTCGAAGCGCGAGAAACCGATGTCCACGGCGATCGGCTCGACCTCGAGCCCGGCGAGCGCGAGCACGGGGCGCTCGGTTGCCTGGGCGCGGAAGTTGACCTGGAACAGCGGGTTGTAGCCGGGGTCGCGCTTGGGTGCGACCGCCTCCACCACCTTCTCGAACGGCAGGTCCTGATGCGCGTACGCGCCCAACGCGGTCTCACGAGCGCGCCCGATGATTTCGCGGAAGGTTGGGTTCCCGCCCAGTTGCGTGCGCAGCGCGAGCGTGTTGGTGAAGAATCCGATAAGACCCTGAAGCTCGAGGTTGTTGCGGTTCGCGATCGGGCTGCCGATGACGATGTCCTGCTCGCCGCTGAGGCGATACAGCAGCGTCGAGAACGCGGCGAGCATGGTGATGAAGAGCGTCGCGCCCTGCTCGCGTCCCAGCGCCACCATGCCGTCCGCCAGCTCTCGGTCAAGCGCTATGCGGTGATGGGAACCCTCGGTGCGTTGCACTGGCAGACGGGGGCGGTCGGTCGGCAGGCGCAGCAGCGCGGGCGCGCCGTCGAGCGTGCGCGCCCAGTAGGAGCGCAGCTCCTCGAGCGTCTGGCCCCGCAGCCGCTCGCGCTGCCACACCGCGTAGTCCGCGTATTGAATCGGCAGCGCCGCGAGGTTTGGCGCACGGCCGTCGCGGAGGGCCGCGTAGCACTCCGCGAGCTCCGCGAACAGGACCGTGTCGGAGTGCGCGTCGGCGGCGATGTGGTGCATCCCCAGCAGCAGCACGTGGTCCTCGTCGTCGAGCTGGACGAGCGTCGCGCGCAGCATCAGATCGCGCGTCAGATCGAATGGCCTGCGCGAGAGCTCGCTCAGCTGCGCGTCGAGCTCCGCCTCGGCTCCCAGCCGCAACGGGCAACTCGAACGACCACTCCTCCATCGCCCGCTGCAGCGGCTCCGCTCCCGGCACGATCACCGTGCGCAGGCTCTCGTGACGCTCGATCACCGTGCGCAGCGAGCGCTCGAGCGCGTCGTGGTCGAGCGCGCCGCGCAGCCGCAGCGCGCGCGCGCCGTTGAACGTGGGCGCGCCGGGCTCCCACTGGTCGAGAAACCACATCCGCTGCTGGGCGAACGACAGCGGCGCCGGGCCTGGGGTGGGGCGTCGCGCGATCGTGACCTGCGATGCGCTCGACTCGCGGCGGCGCAGCAGCGCGCGCTCGAGCAGCGCGCGCTTTGCCGGGGAGAGCGGCTCGGCGCTGGTCACTGACCCCCGCCGCCGGCCGCGCCGGGCGTCGCCGTGGCGCGGATCACCTCGGCCAGAGCGGCGACGGTCGGCGCGGCGAGCAGCGCTCGCAGCGGAATCTCGCCGTAGATCCGGCGGATCCGCATCGTCGCCTGGGTCGCGAGCAGCGAGTGGCCGCCGAGCGCGAAGAAGTCGTCCAGCGACGCCGACGCGCTCGACGCCCAGCAGCTCGCCCCAGATCGCCGCGATCGCCTGCTCGACCTCGTCGCGCGGCGCGACGTACTCCGCCTCGCGCCTGGCCTGCACCTCGGCGAGACCGGCCAGCGCGCGGCGGTCGATCTTGCCGCTGGCGCTCAGCGGCAGCGCCTCTACGGTCCTGAAGGCCGAGGGGATCATGTGGTCGGGCAGCGTCTCGCCGAGGAACGCCCGCAGCTCCTCGACGGCGGGGGCGTCGGGGGCGACGATGTAGGCCACGAGGCGCAGTCCGCCGCGTTCGTCGTCCTCCGCGCTGACCGCGACCTGGCGGATCGTGGGGTGGGCGCCGAGCGCAGCCTCGATCTCGCCCGGTTCGATGCGGAAGCCGCGGATCTTGACCTGATCGTCGAGGCGTCCGAGGAACTCGATCGCGCCGTCGCGCAGCCGTCGCACGCGATCGCCGGTGCGGTACATCCTGCCCGCCTCGCCCGCGGGCGCGAACGGGTCGGCGACGAACTTCTCGCCGGTCTCGCCGACGGTCGCCGAGGTAGCCCGCGGCGACCCCTGCGCCGGCGATGCACAGCTCGCCCGGAACGCCCGCGGGCACTGGCTCCAGGCGCGGATCGAGCACGTACGCGCGCGCCCCTGCGAGCGGGAAGCCGATCGGCACAGTCAGCGAGTCCGGGCGCGCGGACGTCTCCTCGACGAGGTGGGTGGCGCACCCGACGGTCGTCTCGGTCGGCCCGTAGTGGTTGAGGATCTGACAGGTCGGGGCCTGCGCTCGGATCTGCTCCACGAGCTCCCAACGCAGCGCCTCGCCGCCCACCACGAGCCAGCGTCGCGGCAGCACGCCGTCGGCGTCCGCGGTCGAGCAGCGCGCGCAGGTGCGAGGGGGTGATCTTCAGCACGTCGAGCGGCTCGCCGTCGAGCTCGGCCGCGAGCAGGCCGCCGTCGGTCGCCGCCTCCGCGCCGATCAGTCGGATGCAGCCGCCGGACACCAGCGGCGTGAAGATCGACGGTGTTGCCGAGGTCGGTGCTGATCGCGGAGACGACGCCGAACACGAGCCCGTCCGGATCCTCCGCGGCCGACAGGCGCGTCGCGATCGCCGCGGCGTAGTTGGCGAGGTTGCCGTGCGTGACGGCGACGCCCTTCGGCGTGCCCGTCGAGCCGGAGGTGTACATCACGTACGCGAGATCCTCGAGCGCCGCGACCGAGTCCGGGCTCTCGGCGGGGCGCTCGGCGATCGCCGCGGCATCGCGGTCGACGCACACCACGGTCGCATCGAGCTGCGGCAGCGAGGCGAGCAGGTGCTGCTCGGTGACGAGCACGCGCGCCCCGGCGTCGCTCAGCTGGTGGGTGATGCGCGCGGGCGGGTGCTCGTAGTTGAGCGGCACGTACGCGCCGCCCGCCTTGAGGATCGCCAGCAGCGCGACGAGCATCGACGGCGTGCGCTCCATGCACAGCCCCACGCGTCTGCTGGCGCACGGGGCCGCAGCTGCTGCAGGTGGTGCGCGAGCCGGTTGGCGGCCTCGTCCAGCTCCGCGTACGTCAGCGAGCCCGCGGGTCCGACCACGGCGAGCCGATCGGGCGTCGAGCGCGCCTGCACCTCGAAGCGCTCGTGAACCGGCTTCTCGGCGCCCGCGGCAGGGGCATCCGCGGCGGAGGACTCGAGCAGCCGCTCGCGCTCGCCCGCGTCGAGGATCTCGAGCTGCGCGACGGGCAGCGAGGGGTCGGCGATCGCGCTGCTGAGGAGCGTCGCGAAGCGCCTTGCGATCTCGCGCGCATCCTCCTGCGCGAGCGCCTGCGAGTCGTACAGGAGCTCGCCCTCGAGGGCGCCGTCGCTGCCACGCAGCGCGAGCACGAGCGGCACGGCGCCGGGAGCGAGGCGAAGGGCACGGACGCTGCGCGCTGGCGCAGCAAGCTGGTCGACCGTGCTGAACGTCCATCCGCCCGCGGCCTGCTCGGCGACGGCGGCGAGATCCTCGGCGGCGCCGCAGTCCTGCCAGCGCACGGCCTGTGCGCGCGCACGGCGCACCTGGTCGACGATCTCCGCGAACGTGGTCGTGTCCTGGAAGCGAGAGCGAATCGGCACGGGCTGCTCGTAGGCGCCGATCGCCTGCGCGAGGTCGGGCTGCGCGCGACCGTCCGCCCAGCCCGCGAGCAACAGCTCCGAGGCCCCCGACATGCGCGCCACGAGCGCGTGCCACGACGCCTCGAGGAACACCGCGACGGGCACGCCCGCGCCGACGGCGGCGCGCTGCAATGCGCCCAGCTCGATGCCGCCGAGCTCGAGCGGCGTCGCTCGCCGCGTCCCGCGCGGCGCGTCGCGCAGCGCGAACAGGATCCGCGGCGGCGCGGGTCGGTCGGCCGCGTCTTCGCGCCAGAACGCGAGCCCGTCCTGGACCTGGGACTCCTCGTCTGCGATCAGCTCGTGTCGCCACTCCGCGTAGTCGGCGTACTGGACGGGCTCCTCCGCGGGTGCGGTGCCGCCGTAGGACTCGCACAGCTCCGCGAGCGTCAACAGCAGCGACGCGCTGTCCGCGCACGCGGCGCACGCAGTGAGCACCAGCAACGCGGACTCCTGCGTGCCGCCAAGGAGCAGCGCCCTCAACAGCGGCCCCTGCTCGAGGTCGAACCCGCGCTTGGCCTCACGCGCCAGCAGCTCCTCGAGCGCCGCCTGATCCGCGATCGGCTGTGCGTCGATCGGCTGCTCCTCCAGCGACCAAGCGGCCGCGGACTGCTCGCCGATCATCTGTTGCGGCGTGCGCATGCCGGCGGGCTGCACGAACGTGGTGCGCAGGATCTCGTGCCGCGCGACTACGGAGTCGAGCGCCGCACGGAGCGCGTCCACGTCCACGGGCCCGTCGAGCAGCGCAGCGCACTGCGTCGCGCCCGGCGCTTCGTCTACTGCGAGCAGTTGCTGCTGCTGAGGCGACAGCCTGAATCCGGCTGTCTCGGTCTTGGTCTCCTGCATGGAAACTGTCTCCCTGACACGCGTGTACGTCCTCGAGCCGCTCGTCCTGTCGGCTCCCGAAGCGTCAGATGCTACCCACGTCGAGTGCCGATGGGAATGCCTGGGCGGCCGCTCGCTCGCGCCCGGCGAGGTCCTCGAGCGTGTCGGGAACGCTCTCGGAGGCGGCGCGTCCGGAGGCGAGCGACAGCGTGGCCTGCATTATCAACGGCGCCATGTGGCCCCAGCGCTTGGCGAGTGTCTCGCCGTGCTCCTGCACCCACGCGGCGAGCGCCGCATCGGATGTGCGCTCCGCGACGGCCTGCGCGTGGCGGGCGAGGAACGCGCGGTGACGCGCGATCGACCAGATGTCGTCGGCCTGTGAGTACGCGCCGGAGTCCTGCCCGCGCGCGCGGAAATGGCGGGCCAGCGCGAGCACGCCGTCCGGCCCATGAGTGCCCTGCGGCGCGCGGGAGTCGCCGGTCTCGCCGTGCACGAACCACTGGCGCTCGCCGTGCGGCGGCTCGCAATCGTCGCCGAGCGCGAGCCGCTCGCGCAGCTCCAGCACCGGATCGCCGCCGGGGAGCCCCACGAGCAGCTCCGACAGCTGATTGCGCGCGATCGGGACGCGCGCGGCCTCCTGCACGCCGAGCTCGTTGCGACACGCGAACGGGTCGATCGCCTCCAACTCGTCGGGCGTTCCGGTCAGAACGAACCAGTGCGGAACGTGGCGTCGCTCGTGGGCCACGTGCCACGGCAGGCGAAACCCGTCGCCCGCGACGATCACGCGCCCGCTGCGCTCGAGCTCTCCGAGCACGCCGTCGAGGGCCTGCGTCTCGGCCCCCTCGACGCCCACGCGCATCAGCCCTAGCTCCGCTCGCATATCGGGCGGGAAGTGGGCGAACCCGAACAGGCCCTCGCCGACGTCGAGCACCGTCAGCGCGAGCCCCGGGTTCACAGCAGAAGGCCAGTCCTCGCGCTCGTGCGCGACCCACGTCGCCACCGCGGAGCTGTAGCACGTGTAGGTCTCGCTGAACGCCGTCAGGCTCGACCATTCAGAGCCGGCGCTCATGTCCTCGCCTCCTCGCGCGCGCCCGGTTCGAGCGTCGTCAGCCCGGGCGCCAGCCCCCCGCCCGCGAGCTGCTCGACGGTCCACAGGGCCACCGCGTCGGCCGACTCGGCCCCGATCCGCCCGCTGGGCGTGCCGGTCATGGCGGTCTGCATCTTCGGCGGTCGCACGACCACGGTGCGCAGCCGCGGCCTGCTCGCGGCGAGCCAGCCCGCGAGTCCCTCGACGGCGCCCTTCGCGGCGACGTAGTGCGGCCAGTCGCGCGGTGGCGCGGAGATCGCCGCGGAGGAGCAGACCAGCACCCAGCCGCTCTGCTCTTCGATCGATCCGAGCAGAGAGCCCAACGGCACGGCAACGAGTCGCAGGCTCGCGGCGACGTACTCCGCCAGGTCCGTGGCGGAGTCGGGCGTGAGGCTCATCGCCAGCGGCGGCAGGGCGGCGTTGAGGACGATGCCCACGAGCGGGCGTCCTTCGTCGGCTACCGCGTCGGCGAGCGAGCGCATCGCGATCGGATCCTGCACGTCCGCCTGCGTCAGATGCAAGCGCGGGGCGTGGGGGCCGGCGAGGCGCTCGAGCTCCGCCGCGCGCCGCCGCGAGGTCGCGTACACAACGTGCACCTCATAGCCGAGCGCGAGCAGCGCGAGCGTGAGCGACGCGCCGAAGCCGCGACTGCCGCCCGCCACGACCACCGCGCCGCGGTTCTCCTGGGGCTCACGGTCGAATCCGAGCATCGCGGGGTCGGGGGCCGTGTCGCCTGGGAGCGCGAAGCACTGAATCGTGGCGAGCGCGCGGCCGGCGCCCGAGCGCGGGGCGAGCGTGGCTTTGATCGTCAGCTGCCCCGTGCGCTCGTCGTGCTCTCGAACGACGAGCCCTCCGTCGCCATGGTTGTCGGCATCGTGGTCGCCTCGTGCGTCGTCGGCGCCTCGTGGCCCGTCGTCGGCTCCGAGCGTGAGCCCTGCGAACAGCGAGTGCAGACCCGGGATCTCCATCCCGACGACGTAGCTCGCCCACGCGAGACCCTCCAGCAGACGAGGGTCGAGCGCGCCGGCTCCGAGACGTCGTGCGAGCGCGCCGAGCTCGGGGCCGGCGGCGTACTCGACGGACACGGTGTGCCCGGCGCTCAGATCGGACGCGCTCGGCTCGGCGGGAGCAGTGCGCATTGGACTCGGCGGCGCATCGGCCCTGGCGGCGAGCGAGGACGGGATCTCGTGCGGCTCCTTGCCAGTCCGGGCGAGCACCCGCGCGAGCGTCTTGCCGCGGGCGGTGAGCTTGATCTCCCAAGCTCCCGGCTCGCGCTCGGAGGCGCTCGCGCTGAGGGTCGCGGTGTCGTCGCGCAGCAGCGCGCCGGAGAACGACACGCGCAGCGAGTGGATCTCCGAAAGCTGCTGCTCGGGGATCGCGCCGAGCATCGCGAGCGCGATCAGCGAGCCGTGCACGATCGGCGCGCCGAACGCCGTCGCGGCGGCGAATTCTGAGTCGAGGTGAAGCGGGTTGCGATCGCCGCTGGCGGCGGCGAACCGCTCGAGGTCGTCCTCGGCGAAGCGCAGCTCGCGCTCAGCCTGCATGCTCGAGCACCAGCGCCTTCAGCGACCCCACGGTCTGCTCCTCCAGGAGCGCCGCGTCGGGCAGGCGCACGCCGAAGCGGGTCTCGAGTTCGTGCACGAGCCGGATCTGCGCGAGCGAGTCCCATCCCTCGATCGTCGCGGGGCCATCGTCGTCGGCGATCTCCACGCCCCAGCCGAAGATGTCTTCGAACACGGCCTGGAAATCCTGTTGAAACTGATCGTCGGCGATCATCGCTTCTCGGAGATGTAGACGCTCTCGATCGGCCCGTTGGCCGCGAGGTCGTACTCCCAGCACCCATCGGCCTCGCAGGCGGCGAACCCAAGCCGCGGGTAGACGTCTGCAACGAGCGCGTTGCGCGGCCCCGGCACGTACAGGCCGCGCAGGCGCCGGAACCCCTGCTCGATCGCGGCGGCGCTGAGGTGGGCGAGCATGTGGATCTCCGCGGTGCGGCCGATAACGCGGCAGCTGAGCAGCAGCGTGTCGATCACCGCGGTCTCGCGGTCCTCCTCGTCAGGGAGCACGACCGCGAGCCCGATCAGGCCGTGGCTGGCGAAGCGGTCCTCGAGCTCCAGGGTGCGGCAGATCGCCGCTCCGTCCGCGACGAAGTGCTCGATCTGCTCGCGCGAGTGGCGGCGCAGCGTGAGGTTGAACTGGTTGGTCTTCTGCGTCAGCTGCGCCGCTCGGTCGAGCGTTGCCGCTTCGATCGCGCGCACCCGTGCGCGCATCTCCAGCGAGCGCCAGAAGTCCTCGAGGCTGCTCGCCCCTGCCTTCAGCTCGGCTGCCCCGGCGCGCGCCGCGTAGGAGCGCTGGCGCTGCTCGTCCTCGCTGGAGAGCGCGGAGATCTCGAAGCGCACGCTCGCGGCGAGCCTGCGCACGCGCTCGGATGGAGCCACGTCGAGGCAGATCGTCGTCACGTCGGGGAGCGCTGCGGCGACCTCGGCGCACTCGGCGGGGTTGTCGTCGACGAACACGACCGTGTCCAATCCCAGCCCGAGCGTGTCGGCGATCTCGGCGATCTGCTCGGGCTTGCGCCGCCAGTCGGCGACGAACATCGCGAAGTCGTCGAGCTTCAGACGCATGCCGGGCCTGTCGGCGAACGGCTGGCGGGCGGCCTGCTGGTCGTTCTTGGAGGCGACCGCGAGGACGATGCCGCGGGCTCGCAGCGCGGCGACGTAGTCCTGGAACGCCGCGTATGCCTCGCCGTCCGGCCCTTCGCCGATCGCGATCCCGTCGATCCCGTCCTCGCCGACGACGCCGCCCCAGAGCGTGTTGTCGAGGTCGAGCACGAGGCAGCGAGCGGCCAGGCCGAGGTCGGCCGCGAGCACCGCGGCGGTCTCGCGCGCGATCACGGGCATGGCCTCGTGGGCGACCGGCTGGCGCGTGCCGTACCACAGCCGCTCGTCGATCCAGCGGCGCTTGCCGACGCGGGCGGCGAGCCGCTCGCAGTCCACCAGCAGCGCGTCGTTGCCGGCGGCCTGCGCGAGGCGGCGGTTGAACTCGCGCACGAGCGAGACGCGGCTGCCGGAGAGCCGCATGGAGAGGTGTCCGAGCGGCGTCTCGTCGGGCACGACGAACGCGTGTTGGATCGACTCGCGCGTCGTGGTCGCGGCGGATCGACTCCCACAGCGCGCGCCAGCGCTCCAGCGCCGCGCCCAGCAGCTCCTCCTCGTCGTCCGCCAGCTCGGGGAAGGCGAGATCGGCGCTCGTGGCGGCGATCAGCACGTGCGTGGGGTCGAACGCGGACAGCCCGGAGGAGCCGTCGAGCAGCTCCTGCTCGAGTTGCCCGTAGGGCGCCACGTACAGCTTCGCGTCGATCCCCAGCGCGAGGCACGCGATGCGCAGCTGCTCGGCCATCTCGCCGAATTCGTAGGTGCTGAGCACCGCGAGGCGGATCTCGCGCCTGCTCGCGGGAGCCCAGCCGGCGGCGGCTCCGGCGCGCAGCACGTTGCGCGCGACGCTCCACGGGGCCGCGTGCTCGCCGCCGAGCAGCTCGGGACGCAGCTGCCGCCACGCCTCCTCGAAGCGCCCGTCGGCGACCAGCGCGCGGATCGGAGCCCGCCCGGCGTCATCTCGATCATTTCCCGTCATCTGTTTGCCCTGGTGGCACGAGCGGCCCCGATTTGGCGAGGATAGCGACGACGCGCTAGCATCGAATTCGTGGGCGAGCGTCAGCAGGATGGGGGTGGCGTGCTCGTCCCGTCGGAGGATTCCCTCGCGTCCGCGATCGCGGACATCTGGAGCGAGCTGCTCGAGGTGCGGGACGTGGGGCCCGAAACGGACTTCTTCGAGCTGGGCGGAAACTCGCTCGCGGCGGTGCGCATGCTGGCGGCGCTCGAAGAGCGGATGTCGGTGCAGATGGACTTCGTGGACTTCCTCGAAGGGCCGACCGTGGGGGCGCTTGCGAGCGCCGTCGCGCGCGCTCTCCCGAACCTGCCCGACGCGCCCGTGGCGCCCGCACCGACGCCAACCGCGCCCGCGCGTAATGGGGGCGCGCGCGACGGGCGCGCCGATGGAGGCGCCGACGGGGACGCTCGCCTGAGCTTCGCCCAGGAGCGGCTGTGGTTCCTGGAGCAGATGGGCGGCTCGAGCGCCGCGTACAACATGCCGATCGGCGCTCGCCTGCACGGGGACGTGGATGTGGACGCTATGCGGCGGGCGCTGGGCGTCGTCATCGACCGTCACGAGGCCCTGCGGACGACGTTCGTCACGCGCGACGGGCGCGCGGTGGCGGTGTGCGCGGCGGACGGCGCGGTGGAGCTGGAGCAGCTCGACGTGCGCGGTGAGCAGGACCCCGATGGGGAGGCGCAGCGGATCGTCGCCGAGCTCGCCAGTCGCCCGTTCGACCTCGAGCACGGCCCGCTGATGCGCGCCGTGCTGCTGCGCGTCGCCGACGAGGAGCACGTGCTGGAGCTGGTGTTCCACCACATCGTGTGCGACGGCTGGTCGCAGACGGTCGTGATGCGCGAGCTGGGAGCGCTGTACGAGGCGTACCGCCGCGGCGAGCAGATAGAGCTGGATGAGCCGACGGACTCAGTACCGGGATTCGCGCGCTCCCAGCGCGCGGCGCTCGAAGCGCAGGGACTCGACGCGGTGACGGCGCCGTGGCTGGAGCGCCTGGCGGGCGCGCCGGAGGCGCTCGAGCTGCCGACCGACCGCCCGCGCCCGGCGACCCCCAGCTACGCGGGCGCCACGTACCGCGTGCCGCTCGCGCCGGCCACGACCGCTGCGGTGCGCCAGTTCGCGCGCGAGCGCCAGGGCGACGCCGTTCGCGACGCTGCTGGCGGCTTACTACGCGCTGCTGTACCGCCACGGCGGCCAGGACGACATCGTGATCGGGGCGACCACGTGCCGGCCGCGACCGGCCGGAGCTGGAGGACGGCGTCGGGCCTGTTCGCCAACACGGTCGCCCTGCGCGGCGATCTCTCAGGCGAGCCGAGCTTCGGCGAGCTGGTCGATCGCGTGCGCGAGACGGTGCTGTGGGCGATGGCGCACGAGCAGGCGCCGCTGCAGGAGATCGTCGCGCGGCTGCCGCTGGAGCGCGACCTCAGCCGCCACCCGCTGTTCCAGGTGTTCTGCGCGCACGTGCCGCTCGCGAACGCTCCCGATCGAGGGCGCCGAGCCGTACGACGCGCGTCCCACGACGTCGCGCTTCGACCTGACGCTGTTCGTCGAGGAGGAGCCGGGGGACGAGCTGGAACTGGCGTGGGAGTACAGCGCCGACCTGTTCGACGCCGCGACGATCGAGCGGCTCTCGCGCCAGTACGCTGCGACTGCTGGAGAGCGCGCTCGCGGATCCCGACGCGCTCGATCGACGAGCTGGAGCTGCTCGACGGCGAGGAACGCGAGCAGGCTGCTCGCGGCCGGGCGCGAGAGCGGGCGCGAGTACCCGGTGCGCGTGCATGCACGAGCGCGTTCGAGCGCCGCGTCGCGGCCGCCGCCCGACTCGATCGCGGTGCGCTACGAGGGGCCTCGCTCACCTATGCGCGAGCTGAACGAGCGCGCCAACCAGCTCGCCCACCGGCTGATCGAGCTCGGCGCCGGCGCCGGAGACGCTCGTGGCGCTGTTCCTCGAGCCCTCGCTGGAGCTGCTCGTCGGCGATCCTCGCTGTGCTGAAGGCGGGCGCGGCGTACGTGCCGCTCGACCCCGAGTACCCGCGCGAGCGGCTGCGACTTCGTGCTCGACGACACTGGCGCGCCGCCTGATCGTCACGACGCGCGCGCTGCTGCGAGCGCCTGCCGGCGAGATCGACGCGACCGTCGTGTGCCTCGACGGCGACGCCGCGCGAGATCGAGGCGCTGAGCGCGGCGAACCCGGTCACGGTCGGTCGCGCCGGAGAACCTGGCCTACGTGATCTACACCTCGGGCTCGACGGGCCGCCCGAAGGGGGTGCAGGTCGAGCATCGCAACGTCGCCCGCCTGTTCAGCGCGACCGAGGAGTGGTTCGGCTTCGGGCCGGCAGACGTGTGGATGCTGCTGCACTCCTACGCGTTCGACTTCAGCGTGTGGGAGCTGTGGGGCGCGCTCGCGCTACGGCGGGCGAGCTCGTGATCTCGCCGCTGTGGACGACGCGCTCGCCGCAGGCGCTCGCGGCGCTCGTCGCCGAGCGCGGCGTGACCGTGCTGAACGCCACGCCGAGCCTGTTCGCGGCGGTCCAGGACGACCTGCTGCGGCGCGGCGGGCGAGCTGGCGCTGCGGTTCGTCGTCTTCGGCGGCGAGGCGCTGCGCCCGCCCGCGCTGCGTCCGTGGTTCGAGCACCACGGCGACGGCGGGCCGACGCTGGTGAACATGTACGGGATCACCGAGACGACCGTGCACGTCACCTATCGACCGCTGCAGCGCGGCGGACTGCGAGCGCGACGCGAGCCCGATCGGCGTGCCGATCCCCGATCTGCAGCTGTACGTGCTCGATCGCGGCGGCGTGCCGGTGCCGGACGGCGTCGCGGGCGAGCTGTACGTGGGCGGCGCGGGCGTGGCCCGCGGCTACCTGAACCGGGCGGAGCTGACGGCCGAGCGGTTCGTCGAGAACCCGTTCGGCGTCGGGCAGGCTCTATCGCACCGGCGACGTCGCGCGCGCGCACTGCCCGACGGCGAGCTCGACTTCCGCGGGCGGATCGACGACCAGGTCAAGATCCGCGGCTTCCGGATCGAGCTCGGCGAGATCGAGGCCGCGATCCGCGAGCACGCGCGGCGTCAGCGACTGCGCGGTCGTCGCGGTCGAGGCGGCGCCCGGCGACACGCGGCTCGTCGCCTACGTGGTCGCGGACGACGCGCACGCCGATGCAGCAGCGAGCGCGGAGCTGCGCGAGGGGCTGCTCGCCCACCTGCGAGACGCGGCTGCCGAGCTACATGGTCCCCGCGGCGATCGTCGCGCTCGAGCGCATCCCGCTGACGCGCAACGGCAAGATCGACCGCCGCGCCCTGCCGGCGCCGAGCTGGGAGGCGGAGGTGGCCGCCGACTCGCTGGAGCCCGAGACGGAGACTGAGAAGACGGTCGCGGAGGTGTGGCAGAAGGTCCTGGCGATCGAGCGCGTCGGGGCGGATGACAACTTCTTCAACCTCGGCGGGCACTCGCTGCTCGCCGCGCGCGTGGTCACCCAGGTGCGCAAGCGCTGCGAGGTCGACTCTCGGTGCGGGCGCTGTTCGAGCAGCCCACGCTGAGGGAGTTCGCGGCGCGTGGTCGACGCAGCGCGCGGGGCGGGCGCGGCGTCGAGCGGCGAGGTCGCCGCGGCGACGGCTCGCCGGCCTCGCCTCGCCCGCCAGCCCCGCCGATCTAACGGCGCGGCGAACGCCGGACCGGCCGCTGCGCCGGGCGGGTATCCGCTGTCGTTTCCCGCAGCAGCAGCTGCTGTTCTTCGACGAGCTGACGCCCGGGCAGCGTGACGTACAACGCGGCGCTCGCGTGGCGCGTGACGGGCCCGCTCGACGTCGATGCGCTGCACGGCGCGCTGCGCACGGTGTTCGAGCGCCACGAGGCGCTGCGCACGGTGCTGGTGTGGGGCGAGCAGGCGACGCCCAGCCAGGTGGTGCTCGACGAATGGGACGTTGAGCTGCCCGTGGTGGATCTCTCGGAGCGCTCAGGCGAGGAGCGGGAGGCGGAGCTGGCGCGCCTGATGCGCGAGCGCGCGCTCACGCCGTTCGACCTCGCGGCGGAGCTGATGCTGCGCACGACGCTGTTCCGGCTCGGCCCCGAGGAGCACGCGATCCTGTTCGCGCCCCACCACGTGGCGTTCGACGCGTGGGCGGTGGAGGTCCTCTACCGCGAGGTCGGCGAGTGCTACGCGGCGAACCTCGCGCGGCGCGATCCGCAGCTGCCCGAGCTGCCGCTGCAGTACCGCGACTTCGCCGCCTGGCAGCGCGGTCACCTGCAGGGCGAGCGCCTGCACGGCGAGCTGGACTTCTGGCGCACGCATCTCGCCGGGCGCGCCCACCGTGACGGAGCTGCCCGCCGATCGCCCGCGCGTCGGAGGCGGAGACGTTCGAGGGGGCGACGCATCACTTCACGCTCGACGCGCAGATCGCCGAGGCGGTGCGCGCGCTGAGCACGCGCGACGGGCGTGACGCCGTACATGCTGCTGCTGGCGAGCTTCGCGACGCTGCTGTACCGCTCCAGCGGCCAGGACGACATCCTCTTCGGCGGCCCGATGGCCAACCGCGAGCAGCCGGCCTGCGAGCACCTGATCGGCTTCTTCGCGAACACGATCGTCGTGCGGGTGCGCCTGGACGGCAACCCCACGTTCGCGGAGCTGCTCGAGCCGCGTGCGCGACTCGGTGCTCGGCCTCCTACGAGCACCAGGAGGTGCCGCTCGAGCTGGTCGTCGAAGCCGTTCGCCCGGAGCGCGTGCCGGGCGTCAACCCGCTGTTCCAGGTCAACTTCCGCGTGCGCGTCGGCGACGCTCCGGCGCTCGATCTGCAGGGCACGAGCGCCGCGCCCGCTTCCGGTCGACCTCGGCCACGCGCGCTTCGAGCTGGCGCTCGAACTGCACGTGCGCGAGGACGGGATCGACGCTGAACTGAACTACGACGTCGCGCGCTTCGACGCGCCCACGATCGCACGGCTGGCGAAGGACTTCGAGGCGCTGCTGCGCACGCTCGTCAACGGGCCCGACACACGGCTGCTGGGCGTGACGCTCGCCTCGGAGGGCGCGACGGACGCGGACGCGAACGGGCAGGGCGCGCCAGCCGGCGGGATCCGCAGCTTCCGCCGCGGCTCGCGCAGGTAGCGGACGAGCGCGCCGCCAAGCCGACGGACTGGCCGCGCCGCCCGGTCGACGCTCGCGCGCCCGTGGCGACTCAGCGCGCGGTGAAGCCAGCGTCGACGGGGATCACCGCGCCCGTCACTGCGCCCGGCGCCCTCCGAGCACAGCCACACGATCGCGGCGGCCACGTCGGCGCCGCTGACGAGCGAGCCGAGCGGGTGGTGTGGAAGCGACAGCGCCTCGTAGTCCTCGGCGTCCACTCCGAGCATCGACGCCACCCCGCCGAGCATCGCGGAGTCGAGCTCCGGCTCGTCGCGCACGGACGTCGGACAGATCGCGTTGACGCGAATCGAGTGGGGCGCGTAGTCGAGCGCGAGCGCGCGCGTGAGCCCGATCACGCCGTGCTTGGCGGCGACGTAGTTGGCGAAGAACGGGAACGCGACCATGCCGGCGGTGGAGGCGACGTTGACGATCGCGCCGCTGCGACGGGCGAGCATGTCGGGCAGGACGGCCTTGGCGCAGCGCCACGGCCCGTTGAGGTCGACGTCGACCATCGTCGTCCACTCGTCCTCCTCCAGTTCGTGCGCGGGCGCGCCGGCGGGGCCGACGAGCCCGGCGTTGTTGACGAGCACGTCGATCTGGCCGAGCTCGGAGTGACACAGCTCGACGGCCGCGTCGATCTGCGCCTGCTCACGAACGTCGACGACGGCCGTCGCGACGCGCGCGCCCAGAGCGCGACATTTGCTCGCGCTCTCCTCGAGCTGCTCGGAGGTCCCGAGCGGGTAGGGGCACTCCTCGATCGGGGCGCAGATGTCGCTCAGCAGCAGGTTCGCGCCCTCGGCCGCGAACGCCAGCGCGGTCGGCGCGCCCGACGCCGCGCGCGGCGCCGGTGATGAAGACGGTGCTCGCCATCGCTCGATCCTATGGCGAGCGGCGCGGCGATGTATCCCCGTCAGCTCTCCCAGCCGAAGTCGCTGCCCACGAGCTCGTACAGACGCTCGTTGTGCGGGCGGAAGTAGGCCGCGAGCTGCTCGCGCGCCTCCGCGCCGATCGAGTCGTACTGCGCGCCGTGCAGGCGCGGGAGCGCGGCGTAGTCGTGGGCGGGGATGCCGAGGAAGTCGTGCACGCCTTCGAGCGCCTGCTGCGGGGCCTCGGCGAGCTGCTCGAGCGTGACGAAGTGGAACTGCTCGCGCGGGAACAGCTCGATCCAGCGCTCGATCTGCTCGGCGTAGCGGCCCCGCATCAGATACGACCAGCAGCCGATCGGCCAGCTGTTGTACGTCTCGTCGGCGAGCATCCGCGCGCGCTCCGGCGCGAGCCGCTCCTCCTCGGCGGCGATCGCGTCCATGAACGACTCGAGCGGCTCCTCGTGCTCGCGCCGGGACATCTGAAACTGCGAGTACGCGCGATCGACGGGGTTGCGCATCGCGACCAGCAGCTTGGCGTCGGGCGCGAGCCGCGCGAGCCGCTGCGGCGCCCATTGGTGGGAGAGGTAGGACGGGCTCGCCTCGCCCGTGATGAATGGCCGGCCGTGCTCGGCGGCGAAGCGGTCGCGATCGGCCTCGAGAGGGAAGTGCTGGCGATACCAGTCCTCGCCGCGGAAGTGGTTGTAGTCGAAGTAGTGCACCTCCTTCTTGTACGCGGGCTCCACGAACGGGTGCTCGCTGAGCCAGCCGAACAGGCTCGTCGTGCCGGCCTTGGCCGCTCCGGCGATGACGAAGTCCGGCAGCAGCCGTCCGCTGCCGGGGCCGCGACCGCTGCGCGCGCGCAGGCCGTTGTAGCCGCCGACGAGCGAGCGGTACACGGGCTTGGGAAGGCGACGGCGAGCGTGGGTGTCCAACTCGCCGAGTCGCCGCTTCAGTCGCACAGCGCGGGGATCGCTCACGTCGCGCTCGCGGCCTCGGCGCGCGGGGTGGCCTCGAGATCTCCCAGATAATCCTCGATCCACTCCGCGACGTACTGCACGGCCGGCTCTTTCATCGCTTCACGGTTGTTGTTGTGCTCACCCGGCACGGCGAACGTGCGGGTGTCGCCCGCCGCGAACGCCGCCCCAGCCCAGCTCCGGGTCTTCGTAGAGCCCCTCGCCGTAGAACACGAGCAGGTCCCGCGGGTAGGGGGTCGGCTCGTAGGCGCGCTCGGCGCGCGCGTGCAGATCGAAGAAGAACTCCTCGCGCAGCCGCTCCGGGATCGGGCGCCCGCGCGCCATCGCGAGCTTCACGCGCAGCTTGCCGATCCGCTGCCCCGCGTGCCAGGAGAACCACGTGAACAGCCGCCACGGCTGACGCGCCGCGCGCAGCAGACGCTGTTTGCGCGTGCTCCGCACGGGCCGCGGCTTGGACTTGCGGTGCGAGGGCTGATTCCCGTACCAGCTCCACTGCTGGATCCACGCGGGGCTCGGGCCGTTGAACAGCGCGACCATCCGCACGTCCTCGCCCTCCGCGAGCAGCCGCTGCGCGATCTCGAACGCGACGATCGTGCCGAAGCAGTAGCCCGCGATCAGCCACGGCCCGCCGGTGTGCACCTCGCGCATCTCGGAGAGGTAGTGCGACGCCATCTCCTCGACGCGTGCGAATCGGGGAGCTGCCGCCGTACAGCCCGCTCGACTGCAGGCCGTAGAACGGCTGGTCGGAGCCGAGCCGACGCGCGAGCGGCTGCAGATGCAGGATCGTGCCCGGCGCCGCCGTGGACGCAGAAGATCGGCGGCCGCGAGCCGAGCGGCTGGATCGGCACGAGCGACGTCCAGCGCGAGGTCGTCCTCGCTCGCCCTCGATCAGCGCTGCGAGCGTCTCGATCGTCGGCGCTCGGAAGATGGCGCCCAGCGGCAGGCTGTCGCCGAGGTCGTGCTCGATCGCGGCGAACAGCGTCGCGGCGACGATCGAGGTCACGCCGAGGTCGAAGAAGTCGTCGGTCACGCCGATCGGGTGGATGCCGAGCTCGCGCTCCCAGATCGCCGCGAGCTTGCTCTCGAGCGCCGTGCGCGGCGCCGACCAGCTCGTGCGCGCCGGAGCGTTCGCGCGTCGGGCTCCGGCAGCGCCTTGCGGTCGATCTTGCCGTTCGGCGTCAGCGGGAACGCCTCGCAGCGTCGTGACGGTCGAGCGGGACCATGTAGTCGGGCAGCGACTTGCGCGCAGGTACTCGCGCAGCTCGTGCGCAGCGACCGGGCTCCCGGCGAGCGGTCACGTACGCGACGAGCTCAGCCTCCGCGCCGCTGCCGCGCGCGACGACGACGGCGCTGCGACGACCTCCGGATGGCGGCCGAGGGCCGTCTCGATCTCGCCGAGCTCGATGCGAAAGCCGCGCACCTTGACCTGGTGGTCGATGCGGCCGAGGAACTCGACGGCGCCGTCGGCGCGGTAGCGCGCGAGGTCGCCGGTGCGGTAGATCCGCGCGCCGGGCGTGGCGTCGAACGGGTGCGCGACGAACCGCTCGGCGGTCAGGTCGGGGCGGCCGCGGTAGCCGCGCGCGAGCCCGTCGCCGCCGATGCACAGCTCGCCCGCCACGCCGACCGGCACCGGCGCCATCGCCGCGTCGAGGATGTAGAGGGTCGTGTTGGCGATCGGGCGACCGATCGTCAGCGTCTCGCCCGCGTCTCGATCCGCGCGCACGTCGACCAGATCGTCGTCTCGGTCGGGCCGTACATGTTCCACAGCTCCAGGCCGCGCCGCCACCAGGCGGTCGGCGAGCGCGACGGGCAGCGCCTCGCCGCCGCACAGCGCCTTCAGCCCGGCCGCCCCGCCAGCCGCCGTCGATCAGCATCCGCCACGTGGCCGGCGTCGCCTGCATCACGGTCGCCTGCGTGCGCTCGAGCAGCGCCGCCAGCGCGCGCGGGTCGTCGCTCGTCTCCGCCGGGGCGAGCACGATCGCGCGCGCCCGTCGTCAGCGGCAGGTACAGCTCGAGGCCCGCGATGTCGAACGACAGCGTGGTGACCGCCACGAGCACGTCCTGCGCGGTCAGGCCCGGCCTCTCGCGCATCGTGGCGAGGAAGTTCACGAGCGCGCGGTGCGGGATCTGCACGCCCTTCGGCTTGCCGGTCGAGCCCGGACGTGTAGATCACGTACGCGAGCTGCTCGGGGTCCGCCGTCCACGGCGGGAGGCTCGGTCGGATGGCGGCGATCGTCGGCCAGTCGCGGTCGAGGCAGACGACGCGAGCCGCGCCCGACGGGCAGGGAGTCGCCGCAGCGCGCTCCTGCGTGCACGATCACCGGCGCTTCGGAGTCGCTCAGCATGTACTCCTGACGGTCGGCCGGGTAGGCGGGGTCGATCGGCACGTAAGCGCCGCCCGCCTTCAGGATGCCCAGCAGCCCGACGACCATCTCCAGCGAACGCCTCGATGCAGATGCCGACCAGCACGTCGGGGCCCACGCCGAGATCGACGAGGTGGTGCGCGAGCTGGTTGGCGCGCTGCTCGAGCTCGGCGTAGGTGAGCCGCTCGTCCCCGAGCTCGACGGCCACCGCCTCGGGGACGGTGCGTGACTGCACGGCGATCAACTCGTGTATGCACTGCCGCGGATAGTCGCGGGCGGTGTCGTTGAAGTCGACCAACAAGCGTTGGCGCTCTGCCTCGGTGAGCATCGGCTCCTCTTCCTGATGAGCTGGACGCGTCATGTTGTCCTCTGTCGGAATAGCCTCTGGCTCCACGCGCAATAGTGATGTTGAAGGCGTCCGATCGTCCGTTCCAGTCGCATTCATCCGCAGCGGCCGGCCCAAACGTGGTGTCGATGGTAGCGGATGTCCCTACCATTGTTGACGTGCTGTCGGCTATCGACAGGGGCGAGGAGGCCGCTCGGGCGCTGGCGTTCGACGACGCGCCCGGCGGTTGGGATCTGCCGCTCCGAGACGTCCACGTGTGGCGCGCCTCGCTCGCGCGTCCCGCCGACACGGTCGCTCGGATGCGCTCGCTGCTCGCCGCGGAGGAGCTCGCGCGCGCGGACCGCTTCCGCTTCGAGCGTGACCGCTCGCGCTACATCGTCGGCCGTGCGCTGCTGCGGCGGCTGCTCGCCAACTACTGCCAAGCCGCTCCCGGTGAGTTGACGTTCGAGTACGGACAGTTCGACAAGCCGGCGCTGAGCGGCGGTCCGTGGTTCAACCTCTCCCACTCCGGCTCGGTGGCGCTGTACGCGTTCAGCACGGCGGGCGAGATCGGCATCGACGTCGAGCTGGAGCGTGCAGGCCGCAGCCGCGGGCGTGTCGCGGAGCGGTTCTTCTCACCGGCGGAGGTGAGCGTCCTGCGCGCATTGCCGGTGGAGGCTGCAGTCGCGCGCCTTCCTGGCCTGCTGGACTCGCAAGGAGGCGTTCATCAAGGCCCGCGGAGATGGGCTGAATTTGGCTTTGGACAGTTTCGATGTCACACTTGCACCTGACGCCCCCGCCGCGCTCCTGCGCACCGCCTGGTGCGATGAGGAGCCGGGGCAGTGGTAGATGGAGGACTTGAGCGACGATCAGGCTGGATACATCGCGGCTGTGGCTCTACGCGCGCCAGGGATGGCGCGTCGTGGAGCGACAGATAGTGGACACGAACGAGGGCAGCATGCCCGGACAGGAGTAGGTGGGAATGAGCGCACAACAAGGACCGTCTGGCGCCGCTGGTGGCCTGAGAGGCATGCGTCGCAAGGCGGTACAGACGACCGAGCTGGTGAAGACCGGCTTTCTGCCGGGCAACGAGGACCACATGCCGCTGGTCATCGAACCGGCGGTCGACAACGTCGATCTGGCGGCCTGGTGCTCCAGCAACTCCGAGGAGTTCGAGGGCTACATGGACCGCTACGGAGCGATCATCTTCCGCGGCTTCCCACTCACGGGCGCGCCCGAATTCGAGGCCGTCGCATCGACGATCGCGGGCGAGCTGTTCGGCGAGTACGGCGACCTGCCTCCCGAGGAGAGCGGCGAGCGGATCTACCACTCCACGCCCTACCCGCCGGACAAGATGATCCTGTTCCACAACGAGAGCTCGCACTTCTCCAGCTGGCCGACGCGGCAGTTCTTCTTCTGCGTCACCCCCTCCGAGCAGCAGGGCGAGACCCCGCTGCTGGACTGTCGCGAGGTTTACGAGAAGCTCGACAAGGAGATCGTCGACGCGTTCGCGAGCAAAGGCCTGATGTACGTGCGCAACTTCTCCGAGGGCGTGGACGTGCCGTGGCAGGACTTCTTCAAGACCGACGACAAGGCCGCGGTCGAGCGCACTTGCGCGAACGCGGGCATGACGTGCGAGTGGACCGACCTGGGCCTGCGCGTCAAGCAGCTCGCGAAGGGCGTGCGCACGCATCCGCGCACGGGCGAGAAGCTGTTCTTCAACCAGGTGCAGCTGCACCACGTGTCGTGCCTCGACGAGGAGACGCGCACGGCGCTGCGCCAGCTGTTCGCCGACGAGGACCTGCCGCGCAACGTGTACTACGGCGACGGCACGCCGATCCCCGACGAGGTGATGAACCGGATCGGCGAGGTCTACGAGGAGCTGTGCGTGGAAGCGCCGTGGCAGACGAGCGACCTGATCGCGCTCGACAACATGATCGTCGCGCACGCGCGTCGCCCGTTCGTGGGCAAGCGCAAGATCATCGTCGCGATGGGCAAGATGGAGCACGCGAACGACGCGACGCCGGCCGCGGCGTAGGGCAGCGGTCGCTTCGCATCGCCACCGGTCGCGGGCTCAGCCGCGCGACCGGTGGGCCGCGAAGAAGGCCCACACTGCCTCGCTCGCCTTGTACTGCGCGTCCGGATCGGAGGGAGCCAGCCCCGGCGATCCCGGGTACACGTGGCGCCCGCCGGCGATCACGTAGAAGCCGACCGCGGTGCCTTCGGCGCACGACGGCCAGACCCGCTCGGTCGCCGGCCCCGCGACCGTGACGTGGACGGGCCTGCTCGAACAGCGGTCGAGATGCCGCCACAGGGCGGTCACCTTGGCGGGGGACGGGAACTTCGCGGTGCCGGAGAGGGGGACGATGTCGTGCGTGCCGACGATCGTGAGCTCTGAGATCGGTCGCGTGAGGTTGCAGCGCTGGGGCAGCATGCCGCCGGATACGGGGGCGATCGCCGCGACCGTGGCGCTGAGCCGGCAGCCGACGAAATAGGAGATGTAGGCCCCCGCGGAGAACCCCGTCACGTACACGCGGTGAGGGTCGATGTCGTAGCGTGCCTCGATCGACGCGATCTGCGACTTGATGTAGGCGACGTTGGAGGGGGACTTCCACGCCGGTGGCCCCGACCCCAGATACGCGACGACGAAGCCATGCTCGTCGGCGACCCTGTCCCAGCCGGACTTGGCCTCGAATTTCGCGGGATCACCGCCGCTTGGGTGCAGCGCGATCACCAGCGGCACGCGTCTGCTGTGGCTCCACCGTGGTGGGAGGTGGATGACCGGCGGAGGCCTCCTGCCGACCGCGGACTGCCCGACAACGTCCGTCGCAGCGTCGACGCTGCCTTGCGGACGGACGGATCCTGGCCGCGTGGCAAGCCGGGTTGACGGTAGGCTTGCGGTGGCGCCACAGCCGCCCGCGAGCAGCGCGACAGCACCCAGAGCGACGACGAGGCTCCATCTCCGTGCGCTTGCGGGGCCTTCGTTCACGCTCATCCTGACGTTGGGTTGCGGAGCAGCTATCGGACGTGCGCTAAGGAAATGCGCGCGCACGGCCGACATCTTGGCAGAGGCCGGTGTCGGCCGGCCATCAAAAAAGGAAATTGCGTGCGTTACAATTCTTCTATCGAGTCGACTGGAGTGCAGTCAAGCGGGGGGTTGTCTTCCAACGGGCTGAACGGGGCTCAGAAGACACTCCAGCAGGAACCGTCGGTACGGACACCGGTGCCCGGGCCCCTGTCCGCTCGTCTCCTGGAGCGCCAGGCGCAGAACGAGTCGAGCGTGCGCACGTACCCGCGCGGCTTGCCCATCGCGATCAAGCGAGGCGCCGGCTCCTACGTGGAAGACCTCGACGGCAACGTCTTCGTCGACTTCCTCACCGGCGCCGGCGCGCTGCCGCTGGGCCACAGCCACCCCGAGCTGGTCGACGCGATCGCGCACCAGCTTCCGCTGCTCACGCACGGCCTCGACTTCCCCACGGAGATCCGCGACGAGTTCATCTCCACACAGCTCTCGCTGCTGCCGGAGGGCATGCGCTCGAGCATGCGCATCGAGTTCTGCGGGCCCAGCGGCGCGGACGCCGTCGATGCGGCGCTGAAGCTGTGCAAGACGGCCACCGGCCGCTCGGAGATCGTCGCCTTTCAAGGCGCGTTCCACGGCTCCTCGCACGCCGCGATGACGATCTCGGGGCTCGTCAAGCAGAAGGAGCGCGTCGCAGGGCGTGTCCCCGGCGTGCACTTCTTCCCATACCCGTATCCGCTCAGGTGCTCGCTGGGCGCAGGTGCGCAGAGCGGGCAGCGATGCCTGGAGTATCTGGAGCGCTCGCTGCGCGACCCGCTCGGCGGTATCCCGCTGCCGGCGGCGGTGATCGTCGAGATGATTCAGGGCGAGGGAGGCGTGATCCCCGCATCCAGCGACTTCGTGCAGGGCCTGCGGCGTTTGACGCGAGAGCTGGGGATACCGTTGATCGCAGACGAGGTGCAGACTGGCGGCGGGCGCACGGGGACGTGGTTCGCGTTCGAGCAGCACGGCATCGAGCCCGATGCGATCGTGGCCTCCAAGGCGATCGGCGGCATGGGGATGCCGGTGGCGATCCTGATGCACCACAAGAGCCTTGACAAGTTCGCGCCGGGAGCCCACACGGGCACGTTCCGCGGCAACCAGCTCGCTTTCGCCGCCAGCGTGGCGGCGGCGCGGATCATGCAACGCGACGGGATTCTCGAGCACGTCCGCGATCTCGGCGCGCACGCGATGGAGGCGCTGAAGGGGTTCGAGCGCGACCACGCGATCGTGGGCGACGTGCGCGGGGGCGGTCTGATGCTCGGCATCGAGCTCGTCGACCCGGCCACGGGCGCCCCCAACGGCGAGGCCGCGACCGCCGTGCAGCGCGGCGCGATCGAGCGTGGGCTGATCGTCGAGCTCGGCGGGCGCGGAGACTGCGTCGTGAGGCTGCTGCCGCCGCTGAACGTCTCGCGCGAGACGCTCGATCAGGCGCTCGAGATCCTCGCCTCCGCATTGAGCGAAGCCGGCGCCGATGCCGGGTCGCGCAACGGGCGCTCCCAGTTGCACCCGGCGAGCTGACGCGAGGCTGGACACCCGACGGGTCAACGGCAGGTGCCGTTGGGCTATTCGAGTGCGCGTAGGAGCAGCGTGGCGAGCGCGGTCTGGCCGAGCCGGTTGGGATTGAACGACTCGCTCAGATACGGGCGCCGAGTGCACAGCTCATGCCCGGCGAACGCGCCATGGGAGCCGGAGATGTAGGTGATGTGCGCAGCGTCTGCCGCGTCACGGATCGTGCTGTCGAGTCGCGCGACCTCGCGATCGACCCAGCGCATGGCCGCTCGCGTGAACGTGAGCCGGCCGGAGTCGATCCGACAGGAGGAAGGCGGGTGCGCGGGGAACGGCTGCGGGTAGCCGAGCGCGACCACCACCGCCACCGGCGCCTTCGAGGCGATCGCTTCGTAGAGATGCCGCAGGGAGCGCGGATGGCGCGACGAGGCGCCCAGCACGCCGAGCGCGGCGCCGAACGCGCGGCCCCATACCGCCCTGCAGCGCGTGGGTGCGCGGCCGCAGCGCTCGATCGCGGCGGGCATAGACGCGTCGTTCCAGCCGACCGCGAGCGTTATCACGTCGCTGTCGGAGCTGACCCAGCTGAGCTGGCTCGGTTCCCGATCCCGTCCGGTGGCGCTGAAGAACTGGGGTACGCCAGAGCCGAAGCACGCGTGAACCGACACGGTCGAGGGTGCGATCCCGAGCCGCCCGGCGGCGATCGAGGGAAACGGGGTCTTGGAGCGGCGGCAGCGGTCGGCTTGCGGGTCTCCGGTCAGGTAGGGAGGATCGCCGGTTCCCGCCGCATACTGATCGCCGAGCGCGATCCACGCTTGCGGGGCTTCGCCGACGGGCGTGTTTGCGATGTGCGCCCCAACGCCGGCGGCGCTTGGCAGCGGCGAGCCGCCGCCACCAGGCGGGACGCCGGCGGGCGGAGTGCTCACGGGCGGTTCTTCGGCGGGCGGTTCTTCGCCAGCCGGCGGCGCCGCTTCGGAGGAGGATTCCCCCTGGGCGACGAAGTTCCAGAACTGTTCCTCGACGAACAGGCCGTTCGTCTGTGGCAGCCCGTTCGGGTCGAGCCCCGGAGGGTTGGGCAGCGTCGGGCACAGAAACGGCGTTGCGAGCGGGTCGGAGTCCTGGCAGCCCCAGCCGTGGGCGCCGTTCTGCACGCCCAGCGATATGACCGCCGGCGACCCCGGGCTGACATACGCGCACGGGCCGTCGTAGGTGTAGGTGAGAGTGCTCGCGGAGGGGGAGCCGAGCGATCCGAGCACCGGCCCGCTGGAGCAGCCGAGCTTGCGCCCGGCCCAGTCCGCGAACGCGGGCACGTCGAGATGCGGACTGTTGGGGTCGGTGTCGTAGTAGAGGCCCGCGTCGAGGCCGAGGTTGCTGAGTGCGAGCATTGCGAAGAAGCTGCGGTTGGTGCTCGGACAGTGCGGTTCGCCGTTGAACAGCGGCAGGCTCGAGCTGTCGATCATGTAGCCGCGGATGAGCGGCGAGTTGTGGGGGTCGCACATGATGTCGGCGACCATGTTGCCGCCGCTGCTCATCCCGGCGGCGTAGATGCGCTGCGGATCGGCGCACGCGCCCGGGCAGCGTGTGATGTCGGCGACCACCGCGTCCACGTAAGGCTCGTCGTCCGGCGTCGTTGTGGTGGTCGAGTCGACGTTGCGCTTGTCCCAGTTGTTGTCCCTGCCGCAGGGCACGGCCATGTAGACGACCACGAACCTGTTCGCCGCCGACAGCTGGCGGAACCTCGTGGACGAGGAAACGTCGCATTCGCCGGACCCGTAGAACACGAGCACGGCGGGCGCTGGGCCGATGAGGTGCTGCGGCCGTTCGATCGCGTAGGTGCGCGTCGAGGCGGTGCCGTCGTCGTTGCTGACGTTTGCGAGTTCCACCGTTTCGACGCCCGCGGCCAGCAGGCACGGGCCCGGTTCGCAGGTGGCGAGACTGGCGCCGGTGATCGTGCTCGCCGCGGCCGGCGCCGCGCCGGTGGCGGTCGCGCAGAGCAGCCCGGCGGTTGCGAGCAACCGCATGGGTACCCGCCACCGCCGGGCTGTGGTCGACGTTCCTCCCCGTGGGACGAACCACATCCTCCAGACTCTACGTCAAGGGAGCGTTCCTCCGCCGAAGTTCGTCATCCGGACCGTGCCGTTACGGGCGGTGAGGTTGAGATAGCCCGCGCTCTGGAAGGTGCTGTCGGTCGCGGTGAGGATACGCGTCCACGTGCCGGTGTGGAGCCGCCACAGCTCGAGTGTCGTGCCGATCGCTCTGAACAGGAGCTGATCGCCCGCGCTGAGCGTGGGTCCGTTCGCGCTCGCGAGCGTCGCGCCGGTGATCCCGTTGACGCGAGCGCTGATCCGGTACTGATCCGCCTGGCCCGAGCGGAAGATGTAGTAGGCCTGATAGCCGCTCGCGTTGGCGGCGCCCGGACTCTGGAAGCGAAGCCCGAGCACGACTGGGTCGAGATCGACGTTCGGCTTGACGGCGACCGTTATCCAGACCTCGCTGTTGGGGCCGTACGTCTGTGGGTTCCAGAAGTCGCCGTTGCTCCCAGAGCGGCCTGTGATCTGCTGATTGGTGATGAACAGGTCATTCGTCGCACTTGTGCTGGAAACAACCATGTGTGTCCAATTCGGACCGGGTGGTCCGGTGTTGTTGGCGCGCGCGAAGTTGTCGAGCAATGGCGTCAGCGGACCTGCGGCGGAAGTCACGACGGCGGTCGTGGCCGAGCTGGACTGTCCTGAGCCGACGGTGTTGCTCGCCGTCACCGTCAGGAGGAGCTTGGAGCTGACATCGGCGGAGAGCGTGGTGTAGGTGGAGGCGGTTGCGCCCGCGATCGCGGAGCAGCTCTGCCCGAGGCTGTTGCAGCGTTGCCATTGGTATGCGAACGATGGTGTGGGATAGCCGGACCACGAGCCCGTCGAGGCGCTGAGCATCTGGCCCTCGGTCGCGCTGCCCGTGATCGCGGGTGGAGAGTTGTTGACCGGCGCGCCCGTGACGATCGCGCTGACGATAGAGCTGCTTTGCGCAGAGCCCACGGTGTTGCTCGCAGTGACCGTGACGAGGAGCGTCGAGCCGACGTCGGCGGAGAGCGTGGTGTAGGTGGAGGCGGTTGCGCCCGCGATCGCGGAGCAGCTCTGCCCGAGGCTGTTGCAGTGTTGCCATTGGTAGGCGAACGTGGGCGCGGGGTAGCCGGACCACGAGCCGGTGGATGCGGAGAGGGTTTGTCCTTGTGTCGCGGTGCCGGTGATGGTGGGCGCCGAGGTGTTTGCGGGTGCGCCCGTGACGATCGCGCCGGCGGTCGAGCTTGCCTGCGTGGAGCCGACGGTGTTGCTGGCGGTGACCGTGACGAGCAGCGTCGAGCCGACGTCCGCTGCTTGGAGGGTGTAGGTGGAGCTGCTCGCGCCGCTGATGGCGTTGCAGTTCGCGCCGCCCTGGTCGCAGCGTTGCCATTGGTAGGCGAACGTGGGGGCTGGGTACCCGGACCACGAGCCGGTGGATGCGGAGAGCGTTTGCCCCTGTGTCGCGGTGCCGGTGATCGCGGGTGCCGAGGTGTTGGCGGGTGCGCCGGTGACGATCGCGCTGGCTGTGGAGCTGCTTTGCGTGGAGCCGGCGGTGTTGGTCGCGGTGATCGTGACGAGGAGCGTCGAGCCGACGTCTGCTGCTTCGAGGGCGTACGTGGAGGAGGTGGCGCCGCTGACTGCGTTGCAGTTTGCGCCGCTCTGGTCGCAGCGTTCCCATTGGTAGGCGAACGTGGGCGCGGGGTAGCCGGCCCATGTGCCGGTGGATGCGGAGAGCGTTTGTCCCTGTGTCGCGGTGCCGCTGATCGTGGGCGCCGAGGTGTTGGCGGGCGGGCCGGTGATCGTGGCGCTCGCGGTCGAGTTGGCCTGTGCGGAGCCGGCGGTGTTGGTCGCGGTTACGACCACGAGCACCGTCGAGCCGACGTCCGCTGCTTGGAGGGTGTAGGTGGAGCTGCTCGCGCCGCTGATGGCGTTGCAGTTCGCGTCGGTCTGGTCGCAGCGTTCCCATTGGTAGGCGAACGTGGGCGCTGGATATCCGGACCACGAGCCGGTGGACGCGGAGACGGTCTGCCCCTGTGTCGCGGATCCGCTGACCGTGGGCGGTGAGGTGCTGGCCGGTGGGGCGCTCACGGCGGCCGTGGGGCTGGAAGCGAGCGAGGTCGATCCCGCGCTCGTCGTGGCGGTGACCTGCGCCTCGAGCGTCAATCCCACGTCGGCGACGCCAGGCGTGTAGGTCGAGGTGTTCGCCCCGGCGATCGGCAGGCAGCTGAGCCCGTTCACGTCGCAGCTGAGCCACTGGTAGGCGAACGTGGGCGATCCCGTCCAGGATCCGGTCGAGGCGCTCAGGACCTGTCCCACGGCGGACGTTCCGGAGATCGTCGGCGGCGCGGTGTTCACCGGTGCGGTGACGGTCCAGTTGTAGGTGGCGGTGTTCGTGAGCCCGGCCGCATCGGTCGCCAGCACGGCAAACGTGTGCGCTCCACCCGCAAGCGCGCTGTATGTCTGGCTGGTTTGAGTCGTGCACGGCAGCCAGGTTCCATCGAGCTGGCAGCGCACGGACGCGACAGCGTCGTTGACGGAGAAGCTGAAGTTCGCGGATGTCTGCGCCGTGGGGTCGGTCGGCAGCGAGGCCGGCGAGATCGTCACCGCGATCGGGGCGGGATCCAGGGTGATGGCCGAGACGGTCCCGGTCAGAGTCGGCCCGCCGGACTGCAGGGCGTACGGTGGATAGGTCGGCTGGGTCTGGGTGGTGAGATATGGGGAGCTGGCCACCACATAGCTTCCCGACGGGTCGATATCCAGTCCGGTCGTCTTGCTCAGATGGGTGCCGTCCGTGATCGTCGCTGCTATGCGCGGGATCAGCGGGTTGGAGATGTCCACCACCGCCACGTCAGATGCGGAGGATGCGGACACATACGCAAAATCCCCGCGCACCCGGATTCGGTACGCGCCGTTGAGCGCCGAGTTGGCCAGTGACGTGACGATCACCGGATTGGCGGGGTTGCTCACGTCCAGGACGGTCAGGCGACCGGGTGAGATCTGGTCGACGACATACGCGTACTGGCCGCTCACCGCTACGTCCACCGGGAATTGCAGGGCGACGGTGTCTTTGGGGGTGGCGACGATTTTGGGGCTGAGCGGGTTGGCGATGTTCACCACCGTGAGGCGATTTTGATAGGCGGCGGTCACGTACGCGTAGTTGCCGGAGATCGCGACCGATGTGGCGTGACCGAGGGCTCCGGTTCCTCCCCACGGCGGCGGCAGGGGCGTGCTGTGAATCGCCGCGACGATCGTCGGTGCGGCCGGGTTGCTGATGTCGATGACCGCGAAGGCGCAGCCGACCGAGTGGTCGAGGCAGGGCTGGCCGCTGAGGCAGCCCTGGGAGGCGACGAACGCGTAGTGGCCAGAGATCGCCACGCCGTAGGCGCCAAACAGCGTGTTGGAGTCGTGCACCGAGCCCACGATCGTCGGTTCGGCCGGATTGGTGTGGATGTCGAGGATCGTAAAGCTGTTGCCGGTGCCGTCGTCGTTGCTTTCCGAGCCTTTGACGCCATTGCGGTTCTTTGCGACGACATACGCATAGCCGCCTGAGACGTTGACGGTGGAGGCGTTCAGGAGAGCGTTGCTCGCTTGGCTGGACCCAGCGATTACGGGCGCCGACGGGTTGGAGATGTCGATCGCCGTGAGCTTGCCGGCGTAGTAGTCGGTCACATACGCGTAGTGGCTCGCGACCGCCACGGCCGTGGCGCCGGGGAGGGTCACGGAGTCGCTCGTGAACCCGCTCAGCAGCGGATTCACGGTCGCCTGCGCGCCAGCGGGCGCAAGCGCCATCGCGGCGATAGCCAGGGGGAAGAGCGTCCTTGCCGCTCGCTTACGTGGATGGCAGCTTCCTTGCCGCCGTGGGAAAAAGCTCATCTACTGAACATAAAGCATGGTGCAAGTGGGCGCGCGGACCGCGGGCTGAGCGTGGGGTTCATACCTACGCATAGGTTGCGATAGCTGCGCAACGATTTCCGAGGAAGTGTCAGAAGTCCAAGGAGACGACGCCCTTTCACCAGGCTTGAGCGCTGGTCCGATACGTGCAGCGACGGACTTTCCCTCTTCCTCTACAGGCACAGCCCCAAGCGGGCGCCTGCTCACGACAAGGATTCTCTCATGCTGCTCATTCGTCGCCGTTCGGCGTACCGAATCTCCATGCTGTTTTTGGGCCTCGTCCTGTGGGGCTCGCTCGTGATTCTGCTCGCCTCGAAACCGGATTCGTCTCGGGCTTCTGCGGCAGCTCCTTTCCAATTCTTCTCCCCTACGAGCCTCTGGAACGAACCACTGCCGTCGAACGCGCCGCTGGACCCCAACTCAGCGCTCATCGTCGGCGCATTCAACAAAGTCGTCGCTCTGGAGGGCCCGAAAAACAGCCTCAACATCAACACGACCGCATACTCCGTTCCGCTCTACACGGTGCCGGCGAACCAGCCGACGGTGAAGGTCGTGGTCAACAAGCCCAACTCCTCGGGCTGGCCGCTTCAGGCGGCATGGTCGGCGGTGCCGTTGCCGGCCAATGCGCAGCCGGCGAAAGGCACGGACAAAACCCTCGCGGTGTGGCAGCCCAGCACGGACAAGCTGTGGGAATTCTGGAACTTCGAACGAACCCTCACGGGCCCCATGGCGAAGTGGGGAGGGGCGATGGAAAAGGTGTCCCAGGGCCCGGGCGTGTACACGTCGCTGTCGTGGCCCGGCGCGAAACCGCAGTGGGGATCGAGCGCATCTTCGCTGGCGATCGTCGGTGGTCTGATCACGCTCGAAGACCTGGCGATGGGTCAGATCAACCACGCGCTGGCGATGGCGGTCCCGGGGCCTCGTGCCGTGGTGTGGGCCTCGCCCGCGCAGCGCACGGACGGGACCTCGACGGCGCTGTCCTCGCTGCCCGAGGGGGCGCATCTGCGTCTGGATCCGAACCTCGATCTGTCGACGCTTCACCTGCCTCACCTGATGTTGATGATGGCCGAAGCGGCACAGAAGTATGGGATCTATGTGCGTGACAGGTCAGCGAACATCACCTTCTACGCGCAGGACCCGACGCCGACGGGTACGAACCCGTACACGGGAGCGAACGGGTATTTCGAAGGAAAGTGTCAGTGCAAACTACTGACTGAATTCCCCTGGAGTCATCTGCAGCTGCTGAAGATGGAACTGCAATAACGGCCAAGCACGAGCGGTCGCTTTGCGGCCGCTCGTGGATGGTTCGCTGGGCTGAAGTCTGTAGATTGCATGCGAGTGTCAGCTCGGATGACCTCTGCTCAAGCCGAACGGCAGTTGATCCTGCTCAGCGCTGGCACGCAGGCCCGCCGCGAGGCGATGCGCGAGCACGCCGGGCGGTTGATGGTGGACGTGGACTGGGTGCAACTGGCGGAGACGCTTCGACGTCGCAAGCTGCTGCCGGTTCTCGGACCGCGCATCGTGGAGCTCGCGGATGCAGCCGCGAGCTCTACCTTCGTCGCGACGGTCGAGCAGGCGCTGGAGGCGGGGCGCCGCCAGGGTGCTTTCCTGCAGCTCGTCTCGAGACGACTCACCGCGATGCTCGCCGATGCGGGGATTCGCTCCGCGCCACTGAAGGGTCCGCTCTTCGGCGAGGCCATCTACGGCGATCCGGGGCGGCGCCTGTCGAGCGACATCGACCTGCTGGTGGAGCCAGAGCGGCTGCTGGACGCTGTGGAGGTGGTACGCGGCCTCGGCTATGACGAGCCGACCGATCACGTGCACGACGACGGCCTGCCGCTGCTGCACTTCGTCCTCGTGCATCGACGCGACGAGCTCCCGCCGGTGGAGCTGCACTGGCGTGTGCACTGGTATGAGCGGCGTTTCGCGCGCGAGCGACTGCTGCCGCCCGCGGGGCATCCTGCCGGCGACTGGCGTCCGGCGCCCGCGGACGAGCTCGTAGCCCTGCTGCTGTTCTACGCTCGCGACGGCTTCATCGATCTGCGCCTGGCGGCCGACCTGAGCGCGTGGTGGGATGAGTGCGGGTCGGACCTGCCGCCAGGAGCGGTCGATGAGCTGCTCGAGACCTATCCCGAGCTCGCGCGTGCGGTCGCGGTTGCGATCAGCGTGGCCGAGCACACCGTCGGGTTGCCGGCAACGCGCATCGTGGGGAGGACTCGCAAGCTTGGCGTGCGCGGACGAATGGCCGTGCGACTGGCTAATCCCAACCCGCGTACCAGCGCCTCGCAGCTGTACGCCGACATGGGGTTGATCGACGGGCTGCTTGCGCCGACGGGGGGATTGGGAGCATTTGTGCGGCGTCAGCTGCTGCCTCCGACGGAGGTGTTGGACGAGCAGGCGCGCAGCGGAGCAAAACGGCGCGCCCGGTCGCCGCTTGCCCGTTGCGCGGGCATGTTGACCCGTTACGGCCTTACGGTCGCGCGCCTCGTACGTTCACCGGAAGCGCTGCCCTGAGGACCTAGAGAGCAAGCGCCTCAGAGGGCGCTGGCTCTTGGCGTTCCCGACGCACGCCGCTTGGGATGCCCAGGCCGGCGGTGACGATCAGCGCCGCGGCATAGCACGTGGGGCTGTCGAGGAAGGTGTTGTCGGCAAGTGCGTTGACGAGGCACCCGACGGCGATGACCAGCGCGAGCGCGGGCGCATCCGGGACGCCCGGGGCACGGATCCGGAGGGTCCGTTTCGTGCTGAGCATGCGACGTAGGAGGATCGCAACCGCCCACAGCGCGGTCGCCAGTCCGAGGACACCCGTCTCCACGAGCAGGCGTACGTATTCGTTGTGTGGGGGCTCGCCCGCGTACTGGTTGCCGGGCGTGCCCGGTTCGGTGATGGTCGTGCCGAGACCGTGACCGATCACGGGTGAGCGTTCCCAGTCGGGGAGGAGCTTTTCCCACTTGTGAATGCGCCAGGAGAGCGAGCTGCCGTTGGCTTCCGCGAGGTTGGTGGTGGAGGCTCTTGCGATGCGATGTGAGCCCAGCGGGGTCGCGACGAACGCGAACACCGCCAGTCCCGCGACCATCCAGGGGACGGCTTTGATGCGCAGGGGGCCGGCATGAAGCGCTCCGAGGGCCACCAGCATGGCCACCAGCGCGGCGAGGCCGTCGATGCTGAACGTCGAGAGGACGCCCGCGGCGAAAAGCGCCGTCAGGACGGCGTCCAAACGACGCCCACCGTCCAAGTACAGCCACAGCGACGTGGCGGATGCGATCGCGAAGAACATCGCGGCGCTGTTGGGGTGGGCGAAGGTGCCGTTCGCGCGAATGTTGCCCGAGATGTTCATGCCTGTGTCGGTCGCGAGCTGATATACGGCGAGCGCGGCGGGCACGAAGCCGATCAGCTGGACGACCCGTGCGGCGGCGGGTGCTGTCACGACTTTGCGCGTGTTGCATACGATCACGGCGAGAGCGATGACCGATCCCTCGCGCACGCCCTCCCGCAGGGTCTCAGCCGATGCGCCATTGGTTCCCACCGCGATAGCGGTCCACACGCACAGCCACGCCGTGGCCAGAGCCGTGGGCCTGATCCCGCGGCGCCGGTGGAGCAGCAGGCCGGCGGCGACGAGGATGAACAGCACCGCGATCGCCCCCGACAGGTTGAGGCTGCCGCTGTGGCGGCTGTCCGGGGAGGAACGATCGTCGGTCAGCACCCGAACCAACAGCGTCACGCCGAGGAACGCGAGCAGCGGCAGATCCATTCCGAGTCCGCGCGTCGTGGCGCTTAAGGATCTTTTATCCTGCATTCCAGAAGTTCTCACGCATGGGGACGGTTCTTAGACGCAAGCAACTCGAAGAACTGCAGCGATCTGAGAGGATATACGACGTGCAGCAGGATTCAGAAGCACCGAGCCTTGAGCGGATCCTTGGTGTCGTTCGTCGCCGTCTGCCGCTGATCGTGCTGTGCGTGGTCGTCGCCGCCGGCGCCGCGTTCGTGCTCTCCAAGCGTCAGACCAAGAAGTACACGGCGACCGCGTCGCTCGTCTTCAGCGACAACTCGCTCAACCAGCAGATCGCTGGACTGTCGAGCGCCAGCACCAACAGCGCCAGCATCGCCGCCAAGCAGGCGAGCGATCTCGAACTGGTCAGAGGCGGCGACATGGCGGTGCAGACGGCAATCGTCCTGCGCCACGGTCTGACCCCGGGCAAGGTCGCGGGCAGCCTGAGCATCGGATCGCAGGGCGAATCGGGAGTGGTCACCGTCGCGGCGACGTCTCCCTCGCCGGTGCTGTCGGCTGCGATCGCCAACACGTACTCCGACCAGTTCGTAAAAGAGCAGAAGAGCGCAAACCGAAGCTATTTCAAATCGGCCTTGGCGCTCGTGCGCAAGCAGCTGGCGACGCTCTCTCCGCAGCAGCGGATCGGGCCGGATGGCCTGCAGCTCCAGAACAGGGTGCAGTCCTTGAGCCTGCTGTCCGAACTGGATCCCAGCAACGTGCAGGTCGCTCAACAGGCGACCGCGCCCTCCAGCCCGTCTTCGCCGAAGACCTCCAGGAACACCGCTCTGGGCCTGTTCCTGGGCCTGCTGATCGGCCTCGTGTTGGCGTTCGTGCTGGAGCGCCTCGACCGTCGCGTGAAGGAGCCCGAGGATCTGGAGGCGATCTACGGCCTGCCCCTGCTCGGTGTCGTCCCGGAGACGGTGGCGCTCGCGTACTCCAAGCGCAATCGCACGCGGAGACGATCGATCCTGCCACCCGCCGAGGCAGAGGCGTTCAGTCTGATCCGTGCTCACCTGCGGTTCTTCAACGTGGATCGCGAGTTGCGCACGATCGTGGTCGCGTCTGCCGCCCCGGGGGACGGCAAGAGCACTATCGCTCGCCGTTTGGCCGAGGCGGCGGCTGGCCTGGGCTCGCGGGTCCTGCTGCTCGAGGTGGATCTACGCCATCCGACGCTCGCTCGGCAGTTCGATATCCAAGGCGGCCCCGGTCTTGCCGAGGTGCTGATCGGCGCCGTGTCGATAGGGGACGCCACGCAGCACGTGGCCTTGGAGGCGTCTCCCGCCGACGCTGCCGACGGGAGGACGCTGGACGTCCTGACAGCCGGCGCGGTGCCGCCGCCGAACCCGGCTGAGCTGCTTGCGAGCCACGCCATGGATGCGGTGCTCGAACGGGCGAAGTCGAGCTATGACCTCGTGGTGATCGACACTCCGCCGCTCACCGTGGTGTCCGACGCGTTTCCCCTGCTGACGAAGGTCGACGGCGTGGTGGTCGTGGGCTGGGTGGGGCGCAGCCGACGTGACGCCGCGGAGCGACTGCACCAGGTTCTCGCCAGCAGCGGGGCACCCATGCTGGGAGTCATCGCCAACGGGTCCAGGGCCGGTCGTCCCAACGCCTACGTCTACGCGCGGGACAGCAAGTCCGCTCCTGCTGCTGTTGCCACTCCGTCGGCAAACGGGGTGCCTCCGGTGGAGGAACTGGCGCCGGCTGCGAAAGTTTGACGTCCTGCCAAATCGGCTATGGGACGTCGATGTGGTCGGCACCATAGGCATGAACGGACGACGTGTGGTTGCGGTGCTGGCGGTGATGCTGGTGGCTGCCTGCACGGGGCTGTGGGCTCGATCGGCCGCCACTATGCGGCATGCGTCGGCGCCGACGCTGAGGATCGACAAGAAGCGGCCCGGGAATGTGTTCGAACGCGGCGCGGTGGGGCTCTCGACGGAGGCCTGGGAACTGGGCCGCGGTCGGCTCAGCGCGACACGTCCGACGCTCGTACGTCTGATGCGGCTACTGGGGCCAGCGGTGCTTCGCGTCGGCGGCAACAGCGTGGATGCGTCGTGGTGGACGAGCAGTGGCGAACCGTCTCCCGCGTGGGCTACGAGCACCGTCACGCCGGCTGACCTTTCGCGGCTGAACGGGCTGCTTCGGGCGACCGGCTGGCGGGTGCTCCTGGGCGTCGATCTCGGCCACTTCGAACCCGCTCGCGCGGCCGACGAGGCGCGCGTCGCCAGGCGAGTTCTCGGCACGCGTCTGCTCGGCATCGAGCTTGGCAACGAGCCAGATGACTTCGGCCACCCGCAGTTCGGCCTGCGCCCCTCTACCTACGGCCTGGGCGAATACCTGAGCGAGGCTGCGAACTACGTCCAGGCACTGGGCGCCGCGGCGCCCGGCGTGGCCGTGTTCGGTCCCGCGACGACCCAGAAGTCCGCGTGGCTCGCGCAGTTGGGCGCCTCGGGGCGGATGTTCGCCGAGCTGACACAGCACTTCTACGGCACGAGCACGTGTCCGGGCAAGCCACCGGCGGTGGCGCCGACGCTGAGCGGACTGCTCTCGCCGGCGGAGCGCCAGTTGGAGGACGAAGTCCTGGGAACGCTCGCCAGCGGAGCTGCCCTCTCGGGGTCGCCGACGAGGATCGGGGAGACGAACGACACCGCTTGCATGGCGAGCGCCGCCATCAGCCCGGTGTTCGGGAGTGCGCTCTGGGCCCTCGACTGGACGCTGCGGGCGCTCGACGGCGGTGCGCGGGGTCTCAACTTCCATGGCAACCTGGGGGGTGTCTGTGGCGGTGATCCAGAGAGCCCCATCTGCGCCGAAGGGCCTCGCGCTGCTCACGACGGCACGTTGACGGCGCAGCCCGAGTACTACGGGATGCTCGCTGCGAGCCGTCTCGAGGGCGGCCGATTCGTGCCGACGCGACTGGTCGCTGGAAAGCCCTCGCCGAATCTCACGACCTGGGCGACGATCGCCTCAGATGGCACGCTCAGGATCGCGCTCGACAATCTCGCCGTCTCCGGTGGCGCCCAGCCCGTGTCCATACCGATGTCTGGCTATTCAGCCACGGTGGAATCGCTCGTGGCCGCGTCGCCGCAGGCTAGGCGCGGGGTGACGCTCGGTCGCGCTCGCGTCGGGACGAGCGGACGTTGGCGAGCGCACCCCGTGCGGGTATCTCCACGGCGGACCCTCCGCGTCGTACTGCCCGCAGCGAGTGCGGCAATCGTGAGCTTGCGCCCCATCCGTCGACATAGTTGACGCAGAGCGCTCAGCGCTGAGGCTTGCGCACGAGCGAGAAGCTCGGGAGCCTGCGCCTTGCTGGCGGCTCCGCAGCCACGGCATTCGCGACCGCCGTACGCAGCTCGACGCTGCCTTTTCCGATCCGCCTGGCGCTGTTCTGGGCGCGGGGGAGGAGTAGCCCTGCGAGGTCGGCATCGGCCGTGATGCACCGAACCAGACCGCGATCCGCAAAGCGCGTTGCGATGTCCAGTTGGTGGTTGTCCACGTGCTCGCCGTGCTCGGCTTGGCGAGGGATGACCACCGGCGTGTGTCCAGCCATCAGGGCGGTCATGATCGTGCCCACGCCGGCGTGGCAGATGACGCTGTCGGCCCGTGCCATCGCATCGACGACGCTCTCGTAGGTCATGAACTCGATCCACTCGGCATTCGGCATCTCCGGCCTGGAAGGCGTGCTGCCGTGTTGGATGACGAAGTCTTGGCCGTTCCACGCCAAGGGCTCGACGAGATCGAGCGCCCGCGGGAATGCCTGCTGGTGGGTTCCGAGGCTAAGAAGGATCAAAGACCGCTCCGAAGCACTGGGCGCGCTTGAAGAAGCGCTGAAGGCCGGGCCACTGGACGATGAAGGTGTGCGTGAAGGGATAGACCAAGCGTCCGGTGAGCGATGGCGAGGTGACTCTCGCCATCGATTCGACGTAGACGACATTGACTCCGGCGAGTCGGCCGATGATGGCGAAGGGCACCGCGACGCCGGCTCCCGTGGTGACGACCGCCTGGATGTCGCGGCGACGCACCATGCGCAGCGCGAGGACGAGGTTGCGGATCAGGTTCTGGGGGTTGCGGTTGGTCGGATGGTGCGCCCACGTCGTCTTCTCGCCCGCGAGCAGGGGGGCCGCGTCGGTCGTCGGGAAGGTCACCCAGTGGCGCCTCTGCTGAGGCCACAGATCGGCCAGCTGCATGAGCTCCAGCAGATGGCCGCCACTGGAGGCCACGAGCAGAACCTCGCGCTGAGCAGCGTTGCGGACGTGGGACGGCATGACTAAACAACGCAGGAGCAGGGCCGAAGCTGTCACGGCACCGTCGAGATTTATGCTCGACGCCCGAACGTGGCGGTTGTGTTGAGCTATGGCATAGTTTATTGCGTGCATCTCCCCCCACGAGAGGCCGAATGGTAGGCGACCGCACGACCCACCACTTCGGCCCCGATCCGGGGTACGTCGGCGGGATGGGCAGCGTCATCCGTGTGCTCACAGAGCACCAGATGGGTGGTGGGTCGGTCGTCTCCCATCCAACCTGGAGACCGGGATCGAGGCTTGCGAGCCTTCCCCTGGCCCTCAGGGAGGCGAGGCACGTCGTGCGCTCCCGAAAGCACGACATCGTGCACGTGCACGTCGCAGAGGACGGGTCGTTCATCCGCGAGGGGGCCATCGTCCTCCTCGCTCGGCTGCTGCGCAGGGCGACCGTCGTGACGATTCACGGCGCTGACTTCCTGCCCTTCGCACGCAGGCATCGCCGGCTGGCGAGGAGCGTCCTCAGACGCGCCGATGTGATCACGTGTCTAGATCACGAAGTGTGCAGCTTGGTGAGGACGATCGCGCCACGGGCTCGGGTGGAGATCCTGCCCAACCCGGTCTCGATGGATGAGGGGTCCGTGGGTGCGGGGGAGACCGAGGCGATCGTCCTGTTCGCGGGAGAGATCGGCCTCAGGAAGGGAGCCGATGTCCTGTGCCGAGCGTGGCAGCTCGTGACGGCTGCTCGCCCGGACGCTCGCTGCATCATGGTGGGCCCTGTGGCCGACTTCGTCGTGCCAGAACTGGACGGTCTCGAGTGTCGAGCGCCGGTGGACGCCACGGCGATGAGGGATCTGCTGCGCGCGGCGCGGGTGGTCGTGTTGCCGTCCCGCGCAGAGGGCATGCCGATGGTGCTGACGGAGGCGATGGGTGCCGGGCGTCCATTCGTGAGCACGCCCATCGGGGGCATCCCAGATCTCGCTCGGCAGGGAGGCATCCTCGTGCCTGTCGATGACGACGCTGGTCTTGCGACGGCATTGATCGATTTCTTGACGACGCCCGCGCGGGCCCAGAGCATTGGCGAGCAGGGCCGGCGATTCTGCTTGGAGACACGGAGCGTCGCGGTGATCGACGCGCAGCTCGGAGAGCTCTACGCGGCGGCTTCTCGCTAGCGTCCCGGCTTGGCGCTAGACGCTCCAGCTCGCGAAGCGCTTGCCGGTGAGCGCGCGCAGGCGGCTGACGTCCGCGGCATAGAGCTCCTGCAGGCGACTCCTCGTGTAGTCATCCAGCTCGGGCGGCTCCAGGGGTTGAGAGAAGAGTCTCTGGATGGACCTTCGAATGGAGCGTCGCACGCCTGGTGAGAGCCGCTGAAGAACCAGCCGCTGCAACAGGAGCGATCCCTGCACGCGGCGGTGGAGGATGACGAAATATGAGTAGGTGTTCAGCTCTTTGCCGGTATTGGCTTCTTCGTCGAAGCGCGGGGACACGAACGAGTCATCGACGGAAAGGAAGGCGAATATCTCACTGAGGGTGGCTTGTCGATTGGCGAGGAGGTCGGCCTGGTCGATTATGAGAATATTCTCATGTGAAAAGTGCTCGAGGTACCTTCCGAGCTGCGCGGCGTAGAAGCCTGGGCATGTGTAAAGAGCGTTTGGATCGCTGAAATCGGTCAGCGCGTCACGCAGTGAACGACGCTCCGCTTCCACGGCGACGCCGAAGTGGTAATGGGATACCGCGCGATCCACCGGGTCGCGCACGAGATAGATGAGCTTTGCGTCCGGGACCACCGCCTTGATCCTCTCCGGTACGCCCTTGCGCCTCGGATACAGGGCATAACAGGGAGAAGCCTCGCCGCGAACCTCAAATGCGGAATCAAAGAGCTTTTCATAGTCCTCGAGCCGCTCGATCCGCTTTGAGCCGGGGGGGTATGGGATGCCTTCGGGTGGGCCGGAGAAGAAGTTTGTCTCCTTCATGGCGGGCAGCTTCTGAATCTGCGGATGCTCTCCCAGATAATGATGAAGACTGCTCGTGCCGCACTTCATGGAGCCGATGATGAGGAATGTTGGAAGGGCCATTGGCAATAGCGCTGAAGTCAAGCGTCGGGCGGCGAGTGTATCAACGGGCGGACGCCCGAATTACTGCCTGATGGCGCTCAGGGCGGCGATCAGAGTCGCCGTACTGTGAGCGCTCGAGAAGCGGTTCAGCCATGCGCTGATCTCGATCGGCGAACTCAGTGTGAGTGGTGCGGCACGCAGTACCGCGCTGGCGTATGCCTCGGGACTGTCACCGAGGGCCAGCTCGCCGGTGATGCCGGGTACGATCGCGTCTGCGACACCCAACGCACGAGAGGAGGCGACCGAGGGTATCCCCGCGGCTGCGGCCTCGACGAGCACGTTCGCGAGTCCCTCCGCGTTGGCTGTCAGAACGAGGCAGTCGACGTCCGACACGGCCTCCCACCAGGGCTCTCTCCACCCGAGGAACGCGACGTCGAGCCCAAGTTGCGAAGCGCGCTGTTCGATCGCCTCCCGCAGGGGGCCGTCGCCGATGACGCTGCCACGGACCTCCACACCCCTGTGCGCGAGGTCGTCAAGGACTTCCAGGAAGAGGCCGGGGCGCTTCTGCTCGGCGTGGCGCCCCACCAGGACGAGGTGAAGACCCTTCGGAAGCGGAGGGTCCGCCGTCGCCGGCGTGCTCGAGGAGGAGCCGATGACAGGGTTGGGGACGACGAAGATACGGCGAGCGGGGACGCCAAACGCCGAGACCAGCTCGGCGGCCACGGGGTGGGAGACCGCGAGCGCGCCGGCGGCATATCTGTACAGACGACGCGCGAGCCAAATCGTGACCCTGTTGCGTCGTCGCAGGTTGACCGCCTGCAGGCTCTGCACGTTGTGCTCGGAAACCATCAGCGGCACCGTGCTGCGGCGGCCGAACCTGAGCGCGCACAAAGCGACGACGTTGCTGAAGGTCATCAACGACAGGACGACGTCAGGGTTGTCGCGGCGGATGCGAGCCCCCAGCCAGCGAGGCATGAGCGCGGGACGCAGCGGACCTCCGCCACGCCTCATCCGGTGGACGGTCACGCCGCGTGGAAGCTCCACCTCCGGCTGCTCGCGTGCATAGGCGTAGACGGTCGTCGAATGACCCTGAGACTGCAGTTCGGCAATCCACTGTCGCGCGATCGCCTCGGCGCCACCACCATGGAGGTTGGGGGTGACGATGGCAACGTGCATCAGGCAGCTCTCGAGGACGTCGTGACCGCTGCGATGGACGCTCGGGAGCGCGGATACGCACCGGCGCGGGGGGGAGCGGCCGCACTGTGGACGAAGGACGCTCGCACGACAGCTGCGCTCCGCGCCTTGGCGGCGGCGCGCTGGCCGATCAGCGGAACCGCGCTGAGTGCTTTCGCGAGTATCGATATGGCATCCAGAAGCCGTAACGTGGTGCGCGCCGCGCGCTTGGCCTCATCGGGTCCTCTCCACTTCGACACGTACTCGAGGAAGCTGAGCAGCGCCCAGCCTTGAATCTGCTCGTGGTCGCCTTGCGAGGAGCCTTGGCCTTCGTGCGTTATCTCGATCGCGTTCGTCGTGCCCAGCATTGTGCCGCGCTCACGATATCGACGCGAGAGGTCCACATCCTCGCAATACAGGAAGATGTCCTCGTCAAAGCCGCCCATGTCCAGGAACTCACTGCGGCCGACGATGAACGCGGCACCTGAAATCCACATACGCGACTTCTTCAATCGCGTGCTTGGGCGTCGCATGTCGATCTCCCGTGGCACGAAGAACCACTGCGCCATGAGCCAGCACAACTCTCGTCGCCATCCCCATTCGGCATATGTCAGATAGCGAGAACGATGTCCGTCGCGCAGCAGGCACCCCCGAATTCCGATGGGTGAAAGGGATGTCACCTCAGAGAGGGGATTGAGATCCGCGTGCACGATTGCGGCGTCGGGATTGAGAACGAGCAGCAGATCGCCAGTCGCGGCTCTGGCTCCCAAATTAACCCCTGCCCCAAAGCCGACATTGCCATGCCCCTCGAGCAGCATGGCCGCGTTCGAGTTGCGCACGATTGAGTAAGTTTGATCTGTGGAACCATTGTCGACCACGATGATCTCGGCGTGCGGCAAATGTCTCTCGACAGACTGAATTGCCGCGCCGATTGTCTTTGCGGAGTTATAGGAGACAAAGACGACTGATATCGAGGGAGGGGCCGATAAACGTGTGTTGACTGCCCGCTCGCCGCTCATCTTCCCAGGGCAGCATACCCGGTTTGGGGGTGGCTTGGGGATTGTAAACGTTGCATGTGCGGTTCGGCCAACGAGGGCAACGGCCTCAGCGGTCGTATAGTAGGCTCCAAGTCTGTCGTGAAGGACGCACTTGACTTCATCATCATTGGTGCCCAGAAGGCGGGGACCACCTCTCTGTTCGAGTATCTGCGACAGCATCCGGAACTCAGTCTCCCCTCCGGTAAGGAGGCTCCGTTCTTCAGTCACGAGGCGATCTACTCCCGGGGCTGGGAGGAGTACATCCGGAAGGCTCTGGGCCTTGCTGAGGAGAGCGACAAGTGGGGTACCGCCACGCCCCAGTACATGGTGGGCGGGTTGTGGGAGCAGCCGAACCCCGCGACAGGTGAGCGGGGATACGACGAGCGCACCGTGCCTCTGCGAATTCGCGAACGGCTTCCCAACGTGCGCTTGATCGCAATCCTTCGTGACCCCGTGGAGCGTGCCCACTCGCAGCATCGAATGGCATTGATGAATGAAATCGAGCGGCGTCCGTTCGGGCAGGCGATCGACGAGCTTCTGCGAGCGGATGCCCTCGAGAATGCGCGTCGCGAGCCGCGAGAGTTGACCGGCTATGTGGCCTGGGGTGAGTACGGGCGGATCCTGGCCGGGTATTTCGATGTTTTCCCCCGCGAGCAGATTCTCGTACTGTTCACCGAGGAGCTCGAGCGCGATCCCGAGCAGCTTCTGCGACGCATCTATGAGTTTGTCGACGTGCGGAGCGACTTCGTCCCGGACAACCTTGGGGCTCGCTATCGGGTCGGGGGAGCCGAGCGGCGTGTCTCGTGGCTCGGGACCTACTCTCGCCTCAATCCCTGGGCGCTGCAGCGAACGCTGACGGGCAGCTCGACGGCCAAGGGTCTATGGCACGCTCTGCCAGAGACCAGGCGCCGTCAGATCGACCGTGTGTTCAGTCGCGCCAACTACAGGATGGACCTCTGGAATCGTCGCGGCGCGGTCGACGCCGGGGACTCGGACCAGGAGACGCTCGAGCGACTCCGCGCGCACTATGAGCCGGATGCTCGAGAGCTTGCCGCTCTACTCGGGATGGACCCTCCGTGGCTGAGCTAGACGAGCCGGTCCACAGCAGCTCGCAGGCTGTCGTGACGACAGTCGAGTCCGCGGTGTCAATAACGGAGATGGTCGAGCCGGGCCCAGCCCACGCGATGCGTCCCTCCATTCGGAGGATGCTCGTCAGTGCGTTCACAACTGCGGTGCTGCAGGGCGGCTCGAGCTTGATGGGCTTCGGGGCCGCCGTGCTGCTCGCTCACTTCCTCGGCCCCGCGGGATATGGACGCTACGCGTTCACGGTCGCATGCGCGGGCGTATTGACGATCGTTGCGACGCTCGGGCTCAACCGGTTCGTCGTCCGCGGCGTCGCGGTGTACGAGACCGAGGCCAGGTGGGATCTGATGAAGGGTCTCGTGCTGCGCGCGAGCGAGGTCGTTCTGATCGTGTCGGCCACGATCGCCGTGATCGGCTGTGCGGTGGCTCTGATGTGGCTGACGCCATCTCTGCGCTGGCCATTCTGCGTCGGCATGTTGCTCGTGCCGCTCACCGCCTTGACGCTGCTTCGTCAAGCGGTCATGCAGGCGCTCGGTCGGGTGGTGACTGGCCAGTTGCCGGAGTACCTCCTACGACCGATTCTGATTCTGCTCGGCATTGGCGCCCTCAGAGTTGTTGGGAAAGGCGCGCTCACCTCGACGAGCTCGTTGGCGATCAACGTTGGAGCCGTGGCAGTCGCGTGCGTCATCGGAGGCGTGACGCTGCGCAGGGCCCTGCCGGCGGTCCTCGCGTCGGTGCGACCGACCTACGTAACGCGTGAGTGGATTCGCGCTGCTCTGCCGATGATGTTGATCAGTGGCGTGTGGCTGCTGAACAACAACTTCACCACTGTCGTCGTCGGCTCGCTCGGCGGCTCTCACGCCGCGGGTGTGTACAGCGTCGTCGAAAAGGCGGGAGAAATAATCGTCCTGGTGCTCGTGGCGGCGAACATGCCACTGGCTCCGGCGATAGCTCGGTTGCACGCTCGCAGAGATCGCGAGGGGCTGGAGGCCGCGACGGTCAGGGTCGCTCAGGCAACGCTGCTCACCTCAGTGCCGATCGCAGCAGCGTTCGTCGTCTTCCCGCACGTCTATTTGAGCATCTTTGGCGATGGCTTCCAGGGCGGAGCCACTGCGCTGCGGATCATCGCGGTGGGGCAGTTGGTCAACGCGGCAGCCGGGCCGGCGGGCAACGTGCTGATCATGACGGGCCACGAGCGCGCGGCCGTGGTGGGAATGGTGTGTGGCCTGCTGGCCAACGTCGCGCTGGGGGTGGCGTTGGTGCCGCCGCTCGGCGTCACCGGAGGTGCGATCGCATTTGCGGGGAGCCTGGTGCTCTGGAACGGCATTCTCGTCGTGCTTGCGCGCCGACGTGTGGGCATCAATGTGACTGCGTTCCCATGGCCCGTCCGTATGCGACCGGAGTAAAAGCCGCCGCGGGGGAGATGGCCGGCACCCGCCTGCCCGCAACGAGCGGCTGTGTCAAGACGGTCAAGAGAACAGCTGCCAGTGTCAGGCCGCTGGGGCTGAAAAGTGTGACTAGGGTGATCGACGAGACCAATGTGGCCACCAGCCACATGGCGCCGCCATAGCGCAGCCAAGCGTATTCGCTCGGCCCGGACGACCGCCGCAGGGACTGGAACAACATGAGGATGGGGGTGAGGTAGATCAGCGCCGCGCCGACGGCGCCCATCGGCATGATCGCGTTCAGTACGCCCAGGTCGGGGTCCTCGATGGATCCACTTGGCAAGCCCTGGTAGTAGTGAACGGATGGCGAGATGAAGCCGAGCCCTTCGAGCCACCGTCCACCCAAGTACGATTTCATCGTTCTGGTGACAGCTTCTCTGACCGCGACGGTCCCCCCGCCGCTTTCGATGTCTGAGAAGATCGACGTGAGACGTTCGACGAACGGGCCGCTCGAGAAGATGCCCGGCAGGACCACGAGCACCGCGACGAGAGCGACGCATATCGTCATGGCGATGACGACCATGCGTCTACGCAGGATCGCCGAGATCGCACCGTTGCCGCCGTAGAGCATGAGCCACGCGCTGACGATCACGAACGCCGCGATCAGCCCGATCCACCGCGCCCGTGTCAACTGCACCACGACGCTCGTGGTCAACAGCAGGGCGACGGGGCGCGCGGCGTTTCGCAGAGCAGGCTGGGGCGCGGCGAGACTCGCGGCAAGGCTGAGGGCCAGGCCCGCGCTGACCAGGTCGGTCATCTGTGAATACACCCGCGTAAGACCATCCTGGTGCAGGGTGTGGCCCACGTGGATCAGTGTCCCTGGGCTGCCGAAGCCCAGCGCGATCGCAATCTGGACCACGGCGAAGAAGCACACGCCGACGGTGAGGGTCATCAGCAGGGCGCTGATGTCGCGGCCCGTGAGTCGCACGCGTGCAAGCACGAGCAGCAGCACGGCGAAATATATGTAGTCACGCGCGAACGCTATGGCCGCGATTGTGGGAACGTGCTCGACGAGGATCGTCCGCAGGAGGGTGAACAGGCACCACAGCAGGAGCAGGCCTGCGGCGGCGGTGGCAATCCGTCCCGCCCGGCTGAGTGGTTGTGGGGGCGTATCGAGCAGAGCCCAGCCCGCGGCGACGGCGAGGAGCGTGCAAACGACCAGATCCTGGGCGGTGAAATGCCCAGATACGTAGCGAGCGGTATTGATCGTTGGGATGCCGTTCATGGCGGCCAGCGTGAGCACCCCGATGAATACTCCGCGCTGAGCCGAGGCCAGTCTGCATACGCAGATCAGGACAGCTCCGGCGATGAGCGTGCCGATGCGACCGTGGACGATCGCCCAACCTGTCGCCAGCAGAAGCAGTGTGACGGCTCCCGTGAGCGCGATCGTCGCGGCGACGCTGTTGGAGAACCCCATGCGCCTGATGGCCGAGGCTCCTCGCAGCGTCGCTGTGCGTCCGACCGACGCGATGTCTGGCTTTCGACTGCGCATCTACGCGAGCGTAGCGCGGAGGGTTCTTCCCGTGGCGGGCGGAGCGAGAGGTCTCATTGAGATGCAGCCATCGGCGGGCTCACCGGCTCGCCTCCCAGCGCCAGGATGCCCATGCCCAGACCGCGTTCAGGATCCAGGATGAGATTCACCGCCTCGTTGCGCGAGCGCACGCCGAGCTTGCGAAATGCCGAGGACAGATGGCTCTTGATGGTGCTCTCGGCGAGGAACAGCTGCTCGGCTATTTGCCCATTCATGTAGCCCATCACGACCAGCCCCAGGATCTGCTTCTCGCGTGAGGAGAGCGCCGGTGGCTCGAGCTGGCGCCAGTTTGATCGTGGCACGCAGGTCTGACCGGCCAACACTGCTTGCACACACGGGCCCAGTGCGGACGACAGATCCTTCCAGAGGACCACTCCGACGACACCGGCGGTCAGCGCGGCTCGCACTCCCCACGGCTCGATGGCTGTGCACGTGAGCACGATCGGCGTTTCGGCGAATGCACGAGCCAGCGGCTCGATGTGGCGCGTCATGCCGGAGGCGGTGTCGTCGATCCAAAGCACGATCAGCGCTGGGCTCGACTCCGAGGATCGTGCGAGCATCGACCGGACGTCGTCGAAGGCGACTGCATCGCGGCCTTCCAGCCGAAGGATCTCAGCGAGCTTCTCACGGGGCTCGCGCTCGGCTATCAACACGACCGGTTCGCTTGTCGCCCCCTCCGCAGCGCTCGAGGAACGAGCCTTGACGACAGCGCCTGCCATACGCCACTAACGGCACGCTCGCGTGTGAACTTGCGCTCGAGCCAGAACGCGCAACGCGCGACAGTCATCCAGACTGCCGCGCGTTGTCGCTATCTAGGTGTTACGCCAGCGCCTTACGGCGTTGATTTGCAGCCGGCAGCGGGGTTGCTCGCGCCGACCGTGTAGCCCCCAGCGGTACCTGACGGGTCGAAGGCGTCTCCGCCGGTGCCGCCAAGACAAGCGGCCGTCAGCTCCTGAAGGTCGCCGTAGTCGACGACCTGCGGTGCCTCATAGGCCAGTGTCCTGATCTCATCCATGGATGATCCTTATCTATCGATGTCCGTCTCGCCAACACGAAACGGCCTTACTGCTGCCACTAGGGTAAAGGACGCCGGGGTTCCGTCAAGGTGGAAAAACGTACTAGCCATGCGGTGCAGCCTCAATCGAGGCGCTCCTGCTCTCGACGCGCGGCGCGCTCGCGCGGCGGGCGAGCGCCGAGGTTCCGTCGAGCGTCTGCGATCGTAGCCAACACTCGGCGCTGACGAGGCGCCACACCTGCCACATCCAGCGGAACGAGCGCGCATGCCCGTCGGCGGAGGTATCGAACAGCGTGCTCGCCATCGCCGGCAGATCCACGTAGGCCCTCAGCTCGGACCGCGGATCTGACAGCATCTCCTGGGCGAGACGCCCGTCGGCGCCGGTGAGGCAGTCGATCAGCAACGAGTCGAACAGCGCCTTCTGCGGCCGCAGACGCACCGAGTCGGGGAGCAGGCCGGCCATCGCGGCGCGCAGCACCGGACGGCTGCGGTAGCGGTCGAACGTGGACGCTGGGGGCAGGCGCAGGCACAGCTCCACGAGCTCGAGGTCGAACAGCGGATGGCGCGCCTGCAGACCGGCTGAAGCGGCGCGCCGGCGCTGGTGCTCGAACACGCCCGTCTCCTCGACCCCGCGTGTGAGGCCATGCGCTGTCTGAGCCCACCAGCGCGGGCCGTCCAACCGCTTCCATGCCAGCGGATCGTCGGTGCGGGCCAGTTCGCGAGCGAGCCCTGGTCGCAGCCAGGCCGGTGCTGTGCCGCGCGCGGCGGGGCGCAGCGTGAGGGCGCGGTGCAGGCGGGACGGCAACGCGCCCGCGAGCGCCGTGTTGGCGAAGATGCGGGCGACCTCGCGCCGGGACGGATGGTCTCCAGCGCCCGGCAGCTCGCGTACGAGTGCCAGCGCCTGAAGTGGGTGTCCGGCGCGCAGGCGATCCGCCGCGAGCTGCGCGCGCGCGCCGAACAGCTCGTCGCCGCCGTCGCCGCCCAGTGTGACCCGTACGCCCTGGGCAGCTGCGGCTCGCAGCAGCGGCAGCGCCCAGAAGTCGCCCCAGCTGCGCAAAGGCAGTTGCCACTCCTCGATCGACTCGAGCGCGCTCGCCACCAGCCCGCCCGCGCGCACCTCGGCGGTGATGCCGGGCAGGGTGAGTGCGCTCCTGAGCTCGCCGATCAGATCGGACTCGTCGACGGCTGGATGCTCTGGGAACACGGCCGCCTGGGCGGTGACGCGGCCGGGGGCTCGTGCGACGGCGACAGCGGCGACCGATGAGGAGTCGAGGCCTCCGCTCATCAGCACCCCGGTGAGGCCGTCCGGGCTGATCCTCCTGTCGACGGCGCGATCGAGCGCTGCGTGCACACGCTGAGCGAGCTGCGGTTCGGATTCCTCGAGAGGCTCCGCGAAGCGGGGCTCCCAGTAGGCCACCTCGCGGACGCCGCGACGGTCCAGCAGCAGGGCGCCGCCGGGATTCAGTCGGCGTACCCCCGCATACAGGGTCGCGGAGCCCGGCCGGTTGCTCATGGTTATCCAGTGCGCCACGCTCACCGGGTCCGGCGCGGGGCGTCGCGCGAGCAACGCCAGCAGGTGGCGCACCTCGCTGGCGAAGCACAGCGCGCCCGAGCTTTCGTGCAGGAACATCGAGCGCACGCCGAGCTGGTCGCGCGCCAGCAGCCCCTCCCCGACGGTCTCGTCCCAGACCAGCAGCGCGAACTCGCCGCGCAGCCGCGCCGGCAGTTCGCGACCCCAGCGTCGCCAGGCGGCGCCCAGCAGCGTCTCGAGAGGCTGCTCGACGTGCAAGCCGAGGGCTGTGCTGAGCTCCTCGGCGTTGTCCACGTAGCCGTCGAGCAGGCAAATGGGCGCCCGCGCGTCGCTCATGGCTCCGGTGTGGCAGACGCTTCAGCGGGCCCTCTTCGATGAGCGTTGCGCTGTGCGGGTCGAGCGCGCGCGCCAGGCGCGAGCTCTCGCCACGGCCGCTCGGATCGAAGACGCCGGCCAGCCAGCGGGTCATATCGGGGAGCTCAGCCGTCGCTCGATCGCGTCGGCGAGCTCGGGGGCGCTGGTGGCGGGACCGGCCGTGACCATCTCCACACGCAGCCCGTGCGGCGAGCGCGCAGACGTCGAGCAGGCCGCTGCAGCCGCGCGGGAGTGGCGAGCACGAAGTTGAACGTCGCCGCGAGCAGCAGCTGCGCGTCGGTCGTCGGCTCGAAGCGCGGGATCGGCGGGGCCGTCCGCTACGTCGGTCGAGGAAGAACAGCGTGCGCAGCGGCACGGGCTCGGCTGCGCGCTCGCATTCGCACCATGCGCTCCCTCGTCGTTCTCGGCCACCACGTCGCTCGTGGGAGATCGCCCGTCGACATCGGACAGCGGCCTCTGCGTGTCGACGCCGGCGAGTGGCGATGCCGGGATTGGCGAGCAGCTCCTCGTCGCGCGTCTCCAGCGCGAGCACGTCGTCGGCGAGGAAGCGCGCGCCTCGGGCGCACAGCTCGAGCGCGAGCGAGGTCTTGCCCGAGCGACGACGGTCCAAGCAGCGCCACCGCCTGATCCTCGTGCACCACCGCGCTGGCGTGCAGGACCTCGAGCCCGTGCAGGAGGGCCGCGAACGGCAGGACCTGCGCGATGAGAAGTCGCTGCCACGCGCTCTCGGGTTGAGCTTCGGGAAAGCAGATCAGGCTGCGCCCGTCTGGCGCGAGCAGGTGCGCGCCGTATGCAGGGCCCGCAATCAGGTAGCCGCCCTCGGGGTGCGACTGGATACGGAAGTTCACCGACCCGTCGAGGTTGACTTCGTCGCAGATGAGCGAGGAGCCGCTCGTCGGCCACCGCGCTGCGGCGGCCTCGTCGGGGCGCACAGAGAGCGACAGTTCGCGTCCAGTCGGCGCCGCCGGCGCTCCGTCCAGGAACGAGATCGGCGTGGCGGAGTCGATGTCTAGGCCGAACGCGGTCGTCCTCGTACCCGAAGCGCGTCCCACCTGGTCCACCTACAGCTCCACGAGCCGGCCGAACGAGTCCTCGCCCGGATCGAGCACGGGCTCGCCGCCGTGCTCGACCCACGCGTGCGCGAGAAACTCCGGTTGCGGGCGAGCGCCGATCACGAGCTTCGCCTCGATGCCGCGCCTGGCGAGCAGCCGCGTCAGCACGAGCGAGCGCGCCAGACAGCGCGTGTCGCCCGGTATGTGCACCAGCAGGCGCGTCACCGCTCGACCCAGACGCAGAGCCTCCGCGAGCGAGTCGGAACTGCTCGGCGCGGCGAGCGGGGACTGGGAGCGCAACCCGGCCACGACGGAGGCGATCGGCGCACGCCGTAGAGCACGACGCGCCTGAGCATACGCAGCGAGGATCTCCACCGCGAGGCGCGCTCGCTGGGCGTGACTCAACCGCCGTACGCGCTGCGAGCCTTGCGCGGCCGCGAGGGAGGAAGCTGCGACGCCGCGCGGGTCAGGGTTGGGGACTGCCATCGGTCTCGATCAACCCTCGCTCGAGCAGCGACGCGCACAGCTCGCAGAGATCGTTCTCGATCAGGCTCTGGGGCTGTTCATAGCCGGGGGCCAGCTCGGCCGCGGCGTCGCGCACGCAGGCCGCGCGCTCGAGCGCATCGAGCATCCGTCCGGCCGTCGCGTTGAGTCCGTGGTACTTGCCCGTCTGAAGATTCAGAACCACCGTCTCCGACGGGAAGCTTCGATACACGACGTGCTGCGGCACCTTGACGTTTGCGGTCAAGAGCGAGGAGGTATCGGTCACGGTTCGGGGGATCATATTCGTCGCTCCTGACTGTCAGTACTCGATGATGGTTCCGCGCCGCTGACCGAAGCGGATCGCGCGCCCGAGGGCGAAGATGGATACGGGCATCAACACGACCGCGAAGCCCACGAGCTTCAGCAGCGCGGTCTCGGGAGTCTCGCCGAGCGAGCTGTCCACGAGCAGGTGGCGCAGCAGGTCCGTCGCGGCCGTGAACGGCTGCAGCTTTGCGATCGTCTGCAGCCAGCCCGGCAGCAGTGAGACGGGGAAGTACAGCCCGCCGACGATCGACAGCATCGCGACGACCCAGCTCGTTCCCACGTTGCCCTGCTTGATGACCACGGTCAGGGCCGCGAACAGCACGCCGAAGGGAAGGAAGGCGAACAGGACGAGGATCATCACGGGTAGGGCGAGCGGCACGGTCGACCAGTGCAGGTGCAGGCCGAAGATCACGCAGCCGAGCCCGAGCGTGATCGCGGCGAGCACGAACGAGTAGATCATCGGGAACAGCGTCATCGCGAGCACGCTGCGGATCGCGCCGAACGGAGACAGCAGCAGTCGGTCGAACGTGCCGGCGATGAGCTCCTGGCGCACGAGTTCGGGAATCGAGAAGCACGAGTACAGGACGCTGATGAGCGAAATGCCTACGACCACGAAGCCGAAGTAGGAGTTGGCGCCGCTGAAGCCTTTGACGTGGACGAGACGCGAGATGTAGTAGAAGAGCGTCAAGCTGAACAGCGCCGTCAGCACCTGGCTGACGAGGCGCGTGCGGTAGGACAGGTAGACGTGCATGTCCCGTCGCATGACCGCGAGGAAGGCGTTGCCTGTGGCGAGCGCGGCGTTCACGCGCCCACCAGACGGCCGTGCTCGAGCATCCAGTGCGCGTCGAAGCTCATGTCCAGGTGTTCGCCGCTGGGCGAGCACCAGAGCACGGCCCCGTCGCGCTCGAGCAGCTCCGCGACCGCGGCCTGCAGGAGCACGCCTCCCTCGGTGTCCAGGCTGGTGAGCGGCTCGTCGAGGAGCACCACCTCGGGGCGCGGCAGGAACGTCATGGCGATGCGCAGGCGCTGACGCTGACCCATCGACATCCGGTCGACCCGACGCTCGGCGAGCTCGCCGAGGTCGAACGTGTCGATCGCCTGCGCGATCCAGTCGCGGAAGCGCTCGCGGGGCACCATCGCGATCCGAGCCCAGAACTCGAGCTGGCGGCGTACGGTGAGCCGCGCGTACAGCCCACGGTCGCCTGCCGGCAGGAACGACACGAGTTGCTGGTAGCGCGCTCGGTTCTCAGAGGCGGACACGCCCCAGACATCGGCACGTCCCTCGTCGGCCTCGATCAGGCCCGCGGCGATGCGCAGCATGGTGGTCTTGCCGATGCCGTTGCGTCCGCCCACCCAGGTGCTCGTACCCGGCTCGAGCGTGAGGTCCAACCCATCGAGCACCAGCGGCAGGTCCTTGCGCCAGCGCTTGCTGATCGAGCTGAGGCGCAGCGGTGCGGCGTGGAGGGTCTCTCCGCCGCTCGCGTCGCGCGGCCACGCGGTCACGTTTGCCTGGTCGAGCCCAGCGTCGGTCGATTCGAGTGCACGTGCCATCACCGGCCCCCGCTCCTGGCCAGCTCCGGGCTGTGTGCGAGCGCGTCTTCCAGCAGGTCCGCGAGCTGCGCCGGAGACCGCTCTGGATCGGCCGTCAGCTGCACCAACGCGGTCGACTCCATCAGATCGGCGTACAGGGAGAAACGGCTGCGCTGCCGAGCCGGGTCGGTGGACAGGCCGAGCATGTAGGGCGCGAGGGGGAGGGGGCTCGAGGTGAGGACGCGGGCCTGCGTCGCCAGCTCGGGGCTTCGCTGGAGCAGGCACAGCATCCGCACCGGGCGAGGTCGTGAGGTGGTGTTGTGCGCTGTGAGCCAGCGCTCTCCCGCGAGGATCCCGAGCGTCGATCCCAGGTCCTGGCGGTCGATCTCGCCGGGCAGGGTCTGCGCGAGGTTCATGTGCGGCGTGCCGGGGTGAGCGCGCACGGTGCCGTCCCTGTCCTCGAGGATCAGCACGTCGTCGGCGAACAGCGGCCATCCTCGGTCGAGCAGCTCGACGGCGAGCGTCGACTTGCCCGTTCCGCTTGGCGCCATCACCACGACCACGCCTGCGGGCGAGTCCACCACGGCGCCGTGGAGCGCCTCGTAGCCGACCATTACGCTGATCGCCGGGAGCACCTTCCCGATCAGGGCCCGCTGCCAGTCCAGACCGTCATGGGCGGGTGCGCAATCCAGCTGACCCATGTCCCCGTGCAGACGAAAGCGTGCGCGGTCGCCGTAGGAGAACAGCACCTCTCCGTCGGAGCCCGTCTCGATCGTCAGGTTCAGACCGTCGCCAAGGCGACCGCGCCACTGCGGAGGGCCGTTGGGGCCGCTCCACCGCTCGTCGAGCTCGTCTGGCGCACACAGCGTGAGCGCCAGCGACGGCAGCGTGTGCTCGACGTTCTCGACAGCGTCCATGCCGACGAGCTGGAACGAGCACATCAGGTGTAGGCCGTAGGCAGCGTAGTGCGTCTCCATCGCTTAGATTATCTGGACGCTGGCAGGGGTTCTTGCGGCCCCGCGCGCCGCTGCGTGGGTGCGCGCGGGGGAGCGTGTCAGTGGAGTTTCTTGGGCTTCGATTTTTTGCGCGTTTGGGTGCACGTGTGATACGTGCGGCTGCCCGAAACGCGGTGTCCACGAACGGTCGTCGCTTTGATCTTGATCGTGAAGGCGCCGTGGGTGAGGCCCTTGAGGTTGACCGTCGCGGTGTACGTGCTCCCGCGGTGCGCCACCTTCAGCTTGTGCCCCTTGAGCATCACCACCACGCTCTTGAACGGGTCGTACTTCGCGTCGCGCACGTGGATCTGGAACTTCCTGCCGCTCAGGCATTTCTTCGCGCTCGGGAGCGTGACGACCTGCTTGAAGGTTCCCACCTGCGACTTCGCAAGCGGCGCGGTCAGGGAGGAGCTGATGCACCCGTAGCTGGCGCCGACGCCTTGGCTTCCGGTGGGGATCGTCGGCTGCGGCCCGCCAGGCGTGCTCAGGCACACACGCAGGTAGCGAGACCCGTCGGGTTCTTCGACGACCCTCCATGCGGTCGGTCCGGGCGTGGGGTTCGGTTCGCAGGCCGGGGTTTCGAAGAACCACCGGTGAAAGCCCTGGAAGGACCCGTCGGACTGGGCTGTGATCTTCGTCCAGATTTCCTGCCCGACTTCGTGTGTGCAGGTGGCGAACTTGGTGGGTGAGACGACGATGCCCACGAACTGGCCACTGCCCGCCTGCTGGATCGCGATCTGGCCGCCGTTGAACGACCACACTCCTTCGATGTTTGACGCGGCGGACGCGCTGCCGGCGATCAGGAGGAGGGCGGTCGCCGTGATCGCGATCAGCGATGAGCGGCGCCTTGGGCGAGTGGAGGTGTGGCTCTGAGTTCTAAGCATTGCCTTATCAACGGCGCTCCGATTGGATTCTTCCACGGCTCACTCTTCGAGCGAGCGCTGCAGCTTCTCGAGCACCCGCACGACGCGCAGGCCGCTGTGTCCATCCGAGCGCGGCGTGGCGCCGGTGCGGATGCACTCGACGAAGTGCTCGCACTCGATTCGCAGCGGCTCGACGTTGGCGATACGCGGCGAGAACGTGTCGCCGGAGCGGGCGATGTACTCGCCCCACGAGCGCGTGTCCTCGTCGAAGCCCTTGTCGTAGATCGTCAGCTTGCCCTCGATCAGCATGTCGTCGAACGTGGCCATCCTGCGCGCGCCGACCACCGTGATGCGCCGCTCCTTGTGCGGATCGAGCCAGGACAGGTGCAGGTGCGCGACGATCCCCGAGGGGAAGCGCAGGTAGCAGAACACCACGTCCTGGACGCCGTTGCGCACGTAGGAGGCGCCATGCGCGGTGCACTCGACGGGCTCCTCGCCGATCAGGTGCAGCGCCACCGACACGTCGTGCGCGCCGAGGCTCCACAGCGCGTTCTCATCCGCGCGCAGCTTGCCGAGGTTGAGACGGTTGCCGTAGATGTAGAAGAGGTCGCCCAGCTCCTCGCCGGCGATCAGCTCCTTGAGCTTCGCCACCGCGGGGTGGTACTCCAGCAGGTGGCCGACCATCAGGATCCGGTCCGCCTCCGCCGCAGCCGCGACGGCGCGTTCGGCGTCGGCGGCGTTCGTGGCGAGCGGCTTCTCTACGAAGCAGTGCTTGCCCGCGCGCGCCACCGCGATCGCCAGCTCCGCGTGCGTCGGCACGGGCGTCGCAAGGACCACCGCGTCGAGCGTGTCGTCCCCGAGCAGGTCCTCGAGGCGGTCGGTGGAGCGCGCTCCCGGGAACGAGCGCTCGAGCTTCGCGCGCGCCTGCTCGGATGCGTCGCACAGCCACGCGAGCTCGCAGCCGGGGATCGAGCCGAAGTTGCGCGCCAGGTTGGGGCCCCAGTAGCCGAGGCCCACCACGCCGACGCGGATCGGTGCCTGCGCGTCGCTCATCGGGCGGGCTGCGGGTCGTGGCTCATCGCCGCGTAGTGTCCCGTTCGGGGCGGCTGGATCACAGTTTGTCGATCGCCTCGAGGCAGCGTTCGGCCGCGTGGCCGTCGCCGTAGAGGGCGGGACGCTCGGCTGGAGGCTCGCGCTCGAGCGCCGCCAGTGCCGCTTCGGCGTCGAGGTCCACGAGCGTGTTCCAGCCGCTGGTCACCGTCTCCACCCACTCGGTGTTCGCTCTGAGCGTTATGCAGGGCACTCCCGCGAGGTACGCCTCCTTCTGGACGCCGCCAGAATCGGTGAGCACCGCGCGCGCCTGGCACACGAGCGCGCTGAACTGGGCGTAGCCGAGAGGCTCGGTCAGGCGCACGCCGTCGCTGCGCTCGAGCCGCTCGAGCAGGTCGGCTGCGATGAGGCGCGCACGCGTGCGCGGGTGCAGCGGCATGAGGACCGGTCCGGGGAGCGCGCCGATGAGATCGACGAGCGCGCGCAGACGCTGCGGGTCATCGACGTTGCCAGCGCGGTGCGCGGTCAGCAGCAGATAGCCCCCGGCGCGAGACCGTATGCGGCGGGGGCGCTCGCGTCGGCGCGCGCGGCCGGCTGCCAGCGCATCGCCACGTCGACCATCACGTCGCCCACCACCTCGACCTTGCCGGCGACCGACTCCGCGCGCAGATTATCCGCGGCGGTCTGGGAAGGGCACAGCAAAAGCTCCGCAAGGTGGTCTGACAGCACGCGGTTGAGCTCCTCGGGCATCGTGCGGTCGAACGAGCGCATGCCCGCCTCCACGTGCACCACGGGGATCCCCGCCTGCGCCGCGGCGAGCCCGCCCGCGAGCGTCGAGTTGGTGTCCCCGTAGACGAGTACGGCATCCGGCGCGAGCTCGCTCAGCAGCGGCTCCAGAGCGGCGAGCATCCTCGCGGTCTGCGAGGTGTTGCTCCCGCCGCCGATGCCGAGCTGGCGATCCGGGCGGGCGAGGCCCAGCTCGGTGAAGAACACGCGCGAGAGCGAGTCGTCGTAGTGCTGGCCAGTGTGAACGAGGATCTCCTCGTGGCGCTCGCGCAAAGGCCCTGACACCGCCGCGGCCTTGATGAACTGCGGCCGGTTGCCCACGACGGTGAGGATCTTCACGGGCTGATCCTATGCCTCTTCGACGGCTAGCATGAACTCATGGCGATGGTTGCGCATCCGCACATCGAGCCAGCTGAATTCATCGCGCTGCAGACCAACGCGGGCTGGGGAATGGACATGGAGCTCATCGACGGCGAGGCCGTCGTGATCCCACCCATTGGAGGGCCTGCATCGTCGGCGCAGGGCGAGCTGCACTTTGCGCTGCGCCGCTGGCAGCAGGATGTCGCGGACGAGGGGCTCGTCCTGCAGGACGTCTTCGTCGTCTTCCCCGATGGGAGCCATCTGGCTCCCGACATCTCCCGGTGGAGCGCAGCGCGCCGCCCGCCCAGCTCAGACGGTTCGGTGAAGGTGATTCCGGATCTCGTTGTCGAGGTCCTCTCGCCATCCACGCGCGTCAACGACCTCGGTGTCAAGCGAGACCTGTATATGCGCTCAGGCGTTCGTGAGCTGTGGCTCGTGGACCCAGACACGGACGCGAGAACCATCACTCGGGTGCGCCCAGGCGCGAGCGAGGATGAGCTGCTCGGCGAGGGCGATGTGCTGCGCAGCGATCTGCTGGACGGGTTTGCGCTCGGTTTGACCGACGTCTTCCGCCCACTCTAGACAGCGACCACGCTCGTCTCGACAGCCGGCTACGCGGCTGCGCCCACGACCGACGTCGACCAGTCGATCACCGACGTCGGACGCACGACGTGGCGGCTGAGGCCCAGCTCCTTGGGCTCGAGGCCCAGCGCGAGGCCGACGAGCTGGGGGAGGTGCAGGACGGGCATGTCCAGCTCGCGCCCGACGACGCCCGCGGCGAGCGGCTGCTGCATGTCGAGGTTGAGGTGGCACAGCGGGCAGGGGGTGACGAGGCAATCGGCTTCCGCGTCCACAGCGTCGCCGAGGTGGCGGCCGGCCTGCTTCAGCGAGGCCTCCTTGTTCATGGTGATGATCGGGAAGCCGCAGCACTTGCGCATGCCCGCGTACTCGATCACCGTGCCGCCGAGCGCCTCGATCACCTGCTCGAGGTAGTGGTCGCGGGGGTTCTCGTCGTCGATGCCGAGGCGGTTGCGGGGGCGGACGATGTAGCAGCCGTAGAAGGGGCCCACCTTGAGGTTGCTCAGCGGGCGCTTGACGCGCGCGGTGAGGTTCTCCAGGCCGAACTCCTCCACGAGCAGCCACAGGAAGTTCTTGTTCGTCAGGCCGGTCTCGTATGTGAGGCCCTCCGCGGCGAGCGTGGAGTTGACGTGGTCGCGGTACTCCCTGTTCGCGTCCAGGCGCTCCTGACACTCGCTCTGCGCGCCCTGGCACGTGGAGCAGATGTTCATCATCATCGCCGCGCCGTCCACCTGCTGGGCAAGCGCGAACGTGCGCGCGTTGAGCGTGTCCGCGAGCTCCTGGTTGTGCTCCGCGATCACGCCCGCGCCGGTGCAGCACGCGCGGTCCAGTTCGACCAGCTCGATGTCCAGCAGCGGCGCGACCATCGCCATCGAGCCGTGCAGCTCGGGAGTGAAGCCGCGGCTCACGCAGCCGGGCCAGTAGGCGACCTTCATCAGTTGGCGCTCCCTTCGGTGCTCGCGGCGACGGCCTCAGGCTCCCCCGATGCGGGCGCCTCGTCCTCGCCGACGATGTACAGGTTCAGCTCGTAGCGCTCCGGGCGGCTCTCGACCTTGTCGTAGATCGCCTGCACGGCCTCGAGGTCCTGCTTGGGGATCTTGTGGCCGAAGAGCGCCAGCTTGGGGCTCATCTTGCCGCGCAGCACCGCCTTGACGGTTACGCCAAGCAGGCTCAGCAGCACCTTGCCGGCCTCCGGGTGGAACTTGGCGAACCACGAGTTGCCGCCATATGAGCGCGGCAGCAGCTCGGCCTCGTGGTTCAGTCCGTACCCACGCACGAGCCCCGTGAACGCCGCCTCGTGGCGCTCGCCGTTGTTCTTGTCCACGATGTGGTGGTCGTTGATGGCGATCCGCCGCAGGCGCATGATCTGCCCCATCGGGTTGACGTCCTTGGGGCACGCCTCCACGCACTTGAAGCAGTGCGTGCAGTCAAAGATGCCCTGCGGGTCCTGGGCGAGGTCGTTGAGGCGCTCGAACTGCTCGTCGTCGCGCGGATCGCCGACGAAGCGGTACGCCTTCGCCAGCGCCGCAGGGCCGATGAAGCCGGGGTCGACCTCCATCGCAAGACAGTCTGAGACGCACGCGCCGCACTGGATGCAGCCCATCGTCTGGGTCACGTCGACCATTGACTCTTTCGAGACGATGTACTCGCGCTCGGGCACCGGTTGCTTTGGCAGGAGCCATGGCGTGACGCGCTGGATCTTCTTCCAGTGCACCGCGTCCATGTCCACCACGAGGTCCTTCAGCACGGGCATGTTGCCCATCGGCTCGATCTCGATCACGCCATCCTTCGCGCTGCGCTTGGCGGCGTCGAGGTGCGTGTGGCACGCGAGCGCCGGTTCGCCGTTGACGCGGATGCCGCAGGATCCGCAGATCGCCTGGCGGCAGGAGCAACGCACGCCGATCGATCCATCAAAACGGTCTTTCGCCTGCAGGATCGCCTCCAGCACCGAGCGGTGTGGCGCGAGCTCAACAGTGTGCTCGTCCCAGTACGGCGCCTCGCCGGACTCGGGGTCGTAGCGGCGCAGCCTGAGGGTGAACGGCTCGGGGGGCCTGTCGTGCGCTTCGGCGGTCATCAGTATTTCCTCTCCTCGGGCTGCCACTGGGTGATGGTGACCGGCGAGTAGCCCACCTCTGGCCCATCGGCGCCGAGCGTGATGTCGATGTGCTTGAGCCACTCCTCGTCGTTGCGCTCGGGGTAGTCGGTGCGGAACTGCGCGCCGCGGGACTCCTTGCGCTCGATCGCCGCGACCACCGTGGCCTCGGCGCAGTCGACCATGTAGCCGAGCTCGATCGCGCCGAGCACGTCCTGGTTGAAGACCGCGCCGCGGTCGTCGATCCACGCGCTCTGGGCCTCCTCTTTGAGGCGACCGATCGTCTCCAGGGCGCCCTGCAGGCCGGGCTCGTCGCGGAACACGGCGGCGTGTTTGTTCATCAGCTCGCCGAGCTCGTTCTTGATCTCCGAGACGCGCCTGCCGTCGTGGGAGCGCGCGATGATCGAGTCGATCCGCGCGGCATCCTCGCGCAGCTGCGGGCGCGTGTCCACGTCGGGCATGCCCATCGAAGCGGCGCGGTCGGCGGCGTGTTCGCCGGCGCGGCGGCCGAAGATGAGCGTGTCGAGCAGCGAGTTCGCGCCGAGGCGGTTGCCGCCGTGCACCGACACGCACGCGACCTCGCCCGCCGCGTACAGCCCGTCGATCGGCGTGCGCCCGTCGACGTCCGTCTTCACGCCGCCCATGATGTAGTGCTGACCGGGGCGGATCATGATCGGTTCGCGCGTGATGTCCACGCCCGCGAAGTCGCGCCCCAGGTTGACGATCTCGCGCAGCGCCTCCAGGGTGCGCTTGCGCGGCACGACCGTCACGTCGAGGAAGATGCCTTCGCCGTTCGGCCCCACGCCGCGGCCCTCGTTGATCTCGATCTGCTCCGCGCGCGAGACCACGTCGCGGGAGGCGAGCTCCATCTTGTTGGGCGCCGATTTCTCCATGAACCGTTCGCCGTTGGCGTTCAGCAGGTGAGCGCCCTCGCCGCGCGCGCCCTCGGTGATGAGGATGCCCGACTCGACGAGGCAGGTGGGGTGGTACTGCACCATCTCCATGTCCATCAGCGGCGCGCCCGCGCGGTAGGCCATCGCGATCCCGTCACCCGTCACGATCAGGCCGTTCGTCGTCGGCTTGTACGCCTGCCCGGCGCCGCCGCACGCGAGGATCACGTTCTTGGCGGTGAACGCCTCCATGCGACCCGTGCGGATGTCACGCGCCAGCACGCCGCAGCAGCGTCCGGCCTCGTCCTTGAGCAGCGACGTGGTGAACCACTCCTCATAGCGCTCGACCGTCTCGTGGTGCTTCATCAGCTGCTCGTACAGCACGTGCAGGAGGGCCTGGCCGGTGATGTCGGCGACGTACGCGGTGCGCTTCATCGACGCGCCGCCGAACGCGCGCAGGTCCATCTCGCCCTTGTCGTTGCGGTGGAACGTCACGCCCATGTGCTCGAGGTCCATGACCTCCTTGGGCGCCTCCGAGCACATGATCTCGATCGCGTCCTGGTCGCCGAGGAAGTCCGAGCCCTTGACCGTGTCGTAGGCGTGCGAGCGCCAGTCGTCGTCGACGCTGATCGCCGCGTTGATGCCGCCGGCGGCGGCGACGGAGTGCGAGCGCACCGGGTGGACCTTGCTCATGATCGCGACGCTCGCGCCCTTCTGGGCGGCGGCGAGCGCGGCGCGCTGGCCCGCTAGGCCTGCGCCGATGATCAAGACGTCGTTTGCTGGCATGGCTCCCTGAGGTCGATTGGGCTAGGGGTTGTGGGCGGGACTCTATAACGCGCGGGGATTTGGGCTGAGGGTCGCTGCCGGCAGCGACCCGACGATCCGCGTCAACCAAGATCGAGCGAACGGTCAGTTGAGCGGGGGAGCCTCGACGCAGCAGCCTTCGATGATGCCCGTGCCGGCACCGCTGTAGTAGCCGTTGGGCTCGACGACGACGCGGTAGTGCGCACGCCTGCCCGAGCGGTAGCGGATCGTGCACGACCACGGGTTGCGCAGCGTGCCGCCCGTCCCAGGACGGCAGCGAACGTGCGCCGGCCTCGTGCGCTGCGCGGGCGCGACGGGCTCCGGGGCGCTCGCCACGACCGCCTCGACGCCGGCCGAGGTCGGCGCACCCGCCGACCTCAGGCCAAGCGCACGGGACTGTTCTGCCCGAAGCAGTTCCACTTCTCCCCGGCTGTGCAGTGAGAGCACGCCGCCCGCGACTCCCACTGCGAGGACGGTCCAGACGATGACCGCGGCCAGCCTGCGCACGCCGCGTTAGTGGCCTTTGTGTTCGTGCTCCCTGCGTTCGTGCTCTTTCTGCCGGCGTTCTTCCTGCTCTTTGTGTTCGCGCTCTTTGCGTTCGTGCTCTTTCTGCCGGCGTTCTTCCCGTTCTTTGTGTTCGCGTTCCTCGCGTTCCTTGCGCTTCTTGCGCTCGCGTTCGCGTTCTTCGCGTTCGTGGTCCCTGCAGTCATGACTGTGCGGTGCGCACCGGTACTCGTGGAAGCTGGCGCTGCCTCCAGAGCTCCCTCCTCCGCCGCCAGACAGCGCCAGCGCACCGCCGGTGCCCAGGGCGATAAATGCGGCTGTAACGACTGTCGTCAGGCGTGACCTCATGAAAGATCCCTTTCTTGGTGAGGTGGAGTGGCGTGCGGCGCTCATCGCCCGCAGCTTGACTCGGTCGAGCTCGAGAGGCGAAAGCGCAGGACGCTCAGCACGGAGCACGTCAGCGACCTGCTGGAGGTCGTCCGGGAAGCGTTGCTCGTTGTGTGAACGGCTCATGTCCACTTATATGCACGAGCAGCCCGTTTCCTGACAGCGATTTTTTTATTCGGCTGACGCGTCGAGATCGGAGATGATGCGGGCGATGCGAGACGACAGGTTCGAGCGGCTCTACGCCGAGCACGGCCAGGCGCTCTTCGGATTTCTCAGCTACCGCACCGGCGATCGCGCGCTGGCTGAGGATCTGCTCGCGGAGACCTTCGAGCGGGCCCTGCGCGCCCGCCGGCAGTTCGACCCGCGCAAGGCGAGCGAGAAGACCTGGCTCTACGCGATCGCGCTCAACTGCCTGCGCGAGCACGCCCGGCGACGGAGCGCCGAGGCCCGGGCGCTCGAGCGCATCGCGAGCGGACCGAGCCCGGGATCGGCCGGTGAGATGGAGGAGGTCTCAGACCGCGACCTCGTCAGCCGCGGCCTGGCAGTCCTGACGGAGGAGGAGCGGGAGGCGATCGCCCTGCGCTTCGGCGCCGATCTGACCGTTCCGGAGATCGCCAAGCTGACAGGAGAGCGGCTCACGACGATGGAGGGTCGCGTCTACCGGGCCCTGGGCAAGCTTCGCGACGCGATGGTCGATAGAGCCGACCTATGACGGGACTATCGACAGATCGTTGCTGTCCAGCGCGGCGGCGTGCACGGTGGCCGCGCGGTTGATCCATTCCCTCGGGCTGGAGGTTCGGAACTCCTTGACCTCCTGCCGGGTGAGGGCCTCGAAGGGATTCATCCGCAGGGCCTGCGCGGCGGCCGGCCGCGGATCGATGCCCGAGGCGCCCTGGGCGAGAGCGAGCGCATAGTAGGTCTCCCAGCTTCCGGGGTCGTCGTGCACGGCCCGCTTCATCGCGGCGACCCCCAGCTTGGGCACGCCGCGCTCGATGTCACATAGACCCAGGACCTCATACGGTTCGGGGCGGACGTCCAGCCACCCGATCGACGACAGCGATGAGGAGCTGGCCTTCGCGCAGTCGGACGCGTACAGCGCGTGCTCGGCATCATCCAGTTGGCGCTGGGAGCCGATGATCAGAACTGGCGCCACGGCGGTGCACAGACAGAGCAGGCCGAGGATCAGGCGGCTGCTGTGAGACGGCACCCAGCCGGACCCGGAACCCTTGCGGGGGCTGATGGCCGCGCCCGCGACGGCGAAGAACGCGAGCGTCACCACCGGCATCTCCCAGTCCCAGTCCACTCCCGCGCGCAGCGCCCAGACCACGCCCGCCGCGAACAGCGCGCCGTAGAGCGAGCGGCGCGAGGAACGCGCCCGCCTGCCCAGCCCTACGAGCACGGCGGCGATCACGATCAGCAGGAGCAGGAGGCCCGGGATCCCGAGCTCGGCCATCGCCTGCAGGTACAGGCTGTGCGCGTTGACGACGTACGCGAAGGAGGGACGGTTGCGGTCCCAGAGAGTCTGATACGTACCCGCCCCGTGACCGTGGAGCGGGGAGGCTGAGAACCCGTGGAGAGCAACCCGCCACAGGTCGGTGCGCCCATCGTTCGAAGGGTCGCTCAGACGCGCCCGCAGGTCGCCTTTGCTGCCGCGAGTCGGCGCTCCGCTCATGAACCTGTGCCAGTCGCTCTGGACGCTGTGGGGTACACCGAGCGCAATGCCGATCACCACGGCCACCGCGACGGCCCCCGCGATTGCGGCGATCCTCGTACTGCGGCTCATCAGCGTCCTGCCAGAGAGGCGACGCAGGGGGGGATCGAGGCCGATGGCGAAGAGGAGGCGAAGACCGGCGCACACGGCCACGCAGATCCCGGCGAGGACCGCGACATGATGACCCTGCGCGACAGCCGCGGGCGTGGTCGGGTCGACCGTGTCGAGGAGGTTGGCGTGGTAGGCGACCACGACCAGCGCCGTTGTGGCCGGCAGCGTCGCGAACGCGCCGCTCAGCAGCCCGCTGGGGCGAGCCACGAGCACGTATACGGCCAGACCGATCGCCCCCGCGGCGATCGCGCCGCGTGAGAAGGTGAAGAAGAGCGTGGCGGCGAGCAGCGGAACGACCGCCGCCGCGAGGATACGGGCGAGACGCCGTTCACCGAGGGTGCAGGTGAGATGAAACGCGAGCACGATGCCCAGTGCAGCGAGCAGGCCGAGCGTATTCCAGTAGGTGACGGGGTAGCTCAGCCGCTGGTTTGAGATGTCCGGCGCGGTGTGCCAGACATGGGGCAGCACACGGCTTATCAGCCCCGCGAGACACACGATGGAGATCCCGATCACGAGCCCACGGACGAGCCAGCGAAGATCCTGCGTGCTCGCCCGAACGGTTCCGAACAGCAGAAGGATCAGCAGATACAGCCACGCGCGATCGAACTCGATCAGCGCCCGGCTCGTCGAGTGAGACCAGCGTGCGGAGGCCAGCGTCAGCAGCGCGTAGCACCCGAGCCCAGCGATCGCCACGAGCGTGGCGGGCGCCAGTCCCTCGAAGGGACGGCGCGACTGCATGATCCTCACCAGCAGGATCTGCGTGAGCACCAGTGCGGCGACGGCGGGCGTAGCCGGAAAGTAGCCACCCGCGTTGAACCCCAAGAAGACGATCAGGGCGCCGGGGAGGAGCATCAGCGCGGTCACGGCGAGGTTCCCCGTCTTCGTGGCGGGGGCGTCGTCCGTCGCGAGGGCGCCGCCCGTCACCGATGCGTCCGACCCTATCGCAACGGCATTGGCCACACGCGGCATGCTAATCGTCACGGCGGAGGTGATGTCTTCGATGGCGCTGGCCAGCATTTCGCCGAACTACCGGCCTCGCAATCGAACGCTCCGTACTGCGGTCCGTCACGCACCCCGAACAGAGCGTCGTCGCGGCCGGCCTCATACAGCGCATCGAACTGCCCGTCGGCGAGCACATCGGCACCGTTGAAAAAGATGGTGAAGCTTTAGATCGTCGGTCTAATGGTTGCAGTCACGTGTGTTGCGGCTGGTTTACGGTGTGTTGGAATGTCCGGGTTGTGATCGCATTACAAACTACTAGACTCTAGGATCTACCAGCAACCGTGGTACCTTGATAAGCTTTCCATCTTATGCTTCAGGCACTCACCGCCTTGTTTTTCCCAGTCGTCTGCCCCATCCCCACCAGAATCGTGATGTCGACTTGGATGGGTCTGTCTCGCGCGCGCTCTATTAATGGAAAGTAATGAGCATGCGTTCTGGCTTGGCTAGGCCATTGAAGCTCATAGCCAGGGCAGACGAGGCACTACGCTGGCTAGGTACGGTCACAATAATCGGGTTTGTCGCGATCATCTGCGGCGCAATGACTGTTTGGATAAAGCCTAGTACTCAAGTCCTGCTCATTATCGCGATTTTTTCCCTAATCCTTTGTGTTACGGCTGGGAAAAAGATTGTGGCAGATATTGACCCGTTTGAGCCGCTTATCCCCTTTGCCATTATGTGGATTATTATGTTCTGTGTGAGGCCTGTAGCCATGCTTGTTTCAGGCGATATGTCACTCCGTGGTACATATGATGCAGCTCCTGCGCTGACAAAGGCTTTATGGCTAGCTCTATTAGGAGGTGCCTGTTTCCTGATCGGTTATTGCACACGGGGCATACCGCTGGGAGTGGCCACCAAACCCCATGGCCTGACTCGCCGACTCGCGCATACCCCGACGCTAGCAATAAGCATGATTTTCGGATTAGCTGCCGTGCTGGTCACCGCAAGCGCGTTTGGCCATGGCGAGGTCGGCTCAACCGCCTACATATACTATACGCCGCTGCTTGCCGTCCCAGTAGCCTTGTTGCTGCTATCCGTCGAGTCTGGCTACAGACCGCTCATTCGAGCGGTGGCGTTCGGAATAATAGCTATGGTTGTCGTGAATTACTGGGCCGTGGGAAACCGGTTTTTTGGCCTTCTTCCCATAGCGGCGGTGGTCGTTTTGTTCTATCTGAGGCACAATCGTAGGCCTCGGCTAGTTAGTGTTTTGGTGGCGGTGGTAGTCCTCGCCGGCGTCCTAGCCTTACTCTTAAATCAACGTGTCCACACGTCGTCGACGCCGACTCCAGCCGCGCAGCGCTCGCTGGCTGGGCGCTTCGTCCTGGGAGGCACAACGGAGGAGTTGCCTGCGTTTGCGGTCGAGATCAATACGAAGGGCCAACTCTGGTCTACGCGCCCCGGATATTTGCTCTATAGCACAGCGGTCAACTGGATACCGAGCAAGCTCTGGGCAAACAAGCCAAAGTCGTATGCAGAGTTGCTATATGCATCTCTGTTTCCTGCAAATTATAGGGTGACACGAAATGGCACGGAGTTCTCGGTTTTGGGCGACTTTTACTACGATTCTGGACCGATTGGGGTTGCGGTCGGCATGTTGGTACTGGGTCTGTTTTGCCGCTTTCTGTTTGAGCGGCTGGGTCGTTACTCGCGAGGTGGTCTTAGCGCCGTGGCGTATGCGCCTGTGCCCGCACTGATGGTCCCCATGCTTCGCGGCGATTTTACTCTTGTGCTCGGATTGGCGTTGTACGTGTATGCGCCGATCGGCCTCGCAGCCGTTGTCGTGAACCAGCGCATGCGGAGGCATGTCGTCGTTACCGCATGACACGCGCAAAGCGAAAGCCGAGAGCCTCGTGACGGAAAGTCTCGGCGTGAAAGCCATGGGTGCTCTCTTCGCCTCCGAGTTGACGTGATCGGCCCACTAAGACCTTTGGACAAGGATTAATGACGGTCGATGACCGACTGATATGCGGCGACATGTGTCGCAGCTGCCGCGGTCCATGTAAATGCTTGGGCGCGCCGAATGCCGCGCGCTATCAACCTACTACGTAGGTCAACGTCCGTGATCACGCTGGTGATCTTGGCGGCGATGTCAGCAGGATCGTGGGGGTCAAATGTTATCGCGGTATCTCCGCAAATCTCGGTCACAGCGGCTATCCGCGAAACGACGGCGGGACAACCACACGCCATGGCCTCGAGAGGCGGTGCGCCGAACCCCTCGTATAGAGACGGGAAGACCAAGGCCTCCGCAGCCCTATAGATGACGGGTACCATAGCCGAGGGTATGTGACCAATGTGGGTCACACGGTCTGAAACTCCCTCTCCGCGAGCGTGACTGCGAATCTCCTCCATCGCGCTGGAGGTTTGACCCGATAGCACGAGCGAGACATTCGGGTTGACGCGGGAAAGCGCGCTCAGTAGGGCTCGGTGGTTCTTGTGAGGCCACAGGTTGGCTGGAAAGTATAGAAAGCGACTCGGGAGGCCCAAGAACCGCCTAGCGGCACGGTCGTATGCGACTGGTCCCGGGCGAAACCGCGAGTGGTCGATTCCGTGGTGGATCGCCACCACGCGGGTTGGGTCGAGTCCGAGATGATGGATGATCTCCTCCCGCGACGACTCGCTCACCGTGATGACAAGAGAAGCTCTCGCGGCGGATCGGTCATAGGCAAGCGCTCGGTAGCTCCGTTCGGCTCGAGAGAACATGCTGGGGAGCACACGATACTGGACATCATGCAATGTAACCACCCATGGCAGGGGTGGTTTCGGCACCGCTACTGCCACGGGAAAATGGACGAGATCGAGCCGGGAGGCGATGTCAGGGAGCCGGCGGGGGGCAAAAACTGCCGCTCGCACGAGTGCCGCCGCTCGCACTATAGAGTTTCCGTCAGCATGCATGCCTTGCACTAGGGTGAAGCTCACGCCGTCGTCGACTGATCCACGGTACGCGGCAGCCACCTCTGCGTTGGCGAGGATCTCGAGCCTCGCCAAATCCGGAACCGATCCGAGGCCGCCCAGGAGCCCTTGGACATATGTCTCTGCCCCGCCAATCCGCCCGGGACGAATGGTGGCAAGTCCGAGGCCAACTCTCATGGGCCAGTCCGGGAAAATGGAACCGCGACGGTCGTTGTGGCCGTATCAGCAGCGCGCCCCTGTGCCAGCGCTCTCTCACGGTGCGCGTGATGCCGTGTATAGCCCATCGGACTCGGTCGAGGGCGAACGCACCCCACGCATGCATGTGGCAGCAAGCTCAGCTCCGTTGCATAGGATTGGAAACGTCCGTACTCTCGCCGCAGTGCCAGGCCGCGGGGGCTCAGCAAATAGTAATGCCTCAATCGGGTGTCGTACATTACTGGGCGGCTATTGAAAGCATCGCTCAACAGAATGTTATCGGCCTTTCTCGTCCCGGCGATCGACGGCATCAATGACACCGGCCGCCATCTTCTCGGCGGTGTAACTGCTCGCGCAGTGTCGCACGATGGCGTCCCGACACTCACGCCACATTGCACTGCGGCTCGTAATGGCTAGGATCGCATCCGCCAAGCCATACAGATCATCTGACGGGAAGAACACGGAGTTTATTCCCTCCACGGCGGCCTCGATCTCAGGTGAATGGGGCTCATCGCGAGCAATGATCATAGGGACGCCAAACGAGAAGCTTTGCGTAATGGACAGACCCACGTAGCCTGGAGATACGCTGACCAGCGTATTGCGGTATAGCCCCTGCATTTTCGATGGGGAGACATGACCTAGTAGCGAAACACGCGTCCTTAGTGACTCACGGCTGTCGAGTATGGATTCGATCACGCTGCGTTCCGGGCCGTCGCCGGCGAACGTGAGAGTGTAGTCGCCCGGCAGCCCACGTTCCACCGCCAAGCTAAAAGCATCAAGGAGAAGGCGCGGCTTCTTTGCCGAAATGAGCCTTCCGACAAATAGAATCTGTCTTGGGCTCTCTGTTGCCGTTGCGTCGAGCTGAGCGCACCTGTAAAGCGCGTTAGGAGCCGCAATAATTCGCGCCTCTGGCATGCGTTTCAAGAGTTCGTCCCGCTGTCCCTCGGTGTAAACCACAATAGTATCCCCCAAAACCCTCATGCGTTGTCGAAGCCAATCCGTCTGTGAATTCGGGCCGCTTCTTGGCCACGCGTGGCCCCATAAGACGGACCGACGTCGCGTAATCCGTCTGATAATTAGGGCAAGCCACACCGAGATATTACGGGGATTGAGCTCTACGATGGCCACCCGCGAGGTGACAAGTTCGCGAAGCGTGTCTGCCTGCCAAAGCAAGCGCCTGCCCAACACAAAGCGGTTCGGGACGATGCGCAGAGTACCGGAAAGGGTTACCTCGGTGTGCATTGTGGGCTCAAACGATGTGGTTCCGGCGAGTATCACAAACGTGGTACCCCAGTGATCGCGCAGCAGCGAGAAAGGCTCCTTGCGGTACTCCGGAACTACACTCTGTTGCAAAACGATCTTCTCGGTTTGCCTCCATCTATCCATCCGAGGGGCTCCACGCGCGACCCTCGCAAGTGCCCGAGCTGCCGGCTGTCGACTGATGGCAACCATAATGGTCCAAAGGGCTTGCGAGGTGCTCCCAGGGCTGATCGTTGTCCTGCCGCTCCCACATGACATGCTCACAGTGCGATGCTCCCACGTATGCGATCCTCGTGATTTGAGGGTATTGGGTGTTCCACGCAAGGTGACGCCATTGTCTTGATCTTCAACTCCTCAAGTTCCAGGCTGACCGAGTCATGGACTGTTCCCCAGGATCACGGTGTCGGGCTAGGACGAGAAATGACGCCTAAATCCGACGAGCCAACTATGGGGGCGGTTTCCTCTTTCCGGCCCGTCAAGATTATCCCCGCGAGGAGAACGAGGAAGCCTCCCGCTGCAGCAATGGGCATAGCGATGGCGGCACCGGTCAAGCCAGCCACCGGAATTAGAACGAATAGCGCTGGAAGCAAAAGTAGGAGCCCTGTGACCTCGGCTAACGTGCCAAGAGTTGGATATCCGGCTCCGCGCATGCCGTCCGAAAGAACTCGGCGAATCGAGACTATAAACGAGCTGATGAGTAGAATCTGAGTGACTCCAACAGACCTGCGAAATGCGCTCCCGAAGAAGAACGGCACCAAGGTCGGGGTTGCCAGCTCCAGCGTGCCACAAATCAATAGCGACATCGCGACTACAAACCAAAAGAACCGCCACACTGCCCGGCGCGCTTGTCGCGGGTCACGGAGATGTGCTACGTGAGGGTAGGATACGAGGCCGACGCTCTGAGCCATAAAGCGCGGCAGGTTAGTGAAGGATACTCCAACTACATACGTGCCCAATGCGACCCGTGACAAAAACAGACCGACAAAGGCCTGATCGAGTTGGAATGTCTCCGTCGGATAGACCGCTCCGAGTAACGCCTTAGAACCGAATCGAACGAGGTCTCTGAGAGGTGGGTTATGGCCAGGCCATGCCGCCTGTGGCAGGCCGCGCACAGCGACCGTCAATGTAGCGACACCGACTGTCGCCGTCGAGACGACGTAGCACAAGGTCACGGCCAACAGATGGCCGCCGCCAATAAGATAAACCGCGAGAACGGAAGCCGCGTAAGCGAAGCTCGGGAGGGAGCGCGTGATATTAAAGGCTCTAAACCGATGCTGCCCTTGAAGGATTCCGTTGCCATAATCTTGAGCCAGCTTGGTTGGGATAAGAATGAGCGTAGTCGCGGCAGCCAGTTTAAGAGAGTCGGAGGCCGAGCCGTATAGGAGGATGAGGACAATGAGATGCACACCCATGATCGTGACCGTTTGAAACGCACTGATCTTGCGGACTACGCTAGCGATTCCTCGAGCGTTAGCTTGGTCACGCGCTATGAAGTACGTTGTGGCAACCGGTACACCGAGTGCTCCCAAGACTGTGAGAATCAACGGGACAAGGATAAAAAGGGCGAGTTGGCCACGGTCATGCACTCCGAGGATGCGGGCGGCGCACACGCCGCTGACCACAAGGGCTAGCTGGCCGGAGCCACTGGCGAACATGCTTCCGAGCGTCGAGAGGTAGGTGGGCCGGAGGAGCTTCAGCCGAATTCGTCGGAAGGCTTTCGCTAGTGCCATCTGGTTAGTGCCTGCAAGCTCTCGGCGTCTACGGGTGCAAATAGATAGAGGTTTCAGTTGCCGTCAGTGGCTTTACTTGAACACTGACATAGCGGTTTACTGGCCACCCGGCGAGATGTTGATCGGCGTTTGCGTATGTTGTGCGATCCGAGTTGTCAAGAACGAGGTATCCCCCCGTCTTCAACTTGCTCATTGACTCCGCCACGAGGCCCACGCGTCCCGTTGTGTCGGGGTCGCCTCCGTCTATGGAGTCGACGATAACGAGATCAAAAGAGTTGTCGTCAAGGTCTGCAGCCTCGCGCCGAAAATCGGCAAGCGGGACAAGACGAAGCTCGACATTGTTGTACCCTTTATTTCGAAGATTCGTGTTTACAGTGGCATGCCACTGGGGATCATTCTCCAGGCTAAGGACTGATGCGGCGCGGGCTGCATACCACGCTGTCGAGCGTCCGGAACCGAACTCCAAGACCTTCCACTGTGGCTGGATAAGGTTGTCCAGTTCGCGGACGGCGGGAGTTGCCATCCATGGATGCTCTGGGTATTGGCCGCGCAAACGGGTCGTGATTAGCATGGGAAGCTCGGCAAAGGCAGCGAGTGGCATCAGATCGCCCCTCTCTGTGTGAAAGCGAGACTTCGCGCCAGGCCGGGCGCGAATCAGCTTGGCGAGCGGGTGCATTCAACCTCCTGTATGCCTTGGCCTTGACTATTCATGGTAATGGTGTATCAGGCATCTCTACACGAGCACCATTCTTTTTCGGAATGGATCGCTGTGGGACGGTGCTCTCGGGACGCTCGCTAGTGTGTGCTGCTGACGTCTAACGCGCCTCGGATAGTAATAGCGTATACGCTGTCGCTGATGGCGTTGAACGTCCAGCTCTGGAGCTACAACTACGATCCCGAGCCGACGGGCATTGGGCCTGTGAGCCGTGCGTGGGCAGAGGGATTGCGTGAGCGTGGACATCAGGTCGAAGTGGTGGCGGCCCACCCGCACTATCCGGAGCCGGTGTGGGGGTCCAGGATGCTTCCCTATCGGGAGATGCGCAACGGAATCCCGGTGCTTCGGCTGCCACTCTGGATTGGGCGTGACACGGCGGTAGAGCGCTACCGCCAGGAGCTGTCGTTTATGGGTGCGCAGTTCGCGGCTCTCCCAGCGCTGCATCGTCCTGATGTCCTTGTGTCCGCGTCGCCGTCATTTCCGGCGCTCTTGCCAGCTATCGTAACGGCCCGCGTGCGCCGTACGCCGTGGGTGCTGTGGTTGCACGACATTCTGCCCGACGGGGCGGCATCGAGCGGGATCGTCGATGAGGGCAGCTTCGTCATCCGCGCCTCCCGCCGGCTGGAGTCGGCTGCCTACCGTCAGGCTGATCGAATAGTTGTGCTTTCGCAAGCATTCACACAGAATCTGATTGGAAAGGGTGTTCCGGAGAGCAAGATTCGGTTGATTTACGACCCCGCGACGCGGGTACCGCGAGGTGAACCGTCCTTCGAAGATGATGCTGAGCCGCCGCGCCTTCTCAGCATGGGCAACATTGGATTCTCTCAAGGCCTGGCGCCGCTTGTGGCGGCTTTCGAACGCTCTGACGCGCTTGCCGATAGGCCGATCCGATTCGTGATCACGGGCAACGGCATGGCGGCAGAGGATACGCGCTCTGAGATCCGCTCCGATCGAGTCGAGATGCCAGGTGTGGTCAGCGATGAGCGCCTCGAGGCGGAGCTCCAGGCGGCCACCATCGCCTTCGTCAGCCAGCAGCACAAGGGTGCCGAGTTCAACATTCCCTCGAAGATCATGAACTTCATGGCCTATGGTCTGCCGATCCTTGCCGCCGTCAACCCCGGCGGAGAGGTTGCGCGGATCGTGGAGCAGTCCGACGCGGGTTGGGTGGTCGACAGCTCCGACCCCGACTCCTTTCCGCGCAAGCTGGCGGAGATCCTGCATGCGCCGGCAGAGATCACGGCGCGGGGGCGCGCCGCCTACCAGTACGCGCAGCGGCACTTCACCCAAACGGGCTTTGCCGAGCGGTTCGACGACTCGCTCACCGAGGTCGTCGACCGTCATCGTACTGCGAGATCCAAGGCTGCGTGAGCAGATCGGAGCTATCGCGCCAGACTCAGCGCGGAGGCCTGATCGAAGATCCAAGCGTAGGTCTTCTCGAGTCCTTCACGCAGCGAGATGCTCGGCTCCCAGCCCAGCCTCTCCTGGATCATCGCGTTGTCGCTGTTGCGACCCCGTACGCCCTTGGGAGCGGAGAGATCGTACTGACGCTCCAGCTTGACCCCGGCGATGTCCTCGACGATGTCCACGAGCTGGTTGATGCTCACTATCTCGCTGGAGCCGAGGTTGATCGGGTCGAGGATGTCCGAGTCTAGGATCGCCTTCGTCCCGCGAACGCAGTCGTCGATGTACATGAAGCTGCGGGTCTGCTCTCCATCTCCCCAGATCTCGATCTGATCACTGCCCGAGAGCTTTGCTTCCGCGACCTTTCGGGAGATCGCGGCCGGCGCCTTCTCCCTTCCTCCATGCCACGTGCCCTCGGGGCCGTAGACGTTGTGGTAGCGCGCTGTGCGTGTGTACAGCCCGAAGTCCTCGCGGAAGTGTCGGCACATGCGCTCGCTGAAGAGCTTCTCCCATCCGTAGCCGTCCTCCGGCAGGGCGGGGTAGGCGTCGCTCTCCTTCAGGCCTGGGTTGTCTGGGTCGGTCTGCTTGTCAGCGGCGTAGACGCATGCCGATGACGAGTAGAAAAAGCGTTGCGCCTCCTGCTCCTGAGCTGCTTGCAGCATATGCGTGTTGATCAGGACCGACAGCATGCACAGCGCCTTGTTGTTCTCGATGAAGCCCATCCCGCCCATGTCGGCGGCGAGGTTGTAGACATCGCCGGCACCCTCGAGCGCTCGTGTGCAGGCGTCCTTCAGACAGAGATCGGCAACCCAGTTATCCGCCTCCTCGTGGACTTGGTACCACTCGTCGAGCGGCTTGAGGTCCACCGACCGGACACGATGACCTTCATTCAGCAGGTTGGCAACGAGATGACCTCCAATGAAACCTCCGCCACCAGCGACTAAAACCAGATCACCGCTCATCGGAATTCTCCTTGCGTTTGGGACGATGGCCTCGCTGGGAAGAAATACCACATCTTGGGCTTATCCGGAATTTTGGCGAGACCGGCCACGAGCAAGCCGCGAGGAAGGTCTTCCACCTCGTCGCACCGACGAAGTGGCCGAACCGCGAGAACCTGGCTGACAGCACAACCACCACCAGCAAAGTCATTTACAGCTTTGCTTGAACTCCTCGAAAGCGTTTCGCTCGCCTGCAAAGGCAAGAGGCGGCATCTGTTCGATTGAGACCCAAGCCGCGCGGGAGCTCTCGGCGGAGAGGCTCAACTCGCCGGGAGATGCCTGACAGTGGAAGGCCACGTCGACCGTCCACTTGCCGTCGTCTCCATAGCGGCTCGTGTATGCGCCGACGATGCTCGGCGCATACACGAGCAGACCCGTCTCCTCGAAGATCTCTCGTGTGACTCCCTCGGCCGGGGTCTCTCCCTGCTCGACGAATCCCCCCGGCAGCTCCCAACGCCCCCGATACGGTTCCTGGCCACGTTGGAGCACGAGATAGCGTCCATCTCGCTCGACCAACGCGAACGCGGTGACCGCGGGGTTCTCGTAATGCACGAAATGCTGCCGTGGGCATCCCATGCGTCCACGATCCGGCCCATTCGCGAGCCGGACCAGGTCATCGCCGCAGACGGGACAGAAGCGAAACTCGACTGCGCAGGCAGTTGACATCGGCGCAGGCAGGGTAGCGGCTGTGCCAGACCACGGCTTTGCCGTACCCGTTGTCGGTTCGATATCTTGGGACTGTTGCGGCATCAGGTGGAGCATTGGTCTACTATCACGAACTTGTGTGTTCGCGGGGCAGTTTCTGGAGCATTCGTCGAGAGGCGACTGTCCCGAGCCCATGGATGCGGCAAGTCAGGCAACTGAATGGACACTAAGCAGGCAAACCTAAGCCTTGAGCAAGCGCTGGGTGTCCTCCGTCGTCGCGCGCCGTGGATCCTGCTCTGCTTTGTGCTGGCCGCCGCTGCCGCCTACGGGACCTCAAAGCACCAGACGAAGCAGTACACCGCGACAAGCTCGCTCGTCTTCAACAACAACCAGCAGGGGCAGCAGCTTGCTGGGCTGCCAGTCACCAGCAGCAACAATCAGCTGGCCCAGCAGAACACGAACCGTAAGCTCGTCGAGATTGGCGACATGGCGGAAAAGACCGCGAACCGGATCGGCCAGGGGCTCACCGAAGAACAGGTCAGCAGAAACGTGAGCGTGAGTGCGCAAGCGGAATCGAACATCGTCGAAGTCTCGGTCACCGATACCTCTCCGGTACTCGCTGCCCACATCGCGAACACCTACGCCAAGATCTTCGTCGCGGAGCAACAGAGCGAAAACCACGCCTACTACAGCTCCGCCTTGGCGCTCGTTAACAGGCAGCTGGCAGCGCTCTCTCCGCAGCAGAGGGCTGGGACCGCCGGTCTTGCACTGCAGAACCGCGCCCAGTCGCTGGGGGTCTTGGCCGAACTGCGCTCGGGCAGTGTCAAGCTTGCGCGGGTCGCGAAGATCCCGAGATCGCCGTCTTCGCCAAAGGTTGAGCGAAACACCGTCCTTGGCGGAGTACTGGGTCTGCTGCTCGGCTTGGGCGTTGCCTTCCTGCTTGAGCGCTTTGACCGCCGGATCAGGGAGCCGAGCGATCTGGAGGCGGTCTATGGCCTTCCTCTGCTCGGCGTCGTCCCCGAGAGTTCGGCGCTGTCGCGTTCCGCGCGAGGGGGAGAGCATGAGTGGGTGGTGCTGCCGCCGGGCGAGGCGGAGACCTTCCAGCTGCTCCGCGCGCATCTGCGCTACTTCAACATCGATCGTGAGTTGCGCACACTGATGGTCGCATCGGCCGCTCCGGGGGACGGGAAGACCACGATCGCGCGTCACTTGGCGGGCGCGGCACCCAGGGCGGGCTCCCGGGTGCTGCTCTTGGAGGCCGACCTGCGCCGCCCAACGCTCGCGCAGCAGCTCGACATCCGGTCTGGGCCTGGCCTGGCCGATGTGCTCATCGGCGCGGTGCCGTTGAGCGAGGCGATCCAGACGATCGAGCTGGAGAAGGCCTCGGGCGAGAGCGCCAGGGCACGGACGCTCGATGTGCTCGTGGCGGGCGCCGCGCTGCCACCCAACCCGGGCGAGCTGATCGAGAGTCGCGCGATGGAGACGCTGCTCGAGCGGCTCAAGTCCCAGTACGACCTGGTTGTGATCGACACGCCGCCGTTGACCGCGGTCTCAGATGCGTTCCCGTTGTTGAGCAAGGTCGATGGTGTCGTGATCGTGGGTCGCGTGGGGCGCAATCGTCGTGATGTTGCTGAGCGTCTGCACGAGACGCTCAGCGGTGCGGGTGCCCCGTTGCTGGGTGTGATCGCCAACGGCTTCAAGGCGCGGCGGAACGCTCCGTATTCCTACGCCTACGACTACTCCTACGCCCCGAAGAAGCGGTCGGCGAAGCCCGCCGCAGGCGTCTCGCCCAACGGCGTCGTCTCGGCCGACGAGCCTGTGTCTACGGCCAAGGGTTGAGGCCTGCTCAACCCACGGCGATCTCGTTCTCGACGCGCTGTTGGCGTACGACGCCGAGGGAGTGGGCGGGCGGGGTCGATGAGCCGCCAGACGGTCCTGGATGCTGTCCGGAGACGATGCGAACATACGTTCGATGTCTGGTCCCCCTCCGCCGAGCTTCCCGCCGAGCAGGATGTGGCACGTCATGCATGGTGAGATGAAGGGATTTTATGAGGCCCGCGACGAGCACGATGGTCAGCTGTATCGCGTGTTCTGCGTACTCGACAGCCAGGCGCCGGAGCATGGGCTGAATGCCAAGGCCTTCACGCTGATCTGCGGTGGAGCCAAGCCGGTGCGCAGCCCGATGGACAAGGGCGTGTACGAACAGGCGCTGACTTATCGAGAGGACTACCTGGCAACACGACGGATCCTGCTGGGAAAAGGCGTGCCGAAAGGCTCACGAAAGCCTTGAGCGGCATGAACTTATATGTTATGGTTCTCGGCTGATGGCTACCGGCACCACGGGCACCACGCTTACCGGTCGGGCATTCGATGAGTTCCTCGAGGGCCAGCTCGCCGACGCCTCATTCAGGACCGGATTCGAGCGCAAGCTCGCGAAGGTCAAGAACATCGCCGAAGTGCTGCAGATCATCGAGGCGGTGCGGGAGCGGGAGAACATCCCGAAGGCAGAGCTCGCCAGACGTATGAGGCGCAAGCCCGAGGCGATCTCTCGGCTCTTGCGCGGCGAGGGCGCCAACCCGACCCTCGACACCCTGATCGACCTGATCGACGCGATCGGGCTCGAACTCGACATCCGCATCCGCCGCCAGCCGGCCAAGCGCGACGGCACCTACTCGCCACTGAAAGTCCACTCCACCGTCTGAGCTACCCTGATCGGCGGGCAGGTCGAAATGAAAGCCAAGAGCTGACGGGGCGAGTTTCTCCCTCCTGATGTGCCTCAGCCCATCGTGCCGGTCCGGCCGACGGAAAACGACCGGGCAGGCGGGTCCGAGAGCCCGTCTTCAATTGTGCAACAGCCCGGATCGCCGTCGTACCGGCGTCGCGCTGCTCGGCCCCTGACCAGGGTGCCGCCTCAGCCGACCGTGCTCGCCCGCCCCACAGGCCTCAACGCCTGCCGCACCTGAGCCAGTGTCACGACTCCCTGCAGCACCCCATCCGCGTCCACGGCCACCATCGCCCCCAGCCGCGCGATGCCCTCCGCCCGCAGAAGCGATTCGAGCGGCATCTGCTCGCCGATGCGCACGGGCATGTCATCCTCGAGCACGTCCGTCACGGGGAGCGCCGGCCTGCCGGCGGCGATCTCGCTCTCTACGCGCTGCTGGCGCACGACGCCGAGGAAGTGCCGCGCGGGGTCCACCACGGCGAACCACGGCCAGCGGTAGCGCATGAAGAACTGCTCTTGCGCGTCCAGCAGCGTGACCTCGCCGGAGATCGTCACGGGCTCGCGGTCCATGATGTCCGCGACGGTGATGTGCTGGATGCGCCTGCCGAGCGCGCCCTGCACCACCGCGGCGCCGGCGGCCTGGTAGAGGATGAACGCGAGCATCAGCGTGATCAAGCCGAGGAAACCGTCGTTGCTGGCGAGCGTCCACGCGCCGAACACGCCCAGCACGAGCGCGAACGCCTGCCCCGAGCGTCCGGTGGCGTGCGTGGCGCGGTTGCGATCGCCGCTGATGCGCCAGATCGCGGCGCGCGCGATTCGCCCGCCGTCGAGCGGGAACGCAGGCACGATGTTGAAGACGAACAGCGCGGCGTTGATGAAGCCGAGCCAGCCGGCGAGCGCGAGCGCGGGCGTTGCGATGACTTCTTCGTTGGTCAGCGCGGCCACGTGCGTGAAACGGCCGCTGCTGGCGAGCAGCGTCCCTGCCGCGAGGCACATGCCGAACAGCACGAGCGTGACGAGCGGCCCCGCGGCGGCGACCTTGAACTCCTCGCCCGGGCTCTCCGGCTCGCGGCGCATGTGCGATAGCCCGCCGAAGAACCACAGGTCGATACCGGCGATCGGTATGCCTAGGCGCCGTGCGACGAGCGCGTGCCCGAGCTCGTGCAGGATCAGCGAGGCGAAGTATCCGAGCGCGCCGGCGACGGCGACCGCGTAGGCGGTGCTCTGTGAGCCGCCGAGCAGTTTGTGGAAGTAGTCGGAGAGGTAGTAGATCAGCAGAAACAGCACGACGAACCAGCTGGCGCTGACGCCGATACGAATCCCGAAGACGCGGGCGAGCTGGAAGTTGGTGCGGTTGGGCATGGATCAATGGTAGGGCGCGTGCTCGGCGAGCCCCCATGCGGTAGTCGACACCAGCCTGCGCGCTTTGAGAATTCGCGCCGCCCGGGCAGCGCCGACAGTTAGAATCATTTCCCAAATGGCCGAATCTCTCGCCACTGCCCCGCATGAATATGACGTGTATCTCAGCTACCCCAGTCAGGAGGAGGATTGGGCGCTGAGGCTGGTCGAGGATCTCTCGAAGGTGGGAGTGCGCTGCTTTTCCGATTTGACCTTGAAGCGCCGCGGGGATCCTTGGTCGAGGCAGACGGGGCTTGAGCGCAGCCGGATCCTCGTCGTGCTCTGGAGCGGCGCGGTCAGCGATGCGCCAGGAATGCTCGACGAGATCATGAAGTACAACGAACTCTTGCTTCGCGGTGACAAACCGCGAACCGTATTCACGGTCATGCTCGGTGGGCTGGAGCTGTTGTCGAGGGCCCCGGAAGTTCTGGCTTCCCATCACGCTTTCGGAATCGAGCGAGCCGCCTACGCGGCAGGCCCTAACGGTAATTCGGAGGGCTGGCAGACGGTCATCAAGACGATCAGGGATCTGGCGTACGCCGTACGATTGGACGAAGGATTGGAGGAAGGCGGTGGGGCGTCGGCCACGGAGCAGGCCGACGCATCTGAGCATGCGCAGGCCCCGCGAGAACAGCCCGCGGTGGCGCCCGTCGCGATCGGCCCGCCCAGCGCTCATGTGCACGCCGATCGCTGGACGACGGAGGATCAGCTCGACTATGCGCTCTATGCCAAGGCGATCGCTGAATTCATCCGCCACCCCGACGCCAAGCCCCCGATGGTCATCAGCGTTCAGGCGCCATGGGGTCAGGGCAAGACAAGCCTCATGCGCATGGTGCAGGAATACCTCGATTCCGCGCATCCCGATCTTGAGGCAGCGAGGGCTGGCCGCCCGTCGAGCAGTCTGGATGAGCAGTCGAGTGAGCTCACCTTTGCCACGTTGCGAGACTCGCTCGGTGGAGATGTTCCGCTGGGCGACGTCAAGCCGGAGGCGATCCGGACCGTCTGGTTCAACGCGTGGAAGTATCAGAGCAGCGAGCAGATCTGGGCTGGCCTGGCGCACGCGATCCTGGCGCAGCTGCCGGCGAGGCTTTCGGTCAAAGCGCGGGAGCTGTTCTGGTTGCGCCTGCAGCGGCGCAGGATAGACCCGTCGGCGGTGCGCGAGGATATCCACCGGGCGGCGTTCGAACGATTCCTCCCAAAGCTCGTGGGCATTGGGCTGCTGGTCCCTGGCGTGCTCGTCACAGCCGGCGTCGCGTTGCTCGTCGAAGGGCTCGGCGCTTTCGGCGTCGGGGTGGTCGGGACGGGCACGATCGGGGCGCTGTGGCTCGCGTGGCGTGCTTGGGCGGCCGCGACGGCCGAGGCGCTCAAACGGCCGCTCGAGGGCGCGTACTTGCGCTATGTGCGTCAACCGGACTACTCGGGAAAGCTCGGCTATCTCCATCTGGTCGAAGAAGACATGGCAAACGCACTGGAGCTGCTGACGCCCGACGACCAGCCGGCGGTGATCTTCATCGACGATCTGGACAGATGCTCTCCCGCGAAGATCGGGGAGGTCATCGAGGCCGTCAACCTGTTTCTCGCGGGCGAATACCCAAATTGCGCCTTCGTCATCGGGATCGATGCGGAGGTCGTCGCGGCGTCGATGGAGGTCGTCCACGCCCCGATCATCGACAAGCTCGGCGCGCGTAGCGGCGAGCTTGGGTGGAGGTTCATGGACAAGTTCGTGCAGCTTCCGTTCGTCATGCCTCGCCTGCAGGCGGAGCAGCGCGACGTATATCTGCGAGGGCTGTTTGCCACGCCGCGCGCGGAGGACGCTCAGGAGGTGCTGATCGAGGCCGAACGGCTCGAAGCAGACAGCAGAGCCCTGTCGGTGGATGAGTTCGCCAGGCGTGTTGGGGACCTGGCGCCGCGATTGGCCGCGGTGCAGCCAGATCGCGCGCGGAATCTGGGAGAGCGGGTTGTCGCCGCAGGAGCCCGCGCCTTCTCAGACAAGGACCCGGAGGTGATCGACGCGCTTGCCGATCAGATGGCCTATCTGTCGGACAATCCCCGCACGATCAAGCGAGCGGTCAACCTATATCGCTTCCATCGATTCACTGCCTTCGCTCGGCAGACCTCCACACAGTCGCTCGCGGTCGCCACGCCAGCGCAGATCGGGCGGTGGATCGTGGTGATTGTGAGATGGCCGCAGCTGGTGCGCTGGCTGCAGACTCAGCGGGAGCAGTCCGCCGATGGCGAGGATCCAGTTACGCAGCTGCTGGCGCTCGCCGCGAGCACGACCGACGTGTCCGACTTCAGGGAGGCGATCCTGCAGACGGGAGTCGAGGCTGCCTGGACAGGCGATCTGGAGCTGCTGGAATTCCTTCGCGAGCCGACCGCGCCACAACTCAGACTGGATCTCGCCGGCCCGTGCGGGCTCTGGTGAGCGGTCTCTCGTTCAGGCCTGTGGAATTCCGCGGCCGATGATGGACTCGAAGTCCGTGCCTGCCGGGAGCGTGCCGTACTCCAAGCCGCCCTCGCCTGCCACACGCGAGGCGCAGAACGCGTCGGCCACCGCGGCAGGCGCGTGGCGCACGAGCAGCGAGCCCTGCAGGCACACGGCCATCGTTTCCACGACCCGCCGCGCGCGCGTCTCGAGCGTGGCGGGGTCGGCGAACTGCTCCTTGAGCGTCTGCACGCGTGCGTCCAGGCGCGCATCGGCACCTCGAGCGAGCTCGACCTCGGCGAGGAACACCTCCAGCGAGCGCGGCGAGCGCGTGAGCGCGCGCAGCACGTCGAGACTCATCACGTTGCCCGATCCCTCCCAGATCGACGCGAGCGGTGCCTCGCGGTACAGGCGCGGCATGCCGGACTCCTCCACATAGCCAGAGCCGCCGAGGCACTCGAGCGCCTCGAACGCGTGGTTGGGGGCGCGCTTGCACGTCCAGTACTTGCCGACGGCGGTGGCGAGGCGCTTGAACAGCTGCGCGTCGCTTCCGTCCTCGCCTGCGGCGGCATCCATGTGCGCCTCGTCGTAGGCGCGCGCGAGACGCATGGCGAGGGCGGTGCTCGCCTCGGACTCCACGCACAGATCGGCGAGCACGTTGCGCATCAGCGGCTGGTCGATCAGTTGCTCGCCGAACGCGCTGCGGTGCGCGGCGTGGTGGGTCGCGTTGACCACCGCTGAGCGCATGCCGGCGGCGGCGCCGATGACGCAGTCCAAGCGCGTGTGGCCGACCATCTCGATGATCGTCGGCACGCCGCGCCCGGGCTCCCCGACCATGCGCGCCCACGCGTTGTGCAGCTCGATCTCGGAGGAGGCGTTGGAGTGGTTGCCGAGCTTGTCCTTCAGGCGCTGGATGTGAAATGCGTTGCGCGTTCCGTCGGGCAGGATACGTGGGAGCAGGAAGCACGACAGGGCGGGTGGGCTTTCATCACTCTGCGCGAGCACGAGGAACAGGTCGGACATGGGCGCCGAGCAGAACCACTTGTGCCCCAGCAGCTCGTACTCGCCGCCCCCGCCGCCGCCATTGAGGGGCCGCGCGACGGTGGTGTTGGCGCGCACGTCGGAGCCGCCCTGCTTCTCGGTCATCGCCATGCCGGCGATCGCCGAGCCCTTCTCCGCGGCGGGGATCGAGCGCGGGTCATATGCGGTGGCGGTCACCAGTGGCTCCCATTCGGCGGCCAGCTCAGGTTGCGCGCGCAGCGCGGGCACGACCGCGAACGTCATCGTTATAGGGCAGGCGAAGCCTGCCTCTGCCTGCATGGCGGTCATGTACATCGCAGCGCGCGCGGTGTGAGCGAACGGCTCTCCGCTCGTCCACGGCATGGAGTGCAGCTCGTGCTCTACACCCAGTCGCATCAGCTGGTGCCACGCGGGGTGGAACTCGACCTCGTCGATGCGGTTGCCGTAACGGTCGTGCGTGCGCAGCACCGGCTTGTTCTCGTTGGCGAGCCGTCCCCACAGCTGCTGCGGCTCCCCGCCCACGACCCGCCCGAGCGCGGATGCGCGCTCGCTGACCCACTCCGCGCCCTCCCGCGCGACGGCCTCCACGAGCGGCACGTTGCTCGCGAACACGTCCACACCCTCCAGGGGCGGTGGCTGGTTGGCGACCGTGTGCGTCTGCCACGGCGCCGCCTCGTGCGCTGGTCGTGCGGCTGTGGCCATGGCTGAAGTGAAGCAGATGGGACGGGGCCAATACCGCTTTTGCGGGCCTCTCAGTACTGCTTTGCGCGCCTCGATGGCCACGTCGATAGCATCGGCGGCCCCCGACCTCCCCTGCGAAGGACCGACACACATGGCGAAGATCAAGGTTGAGAACCCCGTCGTCGAGCTCGACGGCGACGAGATGACGCGGATCATCTGGTCGTTCATCAAGGAGCAGCTGATCCTGCCGTACCTGGACGTGGACCTGAAGTACTACGACCTCGGCATCGAGGCGCGCGACGCGAGCGAAGACCGCATCACAGTCGAAGCGGCGGAGGCGATCAAGCGCTACGGGGTCGGCGTGAAGTGCGCGACGATCACGCCGGACGAGGCGCGCGTGCAGGAGTTCGGGCTGAAGGAGATGTACCGCTCGCCGAACGGCACCGTGCGCAACATCCTCGGCGGGGTGATCTTCCGCGAGCCGATCGTGATCGCGAACATCCCGCGTCTGGTGCCGGGCTGGACGAAGCCGATCGTGATCGGTCGCCACGCCTTCGGCGATCAGTACCGCGCCACCGATCTGGTGGTGCCCGGGAGAGGGCAAGCTGACGCTCACCTACACGCCCGCGGACGGCTCCGAGCCGATCGAGCTTGACGTATATGACTTTCCCAGCGGCGGGGTGGCGATGGCGATGTACAACCTCGACGACTCGATCCGCGACTTCGCGCGCGCGTCGCTGCGCTACGGCCTGGACCGCGTCTACCCCGTGTACCTGTCGACGAAGAACACGATCATGAAGCGCTACGACGGGCGCTTCAAAGACATCTTCCAGGAGATCTACGAGGCGGAGTTCAAGAGCGACTTCGAGGCCGCGGGGATCACCTATGAACACCGCCTGATCGACGACATGGTGGCCGCGTGCCTGAAGTGGGAGGGAGGCTACGTTTGGGCGTGCAAGAACTACGACGGCGACGTGCAGTCGGACACCGTCGCGCAGGGGTTCGGCTCGCTCGGCCTGATGACGAGCGTGCTGATGACCGCCGACGGCAAGACGGTGGAGGCCGAGGCGGCGCACGGCACGGTCACGCGTCACTACCGCCTGCACCAGCAGGGCAAGCCCACCTCGACCAACCCGATCGCGTCGATCTTCGCGTGGACGCGAGGGCTGGCGGCACGCGGGCGCATGGATGGCACACCGGACGTGACCGGCTTCGCGGAGACGCTCGAGCGCGTGTGCATCGAGACCGTCGAAGGCGGCAGCATGACAAAGGATCTGGCGCAGCTCGTCGGACCCGACCAACCGTGGCAGACGACGCAGGAGTTCCTCGCGTCGATCGATGACAACCTCACCCAGGAGATGAATCTGTGAGCAACCCAGTACGAGTCACCGTCACCGGCGCCGCCGGTCAGATCGGCTACAGCCTCGTGTTCCGCATCGCCAGCGGCCAGCTGCTCGGGCCCGATCGGCCCGTGGACCTGCGGCTGCTGGAGATCCCGCCCGCGATGGGCGCGCTGGAGGGGGTGGCGATGGAGCTGATCGACTGTGCGTTCCCGCTGCTGGCGAACCTCGACCTGCACGACAATCCCGACGATGCCTTCGACGGAGCCAACATCGGGCTGCTCGTGGGGTCGCGCCCGCGCACGAAGGGCATGGAGCGCGCGGAGCTGCTGTCGGAGAACGGAAAGATCTTCACAGTGCAGGGCAAGGCGTTGAACGAGCACGCGAGCGATGACGTGAAAGTGCTCGTCGTCGGTAACCCCGCGAACACGAACTGCCTGATCGCGATGAACAACGCGCCCGACATTCCACGCGAGCGCTTCACCGCGATGCTGCGCCTGGACCACAACCGCGCGGTCGCGCAGCTGGCCGCCAAGCTCGCCGTGGGAGTGACGGCCGTCACAGAAATGGGCGTGTGGGGCAACCACTCGCCGACGATGTACCCCGACCTGTTCCACGCGAAGGTCAACGGCCAGCAGGCCGCGGCGGTCGTCGACGATCAGGCGTGGATCGAAAACGATTTCCTGCCGAACGTGGGCAAGCGCGGCGCCGCCATCATCGAGGCTCGCGGCGCCTCCTCCGCCGCATCGGCTGCGAATGCGGCGATCGACCACGTGCACGACTGGGTCGTCGGTACAGACGGTGGCTGGGTCTCTATGGGTGTGCCCTCCGACGGCTCCTACGGCGTGCCCGAGGGGCTGATCAGCGGCTTCCCGTGCACCTGCGCGAACGGCGAGTACTCGATCGTCCAGGGCCTGGACATCGACGCGTTCTCCCAGTCCAAGATCGACGCCACCGTCGCCGAGCTGGTCAGCGAGCGCGACACGGTCTCGAGCCAGGGCCTGATCTAGAAATATAAGAAACTTCAAAGAAGCAAAAAGGGGGGCGCCGGCCGATGGCCGCGCCCCCTTTTTGAATCTCAGACAGCTAAGTGGCTAGCCTTTTGGGTGCCAGCCTCTGCCCTTCTTCTCGACCTTTGATTCCTGCTCGAGGCTGGGCAGAACACGGTAGAGGTAGTTCTGCTTGATGCCCATCTTGGCGGCGAGCTCGGGGATGGTGATCCCAGGCTGTCCCTGGACGAACGACAGCGCCTCGGCCGCGCGGGTGCCGCTGCCTTTGCGACGGCCAGCGCGACGACCGGCTTTGGCCGCTTTCGGGGCTTTGGCCGCTTTCGGGGCAGCCGCTTTGGCGGTTGCACGGTTCACCGAGCCGCGCGGGCGGCCCGGGCCACGACGGCGGGGTGCTGCGGGAGCGGCCGCAACGGCGGTGCTGGCGCTCGAGGAAGCCGATCCACCAACGCCCGCAAGAGCTGCTGCAGCGGCCTCGAGGCGGCTGTACTCGTCCACCAGGGGCTTCAGCTCTTTCAGCCGAGCGGTGATCTCCTGGCGCTTCTCGTCAAGAAAGTCGGTCACGGTTTGAGTCCTCTTCACTAGGTTTGATGCAACGGCGTCACATCTTTTGAGGCTTGACCTTACACCAATTCTCTTTTGATTACCCTTCCAGGTGAGTGCGCAGACGATCGAGTGTGCGCTTGGCCTCGCGCTCCGGCATCCCGCCGACGAGCGCTCGACTGACTATCGCACCCACCGGTCCAAGCGGAGGGCGGAATTCGTTGCGATAGTCAAAGCGGGTTCCATTCCCCTCCGCTTTGAGGACGTATTCGCTGTGTGCACGCGATCTTGCAGGGCCTCGCCCCTCCCATACCGCGAGCTCATTTGGGCGACACTCGACGAGCTTCCAGTGAACCTCGAGGCTGACGCCGCGCAGGTGTATCTGCTGATCCATTGTGTAGCCGACGCGCGCCGGTCCGCCGTCGGCGTGCACGAGCTTGCGGTGAATCGTGACCCACTCGCCCAACGCTGCGGGGTTCATGATCGTCTTCCACACCTCCTCGGGTGGGGCGGCGATCTGGATCGAGGCGGTGACGAGGCTCATGGGGACTTGCGCCAACGCGACGGCGGGGGCAGAACGGTAGCGGGTGCGAGCGATTGCGTATCGGTCGGACGATCACCGTGCGGCCAGCGGCTCGGCTCGTTCCCACTCGGCGAGCGCGTGTTCTACAGCGGAATCGAATGAGTGCAGTTGCACGCCGAGGATCTCGGCTGCATTGTCGTCGGCGGGCAGGAGATCGCTGTGCAGGCCCTCCATGAGCGGCACCACCAGCTCTGGGTCCTCGCCGGCGATCGCCGCTGCCACGCGCGCCGTGACGGGCGTCGCATTCACCCTGAACCTCACCGTGGGGCGCCTGACGAGCATCAGATCCGCGATCCGTGTGAGCATCTCTCCGTAGGTGAGCGTGTCGGGCCCGCCGATGTCCAAAGATCGCCGCGCCGACTGTGTCGTGGCGGCGGCTGCGAGCATTGCGATCACGTCACGGGCGTCGATCGGCTGGGTGCGAAACCGCTGCCACGCCGGCAGTGTGAGCACGGGGAGGCGCTCGATGAGATGCACGAGCAGGCGAAACGAGCGCGAGCGAGCGCCGATCACAATCGACGCTCGCAGGGCTAGTGAGTCGGGGATCGCCGCCAGCAGGATGCTCTCCACCTCCTTGCGGCTTGCCAGATGCGCCGAGGTGAGCTTGCGATCGGCAGGCTCAGGCGAGCTCTCGAGGGGAAGCAGGCCGCCGAGGTAAACCACGCGGCGCACTTCAGCCTCGACTGCTGCCTCGGCGAATCTCTCCGCGGCGATCCGCTCGCGCTCGACGAATGCGCAGGAGTCGAGCGGCGATCGCTCCATCGAGTGGATCAGGTAATACGCGACCTCCACGCCGGCGAGCGCTCGCTCGAGCCCGTCCCCGCTGAGCGCGTCGCCACGGAAGATCTCGACGGGCTCGCCATCCAGTCGCGGGTCGCTGTGCGCCAGCGCGTCGCGGACCCGCTGCGGGTCTCTGCCGAAGGCGCGAACGAGATGGCCGTCCGAGCGCAGGCGGGGAATGAGCAGCGAGCCGACGAAGCCGCTCGCGCCGGTGACGAGGATGCGCATCCTCACCAATGATGACGCCCGCCGCGCAAACGTACGGAAAGTGCGGCGAGATCGGGCGATTGTCACAGCAAAGTGACTGGTTCGCGGGAATTTCCGGGTAGAGATTGTTTTCTCTGCGATTTGCGGAATGGGCCGCGGCGATCCCTTGAGCGCCACCTCCAATGCTGCTTTGATCGCTGCTGTCGCGTCCATCCACTCTCTCAGTTCGGGGGCAGCAGCAGGTGCAGAGCACACAGAGCAGGCGTGTGCCCAAACGGGCAGCGTCAAAACGAGCCACGCCCAAAGTCAGCTGCGATCAATGCTTCTTCCGGGTCAATCTTCTGTGTGCCCTGGATCTATCCGAGCCGTGCGCCACGTTTCGTCCCAGCGAGGCACAGTTGAGGCCGCCGCAGCAGTTGCGCTTCGTGTTCCGCCAGGAGCGGCGCACGCGGGCGGCGTGGGCGTTCCCCTCCGCGCAGGAGCAGGCGGCGCTGCACGCATAGAGGTGTCGATCGCACACGAGCGGGGTATATTGAGGCTTCGACCCGCAAGCTCCGGCAGAGGTGGTGGCAACGATGTCAGCGAAAGACAGGTTGGGCAAGGCTGGGGAGGCCGCCCAGCACAATCAGTACCTACAACGCCTGATCGAGGACGAGGATCTCCGTTCGAGTCTGTTCTCCGCATACGACGCTGCACGCAACGCATACGCTCGCGTGAGCAACGGCAAGCCCGCCGGTTGGGCGCTGCTCGACGACAGCAAGTTTCATGAGGAGCTGAAGGGCGCCGCGAGTGCGTTGCGCGACGCGTCGGGCGCGTTGCGCGAGCCCGCCAAGGCGCCACGACGGCGGCGACGCGGGCCCGGCCGTTCGCTGATGCTGCTCACCGTCGGCGCGGTGCTCGCGCTTGCGCTCAGCGAGGGCCTGCGCTCGAAGGTGCTCGACATGCTGTTCGGAGCCGAGGAGGAGTTCGACTACAGCTCGACCACCGCTCCGGCGACGCCTGCGCCGGCCGAGATGGCCGGTAGCTGAGCTCGAACCTAGGGGGCCAAGGCGATGAGCATTTTGGATGCCACGGTTGTGGAGGAGGACGTCGCGGCGGATCTCGCCGTCGCGCGGGCACGACCCGCGAACGGCGCGGCCCGCTCGCTGTCGGGCGAGAAGGCGCAGCGGATCATCGACGCGATGCGCCGCAGCGTCGCTCGTCGCGGGACGGCCGGTTCGACGTTCGAGCACGTCTCGCGCGAGGCGGGCGTGTCGAGAGGTCTGCTGCACTACTACTTCGGCACCAAGGAGCAGCTGCTCGTGGAGGCGGTGCGGCGCGACTGCGAGCTGCGGCTCGAGCGGCTGGAGCGCCAGCTCTCGACGGCCAAGACGGTGGAGGACTTCATCGACCTGATGGCCCAGAACCTGCAGGACACCGTCCACGAGGACCCGGAGTTCGTGACGCTGGTGTTCGAGCTGTTCACGATGTCGCGTCGCAACGAGGACATCGCGCTGGAGTACGCGGGCCTGATGCGCCGCACGCGCGAACAGGTCGCGGCGATGCTCGCGGCCGCTCAGAGCGAGGGCGTGCTGCGGCTGCACGCCGAGCCGGAGGCCGTGGCGGAGATCCTGTTCTCGCTCGGCGACGGGTTCGCGTTGCGGATGCTCAGCGAGCCGGAGCGCGACTTCACGACGACGATCAGCGCGGGCATCATGTGCGCACGCGCGCTGCTCACGGATTGACGACTCCTATAATCGGCTTCTGATGCCGATCTACGAGTACAGGCGCCCGGATGGCACCACCTTCGAACTGCGGCAGGCGTTCAGCGACGACGCGCTGAAGGTGGACCCCGAGACGGGCGTGCCGGTCGAACGCGTTCTGCACGCGCCGGCGGTGCACTTCAAGGGCAAAGGCTTCTACAACACCGACTACGGCACCCGCAGCCGCAACCGCGAGACGGCGGCCGCCGCGGAGAAGTCCGCGTCAGAGAAGTCCACGTCGGAGAAGTCGACCCCCGAGAAGTCCTCGAGTGAGAAGAGCGCCTCCTCAGACGGCGCCGGCTCCTCCTCGTCGTCATCGACCTCCTCGTCCGGAGGCAAGGGCGAGAAGACAGCGACGAAGAGCAAGGACGCAAAGCCCGTCGCGGCCAAGAGCTGAGCCTCGGCTCGGCTGTTCGTTTCTTCTCAGCCGCTCATGAAGCGCGCGACCGCCGCGCGGCGCGCGCTTTCCGACACGGTCAGGCCGGCGCCGCCGCCTGGAAGCGTGAGCGTTCCTGTTGGCTTGAGCACCCTCGTGGGTGGCGTGCCGGAGATGGCGAGCGCGCCGAACAGGCCCAGCAGCGTTGGGCCGCTCATGTCGGAGATGATCGCCGGTGGCGCGTTCCATGCGATCAGCGGCAGGCGCACGAAGCTCGACGGCGACAGCAGGCGACTCTTCATGCCGTTGAACAGCGCCTGCTGGTGTTCCTCGCGCTGCAGGTCGCTCTCGTTGGGCGCGCACAGGTTCTCGCGCGTGCGGGCGAGCGCGAGCGCCTGCTTGCCGTTGAGGTGGTGCGTGCCGGCGCGCAGGCGCAGCGTGTAGCCGCCGTTGCGAAAGCCGCCGGAGAGCTTGGACACCACGCAGCCGCCGCTGTAGTCGACGCCGCCCATCGCGTCGATCAGCTGAGGGAAGTTTTCGAAGTTCACTTCCACCAGATGGTTGATGGGTATGTCCAGCCAGCGCTCGAGCACGGAGATAGACAGCGCAGCCCCGCCGAACGCGTGCGCGGCGTTGATCTTCTGCAGGCCGTGGCCGGGGATGTCCACGACCGTGTCGCGCGGGATCGACAGGCGCGCGGCGTGTCCGCCGCCGGTGCGGATCAGCATGATCGTGTCCGAGCGTCCCGGCCCCGACGTTTCCGCTCCCGGTTCCCTGCTGTTCTTCTGGCGACGGTCGGAGCCGAGCACGAGGATGTTGTTCACCGACGTCAGCGGATAGCCCGCCGGGTCCAGCACGCTCGCGACGTTGCTCGGCGCGGAGGTGCGGTTGAACTGCGAGCTGAGCAGGAACAGCACGAGCGAGAGCAGGACCCAGAGGAAGGCCAGCGAGAGCAGGCCGAGGACGATGCGTTTGGGCGTGCTCCAGCGGCGCAAGCCGGGGCGGCCCACCCTCGGACGGCGGCGCAGTCGGCCGATCCGCCCCGGTTCGCCAGGCGGGGCCGGTGCCCTGGGATGCCCCTGTGGGGGAGCTTGCGACCGGCCCGTGGCGGCGCCCATCTCGTCCTGCTCGCCGCCCAGGAGCCTCCGGCGGGCGCGGTAGCGGGTGTACTGCGGGGGCTCTTCGCGGTCGGGGGCCATCGGAGGGACCCTATATTTGCGAGATGAACGGCACCGAAACGCCGGTTGGACGTTTGGTTGTATGCCCCACGCCGATCGGCAACCTCGAGGACGTGACGCTGCGCGTGCTCTCGACGCTCGCCGACGCGGACGTGGTCGCGTGCGAGGACACCCGCCACACGAAGGTGCTGCTCGACCGCCACTCGATTCGCGCGCGGACCGTGAGCGTGCACGAGCACAACGAACGCGCCCGCGCCGAGGAGCTCGCAGCGCGCATCGCCGACGGCGCGGTCGTGGCGCTGGTGTCCGACGCGGGCATGCCGCTCGTGTCCGACCCCGGCTTCGCGCTCGTGCGAGCGTGTCTGCAGGCGGGACTACCGGTCGAGGTGCTGCCGGGCCCCAGCGCCGCGTTGACTGCGCTCGTCGCCTCGGGACTGCCGGGGGACAGCTGGCGTTTCGTGGGCTTTCTGCCGCGCGCGCGGAGCGAGCTCGACGCGCTGCTGGCGAACGCCGCGGAGACGCTCGTGGCGTTCGAGTCGCCGCGGCGTCTGGCGGCCACGCTGGCGCTGCTTGCGGTGCGGGACCCGGAGCGCCCCGTCGCGGTGTGCAGGGAGCTGACGAAGCTGCACGAGGAAGTCCGCCGCGGCAGCGCCGCCGAGCTGGCGGACTTCTACCGTGAGCATCCTGCGCGCGGCGAGGTGGTGTTCGTGTGCGGCGCCGCGCCCGCTGGTCAGGCCGATCGCGGGCAAGCGCTGGAGGCGCTGCGCGAGCTGATCGACGCCGGCGCCAAGGCGCGCCCCGCGGCGGCGGCCGTGGCGAAGCTCACGGGGCTGGGCGCGAACGAGCTGTACCGGGAGCTCGTGAGCGGAGAGAACGCTACTACACGGTAGGTGCCAAATCGTGTATGCTTTCTGTATGGAGCAGACGACCACGCGGCTGAACGTAACGCTGGACTTGGAGCATGCCGCGAAGCTTTCGATGCTGGCCGAGCGTACCCACGTCCAGGAGGGCACGCTCGCCCGATCGCTACTGTCGAGCGCGCTCGATGAGGCAGACCCTGACCCGCGCACGATTACCGAGCTGCTCGACGGTATCCCTGGCGCCTACGAGCGCTCCCAGCTAGGGCTGAAACAGGTGGCGGAAGGCAAGACCATCCCCCTCGACGAGCTCTAGTCCCGCGGGCAGCAAGCGTGACGCGCGTGGAGTTGAGTCTCGCCGCGGTCGAAGATCTCGACCGCATGATCGTCACCCACAGCCTTCCACCCAATACGCGCGAACGCGTGCGGCGCTCGTTGCGCATTCTCGAGAACTTTCCATCCGTAGGGCGCCAGCTGGAAGGGCGTTGGCAACCGCGTCGATTCATCCTCGGTCCATGGCGGTGGCTCGTGCTCGTATACATCTATGACGAGCAGCGGAACGCCGTCTTTGTGTCCGACATCCAGGATGCTCGCTCTTCCGCGTCAGTCACGAATCTCATTGGGGCTCGCTAGCTTGGAGTACGCATGCCCTTCTACGTAACCACCCCCATCTACTACGTCAACGCCGCGCCCCACCTCGGGCACGCGTACACGACGATCGCGGCGGACGTGATGGCTCGCCACCATCGCCAGCGCGGCGAGGAGGTGTTCTTCCTCACGGGGACAGACGAGCACGGCGAGCCGGTGGCCGACGCGGCGCACGCGCTGGGCATCGAGCCGCAGGAGCTGGCGGATCGCAACGCGGAGCGTTTCAAGGCACTCGCGCCGCAGCTCGAACGCGAGCAACGACTTCTTCATCCGCACCACAGACGTTGAGCACGAAGCGAAGGTGCAGGAGGTGCTGTCGCGGGTGCGCGAGAACGGGTACGTGTACATGGGCACGTACGAGGGGTGGTACTGCCCGCGCTGCGCTGACTTCAAGGCGGACAACGAGGTGGACGAGGGCAGCCGCTGCCCGATTCACCACATCGAGCTGACGCGCGAGCAGGAGGACAACTACTTCTTCAAGCTGTCCGCGTTTCAGGAGCGACTGGAGGCGCTGTACGCAGAGCGCGAGGATTTCGTGGCGCCGCGCACGCGCTACAACGAGGCGCTGTCGTTCATCCGCTCGGGCCTGCGCGACGTTCCGCTCACGCGCCACAAGCTGAGCTGGGGTGTGCAGGTGCCGTGGGATCCAGAGCACGTGTTCTACGTGTGGTTCGACGCGCTGCTGAACTACTACTCCGCGCTCTCCTACGCGCGCGATGGAGAGAACCTCACCGAGCGGATGTGGCCGGCGAGCTACCACCTGATCGCGAAGGACATCCTGCGCTTTCACACCGTGTACTGGCCAGCGTTGCTGATGGCCGCGGAGATCGAGTTGCCGGAGCACGTGTTCGTCCACGGCTACCTGCTGATGGAAGGCGAGAAGATGAGCAAGTCGCTCGGCAACGTGCTCGACCCGTTCGCGGTGATCGAGCGCTTCGGAGCGGACGCGCTGCGCTTCTACCTGCTGCGCGACGTTCCGTTCGGCCAGGACGGGTCTGTATCGACCGCGGCGTTCGAGCTGCGCTACGAGAGCGAGCTCGCGAACGAGTTGGGCAATCTCGCGAGCCGCACGATTGGCATGCTCACGCGCTATCGAGACGGCGCGGTATCCGAGGGAGAGCTGGATCCGGCGCTCGCGGAGGACTTCGCGGGACTGCGCGAGCGCTTCGCCGCGCACGTGGATCGCGCGGAGCTGACGCTCGCGCTGGACGAGGTGTGGCAGCGGGTGAAGCGGATGAACCGCTACGTGGAGGAGCAGGCGCCTTGGGTGCTCGCCAAAGACGATGCGCGCTCGCAGGAGCTCGATCGTGTGCTGCGCACGCTCGCGGAGGGGCTGCGGACGGTGACGGTGCTGCTGTGGCCCTACATCCCCACCAGCGCCGAGCGGCTGCTCGCCGCGCTCGGCGCGGGCGAGCTGTCGTTCGCCGCGGGCGAGTTCGGGGCGGGGCGGATCGAGCGCGTGCGGTCGCTGGACTCGCTGTTCCCCAAGGACCTGCAGTGATCGCACGAGAGGTCGAGCCGCAGGAGCTTCGATGATCGACTCGCACACCCACCTCGACCTGTGCGAGCCGTCGAACGCGCAGCTCATCGCCGCGGCGGAGGCGGCGGGCGTGACGCGCATCCTGACCGTTGGCATCGACGGCGCGTCGTGCCGTGCGGCGCTCGCGGCGGCGGAGGCGTTCCCGCAGGTGTACGCCGCGATCGGGCGCCATCCGAACTCCGCGAAGGGGTTCGACGACGCGGACCTGGCGGAGCTGCGCGCGCTGGCGGCGCACCCGCGCTGCGCGGCGATCGGCGAGAGCGGACTGGACTTCTATCGCGACACCGCGCCGCCGCGCGCCGATCAGCAGCGCGCGTTCGCCGCTCAGATCGCGCTCGCGCGCGACACGGGCAAGCCGCTGGTGATCCACTCCCGCGCGGCGGAGCGCGAAACGCTCGAGCAGCTCGCTGCGGAAGCGGATGGTGTGAGCGTGGTGATGCACTGCTTCTCCATGCCCGAGCAGCTGGAGGAGTGCGTGGCGCGCGGCTATGCGATCTCGTTCGCGGGCAACGTCACATACAAGAGCGCCGCCGATCTCGCCGATGCAGCCATGCGCGTCCCCGAGGAGCGCCTGCTGGTGGAGACCGACGCTCCGTATCTGACGCCGCAGCCGGTGAGGAAGGAGCGCAACCAGCCCGCGTTCGTCGCGCACACGCTCGCGTTCGTGGCGGCGCTGCGCGGCGTGAGCGCGCAGGCGCTCGGCGCTGCGGTCGAGCGCAACGCGGCGCGCGTGTTCGGCTGGGCACACCCATGACCGGGCACACGCTGAAGTGCGCACACAGGTGAGCGCCGTGGGCGAGGCGCCGGTACAGCCGAGCCTGCGCCGGATGCGCCAGTTCGGCGTGCGCCCGGACCGCGATCTGGGACAGAACTTCCTCATCGACTCGAACATACTCGGCGTGATCGAGCGCGCGGCGGAGCTCGACGGCGAAGACGTGGTGCTGGAGATCGGCGGGGGCCTGGGGGTGCTCTCGGAGCACCTGGCGCAGCGCGCGGCACACGTGCACGTGATCGAGATCGACGAGCGCCTGCGCGACGCGCTGCTCGACGCGACGGGCGCGCACGAGAACGTGACGGTGCACTGGGGTGATGCGATGACGTTCGACCTGGCCTCGCTCGACCCACCGCCCACCAAGGTCGTGGCGAATCTTCCGTATGGCATCGCGGCGGGCGTGCTCCTGCGCAGCATCGAGGATCTGCCCAGCGTGCGCCTGTGGGTGGCGATGGCGCAGCGCGAGGTCGGCGAGCGCCTCGCGGCCTCGCCGGGCAGCGCCGCGTACGGGACGCCATCGGTGCTCGCGCAGCTCGTGTGCGACGTGCGCGTGCTGCGCGCGGTGCCGCGCACGGTGTTTCACCCCGTGCCGAACGTCGACTCGGTGCTCGTGGGGATGCATCGCAGGCCGCAGGAGAGCAGCACGAGCGCGCTGCGTGCGCTCGTGAGCTGTGGCTTTGCGCACCGGCGCAAGACGCTCGTCGGCTCGCTGGCGCTGTCGCAGGGAGGATCGTCAGCCCTGCCGCGGCGCTCGCGCGAGCAGGTGCGCGATGCGCTCGTGGGGCTGGGCAAGCCGGCGGACGTGCGCGCGGAGCGACTCAGCCCGGAGGACTTCCGCGCGCTGGCGGGCCTGCTGGAGCTATGAGCGTCCACCGCGCGCTGGCGCCCGCGAAGGTCAACCTGGGGCTGTTCGTCGGTCCCACCCGCGCGAGCGACGGCAGACACGAGCTGGTGACGGTGATGCAGTCGATCTCCCTCGCGGACGAGCTCACGCTGCAGGATGCGCCTGCGGGCGCGGAGCACGACGAGGTCGTCTGCCCTGGTGTGCCCGGACCGCCGGGGGAGAACATCGCGGCGGCGGCGCTGCGCGCATTTCGCGCGAGCACCGGCTGGTCCGCGCCGCCACAGCGGCTGACGATCGAAAAGCGCATACCTGTGGCCGCGGGCCTCGCGGGCGGCTCCGCGGACGCGGCGGCGACGCTGCGGCTGGCGAGCCACGCCTCGGGTCTCGGCGACGTGGAGCTGCTGCGCGAGCTGGGCGCGACGCTGGGCGCGGACGTTCCCGCACAGGTGACGCCCGGACGCTGGCTGGCGAGCGGTGCGGGGGAGCGGCTGCAGGAGCTGCCCGCACCGAGGGAGGCGTTCGGGGTGCTGGTGCTGCCGGCCGCCACCGGCCTATCGACCGCGGCCGTCTACCGCGAGGCGGATCGCCTCGGTGAGACGCGCGGGCGCGGGGAGCTGGAGGAACTGCATGCGCGGGTTCGCGCCGCGTTCGAGCAGGGGGCGGCGCTTCCAGAAGAGCAGGAGCTGCTTCACAACGACCTCCAGCGCGCCGCCCTGTCGCTGTGCCCGGAGATCGGCCAGCGGCTGGAGCGGGCTCGGCGCGCGGGCGCGTCTCATGCGCTCGTGAGCGGGTCCGGCCCGACGGTCGTGGGGCTGTTCGCGGCCGCGCCGATAGATGCTGCGCCGATCTGCGCGACCCCGGTAGACGCTACGTTCGGGCGGTGCGTCACAATCCCTGACGGAGACCTGAGATGAGCACAGCGCTGACCAATGAGCTTGTAGGTGGCGGTGCGGGCGTGATCGGCCTGGGGCTGTATGCCGGCCTGATCCTGCGCCCGGCTTGGATCTCCTACACGCGCCTGTGGGAGCGGCTGGCGGCGACCGTGCTGACGCTGTACGTGCTGGCTGTGCTGGTGGGCGTCGGGGTGGCGGCCGCGCTCGCGGCCGTCTACTTCTGGGGCTAGCGGAGTGTCGGATCTCGCGGCACTGGACGCGATCACCGAGGCGGTCGAGTCGGGCGCGGGCCTGCCGGAGGTGGTGCGCGCGGCGGCGCGGGCGCTGGACGCGAGTCTTGCTGTGACGGACGCGTGGGGGGCGACGCTCGCGGTCGCCGCCAGGTCGCCGGCGGAGGAGCGCGCGCTGCTGTCGCAGGGCGAGGGCGTGAGCAGCGCGCCGTTGCGGGTGGCGGACACGGTGGTGGGGACGTTGCACATGCGCGTAAAGGCCGACCGGCCGGGGCCCGACGGCCCGGCGCCGATGCACAGGCTGCTGTTGACGATGATCGCCTCGGAGGTCGAGCGCGTACGCGCCCCGGAGCGCGTCTCGGAGACCGCCTCGGCGGATTTCCTGCGTTCGATTCTTCGCCGCGAGTTGACGGGGCGCGATGAGCTGCTCGCGCGCGCGAAGGAGCTGTCGCTGGCGATCGAGGAGGGGGCGAGCATGATCGTGGCGCGCGCCAACCCGCAGTCGCCCACCGACGAGGGCTGGCGCGGCCGTGTGCGCGCGGTGGCAGAGCGCGGAGCGCGGGCGGTGACGAGCCGCTCGATCGCAGCGCTGTCGGAGCGCGAGGGCGTCGCGGGCGCGGAGGTGCTCGTGCTCGTGCCGGGCGGCGAGGAGGCCGCGGCGGCGCGCGCGGCGGACGCGGTGCTGCAGGAGATGGAAGCGGCGCTGGCGGGCTACACGTTCGCGTTGGGGCGCAGCCGCATCGCGGAGGATCCCGTGGATCTGCCGCGCGCGGCGAGCGAGGCGCTGCTGGCAGCGAACGTCGCGCAGGGCTCGCGCGACGGAGCGGCGCTCGCGTTCGAGCAGACCGGCGCATACCGGCTGCTGCTGTCGGCGATGAGCGAGAACCCGAGCGAGCTGCAGCGCTTCTACGCGGAGACGGTCGAGCCTCTGGTCGCCTACGACGAGCAGTACGAGACGGATCTGGTGCGCACGCTGGAGACGTTCCTGGAGGCGGACGGCAACGTGGCGGGCACCGCTCAGCGGCTGTTCACCCACCGCCACACGATCTACTACCGGCTGGAGCGCGTGCGCGAGCTCTCCGGCCTGGACGTCAGCTCGAGCGACGGGCGCGAGAAGCTGAGCCTGGGTTTGAAGTCGATGCGCGTGCTCGGCATCACCTCCGCCGGCGGGCCCGCCTCGGAGGCCGGTGCGGAAGGTGGGCGCGTGCCGCGCCGCTCCGGCCGACGCTCCTAGAAACGCCGCACGCCGAACTCGAACGCGTACGTGGCGCCCTGATGGCCCACGCGCAGCACGCTCGGGACGGCCGGCGTGACGCCGACGCCCGCGTCACGGTATTCGCGGCTGAGGATGTTCGCGCGGTGCGGCGGCGAGGCCATCCACGCGGCGACGATGTGCGCCGGGGTGGCGAGTCCGCCGGTGCCCCAGGCGATGTTCTGGCCCACGGCGACCGCTTCGGTGTGTTCGGGGTAGCTAGTCACTGTGACGAGCGCGAGCGGCGTCTGCCCAGTGGGACGGATGTCGGCGAAGTAGTCCGCCTTGACCATCGTCACGGCCTGGCTCGCGGCGACCGAGCCGAGCGCGCCGTTGGCATGTAGCACGGGCAGCCCGTGCGCGCGGCGGATCTGGTCGACGAGGCAGAGGATCGATTTGTCGATCGCGGCGGCGTTCTTCGCCGTGGGGTGCAGGTTCGCGTTGAGGCACCCCCAGCCCTTGGCCCGCGCGGCCGGCGATCCGAACGCGAGCACGCAGAGACCGACCAGTGCGCATGCTGTGAGCGCCACCAACCGTCTCAGCCCCGATGTCTGCGTCACCGCCGACAAGTGCAAAGATGGTTGCAGGTCCAGGTGACGTGCGTGTTGCGTCGAAGTTATCGCGCCTCAAAACGAGCGCGTCGCCAAGATCTATCCTTGTAGGTCCCTTGGGGGGTCGTCCAATGGCAGGACATCAGGTTTTGGTCCTGAGAATCGGGGTTCGAATCCCTGCCCCCCAGCTTCGCTGCGCATACACGCGTCCAGCGTGTATGGGCCGCGCGTCGGGACTGGACTAGCATCCCCCCGGTGAGCGCACCCATCGTTCTGATCCTGGCCGCGGGTCGGGGTACGCGGATGCGCTCGAAGACGCCGAAGGTGCTGCACGAGCTGTGTGGGCGCCCGATGGTGATGTGGCCGGTGACGGCGGCGCTGGAAGCGGGCGCGCGCAGGGTGGTGGTCGTCGACTCGCCGGAGCGGGCGCTCGAGGGCGTGCTGCCGGACGGCGTTGACGTGGCGATCCAGGAGCGCTCGGACGGCACGGGCGGCGCGACGGCGGCTGGCATGGCGAAGCTGGGGGAGGAGCTGGACGGGGACGGCCCGGTGGTGATCCTGAGCGGCGACGTGCCGCTGGTGAGCGCGGAGGCGATCGAAGAGTTGATCGAGGCGCACCGCAGCTCTGGCGCGGCGGCGACGATGGCGAGCACGATCCTCGCGGACCCGACGGGCTACGGGCGCGTGGTGCGCGACGCGAGCGGCGCGGTGGAGCGCGTGGTGGAGACGAAGGAGCAGGGCGACTCGACGCAGGCGGAGCGCGAGATCCGCGAGGTGAACACGGGCATCTTCGCGTTCGGCGCGCGCGCGTTGCGCGCGGCGCTGCCGCGGCTGAGCTCCGACAACGCGCAGGGCGAGCTGTATCTGCCGCAGGCGCTCGACCTGATGCGCGCGGACGGCGCGAGCGTGGCGGCGCACGTGGTGCAGGACGAACGACTGGTGCTGGGCGTGAACGACCGCGTGGCGCTGGCGCGCGTGCGGGCGCTGGCGCAGGCTGCGATCCACGAGCGCCACATGCGCGCGGGCGTGACGATCGTGGACCCCTCCTCGACGGTCATCGACGTTGACGTGGAAATCGGGCAGGACACGACGATCGAGCCGTTCACGACGATCCGCGGCAGCACTAGGATCGGCGGCGGCTGCACGATCCGCCACTCCTACATCGTGGACAGCGTGCTGGAGGACGGCGTGAGCGTGGGCCCGTTTGGCTACCTGCGCCCGGGCACGGTGCTGCGCGAGGGCTCGAAGGTGGGCACGTTCGTGGAGGTGAAGAACTCGGACATCGGCCGCGGCTCGAAGGTGCCCCACCTGTCCTACCTGGGCGATGCGGACGTGGGCGAGAGGACGAACCTGGGCGCGGCGACGATCACGGCCAACTACGACGGCCGGGCGAAGCACCGCACGACGGTCGGAAGCGGCGTGCGCACGGGCGTGGACACGACGCTCGTGGCGCCGGTCACCCTCGGCGACGGCGCGGTGACGGGCGCGGGCTCGATCATCACCGAAGACGTGCCGCCCGGCGCGCTGGGCATCGCACGCGAGCGCCAGAGGAACATCGAGGGCTATGCGAAGCGCAAGGCCGACGATGCGCCCCGCTCCGGCGGCGAGGGCTGACCCCGGATGACCACTCGGCGCACGCCATCTCTACACTCCCTGGGGAGATGAGCGCGATCGACACGCGCACGGAGTCGCGGGCAAGCCTGCCGATCGACTACAACAAGCGGCTGATGCTGTTCAGCGGGCGGGCGAACCCGCAGCTGGCGATCGACATCGCGGACAAGCTCGAGGTCGATCTGGGGCCGGTGACGCTGAAGACGTTCTCAAACGGCGAGGTGTACTGCCGCTACGAGGACTCGATCCGCGGCGCGGACGTGTTCATCGTGCAGTCGACGTGCGGCAACCCGCAGACGGGCGTGACGGCGAACGACTCGCTGATGGAGCTGCTGTTCATGATCGACGCGGCGGTGGGCGCCTCGGCGCACCGCGTGATCGCGGTGACGCCGTGGTTCGGCTACTCCCGCCAGGACAAGAAGAGCGCGCCGCGCGAGCCGATCTCGGCGCGTCTGGTGGCGCGCATGATCGAGGCGGCGGGCGCCGACAGGGTGCTGACGATGGACCTGCACGCGGGTCAGATCCAGGGCTTCTTCCAGAAGCCGGTGGATCACATGACGTCGCTGTTCATGCTGACGCAGTACTTCGACGATCTCGGCCTGGCGGACCTGGTGGTGGTGGCGCCGGACGCGGGCAGGGTGAAGCTGAACAAGAAATTCGCGTCGAAGATCGGCGCGGAGCTGGCGATCCTCGACAAGGAGCGCCCCGCGCAGCAGGTGGCGGAGATCGGCTACGTGATCGGCGACGTGAAGGGCAAGACGGCGGTGATCGTGGACGACATGATCGACACCGCTGGCACGCTGGCGGCGGCGGCGAAGACGGTGAAGGAAGAGGGCGCGGAGCGCGTGTACGCGGCGGCGACGCACGCGGTGTTCTCGGGCAACGCGTTCGAGAACCTGCAGACGGCGGGCTTCGAGGAGATCGTGGTGACGGACACGATTCCCGTGCGCGCGGACCACCCGGCGAACGTGCGCGTGCTGCCGTGCGCGGAGCTGCTGACGGACTCGATCAGGCGGATCTTCGTGGACGACTCCGTCAGCGAGGTCTTCGGCGGCGAGAATCAGCTGTTCTGAAACGCGTCGTCCTGATCGCATCGGCCGTGCTCCTGTTCCTCGCGGTCAGCGGCGTGCTGGCGCGGTTCCTGTCGGTTGAGAACGAGGAACGCGACGCCGACCAGGCGCTGATCCAGGCGCAGTCGAAGGGAGACATGAGCGCGATGTTCGCCCACCTGAGCGGCTGCCGCGAGAGCCCGGCGTGCGTGAGGGAAGTGACGGCGCGCCTGCACAACAGGCGCCTGCTGCGCCCGGGCACGGTGAAGATCCTGCAGCTCGACCTCCCCGACGGCGTATTCGCTGGGCGGCGCTACGGGCCGCACGCGCCTGGCGTGGACGGTGATCGGCACGCTGCCGGTGGTGCAGTGCGTGCTGGTGCGGCGCACGGGCAACTTCCTCACGGGCATCCACGTGGCGCTGCTGTCGGTGAGCGCGCCCATACCGAACGAAGGCGATTGCTAGAGTCTCCACTCCGCTCATGGCCAACTCGACCACAAAGCTCAATGTGAACAGCCGCGCCGCGGAGGGTTCGCGCAGCGCGCGGCGCCTGCGCCGCAGCGGCCGCGTGCCCGGCGTGCTGTACGGCGGCGGCGCCGATCCGGTGGGCTTCGACGCGGACGAGCGCGAGCTGCGCCACGCGCTGGCGGGCTCGGGCGCGGTGCTCGACCTGAGCATCGACGGCGGCAAAGCGACCCCGGTGGTGTTGAAGGAGTCCCAGCGCGACCCGGTGCGCGGCCAGACGACGCACGTGGACCTGCTGCGGGTGAACCTCAACGAGAAGATCCACGCGGCCGTGCCGCTGGAGCTGACCGGCTCGGAGGACTCTCCGGGCGCGAAGGAAGGCGGCATCCTCGAACAGATCACGCGCGAGCTGAACGTCGAAGCGCTGCCCACGGCGATCCCCGAGTCGATCGCGCACGACGTGAGCGAGATGCAGATCGGCGAGACGATCCTGCTGTCCGTGCTCACGGCGCCGGAGGGCGTGACGCTGCTGGACGATCTCGAGGAGACGGTTTTGGCGACGCTGTCGGCGCCGCGCCTGCAGAGCGAAACGGCGGATGAGATCGAAGCCGAGACCGAGCTGGTCGGCGACGAGGCCAAGGCTGAGGGCTCGGAGGACTCCTCTAGCGAGGAGTAGCGACCGCTGCGACGCCCCTTCGGTGGCGGTGGCGGAGCCGTCGATTGGCTGATCGTCGGGTTGGGAAACCCCGGTCGCGAGTACGCGCACACGCGGCACAACGTGGGCTTCATGGTCGCCGAGGCGCTGGTGGACCGGTGGGGGTTGGGAAGGTTCAAGGACCGCTTTCGCGGTCGCGTGGCCGAGGGTCGCGTGCGGGACCTGAGCGCCCCCGGCCTCACCGCTCGCCCTGCGCCGCGGGTGGTGGTGTTGTGTCCTCAGACGTACATGAACGACACGGGGCGCTCGGTGGGTCCGGCGCGCGGTTCGCTGAAGGTGCCATTGGAGCGCGTGCTGGTGGTGCACGACGAGATAGACCTCCCGTTCGGCGACGTGCGCACGCGACTGGGCGGTGGGCTGGCGGGCCACAACGGGCTGAAGTCGCTCAAACGCGAGCTCGGCAGCGCGGACTTCATGCGCGTACGGGTGGGCGTGGGGCGCCCCGACTCGACCGACCCGGAGATCGTCTCCGCGCACGTGCTGGGGCGCTTTCGCGAGAGCGACGAGCAGGTGCGCGAGCTGATCGACACCGCGTGCGAGCACGTGCAGCGCGTGGTGCTCGGGCAGGAGACTGGCGATGGCTGAGAGCACCGGCGCGCTGCGCTCGCTGCTGGGTCTCGTGCAGGACGACGAGTCGACGCTCAGGCTCGCGCGCGAGGGCGGCCACGCGTTCGTGTCGAGTGCGTTGCGCCCGTACACGATCGCGGCGCTTGCGGAGATCGACGAGGACGCGCGCTCGCGCCCCACGCTGGTGGTGGTGGGCGACGATCGCGCGGCGCGCGACATGGCGGCGGACCTGCGCGCGTGGCTCGCGCCGCGGCGCGTGCGCTACTACCCCTCGCGCGGCGTGGCGTACGAGTCGCACCTCGCGCCGCCAGCGCACCTCGTGGGTCTGCGCGTGGCCGCGCTCGACTCGCTGCTCGGTGCGAGCGACCGGGGCGGTTCGACCGCCTCGGGTGGCGGTGGCGGCGTTGACGACGGCCAGCCGGTGGTCGTGGTGAGCGCGGTTGCGCTGTCGGAGAAGGTGCCCGACCCGCAGCTGCGCCCGCACTCGTTCACGTTGCGCGTGGGTGAGCTGCTGGACCTGGACGAGTGCGCCGCGGAGCTGGTGGGCGCGGGCTATGAGCGAACCGACCAGGTGGAGGAGCGCGGCCAGTTCGCGCTGCGCGGCGGCCTGTTGGACGTGTTCCCCGCGACGGAGGAGCGCGCGGTGCGGGTGGACATGTTCGACGTGGAGATCGAATCGCTGCGCTGGTTCTCCACTTTCACGCAACGCTCGCTCGGCGAGGTGGAGCAGGTGGAGATCGCGCCCGCGGCGGAGCTCGCGATCGAGCACCGCGAGCTCGCCGAGATGGCAGCCGCGACAGGCGCCTTCAAGGGCGGCGAAGGCCAGGACGCCGAGCGCCCTGACATCGCGGAGCTGCTGCCCGTGGAGCGCTTCGGCGCGCTGCTGGATCTCGTGGGCGCGGACGCGCAGCTGATCGTCGCCGCGGAGGAGGAGATCGCGCCGGTGCTGAGCGACCACTGGAGCGACGTGTGCGCGGCGTTTGGCGACGAGGACGCGCACCACCTGTACGTCAACCCGGAGACCATCGAGGCGACGCTGGGCGAGCGCGCTCGTGTGTGGCTGTCGGCGCTCGCGAGCGGCCAGGAGATCGAGCTGCGCGCGCAGTCCGCGGACACCGCCGCGCGCTCGCTCGGCGAAGCGGAGCCGCAGTTGGAGAAGCTCGTGCGCTCGGGCTACCGCACCGTGGTGGCGTTCCCGCGCCGTGGCGAGGGCGAGCGCGCCGCGTACAACCTCGGGCGCATGAAAGCTACGTGGCTCGCGGAGGACATCGACGCCGGCCATCAGGTCATCGAACCGTCGCTGCGCTTCACCACCGCGTCGCTGCGTGAAGGGTTCGTCGCGCCGCAGCTGAAGCTCGCGGTGTTCCCCGAGCACCGCCTGCTGCGCCGCCGCCGCGCTCAGCAGGACCCCGGCCCGGCGGGCGGCGCGCTGGGAGGGGTGCGCAGGGGCGCGCTGCGCTCGTTCACGGAGCTGCGCACGGGCGACATCGTCGTTCACGAGGACCACGGCGTGGCGCGCTTCGCGGGCTTCGAGACGCGCACCGTCGCGAACGTCACTCGGGACTATCTATATCTGGAATATCAGGGTGACGACCGCGTGTTCGTCCCCACCGACCAGCTGGCGAAGATCTCCCGCTACGTGGGCGCCGGCGGCGAGCATCCCCCGCTGAGCAAGCTGGGCGGCACGCGCTGGGACACGATGAAGGCGCGCGCGCGCCGCGCCGCGCAGGAGCTGGCGGGCGAGCTGTTGAGCCTGTACGCGGAGCGCAAACGCCGCAGCGGGCACGCGTTCGGGCCGGACTCCGACTGGCAGCGCGAGTTCGAGACCCGCTTCCCTTTCACCGAGACCGCCGACCAGCGCGACGCGATCGAGCTGGTGAAGGCCGACATGGAAGCGCCGCGGCCGATGGACCGGCTGATCTGCGGCGACGTCGGCTACGGCAAGACGGAGGTGGCGCTGCGCGCGGCGTTCAAGGCCGCGGAGGAGGGCAAGCAGGTGCTGATGCTCGTGCCCACCACGATCCTCGCCCAACAGCACCACGGCACGTTCGCCGAGCGGCTCGTCGACTATCCGTTCACGCTCGAGCACGTGTCGCGCTTTCGCACCGCAGCGGAGCAGAAAGAGGCGATCAAAGGCTTTGCGGACGGGCGCGTGGACATCCTCGTGGGCACCCACCGCGTGCTCTCCAAAGACGTCCGCGCGAAGGACCTGGGCCTGTTGATCGTGGACGAGGAGCAGCGCTTCGGCGTCAAGCAGAAGGAGCTGCTGCGCCAGCTGAAGCTGAAGGTGGACGTGATCGCGATGTCCGCCACGCCGATCCCGCGCACGCTGCAGATGTCGCTCGCGGGGCTGCGCGACATCTCCGTGATCGAGACGCCGCCCGAGGGTCGCCGACCGGTGAAGACGTACGTGGGCGAGTACGAGGAGGAGCTCGTCAAGCGCGCGATCGAGCGCGAGCGCGCGCGCGACGGGCAGGCGTTCTTCCTGCACAACCGCGTCGAGTCGATCGACGAGACGGCGGAGCGCCTGCGCGCGCTGTGCCCCGGCGTGCGCTTCGCTGTCGCGCATGGGCAGATGGGCGAGGGCGAGCTGGAGGCGGTGATGATGGACTACCTGCGCGGCGGCGCGGACGTGCTCGTGTGCACGTCGATCATCGAGTCCGGCATCGACATCCCGCAGGCCAACACGCTGATCGTGGAGCACGCGGATGCGTTCGGGCTCGCGCAGCTCTACCAGATCCGTGGGCGCGTCGGCCGCAGCCGCGAGCGCGCCTACGCGTACCTGCTGTACGACTCCGCCGCCGCGCTCACGCCCGAGGCCGCGCAGCGCCTCTCCGCGCTCTCAGACCACACCGAGCTGGGCGCGGGGTTCAAGATCGCGATGCGCGACCTGGAGATCCGCGGCGCGGGCAACCTGCTCGGCGACGAGCAGTCCGGGCACGTCGCCGCGCTCGGCTTCGAGCTGTACATGCAGATGCTCGACGAGGCGGTCAAAGCGGCCGAGCCGGAGCAGGAGGGCGAGGTGCTGCCCGAGCCGGTGCGCCTGGACGTGAGCGTCGACGCGTACGTGCCCGCGGACTACGTCCCCTACGAGCAGGCCAAGATCGAGATCCACCGTCGCGTCGCGGGGTCGCTCGAGGTGGCCGACGTGGAACGGCTGCGCGAGGAGCTCGAGGACCGCTTCGGCGAGCTGCCCGAGCCGGTGGCGAACATGCTCGCGCTGCAGCGCGCGCGGATCAAGTTCGGCCAGGCGGGCGCCCGCACGGTGAGCTTCAAGGGCGATCGCCTCGCGGTCGTGCCGATCGAGCTGGACTCCACGCGCGCCAAGCGCCTGCGCGAGGAGCTGCCGGGCGCGCTGTACGAATCGAGCCGCTCGCAGGTGTCGATGCGCGTTCCGAAGGATGGAGCCGAGCGCTTCCCCAGCGTGGTGGCCGCGGCGGACGCGCTGCTCGCGATCGTGCGCGAGGCCGCATGACAGCGCGGGTTTGGGGCGCTTAGGAACTCGTTAAGCACGGCATCGCGGCTTTCCGCTAGAGTGCCCGCGTCGTGACCAAGACTCTTCGTTTCCTTCCGGCGCTAGGCGCCGTTTTGTTTGCCCTCGTGGGCCTCACCGCGTGCGGTGGCGGCGGCATCCCCGGCAACGCCGTGGTCAAGGTCGGCGACTCTTCGATCACGAAGGCGACGTTCGCCCACTGGATGCAGGTCGCCTCCGCGTCCACCGCGGCGAGCGGCGGCAAGCCGGTCGTGCCGGAACCGCCGAGCTATTCCGCCTGCATCGCGCACCTTGCCGCGACTGCGCCGAAGCCCGCCAAGGGCCAGAAGCCTCCCACGACGGCGCAGCTCAAAACGCAGTGCGCGCAGCAGTACACGTCCCTGCAGCAGCAGGTGCTCGGGTTCCTGATCTCCTCCGACTGGGTGATCGGCGAAGCGGACGCGCTGGGCGTGAAGGCGACCGACGCTGAAGTCAGGAAGCAGTTCCTGAAAATCAAGAACCAGCAGTTCCCCAAGCCCGCCGAATTCGAAAAATTCCTGTCCACGTCCGGGCAGACGGTCTCCGACCTGCTGCTGCGCATCAAGGCCGTGTCGATGCTGCCGCAGAAAATCGAGGCGAAGGTCGTGAAGGACAAGGGCAAGGTCACCGAAGGGGACATCACGAAGTACTACAACACGAACAAATCGCGCTTCGGAACGCCCGAAAAGCGCAGTGTTCAGATCATCCTCACGAAGACCGAAGCGGCCGCGAAGAGCGCGAAGAAGGAAGTCGAATCCGGCAAGAGCTTCGCAAGCGTGGCAAAGAAGGTCTCGATCGACCCGACGAGCAAGGCCAAGGGCGGCCTGCTGCCGGAAGTGATCAAGGGCCAGGAGGAGAAGTCGCTCGACGCGGCCATCTTCTCCGCCAAGAAGAACGTTCTCAGCGGCCCGATCAAAACTCCGTTCGGCTTCTACATCTTCGAAGTGAAGGGCGTCACCGCCGGGCAGCAGCAGCCGCTGTCGAAGGTGAAGGCCTCGATCAAGCAGCAGCTCACGGCGACGCAGCAGCAGAAGGCGCTGACCGAATTCGTGAAGAACTTCAAGAAGAAGTGGACCGCCAAAACGGACTGCCGCAAGGGCTTCGTGGTAACTGACTGCAAGCAGTACAAAGCCCCGAAGACGAGCTCGAAACCGATCTCGCCTTCCCCCGGCACGACCAAATAGAGAGCGCCCCGTTGAGCCGGCGCCGGCGAGTGGAAGGATCCGCCGCATGAGTCAGATCGAGCGAGTCCACGCGCGTCAGATCCTCGACAGCAGGGGAAACCCGACGGTGGAGGTGGACGTCACCCTGCGCTCGGGCGCGCAGGGGCGCGCGGCGGTGCCCTCAGGGGCCTCCACGGGCGAGTTCGAGGCGACGGAGCTCCGCGACGGCGGCGAGCGCTGGCAGGGCAAGGGCGTATCGCGCGCGGTGGCGAACGTCGACGGCGAGATCGCACAGGCGCTGATCGGCACAGACGCGGCCGATCAGGCGGCGCTGGACCGCGCGCTGATCGCCCTCGATGGCACCCCCAACAAGTCGCGTCTCGGCGCGAACGCGATCCTCGGCGTGTCGCTCGCGGCCGCGCACGCGCAGGCGGCGGAGGAGGGTCTGCCGCTGTGGCGCCACCTCGGCGGGCCGGGTGCGAGCGTGCTGCCGGTGCCGATGATGAACGTGCTCAACGGCGGCGCGCACGCGGACAACAAGGTCGACTTCCAGGAGTTCATGGTCGTGCCGTGCGGCGCGCAGAGCTTCTCCGAGTGTCTGCGCATGGGCGATGAGGTCTTCCACGCGCTCAAACGCACGCTGCACGAGCGCGGGCTGGGCACCACGGTGGGCGACGAGGGCGGCTTCGCGCCCGACCTCAGCTCCAACGAGGAGGCGCTGGAGATGCTCATGGCGGGCATCGAGGCCGCGGGCTACACGCCGGGAGACGACATCGCGATCGCGCTCGACCCCGCGACGAGCGAGATCCACCACGACGGCGCCTACGTGCTCGAGCACGAGGGGCGCACGCTCGCTCCGCTGGAGCTCGCGGACTACTGGGCGGACCTCGCGTCGCGCTACCCGATCGTGTCGATCGAGGACGGCATGGACGAGGAGGACTGGGACGGCTGGAAGGCGCTCACCGACCGCCTCGGCGCGAACGTGCAGCTCGTGGGCGACGACCTGTTCGTGACCAACACCGAGCGGCTCAGCCGCGGCATCGACGCGGGCGTGGCCAACTCGATCCTGATCAAGGTCAACCAGATCGGCACGCTCACCGAGACGCTCGAGGCGATATCGATGGCACGCGACGCGGGCTACACCGCGGTCATGAGCCACCGCTCGGGCGAGACGGAGGACGTGACGATCGCGGACCTCGCCGTGGCCACGGGCTGCGGGCAGATCAAGACGGGCGCGCCGTCGCGCTCGGACCGCGTGGCGAAGTACAACCAGCTGCTGCGCATCGAGGAGCAGCTGGGCGCCGCCGCGCAGTTCCCCGGACGCGCGGCGTTCGGTGGGCGTTAGCGCCCAGCGCTCGTACAGCCGTCCATCCCGGCAGGAGGTTCGCGGCGGTGCGCGAATCGGACCTAGATGCCCGCCGCCTCCGCAGCAGCAGTCCGCCGCAAGAGCGCCTCCTCCGCGCGCGGCGCCAAGCGCAAGCCGAGCGGCGTCGCGGGCATCGGCGCACGCGTCCGGTGGGATCGTTTGGGTCGCACGGCGATCCTGTGCGTGCTCGCAGCGCTCACATACCTGTACCTGAGCGCTGGCGTGCACATGCTCTCCACCTGGCGCCAGTCCAAGCACGACAGCTCCGTGGTCGCGACGCTGCGTCACGAACACACGCAGCTTGTGCGTCAGCACCAAACGCTCATCAAGCAGTCGACGCTCGAAGCGGAGGCGCGCCAGCTGGGGATGATGAAGAAGAACGAGCAGCCCTACCTCGTGGGCTCGCTGCCGAACGACTGACCCCCCGCCGCCCCCGGGATTCCCTCGCCCGCGCGATCGACCCGCTTGCTAGCCTCGGCGAGTGTCGTTCGAGAACGCGATCTACCAGTGGCAGCAGGGCGAGCGCCGCCTGCAGCGAGCGCCGCTGGAGCGCACGCAGCTACTGGAGCGGGTGATCGAAGCGCTCGTGGCGGAGCTGCGCCGCCGCCTTGGCGGCCGCTTCTCGGCCGCTGAGCTGGTGGACCTGTACGGCGCTGGCACCGGCTGGTGCCTGCAGGTGGCGATGAAGCTCGCCCCGGCCGACCCGTGGGCGTGGGAGGCCGGCCTGGTGGCCGACGCGGCGTTCGCGCGCTACCTGCGCGAGGCCAGCGACTACGCCGGCGGACGACTCGAGATCGGCGCTTAGCAAGTACGCGCGACTAGGGCGTCGCTGAGCAAGCGAGACAAGGACGCAGGGAGCGTGGCGTGCTTTGCACGCGAGCGACCGAGGACGCAGTATCGCGCCGCGCAGCGGCGTCCTAGTCGTCGTCGCCGGTGCGGCGGATGACTATGCGGTCCTCTTCGACGGTGACCTCGACGGGCCGGTGGCCGGCCCAGTGCTCGGCGTAGATGGGGCTGTCCTGGATGGCGGGGTCGAGCCACAGGCCGTAGCCCTCCTCGCCGTGGTCGAACGTGCCCTCGAGCGGCGCGGTGTTGGATGCGCCGGAGCGCGACCGCCCGCGCCCGCCACGGCGACTGCGGCGACGGGGTTTGGCCTCCTCGCTGGGCTCCTCCACGTCCTCGCCCGCCTCCTCGGCCTCCAAGCGCGCGCGCTCGGCCTCGGCTTCGGCCGCTTCGAGCTCCGCTGCGATCAGGGCGTCGTCCTCCGCACGGAGGTCGATCTCCTCTGGGTAGTCGTTGCCGTTGGGACCGTCGGGCGACTCCTCGTCGCTGACGAGCTCGTTCTGGCGCTTGAACTGCTCGATGTCGCGCACTGTGACCTCGAGCTGGTGGGCGACCCAGGCATCGGTACGACCCTGGCGAACCCAGGCGCGAATTTGGTTGAGGTGCGGGCGCAATGATTTGCGGGGCATGAACGGTCCGGGAGACTAGCGTAAAGCGACTCCACGGCGCCGCGGTCTTCAAATGGCGGCCGCTCGCCGGGCGCTGACGGCGCATGATGGAGCAGCTGGAATTCGACGGGGATCGCGTTCTCCCGGTCCTGTGACTATGCTTGGCAGACCGGCGACGGGGGGTGGCGCCGGGTCGCCAACGGGCAACGAGGAAGGTGCGCCGAATGCTGGTTCTGACACGCAAGTCCAACCAGAGCATCATGATCGGGGATGAGATAGAGGTCTCGGTGCTGTCGGTGATGGGCGAGAAGGTGCGTATCGGCATCCAGGCGCCCCAGAAGGTGCCGGTCTTCCGCAAGGAGATCTACCTGGAGATACATCGCGAAACCGGCGCTGTGACGGTGAGCGACGATGCTCACACGGTGGAGGGCTAGCTTCCTAGCCGAGCAGGAGGTACAGGGTCCGAAACATGACCACGGTCACGACGACCGCGGTCATGATGAGCGTGAGGACGAGGAGTCCGAAACGAACGGACCCACGCTTGTGTCGCTTGTCGACCTCGCGCTTGAGCGCGCGCTGCTCGGCGGTGCGCTTGAGCGAGGCGCGCCGATGACGGTCGAGCGAGATCTCCTTCACAAACGCCCGCTCCCAGTCGGCGAGGCTCTGACGCATTTTCATGGCGCTCACGCCGGGTTTGGCGTCTAGGACGCTTTGGCGCGCTCGTAGACGGCGACGAAGCGGAGGTAGTTCTCCGCGATCTTGCGCGCACCCTCGGCGCGGTCGATCTTGCCGTCCACGTATGCCTTGAGCGGGTCCCACCAGATGGAGCGGCCGATGGCGAAGCCGACGAAGCCGTCGACGGGAGCGGCCTGGGTGAGCCAGTGGTCGACCTTGGCGTCGTTGGCGCCCCGGCCGAGGACCACGCACACGACGCCGTCGCGCCCACCTACTCGGGTCTGCGCGGCGAGCATTTCGCAGTCGGAGCGCTCGTCGACGCCCTCGATCTTCCAGATGTCGACCTCGATGCCGGCGTCCTGGATCGCGGCGATCGCGCGGCGCATCAGCTCGGGACGCAGCTCGGCGTCGTAGCGGTCGGTGTCGCCGCCGACGGACGCGAGCTGGTCGGCCTCGGCCGGCACGAGCAGCTCGAAGAGGAACTTGCGCTCGTGTTGGTGCAGCCAGTCGCTGAGCTGCTTGAGCTTGCCGAGCTGCTCGCGGTTTTCCTCGGCGTCGCCGTCGGGGTTGTAGCGGACGAGCACCTTGGTGAAGTCCGGGTCGAAGCTCTCGATGTGCGCGCCGAACTCCTCGCCGTACTGGAAGTCGAACATGTTCTGGCCGGAGCGCTCGGCGGGCATGGCGAGCTTGAGCCCGCGCTCGCGCGCCTCGGCGGGCACGGTGGAGCCGAACTGCTCGTCGACGAGCACGCCGGTGGAGGACGCGTCGGCGCCGCCGCTGACGGCCTGCAGCATGCCCTCGAAGATGAGGTGCTTGGCGTCGGCGATGATCGCGGTCTGCTCCGCGTCCGGCTCACCGTCGATCCCGAAGAACTTCTTCTGGAAGGAGCCACGGTGGTCGAACGCGAGGATGTAGAGCTTGTGGTCGTATCCGAGGTTCATGCTGTTGAGTATTCCAGAGGGGCGTGTGGGACGGGGTCGAGAGGCCCGTAGAATGAAGACGAGATGACCTCCGGTGCTGACCTTTTCGTGGTGTGCAAGCAGTGCGGATCGGAGGTGAGCCCGTACATAACGGAGTGCCCGTACTGCGGCAATCGCCTGCGTCGCCGCGCGCCGAAGCTGCCGCGCGTGAACGGCCCGGCGAAGCCCGCGGCTCCGCGCGCGCGCCTGGGCTCGTTGCTGGGCGCACCGAGGCGGGGAGCGAGCGGAACGCGCACCCGCGCGCACCGCTCGGCGCTCGGCGCGAGCCGCTGGGCGTCCTCGCGCCCGTACGCGACGGTGGCGCTGGTGACGGCGAGCTGCGTGGCGTGGATCGTGTTTCACGCGTCGCCGAAGGTGTTCGGCCACATGGCGATCGTGGGTCCGATCGCGGGCGACTGGTGGAAGCCGTTCACGAGCGAGTTCGCGTCTCTGAACGGCCCGTATACGTTCGTGGCGATCGTGACGCTGGCGATCTTCGGCTGGCTGGTGGAGGACCGTCACGGGCCGGCGGTGGTGCTGGCGCTGTTCTTCGCGGCGGGCGCGGCGGGCGCGCTGGTGGCGGACGCGGCCTACCCGGTGCCGCTGGCGAACGGAGCGAACGGGTCGGCGCTGGCGCTGCTGGCGTGCTGGGCGGCGCAGGACATCCGCTCGGCGCGCGCGGGGGACTACTACGAGGGCGATCTGCTGGGCGCGGGCGCGCTGGCGGCGCTGCTGCTGGCGATGCCGTTCGCTGCGCAGCTCTCGGAAGCGAGCTGGCTGGCGGGCGTGGTGGGCGCGGCGATGGGGCTGCTGGTTGGCCTTGGCCTGAGTCGCGCGGGCGAGGCGGCGGAGTGATGCGCTGGAGCGAGCGACCTGTGATGATCGGGACATGTCGATGACTCACGCGGTGGTGCTGATCGAGGCTGAGCGTGACGCGCTGTCGACGCTGGGGGAGGCGCTGGCGGACACGGAGGGCGTGGCGGAGGCGTACTCGGTGACGGGCGAGTGGGACTTCGTGGCGATCGTGCGGGTGCCTCACCACGAGCAGCTGGCGGACGTGGTGACGGGCCAGATCGGCGCGCTGCCGGGGGTGCTGCGGACGCAGACGATGGTGGCGTTCGCGGCGTACTCGAGGCACGACCTCGAGGCGCTGTTCTCGATCGGCGAATGACCGTCTGAAGCCCTCCGCAGTGGAACCACGCAGCTAGATATGTCGGCGGTGCCGATGAGGCCGGAATACGGCCCCACGCTGGGGCGGCTGCTGGCGCCGCGCTGGCGCGCGGCGAGACGCTCGACGCGCGCGATGGTGCCGCTGGCGGGCGTGGCGCTGCTGGTGGCGCTGGCAGCGCTGGCGCTGACGCTGGAGAACTCGCACTACTCGCACGGTGGGCGCGTGCCGTTCCACTTCAGCTACCGCGGCCTGTACCGCACGACGCCGGATGCGGGCGGCTACGTGAGGGTGCAGGCGCACGGCGGCGACGGCGCGCTGGACTACTCCTTCGCGGTGGATCCGCTGCGACTGCCGCGCTACTCGGGCGAGCTGCTGGGCGAGCTGCCGGTGTACGCGAACGAGTACATCCGCACGCTGGAACGGCGCTATGAGGACTTCGAGCTGCGCGGCGAGGGCAAGTCGCGGGTGAACGTGAACATGACGGGCTACCAGGTGCTGTACACGGCGAAGGTGGACGGCGAGACGGTGTACGGGCGCGACGTGCTGCTGGTGCCGCCGCGGGCGGGCGCGCGCGAGGGCGTGGTGGTCGTGATGTGGACCTCCACGACCACCAGCCCGCGAATCGACTCGCCGCAGGAAATCGCGGGCAAAGGCGTGCTGCAGAGGCCGTTGAAGACGTTCGCGTTCGGGTAGCCGCTGCCGCCGCTGGCGGCGTCCGACCGGCTATTCCGCTTCGACTGCTTCGACGGCGACGGTCGCTTCAGCGCCGTCACGGCGGTCGTCCGGCCCGGGTGTGCCGCTGCCGGTGGGTCCGCTGTGCTCGCCGGGCGTGCCTTCGCCGACGGGCGTGGGCGGTGGCGTGGTGGGGTTGGGTACGGGCACCGGTTCGGCGCTGGGCGGCGATACGGGCGGCGCAGGAGCGGGTGAGGTGGTGGTGGCGACGGGCGGCGTTTCGGGCGCGGGGGTGGTGGTCGTGGCGGCGGTGGGGAGCTGCGTTGTCTCGGTGGTGACCTCGGTGACCTGCACAGTGGAGGGGTCCTGGGGTTTGGCGGCGGCTCCGGGCGCGGCGGCGGGCGTGGTGCTTGCGGCGCTCGGCTCGTCGCTGTGGGTGGGTGGCGTTGCCTTGAGCGCGCGGGCGCGGTGGGCGGCACGGCGACGCGCGAGAGCGCTGGCGACGAGACGCCTGTGGGCGGTGGCTCCGGCTGTGTCGGGCTGGGCGAGCTGGTGGATGACGACGGGCGCGCTGGGGGCGTGCACGGACGCGCTGGCGGACGCTGAGCCGGTCGAGTGGCGGTGGGCGGTGCCGGTGTGGTCGGCGGCGGCGACGCCGGCGGTGAGGATGGCGGCGGCGGCGAGCCCGGCGACGGCCTTGGTGGCGAGCGCTCCGGCGCCGGCTGTGGCGAGCCCGCCGGCGAGCCCGGCTCCCCCTCCGGTGGCGACGGCGCTGACTCCGACGGTTGCGGCGGCCCCGGCGGTGGCGCCGGCGCCACCGGCGACGTGCGCGCCGCCGGCGGAGGCGGTGGTGCCGAGCTTGGCGAGCAGGAGCTTCTTGAGGATGAAGAGCGGCGCGATCGGCAGGACGGCGGCGAGCGCGTGGTTGTTGGCCTTGAGGTGCTTCTTGAAGGCGGTGCAGCGTTCGCAGTCGCGCACGTGGCGGCGCGCGGGCGTGGTGAGCTTGGACAGGCCCTCGGCGGCTTCGCCGAGCTCGAGGCGGACCTGCTCGCAGCTGAGCTTTCGCGCCTCGGCGGCCTCGGCGAGGGAGATGCGGGCGCGGACGAGCAGCGACTTGACGGATGGCACGGTGGTTTCCATGGCGTGGGCGATCTGTTCGTAGGAGAGCGCGTCGATCTCGCGCAGCAAGAGTGCGCTGCGTTGCGTCTCGGGCAGGTCGTGGACGTCGGCGATGAGCTCGCGGAAGCTCTCGCGGCGCAGGACCTTGTCGCCGGTGGAGAGGCCGTTGTCGGCGAAGTGGATGTCCATGGAGTCGACGCCGACGGCGGAGGCGCGACGGAGGTGGTTGAGCGAGCGGTTGCGCGCGATGCGATACAGCCAGGGCCGCACGTTGATGGGGCGGTCGTCGGCGAGCACGGCGTTGAAGGCGGCGGCAAACACCTCCTGCAGGACGTCCTCGGCGTCCTCGCGCGAGCCGAGCATGTGCCGGCAGAAGGACAGCAGGCGCGACTGGTAGCGCGAGCAGAGCACCTCGAAGGCGGCGTGCTGGCCGCGGCGGGTGAGCGCGATGAGGCGCTCGTCGGACTGCAGGCGTAGCAGGGCGGACGGGCCGCGAAGCCCCGAGATGCTGCTCGGATGATTTAGAGCGGAAACCTCCATGTATGTCCGATCACTACCCCTGCTGACCTATTTGACACGGTAGCAGCGGGAAAGTTGCGCACGCGGCCCTCGCGCGGCCCCACGTGGCCCCAGGTTCCCGCGCGCGAGCGCTTGCATAGACTCACCCGGCGGCGCGCCGCCCGGGTGGCGGAATGGGAATACGCAATCGACTTAAAATCGGTGGCCTGAGAAAAAAGGCATGTGGGTTCGAATCCCACCCCGGGCATGTGCGCGTGGGCGATGGAAGGGATAGAGTCGCGCGCAAATGGCGACGGGCGCGCAGGAGATCGAGACGTATCACGGCGGCAGACTGGTGGCGCGCCGCCTGAAGGCGCACGGCGTGAGCAAGCTGTTCACGCTGTCGGGCGGTCATCTGTTCTCGATCTACGACGGCTGCCGCGAGGAGGGCATAGACATCGTGGACGTGCGCCACGAGTCGACGGCGGCGTTCGCGGCGGAGGGCTGGGCGAAGGTGACGCGCGAGCCGGGCGTGTGCGCGCTGACGGCGGGCCCGGGCGTGACGAACGGCATGAGCGCGATGGCCTCGGCGCAGGCGAACCACTCGCCGATGGTGGTGCTGGGCGGTCGCGCGCCGACGCTGCGCTGGGGGCAGGGCTCGCTGCAGGAGATCGACCACGTGCCGTTCGTGGCGCCGCTGTGCAAGTTCGCGACGACGCCGACGGCGACGGATGAGATCCCGGACTTGATGGACGACGCGTTTGCGGCGGCGTGCGCGCCGCACGGCGGGCCGGCGTTTTTGGACTTTCCGATGGACTACGTGTTCATGGACGCGCAGGAGCCGCCGGTGAGCCGCGAGCCGGCGGCGGCCCCGCAGGCGGCGTCGGGGGATGCGATGGAAAGCGCTGGGGCGCTACTGCGCGGCGCGGAGCGCCCGGTGGTGATGGCGGGTACGGACATGTACTGGGGCCGGGGCGAGCTGGAGCTGTTGCAGCTGGCGCAGACGCTGCGCATACCGGTGTTCTTGAACGGCCTGGCGCGCGGGTGCGTGCGGGCGGACCACGAGCTGTTCTTCTCGCGGGTGCGCTCGCAGGCGTTGAAGGGCGCGGACGTGGCGGTGGTGGTGGGCGTGCCGATGGACTTCCGTCTGGGCTTCGGCGGCGCGTTTGGCGAGGAGACGGAGATCGTGGTGGTGGACTCGACGGAGCCGCAGCGGCCGCATCCGCGGGCGGTGACGGTGGAGTGCTACGGCGCGATCGGCCCGACGCTCGAGGGCATGCGCGAGGCGGCGGGCGCGAAGGCGCTGGCGAGCGATGCGTGGATCTCGCAGCTGCGAGAGGCGGAGACGGAGCGGCGCGAGTCTGAGCGGGCGGAGTTCGAGGACGGCCGCTCGCCGCTTCACCCGATGCGGCTGTATGCGGAGGTGGCGAAGGTGCTGGACCGCGACGCGATCGTGATCGGCGACGGCGGGGACTTCGTGTCTTACGCGGGCCGCGTGATGGACAGCTACGAGCCGGGATGCTGGCTGGACCCGGGGCCGTTCGGCTGCCTGGGCACGGGGCCGGGATATGCGCTGGCGGCGAAGCTTGCGCACCCGGACCGTCAGGTGGTGATGATGGTGGGCGACGGCGCGTTCGGCTTCTCGGGCATGGAGTACGATACTTTGGCGCGCCATGGTGTGAACGTGGTGGGCGTGATGGGCAACAACGGCATCTGGGCGCTGGAGAAGCACCCGATGGAGTTCCTGTACGGGTACTCGGTGGCGGCGGATCTGCGCCCGGGAACGCGCTATGACAAGGTGGTGGAGGCGCTGGGTTGCCACGGGGAGCTGGTGGATCGCCCGGAGGAGGTGGCGCCGGCGATCGAGCGCGCGTTCTCGTCGGGCAAGCCTGCGCTGGTGAACGTGCTGACGGATCCCACTGTGGTGTATCCGCGCAAGTCAAACCTGGCGTAGGAACAGCTTTTTATGGGGCCGCCTACCGGCGGCTGCTCGGGTCGGCCGTGGCGGTTCAGTCGGCTGGCTGGAAGTCGCCACGGGCGAGGCTGAGGGCGCCGCCGTAGAGGATGTCGCGCTCTGAGACGAGAACGTGCTCGAGCTCGAACGCGCGCATGGCCTCGGCGAGGAGGATCATGCCGGCGACGATGGTGGGCGCGCGATCGGGGTGCAGGCCGAAGACGCGCCGGCGGGCGCTTTCGTCCATGTCGGCGAGGCGGGCGAGCAGCAGTTCGACGGTGGCGAGCGTGAGCTCGTAGCCGTGGACGCGCTGAGGGTCGTAGGGGTCGAGCTGCTGGTCGATGGACGCGGCGGAGGTGGCGGTGCCGGCGACGGCGATGGCGCGCGTGACGGGCGCGCGCTCATCGGCTGGCAGGCCGGCGAGGAACGTGGCGCGAACGTCTTGGGCGAGTTGCTGCAGCTCGTGAGGGTCGGGCGGGTCGGTGTGGATGTGGCGCTCGCTCATGCGCACGACGCCGGCGTGCAGGGAGATGTGGAAACCGGCGGTGCGCCCGACGCCGACGACGAACTCGGTGGAGCCGCCGCCGATGTCGATGACGACGGTGGGCTCGGTGGCGGGCGGGCGACCGGACATGGCGCCGAGGAACGTGAGTTGGGCCTCTTCCTCGCCGGTGAGCACGCGCGCGTGGAGGTCGAAGTCGTGGCGGACGCGCGCGGCGAACTGCTGACCGTTGGCGGCGTCGCGGACGGCGGAGGTGAGCACGGCGAGGTTGGCCTGACAGTGGTGCGCGTCGATGTCGGCGCGGTAGCCGTGGAGCGTGGCGAAGACGCGGTTGCAAGCCTCCTCCGCGAGGGCGCCGGTGGTGTCGACGCCGTGGCCGAGGCGGGTGACGTTGGAGCGCCTGAGGAGCACGTTGACGTCGCTGGAGTCGGGTTGCACGTCGGCGATGAGCAGCCGCGTGGAGTTGGTTCCGATGTCAACCACGGCGACGCGCACGGGCGGGATGCTAGAGGTGTGCGGACACAACGGCGAACGAAGGGGCGGTTATGAGCGAGCAGGGCGCGGGACGAGTGGCGCTGGTGACGGGCGCGAACAGGGGCATCGGCAGGGAGGTGGCGCGCCAGCTGGCGGCGCAGGGCTATGAGGTGCTGGCGAGCGCGCGCGACGGCGCGCAGGCGCAGGCGACGGCGGCGGAGCTGGCTGCGGAGACGGGCGCGAACGTGAAGGGGCTGACGCTGGACGTGTCGGACCGGGCGAGCATCGCTGCGGCGGTGGCGAGCGTGACGGCGGACCCGGGCCGGCTGGACGTGCTGGTGAACAACGCGGGCATAGGCAGCGACTTCGGCGTGTCGGGCGTGGACCCGGACTTCGACGCGATGCAGCGCGCGCTGGACACGAACTTTTTCGGCTCCTACCGCGTGACGGTGGGCCTGCTGGAGCTGCTGCGCGCGAGCGAGCACCCGCGCGTGGTGAACGTGTCGAGCGGCATGGGCGGGATCACGGAGATGGGCGGCTGGTCGCCGGGCTACCGCGTGTCGAAGGCGTCGCTGAACGCGATGACGCGGATCCTGTCGACGGAGCTGAGGGACGCGGGCTTCCTGGTGAACTCGGCGTGCCCGGGCTTCGTGGCGACGGACATGGGCGCGCCGATGGGCGCGAAGAAGTCGGTGCAGGACGGCGCGGCGGGCATCGTGTGGCTGGCGACGCTGCCGGATGACGGTCCGACGGGCGGGTTCTTCAGGGATGGGCAGCCGATCGCGTTTTGAGCGCGGGTGCGACGAGGCGCTGGCGCCGGGATTCCGCGTCCCCGACTCGGCTGCGCGCCGTGCAGGAGCGCCGCCGAGAAGGTGCCCGCGGCGGGTTCTTTGCTAGAACATACGTAGCGACGCGGGGTGGAGCAGTCTGGTAGCTCGTCGGGCTCATAACCCGAAGGTCGCGGGTTCGAATCCCGCCCCCGCTACTCCTCAAGAAACCCCGCTCAGGCGGGGTTTCTTGCTGGTAGTGCTCTGGTCGAAACGGCGCGCATGGTTGGCGCCGAGCTGTCGGTCCGGCTTTTGCGGCAGCGCGATTCCGCCGCCAGAGCGGCTCGTCGTCCTCGCTATGACTCCGTCATCTGCGGTTTCACGCCGTCCAGGAGTGCACCGCCGCGACTGGTCTTGACGGCACTTGCTACATGGTCGTGTCGATCAAAACCGCCCTCCCGAGAGAAACACGCACGGCAGAGGTTCACTCGAACACTTCGCCTAGATTGTCTCCAAACACTGATACCAATAGTTCTGCTTATTTGCAGGTATTTCACGGGTCTGTGACTCAGTTACAGCTTCCGAACAATCCAGCAGTATTGACTTTCCTGTGGCACTCTGCTTAGATGGGCACGCTCCCAAGCGTAGGTGTTTGGGAGCTTGAGTTGGCTCGGGAAAGGTTCCAGAGCGACGTGGCGTTAGCCATATGCAAGGAAGCCAATAAACCAAACGCACCGGCCGTGGCACCCGGATCACGAGTGCTGCCGGCGGGTGCTGTCATCCAACAATGCAAGGAGAAGAAGCAATGCAACGTGCAACAATCTCCGGGCTGGCCGTCGCGGCCATGCTCATCCTCGGCGTGTTTGCCGGCTCCGCGGAAGCGCACTTATTTTTATGGAGCGGTGCTGTCCACTCGTTATTGTTAGGCCGAGGCCTGTCTGTTCAAAAGTTCACCGCTGTATCCGGTGGCCCAAGCGTTGAATGTCAATTGGACAATATCCATGGTTTAATCAAGTCCAAAGCATCCTTAACGCAGATCGCAACGGGTTTATATTCGCAATGTGAACCAATCCTCGGCATCACGCCAGAAATTTCTCCGTTTGAATATGAATTCAATGCCGATGAAACTGTATCCGTCCTCAAGACGATCGTCATTAACGTCCCTGGCATCTGCGAAATCGAAGTCGCGCCAGCCGGGAATCAGAACCTCTCAGTCGTCAAATATTTATTAGATCCAGCATCTCAGCACAAAGGCCTATTGCTCAATGTAAACGTAGGAAATATTCACTCAACTATCAAAGGTACTTTTGCTTCATCGTGCGGCGGTGCAGGTTCTCACAGCGGCGGAACGTACACCGGGAATGCATTAATCTTTGCTGATGCAGTTGGTACCCTGTTATGGCACTGAATAAGTGCCTTGTTTTATTGTAAAATCTAGTTAATTCCGCGTTGGGTCAGCCCTTTCTGTGGGTTGACCCAGCGCCAATCTAGTCCTAGCGAGGAACATGTGCACGAAGTGAGCTATTCCCGAACAATCACGATGCTCAAAACGCTCGCTACTTATGGTGTGTTGCTTGCCGCTGCGTATGTCCTCGGTCTAACGAGCACAGCAGTCGCGGCGCTCCCTGACCACCGTGCCTACGAGATGGTCAGCCCGGTCGACAAGGGGGGGCTCAGCCTGATGCCGAATCTCGCCGTTACTGATGCCTCTGGAGAACATGTGATCGTCGATGGGGGCGCCAAGAACTCCCTGCTTGCAGACGATGCGTCGTGGATGCTTGAGGAACGTACCGGTGCGGGCTGGGCCGGTGTTCAGATTGGGCCCTCTCCTGCGCCGGATGCAAGTGCTGCTGAACAGGCCAGCACGGGACTCATCGCGGTGAGCGAAGACTTGACTCGCTTCGCCTTCCAGACAACTATGCCGCTCGAGTCGAGGATTTCCCGCCCAAGCCTGAACGTCTATACGCGAGAAGGGCTCAGCGGCCCATTGGCGTGGGTGTCAGGGCCGCCGGCTCCATTGGTCAGCGTCGGTGAACCCGGGGAATGCCAGAGCGGCACACAGGCCTTGATCTGCAGTACAGACAGAGCCGTTCTCGCTGGCGCGTCGAGTGACCTGGGTACTTTGGTGTGGGGTCAGTATCATCCTCTCGTCGCGCCGCCGGCGTCGCTGCCGGGCTATCCGCCGGACACCCACGAACATGGATATGAGGTGTATGCGTCCGAGGACGGCAGTGCACAGCTCGTGGGGCTCATCCCGCACGAAGGTGAAAGTGTGTGCGGGCCTGAACACGGTCCCTGTGTGGTACCTCCCTGCGGGGCGGCGATGGGCAACGAAGGCGGCGCACACCCGTTCCTGGGGGGCTTTGCCCCGATTCAGGGCGATGTGTCGGGCGAAGGATTGCAGGCGATCTTCACGAGCCCCGATCCAAGTCAACTGCGTTTTGTTCATAGCCAACCCGTAGTTGTGAGTCCGGCTGGTTGTCCTCCTCCCGAGATTTATGTACGTGAAAACGGAACGATCTCCATTGACGTATCTGCATCGCAAAGAGCTAGTGCTGATCCGAGTGGGCCGCAGGAAAAGAAGTATGTGGGGTCTTCGGAAGAAAATGGCCACATCAACACGATTTTCTTCATCTCGAAAGAGGAGCTCACAGACAACGCGAACACCGGCGTAGCCGACGAAGGCGACGATCTCTACGCCTACAGCGTGGCTACCGGCAAGTTGACTGATCTCACGCCCGAAAACAACACGGCAGAAAAAAAATACGGGCCTCGCGGAGAAGTATTTGAAGCTGTGGAAGCTCTTTTCCTGGGGTCTTCCACAAGCGGCCAACTCGTGTATTTCACCGCGACGAGCGTGCTGACGGCGGAACCGAACAGTCAGGGGCAGGCCGCAAGACCCGGCGTGAGTAACCTATACGTGTACGACGCGACGACCCACAATACAACGTTCATTGCGAGTGGCGCCGGGCTCCACGGAGCGACTATCGGCCTTGGTTCTGCCCCTACCTACTACGAAGGGACGACCTCTTCGCAGGTCACGGCGAACGGGCAGAACATCGTCTTCGTATCAACCGAACGTCTCACCTCCTATGACAATTTTGGCGCAGAATGTGCTACAAGCGCCAGCAACAATGAACCAGTCCTGAGCCCGGGTGAGTGCGTCGAGGTCTATCTCTACTCGCGTGCTGGCGACACTCTCGTATGTGTGTCGTGTAATCCTTCAGGAGAACCGCCGGTGGGAAGCGCTCACTTGCCCACGGTGTTTCGCGGAGGATACCTCAGCGCGGCAAGCGTTGAACCGGGGACGCTGCCGCTGCCACAAGCCATCAGCGATGACGGGAATCACATCTTCTTCGACTCGCCCGATCGGCTCACCGCCGAAGCCCCAGAACCCACTAGCACGCGGGCTCCACAGTCGCTGGCGACTGCAGGCGAATTCGAACCCAACGTGTACGAGTACGAGGAAGGCCACGTATATCTGATCGCGGCGGCCGCTCGCGTCCTGACGAGCACGCCGAGCGGGAACGACGTGTTCTTCGACACCTACGCGCAGCTTTCGCTGCAGGACAGGGACGGCTTGCCCGACGTGTACGATGCGCGGGTTGGCGGCGGCTTTCCAGCCCTGGCGCCGTCAGCGTGTTCGGGTACTTCGTGTCAGGGAGCCCCGGCCTCCGCACCGATCTTTGAAGCCCCAGCGGGTGCGACGTTCAGTGGCGCCTCGGATAACTTCCCGCCGCCATCGGGCACCAAACCGCTACCAAAATCCAAATCAAAGACAAAGCTCTCGAAATGCAAGAAGGGCGAGGTACGTAAGCACAACCGATGCGTGAGGCGGTCCAAACCAAAGCAAGCGAAAAAGTCAAATCGGAGGGGTCGCTAGAGATGGTCGTCAACTGTGCGTCTCAGCGAACGGCGACAGGCAAGCTCACGGACCGGCGATCGCGCCTCACGGACCGGCGATCGCGCCTCACGGACCGGCGATCGCGCCTCACGGACCGGCGATCGCGCCTCACGGACCGGCGATCGCGCCTCACGGACCGGCGATCGCGCTACGCTCGTGGCGTAGCCAAAATTGCCATTGCGCTCGCTGCGGGGTTCGTCGCGCTTGCTTTCTCGTCCATCTCCGCGCTGGCGGATGCGCCGGCATGGAACCTGACGGCGGTGGCGCTCCCTAGCAACTTTACTCCAAACAGTACAGGGACCGCGGTCCCCGCCGACGCGAACTTTGTGACAAGGGGTAACTCCATCCTCTTGACCGCGCGCAACCTTGGGAAGGCTCCGATCGTCGGCGCCGACAGACCGATCAGAGTATCGGTCGAACTGCATGGGGGTGTGGCTGTTGGCATCGAAAGTGGAAGTCTGAATTGCAAACAGCCCGCGGGGCCGTGTGTCGGCACCGGGACGATCGAGCCCGGGCAAAGTTTGACCATTGAGGTCACGGTCGAAGCCGGCAACCCGGGGACGGCGTCTGATGCAGCCGCGATCTCCGGCGGAGAAGTGAACGGCCAGCCGCTCACGCCGGCGAGCGTTGAGCAGCAGATACCGATTGGCGAAGCTCCCGCGCCGTTTGGCATCGAGCCGAGTAGCGTGCTCGCGGAGCTCATCAACACTGCCGGAGGTCCCGAGACGCAGGCCGGATCGCATCCATATGACCTGGGCATAGACTTCGTGCTTAAGAACAAGATCATTTCAACGAGTGCCGGACCTAAGTTTGCGCCGGCAGAGGACGTGAAGGATGTCGCCGTGGAACTGCCGCCCGGACTCGTTGGGGACGAGCTCGCGGTGGGGCAGTGCGAATCGTCTGTGCTCGAAGAAGCCAGGTGTCAGGGTGCGAGTCAGGTTGGAGCCATCCACCCCCAAATTGAAGGGCTCGGCCTCCGCACCTACGCGGTCTTTAACATGAAGCCGTCGAATGGGCACACGAACGAGCTGGGATTCAACACCAAAAACGCATTTTCGGTGCAGATGCCTACCGTGGTGCGCACCGGCGGCGACTATGGCCTGACCAGCATCACGCCCAATGTACCGAACTTTAATGCAGTTCTTGCGACGGAAGTGAATATCTGGGGTGTGCCTGGCGAGTCCAGCCACGACGAACAGCGCGTGCTTGCCGGCTACAAGGCGGAACACAAGCCTGACCCGGGCGAGACGCCACGGGAAGAAGAAGCGGAAGGCGGTCATCACCCGGCGCTGCCGCCCACTCCGTTCCTTACGATGCCTGCGCAGTGCGGCAAGCCCCTCATTTTCAAGATCGCCGTCGACTCCTATGTGGCCCCCGGCCGTGTACTTCCCGACGGCGAGCCCGATCTGACCGACGGAAACTGGAAGACGTACACGGTCAAACAGCCCCCGTTGGAAGGCTGTGAAAGGCTGCAGTCCTTCGCGCCCCACATCACTGTCGCGCCCGCGACGACGTACGCCGACACTCCCGCGGGCACGACGGTCGAAGTGAGCGTGCCCCAAGGCGAAGGGTTGACGAATCCGGAAACGCTGGCCACGTCGACGCTCAAGAACACCAAGGTCACGCTGCCCGAAGGGCTTGTGATCAACCCCGGTCAGGCCAATGGTCTGGGGGCGTGTCAGTTCTCCGAAGACGGCGTTGGCACGACCGGTCCGCCGTCGTGCCCGGCCGCGTCGAAGGTCGGGACGGCTGAACTCGAAACACCCCTGCTGCCGGACAAGCTCGAAGGCAACGTGTATGTGTTGCAGTCCAGTCCACCGCATCTGCAGTTGTTGATCGCGATGTCCGGGGATGGCGTGAACCTCAAGCTTGTCGTGAACGTGACCTTGAACGAGCAGACGGGTCAGTTGACGGCGCATCTGGGCGAAGATCCTCGGATTGAAGAAGAAAACCCGGGGCTCGCGGGCCATCTGCTCTCGCCGTCGCAGTCGTTCACGCACTTCCGCATGACTTTCTCAGGCGGCGCCCAGGCGGCGCTGATGACGCCGCCGTCGTGTGGTGTGTACTCGACGATGGCGGATTTCACGGCGTGGAGCAGCCCGTTCACTCCCGATTTCCTCTCGGTGAACGGGTTCGGGATCGATCATGGTCCTGGTGGCTCGCCGTGCGCGTCGCCGTTGCCGTTCGCGCCCAGCATGATCGCGGGCGCGACGACCGACCGCGCGGGCGGCTACACGGGCTTCTCGCTGTTGTTGCAGCGGGGCGATGGCGAACAGCGGATCGAGGGGCTGCGGTTCAAGACGCCCCCGGGGCTCTCAGGCGTGCTCGCGAGTGTGCCGCTGTGCGAGGAACCTCAGGCCGCGGCTGGCGCTTGCCCCTCCGGCTCGCAGATCGGCCACACGATCGTCGGCGCGGGAGCGGGCCCGGCTCCCCTGTACATCCCCGAGCCGGGTCATGCCCCGGCCCCGATCTATTTGACCGGCCCGTATAGGGGCGCGCCGTTTGGCCTGTCGATCGTGGTGCCGGTCATCGCGGGGCCATTCAACCTGGGCACCGTCGTGGTGCGTGCTGCGATCAGCGTCGATCCGCACACGGCGCAACTCACCGTCTCGACGGACGCGTTGCCGCAGATCCTGGATGGCGTGCAGACGGATCTGCGCCAGATTGATGCGGTGGTTGACCGGCCGGGGTTCATGTTCAACCCGACGAACTGCGACCCGAGCTCGTTCTCCGGGACAGCGCAGAGCGCCGAAGGCGCGACCGCGGCGATCTCCTCACACGCCCAGGTCGGGTCGTGCCAGAGCTTGAAGTTCACGCCGAAGTTCACGGTCTCCACCTCGGGTAAGACGAGCAAAGCATTGGGCGCGAGCCTGATGCTGAAGGTTTCGCGCGCGAGCGGCCCGGGCAGCGGTCAGGCGAACTTCGCGTCGGCGAAGATCGACCTCCCCAAGCAGCTGCCGTCTCGGTTGACGACGTTGCAGAAGGCGTGCGCGGCGGTGGTGTTCGAAGCGAACCCGGCGGCGTGTCCGGCGGCGTCGCTCGTGGGTCACGCGCGGGTGCGGACCCCGTTGCTGCCCGTGCCGTTGGAAGGCCCGGCGTACTTCGTCAGCCACGGCGGCGAAGCGTTCCCGAGCGTGATCTTCGTCCTGCAGGGGGACAACGTCGTTCTCGATGTCGTCTCGACGACGTTCATCAGCAAATCGGGGATCACGAGCGCGACGCTCAAGACGGTCCCAGACGCTCCGTTCACCTCCTTCGAACTGGTGTTCCCGCAGGGCAAGTACTCCGCCCTGGCGGCGAACGGGAACCTCTGTAAGTCAAAGCTCGCGATGCCGACCAAGTTCGTGGCGCAGAACGGGCTGGTCGTCACGCAGACCACGAAGATCCGGGTCACGGGCTGCGCCAAGGCAAGGGCCGCGAAGAAAAAGGCTCAGAAGGCGAGTAGGGCGCGAGGGTCCAGTCACGTCGGACATGGGAGGACACGCTGATGTGTGCACGTAGCTTGACCCCGACGGTGCTCGTCACGCTCGGTGTGCTTGCGGGTGGCCTGGCGTTCTCGAGCGCTCCGGCGTTGGCTGCTGCTCCGACGATCCTCAGCGAGTTCGCCTCTCCGACGGCCAACCCCTCCGAAGAAGCGCGCCTGGAAGCGATCGTCAACCCCAACAGCCAGCCCACCGAATGCCACTTCCAGTATGGCGTTGCGACGGTGTCCGAAAACGAACAGCCGTGCGAACAGCCCGTGATCGAAGGTGAACAGGGTGTCGGCTTGACGGTCCTGGGTCTGCAGCAGAACACGACCTACAACTACCGAGTGCTGCTGAAGAACACGCTTGGTGAAGAAGCCATCGGAGCCACGGAAGCCTTCACCACGGCGCTGCACCCGCAGGCGCCGGTGACGCTCAGTCCCGCGCAGTCGATCACAGCCACCTCGGCGGTGCTCGAAGGCACGCTGAACCCGGGGGTCAGCGCGACAGACGGCTGGTTCTTCTACTACAGCAACCCGGGCGGCTCCTCTTGCGTCGAAGGACCCGCGACTGCGCTCGAACCGGAAGTCACCGGCGAAGCGCTCCCCGAGCACGCGGAAGCTACGGGTCTTCAGCCCGCCACGAAATACCTGTTCTGCATGGTTGCGCGCAACGAACAGGGCGAAATCGAACGCAGCGCCAACGAAGTGTCCTTCACCACGAGCTCCATGGCGCCCACGATCGACGAACAGAGCGAATCGTCCGTCACGCCGTTTGACGCAACTCTCGGAGGGCTGGTCAACCCGAACAACGAGGAAACCACCTACCACCTCGAATACGCGACCGACAGCGCGTTCACCGAAAACGTCAAGACGCTCGCCTACGGTGTCTCTCCTCCAGGGGTCTTCGGCGATGTCTCGGTCGGCCCCGCCGATCTCGGAGGAGCCCTGGCGCCGAGCACCACCTACTACTACCGAGTGGTCGCGAAGAACGCGACCGGGGAAGCGAAGGGCACGGCCGAACATCCGTTTTCGGAATTCACGACGCTGCCAGCGGAACAGCCAAGCGTCGAAGGCGAAAGGCTGATCGGCGCGACGCGCACCTCGGACACGATCGAAGCGCAGCTGAACCCGAAGTACCAGGGCGTGGGGTGCGGAGTGCAATATGTCACAAAGGAAGCCTTCGAAAGCACGGGCTTCACCGAAAACGTCGCGGCCGTCGGATGCTCTCCGGTGCCGCCGGCAGAAGGATTCGGTCAGGGCAGCTCCCCCGTCGTCTTCACCGCGACGCTGAGCGGCCTGCAGGAAAACACGGCGTACGAGTACCGGATCGTGGCGAACAACGCCACCGGGACCTTCGAAGGCGTCCCGCAGCTGCTCGGCAGGACCCCGCCACAGCTGACCGGCGCAACGCTCGTGGAAGCGATCACACAGCAAACAGCGCTCGTGCAGCCGTCGAGCATCACCCCAGAAGTGCCGGCGCCGCTCGAAGCGACCTACTACGTCCTCTACGGCACGGGCGCAGCGGACGAAATCGCCTCGGGGCGCGTGAGCGCTGGGTCGGGCCTGGCGCCGAACGCGGTCGCGCCGATCGTGCTGTCGGGGCTGCGGCCGGGGACGACCTACCACTACGAGGTGGTCGCTTACAACGGCAATGCGAGCACGACCGGACCGGAACTGACGTTCACGACCGCGCCGGCGTCACCCGTGACGACACCTCCCGCGATCGGTGGCGAGAGCGCGCGGTTCGTCAACGGAACCGGCGCCGTGATCGAAGCCGAAATCAACCCGCATGGCGGGGAAGCGACGTATGAAGTGCAGTACGGCACGAGCAGCTCCTACGGCCAGAGCATGCCCGGTCCCGTTGCGATAGCACCGGCCACCAGCGCGCAGGGAACAATCGTCTCGCTCGTGGGACTGGCCCCCGGAACGACTTACCACTACCGACTGGCGGCAACCAACCAGGCGGGCACGAGCTACGGGCCGGACGCGACGTTCACGACGACGGGCGCGGCGCGCACGGGGGCGTTCACGCCGTTCAGCGTGTCGTCCACACCGCAAATCGCGATCACCCCGTTTGTGTTCCCCAAGGAAGAATCCGGCAGGACGGGCGCAACCACGAAGGCGCGGACGAACAAGCAGAAGCTCACCGCCGCGCTAAAGGCTTGCGCGAAACACAGGGCAAGGCGCGCCGCATGCAAGCGCCAGGCACACAAACGGTACGGCGCAAAAGCGGCCCTGCGCCACCAGACGGCCCACGCCGCGCGCACCTCCCACCTCAGAGGCCGGAAGTCCGCGTGACGTAAGCCGGCTAGGTGGTTTCGCGCCCGCCCACGGCCGATGATATGCTCGGGCCAGTACCAGCGGGGCTCCCTGTGGTCGCGGGTACTGGTTTCAATACCGCCCCCGCTATAGCCGCATGAGCGACCTTGCAGAAGGAGCAGGTGCCGTGAGCGCTACTGCAGAAGGGGCCACGATCGAGACTGCGGCACGTGCGCTGGTCGATGCGGCGGCATCCCCGGCCAGGGTGATTCTGTTCGGCTCACGTGCTCGTGGAGATGGCGATGATCGAAGTGACTTCGACTTCTTGGTGATTGAGCGTGAGGTCGATGATCGCTTCGATGAGATGGTGCGTTTGGACCGGGTCCTAGGACGGATGTTGATTCCAGCTGACGTGGTGGTGGTCAGCGAGCAGTACGCTCAGAAGTGGGGGTCGGTAAAAGGCACGATGGTTCATGAGGCCATGATCCAGGGGCGAGTCGTTGCCGAGTCCTGAGGCGCGGGAGGTGGCACTGCTGCTTGTGCGCAAGGCGGAGGGCGACGAGTCGATCCTCGACCGAGTACTGGACGATCCTGATGTGCCCGATGACGTGCTGGGCTTCCATGTCCAACAGAGCATCGAGAAGCGCATCAAGGCGGTTCTAGTCTTCCATGAGGTGGGCTATGACCGGACGCACAGCATCAACTACCTGACCTCGATGCTAGGGCAGCACGGAATCGAACTTCCTACTGCCCGCGATGAGATCGAGAGGCTGACGCCGTGGGCTGTCGCAGCACGTTATGAGGACGACTTCCAGCGTGTGCTTGATCGCGCCGCGGCCAGACAAGCAGTTTCAGACGTACGTGAATGGTCGAGGGGACTGCTACAGGGTTGAGGGTGGCCGGCTAGAGCAGACCAAGAGACACTCAGTCAGCCCACCAGTCGCGCTGACCCTCCACGTCTTCCCGTGGGTTCTCGCCGAGGTTGGGCGCGCCGAACACGAGGATCTCGAGGCCCTCCGGCCCGGCCTCGTACCCCCGCCATGTGCCTGGCGGTACGCGCACGACGTCCCACCTCTCGATCTCGACGATCTCCTCGTCGAGCTTCATCCGCCCGCCCCCTCCCACCACCACGAACACCTCCTCCTGCTCTTTGTGCGTGTGGCCGTACGGGAACCGGTAGTCGGGTGGTATGCGCTGATAGCTCAGGCCGGACTGTTCGAGCTCGAGCGCCTTGGTTGCGAGACGGAACTCCAGCTCCGGCGCGCCGTCGAAGTTGGACCCGACGTCCGCCAGATCCTCTCTGAGGTTCTTCAGCGTGAACGGCATGGCCGCGATTCTACGGTTCGGGCTCCACATCGCCGCCGCCGCCGCCGGAGCGGGCGGGAGCTGTGCCTGGGACCTCGCCGTGCCGCTATCGTCGAGCCCATGGCGATCCAACGCATGGACCACGTGGGGATCGTGGTCGAGGACCTCGAGGCCGCGACGTCTTTCTTCGTCGAGCTCGGACTCGAGTTGCAGGGCGAGGGGGCGGTCGAGGGCGGCTGGGTGGACCGCGTGGTGGGGCTCGAGGGCGTCCGGGCGGAGATCGCGATGCTGGAGACCGCGGATGGCCACGGACGGGTCGAGCTGGCGAAGTTTCACGCACCGCCGGGTGGGGCTGGCGATCGGCACGCGCCGGCAAACGCTCCGGGCATCCGCCACATCTCCTTCGTGGTTGACGACATCGACGCCCTCGTTGCTGGCCTGCGCGCCCGTGGCGCGGAACTCGTTGGCGAGGTGGAGCGCTACAAAGACAGGTATCGGCTCTGCTACGTCCGCGGCCCGGAGGGGATCATCGTCGAGCTGGCGGAGCGGCTCGGCTAAGACCGGTTTCTAGGGCTTCGGCCGGCTGCCTCGCTGGCGTCGGTGGTGGCTCTTGGGAGTCTGTCGCAAACAAGTGTTTCAAACGAGCGTTCGTATGATACGATCGTTCGTATGATGACCAAAGACACGAAGGCAGACTTGCTGCAGGCCGCCAAAGACCTGGTGTTCGAGCGCGGCTACGCGGGCACGAGCGTGCGCGAGCTCGCCGCCGCAGCGGGGGCGAACCTCGGGGCTGTCAACTATCACTTCGGCAGCAGGGAGAAGCTGCTCGACCAGGCGATCCTGGAGTCGTTCCTGGAATGGGGAGAGCGGGTCGGCGCGGTCGAGGTCGCGCCCGATGCGGGACCGCTCGAACAGCTCGCCGCTCGCGCGCGGCCGATGGTCGACGGTATCGCCGAGGCGCAGCCGCAGTTCGTTATGTTCCTGGAGGCGGTGCTGCAGTCCAGGCGCTCGCCCGAGCTGCAGCGCGAGCTCGTCGAGCACTACAAGCGCCAGCGCGAGCGCGCCGCTGAGCACATACGCGCGAGCAGCGGCGGCCACGCCCTGTCCTCGCGGATGGTGGAAGTCATCACGTCCTACATGCTCGCCGTGGCCGATGGACTGCAGCTGCAGTCGCTGCTCGATCCCGAGGCCGTGCCCACCGGCGAGGAGCTTGCGGCGATCTACGAAGGCCTCGCCGCCGCCGCGAGGGCCAACGGCCCGCAGCCCACGAGGGCTGGACACGAGATTTAGTCCAGACACAAAGGAGAAACCGATGCGCTCGCAACTCACCAGGCCGCCACAGGCGTCAACGCCGACGGCATCGCAAGCCGAGACCAATAGGCACACGAGGGGGCGGAGAACGATCGGGGCGCTGTGCGTGCTGCTCGCTCTCGGCCTTGCCTGTGCGGCCGGCGCGCAGGCGACCTCAACCAACGATCTCGGCTGGAAAGTGAATGGGAAAGCGCTCGGCGAAGGCGAAACGACGCCGATCACCGCGGTGGCCGAAAACACCCAGGTGTTCAAACAGGGAATCCTGTTCCGCATCGAATGCTCCAAACTCGAACTCCTGAGCTCGAAACTCGTGGGCGTGAAATCTCCGGCGCCCGGAAAGGCCGAAGGGCGGATCGCCTACAGCGGATGCGTCCTCGTGACCACCGAATGCAAAGTCAGCGGCGTCACCAAGCCGCTCGTCATGACGAACGCCTATCTGACCAAAGCCGCCGCCGAAAAAGAAGAAATCGCGCCGGGGCCGAACGGGCTGTTGCTCGCGCCCAAGGAAGGCGAAGTGTTCATCGAATTCGTTGTCAGCCGGGGCATGACCGGGTCGTGTCCCTTCGAAAAACCCGTCACATTCACGTTCAGTGGCAGCACGATCGAGAGGGTGTTCAAAGGCTCCAAAGAAACCACGTACAACGAAGAAGCGCAGACGCACTCGATCGAAGGGACGGCGCTGAAAGCCTACTTCGAGAACGAAGGCGGGACAACGGTGGAACACCCCGGAGTAGGGCTCAAACAAGCGGGAGCTGAAGCCACCTGGTCCGGCAAGGCGGGCGTGTCCGTCACCGCTGGGTCCAAATTCAACCTGTCGTTCTAGCCTCCGCTGAGCTGCCGGGCGGCGGCCGCTCTCGCGCTCTCACCGCGGTCGTAGCCCAGCACGAAGCACGGCGCGCCCGCATCGCGACCTCCCGCGCCCGTCATCGCGCGCTCGCCGCTTCGCTGTCGAGCTGCTCGAGGTACGGCGCGAGGTACTGCGCGACGATCTTGCTCGGCGGCGTCCACGTGGGCGCGTTGGTGATCTCCGAGCCAAACCCGTGACCGCCGGTGATCTTCGCCGTGAGGTACAGCGGCTTGTCGTCGGTCAGCAGCATGCCGTGGATCACCGGGTTGAACGCCTCGGGCTTCACGTCCGCGCCGGCCGCAGCGGCGATCGACCGCGCGACCACGTCCGCCTGCTGGGAGCCGACTCCGCCGTGCTTGATGGGGAAGTCGATCGCGTCGCCCGCCGCATACACGTGCTCCACGTCCCGCACCCGGCCGTAGGGGTCGATGCGGATGAAGCCGTGCTCGCCGAGCGGGATGCCGCGCACCGCGGGTCCGTACAGCTCTGGCAGGGCGATCACGCGCTTGACGTGCAGGCGGCGGTCGCCGGGGTTGATCACGACCTCGCCGGTGTTGGGGACTTCGGCGTAGGCGGAGGTGATCGTGTCGATGCGCGCTGCTCGCAGTCGCTCGGCGACGGCGCTGCTCGCCGTCGAGCCGAAGATCGCAAGCGGCGCGTCCTCTGCGGTCACGATCGTCGTGGCCAGATCGACGTTCATGTCGTATGCGCGTCCTGCGGTCATCAGCGCGAGCTCGTACATCGGCAACTGCCACGCCATCCGTCCCGGAGCCACGAACGCGACGCTGTCGACGTAGCCGCCCTCGATGTCCTGGATCAGCCCGTGCAGCGTCTCGTCCATGCGCCGGTCGTCGATCGTGATCGCGTGCTCGTAACGCGGTATGGCGCGCGCGCCGAGCGCCAGCACGAGCGCGTCGTACTCGAGCGCTTCGCCGGCCCTCGTGTGCAGGAGGCGCTTGGCGTGGTCGACCGACGCCATCGCGTCGACCACCAGCTCGGCGCCCGCATCGGCGACGATCCGCGCGAGCGGATAGCGGCTCGCGGCGGGGTAGGCGAAGGGCTCGCGCACGGTCATCGGCCGGTAGACGAACTCCTCGTTGGGCGCCAGCACCGTCGTGGCCGTGTGCTCTGGTGCGAGCTGTTGGAGGGCCAGCGCTGTCTCGATAGCGGCGACTCCTCCGCCCACGATCAGCACGCGCAACTTGGGTTGAGAGCCGTGAGTTTTCATGTTTCGAAAGCTAGTCCTCGGCGGGGGGCCCGCCAGCCGAAGAAGTCCGCCGACGGCGGACGGAAAACTACGGAGTCGCCGTCGCGGTCCCGCTGTACCAGGGGCTGGCTAGCGTTGACTGGTCGCAGGCGAATCGTCCTTCAGGCGTTCGAAACAGACACGGTGGTAGACGCCGCCGGACCGTTCGGCGCTGTCCAGCTCCAACGCTCGTGAGGTCTCAAATGCATGCCCGTCGAGAAGTCTGACCAGTGGCTCGTACACGCCGATCACCTCGCCGCAGATGTGGCAGCGCCACGCGTCGCTCATTGGCGTACGGCCCTTCGGGTGTGGGGAAGGGGCATTGGCATGACTGATCGCAGCGACAACTTAGGTCGCGCGTGCGTCTCGCCCCTCGGGGGAATTCCGCGGGATCATTGGGGCTAATTACGGATATGCGAACACGAGCCCCGGTGGGACTAAGCTCCCAAGAGATGGACTCATCCGCAGAGGGAGCTTGGATTCGCCGGCTGCTCGATGTCGGACGTGAACTGGTCACCGAGCTGGACCTCAGCGTCGTCCTCGATCGCGTGCTGCAGACGGCGCGGGAGATCACGGGCGCGCGCTACGCGGCGCTGGGGATCTTGAACGAGCAGCGCACCGAGCTCGAGCAGTTCCTGACCACCGGGGTGGACGATGAGACGAAGCGCATGATCGGCGACCTCCCCCGCGGGCGTGGGGTGCTCGGCGCGCTGATCGAGCATCCAGCAGCCGTTGCGCCTGGCGGATGTTGGCCGCCACCCCTCGAGCTACGGGTTTCCCGCGGGGCACCCGCTGATGCGCAGCTTCCTCGGCGTGCCAGTCCGTGTCCGGGGGCAGGCGTGGGGCAACCTGTATCTGACCGAGAAGCAGGGCGGCGAGTTCACCGAGCCGCGACGAGGAGGCGGCGGTGATCCTCGCCGACTGGGCCGCCGTCGCGATCGACAACGCGCGGCTGTATGAGACGAGCGAGCGCCGTCGCCGCGAGGCGGAGAGGGCGATCAGGGGGCTCGAGGCGACCCGCGACGTGGCGGTCGCGATCGGCGGGCGAGATCGCGCTCGAGCACGTACTCGAGCTGATCGTCAAGCGCGGGCGCGCGCTGATCGGCGCCCGCAGCCTCGTGATCATGCTGCGCGACGGGCACGAGCTGGTCGTGCAGGCGAGCGCCGGTCACGTGCACGCGAAGCACGGCGCACGGCTGCCGATCGCCGAGTCGACCTCCGGGCAGGTGCTCGAACGCCGCCGCCCCGAGCGGATCACCGACGTCTCCGCCCGCCTGCGCATCGCGCCGATCGAGTTCGGCGTCGCTGACCCGCAGACCGCGCTGCTCGTGCCGATGGTCTACCGCGGCGAGGGGGTTGGCATCCTGGCCGCGTTCGATCGCGGCGAGGACGGAAGCGTGTTCAGCGCGGATGACGAGCAGCTGATGCGCACGTTCGCCGCGAGCGCCGCGACCGCGGTGGCGCTCGCGCAGAGCGTGCAGACCGACCGGCTGCGCAGCTCGCTCGCCGCGGCCGACGCCGAGCGGCGCCGCTGGGCACGCGAGCTCCACGACGAGACCCTGCAGGGCCTCGGAGGTCTGCGCGTGCTGCTGTCCTCCGCGAGACGAGGCGAGGATCTGGAGCGGGCTCGGGCGGCGATGGGCGAGGCGGTGGAGCACATCGAGCGCGAGATCACGAATCTGCGCTCGATCATCACCGAGCTGCGCCCAGCCGCGCTGGACGAACTGGGGTTGAGCACCGCGATCGAAGCGCTGCTCGATCGCCATCGCGAGCAGAGCGGCTTCGAGGTCGATGGCGAATTGATGCTGTCGGGCGCCTCGAAAGCGGAGTCGCGGCTGAGCGGCGATCTCGAGACGACCGTCTATCGACTCGTGCAGGAGGCGCTCACGAACGTTGCCAAGCACGCGCGCGCAAACCGCGTTCGGGTGGCGGTCGGAGAGTCAGAGGGCGAGCTGCTGATCGAGGTCGAGGACGATGGGACGGGCTTCGACTCCGACGCGACGAGCGACGGCTTCGGCCTGGCGGGAATGCGCGAGCGCGTCAGTCTTGCGGGCGGGACGCTGAGCATCGCCTCCGGCGAGCAGGGCACCCTGCTCAGGGTCTGCCTGCCCACGCTGCGAGGAGGCCGGATGGGTCAGTCGGGTCCCGAGCGCGCGGCGTCCTAGCCCGGGTGTTCTCAGTGGTGAGGCGCACTCGGCGGCCGTGAGCCTCACGAGGGCCGCTCGCGTCCGAGGTGGGCGGCGGCGCGAGAGGTCGAGCGCGCATCGGACACGGCGCGACCCGCGTGCGCAGTTTGCACTGACCGAGGCCGACGGGCGTCTTGTGATTATGTACATAATCATGTACGCTAGATTGATGGCAAAGACCGTCCCCGTCCACGAGCTGCGCAGCAAGCTCAGCAGCGTGCTCGACGACGTCAGCGATCGACGCGACCACGTCGTGGTGACTCGCAACGGAACCCCAGCCGCGGCCCTTGTCCCGATCGATGAGTACGAGGCGCTGGAGGAGACCGCCGAGATCCTCTCCGACCCCGACGCGATCGCGGCATTGGAGGCGGGACTGGGCGAGATCGAGCGCGGGGAGACGGTCACCCTCGCGGAGCTTCGCGGCGAGCTGGCCGAGCGCCGAGCCGCCGCCAGCAGCTGATCGTTGGCGCGACTCGTCCTCGCCCGTCGTGCTCGGCGGGAGCTGTTGGAACTCAACTGGCCGTTGATCGACGCGATCGAGGATGCCCTCGGCCTGCTCGAGCGCGAGCCGAAGGCGGGGCACGCGCTGAGGGGCAAACTGCGTGGTCTTTACTCCCTGCGCGTCGGCTCCTACCGGATGCTCTACCAGTTGACCGACTCAGAACAGACGGTTCGCGTCGCCGCCATCCGCCATCGAGGCGTCGTCTATCGGGCTGACCCGCGGTAGTCGTCGTGCGGATCGAGGCGGTACGCTTCGGTGCAGTGCGCAGAACACGGACGTTCTTCATTGGGATGGTGCTGGCGCTCGCGTGCGGCCTTGGCCCCGCGAGCGCGGCCGCGGTGACGTTCGGGAGCAACCTCGAACAGCCGGCGAACGCGCCGCTGTCGTGCGACAAAGGCGTGCTCAACCAGTTCTTGGGCAGTTTCATCTTCGGCCCGTTCGGCGGAACCTGCATGTGGACCTCGGTCGTGGTGGGCTCGGCGAGCGAATCGCTCACCGCGCCGGAGTCGGGGACGGTCACGGCGGTGCGGGTGAAGATGGGTGCGACGACCGGCCCGATGCAGATCAACGTCGTGCGCTTCCTCTTCCGCCAGACAGGCGATCCCGCCAAACCGGAACTCGCTTGCTGCTTCGTGGAGGCCTACGGCCCGGTGTTCACCCCCGCGGCCAACGCGATCACCACTGTGCAGACGGACCTGCCGGTGAAGGTCGAACCGACCCCGCCGCCGGCTGACACGACGACGATCGCGGCCACCGACCAGCTGGCGCTGTCCTCACTCGATCCAACAGTGCAGGTGCCGCTGTTTGCGACTAAAAACGGTGAAAACGACCTCAGCGTGCTGAGCTACGCGTGGTACCCCGCGCCCACGGCGGCGACGGGCGTGCCCGCGCCGAGCCCCAACCCGATCGGCGGCTTCGCCGACATGAGCGGCTTCAAGGTGCTGATGAACGCCGATCTCGACACCGGCGGCGGCGCTCCCGCTGGTGGCGCTCCGGCCGGTGGTGGCGGAGGCGGAGCCCAGCCGATCCTCGCACCCGCGCAGGTACCGACGATCGCCCTGCCAAAGCTCACGATCCCAGTGCGCGGGGGCGCGGCCACGGTGCCAATCCAGTGCGCGGTGCTCGACTGTACGGGCCTGATCAACCTCCAGAGCGCGCAGCAGGCTGGGCTGGCACGGGTTGCCAAGAGCAAGAGGAAGGCGCCGAAGCTCGTCAGCTACGGCACGGCCCGCTTCTCACTGAAGGCGGGCGCGACGGGGAAGGTGAAGGTGAAGCTGAACGCGGCTGGCCGTCGGCTGGTTAAAGCGCACAGCCACGCAAAGGTGTGGGCGAACGTGCGTTTCACCGCAGGTGGCGGCGCGCCGAAGAGCGTGCGCCTGACGCTCAAGCGGTAGCCCAGCCTCAAGGCAGATGTTATCGGATCTGATAACATCTGCATATGAAGCCTTCGCTTGAGGAGGTCTTGGGTAAGGCTGCGCGCCTGCAGGAGTTGGTCCCTGGCGCTGTCTTGGTCGGTGGATCGGCGGCGGCGTTTCACGCCCACCACCGGGAGTCGCTCGACCACGACCATGTGGTGGTGGATCTCGGGGAGCGTTTCGACTCGATCCTCGAGAACCTGGAGGCGCTCGGGGACTGGTGTACCGCCAAGGTCCAGCCCGGGAAGATCATTCTGGGTGAGCTCGGTGGCATCGAGACGGGGGTGCGTCAGCTGCTTCGCAGCAAGCCGCTGGAGACGATCGAGATCGACGTGCAAGGCAAGCGGCTCGTCGTGCCGACCGCCGCGGAGATTCTGCGGATCAAGGCATGGCTCGCGTTGAGTCGCAACCAGACACGCGATTACCTGGATATCGCTGCGCTGGCGGACAGCATGGGGCTCGACGATGCGGCTGCGGTCCTGCGAGATGTCGATGAGTACTACGCAGACATCAACCATCGTCCTGAGGCTGTGGTGACCCAGCTTGTCAAGCAGTTGGCGGACCCGCGTCCGCGAGATATCGAGGTGACCAGTCAGCTGGCCAGCTACAAGGCACTGGACCCGCACTGGCACGAGTGGTCAACGGTGAAGGCTGTACTCGCTGGCCTCGCGAAGATGTTGGCGATATGACGTTGCAATTCCGCAATCTCGATTTCGATTCGACGGCGCCGATGGACGACTGGCCGGCCGAGGCGATCGAGACGGTCATCGACCGCGGTTCGCTATCGGACTGGCGTCGTCTCGCCCACGCAATTCGGCGAAGTCCCTGGGGTCCAGCCGCACGCACAGCCGAGATCGTGTCGGCTTGGGGAGAGCACTACGGAGTGGATGCGCTGATGTCCAGTGTGATTTGTGACGCTCGCGAGGAGGTTGCCCGCCGGGGACGGGCCGACTATGCGGCGCAAATTCGCTCGTGGCGTACGCAGACAGGTATGACGCTGCGCCAGTTCGCGCAGGCCGCCGGCACGTCGGCGTCTCGGCTGTCCGACTACGAGAACGCCAAGGTCGCCCCCACCACAGACGTGCTCGGCCGCCTGAACCACGTGGCAATTACACACGCTGCCCGCGAGGGTGAGCGCGTGGGCTGATCAGCCCCCGAGCCGCTGGGCGAAGAACGCGAGGATCTCGTCGCGGGCGGTGAGCGTGGGCTGGCCGGCCTGGTCGATGAGGTGGGCGGTGACGACGCTGTGGGGGCCGGCGACGACGTCCTTGAAGAACGGCGCGGTGTCGGGGCTGGCGGCGCTGTCGGGGAGCACGCGCCCGACGAAGCGCTCGCCGAGCGCCTCGGAGTAGGCGGCGAAACGCTGCGCGCGGCAGAACTTGTCGCCCTTGAAGCGGTAGGCCAGCACGGTGAGGTCGTCGCGCTCGAGGCGATCGCGGATCGCGGCGAGCTCCTCGGGCGCCATCTCGATTCCCGCGGGGTCGTCCAGTGGCAGCGTCGGCTGGGACAGCACGGGGGCGAGCATGGCGGGCTCGAGCATCATGGTGAGCGCGAAGTTGCCGGTGAAGCACATGCCGATCGCGCCCACGCCAGGGCCGCCGCACTGCTCGTGCGCGAGGCGCGCGAGCGAGCGCAGCCACTGGGTGACGGGGCTCGACTCGTCGGCGGCGAACGCGCGGAACTCCGCGCTTACGCACGCGCGCTGGAACACGGCGATGCCCTCCTCGGCGCCCGGCACGGCGCCGTCGCGGCCGAACAGCGAGGGCATGTAAACGGTGAAGCCCGCGTCCCTGACCCAACGACTGAAGCGCGCCACGTGTGGACTGATGCCGGGCATCTCCGTCATCACGATCACGCCCGGCCCGCTGCCCGCCACGTGCACCACCTTCGCCACGCCTTCGAGCGTGATCGTCCGTGCGTCGAAGTCCTCCAGCGGGTCGTCCTCGTGCACGCTGCGTTTCGGCATCGTCGTGTCCCCGCCGTCCGCCGGTCCGCCGCTCAGCCGGCCCGGTGCAGCGGGTTGCGTTCGATCAGCCTCGCGAACCCCAGCGTATGCAGCAGCGCGGCGCGCGACTGCGGACGCATGCGTCCCTGCTCGCGGGTGGACGCGATCAGCTCGCCGGCGAGCCCGTCGCGCGGCCAGCGCTGCTCCACGCCGCGCGTCGCCGCGGGCGGGATCTGGTGCAGCCACCTGCCGACCACGTCGAGCGACACGCCTCGACTGAGCAGGTGCGCCTCCGCGCCGAGGCGCTCGGGCACGTTGACGTTCAGGTGCAGCGAGATCGCCTCCGCGACCGTGCGCGCGCGCTTCTCGTTCGCGCCATGCTCGTGCACGAACGCGTGCGCCGCGCGCGCTCCCTCGACGGCGAAGCAGTGCGCGTGCGGTTCGCGCCCGCTGTGCGGCTCGGTGAGGCCGAGGTCGTGCAGCACGCACGCGAGGTACAGCAGCTCCTCGTCGTGCTCCACGCGGTCGCGCTGGGCGAACAGCGTGGCGAACGCCCACGTGCGCAAACAGTGGCCGTAGAGCGCGGGGCTCGAGAGCTCGCGCACGCGTTCCTCCGCCTCGCGCGCGAGCGCGCTGTCGGGGGGCTCCTGCAACGTGAGCGAGGCGTGCTCGCCGAGGATGCGGCTGCGCAGCGAGCTGGGTATGCGTTCGAGTTGCGCGGAGACGCCCTGGCCGATGAGCCGCAGGCGATCGCGACGGCGAAGCCTGCCGCCGGTCTCCTGCGCCCACTCCCATGTGCCCACATAGCTCATCGGCAGCACAATATAAACGATCGTCCGTCTAGTTTGTAAAATGGGCATCATGACGACCGCGCGCAGCCGGGAACCACTCGTCGGGGCGCCCGTCGAGGAGGAGCCCACCGACGGGCGATTGGCGCGCGGCATGCGCAGCCGCAAGGCGGTGCTGGAGCGCTCCGTGCAGATGGCCTCGCGCGAGGGCCTGGAAGGCCTCACGATCGGCGGGCTGGCGGCGGAGCTGGACGTGCACAAGAGCAGCGTGTTCGCGCTGTTCGGCTCGAAGCTCGAGCTGCAGCTCGCCACGCTCGCCGCCGCGCGGGAGATCCTGATCGAGTGGGTGCTCGCGCCTGCGCTCTCGAGCGCGGAGGGCCTGCCGCGGCTGCTCGCGCTGGGCGAGGCGTGGTGTGACTACTTCGTCTCCGACATCTTCGCGGGCGGCTGCTTCCTGTGCGCGGCCTCCGCGGAGATGGACGGCCGGCCGGGGCCGGTGCGCGACGCGGTCGTGGCAGCGATGCGCGAATGGATCGCGGTGCTGCGGGCGAACGTGGAGGCGGCGGTGGTGGCGGGCGATCTGTGCGCCGACGTGGACGCGGTGGCGATGGCGTTCCGGCTGAACGCGCTGGGGATGGCGGCGAACTGGCAGCGCCAGCTGCTGGACGATCGCTCCGGCATCGAGCACGCGCGCGCCGCGTGGCGAGCGGAGCTCGACGCGCACAGGCCCGACGGCCGCTAGGCAGGGCCGGCCGAGCCGCGGATGCGGCTGGGCACAGACCCGACGATCAGGTGGCAGTCGAGCGAGCGCCGCTCACGCCGCGCGCACCCCGTTGCGCAGCGTGCCGAGCCCGTCGATCTCCACCTCCACCACATCGCCGTCGCGCAGGAACCTCCCCTGCGCGGCACCGACGCCCGCGGGCGTGCCGGTGGCGATGATGTCGCCGGGCAGCAGCGTCATGGTGCGCGACAGCCACGCGACAAGCTCGGCGGGGCCGAAGATCAGGTTGGCGCGTCGTCCCCTGCTGGAGCACCTCGCCGTTGATGCGGGTTCGCAGCCCGAGCGCGTGCAGGTCGTCGATCTCGTCGAGCGTCACGAGCGCGGGGCCGCAGGGCGCGAACGTGTCGATCGCCTTGCCGCTCGTCCACAGCGGGTTCTGCAGTTGCAGGTCGCGCGCGCTGACGTCGTTGAACGGCATCGCTCCGGCGATGTGCGCGAGCGCGTCCTCGACGGCGACGTTGCTGGCGGGCCGCCCGATGACGAACGCGAGCTCGGCCTCGTAGTCGACGTACTCCGCGTGCGCGGCGGGGAGCACGATCTCCTGGCCGCTGCCGATGAGCGAGTTGGCGAACTTGGCGAACCACATCGGCGCGGTGGGGATGTCCTGGTGGGTCTCTTCGGCGTGGTCGCGGTAGTTGAGCCCGATGCAGATGATCTTCTGCGGGTCGGTGACGGGGGCGAGCAGCGTGGCTCGGCGAGCGCGATGCGCTCGCTCAGCCTGCTCGGCGCGCGCGTGCAGTTCGCGCAGCCCGTCCGCGTCGAGCGCCTGGAGCAGGCCGCGCACGGTGTTGGCGGGCGCGTCGAGCGCGGCGACGGGGACGAGCTGCTCGCCGAGCACAAACGCCGCGGCGGGACCGTCATCGGTGAGGTGGCTGGAGAGACGCACGCGATCTCGATCCAGCCTACCGGCCGTGGGCGGTGAACTATGATCGCGGCGTGTCCGAGAGAGTTGTTTCGGTGACGTTCGACAACCTCGGCGAGGCTGCGCAGCTGGAGCTGGACATGTGGCCGGCGGACGTGGCGCAGGGGCAGCACTTCACCGTCGTGGACGTGCTGCCGAAGCTGCTGGATCTGCTCGCGACGCACGAGCTGAAGGCGACGTTCTTCGTGGAGGGCCTGAACGCGGAGATGTACCCCGAGGCGCTGCGCGCGATCGCGGACGCGGGCCACGAGGTGGCGGTGCACGCGTGGCGCCACGAGGATTGGGCGGCGCTGGACGCGCGGTCGGAGGCGGCGCTGCTGACGCGCGCGACGGACGCGATGCGCGCGATCGGCATCGAGCCGCGCGGCTTTCGCCCGCCGGGCGGCGGCCTGACGGAGCGCACGCTTGAGCTGCTGCGGGAGCACGGCTACAGCCACGTTTCCCCCGCGGGGGAGCGCGCGGGCGTGCTCGACGGGCTGGCGGTGCTGCCGTTTCGCTGGCCGCTCGTGGACGCGTACTCCTACCTGCCCACGTTCGCGGGCCTGCGCGAGCGCTACGACGGCACGCCGGACGCGCGCACGCCGGAGCAGATGCGCGACGCGATGATCTCCGCGCTTGAAACTTCTTCTTATGAGGAGGGCTGCCACACCGCGTTGCTGTTCCACCCGTTCTCGACCGCCTTTACCGGCGATGCGGGCTGGCAGGCGCTGGACACGGTGCTGGGGGAGGTCACGCGCCTGGCGGGCACGGGAGAGCTCGCGTCGATGCGCATGGACGAGGCTGCCGAGTGGATGCTCGCACTGCCGCAGGAGCTGAGCGGCGCGCCGCTGCGGGACGACGCGACGTGGATGACGAGCCGATGAGACGCCCGCGTCGCCCGTTCACGGTGCTCACGGCGCTCGGCACCGCGGCGCACCACGCGTTCGAGGTGCGCGCGGGCGTGGGGCTGGTGTTCGAGCCGTTCATCGGCCGGCGCGGCGCGCTTGCGATGTGGTCGGGGGCGCTGCCGGGGATGGCGCTCGCGGGGTGGTTGGGTGGGGGCGAGCGGATGGAGAAGTGGATCGCGCTGAACAACGCCGCTGGCCTGGCGGGCGGGATCGTGCACTTCGTGGAGTGGCCGTGGGAGCGCCGCCACGGCATCCCGTACCTGACCGAAGCGGAGGGCATGACGACAGAGCAGCTCGTTCCTTACAACCGCGTGCTGCACCTGTGGACGCTCGCGGGCCTGCTGGCGGTGGTGTTCGAGACGCCGCGCCACGCGCGCAGGTGGGCGCTCCTGGGCCTCGCGCTCGGCGAGCCGCTGCGGCGCTCGGCGGTGCACCACTTCAAGTGGGCGGCCGAGCAGGCGGAGCGTGAACCGGAGCGCTGGAGCCCGGTGCTGAGGGAGTCAGTCTCGGAGTAGCTACGGTGGGTCTTTACCGGCTCGCCAAGGGGGACGTGTAGATGGAGCGCAAGTGGTGGACGCTGATAGCGGTGTGCGTGGCGACGTTCATGCTGCTGTTGGATATCACGGTGGTGAACACCGCCCTGCCGAGCATCCGCAAGGACCTCCACTCGTCGTTCACCGACCTGCAGTGGGTGGTGGACGCGTACGCGCTGACGCTCGCCGCGTTCGTGCTCACGTCGGGGTCGCTCGCCGACCGCCTGGGACGCAAGCGCGTGTTCATGATCGGCGTGGGGATCTTCACGTTCGCGTCGCTGCTGTGCGGACTGTCGGGCACGCCCACGGTCCTGAACCTCTCGCGTGCGCTGCAGGGCGTGGGCGGCGCGGTGATGTTCGCGGTGTCCCTGGCGCTGCTCGCGCAGGAGTGGCGCGGGTCGGAGCGGGCGACGGCGACGGCGATCTACGGCGCGACGATCGGCATCGCGGTGGCGCTGGGGCCGCTCGTGGGCGGCGCGCTGACGCAGGCGATCGGCTGGCAGGCGATCTTCTACCTGAACATCCCCGTCGGCATGGCGGCGCTCGCGGTGACGGTTCTGAAGGTGGAGGAGTCGCGCGACGAGACCGCGAGGGGGATCGACTGGGGCGGCACGGTGACGTTCTCAGCGGCGAACGCGCTGCTCGTGCTCGCGCTGCTGCGCGGCAACGACGAGGGCTGGACCTCGGGCGTGATCGTCACATTGCTCGTCGCCGCGATCGTGCTGTTCGTGGCGTTCATCGCGATCGAGCTGCGCGTCTCGCAGCCGATGCTCCCGCTGAGCCTGTTCCGCAGCCGATCGTTCACGGGCGCGCAGGTGACGGCGTTCGCGCTCAGCGGCTCGATGTTCGCGCTGTTCCTCTACCTCACCCTGTACATGCAGGAGATCGAGCATCTCTCGCCGCTGGAAGCGGGTCTGCGCTACCTGCCGTTCACGGTGGGTTCGTTCTTCGTGGCGGGCGCCACGGCGTCGCTGGAGGGGAAGGTGTCGGCGCGTGTGATGCTCTCCGGCGGCCTGGCGATCACGGCGTTGGGTCTCGCGCTGATGAGCGGCGCGAAGGCGGACGACTCGTGGACGGTGCTGCTGCCGGGCTTCATCGTCGCGGGGCTCGGCACGGGCCTGATCAACCCAGTGCTCGCGAACGTGGCGCTGTCGACGGTGCCGGAGCGGATGAGCGGCGTGGCGTCGGGCATCAACGACACGTTCCGTCAGGTCGCGATCGCGTCCGGCACGGCGGGCTTGGGCGCGCTGTTCCTCGCGCTGTCGCAACACCGCATCGAAGATCTGCTCCCCGGCGTGAGCGCCGGGCGCGCGCGAGGCCTCGCGGAGGCGATCTCCTCCGGCAGCATCTCCCGCGACGCGCCCGCGCCAATCGTGCACGCTGCCCGCGAGGGCTTCACCCACGGCTTCTCCGCGATCCTGCTCGTCGGCAGCGCGATGTCACTCATCGGCGCGTTGCTCGCGCTGGCGCTCGTGCGCGACAGCGACCTGCACCACGACGAGGAGTCCGAGACGGAGTCCGCGGCGGTGCCGGCAGCGGCCTGACCGCGGGCGAGTAGGGCAGGCCTTCGAAGTCGCGCGAACGGCTGGCGCGCCTCCGGGGCTCAGCGCGCCCGCGCTCAGCGCTCGAGCGCCTCGGACAGCTCGAGCCACGAGGTCTCGGTCTCCGCCCGCTCGGCGACCACCTGCTCCAGTTCGGCCTGCAACTCGCCCAGCCGCGCGTGATCGGTGGCGTTGACGGCCATCTGCTCGTTCAGCTCGGTCTCACGGCTCGTGAGCTGCTCGACCGCGCGCTCCAAACGCTTCAGCTCACGTTGCGAGCGCTGCGTCTCCTTGCGATCCGCGCGGATCCGCGCGCCCGCGGGCAAAGCGACCTGCTGCGGGCCGGCGTCCGCCGGCGTGCCCTGGCCCTGGCCAGCGCCTCCGGGCGCAGCGCCCTGCGTCCGGCGCCCGCCCGCCGCCAACGCGCTCGACTCGACCGCGGCTTGGCGCCCCTCGAGGTACTGCTCGATCCCACCGGGAAGGTGGCGGATACCACCGTCGCTGGTGAGCGCGTAGACGTCGTCGCAGACGCGCTCGACGAAGTAGCGGTCGTGGCTGACGACGACGAGCGTGCCGGGCCAGCCGTCGAGCAGATCCTCGAGCGCGGTGAGCGTGTCGATGTCGAGGTCGTTGGTGGGCTCGTCGAGCAGCAGCACGTTTGGCTCGCCCATGAGCAGGCGCATGAGCGCGAGCCGCCGGCGCTCGCCGCCGGAGAGGTCGCTGACGACGGTGCGCGCCTTCTCGCCGCGAAAGCCGAAGCGCTCGCACAGCATCGCGGCGGTGATCTCCTGCCCGTCGCTGAGCGTGGCGTGCCCCCGCACCTCCTCCAAGGACTCGAGCACGCGCAGGTGGCCGGGAATCTCGACGGTGTCCTGCGAGAGGTGCGCGACGCGGACGGTGGCGCCGCGCTCCACGCGACCGGACGTCGGCTCGATCTCGCCCGCGAGCAGCCGCACGAGCGAGGTCTTACCGGACCCGTTGACGCCGACGACGGCGACGCGGTCGCCCGGCCCGAGGCGCCAGGTGACGTCGTGCAGCACGTCGCGCGCGCCGAGCGTGAGCGACACGTCGACGGCGTCGAGCACCTTGTCGCCTAGGCGCGAGGTGGCGAACCGCAGCAGCTCGGCGCGGTCGCGCGCCTGGGGCTCGTCGGCGATCAGCGCGTTGGCGGCGTCGATGCGGAACTTGGGCTTGCTGGTGCGCGCGGGCGGCCCGCGCCGCAGCCACGCGAGCTCCTTGCGCAGCAGCTGGCGGCGGCGGCCCTCGCGCGCGCTCTCCTGGCGGTCGCGCTCGGCGCGCGCGAGCACGTACGCGGCGTAGCCGCCCTCGTACTGGTGCACAGCGCCGTCTGCGACCTCCCAGGTGGAGGTGCACACCGCGTCGAGGAACCAGCGGTCGTGGGTGACGACGAGCATCGAGCCGCGTCGCGCGGCGAGGTGGCGCGCGAGCCAGTCGACGCCTTCGACGTCGAGGTGGTTGGTGGGCTCGTCGAGCAGCAGCAGCTCGGGCGGGTCGAGCAGCAGCCGCGCGAGCGCGACGCGGCGACGCTCGCCGCCTGAGAGACCGGCGATGGGCGTGTCGATCCCGCGCGCGAACAGCGACAGCGCCACGCCGCCCATGAGCCCGTCGAGCACGTCGCGGAAGGCGCTGTCCCCAGCCCACTCGTGCTCGGCGCGCTCGCCGACGAGGATCTCGCGGATGGTGCTCCGCTCGTCGAGCTCGTCGCGCTGGCCGAGCAGCGCCACGTTGACGTCGCCAGCGCGCGTGAGGGCGCCCGCGTCGGGCGACTCGACGCCGGCGATGAGCGCGAGCAGCGTGGACTTGCCGCCGCCGTTCTGTCCCACGACGCCGATGCGCTCGCCCGCGGCGATGCCGAGCGTGATGTCGCGCAGCACCGAGCGGCTGCCGTAGCCCTTCTCGACGGACTTGACGTTGACGAGGTTGCGCATGAGCGAACATCCTTCCAGGCGCGTGGCCGCCGCTCACGGGAGCGCGTCTAGCATGGGCTCATCTTGCGTCTCTCCGTCCTCGACCAGTCTCCGATCTCGCAGGGCTCCTCAGGCGCGCAGGCGTTGCGCAACACGCTCGAGCTGGCACGCCTGGCGGACCGGCTCGGCTACCACCGCTACTGGGTGGCGGAGCATCACGGCGGTCCGATGCTCGCGGGGCCGAGCCCGGAGGCTCTGATCGGTCCGATCGCGGCCGCGACGAGCGGCATTCGCGTGGGCAGCGGTGGAGTGATGCTCCCGCACTACAGCCCGTTCAAGGTCGCGGAGACGTTCAGCCTGCTCGCGGGCGTGTTTCCCGGTCGCATCGACCTCGGGCTGGGACGTGCAGCGGGCACCGATCCGCTGACGACGTTCGCCCTGCGGAGAGACCGCCGGCAGGCGACCCCCGACGATTTCCCCCAGCAGCTCGAGGAGCTGTTGGGTCACCTGTACGACCATCTCCCAACCGATCACCCGTTCGCGCGCCTCGCGGCGATGCTCCCGGGGCTGCCCGAGCGCCCGGAGCCGTGGCTGCTGGGCTCCTCTCAGCAAAGCGCGCTGTGGGCGGCGGAGCTGGGTCTGCCGTACGCGTTCGCGGACTTCATCAACCCGCGCGGCGCGGAGATCACGGCGCTCTACCGCGAGCGCTTCGCCGAACACGAACACGCGGGCCTGACGCCGCGCACGGCGGTGGCGGTGTGGGTGATCTGCGCCGAGAGCGACGACGAGGCGCGGCGGCTCGCGGCGAGTGGGCGGATGACGTTCACGCTGCTGCGGCGAGGGCAGCTGATCGCGGTCCCACCGCCGGAGCAGGCGTTGCGTTTCCTGGAGGCCGACGAGCGCGCTGACACGGGGCCGCGCTCGCAGCGCCGCGCGGTGCTCGGCTCGCCGGCGACGGTACGGGCGGAGCTCGAGGATGTGGTCGCGCGCTACGGCGCGGAGGAGGCGATCGTGGTGTCGATCACCTACGACCACCTCGCGCGGATGCGCTCCTACGAGCTGCTTGCGGAGGCTTGCGGGTGCGAGCCGCGTCAGTAGCCGTGCATGCTGAGCGACTGACCGCGCAGATGCTCGCGGGACCGCTGGCCCGGGATCCGCGGCATCTGAACGGCTTCACCCGGGGACGGCCACGCGCACGATCGCTCGGCTCGTCGGGCTGATGCTGCCGCCGAGCGGCTCGGCGGTGACCAGCACCGCTCGCAGCCCGTGGAGCCTCCCCGGTATGTCGACCGTGGCGTTCCCAGCGCTGGTGACGGTGAACAGCTCGTCGGTCGGCTGCGGTGTCCGACCGGGTCGCTCCAGCCACAACTGGTAGATCTCGCCGCCTGGCGGGTCGCTCATTCCGGACATCGTCAGTTCGCCGCGGTCGCCGATTCTGTGTAGCGACACCCGTGGGACGAGCGAGCTGGGCTTCGCGCTCTCAGCGTGCGTGCGTCCTGCGCCGTCGGATCGGATGAGGAGCAGGACGAGCGCGAACAGGCACGCGGAGCCCACGAGCGCCGTATGGGTATGACTGTGAAGTCGCCCGGGGCGATGCATCTCGCCACGGACCCGGCTCAACACGCGCCGACGTAGCGCGCTGGGAGCCTTCGGCGACAGGGCTGTAGTGCTGGGTGCGCCGCTCGGGCGCTGCGTAATCGATCGCGTCATCGAGTCCCCATACGTATTGCCTTGATGTCTGGATCAGTGGCTGGCTGCGCGGCGGGTCCTTTGTGTCTGCACTGATCCGTGATGGCGGCGGCGCCGTATCACTCCCAACAACGGCTGAATTAGAGAAATATCTCCATAGCCGATATGACAACCCTGAGTTGGGAGAACTATGAGCTACACGATCAATCTGGACGAGGTGGATGTTGACGGCGCGGTCCGCGAAGCAGCCGACGAGGTGTCGGGCGACACGCGTCTGAGCTTTCTCAAGAAGGCTGGCGTTGCGGGCGGTGCTGCGATGAGCGGCGGCGCGCTCCTGTCGGCGCTCGCACCGAGTGCGCTCGCGGCAGATCACGGCCGCCCGCCGACGAAATTCGGTAAAGGTGACATCGGGATTCTCAACTACGCGCTCACGCTCGAGTATCTCGAGGCGGCGTTCTACAACGGCGCAACCGCGGCGAACCTGTCTTTGAGCCCACAGGCCGCTGCGTTCCTGAAAGTGGTCACGGCCGATGAGAACGCGCACGTGAAGTTCCTCAAGAAAGCCTTGGGGAGAAAGGCAGCGGCGGAACCGAAGTTCGACTTCAAAGGTGCGAACGCGAACGCGGAAATGTTCATGAAGACGGCGCAGGTGCTGGAGAACACGGGCGTGCACGCGTACTTGGGACAGGCGACCAACATCAAGTCGGTGCCCTACGCGAAGGCCGCGCTGTCGATTCTCACGATCGAGGCTCGTCACGCGAGCGTCATCGGACTACTCAACGACCCGTCGGGCAAGGAAATAGCGCCGAACGGCCCGTTTGACACACCGCTCACGGCGTCAAAGGTACTCGCGGCAGTGAAGGACACCGGCTTCATCGTATGAGCGCGTGTGCGCGATTCATGGAAAACACGACGTGGAGGTAGCAACGATGTCAAGTCCAACCAGTGAAGACGCTGCGCCGCAGCCGGCGGGGATCGTCGAGCGACTCGTTCGCGACGATCTCGACCGCAAGCGGTTTCTGAAGATGGCGGGAAGCGCGGGCGCGGCGAGTTTCGGCGCGTTTGTGATGGCGGCATGTGGCAGCAGCAGCAAGACCGCCTCGACCACCGCGGTGCCGGCTGCGACGTCTAGCACCGCGGGCAGCAGTGGCAGTGGCGACATCGCGATTCTCAACTACGCGCTCACGCTCGAGTACCTCGAGACGGCGTTCTACGAGAAGGTGGTGGCGGCGGGGCTGTTCAGCGGCAAGGTCGGGAGTCTGATCAAGGACTTCGGTCGCCAGGAGGCGTCTCACGTCGTTGCGCTGAAAGCGGCCGTGAGCAATCTGGGAGGCACGCCGGTGTCGAGGCCGGGCACGAAGTTCCCGGTCACGAGCGCAATGCAGGTCGCGGAGCTTGCCTACACGGTCGAGAACCTCGGTGCGGCGGCGTATCTCGGGCAGGCGGGCAACATCAAGAGCCCCGAGGTGCTCGCCTCGGCGCTTGCGATTCACTCGGTCGAGGCGCGTCACGCGGCGACCCTCGGCACGCTCGTCAAGAAGTCGCTCACCCCGGATGGCGCGTTCGCCAAGCCGGCCGACATGTCAACTGTGCTGGCGGCGGTCAAGCCGTTCCTGGCCTGATCGCAGGCGGAAAAGGAGCTTGAAAACGATGTCGAACACACAACTCACACATTCCAACGCCCGTGGCTTGGCGAACCCGGAGCTGGCGGCGCTGGAGGTTCACGGCATGACTCGCGGGAGCTTCATCCTGCGAGGCGCGCTGGCTGCGGGCGCGTTCTACGGGACGGCGGCGGTGACGCCGTTCGTCTCCCAAGCGCTCGCGGAAACCGGCGGCGGCGACGTCGACATCCTCAACTTCGCTCTCACGCTGGAGTACCTCGAGGCGGACTTCTACACGGTCAAGGGGAAGGCACTCAACCTCAGCGGGCAGGCGAAGACGTACGCGAAGCAGTTCGGCGCTGAGGAGACGGAGCACGTGAGCGCGCTCGTGGCTGCGATCAAACAGCTGGGCGGGACTCCGGTGAAGAAGCCGCAGTTCGTCTTCCCGGTCACGAGCGAGAGCTCGTTCTTGGCGCTTGCATCGGTGCTCGAGAACACCGGTGTTGGCGCCTACAACGGCGCGGCGCCGTCGCTGAAGAGCAGGGACGTGCTCGCAGCGGCCGGGAGCATCGTGCAGATCGAGGCTCGTCACGCGGCGGCGATCGACCTGCTGATCGGTAAGAGCCCGACCCCGACGAAGGGGTTCGACTCGCCGCTCACCAAGGCGCAGGTGCTGGCCAAGGCGGGGCCGCTGATCAAGTCCTAGCCGCAAATGCATGCGGAGGGTCGCGGGTGATCTGCCCGCCGCCCCTCCGCGTATCAACAACCAGTAGCCAATTGCCCGCCAAGCGGCGAGGCGTGGCCAACGATTTCAGGAGGCAAAACCATCATGGGTCTCGACAATCCACTCCACATCGCATTTCTGCTGATCCTGTTGCTACTCGTGTTTGGCGCCAAGCGCCTTCCGGAGATGGGCAAATCGCTCGGCAGCGGCATGCGCGGCTTCAAGGACGCAATCAGCGGTGAGAGCGAGCACGTTTCGCTGTCGGTCCCTCAGCAGGACCCCGTGGCGGCCACTGTGACGTCCGACGCGCACACGGCGAGCTGAGCAGGTAAATCGATCATGGCGGTCGCTGTTGGCAGCATCGGGCATGAAGATCGGCTCAGCCTGGTCGACCATCTGCAGGAGCTGCGCGGGCGTCTGATCGTCTCCCTGGTGGCGGTCGCGGTTGCGTTCACGGTATGCATGTGGCAAAACCACGCGCTGCTGAACGTCATCAACGAGCCGCTCTCGCACGAGACGCAGAAACAGGTCAAGGCGGGGAGCGGCCCGCTCGGCGCCACGTACACGGTGCAACAGAGCGCGCGCGTCGTTGCCAACCAGCTGCAGGCCGTCGTGGGCGCGCTGCAGCGTCCCGGCAGCGGCGCCTCCGCGGCGACGCGCGCCTCGCTTGCGCCGGTCGCGCCGCGGCTGCACAGGGCGATCGCGAGCCTGTCCGCGGGTCCGCAGGGCAACAAGCCAGTGACGCTCGGTATCGGCGAGCCATTCACCACGACGATCGGTATCGCGTTGATCTTCGCCCTGATCCTGTCGCTCCCGGTCGTGCTCTACGAGCTGTACGGCTTTCTGCTGCCGGCATTCAGTCCCGAGCAGCGCAGCGTCACCACTCCGCTGATGCTGGCGATCCCGTTCCTGTTCGTCGCGGGTGTGATGTTCGGCTACTTCGTGGTGCTGCCGGCGGCGGTGCGCTTCTTCCAGAACTTCAACAGCGGCCAGTTCAACGTGCTCGTGCAGGCGAACCAGTACTACCACTTCGCAGCCGTGACGCTGCTGGCGATGGGCCTCGTCTTCCAGGTCCCCGTCGGAATCCTCGCGGCGACGCGCACGGGAATCGTGACCACGCGTCAACTGCGCCACAACCGCCGCTACGCGATCCTCGCGTGCGGCGCGGTCGCGGCTTTCCTGCCGGGCGACGCGGTCACGCTGATCCTCGAGACCGTCCCGCTGTATCTGCTGTTCGAGCTGAGTGTTCTGATTGCTAGGATCATTGAGCACCGCGACATCCGCCAGACGTCTGCCGATGCATTTCGATGACCGCGATCGTCGGCTGCATTGGCAGTGGCACGCGCCGCGTGCGTGGCTGAGTGATCCAAATGCGGGCACCTGCCGTAACCATGACGAGAATGTTCAAGCCATTGCGCCAAGCCGGTGGTGGAGGAGATTCGCTCGAACCGCTGCGGATACTCGCGGACGAGGAGCTCATGCAGCTGGTTTACGCGAGCAGGGCGGACGCGTTCGAGGTGATCTATGACAGGCATGCGGACGCGGCGTTCTCGCTCGCGTATCGCATGTGCGGCCAGCGCGCGCTCGCCGAGGACGTCGTGCAGGAAGCGTTCCTGTCGCTGTGGCGCAGCCCGGCTCGCTACGACCGCGGGCGTGGCAGCGTGCGCACGTGGCTGCTTGGCATCGTGCACAACCGCGCGATCGACTCGCTGCGCCGTCGCGCCGTTCGCGATCGAGGCATAGTCGACGAAGAGGGGCTCGAGGAGCGCATCGCCTCGCCGGAGCGCACGGACGTGGAGTTCGCGCGGCGCGAGGAGGCACGGCAGGTCCGCGAGGCGCTTGAGCAGCTGCCCGGCGAGCAGAGCAAGGTCATCGAGCTGGCGTACTTCGGCGGTCTGACGCACTCGCAGATCGCCTCGATGCTGGATCAGCCGGTGGGAACGATCAAGGGCCGTATGCGTCTTGGTCTATCGAAGATGCGAATCACGCTCGCGGACCCGGAGGCGGCACGATGAGCGACGAGGTCGACATCCACATGGACGGATGTGGCGTCGACGCTGCTCCATACGTGCTCGGCGCGCTCTCCGAGGAGGAGCACGCGACATTCTCGGCGCACCTGGACACGTGCGCGGTGTGTCGCGAGGAAGTGGCCGTTCTGGGCGGGGTCGTGGCGGTGCTCCCCGTCGCCGTTGCGCAGATGAGCGCTCCGGCGGACCTCAAGCACAGAGTGCTGGCGACCGTCCAGCGCGACGCCAGCCTGCACGGTGCGTCGACGCCCGCGCCGGCGCCCCAGCCGGCCCGAGCACCCGCCCATGGGGGCTTCGGCTGGCGTCCCGCGCTCGCGGGCGCGGGCCTGCTCGCAGTGGTCGCGGTGGCGATCGCGATCGCTATCTCCTCCTCGGGCGGAGGCCGTGGCTCCTCGCGCACGATCCGCGCCGAAGTGCTCGCGCCGCGCGCGAGCGCGACGGTGCAGGTGAGCGACGGTCACGCGGTGCTGAGCATCGCGGGCATGCCGCAGACGACGCCCGACCGGGTGTATGAGGTGTGGATTCTGCGCACCGGCGCTCCGCAGCCGACCGATGCGCTGTTCACCGTCAGCCGCGTGGGCAGCGCGACCGTTGGCGTGCCGGGAGCGCTGAAAGGCGTGAAGGAGATCCTCGTCACCTCCGAGCCGCGCGGCGGCAGCCCCGCCCCGACGCGCACCCCGGTGATCGTGGCGAAGGTCAGCTAGACACGGCAGCGGTCACGAGCAGGTTCTCATCCCCGACGCGCACCGTGTCGCCGACCGCGAGCTGGCGCCCGCGCCTGGCCTCGCGCTCGCCGTTGACCCACACGGGCGCGCTCGCGAGCAGCGCCTTGGCCTCGCTGCCGCTGTCGATCAACCCGGCGAGCTTGAGCAGCTGACCGAGTCGGATCCCCTGCTCCTTGATCGGGATCTCACGTGCCATCGGATGGGAATCTAACGCTCGGACAGCGCCCGCTGGAGCGCCTCGTCGAAAGGCAGCGGCACGATGGCGAACGGCTCCGCGCCGGAGGGGTCGGTGACGACGGTCTCGGTCGTGAGCCCCTCGACGAGCGGGCGTGCGACGTTCACGTCCACGGGCGTGACGAGACCCAACCACAGGGCGGACAGCCACGGTGTGATGAACGGGACCGGCAGCTTCGGCCGTGGCCGCACGCCCATGGCGATCGCCATGCGGTCGAGCATCTCGCCGTAGGAAAGCACGTCAGGGCCGCCGATCTGGACCTCGCGCCCCAGCGACTCGGGCACCTCGGGCGCGCGCCTGAGGTACTCGACGACGTCGTCGATGGCGATCGGCTGCGTGGCGATCTTCAGCCAGCTCGGCGCGATCATCACGGGCAGACGTTTTACGAGATAGCGCAGCGTGCGGTAGGACTCGCTCTGGGCGCCGACGACCATCGCGGCGCGGAAGTACGTCAGCGGCGGACCCTCCTGGGCGAGCGCCACGGCGGTTCGATGGCGGCTCTGCAGGTGCTTGGAGACGCTCGCCTCGTTCAGGCCGCCGAGGTACACGATCCGCTCGACGCCCTCGCGCTTGGCCATGCGCGCGAAGTTGACCGCGCCGTCGAGCTCGCGCTCCTCGAAGCCCGCGCCGCCGGCCATCGCGTGCACGAGGAAGTACGCCACGTCGATCCCCTCGCCGATCCCGTCGAGGCTGGCGGCGTCGGTCACGTCACCGCGGCGGATCTCGCAGCGCTCCCCTCGCAAGCGTTGCGCGCGGGCGGGGTCGCGCACGAGACAGCGCACCTTCGTCCCAGCGGCCAGCAGCGCGTCGGTCAGCCTGGCGCCGATGAAGCCTGTCGCTCCTGTGACTAGCGCGTTCTCTGCGATGAGACGAGGTTAGCCGTCGCCGTCGCGCTGCCGGCCATGCCCCGCGAGCCGGGCGCCGCGTCAGTGCTGCGACGCGTCTCTGGAGCCGTTGCGCCGGTCGGCCATGTCGGGCTCGGTGGTGGTCGTCATCACCTGCGCCGCGCCGCCGCCCATGACGCGTCGCACGAGCCCGGGCGCGAGCACGCGCAGAGCGGCGGCGAGCGCGTAGGGCTTGGGGACGTAGCGCTCGGCCTTGCGCCCGATGCCCGCCTCGTAGATCGCCTCGGCGCCGGTCTCGGGCGTGGAGACCGCCCAGCGAGTCCACGGCTTGGCGGTGAGCTCTGACTGGGGGAAGCCCTCGGTGGAGATGAAGCCCGGCAGCACGAGGCCGACGTGCACGCCGTTGGGGCGCTCCTCCGCCCACAGCGCGTCCGACCAGCCGGCGAGCGCGAACTTCGACGCGCTATAGGCGCCGGAGCCAGCGCGCGAGACGCGTCCCGCGGTGGAGGACACGTTGACGATCGCGCTCGGCGCGCTCGCGCGCAGGAGCGGCAGCAGCGCCTCGGTGAGGCGCACCTGTGCGTCGAAGTTGATCGCCATCGTCTTGCGCACGTTCTCATAGCCGCCGTCGGCGAAGCGCGCGCGCCAGGCGGCGCCGGCGTTGTTGACGAGCAGATCCAGCCGCCCGTGGCGCTCGGCCACGTGCTCGCGGATGCGCTCGGGCGCGTCCTCGTCGAGCAGGTCGACCGCGACGAAGCTCACGCGCTCCTCGCCGAGCGACGCAGCGAGCGCGCGCAGGCGCTCCTCGCGGCGCGCGACGAGCACGAGCGCGGCGCCGGGCTCGCGGGCGAGACGCTTGGCGGTGGCTTCACCGATCCCGCTGGAGGCGCCGGTGATGAGCATCACGTTTGGCATGGCCGTTAGCCTGTCAGATTCTCGAACACCATGAGCCCGGACCCAGCCAGCGACCCGCACGGCGTCGCATCGACAGACCCCCGATCGCAAGGGGCGTCGCGGACGGCGCGCAAGCGCGAGGCGCTGGAGCTGTTCAGCGGACTGCCGCGGCGATACGACGCGCTGTCGGCGGCGTTCAGCTTCTGGCAGGACCCGCGCTGGCGGCGCGCGCTCGTGGACGCGGTGGCGCCGCGGCCGGGTCAGCGGATGCTCGACGTGGCGACCGGAACGGGGATGGTCGCCGCGGAGCTGCGCTCGCGCTGCGACTGCACGGTGGTGGGGATCGACCAGAGCGCGGACATGCTCTCCGCCGCACGCACGCGCTTCGCGGGCGATTCGCGCGTGGAGCTGCTGGAGGGCGAAGCGGAGGCGCTGCCGTTCGCGGATGCGAGCTTCGACGCGCTCACAGTGACGTATCTGCTGCGCTACGTGGAGGATCCGCGCGCGACGGTGCGCGAGCTCGCGCGCGTGCTGCGTCCTGGCGCGCGGATGGCCTCGCTGGAGTTCGGCGTGCCGCCGCTGGCGCCCGCGCGCGCGGCGTGGCGTTTCTACACGGCGGTCGGGCTGCCGACGCTCGGACGGCTGGCGTCGCGCGAGTGGATGGAGGTGGGCCGCTTCCTCGGGCCGAGCATCCGCGGCTTCTACGCACAGCACCCGATCGAGCGGCTCGTCGGCTACTGGCAGGAGGCGGGCCTCGAAGACGTGCGCGTGCGCAGGATGAGCCTGGGCGGCGGCGTGGTGATGAGCGCGAGCAAGCGCGGCGATGCGCGCGGGGCCTGAGCGCCCGGCGTTCTACGCGCTCGGGCGGGGTCGCGCGGGCGAGCTGCTGACGCTTCTGCACCCCCCTTACACCGCGTGGCATTTGAGCTACTTCGCGCTGGGCGCGGCGGTGGCGCCGAAGCTGCACGTGGATCGTCTGCTGTGGGGGCTCGCGGCGTTCGCGCTCGCGGTCGGCGTGGCGGCGCACGCGCTGGACGAGCTCCACGACCGGCCGCTGCGCACGAGCCTCTCCGACCGCTCGCTGCGCGCGCTCGCTGCGGTGAGCTTGCTTGCCGCAGTGGGCATCGGGGTGGGCGGCACGATCTCCGTGACCGCATGGCTCGCGCCGCTCGTGCTTGCCGGCGGCGCGTTCCTGCCCGCTTACAACCTCGAGCTGGCGGGCGGACGCTTCCACAGCGACATGTGGTTCGCGCTCGGCTGGGGCGCGTTTCCGGCGTTCACCGGCTACTTCGTCAACGCGCAGGAGATTGCGCTGCCGGGACTGCTGATCGCGTTCGCCTGCATGGCGATGAGCGTCGCGCAGCGGCGGCTCAGCTCCCCCGCGCGCGAGCTGCGCAGACGAACGCTGAGCGTGGAGGGCGTGCGCACGCGCAGCGACGGCGGCAGCGAGCGTCTGTCGGTGGCGGGGCTGCTGGCGCCGCTCGACGGCGCGCTCGCGGCGCTGTCGCTGGCGACCGTGGCGACGGCGTGCGCGCTGCTCGCCGCGCGTCTCTGACCCCCGCTCATCCAGCCGCCATGTGCGCCCCCGCGCCGGGGCGCACCTCGCGCGCCCGGGCGGGCCAGCGCACGCCGGGCGCGAACAGCGCGAGGACGCTGCCGCCGAAGCCGCCGCCGACGATGCGCGCGCCGCAAGCGCCCGCGCCGAGCAGGAGCTCGACCGTGCGCTCCACTGCCGGCGTGGAGACCTCGTAGAGGTCGCGCAGGCTGGCGTGGGAGGCGCTCAGCAGTCGGCCGACCGCGGGCAGATCCCCGGCCTGCAGCGCTGCGACCGCCTCGCGCACCCGCGCGTTCTCTCCGATCACGTGGGCGGCGCGTCGCGCGAGCGGCTGCGGCAGGCGCGCGGCTCCCTCGGGGTCGGCGTCGCGCAGCGAGTCCACGCCGAGGTGCTCGCACGCACGCGCGCAGTCGGCGCGTCGCTGGTTGTAGCCGGAGCTCGCGTGCGCGTGACGCTCGCCGGAGTCGAGCACCACGAGATGCCAGTCTCCGAGCGCGAGCGGCACGGGCTCGACGTGGAGCGTGCGGAAGTCGATCAGCAGCGCGCAATCGGGCGCGCCGTACAGGCACGCGAGCTGGTCGAGCAGCCCGGTGTGTGCGCCGACCCAGCCGTTCTCCACGCGCGCGCACAGCCGCGCGATCTCCGTGCGGCTCTGCCGCGAGAGCCTGCCGTTGGAGCCGTCCGCCTCGTGCTGCGCGTGGCTGAGCTCGGTGAGCGCGAGGCAGAGCGCGACCTCGAGCGCGGCCGATGACGAGAGGCCGGCGCCGCGCGGCAGATCGCCGGCGATCTCGATGCTCGCGCCGGGGAGCTGCACGCCGAGGTGCTGCAGTTCGGCGACGATGCCTCTGAGGTAGGCGCGCCACCCCTGCGCGCGGGCGATGGGCTCCTGCAGCGCGAAGTCGTCGCGCTCGCCGAGGTCGCGCGCATGGGCTTGGATGCGACGCTCGTCGTGGGTCTGGGCGTGCACGGCGATGCCCTCGGCGATGGCGAACGGCAGCGCGAGCCCGTCGTTGTAGTCGGTGTGCTCGCCGATCAGGTTCACGCGACCGGGCGCGAACGCGCCGCTGCGCCTAACCGCCACGAGCGATCGCCTCGCGCAGCTCGGAGGCGGACTCCTCGGGCAGCACGTCAGAGATGAACGTGCCGGCGCCCTGCTCGGAGCCGGCCGGGTACTTGAGCTTCTGCGCGCTGCGCAGCGGCGGGTAGAACTCGACGTGCAAATGACCGCGCTCCGCGGGCGGTGAGGTGGGCGCCTGGTGGACGGCCATCACATACGGGAACGGTCGCTCGAACAGAGCGTCGTAGCCGCGGACGAGGCGCTGCAGGCCGGCGGCGAGGGCGCGCAGATCCTCCGCGTCGCAGTCGAGCAGGCTGGGGCGGTGCTCGCGCACGACGACGTGCGCTTCATATGGCCAGCGCGCGGCGTTGGGGACGTACGCGACGACGCGCTCGCTCTCGAACAGCACGCGCCGTCCGTCCTGCAGCTCGCGGGCGAGCAGCGCGCACGGCGCGCAGCCGCCGAGGCGCGCGTCGGCGGCGAGCTCCAGCGCGGGGACGGGCGGCAACAGGGGATAACCGTAGATCTGCCCGTGTGGGTGGTGGAGCGTCACGCCGACCTCGACGCCGCGGTTCTCGAAGATGAACACGTAGTCGACGTCGGCGCGCGCGCCGAGCTCTGCGTAGCGGTGGCGCCACACCCACATCAACGCCTCCGCGCGAGCGGGTGAGAGCGTGCCGAAGGACGCTTCGTGGTCGTCGGTGTAGACCACCACCTCTGCCGCGCCGTGGGGCGTCTCGAACGCGGGGAAACGGTTGTCGAACACCGCGATCTCGAACGTCTCGCGGGGTATCTCGGTGGGCGGCCCGCCGGGCTTGGTGGGGCACAGCGGGCAGTGCTCGCGCGAGGGCAGGAAGGTTCGGTCCTGGCGGTGGATCGCGTAGGCGACGTGCTCGTGGCGCAGCTCGTTGAAGCGGAGCTCGCTCATTCGTCGCTCGCCGGATCGATCGAGCTGTAGAGGATCAGCGTGCGGCCGTCGTCTTTGCGCAACCGCTCGATGTTCACCGGCCCGACTCGACCCTGTTCGCGCTCACTTGCGTCTGTGCGCCCGCGTTCGACGCGCTCGGCTTGTTCCGCTCCGCCGGGTGGTGGCGGTGGCGGCTCGGCGGGTTTCCCGGCCATCGTCCGAGGGTATACCCTGTATCAACAAGCACTACCTCGTGGAGGAGGAGTCAATGTCTGAGACTGACCTACGGCAGGGGGCTGGGGAGCCGCTGCCGCAATCCGGTGAGTCAGGGTTCGCATGGCCGGCGATCGACCGGCGATCGTTCCTGCGCAGGACCGCGTTGAGCGGTGTTGCGGCGGGTTCGGTGGGCACCCTGTTGAGCGCGTGCGGCTCGAACTCGTCGAGTGGAGCGAGCGGCGGCGGGGCGGCGTCGAGCGTGTTCGGCTCGAGCAAGAAATACAAGTTCGTGTTCGTGAACCACGTGACGACGAACCCGTTCTTCACCCCGACGCAGTATGGAGCGGCGGATGCGTGCAAGCTGCTGGGCTGCTCCTTCCAGTGGACGGGCTCGGAAAACAGCAACGTGAGCCAGATGGTCAATGCGCTCAACAGCGCCGTGACCAGCGGCGCGGACGGGATCGCCGTTGCGCTGATCGACCTGCACGCGTTCAACGCGCCGGTCGAAGCGGCGATCAAGGCCGGCATACCCGTGGTCGCGTACAACGCTGACGCGCTTGGCAACGCGCGTCTCGCCTACATCGGCCAGGACTTGAAAAAGGCCGGCGAAGAAATGGGCAAACGGATCATCGAAGAGGTCGGCTCGGGTGAAGTCGGGCTGTTCATCGCCACGCCCGGCTCGGCCAACCTGCAGCCGCGCATCGAAGGCGCGGAAAAGGCGATCAAGGACTCGGGCAAGCCGATCACCGCGAAGACGGTCGCGACGGGCGCCGCGGTGGCGCAGGAGGAGCCCGCGATCGAAGCGTGGTACCTCAGCCACAAGAGCGCGAAGGGCATGTACGCGGTTGACGGCGGCAGCACCGAAAGCCTCGCGAAAGTGATGCAGAAGCTCGGACTGGCGTCGAAGGGGGTGAAGGCTGGGGGCTTCGATCTGACCGAACAGACCCAGCGACTGTTGCAGGAAGGCAACATCGAATTCACCATCGACCAGCAGCCCTATCTGCAGGGCTTCCTGCCTGTTCTGCAACTGTTCATGTATCAGGTGTCCGGGACGCTGACGGGCCCCTCGGAAGTCGATACGGGCCTGAAGTTCCTGAACAAAGAAACGGTCAAGCCGTACGTGAGCTCGAAGTCGCGCTACGAGGGCACCGCGACCGCGGCGAAGGTCATCGGCTAGAAGCGCAGAGCCGGGAGGGATCGTGGCCAGCACCGCACAAAGCCCCGCTGGCAGCGATCCCTCCGCGGGCATCTCGCCCGCTGAAGAGACGCGACGAAGGCTGCCCACCGGGCGCGAACTGCGCAACCGCGCCGTGGCTCTGCGCGAGGGCAGCATCATCGTCGTGACGATCGTCGTCGCGATCTACTTCTCGCTGAACACGAGCACGTTCTTCACGGGCGAAAACTTCAAGACGCTGCTGCCCTACTTCGCGCCGCTGGCGATCCTCGGCATGGGCGAGGTGTTCGTGATGATCCTCGGCGAGATCGATCTGTCGATCGGCGCGATGTACATGTTCGCGCCGATCCTCTTCTACAAGCTCGACACGGCAGCGGGGCTCGGGCTGGTGCCCGCGACGATCATCGCGCTCGCCGTGTGTGCGCTCGTGGGAGTGGTGAACGGGATGTTCGTGGCGTTCGTCGGCGTGGCCTCGTTCGTGGCCACGCTGGGGATACTGTTCACATTCGAGGGCCTGAGCCTGATCCTCTCGCACGGTACGCCGGTGGAAACGCCGGGCGCGAAAATCACCCAGACGACCGTGCAGACCCATCACGTGGTCAACGGTCACCACATCACGCTGCCGGAAAAAGTCAACCACATCGGCACGTTCGCCAAAATCTTCGGGGGCGGCATCTACTCGGAGCTGATTTGGGCGGTCGTGATCGTGATCGTGCTCCAGGTCGTGCTCACGTTCACCCGCTGGGGCCTCTACACGGTGGCGATCGGCTCCAACAAGATTGGCGCGGCCGAGGCGGGCGTGAGGGTGAAGCTGGTGACGATCCGCAACTTCGTGCTGTGCGCGCTGCTGGCGGGCTTGGTGGGCATCTTCGAGGCGGTGCGCTCGCAGACGATCCAGCCCGACCCGTCCGGCCCGAACGAATTGCTGCTGATCGCGATCGCCGGCGCGGTGATCGGTGGGACGCTGCTGTCCGGCGGCTCGGGCACGGTCGTGGGAGCGTTCATCGGCGCGCTGTTCCTGGGCATCCTCAAGGACGGGCTGATCCTGCAGGGCGCCGACGCGAACTACCTGCTGTTCTACACCGGCCTGGCGATCATCGTGGCGATGACCGCGAACGTGTTCGTGGGCCGCGCGCGCAGGGGGCACACCGGTGGCTGACGCTGTGCCAGCCCAGAGCGTGGTGGGCGTGACGTCGGCGCCGGACGACGTGCTGCGCGTGGAGCACATCGCCAAGCGCTTCGGCCCGGTGACGGCGTTGCGCGACGTGAACCTGCACCTGAAGAAGGGCGAGGTGCTCGGCCTGCTCGGCGACAACGGCGCGGGCAAGTCCACGCTGATCAAGATCCTGTGCGGTTTTCAGAAGCAGGACTCGGGCAGCATGTTCCTGCACGGGCAGCGATATGCGCCGAAGAGCGTCGACGACGCGCGCGCGCAGGGGATAGAGACCGTCTACCAGGACCTCGCGCTGATCGACGAACTGTCCGTGTTCCACAACCTGTTCCTGCGCCGCGAGCGCGTGCATCGCCCACTGCCGCTGCTGGCCAACCGGCAGATGAAGCGCGAAGCGCGCGCCGCGCTGGACGACATCGGCATCAACATTCCGCGCATCGACGTGGCGGTCGCGCGGCTGTCGGGCGGCCAGCGCCAGGCGATCGCGGTGGCGCGCACTGTGAACTCCGACGCGGACATCCTGCTGCTGGACGAGCCGCTTGCGGCGATGGGCGCGAAGGAGGGCGCGATGATCCTCGATCTGGTGGCGCGCCTGAAGGAGGAGGGGAAGGTGTCGATCATCATGATCCTCCACAACTACGTGCACGTGCTCGAGGCGTGCGACCGCGTGAGCATGATCCAGGACGGCGTGATCGCGTTGGACAAGCCCACGGCGGAGACTTCGGTGGACGAGCTGACGGAGATCGTGGTGAACGAGTATCGCCGGGCGAGGGCCGCGGCTCACGAGGAGGAGGCGGCGGCTAGCAATCGCTCGATGTAGGGGCCGAGTAGCGCTGAGACCGACGCGGCGGTCATGCTGGCGGGCCCCTTGGGCAGCGCGGCGTAGCTGATGGCGAGACGCACGAGGCACTCGCTGAGGAGCTGCGCGCCGGCGGGCTCCACCTCGGGCCAGCCGGCGAGCATCACGGCGGTGAGGCGCTCGGATGCGCTCTCGACGATCGGCTTGCCCTGCGTGGTGAACAGCGCGAGCAGGTCCTCGGCGCCCTCGCCGTGGACGATCGTGCGTATCAGCGGGTGCTCGGCGGCGGCGGTGAGGAAGACGTCGAAGGCGGCGGCAAGCGCGGCGGCGGGGTCGTGGAGGTTGGCGCTGACGGCGCGTTCGACGGACTCGAGGAAGTGGTTGGCCTCGCGCATGAGCAGGACCTGCGCGAACTCATCGCGCGAACCGAACTCGTTGTAGAGCGTCTGGCGGCTGACGCCGGCCGCCCGCGCGATGTCGGCCATCGTGACGTCCGCCCAGCGGCGCGTGTAGAGCTCGTTGCACGCTGCGTCGAGCAGCGTGTCGCGCAGCAGCTCGCGCGCGGCGACGGAGTAGGGCTGGCGTTGCCTGACGGCGCCCGTGCGCGTGGCGGCGCTTGCGGCGGGCGCCCGCGTGCTCACGACTCGTCTCGCTCGAAGTCCACCTTGTCGCGCACGCCGCAGTCGGGGCAGGCCCAGTCGTCGGGCACGTCAGCCCAGGGGGTGCCGGCGGAGAAGCCCTCGCGCGGGTGCCCGAGCTGCTCGTCGTAGACGTAGCCGCAGGAGGGGCAGCGGTAGCGGCTCACGCGGCTGTCCGGTAACGGTCGAGCGTCCTCTCGGGTAGGCCCGGCTGGACGTTTATGAGCTCGAGCTGGCCGCGGTAGTGCTCGAGCACGCGGTGGTCCATGAAGCGTCGCCAGACGGGTGGGACGAGCGCGAGCACGATCATGCCCGCGTAGCCGGTGGGCAGTTGTGGCGCGTCGTCGACGTGGCGCAGCGCCTGGTAGCGGCGGATCGGGTTGGCGTGGTGGTCGGAGTGGCGCTGCAGGTGGTAGAGCAGCACGTTGGACGCGGTGCTGTTGCTGTTCCAGCTGTGCTCTGGACGGGTGCGCTCGTAGCGGCCGTCGTCGCGCTTCTGGCGCAGCAGGCCATAGTGCTCGAGGTAGTTGACGACCTCAAGCAGCGAGAACCCGCCGATCGCCTGGATCAGCAGATAGGGCGCGACGACGACGCCGAAGATCGCGATCAGCGCGCCGTAGAGCAGGACGCTCATGCCCCATGCGTTGAGGATGTCGTTGCGCAGGCCGACGGTGGAGGTGCCGACGCGATCGAGGCGCGTGCGCTCGAGCTCCCAGGCGGAGCGCAGGCTGCCGATGACGGTGCGCGGCAGGAAGCGGTAGAAGCTCTCGCCGAGGCGCGCGCTGGCGGGGTCCTCGGGGGTGGCGACGCGCACGTGGTGGCCGCGGTTGTGCTCGATGAAGAAGTGTCCATATCCGCTCTGCGCGAGCGCGACCTTGCTGAGCCAGCGCTCGACGGAGGCGCGCTTGTGGCCGAGCTCGTGCGCGGTGTTGATCGCCACGCCGCTGACCATCGCGACGGTCAGCGCGAGGCCGACGCTCTCGAGCGTGGACAGGTTGCCGTGCGCCCACATCCAGCAGGCGAAGATCAGCCCGGCGTACTGGATGGGTATGTACAGATAGGTGCACCAGCGGTAGTAGCGGTCCTGTTCGAGCCACTTGATGACGCTGTCGGGCGGGTTGCTCTCGTCGTTGCCGACGGCGAGGTCGAGCAGCGGGAAGATGCCGAAGATGAGCACGGGGCCGTAGAACCAGAACACGCCGAGGCCGGTGAGGTGGACGAGGCCCCAGGCGAGGAACGGGAGCGTGGGGACGACGAGGCCGAGCAGCCACGCGTAGCGCTTAGGGTCGCTCCAGGTCGCGTCGGCGCTCTCGCCGCTGAGGTTGGGCTGATGGGCGTTGGGGGCTTGCGCGCTGGTGGCTGTGGGTGCTGCGGACATGGCGTGGCGACCTCCTGGGTTGGTGGTGCTGCTCCAGCTCTCGCACTCACTTTACACGGATGGGCATCCGTGTCAAGGAAAACTACATTCTCGGTGTCTCTGTCGGTCGATGGTGGACGGTCCGCAATCCGGCTTGCACCGCCCTGGCGGACGCTAGACTCGGGCGGTCGGTGCACGTAATCGGAATGAGTGAGAGGTTTTGATGGCCGCGACCTCCGTGGGCGGCGGCTCTGCGGCGCGCGCCCGCTCAGCGCTGCCGATGGTTGCGCTGGGGGTGGCGGTACTGCTCGTGGTGCTGGTGGCGGCCTCCTACGTGTACGACCACGCACGCAAAGACGTGATCGCGAAGGGCGTGAGCGTTGACGGCGTGGCGGTGGGCGGGTTGCACGAGGCGGCGGCGCGACGCAAGGTCGAAGACGACCTGGTCGCGCCACTGCACCAGCGCCTGACGGTCAGTTCGGGCGCGCACTCGTGGACGCTCGACGCGAGCGAAGCGCAGGTGCGGGTGGCCGTGTCGAACATGATCTCCCAGGCGCTGAGCGCGAGCCGCGGCGGATCGTTCATCTCGCGGACGGCGCGCGGGGTCTTCGGCGGCAGCGTGAAGCGCAACGTGCCGCTGGTGGTGAGCTACTCCCACGCGGCGGTGCGCGCGCTGACGGCGAAGGTGCGCACGGCGGTGAACCGCGCGCCGCGCGACGCGACGGTGCAGCCGAGCGCGAGCGGGCTGGGGGAGGTTCGCGGCCGGGTGGGGCTGAAGGTGGACAGTCCGAAGCTGGGCGGGCGCATCGAGTCGGCGCTCGTGGGCGACATCGCGAGCCGCACGCTGACGGTGCCGACGAAAGCGGTCCAGCCGAAGGTGACGACATCGCAGTTGGCGCAGAAGTACCCGGCGTACATCGTGGTCGACCGGGACGCCTTCAGGCTGAGGTTCTACAGCCACCTGAAACTGGCGAAGACGTACGAAATCGCGGTGGGCATGGAAGGCCTGGAAACGCCGCCGGGCCTGCACCACATCGAATGGAAGCAGGTCGACCCGCCGTGGTACGTGCCGAAGAAAGCGTGGGCTGGGAAGCTGGCCGGCACAGTCGTGCCACCCGGCCCGGCCGACCCGCTGAAGGCGCGCTTCATGTCCTTCGAAGGCGGCGCGGGCATCCACGGGATCGACCCGAGCGAGTACTCCTCGATCGGCCACGACGCGTCGCACGGCTGCGTGCGCATGCGCATCCCGGACGTGATCGACCTGTACGACCGCACGCCGGTGGGCACGCCCGTCTACATCATGTAGCGCGGTTGCGGCTTGCGCGAATGACTACTCGCTCGGCGCTCGCGCACGACGGCGCGGCGCCCAGCTCAGGAGGAGCCGGGCGGGCGGCGCGAGGCCAGGTATTCCTGGTTCTGGCGGCGCTCTCCGCGGATCTGCACGGCGATGTACACGACGATGATGTTGACGACCACGCCGATGCCTCCGAACGTGGCGATCAGGCCGACGTCCATGGAGAAGGCTTGGCTGGCGAGGATCATGAGGGCAGCCTAGCAACCGCGCGGCGCGTCGGTATCGTAGCCTTTGGTCATCCCGCCGTCGATCGTCAGATCGGCGCACATGCACCCGGAGAGGTGCCGGAGCGGTTGAACGGGCGCGACTGGAAATCGCGTAACGGGGGCAACCTCGTTCGGGGGTTCGAATCCCCCCCTCTCCGTTTTCAAGAGGTGCGAGGTCGTTGTTCGAAATCTGGCCGCGCGCTGAGAGCCGGCCGTCGAGCGTTACCGTCTCAAGTGCTGATCATGATGGTGCCGTGCCCCGGATCAGCGTCTTCTACGGCATCGTGATCACGATGTACTTCTACGATCACGAGCCGCCTCATTTCCATGCTCAGTACGCCGAGCATCATGCGGTGATCGCGATCGAGACTGGCGCGGTCTTCGTTGGGGAGCTGCCGAGTCGTGCGCTCAAGCTCGTGAGCGAGTGGGCGACGCTGCATCGTGGGGAGCTTGAGGCGAACTGGGGTCGGGCGAAGGACGGTGGCGCTCCTGAGCCGATCGATCCGCTGCCGTAGGATGGGATCGTGGACTTCGTGAGGGTCACGTCTGTCGAGGTACTCCGCCACTATCGATTGCGGCTCGGCTTCAGCGATGACAGTTCGCGCGATCTCGATCTCACGGGGGAGCTGCACGGTCCTGTGTTCGCGCCTCTTGACGACCCAGGCTTCTTCGCGGAGGTTCGTGTGGATGATGAGCTGGGGACGGTCGTGTGGCCCAACGGCGCCGACCTAGATCCGCTTGTGTTGCACGGCGACTTCGAGCCGGCCTCGCGCTTGGCGCATCACTAGGAGGGATTTACGAATCTCTTTGTAGCCAGCAAAGCCGGGGGGTCGTAGAGCCTCCATCGGAGGCCATACCCCAGGGTCAGCCGCACCCTACCCCAAAGCCCGCAAATAGCGGGAATCTGCCTCTTGACCAGGGGCAGTCGTGACTACTCAATCAGGGCGACGGAGGTCCGGTAGTCAGCGTCCATCCTTGGCGCGTGGCGCGACTCCATCGGGCGGGTTCGCGTTCTACCCACCCGCCCCTTGGGAGGTACCAAAGCTTCTGAGCGTGTGGGGCCTCAAAGACGGGCTCAAAGGCCATGAGGATCGCTTGGACCCAGCCGCCTATTGCCGTCATAGCGTTGATCACTGGAAATCCGTTTCTAAGGCTTATCTGACCGCCGATCTCGATTTTCACCTGCACGCTCGGGTTGTCACCAGTGACCTTCACGGGTATGGTGAGCACTTCTGTCTCGGGTTTCACAGGCTGGCCGAGAAAGTCGAGATTGATAATCGGGACGCCTGCGGGACGGCAGTTGTGCCAGGGACCAAGAGTCGGCTTCATCTCGTTGGGAGCGAGCACGACGGGCTGAATCATTCGGTGCTTGTCCTCGTTCCAGAGGTTGTGCAAGTCAGCGATGGGGTTCCGCTTCCGTCGTTCCTTAGCTCGGCAGGATGCCGAGTCGCGCTTTCGGTAGCACGGTTGCGCTCGATAGAGCATTGCCCGATGCTTCTTCAGCAAGCCTTCCAACAGAGTGTCTTGGACGTGGGAGGATTCCCAGTTCGCTCTCGTGAGACTGGCGGGAAATGCGGTTTTGTCGGGAATCTTCTTACCTCGAACGCCGAGGAATGCCAACTCGAACACAAGATGGTCGAGGCTGGAGCGAAGATTGTGGATCACATCTCCGAGAATGGTGGCGAGCCGCAGATCGGGTTGTGTGATGGAATCCACGACCGTCCAGAGCGTGTTCTCCGTGTCCGGCTTCGGCTCGGTTCGGAAGGTTGCAAGCTGGACTTTCCCGAGTCGAGCGATTTCTTCTTGGAGAAGCTCGAAGTGCTCTTGAGCCCGCCAGAGCTTCTCTTCACACCCGGCGAGAGGATGATCTCGGGGCAGCCTCGGTTGAGTCGGCCTGTCGATGCTGGCGACCATAACCCGCTCACGCGGGCAGAGCCAACCCCCGTTCCCGATTCAACGTCACAGTCAACTGAGAGAGGATCGTGAGGTTCGCGTGAAGCCTCACACGCTCGATACCACGCACTCGCAGGGGCGCGAGAGCGGATTCATGCTTGAGTCTGCCGAATGCTCTCTCTACGGATGCGCGTCTACGGTAGAGAGCCTTCCAGCGCGGTGTCTCGCGTGGAATGAGGGGATGGAGCCTGTCGGCTTTGATCCACTTGGATTTTGTGTCACATTCGCTTGTAGGACAACGCCACTTCGCTGCCTTGCGGTCGAAATCTGCTCCAGCGAATCGCCACTCGCCGTGCTCGCAAGCTGGGGGCTTGTTCCAACCTTTCTTGACTCCCTCGGTTTCTCTCAAGCAGATGATCGGTCGTATGTTGCGGTTCTCGCAAGCGTCGTACACAGTTCCGTTGTCATAGCCCTTATCCATCGCGCACGTCTCAGGGTTGAAGCCGAGCGTGTGCAGCTTGTCGAGCAGCGGTGCGACAGTGGGGGTTTCCTGCATCCGTCCTGTCTCGACGCTCCAAGCAAGAGGGAGGTCTGTCTTTGCGCAGACCGCCATGTGGATGCGGTATCCGTAGAACCCTCCACCCTTTCGCGTGGAGATGGCCGAGCGGTGGCCCCACGACGCATCGGGGTCCGAGAACTCATCGTCGGATCGTTCTCTGCCGCCCTTCGAGACGAACCGCTGACCGTTGGCGTAGGCGGGCATGTCGGAGGCGTCGATGGCGACATCCCAGCCGAGAACGGGATTGCGCTTCTTCAACTCCTTGAGAACGCCAGCAATGCAGCCCTCCAGCACGTCGGAGTGCTCGCGCAGCTTCGCCGTGAAGCGATAGCAAGCCCACAAGGACGGAACCTCACCATCCGGCGCGATCACGGCCGCGAGCGCGGGGTGCTCTTTGACGAGCGCCACGGTGCGCGTCCACGTCGGCAACGCATACAGCGACTTCGCCAGCGCCATGCCGATCATCGACCGAAGCTGGTAGCCAGGGCGACCTGTAGAACGAGTCGCTTCAAGCTCACCTACGAGACGGGAAACCTCAGATGATTCGAGGATGCCTGCGAGGTCTGAGGCGACGGATCGCCGTGCTACGTTTTGGGAGGTCATTGGAGGTGCAACTCCTTGATCCAGACCCCCGGCTGTTGGACCAGCGCGGGGGTCAATTCGGTTGTAGAACGACTGAACCTACATGGCCCATCGGACGGAAAAACCTTGTTGCCAAGGGGTTTCCGCGCCATATCCGTACGCTCTCGACATGGGAGAGCATCGTTCTCGCATCGGGGCAGCGTTGCTAGGCTCCGCTGCTGTCTTCATGGCCGCTGCGGCCTCCACGGCGGCTTCCAATGCCGCTGGATGGTGCAACCCAATCGTTATTGGTCTTCTCGCGTCCGCGCTCGCCTGTCTGATCGGCTCAGTGATCGCTTTCCGGCCAGTGCGATCGGGAAATGCGGCGATGAACCATCTGATTCGACACCAGGTGCGCAACCTCAAGCGACAGCGCAAATGGCGGAGACTTCTGCATCGTCCGGCGTCGAAAGAGGAGCATCTGATGCTCACCACGCAGCCGCCACCGATAGAGCATCTGGAAGCTTCCGAGCGGCCGTCGATGACGACGGCCATACAGAAGCAGCCGCCTACCTTGGCGGAGCGTCTAGCAGCGCTTTATCTTGAGAGCAAGCAGCTACAAAGATCTCTCTCTATTGGAAGACTGACCGTGCTAGCTGGAGCAATTCGTGGGATCTCTGAGCCCACCCAGATCGAGCTTGAGCAGAGGGTGAGGGCTTGGGATTTTCGGGTCGAGATCTTGCTCCCGACTGACGATAGATCAAGGTGGATGCAATCTGCGGCGCTTCCGGCTTTTCACCCCACACGTTCCTTGATTGAGCCCTCGATCAGCGTCGATGGCCTCATCGTGTTTGTCGAGCAGAAGCGCGCCTGCCTCAAGGAGATCATCGAGCGCATGGGAGACAAGAAGTGAGCAGCGCCACGCCCAGCCACGCGACGTGGCGCTCTCAGCGTCAGATGCAGATGAGGTCCAGTGCATCGAGCCGTCGCAACGCGGGGCTCATGTGTAGGCGGGTGCGCTTCAACACGACGACACCGGCCTTCTGCAAGCTCTCGATGGATTCCTCGATCCATCCCGGCTGCAAGTCGTCCAGATCGGGCGTGTATCCGCGTGAGTGGGTATCCGCGCATCTCTCCGAGCACAGCCTGGACTACGAGGTCTTCTGTGTATGGGTTGACGCAGCCGTCGGGGAACCCGTCAGCTTGCATGATCGACCAGGCCCACCATCTTGTAGGCGGCAGGCGAAGCGAACACGTACCCGTCGCTGGTGCGGTTGACGAGCCCTGCGCTACGGAGGGGCCGCAAGACGGCATCCGGGTCGAAGTGATCCAGCTCGCGGCCAAGGTCCGGCACGCTCCAGAGCGTCGGGTAGTTGTCCGGGTCGGTCAGCAGGTAGATGGCCTCGCGTTCGAGGCCCTCCCACTTCTCGGCTTGCTCGTTGGTTCTATCCTCGTCGTGCATGGGAGTTCACGCTCCTGTGTCACGGCCGGGGGGCCGTTCTCGCGGTCGCCCCGGCCAATCTGTATAGAGCCGACGAAGCTAGACTCCCTCAGCGATGAGCGCAAGGCGTTTCGCCAAGGGTTTCGCCAAAGCCTCCTAGAGACGCACAGCCATCTGATGAGGCGCTAGCGAGATCTACGGGCTGCGTTTCGCTCGGCTAATGGGCTCAGGCCCAAATCGCTCACCGTGCAGCCGTCGGATCAGAGGCCACGGAGATTTTGAGAGTCTTCCCGCCATCCCCGTTTTCATTGAAGAGATTGTCGGCCTGGGGGTCTCAGCGGGCGCCGCTAAAGATCCGCCGCGCACGAAGTGCGACTCCCAGAGCGACGGCCAACAGAGCAAGACGGCGTCGGTCGATACGGGCCTGTCTCTCTTCGCCTTCTTCGAGGAGCTGGTGTAGGTGGGCGCTCCACTCCAGTCCGTAGCGTCGTGCGTCCTCCGGGTTGAGTAGCCGCAGAGACCAGGTGGGCACGTTCGCTCCCACGTCGAGGTAAGCTCGGTCAACGGTTTCGAAGTAGGCCGTAGCGGCGATCCAGAATTCGGGTGTGTCGGCAAGAATGCCGAGTTCAGTGCTCTTCAAGCGCATTCCATAGCGCACGAGGAAGGCTTGAGCTTGAGGGTTCGCGGTAAGAGCCTTGAGCTGTGAGCCCGTCAGCTCGCCCCTATGGCGGTCGAGAAATGCCCACAGTTGTGCAGTATCGAGAGGCGCCTGCAATGCTCTCTCTCGCCCTCTGCGGTGTGCGAGATTGCGTTCTTCGCTGTACCTCCGTTGGGCCTGCAGCCCCACGCACAGGCCGAGGAGGCTCGCCACCGTTCCCAGAATGGTTGCGACGGTGATCATCCTACGTCCATCCGTGCGACAACAGCCGCAGGGCGTTGCGGCTATCAGCCGTCTCGCGGTGTGCCACTCTGCGACCCTCTGCAGTCAGTCGGTAGTAGCGACGCGGTGGACGCCCCTGGCTTGTCGCAGCGATCTCCTCCCACCGTCCCTCCAATAGACCCTCGTCTTCGAGGCGGCGCAAAATGGCATATGCAGTTCCGGCAGCCAATCCACTGGCGCGAACGATCTGGAGCCCGTAGGCCTCATCTGTTGGCGCATCCAGAAAGGCTTGGAAGACGAGCTTGGTCTGGTGCGAGCGTCTCCGGGCCACAAAGGCAGCATACGGCGAAATCTGAATAGGGTGAGTTCCTGCGCAGAGTCCGTCCGTCTCGGAGCGGCTAGCGCATCGCCACCCAAGGCATCAGGGCAGCTCAAGGATCAGCAATAGCGCGTCCTCGACCGCGCGCAGCTCGTCATGCGTCAGGTGTCCCGTTCGCTCACCGAGCGCGCGGGTATCGACAGCGCCAATCATCTCGCAGAGGACCTGTGTTGACTCGTCCTCGACCGTGATCTCTGGATGAAAGCTGGCTGAGAACGCCGAGCGCGACGTTGGGCAGATGACGACCGTGGAGAGGGAAAGCAGGTCATCGGCTTGGACGATCACCGCGTAGCGGAAACCTTGCTGAACGTGACCGCGTTTGCCTGGGAGCTTGATTCGGTGGACGTCACCACGGACCACGCAGCGTCTCCATCAGGTCGGCGACCTCCCGTGCTTCTCGCACATAGAGATCGTCCTCCATCAAGCGCCTCGCCTCCGCTGCAAGTCCGCCGCGCGTACGCTCCCGCAGGGCCGTCTCGGTGATCGCCTGTCGTGCCGCCTCGGCGCGACTCAAGCCTCGCCGTCTCGCAATCTCATCGAGTGCGCTCAACCCGTCCCGTCCGAGGCGGAGCGATAGCGGATGAGGAGCTGACGCCACACAAGCACTGTAGCGCGAAATACGCTACACCGTTCCTATGTCGTCTTTTGGCTCCGCGTCTTTGGCTCAGAACCGCTCTCCCTCGCCCCGGATCGTTCCTCATGTAGCCGTCGGATCAGGGGCCACGGAGATTTCGAGAACCTTCCCGCCATTCCCGTGATCAATCGAAGTTCGAACTGGATGCTGGGAGTCGGGGCAAGGCGGGAACGACTGCATAGCCGCGCGAGCGGGGCCGGTCGCGCGCATCGGTGGGCCGTGCCTTCTGGGGAAAGCGCATCCTGCTTTACAGTATAGTAAAGGCGTGCCGCGAATCTCTAGCAAGCATCAGGTCACACTGCCTGTGGCAGTGCTGGAGCGCGCGGGTCTCAAGGACGGCGACGAGGTCGCGATCGAAGCCGAGGGAGTGGACCGAATCGTGGTTCGCCGGGTCGAAAAGGACGTCAAAGCGGCCTTGGGTGTGTTCAGCGGCCTGTATGAGCCGGGATACCTGGAGCGATTGCGCTCCGGGGAGCGGGCGTGAGCGGCTGCGTTCTCGACACCGATGTGGTGATCGCAGCGTTGGACCGCAAGGACTTGCACCATGTCGATGCAGCTGAGGCCGTGACGGCAATGATCGAGGAAGGCACCATGCTGCTGCTCTCGCTGATCAACTATGCGGAGACCCTAGTCAAGCCGGCTGAGGACGAGGCTGCCATGCGAGCCGCGGTGGACGCGATGAGCGCTCTAGGAATAGAGCTAATTGCTCCAACTCCTGCTATTGCCCGCGACGCTGCACGGCATCGGGCCCTGAACATCAGCCTCGCGGACGGGTTTGCGATCGCAACAGCGCAGGCGCGGCACGCCAACCTGGCCACATTCGACCGTCGTGTTCGACGAGCGCTGCCGAAGGTGGGACTAGAGCTTGCGTCACCGATGAGTTGAGCCAACACCCTGATCGGGAGCTGTCACTGGCAACCCGGAGACGGCTTTGGCCCGCTCGCTCACGCGTCTTCCGCCCCGCGGGCTCCATGAGAAGCGCCAGCAGCCGGTCCAGGTTGGGGCGGAGTTCGCAGTTGTCCCGATCTCCCCGTTTTGTCGGGCAGAAGCGTTGTTCGAAATCTCTGCTCCCGGGGATAGGTAGTTATACTCACAAGGTATGACTGGTCGAATTGGTGCTAAGGGGCAGGTGGTGATTCCGAAGGCGTTGCGGGATCGTGCCCACCTGCAGCCGGGCGATGAAGTCGACTTCGAGTTGCGCGACGAGGAGATCGTGCTCTACGCGCGGCGATCCCCCGTGCGACTGGGTGGCCGGTTCGCAAAGACGGGGATGGCAGCTCGCCTGCTTGAAGATCGAGCACGCGAGCCTCGGTGAGCGCTTGCCTGGACGCCTGGGCGGTCCTCGCTTGGCTGGACGGCGAGGAGCCCGCGCTCTCCAGGGTCGAGGGGCTGCTCGCGGCTCGTCCGGTCGTGAGCTGGGTCAACCTCGTAGAGGTCTACTGCCGCGTGGAGCGCGATCAGGGACGCGCCGCGGCTGACGAGACGCTGCGGGACCTGCGGGCTGCGTTTGTGCTTGACCTTCCGGGGACCGCCCGGATGATCGAGGTTGCGCGCCTGAAGGCACGCGCCACGATTGCGCTTGGGGACTGCTTCGCGGTTACGACCGCCGCAGCCCACGAGCTACCCCTCCTCACCGGAGACCCAGAGATCATCGATCTTGCTGATTGTCCTTGCCATGTCGAGGATCTCCGACCTCTCTAGTAGAAGGTCCCGAATCGCTCCTCGTGTAGCCGTCGAATCAGAGGCCACGGAGATTTCGAGAGTCTTCCCGCCATCTCCGTCAGCCGTGTCGTGGTGCGATCAGGGGAACAGCGCCGAGTTCCAGGCGGTCACGATGCCGTCGTGGTCCTGCCACGTGACTATGGCGTCGCCTCGAGCGTCGAGAGCCGCAAGTGCCTCTCCCACGTAAATGCGTTCGTGCCGTGACACGGTGTATGGCTTCTGCCAGTGCCCGCCGGCCGGGCGTGCAGCTGCCTCGACTCCGCGCTTGTCTGTCCACGCGACCAGAGCGTCGCCGCGCGGGTCAACAGCCAGCGAGGGCGTCCCATCCTTGGCACCCGGGACCTTCCGCGCCGTCCCCCAGGCGCGGCCAGCCGGGCGGATGCGCATCCACATCGCAGAACCGTCGTCACCCTTCAGCGCCTGCTCGTGCCAGACCACGATCGCGTCTCCCCGAGCATCCATCCCGACGTCGGTGGCCTCGTTGATGAGTGGCCCCTTCGCCAGGATTCGCCGACCGGTCCAGCGACCCTCCGCGCTGTGGCTTGCGCTTTCGACGAACTCCGTCCTACCGCGCTGGGCCACCCACACCACGATGGCATCTCCGCGATCGTCGATCGCCACGTGCTGTTCGGCTGGGCAGCCCGCGTGGGTGTCGGAAAGGGCCCGTTGCCTGCTCCAGCCGCGGTTTGCGGGATGAAACGCCGCTTCCACGAGACAGCCGCGAGCCGAGTCGCGCTCCCACGCGACCATCACGTCTCCGTGTGCGTTCATCGACATCCGCGGCTGGAAGTCGTTGTCGGGGGCGGAGATCGCCTGCGCAGGGGAGAACATGTCCGCGCCCGAGGGTCGCTGCACGGCTCGGATCCCGGTGGAGTGCCCACGCCCTTGCCGCGGCGCGACGATGAGCGCATCGCCGCTCGCATCGTTTGTGACCTGTGGATCCCCGCCCCCCGGTGTGGCTACCGTCTGGGGCGCCAGCCAGCTGCCTCCAGCAGGCCGTGCCGCTGCCTGGATCCCGACGACGCCTTGCCACACCACGATCTCGTCCCCACGGGCATCGACTGTCACCTCCGGATCCAGGCCGAGGCGCGAGAGGGTTTCCGCCGGCTGCCAGCGCCCGCCGACTGGACGCATCGAAGTGCGCACTAGATATTCCACCGAAATGGATTCGGTGATCGAGAGCTTCGCTTCCGTCCACACGAGGAAGGCATCGCCCCTGGCGTCGAACACGGGTGGGTACATGGGGGCGGGGTCGCCGATTTCGCGGGCAGGGATGAGTTCTGGTGCGGACCACGCGCTCAGCGCGCTCTGCGCAACAGGAGCGGGCGGCAAGGCGAAGGCCGCAGGGAGGAGTAGGAGCGCGGCTTTCTTCATCCCGGGCGGAGTCTAATCATTGGATGTCTGCTTGCTGAGGATGCGTGTCGTGGCTGGCCCTCTGTATAGCCCGCGGTAACCGTCGGCAGTCCACAGTCCCGCTTCGGCCTCTAAGAAGGTCTTTCAAAATGAAGGGTCGTGAGGGTCAGTCTTGAATCTTTGGGGTGTGTCCCCGAGGATTGGAGGCGGTGGAGGTGCCCTCAAGGTTCGAGATCACTGACGAGTTGTGGCGGGAGGTTGAGCCGTTGATCCCGGCACGAGTTCGTCGTCGCCGTAACCCTGGTCGTAAGGCGATCGATGATCGGCTGGTACTCAACGGGATCTTGCACGTGCTGCACACCGGGATCGCGTGGGAGGATCTCCCCCGCGAGTACGGCTATGGGTCAGGGGTCACCTGCTGGCGGCGGCTGCGCACGTGGCAGAAGGCCGGGGTGTGGGACGCGCTGCATCAAAAGCTGCTGGTGAAGCTCAACGCCGCGGGAAAGATCGACTGGTCCCGCGCCTCGGTTGACGCCAGCCATATCCGTGCTCTTTTGGGGGGCTCCTGACGGGGCCATCCCCGGTAGATCGTGCCCGCACGGGCTCAAAGCACCACTTGCTCGTCGACGCGAGCGGCATCCCACTCGCGGTTTCTTTGACTGGCGGGAACCGCAACGACGTCACGCAGCTGATCCCGCTGATCGAAGACCTCCACCGCCGGCCCGTGGCCGGCAAGGTGGGACGACCACGCCAGAAGCCTGACCGTCTCCTTGCTGATCGTGGCTATGACCACGACAAGCACCGCCGGCTCCTGCGGGCTCTCGGGATCACGCCCGTGATCGCCAGACGCGGGACAGCTCACGGCTCCGGGCCGGGCCGCGAGCGCTGGGTCGTGGAGCGCGGCTTCGCCCACCTCCACAACTTCCGCAGACTCAGAATCCGCTACGAGCGCGACCCCGACATGCACACCCCATTCCTCACACTCGCCTGCAGCATCCTCTGCTGGCGACGCCTCAACTCATTTTGAAAGGCCTCCTAAGCCAGCTCGTCGACTCCGCGCGTGCGAGCGCCCGAGCTGGTCTGTTCGGGCGGGGTGGCTGCGTCGTGCGCGTACCTCCGCGCGGCGGCCATCCCTGACGAGTCGCGTTCCAGGCTCGGCTCGCTGTGGGAGGAGGCGATCACTAGTGCCTGCTCGAGCCAAGGCGTCGCGTCGAGAGGGGGATTGAGTGCCGCAAGCGCCTCGACGCGCGAGTGGTGAAGCTCGATCAGGTTGGCGACGCCGGCGATGTCGAAGATGCGCAGGACCCGGTCGTTCTCCTCGGAGCAGACGACGCGCAGAGAGCCGCCCGTCTCGTGGAGCCTGGTGACCGCTCCGACGAGCACGCCGAGGGCCATCGAGTCGATGAACGTGACGGCTGAGAGGTCGATCACCAGATGTTGCTTGCGCGCGTGAATCTCGTCATGGAGGCGCTCCCTGAGACGCGGGCTGGCGCCGTAGTCGATCTCACCGCTGACGACGAGCACGACGACGTCTGGGGCGGGCCTCGGGTACTCGGTGGTCACCTCGTCGGAGATGGTGAAAAGACTCATGCTCTCCTCCGGCGCCGAGCGGCTCGGCGTCCGTGCGTCGCAGCGCTTCGGTCGAGGTGAATTACCCCTCAGCGGGGCGGCGCAAACCTCTCGCCGATCGGTGCGTCAGAGGAGGTGGCGCCGGAGGAACTCGACTTGGTCGGCGAGGAGCGCCTCGTGGTGGGGGCCGTCGTAGATGTCGAAGTGATCGACGCCGGGGTATGTGCGCAACTCTCCGAGCGGCGCGCGACGCGCTGCGGCGATCGCGGGTCCGGGCTTTGCGACCTGGTCCGCCTCTCCGACGCACACGAGCCACGGGCAGTGCAGCTTCGCGGCGAGGCGGCTGGGGCGGTAGGGGCGGCCGAGCAGCCAGCGCGCGGATACGCGGTCGCGCCAGCGCGAGTCCTCGCCTGTGGCGACGACCCGCCGCCAGCCGGTCTCGGCGTCTGGGGCGTTTATGAAGGCTGCCTCATTGGGCTGTCCCACTGCCGGCAGGTGGCGTCCGAGAACCGCGGCGAGCAGCATCCGCGCGGTTACGAGCGGGGAGGAGCGGTGCGCCTGGGTCCACATGTCGAGAAACGGCACCTGGCCGATGGACGCGGCGACGCGGCGATCGGCGGCTGCGGCGGCGAGCGCGTTGCCGGCGCCCATGGAGGATCCGAACGTGGCGAGGCGCTCAGCGTCGACGCGAGGCAGCGAACGGGCGAAGGCGATCGCGGCGCGCCAGTCCTGGAGCTGGCGCGCGAGCTGGAACAGATCGGGCTCGCCGCCGCTGTCGCCGAAGCCGCGATGGTCGAACACGAGCGCGGCGATGCCCGTGGCGGCGAAGTGCTCGGCAAAGGCGCCGAGTCGGTCGCGCCGCGTGCCGGACAGGCCGTGCCCCATGACGACGATCGGCGTCGAGGAAGAGTCTCCTGCGGGCTCGTAGAGCCAGGCGGCACACGAGTCGGTGCCGGAGGGGAAGCGCATGTCGGTTCGGTTCATGTGGAGCACAACGTCGCACATCGCGCAAATGTGAGGTGCAGAGGGCAAGTCGGCCGGGGAGGCAGAGGTGGCAGACGACTGTCTGAGAGAGAAACGTGCACTATGGAAATTCTTGCCGTATGGAGAAGATGTGCGCGAGCGGGGAGAGGTCCCGCCGAGGGTTTGAGTCGACCCCATGTGGCCGCATCTGACATCCGAGGACATCGAGCTGATCGTGGCCCTGCGCGCGCTGTGGAAGGCGCCGGAGTGGGGGCTGAAGGTGCTGGCATTGGCGCACGCGGTGCGTCGCTTTCGCCGCTCCGCACCGTGAGAGACTGAGCGCATGGCCGATCGACGCCACGGCGCCGCGCCCCCGCGGACGGAGACGGAGGTGGTGAAAGCGGACTGGTACGGCGCGGACCTGTCGGCGTGCGAGCACACGCGCTTGGCGTTCGTGGACGTGGACATGGTCGAGTCGAGCGGCCGCGGCTCGCTGTTCGAGGAGTGCACGTTTCGGGAGTGCCGCCTGAGCTCCTCGCGCTACGTGGATGCGGCGTTCTTGAACTGCACGTTCACGAACTGCGTGTTCTTCGACGCGTCGTTCGAGGAGTGCAAGCTCGTGGGCAGCACGTTCGCGGGCTGCAGGTTCGGTCCGATCGCCTGCGTCGGCGGCGACTGGTCGTTCGTGTCGCTCGCGGGCGCGGATCTGCGCAACGCGAGCTTCACGCGCGTGCGCATGCGCGAGGCGGACCTGACGAACGCGCTGTGCACGGGCGCGACGCTGCGCGAGGTGGACCTGTCGGGGGCGTCGCTGCACGGCGCGGATCTGGAGCGCGCGGACGTTCGCGGCTCGGACATCTCCGCGCTGGACCCCGCGGCGACGAAGCTGCGCGGCATGATCGTGGACCCCGATCAGACGATCGCGATCGCGACGGCGCTCGGCCTGGAGGTCCGCCCGCTGGGCGCGGCGTAGCTAGCCAGCCCGGCCGCTTCGGCAGTCCTACGTACACTGGCATTCTGCAAGCGATCGGCTCCGAGTTCAAGCGTCTGACCGAGAGCGGCTTTCCGCGTGGCTTCCCGATCGTCCAGTTCCCCAACGTCCCGCTCGCGGCGGGGCTCGTGGCGGGCGCCATAGGCGGTGTGGCGCACGGCCGCGCACACGACTACGCCGTTGCGATCTGCTATCTGGCGATCGGCGCGTGGGCCTACGGGGAGATGGCTGATGGCGTGAACTGGTTTCGACGTCTGCTGGGCGCGGCGTTCGCGGTCCTGATGGTCGTGCGCGTGGCGAACGCGCTGCACGGCTGAGATCGGATGGAGGCGGCGCGCTCGAAGTTGACGCTGCGACCGCTGGCGAAGGGCGACGAGGCAGAGCTGCTGCGCATCCACCGCACGCCGGAGGTGATGCGCTGGTGGGACGAGCCGGACCCCGACTTCCCATGGGATGAGCCGCAGTCGACGCGTCTGACGATCGAGGTGGACGGCGCGGTGGCGGGACTGATCCAGTACTGGGAGGAGCTCGAGCCGAAGTACCGTCACGCGGGCATCGACCTGTTCCTCGACCCAGCGTTGCACGGCCGCGGCTACGGCACGGAGGCAGTGCGGCGCGTGGTGCGGCTGCTGATCGAGGAGCGCGGCCATCACCGCGTGACGATCGACCCCGCGGCGGAGAACGCGGCGGCGATCAGGGCGTATGAGAAGGTGGGCTTCCGCCGCGTGGGCGTGATGCGCGAGCACGAGCGCGACACGGGCGGCGAGGGCTGGCACGACTCGCTGCTGATGGAGCTGCTCGCGAGCGAGCTGGAGCGCTGATGCGGCGGGCCGTGGCGAATCGCCTCAGCCAACTACACTACGCCGTCTGCGCCCGTAGCTCAGCTGGATAGAGCGTCGGTCTACGGAACCGAAGGTCAGAGGTTCGAATCCTCTCGGGCGCGTCGCAACATGCCCCTCTATTGCGGGCTTGTTGTTGCGGGAGTGGCTCTCAGGATGGGCGCGGACGGGTCGGTGTGAACGGAAATGCGAACATCGCGGTTTCCGCGCGCGCTGGCGCTCCTGCCAGGCAAACGGAAACGCTATGCGGCTGGCTGCAACGCCTGCGCCAGATCGTCCGGGCTAGCATGGCCGGCGGGCAGGGTGATGGTGACCTGTCCCTCGTGATCGAGCAGCCAGCGCACGTTGGTGAGAGTCATGCCGACGACGTGGCCGGCCTCGTCGTACTCGACGTTGTGGCCCTCCGGAGTTGACGATGCGCTGGCGGGTGGACCTTCGTAGTGCGCCACGCTCAGGTAAAGCACATCACCACGCTGGTCGTAGTGATGATGCTCGAAGGTTGTGCCAGCGATTGTGACGCTCATGAGATTCGTGGTCGAGGGTCGTCATCCTGAACCAGGACCGTCACGACCCAGCCGGGCTCGTCATTGAAGTCTACGACAACCCGCATCCAGCGTCCCGGCTCGAGCGCGTTCTGGCTATAGAAGCGCTCGCGTCCAGGCCGTGGATCGTTCTCGCGGTAGTCGGGTCGTGCAATCGCCGCGAGAATCGTCTCGATGTGGTCGAGTAGCCAAGACCGGCGCCCCTCGGCGAGGTGCAGGTGCGAGCCGGCGTCGAACACAACTCGCCTGCCCTCCAGATCGATAACGCTTCGTCCGTGATCCTCCACGGTCGCCACGATACGCACCGATTGAGATGGCGCTGGGGGCAGCATGCAGGCAGCGGCCTCGAACTCCCTGAGCTCGGCGCTCCTGCCCAGGGCTACGAGCGTGCAGCTCGCTCATCGGCGGCGATGTCGAGCCCGCCGCGAAGGTTCTTCGCAGCCCGCGCCCGTCGCGCTCGGCCGCGTTGATCAAGTAGATCCTCGATTAGGTCCTTGGCCCACCGGGGTTTGATCGTGGTCCCCGCGGGCGCGTCACCCCGCGAGCCGTCCCAATCGCGCGATCAGTGGGATAACATCCAAAGCGAGGCAAGTTCTTGGGCATGGGAGAAGGGGAGGCCGGATGGTCAATAGCGCCGTAGAGCGGGCTCTTCTGCCCACGAGGAACCTCCTCGAGGAACTCGGGGACATGATGATCCTGACGGGGCGCACGATCGCCTCGACGCTGCGCCCGCCCTATCCCTACGGCGGCGAGTTCGTGGGCCAGTTTCTGTTCACGCTGCGGCTGTGCTGGCTGCCGCTGCTGATCTCCACGGTTGCCATCTGCTACGGCGCTCCGGGGCTGCAGGCGGCGAACTTCCTGACCGTGTTCGGCGCGCTGGACCGCCTGGGCGGGTTCTTCGTGCTCGCCGCTGTGCGCGAAATCGGCCCCGTGATCACGGCGATCGTGCTCGCGGGCGTCGCGGGCACGGCGATCACGGCGGATCTCGGCGCGCGCAAGATCCGCGAGGAGCTCGACGCGCTGCAGGTGCTCGGCGTGGACCCCGTGAAGAACCTCGTGGTGCCGCGCTTTCTCGCGCTGATGCTCGCGACGGGCCTGTTCAACATCTACGCGGTGCTGTTCGGCATCTTCGGCGGCCTGCTCGCGGCGATCGTCAACCACCAGCCGCTCGGCCCGTTCTGGGCGACGTTCTTCGCGAACACCTCCACCACCGACCTGTGGGGCTCCGCTCTGAAGACGACGATCTTCGGCGCGATCATCGCGATCGTGTGCTGCTACAAGGGGATGACCGCCTCCGGCGGCGCGGAGGGCGTCGGACGGGCGGTCAACCAAGCGGTCGTGGTGGCGTTCCTGGGCATCGGCGCGTTCAACTACGTGTTCACGCAGACGCTGCTCGCCACGCACCCGAACATCCTGGTGATCAAGTGAACGAATGGCTCGCAAGCAGCGGCCAGATCGGCCAGTTCGTCGCCGATGTGATGGGCCGCGTGTACTCGCTGCGCGTGTTGCGCTTCTTCGGCGAGTCGCTGCGTCAGTCGGGCATCCTGATCGTGTCCTCCACGCTCGTGATCTGGTCGCTGGTGTTCATCATCGGCCTCGGCACGTGCGGCATCGAGGGCGCGTACTTCACGCAGGCGCAGGGCGCGCCTGCGTATGCGGGCGTGTTCACCGCGTGGTGTGACCTGCGCGAGGCGGTGCCGTACGCGTTCGGCTACATGATGGCGGCGAAGGTCGGCACGGGCATCGTGGCGGAGCTCGGCGCGATGCGGATCTCCGATGAGATCGACGCCCTGGAGGTGATGGGCATCGACTCGGTGACGTTCCTGTGCGCGACGCGCCTGCTGGCGGCGTGGATCGTGCTGCCGTTCATGTATCTCGCGGCGGTCGGCGTGGCGTATCTCGCCTCCTACATCGCCGTGGTGCAGCAGATCGGCTACGTGTCCTCGGGCGGGTATTTCCTGATCTTCTGGCAGTTCCAGAACCCTCCTGACTACTTCTACAGCCTCGTCAAGGGCATGGTGATGGCGACGGTCGTGGTGCTCGTGGGCTGTTACTACGGCTATACCGCCAGCGGCGGCCCCGTCGGGGTGGGGACCGCGACGGCGAAGTCGATGGTGCTGAATCTCGTGTGCGTGAACCTCATCGGCATGCTCGGCACGCAGATCTTCTGGGGAGCCAATCCCCGCGCACCGATCGGCGGGTAGCTGCTCCGCGCCGCGAAGTACCGGCGCCTGTTGGCCGCCGCTGCGATCTTGATCGTGGCGTTGATCATCGTCAACGCGCTGCTGAGCAAGCCGATCGGATCGATGGGCATCGCGCCCGGACGGAGGGTGCCGCCGTTCGCGGTGCCGCTCGCGCTGGCGCAGCTGAAGGGCGACGCGAACGTGGCGACGCACGCCAACGACGGCGAAGCGGGCAAACGCCCTGCGTGCTCGGTGCGGGGCCCCGAAGTCCTCAACGTGTGCCAGCTCTACGAACACCGACCGGTGGTGCTGGCTCTGTTCCTCGACGCGGGCTCGTGCGCGGGCATCCTCCAGGATTTCCGAGCGCTCGCTCCAGCGTTCCCGCAGGTCGCGTTCGCGGCGGTCGCGATCAAGGGCGCGCGCTCGCACCTGCGCACGCTCATACGCAACGAGCGTCTCGGCTTTCCGGTCGGCTTCGACGAAGACGGCGCGCTGACGTCGCTGTATGAAATGGCCAGCTGCCCGCAGATCACGTTCGCCTATCCCGGGGGCGTCGTGCAGCGCGCGGCGCTGTTGCGTCGCCCGAGCCGCGCGGCGCTCCGTGCGGACGTCAGCGCTCTGCTGGCGGCCTCGCGCGCGCGGCGCTCCGGCCTCTGATCGGTCGTAGAGGGCCTGATCCTCACTGCCGGCTCTCGACCTACGGTTGAGCAGCCCGAGCGATCAGCACGGTGTTTATAGCTCGTCCTCATGGATAGGGGGATCGCGAATCTCCTCGCGCCGTCGCTAGTCAAAACAGCACTTTCTCTGTTTATAAGTCCGCTTGCACGAGGTTTGTGTAATGCGCAAAATGATCTGCTTTAGTAAGCGGAGACTTGAGAATCACACGCCCGGCCAGGGGCGCGTACGTGGCTTGACATCTGTATTAACCCTATGTATATAACGGTGTTTATATGATTCTTCTTGGCCCGGTTCCAGATCGCTGCATGGCTTCGTGAGGCCGACTCGCTCGAGACGTCGGCGTGTCTAGCGGCAGTCCCGCAGGAGGCGCTTTGCAGCGCAGCGAAGAGCCTCCCCGCCGGTGGCGCTCGGGTACCCTCAGGATCCCGCGCCGGTCGCGCTCCTCCGCCGCGGTGGTGTCGGAGTTTCAACGCTCGCGCATTCTCTCTGCTGCGCTTGAGGAGGTCTCCGCGTGCGGTTACGAGCAGACGTCCGTAACCGCGATCGTCTCTCGCGCAGGCGTCTCGCGCAAGACGTTCTACGAGCTGTATGAGAGTCGCGCCGGCTGCTTGCACTCGATGTTCGAGGAGAGCGTGGCGAAGATCGCCGAAGCGGTCGCCCCCTTGTATGTGGAGAGCGAGGGCAGGTGGTCCGAGCGCGTCCGCTCCGCGCTCGGTGGACTGCTTGCGTTCCTGGAGTACGAGCGTACGCTCGGGACGTTCGTGCTCGAATACGTGCTCGACGGCGCGAACAGGGATCCCGAGTCCCGTGAGTGGCTGCTCGAGCAGCTGCAAGAAGTCGTCGCGGATGGGCGCTCGCAGGCGAAGGAGGGCCACGAAGTCTCACCGCTCACGGCCGAGATCGTGGTGGGAGGCGTGCTCGCGGTCCTGCACGCGAGGCTGCAGGCGCGCACGCGAGACCTGCCGAGCCTGACGAGCGCGCTGATGTGGATGATCGTGCTGCCATATCTCGGCCCGGCTGCCGCCGCGAAGGAGTTGCGACGAGACCCGCCCAAGCCAGTCCTGAAGCGGGTGGAGTCTCCCAAGGACGCGCTGGAGGGCCTCGACATGCGCGTGACCTACCGCACCGCCAGGGTTTTGGCTGCGATCGAGCAGCGTCCGGGGCGCAGCAACGTGGAGATCGGCACGGAGGTGGAAATCGTGGACGCGGGCCAGATGTCGAAGCTGCTCAACCGGCTGGAGGGCTTCGGGCTGATAGAGAACTCCGGCGCGGGGCACGCTTACGGCGCCGCGAACGCTTGGCAGCTCACCCCCAGAGGCATGGAGGTGGACGCGGCGATCAGACACCAGTTCGTCGGCGGGGAGCCACCGCGGAGGTCGCGATGAGCCGTCCCACGCGTCACAGGTCCGCGAGGCCCAGTCGGGCGATTCCCCGGCGCACGCTCGAGGAGCCGATCACCATCGAGCTCTCCAAGGCGCAGGTCGACCGTGTGGTGCGCGGCGCGTCCGTCGCGGGCAACATGTCGGTGCTGCTGTCGGGGCTCGCGGGCGTGCGCGAGACGATCGAGGCGGCTCAGGAGCACGTGAAGGACGCGAGGTTCTCCGGCTCGCTGCTGCATGGTCTGCTGCTGCTGGCGATCTTCCCCGCGGACGGCGGCTACATGGGCAACGCGGAAGTCGCGCGCATGCTCGACATGGGCATGAGCACCACGCACCGCTACATATCCACGCTCGTGGCGGTGGGACTGCTCGAGCGCGACCCAACCACCCGCCAGTACAGGCTCGCGCATGTGGGCTGACAGCGCGGATTCATCGGCGGGCCCGAACAAGCGCGAACCGCTTCTGTCGCCTCGGCGTCCCGGCGCTGGAGCGACCGCTGCGCACGCCTCGCGCGGGGTGCACACGGGACTGCGCGCGATGGGAATCGCGTCGTGGCCGTTCTCCTGGCCGCGGCGCCCACACACGCTGCCCGAGTGCCCCTCCATGAGTAGCGGCCCGGGGCCCCCGACGTGCGGTCGCAGCTGAAGCTTCGAGCGCGCGGCGAGCGATCTACACGGGGCTGGTGGGCGCGCGCGTCACATCCGCCGTGTCCCACCCCGCGCGCCATTCCCGCACGATCGCGTCGGCTGCGTCGTGGGTGAGCGGGTCGAAAGGAAGCTCTTCAACGGCGGCCGCGGCCGGCTCTGCGACCGAGACCGGCTGGTATGGCTCCGCGACCGCGATCGGTTCCAAGTGCTGCGGCGCCGCGGTCTCGACGATCGGCGACTCCACGGTCGCCGGCTCGACGGCGCCGATCGCGCAGCGGAACTGGCCGCTCTCGTCCGTGACCCAAAAGGCCTCGCCGAAGGCGGTCCTCTCGTGCAGGATGGAGCGGTCGTAGCGTTCGGCGATGCGCGCGAGCGCCGCCATGTCGGCGACGTCGATGACGGCGACGCCCGGCAGCTGCCATACGCGCTCGACGGCGACGATCATGCGGCCGTAGCGCGCGCGGATGGCGGCTGACTGATCGCGCACGCGCGGGTGGATGAGCGCGCTGGCGGCGAGCAGCGCGAGGACGACTGCGAGGATTCCGCCCAGGGCGATCCAGCGCGCGGTGAGCACGGTCGGTCGGGCGAGCTTGAGCGACAAAAACAGCGGCTGGGGGCTGTTGCTCGTCAGCGAGCCGGCGGTGGACGGCGTGAACGGGCTTGTTGCGGAGGATTTCTGGTTCGAGAGCAGCCCGCCCCCGGAGCTGAGCGGCTGCAGCTCTAGCGGGCTCAGTTGGAACTGGATCTGCGGCGAGTAGGCGGTGTGCAGAGGGCGAGCGTCGAGGCTGCCGTCGACGCTCACGTGCGGCACGAGCGAGAGCGTGTAGGAGCCGCGCACCGCGGTGCTCGTCTCGACGCGGCGGATCAGCGCGAGCAGCGAGGACAGGTTGAGCTTCGCGGCGAGCACCGCGCGGTCGCCGCGGAAGGAGGTGGTGCGCCCGAGTCTCAGCGCGGTCTGCCAGCCGCTGGTCGAGGCGAGCGTCGCATCGAGCGAGCCCCTGCCCTGAAGGGCGTGCTTGGCGGCGGCGTGGAAGCGATATTCGAAGCGCAGATCCACCGTGTCGAGCACGTGGGTGAACAGCGCGTCGCCGGTGACGGCGCGATTGCCGCTGTAGGTCGGTCCGGGCGCGGCGCTCGCGGTGTAGGAGAGCCTGCCGCTCTGCTTGTAGGGGATGTTCGACGGGCGCAGCTGCGACGGCGGGCGGGTGAACGCGAGCAGCGCGAGCGCGACGAACGGCAGCAGCGCGAGCAGGCCGATGGCGAGCGCTCCCGCCAGAGGCTCGCCGACGCTCGCCCCCCATCGCTGGGAGGTGCCCTGAGAAGCGTCTGCGTCGGCGCGTCTTTGCCTGTGCCGGCGACGCCGTCGTCGCGCGAACACGCCTCCGGCGAGCAGCAGCGTGGATGCGATCATGAGGATCGCGATCAGCGCGGGAGAGCTGACGGATTTGAGCTGCGCTCCGGCGCCCGGGATGTGCATCCACAGCGCGCCGATCAGCTGGCTGCGAGCAGGGTGCTCGAAGTCGGTGAAGTTGTTGTTGTCGCCCTTGAACACGTAGCGACTTCCGTCGCGGGCGATGATCCGGTGCAGCACGATCGTGTGAAACACGTTGCTGTGGTAGGCCACGATCTGCCCCACGCGGTAGTCGCTCTGGCTGCGAACGAGCGCCAGGTCGCCCGCGTGGAAGCGGGGCTGCATGCTGACGCCGTCGGTGACGACGTAGGTGGTGGAGCCGCCGAGGGCGACGGGGGCGAAGCAGAACCACGCACACGCCACGGCGATCGCTCCTAGGCCGCTGGCAAGGAGCTTGCTGGAGTGTCGAGTGAGCATGGCGGTGGGACGCCGCGGGGCGGCCGGTGATCGGCCGCCCCGCTTTGCCCATTTCGAATCGTTATTCGATGGTTACCGTGCCGCTGCTCACAGCCGCGACCGAGAGGTGAAGACCTTCACCGTCCGGAATGGGTGAGACGAACGTGCAGGTGACGGCGAACGGCGAGGAAGCGCCCGATTCGCCACAGTCGGCCCAGTCGGCCGTTTCCGGCGTGCCTTTGGTGAGGGCGACCGCGACGTCGGTGGCCGCCTTGTCGAGGTCGAACGTCACTTTGGTCATCGTGAGTCCGTCGCCGCTGAACGTGTAGTTCGTCGGCGATGTGACTTCGTAACCGCTCACTGTTGCTGCACCGGCACCCGCGGAGTGGCTCGCAACGGTGTTGCTCGCGGTGAACGCGTACGCGCTGACCCCGATCACACATGCGATCACGAAAACGGACAGACCGGCAATCTTTCGCTTGCCAAAATGCATGGACACGTCAAGGCCCCCTTCTGGATTTGTGGACACTGGCGTGTCCCTTTCGCACGGCCATCGGCGGGCGTTCAGGAAATCCTTATGTCTGCATTTTCGACTGCAACTGCACATGCGCGCGGATCAAGCCGTCGCGTTCGGCGTTCCGATCGGGATCATCGAGAACCCGCGCTGCGAGCTCGAGGACTGAAGTAGACCTCCTTGCGCATGAGCTGCGCGAGCGTGGCGAGCGCTGCGCTGTGCGCCGCACGGCTGAGCTTGCCCGCCCGCGCTTCGGCCGCGAGCGTGGCGGTTTTCGCGCGTATGAGCGCGCCGATGAGGTCGGCGGGAGATCGGCCCCGCGTGGCGCTGGCGAGCTGCGCGAGCGAGCGCCCTGAGCGCAGCGCCGCTCGGATCTCGCTGACGTCGAGCCCGAGATAGCGAGCGGCGGTGGCTCGATCGCGCGGCCCGACGGTGATGCCTTCGTGGCGGTGGATCTCCTTGCGAAGACGTTTGAAGATCTTGGCCAGCCTCCGATCCTGCTCGGTCTCGGACAGCCGTTCCGCGGACATGGCCTTGCTGACGCCGTGCGGGGAGGGTGGGCTCAGTGGCCCATCGGAGCTGGGCGCTGTGGTGATAGCGACAACAATCCCGGCGACGATCGCAAGGCCCGCGACGCCCAGCATGAGCTTCCGTATGCGCGCGCCCGTCACAGTCAACGGTCCCTCCGGCCGTTTGTGAAACGTATTCGTACCCAAAAGTCTAGTATCAACGGCTTGTAAACGGCGTGCGAAAAGGACGTCGAATGTTTGTGATGAACGGATCGCTGTAGTGGCGCGGAGATGGCTCGATTTTGGCACCAATGCTTGAGGTTTGCGGGTCGTTGCGAAGTTTTGCGCAGCCTCCCTGTGGTATGCTCCGCCGGCCTTCTCGTGGCCGATGGAGGGGGATCCGAAATGTCCGCGGCCCGATAACAAGTTGACAACAACTGGCGAAATCCGAATCTAGCCTTCAGGGGCGAAAGCGAGGACGTAGGAGAATGAGACGCGTGAGACTCACACTCGGGCTCGCGGTTGTGATGGGCGCGGTCGCGCTCGGCTCGACCACTGCACTGGCTCACAATTTCACCGCGAGCATCGCGAAAAAGGAACTTTCCGAAGCGACGCCTGGCAAGGTCAAAGGCGCGAGCGTGGGGCCGCAGGCGTTCAAATTTGGCCCCATACACATGACGTGCGAAAGCGCCGGCACGAAAGGCTTGGTCACGCAGGCAGTATCGCCGACGCTGAAGATCGTGGCGCGCTACCACGGCTGCGCGACGTCGATCAAAGTGGGCGCGGAACCGGCGCTGCTGAAAACGAGGTTCCTGGCGCCGGTGGAATACAGCTTCCACGCGAACGGCTTCGCGGAAACGGGGACCGGAGGCGAAGAAGGGTCGGTGGAAATCGGCGGCGGCGCGGCGGAAATGAAAATCACGGGCATCAAATGCGTGATCAGCTGGCCGGCGCAGACGGTGCCGATGACGGCGATCGCGAAACCCGAAGAACAGTTCTCGGCGGCGTTGTTCACGAACGAGGAAGTCGCGAACACGCATCTGAAGGCGTTTCCGTCGGGCTTTCAGCACGAGCTGCAGATCTCCGCAGAATTCAAGAACATGGAATTCAGCTTCGAAGAAGGCGAGTGCTCGGAATTCAAGCACCCGGAAGCGAAAACGGGCTCCTACACGGGCGTGCTGCACGAGGAACTGGCCGGCGGCAACCTCGGCTGGGAATAGTCTCGAGCGCCCGCGCGAGACGCGGATAGGCGGCTCAGCCGTCGGGGAATGGAGCGAGCGCGACGCCGTGGTCGCGCTCGCGCATCCCCAGCTCATACGCGCAGCCGTACTCGGTGCGCAGCGTCCGCGAGGCGCTGCCGGGCATCTGGACGGTCAACTCGAGCGCGGCGACCGAGCAGTTGACGACGTCGTGCTCGCCCCCGTCGGGGTCCGCGTAGCGCCAGCCGGCGGCGGACCCCGCGGGGGAGTCGACGCGAGCGCGCAGCGATACGCCGCGCCGGCCGGGGATCTCGAGCGTGGCGCCCGCGGCGCTCTCCTGCACCGTGAGACCGCGCGCGCCGAGGCCACCGAGGCGGTGTCGATGCCCGTCGAGGCTGAGCACGCCGTTGGCCACCCACGGCGTCATGCGCCCAGCGATGAGCAGACGCCCGAGCGCGACGTCGAGCCACGCGTCGGGTGCGTCTGGGAAGCCGATGCCGTGCAGCCAGATCCAGCGCTCGGCGTGCTCGCTGCCCCAGTTGTGGCCGACCATGCCCTGCCAGCCGCCGAGTTCGATCGCGGGCCGTCCGTCGATCTCGACGGTGCCGTCGAAGGAGGCTGCGGGTGCGGGGCTGGTGAGCTTGGTGCGCGGCAGCGGCGCGCGGTAGAGCAGCTCGGGGGAGAGGTGGCGCAGTTCGGGCTCGGCGCTGGAGAACGTGAGCGACCAGCGCGCGGGGCCGCAGCTGCCGCGCGAGGAGCCGGAGCCCATGCTGGTGTCGGGGCCGATGGCGATCCAGCCGTCGGCGGGAACGCTGAGCTCGTCGGTGGTGTGCTTGTGCATGAACGGCGCCCCGCTGCGGGCGTCGAACACGGTGCACCACACCGAGCCGCGCGGCGCGCGCCCGGGCGCCTTGTGGACGGTGTTGCGGATCCACACCCCCACCGGCTCGGTGGGGGATACGGCGCGCAGGTAGAACGACTCGTACATCCCCGTGCGCATGCGCACGGAGGGAAAGATGGCGTGTGCGTCCATTGCAAGGCTGATCCTAACCCCGTCCGCGAATCCTGGGAGGATCTTTCGCCATGCGCCGCGACCCGCTCGTAAAGCTGCCCGACTCGCTGAACGACGCGCGCAGCGAGAACAGCGCCGCGCGCTACGTGCTTGGGGTCGACGGTGGCGCGACGAAGACGCTGGCGGCGGTTCTGGACCTGGAGAGCAGAGCGGTGCACCTCGGCCGCGGTGGGCCGAGCAACGAGGACGCGGTGGGCGCGAAGGCGGCGGTGCAGGCGCTGTTGGGCGCGGCGGACGAGGCGCTCGAGCAGGCGGGGATCGGGGGCGATCGGCTCGCGGCGGCGGTGTTGGCGGTGGCGGGCACGAGCACGGACTCGATCGCGGGACACGTGCGCTCGGCGCGGACGGACGCGTGGATGGTGGTGAACGACGTGGTGGGCGCTTGGGCGAGCGCTACGGGCGGCTCGCCGGGCGTGGCGGTGATCTCCGGCACGGGGTCGAACGTGTTCGGCGTGGGGGCCGACGGGCGCGCGTGGCGGGCGGGCGGCTGGGGGCACGTGCTGGGAGACGAGGGCTCGGGCTACTGGCTGGGGGTGGAGTCGATCAGGGCGGCGCTGCGCGACCGCGAGTGCTCCGGTCCGCCGACCGCGTTGAGCGAAGCGGCGATGGAGTTCTTCGCGCAGCCGAGCGTGGAGGCGGCGGCGAACCTGGTGTACTCCAAGCCGCTGACGAAGGGCGAGATCGCGGCGTTTGCGATCGAGACGGGCAAGCTGGCCGACCGGGGTGACGAGGTGGCGCGCGAGCTGTACGAGCGCGGCGCGCGCGAGCTGAGCAAACAGATCGCGGCGGTGATCGGTCAGACGGGCCTCGACGGCGGAGAGTCGGGCGGCGGCGAGGAGTTTCCCGTGGGGCTGATCGGCAGCGCGTTCAAGGCGGGAGCGGTGTTCGTGGAGCCGCTCACACGGGCGATCCACGCGTGCGCGCCGCGCGCGCAGGTGGCGAAAGTGGAGATGGCGCCGGTGGGCGGCAGCCTGATCCTGGCGGCGCGCGCGTGCGGCGCGGGCGAGCGCGTGGAGACGGAGGAGCTGTCGAAGCTGATCGACGCGGCGCTCAGCGGCTGACCGCGCGCAGCCGCGCTTCGATCGCCTCACGATCGCCAACCGCGCTGGCGCCCTCCCGCTGCATGCGAACGGCGGCGGCTGCGTTGGCGAATCGAACCGCGTCGGCGGGCGGCTCCGAGGCGGCGAGCGCGACGAAGAACGCGGCGGCGAACACGTCGCCCGCGCCGAGATCGTCGCGCGGAGCGTCGACGGCGGGAACCTGGAGCGCAACCTGCTCGCCGCTGGGCAGCAGCAACGTGTTGGGCGCGTGGCCGTCTGTGACTGCGACGGTCGCGCCAGCGCCGAGCGCGCGTGCGATGAGCGTGGCGCAGCTGGCGCGCTCGTGCTGGCTCACGACGATCGCGTTGCACCGATCGGCGAGGCGTTCGCTGATGGGCAGCGGCGCGGCGAGCTGGATCTGGCGCGCCTCACCGGGCCACTGCCTTACGAGTCCCTGTGGCGTTAGACCGACGAAGTCGTTGTGTCCCGTCCAGCGCGTGGGGGTCTCGCGCGCGACGGGCGCGAGGTGGAGGATGGAGCTGTCGATGTGGAGGTCCTCTTCGATCGGGCCGCCCCACGCGAGCACGCGCTGGCTGCGCTCCGCGCCGGCGCCGTGGGTGAGCAGCGTGGTGGTGCGCTCGCTGGGGAGGACGCGCAGCTCGAGCTCGTGGGTGTGCGGCGCGAGCAACTGCTCGATCTCGCTGGGGTGCCCGCGCGTGACGACGAGCGTTCGCAGCCCCAGGCGAGCGGCCTGCAGGGCGCTGTAGAAGGCCGCCCCGCCGGCGCGGCGGGAGCCGTCGGGGAGCACGTCGACTGTGACATGCCCGACGGTGGCGTAGTCGAAGCGCAAGAGCGCTTTCATACCAAATCGAATCGCGCGGCCGGCTGTTGTGTTTGCTTGACTGCGATGATCTTCGGCCTGAACTACAGACGCTCGCTCGGCGCTGTGTGCTGCTCGCTGCTGCTGCTCCTGTTGCTGGCGGGCGGCGCGAGCGCGGCGTCGAGCTATCCGGCTGGCGCGACGCGCCCGGCGTTCGCGCACGTGGCGAAGGCTAAGACGAAGACGAAGGCGAAGAAGCCGAAGAAGCCGAAGCTGCGCGGCAACCCAGCGCGTGCGCTGGCGGCGTTCGAAGCGATGCAGGTGCGCTACTACCTGCTGGGCTCGGGGCTGTACGCGGGCGAACCGTTCTCGTACCTGTGGCCGTTCTCGCAGGCGCTCGCTGCGACGGTGAGCCTGGCGAACATCCCCCATCTGGGCGTGTCGCTGACTCACCAGCTGAAAGCGCGGCTGACGGGCCTGCGTGCGTACCTGGACGTGAACAACTCGGGCGCGGCGGAAGGTACGTACACGAGCACGCTGGCGGCGTTCGACGGCACGGTGGCGCCGCCGGCGGGGCCGGGGGGGACGAAGTACTACGACGACAACGACTGGGTGGGGATCGAGCTGATGCGGCTGTACAAGCTGACGCACGACGCGTCGGCGCTGGGCAGTGCGGAGGGGATCATGGCGTTCGAGATGGCGGGCTGGCAGACGAGCCCAGAACTGGGCTGCCCTGGGGGCATACCGTTCTCGAACGCGGCGGAAAACACGGACCGCAACACGGTGACGACGGCGCCGGCGGTGGAGCTGGCGCTGCAGTTGTACAAAGCGACGCGCACGGCGCAGTACCTGCAGTTCGCGCAGATGGCGTACCAGTGGGTGCGCAGCTGCCTGCTGCAACCGAGCGGCATGTACGCGGACCACGTGAATCGCAGGGGCGTGGTGGAACCGATGCTGTGGAGCTACAACCAGGGCACGATGGTGGGCGCGGGCGCGCTGCTTTACCAGGTGACGGGCAACGCGGAATACCTGTTCCAGGCGCGCCAGACGGCGCAGGCGGCGGCGGCTTACTTCACGCCGGAACTGCTGTCGCTGGAGAACCCGTTCTTCCCGTCGGTGTACTTCCGCAACGTGATGTACCTGGACTCGATCACGCACGACCCGCCGGGCAAGACGCAGGCGCAGGCGTACGTGAACGACGCTTGGCAGTTCCGCCGTCTGAGCGACAACGTGTTCGTGGCGGGCACGCCCGCCTCGGCGCAGCTGCTGTACCAGGCGGCGATCGCGCAGATCTACGCGCTGCTGTCCTCGCCCGCGAGCACGTATTTCTGATTTTTAAGGGTTGGCGCTGTCGCGCCAATGCTCGGCGTGCGCGGTGGGAGGAGTAGGCTGGGTGCCGATGATGGAGGCGAGCAACCTGACGACGGCCGATGGCCTGGAGGCCCTGAAGGCCGAATTGGTGGCGCTGGAGAACGACGGCCGCCGTGAGATCGCGGAGCGGATCAAAACGGCGCGCGAATGGGGCGATCTGAAGGAGAACAGCGAGTACCACGACGCGAAGAACGACCAGGCGCACCTGGAGACGAAGATCGCGAGGCTGCGCGAGAAGATCGCGCACGCGGTGGTGGTGGAGGAGGACGCGGCTGGGCCGGACGGAGTGGTGGGCTTCGGCTCGACGGTGCTGGTGCGCGACGAGGACGGCGCGGAGAAGACGTGGCGGATCGTGAGCTCCCACGACGCATCGCCCGGTGACGGCCTGCTGTCGGCTGAATCCCCCGTTGCGGTGGCCCTGCTGGGTCGCGCGGTGGGCGATGAGGTGTCGGTCGCGCTGCCGAGAGGCACACGCAAGTTCACGGTCGTGACCGTCAGCTGAGAGGCTCGAAGGTGGCCTCCGCTGCTCGCGGGACGACCGGCGCGTGGCGGCTGGCTCTGTGACGCTAGCGCCGAATCCTGCGCGCGAACTTCTTGGGGCTGCGCCGGTACAGGCGCTCGCCCTCGCTGAGCGCTCGTCTGCGCAGCTTGCGTCGGCGGCGCGCGATCAGCTCGAGCAGCTGCTTGCGCGTGGCGCGTCCGACTCGCTGTGACTTCTTGCCGCGACGCCCCCGCGGCTTGGCTTCGGCGCGCACGCGCTCGGCGAGCACCGCCAGGTCGTGGTCCTCGCCGAGCAGTTCCGCGAGCGTGTCGGCGCGCTCGGCCAGGCGTTGCAGGCGCGAAGATGTGCTGCCGCGCTTCTTGCGCGCCGCGGGCCTGCGCTCGAGCATTTCGGCGGCGTAGCGCAGGTCCTTGACGCGTTTGCGCCAGCGGTGCATCATGCGCACGTCCTTGCCATCCCTGCGGCGCGCGCGGCGGAAGCGCTTGCGCCCCTGCGCGTACAGATCGCGCAGGTCGCGATCGACGAGCTTCGTCGCGGGGTCGTGGCCGGACAGGCGCCACGCGAGGACCCGCTCGCGCAGGTCGTGCAGCTGCGCGAGCGCCCGCGCGAGCTCCTCGCCCTCGCCCAGCGTCTCGCGTTCCACCCGCTCGCGCTCGGCGAGCAGCGCGCGACGCAGCCTGCGCACGCCCTTGCGGCGGGCGAGCTTGCGCGGATGGCGATCGACGAGGCCGTCGAGCGTGTCGAGCATCACCTGCGCGTCGCGCGCGCCCGACAGGCGCCGCCCGATGTCGCGCACGGCGGCGTCTTCGTGCGCGTATGTGTCCGCGCCGAGCTCCCGCTCGAGCAGCCGCAGCAGCGCGCGCAGGCGCTTGAGCGCCTTGCGCGTCTCGTGCACTGCGCTCGCGCCCCCGGTGGCGCGCTTCTCGCTCGCGCCGGTCCCCTCTCGCGCACGCTTGCGCTCGCGCCTGATGGAGCTCGCGGAATCCCCGCTCGCGCGTTGGAGCTGTTCGATCGCGATGTCGATCTGGCCGAGCGCCATGCGCTGCAGGCCGTCCAGCGGCGGCTCGCCCGGGGCCAGCCCCAGCCGTCGATCCTCGCGTGTGAGAGACGCAGGGCGGCGCCCTCGCGCGGCGCGGGTGAGCGCCACGGCGAGGCCCACCGCGACGCCCGCCGCGAGCGTGGCGCTCCAGGGCGCGAGAATGGGGCGATGCCCAAGCTTCCGCCGGCTGCGTGGTGGACGGTACGCGGCGCGGCCAATCGCAAGCCCGCGACGTATCGCTGTCCTATTTGCGGTCTTCATCTGGCCTCTCTGAGCGAGCATATGCTGATCGCGCCCGAAGGTGACAGCGCGCGCCGTCGCCACGCGCACACGCAGTGCGTGCTGAAGGCGCGCGCCGCAGGCGAACTGGTTCTACGCGAAGAGTGGCTGAGCACGCAGCCGCGCGCCCCGTCGCTGTGGCGGCGGCTGCTGCGGCGGACGTGAGCCCGAACCGCCGCCATCTGCTCAGGGGCGTCTGACGCGGGGCCGGACGGTCAGCCGCCCCACACGTGCGCGTGCTCGGGCTCGATGCGGATGATCACGCGCTGTTCGCCGGGCGCGCGGAAGGGGTAGGTGTCTTTGTCGAGGTACTTCTTCGCCAGCGCGTCGATGTGCTCGTCAGCGCCGTCGTGCGTGCGCTCCGCCACGCGGCCGCGCACCTCGACGTATTCGTACGGGTTCTCCATGTTCTGCACCGTCAGCGTCACGCGCGGGTCGCGTTCGAGGTTGCGCGGCCATGCGCGTCCCTCCGCGGAGTTCACCACCGGGCGGCCGTCCTGCACGTCCACCCACACGGGCGCCGTCTGCACCGAGCCGTCCGCGCGCAGCGTCGCCACGTGGGCGAAGTTCTTCCCCTTCAGCAGCTCCTCAGCCTTGCCTTCGATCTTCACGCTCATCGCTCCAGGTCCTTTCCTCGCGGTGTCGTTCGTTCCACACACCACGATAGGAACCTCCGAACGCGCCGGGATCAGTTGCGCGCGAGGCCGCTGCTGGAGCTGGCCGGCGGGATCGTGCCGAGCGGCTGCAGCTTGCCGTCGTTCAGCTCGAAGCGCACGGTCGCGTGCCCGCCCGTGGGCGAACTCAGCGGGTCGCCCTTGCGATACAGCGCGTAGGAGAGCGTCACTTCGGTGTCGCTCTGGGAGATCACCTTCACGGTCGCGCTCGGCTCCTTCGTGTCCGTGCCCAGATAGCGCCCGCCCACGAAGAAGAACGCCTGCTGGCCGTAGCCGTCCGCGGAGCCCGTGCGCGTCCCCACGAGCACGCGCAGGGTCTGGCTGGAGTGGTATTCGGAGGCGCTGTTGGGCGTGTAGCCGTGCCTGCGCACCAGTTCCGCCGCCTGGCCCACGCCTTCGGCGTGCGTTTCCTGCTGCGCGAACGCGGGCGCGGGCGCCGTTCTCGTGGTGCTCGGCGCTGGCGTGCCGCCGCCCGTGGTCGTACTCGGGGTCGTCGACGTGGCGGTCGTGCCGGTGCTCGTCGTCGGCTGCGTGCTCGCGCCGGTCGTCTGCACTTCCGCCGGCGGCGTCGTCGCCGACACGGTCTTCGTGCCCGAGCCGCAGCCCGCCAGCAACGCCGTGCTCACGAGCCCCATGGCAAGCGCCGCGCTTGTGCTCAGCTTCATCACACCCATGGTATTCGCCGCCCGCGCTGCGGCCCTCCTATTGACGAACTTATTAGTGGCTGCTAATCTGCGACCAAGATTAGCGGTCACTAAGGAAAGGCGGACGTCATGAGCGGCACGCGCAGAAACGGTTGGACCCTGGGAATCGTCTCCACGGCGCTGTTCATGGTGGTGCTCGACAACCTCGTGGTGAGCGTCGCGCTGCCCACCATCCACCGCGACCTCGGCGCGTCGATCCAGTCGCTCGAGTGGACCGTCAACGCGTACGTGCTCTCCTACGCCGTGCTGCTGCTCACCGGCGCCGCGCTCGGCGACCGCTACGGGCGCAAGCGCATGTTCGTGGTGGGCATGACCATCTTCACAGCCGCCTCGGCGATGGCCGCGCTCGCGCCGACGACCGGCCTGCTCGTCGCCGCGCGCGCCGTGCAGGGCGCCGGCGCGGCGGTCGTCACGCCGCTCACGCTCACACTGCTCGCGGAGGCGTTCCCCGCTGAGAAGCGCGGCATGGCCATCGGCGTGTGGTCGGGCATCAGCGGCATCGCCGTCGCGCTCGGACCGCTCGTCGGAGGAGCGGTCGTGCAGGGCATCTCCTGGCACTGGATCTTCTGGATCAACGTGCCGATCGGCATCGCCATGATCCCGCTCGCGGCGCGCGTGCTCAGCGAGAGCCGCGGCCCGTACGGAACGCTGGATGTCCCCGGCCTGCTGCTCGGCTCGATCGGCTCGTTCGGCATCGTGTTCGGCCTCGTGCGCGCCCAGTCGCTCGGCTGGGGCAGCGCCGCGGTGCTCACGAGCCTGATCGGCGGCGCGCTGCTGATCGCCGGCTTCGTCCTGTGGGAGCTGCGCGCGCGCGAGCCGATGCTGCCGATGGGGTTCTTCGCCAAGCGCTCGTTCGCCGTCACCAACGTCGCGTCGCTGAGCATGTACTTCGGCATGTTCGGCTCGATCTTCTTCCTCTCCCAGTACATGCAGAACGTGCTCGGCAACACGCCCCTGCAGGCGGGGCTGAAGCTGCTCGTGTGGACCGGCGCGTCGATGGTCGTGGCGCCGCTCGCGGGCGTATTCTCCGAGCGACTCGGCAGCCGCCCGTTCATGGTCGCCGGCCTCACGCTTCAGGCTGGCGCGCTCGCGTGGATCGCGGCCATACTGTCCACACACGTGTCCTACGCGCAGATGATCGTCCCCTTCATCATGGCCGGCGCCGGCATGGCGCTCGTGTTCGCCCCGTCCGCCAACGCGGTGCTCGCCTCCGTGCGCACCGAGCAGGCGGGCCAGGCGTCGGGCGCGAACAACGCCATCCGCGAGGTCGGCGGCGTGCTCGGCGTGGCGGTGCTCGCGTCGGTGTTCACCGGCGCCGGCGGCTACAGCTCCCGCCAGGCGTTCGTCAACGGCCTGTACCCCTCGCTGTGGGTCGCCGTCGCGGTGCTCGCCGCGGGCGCGTTCGTGGTGCTCGTGTTCCCCTTCGCCACCGCGCGCGTCGGCGAGGCCGCGCAGGCGAGGCACGCGGAGGCGCGCGCAGCGCGCAGATGCAGCAGGTCGCGCGTGGGCGCGCCGCTGCTCGGGGGGAGCCCGCTTGAGCGCGCTGCCGATCGTCGCCGGCGAGCACGCGCGCCGGCGCGTCCCCGCGGCGCGAGCGCCGCGAGGAGCTGATCGCCGCGGCCGTTCACGAGTTCGCCCACGGCGGCCTGCACGGCACGCCCGTCGAGCGCATCGCGCGGCGCGTGGGCGTCGCGCAGCCGTACGTGTTCAGCCTGTTCTCCAACAAGCGCGAGCTGTTCCTCGCGGCGCTCGAACGGAGCTTCCAGCGCGTCGCCGACATGTTCGAACGCGCCGCGCGCGACTACCGCGAGGGGCGCGCCGATCAGGACTGCGCCGACGCGCTCGAGGCGATGGGGCGCGCATACAGGAACCTGCTGCTCAGCGACCGCGACTACCTGATGCTCCAGCACCAGTCCTACGCCGCGTGCGACGACGAGGCCGTGCGCGCGTGCGTGCGCCACCGCTACGCGCAGCTGGTCGCGCTCGCGGGCGAGCTCTCAGGCGCCGAGCCCGAGCGCCTGGACGACTTCTTCCGCCACGGCATGGCGCTCAACGTCGCCGCGGCGCTCGGCGTGGAGGAGCTGTCCGCGGGCTGCGAGTGGGTGCGCGCCGAGCTGCACGCGGACACTCCGACCGACACGCCGACGTAGAGCTGTTTCGCGTCGTACGACCCCGCTAGGATCCACGCAGGCACATGTCTGCGCCCACCGGAAAGCCACCGGGATCTGAGAAAGCTCCCAACACGGCGGCCAAGCGCAGCCGCGGCGAGCTGGCGCGAAGCGGCGCGCTCGTGATCCTCGCGGTGCTGATCACTCTCTTCGCCGTGCTGAACGTCAAAGAAGTGAGGGTCAACTGGATCTTCGGCTCGGGCCACGCGCCGCTGATCATCGTGATCGTGCTGTCGCTGCTCGTGGGCGTCGTGCTCACGTACTTCGCCGAGCGCCTCACGCGCAAGCGCCGCTAGCCCGCGGCGTCGCAGTCGCTACGCGAGCACCTCGTCGCCGAGGATCTCCACCGCCGCCTGCGCTCCGATCGATGGCGTGAGCACGAGGTATGAGACGTAGTCCGACAGCGCGTCCAGCAGCGGGATGCGCTCGTTCGCCACCTGGCAGCGGATCGTGTGCCAGATCGCTCCCGCGATCGCCTCGAGCATGAACTCCCCGTGCGGCGCCGCGGGCGCTCCCTCGGTGAGCCGCGCGGCGATGGTGCGCGCGAGCTCCAGGTCGTGCTGCACCGCGTCCCTGCCCGCGAAGAACGCGACCTGCGCGATCGTGCGCGAGTGCAGCGGGTGCTCGGCCAGGTGGAGCATCAGGCGCGCCACGGCGCGCCGCACCGCGTGCGGCCATTCCGAGGTGCTCAGCCCCGCATCGTCCACCAGCGCGAGCAGATCCTCGCCGACCATGTCGAACGCCGCGAGGTAGCAAGCGTCCTTGCCGGCGAAGTGCTCCAGGAAGGTCTCGATCGGAACGCCAGCCTCGTCGGCGATCTGTGGAGAGGTGAGTTCGCGGTATTCGTACGTCGTGGCCAGCCGCAGCGCCGTCTGCATCAGCCGCGCGCGCGGGTTTCGGCTAAATGTCTCTATCTCTTCAGCTGCGTTTACGGTCGCAAGCGATATCTCGCGCATACGTCTGCCCAGACGCGGGGTCATGCGCTGCGCCAGTTGCATAGCGGCCGAATCCTGGAACAGCATCGTCCAGCGCACCATCTCCTCGGTGAGCATCCCGCTGTCCAGGGGCGGCCCGTTGCGCACGAGGAGCGAGGTCGCGCTGTGCAGACCACCCGCGACTCCACGCACGATCGGCGTCGGCAGCGGGCTGGTGTGCGGCTCCTCGACGAAGCTCCGCGAGAGCATCTGCTCGCACGTGGCGATGCCCTTGCACAGGCGCAGCGTGCCGGCCGTTCCGGCGGTCTGCGCCTCCAACAGCACCAACACCGTCGGCTTGTGTTCCTCGCGCGCCATGTCCGCCAACTCGCCGAACGCCGCCCGCAGCCGCCCTTCCAAGTCGCAGTCCGCCTGCAGGTAGGCCTCGCGCGCGCGCTGTGCGGTCTGGTTGGCGAGCAGGTCGAACGTCGCGAGGAAGCTCTCCTGCTTGTTCGCGAACTGCTCGTAGAAGGAGCGCCGCGACACGCCAGCCAGGCTGATGACCTGCTTGACGCTCGTTTCCTCGTAGCCGCATTCGGCCACCGCCTCGATCATCGCGCCGTGGATGCGCGCGCGCTGGTGCAGGATGACCTCGTCGCGCGCGAGTCTGTGGGGGCCGTGCGGCAGGCGCTTGTACAGAGGCTTGATCCGAGTTGGAGGTGTCTCGCGCGCCACGTGTGCGGCGCGTTCAGTCAAAGACGATCTCCCTCCCGATGCCATTCGGCCTCCCCGAATCGATTCTTCCAGCCGGACGCCCCTGTCACGCGCTCCAACGAACGCAGATCATTCCATGTCAGCGGTTTTTTGTCTACACCCAATTGTTCCGATGTGTGGGCGTATCCCCACCGCCGCGATCGGGCGTCTCTGAATTGGTCGAACGAGATCGAGCAGACGACTCAGCGGATCAAGACGGGCGCGCTGTAGCCGGAGGCGTGCGCGCCGTCGAAAACCTTGATCAACGCCTTGTACAGGCCGTGGCGCACGCGCACCACGCGGCTGAAGCGCGACACCGAGCTCGTGCCGGGCTTGACGTTGGTTCCGCCCACGTTCACCGACCGGTGGCCCGGCTTCAGCCTTTGGAAGCCCACGAGCGCGCCCACCTCCGCGGGCGCGACCGTGCCGTACAGCCGCGCGAAGCCATGACGTCGCGTCGCGCGAGCGTGCAGCTTCACCCGCACCGCGACGTTCTCCAGCGCCACGGGGCTCGACACGACCGGTTTGCCCACCGTCACCACGCGGATCTGCGCGTTCTGCAGCAGGCCCGGAAGCGGGAAAGAGAAGCCGCCCGTGGGGGTGGGTCGCTCCGCGTTGCCCACGACTTTGAAGCCGGTCAGATAGGGGAACGGGTTGACTTCGAGCTGGACCAAGTGGTTGGCCGCACCCGTGCCCGACAGGGTGCCCTCCACGAGCAGCGTGCTCCCGTACACCACCGGGTTGGGGACGCCCACGATCGCCACCGACAGCGGGATCTTCGGCGTGGAGAACGTGCGGTCACCGCCGACCACCGCGCCGCCTGGGCTCGTCGCGAGGATGCGGTAGTGGTAGGTCTTCAGGGGCTGCAGGCCGCCCACCGCCTGCGCGACTCGCACGGTGCTAGTGCCGCTGCCCGCGGGAGCGAGCGGCGTCTGGGCGCCGTAGGCGCGCGTCGTGCCGTACTGGAACACGTAGTTCGTCACCTGGCCGTGAGGGTTCACGAAGCCGTGCAACGTCGCCGCGGAGTAGCTCACCCCCGAGGCGCCGCCGGTGCTCGCGTTGGGGGCTGGTGGCGCGGCGGCATCGACGCTGCTGAGCGCCAGGCCGGAGGCGCCCAGGGTCAGCGCGAGAGCGAGGAGTACACGGGGGGCGCGGCGGGTGGGCCATGACGTCTGGCGGGGATCGAGGTTCATGGTGAGAAACGTACCCGCGTGGCGATGCGCACAAACCGGCAATCGGCCGCCGCGCGAACGAGCCGGCCGCGCGGCAGCCGCCCGCTCACACGTCGCTTCGCGTCGTGCTGGAGCAAGTTCAGCCTTTTTTGGTCCGCCCGCGCGTGAGCATCGACGTGCGCCTCCCGTTGAGTGGAAGTGTGGCGTGATCGAACCGAGGGCGATTGTGGGCGCGGAGCGGGCGGCGGGCGTAGACGCAGAGCGCACGCTCAGCTTGCCGCTGGACGAGTTCGCATGGGAGGCCGTGCAGACGGAGAGCGCCCGGCTGGGCGTCGCCGCCGAGGAGCTCGTCGCGTTCTCCGTCCTCTACTACCTCGCCGACGTCGATAGCGGACGCGTGGCGCGCCGCATCGCCAGGAGTCCCTACCCGGAGGCCTCGCCGCTCAGCGAACGCTGAGATTTTTTGTGCAGCCGGCCAGCCGCCTTCAAGCATCGTCCTCGCGCGGACGACGGTGCTGGTGGAATGTCGCAGAGCTGGCTATGCCCCACCGAGATGGACCGCGCGCGCGTCGCCGATGCGAACGACCGCGTGAGCATGATCCGCAAGGTCGGCTCCGGGGCGATCGGCATCACGCTGCTGATAGCGACGCCTTGGCTGGGATGGTGGACGCTCGTGCTGTTCGGCCTCTCCGCGCTGAACTTCCTCTCAATCGACCGGCGGATGGCCTCCAGCGACCATCCCGAGCGCGTGAGCATGCGCGCGATCCTCGTCACGCTCGTGCTGCTCGCCGCGGGAGTCGTGCTCAGCGGCGGCCCGAAAAGCCCCGCGCTGCCGTGGCTGGTGCTGCCCGCCGGCATGGTCGCGGCGCGCTTTCGCCCGCAGGTCGTGATCGCGGGACTCGCGCTGACGGTCGCGGTGATCCTCACCGTCACGCTCGGTCTGGAACCGCACGCCACGCTGCACGACCCCGTGCCGGTGATGGCGACGCTCGCGCTGCTCGCGGCGGTCGTGTCGATCGTGTGGGCGCTCGAGACCGCCGAACTGCACCAGCGCGGCGAGGCGACGATCGACCCGCTCACGGGCCTCGCCAACCGTCGCCAGCTCGCGGAGGATCTCGCCGGCGTCTGGCACGTGACGAGCGAGGGCAAGACGGTGCGGCTGCTGATGTTCGACCTCGACGGCTTCAAGGCCTACAACGACACGTTCGGGCACCTCGGCGGCGACCTGCTGCTCGGCCGCGTCTCGCGCGCGCTCAAGCACGCCGTCGGCGCCGACGGGCGCGCGTACCGCCTCGGCGGCGATGAGTTCTGCGCGCTCCTGTGGGGCGACTGCGGCGAGGAGATGGTCGAGGCGTGCACGCTCGCGCTCGCGGAGGAGGGAGAAGGCTTCTCGATCGGCAGCTCGCACGGCTCGGTGATGCTGCCCGAGGAGGCCAGCGGTCCCGACATGGCGCTGCAGTTGGCGGACGAGCGCATGTACGCGTGCAAGGAGTCCAGCCGCGCGAGCGCCGTCACGCAGACGCGCGACCTCGCGCTGCAGATCCTCGCGGCTCATGAACCGGTGCTGCACGAACACTCCTCCCACGTGGCCGAGCTCGCCGACGGCGTCGCCCGTCGCCTGGGGCTCGCGGACGCCGAGCTGTTGAACACCGTCCGCGCCGCCGAGCTGCACGACATCGGCAAGATGGCGATGCCCTACGCGCTGCTGCACAAGGAGGGGCCGCTGGACGAGCACGACTGGGAGCTCATGCGCCGCCACCCCACGATCGGCGCGAGCATCCTCGGCGCCGCGCCCGCGCTCGCGAAGGTCGCGGAGATAGTCGGCGCCACGCACGAGCGCTACGACGGCACCGGTTACCCGCGCGGACTCGCCGGCCAGGAGATCCCGCTCGCGGCGCGCATCGTGTTCGTGTGCGACTCATTCGACGCGATGATCGCCCCGTCGCCGTTCGGCGAAGCGAAAACCGAAGAGGAAGCGCTGCGCGAACTGCGCGCGTGCGCCGGCAGCCAGTTCGACCCGCACGTGGTGGACGTGTTCATGGCCGAGCTCGCGGTTCGCCGCCACGCGCAGCTGGCTACTGACGTTGCTCCGATGGTCGAGGCCGACGAGCAGCTCGTAAGTGACGCCACCGGCGCGTAGCGCGTACGTCGCTCATCGGTGTGCGTTTCCTCAGCCGCCGGGACGGGCAACCTCCTGGTATGAGCCCGAGCGAGCAGGCCGGCACGGCGTTCGGCTCGGGTAAGCCGTTTACCGTCGGCGTGGAGGAGGAGCTGTTCCTGGTCGATCCCGTGACGGGCCGCCAGACGAACACGTCGACGGCCGTGCAACGGCGCCTCGGGCCGGTGAAGGGAACCGTCGAGCGCGAGCTGCACGCCTGCCAGGTGGAGCTCATCACCGACATCCGCGACAGCGCGGGCGAGGCGATCGATGCGCTCACCGCGATGCGCGCCGCGGTGCTGGCCACCGGCGCGGGCCTGCTCGGCTCGGGCACGCACCCGTCGGCTGGCGAGGGCGAGGCGGAGATCACCGACAGAGACCGATACGAGCGCATCTGCCACCTGCTCGGCGACGCCGTCGCGACGCCCGTCGGAGGTCTGCACATCCACGTGGGGATGCCCGACGCGGACACCGCCATCCGCGTGTTCAACGGCCTGCGCCGCCACCTGCCGCTGCTGCAGGCGCTCGCGGCGAACTCGCCCTTCAGGCACGGCCGCGACACGGGGCTGGCCTCCGCTCGGGAGGTCACCATCCGCGGCTGGCCGCGCTCGGGGGTGCCGCGCGCGATGCGCGACTTCGAGGACTTCCGCGCCATGGAACGCCTGCTCGCACGCGCCGCCGACGTGCCCGACTACACGTGGTTCTGGTGGAAGCTGCGTCCGCACCCACGGCTCGGCACCGTCGAGGTGCGCGCGCTCGACGCGCAGGCGTCGCTGTGCGACACCGCCAGCCTGGTCGCGCTCACGCACTGCCTCGCCCGCCACGAGGCCGACGCGGACCCTCAGCCGGACCCGCCCGCGGAGGTGCTCGAGGAGGCGGTGTTCCGTGCCGCGCGCTTCGGCATCGACGCGCTGCTGCCAGCCGCGGACGGGCACCTGCGCCCCGTGAGCGAGCTGCTGGACGACGCCTTGGCGCTCGCGTGGGGGTACGCGCAGGAGCTCGACTGCGTCAGCGAGCTCGACGGCCTGCCCGCGCTGCTCGCGCGCGGCGGCGGCGCGGGGCGCCAGCGAGCCGCGTATGAGATTGCGGGCATGGACGGCCTCGTGCGCGAGCTGACGACGCTCACCGCGGGAGGGGGACGCGGCGACGGCGCGAGCGCTTGAGATGGCGAGGGGCGGAGGCCGCGAGGGGATCGGCGCAGGCTCTGCCACAATGGCTGCGATCGTGCGCCGGGTGGCCGCCATCCTTCTGCTGTGCGCGGCCGGGGGTCTCACGTTGGGGTGCGGGAAGAGCGCGCGATACGGCGGCGAATCGCATGGCCGCGCCAAGACCGATGCAGGCGCTCGCGCGCACGCCGGACGGCCGCTCACGCGGACGCGGGCGAAGCAGCTGGCGTCGAAGCTGAACCTGAGGACGAGCGATCTCCCGGGGTTCACCGCCACAAGCGAACGTCATCGCCAGACGGCGAAGGAAAAAGGAGCGGCGCGCAAGCTCGCGCGCTGCATGGGCGGGCAGAGCGCCAGCACGAGCCGGGCGCTCGCCGAAGCGAGTTCCAAGAGCTTCGAACGACACGCCGCGATCTTCCACGTGAGCGTGAGCTCCTCGGTGACGATCGCGGCTACGCCCGCGCAGGCGGTCGCGGACCTGAAGGCGATCCGCAGCGATCACACGCGCTCGTGCCTCACTGGCTACATGCGCGAACTGCTCGCGGGCGAGGCGCATGGCGCGACGAGCGCGAAGCTCGTGTCGATCAGCAGGGCAAGCCCCGCGAGGCAGGGCACGTCGGGAACGTTCGCGTGGCGGATCGCGGGCGCGTTCACGCTGCGCGGCGTGAAGGTGCCGTTCTTCATCGAGCTAGTGGGCTTCGCGCACGGCCAGGCGGAGGTCGAGCTGCTCAGCTTCGGCTTGCCCGCGCCGTTTCCCGCCGGCGCCGAGCAGGAGCTGTTCTCACTGTTGGTGGCGCGCGCGAAGGCCGGCGGGGCGGGCGCCGCCGACAAGCACGTCAAGCCGCCCGAAACGCCCAGCCTGAGCGGACCTCGGCGGGTGCAGATCGCGCTATAGGCTCTCTGGCTGTGCGCGACGCTGTGATCTGCGAACCGCTGAGAACCGCCGTGGGCGGCTTCGGCGGCATGTTGCGCGACGTGACCGTCACCGAGCTGGCGGCGACGGTGATCCGCGAGCTCGTGCAGCGCACGTCGCTGCCGCCGAGCGAGATCGACGACGTGATCCTCGGCCAGGGCTACCCCAACGGCGAGGCCTCCGCGCTCGGGCGGATCGCGGCGCTCGACGCGGGCCTGCCGATCGAGGTCCCGGGGATGCAGGTGGACAGGCGCTGCGGCGCGGGGCTGCAGGCGCTGATGGTCGGCTGCATGCAGGTCCAGACGGGCGCCGCGGAGCTGGTGCTGGCGGGCGGCGCGGAGAGCATGAGCCAGGCGGAGTTCTATGCCACGGGGATGCGCTGGGGCGTGAAGGGCGGCGGCGTGATGCTCGAGGATCGCCTCGTGCGCGGGCGCGTGACCGCGGGCGGCGTCAACCACCCGATGCCGGGCGGCATGATCGAAACGGCGGAGAACCTGCGCAGGCAGTATGCGATCGGGCGCAGGGAGCAGGACGAGCTCGCGCTGCGCTCGCACCGTCTGGCGGTGGCGGCGCAGGAGGACGGCACGTTCGCTCAGGAGATCGTGCCGGTGCTGGTCAAGAGCCGCAAGGAGGAGAAGCTGATCGACCGTGACGAGCACCCGCGCGCGGACACCACGCTGGAGCGCCTCGGCGAGCTGCGCGCGATCATGGGCCGCTCAGATCCCGACGCGACGGTCACCGCGGGCAACGCGAGCGGCCAGAACGACGGCGCGGCGGTGTGCATCGTCACCCATCCCGAGAAGGCCGCGCAGCTGGGCCTGAAGCCGTTCGCGCGCCTCGTGTCGTGGGCCGCCGCGGGGGTGGCGCCGGAGACGATGGGCATCGGACCGGTCCCCGCGAGCAGGCGCGCGCTCGAGCGCGCGGGACTCAGCCTGGCCGACATGGACCTGATCGAGCTGAACGAGGCGTTCGCCGCGCAGGCGCTCGCGGTGCTGCACGAGTGGGATCTGCCGGACGGCCTGGAGCGCGTGAACGTGCACGGCTCCGGCATATCGCTCGGCCACCCGATCGGCGCGACGGGCGGGCGTATCATGACGACGCTGCTGCGCGAGCTCGCGCGGCGCGGCGCGCGCTATGGCCTCGAGACGATGTGCATCGGCGGGGGGCAGGGGATGGCGGCGGTGTTCGAGAACATCGCCGCCGCGTAGAGGCGGCCCGAGGGCCGTCGCTGACGGCTCAGCCGAGCAGCCAGATCGCGCCGTCGCGTATCTCGACGGGGAACGTCTTCAGCGCGCGCGAGCCCGCGGTCGCCTTGACGGCGCCGGCGATCGGTTTGAACGCTCCCTGGGGGCCGCGCACCATCTTGCCGGTGGCGACGTCGTAGAGCGCCGCGTGCCACGGACACTCGAGGCACCCGTCCTCGGTCACCTGGCCCTTGCCGAGCGACGCGAACAGATGGCGGCAGCGGTTGGAGACCGCGAACGGCTTGCCCGCGCTGACTCCGACGGCGAGCGCGCCGTGCGGCGTGTCCTCCACGACGGTGACCTGGGAGGAGTCGAGATCGTCGACGGAGACGAGGCGGGTGGGAGACTGCTCGGAGGCGTTCATGCGGCGATCATCGCACATGGGATCGTGCCGGTCCCGATCGTTCGAACGGCGAACCACCGTGCCCGCGCCGAGGCGAAGCCCAGCAACGGACTCGAACCGTTGACCCCTTCCTTACCATGAGGCTACCCCAGGGACGCCCTATTTCTAGGTAGAGCGTCATTTTTGGCTCCTGTGCTGAGTTTACAGACCCTCGCCGATGGGACAAGCGAGTACAAACGTGGACAAAAATGGTATCGAACTGCGGTGACGTCTTGGTAAGAAATCAGAGCCGACGAAGGGGCTCGAACCCTTGACCTCGTCCTTACCATGGACGCGCTCTACCAGCTGAGCTACGTCGGCGCTGACGGCAAATCGTAGCTGTTCCGGCGCTTATCTGGAGCTGCCAGCAAGTCGGCCGGCTGGCGCTCATGTAGCGTAACCGACCCGAGCTTTGGGTAGATGGATAGCCGCCTAGAGAGCTCTGTGCGCGGGCATACCCCGCGGCCGCCCGATACCCAGACGGACGCTGCTCACCCAGATCTGGGGTGCAGAATACGCAAACGACACGCCCCTCTCGCGCAGCCACATCGCCAATCTTCGCCGCAAGATCGAGGACCATCCCATAAGGGGGGCGCTACACCAAGACCGAGCCAGACATCGGCTACCGATTCTACGATTGACGACCTCAACGCTCGGGGGCGATGAGCGCTACGCCGGGTATATACGTGGCGACGCGGCGTGGGTCCCGTGTGAGCAACGGCCGGTCGGTCACAGCAGCGTGCGCGCCGATCAGGAAGTCAGGGAGGACGGCCTCGCGTGTTCCTCCTGCGCGACGGTAGTCGGCGTGGGCGTGTCCGGCGAGGAACGCCGCCGCGGGTGGGATCTCCTCGGTGATCGCCATCGAGGGTAGTGCCGAGCGCAGTGTCTCGATGCGGGGGAAACGGGGTGCGATCTCGGCAAGGACGATGGCGTTGAGGATGATCGCGCCTCGCTGGGCTGCCTGCGTGAGCTGCTCCTGGGACCACGAAAGCCATCGTTGATCCTCGGTAAAGAGATCGAGCAGGACGCTGCTGTCGACGAACGTCTCCAAGCTACCGGCGGCTCAGCGCGAGGATCTCCTCGGTGCTCATCTCGCCCTCGCCGGCGCTACGCATCCGACGGATCTCCTCGGCGGCCCGGTTGTGGTCAACGAGCAGCCGCGCACCGCGCTCATCGAGCTCGAACTCGACGTCGCTCCCCGGCTCAATGCCGAGCGCCCGCCGTACCGGCAGCGGGATCGTGACCTGGCCCTTCTGCGTGACGCGCATATGGTAAGACTAGCAAGTAATACCGCTGTTGGCGCTTGAGCAGCTCATGGGGGACGCTCCGCACGCGCGCTGCCGCCAACGAGGTGGTAGCGCAGCTTCGCACGTGCGAGACGCCTGGACGTGGTTCCGAGCAGGCGCGCCGCAGACCGGCCCCATCGAGCGCTCGCACTCGGGGCGAAAGCGGGCGCGCGGGAGCCCCTTCTTTCCACGCAAACCAGGGCGGCTGGCGTGGCCGCGAAACGCGAGCCTCACGGACTCGACGGTCGCGCTATAGCCGAGGCATCGAAGATCGCAACTGGGTGGTGGCGGCGCTCCGAGCGGGCGCCTGGACTTCCGATGTAAGGGAACTCAGCGATTCCAAGACTGAGGGGGATCGCTTCGGAATCAGGCCGGACTCGTGCCAGCTCGTCGATCGCTGATTTGCAATTCATGAGGTCGTTGAGCCTGGCTGTGTCGGCGGCGAGGAGCAGGTTCGTCAAGGCGCGCTTCGCCATGGCAAGGGAAGCATCGGGCATGGTCGGCGTATCGTGTGCCGATAGCGGGGGCATCGAGACCTCGATCTCGTGCGGCAGATGGACCTCTGGTGCTTCTGCGAGGACGTGGCGGCCGAGGATTGCGAGCGCCCCAAGTCTCGCAGCTACGCTCAGGACGGCAACCGCATTTGCCACGGGTGCGGCTGCGAGATCCTGGGGATACCACCAGCATCCCAAGCCCTGCTGAGCCGGATCGGGTGGGTCCGTCCAGGTCAACTCGGGGATGGGCCAGTGGTGGCCAATCAGCGCGGCGGCTCGCGGTTGGCGTCCGTCGTCGAACAGATGGTCGCCAGTCAGCGAGTACTGCCAGCGAAGGAGCGGATGGTCACTCGGTAGTGGCATCGCTCGACGTCTCGCTGTTGGCGTCCGAACTCTTGACGGGTATCCCGATGACGTTGACGCACGGGGGCAACGGGCGATCGGCGGGGAACGGGACGATCTCCGTCCCCATGTCGTCGAAGTCGCGGGCGAACGGAGTGTCTGATGAGTAGAAGATCAGGTCGAACAGACCGGAGAGACCGCGGCGGAGCGCGTCGAGTTCGGTGTTGCTGTGCGCCATCACGAGACACTTCGTCACGCCGCCGACGGCGGACGCGTTCTTCATGATGTCTTCGTCGCGCCAGTAGTACCAGAACTTGCGCAGGGCCTCGCGCTCCTCGGGATACCATGCCTCCAAGCCTGCGAGCTCTTCGGCCAGTTCGCTAAAGGAAAGCTGCGCCGGGCCAAGAAGCTGTAGATGGGCTTCAATGCGGCGTATCCAATCGTCGGCGTCATCGACGATCCGGTCCTCGTGGACGCGCTTGGCCACATCCCGAGCGCGGCGGAACCAGCCCAGTGCCTGATCGAACCGGCCTTCTCCAGCCAACAGGCGGCCCCGATGGAAGGCGATTGCGGCCTCGACCTCGGGATCCCGGAGTTGGCCCAAGGCTTGGGCCGCCTCGTCGAGCTTGGCCATCTCCCGTGTGGCTTCGTAGTTGTCGTCGGTCAAGGCGACGACAACTTGGCCGATCAAAGCGCTGGCGACCAGTTTTGCGTGGTTGGCACTCATAGCTGCTTTGTGGGCACGGCCGAACCACAGCCCTGCCTCATAGGGATCGGGCAGATGCAAGTACCAGCCGCCAAGTTGCATCATGATTCGCGCCGCTTCCGCGTCAGTGGCCGATGCCTCGAGCTTCGCCCTTAGTGTCGGCGCGAGATCGACCTCGGCCTTCGCATCGCGGTCCGGACCACCTCGGTTGATGTCTGTAGGGTCAACTTCATCGGTATCCGGATGATCGGGCCAGATTACGGACCGGATCTGCTTGCCAGCAGCCGCGAGCTCGGCCGGCTCAAGCGTTCGTGAGAGGGCTTCCATCGAACTGTCGAAGTACCTACGACGCGACTCCTCGCTCCATGGCCGAGGCTGCTTTGCAGTGACCTCCTCAACTTGCTTGGCCACGTCCGCAATGGCCAGCGGGTCGCCACTCGATCTCGCGGCGACCGCCGCTCCCTCCAGATAATGCAACGCAACGTCGAACTGGTTGTTCTCGGCATACACGGTTGCCGTCATTTGGAGGCAGCGCCGAATGGTGTCTTCGTCACCGATGCGCTGGGCGACCTGCGACGCCGAGTACAGACTGCGCAACACGTCACGTCCGTGATCCTTGTCTCGGGTGTAAAACGCGCGTGCCTTCAGCTCGTGAGCCTTCATCTCCCAGACGTCCAGATGATGGGCGGCTGCCTCTGTGATCGCACGATCGACATGATCGAACCCTTGCTCGAAGAGTCCGCTGCGCAATTGGTGCTCGGCGAGGAAGTACAGGCACGGGACCTCGTCCTCGGGAACGGAAATCGTGGAGAAGCAGGCGGCTGCGTCCTGCAACTCGCGACAGGCTCCCACGAGATCCCCGTTTCGTCCGAGCGCCAAGCCTCGGTTGTGCAAGCACAGCGCCATCCCGCGTGTCGTCCGAGTGGCCTCTACGTCATCGTCCGCGATTGCCTGAGCAGTCCTGAACTGTTCCGCCGCCGTGGCCCATGAGGCCGCTGCTCCGACATAGTCCTCGGTTGCCATGCAGAGGTGCGCCTCCACCTGGAGAATATGAAGGCGGTCATCATCAGACTCCGCGCTCAGGGCTGCGGCATTCAGTGCAGCACGAGCCTCCGAGATGCGCCTTGCGAGGATGCCGGACTCTGCTCGTGTCAGCAGCGCGTAGAACCGCGCCCTCGCGTTCGAGCGCATAAAGCCCGTGTTGAGAGCCAGGCTCACCATCTCAAACGCCTCCTCGGCATCGCCATCGACCCGAAGGATCAGTCCGGCGCACTCGGCACGAACGCGGGCTACGAGCTCCTCGCGCATTGGGTCGGTATCCGGAAGGGACAGAGCCTCGTCGAGAGCGGTACTCACCTCCATGAAGGCATCGACGTATTGGCCAAGCTTCTCCAGGCGTCCTGACACTTTGAGCCGCTCGCCAATCGGCCCAAGAGACGTAAGCTCAGCGGCGCGCACGGACTCTGGTGTCGCGCCTCCACGGGCTGCTCCGATCGCAGCAGCGTCGACAGCCAAACGCTCCAAGAACGGCGCCAAGTCTCCAAAGTCATTGCCGTAGACGACATCGATCATGTGGGCCTGCGGTTGGGTGCTGCGCTCCGCTGATCGGACGAGGCGATAGTGGGCATGCTGCACGCGGAGCGAGCTGAGCCAATCGAACAGGCTCGCCAAGTTCGGGTCGTGTAGTCCTTCGCCACAGCCAACGAAGACGAGCGTCCGTACGGCCGCGAGAACCTGCTGGCGGAACTGAGCGAACTGATCTGCTCGAACCGTGTCGTAGCCGACATCGCCAAAGACGATCGAGTCGGGCACATCGTGTACGCCGTGGAGGTGAAGGATGCCGTCGAGATCGCCGCGGAGAACCTTTAGCGATCGCGGCCCATCGGTCCACACGATCGGAGGCGGACCACCGTCCTCACTGAGGAGCGTGTCGTAATTCGTTGTGGCGATCGTGACGTTGAGGGCACGCAGTGCATCACGCAGCTCGGGATGCACGACACGGAGCCGTCCGGCTGACTCGGCCATCCAGATGTCAAACCCAGATGGCACGCTGCGGAGCTTTTTCTCAAGCTCAGAGGCTGCGGCAATCAAACCGGCGCTGGTTCGATTCTCAGCCAAGGCCTCGATGCGTCTCGCGTCCGCGGATCCCAGCGCTCTGATCGCAGACGCGAAACTGACCCCATGTGCCACCAAGTCAGACCAGCTCGCTGCGGCATCCAGATCAGTTGACGCCACGGTAAACCCGGCGCCGACTACAAACACAACTCGCGCCGCGCCCAACTCCCGCAACAGGGACTCCCGAGCGTCGTACATGGCGGCCACACCCCCATCCTCTCAAGACGTGACACAAGGTGCATCAAGTGCGATAGCCCCAGCCCCGACTCGTCCCGCCGACGGGGGCTGCGCTCGCCCAAGAGGCAGCAGGGCGCCGCAAGTGCGGAGCCGCGAGAAGCAACGACGAGATACCAGCCACGGCCTTCAAATGCCTGCGCGCGTGCTTGTCCTGCGACGCATACAGACGGCAAGCGTTGTCTGCGAGCGCCGTCGTCCGTTCCGGACAGCACGGCAGCGAGTTTGCCCATCGAGTGCCCGCTACACGCGGCAACGTCAAACACCGAAACGGCGACCACCATGAGCGTCGAGTCGAAGGCGTCGAGCACCGGCCTCCGGTGCATCGGCTGACTCACCACCTCGGCAGGGCACGCTCGCGTCGTTGCGGAAGTCCAGTCGGTAGACGCAAGCAGGGCAAGCCCTCGCCGAAGGTCGAGACATGCTCGTGAGCGGTAGCCGGCGTGTTGGCTGGTCTCGTCGCCGCTTCGGACTTCGGCCTTGAGTGTTCCCTGCCGCTAGCCCTGGACGATGGAGGGAGCTCGTCTGCTGAGTTCGAGGGAGAGCGGCGTAGCGTCTCGCTCCTACGACCCCTGAGAGCGTCGGCGAGCCGCGAACAAAGCGGCAAGCTTCCGGCGAGGGCGTGTTCCTTTGGGGGTTGGCCTGGCGACCAGCGCTTGCTCTTGTGTGCGCCTCTCGGTGAGGGCGACGCGCGCGGCACGCCACTCGACATCTACCGGTCGCGGCTCGTGTTCTCGCAGATCCTCGATTGCGAACGAGTAGTGATCGCTGAGCATCTTCAGACTGGTGCCACACTCGCTGGCGACGACTTGTGGGTCTTCGGTACGTAGCCGCAGCGAGATGCCGCCGCGGCTTCACCAAGCGCCTGTGAACCGAGGCATCGGGCTTCCCAGCAAGCCCAGTACGACGGTGTGACCGCTGCTGGCGATCGCCACGAATACCCAGGGCGCCCATTGGCTGTGTCAGGAACGGCGTCGACGGTCAGGGGTGTCCCAGCTGATAGAACTTCCTCGTCAGGGAGATCGAACCATGAGTGGGGAGGGCATTGTGTCCGGCAGCTTCTGTTTGGGTGCTCGCGGCGCTGTGGCGCGGCGGGGCGTGCCGCTGGCGGGCTTGGCAGCGATCGTGGTCGCGCTTGCGGTTGTGCTGAGCTTCGCTGCGAGCGCACCAGCGGCGCCGCTGGGTAAGACCACTGACTTCCATACGCCGGGGGCCTTCGGTTATCCAGATGAGATTGTGGCCGGGCCCGAAGGCAACCTCTGGTTCACCGAGCTATTCAACCGGATCGGCGAGATCAACCCCTTCACAGGCGCGACCAGCGACTTCGAAACCCCGACCCCGTCCAGCTCCCCAGTGGGCATCGCGCTCGGCCCGGAAGGCAACCTCTGGTTCACCGAGTTCGAAGCTAGCAAGATCGGCGAGATCAACCCGGTCACGCACGCGATGAGCGAGTTCGAAACCCCGACCCCCTCCAGTAGGCCGTTGGGCATCGCGCTCGGCCCGGAAGGCAACCTCTGGTTCACCGAGGCGAACGCGAGCAAGATCGGCGAGATCAACCCCGTCACACACACGACCAGCGATTACGAAACCCCGACCCCGTTCAGTGGGCCGGATGGCATCGTGCTTGGCCCGGAAGGCAACCTCTGGTTCACTGAGACGGACGCGAGCAAGATCGGCGAGATCAACCCCGTCACACACGCGACAAGCGACTACGCAACTCCCACCGCCTCCAGCAACCCGCACGGGATCACGCTTGGCCCGGAAGGCAACCTCTGGTTCACCGAGCCGGAAGCGAGCAAGATCGGCGAGATCAACCCCGTCACACACGCGACAAGCGACTACGAAGCCCCGACCCCTTCGGGTAGGCCGCGCGCGATAGCGCTTGGCCCGGAAGGCAACCTCTGGTTCACCGAGGACTTCGCAAGCAGGATCGGTGAGATCAACCCCGTCACGCACGCGACGAGCGACTTCGCGACCCCGACCTCCGCCAGTGAACTGGAGGGGATCACGCTCGGCCCGGATGGGAACCTCTGGTTCAGCGAGCTCCTCCAAACCAGGATCGGTGAGATCGGTACGGGCGCGCAAGCGGCCTCGATCCTTGCGCCCGTGGTCGCCGGTGGTGGCCAGGCAGGCATCCCGCAGGTGTGCGAGGGCGCACAGTGGTCGAACTTCGCCTTCCAACAGCCGCTCCCCGGCCCGTTCTCCTTCGACGGCTTTCAATGGCTGCTCAACGGCAACCCCATCGCGGGCCAGACAAGCGACAGCTTCTCTCCGAGCAGCGCGGAGACCGGGGAAGCGATCTCCTGCAGGGAGACCGTCAGCTACCCCATCACAGGCGTTACCGCAGTCGCGACGAGCGCGCCCGTGACCGTGATCGCGCAGAACTCCGGGCCGACAGGATCCACGGGGCCATCTGGCCCTGCGGGCGCGACAGGGCCGACAGGCGCCAGAGGCCCGACGGGCGCCACAGGGCCGGCCGGGAAGATCGAGCTGGTCTCCTGCACGAAGCTCACCAAGAAGGTCAAGAGCAATACACATACGCAGATGAACTGCACGAGCAAGCTCGTCGCGGGCACCGTCACCTTCGAGACGACCGACGCCAGCGCGGCGGTGCTCTCGCGCGGCGGGCTCGTCTATGCGACCGGGTCAGCGATCGACTCGGGCAGGAAGATGAAGCTGCTGCTGGCCGAGCGCCGCCGCATCGGTAAGGGCCGCTACACGCTGACAGTCACACACGGGCGAATACGCCAGCGACAGAGGATCACGATCGACTGAGCGGCAGCAGGCGCCTCGGTCCCCCGAGACGTGGAGCGCCTCAAGTTGCTGAAGCTATATGCGTACCTCGATCCATTTGTTGCGAGACGAGCATTTCCGTTTCGCCCAGCGCGCGGCCTATGAGCGAGCCTAGCCCTCGCCTCCGGCTCGCTAATCGCAGATGGCTCCAGCTCGTGGTGCTGGGCGTCGCGACCGTTGCATTCACGGTGATCCTCGAACTGGGCGACCCGTCGCACGTTTCGCACGGTCCAACGATTCTCGACTTCGAGTTCGCTGGCAGCCGCTCACGTGCCGTGCAGATCATCGCTGAATGGGGCGCGAGGGGCAGGAGCGCCGCGCACCTTTCGCTCGTGCTCGACTACGGCTACATGCTCTCCTATGGGCTGTTCTTCGCGCTAGCGGGCTTCGCGGTCCGCGACCTCGCACGGGCGAGCGGGTGGCACCGCCTTGCGGCGGCCGGCGTCGTCGTTCCGTACTTCGCCCTCGCCGCCGCGGTGTTTGACGCGATTGAAAACGTCGCCCTTCTGCTCACGCTCGCCGGTAGCGGGGGCAGCTTCGCGCCGCCGTTCGCGGCCGTCTGCTCGAGCATCAAGTTCACGCTCATCGGGAGCGCCATCCTTTACGTCCTCTGCGGCCTGGCGCTCCGCGTGAGCGGACGTGTTCTGCAGCCGAGTGGATCGTGAGCGGCGCGGTCGTGATTGACCCGGCTCAGCGCCCGCGGCGAAATATCGAGTGCAAGGCCCGTGATCCCGACCCGGAGCGCTCGCTTGAGGTGTGCCGGAATCTCGGGGCCGAGGACCACGGCGAGATCCTTCAACGCGATACCTACTTCGAGGTCACCAACGGTGGGCTGAAGCTCCGAGAGGAGCGTCCCGGTGAGCCGCACCTCATCCAGTTTGAGCGCGCCAACGAGCCGCAGCAGCGCGAGAGTCGCTACAGGATCATCGCGGTCGACGACGGGCCGATGCTTAGCGCCGCTCTCGCCGCCGCCATCGGGGTTCGCGTCATCGTCGCCAAGCGACGGCGGCTGTTCCTCTGGCGCGATGTCCGCATACACCTCGATGAGGTCGAGGGACTCGGGAGGTTCATCGAGCTCGAGGCCGTAGCCCCGCCGGACTCCGATCTCACGCGCGAGCACCGTCTCATCGCTGAGCTACGCGAAGTGCTCGAGATCACCGACGAGCGTCTCGTCGCAGTCGGCTATGCAGAGCAGCTACTAGCCAGCCCCGCCTGAGCGCGCGTCGCTGACGCCCGCGCCCGCGCGTCGCCTGCGTGCGGCGAGCCAGGCCGAGAGCCTCGATCCTCGGCGTGTAGCTGGGGCGATCCCTGGTGCTTGCGCGGTGGGCTCAGCGAGTTCGTCGCGTGCCGCGCGCCACTCAACGTCGGCGGGTCGTGGCTCGTGGTCGCGTAGGTCCTCGATGGGGAATGAGTAGTGGTCGCTGAGCATCTTCAGGCTGGTGCCGCACTCGCTGGCGACGACTTGTGGGTCTTCGGTACGTAGTCGCAGGGAGATGCCGCCGCGGCGCAGCGCATACGGGGTAGCACCGAGGATGCGCGTGAACTCCGGGCGCTGCGCGGCGGCTTGCACCGCTGGCGTGAAGTAGTCCGCGCCCCACGTCTTTGCCTGGGACTTGCTGAGGTGGCAGGCGGCTGTCTCGGCCTCGCGTACTCCGTGACGGGGGTTGGCGAGGTTCCCCGGGATGATGAAGTCATTCGCGCGGGCTGGGTGTCCGGCTTGTGTGAGGATTTCCCGCCATTGCTCGAGGTCTTCTCGCAGGATGTCGGGTATGGCGGTGCGGCGTTGGGTGCTGCGCTCGGTCTTGCCCCACTGTTGGAGCTGCCCGCTGCTGAGGACTTCTGTAACTGTCCGTCAAGAGAGGACCAGCGAAGCCCCCAGAGCTCTTGGTTGCGGCTCGCCATGCCGTATTGCAGGCTCACGATCGTCGCGTCGCGGTGTGCGAGGATCGCCTTGCGTGGCGCGGGGCGAAGGAGCATTTGGGCGCGGATCGCCTCGACGGCCTGCGGCGAGAGCGCCCAGCTGGGCAGCGGACGGGTACGCGTCGCGGGGGTGTAGCCGGTGCCGCCTGTGCGTGCGGATCGTCGGCGGCTGATGATGGGTTCTCTGGCGAGCTTGCATCCGTTGGTGTGGATCTCCGGCACGGCCGGTGATCTCGCGGCCCAGCTCAGCGCGGAGGAGAGGACGCGCCACGCGTGCAGACGAGTCTGCGCGGGCACCCCGGCTTCGCGCATCTGCTCGCGCCAGGCTCGAGGGGTGTGCGGCTCGTTGAAGTCTCTAGCTTGGGTGTTGGCGATCGCGACGGCGTAGTCCGCCGGCGGCAGCTTGCGTCTGTTGCCGGGTTGGCTCCGTGGCTTACCGAGAAGGTGGCAGTTCAGCACCGACTTGTAGAGGGCGTATGTCGTGGGCGCGACGCCTTCCTCGTTGCGCGGGTGCGCGTCGATCTCCATGAACAGCTCGAGGACCCGAGCGATCGTGCGGCCTTCGGCTTCGTTGGCCTCTTTCGCGTCGAGGTCCAGCAGGAACCGCCGCAGGCTGTCGCGACCCCGGCGCTCGGCCGTGATGTAGTCGTCCATCCACGCGCGGGCGTGGCGCACCGTGGGGAAGGTCCGGGTGCGCTCGACTCTGTCGTGGTCGTAGAAGCCGACTTGGTAGGAGCGCCGGCCTTTCTTGCCGACACGCGGCCATGCCGAGCGTTTCGGCCACGGCCTAGACATCCGCCGAGCCTCGCGGGAGTAGCTGGGCACAAGCATCGAGTGCGTCGATGCTCGATGCATCGACCAGCTGCCAGGTCAGCCGCTCCGTGGAGTCCCGAGCGAAACAGTGGCGAAACTGCTGTATTGATGCTGTAACAGCCCTACGAACGTCCCACGGGGCACCCGCATTAGCAGGGAAAAAGGCCCCTGGGGACCCCTTCCTTACCATGGAAGTGCTCTACCAACTGAGCTAGCTGGGCGGGTGCGAGCACTGTATCGCGCCCGCGCGGGTGAGCAGCCCGCCGAGGCGGGCTCGATTCCCTAGCTGATCCCCTCCAGCAGCTCTCCCGGCGAGGACAGCTGCAGGCCGTGGGCGAGGATGACGATCGTCTCCAGGCGCGGGGAGCGCTTGCAGCGCTCGAGCAGACTGATCTCCGTGCGGTGCAGGTCGCAGATGTCCGCCAGAGCCTCCTGAGAGAGGCCCGCGCGGTCGCGGTGGTGGCGCAGGTTGGCGGCAAATTGTCTGCGGACAGTCTCCATCGTTCCAACTCTCGCGCTGCGCAGACGAAAGTTCCACAGACAAATGTCTCGTAAGGATGCCCGCGTCTCTCGGCCATGTGCGGCCGCTCAGTTATAAACACTAAGCTTAGCTTGCAGACAAGTGTCTCGCTGCCTCCTGCTCGGGCTCGTCCGCGGGCGTCACCGTCGTCACCGGCAGGCCCATGCCGGACACCTTGCTCGGCAGGTCCAGTTTCAGCCAGCGCGACATGCGCGGAGAGAGCGTCGAGACGATCACCTCGTCGAAGCCCCGCAGGTTGATGGCGTCCTGCACCGCCGCCGTCGGGTCTGGGTCGCCCACGATCCCATCCACCTGCGTGCCGGCCGCGTCGCTCAGCCGCGGAAGCGCCTGCGCGATCACCGACTGCGCCTCCCCGGCTCCCTGATCCTCCGCGTCCACGACCCTGTGCAGGCCATGAGCCGGGTTTGGGACCAGCAGCGTGAAGCTGCAAGGTCCCCGCGCGGCGCGCTCGCGCACCGCATCCAGCAGCGGCTGTGTCGCCGCGGTCTTGTGCGCCACCACCAGGACTCTCGTCGGTGCGACTGTGAACTCGGCCATCGCCAATCCCTTCGCTCGCTTTGCTCTCCCTCGTTGTATCCCCCAAACGGCTCACTCACAAGCACATGTCATCCAGAGCCGCGGCGGGTGCAACGAACCATGCCGTCGATCCTCACCACCGCGCGGACACCATCTAGGCTTCGAGCATGCAGATCGTCGTGAGCGAGGAGGCCGTGGAAGTGCGGCTCGCCCCGTGGGAGCGGGTGCTCGGACTGATGCGCAACCTCACCGTCGCGCGCGCCGACGTCAGCGACGTTCATGTCGTCCAGGACCCCGTCCGCGAGGCGATGAGGACCGGCCTGAAAGTCGGCCTGCGTCTCCCATGGGTGATTTACGTCGCGCGCACCATCCGCCTCGACGAGTTCTTCATCGTGCGCCGCAACGTGCCCGGCCTGTCGTTTGCCGTGCGCAATCACGGCGCGCTGCGCAGGGTGCTCGTGAGCACGCGTCAAGCCGAGGAGCTCGCAAAGCGGCTGCAATCCTCGTGACCAGTGTTTCCAGGTGGGACTTCAGGCCTTGCGTCCAGCGCCCCGCGAGGCCGTCGCAGCCGACTCAGGCCGAGCGTTCCGCGCTGCGCAGGCCCGCAAGCATCCAGAGCGCGAACAGCGCCACCAACGCCAGCGCGCATGCGTACGCGAGCGCCGTGTGGTCGTGCACGCCTGAGATCAGGCCTCGCCCCGCCTCCAGGAACGCCGTCGCCGGGTTCACGCCCGCGACCGCGTGGATCCAGCCTTTCAGCAGCCCCAACGGCACGTACACCGGCGCCAGGAAGATGAGCAGGAAGACGGGCGTCTGCATCAGCGGTCCCGCCTGGATCGAGCGGAAGCGGAACGCCACCCCCGCTGCCCAGCCGTAGCCCACAAGCACCAGCAGCGCCGCCAGCCCATACAGGCCGAACACGTCCACGCCGTCGCCCGTCACGCGCATGCCCGTCAGCACCGCCACCGCCGTCACCATGCTCAGCGTGATCGCCGCGCGCGACAGCGCCACGAGCGCGTAGCCCAGCGCGATCCCGCGCCTGTCCTCCGCTGCCAGCAGCAGCCGCCGCGCGAAGCCGCTCTCGAAGTCGAACGCCAGCGAGAAGCCCGTGAACAGTCCCGCGAACATCGACGCTTGGCACAGCACGAACACGAACTGGAACGCCGTGTAGCCCGCCGGGAAGTGGAACCCAGGGACTGAGCCCAGCGCCGAGAGCCCGCCCGCGAAGCTCGCCAGGAAGATCAGCGGGAACACCAGCGATGGCACGAACAGGTCCGGTCGGCGCACGTATGTGTGCAGGCTGCGCCACGCGATCGTCCGCGCCACCCGCCAGATCGAGCCGCCGGTCGCAGGCGCGCTTGTCATGTGCGCTGCATCCTGGTGTTCATAGCGCCCGCCACCGCGAGCAGTGACAGTAGCGTCAGGCCGATCGCCACCGCGAAGCCGCGCCACAACGCCGCCCCGTCCCATCCATAAATAAAAAGGCTTCTGAAGCCCTCGATCAGATACGAGATCGGGTTCCACGTCGCGACCGTGTGAAACCAGCCCGTCCGCAGCAGGTTGCGCGGCAGGTTGCTCGACGACAGGAAGATGAACACGAAGAACAGCGGAAACAGCCCCTGCACCGCCTCGCCCGAGCCGGTGCGCAGCGCGGCGGCGCAGCCCAGCGCGCCGAAGCCCACCGCCGTCAGCGCGCCAAGCGCGAGCAGCACCAGCACGCCGCCCGCGCCCGCCTGCAGATGCGCTCCCGCGAGAAGCCCCATCACTGTGTAAACCGCCGACTGCAGGGCGCCCAGCGCGGCCACGCCCACGAGCAGCCCCGCGATCAGCGACACACGCCGCAGCGGCGTCAGAGCGAGGCGGTTGAAGAAGCCGCTCTCGATGTCCTCCGCGAGATTGGTCCCCGCATTGATCAGGGAGAACATTCCGCCTTGGATGAACGCCACCGCGATCGCGAACGAGATGTAGGAGTGCGTCGGAAAGCCCGGCAGGCGCGTCGCGGAGCGCAGGCCGCTCGCGTTCACCGCCAGCAGGATCAGCGGGAAGAACACGATCGGGAACATCTGAAACGGCTGGCGCAACGTCTTCAGCATCGAGCGCCGTGCCAGCACGCCGACCTGCGTGAGCAGCATGTCGTTCACGCGCCCTCCAGCGAGCGACCCGTCTTCGCCAGGAAAACGTCGTCCAGCGTGGGGGTGTGCAGGCGCAAGTCCGCGATCGGGATGCCCTCCGCGTCGAGCGTGCGCACGATCTCCGCCAGATCGCCCACGCCTGCCGGCAGCCGCGCCGCCACGCCGTTCGGCGACGCCGCCGCGGCCTCGCCGAAGCGGTGCAGCACGCCCGCGAGCCGCTCACGGTCGCCCGGGTCGGCGGGCACCGCCTCCACGCTCGATCGGCCGATCTCCGCCTTCAGCTCCGCCGGGGTGCCCTCCGCGACGATCTTGCCGCGGTCGATGATCCCCACGCGGTCCGCCAGCACGTCCGCCTCCTCCAGGTACTGCGTCGTCAGGAACACCGTCACGCCGTCGTTTGCCAAGCGGCGCACCTCGTCCCACAGCGCCGCGCGGCTCTGCGGGTCCAGGCCCGTCGTGGGCTCATCCAGGAACAGCAGCCTCGGGCCGTGCACCAGCGCGAGGCCCAGATCCAGGCGGCGCTTCATTCCGCCCGAGTAGCCGCCCACCTTGCGGTCCGCAGCATCCGTCAGCCCCACGCGCTCCAGCAGCTCCGTGCCGCGCCGATCGCGCTCTGCCTTGCCGAGACCGTGCAGCGCGCTCTGCAGGCACATGTGCTCGCGGCCCGTCAGGAACGGGTCCAGGGCGGACTCCTGCAGCGACGCGCCGATCGCGCGGCGCACCTCCGCGCCCTGGCGCACCACGTCCAGGCCCGCCACCCGTGCGGTGCCCGCCGTCGGCGGCAAGAGCGTCGTCAGCACCAGCACCGTCGTGGACTTGCCCGCGCCGTTCGGGCCCAGGAAGCCGTAGATCTCGCCGGGGGAGACGTGCAGGTCGATCCCGTCGACCGCTCGCACGCCGCCCTTGAAGTCGCGCACGAGGCCTTCGACCTCGATGCCGTTCTCGCCCATCGCGTTCGAGTGAGTGGCGGGGCTGCCCGTCATCCGGACTCGGCTTCGGTCGCCAGGCGCGACGGGAGCGAGGGCTCCACCCGCAGCAGCCGCGCGGGGAGGTGCGGCAGCCACCAGTTCCAGCGCCCGAACAGCGAGACCACAGCGGGCACCAGCAGCGCACGGATGATCGTCGCGTCGAGCAGGATGCCCGCGGCGAGGCCCGTGGCGAGGACTTTCACTTCCGTTTCCGGCCCCGACGCGAGCGATACGAACGCCAGGAACAGGATCAGCGCCGCGCTCGTAACGAGGCGCCCCGTACGGCCGATGCCGCGAATGACCGCGGTGTCGGTCGACCCTGTCGCGTCGTACTCCTCGCGCATCCGCGCGAGGATGAACACCTCGTAGTCCATCGACAGCCCAAACAGGAACGCGAACACCATCAACGGTATCCACGCCGTGATCGAGCCGGTCGCGGAGATGCCCCAGATCTGACTCGAACCGTGACCGGCCTGCCACACCAACTCGAGCACGCCCCACGCCGCGCCGACGCTGATGACGTTCAGGATCACAGCCTTCAGCGGCAGCAAGAGCGAACGGAACGCGCGTGCGAGCAGCACGAACGTGATCAGTGCGATCAGCGCGATCATCAGTGGGAAGTTGCCGTACACCGCGTGGATGAAGTCCTCGTTCTGCGCCGCGAGGCCGCCGAGACGAACTTCCGGACCCGCGGCGTGAGCGGCTGTGCGCACGGCGTCGAGCGCCGTGCGGCCGCTTGCCGTCGACGCGTCGGGCGTCGGGAACGCCTCCACGACCGCCGCGCCGCCCCGACGCCACTGCGGCGAGGTGGGCGCCACGGCGCCGTGGATGCCCGGCACCGCGGCGAGCGCCGCCGCGACGCGCTCCGGTGGGGTCGATCCGTTGACGAGCACCTCGTTCGGCACGATCGCGCCGGAGCCGATGCCCGCGCGCTCGAGCGCGAGGAGGCCCTGCTTCGCGTCGCCCGCCTTCGCGATCGTGTTCACGTCTGAGATGCCCAGCTGGAGGTTCGTCGCCGCGAGCACCAGCGCCGCGAGCACGAGAGCCGCGCCGAGCGCCGCGATCCAGCGCCTGCGCACGACGAGGTTCGCCCAGCGCGTCCACGCGCGAGACGCTTTGTCGTCGTCGCGGACGTGCGGCCAGTCGAGGCGCGAGCCGAGCTTCGCCAGCACCACCGGCAGCAGCGTCAGCGCCACGATCACGCTGATCAGCGGGATCAGCATGCCGCCGTAGCCGACCGAGCGCAGGAACGGCAACGGCAGCGCCACGAGCGCCAGCAGGCCGATCGCGACGGTCGTGCCGCTGAAGACGACCGCGCGGCCCGCCGTCGCCATCGCGCGCTCGATCGCCTCATCGCCCGAGAGTCCGTGCGCGCGCTCCTCGCGCCAGCGCACCACCACGAGCAGCGAGTAGTCGATCGACACGCCCAGGCCGATCAGCGCGATCAGGAACTGCACGATCGGAGAGACTTCCGTGACCGTCGTCAGGCCCCACACGACGAGGAACGACGTCATGATCGAAGCGATCGCCATCAGGATCGGCACGAGCGCGAGCAGCGATCCGAACACGAACGCGAGCACCAGCAGCGCGCCGAGCCCGCCGAGCATAGCCTCGAGCAGCACCCCGGGGCCGCCGTCGCCGCCGCCGCTCTGGGTCGTCAGCGCGTCGAAGCCCGTGAGATGGACCGGCGCCCCCGCGACGGTCGCGCCGGCGAGCGCCTTCGTCGCTCGTTTCGCCGCTTCCGGGTTGTTGCCGAACGGCTGCGTCGGGTCCGGCGGCGGGTAGGCCACGATGAACGTCGTCAGCTTGTCGCTCGAGAGGAACGTTGGGCTCGCGGTGCTCGCGTAGCCAGCCATGCGGGTGCCCGGCTCGACGGCCTCCAGGCGCGCTTCGATCCCCTGCAGTTCGCGCTTCACGGAGGGCGAGTCCACCGACCGGCCGGCCGGCAGCGTCACCACCGCCAGCTGCGGGGCGCTGTTGCCGCCCGTCCCGCGGAAGTCGTGCGCGATCTGTTGGTTGGTCACCCAGCCTTCCTTGCCGGGGACGGAGAATTTCTGTTTCAGCGCTTTCGTCGACGAGTTCGACGTGACGATGCCCACGAGCGTCACCACCACCCAGAAGGCGACCACGATGCGTTTGTGTGCGAGAACCCAGCGAGTCAGCGATGTCACAGCGATGCTCCTTTCCGCGCCAGCGTCACGGCGCGCGATGAATACGAATCACAACCCAAGACCGCCCCTGAGGGCAAAACTCATCGCACGCACCCAAGTGCTTCGGTACGTAATAATTCCGTGCAGAACTATCTATATCATTAATCGTTCCGCACGGGTATGATCGTAGGATGAAGGGGAGAGCTGCCGAGGAGGGTACAAGCGACGCGACGGCGAGCGACGACGGCGCGCGGGCGCTCGTGTCGAGCGCGCCGTTTCGCTCCGTCGGCTTCACCGTCTCCTCGCTCGGCTACGCCGTGGGGCGTCGCTTCCACCAGACGCTCGCGCCGCTCGACCTCGAACCGCGCGAGTTCGCACTGCTGCGCGCGGTGGGCGCCGCGGAGGGTCAATCCCAGCAGGCGATCGGCGAGCGCCTGCAGATCCCCGCGAGCCGCATGGTCGCGTTCGTCGACGCACTGCAGGCGCGCGGTCTGCTCGAACGTCGCCACAACCCACTCGACAGGCGCACGCGCGCGCTGCACCTCACGGAGGACGGGCGCGAGCTGCTCGCCAGCGCATACGCGCTCGCGGCTGGCTTCGAGGACGAGCTGTGCGCCGATCTCGCAGCGGCGGAGCGCGAGCAGCTGCTCGACCTGCTGCATCGCGTGGGCCTGTCGCTGGGGCTGTCCTTCGGTGTCCACGGCGCGCACGCGCACGCCGCGCTGACCGACGCGACGCCTCCCTGTCAAGACTGAGCCGGCGAGGACGCGGCGGCGGAGGATCGCCCCGCGCACCTCGCCGGCAACCCGAAGCCCTACGGATGCGGATGCCCGCCCATCGTGTTGACGGCGGCGACGGTGAAGTCGCTGTCGACCTGGACCTCCACCTCGGTTCCGTCTGACTTCATGATGTGCGCCTCATAGGGGGCGCTGCTGTCGACGTTCGTCTCCACGCGCTCCACGGTGCCCGACACCTTCGCGAGCGCGGCGGCCTTCACTTTGGCGGCGGTGTCGCCGCTGAGCAGCGTCTCGGTCTTGCCGTTCGCCATGTGCCCCGCCTGCGACGGGTCGCGCGGAGCGGGCGGGCGGCCGGAGCCCTGCGGCGGCAGAGCCGGCTGCCCGGCGGCCGTCGAGGACGACGGCGAGGACGAGGACGACGAGCTGCCAGTCGCGGCTGTGGCGATTGCGGCGGCGCTGATCGCGGCCGCGGCGATGGCGGCGAGCGTGATGAGCTTGCTGCGGACGCTGGACATGTGTGGCTCCTTTGTTGGGGATCGACTGCCTGACCAGCATCGAGGGCAGTACTTAACGCTCCCCAGGGAGCGGCACAGAGCAATGTAAGAGCTCGGTTGCGGCGATACCGGCTAGCGGTCCGCCCGATCGATGAGCCTTCGGCAGCGGCGATCGAGGTAGCCGACGGCGAGCCAGTAGTGGCGGAAAGCTGGGTTGCGGGTCTCGCGGCGGTGGTAGCGGCGATAGATCTGTTGGATGATCGCCGCCAGGCGGAAGAGCCCGTAGACCTCGTAGAAGACGATGTCCGGCGGCTCGATGCCGGTCGCCTCGCAGTAGCGACCGACGATCTCCCGCCGGGTGAGCATTCCGGGGAGGTGGGTTGGCTGGCGGCGCAGCAGCTGCATGGCGCGGTCGTCGTCGGCCTGGACCCAGTAGGCGAGCGAGTTGCCGAGATCCATCAGCGGATCGCCGATCGTGGCCATCTCCCAGTCGAGCACGCCCACGATCCGCCGCGGCTCGCTCGGGTCGAGCACGACGTTGTCGAGTCGAAAGTCGTTGTGCACGACGCAGCTGGCGCTGTCCGGCGGCTGGCGCTCGGCGAGCCAGCGCATCACACGCGCAAAGCGCGGGACGTTCCAGGTGCGGGCCTGGCGGTAGCGCTCCGACCATCCCTCGATCTGGCGCGCGACGTATCCCGCGCCGCGTCCCATATCGGCGAGCCCGGCCGCGGCGACATCCACTCGGTGAAGCTCGACCAGGCGATCTATCCACGCTTCGCAGATGCCGCGGGCGGTGGACGGAGAGACGTCGATCTGCTGGCGGCCGCGACCGCGAAGGATGGTGCCCTCGACCCTCTCCATCACGTAGAAGTCGCTGCCGAGCACGTCGTCGTCCTCGCAGAACGCCAGCAGCTCGGGCACGTACGGGTAGACGGGACGCAGCCGCCGCTGGATGTCGGCCTCCCTGCGCATGTCATGCGCGGTCGCGGCCTTCGTCCCGGGCGGCGGGCGCCTCAGCACAGATCTCGCGCTCGGGGTAGCGCAGCAGATACGTGAGGTTGGAAGCTCCGCCGGTGAACTGACGGACCTCGGGCGGCCCCGTGAGCCCGTCGACGCGCTCGCGCAGCCAGCGGTCGAGACGCGCGACGTCGAAGCTGTCCTCGCCGCGCACCGAACCCGGCTGATCCCCGGGCGGGGCTCCTGGGGCTGCCCGTTCGCTCCTCGCCATCGCTGCTCGACGCTCAGGCCGGCGCGCTGTCGCTCTTGTAGGGGGCGAGCTCGAGTCGCGCGACGACGCCGCGGTGAACCTCGTCGGGCCCGTCGGCAAGACGCAGGGAGCGGGCGATCGCCCACGCGCCGGCGAGCGGCAGATCGTTGCTCAGCGCCAGCTCCCCCGTGGATCTGGATGGCCATTTCGATGACCTCCTGGGCCATGCTGGGGACGACGAACTTGATCTGCGAGACCGCCCCGAGCGCGCCCTGCAGCGCCCTGCGTGTCGAGCAGCCACGCGGCGTTGAGCGACCAGCAGTCGCGCCTGGTCGATCGCCGCACGCGCCTGCGCTATCCGTTCGCGGTTGCCTCCGAGGTTGGCCAGCGGCTTGCCGAACGCGGTGCGGCTCAGCGCCCGCTTGCAGGTCAGCTCGAGCGCCAGCTCGGCCAGCCCGATGAGCCGCATGCAGTGGTGCACGCGACCCGGCCCGAGGCGGCTCTGGGCGATCGCGAAGCGCCTGCCCGGGCTCACCGATGACGGCGCTCAACGGCAGCCGCACGTCCGTCGAAGCGCACCTGCCCGTGCCCGCTGCGGCGCGTCGTGGAAGCCCATCACCGGCAGCATCCGCTCGACGCTCACCCCCGGCGTGTCGCGCGGGACGAGGACCATGGAGTGCTGCGCGTAGCGGTGGGCGCTCGCGTCGGTGACGCCCATGAAGATCATGAACTCACAGCGCGGATGCCCGGCGTTGGTGCTCCACCACTTGACCCCGTCCAGGACGATCTCATCGCCGTCCACGAGGGCCGTGGCCTGCATGTTGGTGGCATCCGAGGAAGCGACGTCCGGCTCGGTCATGCAGAACGCCGAGCGGATCTCGCCCGCGAGCAGCGGGAGCCAGCCAGCGCTCGCGCTGCTGCTCGCTTCCGTAGTGCAGCAGCACCTCCATGTTGCCGGTGTCTGGCGCGTTGCAGTTGAACACCTCCGCCGCGATGAGGGAGCGGCCCATCAGCTCGGCGAGGGGCGCGTACTCGACGTTCGAGAGCCCCACGCCGTGCTCCTCGTCGGGGAGGAACAGGTTCCACAGCCCCGCCGCGCGCGCCTTGCCCTTCAGCTCCTCCACCAGCGGGCTGACCCGCCACTCATCGCCGGATGCGAGCAGCTCGCGCACGTATGCCTCCTCGCGCGGGTCGATCTCCTCACGGATGAAGCTCCCCACACGCTCCAGGTACTCGCTCGCGCGAGGTGAGTGCTCGAAGTCCATGTCTGCCTTTCCGGTCGCGGCTGCCTGACGTGGCGGCATTATCTCCCGTGGCCAATTTCGGTCGCGGGCTGAAGCTCCCGGTCTTGGCCCTCAGCGTGGCTTCTGCACGTATAGGAGCTGTCCGTTGGAGAGGCGGTAGACGGTGCCGACCGGTTGACCGCGGCCGCTCGCGGGGGGAGCGTCGGAGGGTGGCGCGGGCAGCGTTTGGGTCTGCTGGGCCGTCGGCGTGCGCGCCTTCCGGCGGTGGGTGCGCTGATTGACCGTCAGGCCCAGCCCCGCGATCAGAAATGCGACCGCGAGGACGATGCCGATGTCGAACAGATTGACGAGGCCGTCGAGCGGGTCCGCGGCGTCGTCTCCGATGCGGCCGTGTCGGCCGAGCCCCGTACGGCGAGTCATGGTTCTGCTGCGCGCTCCAGCGCGGTGAGGTCTTCGCTGTACATCCTCGTGCGCGTGAGCGTCAGCGCGAACGCGACAGTGCCGACGAGCAGCCCGATCGTGGTCGCGGCGAAGGCAGTGCGCAGGTCGGTGGCGAGGGCGCTCACTTCGCCGCGACCCAGCGCCGCGAGTCCGGGCGCCAGGGGGATCAGCGTGCCCATCAGGCCGAGCGCGGGTCCAGCGCGGACGAGTATGCGGGTGTGATCCAGGCGCCGTTGGGCCGCGAGCTCGAAGTCGGCGAGCGCATGCTCGATCCGAGCCTGCTCGCCGGCTAGGACCGCTCGCACTATCTCGAGCAGCGCGTCTCTCGAGAACGAGCTCGGTGCGCGGGCCGACAGCACGGCCGCGTGCTCGGGGTTGGCGATGGCCTGGCGAGCGAGGCTTCCCAGCGCGCCCCGTCCGGCCCGCGCGCGAGACCACAGCTCGCTCGCGAAGCGTCCCATCTCGACGGCGCAGACGAGGAGCGCGAGCAACGCGAGGATGAGGACTGGCTGATGCAGGGAGGAGGCGATCCGGGCGAGCGCTTCGGCGAGGCCGTCTGCGGCTGCGAGCGTGCTCACAGGATCACCTGGGGCCGCCGGCGCTCAATCTGCGTGCCGAGGAAGGCGCACAGGAGGAGCGCATCGGCGATGCCAATCGCCAGCCATGGGGTCTGATCGCCTCCTGCGCCCGCGCCGCGCAGACCCGGAGTGCCTGGATCGCCGGCGTTGAGCAGCACGCCTTTGACCTCCTGTCCGCCAGACTGGCGGGCGCCCGGGTCTCGACGCTTCCGGGCGCTCTCGTGGGCAGCAGCCTGGGTGCGAGTGCTGCGCAGCTGGCGGCGACCGCCAGGCTTTCTGCCTTTGCTTTGAGGCTGCGGGCGGCTGAACAGAGGAGCGCCCGCTCCTCCGCCGCCCGCAATCACGCCACCGCCAGGCTGAGAAGATTCTCCACCCTGACCGTGTTCCGCCGACCCGGGCGTTGGCGTTGGCGTTGCGGAGTTCAATGCGGCTGACGTGCTCTGGGTGGCGCGAGGCACGGGGGGTATCGGAAGGGGCTGCCCGGCGAATGCCGGGGCCACATACGCGGTCATCCATACGCCGTTCAAATCTTCGCGCGCCCTGTAGCGGATGTGACCGTCCGGTTGCTGCAGGGATTCCATGTAGCGCAGGGGTTCGCGGCCCGAGCCCTGCACCCAGGTTTCGGGGTTTTCGCCGGCCGCCCACAGGCCCTGCGTCGCCCAGGCGGTGGAGGCGACGTTCGATTCGCCTTCGCCAGGTCGCTCGGGAAGCCCCCGTCCGGTTCCTGGGCTTCGTGCAGGTACTCGAGCGCCTCTTCGCTGGGATTCGCCCGGGGGTGGGTTGCCGGGGGCGTTGAGCGCCTGGAGCGCCGCGCCCGTCATGTCCACTTCTCCAGCTTCGCTGCCGCGAGTTCTGTGGCGAGAAGCTGCCGTCGCGGTTCTGCTGGGCGATGAGCCACGCGGTGGCGTGCTTGACGGCGCTCCGCGCGGCGGGTTCCGCCACCAGGCTGAGCGAGAGGATGGCGTAGATCGTGTCGTTGACTTCGCCACGGCCACCCGGGACGAACGGGAACGACCCGTCGGGGAGCTCGCGCGCCAGCAGTTCGCCCACGAGGTCGATGCCGCCGTAGTCGCGTGGCGAGGCGCCGGCGGCGTCGGCGACGAGCAGTTCGCGCTCCAGCGAGGTCGTGCAGACGATCGGCCGGCAGATCTCCTGGTGCAGGGCTTGGGCGGCGTGGGTGGTCAGGTAGGCGTATGCGTCCACGCCGCCGTTGGTGGCCTGGTCCTGAGGGTTGATGGAATCGGCCGCGAGCGCGAACGCGACCCAGGCGCTGAAGTCCTGGTCGGATTCTCCACCAAGGTTTGCGCCGAACCCTCCGTCGGGATTCTGCGCATCCTGCAGAAACCGCACGGTGCTTTCGAGCCTTCCCTTGTTGGCGGGGTTGCTCGGAGCGGCCAGCGCGGAGAGCGAGTTACAGCTCACGACCACCCCGCACAGGGCGAGCGTCGTCGTCACACAGCGCCGTGGCGCCCGATGTTTACCGTTCGACAGCCACGCCATCCAGACTCACCGTGCCCCTCAGTACGCGCATGCTGACCATGCCCGCATGTGATCGCTCCGGAGCGATGATCCGCCGCGAGGAGCTGCCTGATCCACGCCCGACCGTGAAGGTCACCCTGCGGGAGCCGCTACGCACTTCGACCGTCGCACCGACGGCCGTTCCGCGCAGCAGGAAGACGGGTCGCCCAGGCCCCATCCGCACCGAGGCCTCCCCGCCGACGCCTGTGCGACTGACGGTGCCACGCCAAGCGCCGGACTGTTTCCTGCGCCGCCAGCGCCCGCGGTAGTGAAGTCCTCGCCAGCGGTCGTCGTGGAGTGCAAATGCCTTCTCGACACTTGCACTGGAGCTACGCGGCGAATTGTCTGCAGCCGTGAAAGGAAGTGTACTTTGGGTCTCTGGCGGGCTCTCAGGGCCAACTGCTCCGCCGTCTGTTTTTGGCGTAACGCCGACTGAGTCTACGGGCGGTTCAGGCGTTTCCCCCACACCTTCCATTTCGATTGGCGGTGGGGTGCGCACCAGGTCTTCCGCTGGTGGTATTTCACAGGTGTGCAGACTGGCTGGTAGGACACATACGTCGAGGCGATTCGAGCGAGTTGCGACTTCCCCGCCCTGCGGCGTTGCGACCGTGGCCTTGATCCTGTGCCAGCCTGCTTTGGTGAAGGTGATGCTCGCTCTGCCCTGCGCGCCCGTGACAGCAGTGAGGGAGTGTTCGGTTTCGATTCTCTCAAAGCCGTTCGACGCTGTGTGGACCGGAGAGACGCTGGCCCCTGGCTCTGGTGTGGAGCCGGCGAGTCCGGGGGTCGAAGGCGGGGTGCCTTCCTGCTCGTTGGCGTAGTTGACAACTTCCACTTCGAAGGGCTTGCCGAGTTCCGCGGTCGCTGTCAACGGACGTGGACCCGAGGAGTAGCCAAGGTCCACGGGCAGCAGCGCGAGCAACGGTCGTTCCTCGAAGATGTCGTAGCTCCAGAGAACTTCACTGCCTGGGCTCAACTCATACTGGCAGCCGCCGACGCTCGTGAGAACGTTGTTGACGAGAACGCCCCAGTAGGCGCCTTCGGTGACGCTCTGTTCGTCCGGTCCGAAGCGAGTGAGGAAGTAATCGTCGAACGACGAGCCGTACCACTGTGCGTCGAACGTGTCTCCGACGATGCGCATCGCATCGGCGGCGGATGCCGTCGGGGTGGCACCGGGTGTTGCATGCTGGTGGTTGTTGGTCCCGTCGCACGGGCGCGCCTGGGTATCTGAGGACGCCCTCACGTCGTGACCTTCGGTCCAGATCGGACCCTCGAACAGGGTTTCGCTCCTGCCCTCGATCCGCACGTTGACCTGCGTGGGCGTCGCCTGTGCGATGGGCGCGAAGGTCGGCGTCAGGCAGGCGATGGCAAGCGCGGCGAGAAAGGCGCGCATACGTAGGTCCGTTTCCAAGCGTGGTCTCGTCATTGGCCGGATCTGTCGCTCCGCCCGTGTATCCGGGCGGAGCGACAGCCGATAGTCCTCAGCAGTGCCCACCCGAGGCGTGTACGCAGACCGCCACGCTCGCGGTTGGGGCGAACCCACTCTTGGTTCCCCGCAGATGGGCGGTCCCGAGCGTGTTGAATTTGACGCTCGCCTGACCGGAGGCGTTGGTCGTAACCGTCGCTTCGCCACCTTTCACCGAAACACCGCTGGCGGCGCTGGCAGCGCCTGCGGCGCTGTACTTGTTGACGGTCACGGTCGCCGATTCGCCCTGCGTGATTTCCGCGGGCGCCCCGCTCAGCTCGAGTGGGAGAACCGTTGGGCTGTATTCGGGCGCGGTGGCTTTGTCGACCAGGAACAGCAGTCGATCGCCTTCTTTCAGCTGCAGTGTGCAGGCGCCTTCTTCGGCGAATTTGTCGTTGATCCAGATCGCCCAGTAGCGAGGGTCGCCCATCGTCCATTCGTGCGTCTCGCCGAGAATCGTGCGAACGTATTCTTCGTGATCCCAGTTGCCTTCGGTGGCGAGCTGGAGGGCGCCCGCGGCGGTGGTGCCTGGGCAGTTTCCGGGGGGAGGTGTGGCTGTGGTGGTCGTGGTGACGGTCGTCTGTGGCAGCAGCGTTGACGTTGCTCCCTCGACGCGTACGCTCACCGTGGCGGGTGTGCCGGCCACTGCCGGAGCGCTCGTCGTCAGCAGAGCGAGCAGCGAGGCAGCGGCGAGGATCGCGATCTGTCTTCTTTGCATGAATTGCTTCCTTTCGTTTGTCATGTGAACTGGACTAGCGCAGGACAGTGGATGCGCTCGTATTGGCGCTGGTGCCGGAGCTGGTGTCGCGCATGGCGGCCACGATCCAAGCCACGCGGTCATCGCGCGCGCGTAGGGCTCTCAGCGCCGAGGCACTTAGGTCGATCGTCATTGTGCGAGAGGCTCCCGCGGCGATCTGAACCTTGCCTTCGCCCACGACGCGTCTACGCACAGGTGCGCCGCGCCGCGCCCGCAACGCGACGCGCACACGTACCACGCCGGAGCAGCCGGCGGCCCCTGCCTGTGGTGCACAGGACAGCTCGACGGTGAGGCGCCCGTGGTGCACACGTGTGAGCGCTCGGACCCGCACTCCCAGGCGGGGCGAGCCGTTCGCAGACGTGCGGGTCGGTGTGCCTGCCGTCGTCGTCAGGGGCGTGGTCGTCATCGGCGCGCCAGAGGAGGGCGGCGATTGGGTCGGCGCACCAGGCGTGTCGCTGCTTGGGACGAGCCGAATTTGTATGAGCGCGCCCAGCCCGACCGTGCCGGTGGCTTTGAGTTCGCTCGCGCCTCCTTCCCTGCGGACCTCCCACGCCGATTCGCCGGGTTCGGCGCTTACCCCGTTGACACGGGAGATTCGCCCATCCTGGAGCGAGAAGTCTGAGAGACAGTAGGAGGGCAGGGACGCATCGCTTGCGTCAGCGAGCACCTGCGCGACGGTGGCGCCCACCGGCGCGATGACCTTGCACATGCGAATCGAGCTGCCACCAGTTGGGTGTCCTGCGCTGTCGAGCACGAGTGTCATCGGGACGGGTGTGCCTGCCGCGACGGTGGGAGCTGGGCGTACCGTCGGCGCGCTTTGGCTGCGCGGTGGCGGTGGAGCGATGAATCCGGTTCCGGTGAGTGCCCGAACCGCATCCTGGGTCGAGTAGAAGTCCTCTTCTTCGTCGTGCGCGTGACGTTGGAAGCTGCCGTCTCCGTTCTGTTGAGCGAGCAGGAAGTCGATCGGGGTCTTGGCTTCCGTGGTCGTCCATTCCGCCGCGTTCGGGTCGATTTTGCACGCGTTGAGCCCGCTTACGACCCAGGCTGTGGAATCGGTGTTGACGGTTGGATTGCCGAACCCGCCGGTGGCGGTGTCCTGGATCGTGTGCAAGTAGCTCAGGGCCTGCACGACCGCCGGGTCGGTGCTGGACACCCCGTCCGTGCAAAGGGCCGCCAGCGCAGCGCCGGTGAGGTCCGCTTCGGATTTGTTCGCGCCCGCCGCGAAGTTCCAGCCACCGTCGGCGTTTTGCTGTTCGCGCACGGTTTGCGCGAGCGTTTCGGTCACGTCGCTCGGCGCCCCAATCGCCGAGAGCGCGAGCACGCCGAAGACGTTGGCGTTTGAGGCGCCTTTTTCGCCGAGTTCGTGCCCGTTGAAATGCGCGGCGAGATCGGCGACGAGGTTAGTGTGAGCATCCAGGCGCGAGGGCTCGAGGCCGCCTGAGTAGCCCGTGAGGATTGCGCGCTCGAAGTCGGTCGCCGAGAAAAGAGCGGGGGGCGAGCCAGTCCACAGCGACAGGTAGAAGTCCTGTGCGCTCGGTTCGGTCGGCGAGACGCGCACATCCGCCGCGTTGATGCCCACAGACGCCAGGCCGATCATCGACCAGTCCCCGCCGAAGGAGGCGAGTTCGCCGCTGGGTTCCTGCAGCACGGTGATCCATTCCGCACCGTGCCTGGCTGCGGCTGTCTCTTCGGTCGCGGTGACGGACGCTGCGGCGGGCGAAACGACGGGCCCGAGAGTCAGCAGGGTGAGAGCCAGGAGCGTCGCAGCCGCGAGCCCACTGAGCCTGAGGGGGTGATTCATGTCGCCATCTCCTTGATCTAAGGGCGGCGACACGCACGCATACATAGGCGGCGCACCGGCCGCCTATACGCGAGGCTTACCATCGGGGCACTGAATGCGAGGCGTATTCGGGCTCGGGATCGACCTCCCGGATCTCCTTCCCAAGCCCTTTCGAGGCTCAGTGGAACAACGATCCGATCGTCACCCACACCGCTGCGCGTCAGCCCCGGAATCGCACCGGAGTTCCGCCACCGCAAGCTTCCAGAACATATCGCAGATCGCGCATGTTGGTGTCTAGGCGCAGCGGGCGCGCTGCGGCGAGTCGTTTCTGCGGGTCAGGCTGGGTCGGTATCGGCGCGGGATGGAGACGGGCGCCGCGGATCTTCATTGATCGCCAGTGCCTCGTCTTCGCCGATGTCACTCGCATCCGGGTCGATCGCGCGCGCCTGTGCGTGCTGATCGCGGGCAGACTCGGTCAAATGCTCAGCCTCGATCGCCTGCCGCTCCGCAGCGGCGCGTCCCTGCCGCGCCTGAGCGGCGCGTTCGTCAGCTTCAGCCTCAGCACGCTTGGCTTCGGCGGCCTGTTCGTCGGCCGAAGCACGCGCGCTTTCCGCTTGGATCGAACGGCTCCTGGCCTGCTGGCGAAGCTCGCCCGCCTGCTCACGACGACGCTCGTTACGTCTGTGCCCAGCGGCGCGGGCGACGACGGCTATGAGCAGCAGCGCCAACACGACGCCAACGGCAATGATGATGATCGTCCCAGTACTCACGGCGTTGGATGTTTACCCAGTCCGCTGCGGAGCTAATCGCGGCGAGGCGAATCTGTGGGCTTGCGTCAAGCGACACGAGTAGGGTTCACGGCGTGGCACGGCTCGTGGCACTGGTGCTCGTCGTGGTGGGCCTTGCCATTGCGGGGTGCTCCGCTTCCAGCAACACGTACTACTACTGTTGGGACGATCCGTCGCAGGGTGGCCCGCATCATCTCGGGCATCCAGTTTCGGGCGACCACCTGTGCTCTGACGACGAGCTTCACAGAGCGGGTATCGGCGGATACTAGGTCCGCACCTCCTGTCGGTCGGCGCAGACGCGTTTCTATAGTTGCGGATCGTCGGGGGCTGCCGCAAGGCCTGGCTTGACGAGGTCCTTGAGGTCAGCGCTTACGAGTGTCCATGCATGCATGCGAGCAGCGGCAACGTAGGCGGCGTCATAGGCGGTCAGCTCATGCTCTGTGGCGAGCGCGATTGCGTGCTCGGTGAGTGCCTCGTCGACTCGTGCGAGCGCGCCTTTGCTGCGCGTCAGCAGTGTCTGGGAGATTCGTCTTGCGATCTCGCGTTGACGCTTGACGACTCCTACGACGTTGGCGATCTCGTACAGCGTGAGATCGAGTGCGCCAAGCGGTCTGGCCGGGTCGAGAACGAGCGCCCGGGCCGAGGTGTGGTACCTGTCCTCGGAGTCCACAGCTGCGATCCACACGCTCGCGTCGAGCAGCAGCATCAACGGGAGCGACGATCGTGGCGGATCAGCTTTGTCGCATCGCCGCCAAGGCGCACCGGATCGCCGAGCAGGGCTTGGATTCCAGATTGCTCCTGGCTGACCTTGACTGCCAGCTCGCGTTCGGCCAGCTCCCGCAGGAAGCCGCTGCGACTCTCGTGCCTGGCACGTGCCTGCATGTCGATGCGCTCCAGCAGATCATCAGGAAGGGACAGCATGACCTTTGCCATGGCCAGAGTATATCCAGTATTGCCTCAGTGGCGGGGGCAGGATTCGAACCTGCGAAGGCAGAGCCAACGCGTTTACAGCGCGTCCCCTTTGACCGCTCGGGAACCCCGCCAGGGGCCGTCAGTTTAGGGCCTTGCGACGGCGCTCGCAGGCCGCCGCGCGCGACGGCCTGCGATTGAGCCCGGCCCGCGGCCGGGTCGGCGTTAGGACGCCTCGCGCAGCGGCTGCGCGTCGGGCAGCGTCTGGAGCTTTTTGAGCGTGCGGTTCTCGATCTGGCGGACGCGCTCGCGGGTGATGTTGAACGCGCGGCCGACCTCCTCGAGCGTGCGCGAGCGCCCGCCGACGATGCCGTAGCGCATCTCTATGACCTCGCGCTCGCGGCGCGGCAGGCAGGCGAGCACGCGCGTGACGTTTTCCCTGCGCAGCGCTTCGGATGCGATCTCGAACGGCGACTCGGCGGTTGCGTCCTCGACGAAGTCCGCGAGCGAGGAATCGTCCTCCTCGCCGACGGGCTTCTCCAACGAGATGGGCTGCTGGGTGATGCGCATGACGTCGCGCACCTCCCGCACTGTGCACTCGAGCTCGTCGGCGAGCTCGGTGGGGTTGGGCTCGCGCCCGAGCTGCTGGATGAGTCGGCGTTCGGCGTGGATGAGCTTGTTGAGCCGCTCGACCATGTGCACGGGGATGCGGATCGTGCGGCCCTTGTCGGCGAGCGAGCGGGTGACCGCCTGGCGGATCCACCAGGTGGCGTACGTGGAGAACTTGTAGCCGCGCCGGTGGTCGAACTTCTCGACCGCTCGGATCAGCCCGAGCGAGCCCTCCTGGATGAGGTCGAGCAGCGTGAGGCCGCGGCCGACGTAGCCCTTGGCGATCGACACGACGAGGCGCAGGTTGGCCTCGACCATGTGCTGCTTGGCGGCGACGTCGCCGCGTTCGATGCGCTTGGCGAGCGACACCTCTTCCTCGGCGCTGAGCAGCGGCACGCGCCCGATGGAGCGCAGGTACAGCCGCAGCGAGTCGAGGCTGGGCTCGACGGTGAGGTCAACCTCCGGCCGCTTGAGCTCCTCCAGGCGCGCGTGTAGGCCCTGGATCTGCTCGTCGCGCTCGACGACCTCCTCGTCGTGGACGGCGCCGGCGAGCGGGTGCTCGGCTGTCTCGCCGCCGCTTGGCAGCGCGTCGTCGTGCGCGCTGCCGGTGATGCGCTCGCGGCCCTCGGCGTGGAGCTCCGGGGCGGCTTCGCCGGAGCCGCTGAGGTCGATGCCGTGCTCCTCCAGATAGCTGAAGAGGTCCTGCGTCTGCTGAGGCGAGAGCTCCGCCTCCTCGACCGCCGCGATCAGCACGTCGGCCGCGAGGAACCCCTTTTCCTGCGCTTCGCTGATGATCCCCTGCAACTCCTCGATCTCGATCACCGCGGTGTCGGCGGTGCCAGACAGACCCTCAAGCTTGTTGCTCAATTTGACTCCCAAGGACCTAAACGACTCCCATCGGAACGGTGGACCCGTTCCGCCTCCCCTCACCTACGCTAAGCCTCCTGTGCGTTGCGTTTGAGCCGACATGTTGTTGCGTCCCCACTGTCGAGCCGGCTGGTAAAGATCCAACCTCCGGCACGACAGGCCATGTGCGGAGTGATACCAGAATCTGCGGTCGGGGAAGCCGCTTCCCAACGGGTGGGGCGCGAGCGGCGGCGCGCGCTAGGCTTGGCTGACAGTGCAGGCGACACCGTCGACCCCCTTGCTGTCACCCGCGACGAGCGCGGGCGACGACGTGCAGGCGCGCGTGCCGGCGATCGCGGTGGGCCTGTCGCGCGTGGGCGTGACAGGGGTGGAGAAGGTGGTGCGCATCCGCGACGAGCTGTTCTTCGCGCGCTTCGACTGCTTCGTGGATCTGAGCGGCCGCCAGAAGGGCGCGCACATGTCGCGCTTCGACGAGGTGGTGAACGAGGCGATCGGCGAGGTGGTGCTGGGCGGGTCGCAGTTTCGCGCGGAGACGCTCGCGCAGCACATCGCGGAGCTGGTGCGCGAGCGCCAGGGCGCGGAGCGCGCGGAGGTGACGATCGAGGCGCGCTACCCGGAGCACAAGCCGGCGCCGGTGTCGGGCGTGCGCACGCAGGAGATCTACACGCTGCACGGCCGCGCGGTGGCGTTCGAGCACGGCACGCGCCGCACGGTGGGCGTGTCGGCGACGGGCATGACGGCGTGCCCGTGCGCGCAGGAGCTGGTGGCGGGGCGCGCGCGCGAGCGGCTCGCGGGCGACGACTTCACGGAGGATCAGATCGAGCGCATCCTCGATCGCGTGCCGGTGGCGACGCACAACCAGCGCGGCCTGGCGACGCTGCAGGTCGGCCTGACTGAGCGCTCGCGCGCGGAGATCGACGCGACGACGCTGCTGGCGATCGCGGAGGACAGCATGTCGTCGGAGATCTACGAGCTGATGAAGCGCTCGGACGAGGTGGAGGTGGTGGAGAAGGCGCACCGCAGGCCGCGCTTCGTGGAGGACTGCGTGCGGGAGATGATCGCGGGCGCGGTGAGCACGTTCGCGGATCTGGATGGCGCGAGCTTCGTGTCGGCGCGGCAGGAGAACCTGGAGACGATCCATCAGCACAACGTGCTGGCCGAACGTCACGGACTGCTGTCGGAGCTGCGCGAGGAGATCGCGACGGGCGTCGCGGCGGAGCGTCAGACGAGCCTGGGGGAGTGGCTGGACGCGGGCGCGGGGGCCGGCGCTCAGCCGCCGGCCTGAGCGTCGTCGAGCTTGGCCATGCGCCTGCGGATGCCGAAGAAGTAGTCCAGGCCGGAGAGCACTGTGACGAGCACGGTGAGATAGATCAGCGCGGCGACCCACGCGGGCGTGCCGTGCACGGCGATGACGGCGAGGATGGCGGCGATCTGCAGGCACGTCTTGACCTTGCCGAACATGCTCGCGGCTATCACCACGCCGGCCTGGGTGGCGACCACGCGCAGCACGGTGACGGCGAGCTCGCGCGTGATGATGACCATGGCGACCCACGCGGCTAGGCGGTGAAGCGAGACGAGCGAGACGAGCGCGGCGACGATCAGCAGCTTGTCGGCGAGCGGGTCCATGAGCTTGCCGAACGTGGTGATGGAGTCGCGGGCGCGCGCGAGGTAGCCGTCGATGAAGTCGGTGAGCGAGGCGAGCGCGAACACGACCGCGGCGAGCACGTCGCCGGCGGGCGTGTTGCCGAGCAGCGCGACGACGAGCACCGGCACGAGCATGATGCGCAGGACGGTGAGGAGGTTGGGTAGGTTCAGTGGGAACACCGCAGCGGACATTATGTCCGCGAACGACGATCTCTATGGGAAAGGATCAGCGCGATGAGGAAGCGCACGCTCGGAGTGAACGGCCCGCAGGTGTCTGCGATCGGGCTGGGCTGCATGGGGATGTCGGCGTTCTACGGCGCGACGGACGAGCAGGAGGCGCTGCGCACGATCGCCCGCGCGCTCGATCTGGGCTGCGACTTCCTGGACACCTCAGACATGTACGGGCCGCACACGAACGAGGAACTGGTCGGTCGCGCGATCGCGGCGAGGCGCAGCGAGGTGTTTCTGGCTACGAAGTTCGGCATCAAGCTCGAGCCGGGTCAGGACGGCGGACCGCCGAAACGCTCGATCGACGGGAGCGTGGACTACGTGCGCTCGGCATGCGAGGCGTCGCTGCGGCGACTGGGCGTGGAGCACATCGATCTGTACTACCAGCACCGCGTGGACCCGAACACGCCGATCGAGGAGACGGTGGGGTCGATGGCGGAGCTGGTGCGGGCGGGCAAGGTGCGCCACCTGGGGCTGTCGGAGGCGAGCGCGGAGACGATCCGCCGCGCGCACGCTGTGCACCCGATAACTGCGGTGCAGACGGAGTACTCGTTGTGGACGCGTGACGTGCAGGAGGAGATCATGCCGACGCTGCAGGAGCTGGGGATCGCGCTGGTGGCGTACTCGCCGCTGGGCCGCGGCTTCCTGTCGGGCCGATTCAGCTCGCCGGAGGAGCTGGACGAGGGCGACTTCCGCCGCTACGGCCCGCGCTTCACGGGCGAGAACCTGAAGGAGAACCTGAAGCTGGCGCAGCGCGTGAAGGAGCTGGCGCAGCGAGAAGGGCGTGACGCCGGGCCAGCTGGCGCTTGCGTGGGTGCTGCACCAGGGCGAGCACGTCGTGCCGATCCCGGGCACCAAGCGCGTGTCTTACCTGGAGGAGAACCTCGCGGCGGCGGAGGTGCGAGCTGAGCGCGGAGGAGCTGCGGCGGATCTCCGACACGGTGCCGACTGCGACGGGCGCGCGCTACGACGAGGCGGGGATGCGCACGGTCAACCTGTGAGCAAGGTCGCCGCGGGGCGCGACCCTACCCGCGGCGGCTCAGTAGCCGACGGTGTAGTAGCTGATGCGCCGGCAGCCGGCGAGCCTGTAGCGCGGGCGGGCGCGATGGCTGGTGAAGACGACGATGTTGGGGTTTTCGCAGTGGATGGTGCCGGAGCCGAAGTGCGCGTGCACGACGGTGTCGGGGTTGGCGCCGGTCCAGACGTAGTTGACGGTGTCGTTGGCGTAGATGAAGTTCTTGCCGTCGCCGGCGTGGATGACGGCGGTCTGGTGCGGTGGCTGGCCGCTGGGGTGGTAGTCGCCCCAGATGACGTCGCCCGCATCTCCGCCGTAGATGGTGTCGTCGCCGTAGCCGCCGAGCAGCTCGTTGTGGCGGTGCGCGAGGCCGCGCAGAACGTTCTGGCGCCCGGCGGGCCCCTTGTCCATGACGAGGTGCTGGATGGGGGGCCAGCCGGCGTGGCTGGTCATGGCGAGCGCGCCCGTGGCGAGCGCGAGCGTTGCGAGGAGCGTGAGCGCGATCAGCGGGACGCGCAGGGATACGGAGCGAGAGCTCTGAGCGCTAGGGTGGGAAGCCATGCCGCTGATCCCCATGGTTATAGAGCGCACGGCGCGAGGCGAGCGCGAGTTCGACATCTATTCGAGGCTGCTGAACGAGCGCATCATCTTCCTCGGCACGCCGATCGACGACCAGGTGGCGAACCTGGTGGTGGCGCAGCTGCTGCACCTGGAGAGCCAGGACCCTGAGAAGGACATCTCGATCTACATCAACTCGCCGGGCGGCTCGATCTACTCGGGCCTGGCGATCTACGACACGATGCGGTTCGTCAAACCGGACATCGCGACGATGTGCGTGGGCGTGGCGATGTCGATGGGCTCGCTGCTGCTGGCGGCGGGCACGAAGGGCAAGCGCGCGGTGCTGCCGAACTCGAGGATCCTCATCCACCAGCCCTCCGCGGGCTTCGAGGGCCAGTCGACGGACATCGAGATCCACGCGCGCGAGATCCTCAAAATGCGCCAGGAGATCGACGCGATCTACGCGGATGCGACGGGCAAACCGGAGGAGCAGGTGCGCGCGGACATGGAGCGCGACCGCTTCTTCACGGCCGAGCAGGCGCTGGAGTACGGCCTCGTGGACAAAATCCTCGAGAACCACTGAGCGGGTTTTCGAGCATGCGCCTTTTTAGTTAGGAAGGCCGGCAAGGCCGGCCCGCTCGGGTCGCGCGTGGCGAGACTGGGCGATGCGTCCGTGGCCGACGCGCAGGCTATTCTCGCCAACGGGCATGGCTGGCACCACACCATTAGAGCGCGCGGCGCTGATTGCGATCGCGGCGCTCGCCGCGGTGGCGGGCGTGGCCGACCAGCAGGCCTGGGCGGCGGTGCCGCGCTTCGCGGTGGCGACGCTCGCGCTGGCGGGCCTGGCGTGGATGGTGTCGTTCGCCACGGAGCAGTTGGGGGAGCGCTTCGGGCCGGGCGTGACGGGCATGATGCAGTCGACGCTGGGCAACCTGCCGGAGCTGTTCGTGGTGATCTTCGCGCTGCAGAAGGGCGAGCTGGTGGTGGCGCAGACGGCGATCGTGGGCTCGATCCTCGCGAACGCTCTGCTCGTGCTGGGCCTCGTGATCGTGGTGGGAGCGCGCCGCTCGCCGGACGGGCTGATGCGCTTCTCAAAGCGCCTGCCGCGCGACACGGCGACGCTCCTGCAGGTGACGGTGTTCATCATCGTGCTGCTCGGCCTGTCGCTCGCCTCGCACGACCCCGCGAGCCACCACGTGAAGGCGATCTCCGCGGTCGGCGCGGTGTGCCTGCTGGTGGTGTACGTAGCGTGGGTGGTGCCGTATCTGCGCGCGGACAGCGCGCCGGGCGCGGACGGGTCAGCCGCGGGCGGGGCCGATGGCGGATCGCCGCCGCGGGGCTCGGCAGCGTCCGAGGGCCCGACCCCGTCGCAGAAGCCCGATGTCGCGCCGGAGCCCTCGCACGGCCCGCGACTGTCGCTCGGCCTGACGCTCGCGCTGCTGGGCGTGGCGGGCACCGCGTCGGCGTTCGTGTCGGACTGGTTCGTCAACGCGCTCTCCCCGGCGATCGTGCAGTTGCACGTCTCCCAGGCGTTCGCGGGCCTGGTGATCGTGGCGATCGCGGGCAACGCGGTGGAGAACACCGCGGGCCTCGTGCTCGCGTGGAAGGGCCGCTCCGACCTGGCGATCTCGGTGGTCAAAAACTCCGTCGCGCAGATCGCCGCGTTCCTGTTCCCGCTGCTCGTGCTGATCTCGTTCCTGCTCGCCACCACGCTCACGTTCGCGCTCGCGCCCGTCTACATCGGCGCGCTCGCACTCACAGCGCTCGCGCTGTGGCAGGTCACCGGCGATGGCGAGGCCGCCGCGTTCGAGGGCTGGGCGCTCGTGGCGCTGTACGTGGTGCTCGCCACGCTCACGTTGTACGAGTAGGCGCTCCAAGCGAGTAGATGCCCCGAGTGGTGCTCACCCCGCGCACGCCTTTACGAGTCACGCTCCGAGCCTGCGCGCGGGCAGAGCCGCGAGCAAGCGGTGCGCCGCCCGCGGGGCCAGCGGACGGCGCACGCCGAGCGGCCCCGTTAGGGGCCTTTAAACTTTTCTACCCGCGCGCGAGGCCGCCAATCAACGCGCCCGCGATCCCGCCCGCGCCCGCGGCGCCCGCCGCGCTCTCCACGCCCTCCAGCGGAGCGATGAACATCGTCTGGATCGCCAGCCGGCCGGGGCCCGTGAAGCGGTTCCACGTCAGCTTGCCGCCGCCGCCGAAGATGCCCGTCTTCAGGCCCATGGTCACCGCTTCGAGCTTCACCGTGGGGTCCTTGTAGAGCCACGCGCCCGCCTCCACGTCGATCTGCTCGCCCTCCATCAGCTGCACCAGAAACACGTTGCCGTGACCGTGCAGCCACACCAGCGCGTCGCCGTCGCTCGCGCGGAACTTGTCCATGAAGAACCCCGAGCCGCCGAGCAGCATGTTCTGCACGCCCTTGATCCGTTCGAAGCTGTAGTCGAGGTTGTCCGTCGCGGCGATGAACTGGTGCTCGCGCACGTCCAGCCCCTCGCCCTGGCGCAGGTGCAGCGGGATGCACTGGCCCGGAGAGTCGCGCGAGAACGCGATCCGCCCGCTGCCGGACGTTTTCGTCACGAAGAACTCCAGGCCCGCGATCTTGCGCTTGATCGCGCCGGGCAGTTTCTTCAGCTCCACGTTCAGCTGCGTTTCCTTCCACAGCAGCACGTGGTGCTCGAACATCACCGACCGATCGGAGATCTCGATCTGCAGCTCGGGCACCAGTTCCCCGCGTATGTGGTAGGTCACGCCCGCGAACGACTCGTCGTGGACCGCGGGGGGAATCGGCTCGGGCAGGTGCATGGTGCGTGTCTCCTTCTCGGAAGTGGGCCAAACGGCGGCCCGAGCTTCGCTGTTCCGGTGGTCCACGTCAAGGTCTCGTAACCCGCGCTGGTACCCGCGGCGCAAGCGCGCTAGACTGCTCTGCACCTCGCGCCTGGGCGGGGTTTTTCTTCGCCCGGGGTCGCTTCCACACCGACGCAGGGATTTCTGATCATGGCCCGCGGAGACGTACGAATCGCTATCACCCTCGCGTGCGAGGAGTGCAAGCATCGCAACTACCAGACAAACAAGAGCAAGCGCAACAACCCCGATCGGGTATCGCTGCGCAAGTACTGCCGCTGGTGTCGCAAGCACACCAGCCATCGGGAGACTCGCTAGCGCGGGAGCGCTGCTGTGGCCCGTGACCGCAAACGTGCAAAGCAACGCCGCGCTCGGCGAGGCACGACGGCCGGCGGTCGCGTCGAGGCCAGTCAGCCCGTGCGCGCGGACGTCCCCGGCGCGCTCGAGCACGCCTCTGGAGACGTCGACGAGTTCGACGCCGCGCTCGTGCGCGGCGCCGGTGGCGTCACCGTCACGCCCGACGAGGAGCTGGAGACGGCCAACGGCGACTCGCGCGCCACGCGCGACGAGGTCCAGGCGCCCGCAGGCGGCGGCCCAGGTGGCCGCGGCCCGCGCGGCGGAGGCGGCGACGACGACGGAGGGGGCGGCGGCGATCCCGATCGCCCCTCAGGCGCTCCCCTGCGTGGCGGCAACCGCGCGATCGGCTTTCTCGGCGCCAGCTGGGCTGAGCTCCAGCGCGTGCAGTGGCCCGACCGCCGCCAGGTCAGCCAGGCCACGGCCGTGGTGCTCGGCTTCGTCGCAATCGCAGGCGCGTACCTCGGCCTCGCCGACTACATCGCCAAGGAATTCGTGGAATTGATCCTCTGACGCTTCGATGACCTGACGTCAGTCGGTCCGTCCCCTCATAACTGCTTCCCCAAATGCCGCTTCTTAGGAGTCTCTGAATGTTTCGCTGGTACGTCGTCAACACATATTCCGGTCACGAGAACAAGGTCAAGCACAACCTCGAGCACCGGCTCATCTCGCTCGGCCAGCAGCGCGCGGTGCGCAGCGTGGTCGTCCCCACCGAAGCGGTGTCGGAGATGAAGGACAACCAGAAGGTCACCGTGGAGAAGCGCACCATGCCGGGCTACGTGCTCGTCAACATGGAGCTCAACGAGGACTCCTGGGGCGTCGTCAAGGGCACCCCCGGCGTGACGGGCTTCGTGGGCGCCTCCCAGGAGCCGGTGCCGCTCACGCAGATGGAGGTCGACCGGCTGCTGCACAAGGAGGTCGCCACCGCCACCCGCACGCGCGCGCAGTTCGCTATTGGCGAGTCCGTCAAGGTCGTCTCCGGACCGCTGTCAGACTTCTCCGGCGAGATCTCCGAGATCAACGAGGACGCGTCCAGGCTCAAGGTGCTGGTATCAATCTTCGGCAGGGAGACCCCTGTAGAGGTCCAATTCGACCAAGTGAAGAAGCTCTAAATGGCTAAGAAGGTTTTGACGACGATCAAGCTGCAGGCGAATGCCGGGCAGGCGAGCCCCGCGCCGCCGGTCGGCCCCGCGCTGGGTCAGCACGGAATCAACATCATGGAGTTCTGCAAGGCGTTCAACGCGCAGACGCAGAGCGAAACGGGGACCGTCATCCCGGTGGTCATCACCGTGTACGAGGACCGCTCGTTCACGTTCGTCACCAAGACCCCGCCAGCCGCGGTGCTGATCCGCCAGGCGATCAAAATCAACAAGGGCTCCGGCGAGCCCAACCGCGTGAAGGTCGGCACCATCACCCAGGACCAGCTGCGCGAGATCGCCGCGCGCAAGCTCGACGACCTCAACGCGCACGACGTCGAGCAGGCGTCCAAGATCATCGCCGGCACAGCCCGCTCGATGGGCGTGGACGTGACCTCATGAGCAAACACGGCAAGCGCTACTCCGAGGTTCTCGCGAAGGTCGACCGCGACCGCGAATACGCGCCCGCCGAGGCGATCGCGCTCGTGCGCTCCATGACGAACGCCAAATTCGACGAGTCGGTCGAGGTGCACATCCGCACCGGCCTGAACGTGCGCCACGCCGACGAGCAGCTGCGCGGCACGATCGCCCTGCCCAACGGCCTCGGCAAAGACGTCAAGATCGCAGTGTTCGCCCAGGGCGAGAAGGCGCGCGAGGCCGAAGAGGCCGGCGCGGACGTCGTCGGCGCGCAGGATCTCGCCAAGCGGATCCAGGAGGGCTTCGACGACTTCGACGTCGCCATCGCCACGCCCGACATGATGTCCGTCGTCGGTCAGCTCGGGCGCATCCTCGGCCCGTCCGGCAAGATGCCCAACCCCAAAGTCGGCACCGTCACCATGGACGTCGCCAAGGCCGTCCAGGAGTCCAAGTCCGGCAAGGTCGAATACCGCACCGACCGCACCGCGATCGTGCACATGGTGATCGGCAAGGCGAGCTTCGAAGATCGCACCCTGCTGGAGAACTACGCCGCGGTGATCGAAGAGCTGATGCGCGCCAAGCCGTCTGCGGCGAAGGGCCGCTACCTGCGCACGATCACGCTCGCCTCCACGATGGGGCCCGGCGTGAAGGTCGATTCCAGCCGCACACGTGAAATCCTCGAGGAGGCGCCCGCGGCGAGCATCGCCGCCTAGCGTCATCCACCAGGCCACCAGAGACCCCCGGCGGCAGGCCCAGGCCGCGCAAGACCGGGATAGGAGCCCCACATGAACCGAGACCAAAAGGCCGTGGCGATCGCCGAGATCGCCGAGAACATAGACCAGTCCGAGGCGATCTTCGCGGTCGACTACCGTGGCATCACCGTCGCACAGGTCGCCGAGCTGCGCGCCAAGCTGCGCGACTCCGACGCCACGTTCAAGGTCGTCAAGAACTCGCTCACCGAGCGCGCCGCCGACCAGGTGGGCGCCGAGGCGCTCAAGGACTACCTCGCCGGGCCCACCGCGCTGACGTTCGTCCGCGGCGACGCCGCCACGGCCGCCAAGACGATCGCCGACTACGCCAAAGCCACCCAGCTGCTGCCCTTCAAGGGCGGGCTCATGGAAGGCTCCGCGCTCGACGTCGAGCAGATCCGCTCGCTCTCGCGCCTGCCCTCGCGCGAAGTCCTCTACGGACAGCTCGTCGGCCTCGTCGCCTCGCCCATCTCCGGCCTCGTGCGCTCGCTCGGCGGCCTCATCGGCGGCCTCGCCGTCGCGCTCGGTCAGGTGCAGGAGAAGAAGGCATCCGGCGAGATCCCCGCTGGCGAGGCACCGGCAGCTGAGGCGCCCGCGGAGGAGGAGCCTGCAGCCGAGGAGGCTGCTGCGCCAGAGGAGCCGAAGGCCGAGGAGCCAGCGGACACACAGACTGCATCGCCCCCAGAGGGGGAGCCGGAGGCAGACGAGCCGGCGCAAGCAGACGACAACCAGGCGGACGTCTCGGCTGAGGCTCAGCCCGAGAACGCCGAGACGAATCCCACCAAGGAGGACTGACTCACATGGCTACAAGCACACAGGATTGGATCGAGGAGCTGAAGGGCATCTCGGTGCTCGAGCTCGCTGAGCGCATCAAGGCGCTCGAGGAGGAGTTCGGCGTATCGGCCGCCGCGATGGCGGCCCCCGCAGCAGCCCCCGCGGGCGGCGGCGGAGGCGGCGACGCTGCTGCGGAGGAAGAATCGAGCACGGTCGACGTGATCCTCGCGGGCGCGGGCGACAAGAAGATCCAGGTCATCAAGGTCGTGCGCGCCGCGACCGGCCTCGGGCTCAAAGAGGCCAAGGCGCTCGTCGACGAGGCCCCCAAGCCGGTCAAGGAGGGCATCGAGCGCGAGGAGGCCGACAAGCTCAAGCAGGAACTCGAGGAGGCAGGGGCGAGCGTCGAGCTCAAGTAGCGCTTCGCCGTCCGTCAGATGGTCGTGACTTCGCGACGACCATCTGACGGACGGCTTCGCTTTAGCCGTGGGAGGGGGGTCGCCGCCGACCCACGGCTTGGAGGGCCTCGCTGGGGCGCGCGACCAAGACTCGGCTCGCTTCGCCAGAGGAGCGCTCGACTGAACCAGCTCAAGCGCGGCTTAGCATCCGCCGCGTGAATGAAGACGCTGCGTTCAAGGGCGATGCCCGACAGGAGCAGATCCCGCTGTGGCAGACGCTCGTCGGGATTGCGGTGCTGCTCGCACTCGTGGTCGCCGCCATCGCCGCCGTCGCACAGATCTACCCGAGCCAGCTGCCGACGGGGAAGAACCCGAGCTTCGTAGACAACGTCTTCGACAGTCGAGTCGTCGTCCTGCTGCTCAGGGTGGCTCTCATCTTCGCCGCCGGGTACGTCGTGATCTCGGTCATCGGCTTGATCGTCGAGCGTCGTTGGCTCGCAGAGCTTGGTCCGTTCAAGGCATCAGAGCCAATCGCTCGGGTCGAGCGGGGCGCAGAGGCCCTCGATACTGACCTCAGCAATGCGCTGGAGACCGTCGAAGGCCTCCAGCAGAAGCTCGCGGAGAGCGACGAGGCCCTCGCGCATGCTCGATTGGACATCGAGATCCTGGCCGATCGCATCGATAGACTGCAAAGCCAGAAAGAGGAGAAGCGATGACGCCCGAGGAGAGAGAACGCATACAGAACAACCTGCGGAACATCGAGCGGGTACGCGAGCGAAATCGGTCCGCTATCGAGATGGCTGATTGGAAGTGTGCGAAATACCGCCGCACGCTTGCAACCTCTGGTGCCGAGATCAGGAGCGCCCTCAGCACCTTGCGTAGGCGGGGCTACCTCAAATAGGCGCTTCGATAGGCGCTTCGGCTTCGCTTTAGCGGGCGCGGCGCTCTTCGTCGCTCGCGGTATGGACAGAGGCCTCGCTTGCGCGGGGCCTTCTTTATGCGGGGCTAACAAAAATGGCTGCTTTCCGGTAAAGTTCGCTGCGCTAGCCGATAGTCGCAGCCGCCCGATAAGGCGAGATCGCGCCACATACGCGAATTTCTCGAAGGGCGGGGTCCGTGAGCGCTGGCGGCCCTTCTGGGTGGGGATAGCCTGTGCTATCTTTCCTAGTCGCGCTTCGGCGCCCTCCTCTGCCCGTGTATCGCCCTCCGAAGGAGTCGTTTCTTGGCTGCTGTAGATGCTCTCCGGACGCGCCGGACCTTCGCGCGTCTGAACAAGACCGTTGACGTCCCCAACCTGATCGACATTCAGCGCCGCTCGTTCACGTGGCTGACCGATCCCCAGAACGGTGGTCTGCGCGAGACCATCGACGACATCTCTCCAATCGAGGACTACACTGGCAACCTCGCCGTGCAGTTCGGCGAGTTCGTCTTCGACGAGCCCGTCGCCTCGCTCGAGCAGTGCCGCGAGAAGGACCTCACCTACGCGCGTCCCCTCACCGTGACCGTCGCGTTCATCAACCGCGAGACCGGCGAGATCCGCGAGCAGTCCGTGTTCATGGGCGACTTCCCGTGGATGACCGAGCGCGGCACGTTCGTCATCAACGGCACAGAGCGCGTGGTCGTCACGCAGCTCGTGCGCTCGCCCGGCGCGTACCTGATGGAACCGAAGGACCGCGAGAAGCAGGTCTTCATCGCGAACCTCATGCCCGCTCGTGGATCCTGGCTGGAGCTGGAGATCGACAAGAAGGGGAAGGTCTTCGTCCGCATCGACCGCAAGCGCAAGCTCCCCGTGACGGTGCTGCTGCGCGCGATGGGCTACGCCAGCGACGAGGAGATCCTGCGGCTGTTCGAGAACTCGCTGTACATCCGCAACACGATCGACGCGGACACGGAGGTCACGCGCACCGAAGAGGGCGCGCTGATCGAGCTGTTCAAGAAGCAGCGTCCGGGCGAGCCGCCGAGCGTCGACAACGCCAAGGCGCTGCTCAACCAGCTGTTCTTCGACCCCAAGCGCTACGACCTCACGCGCGTCGGGCGCTACAAGCTCAACTCGCGTCTCGGCCTGGACGTGGACATCGACACGCGCACGCTCACGCACGACGACATCCTCGCGCTCGTGCGCGAGCTCGTCTCGCTGCCCAAGCGCCTCGGTCTGCCCGAGGACGGCGAGGTCGAGATCAAGGACTACGCGGCCGAGGCGATCAGCATGCCGCGCGAGCCCGTGGCCGAGCACCTCGACGAGTACGAGCACTTCGGCAACCGCCGCCTGCGCACCGTCGGCGAGCTGATCCAGGAGGCCTTCCGCATCGGTCTCTACCGCATGGAGCGCGTCGTGCGCGAGCGCCTCACCACTGAGGACGCCGACACGATCACGCCGCAGACGATCATCAACATCCGTCCCGTGGTGGCCGCGCTGAAGGAGTTCTTCGGCTCCTCGCAGCTGAGCCAGTTCATGGACCAGACCAACTCGCTCGCGGGGCTCACGCACAGGCGTCGCCTGTCCGCGCTGGGCGCGGGCGGTCTGACGCGCGAGCGCGCGCCGATCGAGGTCCGCGACGTGCACCCCACCCACTACGGGCGCATGTGCCCGATCGAGACGCCGGAGGGACCGAACATCGGCCTGATCGGCTCGCTGTCCTCGTTCGCGGAGGTGTCGGAGTACGGCTTCGTCACGACCCCCTACCGCGTGGTCAAGGACGGCGTGGTGACCGAGGAGGTCCGCCGCCTCGACGCCACGCAGGAAGAGGAGCTGCTGATCGCGCAGGCGAACACGCCCGTGGATCCGAAGACGGGCAAGCTCAAGGGCACGGAGATCCTGTGCCGCACGCAGGCCGGTCAGTACGTGACGGTGGGGCCGAAAGACGTCGACCTCGTGGACGTCTCCCCCGAGCAGATCTGGTCGGTCGCCACGGCGATGATCCCGTTCCTCGAGCACGACGACGCCAACCGCGCGCTGATGGGCTCGAACATGCAGCGCCAGGCGGTGCCGCTGCTGAAGAGCGACGCGCCGCTGGTCGGCACCGGCATGGAGCGCCGCGCGGCGCTCGACACCGGCGACGTGCTGCTGACGAAGAACGCCGGCACCGTGGAGTACGTCGACGCCACGCAGATCGTCGTGCAGGCCACCGACGGCACCAAGGACGAGTACGAGCTGCAGAAGTACATGCGCTCCAACCAGGGCACGCTGATCCACCAGAAGCCGATGGTCCGCACGGGCCAGAAGGTCAAGGCGGGCGACGTGCTCGCCGACGGCTCCTCCACGGACAAGGGCGAAATGGCCCTCGGCAAGAACCTGATGGTGGCGTTCATGTCGTGGGAGGGCTACAACTTCGAGGACGCGATCATCCTGTCCAAGCGCCTCGTGCAGGACGACGAGCTCACCTCGATCCACATCGAGGAGTACGAGATCGACGCCCGCACGACGAAGCTCGGCGAGGAGGAGATCACGCGCGACATCCCCAACCGCTCGGAGGAGTCGCTGCGCAACCTCGACGACCGCGGCATCGTGCGCATCGGCGCCGAGGTTCTCTCCGGCGATCTGCTCGTGGGCAAGGTCACGCCCAAGGGCGAGACCGAGCTGACGGCCGAGGAGAAGCTGATCCGCGCGATCTTCAAGGAGAAGGCGCGCGAGGTGCGCGACACCTCGCTGAAGGTTCCCCACGGCGAGGGCGGCGTCGTGATCGACGTGAAGACCTTCCGCCGTGACGACGGCGACGATCTGCCGCCCGGGGTCAACGACCTAGTGCGCGTGTTCGTGGCCAAGAAGCGCAAGATCTCCGAGGGCGACAAGCTCGCGGGCCGTCACGGCAACAAGGGCGTCATCTCGAAGATCGTCGACCAGCAGGACATGCCGTTCCTCGAGGACGGCACGCCGGTCGACGTGATCCTCAACCCGCTGGGCGTGCCCTCGCGCATGAACGTCGGGCAGATCCTCGAGACGCACCTCGGCTGGGCCGCGGCTCAGGGCTGGTACGACGATGGCACCGAGGCCTACAAGGACGCGCACGCGGGCAACGGCACCGGCAAGGTGTATGTGTCCACGCCCGTGTTCGACGGAGCGACGGTCGCCGACGTCGACAACGCGCTGGTCAAGTGGCAGGACGCACACGTTGGGCGCATCCGCATGGACGTGGACAAGTCCCGCCGCGAGGGCGAGCAGGCGTCGGGGAAGATGACGCTGTTCAACGGGCGCACCGGTCAGCCGTTCGAGGAACAGGTGACGGTGGGCTACATGTACATCCTGAAGCTCCTGCACCTCGTGGACGACAAGATCCACGCCCGCTCGACCGGCCCGTACTCGCTCGTCACCCAGCAGCCGCTGGGCGGCAAGGCGCAGTTCGGCGGACAGCGCTTCGGCGAGATGGAGGTCTGGGCCCTGGAGGCCTATGGCGCCGCCTACACGCTGCAGGAGATGCTCACGATCAAGTCCGACGATACGGTCGGCCGCGTGAAGGCCTACGAGGCGATCGTCAAGGGCGAGAACATCGCCGAGCCGTCGATTCCCGAGTCGTTCAAGGTGCTGCTGAAGGAGATGCAGTCGCTGGCGCTCGACGTCAACGTCGTCTCCGAGGAGGGCCAGCGCGCCGAAATGCGCGACGAGGACGACGACCTGCTGAGGGCTGCCGAGGAGCTCGGCATCGACCTCTCCGGGGTCAGGGCGCTGACGAATGAGAGCAACGACGAGACGCTCGACAGCGAGGACACGACGGACGCGGCCGCCACGGAGGAGACCGACGAGGAGGAGAAGGACGACGCGGTCGGCGTCGAGGAGCTGCTCGACGTCGATGCGACGGCTGACGTGGACCTGGAGAGCCTGGTCCCAGACGAGTCCGCAGAGTGAGTATCTCGAAGCCTGAAACCCAAATGCCTGATTCACCCGCGAGCGAAAGCGCACCCAGATGATCGACACAAGGGGGCTTCGCCCCCTTTCGACCTCCGGTCTAACCCCCAGTCAGAAAGTCTCTCATCCATGATCGACATAAACAATTTTGACGCCATCGAGATCAGCCTCGCTTCTTCGAAGCAGATCCGCAGCTGGAGCTCGGGCGAGGTCACGAAGCCCGAGACGATCAACTACCGCACGCTGAAGCCGGAGAAGGACGGGCTCTTCTGCGAGCGCATCTTCGGTCCCACGAAGGACTGGGAGTGCTACTGCGGCAAGTACAAGCGCGTTCGCTACAAGGGCATCGTGTGCGAGCGCTGCGGCGTGGAGGTCACGCGCTCGAAGGTCCGCCGCGAGCGCATGGGCCACGTCGACCTGGCCGCCCCGGTCAGCCACATCTGGTTCTTCAAGGGCGTGCCCAGCCGCATCGGCTACCTGCTGGACATGGCGCCGAAGGAACTCGAGAAGGTCCTGTACTTCGCCGCCTCGATCGTCACCTGGGTCGACGACGAGGCGCGCGAGAAGGACATCGACTCGCTGGAGAAGGAGGTCAACAAGGTCCTCGACGCCTACGCGGCCGAGCGCGAGGAGCGCGTGCTCGAACTGCGCGAGTCGCTGAAGCGCCGTGAAAAGTACCTGCAGAGCGGCAAACAGACCAACTTCAACGACGACGACCACCTGTGGGCGGACTCGCTCGACATCAACCTCGCGAAACTTGCCGACGACGAGCGCGAGAAGCAGACCAAGGAGCTGGCGAAGGCCTTCGAGGCGGACATCGCCGACACGGAAGCGTACATCGAGGACGCGGCCGAGCGGATGCGCAGCGTGTGGGAGCTGTTCAAGACGATGGAGCCCAAGCAGATCGAGCACGACGAGACCACGTTCCGCGAGCTGAAGGAGCGCTTCGGCTCGCCGTACGGCTTCGGCGAGTACTTCCGCGGCGGCATGGGCGCGGAAGCGATCCGCGACCTGCTCCAGCAGGTCGACCTGGAGGCCGAACGCGTCGAACTCGAGGACCAGGTCAAGACCGGCAAAGGCCAGAAGCAGGCCCGCGCGGTCAAGCGCCTGAAGGTCGTCTCCGCGTTCATCCAGTCGGGCAACAAGCCCGAGCAGATGGTGCTCGACGCGGTGCCGGTGATCCCGCCGGAGCTGCGCCCGATGGTTCAGCTCGACGGAGGTCGCTTCGCCACCTCAGACCTCAACGACCTCTACCGCCGCGTGATCAACCGCAACAACCGCCTCAAGCGGCTGCTCGACCTGGGCGCGCCGGAGATCATCGTCAACAACGAGAAGCGCATGCTCCAGGAGGCCGTCGACGCGCTGTTCGACAACGGCCGCCGCGGGCGTCCCGTCACCGGCCCGGGCAACCGGCCGCTGAAGAGCCTGTCGGACATGCTCAAGGGCAAGCAGGGGCGCTTCCGCCAGAACCTGCTCGGCAAGCGCGTGGACTACTCCGGCCGTTCGGTGATCGTGGCCGGCCCGTACCTGAAGCTGCACCAGTGCGGCCTGCCGAAGATCATGGCGCTCGAGCTGTTCAAGCCGTTCATCATGGCCCGCCTCGTGGAGCGCAAGTCCGCGCAGAACATCAAGGCGGCGAAGAAGATGGTCGACTCGATGATCGCCGAGGTGTGGGACGTGCTCGAGGAGGTCATCCACGAGCACCCCGTGCTGCTCAACCGCGCGCCCACGCTCCACCGTCTGGGCATCCAGGCGTTCGAGCCGCTGCTCGTGGAGGGCAAGGCGATCCAGGTCCACCCGCTCGTGTGCCACGCGTTCAACGCTGACTTCGACGGCGACCAGATGGCGGTGCACCTGCCGCTGTCGGCCGAGGCCCAGGCGGAGGCGCGCATCCTGATGCTCTCCTCCAACAATATCCTCAGCCCCGCGCACGGCGCGCCACTGGCGACGCCCACGCAGGACATGATCCTCGGCGCGTACTACCTCACGTATGGCCTGGAAGCCGACGAGCTGGCGACGATCGATCGCGCGACGCACGACCCCCGTCCGCACGTGTTCCGTACTGCGCAGGAGGCAGAACTCTCCTACGAGGCGGGTGTGGTCAAGCTGCACGAGCTCGCCGAGTTCCGTGCCTACGGGCGTGAGGGCGGGCACGTGCTGACGACGATCGGGCGGATCATCTACAACGACCGCATCGAGCGGGCGCTGGCTGAGGCGCTGGGCGACGAGTTCGACGCGTCGAAGTACGTGTTCGTCAACCAGTCGATGAAGAAGCGCGACACCACCAGGCTGATCGACATGCTCGTGCAGACCTACGGCGCGACGACGATCTCGCTGGTCCTCGACGCGTTCAAGGACCTCGGCTTCAAGTACGCCACCCAGGCGGGGATCACGATCTCCAAGAACGACGTGGTCGTTCCGCCGGAGAAGCAGGAAATCCTCGACAAGTACGACAAGCTCGTGGGCGACATCACTGGCCAGTACGACGACGGCCTGATCACCCAGGAGGAGCGCCACGAGGCGGTCGTGGAGCAGTGGAACGCCGCCACCGACGAGGTCGCGGAGGCGATGGTCCAGAACCTCGACGTCCTGAACCCCATCTTCATGATGGCCAACTCGGGTGCGCGTGGCTCCTTCAAGCAGATCCGCCAGCTGGCGGGCATGCGCGGTCTGATGGCCAACCCGAAGGGTGAAATCATCGAGCGCCCGATCAAGGCCAACTTCATGGAGGGCCTGTCGGTGCTCGAGTACTTCATCTCCACCCACGGCGCGCGAAAGGGCCTCGCGGACACGGCCCTGCGTACCGCGGACTCGGGCTACCTGACGCGGCGTCTGGTCGACGTTGCTCAGGACGTGATCATCCGCGACACCGACTGCGGCACCGAGGACTTCATCGAAATGCCGGTGTTCAAGTCCGACGGCGAACCGAACGACGGCCTCGTTGGGCGCGTCGCCGCGAGGGAGATCGCGACCAAGCGCGGCCGCACGATCGCCGAGCAGGGCGTGGAAATCAACCGCGCGGAGCTGGCCGACATGGTGGCGGCGTTCGCCGAAGACCACGAGAAGGGCGCCGAGCTGAAGGTGCCCGTGCGCTCGACGCTCAAGTGCGAGGCCCCGAGCGGCGTGTGCCAGGCCTGCTACGGCCGCGCGATGGCGACGGGCGCGCTCGCGCAGATCGGCGACGCGGTGGGAATCGTCGCGGCGCAGTCGATCGGAGAGCCCGGCACGCAGCTGACGATGCGCACGTTCCACACCGGCGGCGTCGCCGGAGCGGACATCACGCACGGTCTGCCGCGTGTCGTGGAGCTCTTCGAGGCACGACGCCCGAAGGGTCTCTCGAAAATCGCCGAGGAGGATGGCGTGGTGTCGATCGAGGAGACCGACAAAGCGCTGACGGTCGTCATCACCGACGCCGCCGGCGAGGAGCACCGCCACGCCTTCCCGCGGCGCACGCGCCTGTTCGTGAGCGCGGACGAGAAGATCAAAGCGGGCAGGCAGCTCAACGAGGGGTCGGTCTACCCGCACGAGCTGCTCGCCATTCGCGGTCGCACCGAGACCGAGCAGTACCTCGTCAAGGAGGTGCAGGAGGTCTACAAGTCACAGGGCGTGGACATCGACGACAAGCACATCGAGCTGATCGTCCGTCAGATGCTCAAAAAGGTCCGCGTCGACCAGAAGGGCGACACGGAGTACCTGCCGGGTCAGTTCGTGGACCGGTTCGAGTTCGCGAAGGCCAATGACGCGGTGATCGGCGAAGGCGGAGAAAGCGCGCAGTTCGAGGACATCATCCTCGGGATCACGAAGGCCTCGTTGAACACCGACTCGTTCCTGTCGGCGGCCTCCTTCCAGGAGACCACCAAGGTGCTCACCGACGCGGCCCTCGAGGGCAAGATCGACCGCCTGAACGGGCTGAAGGAGAACGTGATCATCGGCAAGCTGATCCCGGCGGCGACCGGCCTGAAGCGCTACCGCCGCATCGAGATCGAACCGTCCGAGCCGCTGCCCCGCGCGATCGACGACGTCGGTCTGCTCGACCAGGACGAGATCGCGGCCGAGCTAGGCCTCGCCGGTGGAGACGCGTTCAACGGCGGTTACGGGCAGGAGTTCGACGCCGACCTCGCGTCGCTGGAGAAGATCGGCGCCGGCGGCACCGACCCCGGCTTCGTGGAGGAGCTCGCCGGTCTGGAGATCCCCGAGGGAGACCTCCCCGACCCGGAGTAGACAGCAGATTCAGCAGCACGGCGAGAGGCCGTCCACGTCCTCGGGCGTGGGCGGCCTCAGCTCGTTAACGCGCGGGCAGCTGCAGCGCCCAGTTCTCCAGCAGTCCCGCCTCCCGCTCCGTGAGTCCCCTCTGGGGCTCCGTCTGCACGAGCAGCGTGGGGGCGGAGCGCTGCTGTGCCCACGCGTGGCACTCGTCGTTGAGCGCGTCGTCGATCCATGCAAGCGCTCGCCCAGCGGCATGGTCTTCGATCGCGTCGAGCTTCCAGTGGGCGTTGGAGCGCCCGACGGAGCGTGAGAAACGCAGGAACGGGAGGCCCGCGGGCATTCCGAGCAGGTGGGGGAGATGGTCGTTGGCGCGATCTTCCCAGCCGCTCGCCCACACGAGCTCGAACAGCGGGCGCAGTCCAAGCAGGTGCGCGGCGGCGGTGGCCGAAAGGAAGTGGGGTATGCCCTCGATCGAATGGAACGACCCTTCGGCCAGTCGCGGGTCGGCGTCCGCGAGGATAGAAACGCCGAACAGCGATAGGACGCCGTCGATGTCCACCATCAGCAGCGGCTTCTCCACGGCGCCTTCGCGACCTATGGCGGACGCGCTCGCGCCATCTTCGCTGAGGCGGAGCGGCTCTTTAGGGTGCATACAGGTTGGGGAGGGTAGTCTGCTGGAGCCTGTCGATCCGCCTACGCGGCCAGCGCGCAGTAAAGCAGCCGCCCGCCTGAGCCGATGGATGCACCCGCCCCGACCATGACTCTCGACCTAGGAATACTCCTCGCCCTTTTGTGCGCCTTCGTGGCGAACCTCGGCTTCTTCTACAAGTTCCGGGGCGCCAACGACGTGCCGAAGGTGCAGGTCCTGCACCCGCTGCGCTCCGGCAAGGCGCTGTTCTCGTCGAAGTGGTTCACGCTCGGCATGATCACCGCCACCGCGAGCTGGGGTCTGCACGTCGCGGCGCTGGCGCTCGCGCCGATGTCGGTGATCCAGGTGTCGCTGGCGGGCGGGGTGGTGTTCATCGCGGTGATGGCAGACCGCATGTTCGGCTTCGACGTCGGCCGCCGGCAATGGCTGGGACTGTGCATGACGGCGACCGGCCTGGTGCTGCTGGGCCTGACGCTGCCGTCGATGCACGGCGCGCACTCGCACTTCTCCCAGGCGGCGATGATCTCCTTCGAGGCCGGCCTGTTCGGGATCGGCGGCCTGCTGATCATGGGCCCGCGCATGGGCGGCCCGGTGGAGCACCACGGCATGATGCTGGGAGCAGCGTCGGGAATCCTGTTCGGCGTGTCGGACACAGCCATCAAGGCGCTCACCGGCATCACCGGCGCGCACGGAATCCTGGGGCTCGTGCTGAGCCCGTGGCTGGCCGTGGCGGTGCTCGCGTCGATCGTGGCGTTCTTCGCCTCCGCACGCGGCCTGCAGGACGGCGAGGCGGTCCCCGTGATCGCCGTGACGGGCACCGCGGCGAACATCGCGGGCATCGCGGGCGGAATCATCGTCTTCGGCGACCCGATGGCGGGCAGCCCCCTCGGAGTGGCGCTCCAAGCGCTGGCTTTCGTGCTCGTGGTGGTGGCCTCCGCATTGATGCCGGCGCCGGTTCGCGCAGCCGGCGTGGCTCAGGCCGCCTAGCACTGCTAGCATCTGCCGCCGATGCCAACCACCTCTCAACTCGTCCGCAAGGGACGCGTCACCCCGAAGAAGAAGGTCGCCACTCCTGGACTGAAGTCTGGGAAAGGCCGCAAGAAGAAGACCGCGGCCCCGCAGCGACGCGGAGTGTGCACGCGCGTCTACACGACGACCCCGAAGAAGCCTAACTCCGCGCTGCGCAAGGTCGCGCGTGTGCGCATCTCCGGCTCGATCGAGGTCACGGCGTACATCCCCGGAGAGGGACACAATCTGCAGGAGCACTCGGTCGTGCTGGTCCGTGGCGGTCGCGTCAAGGACCTGCCGGGTGTGCGATACAAGGTCGTACGCGGAACGCTCGACGCCGCCGGCGTGAGCGACCGCAAGAAGGCGCGCTCGCAGTACGGCGTGAAGAAAAAATAAGTCATGCCTAGACGCGCAGCCGCCCAGATCCGCCCCGTCGAGGCGGACCCCATACACCGCTCCAAGCTGGTCCAGCAGGTCATCAACAAGGTGATGCTGGACGGCAAGAAGTCCACCGCCGAGCGGATCGTCTACGACGCCCTCGCACTGCTGGCGGAGCGCAGCGACAAAGACCCGATCGAGACGCTTGAGGCGTCGGTCAAGGCGCTCACCCCGACGCTCGAGGTCAAATCCCGCCGCGTCGGCGGAGCCACCTACCAGGTCCCCGTCGAGGTCGCCTCCCGCCGCGCCCGCACGCTCGCCGTCCGCTGGCTGGTGGAGTTCGCCCGCCAGCGCCGCGAGAAGACAATGGCCCAGCGTCTGGCGAACGAGCTGATGGATGCCCAGTCCCAGCAGGGCGGCGCGTACAAGCGCAAGGACGACATTTACCGCATGGCGCAAGCCAACAAGGCCTTCGCCCACTACCGCTGGTAAGCGTCCCGATGACCGGCGCGAGCCGGTGTCCTGCGGCGCCGACCCGGTCGCGGTCGCTCGCGTGCGAAGCACGCCACGCTCCCTGCGTCCTGCGTCGCCGACCCGGTCGTGGCTCGCTTGGTCCTCGTGCCGCTTACGGGTTAGCGGCTGTCAGCGGATTTTTTAGGGGCACCCTTCCGGGTGCTGCTCGGGTCGCGTGGAGGGCGGTAGAGGTTCGGAAGCGCAACAACGCTGCCGTGGGTCGTTGGTATGGTCGCAGGGCCTACGCCAATTCTGATAAGGAGAACTTCGATGAAGCGATTCGCGGCAGTGCTCTTGGTGGCGGGATGCCTGGGGGGAGAGAGTGATGCCTACGGGCTCGAAACGCCACCGCCGACCGTCAGCGTCGAGGGGGTCGCAAGCGTTGCGATCTCTCTGACCGCCAGTCAGACGGAAGCCGACGCCGCCTACCGGCAGGGCCTCACCGCCGCGATCGGCGACGGACATGGAAAGGCAGAATTCCTGGCCGCCCAGACCGGCGCGAAAGTGGCCTCGATCCAGCAGATCGTCGAGCGCGGCGGATCCATCGGCTGCGTGGTGCACGCCGAAGTCGGCCCTCTCACCGACTACGCCGAATACAAAGGGGCACAGCCAGACTTCGGCTCGATCGAATCCTCCGGGCTGCGGTTCGCGGCAGCCACCGTGGCACCCCGCCCCGCGTCGGCCAAAACAACCACGCCGCGGAGGAAGAAGCACCACAAGGTCAAGGCGAAGAAAGCGACAGCTGCCAGCTGCACACTTTCCACGCAAGTTGTGCTCTCTTATCTGCTCATGTGACAACTGGAGAGGCAGCCAGTCCTGTTCGACTGCTTGATGCTCTGCGTGGCTCATCAACTGTGAGATCGCACACGCAGGGGTTGAAGAACAAAGCTTCGGTACCTAAACTTTCGGTACCGAATGTCTTCTCAGGCCACAACCGCGCACGACTTCCACCCGGACGCCTCAGACCGCATCGAGCCGTACGTGTGGAAGATCGCTGGCGTGGTGATCCTGGGGATGATCATGTCGATCCTCGACACGACGATCGTGAACGTCGCGCTGCACACGCTCCAGCACGACCTGCACAGCTCGATCTCCCAGATCCAGTGGGTGGTGACGGGGTATCTGCTCTCGCTCGCTGCGGTCATCCCCGTGACCGGCTGGGCGGCGCGGCGCTTTGGCGCCAAGCGCGTGTACCTGACCTCATTGGTCCTGTTCACCGCCGGCTCGGGGTTGTGCGCGGTCGCAAGCTCCACAACCTCGCTGATCTTGTTCCGCGTGCTCCAGGGCGCGGGCGGCGGGATGATCATGCCGATCGGCCAGCTGATCATGGCCCAGGTCGCCGGGCCGAAGCGCATGGGCAGGGTGATGGGCGTTGTGGCGATGCCCGCGATGCTTGCGCCAATCCTCGGGCCGGTGGTGGGCGGCACGATCCTGCAGAGCCTGCACTGGTCGTGGATCTTCCTCGTGAACTTGCCGATCGGCGTGATCGCTTTCGTGCTGGCGTGGCGCACGCTGCCCCAGACCGACTCAGGCGAGGCCGGACGCCTGGACGTGCTCGGCCTGGCGCTACTCTCGACGGCGTCGACCTCGCTCGTGTACGGCCTCAGCCAGGCAGGTACGCACAGCAGCCTCAGCGCCCCACTCGTGGTCTGGCCCACGCTCTTTGCGCTCGCGCTGTCGGGTGTGTTCTGCTGGCACGCGCTGCGCGTCGAGCGTCCGCTGCTCGACATTCGGCTGTATGCGAACCGCGTCTTCGCGGCCGCGTCGCTTACGACGTTCGGCCTCGGCGCGGCGCTGTTCGGCGCGATGATCCTAGTGCCGCTCTACTACCAGGAAGTCAGACACGAGAGTGTCATCGTCACCGGCCTGCTCGTCGGCCCACAGGGACTCGGAATGCTGCTCGTGATGCCTCTCACCAGCCGTCTGACCCAGCGCTTCGGCGGCGGTCGCGTGGCGATGGGAGGCGTGTCGATTCTTGCCCTGGGCACGATCCCGCTCGCGTTCGTCGGCGCAGGCACGTCGATCGTGTACATATCACTCGTGCTTCTGGTCCGCGGGGTGGGCATCGGGTTCTCGTTCATGCCTGCGATGACGGCCGCGTTCGCGTCGTTGCGGCCCGAGCAGCTGTCTGACGCGACCCCTCAGCTGAACGTGCTGCAGCGCATCGGCGGCGCGATCGGCACTGCGGTCCTCGCGGTGGTCCTCCAGCGCGCGACCGGGCACGCGACGGTCAAGCCGGCGAGCGCGTTCGACAGCGCCTACTGGTGGTCGCTCGGAATCGCCGTGCTGTCGCTGATCCCGTGCATGGTGCTGCTGCGCGCCGAGAACCCGACCGCGCGGCTCACCCCTGCGGCGGCCAACGCCGAGGCGGCGGTCGAGCCCCTCGGAGCCTAGCGAGCGTGGATCGAGCTATGAGCGTGACCGCACCGACCGACGATCGCGAGGCCCAGCTGAAGGAGCTCGGTCTCGCCTTCCGACACGTGTTCCGCACTCTCAGCCGTCTGCGTGGACGCGACACGCACCTCGGTGGATCGGAGCTGAGCCACGCGCAGTTCGAGCTGCTGACTGAGCTCGAGGAGCGAGGCGAGCTCCCCGCGGGGGAGCTGGCGGCAGCCGCTCGGCTCACTCCCGCGACGGTCACGCAGATGCTCGACCACCTCGCCGAGCAGGGGCATGTCGAGCGCGTCCGCTCGGAGACCGACCGGCGGGTGGTCGTCTCGCGGCTCACGCGCGGCGGCAGACGCAAGATCGAGGCCAAGCGCGAGGCGTGGCAGGCGCGCTGGAAGGGGGCGCTCGCCGACGTCGAGGGCGACGATCTGGACGCCGCCACGCGCGTGCTGGAGCGGCTTGGAGCGATGCTCGAGGAGGTCCCCGAGACCGCCGGCTGCAAGCCGTCCGCAACAGTTCGCCCACCTGCTTGAAGACGGCCTTGCGGCCTGTTCGGAGCAGCAATCCCTCTGCTATAGTCGGCCTCGCGTCGCGGGTGGACGCAGCCTGCGAGCATGCCTACCCGCGGAGTCGGCAAACCAAGATGGAGACCTCGAGCAGATAACGACGCGAATCGGTCCGATACGACCAGCAGCGCGCGTGGGCCCGAGGGCCCAATTTTTTTGCCCTGACGCAGCCAACCGCAACCACCGGATTACAGATGCCACGTAAGTTCTCACTCGAAAAGACCCGCAACATCGGGATCATGGCTCACATCGACGCCGGTAAGACGACGACGACCGAGCGCATCCTCTACTACACCGGCCGCACGTACAAGATCGGCGAGGTGCACGAGGGCGCGGCCGTGATGGACTGGATGGAGCAGGAGCAGGAGCGCGGCATCACGATCACATCGGCCGCCACGACCGCGCAGTGGAAAGACCACCGCATCAACATCATCGACACGCCGGGGCACGTCGACTTCACGGTCGAGGTCGAGCGCTCGCTGCGCGTGCTCGACGGGGCGATCGCGCTGTTCGACTCGGTCGCCGGCGTGGAGCCTCAGTCGGAGACGGTGTGGCGTCAGGCTGACAAGTACAACGTGCCGCGGATCGCGTACATCAACAAGATGGACCGCACCGGCGCGGACTTCGACATGGGCGTGCGGACGATGATCGACCGCCTCGGCGCGCACCCCGTGCCGATCCAGCTGCCGATCGGCGCCGAGGGCGACTTCCTGGGCGTCGTCGATCTGGTGACGATGAAAGCGATCGTCTACAAGGACGACATGGGCAAGGAACAGGACGAGGTCGATATCCCGGAGAACCTCATCGAAGCCGCCGCCGCCGCGCGCGAGCACCTCCTGGAGGAGGTCTCCCACTACGACGACGCGCTGCTTGAGCTGATCCTCGAGGAGGCCGACGTTCCCGAGGAGATCCTCAAGAACGCCATTCGCAAGGCGACGCTGTCGACCAAGCTGACGCCCGTCCTGTGCGGCTCGTCGTTCAAGAACAAGGGCGTGCAGCCGCTGCTGGACGCGGTCATCGACTACCTGCCCTCGCCGCTGGACGTGCCGGCCGTCGTGGGCACCGAACTGATCAAAGGCGAGGAGGAGGCGCGCGAGGTGCTGCGTCACGCCGACGACAGCGAGCCGTTCTCGGCGCTCGCGTTCAAGATCGCTGCCGATCCCTACGTGGGCAAGCTCACCTACTTCCGCGTTTACTCGGGCCGTCTCGAGGCCGGAGCTAAGGTTCTGAACGTCAGCACCGGGCGCACGGAGCGCATCGGGCGCATCCTGATGATGCACGCCAACGAGCGCGAGGAGGTCGCTGAGGTCTACGCCGGCGACATCGCCGCCGCAGTGGGCATCAAGCAGGTCATCACCGGTGACACGCTGACCGACCCCGAGCACCCGATCCACCTCGAGAACATCGTTTTCCCGGAGCCCGTGATCAAGGTCGCGGTCGAGCCGAAGACGAAGGTGGACCAGGAGAAGATGTCGATCGCGCTGGGACGCCTGGCCGAAGAGGACCCCACGTTCCAGGTACGGACGAACGAGGAGACCGGCCAGACCGAGATCTCGGGCATGGGCGAGCTTCACCTCGAGGTGCTCGTCGACCGCATGAAGCGCGAGTTCGGCGTCGAGGCGAACGTCGGGCGCCCGCAGGTCTCCTACCGCGAGACGGTGCGCGGCACGGTCAACAAGATCGAGGGCAAGTTCGTCCGCCAGACGGGCGGCTCGGGGCAGTTCGGCGTGGTCTACATCGACCTCGAGCCGTCCCCCGGCGACGGCTTCGAGTTCGTCAACAAGATCAAGGGCGGAGCGATCCCCTCGGAATACATCCCCGCGGTCAAGAAAGGCGTCGAAGAGGCCCTGGAGGTCGGCGTCAAGGCCGGCTACCCGATGGTGGACGTGAAGGTCACGCTCGTGGATGGCAAGTACCACGACGTGGACTCCTCCGAGATCGCGTTCAAGGTCGCGGGCTCGATCGCCTGCAAGGAGGCCGCGCGCAGGGCCAAGCCGGTTTTGCTCGAGCCGATCTTCGGCGTCGAGGTCGTGACGCCGGAGGACTTCCTCGGCGATGTGATCGGCGACCTCAGTCGCCGTCGCGGTCGCGTGGAAGGCCAGGAGCGCCGCGGCAATGCCTTGGCTGTGACGGCCAAGGTGCCGCTCAGCGAGATGTTCGGCTACGCGACGGACCTGCGCTCCAACACGCAGGGACGCGCCACGTACACGATGCAGTTCGACGCCTACGAAGAGGTTCCGCCGAACATCGCCGAGAAGGTGGTGGAACAGCGGACGGGCGAGCCGGTACCGGCGTAGTCGACCAAACTTGAAGCCGTAGGAAACAAGCAGCAGTCACCGAGCACCACATTTAGATAGATTTCTGAGGTTCGCCCTCACAGAGGCGCGGACATACAAGTCGATACAGGAGCGAGTAAAAAGTGGCGAAGGAGAAGTTCGAGCGCGACAAGCCGCACGTCAACGTCGGGACCATCGGTCACATCGACCATGGAAAGACGACGCTGACCGCTGCCATCACAACGGTCCTGGCCGAGCACGGAGGAGCGGAAGCCCGCACCTTCGCGGAGATCGACAACGCGCCCGAGGAGAAGGAACGCGGGATCACGATCGCCACCTCCCACGTCGAGTATCAGACGGAGAACCGTCACTACGCTCACGTGGACTGCCCCGGACACGCGGACTACGTCAAGAACATGATCACGGGCGCCGCGCAGATGGACGGCGCGATCCTCGTGGTGTCCGCCGCCGATGGCCCGATGCCCCAGACGCGCGAGCACATCCTGCTCGCCCGCCAGGTCGGCGTCCCCTACATCGTGGTGTTCCTGAACAAGGCCGACATGGTCGACGACGAGGAGCTCCTGGAGCTCGTCGAGGTCGAGGTGCGCGAGCTGCTCAGCGAGTACGACTTCCCCGGTGACGACATTCCGTTCATCACCGGCTCGGCGCTCAAGGCGCTCGAAGGCGACGACGCCTACAAGGAGAAGATCCTCGAGCTCGCCGCCGCGCTGGACTCCTACATCCCGGAACCCGTCCGCGAGCTCGACAAGCCGTTCCTGATGCCGGTCGAGGACGTGTTCTCGATCACGGGTCGTGGCACGGTGGCGACCGGCCGCGTGGAGCAGGGCATCGTCAACACGGGCGACACCGTCGAAATCGTCGGCGTCCACGCGAGCACCAGCACGGTGGTCACGGGCGTTGAGATGTTCCGCAAGATCCTCGACCAGGGGCAGGCTGGCGACAACGTCGGCTGCCTGCTGCGCGGAACCAAGCGCGAGGAGATCGAGCGCGGCCAGGTGCTGTGCAAGCCGGGCTCGATCACGCCGCACACGAAGTACAAGGCCGAGGTGTACGTGTTGAAGAAGGAGGAGGGTGGACGTCACACCCCGTTCTTCACCGGCTACCGGCCGCAGTTCTACTTCCGTACCACGGACGTCACCGGCGTGGCCAAGCTGCCCGACGGCGTCGAGATGGTCATGCCGGGCGACAACGTCCAGATGGAGATCGAGCTGATCCAGCCGATCGCCATGGACCAGGGTCTGCGGTTCGCCATCCGAGAGGGTGGTCGCACGGTCGGCTCGGGCGTGGTCACGGAGATCATCGAGTAGTACCTGCGCGCTCATCCGGATCGCCGGGGGCGACGCGCAGATTGGTATTCCGATACGACTAATTCAGGCCCGCCGTCACAGGTGAGGGCGAGGGAGCGGATTCCTCGGGCGAGGAGTCCGCTCTTTCTCTCGCCTCGGGCGGGGCCGCCGGCGGAGACGCTCGCCGCCGTGAAGCGCAGTGACAGACGCAGGACCCGCAGCGACGCAGCACGACACGAGAACCAGACCGAGATCGAGCGACACAGAGAGCTTCCCATGGCAGCCGCCAACCAAAACAAGATCCGCATCCGCCTGAAGGCATACGACACGTCTGCCATCGAGTCCGCGGCCAAGGAGATCGTCGAGACAGCGACCCGTACAGGGGCGAGCGTCTCGGGGCCCGTTCCCCTGCCGACGGAGAAGAACGTGTACTGCGTGATCCGCTCTCCCTTCAAGGACAAGGACTCGCGCGAGCACTTCGAGATCCGCACGCACAAGCGCCTGATCGACATCCACCAGCCGACGCCCAAGACGGTCGACTCGCTCCAGCGCCTCGACCACCTGCCTGCGGGCGTCGACATCGAGATTCGCCTCGCCACCTGATCCGATGGCCGCGATTCTCGCCAAGAAGCTGGGCATGACCCAGGTCTTCCAGGAAGACGGGAGCGTCGCGCGCGTGACCGTGCTCGAGGCCGGACCCTGCCCGGTGACGGCCGTTCGCACGCCTGAGCGCGACGGATATGAAGCGGTGCAGCTGGCGTTCGGTCTGAGCAAGGAGAAGCACCTCTCAAAACCCGAGCTGGGTCATCTGAAGAAGGCCGACGCGCCGCCGATGCGTCGCTTGGCGGAGTTCCGCGGCGAGGCGGGGGAGCTGCAGCTCGGCGAGACGGTGACCGTCGAGGCGTTCGAGCCTGGCGCGCGCGTGAAGATCTCCGGCACGTCCAAGGGCAAGGGCTTTCAAGGCACGATCAAGCGCCACAACTTTGCCAGCGGCCCCAAGTCGCACGGCTCGCACAACGTCCGCGCGCCAGGGTCGATCGGCGCCTCGGCGTGGCCCGCACGCGTGATGAAGGGCATCCGCGGGCCCGGCCAGATGGGCAACAAGCGCGTCACCCAGAAGGGCATCGAGATCGTGAGCATCGACAGCAAGCAGAACCTCCTGCTCGTGCGCGGCTCCGTTCCGGGCCCCAGAGGCGGAATCGTGGAGGTGCGGACAGATGCCTGACGCACCGATCTTGGGCGCCGGCGCGTCGAAGAAAGTCAAGCTCGACGAGGCCGCGTTCGGCGCGCGTTTCTCCGGGCCGCTCGTCCACCAGAGCGTTCGTGCCGAGCGGGCCGCCCGTCGCCGCGGAACCGCAGCTACGAAAACGCGCGGCATGGTCTCCGGCGGTGGCGCGAAGCCATGGCGTCAGAAGGGCACCGGACGCGCGCGTGCGGGCTCCAACCGCTCACCGATCTGGACTGGCGGTGGCACGGTCTTCGGCCCCCAGCCCCGCTCCTACACCTTCAAGGTCAACCGCAAGGAGCAGCGTGCAGCCCTGCGCAGCGCGCTTTCGCTGCACGCCGAGCGCGGCTCGATAGCGATCCTCGACGCGGGCGCTTTCGAGACCCCGAAGACGCGCGAGGCGCTCGCGCTGCTCGACGGCTGGGGTCAGCCGCGCCCGACGCTGGTGGTGCTCACCGCCGAGGAGTCGGCGGCGGCGCTGTCGTTCCGCAACCTCGCGCGCGTGGCCGTGCTCACGGCTGAGAGCGTCGGCGTGACCGATCTGTTGGGAGCCGCGTCGTTGGTCGTATCCGAGCCGGCGCTTGAGAGTCTGACCGCGCGCACGGCCAAGCCACGCGCCGGCGAGGAGGCGAAGGCCTGATGGAGCACACGCAGATACTCATCCGCCCGGTCGTCTCCGAGAAGAGCTACGTGCTCTCGGCCGCCGACCGCTACACCTTCCGCGTTCACCCCGACGCGCACAAGACGCACATCCGCCAGGCGGTCGAGGCTCTGTTCGACGTGCACGTGGTCGAGGTTCGCACGATGAGCGTCAAGTCCAAGCCAAAGCGCCGCGGCAACACGAAGGGCCGCACGCGCAGCTGGAAGAAGGCCATCGTGCAGGTGCGTGCGGGCGAGTCCATACCGATCTTCCAGGGCCTCGCAGCCCTGGAGAGCTGAGCCATGCCGATTCGCAAGCCAAAGCCGACGAGCCCAGGGATGCGCTTCGTGTCCTACCCGGATTTCGCGGAGGTCACGAAGTCGAAGCCCGAGAAGACGCTCGTCGAAGGTCTCAAGCGCAGCGGCGGGCGCAACGCTCACGGACGCAAGACCTCGCGCCACCGCGGCGGTGGCGCCAAGCGGGCGTACCGGCGTGTGGACTTCAAGCGTCGCAAGGACGGCGTCGACGCGCGCGTCGCGGCGATCGAGTACGACCCCAACCGCTCCGCGTACATCGCGCTGCTGCACTACGTCGACGGCGAGAAGCGCTACATCCTCGCGCCGCAGCGCCTGACGGTCGGCATGACCGTCTCCTCGGGCGAGAACGCGGACATCGCGGTCGGAAACTGCATGGAGCTGTCGCGCATGCCCGTCGGTACGGTCGTGCACAACATCGAGCTGCAGCCCGGTCGCGGCGGGCAGATGGCGCGCTCGGCGGGAGCCTCGGCGCAGCTGATGGCCAAGGACGGTGACATGGCGACGCTGCGTCTGCCCTCGGGCGAGATGCGCATGGTGCGCGCGGAGTGTCGCGCGACTGTCGGCACGATCGGCAACGCAGAGCACCAGAACGTCAAGGTGGGCAAGGCCGGGCGCAAGCGCCACATGGGCGTGCGCCCGCAGACTCGCGGCGTGGCGATGAACCCCGTCGATCACCCGCACGGCGGAGGCGAGGGCTCGACGACCGCAGGCCGACACCCGGTCACCCCGTGGGGCGTTCCCACGCTCGGCTACCGCACGCGTAAAAAGAACAAGACTTCCACCAAGTACATCGTGCGTGGTAGGCGCCGTGGAAAGGGCAAGCAACGATGAGTAGATCCAGCAAGAAGGGCCACGACCACGCATGGCTGCGCCGGATCGGCGTCCTCGGTCGCTCGCGTGCGAAGCACGCCACGCTTCCTGCGTCCTTGTCCGGCTTGCCCTGCGTGCCCGTGGAAGGTGGTAGACGATGAGTAGATCGAGCAAGAAGGGCCCCTGGGTCGAAGAGCGCCTGATGAACCGCATCGAAGCGCTGAACGCGGAGAACAACAAAAAAATGCTGCGCACGTGGTCGCGCGCGTCGACGATCTTCCCGGAGATGGTCGGCCACACGATCGCGGTGCACGACGGCAAGAAACACGTGCCGGTGTTCATCAGTGAGTCGATGGTCGGACACAAGCTCGGCGAGTTCGCCCCCACACGCGTGTTCCGCGGGCACGCGGGCTCAGGGAAGGTGAGATGAGCCCCGAGGAGAAACCGCAGGAGGAGCAGGCGGGCGAGGCAGCCGAGCCGAAGGCTGCGAAAGCCGAGAAGCCGAAAGCCGCCAAACCTGCGGCCAAAGCCAAAGCGGCCAAAGCGAGCGATGGCGCCGAGCCGACCAAGGCTGCGAGCGACGAGCCGGCTGCGGAGAGCGCGAGCGAGAAAGCGCCCGCGGCGAAAAAAGCTGCCGCCAAGAAGCCGGCCGCCAAAAAAGCTCCCAAAGCTGAGAAGCCCGCCGACGAGAAGCCGGTGGCGGAGAAGCCCGCGAAAGCGCGACGCGGCGCTAAGAAAGACGCTTCCGCGGCGCCCAAACGCCGGGTCGTCAGCGCCCACGCCCGCTACGTGCGCACCTCCGCACGCAAGGCGCGGATGGTGTGCGGTCACATCCGCGGCAAGTCGATCCAGGAGGCACGCGCTATCCTCGCATTCACCCCTCGTGACGTGGCGCGCGACTGGAGCAAGCTGCTGGAGTCCGCGGTGGCGAACGCCGAGAGCAATCACGAGCTGCTTGAGGACGATCTGATCGTCCGTGAGGCGTACGCCGACGAAGGGCCCACGATCAAGCGCTTCAGGCCGCGCGCGATGGGACGCGCCGCCCCGATCCGCAAGCGCACGAGCCACCTGACGATCACATTGACCCCGCGCCCCGAGCCCGGGAACCCCAAGAGACACGGCTGAGAGACTGAGATATGGGACAAAAGGTTCATCCAGAGGCCATGCGCGTGGGTTACATCCACGACTGGAAGTCCAACTGGTACAACGAGAAGCACTTCGCCGAGTACCTCGCGGAGGACGTGAAGGTGCGCGAGCACATCACCCGCAAGCTCGCCCACGCGGGCTTGTCGGACATCACGATCCGCAAGGACGCGAACGAGCTCGAGGTCAACATCCACACGGCCCGCCCGGGCATCGTGATCGGCAAGTCCGGCACCGAAGTGGACGCGCTGCGCCGCGACCTGCACAAGATGACCAACAAGCAGATCAAGGTCAACATTCTCGAGATCAAGCGCCCCGAGCTCGACGCGAAGCTCGTCGCACAGTCGATCGCCGAGCAGCTGCAGAACCGCGTCGCCTTCCGCCGCGCGATGAAGCGCGCGCTCACAAGCGCGATGCGCTCCGGCGCGAAGGGCGTCAAGGTCCAGGTCGCCGGTCGCCTTGGCGGCGCGGAGATGGCTCGCACCGAAAGCTACTCCGACGGCCGCGTGCCGTTGCACACGATGCGCGCCGACATCGACTACGGCTTCTACGAGGCGCGCACCACGTTCGGGCGCATCGGCGTGAAGTGCTGGGTCAACAAGGGCGAAATCATGCCCGAGGGCTACACCGGCGCCGACCTCACCGACATGACCGCGCCGGCCCCGCCGAGCAACGACCGTGACGGTCGCGGCGGGCGCGACGGACGCGATGGTCGTGGGCGTGGCCGCGGCGGGCAGGGCGGCCGCGGCGGCGGACCCGGCGGTCCGGGTGGACCCGGCGGTCGTGGCGGGCCAGGCGGCGGCGGGCGTGGACGCGGTCCCGGCGGTCCGGGCGGTGGACGTGGTCCGGGTGGCGGCGGTGGTCGTGGTCCAGGCGGCGGTGGACGTGGCCCGGGTGGAGGCCCGCGCTGATGCTCTCGCCCAAGCGAGTCAAGCACCGCAAGCAGCACCGTGGACGCCGACGCGGCAACTCCCGTGGGCAGCTGCACGTGCAGTTCGGCGAGTACGGTCTGAAGGCCCTTGAGCAGGGCTGGCTGACGAACCGCCAGATCGAGGCCGCTCGTGTGGCGATGACGCGCAAGATCAAGCGTGGCGGCAAGGTGTGGATCAACGTGTTCCCGGACAAGCCCGTCACGAAGAAGCCCGCGGAGACCCGCATGGGCTCTGGTAAGGGCTCGCCCGAAGGTTGGGTCGCGGTGGTCAAGCCGGGGCGCGTGATGTTCGAGCTGGCCGGCGTGTCCGAGCCGCTGGCTCGCGAAGCGATCAGACTGGCGGCGCACAAGCTGCCGGTGAAGACCAAGTTCGTACTGCGTGAGGACTAGAGGAAGATGAAGGCGAGAGAGCTGCGCGATCTTGACGACAGCGAATTGGCCAAGCGGGTCACCGAGCTGGGCAAAGAGGTGTTCGGCCTGCGTTTTTCCAACGCGACGGGCGAACTGGACAACACGGCCGGCCTCGGCCACGCCAAGCGCGATCTCGCGCGTGCGTTGACGGTCGCTCGCGAGCGCGAGCTCGCCGCGACATCCAACCGGAACAACTAAAGACTTAGAGACGAAGGCGAACGGAACACATGGCTGACGAACCAGACAACGACACGCAAGAGACCCCGGCAGACGACGCCGCCACGCAGGCCCCCGAGGCCGCGGCGGAGACGACGCCCGCCGAGTCCGTCGACGCCGCCGCCGAGAGCGAGCAGAACGACGCGCCCGAGGCGAGCGAGGCACCCGTGGCCGAGGAGCCCGTCGCTGCGAGCGAGCCCGAGGCTCAGCTGCCGCCCAAGGAGCGTCGCCGTGCTGCGCGCTCGAAGCACACCGGCGAGACTCGTCCGCCGCGCTCACCCGAGGAGCGCCACGCCGAGCGCGTGGCCAAGCGCCGCGCCAAGGCGGTCAGCCGCCGCGCCCGTCGCCTCGCCGAACGAGCCAAAGCAGCCGAGCGTCGCGCTTCGGCCCCAGCCCCCGAGCCGCTCCCGCCCGTGCACGCTCCCGTCGAGGGCACCCGCAGAGTGCGCCAGGGGATCGTGGTGTCCGACAAGGCGGAGAAGACGATCACCGTGCGCATCGACACTGCACGTCGTCACCGCCGCTACGAGAAGATCGTGCGCAGCTCGAGCACGCTGCACGCGCACGACGAGAACAACGACGCCAACGAGGGCGACGTGGTGCGCGTGATCGAGAGCCGCCCGCTGTCGCGCACCAAGCGCTGGGCGCTCGTGGACGTTGTGGAGCGCGCGCGATGATTCAAAACGAGACCAGGCTGCGCGTGGCCGACAACTCCGGTGCGCGCGAAATCCTCTGCATCCGCGTCAAGGGCGGCTCCAAGCGCCGCTACGCGTTCGTGGGCGATGTGATCACCGCGACCGTCAAGCAGGCCAACCCCCAGGGGGCGGTCAAAAAGGGCGAGGTCGTCACGGCGGTGGTCGTGCGCACGAAGAAGCCGATCGGCCGCGACGACGGCACGTACATCGCCTTCGACGAGAACGCCGCGGTGATCATCGACGACCAGAACAACCCGCGCGGCACGCGCGTGTTCGGCCCGGTGGCGCGCGAACTGCGCGAGCGCAACTTCATGAAGATCGTCTCGCTCGCGCCGGAGGTGCTGTGATGGCTCGCCGTCCCGCAGCTCCCCGCAAGCGTCGCGTGCTGAAGATCCGCTCCGGCGACAAAGTCCAGGTGATCTCGGGCAAGGACCGCGGCAAGACCGGTCGCGTGCTGCGCGTGCAGCCCGACCGCGAGCGCGTGTTCGTAGAGGGCCTGAACATGATCAAGCGCCACACCCGCCCCTCGCAGGTGGCGGGCGCGCAGACCGAAGCGGCAATGGGCGGCGTGATCGAGCGCGAGGGTCCGATCCACGTCTCCAACGTGATGCTGCTCGACGCCAAAGGCAAGCCCACGCGCGTTCGCATCGAGCGCGACGGTGGGCAGCGCGTGCGCGTCGCCAAGAGCACCGGCGCGAGGCTCGACTGATCGATATGGCAACCGCAACCGACACAGCCCCCCCCGCGCGCCTGAAGGCCCGCTACCTCGAGGAGATCCGTCCGTCGCTGATGGAGCGCTTCGGCTACTCCTCCGTGATGCAGGCGCCGAAGCTGGAGAAGATCACCCTCAACATGGGGGTCGGCATCGCCAAGCAGGACAGCAAAATGCTGAAGGCCGCCACCGACCAGCTCGCGCAGATCGCCGGCCAGCAGCCGAACGTGCGTCGCGCTCGCAAGTCGATCGCCGCGTTCAAACTGCGCGAGGGCATGCCCGTGGGCGTGACCGTGACGCTGCGCGCCGAGCGCGCCTTCGAGTTCCTCGACCGGCTCGTGTCGATCGCTATCCCCCGGATCCGCGACTTCCGCGGGCTGAACCCGCGCTCGTTCGACGGCCGCGGCAACTACTCCATGGGCGTCAAGGAGCAGATCATCTTCCCGGAGATCGACTACGACGCGATCGACATGGTGCGTGGGCTCGACATCACGATCACCACCAGCGCCCAGACCGACGTCGAGGCGTTCGCGCTGCTGATGGCGTTCGGCATGCCGTTCTCCCCCAAATGGCGCCCCAAGGGCTTTGACGAGGCGATTGGCGTCGAGTCCGAGCCGACCGACGAGGCCGGGGCGAGGGTGAAAGCCGACACCAGCGCGGAGCAGCCGGCGAGCGAGACCGAGGACGCCGCGGCGGGGGACGCCGAGGAGGCTGCGGCAGAGCCGGAGGCGCCCGCGGCCGAGGAGCCAGCAACCGAGGAGCCCGCGGCTGAGGAACCCGTCGCCGAGCCTGCTGCTGAGGAGAACGCCGCGGAGGAACCGGTTGCGGAAGCGGCCACCGAGACTGAGGTCGCCCCCGCGGAGGACGAGGAGCCGCAGGCCGCCGAGGAGCCGCAGGCCGAGCAGGACGACGCTCCCGACGGGGATGCGGCGGAGACCACTGAGAAAGAGAGCACCGACTGATGGCCAAGACTGCGATGCGCGTCAAGCAGGCGCGGACCCCAAAGTTCAAGACACGTGCATATACTCGCTGCACCCGCTGCGGTAGGCCGCGCGCGGTGTACAAGAAGTTCGGGGTGTGCCGCATCTGCCTACGCGAGCTTGCCCACAACGGTCAGATCCCCGGGATGACAAAGTCCTCCTGGTAGAGGTCTGAAAGAGAGCCAGCAACCATGTCAATGACCGATCCGATAGCCGACTTCCTGACGCGCGTGCGCAATGCGATCCACGCTGCCCACGAGACCGTCGAGCTGCCCGCCTCTAAGCTCAAGGGCGAGCTGGCGCGCATCCTGGACGAGCAGGGCTACATCGACTCGTGGTCGGTCATCGACACGCCGGAGGGCCGCGCGGGCCAGCTGATCCAGATCCGCCTGAAGTACACCGAGGACCGCCGTTCGGCGATCTCGGGGCTCAAGCGCGTCTCGCGCCCCGGACGGCGCACGTACGTCGACGCGAAGCACATCCCCAAGGTGCTGGGCGGCATGGGCACGTCGATCATCTCCACCTCCCACGGCGTCATGACAGGCCACGACGCGCGCGCAGCGGGCGTCGGCGGCGAGGTCCTGGCACAGGTCTGGTAGGCGATGTCGCGAATCGGTAGACAACCCATCCCCGTGCCCTCCGGCGTGACCGTCTCGATCGAGCCGGAGAGCGTCCGCGTGAACGGACCCAAAGGCGAACTGAGCGAGCGCGTGCACAAGGACATCGCGGTCACCCAGGACGGCGACCAGCTGCTCGTGACCCGCCCGACCGACCGCGGCGAACACCGCGCACTGCACGGCCTCACGCGCACGCTCGTGGCGAACATGGTGCAGGGCGTGACCGCGGGATACGAGAAGCGCCTGGAGATCCAAGGCGTCGGCTACCGCGCGGCGCTGAAGGGCAAGAACCTGGAGCTCGCGGTGGGGTACTCCCACCCCGTGCCGATCCCCGCGCCCGACGGCATCGAATTCGAGGTGCCCCAGCCCACGCGCGTCGTGGTGAAGGGCATCTCGAAGCAGCTCGTCGGCGAGACCGCGGCGATCATCCGCAAGCAGCGCCCCCCCGAGCCCTACAAGGGCAAGGGCATCCGCTACGAGGGCGAGCACGTCGTCCGCAAGGTAGGAAAGCGCGCATGAGCGTCATCACGAAGGAGAGCCGTCGGCTCAAACGGCGCAGGCGCGTGCGGGCGAAGGTGTCCGGCACGGCTGAGCGTCCGCGCATCTCCGTGTTTCGCTCCAACCGCGGCGTATCCGCGCAGCTGATCGACGACGTGGCCGGCCGCACGCTCGCGGCGGTCAACTGGTTTGAGCCCGAGCTGAGCAAGCTGACCAACAAAGTCGACCGCACCAAGCGCGCGGGCGAGCTGCTGGCCGAGCGCAGCAAGGCCGCGGGTGTCTCCGAGGCCGTCTTCGACCGCGGTGGCTACCGTTACCACGGCCACGTGCGCGCCTTTGCCGAAGCTATCCGCGAGGCGGGCATCACCGTCTAGCGTGCCCGAGCGCCCGCTACCGCTACCCTCTCCCTCCTGCCCATGTCAATTTCCATAGATCGCTCAGTCAACTCCGCCGGCCTGGACCTCCAGGAGCGCGTCGTCGAGATCAACCGCGTCGCCAAGGTCGTCAAGGGTGGCCGGCGCTTCTCGTTCACGGCGCTCGTGGTCGTCGGCGACGAACGCGAAGTCGTCGGCGTCGGCTACGGCAAGGCCAACGAGGTGCCGCTCGCGATCCAGAAGGGCGTGGAGCGCGCCAAGAAGGACCTCTTCCGCGTCCCCAAGCACGGCAGCACGATCACGCACCAGACGACCGGCGTGTTCGGCGCGGGGCGCGTGTTCCTCAAGCCTGCTGCCCCCGGTACGGGCGTGATCGCCGGCGGTGGCGTGCGCGCGGTGCTCGAGCTCGCTGGCATTCACGACATCCTCTCCAAGAGCCTCGGCACGCAGAACCCCATCAACCTCGTCAAGGCCACGGTCGCCGGTCTGCGCGACCTGCGCCGCCCCGAGGAGGTCGCGACGCTGCGCGGCCTGAGCGTCAACCAGGTGCTCGGCCTCGGTGCGGCCCCGGAGGCGGCGACCGACACGCTGCAGGCTCAGGACGGCGAGACGGAGACACAGCCGCCCGCCGAGGAGGCAGTCGCGGCGACTGAGGGAGCGTCGGCCTGATGAGCTCGCTCACCGTCACACAGCTTCGCTCCAAGAACGGCGCCAATGCCAAACAGCTCGACACGCTTCGTTCGCTGGGACTGCGCCGCATAGGCCACACGGTCGAGGTCAAGGACACCGACCAGGCGCGCGGCATGCTGCACGCGGTGCGCCACCTGGTCGAGGTTGTCGAGGAGGCCAAGGCCAAGTGAGCCCCGAGAAGAAGACCGAAGAGCGCATCGGGCTGCACAGCCTCGCACCAGCCCCCGGCAGCCGCCGTCCGCGCAAGCGCATCGGACGCGGCGAAGGCTCCGGCACGGGCAAGACCTCCGGCCGTGGCCAGAAGGGCGCGGGCTCGCGCTCGGGCTCCAAGCGCCGCGCGGCGTTCGAGGGCGGGCAGATGCCGATCCACATGCGCATGCGAAAGCTGCGCGGACCGCACATGAAGAAGTCGATGCCCTTCGAGCCGTTCCGCACGCACACCCAGCCGGTCAACATCGATGCGCTTGACAGCCGCTTCGAGGCTGGCACAGACGTGACGCTTGAGCTGATGAAGGCCAACGGCCTGGGCACGCGCAAGGACATCCCCGTCAAGGTGCTCGCCAAGGGCGAGATCAGCAAGGCCCTCACGGTCCACGCGCACGCGTTCAGCGCCGGCGCGCGAGCGGCCATCGAGGCTGCCGGCGGGACCTGCACCATCATCGAGGGCTAGAAGCTTCGCGCCGTGAAACCGGCGGCGCGCGCGAGCGCATCCACTAGAATCGGCCACTCCGCCGGCTCGGGGGCAGAACGCTCCTCGGCGACGGACTGACGCCAATGCTCTCCACCATCCTCAACGCGTTCCAGGTCGCGGAGATCCGCAAGAAGATCGCCTTCACGGCGGCGATGCTGCTGATCTATCGCTTCGGCTCGCACGTGCCCGTGCCGGGCGTGAGCCTGACGGCCGTCAACAACCTGCAGAAGCAGTTCGGCGGCTCCAACATCCTCGGCCTGCTGAACCTGTTCTCCGGCGGAGGCCTTGCGAAACTGGCGATCTTCGCGCTGGGCATCATGCCGTACATCACCTCCTCGATCATCCTGCAGCTGCTGCAGGTCGCGGTCCCGTCCCTGGAGAAGCTGTCCAAGGAAGGCGAGGTCGGGCAGGCGCGCATCACGCAGTACACGCGCTACCTCACCGTGGGCCTGGCGTTCGCGCAGTCGATCGGCTACGTGTTCCTGTTCCACTCGCTGCAGGCCAAAGCGGGCGAATCGGTCGTCAAGCACTTCGACGCTCCGCACATCTTCCTGATCGTGGTGTGTCTCACCGCGGGCTGCGTGATGCTGATGTGGATCGGCGAGATGATCACCCAGCGCGGCATCGGCAACGGCATCTCGCTGCTGATCTTCGCGTCGATCGCCTCGCGGCTGCCGTCGGGCATCCAGACGTGGTGGACATCCACCGACCAGGTCTTCAAGGTGATGATGCCGTTCCTCGTGCTGGCGGTCGTGGCGGGGATCGTGTTCGTGCAGGAAGGCCAGCGCCGCATCCCCGTGCAGTACGCCAAGCGCGTGATCGGCCGGCGCATGTCCGAGGGCGGGCAGACGTATCTGCCGCTGCGCGTGAACATGGCGGGCGTGATCCCGGTGATCTTCGCCGCGAGCATCATGGCGTTCCCACCCACGGTGGGGCAGCTCGTGAAAACACACTGGGGCACGAAGCTGTCGGACTTCTTCTCGCCCAACGGCTGGCACTACGTGGTGGGCGAGTCGCTGTTCATCCTCGTGTTCACGTACTTCTACACCGCGGTCACGTTCAACCCAGTCGACCAGGCGGACAACCTGAAGAAGTACGGCGGCTTCATCCCCGGCGTGCGCCCCGGGCGTCCGACCGCGGAATTCCTCGACCGGATCCTCGCGCGGCTGACATTCCCCGGTGCGCTGTTCCTCGCCGCGGTGGCTGCGCTGCCGACGATCCTGATCGCACGCACCCATCAGAACATCCCGCTTGGGGGCACCTCGATCCTGATCGTGATCGGCGTGGCGCTGGAAACGATGAAGCAGTTGGAGGCGCAGCTGATGATGCGCAGCTATGAGGGCTTCCTGAAGTAGCGCTCCGCTGTTCCCGTTTGGCGGGCGGACTTCGCGGCGCCCGCCAAACGGGAACAGCTCCGCTTGGCGGCGCCTGGGGCGTGGTCGGCACCCGCGGGTTGTGGGCCTCCACGGTGGCAGTCGCACCCCCGGACCGGGTAGGCTGCGTCGGTCTTGTCCGAGTTGAACTTGATCTTGCTGGGGCCGCCGGGGGCTGGGAAGGGAACCCAGGCTGAGCGGTTGCGCGAGGACTTCGTGCTGCCGCACATCTCCACGGGGGACATCCTGCGCGCGCAGGTCAGCGAGGGGACCGAGCTGGGGCGCGAGGCGAAGCGCTACATGGATGCGGGGGAGCTCGTGCCGGATGACGTGATCGTGGGCATGATCACCGAGCGCGTCGGCGACGGGGACGCGCGCGACGGGTTCCTGCTCGACGGCTTTCCGCGCAACGAGAAGCAGGCCGACGCGCTCGCGGATGCGCTGCGCGGTCTCGACCGGCGTCTCTCGGCGGCGCTGTCGATCGAAGTGCCAGACGAGGAGCTGATCCGCCGCCTGGCGGGGCGGCGCGTGTGCGTGAAGAACCCCAGCCACATCTACCACGTGGACTTCGACCCGCCCAAGCACTTGGACGTCTGTGACCAGGACGGCTCGCGGCTGATCCAGCGCGACGACGACAAGGAGGAGACGATCCGCCGTCGTCTGGAGGTCTACCACGCACAGACGGAGCCGCTGATCGAGTACTACGACGACGCGGGGCTGCTGCGCCGCTTCGACGGGACGCGCAGCGCGGATGAGGTGCACGCGCACGTGCGCGCGACCGTCGCGACGCTGCGCCTGGAGGAGAAGCTCTGACGCCCCAGCCGCCGAGCTAAGCTCCCACGGTGATCATCAAGAAGTCACCCGAGGAGATCGACAAGATGGCCGCCGCCGGCGCGATCCTCGCGGCGACGCTCGACCTGATGCAAAGCAGCATCCGGCCGGGCATCAGCACCGCGGAGCTCGACAAGATCGCCGAGCGCTTCATCCGCTCCCACGGCGCCGAGCCGACGTTCAAGGGCTACCGCGGCTTCCCGGGCTCGATCTGCGCGTCGCCGAACGCGATGATCGTGCACGGCATCCCCGGCTCCTACGAGCTCACGCGCGGCGACATCGTCTCCGTCGACGTGGGCGTGACGCTCGACGGGTGGGTCGCCGACGCGGCGCGCACGTTCCCCGTGCAGACGATCGGCAAGACCGAGCGCAATCTGCTGGACGCCACGGAGGCATCGCTGCACGCGGGGATCGAGCGTTGCGTCCCCGGCAACCGTATGGGAGACGTCTCCAGCACCATCCAGGGCGTGGCGGAGGCGGCGGGCCTGTCGGTGGTGCGCTCGCTGGTGGGGCATGGGGTGGGGCGCAGCATGCACGAGGACCCGCAGGTGCCCAACTACGGCAAGCCCGGCAAGGGGCCGCATCTGGAAGAGGGGATGGTGCTCGCAATCGAGCCGATGACGACCGCGGGGCGCCCCGGCGTGCGCATGGGCGGCGACGGCTGGGCGATCTACTCCCAGGACGGATCGCCCGCGGCGCACTTCGAGTTCACGGTGGCGATCACCGCGGATGGGCCGCGCGTGCTCACCCCGTGGCACCTGCCTGCGGGGGAGCGCGCGGTGGAGCCGGCGCTCGGAGGACTCGCCGGCGCGGGCTGAGCGCACCCCGCAGCTGCGGAACACTTGCTAACATCCGGAGCCCTGCCCAAGTGCGCGGCTTTCACGCCTGCGCGAGGGCAAAATCCACGACCCGGTAGCGGCGGCCGTCACGGCAGCCAGAGCCGAGTCGCCGGAACCCAGCCGCCGAAAGGGATCATGAAGGTAAGACCGTCGGTCAAGCCGATGTGCGAGAAGTGCAAGATCATCCGCCGCCACGGCGTGGTGCTGGTCATCTGCCAGAACAAGCGCCACAAGCAGCGGCAGGGCTAGGCCGATGGCACGAATCGCTGGCGTCAACCTGCCTCTGAACAAGCGTTCGGAAATCGGTCTGACCTATATCTACGGCATCGGCCGCTCGACGTCCGGCAAGGTCCTCGCTCAGCTGGGGATCAACCCCGACACCTACATCCGCGACCTCACCGAGGACGAGGTGGTCAAGCTGCGCGACGCGATCGACGAGGGACTGACCGTCGAGGGCGACCTGCGCCGCGAACGCTCCCAGGACATCAAGCGCCTGCAGGAGATCGGCTGCTATCGCGGGCTGCGCCACCGTCGCGGGCTCCCCGTGCGCGGGCAGAAGACCAAGACCAACGCTCGTACGCGCAAGGGCCCCAAGCGCATGCAGGTGGCGGGCAAGAAGAAAGCAGGTAAGAAGTAGTGCCCCCAGCACCCAAACGCGCACGCGGCCGCCGCAAGCCGAAAAAGAACATCCCCGTGGGCCAGGCCCACATCAAGACTTCTTTCAACAACACGATCGTCTCGCTGACGGACACCCAGGGCAACGTGATCGCCTGGGAGTCCGCCGGTGGCGCGGGCTTCAAGGGCTCGCGCAAGTCGACGCCGTTCGCCGCCCAGGTGACCGCCGACGCGGCCGCCCGCAAGGGCTTGGAACAGGGCCTGCAGAAGGTGGAGGTCTACGTGAAGGGCCCCGGCTCCGGCCGCGAGACGGCGATCCGCTCATTGCAGGCTGCTGGCCTGGAAGTCACGGGCGTGAAGGACGTGACCCCGCAGGCGCACAACGGCTGCAGGCCCCGCAAGCGTAGGAGAGTCTGAGTAATGGCCAGAGACACCAGCCCGCAGTGCAAGCAGTGCCGCCGCGAGGGGCAGAAGCTGTTCCTGAAGGGCGAGCGCTGCCTGACGGACAAGTGCGGCGTGGAGCGCCGCGCGTACCCGCCGGGAGAGCACGGACGCGGGCGCATGAAACAGAGCGAGTACCGGGTGCAGCTGCGCGAGAAGCAGAAGGCGCGCCGCTACTACGGCGTGCTGGAGAAGCAGTTCCACGGCTACTACGTGAAGGCCTCGCGCCAGGCGGGCATCACGGGCGAGAACCTGCTCGCACTGCTGGAGTGCCGTCTGGACAACGTGCTCGTGCGCCTCGGCTTCGCCGCGTCGCGCCGCCAGGCGCGCCAGCTGATCCGCCACGGCCACTGGACGGTCAACGGCCGGCGCGTGAACATCCCCAGCTACCAGGTGCGCCCGGGCGACGTGATCACGATCAAGTCGGAGACGCCCGCCACGCAGGTGGTGAGGGACGCGACCGAGCTGACAGGACAGATTCCCGCGTGGCTGCAGGCCGACCACGAGTCGCTGTCGGCGAAGGTGCTGCGCAAGCCGGAGCGGCGCGAGGTGGCCGCACCGGTGCAGGAGCAGCTCATCGTCGAGCTGTACTCGAAGTAGTAGGAGCTTTTCACGCGCCGTGGCCCAGTCGGGCGGCGGTGCTCAAGAGCCGGCGTCCGTGCGACCCCGGTGCGACATCAAAACGACGTTAGGACTCTCATGCTCGACTTCCAAATCCCCCGGATCACCAGTGAGTCGGTGGAGCAGAACCGTGGCACGTTCACGATCGAGCCGCTCGACCGCGGGTTCGGCTACACGTTCGGCAACTCGCTGCGGCGCGTATTGCTCTCCTCCCTCGCTGGCGCTGCAGTGACGAGCGTGCGCATCGAGGGCGTGGCGCACGAGTTCTCGACCATCGAGGGCGTCAAGGAGGACGTGACGGACATCGTGCTGAACCTGAAGGGCGTGGTCTGCAGGATGCACTCCGACGCGAGCGAGGTCGAGGCGCCGTTGGTGATCACCGGCCCGGGCGACATCACGGCGAAGGACATCGACCTTCCGGCGGGAGTGGAGATCCTCAACCCGGATCTGCACATCGCGACGCTGGAGAAAAAAACGAAGCTAGAGCTGTACATGACAATCGGGCGCGGCCGCGGCTATCGCCCGGCGGAGGAGAACAAGTCCGCCGACCAGCCGATCGGCGTGATCCCGATCGACTCGATCTTCTCGCCGGTGCGCCGCGTGGCATACGCGGTGGAGCAGGCGCGTGTGGGTCAGAAGACGGACTTCGACAAGCTGACGCTGGACATCGAGACGGACGGCTCGATCGACCCGCAGGCGGCGCTGCGCGAGGCGGCGGAGCTTTTGATCAGCCAGCTGGCGATCTTCACCGACGCGGACCGCATCCAGGAGCTGCGCGCGACGCCGGGCGGCCAGCTCGACGGGCACGGCCTGGCGGTCGCGGGCGGCGGGCCACAGGCGGCGCTGCAGGGCGAGGAGTTCGGCATCCTGATCGAGGAGCTGGAGCTGGGCGTGCGCTCGTACAACTGCCTCAAGCGCGCCGGCATCCAGACGGTGGGCGATCTGATCTCGAAGTCCGAGGCGGAGCTGAACGCGATCCCGAACTTCGGCAAAAAGTCGATCGACGAGGTCATCGAAACGCTGCACGCACGCGGGCTGAACCTGCGCGCGGACTGATCACGACGGTCCTGGCCCACTAAACTCAACGAACCCATGCGCCACCAGAGGAAAAAACACAAGCTGAGCCGTGACTCGGCGCACCGCAAGGCGCTGCTGATGAATCTGAGCAAGGAGATCATCGAGCACGAGCGGATCGAAACGACTCAGGCGAAGGCCAAGGCGGTCAAGCCGGAGATCGAGAAACTGATCACGCTGGCGAAGCGGGGAGACCTGCACGCCCGCCGCCAGGCGCTGTCGACGCTGTGCCAGGACACCTCGGCGGTGCACAAGCTGTTCACGGACGTGGCGCCCCGCTACGCGGAGCGCCCGGGCGGCTACACGCGCATCCTGAAGCTCGGCCCGCGTCGCAGCGACTCGACGGAGATGGTCTTCATCGAGCTCGTCTGAGCCGGGCTCGCGGGGCGGGTGGCGGCGAGGCCGCGGCGACGGGCGGAGCGATGGTCACGAAGCTGACGATCGAGTACGACGGGACGGGGTTCGCCGGCTGGGCACGCCAGCCGGCTGAGCGCTCGGTGCAGCAGGAGCTCGAGCGCGCACTGCGCACGGTGCTTGGCGAGCACGACCAGCGCGGCGAGCCGCTGAAGCTGACGGTGGCGGGACGCACGGACAGGGGCGTGCACGCGTGGGAACAGGTCGCGAGCTACCCGCACGAGGCGGTGGACCCGCTGCGGCTGAACGGGCTGTTGGACGACGACCTGGCGGTGCTCGCGGCTGAGCCGATGCACGACACGTTCAACGCGCGCCGCGACGCGACGAGCAGGACGTACTGCTACCGCGTGCTGGCGAGGCGCACGCGCAGCGTGTTCGAGCGAAACCGCGCGTTCTGGTGGACGGGGAGGCTGAACCGCGACGCGCTGCACGAGTGCGCGGCGGCGATCGTGGGCCGCCACGACTTCACCGCGTTCACGCCGACCGAAACGGAACACTCGCGCTTCCACCGCGACGTGATCGACGCGCGCTGGCGAGAGCACGGCGACCTGCTGGAGTTCTGGATCGAGGCGGACACGTTCATGCGCCACATGAACCGCGTGCTGGTGGGCACGATGCTGGACGTGGCGACGGGCGCTCGCATGGTGGAGGAGTTCACGGAGCTGCTGGAGGGCCGTCCGCGCTCACACGCGGGGCGCACGGCGCCGGCGCACGGGTTGGCGCTGGCGCGGGTCAGCTATGACGGGCCGCGGCCCGCGTGGCAGGAGGCTGGCGAGGACTGACCGGGCTCAGCCTTCGGCTTCCCCTTCGCAGGTCGCCGTGGTGACCGCGGCTGCTTCGCTGAGGTCACGTCTGGCGATCGTCGTGCCGTGCTCGTCCTGGATGACCATTTCGGTGGGGATGGGCGAGAAGACGCCGTATGCGAGCACGCCGTCGGCGTGCAGTCGTGCGGGGATCTCAACCTTGCGCAGCGGGACCAGTCCACTTGGCGTCCTCATGGACACCGTGTCGCGGGGAGCCCCCAGCAGGCCGTAGACGATCGCATACGGCTGGGGCTTGCAGCTGCTGAAGGTGTGCGACGCGAACACCTGGCCGGCCTGCTGGCCGGTGCCTTCTTCGGCCGATTGTTCGAAGAGGCCCCCGCCACTACCGCCGCTGAAGAGTTCTTCGCCGCTGGGTTCGTCGAACTTCAGTTCGAAATGCACGTGTCCGAGTTCGCGGTAGCGTTCCGCGCGAATGGTGAAGGGCGGGCCCTGCGGAACGTTTTCGTGAACTAGACGCACGATGCCGTGGGGGAACACTTTGTGAGGGTGCTTGGTGCATTCCACTACGGCGTGCAGCTTCAGCACGGTCAACGTGTGGCCTTGCGCGTCGAGCTCGGCGAGCGAGACGGGTATGGGCGAGGGGCCGCGAACGACTTGGTAGTAGAGCCCGGCGGGGCCCCCTAGGCGTGCTGGCACACGGATGGCCGGTGAGGTGATCGTGCGATGGTCGCTCAGCAGCATGCGCACGCTGCGCGCCGCTGGGAGCAGACTGGCTTCGACGGTCAGCAGGCCCGACCCGCACGAAACCTGCTGTTCGGAGTCGACGCGGTAACGCGACAGGCATCTTCCGGTTCCGTGGACGTTGAAGATGCCCTGCACGCCGATGCGCCTCGTACGGGCCGGTTCTTCGATGGTTGTGTCCGTGGTGCAGCCGGCCCGGTGCCTGGAGCGCGACAGACGTTCGGCCCGCACCACGAAGTGCCCGCCGGCGGCGGTCCTGCCGCGCGCGATCACGGGTGGTTTTTTCCTGCGGGGTATGGGCTTGGATTCTTCGACGGGCAAGCCCAGTGCGGCTTCGAGCCGCGTGGCGATGGCTTCTCTGTGTGCTTCCTGCCCGTGCAGACGCGCGTTGAGTTCTTCGTTGTGGCGAGCCAGTGCCCTGTCGGCTGCACTCTCGTACTGAGAGAGGATCTGAGGGAAGGGCTTGGCATGCGTGCTCAGTGCGACCCCCACCACCTCGAATGCGCGCTTGATCAGCGCTTCGACGACTTTGGCGAACGACTTGGAGGCGGGGGACAGGCTTCTGTAGCCGCTTGCGACCCAGGACTGCATGTCGGAGCACGCTGGGGGTGCTGGAACGTTCAGCGTTTCCAGGAGGAATTCGTCGGTCAGATGCAGCGAGAGCGCAATAACGGGATTGCTCCACTTCAGAGGAGCGAGCGCGTTGGTGTAGGCGAGCGCCGCTTCGCGGTTGGGTTGCATCGCGGAGCCCTCGAAGGCGAAGGACACCTCGAGTCGGAGATTCTCGCGTTGTTTGGACTGCCTGTGGAGTTCGCCTTCGATCCGCGCGCTCGACGGCGTGTCGGACGACGGCCCGACGGAGCTGGATTCTCCTGGTGCTTCGTGAGGCGGCGAGCCGGCGAGCACATGCGGACAGGTGCTCGACATCTGGCCGGCGAACGATTCGGCCGCGGCGGTGGACTGCGCGGCGTCGGCGAGCTGCGCTTCGTCCCAGCGCTGGGTGGCGAGGAGGTAGGCGTGCGTGGCGGCGCGGTCCGCGGGGGTGACGACCGTGGTGGTGCGCTTGGCGGGGTGGCCGCTGGAGGCCGCGGCGATGCTCGCGGACGTTGACGCGCTGGTCAGGGCGACGAGGAGGAGGCCGATTGTCCCGATGGCTCGAACGGTCATGTGCGGCAGCATACGGATCGAGACGGCCCCGAGCGAACCCGCATGCGAGCGCCGACGTGTGGCGTCAAGGTTCCGCGTAGCCTTCGCAGAACTGCGCTGCTTCCGTGGCTTGCGCCTGCAGGTTTTCGGAGTGGATGGTTGAGCCGTCAGCGCCGAGCACGGTGAGTTCGGAGGGCACTGCGCTGAACACGCCGTAGAGGAGCGGTCCCTTTGCGTGGAGGCGCGGCTCGACTGGGACCACGTTCAGCGCGACGGCACCTTGAGCGGTTCGCGCCGTCACCGACTTGCCAGGCGGCGCGAGAATGCCGTACACGATCGCATATGGGTGCGGGGCGCAGCCGACCGACAGCGACCACGGGAACAGCTTGGGCGCGTGGAATCCGACTATTGGCTCATTGAGTTGCGGGTCGACGCCGGCGTCGACACTGAGGGAAGGTTCCCCGTTGAACTCGCCAAAAGCACTGATCGTGAAAGCTTCCCCTTCGGGGGTATGTCCAGTGGCGAGGTTCACCGCGCTCGTTGGGAATTCCTGTTGCTCGCGTGGCTTGACGCAGTGGTACCGCGGCAGATTCAAAGCGAGCACGACTTCGTCGCTCCCGTTCAGCTCGACGAGCGACACGGCGTGGCTGGAGCGACCCCGGATCTCCTGGGCGTAGATCCCCGTCGGGCCGCCATCTCTACGTGGTACGCGGACCACACGCGATGTGATCGTGCGTCCATCGGCGAGCACCAGCCTGACTGAGCGCACCGACGCCGGCACCGCGGCCTGGATCGTCTCGAGACCCACTTCGCAGAAGAGCGCGGGGTGGCGCTGGTGGGACGAGGAGAGACAGATGGGGTTATTGGGTCCGCCCATGATGAGCAATTCGGGCTGTTCGCCGAGTCGGGTGTAGAAGACGGACGCTGACCGATGACAAGAGCTCGCGGATCCAAAGAGGCCGCCGGACGTGCCGGAATGCACGACAAAGCGCGTACCCGCGGCGGTGCGCCCGCGACCCAGCACGATCTGCTTCTTGGGTGCTTCGGTGTCGGCATGCGGAAACCCGACGATTCGGCTCAAGCGCAGGTACGGCAGAAGGGTGCCGATGCTGTTGAGGAACTTGTATTCGACCGCTTTGATCTTGCGGATGAGCGCTCGATCCGACGCGTTCTCGTAGGGTTTCAGCAGCGTGATCACGGAATGCGTCTCGCGCCGCACGGAGCGTTTGCGCGCTTCTCGCGACGCTTCGAATTCGCGGCTGGCCGCGGACAGGGCGCGGTAGCCGCTCTGGACCCACGCCCGCGCGTCGGCGCAGAACGATGGCGTGGCAGTTGGGCCATCTTCGAGTCTGACCGCGGTTTCGACCTGCAGAAGCGGGACGATCGTGGGGTCGCTCCACGATAGGTGGCTCACTTCGGCGGCGAAGGCTTCCTCGGCTGGGCGATACACGCTGCTGCCGGGTGTGGCGAGCTGAGTGACGAGCTCCCCCTCGAGCGTCTGCTGCTGATGGGTCAAGCGCGCGTTTTCGCCCTTGACACGGGGTGTGGCCGGGGCCAGCAGACTCAGGGATGGCTGTGGCATTCCCGACAATACGCCGCGGCATTCTCGAGCGATCTGCGCCCCCGCGGCGCTTTCCGCGCCGCGCGCGGCGGTGGCTCCATGCAGAAACGCCGTGGAGAGCTTGTACTGGGCGATGAGGTAGGCATGCGTGGCGGCGCGGTCCGCGGGGGTGACGACCGTGGCTGTGCCCTTCGCGGCGAAGCTCGCGGGTGTGGTGGCAGTGGCCAGGACCACCACAAGCACGCCGACTGTCCCGACTGCTCGAACGTTCATGCACGGGAGCATACGGACCGAGACGGCCCCTATGCTGGACCATGAGAGCGATGCTGAACGTGCTGCTGACAAACGACGACGGGATCGAGGCGGAGGGCCTGCAGGCGATGCGCCGCGCGCTGGTGCAGGTTGAGGGCGTGCGCCTGGCGGTGGTGGCACCGGACGGCAACCGCTCGGCGATGGCGCGCTCGATCACGACGCGCAGGCCGCTGTGGGTGCAGGAGGTGCCGTTCTCGGACGGCACGGTTGGCTATGCGACGGACGGCACGCCGGTGGACTGCGTGCGGCTGGCGAGCCTGGGGCTGATCGAGGACTTCACGGCGGACATGGTGGTGGCGGGGATCAACCACGGGGCGAACCTGGGCGATGACATCACGTACTCGGGCACGGTGGCGGCGGCGCTGGAGGGCGTGGTGCTGGGCCTGCCGGCGATCGCGGTGTCGCAGCAGTCGCGCGCGGGCAGTCTGGACTACCGCTTCGACGGCGGCTTCGGCTTCGACGTGGCGGCGGCGTTCGTGGCGCGGATGGTGGAGCGCATCGAGGACGTGCCGCTGCCGAGCAGGACGCTGCTGAACGTGAACGTGCCGGCGGGCGAGCCGAGCGGTGTGGAGGTGACGAGCCTGGGCAAGCGCATCTACCGCGACGAGCTGAAGCTGGTGGAGAGCGAGGAGGAACACCGCAGCCGCTACTGGATCTACGGCTCGGACCCGGGCTTCCACGACGAGCCGGGCACGGACCTGGCGGCGGTGGCGGCGGGACGGGTGGCGGTGACGCCGATCCACTTCGACCTGACGGACCGCCCGAGCCTGGATGCGCTGCGGCGCTTCGACCTGGATGGGCTGCTGGAGCCGGTCGTGCACGACGCGACGCCGTGAGCGAGGAGCTTGAGCAGACAGGCGCGCGAGACGATGCGCGGAGCGGCGCAAGCGAGCAGGTGAGCGCGCGCGCGGAGGAGCTGCGCAAGCTGCTTGAACACCACGCGCAGCGCTACTACGTGCTGGACGACCCGGAGATCGGGGACGACGAGTACGACAAGCTGCTGGACGAGCTGCGCGCGATCGAGCGCGACCATCCGGAGCTGGCCACAGCGGATTCGCCGACGCGCAGGGTGGGCGGCGAGCCGGTGGGGCGACTGGAGAAGGTGGAGCACCCGGAGCGGATGTTGTCGCTGGCGAACGTGCGCTCGGAGGAGGAGCTGCGCGCGTGGATCGAGCGGATGCGCGCACACCTGGCGCGCGAGGGCATCGATGATCCGAGCTTCTCCTACGTGGTGGAGCCGAAGATCGACGGGCTGGCGATCAGCCTGCTGTATGGCGAGGGGGCGCTGGAGCGCGGCGCGACGCGCGGCAACGGCGAGGTGGGGGAGGACGTGACGCACAACCTGCGCACGATCGCGGCGATCCCGCTGCAGTTCGACGACGCGCCGAAGCTGGTGGAGGTGCGCGGCGAGGTGTACATGTCGCTGAAGGACTTCACGGCGCTGAACGAGCGTCGCGCGGAAGCGGGCGAGTCGACGTTCATGAACCCGCGCAACTCCGCGGCGGGGACGATCCGCCAGCTGGACCCGGCGGACGCGGCGAAGCGCCCGCTGTCGATCTGGTGCTACGGAGTGGGCGTGTCCGATGGGCTCTCCTTCGAGCGCCACTCCGAGGCGCTGCACTGGCTGTCAGAGCACGGCTTCCGCGTGAACGCGGACATCAAGGTGCTGGACAGCGAGGAGGCTGTGATCTCGCAGTGCGTGGAATGGGAGCGGCGCAGGGGCGAGCTGGACTTCGAGATCGACGGCGTGGTGGTGAAGGTGGACGATCTGGAGCTGCAGCGCCGCCTGGGCACGGTGGGCCGCGACCCGCGCTGGGCGGTGGCGTGGAAGTTCGCGCCGACGACGGCGGTGACGACGCTGGAGAAGGTGATGTGGAACGTGGGCAAGTTCGGCGACCTGCGCCCATATGCGGTGCTGAAGGCGGTGACGGTGGGCGGCGTGACGATCAGGATGGCGACGCTTCACAACGAGGAAGACATCGTGAGGAAGGACCTGCGCGAGGGCGAGGAGGTGATCGTGGTGCGCGCGGGCGACGTGATCCCGCAGGTGGTCTCGCCGGCGCCGCACGTGGCAGAGCGCAGGGGGCGCCCGCGGCGCCCGCGCCCGCCGAAAAGATGCCCTTACTGCAAAACCCCCACGATCAAGCCGCAAGAGGGCGTGTTCACGAAGTGCCCCAACCCGGACTGCCCGGCGCGGGCGTGGCAGCTGATGAAGCACTTCGTGTCGCGCGGCGCGATGGACATCGACGGCCTGGGGGAGAAGCAGGTGGCGATGCTCCAGGAACGGGGCCTGGCGCGAGACGCGGCGGATCTTTACGGCCTCATATATGAGGATCTCGTGCAGCTGGAGGGCTTTGCGGAGCTGTCCGCGAGAAACCTGCTGGCGGCTCTAGAGGCGTCGAGGGAGCGGCCGTTCGGGCGCGTTCTGTTTGCGCTGGGGATCGAGGAGGTGGGCGAGGTGACGGGTCGCAACCTGGCGCAGCGCTTCCGCACGGTGGACGCGCTGATGAGCGCGACGCCGGAGGAGCTGTGTGAGACGCCGGGCGTGGGGGAGAAGATGGCGCAGTCGATCCACGCGCAGCTGCACGAGCAGCGGATGGCGTCGCTGATCGAGCGCCTGCGCGCGGCGGGGCTGCGCTTCCACGAGGAGGGCCCGCCGCCATCGCAGGGGCCGCTGGCGGGCAAGACGCTGGTGCTGACGGGCTCGCTGCCGGAGTGGTCGCGCGAGCAGGCGACGGAGCGGATCATGGCGGCGGGCGGCCGCGTGACGGGCTCGGTGTCGAGCAAGACGGACTTCGTGGTGGCGGGCGAGAGCGCGGGCTCGAAGCTGGAGAAGGCGGAGCGGCTGGGTGTGAAGGTGTTGGACGAAGCGGGGCTGCGGGGGCTGCTGGAGCAGCAGGGCTGACGCGCGAGCGGCGCTGGGCGCGCTGGAAGCGGCGAGCGTCAGTAGCCGGCGAGCGTGATCGCCATGTGGTCCTGGAAGGTGTGCGCGGCGCTCGTGGAGATGCCGTCGTTGAAGATGGCGAACGCGAGCAGGTGGCCGTTTGCGGCCTGGCAGTAGCCGACGAGGTTCGACACGCCGGTGAGCGTGCCGGTCTTGCCCTCGCAGCGCCCCGCGGCGGCGGTGTGGCGCATGCGTTTTTCGAGCGTGCCGGTGCGTCCTGCGATGGCGAGGCTTTCGCGCAGCACGGCGCCGGTGGGGGTTGAGGCGAGCGCGACGAGCAGGTCGGCGACTTCGTAGGGGGAGGTGCGGTTGGATTCGGACAGGCCGGAGCCGTCGACGACGGTGGGGTGGATGCCGAGCGAGGAGGAGATGGTGCGCGCGACGATGCCGGCCCCCGCGGCGGTGGTGCCGGCGCCTGCGAACTGCGCGCCGAGGTCCTTGACGAGCGTCTCGGCGAAGAAGTTGTCGGACGGGGGCAGCGTGAGCGCGAGCAGCTGCGCGAGCGTGGGGGACTGCACCTGCGCGAGCTGCACCGCGCCGGCGGCTGGAGTTGTGGCGGCGGCGCTGCGCCCGCGGATGGTGACGCCGTGGCCCTTGAGCGTTGCCCACAGCTCGGCGCGCGGCGTACGCGGCGGGGGCGTGCGCGCCGCGTTCGCGACCGCTGGCTCCGCGGTTGAACGCGAGCGCGCTGAGGCTGCCTTCGAGGAACACGTCGGGGCGGTAGTCGCTGGACGGCTCGCCGCGCAGCGAGTCGAACATGGACTCGTCGCCGAGCACACGGCCGGTGACGTGGTGTATGCCGTCGCTGCGCACGAGCTGCGTGACGAGCGCGGTGACGCTCGCGCCGATGCCGCCGTAGTGGCGGTGGATGAACGCGCTGGAGCCGAACGTGGGGTCGCCGCCGCCGCGGAGGTACAGGTCGCCTTCCCAGGTGCCGCTGGGCGCGAGGCGCCCGACGCCGTACACGGTGGTAAACAGGCGCGCGGTGGGGCCCATGGCGGCGAGCGCGGCGGTGGCGGTGTAGAGCTTCTGCACGGATGCGGGAGGGCGCAGCGTGGTGGCGCGCTGGGAGAACAGCGCCTGCTTGGCGGTGACGTCGTACACGTACGCGCCGTCGCGCGAGCCGGCGAGCGCGAGCTGGTGGGAGAAGTCGGCCTGCAGTTCGGGCAGGCCGGTCGATGCGGAGGCGCTCGCGGTGAGCGAGAGCGCTGCGGATACGGCGAGTCCGCAGAGCAGAATCAAGGATTTCCGGGGCACGCGACCGTAGAATGTGTAGGGCATGGGCAAGGTTGTCAAGCTGGAACCGACCACGAGGGGCAAGCAGCGCAAAGCCCGTCTGGCGGCGCGCGGCGTTGGACAGCCGGCGTCGGTGGAGCGCAGGCGTCGCTCGCGGCGCGACAAGACGGCGCTGGTGCTGGGCGGCGGCGGCTTCACGGGCGGCGTGTATGAGATCGGCGCCCTGCGCGCGTTGGACCTGCTGGCGGTGAACAGCACGGTGAACAACTTCGACGTGTACGTGGGCACGTCGGCGGGCTCGTTCATAGCGGCGCTGTGCGCGAACGGCGTGACGCCGGAGGAGATGATGCGCGTTGTGACGCGTCAGGGCACGCCGGCGTTCAAGGACATCGACCTGGGCGATCTGCTGCGTCCGAACCTGCTGGAGTTCGCGCGCAAGGGCGCGACGCTGCCGCTGCGCGCGCTTTCGGTGGCGCGTGACGTGATCTCCCAGCCGGGCGGGTTGTCGCTGATGGACGTGTTGCTGGGCTTGGCGGACGCTCTGCCCTCGGGCCTCTACACGGGCGCGGGGATCGAGAAGTACCTGCGGGAGGTGCTGAGCGAGCCGGGCCGCACGGACGACTTCGGTGAGCTGGCGTGCGAGCTGTATCTGACGGCTACCGACCTCGACACGTGCGAGCGCGTGGTGCTGGGCGTGGACGGCTCGAAAGACGTGCCGATCTCAACGGCGGTGCGCGCGTCGGGCGCGCTGCCGATGGTTTACGCGCCGGTGCGCGTGCACGACCGCGAGCTGATCGACGGCGGGATCGTGTCGACGACGAACCTCGATCTGGCGGTGCAGGCGGGCGCGAAGCTGGTGGTGGTTATCAACCCGATCGTGCCGTTCGTGAACGACTTTTCGAGCACGGTGAACACGCTGCGCGGCAAGCGCCCGCGGCGCGTGTCGGACATGGGCTTCGCGCAGATCGGCTACCAGGTGTTCAAGCTGGTGGCGCACCAGCGGCTGCACGAACTGGCGAAGGGCTGGGAGGAGCGCTACCCGGGCGTTGACATCGTGTTGATCGAGCCGGAGCCGACGGACGAACTGATGTTCCAGACGTCGATGATGAGCTTCACCTCACGCGTGGAGATCGCGCGTCACGGGTTCGAGTCGGTGACGAAGCAGCTGGCGGGCGAATACGACCGCTTCGAGGCGGTGGCGGAACGCCACGGCCTGGAGATCTCCGCGAAGCGCGTGCGGCGCGTGGTGGAGCACTTCGACGAGCGGGGCGAGGACATCAGCGCGTGGCGCAAGATCCTCGAGGGGACGACGGGGGCGCTGCTGCGTCAGTCGAGTTCCGCGGGCTGAGCTGTGCCGAGCGGCGCATGCGCCGCTCGGGCGGACAGTGCATGCACTGTCCGCAAGGGGCCGCACATGTGCGGCCCCATCCGTCAGTCGGGCGCGGCTTCAGTCGGCTGAGAGACGGGCTTCGTCTGTTCGAGTGCTTTGTCGATCGCGTTCAGCAGCCGGTCGGTGGCGCGGGCCGAGGCGAGCGCAATCCGCACGTGACCCGGCTCGCCGAGGGCGTCTCCGGCGGCCACGAGCACACCCGTGCGCGCCAGGCGCGTGGCGAGCTCGGCGCCTGGGATGGTGGGGTGGGCGGTCCAGAGGAAGTTGGCCTGGCTGTCGCTCACGTCGAACCCGCGCTCGCGCAGCGCTGCGATCGCGCGGGGGCGCTCCTCGCAGACTGTGCGCACGCGGCGCTCGACCACATCGGAGCACGTGCGAAGCGCCTCCAGGGCGCCGCCCTGTGAGACCTCGGAGACGCCGAGGTCGGGGTCGAGCTCGGCGAGCAGCTCCTCCGATCCGGGTCCGCCGATGGCGTAGCCGATGCGCAGGCCCGCGAGGCCCCACGCCTTGGAGAAGCTGCGGAACACGAGCAGCCGCGGGTGCGTGGCGAGCAGCTCGAGCGAGGAGTTGGAGGGCTGCGCGTCGGCGAAGTCCACGAGCGCCTCGTCCAGCAGCACGGCGACACCATCGGGCAGGCCCTCGAGCAGCCGTCGCAGCTCGGCGGTGGGGATGAGCTCGCCGGTGGGATCGTTGGGGCTCGCGAGCGCGATCACGCGCACGTCGGGCTCCTGCGCGGCTGCGAGCAGCGCGTCGATGGGGCCGATGACGCGTTTGGCCACGCCGTGCGCGCGGCGCGCCATGAGCGGATAGAGGGGGTAGGAGGGCCAGGGGGTGAGCAGCTGCTGGCCGGGTGAGATGAGCGCGCGGGTGGCCGCGGCGAGCAGCTCGGCGGCGCCGTTTCCGAGGATCAGGCGCTGTGGCTCGACGCCGTGGCGCTCGGCGAGCTCGCCGCGCAGGTCGGTGCTGGTGAGGTGCGGGTAGCGGTGCATGCCGCGACGCGCGACGAACGTGATGGCGTTGACGATGCGCGGGTGCGGCAGCTCGGGCCAGGTGGTCTGCGACAGGTCGAGCGTGTCGACGCGCGTGAGCGCTTTGCGTTTGCGCTCCGCGGCTTCCTCGCGCAGGCCCGCGTTGACCTCCTCCTCGGACATCGCTTCGAACTGGCGGTAGTAGTCGGTCAGGCCCACGGGTTACAGCCTCCTTGCGGCGAGAGCGCGCGCCTACGCCCTGGCGGCGCCGCGCGCCGCGTGTCGCGCGCGGGATGGCGCGCAGCGGCGGTGGTTTGGGGACGGGCTCCGCTCACACGCCGCCGCTGCCCGAGAACGTGCTCGAGCCGGGTCCGTGGATGATGAGGAACCACACGGCGAACAGCAGCGCGCAGACGGCGCACGTGACGCCGAACACCCTGCCCATGATGCCGCCGCGCTGGTCGTGCCCGGCGGCGCGGCGCACGAGCACCCACGCGTTGTCGAGGCGCTTGAGCACGGCGAGCGTGCCGAACAGCAGCCCGAACAGCCCGAGGAACGACACGAGGATGCCGAGCATTACGCTGCCCGAGAGGTAGTCGGCCTGCGACCCGAGCCACAGGCACGCGAGCGGGATGGGCCCCCAGCAGAGCAGGCTGAGCAGGACGATCGACGCGAGCAGGATCCTGGAGAAGGAGTCGTCGAAGCGCTGACGCAGCTGGCTCCCGCGCTGGGGCAGCGAGCGGAACCGCACGGGGGCGGTGCCGGGCCGACGGCCGACGAAAAGCCCGCCGTTATCGGATGGATCGCTGCGCATGTGCACCCATATTCGCAGCTAACGCGCCGCCTGCACGTCAGCTCGCGTAGAGCGAGTCGAAGACGTCGGCGTATTTCTTGTTGACAACGTTCCGCTTGACCTTGAGGGTTGGTGTGAGCTCGCCGGTGGGCTGGGAGAGGTCGTGATCGAGGATGGCGAACTTCTTCACCTGCTCGACCTGAGCGTATTTGGCGTTCGCGCGGTCGATCTCGCCCTGGATGAGCGCGTGGATGGCGGGGTCTTTGGCGAGCGAGGGGATGTCCTCGGGCAGGCCGTGCTCTTTGGCGTACGTGGGGATCTCCTCCTCGTCGAGCGTGATCAGCACGACGGGGTAGGGGCGCTGGTCGCCGTGCATGACCGCCTGGGAGATCCAGCGGCACTGCTTGAGGTCGTTCTCGATGTTGGCGGGCGTGAGGTTCTTGCCGCCCGCGGTGATGATGATGTCCTTCTTGCGCCCCGTGATCGACAGGTAGCCGTCCGCGTCCAGGGAGCCGAGGTCGCCGGTGTGCAGCCAGCCGTCCTCGACCGCGCCGAACGCGGCGGCGGACGCCTGGTTGTGGTAGCCGTTGAAGATGTTTGGCCCTTTGACGAGGATCTCGCCGTCGTCGGCGATCTTCAGCTCCACGCCGGGCAGCGCGCGGCCGACGGTGCCGAAGCGGTGGTTCTCGACGGTGGACACGGTGGCGGCTGTGGCGGTCTCCGTCATGCCGTAGCCCTCGAGCACGGGCACGCCGCACGCCCAGAAGAATTCGAGGATCTCTTTGGCGATCGGCGCGGCGCCGCTGGTGGCGTGGCGCACGTTGCCGCCGAAGATGGAGCGAACGAGCTGGAACAGCTCCTTGTCGGCTTCGTCGAATGGCTTCTGCAGCTCCGGCGGGACGGGTTCGCCGCGGTTGATCATGTCGCGCACCTGCACGCCGAGCTGGATCGCAGCGGCTGCCTGGCGGCGCTCCTCGGGCGGCTTGGCTTCGATGGCGCCCTGCGCGAGCGTGTAGATCTTCTCGAACACGCGCGGCACGGACGGCAGGTAGGTGGGTTTGACCTCCATCAGCTCGGTGACGATCTGCTTGGTGTCGCCGCCGAAGTACGCGAGCGTGCCGCCGAGGTCGAACACGGCGAGCTGGATGAGCAGCGCGAAGGAGTGCGCGAGCGGGAGGTACAGGTAGATGACCTCATCGCCCTGGATCTCGCCGGCCTCGCCGATCATGTCGACGATGGCGCGGTAGTTGCCGTGCGTGAGCACGCAGCCCTTGGGCGGGCCGGTGGTGCCGGAGGTGTAGATGAACGTGAACGGGTCCTCCGGCTTGACGGCGGCGCGGCGCGCTTCGAGCTCCTCGACGTTGCGCGTGCGGCCGCGCTCGCGGACCTGCTCGAGCGGGATGGGGTGCAGCGCGGCGGCGGAGCCGTTCGCATCCGAGCCCTGGGGCGAGGCGTCCATGACGACGACGGTGCGCACGTCGGGGATCTGATCGCGGATGGCGGCGATCTTGGCGAGCTGCTCGTCGTTCTCGCACACGATCGCGCAGGCGCCGGAGTCTGAGATCACCCACAGGCACTCCTCGGGGGAGTTGGTCTGGTAGATCGGCACGACGACCGCGCCGGCGGACGTGGCGGCCATGTCGACGTAGGACCACTCGGGGCGGGTGTTGGCGAGGATGCAGAGCCGGTCGCCCGGCTGGATGCCGAGGTCGATCAGTCCGAGCCCGATCTCCTGGACGGTGTCGGCGAGCTGCGCGTAGGTGACGTCATGCCACTCGCCGTCCTGCTTGTGGCGCACGGCGATCGCGTCGGGATGCGCGGAGGCTGAGCGAGGAAGCAGATCGGCGATCGTCTGTGACCCGCTGGTCGTTACCGTGGCGGTGGCCTCCATTGTGCGATTCCCTCCCTCGAAGATGAGACGTCTGAACGAGGGATGTTAGAGCGTATGGTGGGTTTTGAGCGACTCGGATCAGACGGGGTTGGGCACGTCGATGAAGACGTGTTTGAGCGCGAAGCGTTCCGCGAGGTGCTCGCCGAGACGTTTGACGCCGAATGTCTCCGTGGCGTAGTGCCCCGCGGCGATCACGTGCACCCCCAGCTCGCGCGCGTGCGCCATGGTGCGCTCGGGAACTTCGCCCGTGAGCAGCGCGTCGGCGCCCGCGGCGTGCGCGTCGGCGAGGTGGTCCGCGCCGCCGCCTGAGACGATCGCGAGGCGGCGTATGCGCTCGGGCCCCGAGTCGAACACGAGCGGCTCGCGCGAGGTGATGGCGTGCACGCGCGCGAACAGGTCCGCGGCGGGTGTGCCCTCGCTGGGCAGCGTTGCGATGAAGCCGATCGGCTGGCCCTTGTGGAGCGCGAACGGCTCCAGCTCGGCAGCGTCGAGCGCGTGCGCGATCAGCGCGTTGTTGCCGTGCAGCGGGTGCGCGTCGAGGGGGAGGTGGTATGCGGCGAGCGCGATGTCGGCGTCGAACAACAACTGGAGGCGACGCTTGAGCAGCGGGTCGACGGCGCGCACGCCGGGCGAGTCCCAGAACAGGCCGTGGTGGACGAGCAGCAGGTCGGCGTTCTCATCAGCGGCGAGCTGGAACAGCTCCGCGTGCGCGGAGACGCCCGTCGCGATGGTGGCGACGGTGGCGGGCCCGGGCACCTGCAGGCCGTTGAGGCAGTAGTCGCTGAAGCGCGCCGGTTCGAGCAGCCGATCGAGCTCGGCGAGGACGTCGGCGGTGGACGCGGGCATGGCGCGACGATAGCGAGCACGCGGGCGCCTCGCGCGCGTGTGTGGGATACTGGACGGGCGTCGGGGCGTGGCGCAGCCTGGTAGCGCGCACCGTTCGGGTCGGTGAGGTCCCGAGTTCGAATCTCGGCGCCCCGATTGTCTTAGTGACCCGCGAAGTCCAGCGAGCACGGGCGAAAACCCCTGACAAGGGATCGGCGTCGGCCGTTTCGCCTGTGTTTGCGGGACGCGCTTCTCGGCGCTCATCTGAATCCGTGCTGTTTGCCCTCATGCGGCCCGCGCGCGGGCGGCCTGGCGGACGAGGTGGTCGCGCTCGGCGACGTTCGTGACCCGGCGGGCGGCTTCGGCGTACGCCGAGGCGGCGGCGGGCAGGTCGCCGTCTAGCTCGTGCAGGTACCCGCGCACTGCGTGCCAGCGGTGGCGCTCGCCGATCACCCCGCGCAGCCGGTCGGTCTCGCGCAGCCCGGCGGCGGCGCCGAGTACATGGCCGACCGCGACCGCGCGTCCGAGCACCGCGGCGGGATCCTGGCGCACGGGATCCTCGCTCAGCGCGACCAGGTCGTCGTACCAGGCCAGGATCTGCGGCCAGTCGGTCTCCGCTGCGTTCGCCGCGTCGTCGTGCAGGGCGGCGATCGCGGCCTCGACCTGGTAGCGGCCGGGGCGCCGTTCGTCTGTCTGCATGGCGAGCGCCGACTGCAGGACGCGCACGCCCTCGGCGATCTCGCGCGTGTCCCACAGGCTGCGGTCCTGCCGGTCGAGCGTGACGATGCGGCCCTCGGGATCGAGCCGCGCTGGCGTGCGGGCGTGGTTGAGGAGCATCAGCGCGAGCAGCCCCTGCGCGTCGGGCTCCTCCGTGGCGAGGGTGAGCTGGCGGGCGAGCCGGATCGCCTCGCCGGCCAGGTCCACCCGGCCGGCATGGCCGGCGGTGTAGACGAGGTACAGCACGCGCAGCACCACGGCGAGATCGCCGGGCTGGTCGAGCGGGCGCCCGCGGAGGGTGCGCTTGGCGCGGCTGATCCGCTGCGCCATCGTCGCCTCGGGGACGTAGAAGGCGTCGGCGATTTCCTGGGTTGTGAGGCCGCCGACGGCGCGCAGGGTGAGCGCCACCTGCGACGCGGGCGCGAGGTCGGGGTGACAGCAGCAGAACAGCAGCAGGAGGGTGTCGTCGCCGTCTTCCGTGGCGGCCGGACGCGGCTCTGCGTACTCGGTCTCCTCGCGGCGCTGCCTGGCGGTCTCGCTGCGGCGGGCGTCGATGAGCCGTCGCGTCGCCACGGAGGTCAGCCACGCGCGCGGGTCGCGCGGCGGGTGCTCGGGCCAGACCCGCAGCGCCTCCAGCAGCGCCTCCTGGAGCGCGTCCTCGGCGGCGTCGAAGTCCTCGCCCCGGCGGACCATGCCCGCGAGCACCCGCGGAATGAGATCCCGCCCAACCCCGCGCAGGGCGCCCTCGTCCGGCTTGTGCGTCGGCTCGACGGTCACGTCGGATCAGTCCTGCGACGGCGCTCCGGACATGATCTCCCGGACGTCGATCCACTCGTACAGGGGCTCGCCGCCCGGGCCGGGCTCGGAGGAGACGTACGCTGCGAGCTCGTGCGCGCGCTCGCGGGACTCGACGTCGATCATGTACCAGTCCGCGATCAGGTCGCTGGTCTCGGGGTGCGGGCCGTCGGTGGTGACGGGCGCCGCGTCCGGGCCGCCGTAGCGCACCCAGGCGCGCGTCGGCGTGAGCGCCTGTGCGTCGACGTACTCGCCGCTCTCCTTCAGCAACTCCTTGACGTGCCTCTGGAAGGCCATGTGCGCCTCCACGTCCTCGGGCGCCCACTGGTCCATCGGGGGGAAGGGGTGGTGCGGCTCCGGGCCGCCGCGGTAGTGCTTGAGAAGCAGGTACTTGGGCATCGTCGTCTCCTGGTGTAGGTGGGCCGCGCCTTTCGAGGCCCTTCATCTTGTGAGCGGAGCCAGCCGGCGGTTCTCGACATCGTGCCACGAGCGGTGAGCGTCTCGCGTGATTCAGGCGCCTCGTCGCAGAGCGCGATCTAGACTTGCGGCGATGTCGTTGCACCTCTTCGCGGGCATACGTGTGCGGGATTTCCAGACGGCTCTGCCGTGGTACGAACGCCTGCTGGGAGAGCCTTCGTTCTTCCCCCACGCCACGGAGGCGGTGTGGACGCTCGCCGACGATCGGTCGGTGTACATCGTGGAGCACGCAGCGGGCGCTGGCAGTTCCGTGGCGACGGTGTTCGTTGACGATCTCGACGCTCAGATGGGGGCGATCGCAGCGCGCGGGCTCGAGCCCGACGAGATCGAGACGTATCCCAACGACGTGCGCAAGGCGATCTACCGCGACCCGGACGGCAACGAGGTGGGGTTCGGCGGGGCGGCGCTTGTCGGAGGTTCGTAGGGCCGAAGCTCTCGAGACTGGCAGGGGCCGCAGGGTTTGTGGCGTCCTCACGGATCGAGGGTGGCGCGGATTAGCTGCTGCGCTCATGGAGCCGCCGCGGGTGTCTGTGGAGGGTTGTGCTCCTGATTCGGCAGGTTCGGTCTGTCGGACTCGCTCTATACTCCCGTGGCCCAATACAGGAGGAGCAGAACGATGCGCCGGAGAGCCTTGAGCGTCATTCCCACTGCGGGGCGGGGCGGTCGCGTCTATTGCCTCGTGTGGGCCGTGGCTGGGGGGCTGGCCGTCTCCGCGTGTGCACAAGCCCCAGGACGGCTACCTGCCGGCAGCGCCACATTGCAGCCCGCAGCCCTTCTGCGAGCACGCCGCTCGTGCGTTGTCCCACCGCTGAGGAGCGATACCCTCGCAGCTGCTCGCCGCGCGCTTTCAGCGGCGCACTGCCGACTTGGCTCCGTCCACGGGCCGGCTCGCCACCATGGCACCCTTCGCGTGATCAGGCAGAGCGTTCGGGCCGGGAAGCGACTTGCGAACGGCGCTCGCGTCAGCCTCTGGGTAGCTGGCAGGCAGCAAGAGGGACCTGGCTCCACGGGGCAGACCATCTACGTCGCCAACTCGGGGAACAGCAGCATCACGGAGTACGTGGCAACAGCTAGTGGAAACGTCTCGCCAACGAGGACGATCGGTGGATCCAGTACGGGTCTCAGGGGCCCCGAGGGCTTGGCTGTCGATTCCTCCGGCACTATTTACGTCGCCAACCCGGGGAACAGCAGCATCACGGAGTACGTGGCAACAGCTAGTGGAAACGTCTCACCAACCAGGACGATCGGTGGGTCCAAGACCGGTCTCAAAGATCCTGATGGCTTGGCTGTCGATTCGTCCGGCACTATCTACGTCGCCAACTTCGGCGGGGCCAGTATCACGGAGTACGCGTCTGGGGCCAGCGGCAATGTCGCGCCTGTCCGCACCATCAGCGGACCCCATACCACGCTCAGTAGTCCATGGGGGGTTGATGTGAACGCTTCGGGCACACTCTATGTGACTAACCACGGCGGCAGCGGTATCGTGGAGTTCGTGTCCGGGGACAGCGGTGATGTCGCGCCTGCACGCGCCATCAGCGGAGCCGATACCTTGCTCTATGAGGGCTGGGGAATCGTCCTCGATGCTTCGGGTACGGTTTATGTATCCAATGGCTCCTCTATCAACAACGCTGTTACCGAGTATTTCTCTGGGGTAAGCGGGAACGTTTCTCCCAACAACTCCATCAGTGGCAGGAACACCGGAATATCGGCACCAAACGGGGAGGCCTTCGACAGTTCCGGGACTCTCTACGTCTGTAACAACGGCAGTACCAACAGCGTGACGGCATACGCCTCCGGAGCTACGGGCGACGCCTCGCCGCTTCGTATCATCAGCGGAGTCAGTACCGGGCTGAATGGCTGCTCAGGTCTTGCTGTCCACTGAAAAGTGAGTCGGAACGTTACGGCCCCGTCGACGAAAGGCAGTAGATGGAGCCCCACATCGACGTGATCACACTCGCCGTGAGCGATCTCGAGCGCTCGCTCGAGTTCTACCGCGACGGCCTTGGCCTCGAATCGTCCGGGCTGATCGGAACGGAGTACGTTGGCGATGAGCTCACCCCGGCGGGGGCGGCGGCCATGTTCAAGCTCGCGAGTGGGCTGATGCTGATGCTGTACCCGCGCAGCGAGCTCGCGAAGGACGCCAACATCGCGCTCGGCCCTGCGCACAGCGGCGAGTTCAGCATCGGCCACTTGGTCGCCGATCGGGCGGATGTCGATGCGCTGCTCGCCCGCGCCGAGGAGGCCGGCGCGACGCTTACCGACCGGCCACACGAGCGCCCTTGGGGGATCTACTCCGGCTACTTCCGCGACCTCGACGGGCACCTTTGGGAGGTCATCTGGAACCCCCGAATGGCTCATTCGGGGGAGTGAGCCGTGGCCCTCATGAATCTGGTGAGCTGGAGCTCCGGTGCCGATGCTCGAGCGTCCACGACGTGCGCGAAGCCGGTGTTGAACGGCACGATCAACAGGAACGCGAACAGAACCTGAACGCCGGTGACGACGACGCGCAGCTGATATGTCGTGTGGTTTGTCAAGTGGGCGTGGTTGATCGCGTCCGCGGGGCGGGCGTTTGGGGTGGTCGGGAGAGCGGGGAGCCGGGCTCGGTGTCGGCGTTGCCAGTCTGATGATGCGAGGGTTGGGTACCTCAGGGCCCGGTTTCGTGCTGCCGGCTTGCGCTGTCTAGGAGCGAGCGTGCCGCTTGTGGTGGGCGGTGCTCATAGCTGAATCGCGCGTGCCGGCCGCTGATGGCCCGGCACCCCGCTCTCCCGACCGGTAGGGCTGTCCGCGGGGTTAGCCGGCGGTTGCTGCTGCCCAGAGGAAGCAGGCCAGCTCGCGGGCGCACGCGACGACGGTCACGTTGTGCGGCTTGCCGCGAGCGCGCATCCGGTGGTAGACATGGTGCAGCCGGTGTTGGGCGCGGTTGGCGATCTGTAGGACATGGTCGGGCTGGCCCTGTTGACGGTTTTGGAGGGTAACCCCGATCCGCGGGGAGCGTCCGTAGTGCCAGGCAGACTCGACCAGCAGCCTGCGAGCGAACGTCGATCCGGTCTTAGTGATCGAGCCCTGGTGGGATGATTCACCGGACTGATGCAGTGACGGGACGAGCCCGAGCCATGCGCTCAGCGCGTTCGCTCGCACGAAGCGCTCCCAGTCACCACCAAGCTCGAGATGTAGCGCAAACGCCGTGAGAGTGTCAACGCCCCGGAAGCATCTCAGTCGTGCGATGGTCGGCCACCACTGCTCATCCTGAGCCAAGCGCGAGAGCCGCTCCGCGATTGCTGCCTTGCGTCCTGTCAGACCGTCGACGGCGGCGATCAAGTCGGCGAACACCAGCCCTGAGGCCGTCTCATCGAACTGCTGAGCCGATAGCCAGCGCCGGTGGCGGGTGGTCCAGGTCGTGGGCTCGGGATAGACCCGCCCATGACGCAACAGCATCTTGGAGACCCGGTGACGAGCCGTCATCAGATCGCGCCGGCACGCATCGTGAGAGCGCATCAGCTCGCGGGCAGCCTCAACCGCGACGGGCGGGACCACAACCGCAGTCAACGAGCCGGCCAACAGCAACCGCGCGAGCAGCTCCGCGTCCTTGCGGTCAGTCTTCACCCGGTCTGAAGGCCCCCTTGGTGTCTTGCCCGGCGCGATCACCTCAACGTCCACCCCGGCCGCGCTCGCGGCGCGATAGAGCCCAAACCCAGTCGGTCCCGCCTCATAGCAAGCGCGCACCGGACCGGGCAAACCCGCAAGCCACGCGACAGGTTCCACGATGCCCGGCCCGAACCTCGCACGCACCACCTCGCCCGTCGAAACGTCAATCGCCGCAGCGTGAGTCGAGCGGGCATGGACATCAAGCCCCACATAAGTCACCATTCCGGTCACGGCCGGACCTCCTCATTGAATTGGGGTCAGCCGGAGCCGATCTCCGGCCAGACAAACCCCCGCGAGGAGTGTCCGGCCTACCAACTCCGACGGTCAACCCGACGGGCGACCCGCGTCATAGGGTCTAGCCCGTCATCTCCTCGAGGTTGCGGTCGAGGCGCTCCAGGTGGGTCTCGCGGCGGGTCTCGTCATCCACGCTCTGCGGATCCGGCATACCGTCAACGGTAGCTGGAAGCTCCGCCGATTGAGCCTCGCCCCGGGCGGGTATTGCAAGGGCGGATGTTGACTATCGAAGGTGAGCCCAAGGTGACAGTCGGCTCTGAACGGAGGTGATGAACATGCCGCCCCGTGGCGTGAAGAAAGGCAGCAAGCGCGAGCGTCAGTACGAGCACATCAAGGACAGCGAGCGCCAACAGGGCGCGTCGCTCAAACGCGCCAAGAAGATCGCGGCGCGCACCGTCAACAAGGAGCGGGCCAGAAGCGGGGAATCGAAAACCCGCTCGCGCGCTTCCACCAGCGACATCTCATCCGGGCGGCGCGGCGGCCTTCGCTCCGGCAAACCTGGGCCACGCGGACGCACCCGCGATCAGCTCTACGCGGAGGCCCGCAGCCTCGGCGTGGAAGGCCGCTCCCGCATGAACAAGGCCCAGCTGAGAGCTGCCGTCGACAACAAGAAGCGGATAACGCCACCGACCTGCGTCGAGCGTCACCAGTCCCGCCGCCGACTCACCGGCTGTCGGGGACGGCGTCGTCAAGCAGCTCCAGCACTGCGCGCTCCACGCGAGCACGCACCCTCGCCTTGCCCAGATCGGGGCCGCCGTCGCCGATCGCGGGCGAGATCGTCACACCAGCGTGGAAGCGGTCGATCACCCTCGGGTCCACGTAGGAGGCGCGGCACACCGCGGGCGTGTTGCCGAGATACGCCGCAACCGTCTTGACCGCCCGTTTGACCTCCCGCTCGCGCGCAGCGCGGCCGTGGGCACTCTCGGCACCCGCCAGCGCGGCCGCGGCGAGCACCGTCGCGTTCCAGGTGCGGAAGTCCTTGGCGGTGAACGGGCCGCCGGACCTGCGCTTCAGGTATGCGTTCACCTCCTCCGCCGTGATCTCGTGCCAGCGATCTGCGGTCCGGTAGGCGAGCAGCTGTGAGCCCGCGTGCCGCCGCTTCAGCACGGCGAGCAGCGCAAGCGCATCAGGATCGGCGATCGCCTGCACCCGTCGCTGTCCCGACTTCGCGGGAAAGTCGAAGATCACCTCGCGTTCGCCGATCGTCACGTGCTCGCGCAGCATCGTCGTCAGGCCGTAGGACTCATTGCGCTCCGCGTAGTCCTCGGAGCCGATGCGAAAGAACCCGAGATCCAACAGTCGCACCGCGCACGCAAGAACCCGCGGCTCCGTCAGATGCTCCACCCGCAGCCGCTTGGCGCCGTCGAGCTTCAGGTCGCGCGCCACTCCGCGACGCGCTCGCGGCAGCGCCGCTCCGAAGGCGAGCATCGAGTCGAACTTGTGGCGGTCGCGGTGAGAGCGCCAGCGGTCGTGGTAGAGGTACTGCTTGCGGCGAGCCGCATCCACGCCCGTGGCCTGCAGATGCCCCAGCGGGTCCATGCAGATCCACACATCGCGCCACGCCGGCGGGATCGCCAGCTCCGCGATCCGCTCGAGCACCCCCTGGTCCTCGACCCGGTCGCCGTCCGGGTCGAGGTACTCGAAGCCGCGGCCGCGCCGCCGCCGCGAGATGCCCGGTGCGGCGCAGTCGCTGCGCCTCAGACGCGGGATCGCAGCGCCCATTCTCGATCGTGCCGGCCCCTCACACGCCTCACGTACCCAGAGCCCTAGTTCGATCAAACAATGCTTCCCCGCCCTGTGCGCCAGCCCGAAGGATCACTGTTCGCAGAGTCCGGCCGGTTGCAGGTGGGCGCTGCGGGGTAAGCGATCACTCACAAGCCGTCAGCGAAGGGAGCCACCATGTCAGCAGTCCAGGGCAGCACCGGGATCCTCGCCGAGGACGCCCGCGAGGAGCGCGAGCGCATCGTCACGATGCTCACCAAGGCGTACTGGATGGAGATCGAGACGGTGATGAGCTACCTCGCCAACTCCGTCAACCCTGACGGCGTGCGCGCCCAGGAGATCGTCAAGTCCCTGAACGAGGACATTCAGGGGGAGCTCGGGCACGCGACTCAGTTCGCCAACCGCATCAAGGAGCTCTACGGCATCGTGCCTGGCTCGATGGACTTCCAAGCCGAACAGTCATACCTGCAGCCCCCCGAGCGCCAGACCGACATCGTGCACGTCATCAAGGGCGTGATCGAGGCGGAGACGGGCGCGATCGAGTACTACAACCAGATCATCCAGGCCACCGAGGAGTCGGACCCGGTGACGAACGACATGGTGGTCACGATCCTCCACGACGAGGAAGGCCACCGCCGCCTGTTCGAGGGGTTCCTGCGCGAGTACAGCGAGTACAAAGACCAGTCGTGAGCAGCAACGACTCTTGCAGAACCTCGGGGACAGAGCGAGGTATGTGTGGCACTGCCGCCACCGGGGTAGGTCCGTCTCATGGCCACTCCCGCGCAGCGAAGCATCACACAGACCGCGCTGCGTCACTTCATGGAGAGCGTCGTGCCGCACCGGGTGGCCCACACTGGCCCGACACGGCGGGTATGAGCCGTCTCGTGGACGCGCCGGCAGAGACAGAGAGGACTGACGCCTCGACGACCACCGAGCAGGCCGAACCCAGCTCGTCGGTATCCAAGAGCCGCCGCAGCGACCTGCTCAGCATCACCGACTCCGCGCTCGGATACATGTCCCTAGAGGACATGCTCTCCGAGCTGCTGGAGCGCATCCGCGGCTCCCTCGGGGTTGACACAGCAGCGGTGCTGCTGCTCGACGAGGATCGGGGAGCCCTCGTCGCACGCGCTGCGCGAGGGCTGGAGGAGGAGGTCCGCCAGGGAGTTCAGGTGCCGCTCGCGCGCGGCTTCGCGGGCCGCGTGGCCGCTGAGGCCCGGCCCATGATCATCGAGGATCTCGACCACGCGGAGGTCGTCAATCCAATCCTGCGCCAGCGGGGCATCCGCTCGATGCTCGGCGTTCCAGTCCACGTCGAAGGCCGCGTGATCGGCGTGATGCACATAGGCACGCTCGTTCAGCGCCACTTCGACGAGGACGACGTGGCGCTGCTGCAGCTCGCCGCCGACCGCGCTGCGCTCGCTATCGACAACGCTCGCATCTCGGAGCAGCGCGCGGTCACCGAGATCATGCAGCGCACTCTCCTGCCGGATGCTCTGCCTCAGATCCCAGGTTTGAGATTCAGCGCGAAGTACCTTCCGGCCGACTCGGGCATCAAGGTGGGCGGGGACTGGTACGACGTGTTCCCGCTCCCCGACGGGCGAGTCGCGTTCGTGATCGGCGATGTCGTCGGCCGCGGTGTGCTGGCCGCCTCGGTTATGGCCGAGATCCGCACGGCCCTGCGCGCCTACATGGTGGAGGGACATGAGCTCGTTGGGGTACTCGCCCTGCTCAACGAGCTGCTCGTCTCGATGGGCCGCCGCCGCGGGGCGACGCTGTCGATCCTCGAGTTCGACCCCGAGGCGCAAGAGCTCGAGATCGTGACCGCCGGGCATCTGCCGCCGCTGCTGATCGAGCCCGACGGCGATGCTCGCCTGCTGGAGCAGGCGCACGGCCTGCCGGTCGGCGTGCGCGTCGGGCATCGCTACCAAGCCTGTCGCCACCCATTCCCCACGGGCAGCCGCCTGTTGCTCTACACCGACGGGCTGATCGAGCGACGCGGCGAGTCGATCGACGACGGCTTCAAGCGGCTGACCGTCGCCGCGCAGGCTGCCGCTGGACGCACCGACGCCTCGTTTGCCGACCGCGTATACCGCGCGCTCGTCGACGAGACTCCGCTTGCGGACGACGTGGCGCTGTTGGCAATCGAGGCGTTGCCGCTCGAAGACACCCTCGAGATGACGCTGTCGGCGCGACCCAACGTACTCGGTGGCCTACGCAGCACGCTCGGTCGCTGGCTCCAGGCCGCGGGCGCCGATGAAACAGAGCTGTTCGACGTCACCCTCTCGGTCTCCGAGGCCGCCGCCAATGCGATCGAGCATGCGTATGGCGCTCGCGAGGCGAGCTTCACCGTGCGCTGCGAGCACGACGGCCGAGACTTGACGATCGCCGTCCGCGACGTCGGCCGATGGCGCACGGGCCGGCGGCAAGGCGGCGGCAGGGGGCTGGAGATCATGCGCGCGCTGCTCGACGACGTGCAGATCGACAGCGACGACACGGGAACCGTCGTGACGATGACCAAGCGGCTCTCCCGCCCCGCATGAGCGCGCTGGACCTCGAACGGATAGACGGAGTGCCAATCGCTCACGTAAACGAAGACATCGACGCCGCGAACGCCGCGATCACCCAACAGCAGCTGGCCGACGCGCTCGACCCCGACGCTTCGACGCTCATCATCGACCTCAGCGACACCCGCTACGTCGACAGCGCAGGCATCGACATGCTGTTTCGTCTCAGCGACCGCCTCGACCATCGACGCGCGAAGCTGATCCTCGTCATCCCCGACACCTCACAGCTGAAGCGCCTGGCCCTGCTCGTCGGCCTGCCCGACGCCATCACGATCCATCCAACGCTCCTCGCGGCGCTGCAAGCGGCCGCGACGCCGCAAACGTACATCGCCTCGTCAACCTCCGACCCCGGCGGCAAGACGCGCGAGTGACTGTGGTTCGTCGCACCGCACGCGTCGATCTGCCAGGATCGTCCTGTCCTCGTCCGCCAAAGGAGAAACATGCCCGAGTATGCCCCTGGAACCCCGTCCTGGATCGAACTTTCCTCGCCTGACACCGACGCCGCCGCAGACTTCTACGGTCAGCTCATGGGCTGGAGCGCGACAGAGCCCGGTCCAGCAGAGACCGGTGGGTATCGCATGTTCCAGCAGGACGGCCAAAACGTGGGCGGCTTGATGGGGATCGCGCAGGAGGGCCAGCCCACCGCGTGGGCCACCTATATAAGCGTCGCCGACGCCGATGCGACCGCTGCCAAGGTCAAAGCGGCCGGCGGCACCGTGATGGTTGAGCCGATGGATGTGACGGACATCGGACGGATGGCGGTCTTCGTCGATCCCACCGGTGCCGTGTTCGGCGTGTGGCAGCCGAAGACATTCACCGGCGCCGACCTCGTCAACGAGCCCAACTCGCTGTGCTGGAACGAGGTGCTCACGCGTGACGCCGACGCCGACAAGGCGTTCTACGCGGCGGTCTTCGGTTGGGATGGGCGTCCCCCCGGGTTCGAGGGCGCTCCGGAGAGCTACACGGTCTGGGAGCTCGACGGGAAACAGGTCGGCGGCATGATGCAGATGACCGACCAGTATTTCCCGGCCGAGATCCCGCCGCATTGGGGCGTGGTCTTCGCGGTCGCCGACTGCGACGAGATCGTCGCGAAGGCTCGCGCGCTGGGCGCGACCGTCACGAATGAGCCGATGGACATGCCGATCGGACGCTTCGCCGGCCTGATCGATCCCCAGGGCGCGTCGTTCACGGTGATGCAGCCGGCGCCCATCGACTGAACCCTTGACGCCGGCGGCCGCATGGTGCGGTTGCCAGAGGTGGGGGAGGCCTATCGCAACTAGTCCAGATCTTGGACTAGCGACATCTGGCTGTGGTACCCTCGCCACGAGCCGGGCGGCGTTCCCACCCGGTCACATCAAGGGGGCGTGGACTAGGCGCTCGCTCGGTGGGAACGAGTTACATGCCACTTACAGAACGGGGGATAGTCTGATGCGCCAGCTGTCTGCAATGGTCACGAGTCGCGGTCGATGGGCGATGGCGATGCTCCCGGTCCTTATCTTGCTCGCGCTGCCCGCGACCGGCTACGCCAAAGGCTACAAAGATCAGGAAGAAATGAGGACGACCACGAACGGTCGCTGGACCTTCGTGTATGACCCAAACGTCGGCAACACGATCTCCCGCCAGCAGTTCACCGAACCGCTGCTAGCCAACTACTACAAAGCAGCAGGGTTCGACGCGAACTTTGTGGACTGGGCGCCGACGGAAACGTTCGACCCCGGAACCGCGTCGTGGGCTTCCTGCAAGGTCGAATCGCATCCCCAGCCGTGCCCCGGTGGGGACATCGGGTTTGACCCTGTTCGTGTAGGCGTCGAAAACGGTCCCATAACCGCGCTGCGCTGGAACGGCGCGTTCATCGGAACCTACTGCGGCAACTACACCGACGGTGGCGGTAATGGGCCAATGCCGGAAGTCACTGGTGTGAAGTACGAAGACCGCAACGAGAACGGCATTCGAGATGGAGGCGAGCCGGGGCTGCCCGGCTGGACGATGGACCTCCTCTACGAAGGCAAAGTGGTAGCCAACACAACCACCGATGCGGAAGGTCGCTACAGCTTCAGACTGGACGCCGACCACCTGCCGATAGGTCCCGGCACCTATCAGGTGCAAGAGGTTAACCAGACCGGATGGGTGCAGAGCCAGGCGCCTGGCCCAATTGCGGTTGGGGCTGGAGTCGGAGCGGAACGCTATGTCGGCAACGATTTCGGCAACTTCGACCCGAAGATCACGGCTGCGGGGCACGAGCTGACGGGGACGGAGGGCACCGAAGCCAGCGCTACGGTAGCTACGTTCACCGACCCGGACGTGCTTGCTACTGAGGTCGAGTACTCGGCGACCATCGAATGGGGAGACGGAAGCGAATCGACGGGCACGGTGAGCGGAAGCGCAGGCAGCTTCAGCGTCGGCGGGAGCCACACATACGTCGAGGAGGGAAGCTATGCGATCACCGTTAAAATCAACGACATCGACAACGCGAGCAATACGGCGGTGACGACGTCCACGGCGACGATCGGCGACGCGCAACTGTCGTCAGCGTGCGCAACGCCAGCTGCCACCTTGCAGGCATTTGCGGGGTCGACGGCAACGTTCACCGACAGCAACCCTGGTGGAACGAGATCGGACTTCTCCGCGACGATCGAATGGGGCGACGGGACTGAATCGGCCGGTCTGGTGGGCGCCGGTGAAGGCCATGGCCCGTACGCGATCTCGGGCTCTCATACCTACGGCTTCACCGGGCCGGTCACGATCACAACCACGATCACTGATGTCGGCGGCAGCAAGACCGTCGTTAGGTGCCCGACGGTCGTGTTCGCGTTCCCGGCGGGTGGAGGTGCGTTCGTGATCGGCGACGAAAACGCGTCGAATGGAACGGCGGTCACCTTCTGGGGCAGCCAATGGTGGAAGAAGAACTTCCTCAGCGGGAACGCCGCGAGCACTCAGAAGGTGCCAGCGAGCTTCAAGGGGTTTGCCGAGAAGCCCGCCACTCCCATCTGCGGCGTCGGATGGAGCGCCGACCCTGGCAACAGCACTCCGCCACCGGCTGGTCCGCTGCCGGCCTATATGGGAGTGATCGTGACCAGCACGGCCTCGCAAGCCGGCTCGACGATCGCTGGCAATACAGTCCACATCGTCGTGGTCAAGACAGACTCCGGGTATCAGCCGAACCCTGGGCATGCTGGAACCGGCACGGTCGTCGTGCAGGTCTGCTGAGTTCGTCGTGAGCGACCGATAGGACACGACGCCTGGTCGTGTCCGTTTTCCTCGGAGGGCGCGCGTGTGGGCACCGCGCTCTCCGATAGGTCGCTTGGCAAGGCAGCAGCGGCGCGATTGCCGGAGGGTAGGATGGTTTGAGAATGCGATGGCGATATCAGGGGATTGTCTTGCTCGCGGCCCTGACCGTCGTCGCCGTTCCCGCCCGCCCAGCCGCCGCTTCGACGCCAACGGTCGCACAGGCCTTCGCCGATCTCAACAGCTGGCGTCAGCTGGATGGCGAGCCTCCGGTGCTCTACGAAGACCCCAACCTGAGCCACGGCTGTCAGTTGCACAACGCGTACCTTGCGATCAATCGCGTCGTTGGTCACGAGGAGGACCCTGCGCTTCCAGGCTACAGCCAGCTTGGCGTTCAGGCTGGAACTTCAAGCGTTGTCGTCGACGCTCAGATCCTCCCTCGGGCGGGCTTCGAGCGCGCGGTGTTTCACCGACTTGGACTGCTTCAACCGCGCCTTCAAACGTCGTGGTTTGACGCCAGTTTCGGCAACACGTGCATGGGCGTGTTCGGGCTCAACGACGCCGTGCGCACGCCAGCGCTCACCCTGTACCCGTGGCCGTTCAACAACCAGCGCCAGGTACCGGCGGACTTCGCCACGAACGAGTTTCCCAGCCCGTATGACGACGCACCCGGCGCTGCCCATTTGGGGTATCCGCTGTCGGTGCAGGTCAACGGCCCGTGGTCGGGCGGCGACTCGGTGGCGATCGCCACCGCGCAGCTGGTGTCCGACCGCACCGGCCCTACGCGCGTGGTGAGCGTTGACGCGGGCAGCATCCACGGCGACGTGCTGAGCGGCGGATTCGCACTGCTGCCCTTCAGCGTGTTGGGCTATCACCAGTGGTACACGGCGACCGTGTCTGGGACCGTGTCGGCAGCCGGTTCCGAAGGCACGGCCCTCAGCCTGCCGTTTGCCTACAGCTGGCGGTTTGAGACCGACTGGCCCACGCCGAAGCTGTCGATCGTCACGTGGTCTGACGGGCGGGTTCAGGTTCGCTCCTCGAGCAAAGCGCCGGTGAAGATCACCTATAGCAAGGGCGCCGCTACCGTGTCGCAATGGACGCGACCGCGTCGTCGCGTCGCTCCCAGGGTGCGCGGGTCGTGGGCGGTGTGTTTGGATCAACAGCCGCGCGGGCACTGGGCAGCTGCGCATGCCTGCTATCCGGCGATTCGCCTGGGTCGCTGAGCGCCGGCGCACGGGTCAGGTCGTCTCGCGCTCGCCGGGGAAGTCCCTCGGCTCGACTCGAACAACGGTCCAGCACCCGCCGAGTGACCGGCCAGCCACCCTTACGATCGCTGCATGGCGGGGGCCAACTCACCAGCCGACGCATCGCGCGCGTCAGCGAGACGGTCAGCGGGTGGCGCTGTCGTCAGCCAGAACGAGCTTACGCTGGCCCGCAAACGAAGCAAGACCAAGCGCCACGCCGCGCACCACCCCCACGGCAAGCCCGTCAAGCACCACGGCAAACACCGCGGCCACGCCAAGCACAAGCGCCGCAAGCACCATCGCCGCCGTCACAAGCACCACACGCCTGTGTTGGGGCTGCCGGGCGCGCCTGCGCCGCCTCCGATCCCCGTCAACCCGCCGCCGCCCTCCAACTCCCCGCCACCAGCGCAGGGCACGCCGATCACCCTCGCTCAGGCGCGACGACTGTTGTGGCGGGCGGGCTTCGGGCCCACGCCCGGCCAGGCCGAGGCGCTGGTGGGCCAGCCGCTGGAACAGGTCGTGTACAGCCTCACGCGCCCGGTCGGGTCCGCGACGCTGAAGGGCCCGCAGCCGACCGACGACGAAGGCAACGCGCTGGAACCGGCCGACGCGTGGGGGCAGGACCACTGCTGGTGGCTCGACCGGATGGTGCGCTCCGACCAGCAACTGGTGGAGCGCATGACGTTCATCTGGCACGACTGGTTTGCCAACTCCAACGGCAAGGTCGGCAGCCAGCAGCAGATGCTCGACCAGAACAGCCTGTTCCGCGCGAACGCGCTGGGCAGCTTCCGCGATCTGTTCCTCGCGGTGACGACCAACCCGGCGATGCTGGTGTTCCTGGACGGGATCTACAACGACAAGTACGACCCGAACGAGAACTACGCGCGCGAGATGATGGAGCTGTTCTCGCTGGGCGCCGGTCGCGGCGCATACACAGAGACGGACATCCGCGAAATGGCGCGTGCGCTGACCGGTTGGACGGCGGAATGGACCGAAAGCAGCGGCCTGCAGAACTTCCACTTCGACGCGACGCGCCACGACAAAGGCAGCAAGACGGTGTTTGGGCAGACGGGCAACTGGGGCTGGGAAGACGCGGTGCGCCTGTGCGTCACCCATCCGCTGCACGCGTCGTTCTTCGTGAGCAAGCTGTGGGGCTACTTCGTGCCGAGCCCGCCCGGCGAAGGGACGCTGGCATCGCTGCAGGGTCTGTACCTGAGTTCGGGCTACAGCATCCGCGCGGTGGTGGAGGCGATCCTCCAGCACCCGGACTTCCTCAGCGGACCGGAGTTGGTGACGCCGCCGGTGGTGTACAACGCGGGCCTGTTGCGCGCGATCGGCCGTCCGATCGACACGACTGCGTGGGCGTGGCTGTCGGCGGCGGCGGGGCAGCAGCTGTTCTACCCGCCGAACGTGTCCGGCTGGGATTTCACCCGCTGGCTGGACACCTCAACAGCGAAGGCGCGCTGGGAGATCGCGAGCTATGTGACCGCGAAGACATATGCGAACCCGTGGCCCGGCGAAGGGCAGCCCTCCTACAGCGATACGGAGACCCCCGCGGAAGCGCTCGAACACGCTCTTGCCTACTGGGCCAACCCGCCGTTGTCGAGCGAGTCGAGCGAATGCATCGCGGCCTACGCGCGTTCGTCCATCGAAGGCGTGGCGACCGCGCACTGGCAGCAGAGCCCCTACCGCGCGATCCGCCAGAACGCGCTGCGAATGCTGATCGCGACCTCCCCCGACATGCAGGTGAGCTGAACATGGCCAGGAGCTGCTCGTGCAACGACTTCACCCGCTCGCAGCTGCTGCGCGCGGGCGTGGCGCAGGCGGGACGGGGTCTGCCGAGGGTCGAGCCGGGCATGCCGCTGCCGGCGGGCACGGGCATGGACAGGCGCTCGTTCCTGCTGCGCTCGACCGGCGCGATGCTTGCGATCTACGGCGCCTCGGCGCTGTCGCCGCGCCACCTCGAAGAGGGCATCGCGCGGGCGGCCGCCGCGGCGCCGCCGAAACAGCCGGTGCTGGTGTCGATCTTCATGGAAGGCGGCTGGGACGCGCTGTCGGTGCTGGCGCCCGTGAAGGAAGCGCGCTATCACGAACTGCGCCCCACTCTGGGGCTGCAGGAAGGCGCGGGGGTGCCGTTCAGCGAGGATGAAAACCTGATGTGGCACCCGAGCGCGGGCGGGCTGGCGCAGCTGCACGGCGAGGGCAAGGTGTCGGTGTTCCCCGCGATCGGCTACGACCCGCCGGATGAGAGCCACTTCACGAGCCGCCACTACTGGGAGGTGGGGGAACTGAACGCGCAGACGCGCTCGGGCTGGATGGGTCGCTATCTGGACATCGCGGGCGACCCGGCGAACCCGCTGCAGGGACTGTCCCTGAACGACTCCCTCGCCCCGGCGCTGGCGACGGCGAGGGTGCCGGTGGCGGCGGTGTCGACGCCGTCGGACTATGACTTCTGGGCGTACGGCCTGGATGAACCGCTGACCTCCTCGGCCCTCGACACGTTCGGTGAGCTCGGCGCGTTCCCGACGGCCTCGCCCGCGCTCGCTCAGGCGCGCGCCGCGTCGTTCGACACGGGCATCATCCGCAACCAGATCGCGCCGTTCGCCGAACAGGAAGGCAAATCGGCATTCACCTCGCCCGTCGCCTACCCCACCGCGGGCGGCGATTTCCCGGTTCGCCTCGCGGTGCTCGCGGCGATGCTCGCGGACGAAGCGCTGCCGATCAAATGCGTGTCGCTGAACGCGGTGGGCTCCTACGACACGCACTCCGACGAGAGCGAAACGCTGAGCACCAACCTGACGGAGACGATCGAATCGGTCGTCGCGTTCCAGCGCGACCTCGAAGCGCGCGAACTGGATGATCGCGTGGTGATCCAGCTGTGGTCGGAGTTCGGCCGCCGCCCGCGCGAAAACGGGTCCGGCACCGATCACGGGGCCGCGGGCGTGGCGTTTTTGATCGGCAGTCGTGTGAAGGGCCAGATGGTGGGCGAATTTCCGGGCCTCTCGAAACTGGACCCGAACGAAAACACGGTCAACACGTCGGACTTCCGCGCGATGTACGCGGCGCTGCTCGGCCAGTGGTTTCAGACCGAAGCGGGCCTCGTGATCCCCAATGCCGGCACAGGCCTCGAAGGTCCGGGCCCGTACGGCACGATCCCGCAGCTGATCGTGTGATGCGCAGAACCAGCACGTATCTCTCGACGCTCATCGCGCTCAGCGGCGTGTGTCTGCTCGGCGCGTTGGCCGCAATTGCAACGGCCGCCCCCCGTCACGGGAGCGCTCGCCACGCGGCCCGATGCGGAGCGCGACACGGCACGCGCGGCCACCACAAGCGCCGCGACTCTCGATGTCACAGCACGATCCGTCGCGCCACGCACCGCCCCGCCCCCGCAAGGACGCCTGCGGTCGGCGGGTCTCCTCCAGGGCAAGCCGGGGGCGGCTCCGGCTCGGGCGCCCCATCCGCTGGGCCGGTGCTCGTCGCGCCCGGCGCGCCATCGCAGCCGAGCTCTCCCACCGGCCCCCCGCCGTCCGTCCCGCGCGTGCAGGTGACCGCCGTGGAGTACGGCTTCACGCTTTCCCGCACGAGGGTGCCCGCCGGGAAGGTGATCCTCGAGCTGGTCAATCACGGGCAGGACGAACACAACCTCAACGCGGAGTTCGGCGAAGGGGCATTGGCGGGATCGCTTCCTGACACCCGCGCTGGCGCGGTGAAGGACCAGGCGGTGGAACTGCGGCCGGGCACCTACACGCTGTTCTGCTCGTTGCCCGAACACGCGAAGAGAGGCATGAAGGCGACGCTCATCGTTGAATGAGGCGGCGAGACCAACGCAGCAGTTGCCTCGCGCACGGGCGACCAAAGCGTCTCGAGTCGCTAGGAGTCCTCTGGTCGGAGGCGACGACACACTGAGTCAAGCGCCTCGAAACATTTATCGCGTATGGTCCCATCCTCCAGCGCATCCACTACGCCTCTGAGTGGTTCGAGAAGCTCCTCTGGTGCGCATGGGCTACTCGTAATCGAGACGAGCGCACCGGCCCACCTGTACGCGTCGTCAGTATTCGCGGTCTCATGTGATTCACATATAGTCTTCACATATCGTGGTGTATCCCTAACTGTAGCTAGGCGAGCTGCGGCACTCCACATGTCATTCTGCCAGCGACGACGCGAGCTGTGAATCATCCGCAGATCTGCTTTTTCTAGAAATTCAAGCATCAAGCTCGAGGGCTCGTCGGCATCAAACGGTGCCAAGTAACTACTAAGCACTACAGTGGATTCTCGATCGCCGGCGGAAAGTGCGTGACGCAGGCGTTCTGTGAGGGCGCGCAAAACAATCGTGTCGCCAATGACAGACGCAGCCTCGCCGAGCCGCGTTGAGATAGCGAAACCGTGACTGACGCTACGACCTCCAACGGAAACTTTTAGGTCGCACGGAATCGAGTCGTTGAGAATCGCGTCGCGGAGCGTCTTCCCAACATCCTCCACTCCCCACATAGCGAGAGTAGCCGCCGCTCCTACGGTGACCTCGTGCTCCTTTGAGTCGGCATAAAGTCGCTGGATCACGGTCTCGCTCCAAGCTCTTGATCTCTCGAGGCTCGCTATCGCGAGCCAGCGCAACTGCCATGGCAGCTCGTCATTTTCCGCTACCTCTATCGGGAAGTCGACATCACTGTCCTCTCGGCTGGCCAGCATCGCTTCGACTCCTGCGAGGCGGCGAAACACAGACACAGCTGGATCTCGCACTTCCGATCTGACTTGCGGGCCAATGGTTGGGCCATCGAGCCGAATGGCAGATTCAATATATATTTTGTCACCGAATGTGCCCCCCCGTTGAGCAAGCAGCAGCGGTGCGGCATGCACCGCGCCCATTCGCACCAGTGCTTGTGCGCAGCGCTCACGCAGCCAGCTCATTGCAACAACGTCGTTGTCGCTGGCCAGGAGCAACACAACGTCCTCCGCCAAGTCCAGCTCGGCTAGTTCGCCTGCTGCATTAACTGCATGTCCTGCGGCGACCTTGTCCTGCCCTCGAAGTAACGTTCGTAGAAGGTTGACTATTCCCGGTGGACGAGCAGACGTTAGAACCGTCAGTGCTTCCTGGTGGGCGATGGAACTCGGTTGAAGGTCGGCCTCCGTCATAGCCATGAGGCGTTCGGCGGAGGCCGCATCGCAGACTCCTCGAAGGCCTGCCAGAAGCGCCGATCCGATACGATCGTCCCGCTGGGAGACGAGACGCAATATGTGATCGACTGAGTCGCGGTCGCCGATTTCACCTAGGACTCGTGCTGCGCGAGTTGCGATGAGCGCAAATGGCGTTTGATCGCAAAGCTTTCGAGTGTCCGCGAGGATCGACTCCCGGAGGCCGACGGTACGGACTCGAGGTGTTCCAATCAGACACCGAGCGGCGAAAAGTAGACGGTCGGAGCGGAGGTCGCACTCCTTCGTGAGGTCGGATCCATCTTGCAGGAGATGGGTCAAAAGCGATGAAGAATCACTCATTCGCCCTGCAAGGAGCAGCGTGACCTCCTCCCACCAGGGGTGCCGAGCGTGTGCGAAGACATGCTCCATCTCGGGTCCGCCACGGTTATTGGCGGCGACTGCTGCAAAATACTCCTGGAGTGTTAGGTGAAGGAACCCGAAGACACCGCGCGCCTGTTCCTTGAGCAGTCCATATTGAGATGTGATCTCTTGAAGGATCGACCGATCTTCTGCAGGATCGATGTCAATCGAGGGCAGATAATCACGGACAAGCGCGAGCAGGTCATCCTCTGACTGGTAGCGTTTTCCCGCGAGGTGAAAACACCAGGCGAGCTCCTCGAGTAGGTCACGCTTTCGGTCCGTGGTAAATCGGCTAAAGCGCTTGATCCCGCGATGCGCGTCCCACTCCCTCAGGAGAACCTCTATGCATCTGTTGTACAGCTCGGCTCGTCGCTCTGGCAGCTCGAGCTCTCGCTCGTAGACTATGCAGATCAAGGATAGAAGCAAAGGGTTTGCTGCCAAAGAGCGCATCCGGACATTGCGCGAAAGCGTTGCCTTGAGGCCCTCGGCCTTGACTCGATCATGTCCAAACCATCGCCTTACGAACCGTTGAACCTCGGGCCAGGCAAAATCCAAGACTTCTAGTACGGTGAATGATTCAAGCTCGCCTTGCCAGCCGGCGCGACGGCAGGTCACCGCGACGCCGACTCTGGGGTAGCGGGCTACAAATCGGTCGATCTCGGCGGCTACGCTGTGGTAAGCGTTTTGCGCAGACTCGAAACTGTCGCCACCCAGGGTCTCGTCCAGACCATCCAGCAGCATTATGGCTTCACCGCTATGGAACGCGCTTTCTAGGGCCTGGGCTGACATGCTGAAGCCGTAGCGAGTCGCGCAATCGGCGCATGCGAACTCGAGCAGTGAGTCTTGGTCGGCATCCACGAAGCGACGAAGCTCAACGTACACCGGAACACGAGTGTTGCTGTTTGCATAGGAGAGTGCCAGATAGCGCAGCAAGGTGGTCTTGCCGGCCCCGGGGTCGCCGAGAAATGCGACTCGATGGTGCTTTGCGAGTGCTTCCTCGGGGGACAGCGCTCCCTGATCTCGCCAGGGGGTTGTTTCATCGAAGCGTGCGAGAAGGGCTTCGGGATCATCGTCGGAGCTTTGATCGGAGCCTTGTGTTTGGACCTCGTTAGTCGAGTATCGCCTCCTTGCTTCTTCTCTTACTCGAACCTGGACATAGAGATCCTGCAGATCGAGCGGCCGAGCCATGTCGAGTATCCGGACATTCCGTAGTGCTTGGACGAGTCTGGAGCGGTAGGTCGAAGTTTGCTCGACGAGCGTCTGTGCAGTCTCGGCGGCCTGCATACGAGCCGCTGAGAGTTGCTGCTCCTCCGCGGCGAGGCGGTCATCCTCGTCGGCTTGGTGAGTGGCTTGGTCACGCTCGAGTGCGAGTTCGTGCTCGAGTTGCAAGCGCTCACGGTCCCATTCCCGCTGGCTGCTGTCCAGTGACGCGGTCGCTGATTGGGACTTTCGCCACTGCACGTATCCAAACACTACGGTCAGGCATACGCCGACGAGCCCGATGAGGGCAGGAAGGAGCCAGCTCGCGACAGAGTCGTGCATAGGGGTGGCGGCAGCACTATGAGTCGTTGCCAGCCACACTGTCAGTATGTGATCCTGTGGATGTAGATGAGGCGACTTATAGGGATTGCGATCAGGCTAAGTGCGGTGCGCGAATCCGCATAACCTAACGATACGGGAAGACATTTGCTTGCTCACGCCGCCCTACGGCGAGGGCTTGGAACCATTCGCGCTCCAGTAGGAGTGGACCCAGCGCAGGCGACGCTGGCGTAGACGCCCTGCGGGCAGCCGACCGAGACCGATCTGCTTGGCCTGCTCCCATAGCTCGGTACTGGAGATTTCTATGTCGTCGTCCACCAGCGCCACCAGCGGAGGTCGTCCTCCTTGCTTCTCCTCCTCTGCGATCTCGTTCAGAGCCACGCGTAGGTCTGGTTCGCCCTTTGGATGGGGGATGCGATCGCGGAGCATCGTGTGCAGGGCGTCATAGGGGATCGTGGTTCGTTCGCGCGCCGTGCTCACCAGGATCCGGTAGGCCTCACGCTTCAGCAGGTGTTCGTGCAAGGTTGCGATCGCCCGTTCGGTTGTGCGCGCCCCGAGGGCCCGGTAGGCCTCGAACTTCTCATCGTTGAAGAGCTGGTCGAAGATTGAGTCGTTTGGAAACAGCTTGTCCTTCTCCTTGAATGCCCGTACGTCCCATGGGGCGGCTGTCGTCACGGCCGTCTTGCAGAACACCAAAGTTCCTTCGTGTTCCTTCTCGGTGGTGCGATAGTGGAAGCGGCCAATCGTGTGATCGGTAGTCGGCGGACCCCCCGACTCTGAGGGACGCACAGCCGTGGGGTCGATTTCAATATCGACGCCGACCTCACTGCGCGCGAGCGCCGTCGCCTCCCCGAGCGTGGTAAAGGTCTCTGGGCGATCTCCGCTGGCATCGAGACAGTAGATCAGCGTGCACCCGCGCCTCAGCAGCTCTATGAGGCCGAGATTCTCGTAGTGGCCGCCGTCGGTGATGTAGAGGAACTTGTGGTCTAGCTTGTGGCGGCCGAGCAGCTCGTGCAGGAGATACCACGCGGGCGGAACCACGCGTTTCAAAAGGGGTCGTGGCTTGAGCGTCCCGGCCCATCGAGGATTTGGGAGCCACACGCCCAAGCGCAGGTTGGTGAGCGCGAGCAGAAACGTCAACGCACGAATACTCTTCTTGCCCATCGACGGCGCTATCGCGGCGCCGGACATCGCCACTGCCGCGGGCAGCGTGATGTCGCGACTGGCGATAGCTTCCTCGTACTCCTTGGTCGCAATCGCGCCCACCAGTGGACCGCCGAGCTCCCGGGCGCTGAACAGGAACGGGATGACGTTTCGTCCCGGCGGCGTGGCGCCGCGGTCGGAGATGTTCGCGGCGGCGCAGATCAGGAGCTCCGGCAGCCGACGTGGCGCGTTGTCGCTGGCTGGAGGCTTGACGTCGACCTTCGCCTTGCGTTGGGCTTCGGGGTCCTGATCGTTAGTCTCGTCGATGTCGAGCGGCCCCCCTCCTTCGGGTTTCAGCTTCGAGATTGGATACGGTTTCTTGTATTCGAGCGGGCGTGCCCTGATGATCGATTTTTTCAGCTTTCTTCTGACAAAGAATGCGGCGCTCAGGCGACGGCGATAAAAGGGGTGCAGCGACCACTGTGTGAGGTCGGCGAGGGTGATGAAGTACAACAGGACCAGTCCCGCGCCGCACAGCCACAGGACCTCCGCACTGTTCGGACCCTTGATGGCGGCCTCGCTGGCAAAGCCGAGAAAGGCTACGAAGATGGCCACGGGGCCCGCGACGGCCCCCGCGAACAGCGCCAGGAAGGACTTTTTGCGAGCCAGGAAAGCGCGCACTGCACCGAGCACAGCGGTCGTCAGAGCGCTTACGTTGACAAGCTTCAGGAAACCCGCGGTCTGAGCGGCACATGCTGGTGGGCACTTTGGGGTTGAGGACCCAGCGCCGAGCGCCTTCCCAGCACCCTGCAGCGTAAGCGGAGGAGAATGGCGATGCAGCAACATCAGGAGCGCTGGTATGGCAATGGTGAAGGTGAGCAAGATGAGCGCGAGCTGAAGCAGCCGTGCGGACCACGCTTCCCGTCTGGAGCTCCACTTCTCAGAGCCCCTGACCGTCAGCTCGAAGAAGGCCAGTCCGCCTCCCGCAGCCGCCGGCACGATCACCCAGATCCACGAGCTCAAACCGAGATGGAGCGTTCTTGCAGAGCTTGATTTCAGCTCCGGATGAACGGGCGCGGAGCTCAGGAACCAGCCGTACAACACTCCTGCGATACAGAGCGCACTGGCGATGAACAGCAGGTTCACGCTCATCCCGAGCAAGATGCGCAAGATGAGGCGGATCCGGCCGCCGAGTCCTGGTGCCAGATACGAGCTGTTGTTACGCAGGTGCCGCTCCTCGGGTGAGCCGGGTGCGTACACGGCCTTGTGGGGCGGACCAAGTGTGTCTGACTCAGAGGCCGAGGCGACCGTCGCGAGCGATCCAGCAATATATGAGCCACCGGACACCGCGGCTAGGAATTGAGCTCGCCCGAGGATCTCATGGGCGTCGAGCACCTGCAGCGCCCCGAGGTTGTATGCGGCCGAGCGGATGCCACCCCCGGAGCAGCAGATACCTATGCGCCTGGCGTCTGGCTCCAGCAGGGGGCCGGGCTCGGATCCGCGCCGCTTGGGATCGCTCACCCGCAGCCAGTCCACGATCCGCTTCCGCCAGGAATCTGTGTTGCGCTCCTCGACGGCCGGTCGAATGTCGGGCGAGCGCGTCAGGATCGAGGGCGAAGCGCCAGTTTCGCTTGAGGGCATTCCGGCGGTCGGCTCAAAAGCACACATGCACGCAACCTCGATATTCTGCAAATTGGACTCAGACGATCTTACAGAATCTAAGTCTCAGTTCAACTACCGTGATTACATCGGTGCGTGTAGGTGGCTCTCATGCAGCCACACCGACAGCTCCTCCAACGCCCCCGGCAGGACGTAGTAATAAGCCCAAAGCCCCTTGCGCTCGGAGTCCACGATCCCCGCGTCGCGCAGCTTCTTCAGATGATGCGACAGCGTGGGCTGTGACACGTCGAACAGCGGCACGAGCTCGCACACGCAGACCTTGCCGGCGTGCTTTCGCAGCACGTCGACGAGTTGCAGGCGGATGGGGTCGCCGAGCGCCTTGGCGACCTCGGCCATGCGCAGCGCGTGATCGCGCGCCACGTCGGGATACACGACTGGCTCGCAGCAGCGCTCGCCGGCGGCTCGCTTCTGCTTCGGCGCGAGCTCCAAATCGACGGCCATCTATATACATATATCAATAACAACTACGTTTGTCGATGTAATAGGATGCGCTGCGAATGGTCAGCGGCACGAGCCCCGACAGAGCGGCGGTGATCACCGACATCCACGGCAACCTGTGCGCGCTGCAGGCTGCGCTCGCACGGATCGAGGAGCTGGGCATCGCCACCGTTTACTGCGGCGGCGACCTGGTGGGTTACGGCCCGCACCCGAACGAGGTGTGCGAGCTGATCGCGCAGCGCGAGATCCCGACGATCTACGGCAACTACGACTACGCGATCGCGCGCGAGGAAGAGGACTGCGGCTGCGCGTACGTCACGCCGCACGACCGCGAGCTGGGCCAGCGCTCGGTGGAGTGGACGCTCGCGCACACGACCCAGCGCTCGAAGGACTTCATGCGCGCGCTGCCGTTCGATCTGCGATTCGGCGTCGGGCACACGGACATACACCTGGTGCACGGCTCGCCGAGAAAAGTGAACGAGTACCTGTTCGAGGACAAGCCCGCGCGCCTGTACGAGCGGCTCGCCGCGGCGGAGACCGGCCGCGTGCTGGTGTTCGGCCACACGCACAAGCCGTGGGTGCACGAGTACGGCGGCGTGCTGTTCGTGAACTGCGGCTCGGTGGGCAAGCCCAAGGACGGCGACCCGCGCGCGGCGTTCGCGGTGCTGACGGCGACGGCGGACGGCGTCGAGGTGACGATCGAGCGCGTGGAGTACGACGCGGCTGCCGTGGCGGGAGAGGTCCGCGAGGTGGGCCTGCCGGGCGAGTTCGCGGACAAGCTGATGAGCGCCACATGACCGACACGCCGCCTCCACTCGCCCGCCGCCTGCTTGCGGAGCTGCTGGGCTCGGCGTTCCTGGCGGCGCTGGTGATCGGCTCGGGCATCGCGGCGCAGACGCTGTCGCCGAACGACGTGGGCGTGGAGCTGTTGGAGAACGCCGCGGCGACGGCGGCGGGGCTGTTCACGATCATCCTGATGTTCGGCCCGGTGTCGGGCGCGCACTTCAACCCGGTGGTGTCGCTGGCGGACGCGAGCTTCGGCGGCATCGCGTGGCGCGATGCGCTGGCGTACATCCCCGCGCAGGTGGCGGGCTGCACGCTGGGTGCGATCACCGCGAACGGTATGTTCTCGCTGGCGGCGATCAGCATCTCCACTCACCACCGCGCCTCGCCCGCGCACCTGCTCTCCGAGGCGATCGCCACCGCGGGCCTGCTGCTGGTGATCTTCTCGCTGGCGCGCAGCAAACGCGCGAGCGCGATCCCGGCGGCGGTGGGCGCGTACATCGGCGCGGCGTACTTCTTCACCAGCTCGGCGAGCTTCGCGAACCCGGCGATCAGCGTGGGGCGCATGTTCTCGAACACGTTCGCGGGCATCGCGCCGGCATCTGTGGCCGCGTACGTGATCGCCCAGCTCCTGGGAGGCGCGTGCGCGATCGCCGCGCTCAGGACGCTCTACCCGGACGTGACGCCGGCCGAGGCGGCGGAGGTGCTCATGCCGCACGCTCGCTGAGCTGCACGATCGGAATCGTGCGGTTCGCCATCGCGGCTTCGCGCCGGTAGGTCGCATACGGCGCGAACACGCGATCCGCGAGCGCCCAGATCCGCTCGCGCTCGGCCTCCTCGTCGACGAGGCTCGCCCGCATGGCCACACCCCCGAACGTGACGTCGGGGTTGGCGCGAAGGTTGTGAAACCACGCCGGGTGCTGCGGGGCGCCGGCCTTGGACGCGACGATCGTCACGCGGTCCCCGTCGTGGAAGTAGATGACGGCGTTGCGCCGCAGCGCGCCGCTCCTCGCGCCGCGCGTCTCGAGCAGCGCGGTGGGGAGGACGAGACCCATCCCGAGGCGCCCGCGCGTGGCGCGCAGCAGATACGGATCGACCTTCCAGACGAAGTGCGCAGAGATGAACCTCCCCAGGCGCGTGGTGGAGAACGTGGCGAACGCGCGGCTGAAGGCGCTGCGACGGCGATTTGGGTCGACGTACTTCAGCTGAGCGCGCACGGCGCGATTCTCCCACACGGCTCGTGGTCGAGATCGATATTTATGACTCGTGCGGCGCCGATGCCGTGGAGCTGATTGGGCGCGCGTGCGAACGCGCTGCACGCGCTACAGTCGCCGCGCGCGCGAGCGCGCACCGCTCGAATCGAAACCCAGGGGGTACGCGTGGATCTAGGACTGAAGGACAAGGTGGCGCTGGTGGCGGCGTCGAGCAAGGGCCTGGGCAGGGCATCCGCGCTTGCCCTCGCGCGCGAGGGCGCGCGCGTGACGATGTGCGCGCGAACCGAGGCGGACCTCGAGGCCGCCGCGGAGGAGATCCGCAGCGAGACCGGCGCAGACGTGCTCGCCATCCCCGCGGACCTGAACGGCGCTGAGGGCATCCGCAGCGTTGTGGCGGCGACGGTGGAGCGCTTCGGCGGGTTGGACGTGCTGGTGAACAACTCCGGCGGCCCTCCGATGGGCGGCTTTGCGGACTTCACCGACGATGACTGGCGCAAGGCGTTCGACACGGTGATGCTGAGCTTCGTTCGTTTCGTGCGCGAGGTGACGCCGCACATGCGCGAGCGGCGCTGGGGGCGCATCGTGGGGATTCAGTCGAGCTCGGTGAAGCAGCCGGTGCAGAACATCGACCTGTCGAACGGCATCCGCCCGGGCGTGGCGGGGTTGATGAAGGCGCTGATGCCGGACCTGGCGAAGGACGGCATCACGATCAACCTGGTGCTGCCGGGCACGTTCCTCACTCCGCGCATCCACCCCGCGCTGGCGAACCGCAGCGAGGAGGTGGACAGGATGGTGCAGGAACAGCTCGCGCCGCTCGCGGCGACGATCCCCATGGGCCGCCTGGGCGAGCCGATCGAGCTTGGGAACCTCGTGGCGTTCCTCGCCTCCGAGCAAGCGTCCTACATCACCGGCGCCGTCTATCAGGTGGATGGCGGCAGCATCAGGTCCAACCTCTGAGGTCGTTCGCCAGCCCGTAGTCAGATCGAGCTGGCCCCGCCACCCCCGGCAGGAATGCGTGGACTGCCACGGCTTTGCCCCACGAGCGCGTGATGCTTTCCACGGATGGTGCGCGCTGTGGCCGGGATTAGCTTGAATGGATGGCTTCCCACCTGCGTTTGGCGCCGTCTCCCAGCCATGGGGGGCTCGGCCCGGCGGCTCCTTCGCCGATCCGGGTGGTTCTCACGGACGATCACGAGCCGATGCGCAGCAGCCTGCGCCGCGTGCTCGACGGCGAGGAGCAGGTCGAGGTGGTTGGCGAAGCGGCGGATCTGAAGTCCGTCGAGCGCGAGGTTCGCGTGCGCAAGCCGCACGTGCTGGTGTTGGATCTGGGCATGCAGAACGGGTCGACCGGCATCGCGGAGATCGGCAAGCTGCGCGCGCTCGCTCCGCACACGAGGATCGTGGGATTGACGATGAAGGACGACCCGGTGTTCGCCCAATACGCGCTGGCGGCGGGGGCGATGGGCTTCGTGTCGAAGGAGATGGCCGACACGGATCTGGGGCTGGCGATTCACGCGGCCATGCGCGGCGAGCGGTTCGTCACCGAGCGAGTCGCCTTACGGCTGGAAGCCCGGCGCTCTCGCCGCCATTGACAAATGGATTTTGGTATGCCTAAATACAGGTGTGGCTGCGCCTGATTTGATTTCTGCTGCTGTTCAAGATTACGCCAAGGCGGTGTATGCGCTGGAGGCGCGCAAGGGCTCCGCGGTATCGACGAACGAGCTCGCGGAGCGGCTCGGCGTGACGCCGGGCTCGGTGTCGGCGATGCTGCGCAAGCTCTCCGACGTGGGGCTGGTCGAGCACGAGCGCTACCACGGCGTGAGGCTCACCGAGCAGGGGCGTCGAGTGGCGCTCGAGGTCCTGCGCCACCACCGGCTGATCGAGCTGTTCCTCGCCGAGGAGCTCGGCATGCCGTGGGATCGCGTGCACGACGAGGCGGAGGTGCTCGAGCACGTGCTCTCCGACGAGCTCGAGGGGCTGATCGCCGCGCGCCTGGGACACCCGACGGTCGATCCGCACGGCGATCCGATCCCCACGGCGGAGTTCGGGATCGAGGAGCGCCACGACGCACAGCCTCGATGAGCTGGAGCCCGGCGCGCGCGGGCGCTTCGTGCGCGTCTCGGACTCCGACCCGGAGATGCTGCGCTACCTCGCCGAGCACGGCATCGCGATCGGCGACCGCCTCGAGGTCGTCGAGCGCCAGCCGTTCGGCGGCCCCGTGTTCGTGCGCTTCGCCGAGCGCGAGCAGGCGCTCGGCGGCGCGCTGGCGCGCGCGATGCGCGTCGAGACCGAGGCCGGACCCGACACCGAGACCGAGCGGCGATGACGACGCTGCGCCCCGACCAGGCGCCCGAGCGCGAGCGCGCCGTGGAAGGGTCATCGGTGGCGATGCCGGGCGAGCTGGGCGGGACGCTCGTGGGGCCGAGCGCGCTGGAGCAGCTGCTCGCGAAGGGTCGCGTGCGCGCGACGCTGATGATGCTCGGCCCGGCGTTCGTCGCGTCGGTCGCCTACGTCGACCCGGGCAACTTCGCCACCAACGTGCAGGGCGGCGCGCAGTTCGGCTACCTGCTGCTGTGGGTGGTGCTCGCGGCGAACCTGATGGCGATGCTGATCCAGTACCTGTCGGCGAAGCTCGGGAATCGTCACCGACCGCAACCTACCCCGAGGTGGTGCGCGCGCACTTCCCGCGCGCGTTCACGTGGGGCATGTGGATCCAGGCGGAGATCATGGCGATGTCGACCGACATCGCCGAGTTCCTCGGCGCGGCGCTCGGGCTGAACCTGCTGTTCGGCGTGCCGCTGCTGCCCGCTGGGTTCATCACCGGCGTGATCGCGTTCGCGATCCTCGCGCTGCAGACGCACGGCTTCCGCCGCTTCGAGCTGGCGATCACCGCGCTGCTCGGGATCATCTTCGCGGGCTTCCTGTATGAGACGCTGCGCATCGGCCCGTCGGTGCACGGCTCGCTGCGCGGGCTGCTTCCGGGCCTGCACGGCTCCAGCTCGCTGTACCTCGCGGTCGGGCATCATCGGCGCGACGGTGATGCCGCACGTGATCTACCTGCACTCCGCGCTGACGAACGGCCGCATGCCGTGCCGCGACGACGAGGAGCGAAGCCGCGTGCTGCGCTTCGAGCGCCTCGACGTGATCATCGCGCTCGGCCTCGCGGGCCTGGTCAACATGGCGATGCTCGCCGTCGCGGCGAAGCTGTTCCACACCCACGCGCTCTCCGGGCTGCGCACGATCGGCGAAGCGCACGCGCAGTTCGGCCACCTCGTCGGCGGCACCGCGGCGCTCGCGTTCGCCGTCGCGCTGCTCGCCTCCGGCGCGTCCTCCTCGAGCGTCGGCACCTACGCCGGGCAGGTCGTGATGGCGGGCTTCATCGACGTCCGCATCCCGCTGATGGTGCGCCGCGCGGTCACGATGATCCCCGCGCTCGTGGTGCTCGCCGTCGGCGTCAGCCCGACCAGCGCGCTGGTGCTCAGCCAGGTCGTGCTGTCGTTCGGCATCCCGCTCGCGCTGGTGCCGCTGGTGATGCTCACCGGCCGCCGCGACGTCATGGGCGTCCACGTCAACCGCCGCCTCACGACGATCGCTCGCGTGGGGCTGCGCGACGCTGATCAGCGCGCTGAACGTGTTCCTGCTCTACAAGCAGTTCTTCGCGGGCTGAACGCTCAGCGCCCGAACCAGCGGGCGCGGCGGGTGGAGCCGAAGCGCTGCTTGTCGATCACGCCCGCGTCGGTCGGCTCGCCGAAGGCGCCCGTGGGCTTCGGTCCGGAGAGGAAGTCCACTTCCACGCGCCCGACGCGCCCGGCGCCGAACTCGATGTAACAGACGCCGCGCCCGTCGTACGGCGTCCGGCTGCTCGCCGCCGCGGACTCTGCGCGATCAGCGACTTGGCGACCACGCGCGCGGCGCCCTCGGCGAACACCCCCGCCTTGGGCACGCCCGCGGTCGTGACGTCGCCGACCGCATACACCCCGCGGAAAGCGCGTTGCGAGCGTGGCCGAGTCCACCGGCACGAAGCCGTCCTCGGTCATGCCGCTGTCGATGACCACGTCCGGCGCGCGGTGCTTGGGCACGCCGAGGAAGAGGTCGTAGCCGCATCTCGCTGCCGTCGTCGAGCACCGCGACGCGACGCGCCGGGTCGAGCGAGCTCACGCGACGGCCCGCGACGAACCTGATGTCGCGCTCGGCGAACGCCGCTTCCAGCGCGCGCGAGGTGTCCGGCGAGGGTGGAACGGGGGTGCCCAGCGGCAGCACGAACGTGATCTCGCAGTCGCCGCGCAAACCTCGCGTGGACAGGTGGTCGTGCAGCAGCAGCGCGGTCTCGCTCGGCGCGGGCGGGCACTTGAACGGCGCGCCGCACACGCCGATGAGCGCGTGACCGTGTGTGAACGTCGGCAGCACTTCGCTCAGCCGCTGCGCGCCGGCGACGGAGTAGAACTCGTTCTCGCCCTCCGTGAGTCCCGGGCGTGGCGTCGCAGTCGTAGTCGGCGCCGAGCGCCACCACGAGCACGTCCGCCTCGTGCACTCCGACATCGGTCGTCAGCGCTGCGCGCATCTGGGTCGATCGCGGTGATCGTCTCCTGCAGGAAGCGCACACCGGGCTTCGCGATCTCGCGGTACGGGAGGCGCACCGCGTCGAGCGTCGTGCGGCCGAACATGACGTCGAGCTTGGAGTAGCCGAACACGAACGAGTCGCTCTTGTCGATCAGCGTCACCTCGACGTCCTCGCCGAGCTCCTCCGAGAGCGTGCTCGCCAGCTCGAGCCCGCCAAAGCCCGCTCCCAGGATCAGGACGCGTGTCTCCATCCGGCGAGCATACACGCGCGCCGGCGTGGAATGCGGGCGGCGGGCGGGCGCCTCGATCGTCGCTATCAGCGACGCGTGCGGTACCTGATCGCGACTATGTGAGCGCTTCGACGTTGGCTCTGTCGATGTCCGTAGTGCCGGTGTTCTTCGGTGCCAGCACGAAGGACTCCACAGCCACGTCGGGGGCGATGTGGTTGTCGCTGAGAAACGCATCGACGATCCGGCCCGAGTGCTCTTCGACGGCCGCGATCAGTCGCGGTCCCATCGTTCGCTGGAACGCTCTGCGGGTGGTGAGCACGAGATCGCCGCGCCCGTCGCGCACGAGACTCTTCTCACCCATCGTCAGCGTGTCCTTCAAGACGACGACGATGAGATCCTCGAAGAGGTAGGTGCGCGCCTGCGTTGGGCCACGTCCGGTGTACTCGCGCAACAGCGCGACGGTCGTGCCGGAGATCGCCGACCCGATCGTGCCCAACGAGACCGCGGTGGTGTTCGGCATGGAGGCTTCTCGGTTCTCGCCTCCTTCCTGTATCCGGGCTCAGTGAAGGAGAGGAAGGAGACGGATGGGAATCCGTCCACCGAGCCCGCGCGCTCCGTCCGAACCACCCATTCGAGTAGTTCGGCATGAACTCACGTACCCACAGTCTAGTCGATCGCTCAAGCCTTCTCACTCGCCTGGCGCGAAATCAAGTGAAAACGATCAGCACCTCCGAGCATGTAGCGTTCGTAGGTGTCTATTGCTTCCTCACGTCCAGCTCGTCCACCTGCAGTCGCCCCACCTTCAGCTCGTCGATCGTCAGCGAACGGATTCGACCGCGCCCGATGTTGAGTCGTCCGATCGCAAGCGCGCCGATCGCTCCGGCGCCGATCGCAAGCGCGCCGACCGCGGCGGCGCCTGTGGCCGTCGCGCCGAGAGCACGCGTGGAGGGCTGAGGCTCTGATCTACGGCATCTGCGTCTCACCGATCTTCTCCTTCTCTATGTGGATCTCATCCGGCGGCCCGCCCTCGCCGGGACGCAACTCCAGCTGCCACCACAGCACGTCGTGCCACGCGCCGGCCTTCCAGCCGATGCGCCGGTAGGTGCCGACGGGGATGAATCCCATCGCGCGGTGAAGGCCGTTGCTCGCGTCGTTCGGTTGGGTTACACCGGCGCAGAGGGTCCAGAACCCGAGCGCGCGCAGCTGCTCGAACAGCGCCGTGTAGAGGGCGCGCCCGACGCCCGCGCGGTGGTGGGCCGCGTCGACGTACACGGTGACGTCCGACGCCCAGCGGTAGGCGGCGCGCTCCCTGTGGCTGGATGCGTATGCGTATCCCAGCGCCTCACCGTCGTGCTCGGCGAGCACCCACGCGTGCGCCGCGTCGATCCGCCGCGCCATCTCCTGCGAGCTCGGAGGCTGGACCTCGAACGACACGGCGGAGTCGGACACGTAGGGGGCGTAGATCGCGGCGCATGCGGGGGCGTCGCGCTGGGGGTCGGCGCTGCGGACGATCAACATGCGCAGACGATAGACCGCCGCTCGCGCGGCCCACACCCGTGCCGCGCTGCGAGGATGTCGCGGACGGCGTCCTTCCAGCGCCTCGGCGCGAATCGGGCTCTAGTCGCTCGCCAGCTCGTCCCTGCTGTCTTGGCCGTTGTCGCTCTGGGCCTCACCGGTCTCGTACGCGCCGCCGCCGCCGCCGCCGTGGGCGTCGGGTACGAGCACGAACGACTCGATGGCGACATCGGGGTCGACGTGGTTGTCGCTGAGGAACGCGAACACGCGGCGTCCTGAGTGCCGTTCCACGGCGGCGATCATCTGGGCGCTCATGGTTCGCTGGAACGCTTTGCGGCTGGCGAGCACGAGATCGACTTCACCGTCGCGCACGAGGCTGCGCTCGCCCATGGTGAGCGTGTCCTGGAGGACGACCGTGATGAGGTCCTCGTGGATGTAGGTTCGGGCCTTCGTCGGTCCGCGACCGGTGTACTCCCGCATGAGCTGCACGATGGTGCTGGAGATCGCGGAGGCTATGGACCCCTTCGGGGTTGATGGACTGCTTGACACGGAGGTGCTCCATCTCGCCTCCTCCCCGGAGTCGGGCCTGGCGAAGGACAGGGAGGAGACGGATTGGGTCCCGACCGCCAAGCCCGTGTTTCCCCGCAGTGCCGCGACGCCCACGGCCCTTTACGAACTCACGTGCGATCAATTCTAGTCGATTGACTCGACGCGGTGGGTGGCGGGAGCTTCACGAGACCGATGAAGAAGTCGTCGATCTGGTGCACGATCTGGCTGAACTGCTCGAAGTCGACTGGCTTGGTGATGTAGGCGTTGGCGTGGAGCTTGTACGCGTGCACGATGTCCTCCTCGGCCGCGGAGGTCGTGAGCACGACGATCGGGATCGTCGACAGGGTCGGGTCGCCCTTGATCTCGGAGAGGACTTCGATGCCGCTCTTGCGCGGCAGGTTCAGGTCGAGCAGGATCAGATCTGGTCGCGCGACGTCGGCGTGCTCGCCTTCCTGGCGTACGTAGCTCATCGCCTCCACGCCGTCGCTGACGACCGCCAGCAGGTTGCCGACCTTGTGGTCCTCGAACGCCTCTCTGACGAGCAGCACGTCCCCTGGGTCGTCGTCCACCAGCAGCACTGAGATGAGCTCGGCGTTCATGTCTCCTCCTTGGCGATTGGCAGGGTGAATCGAAACATGGCTCCAGGGGCGTGGTCGGGGTCGAGCCACATGCGCCCGCCGTGGTACTCGACGATCTTGCGGCACATCGCGAGGCCGATGCCGGTCCCGGGATAAGCCTCCTTGGTGTGCAGGCGCTGGAAGATCACGAACACGCGATCGGCATACGCGGGGTCGATGCCGATGCCGTTGTCGCGGCAGCTGAAGCTCCAAGCGTCTCCCTCTCGCGCCACGGCGAGACGCACGACGGGGGGCTCGCTGCCGCGGAACTTGACGGAGTTGGCGATCAGGTTCTGAAACAGCGACACGAGCAGCGTGCGCTCGCCGAGCACGACCGGCAGGGGATCGCTCGACACGGTCGCGCCCGTCTCCTCGATCGGGCCCGTGAGAGAAGCCTGCGCTTGGCGCAGGACGTCGTTCAGGTCGACCCGCTCGCGCTCGCGCCCGCTGCGCCCGACGCGGGAGAACGTGAGCAGGTCGTTGATGAGGACCTGCATGCGCTTCGCGCCGTCGACGGCGAACTCGATGTACTGGTCGGCGCGCGCGTCGAGCTGGCCGTGGTAGCGACGCTCGAGCGCCTGGCAGAAGCTCGCCACCTTGCGCAGCGGCTCCTGCAGGTCGTGCGAGGCGACGTAGGCGAACTGCTCGAGCTCCGCGTTCGAGCGCGACAGCTCGAGCGCCTGCGCCTCGAGCTGCTGGTGGGCGTCTTCGACGCTGACGAGCTCGTTGACGATGCGCTGTCGCATCGCGTCGATCCCATCGCTGAGCTCCGCGATCTCGCGGGGTCCGTCGGCGATCACGACGCGCTTGGAGAAGTTCCCCGCGGCGACCTGCTCGGCGTCCGCGCCGAGACCGGCGAGCGGCCGGGTGATGATGCGGCGCAGCAGCAGCCCCGCTCCGAGCAGGCTTCCGACGATCAGGCCGGCTGCGACGAGCAGCATGGCTTTGAGGAAGCGCGCGTCGCTGGACAGCTGCCGGCGTGCGCTCGTGAGCCTGTGCGTGAGGTTCGCATGGAGCGCGCCGAGCGCCACGCGGGTCGCGTCGAACGATCGCTTGCCGACGAGAGACCGAGGGATCGAGTGCCGGCTGCCCGCGCGAACGATGCTCAGCGCCGGAGAGACGAACCGGGTCTGCCATGCCTGCGCTCGACTGCGCACCGAGCGGATGTCGAGCGCGAGCGTCGAGCCCGCGAGGTGGCTGCGACGTTCGAGCGTGCGGTAGGCGCGAGACTCGGCCTGGCGGCCTTTCTCATACGGTTCCAGGAAGCTGGGGTTGGAGCTGAGGATGTACCCGCGCACGCCCGTCTCCTCGTTGATGAGGGCGTTTTCGAGGCTCAGCGCGGCGAGCAGCGCGGGCTCGATCTGGTCGAGCACGACACCGCGTTGATCGTTGAGCCGGTGGTTTGCGATCAATGCCAGCCCGATTCCGGTGATGGCGAACACGAGCAGGATGCCGATCGTGAGCGCCAGCCATTGACCGACGCGCAGACGGGCGAGCATGGTGTTGGATCGCCCCGGCGAGGCGCTCACCCTTCTGCGCGATCGTGCGAGCCGACGAGCAGCATCGCGACGTCGTCGGTCAGCTCGCCCCCGTTGAGATCTTCGGCTCTGGCGATGAGCGCGTCGAGCATCTTCTCCGGCGCCAGTCGCCAGTCGGGGTGCGCCGCGATGTGCTGCGCGACGAGGTCTCGCAGTCCATCCATGCCGAGGCGCTCGTGCCCGTCGCCGATACGCCCCTCGGCGATGCCGTCGGTGTACAGGAGCATCGCCCAGCCGGCGGGAAGCCGCAGCGGCGTGCGTGCCCAGCGAGTCTCGAGTACGCCGATCGGCGGGTCGAAACGGGCGGGCGCGACGATCGACACGGACGTCCCGTCGATCAGCATCGGCGGCGGATGCCCGGCGAGGACCATCGTGGCGGCGTCCTTGGCGAGCTCGATCTCGAGCGTGCACAGGGTGGTGAACAGCTGGGGAGACTCGCGTTCGTGTTCGAGCACGCGCTGCAGGGCGAGCATGACCCCGTCGCTGTCGACGCCCGCGACCGCGAGCCCGCGCCAGGCGGCGCGCAGGCAGACGCCGACGGCGGCCTCGTCGGGCCCGTGCCCGCAGACGTCGCCGACGATCACGCGCAGCTGATCGTGGGAGGTCTCGGTGACGTCGAAGAAGTCTCCGCCGAGCAGCCCGCGGTTGCGTCCGGCGTGGTAGCGGGAGGCGATCCACACGGAGCGCTCGCCGATCAGCGGCCTCGGCGCGAGCCCGCGTTCGAGGCGCGCGATCTCGCGCTCCTGCGCCTCTGCGAGACGCAGCTGCTGCTGGGCCTCCTCGGCCTGGCGTCGGCCGATCGCGTAGCGGATCGCGCGCGCGAGCTGACTGCCGTCGACCTGGCCCTTGACGAGGTAGTCCTGGGCGCCGGCGTCGACCGCGGCAGCGCCGGCGGCCTCGTGATCGAATCCCGTCAGCACGATCAGCGGGATATGGGGCGCTTGCGCGCGCACCCTGAGGACCGTGTCGAGGCCCTCCGCGTCAGGCAGCTTCAGATCCAGGAGCACGCAGTCGAGGCCCGTGTGCAGCTCGGGCAGCGCCTCGCCGAAGGTGCGGCTGCGCACTATCTGCGCGCCGGGGAGCGCTTCGGCGAGCAGATCCTCGACGAGCAGCGCGTCGCCGTCGTCGTCCTCCACCAGCAGCACCCTGATCGCGCCGCGCGTCATGCCCGTCGGCGCGCCTTCTAGCGCGGACAATGCGGCTGCTTTCGGTCTTCTGTGCGAGAGCGCGTCGCCATGTCGATCAGGGAGGATCGTAGCTGTCGGCGATCTGGCTTACGCGATGCGATGGACGGCAACGGACGTGGTGGATAATTGCTCGCGATGGGTGAGTGCGAGCACGATGATCTGATCGAGGAGCTGCGACGAGCGCTGCGCGGCTCGGAGCGCCGCTTCGAGGCGATCGTGGGGTCGCTCGGCGACCCGGTGACGATCCGAGACCGCGCGCACCGCTTCGTGTACGCGAACCCCGCCGCGGTCGCGCACCTGGGCTTTGAGACGTGGGAGCAGCTGCGCGACACCTCGCCATCGTCGATCATGAGCGACTACCTCGTGTGGGGCGAGGACGGCCGCGAGATCTCGATGGATGACATCCCATCGGTGCGGATCCTGCGCGGCGAGCGGGCCGAGCCGCTGCTGATCCGCACGGTCAATCGCATCACGGGCAAGCTGAGGTGGAACCTGCTGAAGGCGGCGCCGCTGCTGGACGACGACGGCGAGGTCGAGGCGACGATCATGATCATCGAGGAGGTGACGACGCAGAAGCGCTCCGAGCGCGGGAGCGCGTTCCTCGCACGCGCGAGCGCCGAGCTGGCCACCTCGCTCGACTACGAGCAGACGCTTCGCAACGTGGCCGACCTGGCCGTTCCGGACATCGCGGACTGGTGCGCGGTGGACCTGCTCGACGAGGATGGCGATCGCAAGACTGTGGCGGTCGCGCACGTCGATCCCGAGCGGCTGAGCCTGGCGGAAGCGCTGCGTGAGTATGTCCCGAAGGAGCTCGATCCCGAGCAGGGGCTGGGGAGGGCGCTGCTCGGCGGCGAGGCGGCGATCTACCCCGACATCGGCGACGAGATGCTCGTGCAGAGCGCGCGCGACGAGCGTCACCTGGAGCTTCTGCGCGCGGTCGGCTTTCGCTCGGCGCTGATCGTTCCGATGCTGATCGGCGACCGGATCCTGGGCGCGATGACGCTTGTGAGCGCGGAGTCGGTGGTGGTGTTCGACGAGGTCGACCTGGCTCTGGCGCAAGCGGCGGCGTCGCGCGCGGCGGTGGCGATCGAGAACTCGCGCCTGTACAGCGAGCGCTCGGCGATCGCGCGCACGCTGCAGCGCAGCCTGCTGCCGGAGCGGCTGCCGGAGATCCCCGGATACGAGCTCGCGAGCATCTACCTGCCGGCGCTGCAGACGAGCATGGTGGGGGGCGACTTCTACGACGTGTGGGAGCTCGGGGGCAGCTGGATGATGCTGGTGGGGGACGTGACGGGCAAGGGCATCGAGGCGGCGTCGTTGACGGCGCTGGTGCGCCACACGGTGCGGACCGCGTCGGAGTTCGAGTCGAGCCCGGCGCGACTGCTGGCGCTCGTGGATCGCACTCTGAAGAAGCGCGGGGCTCTTTCGGTGTGCACGGCGATGTGCCTGCGCCTGGAGCGCGACGAGGCGACGTTCTCGGCAGGCGGTCATCCGCTGCCGCTGTGCGTGAGCGCGGAGGGTGTGAGGGAGCTGGGCGAGCACGGCCCGCTGCTGGGAGCGTTCGAGGACGTTCGCTGGCAGGACTCCACGGTCCCGCTGAAGCCCGGCAGCACGCTCGTGGCGTACACCGACGGGGTGACGGATGCGCGCGAGGAGGGCGGCGCGCGCTTCGGCGCGGGGCGGTTGTCGCAGACGCTCGCGGGGCTGGCCGGCAGGCCGGCGGCGGAGATCGTGGAGCGCCTGACGGCGACGCTCGACGAGTTCCAGGCGGGCGCGCACGCGGATGACACCGCGGCGCTCGTGCTGCGTCGACTCGGCGCCGATGAGTTGACACGGGGGCAGACATCTGGAGACGATGTGTCAGAAACACAACCGATCACTACACAGGCATAGGAGCGATGGTAAGACCAACGAGATTCGAGATCGCCGAAGCGAGCGAGAGCGCAGGGCTCGTGCTGTCGATAACGGGTGAACTTGACCTCAAAACCGCCCAGGAGCTGGCTCGCCGCGTGGAGGCTAGGTTGGGCGCCGAGGTGAGGAAAGTGACGCTCGACCTGAGCGAGCTCACCTTTATGGACTCCTCGGGGCTGCGCTTGCTGATCGAGCTGAACCAGCGGGCTGGGCGGGACGGCTGGGAGCTCAGGCTGATCGCCCCGAAGCACGAGTCGGCGAGCGCGGTGCTGCGCCTGACGGGGGCCGACACGGCGCTGCCGTTCGAAGGTCGAGCTTGACGATGGAGCTGAGCAGCGGGCGGCGAGACATCCGCGACCCGATGCTGCGGCTGGAGTTGGAGCGCAACCCGGAAGCGCCGTCGCTCGCTCGCGCGGCGATCGCGGGCTTCTTCGAGGAGCGCGACGTGGGCGTGGACGCGCTTGCGACGCTCACGCTGCTCGTCTCCGAGCTGGTGTCGAACGCGGTGATCCACTCCGACGCGCCGCCGTCGAGCGCGATCGTGTTGCGCGCGCGCCCGCTCGATGACGGGAGCGTGCGCGTGGAGGTGACCGATCAGGGCAGCGGGTTCACCCCCGTCCCGCGCGACCCGGAGCGCCATCGTGGCGGCTACGGCCTGTACCTCGTCGAGAAGCAGGCCACGAGATGGGGCGTGGACAAAGAGGATGGCGTGCGCGTGTGGTTCGAGTTGCCGGGCAGCGACGGGGTGAGATAGCCAACTAACGGGTAGGTGACGCTTGGTGCGGCGACCGCTGGCTCTTCTCCTGCTGGTATCGGCGGCGGTGTCGTGGGGGGCGTGCGGGCGTGCGGGCAAGACCGGGGTGCGAGCGGGGATCGAACAGCTGGCGTCGATCTCCGCGGAGGGTGCGCTGATCGCCGATGGCGTGGCGCGGGGGCGAACCAAGACGACGTTCGTGCGTGTCCACGGCGCGGAGCTGAGCGCCCAGGCCGAGCACGAGGCGGAGAAGCTGGGCGACGATCCGGTCGCGCCGGAGCTGAAGCGCGCGATCCGCGAGGCGATCCAGCTGGCGGGCGACATGGGCGGGGCGATAGACGAGTTGCGCGTGTCTCCCCACGACCTCCGGCAGGCACGCCGAGACGAGGCGAAGCTGCGTCGTTGGTCGCAGCAGGCCGCGGCATTGGCGGAAACGCTGTGAAGAAGATCTTCCAATTGGCGTTGGGGATCATCGCCGCGATCGGCGGGTTCGTCGACATCGGCGAGTTGGTGTTCAACACGCAGGCTGGCGCGGACTTCCGCTATCAGCTGCTGTGGGCGGTGCCCGTGGGCGTGATCGGGATCGTGGTGTTCGCGGAGATGACGGGCCGGGTGGCGACCGTCTCTGGGCGCCCGGTGTTCGATGTGGTGCGGATGCGGATGGGGCTGAGCGTGGGGCTCGTGACGCTGCTGGCTTCGCTGCTGATCAACCTGATCACGCTCGCCGCGGAGGTCGGCGGCGCGGCGATCGTCCTGCAGCTGCTGTTCGATCTGAACGTCTCGACGCTGATCCTGGCGACGGTCGTGGGCCTCGTGCTGATCGTGTATCTCGTGCCATTCGGGGGCATCGAGCGGATCTTCGGCTACCTGGGCTGCGCGCTGCTCGTGTACGTGGGCGCGGCGATTCACCTGAAACCCGACTGGCATCAAGTGACGAAGGGGCTGATTCCGAGCTGGCACCCGTCGGCTCTGTATGCGTACTTCGTCGTGGGCGTGATCGGCGCGGCGATGGTTCCCTACGAGGTGTACTTCTACTCCTCGGGCGCGATCGAGGATCGCTGGGACCTGAGCGACCTGAACCTGAACCGTGCGAACGCCATATTGGGGTTCACGCTCGGGGGAATCCTGTCGATCGCGTTGATCGTGGTCGCGGGGGAGGTGTTCTTCGGAACCCAGGTCCAGCCCGGCTACCTGGGCACGACGGCGCTGGGCGCGCAGCAGGCCTACGGTGAGGCGGGGCTCCTGCTGGCGCTGTTGGGGATGCTGTTCGCGGTGGGAGGAGCGGCGGTGGAGTGCGCGTTCTCGGGCGCCTACACGCTTGCGCAGTTCGCCGGGTGGGAGTGGGGCAAGTACCGCCGCCCACGCGACGCCCCCCGGTTCACCTTGGCTTGGCTGATCTTCTTCGCCCTCGCGTTCGTGGTCGTGGAGACCGGCGTTGATCCTGTGCTGCTGACGGAGTACGCGGTCATCCTGTCGGTCGTGGCGCTCCCGTTGACCTACCTCCCCGTGCTGTTGATCGCGCGCGACCGGACGTTCATGGGCGAGCGCGCCAACGGCATCCTCGGCAACGCGCTCGGCTGGCTGTACTTCGCGATCCTCCTGGTCGTCTCGGCCGCGGCGATCCCGCTGATGGTGATCACGGACGGCGGGGCGAGCTGATGAGCGCCCATCGCATGGATCTCGTCTATCGAGTCCTGGACGACCAGCTCGTCGACGTCGATGGACGGCGCTGCGGGCGCGTGGACGATCTCGAGTTCGCCGGCGCCCTGGGCGAGCCGCCGCGTCTGCACGCGATTCTCAGCGGGTCTGGGACGTGGCACCGGCGGATGCCGCGACCGCTTCGCTCGCTCGGGGCGCGCCTGTTCGGGACGGGAGTCTCGGGGCGTGACGTGATCCGGGTTCCATGGAGCGAGGTGGAGGAGATCGGCAGCGTGGTGAAGCTGCGGGCCAAGGCGAGCGAGCTGGGGCTCGCGCAGGGCGACGATCGCGATGCGCTGCTCGTGAGGAAACTTCCGCGGTCATGATCCGCGCGAGCGATCTGATCGGATGCGTGCTTCGGAGCGAGTCGGGTGAACGCCTGGGTCGGGTTCACGACCTGCGCGCGGAGGCGGTGGACGACGGGTGGAAGCTGGTGGGATTGGTCGTGGGCCGGGGCGGTATGGCCGCTCGCCTGATCGGCTCCGGCCCGGACCCGCTCTTGCGCGGCGAGACGATTCCCTGGCAGGCGGTCACGAGCCTGGAGGATGGACTTGTGATCGTCCGCGACGGGCAACGACGCCAACCGATGGAGTAGCGCGCGGCGCTCGCGCTCATGCGGCCCGCGCGGCGAGTTGGGCGAGCGTTCCGAGCGAGGTGTGGATGACCTCCTTCTGGCCGTCGAGCCGCGCGGCCTCCGCGTCGGGGATCTCAACGTGCACGTTGATGCGCGTGCGCTCCCCGTCGAGCGGCTCGAGGACCCACTCGAAGCGCAGGTCTGAGACGAGGCAGGAGACGGTGACGGCGCGCCCGTCGCGCTGCGTGTCGAGCAGTTGCGCCATGGGGAAGTCGGGGTAGCCGTCGGGGAACATGGTGTACTCGCCGTCGGCTCCGGTTCCGGTCTCGACGGTGCCGATGCCGGCCCACCATTCGGGGAAGCGCGACGGGTCGTACAGCAGCTTCCACACCTCCTCGGGCGGCGCTTGGGCGTCGGCGCTGTCATGAAAGGACGGCATGTGGGGCTCCTTGGTGGTGTGTTTGCAGAAGGTCCAGCTCGTGCTGCACGCGCGCGAGCTCGCGCTCGGGCTCGATCAGCCCGACGACGGGGCGGCCGAGATCGGCGAGCACGGCGGCCATGCGCTCGCCGCGCGAGGAGCGCGAGAGCTGGCGGCGCCAGCCGTCGGCGGCCTCGCTGAGCCGCCTGGCGGCGAGCTCGCGCTCGCCGGCGCTCCACGCGATCAAGCCCTGCACGCGCGCGAGGCGGGGCACGAGCGTCTCGGGCCAGTCGCTGGGGCGCAGCGGCTCGAGCGTGGTGGCGCGCACCTCCTCCTGGGCCTCCTCGAGGCGCCCGAGGCGGGCGAGCGCCTCTGCGCGGGCGAGGCGCGTGAGCGCGGGAGAGATGGGGGCGTCCTCGATGAGCGCGCTCGCTAGCAGCGTCTCGGCGAGCGCCGCGTCGTCTTGGGCGAGCGCGACTATGCCGCGGTCGTGGGCGGCGACGGCGCTTAGCTGCGGGTCGTCGATCAGCTCGGCGAGCTCGACGGCGGCGTCGGCGGCGAGACGCGCGCCGTCCTGCTCGCCGCTGCGCATGAGCAGGAACGAGCGCATGGCGAGCAGCTGGATCTCCAGCGGCGCGAGCCCCTTGCCGGCAAGCACCTCGCCGAGCCGGTCGAGGAAGCCGAGCGCGCGAGGCAGATCGCCGGCCGCGGCGGCGGCGCCTGCGGCGTTGGCCCAGCAGCCGTAGGCGAGGTCCGGTCGCCCGGCGCGCGCGATGGCGTCGCCGGCGGCGATCGAGGGGGCGTAGGAGCCTTGGAAGTCTTCGCGGCGCACGGCGGCGAGCGCGCGCGCATGGGCGACGTCATACGTGGAGAGGTCGTCGGGGGGTTCGCCGACGGTGAGCGTGTGAAGCTCGGCGAGCAGGCGCTCGGCCTCCTCGACACTCCCGGCGACGGCCTCGGCCCAGGCGAGCGCGGCGAGCGCCTCGCGCCGCTCGGTGGTGGCGGGCTCGGCGACGGCTTGCAGCTCGGCGAGCGCCTTGGCGCAGCACTCGCGCACGAGCGCGGGCACGCAGATTGGCCCGTGATACCAGCGCGCGCAGCGCAGCCACGCGCGCGCACGATCGAGCGCGGGCGCGTGGGCGAGCAGCTCGATGGCGAGCGCGAACGCGTTCTCGGCCTCGCGGCGGCGCCCGCGCCACGCCTCGACCTCGGCGAGCTCGAGCAGCAGGTCGGTGCGCTTGGGGTCGATGGTGAGCGCCTCGCGCAGGTAGCCGCCAGCCTCGTGCAGGGCGGCGACGGCGCGCGCGTCGGCGGCGGCGAGCACGAGCTGCTGGAGCGCCTCCCCGTCTCGCCCGGCGAGTAGCAGATGGCGGGCGAGCTCGGCGGCGCGCTGGGCGTGGGCGTCGCTGCGCGAGAGCAGGATCTGCGCCCAGGCGTGGTGGAGCTGCACGCGGCGCGGGTCGGGCAGCTCGGTGTAGACGGTTTCGCGCAGCAGCGCGTGGCGAAAGCCGATGCGTCGCTCACGCGCGATGAACATGCCGCTTTCGAGCGCCTCGGTGGCGGCGCGGGCGGGATCGTCGATTGGGAGCGCGGCGATCTCGCGGGGGTCGAGTTCGCGGGCGGCGACGGCGGCGAGCTCGACGAACTCGCGGGCGCCCGCGCCGAGCGCGCCGAACGCGCCGGCGACGGCGCCGCGCAGCCCGGCGGACAGCTGCTGCTCGCCGCGCGCGAGCGCGCGCGCCATCTCGACGGCGAGCAGCGCGTTTCCCTCGGCGGAAGTTACGACGCGCTGTACGTCGTTGTCCTGCAGCTGGGCGGCACTGCGCACAAGGTCGGCCACGTCCGTGGGCTTGAGCGGCCCGAGCACGATCTCGGCGTGCAGCAGCCCGCGCGAGCGCAGCGCGTTCTCGAGCGTGTCGGCCTCCACGCGCCGAGGGCGCTGGCGGCGGGTGAGCACGAGCAGCACGGGCAGGCTGGCGAGGCGCCGGGCGACGTATCCGGTGAGCTCGAGGCTGGCGGCGTCGCTGATGTGCAGATCCTCGAGCAGCAGCGCGAGCGGGCGCGTGCGTGCGGCGGACTCGACGAGCGCGACGACGGCCTCGAGCAGGCGTGCTCGCTCGAGCTCGGGTGAGGCTGGTGTTCGTTGGGCGGGCGCAAGCTCCAAGCGCGCGTGGATGTCTGGGATCAGTAGGGATAGATCTTGCGGCCACACCGCGTCGGGCTTCGGCTGCGGCGTGGCGCCGAGCAGCTCCCTGATGAGCTCCGCCCACATGCCGAAGGGCGCGGCGCCGCCGAGGTCGAGCGCGGCACAGGACGCGGTGGCGGCGCCGTCGTGGGCGGCGCGCGCGAGCAGCTCGCAGGAGAGCCTGGTCTTGCCTACGCCGGCCTCGCCGGTGAGCGTGACGACGCCGCCGCGCCCGCCTGCGGCGGATCGCCAGGCAGCGGTGAGCAGGTCGAGATCCTGCGTGCGCCCGGCAAGCGGCAGCAGGTTGGCGAGGGCGGGCGATGCGGGCGTGGCGGCGGGGTCCTGGCGCTGCGCGAGCCCGGTGTCTCGCTGGCCCTCGGGCGGGGCGAGCGGGGTGGCTTGCTCACTGTCGGCGAACTCATCGACGGGCTCCTCGCGTAGCCCGTCGATGAGCTGGCGGGTGAGCGGGGAGGGCGCGACGGACAGCTCGCGGCGCAGGCGATCGGCGAGCGAGCGGTAGGCGAGCAGGGCGGCGGCGCGGTCGCCAGAGCGGGCGAGGCGCGCGATCAGGCGCCGGTGGGCCTCCTCGCCGAACGGGTCGGTGGCGACCTGCCGGCGGCTCCACTCGATCGCGCCGCGCGCGTCGTCGGTGTCGTCGCACTCGCGGGCGAGGCGCTCGAGGGCCTGGAGCTGGCGCTCGCGGTGCTCCTCACGGGCGCTGGAGACCCACTCGTCGTCGAAGCTGGCGAGCAGCTCGCCGTGGCAGAGGGCGACGGCGTCGGCGTGGCGGCCCTGCTCGATGAGCTGCTGGAACTCGAGCGCATCGACGTACAGCTCGCCCTGGGCGAGCGCGACGTTGTCGCGGCCCGCGATGAGGATCTCCTCGGCGCCGGGGCCGAGCGCTTTGCGCAGCGACCAGATGGCGCTGCGCAGGCTGGCGCGGGCGCTGGAGTCGAGCACGTCGGGCCAGAAGCGCGCGGCGAGTTCACCGCGCGCCTGCGGGCCGGGGTGCAGGGCGAGGTAGGCGAGCAGCGACCACGCGCGGCGCGAGGCGGACGCGGGCAGCTCCACGCCGTCGCGCTCGACCCTCATGCGTCCGAGCACGGTGACTCTCAACACGGGTCAAGCGTACGCCTCGCGGGTGCGCTTTGACGGTCGCGCGGGTCGTGTGGATGCGCTTTGACGCTCGCTGAACGCACCCCCGGTCAAGGTGCGTGCAGTTCAACTGAAACCACCGAACGAAGGAGCAGCGATGAGCACCGCAACGACATTTGACGTGACGACGTTCACGAGGGCGATCGAGGAGCGCGACGCGAGCGCGCAGCTGGCGCTGTACTCAGACGACGCGTTGGTGACGCTGGTGGACCGCAACGCCCAGCCGGGCGCGCCGCGCGTTCTGAGCGGCAAGGGCGAGATCGCGGCGTGGGTGCAGGACGTGTGCGCGCGCGACATGACGCACAGCGTGGGCCACACTGTCTCCGACGCGACGGGCGCGGCGTTCACGGAGGCGTGCCGCTACCCGGACGGCACGAACGTGCTGTGCGCGACGGTGCTGGAGCTGCAGGACGGACTGATCATGCGCCAGATCGGCGTGCAGGCGTGGGACGAGGCGTAGTTATGCTCCACGCGACAACGGCCCGGCACTCGAAGCCGGGCGCATTCGAGATGGGGGGAGGGCGATGAGAGCGGCGAGTTTCGACCCGGTCAAGTACAAGCAGACGACGCTGGAGCAGTGGGAGGAGGCGGCGGACTCGTGGCACCGCTGGGGCCCGACGATCGAGACGTGGCTGGACGAGCCGACGGAGGCGATGCTCGAGATGGCGAACATCGCGGCGGGCGGACGCGTGCTGGACGTGGCGGCGGGGGCGGGCGGGCAGACGCTGCGCGCGGCTCGTCGCGTGGGGCCGTCGGGGAACGTGCTGGCGACGGACATCTCGCCGCGAATACTTGACTTCGCCGAACGCGAGGCGCGCGCGGCGGGTCTCGAGAACGTGTCGAGCAAGGTGATGGACGGCGAGGCGATCGAAGTGCCGGAAGGGCAGTTCGACGCGGTGATCTCGCGCGTGGGGTTCATCTACTTCCCCGACCAGCAGGCGGCGCTCGAGGGCATGCGCCGGGCTTTGAAGCCCGGCGGGCGGCTGGCAGGCGTTGTGTACTCGACGCCGGAGGCGAACCGCTTCTTCTCGATCCCCGTGTCGGTGATCCGCCGCCGCGCGCAGCTGCCGCCGCCCGCGCCGGGTCAGCCGGGCCCGTTCAGCCTCGGCGCGCCGGGGGCGATCGAGTCGGCGTATGAGCGGGCGGGGTTCACTGACGTGGAGGTGCGCCGCATCGACGCGCCGCTGCGGACGTCCTCGGTGGCGGAGTGCATCCGGTTCGAGCGCGAGTCCTTCGGTGCGCTGCACCAGATGCTCTCGGGGCTGAGCGAGCCCGAGCGCGAGGAGACGTGGGCGGAGATCGAGCGTGAGCTGTCGGCGTTCGAGAGCGGCTCGGGCTTCGAGGGGCCGTGCGAGATGATCGTGGCGGCGGGCACGGCGCCGTAGGTCACGATGGCCAGGGTCCACGGGGCCGTGGCCGCGTGGTTGCGGAACTAGAGGCTTGATGTGGGTTTGCGTCCGTCGTAGGCGGCGAGTGCGCGGGGTGGGCGGCCGGTGAGTTGGTTGATGTGCATGGCGAGGGTGAGCGCGAGGAGTCGTTGGGCGATTCGGGCAGCGAGCCCGGGGAGGGTCTTGGCGAGGTGGGTCTCCATCCGCATCTGGCGCTTGAGCGTGGAGAACACTGACTCGATCACGAGGCGGATGCGGGCCTTCGCGATCTCTGCCGGTGGGCGCTGCCCGAGCTTGTGTTTGTCGGGAACGATCAAGTCGACATTGAGGAGCTGGAGACTGTCGTGGTGCTCGCGGCCTCGGTGCCCGGCATCGGCGAACAAGAGTGTGTCGGGGTGCGTTGTGGCGAGCTTGTAGACGCCCTCGCGCTCGTTCTCGTTCGCGGGCCGCAGGTCATAGCCGAGCGGCGCGCCGTGGCGGTCTGTGATCAGAAGGAGCCGCATTCCCCAGTACCACTGGCTCTTTGAGGCACAATACCCATAGCTGGCGTGCCCCGCGAACTCGCTTTTCGAGGCACAGCCTGCGTAGTTTGCGCACCCCAGCAGAGTCCCATCGACCAGCCGCACCTGCCCGTCGCAGATCAGCTGCGCGATCGCGAGCTGAACGGTTGTGATCCATGGCGTCAGGCGACGCAAGCGCCGGTTGTATTGCGACTGGTCGGGCAGCTCGGGGAAATAGCCGGGCAGCAACCCATCGATCGTGCCGAGGAACTGACGGTCAGACACCAAGCCCGTGACGGCCTGCGCGACCGCCAACACGATCAGCTCCTGGTCGGTGACCTTCCCCGCCGGGCCGGGTCGAGGAATCGACAACGAGCAAGCGAATACATAACCTGCGACAACGAGGGTCTCCAGCGAAGCGTCCATCTCGTGCTCCAATCACGAGCTGACAGGGCTGGAGGCCCTCCTCTTTACCCCACCCCGCAATTCCTGCCCCACCAACTAACCCACATCAAGCCTCTAGTCGAGGGGGCGCTCGGCGGACAGCAGCTCGAGCGTCCCCCAGCCGGTCCGCAGCCGGTCGCGCAGGAGCACCTCTGAGAAGCCCGCCTGCGCGATCAGGTCCGGCAGTTCTCCGCGCGCGTGAGCGCGCGTGCGCTCGAAACCGTCGAGCGTCCTGAGCGCGAGGAACGCGGTCTTCATGAGCGGGTCCTGCGGCGCGCCCCAGTCGGCGACGTGCAGGCGCCCGCCGGGGCGCAGCACGCGCCACGCCTCGGTGAGCGCGGCAAGCTTGTCGTTCGTGGTGAGGTGGTGAAGCACGAGCGACGCGACGACCCGGTCGAACGTGTCGTCGGCCATGGGCAGCTCCGTGGCAGACCCTTCCTGCCAGCGGATTCTCGGCGAAGTTCCTTTGGCCAGTGCGCGAGAGAGCACGTCGGCGTCGGGGTCGAGGCCGGTGACGGATGCGGCGGGAAGCGCGTCGGCGAGCCGCGCGGTCAGGCGGCCGGTGCCGCAGCCGATCTCGAGCACGGCGGTGGGCCCGTCGGCGACGATCTGCGCCACGAGTCGAGAGCGAAACGTGCGCTCGCGCATCGTCAGGGCGACGACGGGGTCATACAGCGCGGTGAGGCCATGGCGTCCCGCGGCGGGGACGAAGTCACGGTTGGGCATGTGGAGGACGCTAGCCGCGATCGACTCGCGGCGGCGCCCTGCCGTCTGGCGGCTCGTCAACTGGGCAGCGTGGAGGGCGTGTGTGGATCGATGTCCACGGTGGTGGCCGCCTTGGCGGTGGCGAGGGCTGGGGCGGCGACCGCCTCGCGTGGGTCCACGGTGGGCAGCTCGCCGGGCTCGGGCGCGGGCTTGGCGTCGAACAGCGCCTCGATGGCTTTGGCGGCGGCGGCCTCGCCCATGAACGGTCCCTGGGCGAGCGCGCAGCCCATGGCGTGCAGGTTGATCATCTGCTCTTCGGTCTCGATTCCCTTGGCGACGACGGTGAGCGACAGGTCGCGTCCGAGCACGAGGATCGCCTCGAGCAGCCACTTGCGGTAGTCCTCGTCGTCGCTGGCGGCGAGCGAGCTGCGGTCGACCTTGAGGAAGTCGAGTGGCAGGCGCTGCAGGTCGGAGTGGTTGGCGTAGGCGCTGCCGAAGTCGTTGATGGCGACGCGCACGCCCATCTGCTTGATCTCGGCGAGCCGCGCGGCGGCCGCGGCGACGTCCTGCATGACGGTGTGCTCGGGGATCTCGAGCGTGAGCAGCGAGGGGTCGATGCCGGACTGCTGCAGCGCCCGGCGCACGTCGGTGGCGAAGCCGTCGCGGTTGAGCTGCGTGGCGGTGACCTCGACGGAGATGCCGACGGAGTGCCCTGCGACGTTCCACGCGGCGGCGCGGCTGCACGCCTGCTCGAGCACCCAGCGGCCGATCGGCACGATCAGCTCGGTTTCCTCGGCGAGCGGCATGAAGTCGGCGGGCTGCAGCACGCCCTGCTTGGGGTGCATCCAGCGGACGAGCGCCTCCAGGCCGACGACCTTGCGCGTGCTGAGGTCGAAGATCGGCTCGTACAGCAGGAAGAACTGCTTTTCCTGCAGCGCGGAGTTGAGTTCCGCCTCCAGCACGCCGCGGCCCTCGATGACGGAGCGCATGTTGGCGTTGAACAGCGTGTAGCGGTCCTTGCCGGCGGCCTTGGCGGCGAGCAGCGCGAGGCGCGCGTCGCGGAGCATGTCCTCGGCCGTGGCGTAGCGTCCGAAGGCGACGCCGATGGAGGCGGTGACGAGGAAGCCCGGCCCGAAGTCGTCGAGCTCGGCGGGCTTGTGCAGGGCCTCGATCACGCGCCGGGCGAGCGAGTCCAGGCGCGCGCCGCGGGCGGCGGACTCGACGAGGATGACGAACTCGTCGCCGCCGAGGCGACCGACGGAGTCCTGCTCGCGCACGACGTTCTCGAGCCGTTCGGCGACGATCTTCAGCAGCTGATCGCCGGTGGCCTCGCCGAGCTTCTCGTTGACGTCCTGGAACCAGTCGATGTCGATGAACAGCGCGCCGACGAGCAGCCCCGACTCGCGTCCGGCCCGCGCGAGCATGCGCTGGGCGCGGTCGAGCATGAGCGCGCGGTTGGGAAGGCCGGTGAGCTCGTCGTAGAGGTCCTCCTGTGGGTCGCGCTCCTCAGGTGCGACCGCGGCGCGACCAGCGCCGAGAGCGAACACGAACAGGCCGAGCAGCAGGCTCAGCAGCGTGCCTGCGATCAGCACCTCGCGGGCGCTGCCGTCGGCGATCACGCTCGTGGCGGGGGCCGCTCCGAACGTCCTGACGGTCCAGCCGTTGTGGAGGTTGGTGGCGGTGCTGGGGGTCTTTGGCTTGGCGGCGCCGCTGGTGAAGAGGATGTGTGAGTGGCTCGTGCGGTAGCGGATCCGCACGGCGCTGCCGGGGTGGCCCTTGAGCGCCTGTTCGAGCATCACGCCGGGGGCGAGCACCTCGGTCATCCAGCCCACGAACGCGGCCTTGCGCCCGCCGAGCGAGTGCGGCGGCGCGGCTCCGCGGTAGACGGGCACCTGGACTTCGAGGCCGCTGGTGTGTTCGATGGCGACGGGCACCGAGCTGGCCCTGCCGCTGTCGCGTGAGAGCAGCATGCCGGGGGTCACCGCGCAGTAGTCGAGTCCCGGGGGGGTGTGGCTGACCGCGTCGCGCGCGAGTTCGACGGCGGTGAGGCAGTAGTAGGGGCGGGCGCCCGCGGGCAGGACGTGAAGGTTGGGGATGCTCGTGGAGGTGCTCTTCGCGGCTTCGAGCGCTTCGAGGGGCGTCTGGCCGGCGATGCGCGCTCTGAACGCGGGGAGTTCGTGTGGCCTGACGATCGTCACGAGGGCGAGCTTCTGGAGCTCGGGGAAGCGCCGCAGCGTATGCGCCCACCCGGCCCACGCGCTGAATTCCGCGGGCGTGGAGCTGGGGTTGTTGGCGAAGAACGTGCCGGCGCCGATGGCGAGATCTTCCTCGTGCTGGGTCGCGAGCTTCAGCCGCAGCGCGACCTCGGTGGCGCTCTGGTGCAGGGTGCGCTGTGAGTCGGCGGCGTCACGGCCCATGACCGAGTGAGCTCTGAGCGCCGAGCCGACCGTTCCGCCGACGACGCACAGCACCGCCACGGCGGCCCAAATGCCTTTGCGCCCTGGCAGCAGTCGCCTGGCGCGCGAAGGTCCGTCGTCGGGCACGACGGGAGGCATAGCGGCCTCCAGGACGCTGCCGATGGTCTGCGGCTCGAGGTTTGGAGTTGGAGTTGGAGTGGGTGGCTCCGTCTCCACGGCGGGCGTGGGGGTTGTTTGGGCGACCGACGCGGCGGGAGTGACCGGTGGGGGAAGCGGGACGAGGCTGGGCTGCTGGGAGCTGTCCGTAACGTCGGGAGCCTGGACGGGCTCCGGCTGGGAGTTGCTCTGAGGGGTTTCGCTGTCTGACATGGCGATCTCTGCCTGCTCTCGGCATGCGTGCTTGCGCTCCCGACCTCTGCACGCGTGTTTGCGCTTTGGCCTGATCGGAGTCGATCCGACCCCGCGATTCGCAAACTCCCTGCATGCGGACGGATATGCGAGCGGGGCGATGCTGGTGCGAAGAGGTGTGGCCGTCCGCGGGTTTTTCCGAGTAAGATTCCGTCAGTCGGCAGATTCAGTTAGATGGAAATAATGAGGTCGTGGTGTCGGTCGGGAGGTGAGCATGGAGCGTGCTGCTCAGGTCATGCTCGATGTTGCGTCGAGCGTGTTGGGAGAGCTCGATATCGAGCTTGTGCTCGATCGGGTCCTGGAGGGCGCTCGCGAGCTGACGGGCGCCCGCTACGCGGCGATGGGAGTGCTCGACGCGGCGGCGGTGCGAAGCTGGCGGCGAGGCGGAGCTGGCGCGGTTCGTCACTGGTGGGAGTGGACGACGTGACGCGCGCTTCGATCGGCGCACTGCCGCGGGGCCGAGGCGTGCTGGGCGAGCTGATCAGAAACCCCAAGCCTCTGCGTCTCGAGGATGTGGGGGCTCACCCTCACTCGTACGGGTTTCCGCACGGGCATCCCCCCATGCGGACGTTCCTCGGCGTTCCCGTGCTCGTCGGCGGGACTCCGTTCGGGAACCTCTACCTGACGGAGAAGGCCGAGCACCGGCCGTTCACCGAGGCGGACGAGGAAGCGGCCACGATGCTCGCGGGTCTGGCGGGCGTTGCGATCGAGAACGCGCGGCGCTATGGCGGGGTGAGCGAGCGTCGCGAAGAGCTCGAGCGTACGGTCGCGGCATTGGAAGTCGACCACGCAGATCTCGCGCGCGGTCGGCGGGCAGACGGATCTGGACGCGATCCTGGAACTCGTCGCCAAGCGCGGGCGGGCTGTGGTGGACGCGCGCATGCTGCTGATCGAGCTGCAGCAGGATCAGGGCCTGATCGTCGCGGCCGGTGCTGGCGAGGTTCCGGTGGGGCTGATCGGGCGAGCGTCCTCGCGGACGGAACCGTCGCGGATCACGCCCTGCGCACGCGGCGCACCCAGAGCCTGACGGACGAGCTGAATCGGGCGCGCTTTGACGATCACGGCCTCGGCAGCCGCGGCGTCGTGGCGCAGGATGGCCTCGTGGTGCCGCTGATCTTCAGGGATCGGACCTATGGGGTGCTGCTTGCGGTCGATCGCCTGAAGGGCGGGCCGCGTTTCAGCCGCGAGGATGCGCGTCTGCTGGAGGCGTTCGCGGCGAGCGCCGCGACGGCGGTAGCGACGGCGCGCGCGGTCGCCAGCGATCTGCAGCGCCTGGCCGCGGTGGTGGAATCCTCCAGCGACGCGATCCTGACGGTTGACAGGGAGGGGCGAATCACGAGTTGGAACCGCGGCGCGGAAACGCTGTACGGCTTCACCGCGGAAGAGATGATCGGAACCGACGGGGCCGTGGTGCTGCCCGAGGAGAACGCCCACGAGCGGAGCATCCTCGACGGCATCCTGCTCGGCGACGAGGGGCTCAAGCGCTACGAGACGACTCGGCTGCGCAAGGACGCTCGGCGGTCGAGGTGTCGCTGAGCATCTCTCCAATTCGCGCGTCGAGCGGGCGAGTGGTGGGGGTGGCGCTCGATCGCTCGCGACATGAGCGAGCGTAGGCAGATGGAGCGCGTGCTCGCGCAGACGCGAGCGGCTGGAGAGCCTCGGGCAACTCGCCGGCGGGGTCGCCCACGACATGAACAACCTGCTCGCGATCATCCTCAACTACGCGGACTTCGCGCTGGCGAGCATCGCGGAGGAGCCGGCTGGCGAGGAGGTGCGCGAGATTCGCGCGGCCGGCCGAGCGGGCCGCTGCGCTGGTCCGCCAGCTGCTGCTGTTCGCGCGCCAGGAGGCGGTGGCGGAGCAGGAGCTGGACGTGAGCGCGATCGTGGGCGAGCTGGAGAAGATGCTCGGCAGGACGATCGGCGAGCACATCGAGCTGCGCACCGAGCTGGAGGAGGCGCCTTGGTCGGTGCAGGCGGACCGCGCGCAGATCGAGCAGGTGGCGATGAATCTGGCGGTGAACGCGCGCGACGCGATGCCGGACGGCGGCACGCTGACGATCGCCACCGCCAACGTGACGCTCGGCGAGGATGAGCGCGGGGTGCTCCGACGGCACGGGGAGCCGGGCGACTACGTGTGCCTGACGGTGAGCGACACCGGCGCGGGAATGCCGCCGGAGGTGATCGAGAAGGCGTTCGAGCCGTTCTTCACGACCAAGCCCGCGGGAGCCGGCACCGGCCTGGGCCTCGCCACGGTGTACGGCATCGTGACCAAGGCCGGGGGCGACGTGAGGATCGAGTCGGAGCTCGGGCGGGGCACACGGTCGTGAAGGCCTACTGGCCCGTGGCGCAGGCGAGCGGCGCCCGGCGAGGTCGCGCTCGTGTCCCTCGATGGCGCCGCGCCGACGCGCGCGTCGGCGGGCGAGACGATCCTGCTCGTCGAGGACGAGGATGCGTTGCGGGCGATCGCCGTGCGCCTGCTCGAATCCGAGGGCTACAGGGTGCTGGCGGCAGGCTTGCCGAGCGAGGCGATCGAACTCGCCAAGCCGCGCGAGCAGCCCGTCGATCTGCTGCTGACCGATCTCGTCATGCCGGAGATGCCCGGCGCCGCGCTGGCGGAGCGTCTGCGCAAGCTGCGCCCGGGTCTGCCGGTCGTGTACATGTCGGGCTTCGTGGCGCAACCGGACGACTTGCCCCAGGATGCGCTGTTCGTGAGCAAGCCGTTCAAGCGCGCGGAGCTGCTCGCGGCGGTCGGTCTAGCGCTCGAGTCAGAGCCGCGGTCGCAAGCGCAGAGCGCATGACGTGTCGAAGTTGGCAGCAGGGGTTGCGATTCGCGCGCCCGGCGCCGATACATCTCTAGTGAATCCCCAACGGGACACCATCTACCTGGATAAACAAGTCATGGCCTTCGCCGCCGCCGCGATGTACGGCGCGGCGGCATTCGACGCGGCGATCGAGGGTCTGCTGCCGAGCGATCCGAGCTTCGCGATCGCCCCCGCGCTCGTGGCCCTCTCGCTCGTCGCGCTGCTCGTGACCATCGGCCCGCGCCTGCCGCGATGGGGTCTGGCTCCACTCGGCCCACTCGGCGCGGGCCTGATCGCCTACGCGCTCGCGACCACCCCTGGCGCGGGCGACGGTGCGGTTCTGTACATGTGGCCGGTGCTGTGGACGACGTTCTTCTTCGGGCGTCGCGGCGCGGTGTCGATCGTCGCGTGCATCGGGGTCGCGCACCTGCTGACGCTGCTGTCGCTGCCCGCGGCGAGCAGCTTCCCGGCGCGCTGGGTCGACGTGATGGTGTCCGTGTCGGTGGTGGCGACCGTGACCCTGATGCTGGTGAAACGTAACGATCAGCTGCTCACGCGTCTGGTCGGGGAGGCGCGCACCGATGAGCTGACGGGCCTTCTCAACCGGCGCGGCTTTGACGAGCGCGCCCGCTTGGAGCTCGCGCGCGCCAGGCGCGAGGACCAGCCGATCGCGCTGGCGATGTTCGACCTCGACCACTTCAAGCACATCAACGACGAGTGGGGTCACGACGTGGGCGATCGCGTGCTGGCAGCACGTGGGCGCGGTCGTTGAGCGCTGCCTCCAGGGACATCGACGTCGTTGCGCGTTTCGGCGGCGAGGAGTTCCTCGTTCTGCTGCCCGGCAGCGACACCGTCGACGCGGAGAGCTTCAGCGAGCGCGTCCGCCACGCGCTTGCCAGCGCCGATCCCCGCGGCCTGCCGTCGGTGCGCGTGAGCGCCGGAGTCCATGCCACGACTGCGCCTGGTGGCATCGATCTGCTGGTGCGGCGTGTCGACATGGCGCTGTATGAGGCCAAGCGCACCGGTCGCGACCGGACGGTGGTGTTCCGCTCCGAGGCGGTGTCGCCGAGTGCGTAGTTCGCCGCAACCGGGAGGCGGCCTTCCACGGGGCGCGGTGCGCCTCACGTGGTCGATTCAGCAGAGATGAGCGTGGACGGATCGCAGCGACTGGCAGGACCTCGCGTGCCGCATGCGGACGGCGCGGCGGACCTCGGCCGCGCAGCCGCAGACATGGTGCTCGCGCTGGTCGCGGGCCTGGCGTTCATGTGCGGGCTGATCCATGTGGGGGCGGCCGTCGACCACTTCGACGAGCTGCCGCTCTACACGGTGGCTTTCGGCATGCTCGCGGCGACGCAGATGCTGTGGGCGGGGGCGATCCTGCGCCGCCCCTCGGAGCGGCTGTTGCTGCTCGGCGGCGCGTTCAACCTCGCGGTCATCGGGCTGTGGATCGTCTCGCGCACAGCTGGGCTGCCGATCGCGCCGCAGGCGTGGGTGCCCGAGACGGTGGGTGTGGCGGATCTGGTGGAGACCGTCGGCGAGCTCGTGGTCGTGCTCGCGGTCTGGAGCGTGGCGCTCTCGACGCGATCGCCGATCGCTCGGCGCGTGAGCGAGAACATCGCTCCGTCGCTGGTCTTCATGTTGTTCGTGATGGCGCTGTTCGGCGTCGGGGCGCACGCGGGCTGATGAGCTGGCTCGCCGCTCAGGCTCGACGGCTGCTGCCGCGGGGCGGCTCGCTTCCGCTGGCGGACTGGCGCCGGCGCCACACGGGAATCCTGGCGCTGTTGTGGGTGAACGTGCTCGTGGTCGCGACATACGCGGTCACGGGCGCCAGCTCCAACTTCGTCCACGAGATCGACGGAGCGCTCGCGCTGGCGGTGCTCGCGGCGCTTGGCAGCTCTCAACGTCTCTCGCGCACGCTGCGCACCGCGTGCGCCTCGCTCGGGCTGCTCGTGGCGGCGGCGCTGCTGATCCACGACTCGGGTGGCCTGATCGAGTGGCATTTCTACTTCTTCGTGCTGATCATCGTGCTGACGCTCTACGAGGACTGGATGCCGTTCCTGCTGGCCGTTGGGTTCGTGCTGATCCATCACGGCGTGCTCGGCACGCTCGAACCGCACAGCGTCTTCGACCGTCCGGAAGAGTGGGCGCACCCTTGGACATGGGCGGCGATCCACGCGGCGTTCGTCGCCGCCGCGGGGGTCGCGGCGATCGCGACGTGGCGTCTGAACGAGGACGTGCGCGCGGACATGCGCGCGGTCCAGGAGCAGCTCGAGGACGCCTCGGAGACCGACAGCCTCACCGGCCTGGGAAACCGCCGCAAGCTGATGGCCGACCTGGAGCAGATCGTCACGGCTGGTCGGCGTGCCGTGTTCGTGATCCTCGACCTCGACGGGTTCAAGGCGTACAACGACACGTTCGGGCACCCGGCCGGAGATGCGCTGCTGATGCGAATAGGCAGACGCCTGCAGGGCGCGGTGGAGGGGGCGGGCAGCGCCTACCGCCTCGGCGGCGACGAGTTCTGCTCGCTGTGGTGGGGTGACGAGATCGACGGAGCTACGCCCGAGTGCCGCTCAGCCGCGGCCATGTGCGAGCGTGGCGAGGGGTTCGCGATAACGGCTGCGTACGGGGCCGTCGCGATTCCCGGCGAGGCGCGCAGCGCAGAGGAGACCCTGCGGACCGCCGACGCGCGCCTGTACTCGCGCAAGCACAGCGTGCGCGCTTCCTCGAGCGTTCAGAGCAAGGACGTGCTGCGCCGGATGCTCGCCGAGGCGCGGCCCGAGCTGGCGCCGCACGGCGACGCTGTGATGGCGCTCGCCGAGACCGTCGCCCGCGCGCTGGAGCTCGCGCCGCACGTGGTCGAGCAGGTGCGCCACGCCGCGCAACTCCACGACATCGGCAAGATCGCGATCCCCGACACCCTGCTGGAGAAGCCCGGCGTGCTGGACGCGCAGGAGCGGGACTTCATCCCGCGCCACACCACGATTGGCGAGCGCATAATCAACGCGGCCCCGGCGCTCGAGCAGGTCGCGCTGCTGGTCCGTTCGAGCCACGAGCGCTACGACGGCAACGGCTATCCGGACGGGCTAGCGGGCGAGGAGATACCGATCGGTTCGAGGATCATCTTCGTGTGCGCGGCGTTCGACGCGATGACCTCGCCGCGGCCATACGGCCATACGCGCACGTCCGTGGAGGCGCTGATGGAGCTGCGACGGTGCGCGGGCACGCAATTCGACCCCACCGTGCTCGCGGCGTTCGAAGCCACGCTGGCGTTGCGGGCATGCGAATCGACAGGCGAGCCCAGCGTGGAGGCCTCGCCTCGTCGCATCGCCTCCGCGTCGGCTGGAATCTGATCCGGGTCGATCACGGAGGCCCTTGATCCGGGTCGATCACGGAGCAGACGGCGGGCGACTACGGTGCGCTTGCGCCACGAGCGCGCCGATCAGATCAGGTGTTCCGAAAGTTCGATCGGGTTGAGCTGGTCCGCGAAGGCGTGGCTGCCCGCAGCAGCGACGTGAGCCACCGGCGCTGGGTTCTGCTGGCCTGCACGCTGCTCGCGGTCGGTTTGGCGATGTCGCTCGCGGGCGCGGCGCTGTGGCGCTCGAGCGTGCGCTCGCACAACGTCCAGGAGTTCCAGACCACCGCGACCGACGTGAACGAGACTCTGGAGACGTTGCTCAACCGCGACGCGGACTTCGTATCGACGCTGCGTGCCGTGCTGGCGATGCAGCCGCACCTGGGCGCGACCCGGTTCGATCGCTGGTTCTCCGCGCTGGACGGCAAGCGTCATCAGGTTGGCGGTCTCGGCACGACCGTCGTCGAGCCTGTCTCGGCGAGCCAACTCGACGCATTCCTGGCTCGACGCAACGCCGACCCCGCGTTCAGGGCGCTCGTGGGAGGCACGATCTTGCCGGTCGCTCGGAGCGGGCGGGCTCGCTACTGCCTGCTCTCGGCGGGAGGCACGGTGACGCCGTACAGCGAGTCCTCGGGCGCGCTGCTCCAGGGCGACTGGTGCGACCCAACCTCGCCCATAGGCGGCTATGTGGTTGCTGGGGCCGTGACGGCGCAAGTCATGCGCTCGTCCGCTGACAGCGGGCAGCTCATCGTGTTCCCGGTGACAGCTCAAGGTGTGAGCACGCTGTTCTTCGAAGCCGCCTTCTACAGGCGCGGGGCGCCGCTGGGGAGCGTCGCGCAGCGCCGTCGGGCGATCGCCGGCTGGGTTGAGAGCTCGTTCGACATCGTCGCGCTGCTTCGTCAGGCCATCGGCGTGCACCGCGGTCTCAACCTCACCCTGTTCCACACTAACCCCGGGCAGCCCGAGCGGCTGATCGGTCGCGTCGGCACCGCGGTCGAGGCGGACTCGCTCACCCACGACACCACGATCCAGATGGCTGGCCGGTGGCGAGCGGCGGTGCGTGGATCGGCTGTCACGGGTGGACTGTCCCCCGACGTCCAGGGTGCGCTCGTGCTGGCTGTGGGCGCGCTCATGAGCAGCCTGCTGTTCTCGTTGATCCTGGTATTGGCGCGCTCCCGCGAGCGGGCGTTCGGGATGGTGCGCGAGAAGACGGGCGAGCTTCGCCACCAGGCGCTGCACGACGCGCTGACCGGCCTGCCCAACCGCGTGCTGGTGCTCGACCGCGCCGAGCAGATGCTCGCGCGCGCCAGGCGCAACGAATCGCTCGGTGGCCGCGCTGTACATCGACCTCGACGGCTTCAAGCACGTCAACGACACGTTCGGCCACGCCGCGGGCGACGAGCTGCTGCGGACGGTCGCCGAGCGGCTGATGACGGTCATTCGCGACGCCGACACGGCGGCTCGTCTCGGCGGAGACGAGTTCGTCGTCCTGATCGAGCGCTCCATCGACGAGGTTGCTCCGGAGCTCGTCGCGGAGCGCGTGCTGGAGGTGCTGCGCCAGCCCTACGACATGCGCGACAAGCTGGGCGCAAGCTGTCGGTCACAGCCAGCATCGGCATCGCCACGGGAGCTCGCGCGACTGCCGATGAGCTGCTGCGCGACGCCGATCTCGCGCTCTATGAGGCCAAGGCCGCCGGCCGCAGCCGCTGCACGATGTTCGAGTCGAGCATGCAGACCAGCTCGGCAGGACCGGCTGACGCTGGAGATGGACCTCGCCGACGCGCTCGAGTACGAGCAGCTGTTCCTGCTCTACCAGCCCACGTTCGATCTGCGCACCGAAAGCATGATCGGCGTGGAGGCCCTGATCCGCTGGCGCCACCCCGTGCGCGGCGTCGTCTCGCCACAGGAATTCATCCCGATCGCCGAGCAGACCGGCCTGATCGTGCCGATCGGGCGCTGGGTGCTGCGGGAGGCGTGCCGCAGGCTGCGCTCTGGCACGAGCGGGGCCACGCATCGGCGTCGCGGTGAACGTCTCCGCTCGCCAGCTCGACGACGATGCGTTGATCGACGACGTGCGTGACGCGCTGAGCGAAAGCGGGCTTGGCGCCGGCGGCCCTCACGCTCGAGGTCACCGAGACGGCGCTGATGCGCGACACCGACGCGACGGCCGCGCGCCTGTGCCTGCTGAAGGAGCTCGGGGTGCGGATCGCGATCGACGACTTCGGCACCGGCTACAGCTCGCTCGCATACCTGCGCCAGTTTCCCGCGGACGCCCTCAAGATCGACCGCTCGTTCATCGAAGGCGTCGCCACCTCAGAGGCGTCCGCGGCGCTCATCCACACGCTCGTGCAGCTCGGCAAGACGCTCGACATCGAGACGCTCGCGGAGGGCATCGAGGATCAGGCTCAGCTGCAGACGCTGCAGCGCGAACACTGCGATCAGGGCCAGGGGTTCCTGTTCGCGCGCCCGCTCGACGTGCGCGGCGTGGAGGCTCTCCTCGACGCCGCAAGCGCGGCATCTATACCGAACGACCGGCTGGGTCAATCTGCTCTGATAGGGGGCTACTCGCGGGAATAAACCTGAGTCAACCGGCGTTTTTGTCTGCCTGATTATGTTTATACTGACGCGAAGGGTGTCGCGATTGACAGACAGAGACCAGCCGGTGCAGGGCGGCTCGATCTCTGAGTTTCAGCGCTCGCGCATTCTGACGTCCGCGCTGCAGGAGGCGTCGGTGGCAGGCTTCGAACAGACCTCGGTCAGCTCGATCGTGTCTCGCGCACGTGTCTCGCGCAATACGTTCTACGAGCTCTTCGATAACCGCAACGCCTGCTTACGAGCCGTCTTCGAGGAGGCCGTAGCGCAGATCGCGGAGATCGTGGCTCCGCTGTATGCGGAGGGCGAGGGGCGGTGGTCCGAGCGGGTGCGGGCGGCGCTCGCGGAGACGTTGGTGTTTCTCGAACAAGACCTCGATACGGGGTTGTTCGTGCTCGAGTACCTCATGAACGGATCGAGGGTGGATCCGGAGTCCCGCGTGTGGCTGTTCGAGCATCTGCGGACCGTTTTCGAGGACGGACGATCCCAGGCGAAGTCAGGGCATCACACGTCGCCGCTCGCGGCTGAGGTTGTGGTGGGCGGTGTGCTCGCGCTCCTGCACACGCGTATGCAGAGTTCCCCGCGACACCTGGCGAGCCTGATGAACCCGCTGATGTCGATGATCGTGCTGCCTCACCTCGGCCCCGCGGCCGCGGCCAGAGAGCTGCAGCGCCCGCCGCTCGCGTCTGCGTCCAAGCGCGCGAAGGCGGCGAGAGGTCCCCTGGAGAACCTGGGTATGCGCGTGACCTACCGCACGGCCAGGGTCCTGTCGGTCGTCGAGCGAGAGCCTGGTCGCAGCAACGTGGAGATCGGCTCGCGCGTGGAGGTCGCCGACGCGGGACAGATATCGAGACTGCTCGCTCGTCTAGAGGGCCTGGGGCTTCTGGAGAACCGCGGCGCGGGTCACGCCTACGGCGCTCCCAACGCGTGGCACCTCACACGCAGGGGCAGGGAGGTGGCCGCCGCGATCGGGCCGCGGTTCACGCCAGCGCGAGCTTCGCGTCGATGAAGCTGTTCGCCTCCTTTGGGCCGATGAACGGGGCCAGCACGATGAAGATGGAGTGGGGCTGCATTTCGCTGATCTGCGCTCGGGCGGTTCCACGAGCCTGGTGATAGGCCATCTCGAAGTTGGTCGTGGCGATCGCTTCGAGGGCCACTGGGGAGGGCTGTCTGTCGTCGCGGACCTCCTCGTAGCCAAGCTGCAGGAACAGCGTGAAGGCGTTCAACAGCTCGTCGAAGCGTCTGCTGGCGTCGGGCCCGACGGCGTAGGATTCGGCGAAGACGACGATGATTTTCGTGTTCTTCTGTAGGAATTGCGTGAGCGCCCGGCCGGCCTCCCACGTGCGCTCCGGCCAGCTGCCGGCGCTGAAGAACGCTCCGGCGGTGACCGCCATGGCGCGCGCGAAGACCAGCTCGGTCATCGCCATGTAGGCGTCCTGCTTGTCGACGAACACGCTCGCGAACGCGCGGTGATCCAGCCCCGCGATCCTGACGATGTCGGCGATGCTCATCGTGGGGTACCCCTTCTCTCGCGCTGCCTCCGCGGCGGCGAACATCAGCCGCTGCCGATGGTTCTCGGCGATTCTCTGCCTCGAGTGTCGCCCGCCGCGCAGCGGCGCGGGCGGGCGCAGCGGCGTGTGCGCCACGAGCGGCGAGGGCGGGGCCGCGGGTGCGGGCTCGAGGCTGCTCCAGCGATGTTGGCCTCGCGGAAGCTCATAGCTTTCGCTCCAGCTCTCCAGCTCCCCGGCCAGGCTCGCGAGCTCCTGCTGCTCGCTGCGCAGCCGGGCCGCGAGCAGCCGCTGGATCGAGCCGAGCATGATGTGAGGCGCGACGTCTGGCGTGGTGCGGCGTGCGGAGGCGCGCTGCTGGACGCTGACGACGAGCTCGGCCAGCTCGGCGATCTGTTCGTCGCGTGCGTCGAGCGCGCGCGGGCCGCCTGCCATCGTCTCGTTCATCAGCATCCGCGCTGACTGCGGCTCTGAGCGCGCGAACTCCACCAGGGCGATGATCGCCGAGCGCATGGCGTGCTCGGGAGCGCCGCGCTCCATGGCCTGCTCGGTGACCGCGAGCAGCCAGCGGTGGATGTCCGCGACGGCAGCGAGCAGGCAGTCGTCCTTGTCGGCGAAGTAGTCGTAGAACGTCGGTCGGGAGACGCCCGCCTCGGCGATCACGCTGGCGATCGTCGCGCCCGCGTAGCCGTCACGTGTGGCGACGTCGACGGCAGCTCGCAGGAGCCGCGCGCGTTGAGTTCCCTTGCGTCCCGTAGCGATGCGGGATTTCCCGCCAGTCTGATGTGTTTGTTTCTGCGACATGAGCCTTTAGCATGACATTAAATTAGACAGCGTCTCCAGAACGCATCCGCGTCGTGGTGGGGAGGAGGTCTAGCGTTGGAGAGCGAGCTTGGCGTCGACGAAGTCGTTCGTCTCGCGGCTCCCCAGGAATGGAGTGAGGCACAGGTGCGCCATGCTCGCCAGCAGGCCGGGAAGCCCCAGCTCCTTGCCGCGCTCGCGCGCCTGGCGATGGACGGTCTCGAAGATCGCCGCGACGATCGCCTCGAGGGCCACGGGCGATGGGGGGTTGACGTCGGGCCTGAAGCGGTAGCCCTCGCGCAGGAAGATCGTGAAGGCCGCGTGGCTGTGCTCGAAGCGATCCGTCGTGTCGAGGCCGACGGCATGCGCCTCGACGAAGCCCGCGCGAGCCATCGTCGGGTTGCGCTCGAGGAACTGGGTGAAGGCGCGCCCGGCCTCCCACGTTCGCTCCGGCCAGTTCGCCCCCGCGAAGAACGCGCCTGCGGTCACCGCCATCAGTTCTTGGAAGCCGAGCTCGTGAGCGGCCAAGAACGCGTCCCGCTTCTCGGCGAACGATCGGTAGAAGGCGCGCGCGTCGAGCCCCGCCCGCTTGACGATGTCGGCGACTGTGGTCGCGCCATAGCCTTTCTCGGCGGTGAGCGCGGCCGTGGCGAAGATGATCCTCAGCCGGTGGTTCTCGGTGACTTCCTCCTCCGACACCCGCGGCCGTCCCGGTGGGAGCGGCGGCGGCGGGCGCGTCATGGTCTTCGGCAGGAACGGCGAGCGCGGGGGCGCTGGGTATGCGCGATGCAGCCGCCAGCGGTGTCCACAGACCGGCTCCTCATAGCTGCCGATCCACTTCGCAACCTCCTCGAGCAGCCCCACGAGCGCACGCTCGCCGCGCCGCAGGCGAGCCGATATGAGACGGTAGACGGCGCCCACCGCGATCTCGGCCGACACGTCGGGCGCAAGCGCCTGGGCGTCGAGCGAGCTGTGCGCCGATTCGACGATCGCGGCGATCCTTGCGATCCCCTCCGCGCGGGCGTCGAGTCCTCGATGCCCGCTGCTCAGCGTCTCGTTCGTGAGCACGCGCGCCATCTCAGGCTCGGCGCGCGCGAATGCGATCAGCTCTCGTAGGGCCGCCTCTGTCGCCCGCTCGGGCGGGCTCGACGCGACGGCGTCGTCGATGCGAGGCACGAGCAGCTCGTTGATTGCCTGCACCGCGGCGAGGAAGCAGTCTTCCTTGTCGGTGAAGTAGTCGTAGAACGTGGGCCGCGAGACGCCCGCGTGGGCGATCACAGCGGAGACGGTCGTGCGCGCGTAGCCGCTGTGGCTGGCGCTCGCCACCATGCCCGAGAGCAGCCGTTCGCGCTGCGTCTCTTTGCGTCCGCGCCGTCCCGAGGCGGTTGTGTTCGCGTCGATGGCAGAGATCACGATCGGTCGCCGAGGGCGCGAGCTAGCGCGTTTGGGTCGCGCGTCCCCCGAAGCGCCTCCGTCGCTCCGCGTACTCTTCGAGGCACTCTTCGAGCGCCTGTGGTCCGAAGTCCGGCCACAGCTCGGGACGGAACACCAGCTCGGCATAAGCTGACTGCCAGAGCAGGAAGTTCGACAGCCGCTGCTCGCCGCTCGTGCGAATCACGAGGTCGGGATCGTGCATCTCCGCTGCGCCCAGGAGCTTCGCGAAGTCGTCCTCGCTGCCACCCTGGAAGCGCCGCGCCGCGCTCACGATCTCATCGCGCCCGCCGTAGTCGAGCGCCACCTGCACCCGCAGCCCGCGGTTATCGGCCGTGAGCTCCTCGGCGCTCTCCAGACGCTCGACGAGCTGCGTCCCGGCGCGGTCTCTGCGTCCGATGAAGCGGATTCGCACACCGCGCGCGTGTAGCGTCGGCGTGTCCGCTGCGATGCGCCTGGTGAGCATCTCGAGCACCGCGCCCACCTCCTCGGGCGGTCGCGTCCAGTTCTCGGTGGAGAACGCGTACAGGGTCAGCTCCTCGATGCCGAGCTCGATCGCGTCCCCGATCCTCGCTATCACGGTGTCCGCCGCCGCTTCGTGTCCTGCGCTTATTGACAACCCGTGCGCGTGGGCCCAGCGTGCGCTGCCGTCGGTGACGATCGCCACGTAGCGCGCACGCTGGGGCGTCAGGGACGACGAGATGGGCGCGTGTAGGGTCGTGTCTGATCGCTCTGGGGTGAACATGCTCGTCTGATGTTACGCCCGCATGGCGGCGTTCTTGGCGCTGAAGTTTCTACGCCTTGACTGTTACGGACACAGGCGCTCGGTGATGATCGGGTCACATGACCAGCCAGGCTTTGAGCATTCGGGAACTCCCACGCGAAGCTATCGGCGATCGCGGCGAGCCGATGCTCGCGCTGTTCGACGAGCTGACCTCGCAGGTGGGTGGGGCGATGACACACGCCTACCGCGCGCAGGAGCGCTGGGTCGACGGCGTGCGCGCGGCGCTGTTGGAGCTGCTTGCGTTCATGGATGCCAACCCGGTGCTCGCACGCTTCCTGTTCGTCGGCTCGCGGGTGGGAAGCGTCGAGATGCTGGCGCGTCGCGGCCGGGCGCTGGACGTGCTCGTCCGCGCGCTCGAAGCCGACAGACCGTCCGCGACGCTCGTGGCTGCACCGGCGCCTTTCGGCGCGGAGGCGGTCGTGGGCGCGGTCGCTTCTGTCCTCCATGCGCGCATCGCGCAGCGCTCCGAAGCGCCGTTGGGAGAGCTGTGCGGGCCGCTCATGGGCGTGATCGTGATGCCATATCTCGGCACGGACGCCGCGCGAGAGGAGCTGCTGCGCGCGCCGTCGACCCACGCATCTGGGTCGGCCCACGAATCTGTCGCTGGATAGGGAAGGGGGCTCAGTAGTGGACGGTGCCCGTCGTCTGCACCGTCATGGCGTAGGTGCGGCGGTAGAAGATTCCGTAAAGCCTGCCGCTTCCGTGTGCGTGTCGATAGCGCCCGCTTCCGCCGGTCACGGTGAGCGTGCCGTCGAAGCTCGGATGGGGGCTCGTGGGGCTGGAGAGGCGCCCGCGCGCGCTCGCCACGATGCTGCCCGCGTGGCCGGAGATCGTGAGCTGGGCGGTGACGGCGGGGTCGCCGTTGTAGACGAAGCGGACCTTGGCCCTGCCGGGGATCGTCCCGCGCACGGGGCCTTCGTCGATCAGCAGCGAGCCGGAGCTCTTGACCAGGCGCAGGTAGCCTTCGTCCTTGACGCTGAGGCTGCGCGCTGCAACCGCGATCGGGTCCGTCGCCGCGCTGGCGCTCCACGTCGCGGTGAATGTGAGCAGCGCGGACGCCACGACGGCGCTCCATAGACGTCTCATCTGCACGTGTCCAGTCTAGGTCGCGGCCCTGTCGAGCGCGACGATCGTGGTTGCGCGAGCGCGCTTGGCGGCGCGCCAGCCGAGTAGCACTGCGAGCCCGGGCCAGATCGTGGGGGAGAGCTCGCGTCGGACCATCGCCACGATCGCGCGCGCGTGCTGCTCGCGCGCTCCGGGGTGCGTCGTGTAGTAGGCGAGCACGCCCGCGAGCGTCATCGCGTGGTGCGCGCCGTGCGGCGCTTCGCGCGCACGCGCGAGCGCCTCGCGCGTGAGCGCGCGAATGGAGCTTTCGAGATCGTCGGGGCCAGCGAACAGCCTGCTGAAACCGGCTTCGCCGCGGGCGCTGTCCGCGCTGTGGTCGACGACGCTGTCGAGCATCGTGATGACGCCTCCGATCGCTACGTACGCGGCATCGATGCGGCGTGCGTCGGCGGCGCTCGTGGCGGGGTGGGCGGCGGCGGCGATGAGCGCGTGCACGGCCAGCACCGAGGAGGCGGCTCCGCCGACGTGCTCGCGCCAGCCGAGGCCGCTCGCTCGCGCCGACTCGCCGGCCCACTCGCGAAGTTGCTCGTCGCCGAGCGTCGCGGCGGCGTGCAGTCGCGTCTGTGCCTGCGCGCAACGGTCGGCCGCTTCGTGCGCGACAGCCGCAACCGCCGCGGCGGCAGGGAGCGCGAACAGATTCGCGCGTGTGGTCTCGCCGAGGGCGCGCATGTACGCGTCGTCGGCCGCCTCCTGGTCCCGCCCGCTGAGCTCGCGCACGTCGCTGCCGCCCGTCGCTCCGGGGTCGAGGACAGCGGCGTCCCGCGCACGCGGATCGGGCTCGACGGCGCGGGTGAACGCACCGAACAGGCGTGTGCCCTCGCCGAGCGGGTCCTGCGAAGGCAACTCTGTGCGTCCGTCGAGGTAGTCGAACAGCAGCTCGAACGCGACGATCGCGCGCACCGCCGTCCTGCGCTCGCGCCGCGGAGCGAGCGTGGCGAGCGTGGCGGCGACCTCCGCGTTGAAGCGCTCCTGGGTGAGCTTGGCGATCGCCAGCGCGCGCAGCGACGGGTCGGCGATTCGCTCGGCGGGCTCCATCCACAGGTCCAGCTCGCTCCTGACGACGGGCGCGACCGTTGGCCAGTAGCGCGCGTTCGCCACCACGATCGCTCCGAGCGGGGCGAGCGTGGCCGCTGGTCCGGGATTCGCTCGTCCACGGGCCACGAGCGTCTACTCCTCCGCGAGCGCGAGCGCGGGCGATACGCGCGAGGCGAGGAACCCTGGGATGGCGGCGAAGGCGAGCGCGGCGAGGAGCACAAGCGCGACGATCTCCACGGGGCGCGCGCTCGCGCCGACGCTCGCGACGGGAAAACCGGTGACGTGCCGCAGGTATGCGTCGATGATGAACTGCCCGTAGACGCCGGCGAGCGCCCCCGTGACGCACCCCGCGCCGAGCATCAGCGCGGCTTCCACGAGCAGGATTCGCCGCAGCCTTGCGGGCGGGGCGCCCGTCAGACGCAGCCCTGCGAGCGCGCTGCGGCGCTGGTGGATGCTCGACGCGAGCGCGGCGCCGAGCGCGAGTATGGCGGCGAGCAGCAGCAGCGTGGAGACGAGGCCGAGCTGGCTGAGCCCTTCGCTGGTGAGCGTGTTGATCTTGCGCTCGCGGGTCGCCGCGGTGGCGACTTCGAGGCCGCTGCGGGGGCCGAGCGCGGAGACGATCTCGCGCGCGATCTGCTCCCCGTCCATGCCGGGCTTCACGTTACGGCGAGCGCGCTGGCGCTCGTGGTGCGCCATGCGTGAGCGAAGTCCGTGTCGCTCATGAACACGACGCCGGGACTCCATGCGAGGTTGCTCGTGAGCGCGGCGATGCGGTAGGAGATCTCCCCGCTGGGCGTCGGCAGCGTGAGTGACCCGCCGCTGCGTGTGTGCAGTTCTTCGGCGATCTGCTGCGACACGGCGACCCAGCCGCCCTGCGCGATGCGCGCCTGCGCTTCGCGCGCTGCGCGAAAACCGCCGACGGCCTGGCTTTCGAGCACGTCTCGCGCGCCCCCGGGCGGCCGCGCGAGCACCCATACGCGTCGCTGCCCGACCGTCAGGAAGGCGCCCTGGAAGCTCTGCACCGACGCGACGCCCGGCAGACGCGCGATCCGCTGTGCGCTGCCGTCGCCGGCGAGCTGCGCGGTGGCCTGGTTGTCGTCCGGTTCGCCCACCCAGATCGGCGCGTCCGCGGCGTAGCTGTGCGCGAAGCCGCGAATCCCGCTGAGCAGGTTCGAGCGCGCGCCGCCGAGCGCGACGCTGCCGAACAGCGCCACCGATCCCGTGGCCGCGAGCGCGAGCGAGCGGAGCGTCGTGCCGCGAACTCCGCCGAGCGCGATCGCGAGCGTGGCGAGGCGTGGGGTGCGCTCGCTCAGCGCGCGCGCCCCGGCGAGCATGACGGCGAACGTGAGCGGCAGCGCGAGCACGGTCGCGAGCGCGAGCGCGACGCTCGCGGCGAGCGCGAGCGACGGTGCGCTCGCGTACAGCACGCTCGCCAGGGCGAGCAGCGCGAGCGCGAGCAGGAACAGCCATATGCGCGGCTGACGCGCGAGCGCGTTGCCGGGCACTCCCTCGCGGGTGTAGATCGCATCGGGCGCGCGGCCACGGCGCAGGTCGAGCAGCGGCAGGGCGGAGGCCAGCCACGTGACGAGGATCCCGCCGAGCCCGGCGACGAGCACGCTGCGCGTCGCGACGATCGTGCCGCCGCTGGTCGTGAAGGCGCCGTTGAGGTAGGCGGTCGACTGATGGAAGACCCAGCGCGAGAGCACGTAGCCGATCGCTACGCCCACGATCGAGGCTGCGATCCCGAGGCACAGCGCCTGGAAGCTCGCGAGCTGCACGATCGCGCTGCGGGTGGTGCCCGACAGGCGCAGGTCCGCGATCGCCTGGCGGCGCTCGGGCACGGTCAGCAGGATCGCGTTGAACGCGAACAGGAAGCCGAGCAGCGCGCCGATCACCGCGAACAGGTCGCTGGCCTGGCCGCTCGGGCGCAGGGCCTGCTGCAGCAGCGTGACGTCCTGTTCGGTGTCGCTGACGATCAGTCGCTGGCCCGCGAGCGCGCGGAGCTCGCGGGCGACTCTCGCGTGTGCTCCGGGTCGTGTCTGCAGAAGGATGCGAGTTACACGTCCGGGTTGACCGAGCAGCTGCTGCATGCTCGCCAGTGGCATGACCCCCACGAGCGCGCCGGCGAGCACGCCGACGGATTCGCGGCTGAGCACTGCGCTGACGGGCATCGTTCGCTTCGACCCGCCGATGAGCAGCGTGACGTTCGTGGTGTGGGTGCCCGTCGGGCCTGTGACGTCGACGGTCCGCGCGCTGGATGCGCTCAAGGCGAGCTTGCCTGTGGCCAGCGCCCCGAGCGGCAGCGTGCTGCCGAGCCCGTTGAGCACGGCGAGGCTGACGTCGGTTCCGGCGATGTAGACGTTCGCGCCCTTGCCGTGCTGGCCGATCACTCGTATCGAGCGTTCGAGCAGCGGCGCCGCGCGCACCACGCCGGGCAGCGCTTCGACCTGCGCGAGCATCGCTTCGCTGAAGCCTTCGGTGCCCCGAGCGCGCAGCTGAAGATCGGCCGAGCCGATGACCGCGCGCACGACCCGTCTGGTCGAGTCGGCGATGCTGCTCTGCGAGACGCCCGCGGCGAGCACGAGCGCGACGGCCGTCGCGATGCCGACGCCGGCGAGCAGCTCCTGCACGCCGTGCGCGCGCAGCCGCCGCCGGTAGAAGTAGACGAGCGCCCGCGCTCCGAGCAGCCGTCGCGTCGTGAGCTGCTGTCCCGCCTCAGGACGCATGCGCGTGCGCCCGTTGCGCGATGTCGCCTTCGAGGCGCCCGTCGCGAAGCCGCAGCACCCGATCGGCGGCGGCAGCGACCTCCGCGTCGTGCGTGACGAGCAGCACCCCCACGCGCTGCTCGCGTGCGAGCTCGCCGAGCAGCGAGACGATCTCGGCCGAGCGCTGGCTGTCGAGGCTCGCGGTGGGCTCGTCGGCGAGGATCAGCTTCGGCTCGCCCGCGAGCGCACGCGCGATCGCCACGCGTTGGCGCTCTCCGCCGGAGAGCTCCTCGGGGGTGCGTTGGGCGCGGTCGCCGATGCCCACCCGCACGAGCCATTCCATCGCCTGCTCGCGCGCCGCTCCCAGGGGGACGCCACCGAGCAGCAGCTTCGTCGCGGCGTTCTCCACTGCGCTCACGTGCGCCATCAGGTGGGTGCTCTGGGCGATCAGCCCGACCTCGGCGAGGCGATACTGCGCGCCCTCGCGCTGTCCCAGGCTGGCGAGGTCCTGTCCGCGAAAGCTCACGCGTCCGGCGTCCGCGCGCAGCGCGCACGCGGCCAGCAGCAGCAGCGTCGTCTTGCCGGAGCCGCTGGGCCCCTGAAGCGCGAGCATCTCTCCCTCCCGCAGGCGCAGGCTGACGCCGTCGAGCGCGTGGACCTCCTCGGTCGCGCTGCGGTAGTGCTTGACCACCCGCTCCAGCTCGAGCATCGAACCAGCCTTCTACATGCCGTGGCGACGGATTGCCACCACGGGCGCGAGCTCGGGACTGCTGGGGCCGCGAAGCTCGCCGCTGCCGAGCGTCAGCGCGCGGTGAAACCCGGCGAGCTCGTCCGGCTCGCTGGTGCTTGCGAGCACGGTCATGCCGTCGGCCGCGAGCGCCCTCAGCAGCGCGAGCAGCTCGTCGCGCTCGCCCAGCTCGACCGTCGCGGTGGGCTCGTCTATCACGACGAGGGCGGGGGAGAGCGCCAGCGTGCGGGCGATCGCGACGCGCATCGCCTCCGCGCCGCCCAGCTCGTGCACGCGCATCGCGCCACACTGCTCCGCTCCGGCCCGGGTGAGCGCGTGGCGTGCCTGCTCGCGCGCGCTGTACATGTCGATGCCGCGCGCGAGCAGCACCGCGCAGACCTGCTCGAGCACACCCTGCTCTTCGTTGCCGCGGAGCGACTTCTGCACGTAGCCGATGCCGACGCCCAGCACGCCTCGGCTCTCCGACGTCAGGGGCTCTCCGCGGAAACGCACGTTGCCGCTGTCCGGCGGCTCGATCCCGGCGGCGATGCGCAGCAGGGTCGTGCGTCCCGAGCGCCGCAGGCCCCAGATGCCGACGAGCTCGCCCGCGTTCAGCTCGAGGGACACCTCGCGCAGGACGATCCGCTCGCGCTGGCCGTCGCGGAAGCGCTTGCCGACGCTCTGAAGACTAAGCAGGCTCATGTGCGACCTCGGCGTTGGGGTCAGGGCTCGCGAGCGCGAACAACTGCGTGCGCGCATACTGCACCCATCTGAGCTTCGCGGCCACGGCGAGGCGCGTCTCCTCGCCGATCAGGCGTGCGACGAGACCGGTCGTGCCGGGGGTCCTGTCGCCGGCCGGCGGCGCGGCGGCCAGCTCCGCGAGACATGCCTGCTCGTATGCGTCGAGCACCGCCGCGGCGCGGTCGGGCGTCCGCGCGAGCGCTCCCAGCTGCGCGACGAGCAGCCGCTGGCGACGGCGCTCCTCTGAGACCTGCTCGATCAGCCACGCGGCGTGCTCGCACAGGCCCTCCTGCGTGGGTTCGTAGCGGCGCTTGGAGCGGGCGGCGCCACCCGGGTCGGCCACCTCGCTCACGAGGCCGCGCTCGCGCAGAGTCGCCAGCGCGGTGTAGACGTGGGAGACGCTGCTCAGCGACAGCGCACCCGCGTATGTGCGCTCGAAACGGTGGGCCAGCTCGTATGCGTAGCTCGGTCGTTCGATGACCAGCCCGAGCACCGCCCAGTTGACCGGCGAATGCATTGGCGCCGACGCCTGCTCACGCACGCTCCCCGCTCCCATGCGACCAGCATAACGCAACACTTGACATGAGGAGATGACCATGTCTGATCTTTCCCACTACTTCGCATGTTCAGCGGGTCAGACTTTGTGCGTGGCTCTGTACGCGTGTTCGCGTTCGGCGGCCATCTGAGCGTCGATGAACTCGTCGGCGAGCTCCACGCCGAGAAAGGGCGTCAGCCACACGTGAGCGACGTGGGAGAGCATCGTCGCGATCCTGGGCTTCCCCGGCTCGCGGACCTTCAGGTAGAGGATCTCGAAGATCGCCGCGACGATCGCTTCCATCGCCACCCGCGACGGTGGCGTGCTCTCGGGCCGTTGCGCGAGCCCTTCCTGCAGGAAGAACATGAACGCGACGTGGCTGTCTTCGATGCGCTGCACCGCCGCCGGCCCAACCGCGTAGGCCTCGACGAACCCTACGTGCGCGACGAGTGGATTCTCCTGCAGCAGCTGGGTCAGCACGCGCGCGGCCTCCCAACTGCGTGCCGGCCAGCCCTCGCTAGCGAAGAAGGCTTTTGCCGTGACGTCCAGCACCTGCTGGAAGCCGAGCTCGTGGACGGCGGAGAACGCCTCCTGCTTGTCCGAGAAGTGGCGGTAGAAGGCGCTGCCGTCTATTCGCGCGAGCTTTGTGATGTCCGTGATCTTCGTGTCCAGATAGCCATTCTCGTGCGCGAGCGTGGCGGCGGCGTAGAGGATTCGCTGCCGCTGGTTCTCCGCGATCTCCCTCGCGGGGATCCGCGGCCGTCCGGGCGGCAGCACGCTGGGGGAGCTCTGGATCGGAGCGTCGGGCAGGTGTGGAGAGCGCGCCGGTGGCGGTCCGGGGGAGAGCTTCTGCCAGCGACGCTCTCCGGCGGGGCGCGCATACGCGTCGAGCCATCCGCACAGATCCTCCGTGAGCCTGGAGATCGCCGCTTCACCGCGCCGCAGGCGGGCGGCGAGCACGCGAAAGACGCTCCCCAGGGCCACGCGCACCGCGAGGTCGGGGGTCGCCTGCTCGGCGCGCGTGCGGCGCTGTGAGCTTTCGACCGCCGCAGCGATCTGCGCGATCGCGCGGTCGCGCGCGTCGAGCGCGCCCGCGCCGCCCGCCATCGCCTCGCCCATCAGAAAGCGCGCGGCGCTGGGCTCCTCGCACGCGAAGTCGACGAGCGCCTCGACAGCGCCCGCCATGGCCCGCTGCGGCGGGAGCGCTCCGAGGGCCTCGCGGACCGCCTGGAGCAACCGCTCCGCGACGTCTTCGATGCTCGCCCGGAAGCAGTCGTCGCGGTCGGTGAAGTACTCGTAGAACGTGGGGCGCGAGGTGCCCGCGTGCGCGATTACCGCGGATACGCTCGCGCCGACGTAGCCGCTGCGATTGGCGACCTCCACCATGCCTCGCAGCAGGCGCTCTCGCTGTGTGCTCTTGCGTTCATTTGGCGCCATCCTCGATGCCGGCCGCTCGCGCTCGCGAGGCGCCCCGCGGGCGAACCGTACCCGAGTTGACATTTGCGGTCTGTATTGACAGTGATGCACTCACCGTATATTCAAGACATGTCGCTATGGGCTGTGCCCGCGTCGAACCCTGGGAAAGCTCCGGGCGGCTGCGCGCCGATGTCGCTGCGGATCAGGTCGAGGAGCGCGGCGAGCTCCTGCGCGCTCGCGCGCGTGGGGCGGGACAGCCCGCGTTCCAGCGCGCGGGCCGCGCATGCTGCGTCGTGGAAGCCGAACATCCCGATCGACCCGGCGAGCATGTGCGCGGCGCGCTGCGCCTGGTCTCTAGCGCCCTCATCCAGGGAGCAGCAGGCCAGAGCGCTCGTCGCACGCTCGATCGTCGCTAGACGGCTCTCGAGTAGGGCGTGCTGACGCTCCCAGATCGAGCGCATCGCGCGGGCGTCCAGCGCAGCGGGCGCCCCGCGGGAAGTCCGCGGCGCGTTTGGGCTGATGAGCGTGTCGGCTGACGCGTGCATGTCCGTTCCTGGTTGAGCATCGGCACGGACACGCGCGACGGCCAGCGGCGGGGCCCTCAACGGGACCAAAGGTCCACGTCGTGTCGATCGCCGCGAGCGCCATCTCACAGGGGTGCGGAGTCTCCGCAAGCTCGTCGCGGTGAAATACGGGGCGTCGGGGTGTGAAAGGTGCCGTTAACGCACGCGTATGGCAGAACTCGCCTCGACCTCCTCCCGCGGGCGCTTCGCGCGTGTCGCCAGCGCGATCGCGGGATTCGTGCTGCTCTACGGCAGCTGGCAGCTGTTCGGTTGGATCCCGGGCAGCAGGGAGGGCGTCGGAGATCTGCTGCTCCTGCCGCTGGACGCGGCCGCGGCTCTCGCGGCATGGTGCGCAGCGCTTCGCTGCGAGCACGCGCGCGGGCTGCGTCGCTTCTGGCGGCTGCTCGCGTTTGCGCTGCTCGCGGAGACGCTCGGCGATCTGACGCAGGCGATCTACGACGTGGGCTTCGGCGGCGCGCCGTACCCGTCGCTGGCGGATGCGTTCTACCTCGCTTTCTACCCGCTGCTGCTGGTGGCGCTGCTGCGCGTGCCGGTGCCGGCGGTTTCGCGCGCGAAGCTGGTGCGGACGACGCTCGACGGAGCGACGATCGTGCTCGGCGGCGGCGCGGTGGTGTGGTACTTCGTGCTGGGGCCCACGGCGCTGGAGGAAGGCCAGAGCGCGCTGGCGATGGGCGTGTCGCTGGCGTTCCCGGTGGGCGACCTGTTCCTGCTGGCGGGCCTCGCGGCGGTGCTCCTGCGCCACAGCCCCGTGGCGCTGCGCGTTCCGCTGGCGCTGGTCACGGTGGCGGTGCTGCTGGGCGTCGTGGCGGACGTCCTGTACGGGTCGGGGCAGCTGCACGGGACATACAGGCCGGGCGATGGGATCGACACGGTGTACGCGTTGGAGTTCGCGGTGTTCGCGCTGGCGGGCGCGAGCCAGCGGCGCGTGCTCGCGGAGGACTCGGACGCGGCGCTCGAGCCGCCGAGCGGCCACTCCTCGCACGCGAGCTGGCTTCCCTATCTGAGTGTGGCGATCGGGCTCGGCGTGGTGCTGGGCGTGGAGCGCAACGACACGTTCTTCCCGAACGTGAGCCTGCTGCTGATCGTGACGGTGCTGGCGGTGCTCGTCGCGGCGCGCCAGTACGTGGCGCAGCGCGAGCTGGTCCAGACGGAGGCGGCGCTGCGCGAGAGCGAGCGCTTGAAGGACGAGCTGCTGTCGGTCGTGGGGCACGAGCTGCGCACGCCGCTGACCTCGATCAGGGGCTCGCTGGGGCTGCTCGACGGCGGCGTACTGGGAGAACTGCCGCCCGACGCGGCGAACATGGTGGCGGTGGCAGTGCTCAACACCGACCGGCTGGTGCGCCTGGTGAACGACATCCTCGACTTCGAGCGCATGACCGCGGGCAGCATGCGACTCGAGCGCGGCGCGGTGGATGCGCGCGAGCTGGTGGGAGAGTCGCTGCGGGTGGTGCAGGCGAACGCGGACGCGGCGGGCGTGGGGATGCGTGTCGATGTCGCGCCTGTGACGGTGTTCGCGGATGGCGATCGCGTGGTGCAGGCGCTCGTGAACCTGCTCGGCAACGCGGTGAAGTTCTCGCCCCACGGCGGCTTTGTGAGCGTGCGCGCACGTGTGGACGCGGACGGCGAGAGCGCGCTGTTCTCGGTCGCCGACGAAGGACGGGGCATCCCCGCGGACCGGCTGGAGAGCATCTTCGAGCGTTTCCGCCAGGTCGATGCGACCGATGCGCGCGAGAAGGCCGGGACGGGCCTGGGGCTGCCGATCGCGCGTGGGGTCGTCGAGCGCCACGGCGGGCGCATGTGGGCGCAGAGCGGCGATGGCAGGGGCAGCGCGTTCCACTTCACGCTGCCGCTCGCCCGTGGAGCGGGGCAGCGTCCGCCGTTGGATGCGCGGAGCAGCGCCGATCGACGCCGCGAGCAGTTGGCGGAGAGCGCGGCATGAGGTCGCGGCTGCTGCTCGTCGACGACGCCGAGGACATCCGAGCGATCGCGCGGCTGAGCCTCGAGCAGGTGGGTGGCTGGAGTGTCGTATCCGCAGAGTCGGGACCGCAGGCGCTGCGGATCATGCGTGAGGACGGTCCGTTCGACGTGGTGCTGCTCGACGTGATGATGCCGGGGATGGACGGCCCGAGCACGTTCGCGCGAATGCGCGCCGATGGGCTCGCTCCGCATGTGCCTGTGATCTTCCTGACGGCGAAGGTTCAGAGCGCGGATCGCGGCTGGCTGGAGGCGCTGGGTGCCGCGGGAGTGCTCGCGAAGCCGTTCGATCCGATGGCGCTCCCGCGCGCGCTGGAGCAGATGCTCGACTAGCGCTGTACGCTCTGAATGTGGAAAGAACCTGAGATGTGGAATAAGGGTCTTCGCGGCGACAAGCCCTCCACGGCACGCTCACGCGAGCTGGCCGCGCACACGGCGCTGCTCGACCTGGCAGCGGATGCGATCTTCGCGCGCGACGGCGAGCGCCTCATCACGTTCTGGAATCGCGGCGCGCAGGCGACGTACGGATTCTCGCGCGAGGAGGCGCTGGGCGTCACGCCCGGCGAGCTTCTGCGTACGGAGTATCCGATCGCGCTGGAGGAGATCGAGCGGCGCGTCGCCGAGACGGGCAGCTGGGAGGGCGATCTGGTGCAGCACACCAAGGACGACCGTCGTGTGGTGGTGGAGAGCCGCTGGGCGGCGCAGCGCGACGAGGCGGGAGCGCTCGTGGGTCTGCTGGAGGTCAACCGCGACATCACCGAGCGGATGGCGGCGGCGCGCGAGCGCGAACAGCTGCAGGCGCAGGCAGAGCGCGAGCGGCTGCAGAATCAGCTGCATGAGGCGCAGCGGCTGGAGAGCTTGGGGCAGCTGGCGGGCGGGATCGCGCACGACTTCAACAACCTGCTGGCCGTGATCATCAACTACGCGGCGTTCGTGAACGACGACCTGGAGCGGGCCGCAGACACGGAGGAGGGTCGAGGGGCGCTGCGCGAGGACATCGCGCAGATCACCACCGCGGCGGAGCGGGCGGCGAATCTCACCCATCAGCTGCTCACGTTCGCGCGCCGCGAGGTCGTGCAGCCGGAGGTGGTGGACGTCAACGACGTGGTCGGCGCGGTGGAGCAGCTCTTGCACCGCACGCTGGGAGAGCACGTGGAGCTGCACAGCTCGCTGGCGCACGGTCTGCATCCGGTGCTGGTCGATCCGGGGCAGCTGGAGCAGATCCTGGTGAATCTGGCGGTGAACGCGCGCGATGCGATGCCGGACGGGGGCGAGTTGAGGATCGACACGTCGAACGTCGACGTGGACGAGACCTACGCGGCCGCCCGCCTGGACCTGACGCCCGGTCCGTACGTGCGCCTGCGCGTGAGCGACACCGGCACGGGCATGTCGAGCGCGACCCTCAAGCGCGCGTTCGACCCGTTCTTCACGACCAAGCCGCCGGGGCAGGGCACCGGCCTGGGATTGGCGACGGTCTACGGGATCGTTCAGCAGGCGGGCGGGCGGGCGCAGATCTACTCCGAGCCGGGGGTGGGCACCACGTTCACGGTGCTGCTGCCGGCGACGGACCGTCCGTTGAATGCCGGCGAGGAGACGGACGCGGAGCTGCCGCTGCGCAACGGCGAGGAGACGATCCTGCTGGTGGAGGACGAGCAGGCGTTGCGCGAGGTCGTGGAACGCATCCTCACGCGGGCGGGCTATCGCGTGATCGTCGCGTCGAACGGGCCGGCGGCGCTCGAGGCGGCCGATGCCCACGAGCAGGCGATCGACCTGCTGCTGAGCGACGTGGTGATGCCGCAGATGCCCGGTCCGCAGGTGGCGCAGCGGCTGCTGCAGAGCCGGCCGGATGTGCGTGTGATGTTCATGTCCGGGTTCGCGCAGCCGATCCTCGACGCGGGCGGGCATCTGGAAGCGGGCGTGATGCTGATCGAGAAGCCGTTCTCGGGGCACGCGCTGCTGGCGAAGGTCGCGCAGATCCTCGAGCGGCCGCGATGAGCGCGCGTTCAAGCGACTTTGTGTTCACCCTCCTCGTCGTCCGGTCGCGGACGGCATGCACGCTCTCGGCCGACGAGCAGCGCCCGTCGGATCGCGATGCGCAGCTGGTCGAGGGTGTACGGCTTGACGAGGCTGGCGGCGAACTCGATGCCGAGCTCTTCGAGCTCCTCGGGCGGGCCGGCGACGCTGGCGCAGATCAGCGGCAGGCAGGGGACGGCGAGCGTAGCGGCCTGCGCGTACACGGCGCTGACGGGGGACGCCGGCTCGAGGATGAACACGTCGGCGCTGGTGAGATCCCCAGGCGTGATGATCCTGACGGAGATCGGTTCGTGACCGAGTCGCGCGACCATCCGCTCGAGCAGCCGGCGGACGTCCTCGTGGGGCTCGCTTATGAGTATTCGTGCCATGGCTGGATGATCGGTGCGGTCGGCATGAATCCGGGGCGGGGGGCGGTATGAGCGGGGTATGAGTCCTACCCGGGTGCTGGTGGTGGACGACGACGCGATCGTTTTGGAGATGGTGCGCGGGATGCTCGAGCGGGCAGGGTATGAGGTCAGCGAAGCGCTCGACGGGCGTGCTGGGCTGCGCGAGCTGTATGCGAAGCCGGCCGATCTGGTGATCCTCGACGTGGAGATGCCCGAGCTGGACGGGTGGGCGACGCTGGAGCGCATCCGCGACCTGAGCGACGTGCCGGTGCTGATGCTGACGGCGCGCGAGACCGAGCTCGAGCGCGTGCGCGGCCTGCAGGGCGGCGCGGACGATTACGTGATCAAGCCGTTCGGCCACCAGGAGCTGCTCGCGCGCGTGCACGCGCTGCTGCGCCGCGCGCGGCCGCGGGGCGAGGAGACGGAGACCTACGCGGACGCGCGCGTGAGCATCGACTTCGCCCAGCGCGAGGTGCGCTGTGACGGGCGCGAGGTGCGCCTGACGCCGTTGGAGTTCAAGCTGCTGAGCACGTTCGTGCGAAACCCCAACCACGTGTTGAGCCGCGACCAGCTGCTCGACCTCGTGTGGGGCGACGCGCTGGGCGTGTCCTCCGAGCAGGTGAAGCTGTACGTGGGCTACCTGCGCCACAAGCTCGACCCCGTCGTCCCGAACGCGACCCCGATCGAGACGGTGCGCGGCTTCGGCTACCGCTACCGGCGGCCGGGGTGAGGCGGTTCAACTACTGTCGAGCTTACGCCCATAGGCCGCTGACCGGAAGCGCCCACAGCCGGTCGCCGAGCGGCGTGGTTCGCGGGCCGGTGCATAGGACTACGCCGGCCTTGAAGCGCGTACCCGTTGCGGTGCGCAGCTTCTCCATCGGTCGAAGGTCTGCTCGTGAGACCGACGATGCCGCCTTGACCTCGACGGCGATGATCTCGCCTGTGCGGTTCTCCAGTACGAGGTCGATCTCTTCGGTGCGCTGACGATAGTGGTAGGCGCGGGTGCTCGTGGTGGCCCAGTCTGCGTGCTTGAGCAGCTCGGTGACGGCGAAGTTCTCGAGCATCTTGCCGGTCACCTGATCGTCGCGCGCGATGCGGTTCTCGTCGGCGCCGAGCAGGTATGCGAGAAGGCCAGTGTCGAGAAGGTATGCCTTCGGCGCGTGGGTCTCCCTGGCGCTGAGGCCGGGTCGCCAAGCCGGTAGGAGGCGCACGAGGAACACCGTCTGCAGCAGGCCGATGTACTCGCGCACCGTGTCTGGCGTCAGGTCGAGCTTCGTGGCAAGCCCGCGATAGGAGAGGACGTTCGCGGCCTGTGCGGCGAGAAGCCTCAGCAGGCGGGGAATCTCGCTGAGCTTGCGTGCGTCGCTGATGTCTCGCAGGTCGCGATCGAGGGTGGTGTCCAGGTAGCTGGCAAACCAGTCGTCTCGTCGCCGTGCCGCGCGCAGCCGCGCCTCGGGGTAGCCGCCGGCCGCCGCGAGTGGGACGAACGCGTCGCGCCCGACGGTGGCGTCGCTCACGTTCGGCGGTTCGCCAGCGAAGAGAGCATCGACTGCGTTGGTGGTGCTCGCGTTGATCTCGCTCTGCGCGAGCGGCCACAGCGGAATCGTCTCCAGACGTCCGGTGAGCGCATCCTTGATTGTGCGGGCCGTCAGGATGTTCGCCGATCCGGTCAGCAGGAACCGTCCGGGCGTTGTGTCACGGTCCACGGCGTCCTTGATCGCGAGGAGTAGGTCAGGAACCCGCTGGATCTCGTCTATGAGCACGGGACCGCGCAGCGCGGCGATGAACCCCTCGGGGTCCGAGAGGGCGGATTCGCGTGTCTCGCGGCGATCGAGGCTGAATTCCTCCGTGGCTGGGAGCCCGTCTACGATGCCGCGCCCGAGAGTGCTCTTGCCGACCTGTCGCGCGCCTGAGATGAACACGACGCGGGTGTCCGCCAGCGCCTGTAGGACCCGCGGACGAGCGTGACGGTTGAAGATCTCGGCGGGCATGAGAGGCGCTTGGCGGGCGGTTCAGGGGCGGCAGATGACGAATAGAAGTGTGGCAGATGACGAATAGATCAATGGCAGATGGCGATTATAAGCCTGGCAGATGCCGATTACGCGCGAAGGACAGCATGCAGGCAACCGACGAGATCGAGCTACGGCCGCGGCGCCTCAGCCGAAGCGGGCGCGTTGTTCTCGGCCCAGTCCTTCAGGAACGCCTCGGTGGCCTCCACGTCGAGCGGGCGCGCGAACAGGAAGCCCTGGCCGCTGTCGCAGTCCTGGCTCTTGAGCAGCGACAGCTCCTGCGGCTGCTCGATGCCCTCGGCGAGCGTCTCGATGGAGAGCGTCTTGCCGAGCTGCACGAGCGTGTGGATGAGCGTCTCGCCCTCGTGGTTGTGGGTGAGCCCGGAGATGAACGAGCGGTCTATCTTCAGGGCGTCGACCTGGAAGCGCTGCAGGTGGGCGAGCGAGGAGTAGCCGGTGCCGAAGTCGTCGATTGCGATGCGCACGCCGAGCTGCTTGATCTGCAGCAGCCGCCGGGCGGTGTCCTCGAGGTCGCGCATGAGCGTCGTCTCGGTGATCTCGATCGTGAGCGCCTCGGGCGCCAGACCGCTGCCCGAGAGGGCCTCTTCGATGTCGGCGATCAGCTGGTCGGTGTCGAGCTGGCGTCCGGACACGTTCACGGCGATGCCGATCTCATAGCCGGCCTTGCGCCACAGGGCGCCCTGCTTGCAGGCCTCGTGCAGAACCCACCTGCCGACGTCCACGATCAGGCCGGTGTCCTCGAGCAGAGGGATGAAATCGTCGGGTTGGACGAGGCCGCGCACGGGGTGTTGCCAGCGGATCAGCGCCTCCACGCCGGTGGGGCGCATGTCTGAGAGGTCGAGCGTGGGCTGGTAGGCGAGCACGAACTCGTCGTTGGCGAGCGCCTCGCGCAGGTCCATCTCCAGTTCCATGCGGTTCTGCACGATGTCGTGCATGCTCGACTCGAACACCGTGTAGCGGTTCTTGCCGTCCCACTTGGAGCGGTACATGGCGATGTCGGCGTCGCGCAGCAGCTCCTCCGCGGTGGTCGCGGCGCCGGTGGCGATGCCGATGCTGGCGGTGACGGTCAGGCGGGTGTTTTCGTCGGGCCCGAGCTTGAACGGGTGCTGCAGCGCGTCGAGCAGGCGCTCGGCGATCAGTTCGGGGCCGGCGGTGAGCGACAGGTCTTCGGAGATGACAACGAACTCGTCGCCGCCGAGGCGCCCGAGCGCGTCGATGTCGCGGATCACGCCGTTGAGTCGCGCTGCGACCGCGCGCAGCAGCTCGTCGCCGACGCCGTGGCCGAGCGTGTCGTTGATGCTCTTGAAGTTGTCCAGGTCGATGAACAGCGCCGCGACGGGCGTCTGGCTGCGCCGCGAACGGGCGAGCATCTGCGTGACGCGGTCGAGGATCAGCGTGCGGTTGGGCAGGCCCGTGAGCGAGTCGTGCGTGGCGAGGAACGCCAGCTCCCCCTCGCGCCGCGTGAGCTCCTCATCGGCGCGCTGACGCTCGCTCTCGAAGCACTCGCACATCTGCACGAGGCTGAACTCGAGGCACAGCTGCAGGATGTTGAGCGCCTCATAGACAACCTCTGGAGCGATCTCCAGCTGTGCGGCGCTCTCGCGCAGCACGTCGGCCATCGAGTCGCGCCAGAAGAGGCTTCGGCGCGTGACCTCGTTCAATGACGCCGCGCGCTGGGCGGCCAGCTCGCCGAAGATCTCCCACGTTTCCTGCCCCGCGATGCGCGCGACCTCCAGGCCCTCGCCGGCGAGCCAGCGCGCGACGGCGAGCGTGGAGCTCGCGCTGATCCGTTCGAAGCTCTCCTGCACGAGCGCCTCGACTTCGTGGCCTGGGCCGGAGCTGCGAGCGACGGTCAGCGTGAGGACATCCTCGGCGCGGGCCTTCAGCGCCTCGCCGAGGCGACACAGATCGCCGCTCGGCAGCCCCTCGGGTACGGACGGAGGCAGGGGGACGCGCACGGTGGAATCCGCTGAGCCTGAGTCTTGGACGGCCATACAACTGTGCTCATCGGCACATGACGTCGATTGCACAAGCCCTGGCCTCCACGGTGGGCATCTGTGCGCTCATGTGGGCCGTACCGACGACGTGCGCGCTCGTATGAGCCATCTCGGGGCGAATGTCCAACCTTTGTGAAAGGTTTAGACTTGTGGACTCATGGCTGCTCCTCGCTCAGCGTGGATGCGTATCGGTGACCTCAGCGCGCGGACGGGGGTGAGCACCTACCAGCTGCGAGCATGGGAACGCCGTTACGGACTGCTGCAACCGCGACGCTCGGCCGGCAACTACCGGCTGTACTCACCCCTCGACGAGGATCGCGTGCGCCTCATGCTGCGTTACATGTCGGAGGGAATGCCAACCGCCCAAGCCGCCGAGCTCACGGTCGCAGCTCGCCTCGGCGGAGTTGCAGGCGAGGACCGCGAGGTTCCCCCGCGCGAGGCGAGCGCGGCGCGGGAGGAGATGCGCACAGCGCTCGTGCGCTTCGACGAGACCTCGGCGCAGCGGACGCTCGAGCGTCTGTACGTGACGTTCACGCCGACCACCGTCACGCGCGACGTGCTGCTGCCATACATGCACGAGCTGGGGGAGCAGTGGAACGCCGGCAGCGTCACGGTCGCCGAAGAGCACTACGCCACCAACTTCTTTCAAGCGCGCCTGTACGCGCTCGCGCGCAGCTGGGATCGCGGCCTTGGTCCCCGCGCGCTGCTGGCGTGCGCGCCCGACGAGCAGCACACCCTCGCCCTGATGGTGTTCGGGATCGCGCTGCACGAGCTCGGCTGGCGCATCGTCTATCTGGGCGCCGACACGCCGATCGACACGCTCACCGAGGTGGCTGAGATCGTCGATCCGGATCTGACTGTCGTCTCGGCGACGATGCGCCAGCGGCTACCGCGGCACGCGAAGAAGCTGAGTGGCTTCACCGACAGATGGTCTCTCGCGCTGGGCGGGCCGGGGGTCAGCGCCAAGCTGGCGATGCAGACAGGAGCGAGACATCTCGATGGCGATCCGGTGAGCGCAGCGAACGCTGTGAGTCTCTGACGGCCCCGAATGGGCAGGTTGCGGCCACACCTTAGACAGAGATTCACTTTATTGCCCACCCTGCGCGGGGTCTCGCTAGCGTGTGCTCGGTGCTCCTGTGTGAGGAACGTAGAACGTGTCTGGGGCGTCGCTACAGCCCTACGCTCACCCAGCCCACCCGCCGCTGTCGCAGTTTTGCCCACGACTGCGCGTGGCGTCGCACGCGTCGAGCCCCCTCATTGCTCAGGCGAGGACGCCGGAGGCGCTGAAAAGGCGACTCAGCACCGCGAATCCACGTCCACCTGCTATTTACGCGTGATGGATGTGCCTACCAGCTTCCCCGGGCACGAGATCGTGAGCGTTGGTCTCGCCGATCTCGCCGCCGGACGCGAGAGCGAGGCTTCGCTGCTCGTTTCGATGGCCGCACCCAGGTTGCGGGCGCTCGGGCTGGCGGTTCCTTCCGATGGGATCGCTCGGCCCTCGCATCGCCTATATGAATTGCTTTCGGAGAGCGACGATGGCGCGCACAGTCGCTACAACGCTCTCGTCGGTCGAGTGGTCAGCTTCGCGCGGGCGGCGGAGCAATATGCGGCCTCCGGTTGACGACCAGCGGATTCGCGCTCTCGCTCGAGGGCTGGCGCGAGACCACCGTTGATGTCGACATGCGCTTCGAACCAGAAGCCGAAGAATTGCTGCGCGCGCTTCCTGCGTTGAAGGAGCGCCTCGGGGTTAACATCGAGTTGGCCTCGCCGCCGGATTTCATCCCGGAGCTACCCGGCTGGCGGGAGCGCAGCCCGCTGGTGCTCGACGCTGCCGTGCCGTGAGCAGCCGGCCCTTTACACGCTCGCTAGCGTTTCGGGTGTGGCCGACGCTGACTCCTCTCACCAGCAGCCCGTGAGCGAGGCGCGAGCGCGGCGGCCGGTCATCCTCGCGGTCGACGACGAGCCCGCGGTGCTGGCCGCCGTCTCACGCGATCTGCGGCGTGGGTTCGGGGAGCGCTACCGGGTGATGCGCGCGTCCTCGGGCGCGGAGGCGCTCGAGCTGCTCGCGCAGATTCGCAAGCGCGGCGAGCAGGTTGCGCTGCTCGTGGCCGACCAGCGCATGCCGGGGATGTCCGGCACGGACTACCTCGTGCAGGCGCGTCAGGTGGTGCCGGAGGCCAAGCGCGTGCTGCTGACCGCCTACGCGGACACCGAGGCGGCGATCTCCGCGATCAACGACGTGGCGCTCGACTACTACCTGCTGAAGCCCTGGGATCCGCCCGAGGAGCAGCTGTTCCCGGTGGTGGAGGATCTGCTCACCACGTGGGAGTCGGGCGCGGCGCTCGATTCGGGCGGGGTGCGCGTGATCGGCCACCGCTTCTCCAAGGAGTCGCACGATCTGCGCGACTTCCTCGCGCGCAACCGCGTGCCGGCGCGCTGGCTGGACGTGGAACGCGACGGCGAGGCGCGCGAGCTGCTGACGGTCGCGGGCGTGGACGCGAGCGGTCTGCCGGTGGCGCTGCTGGAGGACGGTTCGGTTTTGGAGCGCCCCACGATCCTCGAGCTGGCGGAGCGCATCGGCGTGGCGGTGCAGCCGGCGGCGGAGCACTACGACATCGTGATCGTCGGCGGCGGGCCAGCGGGCCTCGCGGCGGCGGTGTATGGCGCCTCGGAGGGATTGCGCACGGTGATGGTCGAGCGCGAGGCGCCCGGCGGTCAGGCGGGGCAGTCGAGCCGCATCGAGAACTACCTCGGCTTCCCCGCAGGCCTGTCCGGCTCCGATCTCGCGCGGCGCGCGACCGACCAGGCCAGGCGCTTGGGCGCGGAGCTGCTGACGATCAAGGACGCCACCGCGCTGCGCGTGGAGGGCGCGGGGCGGATCGTGGAGCTCTCCGGCGGCGGCACGCTGAGTGCGAGCTGCGTGATCGTCGCCTCGGGCGTGTCTTACCGCCAGCTCGACTCCCCCGGCTTCACCGCGTGCACCGGCTCGGGCATCTACTACGGCGCCGCGCTCACCGAGGCGCGCGCGTGCGCGGACCAGCACGTGGTCGTCATCGGCGGCGCCAACTCCGCGGGGCAGGCGGCGGTGTACTTCTCCGGCTACGCGTCGAGGGTGACGATGCTCGTGCGCGCCGACTCGCTCGCGAAGTCGATGTCGCACTACCTGATCGAGCAGATCGCGGCTCTCTCCAACATCGACGTGCGCACCGGCTCGCAGGCGGTCGCCGCGGAGAGCGAGGACGGGCGCCTGCGCGCGCTTCGCATCCGCGACTCCTCTGGCGCGGAGACGGTGGAGGAGGTGGACGCGTGCTTCGTGTTCGTCGGCGCCGCGCCGCGCACCGACTGGCTCGAGGGCGTGGTCGCGCGCGACGAGCGCGGCTTCATCCTCGCGGGCTCTGAGGTGCGCGAGCACGGCTGGCCGCTGAAGCGCGACCCCTACGTGCTCGAGACGAGCGTGCCGGGCGTGTTCGTGGCGGGCGACGTGCGCGCCCGCTCGATCAAGCGCGTCGCGAGCGCCGTCGGGGAGGGCTCGATGGCGGTGTCGCTGATCCACGAGTACCTCGCGAGCCCATGAGCGCGCACCCGAGTGTCGCGCAGCTGCGCGAGGTGGATCTGTTCGAGGGTCTCTCCGAGGAGCAGCTCGAGCGCTGGGCGCAGGCGGCGCGCACCCGCGAGCTCGCGCCCGGGACGCCCGTGTCCGAGCAGGGCAAGCCATCGCCGGCGTTTCACCTCGTTCTGTCCGGCTCCCTGGAGGCGTTTCAGATCGACGCGGAGGGGCGCGCGGAGCCGGTGGGCGAGCACAGGGCGCCGACGTGGGTGGGCGCGATCGCGGTGCTCACCGGCGGCGTGTCGAACGTGCGCATGGTCGCGGTCGGGGAGGTCACGATCGCGGCGGTCGAGCCCGATGAGTTCATCGAGCTTGCGCTCGCGCAGCGCCCGGTGTTCGAACGCGTGATGGCGCAGGTGCGCCCCGTGGTCGAGCCGCATCACCGCGTTCGAGCCGACCGCGAGCGGCTCGCGGGCCTCGGCACGATGGCGGCGGGTCTCGCGCACGAGCTCAACAACCCCGCCGCCGCGGCGCGCCGCGCGGCGTCCGACCTCGCGGAGGCGCTCGGCGTGCTCGCGTCCACGATCGGGCACTTCGTGGAGTCCGGGGTGACGCGCGAGGAGGCCCAGCAGCTGGTGGACCTGCAGCGCCAGGCGCTCTCGCAGTGCGCCGCGCACAGCGTGCTGGAGGCGTTGGACGCGGCCGACGCGGAGGACGCGCTGCGCGAGGCGATCGAAGACCTCGGCGTGGAGGAGGCGTGGAAGCTCGCCGAGCCGCTGTCGCTGCGCGGGCGTCGACGCGGCGTGGCTGAAGCGCGTCAGCGAGCTCGCGGGCCCGGCCACGGCGGCGGCGCTGCAGTGGGTGGCCGCGTCGCTGACGGCGCAGAACCTCGCGGCCGAGCTGACCGAGTCGACGGAGCGGATGAGCGCGCTCGTGGGCGCGGTGAAGCCGTACGCGTACATGGACCGCGGAGAGCTCGTGGAGACGGACATCCACGAGGGCCTGGAGACGACGCTCGCGGTGCTCGGCCACAAGCTCAAGCACACGCAGATCGAGGTGGTGCGCGAGTACGACCGCACGCTGCCGAAGCTGATGCTCAACGGCGGCGAGCTGAACCAGGTGTGGACGAACCTGCTCGACAACGCGATCCAGGCGCTCGGCGAGCAGGGCACGATCACGATCTCCACCAGCCGCGAGGGGCCGTGCGTGCGCGTGGACATCGCCGACGATGGCCCGGGCATCGAGCCAGCCGTGCGCGAGCGCATCTTCGAGCCGTTCTTCACCACCAAGGACGTCGGGCAGGGCACGGGCCTAGGCCTGGACACGGCGCGGCGAATCGTGCGCGACCGCAACCGCGGTTCGATCGACCTCACGAGCGAGCCGGGGCGCACGGTGTTCCACGTCAGGCTGCCTGTGTAAAGACCGCACCCCTCTGGATAGCTAGAAACTCGAGGTTTCTAACGGTCCACTCTCCAGGGGTTACGTACGGTGACGTTCACGAAGGTCCACCGTGCTCCTGGGAGGGGCGCGCTTGACCGTGAGACGTGGGCAGCCATCTCAACCCGGGGGGGAATCGAAGATGCGACGAGCATTCTTGTTGGGGATCGTAGCGGCGCTCGCGTGCGTCACTTCATGCAGTGCGGCGTCGGCGTTTCCGGGCCTGGACTCTCGCTCCGGCAGTCCTCTCGACTCTCTCGCTGCATCCGGCTTCGAACAGCTGACGGGTGTGCAGGGTGCGCTGCTCGCGGAGACCGTCCGCCGTGCAGATCCCGTCGCAGTCGCCGCGCGAAGCGTCTCCAAGCATGCGTTCAGTGGGCTCGACGCAGCCGCCGCGGCGCGTATCGCGCGCCAAGCTTTCCCCAGCATCCTGGCCGTCTCCTCCAACAGCGCGATGCTCGCTCCCGGCCAGCGGATTACGCACTACCTCAGCGCGCATGTAGCGAGCGTCGATCTCGGGCACGGCAAGCATGGCGTGCTGGAATCGAGCGCGCCGATCGCAGCGCGTGGCTCGAACGGCCGCACGGTTCACATCGATCTGCACCTGCGCCACACCGGTGGTGGCTTCGAGCCGAGCGTGGCATCCTCGCGCGTGCTGCTGCACAGCCGCGCAAGCGCGGGCGTGACGCTGACCGACACCGGCCTCTCGATCGCCCCGGCTCTGGGCGATGCCGGCTCCACGGGCGTCCTCGATGGCGGGGGTGTGCTCTATGCAAACACACAGACCGACGCTGACACGCTGTTGAAGCCGGTCGCGCAGGGCGTGGCGGTGGATGGCGTGCTGCGCTCCGCAGACAGCCCTGAGCAACTGGCGTTCGTGGTCTCAGGCCCTGGCAACGTGCACCTGAGCCAGCGGCCGTCGGGGGCCGTGTCGGTATCGCTCGACGGCGACCCCGTCGCCACGGTGCTTGCGCCTAGCGCGCAGGACGCGGCAGGCACGGACGTCCCGGTGACGATGCGCGTATCGGATGATCATCTGGTGCTCGACGTCGCGCATCGCGGCGGTGACTTCCAGTACCCGATCGAGGTCGACCCAACGGTTGAAGATCATTGGACAGTCCCCGTTTGGCAGCCCCTAACCAGCAACCCAGCAGTGTTCCACCTCTATTCACCCGACGCCCCGCTTATCGACCAAGCGGAAGGCCAATACTCCATTGGAGAATATGGCGCGTGGGCATATGTAACTCAAGGTGTTTCAAAGATCGAAACCGCAAAAGTGGAAGTGACGAGCGAAGCTCCGTACAACGACATTGAAAATCGCCTGGTGCTCACCAACTCGAGCAAAGTAGTCGAAGCGCAGCAGGCAATGGAAGCGAATTTCAGCCATGTGATAGCCACGGTGCACGCTGCGGGCAGCGCGAACAACATCGCCGAGTTTGGCCAGTGGGCGACCAAAACTGGCAGCAGACTCCGGACAGAACTCATCAGTTCTACGATCACGATAAGTCAGGAATCCTCTCCTACGGTGGAACCTGACACCGCCGATGTGACGCTCGAAGAACACCCCAACGTCGCTCATACTGGAGACTGGCTGAGCCTCGCGACGGCCGGCGTCTTCGGTGTCAAGACGCACGACGCAGGGATTGGAATCAGCGGAATCAAATTCCGCTCACCTCAGGTTCCTGGTGCCGAACACAGCATCACCTATCTGAAAGACCCCATGAACCTTTGTGTTGGCGTGCAGTGTTCGCAGGAAGAGAACGTGGGCATCTACCCCTCGTGGTTTGCTTTCCCCGATGGCGAAGACACGGTAGAAGTGACGGCGTCGAACGCGACCCATGGCGACACCATGGTCCCGGTGAAAGTCAAAGTCGACAACACGGTCCCACACGACCTCGGATTCGCGGGTTTGCCGGCGAACGCGGAAATCGGCGACTCCGTCTACAAGTTGACGGCGATCGCGAGCGATGGAGCGGGCGTCGTACCGAGCTCAGGCCTCGCGCCGTTGGCGCTCACCGTCGACGGCGTCGCCTTCAGCACGCCGAAAGGCGGCTGCTCGTTGGGTCCATGCACGACGACGGGCGAATGGACGATCAGCGGCAGCCAGTTCGCCGTCGGTCAGCACAAACTCCTCCTGACCGCAACCGACAAAGCCGGCAACAAAGCCACGAAGGAAATGGCGCTCTTCGTCACGCGGCCCATAACCCTCGTGTCGGCTGGGCCGGGCTCTGTGAACCCCGAGTCGGGTGAGCTCACGCTCGGCGCAAACGACGTCACGATCGCGGCCGCCGGCGACACGCTCGGCGTCTCGCGCAGCTTCAGCTCCGAGCACTTGACCAACGGCGCGGAAGGGCCGCTGGGTCCGAACTGGACGTTGGATCTGGGCGGCGCGGCGCAGAGCGTCGTCAAGCTCCCCACGGGGAGCGTGCTGCTGGATACCGGTGATGGCCTGAAGTCTTTGTTCACGCCTGGAACCGGCGGGAAGTACGTGGCCCCGACAGGCGATGGAAACCTGAGCCTCGTCGAAAGCACGGTGGAAGGCAAAGTCCAGTTCCAGCTCTCGGGCAACACAGGGTCGGTCACGACGTTCAAGCTCCCGGCGGGCGGGACTGGGAACACCTGGACCCCAGTCTCTGAATCGAGCCCGAACAACACGAACGTGACGACGTTCTCCTACCAGATGGCGGGCTCGTGATCGAGCCGACCGAAGTGCTCGCGCCGGTCCCGGCGAACGTGACGTGCACCGGAACGCTCGTGCGGGGCTGTCGCGCGCTGAAGTTCGTCTACGCATCCTCGACGACGGCCACCGGCGAAGGCGCAAGCGAATGGGGCGACTACAACGGACGCTTGAAGCAGGTGACGTTCACCGCGTTGGGACCCCGTCGACCTCGGCGATGAGCACGACGATGGTGGCGCAGTACTCCTACGACAAATCGGGGCGCCTGCGCGCCGAGTGGGACCCGCGGATCTCCCCGGCGCTGAAGACCACCTACGGCTACGACGTCGAAGGGCGTGTCACCTCGCTGCTGCCGCCGGGTGAGCAGCCGTGGCTGCTCGTCTACGGCACGGGTCCTGGCGACATTCGCACCGGCCATCTGCTGAGCGCGACGCGTCCAGCGCCGACGACCGAAGCGGGCACCGGTGTCACGCCACAGAACACCGCGCCCCCTGCGCTCTCGAGCACGAACGCGCCGGAGGGCAAGACGTTGACGGTGACGACCGGTACGTGGAACAACACGCCGCTGGCCTACGGCTACCAGTGGGAGGAATGTCAGGCGATCAGCGGAGCAGAATCGTGCTCTTTGCTTGACTGGCGCCACAAGCGCAAGCTACCGCTCCGAATATCACGGCGCGAACCGTTGGCTGAAGGTGCTGGTCACCGCGATCAACGCGAATGGCGCGACCACGGTCGCCTCGGATTCCACCGGCATCGTGGTCGCGAATTCCAATATGAACCTCGTAGGCGGAATTCGGGACGAAAGGCAGCGGCAATGGCCAGCTGAACAACCCTTCGGGCATCGCCACCGACAGCTCGGGGAACGTCTGGGTCGCGGACACCGCGAACAACCGGGTCGAGAAGTTCTCCGCCCTGGGTGCGTTCATCGCGACGTACGGGACGCTCGGCTCGGGCAACCTGCAGTTCAAAGGCCCAACGGGCATCGCGATCGACAGCGCCGGCACAGTGTGGGTGTCGGACACCGGCAACAATCGCATCGAGGCGCTCACGAGCGCCGGCGCTTATGCGGGCGCATTGGCGATGGTCGAACCAGTCACAGCGCCACAGGCGATCGCGACGCTCAAAACGGGCACCGAACAGACTCTCTATGTGGGTGTAACCACCAGCACCGAACCGTACGTGTTGGTCTACCGCGGCTCGTCGCCCGCGGCGATGACCTTCATCAGCGCGTTCGGGGGCGCCGGCTCGGGTAACGGCAAGTTTACGGGCGCCATCGGCGGTCTCGTCGTGGATGAAAGCGCAGCGAAGCTCTATGCCACCGACACCGGCGGGCACCGCGTCGAGGTGTTCTCAACGGCCGGTGTCTACCAATCTCAGTTCGGAACCTCTGGAACCGGCGAAGAACACTTCAGCGCCCCGCAGGGTCTCGCGGTACAGTCGGGCAACGTGTTCGTGGCGGATAAAACCAACGGAAATGTGCAGAAGGTGAGCGGGTCTTCGTTCCTACATCTGTTTCCTGCGGCGGCCGGCGCATATGCGATCGCAACCTATCCCCAGGCGACGGATGGCTCGATGTACGTGCTCAACCAGACGACCGGCAAAATCGCCAAGTGGACGGCGCAGGCCGCGTTCGATCTTCCTACCGGCTCCACCGACGCCGGGTACGAGTGCGGTGACGACACTCGAGTACGGGGTGTCGGTCTCTGGCGTCAATTCGCCCTACAACATGAGCAGCAGCGAAGTCGCGAAATGGGGACAGACGGACATTCCGGTCGAAGCCATGGCGGTGCTGCCGCCGGATTCTCCGGCAGAGCTGGCCTGCGAGCAGCGGCAACGTTCAGCGCGGCACCGTCTACTACCTCGACAGCGACGGGCGCACGGTCAACGTCGTCTCTCGCGGTGGCGCCCGCAGCGTGACCGAATACAACTCAAAGAACGATGTCGTGAGGACGCTGTCACCCGGCAAACTGGGAAAAGGTGTTCTTCACAGAAGCCGTCGAAAATGCTGGAAACCTCGCAGCTGCTGGACACGCAGAGCACCTACAGCGAAGACGGCAGCGAGCTGCTGAGCACGATGGGGCCGCAGCACACGGTCAAGCTCGTCGAACGGCACTCAGGTGCTGGCGCGCCACAAGACCCGCTACTTCTACGACGAAGGTGCACCTGGCACGGGCGGCCCGTATCACCTCGTCACGAAGCTGACCGAGGGGGCGCTGCTCACGAGCGGCGTCGAAGAAGACGTGCACACGACCGTGAACTCCTACGCGGGTCAGGAAGGCCTCGGCTGGAAACTGCACGCCCCGACGTCGATCACGACCGACCCGACGGGTCTGAAAATCGTGCGCTCGAAGCTGTACGACCCGACGACGGGTGCGGTCACGGATGCGATCATGCCAGCCGGCAACCAGGCGGGCGGGGACTCGCACGACACGCAGACGATCTACTACACGGCTCTGGCGAATGCGAAAGTCGCGGCCTGTGGCCTGCACCCGGAGTGGGCAGACATGCCGTGTCAGACGAAGCTCGCGAAAGCCCCGGAAACGGCTGGGATACCGAACCCGCCGGTCACGACGACCGACGTACAACCTGTGGGATGAGCCAGCTGAAGCCAACGTCCGTCGTCGGCGCAGACTCTCGTAAAACTGGTGCAGACCTACGACGGCGCGGGGCGCCCGAAAACCACTGCCCTGACGTCGACCACCGGCACCTCGCTGCCGACGGTCACGTTCGGCTATGACTCGGCTTCGGGTAAGCCCACGACGAGCAGCACGACCGAAGGCGCGACGACCAGGACGCTCACGAGCGTCGTCGACAAGTGGGGCGAGCTGAGCGAATACACCGATGCCGACGGCGTGACCTCGAAATACACGTACGACATCGACGGGCGCCCGGCGACGACCAACGACGGTAAGGCCGCGGCAACGTATACCTACGATCCCTTGTCGGGCCTGCCGACGACAATCGTCGACGGCGCGCTCACCTTCACTGCCGAATACGACGCGGAAGGCAACGTCACGTCGCAGAAATTCCCGAACGGGCTCAACGAGAAATACACCTACGACGCGACAGATCAGTTGACGGGCTGTCGAATACGTCGACACGACGAGCTGCTCCACGAACTGCACGTGGTTCAGCGACAGCGTCGTCCCGTCGATCACGGGCAGATGGATGACCCAGTCGAGCACCCTCTCGGGGCAGGCTTACAGTTACGACAACGTCGGTCGCCTGACGCAGGTGCAGGACACCCCAACGGGGCTGGGATGCACGACCCGTCTGTACGCGTATGACGCGGACTCGAACCGCACATTTGAAACGACGCGCGCCCCCGGTGCCGGCGGGGTGTGCGCGACCGAAGGCGGCACGACGGTCAGCCACACCTACGACCCGGCAGATCGCTTGAAAGACACCGGTGCTGCCTATGAACCGTTCGGAGGCACGACCTCGTTGCCGGCAGGCGATGCTGGCGGCACGGTGCTGACGAGCTCGTTCTACGTCAACGGCATGACCGCGAGCCAGACGCAGAACGGTCAGACCAACGGGTTCCATCTCGACCCCGCGGGCCGTATGCGCGAAATGGTGGCGACGGGCACGAAAAACCTGACGTCCGTCGCGCACTACGGGGGCACCGGAGAAGGGCCTTCGTGGACGGCCGAAGGCCCGACCGGCTGGACGCGCGACGTCGAGGATGTGACCGGGGCGCTCGTGGCGACCCAGACGAACGGCGAAGCGCCGATCATGCAGATCACGAACCTGCATGGCGATGTGGTCGCGACAGCGTCGTTGAGCGCGGGCGCGACCGGCCTCAGCTCATCGAACGACACGACCGAGTTCGGCGTGCCACGGTCGAGCAGCCCACCGAAGTACTCTTGGCTGGGTGGCGACCAGCGCGCCACGACGCTTGCCAGCGGCGTCGTGGCGATGGGCGCACGCTCCTACGTGCCCCAACTCGGCAGGTTCCTGCAGACCGACCCCGTAGCGGGAGGCTCGGCGAACGCCTATGCGTACGGCTCTGCAGACCCCGTCAACAACAGCGACCCCAGCGGCGAATCGGCACCGGGGCTACCGCAGTGGCTGTACGAAGTGAACAACGCAATCGGTCAGGAAATCATCGCCAGGGAAGCGGCGAGAGAGGCCGCGTTGCGCGCCGAGGCCCAAGCAGCCGCCGCACAGGCTGCCGCACCTGCGTCTTCCGAGCCGGGTGAGTATCAGTCGCCGGCGGACGCGGAGGACCCGCTGGACGGACTGCAGTGGAATGGGAGCCTCGGCGATCTGTCACATGGCATCAGTCCGCCCAATCTGATCGACTACGCCAAGGATTCGTTGAAGAAAGACATCCACACGGCCATCCACACGGGCATCCACTCGATCATCGCGCTCAAGAACGCTTTTTACTGGGTGGTCTTCAAAGGTGATAGTGTGAACGACATGCTCTGCACGTCGAACGCGGCCGCGTTGGTGAAGTGGGCACCGGAGGCGGGGTGGGCGAGTTTTGGGGTCATGTATTTCTGCTACAGGGCAGACACTATTGCCGGCAAACCCCCGCCGCATGTGCCCGGCGTCGACCCATACTTTCCCTACCGCTGAACTTCGCCTGACGCGTCGCGGTGTGACGTGTTTGGCGGCGAAGGAGAGCAGCCAGTGGCAATCCTGCGGCCAGCCGCTCCGCCTCCAGCGTCCTGTCGGACACAGGCAAGGAAGGAAGCACGTCGATCGCCTCGGCTTGCAGCTAACCGATCGCGGGCGGTAGCTGCTGAGGAGGCTTTTCAGAAGGTGCTAAAGCGGTCGAAGGACCGTGGTGGCGTCTGTCACCGACGGTAGGGGCTCGCGCGCCACTCGAGCGGCACTCCTGTGCCGCCGAGCACCATCCGCGCTGGCGGGTAGGCATCATCGATCGCGATGACTGCCAGGCGAGACGAGGCGCACCGTGTTCCACGTCTGACTGCCGATGCGGGGCGCTCTAACATCGGTGCGAACGCGAGCGACGGAGAGGAGAGCGCATGAGCCCGCAGCAGACGTGTACGCATCTCGATCAGGTGGAGGTCGGCGAGGTGCCCGCCCGCACCGAGGTCCCCGGCTGCGAGGAGTGCCTGCGGACGGGCGGCCGCTGGGTCCACCTGCGCGTGTGTCGCACGTGCGGCAAAGTCGGCTGCTGCGACTCCTCCCCCAACCGCCACGCCTCCGCCCATGCCGCGAGCGCATCTCACCCGATCGCCAGCTCGATCGAGCCCGGCGAGGACTGGTCGTGGTGCTTCGTGGACGAGGTCGCGTTCGTGCTCGACTGAGTGCGCGATGCTCCGGTTAGTCACAAATCGACGTTCGTCAGAGCTACCAGATCAGCGCGACTCCGTACGCGGCGAGCGCCGGGTCGCGGGTCACGATCGGAAGCCGTTCGGCGAGCGCCTGTGCCGCGAGCAGGCGATCGAACGGATCGCGATGCAGCCGACCTCCCAACTCGGCGAACGGGAGTTCCTGGAGGCGCGCCACGTGCGGCCAGTCGATGTCGAGTACGCCGAACCCATCTTGCTTCGTCTGTTGCGGCCAGTCCTCGTCAACCGACAGCTTTCCGATCGAGCGCTTGATGGCGATCTCAACGAGGGTTCCCGCGCCGACGAGCGGACTGTCGGCGTTCGCGATGGCCTTGCTCGCCGCCTTCGACAGTCTGCGGTCCCCGCCCAGCCACCAAAGCAGGGCGTGAGCATCGACCAGCACGCGCATCAGTCGGCAATGCCCAATGCGCGGGCTATGTCCTCAGGCCAGTCGTCGAAGTCCTTGGGCACACGCACGCGACCACGCATGCGGCCAGGCTTACGCTTGGCCCCGGGCTCCTGGGCAGCGATGGCGACTAGGCGCGCCACCGGACGGCGCCCGCGACTGAGAACGATCTCCTCGCCGCTCTCCGCCAAGTGAACCAGCTTCGAGAGCTGGGTCTTCGCTTCACCGATGCCGTATGTCGCGGACATCCATCCAGACTACCAACTTGACCAAGTTGACCAAGCGTGTTGGTCGCATGAGAACTCATGGGCGATCTTGCGCCTGACGAACTTGCTCGCCTCCACAGCGCCCATGAACGGCGCGAGCGCCAGGTGGGCGATCTCAGGCACGAGCGCGCACAGGGTGTCTGCGGGCTGCTCGCGCAGGTGGCGGTCGAGCATCTCCAGGGCCGCGCTGACGATGAAGTTGGAGGTCACGCGCGGGGTGTGCTCGGCGTCCGGACGGTAGCGGTAACCCTCCTCGAGGAATATCGCGAACGCGAGCTGCAGCTCGATCGTCTTCTCGATCGCCTCGCCGCCGACGGCGTACGGTTCGGCCACCGCGACGTGCGCGATCGACGATTCCGCGGCGAGAAACGTGACGAGGCCGTGCGCGCCGGCCCACACGCGCTCGGCCCAGTCGGGGTGCCCGAAGAACGCCGTCGCGGTCGTCGCCATGGTGCGCTCGAAGACCATCCGCAGGGACGCGAGGTAGGCGCTTTCCTTGTCGGCGAAGTGCTGGTAGAAGGTTTCGCGGTTCACGTTCGCGGCGGCGGCGATGTGGGCGACTGTCACCTGTGGGTAGCCGTCGCGGCGCACGAGTTCCGACGCGGCGCGAGCTATCCGCTCCTGTGGGCTGCGATGCGGGACGCGCTGCGACCTTTTCCCCGGTGTCTCTCGACGCCTCGACGTGGTGGCGCCCGCCAACGGCTCGCCGGTCGTCCGGGAGCGCTCCACGGCCCCGTGCTCGTACAGCTCGGCCCACGCGCGCAGCTCGCTGTGCAGGTCTCCCGAGAGCTCGCCGCGATGCAGTCGAACGGCGAGCTCGCGCACCGTCGCACCGAGAAGCGCCCTGGCGGGGAGATGAAGGACCGGCGCCGCCGGTGAGTCGGCTCGCCACGCGAGCTCGATCGCCCGCTCTATGCTCGTGAACAAGCGATTTCGCTCCGCCAGCGCGGGCAGCCCGGCGGCCGTCGCCCCGTGGGTCAGGACCGCGGCAGCGGACGGTTCGCGTTCGGCGAGTGTGACCAGCGCGCCGAGCACGGTCGCGGCGCCATCCGCGCCCGACGTTCGGCGGAGAGCCCTTTCGATAATCTCGAGGACCCGCTCGGCGAGCTCGCGGTAGGCGACGAGAAAGCAGTCCTGCTTGTCGGTGAAGTGCTCGTAGAACGTCGTGCGCGAGACCCGTGCGGTGGCGGTGATCTGCGCGATCGTCGTCGCCTGATAGCCATGGCGAGCGACCTGATCTATGAGGGTCTGAAGCAGCCGCTCTCGACGGGGGTCAAGGGACGATGCGCCGTCAGACATGACACGCGCTGTCGCAGGCCCTGGTTTTGCCGCGTGCGATCGTCGCGGGGCTCGCAGCGAGCTGTCTTAGTGCACTTTGGGGGGATGCTTCGCGACGAACTCCTCGACGAGCCTCGCGGCCTCCTCGGCGCCCGTGAAGGGCGCGATCGCGGTGTAGGCGATCAGCGGCAGGCGACGCGGCAGCCCGCTCGTGTTGCCTGCCGCGATCTCGCGGCGGATGATCTCGTCCACGGCGCCCGCGATCGCATCCGAGCACAGGCGGGGAAGGTCTTGGGCCTCGGGTCGGTGCTGATAGCCCTCCTCCAGGAACACCGCGAAGCTCGCGATCGACTCTTGCATCCGCTCCACCGCGTCCGTCCCAGCGGCGTAGGGCTCGACGATGCGCAGATGCGCCATCGCGGGCTCTTTGGCGGTCAGCGTGACGAGCATCCGCAGCCCGTTGTAGGTCCGTTCTGGCCAGGTCGCGCCTTCGAAGTACGCGTTCGCGCATATCGTGAAGATGAACTTCAGTGCGTGTTGCTGGGCGGCCAGGAAAGCGCGCTGCTTGTCGTCGAAGTGGTCGTAGAAGACGTCTCGCGCGATCCCCGCCCGCGAGACGATGTCCCCGACGGTCATCTCCGTGTAGCCCTTCTCCACTGCGACCTCCGCGGTCGCGTGAAGGATGCGCTCGCGGTGGTTGCGGGCCACCACACTGGCCGGAAGGTTGTGTCGGCCGCGCGGAAGAGGGTCGGGCCGGATGAAGAGCTTGATGGGCTCGTGCCCGGATCCGGGGAAGCGGTCTGTGGAGAGTTCGGCATAGGGGCCGGCGCTCCACCGGGGGCGTACCGCGGGCGCCGCGTAGGAGCGGATCCAGGCGACGAGGTCCTCGACGAGCGCAGGCAGGCGGTCGGTCTCGTTGCCGCTCATGTAGGTGGAGGCGATGCTGCGGATCGCGCCGACGAGCGCGACGGGGGGGATGTCGAGCGTCGGCCCATCCGCGGGAGCGGCATCGAGGAACGCTTCGATGAGTCGATCGAACGCGTCGAGCACCTCGGTGCGGTGGCTGCGCACCCGCGCGCCGCCCGCCATGCTCTCGACGAAGAACAGCCAGGCCGTCTCGGGGTCGCTCTCCATCTCCCCCAGAAGGACTCGCAAAGCGTTCTCGGGGGTCTCCCACCAGTCGCTGCTGTCGATCGCCGCCTGGAGCCGGCCGATGATCTGGCTGGCCGCCTGTTGATAAGCGGCGAGAAAGCAGTCTTCCTTGTCGGTGAAGAACTCGTAGAAGGTCTGGCGCGATACGCCCGCGCGCGAGGTCAGGTGGGCGATGCTCATCTGTGGGTAGCCCTCGCGCCCGGAGACGTGCGTCATCGCCTCGAGCAGCCGCTCGCGTTGGCTCAATCTGTGCCGGTCTGCCGACACGGCGTCGGGCGTCCGCTTCGACGGTCGAGGCCCCGTGGCTCGTGGTTTGCGTGCGGGTCGTGGCATGGAGGAAGTGCTGCGCAGCATATCCAAGCACTCCAAATGGGACCAAGACCGTACAAAAGTCAAGGCTATCGACGTACATAAACCTTCTCACTGTGGTTTGATTGCGCCGGAATCGCACGACAAAAGACATTGGAAAGTGAGTATTCAAGCCCTAAAAACAAGCGAGATTGTGATTGACAGTTGACAACTAGGTGACGGATATGCTGTAGTACGACAGAGTACAGATCGGCAGGTGAGCCTGCCTATGAGTTATTGAGTGCGCCGTGGAGGCGCCGGGGATCAGGGGAGATGCGCATGGGATTGGGGATAACGAAACGTGCTGTCGGCTTGTCACACGCAGCCAGCTCCGCCCGCCGTCGCTTCGCCTTGCGCTCAGGGCGCTGCCGAGATCTCCGCGTGGGCTCGCGCCCGACCCATGACAGTCATCACCTCGATCAAGGAGAGCAAGTGAATCTGACGGCTCGTCTCGCGTCCATGTTCGGCACGTCCGGCCCGCGCCGGACCGACGAGGCCGGTGTCCGCGCTGCGCTCTCCGTCTCGCTCGATGCCCAAGGGACTGGTGCGCGCTCAGCCGCCTCTACCAGCACCCGCCTGCTCGCGGCGGTCGCGGCAACTCTCGCCGCGCTCCTGCTCGCGTTCTCCGCCCAGGCTCTCGCGACAACCGGCCATGGCTTCGCGGGCTCGTTCGGCGGACAGGGCGAAGGAGAAGGCCAGTTCTCGAACTCGCCCTCCGCTCTCGCGGTAGGACTCAGCGGCGACGTGGACGTCTCGGATTTTGGGGACAAACGGGTACAACGCTATGACTCCACAGGCGCGTTCAAGTCACAGTTCCCGGTCGAAGGCGTCCCCCTAGGGATCGCTGTAGACTCATCGCCCCTCGGCGGCGTGTATATACCGGAATTCGGGCAGTTCGGGGAATCACTTGTCTCGAAGTACGACGCGGCTGGCCTGTTCGAATACGCGCTCGACGCTTCGCCCTCGGAAGCGACCCTCAACCACGGCCCGGTCGCCGTCGACTCGGTCGACGGCACGGTCTACACAACGGCCACGAACATAATCACCGGCGCCCCGCAGATCGACTCCTTCAGCCAGAGCACCGGCGCCTTCGTCGCGTCGTTCGACGGCTCAACCGGCTCCCTGGACGGCGGTTTCCTCTGCCCGACCGGCCTGGCGGTCGACGTCACCCACCACGTCTACGTGCTGGACTCCTGCAAGGGCGTGGGTCGCGTGGACAAGTACTCGTCCGCGGGCGCCTACGAAGCCACCGTCGATGGCGGCAGCCGCGGCGCCCCGCAGGCGATCTCGACCGACCCGAAAACCGGGGAAACGTACGTACTCGAGGCCGGACCGTCCGGGCCTCAGATCACGAACTTCGCGGTCGGCGGCGCGAGCGTCATCGACACGTTCCCGGCGCCGAAGGTGGGGGCGATCGCCGTCGGTCCCGACGGCACCGTCTACGGGCTCGATGGAACGGATTACCTGGTCGACCGCTTCACCGCGTTCGAAGGACCGACGGTCACGACCGAAGCGGCGAGCGAAGTCAAAACGACGTCGGCGACATTCAACGGCACGGTCGACGCGGAAAGCATCGCTTCGAAATACCACTACGAATACGGCCTGGACACCACCTACGGCTCGAGCACGGAAGCGATCGACGCCGGCTCGGGCACCACGGCCAACCCGGCACCCACCGAAGTCAGCGGCCTGGTCCCGAACACGACCTACCACTACCGGATCGTCGGCACCAACGTCTCCGGGGCGATCGAGGGCGAAGACCAGACCGTGACCACGCTCGCGGCGCCTCCGAACGTAGAAGGCTCGCCGGCATTCGCCTCGGCGATCACGCCGACCGGGGCGCGCCTGCAAGCGAGCGTCAACCCGGAGCACAGCCTGACGAGCTACCGGATCGAATACGGCACGACGACCGCCTACGGTTCCTCGGCGCCTGAAGGCGGCGGCGAAGTCGGCGAACAGTCAGTCGAGGTGCCCGTCGGCACGGCGATCACGGGCCTGCAACCCGACACGCTCTACCACTTCCGTGTCTCAGCGGAAAACGGAGTCGAAGGTCCCCAGGCCGGCGCCGACGCCACGTTCATCACCGCCCCTGCCGCAGCGGCATCCGCCAGCGAAGTCACGACCAAGAAGGCGACGTTGAGCGGGACGATCGACCCGCACGGCTCAGCGACCACATACCACTTCAACTACGGCCCGAGCAGCGCATACGGCGCGAGCACGCCCGAGGTCAGCGGCGGGTCGGGAAGCGGCGAACAGGCCGTCTCCGAACACATCACGGGCCTCTCGCCGTCCACGACCTACCACGTGCAGGTCGTCGCCACCACCAACGGGATCTCGAGCTCTGGCGCCGACGGCACGTTCACGACGCCGCCTGCACCCGCCGCGACGGTCTCCGATCCGGTCGCGGTGACAACGAGCTCCGCGACGCTGCAGGGCGCGGCGGAAACGCACGGCCTGACAGGCAGCTACCACTTCGAGGTCACGGCGACGGAAGGGGCCTTCGCGACCAGCACCGCGGAGCAGGCCCTGCCGGCCGCCACGGGGCCGCAGGCCGTGAGTGTCCCGGTCAGCGGGCTGCCCTCGGGTCAGAGCCTCCGGGTTCGCCTGATCGTCACGAGCAACGAAGCGACCGAAACCTCACAACCCGTCGTCTTCGCGACCGCGACGCCGCCTCCCGAAGGCTTCCCGGCCCCGCCGCCTGCCGCGTCGCTGTACGGCTGCACCGCGCCGCGGCTCAACCCCGTCAACGGCAGGATCAAACCCGGCGCCACAGTCGCCGTGTCTGGCTCAGACCTAGGTCTCTCAGGCTCGGTGCTGCTCGGCGAATACACCCTGAACCCGACCGGCTGGACCGCGACCGGATTCACGATCGAAGTCCCCGCCGACGCCAGCGGCACACTCGGGCTGACCGTCAACTGCGGGGTCGCGTCGAACACGATCGCGATCGCGACCTCGGTGGCTCACCTGCCGAGCAACGCCTTCACCCTGGGCAAGGCCTCGGTGAGAGGATCGAGCGCGACCCTGACGGTCAGGGTTCCTGGGCCAGGGAGGCTTCAGGCCTCGGGATCTCTGATCAGGGGCGCCAGCGGCAAGCTCGTGAAGGCCGGTGTCCAGACCGTGCGGGTGAAGCTCAGCAGGGCCGGCGCGAAGGCGCTGGCCAAGGCGAAGAGACGAACGCTCGCGGTGAAGGTCCAGATCCGGTTCACCCCGACCGGTGGCGCTGCCAGCAGCCAGAGCGCCACCGTCACGTTCAAGCGCAAGGGCGCTCACCGATGAGCGCCAACACGACCCCCAACGACCCGGCAACCTCGTCAAAGGATCTCCGCATGCACGCCACCGCCATCGCCCGCCCCCGGATCGTCCGGGCCCGTCGTCTCGCATGCAGGCTGGCAGCACTGGCGGCGCTCGGCGTGGGCGCCCTGGGCGTCTCGGCCGCCCCGGCGCTGGCCGGCGACTGCCCCAACGAACAGCTGCGCAGCGAAAACAACTCGACGCAGCTCCCCGAATGCCGTGCCTATGAGACATGGGCCCCGTCGTACACGGAGGGGTTCGGGCTGTTCCCGCAAGCCTTCAGCGACGACGGCGCCGTCACCTTCTCGTCGCCCGGCAACTTCGCCGGCAGCACGCTGGGCACACTGGAGAACCAGTACATCGCGACTCGATCCGCCAGCGGCTGGACAACGACATCGCAGGACCCGTCCGCAGTAATCTACGAAAGCCACTCCGAAGGCCCGGTCGAAGCCCTGTCATCCGATCTCCGCTCGTCGCTGTGGAACAGTCGGCGCGGTGAACCACCGGCGGACGTCGTCGACAATTTCTATGTGCGCGGTCCCGACGGATCGATGACGCGCGTCGGGCCGAATCCCGTCCCGGGTGTCAACGCCGCAACCACCGTGGAGGCCTCAGAGGACCTGACCCACATCCTGTACCGCGAGGGAGGGTCCGCTGTCGACTCGGAACTCTACGAGCAGATCCTGACGGGCAATGAAGGTCCTCCGCTCCCGGTGGGCGTTGACAACAACGGGAACCAGCTGCCGCTCGACCCATGCCCTGCAGGGATACCTAGCAGCGCAGCCCAACGCCAGAAAAGGGGCATGTCGACCGACGGGCGTGTGATCGTCTTCAACTCGGGCTGCCTAATAGGCGTGCTGCAGCTGTGGGCGCGGGTCGGCGAGTCGGCGACGGTCGCGGTGTCCGGCTCTGATTGCACCCGGACCTCTGGCGATCCCGGAGGGGCGTGCAACGCCCTGGCTCCCGCCGAATTCGAGGGCATGGCCAGCGATGGGTCGCGGGTGTTCTTCACGACCTCCCAGCAGCTCGTGAACGGCGACACCGATCAGACCAGCGACCTGTATGAATGCGACATCCCGCCGGGCGCCCCGGCGCCCGTTGGGAGCGCCAACCCCTGTGCGTCGCTGACCGAGGTCTCTCACGGCGTGACCGGCGCGAATGTCGAGAGCGTCGTCAACGTCTCCGAAGACGGCTCGCGCGTCTACTTCATCGCCCAGGGCGCGCTCGCCGCGAACCTCGGCACCAACGACGCCCCCGCGGTCGCGGGCGATCACAACCTGTACGTGTGGGAGAGAGACGCCGCGCACCCCGCGGGGCAGACGACGTTCGTTGCAAACCTCGCATCCGGCGGCATCGAACTGCCGTCGTTCGAGGCGCAGAGCACCGCTGACGGGCGCTACTTCGTCTTCGCCACGGCCAGTCGGCTCCTCACGTCAGATACCGACGAAGCGCCGGACGTCTACCGTTACGACGCGCAGACAGGAGCCTTGCTGCGCCTCTCGACCGATCTCTCCGGGACGGGCGGCAACGAACCTGGGTTCGAAGCGAGGCTCGCGTACAGCCATACCACCCAGTTTCTCGCGCCGGAGCCCCGCCTCGCGTCGATGACCTCCGACGGCAGCATCGTCGTGTTCGAAACCAGCGAGGCACTGACCCCTACCGACACCAACGGCGGGGCGAGCGTCTACGCCTGGCACGACGGGAAGATCTCGCTGATCTCCCTGGGAGGCGGGCTTATAGGGATCACGCACTCGGGCCAGGACATCTTCTTCGGCTACTCCGATGCGCGCATCGACGGCGGCTTCCCCGTGACCGCCTCAGCGCCGTGCTCCGGCGAAGCGTGTCTGGGCGCGGCGCCACCCCAGCCACAGTCGCCCGGCACATCTGCGAGCGCAGCGTTCAGCGGGCCGGGCAGCCCGCTGACGGCCGAAGCACCACCCGCTGGCCAACCGAAGCCCAAACCACAGACCGCGGCGCAGAAGCTGGCCAAGGCGCTGAAGGCCTGCAAAACCAGACACGACAAGAAGAAGCGTAAGGCGTGCGAGAAGAAAGCGCGCAACACCTACCGGAGGGGCAAGTAGATGACCACTTTCAACCACATCAGGAAGCTCCGCGCCCTCTTGCTCGCCGTCCCGATCGTGCTGTGCCTGACCGCCGCGCCGGCGCAGGCTTTCGGCCCAGACCTGTTCAACATCGAAAACTTCACCGCCGGCATCTTCGACGAAGCCGGCCACGACTACACGCTGGCGGGCGGCCACCCGTTTGAAGCGAGCGCATCGTTCTCCGTTCCGTTCGTCGTTGAAGGCGTGCCCAAGCCGGTCGAGGAACTAAGGGCCGTCTTCACGGAACTGCCGCCCGGGTTTCTCGGCAACGTGGCAGCTGCTCAGCGCTGCCCGTTCAGCCTCGTCGGAGCCCTCGGTTCCCAGTGTCCACCTGCGAGTGAGGTCGGGATCGTCACCGTGACCACCAGCAGTACCCCAGCCGCTTCCCCTCTACAGCGTGAAGCCCGCGCCCGGGTATCCGGCCGAGTTCGCGTTCAAATTCGCCACCCAGATCGTCGTGATCTACCCGCAGCTGCGCCCGCGGACCGGCGGATACGGGATCAACGTGGTGGCACCTGCAGCCCAGCGGATCGGGCTCACCGCCATCAGTTTCCAACTCTTCGGCGTCCCCTCGGCCCACAACGGCAGCGGCGGTCCACCGATCCCGCTGATCTCAGACGGCGTCGACTGCTCGGAACCGCCACCGACGACAACGCTTTTCGCCGACTCCTGGACACACCCCGGAGCGGAACTGCCCGTCGGGGATTTCGGAAAGCCGGACCTGAGCGATCCGTTCTGGAAGATCGCGTCGGCCACGCCTCCGGCGCTGACGGGCTGTGAAAACCCGGCGCTCACCTCCCAGTGGCATCCGAGCGTCGCCGTGAAGCCGGTTCAATCGACGCCCGGCATCCAGGCCGACGAGCCTTCGGGGCTGAGCGTGGCCCTGGACTTCCCGCAGTCGAACGACCCCACGGATCCGAACACCGTGTTCGACCCTTCCATCCCGCAGGCGCCGGAGCTGAAGGACGCACAGGTGACGCTTCCGGCCGGCGTGAGCATCTCGCCCTCGGCCGCCGCGGGTCTGAGCGGCTGCTCAGACCAAGCGAGCGACCCGGCCGGCGACCAGGTGAACTACGACAACACCACACCCGCCAGTTGCCCCGACAGCTCGAAAATCGGCACGCTCGTCGGGACCTCGCCGCTGCTGGCGACACGCGACGCGACGACCGATGCGATCACCGGCGCGGAACCGCTGCCGGGAGACCTGTATGTGCTGAAGCCCCACCCCGGGGACCTGCCGCCCGGCGGTCACGGCGGGACGTTCCGCGTGCTGCTGCAGGTCGAGGCCGCGAACGACGGGATCAACGTGAAGGTCCCCGGCACGGTGGTCGCCGACCCGAGCACCGGTCAGCTCACGGCGACCTTCACCGAAAACCCGCAACTGCCGGTCAAGCACCTGGACCTGAAGTTCAACCCAGGCCCCAGGGCGCCGCTGGCGATCCCGACCACCTGCGGAACGTTCACGACGACGACCGACCTCGTCCCGTGGTCGACGCCGGGCACCCCGGACGCGCACCCGACGTCGTCGTTCCAGGTGACGTCCGGTCCCAATGGCGCGGCGTGTGCGAACACACCGCAGGAACGGCCGTTCGGCCCCGGCTTCAGCGCCGGAACCGAATCCGCGTCGGCGGGAGCCTCGGCGCCGTTCGTCCTGAAGATCGCGCGTAACGACGGGGAACAGGAGATCGCAGGGCTGAACCTGACGACGCCTCCCGGGTTCACGGCGAAGCTCGCCGGGATCCCGTACTGCTCGGAGGCGGCGATCGCCGCGGCCTCGACGAAGACCGGCAGAGAAGAGCAGGCGAGCCCCTCCTGCCCGGTCGCGAGTCAGGTCGGCACGCTCACGACCGGCGCCGGACCGGGCAGCAACCCGTACTACGTCAACGGCAACGCCTACCTGGCCGGACCCTACAAGGGTGCTCCGCTGTCGCTGATGTTCATCACGCCCGCTGTCGCCGGACCATTCGACCTGGGCTCGGTCGTCGTCCGCGCCGCGGCTGTTCATCGACCCTGCGACCGCCCAGGTGACTGTCAAGACCGATCCGATCCCGCAGGTCGTCGACGGCGTGCCGCTCAGGGTGCGCTCGATCGTCGCAACGATCGACCGGCCCGGGTTCGTGTTGAACCCGACGAACTGCAACTCGATGAGCCTGACGGGCGAAGCGCTGTCCTCGAACGGGCTGACGGCGCCGTTGTCCAGCCACTTCCAGGTGGGCGGCTGCGCGGGCATGAAGTTCGCGCCGAAGTTCTCGGTCTCGACGGCAGGGCAGGCGTCGAAAGCGAACGGGGCGAGCTTGACCGCGAAGGTCAGCTACCCCTATGCCGGTCAGGGCGCGACGAACCTGACGAAGGTGAAAGTGGAACTGCCGAAGCAGCTTCCGTCGCGCCTGACGACGCTTCAGAAAGCGTGCACCTCGGCGCAGTTCGAAGCGAACCCGGCTGGTTGCCCGGCTGGATCGATCGTGGGTCACGCGACGGTCAGCACTCCGCTGCTGCCGGTCCCGCTGACGGGGCCCGGCGATCTTCGTCTCCCACGGCGGCGAAGCGTTCCCCAGCCTCGTGATCGTGCTGCAGGGCTATGGGATCACCTTTCACCTCGTGGGGACGACGTTCATCAGCAAAGCGAGCATCACGAGCACGACGTTCAAGACCGTCCCCGACGTCCCGTTCACGAACTTCGAACTGACGCTGCCGCAGGGGAAGTCCTCGGCGCTGGCCGTGAACCTGCCGGCGAAGGCGAAGTTCAGCTTTTGCAAGCAGAAGCTCGTGATGCCAACCGAACTGGTCGCACAGAACGGCGCGGTGATCCATCAGAATACGAAGATCGCCCCGACCGGCTGCGCGACACCCAAGGCCAAGAAGGCCCGCAAGGCGAAGCGGAGTCGGGCCCACGCCACGCACCGACGCCACGCCGGCTGACGTTAGAGCAGCCGCCGGCGGGAGGAGGACCAGTGGTCCGGCGTGAAAGCGCCGGACCACTCAGCATTACACCCGGAATATAACATACCGAATACGTACAACTAACACCAGATAGCGCTAGTTCACGGGAGATATCTTTGATACGCTCCCGTACAGAATGATCTTGCCGCCATGGACCGGATGATCGAGATCACCGCAGTCAGGCTGGTGGGAGGCGAGGCCCACGAGCACATCGCGGACGTCCGGTGGTCCAGCGCGTCCACGGCGCAAGGCGAGAGCACGACCGCGGCGATCGTGGCGTGGCTGTCGGACAGCAAGGACAACCAGGCCGTGGTCGTGAGGGGATCGGAGCGGCTGTCTGTTGCGGTTGTGCTGGTGCGCGACCGCTCGCCTCACCTGCGCGCGTGCTCGAACGGCGAGTGGACGGACGACCTGCTGGAGCTGCCGAGGTTCTGATGCCACGCGGCCGGGAGGATATGAGCGAGATCCAGCGGGCGCGCATGCTCAAGGCGGCGTCAGACACGATCGCGGAGGTCGGCTACGCGCGGTTTACCGTTGCGGAAGTCATCGGCAGGGCACGCGTCTCGCGCAAGACCTTCTACGAGGCGTTCGCCAACCGCGACGACTGCTTCCTCGCGCTGTTCGAGGAGACGCTCAAGCTCGCGATAGCCGTGACGGGCGGCGCGTATGACGACGAGCGCCCGTGGCGGGTGAGGACTCGCGCAGCGCTCGCGGGCCTGCTCGCGATGATGGAACGCGAGCCCGCGCTCGCGAAGTTCTGGGTCGTGGAGCTGCGCAAGGGCGGCGAGAATGTGCTGGAGCGCCGGGCGCAGGTGCTCGATCAGTTGGCGGACCTGATCGACCAGGGGCGCTCCGAGTACAAGGGGGATTTCGGTCCGCCCGGCGTTGTTGCGGAAGGCGTCGTCGGCGGCGTGGTCGAGGTGCTGCACGCGCGCGTGACGAGTCCGTCCAAGGAGCCGTTGATGAACCTGCTCGGACCGTTGATGTACATGATCGTGCTCCCATACCTGGGCAGGAGGGCCGCGAGAAGCGAACTGAACGCGCGGGTGCCGTCGGCCTGCCCCGCGGCGACGGCGTCGGTTCAGGTGAATGGGGAGGACCCGCTGGACGGCCTGAAGATCCGACTCACGCAGCGCACTGCACTGGTTCTCGCGGCGATCGGTTGGTTCCCGGGTGCGAGCAACACGAAGATCGCCGAAGTCTCGGGGATAGTGGACCACGGCCAGATCTCAAAGATGCTGCAACGGCTCGCGCGGCTCGAGCTGATCGAGAACCACGGTCTCGGCTATGAGTACGGCGCCGCGAACTCGTGGTATCTCACCGAGCGCGGCGAGGAGGTGGCGAGCGCCACCCAAGCTCGCGCCTACGCGCTCGTCTAAGCCGTTCAGCCCGCTCTCTGCCACAGCCGCACATACGGCGCCAGCCACATCGCCAGCTCGGCGAACCCCTCGCCGCGCACCGCATACACCCGCCGCCGCCCCTCCGCGCGGCACTCCACGAGGCCCGCTTCGCGCAGCACGCGCAGATGGCGCGAGGTGTTCGGCTGGCTCAAGCCGCTGCGAGCCACGAGCGCTCCCACGGGCAGCGGCCCCTCGGCCATCAGCAGATCCAACAGCCCGCGGCGGGCGGGCTCGGCCACGACGTCGAACACCATGCTCGTCACCCCACAAGCATAACCAGATATTTATATATTTATATAGGCATATACGTCGAGCGGGCGTCACAGGGATCGTCTAGAGGGCAGATCAATAACCTGCCCCAAGGAGGCAAACACCGATGAACTACATGCTCCAGATCTTCTCCGACGGCGTCACCACCGCATGGGATGAACTCACCGCGGAGGAACAGAACGCGGTGATGGGGGAGTACGCCGCGATCTTCCAGACCCCCGGAGTGACCGGCGGCGCGCAGCTGCAGGAGGCGAGCACCGCCACGACCGTGCGCGTGCAGGACGGGCGCACGCTCACCACCGACGGGCCGTTCGCGGAGACCAAGGAGGCGCTCGGCGGCTACTACCTGCTGCAGGCCGACGACCTCGACGCGGCGATCGAGCTCGCCGCGCGCATCCCCGCGGCGCGCATGGGCGGCGCGGTCGAGGTGCGGCCGCTGGTGGAACGCTGATCGAGCGGGTCTTCCACGAGCAGTGGGGCCGCGTGCTGGCCGCGCTGGTCGGCTTCCTCGGCGACTTCGACCTCGCCGAGGAGGCCGCCCAGGAGGCATTCGCCGTCGCCGCCGAGCGCTGGCCGCGCGACGGCACGCCGGCCAACCCCGGGGCATGGCTCATCACGACGGCGCGCAATCGCGCGATCGACCGCATCCGCCGCGAGCGCACGCTCGCCGCCAAGACGAAGCTGATCGCCGATGAGACGCCACAGGCCGTGGAGGAGACGATGGACGACACCGCCTTCCACGACGAGCGCCTGGAGCTGATCTTCACGTGCTGCCACCCCGCGCTCGCCACCGACGCGCAGGTCGCGCTCACACTGCGCGCGCTCGGCGGGCTCACCACGGGGGAGATCGCGCGCGCGTTCCTCGTGCCCGAGGCCACGATGGCGCAGCGGCTCGTGCGCGCCAAGCGCAAGATCCGCGACGCTGCCATACCTTTCCGCATCCCGCCCGCGCACCTGCTGCCAGACCGCCTCAGCGCGGTGCTCGCGGTCGTGTACCTGATCTTCAACGCCGGCTACGACGGCGGGGGCGAGCTGTGTGCGGAGGCGATCCGCCTCGGCGCGGCGCTCGTGGAGCTGATGCCAGACGAGCCCGAGGTGTGCGGTCTGCTCGCGCTGATGCTGCTCGCCGACTCGCGCCGCGGCGCGCGCGTGCGCGACGGCGAGCTGGTGCTGCTCGCCGAGCAGGACCGCGCGCTTTGGGACCACGAGCAGATCCGCGCCGGACGCGCGGCGCTCGAGCGCGCACGCGCGCTGCGCGGCTCAGGGCCCTACGTGCTGCAGGCCGCCATCGCCTCGCTGCACGCCGAGCCCCACAGCGACTGGCCGCGCATCGCCGCGCTCTACGGCGAGCTGAGCGCGCTCACCGGATCGCCCGTCGTGGAGCTCAACCGCGCCGTCGCCGTCGCCGAAGCGGATGGGCCGCAGGCGGGGCTCGAGCTGCTCGACCGGGTGGAGCTCGATGACTACCAGTACCTACACGCCGCCCGCGCCGAGTTGCTGCGCCGCCTCGGGCGCAGCGCCGAGGCTCGCGAGGAGTACGAGCGTGCGCTCGCGCTCGTGCGCTCGGAGACCGAGCGGAGGTTCTTGCAGCGGCGCGTGGCTGAGTTGCTAGACGAGTAGTTCGTCAGCCGTGGCGACCGTGCGCAGGTGCTCGCCCACGCCTGTCACGCTCAACAGGCGCTGCACCTGGTCGGAGCCAGGCGTGACCGCGAACTCCTGCCCGCGCTCGCGGCAGCGCTCGCGCGTGGCGAGGATGATCCGCAGGCCGGTCGAGTCGATGAACTGCAGCTCCTGCAGGTCCAGCACGACCGTCGAGGTCGTGGCGAGCCCGTCAGCGTCGAGCGCGTCCTGGAGCAGCGACGCATTCGCCATGTCGAGTTCTCCGACGAGCGTCACAATCGCTCGATCGGCCTCCTGGCGGACATCGATCTGAAGCTGATCCTGTACCCCCATAGCATCGATTCTAGCCAACGTTCAACGCCATGAGCGCAATGTCGTCGCGCAGCGTGCCCCCCGCGTGGTCGACCGCCGCATCCTCGATGCGCCGCAGCAGGCCCGCGACGCCGAGCTCAGGCGCTTGCGCGCACAGCTCCAGCAGGCGCTCCTCGCCGAGCTGCACGCCCGAGCGGCCCGCCTCCGGGAGCCCGTCGGTGTAGAGCAGCAGCGTCTCGCCGGGGTGCAGCTCGGCGGCGACCTCGTGGATCTCGATCGGGTTCACCACGCCCAGCAGCGTCCCCGGCGTGCCCAGCCGCGCGACGCTCCCGTCGGCGTCGATCAGCAGCGGCTGCGGATGTCCGGCCAACGCCACCGTCAGCCGCGCGTGCGTCGGCATGCGCTCGAGCACGATCACGCACACGGTGCACAGATCCGCGCCCGCGGGCTGAGCGCTGAGCGCGGCGTGCAGCGTCGCGAGCATGCCCCCAGGGGCCTGGCCGAGCACCGCCGCGGTGCGCAGCGTGTGACGCGCCAGCGCCGTCACGCCCGCCGCGCGTGGACCCTTGCCGCACACGTCGCCGATCGCAAGCAGCCAGCGGTCGGGGCCGTAGGGGAACACGTCGTAGAAGTCGCCGCCCACGTCGTTCAGCTCGCCCGCCGCGTGATACAGCGTCTCCAACTCCACACCCGGGATCTCAGGCAGCGACTCGGGCAGCAGCGCCGCCTGCAGGATCTCCGCGATGCGCGTGCGCTCGGTGTACAGCCGCGCGCTCTCCACCGCCGTGCCGGCCCGTCTGCCGAGGCGCACCGCAAGCCCGAGGTCAGCCTGCGTGAGGCGGCGGGAGGACTCCGCGGCGACGAGCGTGATCGCGCCGACCGTGCGCGTAGGCGCGCTCAGCGGCACGATGATCACCGACGTGGCGCCGATCGCGCGCAGCATCTCCAGGTGCCCCTCGTCGTGCGCGTACGCCGCGAGCGCCTCGGGGGTGATGTCCGTGTAGATGCGCGCCTGCCCCGAGCGGATCACCTCCGGGACGCCCAGCGGCTCCTCGCGCGAGGGGTGGTAGTCGCGGTCGAGCGCCTGCGCCAGCGCCAGCTTGCTCGGGTCGGCGTGATGGGTCGCCACGCGCGCGATCTCGCCGTCCTCGCCCACCACGTCCACCGCGCACCAGTCCGCGATCTGCGGCACCGCCAGCCGCGCCACGCGCGCGAGCGTCTCGGCGTAGTCCATCGATGACGCCAGCACCCGGCTGGCCTCCGCCATGAAGCTTTCCGCCAGCTGCACGCGCTTGACCTCGGTGATGTTCTCGAACACGTTCACCGCATACAGAAGCTCCCCCGTCTCCAGGTCGTGCACGGGCGAGGCGCGCACCATCAGCCAGCGCTCCTCGCCGCTGGAGCGGACGATGTTCCTCACCAGCAGCGGCTCCGGCTCCTCGCCCGCGAACAGCCTGCGGCCCGGCATCTGCTCCAGGTCGAGCTCCCGGCCGTGCTCGTCCAGGACGAGAAAGCGCCCCATGACCGAGCCGGGGGCCGCGCTCGTCAGCTCCGCCGGCGTGCTCGCGCCCAGCAGGTCCGCCGCGGCCTGGTTGGCGAACAGCATGCGCCCCTGCGCATCGGTAAGCGTGATCGCCTCGGCGACGTTCACGAGGATCGCCTCCAGACGCTGCTCGACGCGGCGCACCTCCGAGAACAGGCGCGCGTTGTCGATCGCCAGCGCCGCCCGCCGCGCGAGCTCGCTCACGAGGTTCATGTCGGCGGCGGTGTAGGGCTCCCCGCCCGCCAAGCGCAGCACCGACAGCGCGCCCAGCGTGCGGCGGCGCGCCAGCAGCGGCGCGACAGCAGCAGAGTGGTAGCCGTGGGCGAGCATGAACTGGGCGTGCTCGGAGCCCTCCGCGAACGAGCGCAGTTGAGCGCCCGTCATGACCGTGCGCAGCTCAGGCTCGCCGCTGCGGATCACGCGCGCCACGGGGTGCTCGCCGTCGGGGTTCAGCTGCTGGCGCTCGCGCAGCGCTCGCAGATCGCGCGCCACTTCCTCATCGGCGGATGCGACGGCCATCTGCTTGATCGAGCCGTCCGGCGCGATCAGATCTATCACGCAAAGGTCCGCCAGTCGTGGCACGGTCAGGCGCGCGACGCGACCCAGCGTGTGGGTCATGTCGAGGGACTCCGCGAGCGCGACCCCAGCCTCGACGAGCAGCTCTACAGCCACGTCGTCCATATCGCGTCAAGTATCTCACCCACCGCCGCAGCGCTCGGGAGGCTCCTCGGCAGCGCGGCGAGCGCGGTCAGTCGATGCGCGTGTGCGTTCGCACCACGGTGCCGCGCGCCGAGGATCGCAGCTGCACGAGATCGCACAGCTGGTTGACGATCCACAGACCGCGACCTCCGAGCGACCGGGGGCCGGGGCATCGTTGTCCGGCGAGCGGTTCGGTCATGTGCCCGTCGTCGAGAACCTCGCACAGCAGCGTGTCGGACTCCCTCCACACGCGCAATCTGCCGGAGCCACCCCCATGGCGGACGCTGTTGGTAGCCAGCTCGTTCACGGCCAGCACCAAGCGTTCGCGGCGCTCGTCGTCGAGCATCTCCTCGCGCGCCCACGCTGAGACGAAATGGCGCATCGAGCCCAGCTCCCACAGGCCGAAAGCGCGCTCTTGGATAGGCGCTCGCGGTCGCGGGAGCGGGTCGTCCAGCAGTTGCGGCGGCTGGTGCGTAACGCTACCAACGGCCATACCAGCGCCGACCGCCACCCTCGGACACCCCACCGACGAAGAAGCCGATGAGCCACAGCAGCACCGCGAAGATGAGCACGTACCACAGGACGTGAGCGGCAAAGCCCAGGCCGCCGAAGATGGCCAATATCAGGATAAGTGCGAGTAGTGCCACCATGTTTGCCCTCGATTCGTGTCGGATCCCCGGCGCCTGAGCGGTACCGGGCCTATGTGTTGATTGCCCGAATTCAGCTGTTGTCAAACAGGAGCGGGTGCGAGGAGCGGGTGCGCCGGCCTTGCCTCACACGGTCGCGGCCGCCGGCGCCTCGGCCCTCCCAGCGCCGGCGCCGGCGTCCTCGACCGTGAGCGGTCGCGCGATGCTCTCCAGGCCGACCCGCTCCGCTTTGACGCCGATCAGCAGCTCGGCGAGACCGCCGAGGATCATCACCACCGCACCGATCATGAAGCCAGCGAAGATGTGGCTGACCTTGCCGCTTTCGATCAGGTGCGCAAACAGCAGCGGCCCCACGATCCCGCCCGCGCCGGTGCCGACCGCATAGAACACCGCTATGCACAGCGCGCGCGTCTCGAGCGGGAAGATCTCCGACACCGTCAGGTACGCGGCGCTCGCGCCGGCGGAGGCGAAGAAGAAGATCACCATCAACGCGGCGACGATTCCGACGGCGTCGAACTGGCCGGCTTTGAACAGGAACGCGGTCAGCGCGAGCAGGCCGCCGGAGAGCAGGTAGCAACTGGAGATCATCGGCCGGCGCCCAACGGTGTCGAACAGCCGCGCGAGCGTGAGCGGGCCGAGCAGGTTGCCGAGCGCGAAGATCGCGATGTAGTAGGGGACGTCGCCGCTTGCGATGGCGAAGAACGTCTTCAGGAAGTAGCCGAGGCTGAACAGCACCGCGTTGTACAGGAACGCCTGACCGACGAACAGCGCGAGGCCGAGCACGGTGCGCTTGGGATACATCGTGACCACCGAACGCACGATCAACCCCAGCGGGATCGTCTTGCGCTGGCGCACGGTCATGCTCTCCTCGACGTCGGGGAGCTCCTCGCCGGTCTGTTCTTGGACTTCGCGCTCGATGCCCGCGACGATCTCCTCGGCCTCCTGCTCGCGTCCGTGGACGAACAGCCAGCGCGGGCTCTCGGGGACGCTGCGGCGCACCAGCAGGATGCCCAGGCCGAACACCGCGCCGAGCCCGAAGCACAGCCGCCAGCCGACGTCGATCGCGAAGATGCTCGTGTTCAGCGCGAGCACCGCCAGCAGCGAGCCGGCGATCGCTCCGCCCCAGTAGCTGCCGTTGATCGAGATGTCCGCATGGCCGCGGTGCTTGGCGGGGATCAGCTCGTCGATGGCGGAGTTGATCGCCGAGTACTCCCCGCCGATCCCCATGCCGGTGAGGAAGCGGAACACGAAGAACCACAGCGGCGAGAACGACAGCGCCGTGAGCACGGTCGCGATCAGGTAGAGCCCGAGCGTGACCATGAACAGGCGCTTGCGCCCGAAGCGGTCGGTCGAGCTGCCCGAAGATCAACGCGCCCACGCACGCGCCCGCCACATACAGGCTCGCCGCCAGGCCGGAGACATCGCTCGCGGAGATGCCCACGCCAGCGCCCTTTTCCGACAGGCGCCCCGAGATCGCGCCGACGATCGTCACCTCGAGTCCGTCGAGGATCCACACGGTGCCGAGGCCGATGATGATCCGCCAGTGAAAGCGCGACCACGGCAGGCGATCCAGGCGCGCGGGGATGTTCGTGTCGATCGTTCCGATCTCGACGCCGTCGCCGGAGCGTGAAGCGCTCGTCTCGTTTGTGCGAATTGCCATGAACTGACGGTTCCCCGGGGCGCCTCGCTCGAAACCCACGCGACCCTGTAGAAATTTTTCTGGGAACCGGTTTAGAGCTCGCTCGAGGCGGGAATGGAACTGAATGCCAGTGTCGCCCCTGGCGGCGGCGGATGCGAGCCCCCCGCAGCCGCCGCCCATTGGGGGGTGACTCGAGGCGGCATGTCGGCCTCGCTCGCCTTCGTGGCTGAGCGGCCGGCATGTCGTCTTTTTCAGCGCTCGGGGGCCGGCCGGCTTGGCGTTCGTGGGCTCTCAGCGCCGGGCGCTCAACCGCAGCGCAAGGATCTCCCCGGCGCCCCCGGCGACGCAGGACACGCGGTGGGCGTCGGCGAGGCGGTCGAGCATCCCGCCCAGTCCCCGCCCATTGGGGTCGTCGTTCAGCAGCGCATCTCCGCGGCCCGTCAGCAGCGGCCCCAGCTGCAGATCGAGCATGCAGGGGGTCACGTCTACGCTCACACTCAGGTGGCTCGCGCCGATCGAACCGTCGGTGCGGTCGATCAGCGCGTCCGCGAGCAGCTGCGTCTCCGCGATGCGATCGGTGGAGAAATGTGCCCGCGCGGCGAGCCCGCTGAGCACGCGCGGCAGCACCGACCGCGCCAGCGCGCTCGGAGCCAGCGCCAGCGCCAGCGTCTCCGACGCCTGCTCGCCACCGATCGTGGGCGGGAACTCGTACAGCGCCTCCGGCGTCGGCTCCACGAGCGATGGCTTCTTCGCGGTGGCGAACTCCATCCGCACCTCCGTGCCCGGCCCGGGGTCCAGGTCGACGAACTCAGCCCTGTGGGCGAGCGCGCGAATCACCGGCAGACCAATCCCGCCGGGGGCGTCCTCCGCACTGCGGACACGTGGCTTGATGCCCACGCCGTGGTCGCGCACGACGACCCTCAGCGCCGGCTCGCAAGCGTGGATCTCCACCTCCATCGGACCCTCTTCGCCCTCGTAGGCGTGCAGCACGACGTTGTTGCACGCCTCGGTGACCGCGGTGCTGAGATCGTTCAGCTCGACGGCGTCGAGCGCGATCACGTCCGCCAAGCCCCCGAGGGCCTGGCGGACAAGCAGGACGTTCTCGGCCTTGTTGGCGAGATTCAGACAGATATTGGGCAAGACGCCCGCGTCCGCGGAGGTGGCTGACTAGCGGGCCTCTGCGGGCTCACGCGTGAGCGTGCGCAGCTGATCGAGCGAGCGTCGCAGCAGGCGCGAGACCTGCATCTGGGAGATGCCGACGCGCTCCGCGATCTCGGTTTGAGTGAGGTCCTCCATGAAGCGCATGCGCAGAATCATGCGCTGCCGGGCGGGGATGTGCTCGAGCACCGACGCGAGCGTGGCGTCGAGCTCCACGAGCTCGTAGCGCGTGTCCTCGCTGCCGATCATCTCGCCGTAGGAGGGGGCCTCCTCGTCTCCGCCGGGCCGCGGCGCGTCGAGCGAGACCGTCTCATAGGCCTGGATCGCCTGCAGCGCGTCGATCACCTGCTCGGTGTCGAGCTCGAGGAACTGCGCGAGCTGATTGACCGTCGGGGCATGGCCGTGCTCGTTGGAGAGTCGCTCCTGAGCGTTTCGGACCTTCAGCGCGCGCTCCTGGGCGCCGCGCGGCACGTGGATCGCCCAACCGGAGTCGCGGAAGTAGCGGCGCATCTCGCCGAGGATCGTGGGTACCGCGAAGGACTGGAACGCGTGACCGCGCGTGGCGTCGTAGCGGTCGATCGCCTTCAGCAGGCCCAACGAGGCGACCTGCAGCAGATCCTCGAACGGCTCGGAGGAGCGGCCATAGCGGCGCGTGAGGCTGCGGGTCAAGGGCATGAAGCGGCGCACGAGCGCCTCGCGCGCGGCGTGGTCGCCGTCGCGCTGCCAGCGCGCGAACAGCTCGTCCGTGTCCTCGTCAGCCCCCGGGAGGGCGCTGGCGTTCAACGTTGCGGTTGCGGAGCTTGCGGGCATCATGGGCTCCCTTCCTTGTCGTTCGCTCTGGTCGTTGGTCGATCCGATCGCATGGACCTCCTCCCCAGTGTACCCCGATTGCGCGAGGTTCAAACACCCAACTGCAGACAGCCATCCGATGTCCTGATGGGCGGAGATCCTTGGTTTGAATAGAGGCCAGGCATGGGGATAGATATCTAGATACGCTTGACAGCTTATTATCATCCCTGGTAGGGTCCGATGAGGGTTCGCGGTGTCCTTGGAGGAGGCGCACTGGACCCGAGTGGCGCAGATATTCCAAACCCTGGGGGGAGAGTCGATGCGACGACTGGTTTTGCTATGGACGGTGGGGACGTTTGCGTTCGTGTCCGCGTGCGGTTCCGCGTGGGCCTTCTCTGGCCTGGACTCTCGCTCGACGAGCTCGCTCGACTCGCTCGCGCTTCCGGGCTTTGAACAGCTGACGGGCGCACAGCAGGCGCTCATCGCCGAACGCGTGCGCCGTACGGATCCGGTCGCCATCGCCACACGAAGCGCCTCGCGGCATGCCTTCAGCGGTCTCGACACGGCGTCTGCCGCGCGCCTCGCGCGCCAAACCTTCCCCGAGGCGCTGGCCGTCTCCTCCTCCACGACCGCCTCGATGCTCGCTCCGGGGCAGAGGATCACGCGCTACCTCAGCGACCACGCCGCGAGTCTCGATCTCGGGCACGGCAAGCATGGGGTATTGGAGTCGAGCGTGCCGATCGCGACACGCACTGCGAGCGGTCGTGAGGTCCCGATCGATCTGCGACTGCGTCGCTCCGGCGGAGGGTTTGAGCCGAGCCGGACGGCTTCGGGTGTGTTGCTGCACGCTCACGCTGATGCCGGCATGACGCTCACCGACACCGGCCTGTCGATCGCACCGGCTCAGGGCGCGGGTTCCCCGGGCGTCCTCGACGGCGGAGGTGTGCTCTATGCGAACACCCAGACTGATGCGGACACGCTGTTGAAGCCTGTCGCCCAGGGCGTGGCCGTGGATGCGGTGCTGCGTTCGGCGCGCAGCCCGCAGCGCCTGTCCTTCGCGGTCTCCGGCCCCGGGCGTGTGCGCCTCGCCCAGCGCCGTTCGGGGGTGGCGATCTCCCTCGACGGCGACGTCGTCGCCAACGTGCTGCCGCCGCTGGCACAGGACGCGACGGGCACTCCCGTGCCGGTCACGATGTCTGTGGCGGGGAATCGCCTGGTGCTTCACGTGGTCCACCGCAGCGGCGACTTCCAGTATCCGATCGATGTCGACCCGGTCGTAGAAGACAAACAGATCATCTACGGCGGGTGGAACAGCGTAACCAACAACTCATCGGCGTTCGGTCTCGTCATGCGCACTGAAGTCGCGACGCTGACCGATGAAGGGTGGGGCACCTATTCAGTCGGACAGTTCGGCGCGTGGGCGTACGAAACGAAAGGCGTTTCGAAGATCGAAGCTATCGGCGTGGAAGCGACGAGCGTGGATCCAGGGAACGACATCGAAAATCGCCTGTTGATCGCGGCAAACACCAAAGTCGTCGAAGGTCAGGAAATCGAGCCTGCCAACTTCGGACTCGGCTTTCGCGTTGTGCACGTTGCCGGCAGCGCGAACAACGCTGCCGAGTTCGGCCAGTGGGCCACCAAAACCGGCAGCAGCTTCACGACCACCATGTACAACGCTTCGGTCAGGATCGTGCAGGAAACGCCGCCTACGGTGGAAGCCGACACGACCGACGTGACGATCGAAAGCCGCGTCAACGTAGCTCACACGGGCGGTTGGCTCGGGGGGATTTCATCAGGGAACCTCTACGCCGTCAAAGCGAACGACGTGGGCATTGGCGTCACCGAAATCAAAGCTCGCTCGCCCCAGGTGCCGGGGGTGGAACACTACGTCGGTTTCAACTGCTTCGAGGTACAGTGCCCTGCGGAACTCAAGGGAGGTCTGTGGGGGACGTGGTACCCCGATGGCGAAGACACTGTCGAAGTGACCGGCTCGAACGCCACGCACGGCGACACCACTACCTCGCTGAAAATAAAAGTCGACAACTCGGCGCCTCATGATCTCGCGCTCGCGGGGTTGCCGGCGAACGCGGAAATCAACGACTCGGTGTACAAGCTGACGGCGAGCGCGAGCGACGGTGCGGGCACGACGCCGAGCTCGGGTCTCTCGCCGCTGGCGATCACCGTCGACGGCATTCCCTTCGGCACGCCTCAGGGCGGCTGCTCGGTGGGTCCGTGCTCGACGACCGGTGAATGGACGATCAGCGGCAGCCAGTTCGCCGTCGGCCAGCACCAGCTCGTCTTGACCGCCACCGACAAAGCGGGCAACAAGGCGACGAAGGAAATGGCGATTTTCGTCACCCGGCCTGTCACGCCGCTGGAGACCGGGCCGGGCTCTGTGAATCCGGAGTCCGGGGAGTTGACGCTGAGGTCCACCGACGTCTCGGTTGCGACGGCGGGCGGCCAGCTGATCGTCGGTCGTGGCTTCGGCTCCGAGCATCTGACCGATGGCGTGGAAGGGCCGCTCGGCCCGAACTGGAAGCTGGATCTGGGCGGATCGGCGCAGAGCATCGTCAAGCTCCCGACCGGCAGCGTGCTGCTGGACAGCGGCGATGGGCTGAAGTCGCTGTTCACGCCCGGCGTGGGTGGCGAATACACGGCTCCGAAAGGCGACAGCAATCTGAAGCTCGTGGAAAGCACGGTGGAAGGCAAAGCGCAGTTCCAGCTGTCGACGGCGGGCGCGACTACGACGTTCAAGCTCCCCGCGGGCGGGACCGGGAACACGTGGGTTCCGGTATCTGAATCCCAGCCGAACAACACGAATGTGACCACCTTCTCCTACCAGGTGGCGGGCTCGGCGATCGAGCCGACCGAAGTGCTCGCGCCGGTTCCGGCGAACGTGACGTGCACCGGGACGCTCGTGCGGGGCTGCCGCGCGCTGAACTTCGTGTACGCGACCTCGACGACCGCCACGGGCGAAAACGAAAGCCAATGGGGCGACTACAACGGACGTCTCAAGCAGGTGACGTTCACCGCGTGGGATCCGTCGACCTCGGCGATGAGCACCACGGTGGTCGCGCAGTACTCTTACGACGGCTCCGGGCGTCTGCGTGCCGAGTGGGATCCGCGGGTCTCTCCGGCGGTGAAGACGACGTACGGGTATGACGTCGAAGGGCGCGTGACCGCGCTCGTGCCAGGCGGTGAACAGCCTTGGCTATTCACATACGGCACGTCTGCGGGCGACATCAGAACCGGTCATCTGTTGAAGACGACGCGGCCTGCGACTACGACCGCGGCGGGAACGGGCATCGCGCCGCAGAACACCGCTCTGCCGGCGTTGAGCACGAACGCGCCGGAGGGCAAGACGATGACGGTGACGACAGGAACGTGGACGAACACGCCGCTCGCCTATGGCTATCAGTGGGAGGAATGCCAGACGATCGCCGAAGCGGAATCGTGCTCTCCGATCACAGGCGCCACCAACTCGAGCTACCGCGTCGAATATCACGGCGCGAACCGCTGGCTGAAGGTGCTCCTGACCGCAGACAACTCGAATGGCGCCATGACGGTCGCGTCGAACTCGACGGGTGTGATCTTGCCGAACACCTACATGGAAAAAACCGCTGAATTCGCGAGCAAAGGCAGTGGCAACGGCCAGCTGAACGGGCCGTCGGGCATCGCGACCGACAGCTCCGGCAACATCTGGGTGGCGGACACCGGCAACAACCGGGTGGAGAAGTTCTCATCCGCGGGCGCGTTCCTCGCGGCGTATGGGACGTTGGGATCGGGCAACCTGCAGTTCAAAGGCCCGTCCGGGATCGCCGTCGACCAGATCACCGGCACAGTGTGGGTGGCGGACACCGGCAACAGTCGCATCGAGGCGCTCACGAGCGCCGGCTCGCTCGCGGGGCTCTCTTCGACCGGGACCGGCACCTCCCCGACATCGGTCGCGATCACCAAAGCCGGCACGCTGGAGACGCTGGTCGTCGGCGTGGGATCTCAGATCGCCACCTTCTTCGGGCCTCCCAATGTGATGACTCCCGGGACGGTGTATGGCGGTGCCGGGACCGGCAACGGTCAGTTCACGGGTGTGGGTGGCTTGGCGGTGGACGAAGGCGCATCCAAGCTCTACGCGACCGACGCCGGGGGCCATCGCGTCGAGGTGTTTTCCACGACGTCGGGGTTGCCGCCGGTGTTGACCTATCAGTCGCAGTTTGGGAGCGCGGGCACGGGCGAAGGGCACCTCGGCGGTCCGCAGGGCCTCGCGCTGCAGTCGGGCAACCTGTTCGTGGCGGACAAAACGAACTCGAACGTGCAGAAGTTCAGCGGCTCCTCCTCGCTTCAGCTGTTCACCGAAGCGGCCGGAGTGTACGGGGTGGCGACCTACCCCACCGCGAGCAACGGCTCGATGTACGTGCTCAACCAGACCACCAGCAAGATCGCCAAGTGGGTCACGGGCACGCGCCCTGCCTTCCTGCCAAGCCCGCCGACCCCGGGCACGAGCGCCGTCACCACGATGGAGTACGGCGTGCCGGTCTCCGGCACCGGCGCTCCGTATGCGATGAGCAGCACCGAAGTCGCCAAATGGGGTCAGACGGACGCTCCGGTCGAAGCGATGGCAATCGCCCCGCCGGATTCGCCGCAGGGCTGGCCGGCCAGCAGCTACGCCCGCGCGACCGTCTACTACCTCGACAGCGACGGACGCACGGTCAACCGAGCGATCCCGAGCAAAGGCATCTCGACCACGGAATACAACTCCAAGAACGACGTCGTGAGGACGCTGTCGGCCCTCAACCGGGCCAAGGCTCTACAGGAATCGAACCCGCTGGAAGTCTCGCAGCTGACCGACTCCCAGAGCACCTACAGCGAAGATGGCAGCGAGGTGTTGAGCACGATGGGGCCGCAGCACACGGTCAAGCTCGCCAACGGAACTCAGGTGTTGGCGCGCCACAAGACGCGCTACTTCTACGACGAAGGAGCGCCCGGTACGGGCGGTCCCTACCACCTCGTCACCAAGCTGACTGAGGGTGCGCTGCTGACGGGCGGGACCGAAGAAGACGTGCACACGACGGTGAACTCCTACTCCGGCCAGGAAGGTCTCGGCTGGAAACTGCACCAGCCGACGTCGATCACGACTGATCCGACGGGCCTGAAAATGGTGCGCACGAAGCTGTATGACGCGACGACGGGTGCGGTGACGGATGCGATCATGCCGGCGGGCAACCAGGCGGGTGGGGATTCGCATGACACGCAGACGATCTACTACACGGCGCTAGCGAATGCAAAAGTCGCGGCGTGTGGCCTGCATCCGGAGTGGGCGAATCTGCCGTGTCAGAGCAAGCTCGCGAAAGCTCCGGAAACGGCTGGGATACCGAACCCGCCGGTCACGACGACGACGTATAACCTGTGGGACCAGTCCAATGAAGTCACTTCCGTCGTCGGCGCGGACTCTCGTAAAGCGGTGCGGACCTACGACGGCGCTGGGAGAGTGAAAACCGAAGCCGTGACCTCGACGACGGGTACTTCGCGGCCGACGGTCACGTTCGGCTATGACTCGGCTTCGGGGCGGCTCGTCACGAGCAGCACGACCGAAGGCTCGACGACGAGGACGCTCACGAGCGTCTTCGACAAGTGGGGCGAGCTGAGTGAATACACGGATGCCGACGGGGTGACCTCGAAATACACCTACGACATCGACGGGCGCACCGCGACGACCAATGACGGCAAGGGCACGGCGACGTATACCTATGGTGCGACGTCGACGACGATCGCCGACAGCGCGCTCACGTTCATCGCGGAATACGACGTGGAAGGTAACGTCAGGGCTCAGTACTTCGGAAACGGGGTCGTGGAGAAATACATCTTCGACGCGAACGGTCAGTTGACGGGTGTCGAATATGTCGACACGTCGAGCTGCTCGTCGAATTGCACGTGGTACAGCGACAGCGTCGTCCCGTCGATCACGGAAAAATGGATGACGCAGTCCAGCACGCTCTCTTCGCAGGCGTACAAGTACGACGCCGCCGGGCGCCTCACGCAGGTGCAGGACACCCCTGCGGGATTGGGTTGCACGACACGCCTGTATGGATATGACGCGGACGCGAACCGCACGTCTGAAACGTCGCGTGTTCCTGGTGCTGGTGGGGTGTGCGCGAGCGAAGGCGGAACGACGGTCAGCCACTCCTATGACCCGGCGAACCGTGTGAAAGACACGGGCGCGGCGTACGACGCATTTGGGGACACGACCTCGTTGCCCGCGGGCGACGCGGGCGGGACCGTGCTCACGGGCTCCTACTACGTCAATGGCAGGACCGCGAGTCAGACCCAGAACGGTCAGACCAACGGGTTCTATCTCGACCCTTCGGCACGTACGCGTGAAATGGTGGCGACGGGCACGAAAACGCTTACCTCCGTGCTGCACTATGGGAACGCGGAAGGCTCGCCTTCGTGGACTGCGGAAGGCCCAACCGGCTGGACGCGCGACGTCGCGGACGCGACTGGGGCGCTCGTGGCGACGCAGACGAACGGGGAAGCGCCGATCATGCAGATCACCAACCTGCATGGAGACGTCGTCGCCACCGCGTCGCTGAGCGCGAGCGCGACGGGCCTGAGCTCGTCGAACGACACGACGGAGTACGGGGTGCCGCGCACTGGCAGCCCGCCGAAGTACTCCTGGCTGGGTGGCGCTCAGCGCGCCACGACGCTCGCCAGCGGCGTGGTCGCGATGGGCGCACGTTCCTACGTGCCCCAGCTCGGCAGATTCCTGCAGACCGACCCGCAGGCGGGGGGCTCGGCGAACGCCTATGCGTACGCCTCAGCGGACCCGGTCAACACAAGCGACGCGAGCGGCGAATGGACAAATGGGGTCTCGTCGTGGCTGTACGAACTCAACGTCGCCATCGGTCAGGAAATCGTCGCCAGGGAAGCGGCAAGAGAAGCCGCGGCGCGGCGCGCCGCCGAAGAAGCGGCCCGACAATCAGCCGAAGCCGCGGCGGCGGAACCCGGCGAATACGAATCGCCCGCGGACACCGAGGACCCCTTCATCGGGGTGCGGTGGAAAGGGACGGGGTTGTTGTCCCATGGCCTCGGCAACGTTGGCAAGGATATGGGCTCGTACCTCAAAAAGAAGGTAAAGCAGGTATTTCACAAAGCGGTCTCTACGGTCACGAGATACCTCGATCCCGTCGAATGGTACAAGGCGAACTTTGAGAACGCGTCCGATCGGGAGGTGTACTGCACGATGAATTCGATCGCATTGTTGATCGTCGTTCCCGAGGCGACGCCCATCATACAAACGGGCTTCATAGGGACCGGGTGGATCTGCGCGAAGATCAAGGTGCCTGGCGCCCCGTGATCGGCAGCCGCTCGCCGGTAGCCGGCGCCTCGGTCAGAGTGCGATCGGCGCGGCGTCAGGCGCAGCGATCGGCGCAAGCACCTCAGCGGCGCTCGAGTCGCACTCCGCCTCCGCTTCGAGCGGCGGCGGAGCCGCGAACACGCGGTTGCGCCCCGCGCGCTTGGCTTCGTACAGCGCCATGTCGGCGGCCTTGAACTGCTTGTCGTAGTCGACCCGCTCCCCGCGCGCTGCGCTGAGGCCGATCGAGATCGTGACCGTGTAGCCGAGCGGACGCGCCTGTTCGACCGCGACGCGCAGGCGCTCGGCGACCTCCTGGCCGGCGCCGGTGTCCAGGCCGGGCAGCACCACGAGGAACTCCTCGCCGCCGAGACGGTACACGAGCTCGAACGAGCGCAGGTGCTTGCGCAGGGCGTAGGCCACGTCGCGCAGGACCGCGTCGCCGCAGTCGTGGCCGTGCTCGTCGTTGATGGCCTTGAAGTTGTCCACGTCGCACAGCAACAGGCAGATCGGCTGGTGTGCGAGGCGCGCCTGCATCGAGAGCTCGATGAAGCGCGGCGCGAGCGCGTGGCGGTTGAGCAGGCCCGTGAGCGGGTCGAGGATCGCCTCGCTGCGGTGGTGCAGCTCCGCTGCCTGCAGCGCCCACACGATCGAGACCATCGCGACGAGCAGCGCGAGCGTGGCGAACACCGGAACGGGGTCCTCGATCGTCGCCCGCGGGTCGACGCCGAGCGTCGCGGCGACGATCACGAACGCGCTCGTGAGCAGACCCGCGATCACGACCTGGGGACGGAAGCGCGCGGCGACCATGCCGGCGGGCAGCACGAGCCAGGGCAGCGCGGGGCTGGAGGGGCCGCCGCTGAGGACCACGCCGGTGCCCATTATCAGCAGCGTGATGAGGATCGCCCACACGCTCACGCGCTCGGGGTGCGGGCTCTTGTCGATGCGACGGTCGACGTTGAGGAAGTTCGCCACCGACAGCGCGAACAGGATGAACGTCCACCAGCCGAGCCATGGCGTGGAGATGAGGAGCGCGATCCCCACAGCGCCGGAGCCGATCTTGCGAATCATGCGCACGCCATCGTTCGCGTCAACCACGCGGCTGCGGTCGAACTCAGTCGGGCATAGCCAGGACTCTCCTGCCATATGGAACGCTTCGACCGGTGCGCACCGGTGCTTGAGATCTGCAGCGCGCACTCGAACGGATGCGCTATGCAGACAGACGTCTGAAAAATGTGCTCGGTTGCGGGCTCGCGAGCTAGTCTCGGCGACGTGCACGGCCAGCCACCGCCCACGATCGCAGAGATCCTCGCCGGCCGCGGCGGGGAGGAGATGGCGCTCAACGACCGCTATCTGAACCCGCAGATGGGGCGCATCCTGCGCACGCTTGGATTCGACAAGGTGTGGCGCGGCGGCGAGGGGGCGCACCTGATCGACGCCGACGGCGAGCGCTACCTGGACCTGTTCGGCGGCTACGGCGTGTTTGCGATCGGGCGCAACCACCCCGACGCGATCGCGGCTGTGGAGCAGGCGATGGCGGCGCGCACGGGCAACCTGCCGCAGCTGGGGGTGACGCTGCTGAGCGGCGTGCTCGCGGAGCAGCTGCTCGCGCGCGCGCCCGACAGCGTGGCGGCGATGGTTCCCGCGAACAGCGGCACGGAGGCGGTCGAGGCGGCGATCAAGATCTCGCGCGCGGCGACGGGCCGACCGCGCGTGCTATATGCCGAGCACGCGTTCCACGGGCTGACGCTCGGCTCCCTGTCGATCAACGGCAACGCGGAGTTCACCGACGGCTTCGGACCACTGCTCGACGGCTGCGACCCGGTGGGCTTCGGCGATGAGGACGCGCTCGAGCGTGAGCTCGCGCGCGGCGACGTGGCGGCGTTTGTGGTCGAGCCGGTGCAGGGCAAGGGGGTGAACGTCCCCGCGCCGGGCTACCTGCCGGGCGCGCAGCGCCTGTGCCGCGAGGCGGGGACGCTGTTCGTGTGCGACGAGGTGCAGACGGGCATCGGGCGCACGGGGCGCTTCCTGGCGCTCGAGCACTGGGAGCTCGAGCCCGACCTGATCTGCCTCGCGAAGGCGCTGTCGGGCGGCCTCGTGCCGATCGGCGCGGTGCTCGTGTCGCGCGCGGCGTTCGACCGCGTGTTCGACGGCATGGAGCGCGCGGTGCGCCACGGCTCGACGTTCGGCGGCAACGATCTCGCGGCGGCCGCGGCGCTTGCCACGCTGAGCGTGCTCGACACAGAGGGACTCGTAGCGCGAGCCGAGCGGATGGGCGCTCTGCTGCTCGAGCTGACGCGCCCGCTCGTCGATCGCTACGAGGTCGTCAGCGACGTGCGCGGCCTGGGACTGATGTGGGCGATCGAGTTCGGTCCCCCGAGCGGCGGGGTCGTGCGCAGGCTGTGGGAGACGGTCGAGGCGCGCCAGCCGGGCCTGTTCTCACAGCTCGTCACCGTGCCGCTGTTCCACGACCACCACATCCTCTGCCAGGTCGCGGGACACCGCATGAACGTCATCAAGGCTCTCCCCGCGCTCACGATCGAAGAGTCCGAAATCCGCCGCTTCGCGGCCGCGCTGGAGCAGACGATCGCCGCCGCCGAACGCTACCCACGGGCGCTCGCGCGCTTCGGAATGGGGGCCGGGGCCAGGATGGCACGCATACGTCGCTAGGCTGCGGCCGTGTCCGTAACCAGAGATGACATCCGCAACGTGGCGATCGTCGCGCACGTCGACCACGGCAAGACGACGCTCGTGGACGCCATGCTGTGGCAGTCGGGCGCGTTTCGCGTGGGGCAGGACGTGGCCACGCGGGTGATGGACTCGATGGACCTGGAGCGTGAGAAGGGCATCACGATCCTCGCGAAGAACACCTCGCTGCGCTACCGCGACGTGAAGCTCAACATCATCGACACGCCCGGCCACGCGGACTTCGGCGGCGAGGTGGAGCGCGGCCTGACGATGGTCGATGGCGTGCTGCTGCTGGTGGACTCATCCGAGGGGCCGCTGCCGCAGACGCGCTTCGTGCTGCGCAAGGCGCTCGAGGCGAAGCTGCCGGTGATCCTCGTCGTCAACAAGGTCGACCGGCCGGACGCCCGCGTGGCGGAGGTGGTGGACGAGGTGTACGAGCTGTTCCTGGATCTCGACGCGGACGAGCACCAGATCGAGTTCCCGATCGTGTACTGCAACGCGAAGGCGGGCGTCGCGTCGCTGAGCTACGAGCCGGGCATGCAGCTATCAGAGGGCACGCTCGCGCCCCTGCTGGACCTGCTGCTGGAGCGCATCCCCGCGCCCACCTACGACCCCGACCAGCCGCTGCAGGCGCTCGTGACGAACCTCGACGCCTCCCCCTACGTGGGCCGGCTGGCGATCTGCAGGGTGCGCAACGGCACCATTACGAAGGGTCAGCAGATCGCGTGGTGTCGCGCGGACGGTTCGATCGAGCGCGCGCAGGTGGCGGAGCTGTACGTGACGGACGCGCTCGAACGCGTCGACGCGCCGGAAGCGGGGCCTGGGGAGATCATCGCGGTGGCGGGCATCGCGGAGGTGACGATCGGCGAGACGCTGGCGGACCTGGGCGACCCGCAGCCGCTGCCGGTGATCACGGTGGACGAGCCGGCGATGTCGATCACGATCGGCGTGAACACCTCGCCACTGGCGGGCAAAGACGGCGACAAGATCACCGCGCGCCAGATCAAAGCGCGCCTGGATCAGGAGCTGATCGGCAACGTTTCGCTGCGCGTGGGCGAGACCGCCCGCCCGGACACGTATGAGGTGCAGGGCCGCGGCGAGCTGCAGCTGGCGATCCTCGTGGAGATGATGCGCCGCGAGGGCTTCGAGATGACCGTCGGACAGCCGCACGTGGTGGAGCGCGAGATCGACGGCAAGCGCCACGAGCCGGTGGAGCGCCTGTCGGTGGACGTGCCGGAGGAGCACGTGGGCACGGTCACGCAGCTGCTGGCGTCGCGCAAAGGCCGCATGGAGCACATGATCAACCACGGCACGGGCTGGGTGCGGATGGACTACCTCGTGCCGGCGCGCGGGCTGATCGGCTTTCGCACGGAGTTCCTCACCGAGACGCGCGGCACAGGGATCATGCACCACGTGTTCGACCGCTGGGAGCCGTGGGCGGGGGAGCTGCTGACGCGCCAGAGCGGCGTGCTCGTGGCTGACCGCCGCGGCGCGACGGTGACGTTCTCGCTGTTCACGCTGCAGGAGCGCGGCTCGCTGTTCGTGGGGCCCGGCGAGGAGGTCTACGAGGGCATGATCATCGGCGAGAACGCGCGCTCTGAGGATCTGGACGTGAACCCGGTGAAGGAGAAGCACCTCACGAACATGCGCTCCTCGACCTCAGACGTGCTCGTGCGCCTGGACGCGCACCGCAAACTGACGCTGGACGAGGCGCTGGAGTTCGTGCGCGAGGACGAGGCGGTGGAGGCGACGCCCGTGTCGATCCGCATGCGCAAGGTGGTGCTGCCGAAGGTGGAACGTCTGAAGGCTGTGAGGGCCGCGCGTAAGTGATCGCGCTGAGCGGCCTGGCCAAGTCCTTCGCCGGGCCGCACGGGCCGATCAGAGCGGTGTGCGGCATCGACGTGTCGATCGCCACGGGGGAGACGGTGGCGCTGCTGGGGCCGAACGGCGCGGGCAAGTCGACCACGATCGACATGCTGCTCGGCCTGCTGGAGCCGGACGAGGGCACGGTGTCGGTGTTCGGCCGCTCCCCGAGCGACGCGGTGGCGGACGGGGCGGTCGGCGCGATGCTGCAGACGGGGGCGCTGATCCGCGACCTCTCGGTGCGCGAGCTGGTGAGCATGATGGCCTCGCTCTATCCCGCGCCGATGGACGTTGGCGAGGTGCTGGAGCTGACGGGCGTGAGCGAGATCGCCGATCAGCGCACGCAGAAGCTCTCCGGCGGGCAGGCCCAGCGCGTGCGCTTCGCGGTGGCGCTCGTGAGCAACCCCGAGCTGCTGGTGCTGGACGAGCCGACGGTGGCGATGGACGTGGAGGGCCGCCATGCGTTCTGGACGACGATGCGCGCGTTCGCGGCACGCGGCAAGACGATCCTGTTCGCGACGCACTACCTCGAGGAGGCGGACGCGTACGCGGACCGTGCGGTGCTGATGGCGCACGGCACGATCGTGGCGGACGGACCGACGAATGAGATCAAGGCGATGGTCGGCTCGCGCACGATTCGCGCGACGCTGCCCGACGCGGACACGGATTCGCTCGCGGCGCTGGCGGGCGTGAGCGGCGTGGAGCGCCGCGGCGAGGCGGTCGTGCTGAGCTGCTCGGACTCCGACGCGGCGATCCGGGCACTGCTGGCTGCCCATCCAGAAGCGCGCGACATCGAGATCGCTGCCGCTGGACTGGAGCAGGCTTTTCTGATGCTCACAGGCGATGCCTACGAGGAGCCGGGTGTGTCCGCGGGTACTGGGCGCGCAGGGGGAGCGCAGCGATGAGCACCCTCGCATACACCCGCTACGAGCTGCTGCGCACGTTGCGCAACCGGCGCTTCTTCATTCTCTCGCTGGGATTCCCGTTGGTCCTGTACTTTCTGATCGCGGGGCCGAACCGGCACGTGCGCGACTTCAACGGCACGGGTCTGTCGCTGCCGCTGTACGAGATGATCGGGCTGGCGTCGTTCGGCACGATGGGCGCGATGCTCTCCTGTGGCGCGCGCATCGCGGCGGAGCGCGCGGTGGGGTGGAATCGCCAGCTGCGCATCAGCCCGCTCACTCCGAGCGCGTACTTCCGCACGAAGGTGCTGACCGCGTACATGATGGCGCTGATCAGCCTGCTGGCGCTGTATGCGGCGGGCGCGTCGCTGGGCGTGAGCCTCACGGCGGGAGGCTGGTTGAAGATGACCGCGTTGATCCTCGTGGGACTCGTCCCGTTCGGCGCGCTGGGAATCGCGATCGGTCACGTGCTGACGCCCGACTCGGTGGGTCCGGCGATGGGGGGCGGCATCTCGCTGCTGGCATTCCTCGGTGGCACCTGGTTCCCGATCCCCAGCCACGGATTCCTCCACGATCTGGCGCAGTACCTGCCGTCGTACTGGCTCGTGCAGGCGAGCCACGTGGGCGTGGGCGGCCATGGCTGGAGCACGATGGGATGGGTGGTGATCGCCGCGTGGACGGTGATCCTGGGTCGTCTGGCGGCGCGCGCGTATCGGCGCGACACCGGACGGGTGTAGCGCGGGGCACGGTCGTGTCCGCGGCGCTAAGGTAAGCCCGATGGCCAGAACTCGTCTGCTGTCTCTCACTCTGAGTATTGCGGTGGTGGCATGCGTGGCGAGTGGGCTGACGTTGCAGATGGGGGTGACGGTCGCGGCGGCGGAAGGCACGGCGACCTTCACGCGCGAGACGTTCAAGGATTACGAATCCCAGCTCGCGGCCGGGCGGATCAAGGCCGTCACCGTGAACAAGCGCCTGCGATCGCTGCGAGTGACGCTCGAGGACGCCAGCCACGTGCTGGCGAAATACACGGCTCACGAAGAGGCGAGCGTCGTATCGGCGCTGGAAGCGAAGGGCGTGCCGGTGACGGTCCTCGAGCCCGCCGCGGCGGTGAGGGAAGCGACGGCGAAACCGGTTCACCACAAGCTGCGTTACATCGCGGGCGGCCTGCTGGCGCTGGTGATCGCGCTGGTGGCCGCCGTGCTGCTGGTCGATCGTCGACGCAAGCTCACGCGGCTCGCGGAGACCGGCACGACCTCCTCGACGTCAGGACGCTTGGGCTCTCGCTCGCGGCATTGAGTCCCCGCTTGGAGGTAGCTGCTCCAGGTCGATGCCGTTGAGCATGAGCACGTGTAGGAGCGAAGCTGTCTTGCGATAGGGGTCGCGCAGCGCGGCCAGCCACTCGAGCTCGATGACCTTCTCGTCATCTGCCTCTCGCAGCACGTCAGTCGGGGTGTCGCTGAACATCCTGACCCCAGCCCAGCTGCGCACCGTGGCGCCTGCGGCAAATCCGATGTTGGAAAGTTCCTGCATAGTCTGCGCGCCGGTGGAAACACCGAGGTGCCCGAGGCCGCGTGAATCGTCGAGGACGCGCATTGCCTCGTCAACGGAGGCCTCTTGGGCAGCCCTGTAAACGAGGCCCTCCGCATTCTTGGCGAGTAGCGAGAGGACGCCCATTGGTCGCAGCAGCTTCAGATGCTCTGCGACGAACGCCGCTGGGTCGTCCTGATACATGATGACTCCATGCGAGAGCACGAGGTCGAAGGCCGACTCGCCGGCCTCTCGCAATACGGAGGGAGCGTCGCCGAGCGAATAGGCGAGGCTCAACTGCTCCTCCGTCTCTTGCTGCAGTGCACCGGCGCGCTCCACCATTGCGGGCGAGGGGTCGACGGCAAGGACGCTGTGCCCGAGTCTGGCCAGCCACAGGGCGTCGCGGCCATCGCCACAGCCGATATCCACAACCCGCAAGGGGGCTGACGCGCCGGCGAGCACGAAACGCTCGATGTGGCGGCGTACGACCTGCTCGCGCACCTTGCCGCGCAGGGTGTCGTAGTGCTCCAGATAGCGGTCGCGGACCTCCGGGTCGTCGAACAACTTCGCGTTAGCCGGCATAGGCTCGCTCCGGGCAGTAGCGGTCAGCGTCGTCCGAAAAAAAGTACCCGATAAGTCGGAAGAATGAAATCATCATGGCCCGTCGGTTGAGAATCACATAAGTTATGCCAAGGATGGTACGGATAACGTATCCAGTGCGGCGGGGGAACATTTGCGCCAGGAGCGCAAACTCCGGCGAATGTTCTAGCGGTGGGCCGCGTTTGCGGGCGCAGGTTGGACGCTCGGCGTCGTGAGCGCAGGGGGAAGCGGAGGTCGGCGGCCGCAGCCGTTCGCCGATACTCACAACGTCCGCGGCCGGCCGTCTGAGGTCGCGGCTCTCGCGAGGGGCCTTCAGGCACGGCTCGAGAAAGGCGGATTCGTCGTCGAGGAAGAGTCGCGCGTGCGGTCTCCTGGGCAAGTGCTGAGGCTGTGTCGTGGCGGCGAGTGGCTGGTGCTGGTGGTTGCTGACGCGTCCAAGCCGCATCGTCTGCACGTTCCTAACCAGTACGAGCTGTCGGTGTCGGGCTGTGTCCACGACGGACGCGCCCTGCACCGGGAGGTATCCGCTCTCCCGTTTACTCCGCTCGAGATCGAGTCGCTCGCCCGCGACATGCCGCTCACGGCGGCGACTCCCAAGCGCGCGTCGGAGTGGCTGCCGTCGCTGACGCTCAGCGACGAGCCGCTGTCGGGGCACGCCGCGATCTTCACTATCCATCATCAGACAGACTTCGTGCTGTTGCTCGAGAAGGCACTCGAACTCGGTGTCGAGCGTCAACTCGTGACGGTGATCGACAAGGAGTACCGCTATCGCTACTCGCGGCGTGTTGACGCTCATATACGCGACGCGCTCGGCGTGCCGGTGTACTCCTACTCAAACCTCAAGGAAGGCATCGGCGACCACATCCGTCGAGTTGTCGATGGACGTTCACAGACGAGCGCGTCCACCTGGACTCCCACCATCGTCGTGGACGACGGCGGTTACATCCTCCCGCGACTGCACGAACACTTCGCGCCGTACCTGTCGCTTTTCAAGGGTGTCGTCGAGCAAACCACGAGCGGCATTTGGAAGCTCGAGCCCTTCAGTGACCTCAGGGTCCCAGTGTTCAGCGTTGCCGAGAGCGACCTGAAGGCCACCGTTGAGGCACATGGTGTGGCCCAGGCCGCGCTGACGAGCCTGCGCCGGTTGCTGCCGCACGAGAAGTTCGACGGGCGAACGGCTGTCGTCGTGGGCTTCGGTCGCATCGGCAACGCGCTCGCGGAGATCCTGCGGCGCCATAACGTGGAGGTCCACATCGTCGACGAGGCGCCGGCGATGCAGGTCGCTGCCCGCGAGAGAGGCTTCCAAGCGCATGCAGACCTGCGCACGCTGCTTCAGCAGATCGCGCCGCGCTACGTGTTTGCGTGCGCACGCCCGGGAGCGGTCGACCGAGACAGCCTTCGCGCGATCTCCTGCGACTGTGCTCTCATCAGCGTCACTTCGCGGGACGAAGCGTTCGACAAGGACGCGCTCGCGGAGCTCTTCACGGCCGAGCCGCTCGGCAGCCTGGGCACCCGCTACACGCTCGATGGTCGCTCGCTTCTGCTCGTCGCCGACGGCTTCCCGGTTAACTTCCATTTCGCTGAGTCGATGCCCAATCAGCAGTCTGACCTGGTGATGGCCAGCCTGCTTCTCGGGGCCATATCGCTGGCGCAAGCGCAGTTGGCATGGCCGCCGGGCAACGATCCGGCTCGTGCGAACGCGGTTCTCAACGAGGGCACCCTTCTGGCCGACTTCCTGAGCGCGCGCCCCGGACTCGGACCCGCGACCGCATGAACCCACCGCCCCTTCTTTATCTGCAGCGTCCTTCGGACGTCCCCGACCCACGGGTGCTGATCTCAGAGGATCCACGGTGCGACGCTGAGCGAGCCAGGGCGTTTGGCGCCATGCTCGCCTCGGCCCGAGAAGCCCGAGGCCTGTTGACGGGCCCACTTCTCATCTACGCCGCCGAGGATTCAGAGTCGCCGGCCGACGCATCCGGCGAGGACACGTTGTGGGTGCCGCACATCTACTGCTGGCAGCCCGACGGAGCGCCAGCGATTGCGTGGGAGCTGCAGACGGAAGACGCGGTCCGACGCACCTTGGACGCCGATCCCGCGGCCGTGAGGCGCTGGGCGCGGTGTCCACAACAGCTCCTGCGCCTCGCCGGCCTCGCCGCAAACGAAACGACAGACGCGGTGAGTCATCTGTCAATGCGATGGGTGCTTGCGAACGAAACCTCCGTTGCGTCTGCCTTGTCGATCGAGAGGGTCACGCTTGAGCACGTCAGCATCCACGTCGGCGCGGACGAGGAGCCACGCGTGGTCGCACTGCTGGTCAACGGGTTGGGGCTCATCGAGACAGCCAGGCCCGCGAGTATCGAGACGCCCGGTCGCTGGTTGCAGGCTGGGCCGGTACGGATACATCTCAACTCGCGGGAGATGCGCTCCGAAGAGATCGGGTTCCCTGGGACCGCTCCCAACCACATCTGCTTCTCTGTTGCCGAGCTTGATGCGGCGGTCGCGGCGGTGGAGAAGGCGGGCTTTGCGACTGTGAGAGCCGGGTCGCTGGGAGGGCAGGCGTGGTTTCGACTCTCATCTGGCACCACCATCGAGCTGCAGCAGCGACGTTAGCGCGAGCGCTTCGGCCGCCCTCAGCGCTCCTCAGCAGTGCGGCCGCCGGCGCGGGCGGTGCGGGTGGATGGGTTCTTCGTGGCTGAGCGTGTGCATCGCGAGGCGGACGTCGTGGGCGAGCATGTCGACCATGTCGCGCGAGAAGTTCTCCTTGACGACCATCCGCAGCACGGTCACGTGCTCGGCGTTGGGGGGCAGCGTGTAGGCGGGCACGATCCATCCGCGCTCGCGCAGCAGGTGTGAGAGCTGCACGAGATCGGTCCGCCCGGGGTCGTGTGCGCGGACGGCGACGATCGGGAAATCCGAGCCGTCGGAGATCGGTTCGAGTCCGGGGATGGCGCCGAGCTTGGCGGCGAGCGCGCGGGCGTTGTCAAGGCAGCTGGTGACGATCGCCTCATAGCCGGCTCGTCCGAGTCGCAGGAACGCGAAGTACTGCAGCACCACCGAAGAAGAAGGACGGGAGAAGTTGAGCGAGTAGTTCGGCATGTCGCCGCCGAGATAGTTGATGTGAAACACGAGCTCCTCGGGCAGGTCGGAGGCGTCGCGGAACACGACGGTGCCCATGCCTGGATACACGAGGCCGAACTTGTGGTTGGACACGTTGATGGAGCGCACCGACGGCAGGCGGAAGTCCCACGCGAGATCTGGTTGGGAGAACGGGATGACGAAGCCACCCGAGGCGGCGTCTATGTGCAGGGGGATGTACAGGTCGCGCTCCTCGCGCACGCGCGTCAGCAGCGCGTCGATCGAGGCGAGATCGTCCGACTGGCCAGTGAACGTCGTACCGAGCAGGCCGGCGACGGCGATCGTTCGCTCGTCCAGCAGCGGCTCCACCTCGGCCGCGCCGATCGTGTACCGCCCATCCTCCATCGGCACGACGCGCGCCTCGACCTCGAAGTAGCGCGCGAACTTCTCCCAGCAGGTGTGCACGTCCGCGCCCATGACCATGTTGGGCCGCTCGGCTCCCAGCCCCGCGGCCTGGCGGCGCAGCTGCCAGGAGCGCTTGTGGGCGAGCATCGCGAGCATGATCGCCTCGGAGGAGCCGATCGTGGCGGTTCCCGTGGGCTGCTGATGCGCGGGCGCGTGGAACAGTCGCCCGATCATCGACACGACGCGTCGGTGCACGACCTCCGTCTGCGGGTACTCGTCCTGGTCGATGAGGTTCTTCGCGAGCGTCTCAGAGGCGAGCCTGTCGGCCTGCGGCTCCATCCAGCTGGTGACGAACGACGCGAGGTTGAGCGCGGGGTTGCCGTCGAGGTTCAGCTCGTCGTGCACGAGCTGATACGCCGCATCCGCGCTCACGCCCTCCGCGGGCAGTCGGTACTTGGGGATGTCGTGCGAGAACGACCGCCCCGCGTACGTGGGCGAGACGAGATCCTCCGAGTCGACGTTCAGTTTGTGCACTGTTGCTCCTTCGGTGGCGGGAGGGCTCGGCTATGTGTCCAACAAGCTTGACTGGTTGCGGTCCCCGGCGTACACACGTTGGAATCGAAAAAGGGGGCTGTAAATGATGGGACACCGTCCAGCACGACCGAGTCGTGCGATGAAGGCGATCTTGGCGATGGTCGTAGCGCTGCTGTCGCTTGGATCTCCGTGGGTGGCGAGCAGCTCGGCGTCGAACGCCGGGGGCGCGCACAAGCCGCGGCCGATGACGTTCGGGGACTGCAAGAACTCGAATGCGGGCGTACACAATGGGTACGACTGCGTAGCAGTGCCTGCGGAAGAAGAAGCGCCCACCGAACAAGAAGGGCCCACGGAACTGCCCACCTGAGGTAGGTGGATCTGGATCTCGGAAGAGTCGGCTCCGCGCCACAACTAAGAACAAGACTCAATCTCATGATATGTTGGCGGCGTGCGTGGTGCGGAGCCGAGCCGGGTTGAGTCCCCGGCGATCGAGCTGGAGGGCGCGAGCGTGCAGCTCGCGGGCAGGACGATCTGGAGCGACGTGTCGATGCGCATGGGTCGGGGCGAGTTCGTGGCGCTGCTGGGCGCGAACGGATCCGGGAAGTCGACGCTGCTGAAGTTGGTGCTGGGCGCGCTGCCGCTGGCGGCGGGACGGGTGAGCGTGTTGGGCGGACCGCCGGGAAGGGCGAACCGCGAGATCGGCTATCTGCCCCAGCGCCATGCGTTCGAGCTGGGCGCGCGGCTGCGCGGACGCGACATCGTGCGCCTGGGACTCGACGGGGATCGCTGGGGAGTGCCGTCGCCGTTGTCGTGGCGCCGCGGCGGGATTCGCTCGGGCCGTGCGTCGACGGCGCGCAGACAGGTGGACGAGGCGCTCGAGCTGGTCGGCGCGGGCTCCTACGCGGACCGGCCGATAGGAGAGTGCTCGGGCGGCGAGCAACAGCGGCTCTTGATCGCGCAGGCGCTCGTGCGCAGGCCGTGGCTGTTCCTCCTGGACGAGCCGCTCGACAGCCTCGACCTGCCCAACCAGGCGTCGGTGGCGGCGCTCGTGGCAGACATCTGCCGCACTGCGGGCGTGGCGGTTCTGCTCGTCGCGCACGACGTCAATCCCCTGTTGCCGTATCTCGATCGCGTGGTGTACCTCGCGCGCGGGCACGCGGTCGAGGGGCCGGTGGAGCAGGTGATAACGAGCGAGACGCTGAGTCGTCTGTACGGCCTGCCGGTCGAGGTCCTGCAGGCGTCGGACGGTCGGCTGGTGGTCGTCGGCCAGCCCGAGGCGCCGGCGCACCACCACGACCGGCACGCGCACACCCACACGCACGCCCATGCCGGCTGAGGTCGTCGAACCGCACCTCGGCTGGAACCTGGCGCGCGACGTGCGCGAGCTGGTCGAATACCACTTCATGGTCAACGCGCTGCTGGCGGGCACGATCGTGGCGGTGATGGCGGGTCTGGTTGGGTGGATGATGGTGCTGCGCCGCGAGGCGTTCGCGGGACACACGCTCGCGGTGATGGCGTTTCCCGGCGCGAGCGCGGCCACGCTCGTGGGCATACCAGTCGCGTGGGGTTACTTCGCGTTCTGCGGCGTCGGCGCGGTCGTGATCGGGCGGCTGACGGGCGCGAGGCATGGCTCCTGGAGCGAGGAGTCCGCGGGCGTTGGCGCAGTGCAGGCGAGCGCGCTCGCGGCTGGCTTCCTGTTCGTGAGCCTCTACGGGGGCGTGCTGGGAGACCTGGAGAGCCTGCTGTTCGGCAACATCCTCGGCGTGTCCGACGGCGAGGTGCTGGTGCTGGCGCTCGTGGCAGCGTGCGAGCTGTCGGTGCTCGCCGCGCTGGGGCGCCCGCTGCTGTTCGCGTCCGTGGACCCGGATGTGGCGAATGCGCGCGGGGTGCCGGTGAAGACGTTGTCGGGCGCATTCCTGCTGCTGCTCGGCCTCGCGGTCGCGGCGACGAGCCAGATCACGGGCCCGCTGCTGGTGTTCGCGCTGCTGGTGATGCCCGCGGCGACGGCGCAGGCGCTCACCGCCCGGCCGGCTTTGAGCCTCGCGCTGACGGTGGCGCTGGCGTTGACGGTGACGTGGCTGGGGCTGGGGATCTCCTACTTCTCCGCATACCCCGCGGGCTTCTTCATCACGACGGTCGCTTTCGCGTTGTACGCGCTCGCGCGAGTGGGCACAGCGGCGGCGGGCGGGGCACGATCCGGGCGTGGCGCCGCGCTGATCGCAGAGCCGCCCCCGCAGGGGGTGATCGCCTGATGCTCTCGCACGAGTTCATGCGCAACGCGCTGCTGGCGGGGACGTTCATCGCGCTTGCGTGCGGGATCAGCGGCTGGTTCGTGGTGCTGCGCGGTCAGGTGTTCGCGGGCGACGCGCTCAGTCATGTGGCGTTTCCGGGCGCGCTCGCGGCGGCGGCGGCAGGTGTGGACGAGCGCGTCGGGTTGATCGGCGCGACCGTCGCGGCGGGAGCGGCGATCGGCGTGCTCGGCCGGGGCGTGCTCGTGGGGCGCGGCGCGCGGATGTCGGCGGCGGGCGTCGCGGACGACACGGCGATCGGGATCGTGTTCACGTTCATCCTCGGCGGCGTGGGCCTGTATTTCGTGACTCGTTTCGGTATGAGCGCGGGCGCCGGGACGGGAATACAGGTGGCGCACACGCTGTTCGGCTCGATCTTCGGCCTCGGCGCGGGCGAAGCGCGGGTGGCGGCGGCGGTGGGGCTGGGCGTGACGGCGCTCACCCTCATGATCGCCCGCCCGCTGCTGTTCGTGTCGGTGTCGCCCGCTGTGGCCGGGGCGCGTGGCGTGCCGACGCGCCTGCTCGGCGTGGGGTTCCTTCTGCTGTTGGGGATCGTCGCCGCGGAGGCCGTGCAGGCGGTGGGCGCGCTGCTGCTGCTGGGGCTGCTCGCGGCGCCGGCCGCGGCCGCCCACCGAGTGGCGCGAAGCCCTTATGCGGGGATCGCGCTGGCGGGCGCGTTCGCGCTGGGCGCCGTGTGGGGCGGTCTCGTGCTCGCCTACGCGGTGCCTTGGCTGCCGCCGAGCAGCGCGATCGTGGCGTTGGCTGTGGGAACGTATGCGACATGTGTGGTGTTGACGTGAAGGGCGCCGCGTGGGTGCAGAGCGCCGAGGCGGAGCTCGCGGCGGCGGGCCGCAAGCGCGGCGGCGCGCGCAGAGCGGTGCTGGAGTTGCTCGGCGGCGAGACGTGCGCGCTCAGCGCGCTGGAGATCGAGGACGCGCTGCGGGGATCGCCGGGGCGGCTGGTGAGCCGCGCGAGCGTCTACCGGATCCTCGATGAGCTCGAGCGCCTGCGCCTCGTCCAGCGCGTTGAGATCGGCCAGGCGATGGTTCGCTACGAGCGCGTGTGCGGACAGGACGAGCACCACCACCATCTCGTGTGCGACGAGTGCGGCGTGGTGATCCCCTTCTCCGACCCCGCGCTCGAGCGGGCGATAACTAGTCTCAGCGAGCGCGTCCCGCTGGTGGTGTCAGAGCACGAGATCGTGTTGCACGGATGCTGTCAGGACTGCGCGGCCTAGGAAATCGGGTGGCAGCGGGAGTAGAATGTGTGCATGGAGCCTGGGTCGCGAACACCTTTGCTGTCGGTCGGTCACGAGGCCGAGTGGGCGGTGATCAATCGCGAAGAGACTGAGCAGCTCCGCGCCAGCAACATGGCGCTGACGCCTGCCCAGCGGCTCGAGGTCGGCCTGAAACTCTCTCAGCAGGCTGTCGAACTCTTGGTTGCGGGCTATAGGGCTGGTCTTGTCCCTGAGCGAGCCCTCTGGGCCTGATCTCGTTGGCGTTGTCGCTGACGCCAACGCGGTAGGGCTCGAGCATGTCGTCATCGGTGGCTTCGCCGTGATCGCTCATGGTCACGTTCGCGCCACCAAGGACAGCGATCTACTCGTGCCAGATGGCCCTGACGCCGACGCCGCGGTGCTGCGCTTCCTGGAGCGTACAGGCGCCAGGCGGTTTCACGATGAGAAGCTCCTGACCCCCGACGATGTTGCGGATGCGCATCATCTGCGCATCAATACCCATCACGGCATCGTGGACATCATGCGCGGCGGGTTGCCGCCTTTGGACTACGACACGGTGTCCGAGGGCGCCGAAACTATCGAGATCCGAGGCCAACCCGTGCGGGTTGCCAGCCTCACCAGCCTCGTCAGCTTCAAGCGCCTCGCTGGCCGGCCTCAGGATCGTCAAGACCTCGTCGAACTCGAAGGCATACACAGCGAGCTTCCGATCGAATCGATCCCTGGCCTGGACGAGTAGCCCTCGGGCGACTCAGGCAGTGCCATCAGCCCGCGGTCGTCCCCACAGATAGCTCGTCACGCACCCAGATGCGAACACCGCGACGACTAGGAGCACCGGGCCGGAGTCCTCGGCGAGGGCGCCTACGACGCCCGCGGTGAGCCCGCCGCTCAGCGCGGCCAGCCAGGCGGGGTCGCCTTGCACCGGCGCGAGCAGACGGTCGCGACGCCGGATGGCCACGCCAGCGCAGGCGAGCGCGAGCGCGGTGGCGATCGGCATGGTGTGGTTCTTCAGCTCGTTCCACGCGGCTCCGTAGCGGCGCACGAGCACGTCGCGCAGATCGCCGGCCGAGCGCGCGTGGAGGATGCTGCCGGTGAAGTGCCCGCCCCCGTGCGCTGTGGCGAGGTCGATGGCGGCCAGCGCGACGAGCGCGGCGATGGGGGCGAGGATCACGGTGAGGGCGCGCCTGCGGCTGACGGCGCCGGGGAGCAGCATGACGGTCGCGACGGCGAAGCCCGCGCTGACGAGAATCACGCCGCCGACGCCAGCGCCGATCCGCGCTGAGCCCTCGACCACGGCCAGCACCACGCCCGCGCCAGCCACCGCGAGCGCTGCTCGCCGACCCCGCACCGCGGGGTACAGCCAAGCGGCGAGAGCAGCGAGCACGAGCACCGCGAGCGCGGACTTGAGCTCGTTGCCGATGCCGTAGAAGCGCGCGCCGAGGATCGGGTTGGGGCCGAGCACAGAGCGCATCAGCAGCTGCGTGCCGGAGAGCGCGTCGAGCGTGAGCAACACGACGGCGACCACGGCGGGGGGGATCGTCGCGCGAGGCCAAGGCGTGATGAGGTCGGTGAGCGCCCCCGCCACGAGGCAGCCGATGGCGACGATGGCGTACTCCACGGGCGCGCTCGGCTCGAGCGCCGCGGGAATCAGCACGACGACGGGCGCCCACAGCACGCCGATCGCACCGGCGCGCATCGCGTGCGCTCGGGCGAGCGGTCGCGTGGCGAGCGGGCCCGCGGCGCATACGAGCAGCAGCAGCGCCCACGCAAGAAGCAGAAAGCCGAGCGCCTTCAGCCGCCGCCCGCCGACGACGTGCAGCCGCGCCATCAGCGAGCGCAGGCTCGCGGAGTGCAGCGGCCCGTCGGTTTCGAGCGCCCGGCCGCGCATGTCCGCGGGGATCGGCGTGCCGAGGTGCGCGAGGATCGTCGGCGCGATGTCCACGGCCGCGACCAGCCCGCGCTGGTTGGTGCTCGGCGAGGTGAGCTCCATGGCGGATGCGTCCGCGCCCGCGAGGCCCCTGGCGCCCATCCAAAGCAGCTCGCCACCGTGCGCGTCGGGTACTCGCTGTACCGCGAGCAGCAGCTCGCCGGACTCACGACTCCCGCTCAAGGCGCGCAGATCCGCGAGCCCCTCTGCGCCGGCGGGCAGGTCGGCCACGACGAGGCGCTCCTCGCGGAGTAGCGCGGCGATGCGCGCGAGCAGCGTGGAGCCGGGTCCGATCGACACGGCGGCGACGCGCCCATGCGTGTCGGCTGCCGCGACGCTGTCGACGGTCTGCGTGCCGAGAGTGCCCGCGTACGCGGCGCCGCCGGGGATGTGACCGGCCAGCAGTCCGGGGCGCAGGAGTTGGGGTGCGGCTTCGGCGCGGCGCAGAGCCGCCGTCCATCCGGCGATTCGCGCCCCGTCGGTGCGGTTTCCGCCGCCGGCGCCGCTCACCTTGCCGCGACTGTCAGTGCCGATGACATCGCCACCACTGCCCGCTTCGAGCCGCAGGCGCGGTGGGCTGGCGCTGGCATACGCGGACGACGAGATGCGCGCCCCCTGCGTGACGTCGAGCAGGAACTGCGCGCTGCGGTACTGCCCCTGCGTGGCGGAGACGATCCCCACGGACATGCCGTCGATGCTCGCGAGCTGCGACTCGTCCGCGGGCAGGAACACGAGCAGCACGGACGGGCGCCCGGCGGTACCGAGCGCCTGCGCGCTGGACGCGGCCGCGCAAAGCAACGCGGCGGCGCAGAGGAGGGCGAGCGCCGCCCCCCGCCGGACCCAGATCAGACCTCCGCTCCCTCGCTCGCCAAGTCGGGCTGAGCGCGGGACGAGGCGCCGTTGGTCGCGTGCGGCGCATCCCGCCCGTTCTGCCCGTCCCACGCGCCGTCGTCGCCCGCGGGCGACGGCGAGCCCTCGATGTTCAGGCGTGGCAGCAGCCGCGCGAGCGGCGCGGGCAGCGACCAGGTGACGCTGCCGAGCAGGCTGAGCGTGGCGGGCAGCAGCAGGCAGCGCACGACGAGCGCGTCGAGGAAAACGGCGCTTGCGAGGCTGAGGCCGAACTCCTTGATGACGCGGTCTTCGCCGAGCATGAACGACAGGAATACGCACACCATGATCGCTGCGGCGGCGGTGACGACGCGCCCGGTGAGCGCGAGGCCCTCGCCGACGGCGCGCGCGTTGTCGCGCGTGTGCGTCCAGCGCTCGTGGATGCGCGAGACGAGGAACACCTCGTAGTCCATGGACAGGCCGAACACGATCGCGAACAGCATCACGGGGATGAACGACTCGATCGGCCCCTGCTGGACGCCGAACAGGCCTCCGAGCCAGCCCCACTGGAAGATGGCGACGATCACGCCGAGCGACGCGCCGATGGAGAGCAGGTTCATGACGGCGGCCTGCAGCGGGATCAGCAGGGAGCGGAACACGACCATGAGCAGCAGCGCGGAGAGCAGCACCACGACGCCGATGAACAGCGGCAGCTTTTTGCCGAGCACGGTGGCGAAGTCGACCGACCCGGCGGTGACGCCGCCGACGTACACGCTCATGCCGGTGCGGGTCTCGACGGGAGGCGCGACGTGGTCGCGCAGCTGCGCGACGAGCTGGGAGGTGGCGTACGCCTGGGGCGAGGAGCGCGGGTAGACGGTGAGCACGGCGACCGTCCCGGCGGGGTTGAGCCGCGGCGGCGCGACGGACACGACGCCGGGCGTGGCGGCCACCGCGGCGCGCAGCGTTTCGGGCGCGGAGGAGCCGTTGCGGCTCGCGCCGCCGGAGGGCGCGTCCTGCTGAGCGGCTTCGCGCGGCGCCGTGCTCGGCACCTTGGCCACGACGATCAGCGGGCCGTTGAACCCTTCGCCGAAGCCCTGCGCGAGCAGCTCGTACGCCTTGTGCGTGGTCTTCTCGAGCTGTGTCGTTGGACGCGTCGCTGGAGCCGAGGCGCAGCGCGGTGGCGGGCGCGGCGATGGCGAGCATGACGAGCGCGGAGACGAGCGCGATGCTTCGTGGCCGGCGCTGCACGAACGCGCTCCAGCGCAGCCACGCGCCGCCGTCGGGAGCGGCGGCGGCCTCGCCGGCGGCCTCGCGCGCAGCGGCGCGGCGGCGCGCGCGCCGGCCTCCGCGGGCCACGCGCGCGCCGGCGAGCGTGAGCAGCGCGGGCAGCAGCGTGAGCGAGGCGAGCATGACGAGCAGCACGCCGATCGACGCGGAGATGGCGACGCCGTAGAGGAAGTCGACGCCGAGCAGCATCATGCCGAGCAGCGCGATGACGACGGTGAGGCCTGCGAACAGCACTGCGCGCCCGGCGGTGTCGATGGCCCGCACGACGGACTCGCGCGCGTCGGCGAACGTGGGGCCGGGCGTGGCGTAGGCCTCGCGGAAGCGCGTGAGGATGAACAGCGCGTAGTCGATGCCCACGCCGAGGCCGATCATGGCGGCGAGCTCGGAGGAGAAGTCGGGCGTGTCGACGACGTGCGTGAACAGCGCGATCACGCCGAGGCCGGTGCCGAGGCCGAACAGCGCGGTGACGATGGGCAGGCCCATGGCGATGAGCGATCCGAACGTGAGCAGCAGCACGACGATCGCGGCGAGCAGCCCGACGGCGGTGGAGATGCCGAAGCCGGCCTGCTCGGTGATCTCGATCGCCTGTCCGCCGAGCTCCACCTGCAGGTCGGCGCGGGCCGCTGTGCGGGCGACGTTTACGACGCGTTCGACGGTGGCCTTGTCGAGCAGGTTGGCTTTTTCGTCGAACACAACCGTGGCGAACGCGATCCGTTGGTCGGCGGAGATCGACCTTCCGGCGGCGGCGCCGGCGTAGGGGCTGATGACGGCGGAGACGTGCGGGAGCTTTTCCACCTTGGCGAACGTCGCGCTCATGCGCGAGCGCACGGCGGCGTCTTGAACGGTGCCGGAGCTGACCTTGAAGACGATCGTGTCGCGGTCGCCGGCCTGGGCGGGGAAGCTGTGGTCGAGCAGGTCGCCGGCGCGCTGCGCGTCGGAGTTGGGCAGCGTGAAGTTGTTGGAGTAGCTCGTGCCGGCGGACTGCGCGAACGCGTTGACGGCGAACAGCAGCGCGACCCAGCCGAGCACGACGTACTTGCGGTGGGTTGTGGACCAGCGGGCGAGCTTCAGCACTGCGACAAGCCTAGCTGGCCGCTCAGTTGACGCTGGGGTCGAGCGGCATGCGCGCGATCAGCGCGTAGCTTCCTCCCTTGCGTGTGAGCACGGTGCTCCACAGATCCTCGGGCGCGTCGCTGAAGATGTCCTGCGGTTCGGCGGCGTGCGCGATCCAGTCGCCACCAGCGAACTCCGCCTCGAGCTGCCCTGCGCCCCAGCCGGCGTAGCCGGCGAACACGCGTCGGCGCGCGGTGCTGCGCACGAGATCCTCGATGCCGGCGTCGGGGGCGGGGAAGCCGATGCGCCCGAGCACGAGCAGCCCCGCGGGCTCGGGGTCGAGGAACTCGGCGAGGAACACGATCGAGGTGGACTGCACGGGCCCGCCGACGAACACCGGCTCGAGCTCGCCGACGGCGTCTCCCAGCAGCGGCGCGGCGTCGCCGATCGTGACCTCGGACGGGCGGTTGAGCACGACGCCCATGGCGCCGTCGTCGCTGTGCACGCCGACCAGCACGACGGTGCGCGCGAAGTTGGGATCGAGCAGCGACGGTGAGGCGAGCAGCAGCTGGCCGGCGAGCGATTCGCTCATGGTGAAACGAGGCTAGCGCGCCGTGCGCGCGGCTGTCACCGGTCACGTCACGCGATACGGTGGCCGTCGTTTGCAATCGGCGTCAGACGGAGAAGGGGTACGGATGGCTGAGATTGGAGAGTTCGACGCGATCGTGCTCGGCGCGGGCCCCGCGGGCGAGGTGTGCGCGGGCCGCCTGGCGCAGGGCGGGCTGTCGGTGGCGCTGGTGGAGCGCGATCTGGTGGGCGGCGAATGCTCTTACTACGCGTGCATGCCGTCGAAGGCGCTGCTGCGCCCCGCGCAGGCGCTGGCGGAGGCGCGGCGCGTGCCCGGCGCGGCGCAGGCGGCGCGGGGCGAGCTGGACGTCGCGGCGGCGCTGCGCCGCCGCGACGAGGTGGTGCACGACCTGGAGGACTCCTCGCAGCTGCCGTGGCTGGAAGAGCGCTCGGTGACGCTGGTGCGCGGCCAGGGGACGCTGGTGGGCGAGCGTGAGCTGCGGGTGGGCGAGGAGCTGCTGCGCGCGCGCCGCGCGGTTGTGATCGCGACGGGCAGCGCGGCGGCGATCCCGCCGATACCGGGCCTGCGCGAGTCCGAGCCGTGGACGAACCGCGAGGTGACCACCGCGAAAGAGATCCCAGCTTCGCTGCTGATCCTGGGCGGCGGCGTGGTGGGCGTGGAGATGGCGCAGGCGTACGCGTCGCTGGGCACGCGCGTGACGATCGTGGAGGCGGGCCCGCGACTGATCGCGGGCGAGGAGGAGTTCGCGTCGCAGCTGGTGCGCGAGGCGCTCGAACGCGCGGGCGTTGAGGTGATCGTGGGCGTGAAGGCCACGGCGGTCAGGAGGGACGTGTCGGGCGGCGGCGCGAGCCGCGAGACCGGCCCCGAGTCTGGCTCCGCCCGCGGCGCTCGCTCGGGCCTCGGCCCCGTGACCCTCGAGCTCGAAGACGGCCGCTCGCTGGTGGGCGATGAGCTGCTGGCGGCGGTGGGGCGCCGCCCGAACACCGAAGCGCTCGGCCTTGAAGCGCTGGGCCTGGAGCCGGGAAAGCCGCTGGCGGTGACGGACACGCTGCGCGTGGAGGGCCACGAGTGGCTGTACGCGGTCGGCGACACGAACGGACGCGCGCTGCTGACGCACATGGGCAAGTACCAGGCGCGGCTCGCCGCGGATCGCATCCTGGGGCGGTCCGACAAAGACCTGACGCTGCGGTCCGACGGGCGCCTCTCGCCGCGCGTGATCTTCACCGAGCCGCAGGTGGCGGCGGTGGGCTACACGCTGGCGGGCGCGCGCGAAGCGGGGTTGAACGTGCGCGAGGTGGACGTTGGCGTGGGCGCGAACGCGGGCGGCAGCTTCATCGGCAAGGGCGCGCCTGGGACGGCGCGCCTGGTGGTGGACGACGATCGCCAGGTGATCGCGGGCGCGACGTTCACAGGCGTTGAGGTGGCGGAGGCGCTGCACGCGGCCACGATCGCGGTTATCGCGGAGGTGCCGCTGGAGCGTCTGTGGCACGCGGTGCCGTGCTTTCCCACGCGCAGCGAGATGTGGCTGAACCTGCTCGAAGGGCTGCGTTTGTAGTTATGCCGCGAATATGCCAGACATGTAGCTGGAAGATTTCAGAACGACAAGTATGGCATACTTGCGACTTCCAGATCAGGAGACGTAAAGTTTGGCATATCCACCATTCCATCCCTTCAATACCGCGCCGACCCCGGATGCTATGGCTCGTGCTGCTTTTTCTCTGGCCTTTCCTACAGAGAGTGGTCTTGTTGAGCGCAAGAGAGGCGCCGGTCGTGACCCAGTAACCGAGAGCGTGGTGTCCTTCTCAAATGCAGACGGAGGAGTCATTCTGATCGGAGTCAGCGATGACGGCGAAGTCGTGGGTCGGGAGCTCACCCAAGGTCTCGAAGACGATATCCACGAGATGATCGGACGTGTGAGAGATCCCGGCAGGTATTCGATCCATTCGCTTCGAGTCGAAGGTAAAGCGATCACGGTCCTGGCCGTTGCCAAGCGCAGCGAGGGGTTTGCGCAAACCTCGAATGGGCGTGTGCTGGTTCGTCGAGGAAGCCTAGACGTGCCGTTGTTCGGCGCTGAGCTTCGAGAGTTCCTGAACGCGCGAAGTCTGGAGCGCTTTGAGTCGACAGCCACTCAAGTCCCCCTCCTGGAGGCGCCGAAAGCCCTGATAAAGGGGGTTGCGGACGCCTTCGGCTGGTCGGGCCCAGCATCCTTTCCTGAGCGCCTCGCGGAGTGTGGTTTGGCGATACAAGCTCTGGACGGCTATCAGCTGACTGTCGCTGGGGCACTCCATCTTCTAGCAAAGCCCCACGAGAGCCTTGGCAAGACCTACATAGAGGTACTTCGCTATCGAGAGGGTGCCGGGAATTGGAATTACGACAGACGTATCCAGATCGACGGCCCTTTGCGGGAACAGGTCGAGCAAGCGACCCAGCTGATCTCCGATGAGCTCGGCAACGAAGTCGTCGTGTTGGGTGTGCATCGTCATGAGTTGCCCCGACTCCCTCAGCGCGTCTTGCGTGAGGCGATCGCGAATGCGGTGGCGCACCGGTCCTACGAGCTGGACGGCACATGCGTGCGAATTGAGATACACCCCGATGCAGTGACCATCACATCTCCTGGCTCTCTGCCCGAGCCGGTCACGGTCGAGAACATGCGAGACCAAGCGTCGGCAAGAAACGCGAATGTGATTCGAGTACTTCGTGCCTTCAACCTGGCCGAGGATTCAGGCGAAGGCGTCGACGTCATGGAGGATGTCATGCGAGACGAGCTACTCGATCCCCCGATCTTTGCTGACACCGGCTCAGCTGTTCGCGTGACGCTGCCGGTGAGAAGCGCTGTCGCCCCGTCGGAGAGGGCTTGGGTCCGCGAGGTAGAGCAACGAGGGCTCATTGGGGCGTCGGATCGCATTCTGCTGGTCCATGCTGCCCGTGGCGAGGTCCTGGCGAACTCCCGCGTTCGCGAGCTGTTAGGTGTAGACAAGGATCAGGCACGTATAGCCCTGCAACGTCTGAGGGACGCCGGATTTCTCGTCCAGCGCGGTGAGCGCGGCGGCGCAACGTACGTATTGGACCGCTCCCTGCAGCCTCCCGCTGGTCTACGCCTCGGACAGGCGGAACTCGAGGACCTGGTGTTTGAGATGGCGGGTGAAAAGCCCCTAGCCAACGCGGATATCCGCACTAGGACGGGATTGGATCGAGCACAAACCCTTGACCTGCTCGGCAAGCTCGTCCGGGAGGGCAGACTTGAGCGCTTTGGCCACCGACGTGGCACCCGCTATGTGGCAGTCGCTGACGATTAGTGGTCGCAATTAACGGGTGGAGAAGATGTCGAGCGTGCCCTTGAGCGCGTGGTCGTTGGCGTTGCCCTCGGGCTCCACCACGTGCCCATCGACGACGATGGGACTGTTCCAGTGTCCGCTCTCACCTGGCAACTTCACCACGGGGCGCGGTGAGGCAGGTTTATAAATATTAATTCCGCCGCCACCGAGGTCGTAGACGTAGAGAAGGCCGCCCGCCATCACGGGGCTGGTGCCCGGATTGTGGTTTTCCCACGCGCGGTACAGACGCCCAGCGCGCAGCACGTACGCCGCGGTGCCCCTTTCGTCGGCCACGAACATCGTGGTGTGCCCCCGCCGCTGCGACCGGGCCGCGACCGGGCCGGCGCCGCGCGCCGCCCATACCGCGGGCGCTGAAAACAGCTCGCCGCCGCCGGGGATGGACAGTCTCTGGACTTCGCCGCCGAGTGGCTGCACGCGCGTGCGCGCGCCGCTGGGCGGGTGGCCGTCGAGGCGCGAGAGCGCGAGCACGCGGATGATGCCGTCCTTGCCCGCGAGCGCGATGCGGTCGTGACCTAGCAGCACGGGAGCGCTCGAGCCGAGGTCGGTGTCGCCGCTGTTGAGCTGCGCCTGGTTGGTGGGCGTGAAGGACTGGCGCAGTTCCAGGCTGGGGAACGTGAGCTCGATGACGCTGTCGCCGAAGTTGGTGGTGCCGTTCCACGGCGCGTTGCCGGTGTCGATGAGGATGCGCCCCGTGTGGGGCTCCACGACGGGCCCGCCGCGCGAGAGGATCGCGGAATCGCTGGCGGCGCACGTGCTGGGCGTCTGGATTTCGCGGCGGTTGGCGCACAGCGTGTTGAACACCTTGCGAACGCGCCCGCTGGCGCGGTCGATCGCGACGACGTGGCCCTGGTAGGGCGGGGCGTCGCCGATGTAGCCGCCGGTCGCGGCGAGCACGTCCTGGCCGTCGATGTTGAGCGCCGCGGCGAGCTTCTCGTGCATGGCGTCGCGCGTGACGGACACCGGCCAGGAGCCGCCCGTGGCCTCTCTGCCATTGGCGAGCGCGAGCTTGTGGATCAGTCCGTCGGGCGAGGCGGCGTAGACGAACAGCCGGTTGGGGTCGAAGATGGGGCTGGTGGTGGTGATCTGCGCGCTGCCCGCCCAGCGGCCGTAGCCGGGCGGCGTGAACGTCCACAGGATCTGCGCGCTGTTCGCGTCCAGCGCGATCGTCTTGCCGTATGTGGTGGTGACGACGATCGTGTCGTGCGGCGCGCCGTCCACGCTCGCGCCGTGCAGGTAGATGGGCGAGGAGTCGACGGTGCCGGCTAGCTGCACGGTCGTGCGGCGCAGGCGCTTGACGTTGGCGGCGGTGATGCCGGTGGACAGTTCGCTGACGTCGCTGCGCTGCGGGTCGAGGCCGAACTCGGGCCAGGCGAGCAGCCGGCCGCGGGCGGCGGCGCGGGCGGGGGAGGGGATCGCGTCGATGTTGGCGGTTGGCGTGGTGATGTCCGCGGGGGCGCTGCTTCCGCACGCGGCGAGGAACACTCCCACGGACGCGGTGGCGCCTACGCGCAGCAGCTGACTGAGACGCATCAGCGGGTTCTATCGCATCCGATAGGGTGAACACCGTGGCGAAGACCCCGCAGGTCGGCGAGCCGGCCCCCGACTTCGAGCTGCCGGGCACCGACCGGACGTTCCGCCTGTCCGAGCACCGCGGCGAGCGCGTGGTGCTGCTGTTCTACCCCGGCGACAACACGCCGGTGTGTAAAGCACAATTTTGTTCGTACCGTGATCGTCCGGATGAGTTTGCGGCACTCGGTGCGACGGTCGTCGGGATCTCTGCTCAGGACGTGGCCTCGCACCAAGGGTTTATCGAAAAGAACAACCTTACGGTGCCGCTCTTGGCGGATGTCGATGGGGCGGTGGCGAAGGCTTATGGTGCGCACGGGCGGTTGGGCACCAAGCGCGCGGTGATCGTGATCGATAGTCAGGGCGTGGTGCGGCACCGGCATGACCATCTGCTCGGGCTGGACTATCAGTCGGTAAGCGATCTCAAGACGACGCTGGACGCGCTCCCGGCCGCGGGCGCGAGCTAGAAGCTGATGATCGTCGCTCGGTAGCGTGCTGCGCGGCTGCGGCCCGAGTAGTGCGATCCGTTGGCGGCGGAAGCCCATCTAGCTGTATGGCGGAGGAGCCGAACAGTCGGGACAGGGCCGCGGCTCAGGCCGGGGTAGAAGCTTCCCAAGCTCGAGGCCGCGGGGTTCGAGGCCTGTCCGCCGCTTACTCGCTGGCTCCGTAATGAGGATTGTCGCAGGGCTGACAGTTTCGGCTGTTCTGGAGCAATGGCTCAGGGAGGCGGTGTCGCCGTGGGATCGGCTAGCGCTTTTTGTGCTTGGGATTGGTGTGGTTCGGGGTCTTGGGGCATCCCAAGACACCGATTCTCGTAGCCTGTTTGACCACCACGCCGTTCTGTGCGACGAATCCGGTTGGCATCGTGAGCTTCTTCTTGCAGAGGTTGCCGTTCGCGGCCAGTGCTGAGTACTTGCCCTGCGGCAGATGCAGTTCGAATGAGCCCACCGGTACGTCTGGGACAGTCTTGAACGTGCTGCTCGTGATTCCCGCTTTGATGAACGTCGTTCCGACCAGCTCCACGGTCACCCCGTAACCCTGCAACACCACTATCAGGCTCGGGAACGCCTCCCCGCCGTGCGATACGAAATACGCGGGCCCCGTCAAAGGCACCGGCAGGATCGGCGTCACGGCTCTCGCATACCCCACGATAGACGCCGCCGGACAGGCGGCAGGATTGGTGTCGAACACCTTAGCCAAGCAAGCCTGCTGCAAGGTGGTCAAGCGGGAGGGGAGCTGCTTGGGCAGTTCGACTTTCACGCTCGCTATGTTCGCCTTGCTGCCCTGGGGCGTGTTGGGGAAGGTGAGCTTCACATCGAGACTCGCGCCACCCTTTTTGGAGGTCTTCCCTGAGGTTGAAACCTTGAACCTGGGTTTGAACGCCAGTGTCGCGCAGTTGGTGACCTGGAACGGGCTCGAGACGGTCGCGGTTGCCCCTTCGGTGCTCCACAGGCTCGCACCGATCGCTGTCCATGAGCAATTGGTCGGATTGACAGTAAAGCCCGGCCTGTCGATGGTCACGTTTACCACCTTCAGCTGCAGCGGGATGCCGTCCAGCACCGTGGGCAGCGGATCGCTCGTGACCGCCAATGCAGCGGTGTACGGGTCGACTTCGATCTTCGCTCTAACAACCACTAGGCCCGTGCCGGTCGTACCGGAAAGCGTGTAGGGCCCGGCCTTGGCCGGGATGACGATCGACAGGCCAAACGGCGCGCCCTTGTAGGATTCTGTGAGGAACACTTGTCCACCTGTGACGAGGAACGGCTCAGCGCCAGCGCCCGTGAGGACCTGGGTATGGCCGATCTCACTTTCCGAGGCACAGGTACCCTGCGAGGCTTGGGGTTCTCTGCACAGCGGAATCCCAGCGAGTGTTCCGGTGAAGCCAGGGGGCATATGGAGTGTCAGGGCACTCAGGAACTCGTCCTGGTCGGAGCGTCCGAAGGACAGCGTGAACGGCGTGTATTCGCCAGCCTGGATGTTCGTCGCTCCGGCTGCGAACAAGGGGTTGAACTGCGGGCCGAAACAGTCTTCCTTGACTTCAAACGAGTATGACGGCGTGGAGTCTGACGTGGACGGCGCGCTCCACGGCACCAGATCGGCCGTCGTGGTGGCGGGACCGCAGGCGCGAGGGTTCGCGAGCGTTGCACGCGGACCACCGCCGAGCTTGAGCTTCACTTCGCTGAAAGGCAGTTGGGGGTTGTTATCGAAGATGGTGGTGATCTGCCCCGTGGCCTGGTTGATATAGCCGTGACCTTCGAGCTTTACGACGATTCCTGATTCGCCTTCGCCGATCACCTGCACAAATAGACGCACCATCCGCCCACTCTGAGCGTCCCTAGGGCTACAAGGATTGCATTCTGGTTCCGCCAGGAACATTTGCCCTTGCAGCGGCAGCGGCAGCGCCGGGGTCTTGATTTCAACTGTGCCGACCTGCGCTTCGCGAGGACAGCTGCCTGGCTTGGCCGGTTCGCTGCTGCCGTGTTCAGGCCCGAAGAACTGTACGTTCGAGCACGCTGTGAGTCCGTTCGCGGCCGATGGGGAGATGACGGTGCCCGCCGGCAACATCACCTTCACGGTCTTGACGTTCGGCGCGACAAGACTATCCGGTTCGTTGCGCTGAGGAATATTCAGGTTGAACGTGTAACCCGCCGGCACCCCCGCTTCAAGTGTGTCCGGCAGCATGGTGAGCGACGATTCCAGGTTGAGATGTTCGCAGCCCATGAGGGTCCCCATCGGCACCGGACCGGAAGAGACAAACACGCCCGGGAGTTCCCAGGAGTCGGTCGACATGAACGCCGAGAGCGGCTCGGTGCACTGTTGTGGATTGGTGAGCAACGGCACACGCGTCTGACCGGGGTTGGGCCCGCCGAATCGCTGGAAATATCGGGTTAGCTCGCCGTTGTTCCCTGGTCCACTGTGGTCCGCTGGAACGCCCCAGAGCGTCACCGATGACGCCAGGACCCCAGCCGCCTCGGAGATGCTTGGCACCGTCACCCGCACCCCGTAGCCTCCGTTGGAGAGCACGCTGGTGTCCAACCGCACCGGGAAATGTATCGCGTTGAACGCAAACGCCGCCGGCTCCCCCGGAGCGGGGGCGATGTTGTATACCGGAAAGGCCGAGGTGACTTCGCCTTCGCCGGCGCCTCCCAGGTTCTCGAGCGTCACCAATGCCATTCCAACCATCGTGTCGGCGGGACAACTGTTGGGGTGGTTTAGGAGTTCGAGGACCTTGGCCATCGAGCACCGCGCCATGCCGACCGTGTTGCCGACAAGCCCCGGCGGCGAGTCAAAGCGGATGTCCTTCGCCCGGCCCGCCGGTGCGTCGGGTTCGCTCGTGCTGAGCGTGAACGCGGTCGTCACGTTCGCGTGCGCGCCAGCCTGATTCGTCGAGGTGGCGACGATCACGCTTTCTGGCACCGGGCCGAACCCGGCCACGGTACCACTGATCATGACCGGGGCATCGATCGTCGCTCCCGCGGCGCCACCGCCGGAGATCGTCACGTGATTGAGTTCAGGCATCAGCGATTCCGTCACGGCCACCGGGATTCTCATGACCAGCATGTCGCCCGGGTCCACAGACCCCGAGTACGAACAGGTGAGCGTCGGCACTACCGAGCAACTCATCGGAGCCCCGCCTTCGCCGTTGGACCCCACAATGCTCGCATACGCGTCATAGCCCGAAACGCCGGTGGCGCTCAGAGCCGGCGGCAGCGAGTCCGCGAGGGTTATCGTGCTCCCGTCACTCGCCGCGCCCCCCACATTGACCGCCGTCACGAGCATCGAAACCGGAAACGCTCCACGGGCGGCCTCGGTCACCGTCACGGTCCCGGCACCCCCCGTCAGCGATGGTTCCTTCGCGACGAGCGCGAGTGGCCGGTCGCTGTTTGCACCGACGAACGTCACGACGTACGGTCCGGCTCCGGGAGGCCCGCCGGCCACCGTCACGCCGCCCGAGCCGATGTCACATTCCAGCGCTTCGAGCGCCGCCTGGACTTCCGCAGCTCCAGCATCGAAGGGAATCGGCTTTGTGGTTTCCCTGCTCCCCGAGTTGCAGCGGTTCCTGGAGATCCCCAGCGTGAATGTACCCCCGGTGGCATCCACGGCCACATCCTCAACCTCGTTCCGCGGACTATTGGGCTGAAGGTTCGTCGGACTGGACGTCGAGATGATGGCCCACCGCGGTGCTTCAGTAGCTAGAGCCGGAGTCGCAGACAGGCAGGGTACGAGGCACGCCGAGAGGCAAGGTATGATCATCTTCAAGGTACGGAGCTGCGAGCTACGGAATATTATGGTCATTGGCTCGCCCTCCGGTCGGTCTTCTTAGCTCGCGCCTTGGGTCCGTACTTTCTCCTGGCTTGCTTTTCACAGAAGCTACGAGCTTTCTTCTTTGACTTCTTACTACAGGTACGAAGCGCAGCCACGAACTTGTCAGCCTTGATCTGGGCCGCGGTCTTACGCTTCGGAGGTGCGATCGACGGCATCACCGGCGTAAGGTTGCCAGCGCCATTGAACGCTTCGCTGGCCGGCGGCGAGAGCAGATGTGGCACGCTTGGTGGCCCCTGACAGACATCGCCTTCGCAGGGCACTGCCGATGGCGGCGGGCGATCGTCGGGCCGCGGGATCCTTGCGTCGTACACATCCATGACTTCGTCCACGTCGCCTGGCACCAGGCCCACGGTCGTAGTGAAGAACACGTCTCCCCCACTCGCACTGGAATCCAGTACAAACGAGTTTTCATTGCTGCTACCGGAGGAGATCAGATAAACATGCCCATTCTCCCACTCATACACGTCCCGCGTGGGCGTGTTTGTATCCCGTGAGACCAGTCGATCGGGTGTGTCGAAGAACACCCGGCTGCCGTCGGATGAGATGACGCGGCTGTCAAATGTCGTAATCGGTTCGGTGCTTTCTTTGTCGTGAGACGTTTGCGCGTCGCCGGAAGGCGTCACCCCAGATGGCGGACACGAGACGCACGTCAATTCACGCGAACCCACCCAATAGTGAAATACCTGCGCGAACCCACCACCGTCGTTGAATCCTGCCACCGGCGCGCTGGTGCGGAATACGAAGGCCGCACCGTCCGCGCTTGCTCGCCCAGAACTCACGTCCAGCGGTTCTGGAAGCTGCGTGATCGTAGTGACCGTACCGCCCGCTGTGCCGCTGGTCCATAGGCCCAACTCCGCGGGCACGGTCGCCGTGTTCTCGAAGATGAAATCCGAGCCATTCGGCGCGGAAGCGACGACGGTTCCCGTCACGTTCGGCAGATACGTCAACGAACCCGTGCTGACGTCAAAGTCGTACTCCTTGACCGAACCGTCGGGGGGAGCGCCGCTCGTCAGTTGGTCGGTGCTGGCGAAGAACGCCTGCGATCCATCGGGGGAAGCGTAGATGCCAGCCGGCGCATGCGGCGCCGCCTCACCGACGTGTCCGGGGATCTGGGACTGCGAGACGAGCACAGTGCTCTTGGTCCCGTCCGCGGCGATCTCGCGGACGTAAAGCTCAGGCGTGCACCCGCCCGGCGTCGCGACCGTGCATTCAGACAGGTCGGCGACCGGGCTCACGAAGAACGCGCGCGACCCATCGGTGGAGATCCCTGCCGGCACGGCGCCGAATGGACTGACCGTGCCATCCGGCAGGAGCCCAGCCTCCGTGAGGTTCCCGGCGCGCCATTCATAGAACCCCCAGGGACCGCCTTCTTCGCCCAGTCCGTTGCCGACATACGGAGCCCGTGACGCATCGTCCGCCAGTAGGGTACCGGAGTACGTGAAGTACACGGTCGAGAAGCCGGGGGTGCCGCCGACGACCACATAGTCGAGAATGGAGTTATTGCTCCCGAGCGCGGGGATCGGATTAGCGATCGTCGGCTGCGCGATCCATGTCGCTTCGACGGAAGGATCATGCGACAGATAGATATTGGCGCCAACGCCATTACCGGGTGGCTCCGTCAAGGCGTACGAACCGTACGTCGTGAACAGGAAGCTGGAGAAGTCCAACGACGGGACGAGCGTCAGGGGCCTGCCGGTATTGTGGTTTATTTCACCGGGCTGCAGCGGTCTGGTGGCGCTTGTGACCCAACCCGAACCGGACCGTCTCGCGACGAACACTTCCTCCAGACCACTGGTGGCGGCGCCCATGGGGCCGGTGCCAGTGAACACGACCGCTTCGCCGCTCGCCTCGGCAAGCCCAAGCGATTCCTTTCCGGGGCGCACGACATTCCCGTTCTTGTTCGCGGGCGAGACCTGTTCGTAGACACGCCCATCGGGAAGCGTCGCAAAGGCCACGGCTGGCCACGCAGCAATTGCGCCGATGTTGCTCAAAGCACCAGCTACGCACAGAACAAGGACTCGCACGGTGCGCTTTGAGATCTGGCCCAAACCCGCATATCGGACCGCATGTACCGCCGTCACTGAAGTCAACTCTTCTCCTCCCTCTTTTCGGCCCCGGCGGAGGAGACACACTCTCCACCCCGTGTCCTTACCGCCATAGTCAGGTGGGGAGCACTAAACCCGCTCCCCACCCTTTGCTTCAACTACAGATGCCGCACGATCACCGCTACCTTTAAGGCCCTGCGGTCCAGCTGATGCTGCCTGGGTCCAAGGTCACTAACGAGTTTCCAGTGTATGTTCCGTTTGACTGAGATTCTGTGGCACACAATGATCCTTTGGATTCATATTTAATGCCATTCACGCTTGCTTTGAGTTCCATCTCGGTGCCTTTGTTTGCGTAGGTAGCGCCGCTGGTAAAGTCCTGTGGTTTAACCGTAATAATACAAAAGCCGCTAGCATTCACCGTAATTGTGTTCAGGATAGCCACTAACCCATCAGCACTAAATAAATATAAAGCTTTTGACACGGTCGCGCCTACGCCGAGACCTTCCACTGTACATTTACTATATGTAACCGTCTCCTCACTGTGTAACGTTAATAGTTCGCCAGCTTTGACTACGCCCACCGATGCCTCGTGCGTGCATACAACGGTACCGACGTTTGTTACAAATGCATGATTGCCGATATTTAAATCTAAGATCGTGCCCGGTCCACTTGCGTGGAATAAGTTGGCTGAAGCAGACGCCACAGCCATCGCGGTTAGGGCGAACACGGCTACGACAAGTAGGCCTGCTATTCGAACGAGTCTCATTGCTTCTTTTCTCCTTGTTCGGTTGAATAAACGACACCGCCGGTCCCTACTTGAGTGACCCGGGCCGGTGCCTTGGTTGTTTGGTTTTGTTTGCGATCATTGCTTCTTGCATGTGGCTAACCGTACTGCGGCTCTGGAGCTATTTCCACGAGCAGCTACTAGCTACCAGACGCCGACGCCTGGTAGCCTGAGGGCACTTAAGCACATAGCCATAGCAGAGTCAATGTCCTCGCATCATTCGTGATGCTGGCGAGGAGCCGCGACCCCAATAGTGCTATACATAGGCGGAACGGTTGGTATCCGTGGCTGGAGACAATCTGGGCGAAACATTCGAGTGGACGACCGCGAATGTGTCCGACTGACCAGCCGTGCTTTTCCGCTCGTGGTCAACAATGCCGTTGAGCAAACGATTAGTGCACGCACGGCCACGACCGACTCATCGGGTCAGGCAACGGGATCCTCGGAGGTACCGATCCTCCCCAGGGCACCCTCCTTTCGGGTAGGGCACCCTACTATGGGTGCCCTACCGGTCGGAGGGCGATCGGCCACCTCAGCCGAGCCGTGTGGTGCCTGTTCGAAGATGTGCGACCTGATGACCACTCGCGGGTCCTAGGGCTTGTAGCCGCTGTCGACCGCGACGAGACCGCACGTCAAGCCCTTCTGCGCATCGCCAGCGGTTGGGCCTCAGAGACCCAGGCGGCGGTCGAACTCCGCAGAATCCGCAAGACATGTAGAGCGTTGGAACCGCACCACTGTGTCCAACGTGAGCCGCCCCGTTCAAATTAAGACGCGCTGACATTGGTTGCGCAGGGCGTGAACACCCCAGTCTGCACGAAACAGTTCTGCTCCTACCGCGATCGCGCGGAGGACTTCGCGTCGCTGAACGCCACCGTCGTGGGCATCTCCTCGCAGGACCTCGACTCGCACGAGGGCTTCATCGCCAAGCACGACCTCACTGTCCCGCTGCTCTCCGACGTGAACCGTCACGTGGCGATGGACTACAGCGCCTTCTCCCCCCGTCTGGGAACCAAGCGCGCGGTGATCGTCATTGATGAGCGGGGCGTCGTCGCTCACCGGCACGACCACCTGCTGGGGCTGGACTACCAGTCGGTGGACGAGCTCAAAGCGGTGCTCGACGCGCTGCCAGCAGCGAGCGCTCAGTAGCCTGACGGTCAGTGAAAGGCGCGCGATCGGAGTTGCGGCGGGCGGTGGTGTGCGCGTGTCTGGGTGCCGCTGCGCTGGCGGTTCTCACAGCGGTGATGCCCAAAGAGGGCACGCCACGTGGCGACGATCTGATCTACGAAGACATCGCGCGGCATCCGTTCGGAACTCACACGTTTCCCTTCGGTTTCAGGTTCGGACTGCCTCTGATCGTGCACATCCTGCCGATCGCGCACGCGACGGGATTCCTCGTGCTAGCGATCCTGTGTGCGGGCGGCGCGGCAGGTTTCGCGTACCTGTTGATCCGCGAGCTCGGCGGCGGCAGGAGCCTCGCGGGAGCGTTCGCGGTTCTGATGTGCCTGTCGCCGCCGTTCCTGGTTGTGATGCTCCGACACGGCAGGAACACGGACATCGCGACCGTCTTTTTGATGATGGCGGCGACGTACTTCGCTGTCCGGCGAAGCTACTGGCGACTCGCTGTCACTCTCTTGGTTGGCGTCGCCGTACGCGAAGCCCTCCTCTTCATCGGCCCGCTGGCCTACGCGCTGTGGGCGACCCGTCCGCTGGATCGCGCGGCGGCCCTACGTGCTCTCGGCGTCACCGCTCCCGCCATCGGCGCGTACTCTGCGATTCGTTTCGGCATCCAGACGGTCGGCAAAGCGCAGGTTCCCGGCTATGGCGGCTCGCTCGTTGGCGATCGTTTCACGGTGATCGAAATCGGACTGCGAACACCGTTCCAAGAGGCCCGGAGACTGCTGAGCGTCTACGGCCCGCTGTGGCTGGTGGCGCCTCTCGCGCTAGCCAGTATGCACTTCGCTCGCCGAGGGGTCGTCCTCGTGACGTTGAGCGTTCTGTCCATGACGTTCGCGCTCGACTGGGGTCGAATGATCCTGCTCGCCGCGCCGGTGTCCTACCCGGCGGGCGTCTACGTCCTGGAACGCCGTCCCGGCCTGCAGCGACCGACAATCGCCGCGTTTGCGGTGCTCATCGCGGTCTACGCGATCTACATGGCTCACTCAGGTGTGCGCACGGGCATCCTGGAAGCCGGCGCGCCACCCTATCCAGTGCGCTAAGTGTCTGGCGAGGGCTCGCGGATTTCAATCGAGGTCGAACGCCGCTTGGATCGCGGCACTGAGAGATGTCTCTTGGTGGTCGAGCAGTACGCCTACCTGCGTCCCTAACGTCTCCTTGGGAACAGTGGTCACGTTGTCGCAGTTCACGACCGACGGCCCAGCCAGGCCATTTGCCTCATCTACGGGCACCTCGGTCGAGAGCCCCCGGATCGTCATGGTGATTGGAGCGACCGTCACTGTCGCGAGGTGCGGACGGACGAGTTCTCGAGTGAGGATCAGCACGGGGCGAGCCTTGTCGAGACGTGCGATGTGGATGGGGCGCATCAATCAGGCTGAGAGGGCACGCTACGTGCGTAGTCGGCCAGGCCCGCGAGTTCGGGGTCTGCGCCGGTGCGGGCAAGGATCTCCGCATCTCGAGCAGCGATGGCCCGCCGACGCTCCCGTTCGAGCGCCTGGATGACCACGGCGGCCCGACTGCGGCCTGCGCCGGACCCGACCGCCTCGTCCACGAAGGCGACGAGGTCGTTGGGAAGCCGAACGGCGATCTGGATACTCATACCAAAATGGTAGCAAATTGGTATCTCCGTTCGGCTGGCGACGATGGTATAACCGAGTTATACTATGACCGTTAAGACAGCTATCTCGCTCTCGAACGACACCTACCGGCGAGTAGATCGCGCTGCGAAGCGGTTGGGTGTCTCACGCAGCGAGTTCTTTGCACGAGCGGCGGAGAGCTGGCTGGATGCTCTTGAGGGCGATGCGGCCACCGACGCGATCAACCGTGCGATCGCTGGCCTCCCACCCGACCATGCATTCACCGATGCTGCAGCAGCGGCACTGGCCGCGAGCGATCAGAGCTGATGGTCCGGGGTGAGGTGTGGTGGGCCGATCTCGGCCTACCAAGAGGCTCCGCGCCCGCGCTTCGACGCCCAGTGCTGCTCATCAGCGCCGATCAATACAACCGCTCCAATCTGAAGACTGTGACGGTGGCGGTGTTCACGGGCAGCGTCCAACTCGCGGCCCTTCCGGGCAATGTGGCGGTACCAGCCGATGTTGCGGACCTCGAAGTCGATTCGGTCGTCAACGTCACGCAGATCTCCACGATCGATCGGGGCGCTCTCGAAGAGCGGGTCGGCGCGTTACCGGATTGGCTGATGGCCCAGGTCGATGCTGGGCTTGGGCGTGCGCTCGCACTCGCTCATCTCTGATCTCCTCAGTCGTTAGCCCTGGGCTCAGTGACCGCCCACACCCAGCCGCGCCGCGTCCTCGCGCCGCTCCGACGGGCGCTCGGCGCCCGCGCGCGCCGCGTAGATGTCGGCCAGCTCCAGCTGCAGGCTGCGGGGCTGCTCGCCGGGGGCGGGGAGAGGCGGTGCCAGCTGCCGTCGCCGTGCAGGTCCCACGCGTTCTGGTTGTCGGCGAACGCGCGCTCTAGGGAGTCCAGGAGCTCGGCGCGCAGCTCGGAGTTCTCGACGGGGACGGCGAGCTCGACGCGGTGGTCGAGGTTGCGCGGCATGAGGTCCGCGGAGGCGATGTACACCGTGTGCTCGCCGTCGCGCTCGAACGTGTAGATGCGAGCGTGCTCCAGCAGGCGCCCGACGATTGAGACGACGCGGATGTTCTCCGACAGGCCCGGCACGCCCGGTCGCAGGCAGCAGATGCCGCGCACGTTCAAGTCGACCCGCACGCCCGCCTGCGACGCGTCGTACAGCGCGCGGATGCAGCGGCCGTCCACGAGCGAGTTCATCTTCATCGAGATCCGTGCCGGGGACTCGGCGCTGTGTGCGGCGACGGTGCGCTCGATCTGGGCGATGATGCCGTCGCGCAGCTGGTTGGGGGCCATAAGCACCTTGCGGTAGTGCAGCGGGCGCCCGTAGCCGGTGAGGTAGTTGAACATGTCCGCCACGTCCGCGCCGATCTGCTCGTCGGTGGTGAACAGGCCGAAGTCGGTGTAAAGCCGCGCGGTGGCGGAGTGGTAGTTGCCGGTGCCGATGTGCACGTAGTTGCGCACGCCGTCGCCCTCGCGGCGCACCACGAGCACGCACTTCGCGTGCGTCTTCAGCGACGGCTGGCCGTACACCACGTGCACGCCCGCCTCCTCCAGCGCCTTCGCCCAATGGATGTTCATGCGCTCGTCGAAGCGCGCCTGCAGCTCCACCAGCGCCACCGCCTGCTTGCCGCGCTCGGTCGCGTCGATCAGCGCGGGCACGAGCGGCGAGTCATCGCTCGTGCGATACACGGTCTGCTTGATCGCGAGCACGTTCGGGTCCGCCACGGCCTGCTCCACGAAGCGCTCCACCGAGGTGGAGAACGACTCGTAGGGGTGGTGTACGAGCAGGTCGCCTTCGCGCATCGCGCCGAGCACGTCCGGGCGCTCGCCCTCGTGGCGCAGCAGGCGCGGGTGGGTGATCCCGCCGAGCGTCTCTTCGCGCAGCTCGCCGTGGCCGGGCAGCTTCACGACCTGCCACAGCGCGCCCATGTCGAGCAGCCCGTCCACGGGGTAGACCTCCTCCTCCTGCACACCCAGCAGAGCCGCGAGCGCGTCGCGCAACTGATCGGAGCAGCGCGCACCGACCTCGACGCGCACCACCTCGCCGAAGCGCCTGCGCCGCAGCTCGTCCTCGACCGCCTGCAGCAGGTCGGCGGCGTCGTCTGAGACCTCGAGGTCCGCGTCGCGCGTGACCCTGAACGTGTCGTAGTCGGCTATCTCCATGCCCGGGAACAGCGCGTCGAGATGATGCGCGATGACGTCCTCCAGCGGCACCAGCAGAGCGGGCTCGGGCGCGGGCGGCTTGAGCGTGACGAAGCGCGGCAGGATCTCCGTGGGGACCTTCACGCGCGCGAACACGGTCTGGTCGTTCACCGGGTCGCGCACGAGCACCGCGAGGCTGAGAGACAGGTTTGAGATGTATGGGAAGGGCCGCCCGGGTGCGACCGCCAACGGGGTCAGCGCGGGAAAGATGGCCTTCTGGAAGTGCCGCGCGAGTTCGGCGCGGCGATCTTCGTCGAGCTCGTCCACGCCCACCACGTGGATGTCGTGCTCGGCGAGCGCCGGGCGCAGCCGCTTTTCGAAGCAGTCGGTCAGCCGCGCGCTCAGCTCGAGCGCGCGCTCGCGGATCAGCGCGATCGTCTCGGAGGGGATCAGACCGTCCTGACTCGCCTTCTCCACGCCCGCGTCGATCTGGTCGCGCAGGCCCGCCACGCGCACCATGTAGAACTCGTCCAGGTTGGTCGTGTAGATGGCGCAGAACTTCACCCGCTCCAGCAGCGGCACGCGCTCGTCCTCGGCGAGCTGCAGCACGCGGTCGTTGAAGTCCAGCCACGACAGCTCGCGGTTGAGGAACAGCGCCGGCTCCCCGTCGCTGCCGACGGCGCTGGCCGCAGCGCCCGCGCCCGCGGGCGAGCGCGCGTCCAGCTCGTGGAGTTCGTTCAGGTCTTGTAGCCGATGTTCACGATCTCCCTGCATGTTCTCTCCTCAAGCTACACGACACGCTAGTGTGCGCGGCGATCGGCAATGGCTCGTCAGCTCTGGCTACTGAGGCACGCGGACGCGGAGCCACACGGCGCTCGTGAGGACAGCGAGCGCCGTCTGACGCAGCGCGGCGAAGGGCAGGCGCGGACGGCCGGCGCGGCGCTCGCGCGCATGGGCGTCGATTTCGACGCGATCCTGTCCAGCCCGAAGGTGCGCGCTCGCCAGACCGCGCAGCTGGCCTGCGCGGAGATGGGCGCGGACGCGCTCGCGCGCCTCAGCTTCCACCCGCCGCTCGCGGCGGGCTTCGACGCCGCGGCGGCGATCGACGCTACGCATGCGATCGGCGCGGACGGGCGTCTGCTGCTCGTGGGGCACGAGCCCGACCTGTCGCTTGTGGTGGGCGAGCTCACCGGCGGGCGGGTGGAGATGAAGAAGGGCGGTCTTGCAGTCGTGCGTCTACAGGGTGCGAGCGGAGAGCTCGCCGTCCTCTTGCGCCCCGTCGAGCTCGCCCTGATCGCCGACGGGGAGGGCGGGGTCCGGGCGGGTGGGGTTCCAATCCACGGGGACTGAGGAGGGCACGTCGTTGGGGTCGACGACCTCGAGCGATTCCGCCGCGAAGCGGTAGCCGATGCCGAAGTGGGTGTGGATGTAGCGCCAGTTGGGCGAGGCCTTCTCGAGCTTTTGGCGGAGCTTGCGCACGAACACGTCGACGGAACGGTCGCCGCGCACCATCGTGTAGCCCCACAGACGGGAGTAGATCTCCTCGCGCTCCAGCACGCGTCCCTCGGCTGAGGCGAGCAGCTCGATCAGCTCGAACTCGCGCCTGGTGAGGTCGATGCTCTGCTCGCCCACGAAAGCCTGGAAGCGGTCCGCGCGGATCTCGACCTCGCCCGCCTGCACCGGCGCGGCCTCCGTGCGGCTGGTCGCGCGTCGGCGGCGGCGCACGACGCTCTGCACGCGCGCGATCACTTCCTCGGGGTGGCAGGGCTTGGTGATCCAGTCATCCGCGCCCAGGCGCAGCCCGCGCACCCGCTGCGCGACCGTGGAGGGGCCAGTGCAGACGACGATGCCGAGCTCGGGCAGCGCCTCGCAGAGGCGCTCCAGCCATGTCCATGCCTGGGGGCCGAGCACGGTCAGGTCGACGACGAGGGCGCTCAGGCGCATCGCGACGATCGCCTCGGGCGGGACTGGGCTGGCGAGCACGCGGTGCTCCCAGCCGAGCCGGTCCAGGCGCTTGGAGAGGACCTGGATGAAGCCGCTGTCGCGGTCGAGAACCGCAATACGCAGCGCTGCTGAGGAAGAGGCCGATCCGTCGGGAGTGGCTGATGAGCCCCCCATGGCTTCGGCGCGCACGCTTGCCGTCATCGCGGCCGAGTGTAAGCGATCGAATGGACGCGCGACAGGATCGCAAGCAAATGTAACAGGATGTTCACAGGGCGATTCGCTATTTGCGTGGGCGTCGAACGTGCTCCACGGGCTCGCCGTGCAGCCGGTCTCGATTCAGGAGCCGGTGGGCGCGTCGCTGGGCCGCGATGAGTCGGAGAACTCGCGGAACAGGCCCGTGACGACGAACGCGACCTGCTCGCCGATGTCGACGGCGTTGTCGCCGACCCGCTCCAGCGCACGCGCGACTAACGTCATGTGCATCGCCCACTCGCGCGTGTCCGGGTCGTCTCCGATCTCGATCGCGAGACGGAAGATCTCGCGGTTGAGGCGGTTGATTTCGCGGTCCTGGCGCACGAGGTCCTCGGCCAGGGCGATGTCGCGCCCCGCGAACGCGGCCTTGCGACTGGATCACCTCCGAACGCGCGAACGCGCCCATCTTCGCGAGCGCTTCGAGCAGTTCGCCGTGCACGGGCGGCTCATAGCCCGACAGCGGGATCATCTTGGCGATGTTCACGCACTGATCGCCCATGCGCTCGATGTGCTTGATCGTGTGCAGCAGCGCCGCCACGAGCCGCAGATCGCCCGCCACGGGCGCCTGCAGCGCGAGCAGCGAGAGGATGCCCTGGTGGACCTCCAGGTAGCGACCGTCGACGCGGTCGTCGTCGGCGATCACCATCTGCGCGAGCTCGACGTCCTGGTGCTCGAGCGCCTCGAGCACGCGGTCGAGCTGCTCGACGATCAGATCGAGGCCGCCGAGCGCGTTCTCCTCGAGCGCCTTCAGCTGCGCCTGGAAGTGCACGCGCCCGGGGGCGCTCTCGGGCGCCGGGGCGGCCTGCGGAGGGTCAGCCAGCGGATGGGCCGAGGACCGCTCGTCCTCGGGTCTAGCCGAACTTTCCGGTGACATATTCCTCGGTTCGCGGATCGGTGGGTTTGGTGAAGATCTCCTGCGTCGGCCCGACCTCGACGAGCTTGCCGTCGAGCATGAACGCCGTGCGGTCGGCCACGCGCGCGGCCTGCTGCATGTTGTGGGTGACGATCACGATCGTCACGCGGGTCTTCAGCTCGTCGATCAGCTCCTCGATCTTCAGCGTCGCGACGGGGTCGAGCGCCGAGCAGGGCTCGTCCATCAGCAGCACCTCCGGCCCGACGGCGAGCGAGCGTGCGATGCACAGCCGCTGCTGCTGGCCGCCCGAGAGGCCCGCGCCGGGCTCGTCGAGACGCTCCGCGACCTCGCTCCACAGGCCCGCGCCGCGCAGCGCGGCCTCGACCTTGGCGCGCATGTCCTCGCCGCGCTGGGAGCTGAGGCGCAGACCCGAGGCGACGTTGTCGTAGACGGACATCGTGGGGAACGGGTTCGGTTTCTGGAACACCATGCCGATCGCGCGACGCACCGCCACGACGTCCACCGTCGGAGCCGTACACGTCGACGTCGTCCAGCAGCACGCGTCCCTCGGCGCGCGCGCCGGGGATCTCCTCGTGCATGCGGTTGATGCAGCGCATCATCGTCGACTTGCCGCAGCCCGACGGCCCGATGATCGCGGTCACCTCGTTGGCGCGGAAGTCGAGGTCGATGCCCTTGACCTGCTCGGCTTCGCCGTAGAACGCGCGCAGCTGCTCCAGGCGCACGCTCAGCCCGGGCTTGGTCACGACGGGAGCGGGCTCGCTGGACGGCGGGGCTTCTGTAACCGGGCTCACTGTCTGCTGGAGATTATGCAAGGCGACTCCTTCGTGAGATCAGACGGGCTATGAGGTTGAGCAACAGGATCATGACAACGAGCGTCAGCGCTGCTCCCCAGGCGCGGTTGACGACCGAGGTGGTGGGCGAGGTGACGTCGCCGTAGATTTGCACAGGCAGCGAGTTCATGAACCCGCTCAGGTCGTAGCTGGTGGTCTTCGTGGAGGCGGCCGTGAACAGCAGCGGCGCAGTCTCGCCCGCCGCGCGCGCCACCGCCAGCAGCACCCCGGTGACCATCCCCGGCAGCGCGGTCGGCAGCACGATGCTGAAGATCACCTTCCAGCGCGGCGCGCCGAGTGCCAGCGCGGACTCGCGCAGCCCGGCGGGGACGAGCAGCAGGATCACCTCGGCGGAGCGGATCACCACCGGGAGCATCAGCAGCGACAGCGCGAGCGAGCCCTTGTAGCCGGCGAACGAGCTGCCGGTGCCGACGACGAGCACGATGTAGATGAACAGGCCGAAGACGATCGACGGCACGCCGGTGAGCACGTCGACGAAGAAGCGCACCGCGTGGGCGAACCAACTGCTCTTGCCGTACTCCACGAGCCACACCGCGACGCCGACGCCGATCGGCACGGCGATCGCGGAGGCGAGCGCGACCATCTCGATCGTGCCGAGGATCGCGCTCTTGATGCCGCCGATGCTGGAGCTCTTGAAGAACGTGTTGCCGGTCGGGTCGCGTGGTGAAGAAGCTCGAGCTCCACGCGCCGAGGCCCTTTTTGAGCAGGTAGTAGACGATCAGCACGAGCGGGATCAGCGCGAGGACGGTCATCGCGAGGATCGTGGCGCGCGCGATCCGGTCCCTGCGCCTGCGCGCCGCGCTGACGCCGAAGCGCGCCATCAGCTCCGCCGGAGAGGTGTGCGTGCTCACGCGCCGGCCGCCGTGTCGATGAGAAGGAGGGGCGCGCTCATGCGCCCGCGACCGTGTCGGCGACGAGGACATTGGCGCCCGCACCCGGGCGCGCCGCGCCCTGGCTGCTGGAGCGCGAGGAGCGCACGACGAGCCCGCGCGCGATGCCGTTGACGAGCAGCGTGAGCACGAACAGCACGAGCCCCGCGGCGAACAGCGCGGAGCGGTGCACGCCCTGGGCCTCGCCGAACTCGTTGGCGACGACGGCGGCGAGGCTGTAGCCCTGGCCGAACAGCTGGCTGCCGAGTTTGGGCGCGTCGCCGATCAGGATCGTGACAGCGATCGTCTCGCCGATCGCGCGTCCGAGGCCGAGCATCGCGCCGCCGACGATCCCCGCGCGGCAGTAGGGCACGACCGCGATGCGGATCATCTCCCACCTCGTCGCGCCGAGGCCGAGCGCCGCTTCCTTGTGGTCGGCGGGCACCGTGGACATGACCTCGCGGCTGATCGCGCTGACGATCGGCAGGATCATGATCGCGAGCACCAGGCCGGTGATGAAGTAGTTGGGGATCGTCACGAGGCCGCCCCCGACGAACGGCACGAACGAAAGCCGGTCCGCGAACCACTGCTCGGTGCCCTGCAGCTTGGGCGCGAGGAAGAAGATGCCCCACAGGCCGTACACGACCGACGGCACCGCGGCGAGCAGCTCGACGAGGACGGTGAGCGGCGCGCGCAGGCGCGCGGGGCAAAGCTCGGTCGCGTAGATCGCGGCGGCGATCGCCACCGGCACGCCGATGACGAGCGCGAGCGCCGCGGTGATGAGGGTGCCGAGGACGAGCGGCAGGGCGCCGAAGTGTTCGGCGCTGGGGTTCCAGTTGTTGTCGAACGCGAAGCCGAGCACCCCTGCCTTGGCGAACGCGGGCCGCGCTTCGCCGACGAGGCGGATGAAGAAGAAGACGATCAGCGCGAGGATCAGCCCCGCGAGCAGCGTCAGCCCGTACCTGAGGACTCTGTCCGGAAAACGCGCCAGCGGCGAGCGCGTAAGAAGCGAGCGGTCGCCGCTGGGAATGGATCCTGCCTCCACGGACCGGTTCCTATCTGATCCGGGAGGTTTTCGTCACTTGCTTCAGCCGCCGATCGGCGAGCCGTTGCATTCGAGGCCCGCGACCGCCGCCTTGGACTTCGCGAGGATCGCCGCCGGCAGCGCGGCGTAGTCGGCCTGGGAGAGGACCGACTGGCCTGCGCCGAGCCCGTACTGCAGGAACTTCACGACGCCCTTGGCAGCTTCTTCGCCGCCGGGGGTGCCGGCCTTGCAGAGGTCCTTGTTGAGGACGACGAACGTCTGCGAGGTGATCGGGTAGCTCCCGGCGCCGCCGGGGTTGCTGATCTTCACGCCGAGGTTCGCCGGGACCTTCACGCCCTGCGCCGCCGCGGTGGCCGACGCAAGCGTCGGGGCGACGAACGCTCCGGCCTTGTTCTTGATCGCGGCGTAGGTGAAGTTGTTCTGCAGCGCGTACGCCTGCTCGACGTAGCCGACGGCGCCGACGGTCTGCTTGACCGCGCCGGCGACGCCCGCGTTGCCCTTGGCGCCCGTGCCCGTGGGCCACGGCACTTCCTTGCCTTCGCCGACCTTGCTCTTGAACTCTGGGTCGACTGCGGCGAGGAAGCCGGTGAAGCCGGCGGTCGTCCCGGAGGAGTCGGAGCGGTGGATGATCGTGATCGCGGTGCTGGGCAGCGTGACGCCGGGGTTCAGCGCCTTGATCTCGGCGTCGTCCCACGTCTTGACCTTGCCGAGGAAGATGTCGCCGAGCGTCGTGCCGTCCAGCTTCAGGCCGGACTTCACGCCGGGGAGGTTGTAGGAGACCGTGATCGCCCCGAGGAACATCGGGATCTGCACGGCGTCGCTGCCGTTCTTGGCGATCGCTTCTTCGTCCTCTGGCTTCAGCGGCGGGTCGCTGGCGCCGAAGTCGACGATCTTGCTCTCCAGGGCGGTGATGCCCGCTCCGGAGCCGACCGCCTGGTAGTTGACAGTCAGGCCGGACTGCGCCGAGGCCCACTGTTCGTAGACGGGCGCTGCGAACGTCGAGCCCGCGCCGGAGATCGTTCCCGATCCGGAGGGAGGCGTGGTGGCGGTCTTCGCGCTGGCGCTCGAGGTGCTCGCCGTGCTCGCGCTGGTGGTGGTGGACGTGCTCGAGGTGCTGGAGCTGCCGCATGCTGCGAGGCCCAACGCGAGCACCGCACAACCTGCGAGCGCGCTCATCTTGTTCTTGATCACTGCGTCTCCTCTGGCTGGATTGTCGATTGACGGTGCATAGAGCACGCGCCTTTCCGCCTGTCAGGCGTGCTGGAACACAGTCTCTTCAACCGCTCGTTGCCTCGGTGTGAACAAATCGTGAAGGCTCCGGCTGGAAGCGGTATCCAAATCCGGGGTGGGTGTGGATGAAGCGGCGGTCGGGCAGCGCCGCCTCGAGCTTGGTGCGCAGCTTGCTCACGTAGACGTCCACCGAGCGGTCGCCCTGGCGCTGCTCGCCGCTCCATACGGTCCTGTAGAGCTCCTCGCGGGTGATGATCGCGCCGTGGCGCTTGGCCATCGCGACGAGCAGTTCGAACTCCCGCACAGACAGCGTGAGCGCGCGGCCGGTGGCGAGCACGAGCCCCTCGGCCAGCCGGATCTCGAGCTCGCCGGTGTGGAGCACGTCAGCCTGGGCTTCGGGGCTTTCGGGAAAGGCCGCCACGACGCGGAAGCGTTCCACTCATCCGTGTGGCGAGGCGTTGCAAACTCGTGATCTAACCGTGAAGAATCCGTAAAGGAGCCGCCTTGTTTCGCCCGGGTCAATATCCTCGCGACGGTGAGCTTCCTGCGCCCCGGCAACGACCCCGTCCTGATGGACCTCGTGGAGGAGGCTGGGCGCAACGTGCAGAAGTGCGGGCTGCTGTTGCACGATCTGCTGAAGGACTACCCCGAGCACAGCGCGCTGGCGCAGGATCTGAAGGTGTGCGAGCAGGACGGCGACCGCATCACGCACGACATCATCCACCGGCTCGCCGGGCGTGGGCGCGTGCGCGCGCCGTTCAGCGCCGGCGACGGCTATGCGCTCGCGACGGCGCTTGACGACATCGTCGACCACTCCGAGCACGCCGCGGCGCAGCTCGGCCTCTACGGCGTCGAGGCCCCGATGGAGCAGGCGGTCGAGTTCACGCAGGTGCTCGTGGGCGCGGGCGAGCAGATCGCGCAGGCGCTGCGCTGCCTGCGCACCGACACGGAGCTGGGCCCGCACCTGGTGGAGATACACCGCCTGGAGAACGAGGGCGATCGCCTGCAGCGTGACGGCGTGGCGTCGCTGTTCGCGGGCGGCATCGACCCGATGGTGGTGATCCGCTGGAAGGACATCTTCGAGTCGCTCGAGACGGCGGTGGACGCGTGCGAGACGGTCGCGCACGTGCTCGAGGGCATTACGCTCAAGCGCCGCCGCCGCTCGCGCTGAGCTCCAGTCGCGCGCCCGCAGAGTCGCCGATCAGGTAGAGCTGGAAGTGCGTGCGCGCGCCGCCGCCCGCGGCCTGCGCCACCAACGCACGGCCCGCAGCGACGATCCTGCCATTGCGACGCGCGAGCGCGTCCACGATCACCTCCCGCTGGGCGGCGGGCGAGCGGTTGACGACATCGCCTTCCACCACGCCCGCTGAGAGATGTGACCGCTCGAGGCTCAGCCTGGGGATCGCGCCCGTGCCCACGGGCGTGCCTTCGCCGATCTTGGCGCTGACCGTCCCAGGCGTGCCTGTCGCGTCGATCTGATCGTCGATCCACACGGTCGTGCTGCGCGCGCGCAGCAGGGGGGCGGAGGCGAGCCCGGCGCTGAGGCCAGGCACGTTGTTCGTGTAGACGTGCGCCCCGCGTGCGTCGGACACCGTGATTTCGACGGGCACGTCGCGCAGCGACGTGCCGGACACGTTGCGAAGTGTGAGGACGACCGCGTCGCCTTCGGAGCTGTGCAGCACGCTCGTGGCGAGCACCTTCACGCGCGTGCTCTGTTTGTCGACCGCCACTCCTTGCCACGCGGGCTCAGTGTGGGTTGCGGTCTTCGCCTGCCGCTTGGCCGCGCGTTCGAGCTCGGCGCTCTTCTGCGCCGTGGTCTCACAGCCGGCAAGCAATAGCGAGAGCGCGAGCAGCGCGAGCCCCGCGGGCGCGGCGCTGCTCAACCGAACGCTCCGCTTACGTAGTCGCGCGTGCGCTGTTGGATCGGGGACTGGAAGATCTGCTCGCTGGAGCCGTACTCGACGAGCTCGCCGAGATGCATGAAGGCGACGTGGTCGGCGACGCGCTGGGCCTGCTGGAGGTTGTGCGTGACGATCACGACGGCGACGCTCTCGCGCAGCCCCACGATCAGCTCCTCGATCACCGCCGTGGAGATCGGGTCGAGCGCCGAGCACGGCTCGTCGAGGAGCAGCACCTCGGGCTGGGCCGCCAGCGCCCGCGCGATGCACAGCCGCTGCTGCTGGCCGCCGGAGAGCGCGAGCGCTGAGCGGTCGAGGTCTTCGGCGACCTCGTCGTGCAGGCCGGCGCGGCGCAGCGCCTCGCGCACCTCCTCCTCGAGCTGCGAGCGGCGCTCGCGCCGGCGACGGGGTGGGTGGGAATCGGTTCTCTCGCGCAGCGCGTAGGCGACGTTCTCGAAGATGCTCATGGGGAACGGGTTGGGCTGCTGGAAGACCATCGACACGCGCCGACGCAGCTCGGTCACCTCGATCTCGTGGATCTCCTGCCCGTCGAGCGTGATGCGCCCGCTGCGGCCCGCTCCGGCGGTGATCTCGGTCAGGCGGTTGAGCGAGCGCAGCAGCGTCGTCTTGCCCGAGCCCGACGCGCCGATCAGCCCGAGCACCTCGCCTCGGCGCACGTGCAGGCTGACGTCGCGCACGACCCAGTTCTCGCCGTAGGCGAGCCACACAGATTCGATCGCCATGCGCTCCTGAACACGGGCTGTTATGGGCTCTCGCAGGTCGGGTCGTGGGGCGAGCGCCACGCCGTTCGGCATCGGCTTGGCCGGGGCGATGTAGGGGTCGCGATCGACGTCTATCCGCCTCACGGGCGGCGGCGTCAACGGCTCCATGGCACCCATCCTTCGGGCAACGCTCCCCAGAAGCGCGCGCGTGTGGCGCGACCTTGGCTGGGACCGGTCAGCCGCGTCACCAGCGCGTTCAACGCGAGCACGATCATCAGCAGCACGAACGCGGCGGCGTACGCCTTCTGCGGCGCGTTGCCCTCGCCGGCGGGAGAGTTGTTGTAGACGTAGCTGGTGAGCGTCGAGCCGGTGCCGCGCAGCGTTCCCAGGAGCGGCACCTTGCCGACAGGTTCGTTCTCGAGCGTCGCACCGAGCAGGATCGTGATGATCGCGGTGTCGCCGATGATGCGGCCCATCCCCAGCACGACGCCGCTGGCGATCCCGGGTCGGATCGAGGGCAGCAGCACGCGCCGGATGGTCGTCGCGCGCGTCTTGCCGAGCGCGTAGGACGCCTCGCGCGTACGCGTAGGCAGTTGCGCGAGCGCCTCGCGCGTCGCGCCGACGATGAGCGGCACGGCCAGCAGCGCCATGATCGTCCCCGCCACGAGGAACGACTGGCCGGTGACGGTCCCGTTGCTGGCGCTCTGGGAGAGGAAGCCGAAGAAGCCGTGTGCGAACAGCAGCAGGCCGAAGATCGCGAGCACGACGCTGGGCACGCCAGCGACCATCTCGATCGCCGACTCGACTGCGCGCACGAGCCACGCCGGCCGTCCGTACTCCGACAGCCAGCACGCCAGCCCGATTCCCAGCGGTGCGGCGATCGCTGTCCCGATCGCGGTGACGATCAGCGTGCCCACGATCGGGTCTAGAAAACCGCCGGACTGGCTCTGATGAAGCGACGGCGCGGGAGACTGCACGAACAGGCTCAGGCTCAGCGAGGAGACGCCCTTGGCGAGCATCACGAGCACGATCGCGGCCGCGATCAGGCACAGCGCGATGCCCGTCGCCCAGCACAGCCAGTAGCCGATGCGGTCGGCGAGCGGCCACGAGGCGGTCGTTTCGCGTGGCGGAGCGACGAGCGCCGGTCCGTCCGGCCGCGCCGTCGCCGTGATGGATGCTGAGGATGCCATCACACGCCGATCCCGTAGCGCTTGAGCGGCTGCTTGACGGCCCAGCCGGCGAACGACAGCAGCGCGGCGGAGAAGAGCAGCACCGCGGCGATCGCGTACACGGTGTGCGCCACCGCGCCGGAGGTGTCGCCGCCGAATTCCTTGATGATCGTCGCCGCCAGCGGCTGCACGGGCTCGAACAGGAACGTGAGACCGTCGAGCGGGTTGGCCGCGAACGGGCTGCCGCCGGAGACCATGGCGAGCATGATCGCCTCGCCAAGCGCTCGCGCGGTCGCGAGCACCACGCCTGCGGCGATCGCGGGGCGCGCGGTGCGCAGCGAGACGCGCCAGATCGTGCGCCAGCGATTGACGCCCAGGGCGGCGGACCCTTCGCGCCAAGAGCGCGGGACGGCCGCTAGCGCGTTCGCGCTGATGGCGACCATGATCGGCAGGATCATCACGGTGAGGATCAGCGTCGCGGTCATCAGATCTGCGCCGTTCAACTGCACGACGTAGATGACGGAGTGCTTGCGGGGGTTGCTGATCAAATGGTCGTTGATCCACGGAGCGAGCACGAGGATTCCGATCAGCCCGTAGATCACCGAGGGCACTCCGGCCAGCAGCCGGATCACGGGCTCCAGCACGCGGCGCACGGCAGGCGGCGCGAACTCCGTGAGGAAGATTGCGGCCAGCGTGGAGATCACGAGCGCGCTCGCCACGGCGAGCACCGTCGTCACGAGCGTTCCCCAGATCAGCGGCCAGGCGCGGAAGTACAGCAGCTGATGGCCCTTCAGCGGGATGTTCGTGTGCATGGCTTCGAACTGCGTGACTAAGTTGCCGCCGGAGCCGAACCAGCTCAGCCCGTTGGCCGAGAACGACGGCCACGCGTTGATCGCCACCGTCACCAGCATCAACGCGATCAATGCCAGGACACCGACGGCCAGCGCGCCGAGCGAGAGCTCGACGCGCCGGTCGGTCCTGACGGCAGCGCTTGTGCTGGAGGGTTGAGCAGCGCCGCCGTACACCGCTGCTAGTGGATCGCGATCCAGCTGGAGCCGATGATCGCTTTCGTCGCCTTGTTGCCGCTCGTGACCCACTTGAGGAACTTGAGCGACGCGCCCTTGGGCACGCCCTTGGTGACCATCCAGAAGTTACGCACCCCGGCGTACTGTCCGGACTTGGCGTTGCGCAGGTTGCACGGTATCCCCTGGTAGCCGACGGGGTTCACACCCGCGGTGTACGCGAAGGACACGAAGCCGATCGCCTGCTTGTCACTGGAGACGGCGTTCTGCTCGAGGCCGTTGGAGGTCTCGGCGGTCGCGGTCGTGCCGATCTTCAGGGTTTCACCCAAGAAGATGTGCTGGAAGGCGTCCTGCGTTCCAGAGGCGCCGTCGCGGTCGAACAGGTCGATCGGTCCGCTGATGCGTGCTCCGGGCACTTCGCTCCATTCACGGATGCGTCCTGTGAAAATTCCTTCGACGCTTTCCTGTGACAGCGTGGAGATCGGGTTTGACGGGTTGGTGATCACGCACACGCCGTCGCGAGCGATCTTCGTGAAGATCAACCCTTTGGGGTCCACGCCTTTGATCGGGTCGCGCGAGGAGTCGCCGATGTCGAAGCGCCCGCCCGCCACGCCGCTGATGCCGACGTCGGACTGGCCTCCTTGAACCTGTGGCGCCGGAAGCTTCGGGTAGGCCTTGTGGTAGGCGGTTGCGAGTTTTTGGGCCAACGGCAGCACCGAGGTGGATCCGCCGATGATCAGGCGCTTGGCCGCGGCGCCCGCGGGAACGGCGAATGCGAGGGCGAGGATCAGGGAAACGATCAGGGTGCGATGAGCGCGCACAGTTAATGCTCCTTTGTTTTCGGCAAGAGCGGCAAGAGTGTCGATCGTCGGTCGGGTTGATGTGTCGTTTTTGTGAACGTGCGCGCGGACCGCGATGTTTACGTTTTGTGAAAGTCAAGGGCGCGCATGTGTTGTTTTTGTGAACGCCATTGCATTTCCGTTCACGTCGTGTGACGCTCGCCGAGTTGGCGCTCTGGCCCATGGCGGTTCGCGCTTGGCACTCACATCGACATGACAGACGACCACACACCACAGCCGCAGGCCTCCAGCAACGGGGTGGCTCGGAACGGCGCGCCGACTGTGCGCTCGGGTCTCGCGCATCGACGCAACCCGGTGCTCGTGACCGTGGGCGAGTTCGCCTCGACGGTGCGCAGGCTCGCGCTCAAAGATCCGCTCTCGCTGTTCCTGTTGATCGCATCGATCGCGCTCGCTATCGCATTCGTAAGCCTGCTTGGCGCGATCAAGCCGAGCAGCTCCGGAATGCAGGTGCCGATCAGCACGGTGCAGGCGCTCGCCAAGCACAAGCACGTGGCGAGCGCGGTGCTGCTCGACCACGACAGCCGCGTCGTGCTGAACACGGCCGCCGACGCGCCCACGGTCTCAGCGGACGGCACGATCGCAACATCCACGGCGAGCGCCGAAACGGGTGGGGTCGTGGGGTCGAGCACGGGCGGGGGCTCCCAACACCTGTGGGCGGCGTATCCCGCGTCGGGTGCTCAGACGCAGCAGCTCGCCGCCGAACTGAGCTCAAGCGGCGCGATCGTGTCGGTGGATCAGCAGTCGGGCAAGCCGACGAAGGCGATCGTGGTGCAGTTCCTGATCCCGATCCTGCTGCTCGTGTGCCTGTTCTCGCTCTTCACGCGGGTGGGCGCCGACGGCGGCGCGGGCGGACTGGCGGCGTTCTCGGAGTTCGCCGGCAAAGGCCGCAAGAAGGGCAAGGGCACCAGGGACCGGATCACGTTCGCGGACGTGGCAGGCGCCGGCGAGGCGCTGGCGGAGCTGAAGGAGATCCGCGACTACCTCGCCGATCCGAGCAAGTACCTCGCGGTCGGGGCCGCCGCGCCAAAGGGCGTCCTGCTCGTCGGCCCCCCCGGCACGGGCAAGACGCTGCTCGCCAAGGCGGTCGCCGGGGAAGCCGACGCGGCGTTCTTCTCCGTCTCGGGCTCGGACTTCGTCGAGTCGCTCGTGGGAGTCGGCGCGGCGCGCGTTCGCGACCTCTTTCGCAAGGCCCGCAAGGCCTCGCCCGCGATCATCTTCATCGACGAGCTCGACGCCGCGGGCCGCAAGCGCGGCGCGGGCATCGGCCAGGGCAACGACGAGCGCGAGCAGACGCTCAACCAGATCCTGGTCGAGATGGACGGCTTCGGGGGAGACGGAGGCCTGGTGGTGATGGGCGCGACCAACCGGCCCGACATCCTCGACCCGGCGCTGCTGCGCCCCGGCCGCTTCGACCGCCAGGTGGTGGTCGACACGCCCGACGTGCACGGGCGCCTGGAGATCCTGCGTCTGCACGGAAGCAAGCGCCCGCTCGCTCCCGACGCGTCGCTCGAGGAGGTCGCGCGCCAGACGCCGGGATTCAGCGGCGCGGAGCTCGCGAACGTGATCAACGAGGCGGCGCTCCTGAGCGTGCGCGACGGCCGCGGCCTGATCGACCAGGCGACGCTCGAGGAGGCGATCGACCGCGTCGTGGCGGGGCCCGCCAAACACCACATCCTGACCGAGCAGGAGCGCTGGCTGATCGCGATCCACGAGGCCTCGCACGCGGTGGTCACAGATGCGCTCGGGCACACGGCATCCACGCGCAAGCTGTCGATCGTCGCTCGCGGGCGCCAGCTCGGGACAGCCGCGCACATGCTCTCCGACCGCGATCAGGTGATCATGACCAAGCCCGACCTGCAGAGCCAGCTGATCGTCATCACGGCTGGGCTCGCGGGCGAGCGCATCGCGTTCGGACACTCCTCCACGAGCGCGCACGACGACCTGCACGCCGCGACGGCGCTCGCGCGCAGCATGGTCACCTCCTTCGGCATGTCCGAGGCGCTCGGCCTCGTGACGATCGGCGAGAAGAGCGGCGAGGTGTTCCTCGGCGCTTCGTTGCAGGACCTCGGTTCGGTCGGGCCGGAGACCCTGAACGTGATCGACGACGAGATCGAGCGACTCGTGGGCGACGCCGAGGCGCGGGCGCAGGCGATCCTCGACCGCAACTGGAGCACGGTCGAGGAGACCGCGACCGCCCTGCTCGAGCAGGAGACGCTCTCGGGGGTGGCGCTCGACGCGGTGCTCTCGACGGTCCAGGAGGTCACGTTGGACGAGTTGCGCGACGTGCGCCGGGTCGCGCCCGCGCGCGACCGCAAGCAAGCCTCATGAGGGGACCTCGGCGCGGGATCGGCGCGCGCGCATCAACCCGACTGCCCTCGCCAGCGATGCTCGTCGCGCTGGTGGCGCTCGTGTTCTCCACCACCGGGCTCGCGGACGCCGCCCGCCACGCGGTCGTGAGCGCGGTGGCGGGACATCCGATCAGCGCGACGCCCCACGCGGGCGGACTGCTGCTGCTCGGCAAGAACAGGAAGTTCCCCGCCACGGCGATCCCGACGGTGCGCAACGCCTCGCGCATCGGCGGCAAAACCCCGGCGCAGCTCGCCGGCACGTGCCCGCCGCAGTCGGTCGACCTCGGCAGCTGGTGTCTGGACACCGCGCCCTACCCCCTGACGAACGCGCAGGCGGGGAAGAACAACTACGTATGGGCGAGCAAAGCGTGCGTCGCCGAAGGGGGCTGGCTCCCGAGCGCGACGCAGCTGATCGGGGCCGCCGACCGAGTGAAGCTCGAGTCGACGATCCACGACTCGCAGCTGACGGCGACCGTGCCGCTGGACCCGACGCGCGGCCTGCAGGATCAGCGCGAGATGACCTCGACGCTCGTGACGACCGAGGCAGGCTCGGCGGCCGCGGGCTTCGAGGGCGTGAGCGAAGGCTCCACCGGCAACCCACGGCAGGGCCAGGCGAACCCGACCCCGCTACCCGCCAACCCGATGCCGGAATCGCTCCAGTACGTGACCGTCTACAGCAACGGGCAGAAGGGCGGCTTTGCCGGTTCGGAGCCGGTCACGAGCCCGGAGAACTTCCGCTGCGCGTTCAACAAGACGGCCGGGGCGCTCAACAAAGCCGAATCGTGAAGCGTCTCGCGTGCGTGTGGCTCGCCGTGTCGGCTGCCGCCTTCGCCGCCCAGTCGGCGCGTGCGGTGATCCCGCCGGCCGTCACCCTCGACGGGCCGAGCGAGGACATCATCGCCTTCGGCGGCGTGGCGATGGCCGAAGACGGAACCGGGGGGGCGGTCTACCTGAAGCGCGTCGAAGGGGTCGCGCACGTGTTCGTCGCGCGCTACGTCGAACACCGTTGGCTGGCGCCGATTCGCGTGGATACGGAAGAGCCATACGCAGCGAGCTGGGCGCGCATCGGCGCCGCCGAAGGCGGCGAGCTGGAGGTGGTGTGGGCGACGCCGTTCGCCACGCAGAACTCGCGCCCCGTGGAGGAGCTGCTGGGCGCGACGCTGGGGCCCGGCGGCGCGGCGTTCGGCCCGGCGACGATCGTCGACCCCGACGTGCGCAGCGGCACGGGCACGAGCCCCGATCTGGCGATGAGCACGACCGGGCAGGCCGACGTGGTCTACCGCGTGGTCAACGAAAGCAGCTCGGCGAGCGCGCTGTTGCGTCCGGGCGACGTGATCGAGGAAGTGCGCGTCGCTCACTTCAACGGGGAAAGGTGGTCGCGGCTCGGCTCGATCAACCGCAACGCGGCGATCTCGATGCGACCGCCGACCGAAGCCAACGCGCCGCGGATCGCGATCGGTCCGACTGGCAGCGGGGTCGTCGCATGGCAGGAGCCGGAAATCACGGGCGCGTCGCGCATCTGGGCACGGCGGTTGTTTGGGCGAAGCATCGATTACGTGCTGCCCGTCAGCGCCGCGACCCTGTCGGGCGCACCGCTGGAAACCGACGCGGACGCCCCCAGCGTCGCGATCTCGCGGCTCGGCGAGGCGGTCGTGGCCTACCGCCAGGCGGCTGGACCCGGCTCGCCGCTGCCCGGCCCGCGGATCTTCCTCAACAAGCTGCCCGACGGGGAATCGGGCGACGGGTCGCAGTTCGCGGGCGCGGTGGTCGCCGACTCGGCGGTGGCGGGCGGCTCCTCAGCGATGGTCGGGCCGCCGAGCGTGGACATCGACGAAAAGCAGGATCTGCGCCTGCTCTACGACAGCGACGGGCAGCCGCGCGTGGTGGAGGGCAACGGTCACGGGCTGTCGGGGGCCCTCACGCTCGGCCCGTCGTTCGCCGGCGCCGAACCGACCTCCGTGAGCGTCATGAATCCGGCCGGCGGAGGCATCGCGGCCTGGTCGAGCGCCGACGCGCACGGCGCCCCGAGCGTGGCCGTGCGCGAGGACTTCCCCGCGGGCGCGGTGCAGACCGCGCTGCTCGCCAACCCCTCGGGCGGCCCGGTGGCCGAACTCGCGGTCGCGCGCTCGGGCCTCGGCGACGGCATCATCGGCTACCGCTCCGGTCCGGTGGGCGAAGCGGCGATCGTCGTCTCCGAGGTGACAGCGCCGCCCGCGCAGCTGATCGTGAGCGTCCCGAAGACGTGGGTCAGGCCGCGCGGCGCGATCCTCTCCTGGCAGCCAGCCGCGAGCGCGCAGGGGCCGCTGAGCTACCAGGTCGTGTTGGACGGGCGCAGGCTGAGCACCCCGGCGGGCGTCCGGCGGATGCGGCTGCCAACGGTCGGTCTGGGCGACGGTCGGCATCGCATCCAGGTGCTGGCGAGCGACGTGAACGGAGGGTCTTTGCTCACGCCGGCCGCCGTGGTGCGCGTCGACGGGAGCGCGCCAACCGTGCGTGTGAGCCGTGGACGTGGGGGCGCCGTCACCGTGCGCGTGCGCGACGGCGACTCCGGAGTGGACGCTCATGCGACGGTCGTGAGCTTTGGCGACGGCAGCCACGCCCGCGGACGGGCGCGCGTGCGTCACGTCTACTCGCACCCCGGCATCTACCGGCTCGTGATCGAGGTGCGCGACAACGTCGGCAACGTCGCCGTGCTGCACAGGCTCGTGAGCGTGGGATGACAGCGATCGCGCACCGATCCTGCCCGCGGCTCTTCCTCCTAGCCGCGCACTCAGTCCGAGCGCGGCTCCTCGGCGGCGGGTTCGTGGCGCTCGTGACGGGGCTCGCGTTCGCCGCCCCCACGCTCGCGGACGTGTTCGGGCCGATCTCGATCGCGTCGGAGAACGCGCTTCAGCAGGCCGAGTACGCCCGCGATCCTGCGATCTCCGCGGACGGGCGTTTCGTCGCCTTCGACGGCTCCTTCGGCGGCGTCACCGGCGTGTGGCGCCGGGATTTGCAGAGCGGGGCGGTCGAAGAGGTCGCGGGCGGCGACGCCGAGCTTCCGTCGATCAGCGCCGACGGGCGCTACGTGAGCTTCACGACCACCGCGCGCCTGACCACGGGAGACCAAAATGAAGGACCGGACGTGTACGTCCGCGACATGACGTTCGGCGCGCCCAGCGCGTGCGTCGAAGCCGCGCAGCCATGCCCGTTCGCGCTCGCCTCGGCGGTCGATGGCGGCGAAGAAGCGCTCAGCTACGGCGCCTCGATCGAAGCCGGCAGGTACGGATCGCTCGCGGCAGGGCGCACGGCGCTCAGCGCCGACGGGCGCAAGGTCGTGTTCGTCACCACCGCCGTGTCGGACCTGCTCGGGCCGCGCCCTCCGCAGGCGCCCGCGACGCCCGCGATGCAGGTCGCGGTGCGAGACCTCGACACCGACTCGACGCAGCTCGTGAGCGTCCGCGCGCCGGCTGGCTCGGTACCGCAGCCGGTGTCCTTCCAGGAAGCTGGAAAGGCCATCGGCGCGATCTACGCGCCGGGGCAGACGCCGCCGGCCTTCGGACCCTCCGAAGCCTACGGAGGAACCACTGGTCCCTTCGGCGCGTCGATCAGCGGCGACGGATCGACGGTCGCGTGGCTGGGCGTGAACGTCGGCGAGCAGGCGCCCACGCTCTCCCAGGAGAACCTGCCCGCGGTCTACGCCGAGCCGCTGTGGCGGCGCATCGCCGACGGTCCCGACGCGCCCACGCAGCGCGTCTCGGGCGGCTCGGACCCGCTCAGCGCGGCCTGCGTGGCGAGCGGCGAGAGCACGCTGGCGGGCACGCCGTCGCTCAGCGACCCCTGTCAGGGGCCGTTCTCGACGGCACCCGAAAACGGCAACTCGGGTACCTGGCGAGGAGGCGTGGGGAACGTCGTGCCGCAGCTGAGCGCCGACGGCTACACGGTGGCGTTCCTGGCGAACGCGCCGCTGATCGCTTTCGGCGCGAACTTCGGTCGCACCGAAAACCACAGCGACGCGTACGTCGCGGACATGCGCCCCGGCCTGACCCGCAACCAGGCGCTGCGCCCCCTGACGGAGCTCGCGAGCGGCCAGAGCGCGGACATCGCGACGAACGCCCCGATCGTCGATCTGGCGATCTCCGCCGACGGGCAGCAGGTCGCGTTCACGACCAAGCGCACGGTGTTCCCGCTCGGCGTGCCGGCATACGTGAGCGCGCCCGCCGCGGTCCCGGGGATGGTGGAGCTGTTCGCCGCGGACCTCGCGGATGAGACCTTGACGAGGGTCACGGGCGGCTTTGAAGGCGGCGCGAGCGAACACCCGCACGCGCCGCAGCCGACGGGCGTGGACCCATATCTGATCGCCGGCGACGGAGCGCTCTCGCCATCGTTTGCGAGCGGCGGACAGGAGCTGGCGTTCTCCTCGACGGCCGACAACCTCGTGTACGGCGACGGCAACACGCCGCCGCTGGGGCACGAAAGCCAGCTGTTCGACGGCAGCGACGCGTTCGTGGTCTCGCGCGTGCTGTTCGGGTCCTCCGCGGCGCAGGGCTACATCTCTCCGCCACCTTCGCCCCCTGCGCTCAGCCCGAGCTGGCGTTTGGGCGCGACCGCCAGCACACGGCGCGACGGCAGTGTGCTGCTGCGTGTGCTCGTTCCCGCGGCGGGCAGCCTGCGCGTGGCGGCGCGCGGCAGGACGGTCGTACGGGCTCGCAGCAGCTCGCGTCGCCGTCGCGGAAAGGCGCGCGCGAGCGTCGTCACGCAGACGGTGGCCAGCAGGAGCGTCGCGCCGAGGAGCACGGGTCTGGTGAGCGTCGAGCTGAGGCTCGCTCCGCGCTACGCGGCGCTCGCGGGCCAGCGCGGCGGGTTCTCGGCGAGCGTCAACCTCCTGTTCACCGCCCCCGGCCACGCGCCGCTGCGTGAAAGCCTCGAAGTGACGTTCGCGCGCTCGGCCAAGAAGCGCTCGCGCACGGCTCGCGCCAAGCACCGCGTGGGCCACGGGACGGCGGGCGCGCGATGAGCGCCAGACGAGGACCTCGCGTTCTGATCGCGCTGGCGGGGTGCCTGCTAGCGGCGTGCACGTCGGCGAGCCCCGTTGCGGCCGCGCCGCAGCCGATCGAAGACGACGGCGGCGCGAGCTGGCGCCTGGAACAGCCGCCACCGCCTCCGCCTCCGCCGGGCGTGCAGGCCTCATCCACCCCGGTCGGGCTGGGCAAGATCGGCGACATCGAGTTCTGGGCCCCGAACCGCGGCCTACTCACGACGGCCGGAAATGGCTCGACTGTCCCCGCCGGGCTGTGGGCGTACAACGGCGTCGCATGGCACGAGCTCTCGACCGTGTGCGGCGCGAGCGACGGGCGCATCGCGTGGGCCGGCCCCGACGAGTTCTGGACGATCTCCGACGGGCGGCCAGGGCAGGCGGCCGACGCGCAGGGCAACCCGGCGCCGCTGCAGGACAACACGCTTTGCCACTTCGAGAACGGGCGCGTCGTCGCCTCCTACGGCTCGCTCGCCTTCCGCGCCGACTCCTACCAGGCGATGGACGCCGCGGGGTGCATCGGCCAGGCGGACTGCTGGTTCGCGGGCGCGCCGCTGCCCGCGCCGCAGGTGGGCGCCTTCCAACTGCACTGGGACGGTGCGTCGCTGACGCGCGAACCGTACACACAGGACGCCGATGCGATCGCGGCCTTCAACAGCTTCGCGGGCGCGCTGTATGAGAGCGTCCGCCTGACGGGGCCGATCGGCGAAGAACCGGCGAGCCTGCGGCTGATCAACCCCAAGGGCGTGGCGCCGCAGTTCGAAACGCTTCCCGGCCTGCCGCTGTACGGCGGGGAAGAGTTCCCGACGGCGCTCGAACCGTTTCACCTCGCAAGCGGCGAAGGTGCGCTGTGGGCCGCGGCGGGAGGGGTGCCCGCGCAGAACACGCCACCGGGCTCGGATGAAGGTCAGCTGACGGTCGTGCGCTACGACGGCTCGAGCTGGCATCAGCTGCTCGGCGCGAGCAGCGAACCTCCAAGCCCCGCGAGCCTCGCCGAAGAAGCCGTGACCTCGCTCGCTGCCGAGCCGGGCGGCGAAGCGGCGTGGCTCGCGCTCGACACCCAGGCCGACGCAGCGCAGCCGAGCCCGGTCGCGCAGGCGCACGTGGTGCGCATCGCCGCCGACGGCACGATCTCCGCGGAAGACGACCAGCTGCTGCCGGCACAGGTTGAAGGCGTCGGCCCCAAGGGCGGCGCCGCGAAGATCGCCTGCCCCGCGCCACACGACTGTTGGCTGGCGAGCACACAGGGCTGGCTGTATCACCTGACGAACGGGCAGGAACAGCTCTCGCCGGACGGCGATCCGTCGTTCGTGGGGCCGATCACCGAACGTCCCGCCGACGAAGGCGTCCCGCAGGTGCAGCCCGACGCGCCGCCGCCCGACGACTCGGGGCTGCTCGGCGAACCGCCTCCCAGCCTCGGCGCGCTGCCGGAAAACGCGAAGGAACCGGAAGCGCGCGTGCGCGTGCCGCTGCTGTCGCACATCCGCTCGCGCGTGGTGCACGGCGACACCCTCGAACTGCGCTTCCACCTCGCGGTGAAGGCGCGCATACGTCTCATCGCGCGCCGCAAGCGAGCGGTCGTGGCGAGCACCCCGCGACGCGTTCTGCGCGCGGGCCAGCGGCGAGTGCTGCTGCGCCTGGATCCGCACAGGTGGCCGACGAAGCTGCAGCTGCAGACCCACGCGCTGGCGGCGCTTCCGACCGTTCCCGCGGGCAGCGGCAGCGGCGGCGGGAGTCAGACGGTCAGCACGAGCCTCGTCGCGCTGCGGCGCTTTCCGCAGATGTCCCAGTTCGGACTGCTGCCTTGAGGATCGAGCGCCCATCCCGGCGCCGGCCTGGACGCCGGTTGTCCTCGAGCTTGGCGCTGGCCGTCGTCGCGGTGGCGGGCGTGGCACTCCTCAGCTCGTGGGGCGGTGGGGCGAGTTCCAGCGCGGCGGTTCCCGGGCCGGGCGAAGAGAGGGCGCAGACGGACAACTCGGTCCCCGCGCCGAACGTGACGATGATCGGCTCCTCGCCGCTGGAGGCGCCGGATGAGACGTGGGGCGTGGGGCAGGGCAACGGCGCCGGCAAGCTCCACTCGCCGCTCGTCCGCTATACGCGCGACGGCGGCTGGTCGCTCGGCCCACCGTACGAGAACGCGGCCGGAGAACCGCTGACGGAATTCAGGCTCGCGGCTCCCGGTGGAGGGACGCCGAGCCCGCTCGCGGGCGTGATCACTCCCAGGGGCAGCGGCGTGCTGATCGGTGAAATCCCCGCAGCCTTCGAAGGAGGTCCGCTCCGCCAGGTGGTGCTCGTGCGCGACCCGGGAGGCGCGTTCCGCGAGACCGCGGCGCTGCCCGAAACCGGGGAAACCTCCCTGCAGTCGGGCGAAAGCCTGTTTACGCCGGGACGAGCGCCGCTGCTGGCGGCGCTCTATGAAGGCCCGAGCAGGGCGGGGGCGCTCGTGGTGCCGGTGCGCGAATCGGGCCCCGAGACCTCGGTGCTGCACTGGGACGGCAAAGCCTGGTCGCGCGAGCCGATCGACGTTCCCGCGGCGAGCAGCTCGGACTTCAGGGTCCTCGCGATCGCCGCTAGCGCGCCGTCGAACGCCTGGCTGCTCGCGCAGCTGTCCTCCTCCGGCGCCTACCCCGCGGGCGCCGTGGCGCTGTTCCGGCGGCGCGCGCCGTCCGGCGAAACCCCCGCCGCGTGGGTGCCCGTCGCGCTCACCCCCGGCGCGGGCGACGAACAGGCGCACCCGCTGAGCGCCGCCGGCAGCGTGTTCACGGTCGCGCACACGGGCGAGCCGCCGACGGTGCAGGCGCAGGTGCTGACGGTCACGGGCGAAGGCGTCTGGATCGACGGCGAACGCACGGACACGAACTCCTCGACGACGATGTTCTTCCGGCTCGTGGGGGAAGCGGGAGGCGAAGTGCTCGCCACGTGGTGCTCGATCCCCCCGTCGCATTCCGGAGCCACGCCGTGCACGCACGAACTGCCCGACCCATTGCCCACGGGGGCATCTCGAAGCTTCGCGTGGGCGAACCCCGCCGCCCCCGAAGGGCTCGGCGAACGCGTGATCACGGGTCTGCCCGAAGGGGTGACGCTGCGTCTCGACGGCACGTCCTTCACGCGCGTCCTCGGGCTCGGCGGCTCGCCCGAATCGTTTCCCGGAGGCGTCTACGGGGCCGCGTTCTCCTCCTCGAGCGAGGGTTGGCTCGGCCAGCAGAAGCTCCCCACGCATCTGACGCGCAACTACATCGCCAGCCGTCTGACGCCGTGGCCGGTGTCGTTCCGCCACGCGCTGCTCGCGATCGCGCCCCAGCCGGGCGTGCCGATCGGGGCGCTCTCCAGCGAGGCCCTCGCCGTGGGCGATCAGGGCGAGGTGGCGCGCTATGAGCCGGGACGCGGATGGACCCCAGAAAGCCTGCTGTCCGCGGGGGGACGCCGCGAAACGCCGCGTCTGCGCGCGGTCGCCTGGCCGACGCCCACCCGCGCCTTCGCTGTCGGCGACTCGGGAACATCGGCGTCGATGTGGGTGTGGCGGGGGGAGACCGGCCTGTGGGAACCGGACCCAGCGACGCCGTACGACTTCCGCGGCAACCTGCTCGGCGTCGCCTTCGACCCGAACAATCCCGCGCGCGGCTACGCGGTCGGGGAGAACGGGGTGTTGCTCAGCTACGGCAAGACCTGGTCTCAGGAAGCCTCGCTCCCCCCTGATGTCGCCGGGGCGAGCTTCACGTCGATCGCCTTCGCGGGCTCGGAAGCGATCGTCGCCTACCGCAAGCTCGTGAACCCCTCCCAGAGCTCCAGCTACGTCGGCGGGCTGCTCGTCAACGACGGTGCTGGATGGCACGTCGATCAGTCGGCCGCCGCGGCGATCGGGTCCGAAGTGCCGCTCGTGGTGGCTGGGCTGGCGGACGGCGGCGCGGCCTTCGCGGCGCAGTCGTTCAGCTCCGGCGAAGGCGCGCGGATCTTCGAGCGCGAAGGCGGTGGCGCTTGGCAGCCGGTGGCGACCCCCTTCCCTGGCGGCGCCGCGCCCGGCTCGCTGGCGCTGTTCCGCGAAGGTGGCGCGCTGCGCGTGGTCGCCTCGGGCACCGCGCCGGCAGGATTCGACGTGGAAAGCGTCCCGCCCTCCCCGCCGGGGTTCCCGCCGCCTCTGTTCGAACCGTACGGCGTCGGCTCGAACGTCGAAAGCGGCGTGCTGCGCCAGACCGCGAACGGCTGGTCGGACGAGGAGCACGAACTGAACGACGCGACCGAACCGCCGGGGCAGTACAGCAGCTACGACACCGTCTTCCAGCCCGACCCGATCGCCGCCGTGGCGGTCGACCCGACCGGCGCGCAGGGATGGGCGGTCGGCGGCTTCGTGGACAACGTCAACAGGGGCGGAGTGCTCGACACAGCCGACATCGAGCGCTACCCTGCCGACGGCGTCACGCCCACGGGCCTCAGCACCTCCGCGATACCGCTCAAGGGAGGGACGGCGACGTTCGCGATCGGCGGCGGCGCCCAGTGTGCGGCGCCGTGCGCAGAACGCGCCGAAGCGAAGATCGGTCCAGACGTGTGGCTGGGAGCGGCGATCGCGCGCGCGAGCCAGATCGGCGTGCGCGCGTTCCTCTACACCGGCCCGCGCGTGACGAGCGGAGAAACGGTCGGCCCGCCGACGCTCGCGCTGCCGTACTCGAGCGAGCTGAGCCGCTACGCGGCGCTGCTCGGGACGAGCGCGTCGCTGCCGACGTTCGCTGCCCCCTCGCCGTTCGAGCTCGACGGCCAACACGCCGAGGGCGCGGCCTTCGCGGCCGTGTTCGGGGGTTTCCCGAAGCCGTTCGGGCCGAGCACGGGAATCACGCCGGAGGGCTCCTCCGGCAAAGAATGCGCGGAGGACCCGGGCTGCGAGTCGGGCTACTACGCGTTCGACTCCAGCGGCCCCGAAGGCAAGACCCGGACGCGTGTGATCGTGCTCGACGACAGCGCCGACGTGGGGGCTACACAGCTGCAATGGCTCGAAAGCGAGCTGGACGAAGCGATCGCGACGCCCGAGCCGGCGATCGTGATCGGCAACGCCGATTTGAACGCGCAGGTGGCGGCTGGCGACAGCGCGGCCCAGGCGGTCGTCCAAACGCTTCTGACGCACTCCGCGTCCGCGTACTTCTTCGACTCGCCCGAACACAATGTCAGGGAGCAGTTGCGCCTGGGCAACGCCTCGATACCCGCATTCGGGTCGGGCACGCTCGGCTACGTCAACTTCCTGGCGGAGAAGAGCGGCGCGTTCACGGGCGCGAGCGGCTTCCTGCTCGCCGAAGTGAACCTGGCGACGTATGAACCGAAGCGGTCGAACGTCGCCGAAGTCAGCGCGCATCTGATCCCGAACATCGGCGAACTGGCGCTCGAAGCGCACGGCGGCACGCTGCTGCACCGCAGCCAGGCCGTGATGTTCGCGGGCCTGGCGCGGCGCCCGCGCTCGGGCAACGTCTCGCGCCCGGGCCAGCTCCAGCCGGAGACGGATCCATATATCCCGATTCCCTCGATCTGCGTGCAGGCGGCCTGCGCGAACGGCATCCAGCCGGAATACACGTTCACCTCCTCGCGCCCCGACCTCGGCGACTTCGTCGAACCGAATCTCGCGCTGTCTCCCGAAGCGGTGCTGCTCGGCCCCGATGGAAAACCTATTTCGAGCTCCAAGTCCGGCCTGTTCTGCGCCTACAACCCTGGCACCACGATTGTGACGATCAGCGCCGGAGGGCTTTCGGCCTCGCTGCCGGTGACCATCCAGGCCGGCAGCGTGCGCCGCCCCTGCGGCACGACTCAACTCAAGGAACTGCCCGTGAGCGAACAGCAGCCGGTGCCGGTGGCACCCGCGCCTGCGCCCACGCCGGCCGGCTCGGCGCCGGCCTCCGCGCCGCCGCCGCTCATCCCGCTGCCGCCCGCGCCGAGCGTGAACGCGAAGCCGGCGCATACGCCGACGACGACGCCGTTGCTGATCCCGTCACAGCCCACGCCGGCGCTGCTGGCGATCCTCCCGCCCCCGCTGCCGACACCAGCCCGCCCGACGCCGCCAAGCGGCACGTCTCCCGTGACCCAGCCAGTGGAGGCCCCCGAAAAGGAGGAGGAGGAGGAGCAGGCGACGGAGTCGGTCGGCAACAACGCTGTCGCCTACCGCCAGAGCGAACACGAGACGCCGCCGGCCTACCTCCTGGGGTTGATCCTGTTGGCGACGTTCGCCGGCGCCTCGGCGCGCAGGCGTCCAAGGCGCGGCGGGCGCGAGCTGAGAGTGGCGCCCGCGACGGTCACGGCGACTCGCTGGCAGCGCAGCGCGTCGCAGCGGGGTCGCGGCTCGCGTTTGCGTTGAGGACACATTCCCTTCACATCGCTTCACCGATTCGCAACAGAAAGCTAACCGGCGCAGTGCACGATAAGGCCGGGATCCCTCAGAGCGACAGATAAGGAAATTGATGCTCACGTTCACTCGTCTCAGGTTCTGGCTGCTGCCTCTGGCAGGCGTCGTGCTGCTCGCATGTGCACTGCCGACTGGCGCGAGCGCTGCCAGCTTCGGTGAGCTTGGCCGCTTCGGCTCGAAAGGCGTCGGCCAGGGCCAGTTCACCGAGCACGGGCCGGCTGCGGTCGCGTTCGGAGTCGACCCGACCGACAACACCGTTTACGTGGGCGACGAGCCGGAAGAACATCTGTTTCGCATCCAGAAGCTTGGCCCGAAAGGTGAATTCCTCGGCTCGGCGACGCTGAAAACGAAAGGCGGCGCTGAATCGGAAAGCGGGATCGAGGGAGTGGCGATCGATGCCGCAGAACATCGCTTCTACGTGTTGGTAGTCCAAACGCGTTCGTCGGGCAAGGAAACCGACCCCGAAGTCCCAGTCGCGGGCGCCCTGTACGCGTTTTCCACCGTGCCGAACGGCAAAGGGGAACTCGAACCGATCGAAGGTACGGTGGAAGGGGGCGTGCTCGCTGGCACCACGGTGTTTCATCCGCAGTCCGAAACGATGAGCCAGGTGCTGCTCGAACCGAGCGGGATCGCGGTCGATCCGAAATCCCACGACGTGATCGTGATGGGCCGCGAAGACCGTGAAGGTGCCGGGCAGGAACCCGCCTACCGGGTCGCACTCGTGCGCATCGACAAAATCGGTGCGTTCGTCAAACGCTGGGTCGACGCCGCCGAAACGTCGTTCTTCGAAGAAGGTGGCTCCGAAGAAGCGACCTCGCCCGTGGTGAATGCTGAAGGGAAGGTCTACGTGGTGGGCGGCGCGATTGAAACCCCACTGGGCCAGACGGAACAGATCGTGGAAATACCCAAGGCCTTCAACACTGGCGAAGCGCCGGTCACGTTTGTGTCGTTCGACTCTGGGCCTGAAGACCTCGTGGACTTTCCAGGGATACCTCAGCCGCTCAACGGCGCTGGGCTGTCGATCGCGCCCGATGGAACGCTGTGGGCGTACGCGAAGATCCTCAACAAACCCGAAGGCGGCGGATCGGGCTTCAGGCTGCCGGGCGCGCTGGCGTTCAACCCCAACGGCACGGAGCTCGGCTGGACGGGCGGGCAGAGCGCCGGCCTGGGCAGCGAAACGTGTGTGATCGGCTTCGAAGGCCACCCGATGGTCGCGGCGGGCTCCGAACAGAAGGTGTTCATGTTCGACTCCAGCCCGCAGGCTCCGCGGGTCGTCGTGTTCGGCCCGAACGGCAGCGGCTGTCCAGCGGCCAAATCGAGCTCCCTGACGGTCAGCGTGGCCGGGCACACGATCGAACCGGGCAAAGCGGTCGAACCCGGCGCAGAAGTCAAGCTCTCCTCGACGCTCAGCCAGGCGAACGCCAAGGAAGTCAAATGGAGCTTTGGCGACGGGACGAGCGGGACGACCACCAACCAGCACCTGACGCCCGAAACGACGCACAAATTCGTGGGCGAAGGCAGCTTCAAAGTGGTCGAGACGATCGTGACCGACGATCTCGCGACGCCGCAGATCGTTCAGGAACGCACAGTGAACGTCTCCAAGCCGCTGCCGGTGGCGAAATTCACGGCCCTCGCGACCGTTCTCGTCGGCGAAGCGGACCACTTCGACGCTGGTAAATCCACAGGCTCGGAAGGCTCGGCGATCACGGAATACAAATGGGAATTCGGCGACGGGGCGAGTGCAACGACGAAAGTCCCGACGATCAGCCACACATATTCCAAAGCTGGCTCGTACACCGTCAAACTGACCGTCCTGGACGCCAACAAACTCACGAGCGCACCCGCCAGCAACTCGGTCACCGTCAACACGCCCCCACCGCCGCCACCACCACCCACGACGACCTCCACCACGACCGCGCCACCTCCGCCGCCTCCACCCGCCCAGGAAGTGCTCGCGTACAGGGCGGTTTTCGCGGGCACGACGTTGACGGTCTCCATCTCGGGAGCGTTCCCGATCAAGGTCAACTGCGCCGCGCAGAGCTCCTGCACCGGTAGCGTCACGCTTCGCACACTCACCGCCGTAGCCGCTGGGAAGCACAAGAAGGCGATCCTGACGCTCGCCTCGGGCTCCTTCGCGCTCGCGGGTGGGCAGATGAAGGCGCTCACCCTGCATCTGTCGTCGAAGGGGCGCGCGCTTCTGGCTCACGCGCACACGCTGCGCGCGAGCGCCACGATCGTCGCGCGTGACTCCGCCGGTCAGATGCACACGACGCAGTCGGTCCTGTCACTCCGACTTCACAAAGTTGCGAAACGGTGAAGGTCTGTTAAGAACCAGGTTGATAACCTCGGTGAACCTCGCTCCTGGCAGATTTCGCGTGGGAGGTCGATCCTCCCGCAGTTCACGGCAACGGAAGCTGTTCAACCAGGAGGTAGTCATCTAATGCGGTATCTCTCCGCGCGGCGGCTCATGCCGACGTGCATCATCGCTGCGGCCGGTGTGGTCGCGCTCGTGGCGCCGGGCGCCGCAAGCGCCACGCACGGCGTCCAGTGCAGTGGTTCGAACGTCGGCGGGCAGGGCTCGTCGCTGCAGAAGCTGGCGCAGGAAATCTGGATTCCGAACTTCAACACCTCGTCGAACAAGTTCGCCTGCAACGGAACGCAGGGCTCGAAAGGCACGCCGAAAATCAATGCCTACAACCCGAGCGGCAGCGGCGCCGGGCTGAAATCCTGGGGCGTCAAAAAAGAAGAACACAAATACGACGCCACGAACGCGTACGTCGGCACCGACGAAGCTCCCAACCCGACGGCCAAAGCGGAAATCGAAGAAAACGAGACGACGCTGACGCCGAAAGCGCTGCTGACGATCCCCGTGCTGCAGGCTGCGGTCGCGGTCATCGTGCACCTACCCACGGGCTGCACCGCCTCGAGCACGTCCAACAAAGGACGCCTCGTGCTGAACAACACCACGCTCGAGGAAATCTGGCGCGGAACGATCACGAACTGGACCGAAATCAAAGACGGTGGCGATACGTTCACCGGCACCTGCTCGGCCACGATCAAGCACGTGGTACGTCTCGACGGCTCAGGCACGACGCACATCTTCAAGAAGTACCTCGGCCTGATCAACAACGCGGAATTCCCCACGACCAATCTCAAAGGCGAATCTGTCGGTAACAAAACCTGGAACACGATCGCCGAAGGCTCGGAAAACACGAGCTGGCCGACCGCTGACGCGGTCATCCGCCCCACGGGGACCGGCAACGGGCCAGTCGTCGCGCTGGTGGCGAGCGAACCCAGCTCGATCGCCTACGCGAACCTGGCCGACGCGCGCGTGAACGCCGCGTTCGTTCCGCCGACCGGCGGACCCAAAACGGCCACCTTCTGGATCCCGATCCAGAACAAAACCGGAACGGTCACGTACGCCGACCCGGCCAGCAACAAAGAGGTTGCAGCCAAAAAGGAATCGAACTGCGCCAAAACCGAATACACGGACGGCAAAAACGCCTTCCCGCCCGAAAACGCGCAGGCGAGCTGGAGCGAAGTGACGACGAGGACAGAAGAGCCCAAGTACACGATCTGCGGGCTCACGTTCGACCTCGCGCTCACCTCCTACGGCGCTTTCCCGGGCACGACCCTGGAAGAGTCCACCACGGTGAACAACTACCTCCAGTACGTGACGCAGACGACGAAAGAAAAAGAAGGCAACAAAAACAACGGCGGCCAGTTCCTGATCAAGCTCCACGACTACGAGCCTCTGACCGGAACGGTGCTCAAAGAGGCTCAGAAAGGCGCGGCGCTCGCCGGCTTCTAGCCGTTAGCGCACGTCTGATGGGTCGGGCCGTCGCAGAGATGCGGCGGCCCGATCTGCGTTTAGGAGCCGGTCGCGCAACTGCCGCCGCGGACCCGCTCGCCGCGACCGCCGAAGGCACCGGCGTGCACGCGCTGCAGGTGGTGCGTGGCCGTCAGGCCGGGGCGGTCCCAGAGGACGCTGGCGTCGATCCCGACGCTGGCGCGAAGGGATGGGGCGGAGGCGCTCTCGCGCGTCAGAAGCTGATCGCCGCGGGCGGCCGAGCGGCACGCGTTCACGATGATCGCGACGATCGTCAGCCAAGCGATTGTTATCAGGACGAAGATCATGGTTCGATGCCCGTGACGGCTCCCTCTCCTTGTGGCCCTCACGGTATATTCGTCTTATCGGACGGAGGGCCTGCTCCCATGATTCCCGCCCTCGAGTTAGAACAAACGTCCAATCGTCGCGGCGCTAGTCCGGCTCGGGCTCGACGAGGGGGTCGCCGAGCGGAATCGGCGTGGGGGCGCTGTTTTCCAGGTCCGGAGTCCTGCGCCACGGCTGGTTGTAGAGCAGCCACGCGCAGGCCGCGGCGAGCAGCACCGCACACAGGATCCAGCCGAGCGCGGTGGTGCCGACGCCCACGTACTTCAGGCCGGAGGCGGCGACGACGAACGTGATCACGGGCCTGATGTAGCGGTCGGGCGCGCTCGAGGAGAGCATCGAGCCGATCATGACGGCGGGGACGCTGCCGAGGATCAGCGACGTCGTCACGCCGAATTCGACGTGGCCGAAGGCGATCGCGCCGAGCGCCGCGGCGGTCGTCAGCGGCACGGCCTGGGCGAGGTCTGTGCCGACGAGCTGCTTGGCGCCGATCGTGGGGTAGAGGAACAGCAGCAGGATGATCATCAGAGAGCCCGAGCCGACGGACGTCATGCCGACCACGATCCCGCCGAGCGCTCCGATCGCGACGGTGCGCGCCTTGTGCGGAACGATCTCGTGGATGACGCCGGTGCGGCCGGCGTCCGAACGCGCGTCGAGCACGTAGCGCAGCACCATCGCCGCGGCCCCCAACAGCAGCGCCGCCCCGAGCGCGGTCTCGATGTTGTGCTGCGCCGATTTCGAGTGCCCCATCTGCTGCAGCAGATAGGCGCCGAGGAACGCCATCGGCACCGAGCCGAGCACCATCCAGCCGACGAGGCTGCGGTTGACGGTGCCTTTGCGCAGGTGCACGCCGGCCCCGACAGGGCGCATGATGACGGCGGCGACGAGGTCGCTGGAGATCGCCGCGGAAGGCTTGACACCGAACAGCAGGATCAGCATCGGCGTCATCAGCGCGCCTCCGCCGGCGCCGGTCATCCCGACGAAGAATCCGACGACCGCGCTGCCGAGAACGATGTAGGGATCTATGTGCATGGTTGCAGCATGTGAGATTTGCGACCTTTCTGCAAGTCTCGGAAAACACCTTGCTTAACGTTCATGCGCTGTTTATGATGCGCGGGCGACGCGTTAGGGTGGTCACGAGATCTCGACATTTGTTCGAGCGGCTTGGATCAGCATTATGGGGAAGTGGCGAGCAAGGAGGCAACACGCGCGATGAGTGCTGAGACAAGCGGCGGGCTCGATGGCGGGGCGCAGTTGGGAGCCGTTCCGCTCGTCGGTCCGCAGGGGTTTCTGGGGCTGGGCTCTCGACGCGGAGGTCTGGCGACAGGGATCGCCGAGGTCCGCGGCCCTGCGGCGTGCAACCGCCGCGACGCGATCTTTCGCCGCATGTTGCTCGTGGCGGACGTGATCGCTATCGCCGCGGCCTTCGCTCTGACCGTGGCGCTCGCGCGACGCTCGCTGGAGCTGACATGGGCGGGAATCGCGGGACTGCCGATCCTGGTCGTGTGCGCGAAGTTGACTGGGCTGTACGACCGCGACGAGACGCTGCTGCGCAAGACGACGCTGGATGAGACGCCGAAGCTGTTTCAGCTCGCGACGCTGTGCGCGCTCGTCGCGTGGCTGACGGGCGGTCTGCTGGTTCACGGCGCGCTCAACCGCCATGAGGCTTTGTTCCTGTGGCTGGCGCTGGCGGCCGGCCTGGTGCTGGCGCGGGCGACGTCGCGGGCGATAGCCCTGCGCGTATCCCCCGTGGAGCGCTGTCTGCTGATCGGCGACGACGTCTCGGCGGAGACGATCCGCTCCAAGATGATCGGCCATTGCGGCATCAAGGCGGAGGTGGTCGCGCATCTGGACCTGGACAAGGTCGCGCCGTGGTCCACCGACAGCTTCTCCGCGCCGCGTCTGGCGGAGATCCGCGACCTAGCGCAGACGCTCGACGTGCATCGCGCGATCATCGCGCCGCGCAGCGCCGATGCTGGGGAGACGCTGAACCTCGTGCGAACGCTGAAGGCGGTGGGGGTGCGCGTGAGCGTGCTGCCGCGCCTGCTCGAGGTCGTGGGCTCGTCGGTCGAGTTCGACAACCTGCACGGGGTGACCCTGATGGGCGTGCGGCGCTTCGACCTGTCGCGCTCCTCGGCGGCGTTCAAACGCGGCTTCGACCTGCTCGGAGCCTCGCTCGGCCTGCTCGCGGTCTCGCCGTTGTTGATCGTGATCGCGATCGCGATCAAGCTCGACAGTCGCGGGCCGGTGTTCTTCCGCCAGCAGCGTGTGGGTCGTCACGGCCAGCGCTTCGGGATGTTCAAGTTCCGCACCATGGTGCCCGAGGCGGAGCAGCTGAAGGACTCGCTGCGACACCGCAACGAGGCCAAGGAGGGGCTGTTCAAGATCGCGGACGATCCGCGCATCACGCGCGTCGGGCGGCTGCTGCGCAGCAGCGCCTTGGACGAGCTGCCGCAGATGCTGAACATCGTGCGCGGCGAGATGAGCCTCGTCGGTCCGCGGCCGCTGGTCGTCGAGGAGGATCAGCGCGTCGAGGGCTGGCACCGCCGTCGCCTCGAGCTGACCCCGGGGATGACCGGTCCATGGCAGATCCTCGGGCCGGCGCGGGTGCCGCTGAAGGAGATGGTCGCGATCGACTACCTGTACGTGGCCAACTGGTCGCTGTGGAGCGACGTGAAGATCCTGCTGCGCACGGTTCCCCACGTCCTCGGGCGTCGCGGGCTCTGAGTGCGTTGCGCGTGAGAGAGTGCGCTACCGATGCCCGACGCATCGCCACGCGGCTTGCGTGAGCAGGACGCCGATGCGGTCGCCGATCGCGAGCAGGCCTTCTGGGACGCTCACGTCCCGAGTCTCGAAAGCCTGCTGAAGAAGCACCGGGCTGGGCCAGACGCGAACACCACGGCGATGCTCGACGCCATCGAGCCGGTTCGCGGCAAGCGCGTGCTCGATTTCGCGTGCGGCGCCGGCGTGACAGCGGTGTTCCTCGCCGAGCGCGGCGCGATCGTCACGGCGATCGACATCAGCCCCGAGTCCGTGCGGCGCGGACGGGAGCTGGCCGAGCGCGTCGGCGTGCAGGTCGAGTTCGTCGCCGGCGAGCTGACGTATGGCACGTTCCCGCCGCTGAGCTTCGATGCGATCGTCGGGCACTACGCGCTCCACCACGTCGACCTGAACGTGATCGCGCCGATCTTCGACGAGATCCTGCTGCCGGGAGGGCGCGGCGGGTTCGTCGAGACGATGGGGCTAAATCCGCTGCTGAACGTCTCGCGCGACAGGGTCGCTGGCCGCGCCGGTGTGGCGAGTTATGGCTCGGAGGACGAGCACCCACTCGAGCGCTCCGACCTGCGCGTGCTGGAGCGGTGGATCGGGCCGGTGGAGCTCGTGGTGGGCGAAATGCGCTTCCTGCGGATCTTCGATCGCAACGTGCTGCGCTATCGCCACCCGTTCGTCTCGAAAGCGCTCGCGGCTCTCGACGACGCGCTGCTGCGCCTCGGCGGCGGAGTCCTCAGCTATCACCAGGTGGTCAAGCTGACAAAGCGAGCTCCGGGTGACGTTGGGTCGCCAATGTGATCTGCTCTGAGAGACGTCGCTGAAACGCTTCCACCGAGAAGCGCTCGGCGTTGCGTTTCGCGCGCTCGGGGTCGAAGTCGATGGAGTCGATGCGTTCGATGGCAGTGGTGAAGGAGTCGACGTCGTCGAGGTTGGCCAGCAGGCCGGTGTGTCCGTCGATCACGGTCTCCAGGGCGCCGCCCGCGGCCGCCGCGATCACCGGTCGCCCGGCCGCCTGCGCCTCGACGGCGACGATGCCGAACTCCTCCATGCTCGGCACGATCACCGCGCGAGCTTCCGCGTAGAGCCGGGCGAGCTCTTCGTCGCTCGTTCGTCCCAGGAACTTGGCTTCGGGGAAGGCTTCCTGGAGCGCCATGTGATCGGGACCGCTGCCGACAACGCGTACGCGCGCGTGAGCGCGGCGCGCGGCCTCGAGCGCGACGTGCAGGCGCTTGTGACGGACGAGCTCGGAGACGATCAAAAGCTCCTCGCCTGGGTTCCCCGCGCAGAAGCGGTGCGTCTCCACCGGCGGGTGCACGACCGTGGCCTCGCGTCCGTAGTAGCGCTTGATCCGTTCCCGGCTGAGTTGCGAGATGGCGATGTAGGAGTCCACGCGCCCGCTCGCCGACAGGTCCCATCTGCGCACCCGGCGCAGTTGGCTGCGCAACAGCCGCCGCAGCGCGGGCGAGGTCTCCGCCACCGCGCGATCCTCCTCATACCAGGCGTAGCGGAACGGCGTGTAGCAGTAACAGATGTGAACCGCGCCGTCTGGCACCTGCACTCCGTGGGCGAAAGCGCTGCTGCTGCTCAGCACCACGTCGGAGGATGGCAGCTGCAGTCGCTCGACGGCCATCGGATACAGCGGCAGCAGTCGTCTGAACGTCGACTGGCTGACGCCTAGGCGCTGCAGCGGGGAGGTGGTGATGGAGCGTCCCGCGAATCGCCCTCTGGTGCCGGGTTCGTCGTAGAGCAGAGTGAAGATGGGCGACTCGTGGAACATGTCGGCGATCGCCGCGAAGGTTCGCTCCGCACCGCGCATCACCAGCAGATAATCGTGCGCCAGGCTGACGGTCTTGGAGGAAAGCGCCGACGCAAATCGAGGACGGCTGAATGTGAAAGAAGGGTGAACGTCGTGTGCGAGACGGAACACGATTCGACGGTAATCGGCGTCGGTCGCCACGAAGTTATTTCTCGGATAACCTCGCCTCGTGTTTCACAATCTGCGTCGCTATCGCGACCGTGTCACGACGACGGCAAGGGACGGCCAGTGCGCCTGCTCGTAGTCGTACCTTGGGGCCATCGCCTCGGCGGCGCCGAGGCGATGTTGCAGATGGCGCTCGACGGGGCGAGCGAGGCCGGACACGAGCTCGAGCTGGTGTTTTTGGAGTCCGGCCCGTGGCCCTCTGAGCTGAGCGGCGGCGGCTTTCGCGTAGACGTTCTCCACGCGGGCCAGCTGCGCCACATCCACCGCGGCGCCGCGGTGGTCGTGCGATTGGCGGGCCTCATGCGCGCACGCAAGCCCGATCTGATCGTGGGCTGGATGGGCAAGGCTCATCTCTATTGTGCGCCCGCAGCGCATCTGGCCGGCATGAGCGATCGGTTGGTCTGGTGGCAGCACGGGATTCCCAAGGGCCATTGGCTGGACCGCTGCGCCACGCTCCTGCCGGCGGTGGCCATCGGCGTCTCCTCGAACGCGTCGGCGCTCGCGCAGGCGCGCATGTTCCCGTCGCGTCCCACATTCGTGGCGGCGCCCGGCGCTCGCACGCCCACAGCCAGCTCTGAGACGGTCGCGCTGGATCTCCCCGCGGGAGTGCCTGTGATCGGCATGGTCGGGCGGCTGCAGTCGTGGAAGGGGCAGGACAGACTGTTGGAAGCGCAGGCGCTGCTGCGCGAGCGCGGTCTGCTCACACATACGCTGATCGTCGGGGGCGACGCCCATGGGCTCTCGCCGGCCTACGCTCGCTCGCTGCCTCGACTGGTCGAGCGTCTGGGCTTGGACGGTGCGGTGACGATGACGGGCCAGGTGCCCGATGCGGGGCCGTACATCGAGCGGATGGACGTGCTCGTCAACGCATCCGAGGCGGAGCCCTTCGGGATCGTCCTGCTGGAGGCGATGGCTCGTGGCGTCGCTGTGGTGGCGGTGGACGCGGGCGGTCCGCCGGAGATCGTCGAGGACGGGAGAACTGGGGTGCTCGCGCGGTCGGGCGACCCCAGCTCGCTCGCGGACGCGCTCGAGAGCCTGCTCGTCTCGCCGGATCTGAGCCGCACGATCGCGCGGGCCGGGCGTGAGCGCTTCATGGAGGACTTCACCGACGTGGCGATGTGCAAACGGTTCTACGAGAACATGGAGGCCGTTCTCAACGTGCCCAGTGCGGTTACGATCGTCGCCCACGACGTCGGGTCGATCGGCGGCATGGAGCGCCAGCTGGCCGAGCTGATCTCGGGGCTCGCGCGCCTCGGCCACGAGGTGACGGTGATCGCGCGCACATGCGAGCTGCCCGCGGACGTCCGGGTGCGATTCCGCCGCGTTCCCGGCCCGCGGCGACCGTTCCTGCTGTTCTACCCGTGGTTCATGCTCGCGGGCTCCCTGGCGGTGTGGAGATGGCGCCGGGGCGTCGTCCAGGCCACCGGCGCGATCGTGCTGAATCGTGTCGACGCCGTCGCGATCCACTGCTGTCATGAGGTATACAGGGCGGCGCCCACACGTCCCGGCAGGCTGTTTCGATGGAACGTGGCACTGGGTGGGCTCGTCAAGCGCGTCGCCGAACGGCTGTGCGTCCGTGCCAACGGCGAGGCGAGATTCGTGTGCGTCTCGGAGGGCGTCGCGGAGGAGATGCGCGCGCACCATCCGCGGGTCGCCGAGCGCGTGCTCACGATTCACAACGGCGTCGACGTGGAGTCGTTCGCGCCCGGCGCCCACACGCAGGCTGCGCGCGCGCTGCGCGCCAGACTGGGCATCGGCGAGAAGCGGCTGGTCGCGGCGTTCGTCGCGCGCGAGTGGGGGCACAAGGGGCTGCGGGTGGCGATCGAGGCTCTGGCGCTGGCGCCGGCATGGGAGCTGGTGGTGGCGGGCGCGGGGGATCGCGCGCGCTACAGCGAGCTGGCCGACTCGCTCGACGTCGGAGAGAGGGTGCACTGGCTGGGCGTCGTGCGTGAGATCCAGGCGGTGTACGGGCTGGCGGACGCATTCGTGTTGCCGTCGAGCTATGAGACGTTCTCGCTCGTCGCGTTCGAGGCCGCGGCCAGCGGTCTGCCCGTCTTGGCGACGCCCGTCAGCGGGGTGCGCGAGCTGATCCGCGACGGCGAGAACGGCTTCCTGGTCGCGGCCGAGCCACGGAACATCGCCGAGCGCCTGAACGAGCTCGCGGTCGATCCGGCGATGCGGGAGCGTATGGGCGCGGCGGCGCGAAACTCGGCGCTCGCGTTCACCTGGGAGGAGACGGTGAGCAGGCATCGCCAGTTGTATGGACGTATTGCGCGGCGGTCTGCTCGCTAGCCGATCGTCCCAGGCGCCGTGGCGACGGCTCGCGGTTGCCTTCGACGGCGCGGATGAGCAGTCGTTCGAGTGGGTCTGTGGCCGACGTCACGGAGAACAGGCGCTCGACGGTTCTCCTGCCGGCGCTCGAGAGCGCTCGGCGCAGTTCGGGTGAGGCGCGCAACGCGTTCAGTTGGGCGCTCAGCGCCTCAATATCGCCCTCCGGGAACACGAGGCCCCCGCCCGTCAGTCCGATCAGCCATGGGATCTCGCCCGAGTCGGAGCCCACCACCGGCACCCCGCACCACAGCGCCTCCACCATCACTCTGCCGAACTGCTCCTTCCACGTGGGCGTGGTGTGAGACGGGAGCGCCAGGACGTCAATTTGTGCGTAGGCGGAAGGCATCTGCGCATGCGCAAGGTCGTCGATCACACGCACGCTCGACCCGGGTATCGGCTGTCCGTCGAGTCGAGCGCGAAGTTCGCCGTCGCCGAACAGCCGCAGCTCCACCGGAGCGTCGAGTCCGCGCACGGCCGCGAGCAGGTCCAGGAGGCCCTTGCTCTCGATCAATCGGCCCGCAAAGCCCACGGTGAAGGGTCGTTCGGGGGCAGCCGGCTCGGGGGTCCAACGGGGAACGGCGGGCGGAGCGAACGCGATTTCGCCGCGCGCTCCCCATTCACGGGCGAGCCGTCCAGCGGTGGTCGATCGTGCGGCTACGAAGGCGGCGTGACGCAACACTCGCGAGCGCAGCCAGCGCACCGGGATGGGGAGTTTCCTGTCGATGTTCTCATAGCACTGAACGCCGAAGGGGATGTGAAGACTTGTGAATGTGCGTCCCCACTGTGCGGCCGCGAGCGAGTACGGCTCGGCCTCCACAAACGCAACGTCGGGACGAAACTCTTCACACAGCGTGCGAGTTCTGGTGATGTAGAAGTGACGTTGCGGGCGGCCACAAAACGCCACTCTGGTCGGTCGCAGCGAGTTTTCCATTCCAGCCAGCGCTCTCGGTGCGATCTCCTCCTTCGCGTAGGAGTGATCCCAGCTGCTTGGTAACACAATCTTCACATTCCAGCCACGTCGCGCGAGCTCGCGGTACACCTCCTGGTTTACACTCACAACAGCAGGGTGGCTCACCACCAGCGCACGACGAGAATCACGCTTCACATTTGACATCTTCGGCACTGTAGTCTTGGCGCGGAAAAGTCACACCGCTCTTACAATTGCCGGGCGACCGGCCCTAGTGGATGGATCCAACAGGCGATGAACGAGACGACCGACGCAAGCGCCCTCTTCGCTCCTCTCTGGCGGCGCAAGTGGCTGATTCTGCTCGTGGGAGCGCTCGTCGCCGCGGGTTCCTATGCGCACTACAAGCGTCAGCACAGCGTCTATCAAGCGGCGACGCAGATTTACCTCGCCAACGGATCGGAAGAACAGTCGCTGCTCGCAAGCGCCCAGGGCAAGAAGTCGCTGGGCGAACGCGCGATCTCAGATCAGGCGGCGATCGTCAACTCGAACGTCGTCAGCGAAGCGGTTCACAACCAGCTGCGCGCCGAACACGCTCGCGCGGCGCTGAAGGGCAAAGCACGCGCGAAGGCCACAGCGGGCAGCGACGTGGTGGCGATCGCCGCGGAAGCGGCCAACGCGAAGGCGGCGGCGAAGCTCGCCAACACGTACGCGAGCGTGTACATCAAGCGCCAACGCGCCACGTATGTGAAAGAGGTCAGGGCAGCGATCGTGACCACGCGCAGACAGCTGCGCAGGGTCGAAGCGCAGGCGAATGCGCAGAAGGCCGCGCGCGCGGGGAAGGGCTCTAGCGCGGTCAGCGGCTCCGCCGCGCTGCAGGCTGCCACGCTGGCGAGCCGCATCAACCAGTTCGAATCGGACCTCACCGTCTCGAGCGTCACGCAGATCAGCCCAGCCACGGCGAAGAAAGCCGAACTGCTCTCCCCGAAGCCGAAGAAGAACGCGATCTTCGGATTCGTGCTCGGGCTGCTGCTGGCTTCGATCGCCGTCTATGTGCTCAGCCGCCTCGACCGTCGCCTGCGCTCGCTGACGGCGATCGAGGCCGCGTTCCACACCTCGACGCTCGCCGCGCTGCCGAAGGTCAGCCGCCCGATCCAACTCGAGGAAGGTCAACCGAGGACCTCCACGCCGCTGCTGGAGCCCTTGCGCCGCGCGCACACGGCCCTGCAGCTCGGGAGTTTGGCGCGAGGCGCCGAGCACGCCCCGCGCGTACTGCTGGCGCTCAGCGCCGACCCGGCCGACGGTCGCTCCACGTTCCTCGCCGGTCTCGCGCTCACGCGACGCGACGCCGGCGAGCGTGTTGCGCTCGTGGAGGCCGACTTCCGCCGCCCGGTGCAGGGGAGGCTGCTCGACGTGAACGCGGCGCAGGGTCTCGCACAGGTGCTCGAAGGCCGGCTCTCCGCCGGTGAGGCGATGCGGCCCGTCTCGGGTCCGTCGCAGCTGCCGGCCGACAACGTCGCGAGCGAGTCCATCGCGGGCGGCGTCTCGACGCTGGTTCAGGCGCGCAGCGACACGGGCGCGGCGTCCGTGCTCGTGTGCGGCGGCCCAAGCCCGAATCCTCCCGCGCTGCTCTCATCCGGGGCTGCCGAGGGGCTTGTGCGCGCGCTTGCGGAGGACCACGACTCGGTGTTGATCGACGCGCCGTCGCCGCTGGAGTTCAGTGACGCGATGTCGCTGCTGCACCTCGTGGACGGGATCGTGATCGTCGCGCGCGTGGGACACACGCGCCAGGCGTCGGCCGAACGCCTGATTGAGCTGCTCGAGCGTTCGCCAAGCGCACCTGTGCTCGGGGTTGTGGCCAACGGCGTCGCGACGTCGGAGCTCGCTCGTCTGGGCTTCTCACCGCAGCACGGCGAGAAGGGCCGGTTGCGCGCGCTGCTGCGACGATGAGCGCTCACCCCCACCCGTCGGGCGCGATCCGGGGGAGACGTCCGCGACAGGCGCTGAGCGAGCGCTTGCGCGAACCGCTGCTCCTGGGTCTCGCCGGCCTGATTCCCCTGGCGATCGCGCTGAGCGTGTCGGTCGCGATGCCCAAGCCGGACTACGCGCTCGTGTTCGGCCTGCTCTTCGGCCTGCTGGCGATGGTCGCGCTCGCGCTCCACTCGCGCCTGGAGGTGACGGTCGCCCTGCTCGCCCTCTACCTCGGACTGGCGGACGGGCCGATCAAGCTGATCGTCCACAATCAGGCCGCCTCGGCGATCCGCGACGCGCTGATCGCGGCGATAGCGCTCGGCGCGCTGGTGCGGGTGCTGCAGCGCGGCAAGGGGGTGCGCCTGCCGCCGCTCAGCGGCTGGGTGATCGTGTTCGTCGCGCTCGTCGTCGCGCAGGCGTTCAACCCCAACACGCACGGCCTGCTGAAGGTGATCGGCGGGTTCAGGCAGCAGCTGGAGTGGGTGCCGTTCTTCTTCTTCGGCTACGCGCTCATGCGCTCGCGCGAGCGCTTTCGCAAGCTGTTCTTGATCCTCGGCGCGATCGCGCTCGCGAACGGGCTCGTGAGCACCTACCAGACGCAGTTGAGCCCGGCCCAGCTGGCGAGCTGGGGTCCGGGCTACGCGGAACTGGTGCACGGCTCCGAATCGGTCTCCGCGCGCAAATACGTCAGCGAAGGCGTCGCCAGGGTGCGCCCGCCGGGGCTCGGCTCGGACACGGGATTCACGGGCGGCATGGGCGTGCTCGCGCTGACCGGGGCGCTCGCGCTGCTGGCGACGGCCACGCGGCGACGACGATCGGTCGCGATCGTGCTGTGCCTCGGCGCGATGCTCGCGGCGGCGACCTCGCTCGCGCGCCTGTCGGCGGTCGGCGCGGTCGTGGGGACGGTTGTGTTCCTGCTGCTGTCGCTCAGCGCGGGGCACCGCGTCACGCGCTCGCTCGGGGCGCTGCTGATGGTCGGCGTGCTCGCGCTCCCGCTCGGCGCGCTGCTCGTCTCGAGCGCAGGTCACGGCGTGTTCTCTCGCTACGAAAGCATCGCGCCGAACAAGGTCGTGGCGACATCCACCGGCTATAAGGAAGTGAGCCTCAGCCAGATCCCGCACGTGATCGCCACCACGCCGTTCGGGTTCGGGCTCGCGAGCGCGGGGCCGGCATCGACGTTCGGCGGACACAGCGGCGTCAAGCTCGAAGGCCATGGCTTCAGCGCTGAGACGCAATACAACTTCGTCACCGACGAACTCGGCCTGCCCGGTCTAATTCTGTGGGTGTCCCTGTCGCTGCTCGTCATCGGCCTTGCGATCCGCGGGCTGCCGCGCGTGAGAGATCTGGACGTGCGCGTCTATCTGGCGGGCATGTTCGCGGCGTTCATCGCGTTCACGATCATGGGCTTCGACGGCCCCTCGGCGGCGGGCGTGGCGTTCGGGTCCTACTTCTGGTTCGCGGTCGGCACCGGCGCGTACTGGTTCGTCGGACCCGGCCGACGCGCTGACGAGCGCGGACGCGTGGTGGCCCCGTGAGGGTCGCGAGCCCGCCGCTCGAGCTCTCCAGCGCCGACGGGGGCGTGCTCGCACCGCTGGACATCTCCGCGCGCGAGCGGCTGAGCCTGCTGCTCGGCAGACGCCACGGCAAGGTCATCGGCCTGGCGTTCAGCTCGATCATGTCGGGCTTCGCCGAAGCGGGGATCCTGATCCTGCTGGCGCAGGCCGCGCAGGCGATCGCCAAGGGCAGCGAGCACGTCCACCTGAAGCTGTGGCTCGTAAACGGCGACGCGTCGGTCGACACGCTGTTCATCCTCGCCGGCGCGCTCGGCCTGGTGCGCCTGGCGCTGCAGGCGCCGCTGTCGATGCTGCCGGCGCTGATCGCCTCGGACGTGCAATCGCGGATGCGCACCAACCTGTTCCACGCCTTCACCCGCGCCTCGTGGGACGTGCAGTCGCGCGACCGCGAGGGTCATCTGCAGGAGACGATGACGAGTCAGGTGATCCAGGCGACCGGCGGGGCGCTGCAAGCGACGACGTTCGTGACGTCGTTGTTCACGTTCCTCGTGCTGATGATCTCCGCGCTGACGCTCAACCTGATCGCGGCGGGCGTCGTGCTGAGCACGGCGATCGCGCTGTTCGCGGTGCTGCGCCCCCTCAACAGGCTGGGAGTCAGGCGCGCACGCGCGCTGTCGGCGGCGCAGATGGAGTACGCGGGCGCTGTCGGCGAGGCGATCCGCGTGGCCGAGGAGACGCACGTGTTCGGTGTGGACGGCGCGCAGCGCGAGCGCATCGACGGGTTCGTCGCGACCGCGAAGGCGCTGTTCTTTCGCTCCCAGCTGATCGGCCGTCTGACGCCGAACCTCTACCAGAGCACCATGTATCTGCTGCTGATCGGGGGCCTCGCGGTCATCCACGCCACCAGCGCCGGCCACCTCGCGTCGCTCGGCGGCGTGGTCTTGCTGCTCGTGCGCGCGGGCACGAACGGGCAGCAGGTGCAGGGCTCCTTCCAGGCGCTGCGCCAGTCGCTGCCGTTCATCGAACGCCTCCAGGAAGCCGCGCGCCGCTACGAGGAGAGCATGCCCGTGCGTGGAGAGGAGCCTCTGCAGCGCGTGCGCACGATCGCCTTCCGGGACGTCTCGTTCGCTTATCGCCCTTCTCGCCCGGTTCTCTCGAACGTCAGCTTCGAGGTGCTCGGCGGGGAAACCGTGGGCATCATCGGCCCCTCGGGCGCGGGCAAGTCGACGCTCGTGCAGCTCGCGCTGCAGTTGCGAGCGCCGAGCGGCGGTCGCTATCTCGTCAACGGGCTCGACGCGCACTCGATCCGCTTCGACGACTGGCACAGGCTCGTCGCCTACGTTCCCCAGGAGCCGCGCCTGCTGCACGCCTCCGTGGCGGAGAACATCGAATACTTCCGCGACATCGACGCCGCGGGTGTCGAACGCGCTGCGCGCCTGGCGCGCATCCACGAGGACATCGTGGCCTGGTCCGAGGGCTACGCGACCGTCATCGGCCCGCGCGCCGACGCGGTCTCAGGCGGGCAGCAGCAGCGCATCTGCCTCGCTCGCGCGCTCGCGGCGCGACCGGAGGTGCTCGTGCTGGACGAGCCCACGAGCGCGCTGGATCCGCACTCCGAGCGGCTGATCCAGGAGTCGCTGACGGAGCTCAAGCACGAGCTGACGCTGTTCATCGTCGCGCACCGCATGTCCACGCTCGACATCTGCGACCGCGTGATGGTCATCATCGACGGGCGCCTCGCGGCGTTCGACACGCGCGCGCTGCTCGCGCAGGACAACCAGTACTACCGCTCCGCGTCGTCGATCGCGGCGGGCGTGCCCGGCGGGCAGCTGCCCTGATGGGCGCGCGGCTCCCCGACTTCTTCGTCGTGGGGCACCCCAAGAGCGGCACCACGGCGCTGTATGAGATGTTGCGTCGCCACCCGCAGATCCACATGCCGCCGGGCAAGGAGCCGTGGTTCTTCGCCACCGAGCTGCACGAGCGCACCCCGCCGCGACCGGAAGGGGTGGCGCGCACGCTCCAGGAGTACGAAGCGCTGTTCGCGGGCGCGACGCCCGAGCAGCGCGTGGGGGAGGCCTCGGCGCTGTATCTGTGGTCGCGCACCGCCGCCGCGCGGATCGCGCAGGCGTGTCCCGACGCGCGGATCGTGGCGATCCTGCGCGAGCCGGCGAGTTTCCTGCGCTCGCTTCACCTGCAGTTCCTGCAGACGCACATCGAGACGGAGCCCGACCTCGCCACGGCGCTCGCGCTCGAGCCCGCTCGACGCGCGGGTCGCGAGGTTCCCCGCGACACCTACTGGCCGCAGACGCTGCTCTACTCCGAGCACGTCCACTATCTGGAGCAGCTGCGCCGCTACACCGCGGTGTTCCCGCGCGAGCGGGTGATGGTGCTGATCTACGACGACTTCCGTGCCGAGAACGAGGCGATGGTGTGCAAGATGCTGCGCTTCCTCGACGTCGATGACACCGTGCCGATCTCGGCGCGCGAGGCCAACCCGACGGTCCGTCCACGATCCCAGCGCCTCAACGAGGCGGTGCACGCGATCTCCGTGGGGCGCGGGCCGCGGTCGCTGGCGGTGAAGGGAGCGATCAAGGCCCTCACGCCGCCGAGTGTCCGCAGGGGAGCGCTCGAGGCTGTGCAGCGCCACGTCGTCTTCGGCGAGCCACCGCCCGCGGACGATCAGCTGATGGCCGAGCTGCGCCATCGCTTCAGAGGCGAGGTGCAGGCCGTGGGGGAGTACCTGGATCGTGACCTGCTGGCGCTGTGGGGGTATGACGATGCCCAGTGACCCGCGGGCGGCGGTTCCCGGACTCGCCTCCCGAGGCACCGCCCCGAGTGCGTCTGGACGGAACCCGGACTTCTTCGTCGTGGGGCACCCCAAGTGCGGCACGACGGCGTTGTATGAGATGTTGCGCCGCCATCCGCAGATCTTCATGCCGGAGCTGAAGGAGCCGCGCTTCTTTGCCAGTGATATGCGCCAGCGCTTCCAGCCGTCGCGCTCGGGCGCGCTGCCGAGCACCTTGGAGAGCTATCTCGCGCTGTTCGACGGCGCCGCTCCGCAGCAGCGCGTCGGCGAGGCCTCGCCGTCCTATCTGGCCTCGCACACAGCCGCGGGGCTGATCGCGCAGCTTCAGCCCGACGCGCGCATCGTGGCGATCCTCCGCGAGCCGGCCGATTTCCTGCGCTCGCTGCACCTGCAGCTGCTGCGCTCGCACGTCGAGACGGTCAAGAGCCTGCGCAGGGCGATCTCGCTGGAGGACGCCAGACGGGAGGGGCGCAACATCCCGCGCCGCTCGCACCGCCCGGCGGCGCTGCAGTACTCAGACCACGTGCGCTACGTCGAGCAGCTGCGCCGCTATCACGCTGTGTTCCCGCGCGAGCGGGTGCTGGTGTTGATCTACGACGACTTCCGCGCCGATAACGAGGCGACGGTGCGCAGGGTGCTGCGCTTCCTCGGTGTGGACGACACGGCTCCGGTGGAGACGCTCGATGCGAACCCGCGCGTGCGCGTGCGCTCGCAGCAGCTGGACGAGCTCGTGCACCACGTGTCCGTCGGCAAGGGCTCGAGCGCGCGCGCTGCGAACGCGGCCGTCAAGGCGCTGCTTCCGCGTTCGATGCGCCGCCGGGCGCTCGACGCGACCAGACGCCACGTCGTCCAGGGGCGCCCCAGTCCACCGGATGAGGCTCTGATGGGCGAGCTGCGAGGCCGCTACAGGCCCGAGGTGCAGGCGCTGAGCGAGTACCTGGGCCGCGACCTGATCGAGCTGTGGGGCTATGACCGCCTCGACTGACGGCGCGCGCACCCCCGACTTCTTCGTCGTGGGGCACCCCAAGAGCGGCACCACGGCGCTGTATGAGATGTTGCGCCGCCACCCGCAGATCTTCATGCCCGCGGTGAAGGAGCCGCGGTTCCTCGCCGGCGACATGTACTTCCGCACGGGCGGCACGGATACCAGTCCGCTGCCGGGAACGCTCGAGGAGTATCTGGCGCTGTTCGCCGACGCGCCGCCGCAGCAGCGTGCGGGCGAGGCCTCGCCGCTGTATCTGGCCTCCGAGCTGGCAGCCGGTGAGATCGCAGCGCTGCGCCCCGACGCGCGCATCGTGGCGGTCCTGCGCGAGCCGGCCGACTTCCTGCGCTCATTGCACCTGCAGCACGTGCAGTCGCACATCGAGGATCGCAACGACTTCGGCGAGGCGCTCGCGCTAGAAGGAGCCCGGCGCGAAGGCAGGGAGTTCCCAAGAACGTCACAGCTGCGCCCACGGGTGCTCCAGTATGCGCAGCTCGTGCGCTACGTCGAGCAGCTGCGCCGCTACGGCGCTTTGTTCCCGCGCGAGCAGGTATTGGTGTTGATCTACGACGACTTTCGCGCTGAGAACGAGGCGACGGTGAAAAGGGTGCTGCGCTTCCTCGACGTGGAGGACTTCGCGATCGAGGCGCTCGACGCGAACCCGAGCGTGCGCGTGCGCTCACAGCGGCTCGATCGGCTGCTGCACGCGGTGTCGGTCGGCCACGGGCCGATGTCCAGGGCGACGAAGACCGCGGTCAAGGCGCTCGCGCCGCGCCCCGTGCGCCGTCGTGCGCTCGGCGCGGCCCAGCGGCGCGTGGTGTACGCGCGCCCGCGCGAGCCTGACGCGGCGCTGATGGCGCAGCTGCGCCGGCGATTCGCGGGCGAGGTGCGGGAGCTGAGCGAGTACCTCGACCGCGACCTGGTGAAGCAGTGGGGCTATGACGCGCTCGCCTGACTCCGCGCCAACACCCGACCCCGCGCTCGCGTCGGCGCCGGCGTCCGCGCGCGTGCCGGACTTCTTCATCGTGGGCCACCACAAGAGCGGCACGACCGCGCTCTACCAGATGCTCAAGTGCCACCCGCAGATCTTCATGCCGGATCTGAAGGAGCCGAAGTTCTTCGCCGGCGACCTGCCCGCGCGCCTGGAACCGCCCACCGCACGCAGGCTGCCGGGAACGCTCGAGGAGTACCTGGCGCTGTTCGACGGCGCGCGCCCGGACCAGCGCGCGGGCGAGGCCTCGCCGTCGTATCTGCGCTCCCACGCCGCCGCCGCCGCGATCGCACAGGTGGCTCCGGATGCGCGGATCGTGGCGATCCTGCGCGAGCCGGCGAGCTTCGTGCGCTCGATGCACCTGCAGCTCGTGCAGTCGCACGTCGAGACTGAGCGGGATCTGGCGAAGGCGCTCGCCGCGGAGGACGTGGTACGCGCGGGACGGCAGTTGCGCCGCTACTCCGACCACGTCAGCTACGTCGAGCAACTGCGCCGCTACCACGCTGTGTTCCCGCGCGAGCGGGTGCTGGTGTTGATCTACGACGACTTCCGCGCCGATAACGAGGCGACTGTGCGCGGGGTGATGCGCTTCCTGGAGGTTGACGACAGCGTGGAGGTCGAGGCGGTCGAGGCGAACCCCACGGTGGCCATTCGCTCGCTGCGCTTGAACAACGCGGTGGGCGCGCTGTACGAGGGGCGCGGGCCGGTGGGGCGCGCCGTGAGCCAGACGGTCAAGGCCGTCACTCCCACGCGTCTGCGCCGCCGCGCCTACAGAACGGTGAGGGGCAGGCTGGTGTACGGCAAGCCGCCCGCACCCGACCGCGACGCGATGAAGCAGATGCGCCGCAGGTTCAAGGACGAGGTGGTCGCGTTGGGCGAATACATGGAACGCGACCTGGTCGCTCTCTGGGGCTATGACAGTATCGACTGAGCAGTTTTCGACTGTCAACCTGCAGGGGATGCGCGTGCCGGACTTCTTCATGGTCGGCCACTCCAAGTGCGGTACGAGCGCGCTGTATGAGATGTTGAGAATCCATCCGCAGATCTTCATGCCGGATCTGAAGGAGCCGGCATTCCTCGCCACCGACGTCGCCACGCGTCTGCCGCAACGCGGAGCGGGGCCGCTGCCGCAGACGATCGAGCAGTACCTCGCGCTGTTCGCCGATGCACAGCCGCAGCAGCGGGTGGGAGAGGCCACATCGCTGTATCTGTGGTCTCACGACGCGGCCGCGCACATCGAGCGTCTGGCGCCCGAGGCGCGGATCGTCGCGGTCGTGCGCGAGCCGGCGAGCTTTCTTCGCTCGCTGCACATGCAGCTGCTGCAGAACCACGTCGAGACCGAGACGGACCTGTGGAAGACGATCGAGATGGAGCAGGAGCGACGCGAGGGCAAGGGCTTGCCGCGTTACTCGTCGCGCCCGCAGGCGCTGATGTACTCCGAGCGAGTGAAGTACTCAGAGCAGTTGCGGCGCTACCACGACCTGTTCCCGGCGGAGCAGGTGCTGGTGCTGATCTACGACGAATTCCGCGACGACAACGACGCGACGGTGCGCAAGGTGCTGCGCTTCCTCGGAGTGGACGACACACTCGCTATGCCCACGCTGGAGGTGAACCGCTCCGTGCGCGTGCGCTCTCCCCGCATTCACCAACTCGTTCACACATTCGCAATGAGTCAGTCGCCTGCCCTGCGCGTGGCGAGGCGCACGGCGAGGGCGCTCACGCCCAAGCAGGTGAACGGCGATGCGGCGCGCGCGCTGAGGCGCCGCGTCGTCTACGGCGCCCCGCGCGCGCCAGACGAGCATCTGATGCTGAACCTGCGCCGCCGCTTCAAGCCCGAGGTGGAGGCGCTGAGCGAGTACCTCGACCGCGACCTGGTCGCGCTGTGGGGCTATGACAGGCTCGATTGAGGCACAACAGGAGGCGGTTCTGCCGGCGGCGGGCCGCGTGGTCGTCTCCTGCGGCGCGCAGCTGGGCTCGGGCGGCCTGGGGCGACACCTGAGCGAGATCGTGGACGCCCTCGAGCGCCGCGGAACGCAGGCCACGTGCGTCTCGCCCCAGAGCGATGCGCCACTCCGACCCGCCGCGCGGCGTGAACTGCGGATTCGCGCCGCCACGAAGGCGGTGGAGCCGTGGATGCGCTTTTCGCCCGCATGGCGCATCTGGGCGGTGCGCGCCGGCTTCGACGCGTTCGCCGCGCGACGCCTGCCCGCGGCGGAGCACCTGATCGCGTTCAACCGTCAGGCGGCGGCGCAGTTCGCGGCGGCGCGACGCGCGGGCTATGGGTCGGTGTCGATGATGTCCGCGAGTCCGCACGTGCGCGCGGTGGCCCGCCAGCACGCGCTCGCCCACCGTCAGTACCCGCTGGAGCGCTCGTTCGGCACGCACGTCCTTGGGCGCTACCTGGCCGAATACGAGCGCGCGGACCGCATCTACGCGGCGTCGCGCTACACGCTGGAGTCCTTCCTGGAGCAGGGGACCTCCGCGGAGAAGCTGTCGATCTTCCCGCTCACACCCGACCCGCGCTACAGCCCGCGCGAGCGCGATCTGCAGCGTTCGAGCTTCGACATCCTCTACGTGGGCAGCCTGTCGGTGGCGAAGGGCGTGCCGCTGCTGATCGACGCGGTGCGCCGCCTGCCCTATGCGGACGTGCGCCTGATCCTCGTGGGTCGATGGAAATCGCCCGGCGTGCGACGCTTCGTGGAGCGCGCGTGCGCGGCGGACGCGCGCATCTCCGTTGCCCCCGGCGATCCCCTGCCGCACCTGCGCGGCGCGGCCGTTTGCGTGCACCCCACTTACGAGGACGGTTTCGCGTACGCGCCCGCGGAGGCGCTGGCGTGCGGCGTGCCGGTGCTGGTGAGCGAGGACACCGGCATGAAGGAGATGGTGCGCGAGGGCGTCAACGGCATGGTCCTGCCGACTGGCGACGCGGCTGCGCTGACCGAGGCGATCGACGCCCTGTATCGCCGCGAGATCCTCGGTGGCTGACGCGAGAGGCGCGGGGTCGCTGCGAAGCGCGGCGCTCGACCCGGGCGGCGCCTCCCCACCGCGCAAGGTGGTGCTCGACCCGGCCGGCGCGGAACCGCGGCGGATCGCGGTGCTGGGCATGTCGCTCGACCCGATCTGTGGTGCGCGCGACCACGCGACGCTGCTGACCGAGGAGTTGCGGCGGCGCGGTGCGTCGTGCACGACGCACTGGCTGAGGCGCACGAGGCGCTCGGCGCGGGGATCGCGGGCGGAGATCCGCGCCTGGCTCGAGGACCTCGCCGCGGATCTGCGCGGCGAGCGGCCGGACGTGGCGATCGTGCACTACTCGGTGTTCTCCTACGCGCACGCGGGCGTGCCGCTGTTCGTGCGAGCGCTCCTCGTCGCGCTGCGCGACGCGGACATCCCGGTGGTGACGGTGGCGCACGAGCTGGCGTTCTCGTGGAGGCGCGGCGGCGTGCGCGGCAAGGTGTGGGCGCTGACGCAGCGCGTGGCTCTCGTCGCGGTGATGCGCGCGTCGGCGGCGGTGCTCGTGACGACGGACGAGCGCGAGCGGTGGATCGACTCCAGGCGCTGGCTGCCGAAGCGCCCGGTGGCGATGGCGCCGGTGTTCTCGAACCTGCCGCCGCCCTCGGCCACGGTGGCTCGCTCGCAAAACACCGTCGGCCTGTTCGGCTACGCGTACGACGCCGCGGCGACGCCGCTGGCGCTGGACGCGCTGCGCCGCGTGGCGGACGAGCGCGGCGACGTGCGCTTGCTGCTGCTGGGCGCTCCGGGCGGCGAGTCGCGTGCAGCGCGGCGCTGGCGCGAGGAGGCGCACGCACGCGGGCTCGCCAGCGCGCTGTCGTTCTCGGGAAAGCTGCCCGCGCAGGACCTCTCGGACGCGCTGACCTCGTGCGATGTGCTGCTGTTCGTGGCGAGTGCGGGCCCGTCCTCGCGCAAGGGCACCCTTGCGGCTTCGCTTGCGTCGGGTCGGCCGGTGGTGGCGGTGGACGGGCCGAACCGCTGGGAGGAGCTGGCCAGCTCGGGCGCGGCGCTGATCGTGGCGCCAACTGCCGACTCCCTCGCGGGGACGGTCGGGAGGCTGCTCGCCGACGAAGCCGAGCAGAAGGCGCTGGGTGCGAGAGCTCGCGCGTTCTCACGGGAGCGGATGAGCGTGGGGCGGACGGCGGATGCGGTGGGCGAGCTGATGGGGCGGGCGGGCGTACGCGTCAGGGACGCGCCGTGACGGGCGGCGTCTCGTCGGCGAACGCGTCGCGCTCGGCCTCCCAATGCTCGCGCGCCTGGCGATAGCCGTCGAGCAGCGCGGCGACGTGAAGCTCGGGCGTGAACCGCTGCGTGACGGCCTCGCGTCCGGCGGCCCCCATGGCGCGCTGCCGATCGGTGTCGGCGAGCAGCTCGTCCAGCGTGCGCGCGAGTGCGGCGGGGTCGCCGGGCGGGACGAGCAGGCCGCTGATGCCGTGGTCGAGCCAGTCGGCGATGCCGCCGGTGGCGCTGGCGACGACGGGTCGCCCGGCTGCGAGCGCCTCGATGCCGACGAGCCCGAACGGCTCGGGCCAGAGCGATGGCACGACGACGACGGACGCGTCGGCGAGCTCCTGCGCGAGCGCGCGCGAGTCGAGCCAGCCCTTGAACGTGACGCGCTGCTCGATGCCGAGCTTGCGGGCGAGCCTGCGCGCCCGCTCCAGTCGCCAGCCGGACCCGCAGACGACGATCTCGGCGTCGATGAGGCGCGCGGCGCGCAGCAGCACGTCGATTCCCTTGGGCGCAGCGAGGCGCCCAGCGAAGACGACGCGCCGCCGGCCCTCGTGTCCTGACCCGACGGCGGGCGCCATGGTGCTGAAGAGGGGAACGACGCGTCGTCGCGCGAGGCCGTTGTGCGCGAGGTGCCGCTCGACGGAGCTGGAGTAGGCGACGACGAGGTCGGCGTGCTGGAGCGCCTGCAGTTCGCGCGAGGTGCGCGCGTAGGCGGCGGGCAGCGACTGCAGCTGGCGCGTGTGCGCGCAGCCGCGCGCGAGCAGGTTGACGGCGCACGCGGGCCCGTGCGCGCGCGTGCATTCGTGGCCGGGGCGGAAGTAGTACACGCCGGACGTGCACGCGGTGTAGCCGTGGGCGCTGACGAGCACGGGTGCGATGGAGCGCAGCGCGCGCACGATGTGGGGATCGTCGAGCTGGTGCACGTGCACGGCGTCGATCGGATGGCCGAGCGGATCGCCGAGTCGCTCGTGCACGGGCGCGTCGGTGTCGAACAGCGCGGAGCGTTCGTGCAGCGTGACTCCGGGGACGCTCTCACCGGACTCGACCCGCGCGGCGAGCACGTCGACCCGAACCCCGTGCGCAGCGAGCGCGCGGGCGCTTGCGATCACGTGCGCTCCTACGCCGCCGTCGCGCGCCCAGCGCCTCGTTACGAACAGCAACGACTGGGCGAACATCGATGCAAGAATACACTCGTGAGGCTTGTCAATAGGGGCGTGGGGGCGGTATCGAGACGTCTGGAGCGCCCGGAGTTGCTGGCGCTGTTCGAGCCGCGGGCGCGGCAGGCGCAACGCGACGCGGTCGGTATGAACGCGGCGCTTGCGACGGCGCTGGGCGGCAGCACGGCGACGTACGTGGATGTGGGTTGCAACCGCGGTCAGGTGCTGCGCGAGGCTGTGCGCGTTGCTCCCCGAGCGCGCCACATCGCATTCGAGCCGATACCGGCGTTGGCGAGCGAGATCGCGCGCGAGCTTCCGAGCGTGGACTGCCGCCGCAAGGCGCTCGCGGAGAGCTCCGGAACGGTGGAGTTCTGTCACTTCACGCAGCTGGACGGCTGGAGCGGTCTGCGCCGCAACCCCGACATCAGCGACGAGCGCGGCAGGCCGGAGCTGATCCCAGTGGAGGTCTCGACGCTCGACGCGGAGCTCGAGGGCGTGACGCCGACGGTGATCAAGATCGACGTGGAGGGCGCGGAGCTGGGGGTGCTCGAAGGTGGGCGAGCCGTTCTCGCGGACGCTCGCCCGTTGCTGATCTTCGAGCACGTACCGGCCACGGCCGCGCTGTACGGCGACGAGCCCGACGCGGTGTGGAACCTGCTCGCTGAGCTGGGCTACGACGTTTTTTCGGTGACGGGCGAGGGCCCGTTCACACGCGAGGGCTTCCTGCAGAGCACGACTGTGGTGAATTGGCTGGCGCGGGCGGGCGGCTAGGCGTTCGCCTTGGTCTATTCCCCGCTGTAGCTGAGGCTGAGCAACCTGGGGTAATCGCTGGCCGCGACTTCGATCGTCGCCCGACCGCCTTCGCGGCTGACGAGGCGAGCGGGGGTGCTTTGGTTGCGCAGCGGGTCGTAGCTGGCGATCGTGGGAGCGGCGGACGTTGCGGGCAGATTGCCGAGCGTGATGCGGAACGTCTCGTCGGGGAGGTCGAAACGGGCGGTGTCGGAGCTGGGCGCGCTGGGTTCGTACAGCGTGAGCAGATCGCGCGTCATGACGTACACGGGGATGACGTAGCTGGTGGGCGAGGTCTGGAAGGGGAAGACGGCGAGCACGTCGCGGTCGTACAGGCTGGGGTGGGCGCTGGTTCCGTCGCCAGCGAACTGCGCGTGGTTGCCGTTCTGGGCGATGGAGAGGAGCGAGAGCTGCCGCGCGCCGGCGCCTTCGGGCCCGGGCCCCTGGAACTGCGTGAGCGTGTTGTGCAGCGCGGTCATGGTCTCCCCGCCGAGCACGTCGCCTGGGTAGACGCCGGGCTGGGCTTCGGCGGCGGCGAAGAAGCCGGGGTCGATGAGGCTGAGGTTGCCGGGAGCGGCGGCGTAGAAGTACTCGCGCGACTCGCCCTTGCCGACCATGGAGACGAGGCTGCGCAGCGCGACCTTGGCCTGGAAGTGCGCCCTGTCGGCGGCGGTGAGCGTCGCGGCCGGGCCGCTCTGCGGCGTGACGCCGTCGGGCCCCATGACCTTGGCTTCGCCGATGGCGAGGTTGTACTCGGTGACCCACTTCTCGAGCGGCTGGCCGCCCGCGGGCCCGACGTTGCGCCCGTGGGGGTAGTGGTAGACGTTGGTGGCGATGGGCGCGACGTCGCGGATGAGCGTCTCGGTGGAGGTGGCGGTGAGCGTGTACTCGGGCAGCAGCGACTGGTAGGCGGGCGTGAACAGCGGCGCGAAGCTTTCGTTCGAGCTGGTGTCGCGCGCACCGAGCGCGTCGAGCGGCGCGATGCTGCGTTCGCTGTCTTCGGCGGGGTAGCTCTTGACGCTCGCGTAGGGGTGCTTGCTGAGCGCGGTCAGCCCGAGGGGCGCCTGCGCGCCGGAGGGGAACGGCGTCTGGCTGGCGAAGCCGTCGGTGACGCCGACTCCGGCGGGTATGCCGTTGGCGGGGTCGCGCACGAAGCCGACGGTGGCGGCGAGCAGCGCTTTGCGGACTTCCTTGGAGACGGTGCGCGGCGCTTCGGGGTTTTCTTCGTTTTCGGCGTGTTCTTCGCCGGTGGGGGAGTAGTAGTTTTCGGCGTTGAGGAACTGCGAGGCGAAGCTGAGCTCGTTCCACACCTCGAGGTCATAGCCTTCGGGCCCGACGATGCTGGCGGCCTCTTTGCAGACCTGTGCGACGTAGCCGAGCCAGCCGGCGAGCGTTTCCTGGAACACGGGGTTGGGCTGACCGCCAGCGAGCGTGGGCGCGGCGAAGGGCGCGTACAGGAGCGTGCTCCCGGCGTGCGTCCCGGCGGGGAGAGCGTTGCGCAGCGGCCTGGCGAGCGTGGCGGTGCGCCCGTTGAGCGAGCTGATGAGCACGTCGGGGGCGCCGCCAAAGAGCAGGTTGTCGAAGCCGGTCTTGCCGGGCACGACTTCGGCGGCGCTCGAGGCGCTGAGCGTGACGGTCTGCGCGCCGGCGGGCGCGGCGGCGGTGGTTTCGAGCGTGACGTTGTTGGCGGGAGCGGGGGCGCCGCTGTAGGCGTCGAGCACGATCAGCGGACGCAGGCCGTGGCGGTGCAACGCGGTGAGGCGCGTTTCGATGTCGGCGAGGCGCGCGGGGATGAACGCGGTGGGGTCGCTGTAGGAGAGCGCGGACCAGTTGACGGCGATGCGCGCGAGCTTGAAGCCGCTGTGCTGCAGCAGCTGCGCGGTGTCTTCGGCGAGCGGCGGGGCGACGTTGAAGTTGATGCCGAGCGCGTCGAGCAGCCGCGAGGCGGGCCACGTGTCGAGGTAGGCGCGCCACGGCTGCACCCAGAAGGAGCGCGTGCCGAACGTGACGTCGGTGAGGAAGCGCGGATCGATGGGGTCGCTGACCGTTTCGCCGCTCTCGACGGGAAGGTTGCCGACGGCTTTGCCGCCTTCTTTGCCGGCTTTGGATTTCGACGGAGGGTTGGTTTCGCCGGGGCCTGCGGGCGCGACGGGCGCGGGACTGCCGGAGCCGCCGAGGAGTTCGACGATCAGTCCGCCGCCTCGCTTGGGAACGGGCGCGCGGCTTGTGTTTTTTATGGTCGGCTTCGCCGCTGCCGAGCAGGTTCGTGTCCTGCCGTGCTTGGCGAGCCTCTCGCCGCGCTTGACGACGCAGCGCTTGTGAACGACGAGCTGGTGGGCGCTGGCGTGCGCGCGGGCGGAGCTGGCGAGCGCGGCGTGGGGCGCGAGCAGTCCGAGCAGCGCGGTGAGCGTGAGCACCACGAGCACGTGGGCTCTCCGCGCGGTGGCGCGGCGGTGGTTGAGCGTGAGGGGCATGATCTCCAGGGGGGCGGGAGTCGGTGGGGGCTGCTGTGCGGATCGGTGCGATCCAGTCAGGTCTTGACGCGCCGGTATGGCGATGGACGTTTGGGCTTGCGGTGCATGAGATGCTGCGCTGGCGATGGGCTCGCCACAGCGCACACCTCGCCTGCTGGTGCTGACGCCGGACTTCCCGCCCGCGCGCGGCGGCATCCAGCTGTTGACGCATCGCTTGGCGGCAGGCATGGAGGGGTTCGACACGCGCGTGCTGGCGCTCGACGGGCCGGGGGCGAGGGACTTCGACGCGCGTGTGGGGGCGCGGGGCACCGAGGTGGGCGGGCTGGCATCTGACGCCGCCGGGGCACCTGCCTCGAATGCGCGCGCCAGCCTGGCAGTCCGACGCGCGCGGGCGCCCAATGGGCCGGGAGCCGCACGCATGGCGGCGCTGAACGCTGCGGCGGTGAGCGAGGCGGCGCGCTTTCGCCCGGACGTGACGCTGAGCATGCACGTGGTGGCGAGCCCCGCGGCGGCGCTGATCCGGCGCGCGCTGGGCGCGCGCACGGTGCAGTACTTCCACGCGAACGAGATCGGCGGCAAACCGCGGTTGGCTGCGTTCGCGGCGCGCAGCGCGGACGTGTCGGTGGCGGTCAGCTCGTATACGGCGGAGCTGATCGCGGCCACGGGCGCGGCGCCGACGCGGCTGAGCGTGATCCCGCCGGGAGTGGACCTGCCGAGCGACCGCACGGTCGAGCGTGGCCGACATGTGTCGGACGCCGCTGGCGAGGCTGATGGGCCAGACGAGCCGCGGGACCGCACCCACCGCGCCGGTCCCCCGACGGTGCTGACGATCGCGCGGTTGAAGGACAGCTACAAGGGCCACGACGTGCTGATCCGCGCGCTCGCGCTCGTGCATGACCGGGTGACGGAACGCGGAGCTGGTCGTGATCGGCGAGGGGCCGCTGCGCGGCGAGCTGGAAGCGCTGGCGGTTCGTCGGGCGTGGGCGATGCGGTGCGCTTCCTTGGGGCGGTGTCGACGCGGAGCGCGACGGCTGGCTGCGCCGCGCGGACGTCTTCGCGATGCCGAGCCGCCTGCCCGGCGGACGGGCTCGCGGGCGAGGGCTTCGGCATCGTCTATCTGGAGGCGGGGCGTACGGCAAGCCGGTGGTGGCCGGCAACGTCGGCGGGCGCGCTCGACGCGGTGCGCGACGGCGAGACGGGCCTGCTGGTCGATCCGACGGACCCACGCGCGGTCGCGGATGCGCTCACGCGGCTGCTGCTGCGACCGCGAGCTCGCCGACGCGGCTCGGTCGCGCCGGCGCATGAGCGCGCGCAGCGCTCTGCGTGGCCGGCGATCGCGGCGGCGCGTGGAAACGGTGCTGCGGAGCAGCTCGCCGAGCGCGGAGGGGCGGTGGGCAGGCGGATGACGGTCGCTCGGCGAAGGGGGCGCGCGCGTGCGGCGGGCGCGGCCGATGAGGGTCCTGTACGTCAACCACACCGCGGAGGTCAGCGGCGGCGAGCGCTCGCTGCTGAGCCTGCTCGCGGCGCTGCCGGCGCGGTGCGGTCGACGGTCGCGTGTCCGCGCGGGCGCCTGGCCGACACGGTCCGCGACGCTGGGGGTGCCGGTGCACGCCGATCATCGGCACGGCGGGGAGCCTGCGCCTGCACCCGCTGCACACGCCGCGGGCGCTCGGCGGAGATGAGCGTGGCGGCGGCGCAGGTGCGCCGGATCGCGGCGCGCGCGCCGGCGCCGAGGTGGTGCACGCGAACTCGATCCGTGCCGGGATCGTGCTGGGCCTCGCGCGGCCCGCCGGCGCGGCGAGCGTCGTGCACGTGCGCGACTGCCTGCCGCCGGGCCGGTGACGAGCGCGACGATGCGGCGATCGCGGCGACGCCACGACGGTGTGGCCAACTCCCACTACACCGCGCGCGCGGTGCGGCGGCGGCGCCCCGAGCGCGCGCGTGGAGGTCGTGCACAACCCGGTGGACCTGAAGCGGTGGGACCCCGAGCGCATCGACCGCGCGCGTGCACGCGCCGCGCTTGGCGAGGCCGGCAAGCGCGGCGTGCTGCTGGGCGTGGTCGCGCAGCTGAGCCCGTGGAAGGGCCAGGACACGGCGATCGACGCGCTGCGCCTCCTGTGTGAGCAGGGCGTCGACGCGCACCTGCTGCTGATCGGCTCGGCGAAGTTCGTGGCGCGCGCGACACGCTTCGACAACGAGACGTACGTGGCGAGCCTGCGCGCGCAGGTCGCGCGCGCGGGCCTGGAGGAGCGGGTGTCGTGGCTGGGCGAGCGCGAGGACGTGCCGGAGCTGGTGCGCGCGCTGGACGTGCTGCTGTTGCCCTCGAGCGAGGAGCCGTTCGGGCGCGCGCTGATCGAGGCGATGGCGCTGGGCGTGCCGGTGCTGGCGACGAAGGTCGGCGGCCCGCCGGAGATCGTGCACGACGGACGCGAGGGGTTTCTGCTGGCGCCGCGCGAGCCCGCGGCGTGGGCGGCGGCGGTGCGACGGATCGTGGAGCACCACGAGCTGGCGGCGGCGATGGGGCGCGCGGGGCGCGAGCGGGTGCGCGAGGCGTTCACCGCGGAGCGTCACGCGGCGGCGATGCTGGACGTGTACGAGCGTGCACGCTCGCTGCGCGAGGCTTGACAAAGCGAAGACGCACCCTAAAGTTCACAACTGCTTCGCAGCACTTGGGCTAGCTTCAGCCAGCACGGATGCTCCTCACCTCACGGATGCCAGCCACTTATCACCTAACGCACCTGCGCACGCTCGAGTCGGAGGCGATTCACGTGATGCGCGAGGTGGCCGCTGAATTCGAGCGCCCCGTGCTGCTGTTCAGCGGCGGCAAGGACTCGATCGTGCTGCTGCGCCTGGCGGAGAAGGCGTTCCGGCCCGCGCCGTTCCCGTTCCCGTTGATGCACGTGGACACGGGCCACAACTTCCCCGAGGCGATCGAGTTCCGCGACCGCAAGGTGCAGGAATTGGGCGAGCGCCTGATCGTGGTGTCGGTGGAGGACTCGATCCGCGCAGGCCGCGTGGTCGAGGAGACGGGGCCGCGCGCGTCGCGCAACGCGTTGCAGACGGTGACGCTGCTGGACGGCATCGCGGAGCACGATTTCGACGCGGCGTTCGGCGGCGCGCGCCGCGACGAGGAGCGCGCGCGGGCGAAGGAGCGCATCCTGTCGTTCCGCGACGAGTTCGGGCAGTGGGAGCCGCAGCGCCAGCGCCCGGAGCTGTGGGGCCTCTACAACGGCCGGCTGCGCAAGGGCGAGCACGCGCGCGTGTTCCCGATCTCCAACTGGACGGAGCTCGACGTGTGGCAGTACATCGCGGAGGAGCAGCTGGAGGTGCCGTCGATCTACTTCGCGCACGACCGCGAGGTGTTCGAGCGCGACGGGATGCTGTACGCGGTGAGCCCGTTCATCGAGCTGCTCCCGGACGAGGAGCCGTTCACGGCGACGGTGCGCTACCGCACGGTGGGCGACATGAGCTGCACGGGCGCGGTGGAGTCCGACGCGGCGACGCTGGAGCAGGTGGTGACGGAGATCGCCGCGACGGAGATCACCGAGCGCGGTCAGACGCGCGCGGACGATCGCGCGACGGAGGCCGCGATGGAGGATCGCAAGCGGCAGGGGTACTTCTAGTGCAACTTTCCGACGGTCCGGGACGTTCTTCGGGTGTGGTGATGAACGGCAACGGCTCCTCGCCCGAGGCGGGGGACGCCGCGGAGTCGCTTCTGGGCGATGGCGCGGCGGAGGCGTTCAAGCGCCTGACGGAGCGCCCCGCGGATCTGCTGCGCTTCGCGACGGCGGGCTCGGTGGACGACGGCAAGAGCACGCTGATCGGGCGGCTGCTGTACGACAGCAAACAGGTGTTGAGCGACCAGCTGGCGCACGTGGAGCAGGCGAGCGAGCGGATGGGGCACGACTTCGTTGACCTGTCGCTGCTGACGGACGGGCTGCGCGCGGAGCGCGAGCAGGGCATCACGATCGACGTGGCCTACCGCTACTTCGCGACCGCGCAGCGGCGCTTCATCATCGCTGACACGCCGGGGCACGAGCAGTACACGCGCAACATGGTCACGGGCGCCTCCACGGCGGATCTGGCGATCGTGCTGATCGACGCGCGCAAGGGCGTGATCTCACAGTCCAAGCGCCACGCTTTCATCAGCTCGCTGCTGGGCATCCCGCACATCGTGGTGTGCGTGAACAAGATGGACTTGGTGGACTTCGACGAGGGGATCTTCGACTCGATCGTGGAGGAGTTCGACGACTTCGCGGCGCGCCTGGAGATGCCGGACGTGACGTTCATCCCGATCTCTGCACTGCTGGGCGACAACGTGGTGGACCGCTCGGAGTCGATGCCGTGGTACCAGGGCCCGCCGCTGCTCTACCACCTCGAGCACGTGCACATCGCCTCCGACCGCAACCTGATCGACGTGCGCTTCCCCGTGCAGTGGGTGATCCGCCCGCCGGCGAGCGCCGTGGCGGACTACCGCGCCTACGCGGGCCAGGTCGCGGGCGGCGTGATGCGCCCGGGCGACGACGTGGTGGTGCTGCCGAGCGGGCACCACACGAGCATCGAGTCGATCGACACGTTCGACGGGCCGGTGCAGGAGGCGTTCCCGCCGATGTCGGTGGCGCTGCGCCTGACAGACGACATCGACGTGGGGCGCGGCAGCGTGATCGTGCGCACGCAAAACCAGCCGACGGTGTCGAGGAGCTTCGAGTGCCTGCTGTGCTGGATGTCCGAGCAGCCGCTCAGTCCGAAGCGGCGCTATCTGGTCAAGCACACGACGCGCACCGCGATGGTGGGCGCGATCGACGTGCGCTACAAGATCGACGTCGAAAGCCTGCGCCGCGACGAGAGCGCGAGCACGCTCGAGCTGAACGACCTGGGCCGCGTGCACCTGCAGTTGAGCGCGCCGCTGGTGTTCGACTCCTATCGCCGCAACCGCGTGACGGGCAGCCTGATCGTGATCGACGAGGCGACGAACGAAACGGTCGCGGCGGGCGTGGTGCTCGACACGGAGGTTGAGGGCAGCGTCGCTGAGGTGAAGACGGAGCGCAGCCCGAACGTGAAGTGGCAGGGCACGCGCATGACGCGCGAGCGGCGCTGGCGCGAGCTCGGCAACAGCGGCGCGACGCTGTGGTTCACGGGCCTTCCGGGCGCGGGCAAGTCGACGGTCGCGGCGGCCGTGGAGGAGCGCCTGATCGAAGCGGGCCAGCCGGCGTTCCTGCTCGACGGCGACAACCTCCGCCACGGCCTCAACGGCGACCTGGGCTTCGACGAGCACGCGCGCACGGAGAACGTGCGCCGCACCGCGCACGTGGCGAGGCTGCTGGCGGAGTCGGGCACGATCGCGCTGGTGAGCCTCGTGAGCCCCTACGCGGCGGACCGCGAAGCGGCCGCGGCGCTGCACTCGGCCGACGATCTGGGCTTCCTGGAGATCCACGTGGACGCGCCGCTGGAGCTGTGCGAGCAGCGCGACCCGAAGGGCCTGTACGCGCGCGCTCGCGCGGGCGAGCTGGCGGGCATGACGGGCGTGGGCGCACCGTATGAGGCGCCGTCCGCGCCAGACCTGGTGCTGGGCAGCTCGCACGAAACGGTCGAGGAGGAGGTCGAGCGCGTGATGGAGCTGCTCGCCGCCCGCGGCCTGCTGGCGGGCTGAGCGCGTCCGAGCGCGCTTCTCGCCGCCCGATCCGACGCTTGCCTAAGCCCGACGCTTGTGGCGCTTGCCGCGCGTGGCGGCGACGTTGCGCAGGACGACGGAGTTGCTCGCACCGGACATGATCGCGCCCTTCTTGGCGAGCTTGACGAACGCGCGGTAGCTGCCCGCCGTGTGGACTTCCAGGATCGCGCTGAAGCGCGAGAACGTCGTGCCGCCACGCTTCAACTTAGTGCTCGACGCGGTCACGTAGCGGACGGTGTTTTCCGATTCGCCGCGCGGCCTCGAGGCCTTCGCCAACTGGAACAGCACGCGCTTGCCGGTCATCGCGGGAGAGACGACTCCGGTGAGGCGCACGAACCCCTTGCGCTTGGTCGCGCTCGCGCGCAGAAGGATCTTCAGCGCCACCTGCTCGGTTATCACGGGGCTGTAAAGCGGCAGGCGCCCGAGCGTGACGACGCGGAACTGCGTGCTCTCCTGGAGGTTGCTGATGCGAAAGGAGAACGCGCCGGCCGCGTTGGTCGTCCCGGGAGCGCCGACGTTGGCGAACGGTTCGAGGTACGGGTAGGGGCTCTGCTGCAGCGCGATCGGCTGGTTGGCGTTGCCCAACCCCGTGAGCGTGCCGCTGACGATGAAGGGCGCGCCGAACACGTCGGGCGCGCTGGGCTTGGCGAGCCGGAAGGCGAGCCGCGTGCGCGTCGCGCCGCCGGCGAGGAACGTCTTGTCGCGTCCCGAGATCGTCACGCCGCCGGCGATCGCGACGAGCTTGAAGTGGTAGGTCGTGCCGGGCGTCAGGCCCGCCACCGGCTGGCCCACGGGCACCTTCGCCGTGCCGCTGCCGGCCTGGAGCGTGGGGGTCTGCGCGCCGTAGGCGGCGGTGGGCCCGTACTGGAAGTAGCAGCTCGTTTCGACGCCCTCGGGGAACACCAGCCCGGTGAGCAGGCCGGTGGTGCCGCGCAGGTGCGTGGCGCTGCCCGTGGAGACGTGCGGCTTGGACTTGCTCGCCAGCGAGCCCGCGGGCAGCACGAGCGACAGCGCGACGCTCGCCACTAAAACAAAGCTGATATGTTTAGTGAGGAACTGATTCCCGAACCCGGAGCGCGCCATGACTCTCCTGCTCATCGTCGGTGCCTGGATACTCATACTCTGGTTGGCGGCCGGGCTGTGCGCGGCGGCGCGCCTCGGCGATCGCACACTAATCGAGGAAACTCCTGCGCCCAGGGTTCTTCACAGGATCATCACCTCGCGGGCGAGCGAACAGCAGACAATCGCCGAACAGCAGCGCAAGTGCGCTTGATGGCGCGCAGCCGGGCGCAACCCGGATCGCAAACCCGAAGGCATGCCCCCGACCACCGAATCGATCGCTACTCCCTCGCGCCCCGCGACCGGGGTGCTCGCCGCGTGCCCAGGCTGCAGCTCGCCGCTGGACCTCGACCAGCGCTACTGCCTGGAGTGCGGAGAGCGCTGCTCGCCCCACGACGGCGTGCCGCCCGCCGTGTCACACACCCCGGAGTCCCAGCAGGCCGCACCGCACGCCCTGGGGTCACACGTACACGCGACCCAACCGCCGCCGTCGCAGTCATCGCCCCCACCACGGCCACCACACGCGCCGCCGACCGAGCGAGCGAGCGAACACAGCGGCGCCACGGCGGTGCTCGCGGGCGTGGGCGTGCTGCTGCTGGCGATGGGCGTCGGGGTTCTGATCGGGCGCTCCGGAAACGCCCAGCAAGCCGCGCAGCCGGCGCCGCAGGTGGTGACGGTGACCGCGCCGGCAAGCAGCGGACAGTCCCCCGAACTCAACACGACGACGCCCTCCGCCCGCCACACGCCAAAAGCCGCGAAACACCACAGCGGCTCGCGGGTGGGCTCGAGCGTGAGCAAACCCGCGCCGTCGTCGGTGCTCGAAGGCCTGAGCCACGCCAAGGGAAAGAGCTACGTCGAAAGGTCCAAGAATCTCCCCGACGTGGTCTCCACCGGCTGACGGATGGGCACGATCATCGCCTCGAACGGAACCTCAGACGTTCGCCGCAGGCGCGACTCGCTGGCTGAGCAGGTGCGCGAGCTGCAGTGGGACCTTGGCGGGCTCGCCTACGAGATGGCGATCCGCGACCACTTTCGCCTCGACGTGCTCGTGCGCCGCGCCGCGCTCCTGCAGGAGCTCAGCGGCGAGCTGGCGGAGCTGGACCGACAGCTGCACGTGGGAGGCGATGCGCTCCTCGAGGAGCGCCTGCCCAGCGGCGTCGCGCACGGATGAATCTCAGGCTGAGCCTGCCGTCGGCGAGGGTGTCGGCGTGCCTCGTGCTCGTCTTCCTCGGCTTCGGCGCGCTCGTGGGGCGCGTCACCAGACAGCCCCAGGTCACGCTCGCGGCAGCGGCCACCCGGGTGGTCACGGTCGCGACCGCAGCGACGCCGTCCACGAGCGCATCCACGCCGCCCGCGGCGGCGCCCTCGAGCGAACCGCCGGAAGTCGAAGAAGAACCGACCCCCGCGCCGGCGGCGGACCCCTCGAAGCGGTCGCCCGCCAAGAGCAAATCGACGCAATACGGGAAAGGCGGCAGCGAACACGTCGCCGGCAAACACGGCTCGGGCGGATCGAGCGGCGCAGAGGCGGGCGCGCCCGCGACGAAGCTCCCCGCGATCAAGCACGTGTTCGTGATCGTGCTCTCCAACCAGCCGTACGCCATGGTGTTCGGGCCGGAATCCCCCGCGCGCTACCTCGCCCACACGCTCGAGCGCAGCGGCGAGCTGTTGATCCGCTACGACGCCGTCGCGCACGAGCAGCTCGCAAACGGGGTGGCGATGCTCAGCGGGCAGGGACCGACGGCGGAAACCGCCGCCAACTGCTCCACCTATACCGCGATCTCACCTACGAGCGTCGGCGCCTCCGAACAGGCGCTCGGCAACGGGTGCGTCTACCCGTCCTCCACGCAGACGCTGCCAGGACAGCTCGCCGCGAAGCACCTCACGTGGCGCGCGTACGTGCAGGGCATGGACGAAGGCGCGGCCACGCCCAGCGCGTGCGCGCACCCCGCGCTCGGGCAGGGCGACCCGACATCCGTGCAGAGCGCCAGCACGGGCGTGTACGCGACGTTCCGCAACCCGCTCGTGTACTTCCAGTCACTCCTCGACACGCCGTCTTGCGCCGCGAACGACGTGGGGCTCGATCGGCTGAAGCCAGACCTCGGGAACGCCACGCGCACGCCGAGCTTCTCTCTAATAATTCCCGACCGCTGTCACGACGGGAACCCCACTCCGTGCACGGCCGGCGCCCCCGCCGGCCTCGCCCCGGCGGACGCGTTCCTGCACGAGATCGTGCCCGCGATCACGGCGTCGAAGGCCTACAAGCAGGACGGGCTCCTCGCGATCACCGTCGACGAGGCGCCCTCCGGCGGCGAATTCGCCGACTCGAGTTCCTGCTGCGGGCAGCCGCGCTTCCCCAACCTCACCGCCCCCGCCAGCGGCCCCACGCCGCGCGGCGGCGGAACCGTGGGCGCGCTGCTGCTCTCGCCGTACGTCAAAGCCGGGACGACCAACCAGGAAGCGTTCAACCACTTCTCGCTGCTGCGCACGATCGAGGACCTGTTCGCCTTGAAGCACCTCGGCTACGCGGCGCTCCCCGCGGTCAAGCCCTTCGCGCCGGGCATGTTCACCGCGGCGAAGAACTGAAGGGAGCCGCCCGTCTAGACGCCCGCGAGTTCGCGGTAGGTGACGGCCGCGCGGCGCGAGCCCACGCGCGCGAGCACCCACTCCAACGCCATCATGTGATGCGTGTGGCGCAGATCGTCGGGATGGATGTCCAGACGCAGCGTGCTCATCGGCAGCAGCGAGCCCATCCGTACGAGCGGAGGCGAGAGCACGCGCGCGAACGGGCCGCCAGAGGCGAGGCTCCACGCGGGCGCGAGCTGACCCACATGCGAGCGCGCGCCGAGCATCGGGTCGGGCGCGAGCGCGCAGTCGGCGGGTGGCGTGGGGCCAGCGGGAATGGCGTCCTGCGCGCGGTGCACGCGCAGAAGGCCCGCCCACCAGCGGAAGCGCTGCCCCAGCGTGCGGCGCAGCGCGGGCGTGTACGCGTACTCCGGCGCGACGAAGCCGTCCGGCTCGATGCCCGCGAGCTTCAGCACGCGCCAGCCCGCGTCCACCGCACGGCGCGTCTCGCTCGCGTCGAGCCCCACGAACTCGCCGCTGCGATGCGTCGCGGTGCGCGCGAGCAGCTCGCGTGCAGACGCGGTCGGGCGCGCGCGCACGTGCTGGAAGCCGTGCTGCGCGATCGAATCGCCCGCGCGAGCGCGCTCGCTCAGCCAATCCACCATCTCCGGCGCGCGCTCGCCCACCGGGTGCAGGTCGCGCGCGGGGATCACCAGCAGCGTCACGCGACCCACGCCGTGGTCCTCCAGCCAGTCGCGGATCACCGCGCAGCGCTCATACGTCGCCGGCTCGATCCCGTGCACCGCCACCGCGATCGTGCGCCCACGGTCGATGGGGCAGACCATGCGCACCATCGCTACGCCGCGCGATCGTGGACGTCGAAGCTCGCGGTGCGCTCGGACACGGCGCCGCCGAGCGCCCGCTCATAGCCGTCGGCGAGACGCTCCAGCGTGCGCTCCCACGTGCGCTGCGAGACCGCGCGCAGCGCGCCGCGCGAGAGGTGCGCGCGCAGTAACGGCGAGTCCGCCAGCTCCAGCAGCGCCGCCGCCAGGCGCGCCGCGTCGGGCTGGCACAGCAGCCCGCTCACGCGGTGCTCCACCAGCGACAGCGGCCCGCCCTTCGCCACCGCGACCACCGGCAGGCCGCTCGCCTGCGCCTCCAGGATCACCTGGCCGAACGTGTCCGTGGAGCTTGGGAACAGGAACACGTCCGCCGCCGCGTACGCGTTCGCCAGCTCATCGCCCTCCAGCCAGCCGAGGAAGCTCGCGCTATCGCCCAGTCGCTCCTGCAGCCGCCCCTGCTCGGGGCCGCCGCCCGCCAACTGCAGGCGCAGGCGCGGGTCGCACGCGCGCGCCAGCAGGAACGCGTCCGCCAGCAGGTCGATGCCCTTCTCGCGCGTGATCCGCCCCGAATACATCACCGTGATCGTCTCCCCGTCCGCGCCGCCGCGCGGCGAGTCGCGCAGGGTGGGGCGAAAGCGCGACGTGTCCACGCCGCGATCCCAGCGCAGCACCCGCTCGGGCGCCATGCCGATCGCCGCGAGCGCCTCGTCGGAGGCGGCGCTGGGGGACAGCACCACGTCGCACGCGCCGTAGAACGCTGACACCGCCATCGCCATCGCGTCCGCCACGCGCCGCTCGCCCGAGCGCAGCCCCGCGTACGCGGTCAGCTCCGTGTGGTAGCTGCCCACCAAAGGCAGGCCAAGGGCGCGCGCCACCAGCGCGCCCGCCACCCCCGCCGGCCCAGGAGAGCACACGTGGATCGCGTCGAAGCAGCCGTCCACGAGCGTCTGCACTGCGCCCGGCAGGCTGGGGACGCCGATCCTCAGGCCGGGGTAGAACGGCACGTCGATCTCCGCCACCGCCGACAGCCGCCGGTCGACCTCCGGGTCGGTGCCCACCACCTCGATCTCGAAGCCCGGCACGCCGCGCTGGCGAATCTCCTCGATCGTGCGCGTCACCCCGTGCGTCGAGCCGATCCCGTCTGCGAGGATCGCCACCCGCGGCGTCTCGCCGTCCTCACGACCGGAGTAGGGGATCGCGGCGAGCTTCGCCTGCTCGCCCGCCAGGAACGCGGTCGCGGGCGCATAGGGGATCGCGGCGATGCACGCTTCGAACAGCCCCTCCGCTGCGCTCATCGCGTCCGCCTCGCCCATCGCCGCGCTGACGGCCACATCCACCGCGGCGCGCAGCTTGCGCTCGTGCAGGCGGCACGCACGTCGGTAGAGCCCGGAGTGGCTGAAGGACTCATCTTGCATCAGCGCGATCAGACCAGGAGCGTCGAGGTGATCGAGCTCCACCGCTGAAAGCCACGCGCGCAGCAGGCAACGAGCATCTTGGGGCGAGACCGTACCGCCCGCGTTGTCGGAGCTCTCGCGCAGGTCTCCCTCGCGCAACAGGCGGTGCAGCATCGTCATCACCCGCTGCGGGTCCGGCCGCTCGGCCCGCACGCCCGTGGACCCCTGCTCGAGCGAGCGAGCGGCGAGCGCGATCGCCGCGTGCGCCCACTTCGCCGCGCTGCCCTGCGCGCCGCGCGCGCACACGTCCCCGGCACGCATGTGCGCGAGGAACTCCGCGGGCGTGCTCGCGGCGGGCGCTTCGGTGTACGTGCACCCGATGTCCACGCCCGCGTGATCGTCGCTGCCGCCGATGCCGACGCCGTCGCGCGTGGCCACGTACGTGGCGGCGGGCCGGTTGAGCTCGCGCGCTCGCGCGCCGTTGCGGATCTCCCACACGCCGAACAGCTCCGCCAGGCGACGGCGGTGGCGGGCGCTCAGCGGCGCGGCGACCGTGTAGTAGGGGTGCGCAAGCGCGCACGCGATCTCCCGCTCGTGCATGTACGCCGCACACAGCTCCACGTCGCCGCGGTGCGCCTGCAGCCAGTCGTGATCCTCGGGCGTGATGCCGTAACAGAGCACGTGCACAGCCTGCGGCTCGCCGCGGAAGCTCGCGGTCAGCTCCTCCGAGACGAACACGTCCGGGCGGTCGGCGATCTCGAGCACGCCCGCGATCGTGTCGTGGTCGGTGATCGTCACGAAGTCCATCCCGCGGCGCTTCGCCAGCTCGTAGACCTCCTGCGGCGGCGTCGCGCACTCGGGCAGCCCCACCGCGCGCTGGACGCCCAGGCGCGACTCCTCAGAGGCGCTCGAGTGGCAGTGCATGTCCACCCGCGTTGTCGCCCGCCACGGCTGCGCTGTCGTTCCCCTGACGTTCATACCAGTCAGATTTCCCTGCAAAGGACGATCTTTTGTGACCAAGCGGCAATAATGGTGTGAAGCGACTGTGAAGATTCGCGCGGCCGTGTCCGACCGTCACGCGTCGCTGGAGGGTTGAGCGACGATGCTCGCCCGCTGGCGGCCCCGGCGCGGAGGGCCTCAGTGCGGAACCGAGGCGCCCAGCAGCGCCGCGAGGACTCCCGCGCAGGCCGCGAGCAGCAGCGTGGGGACCACGCCCCTGCGCAGCACGAGCAGCGCGACGGCCGCCGCGGCCAGCAGCGCGTACTGCCACCACTCGCCGAGCGCCACCGTGAGAGGAACCGCCGCGCCCACGATCGCGCCCGCGGCGGCGGGCGCGGCGCCAGCGAGAAAGCCGCGCACGCGCGCGTCCACGAGCAGGCGCTCGAAGCGCGCGGCGCCGAGCAGCACGAAGGAGAACGACGGCGCGAACGCCACCGCGGCGGCCAGCAGCGCCCCCGGCAGCCCCGCGGCGGCGTAGCCCACGACGGCCACCGTCTGCGTCAGCGGCCCGGGGGTGATCTGGCCGAGCGCGACCGCGTTGAGAAACTGCCCATGGGTCATCCAGTGGTAGGCGCCCACGGCGTCGGACTGCATCAGCGGCACGATCACGAAACCGCCGCCGAACGCGAGCGCGCCGACCTTGAGCGCCATCCACACGAGCGCCGGGAGCGCCGAAGCGTGCATCGTGGGCGCGCGCTCGAGAACCCGCTCGCGCGCCAGCTCCAGCGCCCCGCACGCGATCAGCACGAGCACGAGCAGCGGGCCCGCGAACGCCGACGCGAGAGCGCCCGCGACCCCGTACGCGAGCACGCCGACGCGGCGTCTGCGCCCGTGCGCGGCGGACCAGATCGGGGCTGCCACGCCGAGGCCGGCGCGCACGGCGACCGCGGCGACGGCCGCGCCCGCGCCCATGCCCGCCCCGCGCAGCCACGCCGGGGGCGAGCCCGACAGGAAGAGCGCGGCCAGCGCGATGATCGCGACGAGGCCAGGGAGTATGAAGCCGGCGCCGCCGAGCAGCGCACCGCGCACGCCCCGCAGCCGCCACGCGCAGTAGATCGCCAGCTGGGTGGAGGCGGGGCCGGGGAGGATGTTCGTCGCGGCGAGCGCGCGCTCGAACTGCACGGCGGTGAGCCACCCGCGCCGCTGCACGCACAGCTCGCGCAGCAGCAGCACGTGCGCGGGCGGGCCGCCGAAGCCGATGCACCCGATGCGGCCCCACTCGCGCGCGATCTGGGCGAGGGACGGTGGCGGGGAGGCGTTTTCGGCGTAGGCCATCGCCGCAGGGTATGCAGACCGGGGCGCGGCGGGACCTTCCCCGCGCGGCGGGGATCCTCGGCACCTCATAAGCTGTCGCCCGGATGCACGTGCTCGCGACCGTCGACCCGATCTCCTACTTCCAGGCGGTGATCCTCGGCCTCACGCAGGGGATCGCCGAGCCGTTCCCGATCTCGAGCCTCGGGCACGGCGTGGTGTTACCGCGCCTGGCGGGCTGGCACATCCACCAGAACGACAAGTTCTTCCTCACCTTCCTCATCGCCACCCACCTCGCCACGGCGATCGTGCTGCTGCTGCTGTTCCTGGCGGACTGGGTGAAGATCGTGAAGGGCCTGTGGCGCTCGCTGAAGATGCGCGAGATCAGAAGCGACGACACGTTCGCCCGCCTCGGCTGGCTGCTCGTCGCGGCCACCGTTCCCGTGGGGGTCATCGGAGTGCTGTTGCAGGACCCGCTGCGCAAACTGTTCGCCTCGCCGCAGATCGCGGCGGCGTTCTTGATCGTCAACGGCGTGTCGCTGCTCGTGTTCGAGCGTCTGCGCCGCCGCCCGCCGCGGCCGGGCGACTACGCGGGCGACGTCGACGGGCGCCTGGCGAAGCTGTCGTGGCGTCAGGCGATCGCCGTCGGCGCCTCCCAGGCGGCGGCGCTCATTCCCGGCATCTCGCGTTCGGGTTACACGATGGGCGGCGGGCTGCTCGCGGGCCTGTCCAACGACGACGCCGCACGCTTCGGCTTTCTGCTCGCCACCCCCGTGATCTTCGCCGCCGCCGCGCTGAAGCTCCCCGAACTGTTCGGCTCGGCCGGCGACGGCGTGCGTGGTCCGGCGCTCGTGGCGGGCCTGTGCGCCGCCGCGACGACGTTCTTCGCCGTGAAGTTCCTGCTGCGCTTCTTCCAGACCAACCGCCTCACGCCGTTCGGGATCTACTGCGTCGGGCTCGGCGTCACCTGCACGCTCGTGTTCGCGCTCGGCGGCTGACCGGCCCTACGATGCCCGGCGCCCGACCGCGGGCGCCCGAGACCGCCCCTACGACTCGGCTGACTCGGTCTTCGGCCCGGTCTGAAACCAGGCGAAGGCGAAGCACGCGAGCGCGACGACGAGCGCGGCGATGCCGTGTTTGGTGTGGTGGTGGTTGGCTTCGGGGTCCGTCGCGGAGCTGTGCCCCGGGAAGAACGACGGCAGCGAGTGCTGGGGCTGGGCGAAGTAGACGATCGCGATGACGACCATCGCCACGCCCAGGATCGCGACCGGGATGGCCAGCCGGCGGAGGTTGACGTTCATCGCGGGGGATCGTAGAGCACGGTGGGGCGTCGGGACGGCACGATCGCGCCCACGGCGCGCGTTTGCGGCCGCGCTCGCCATCATTGGAGGCGATGCCGCTCCCGAAGACGCCGCCGAAGATGTTCGAGACGCGCAGCCACGCGTGGCAGGAGGTCGGCCTGCTGCGCCAGATCAGCCCGCGCGTGGTCAAGCGCGCGCGCCTGGAGGCGCTCGTGCTGGTGCCGCTGTTCGTCGGCGTGGTGGTTCTGTACGACAACCGCGTGAGCCTGCTCGGCACGACCAAGCACGTGAAGGCCACCCGCACCGAGCCCGCGCACACCGAACAGGTGCTCGAACAGGCCCTCAACACGCCGGTCCGGGTTGCGACCGTCCTGGTCCTGATGATCCTCGGCTGGGCGATCGCGCGCGACTTCGGCCGCGGTCTCGGCCCGGCGCTGTTCAGACGCCTGGACCCCGCAACGGCGGGGACGCTCGGCTTCGTGATCCGTCTGGCGACGGTCGTGCTGGCGTTCGTGGTTGCGCTGAGCGTGGCGGGCATCGGCGCGGGCGAACTGGCGCTGGGGGGCGCGTTCACGGCCGTGATCGTGGGCCTGGCGGCGCAGCAGACGTTGGGCAACCTGATCGCGGGCACGGTCCTGCTGAGCGCGCGGCCGTTCCGCGTGGGTGAGCGCGTGCGCCTGCAGGGCGGGCAGCTCGCGGGGCAGATCGAGGGGACGGTGAGCTCGCTGGGGCTGCTGTACACGACGTTCGCCACGGGCGAGGACTCGATGATGGTGCCGAACAGCGTGGTGCTGAACGTGGCGGTGCTGCCGCTGCGCGAGCCCGAGGCGGTCAACCTGCGGGCGCGTCTGCGCGCGGGCATGACCCCGGGCGACCTGCAGGAGGTGCTGGAGCGCTCGCTGCAGACGCCGCTGCGCGGCGCCCCGCGGATAACGCTCGAGGAGCTCGACGGGGAGGAGGTGGTGGTGCTGATCGCGGCGACGCCGCTCGTCGCCACGCAGGGCCGTCAGCTGGCGAGCGAGCTCTTGAGCGTGGTCGCGAAGGAGACCCGCTCGCGCGCCCAGACGCCTTAGTCGCCCGAAACACGCGAGCGCAGCCACAACAACTCGACAACACATAAACGCGGGGACGTGCTACGGTCGTCGTGAATGGCCGGCAGAAAAGACCGGCGAAAGTAGTGCAAGCGCTCGCAGGTCGAAGCTCTGAGAAGCATCCTCCGCGTAGCAGCACGCACATACCGTGGAGGAGTACGCATAATGCCAACTGGCACCGTGAAGTGGTTCAGCGACGACAAGGGTTTTGGTTTCATCACCCCTGACGACGGCGACAAGGACCTCTTCGTCCATCACACCGGGATCAACGGCGAGGGTTACCGCTCGCTGCAGGAGGGCGCAAAGGTCTCCTACGACCCGGAGCAGGGCGACAAGGGCCCGAAGGCCGTGAACGTCCAGTCCATCTAAGCGGACGAGCGTAGTTCGGCTCTGCGAGAGCCCGCTTCGGCGGGCTCTCCTTTTTAAGCGAGCGGGATATTGTCGGCCGCCTCGAGCACCATGCCCGGCGACGCCACCACCATCCCACTGAAAGACGGACCCCTCGGCGGCTCGCGCGGCGGGCTCTGGCGTGGCGGCCTGGCCGCCCGGAGCGGCGCGGGCACCCGCGCGAAGCTCGGCGCGCTGGCGATGGTCACGATCGTGGCGCTGAGCCTGCTGGTCGTGGCGATGGCGGCGAACCGCCCGAGCCTGCTCTCGCCGACGACGCACGTGGACTTCTTCCCGCACTGGATGGCCGGCCCGCTGGGCGGGCTGATGCCGGGGCTGAGCGGCAACAGCACGACGCTGCGGTACTGGTTCACGGGCGCGATCGTGCTCATGTACGTGTGCTACCTCGTGACGCTGCGCTGCGTGCCGCAGCTGCCCGCACGCTGGGTGCTGGCGGCGATCGTGGCGGTGCACGCGGTGATGGTCCTGGCCCCGCCGCTGGCGCTGACGGATGTGTTCAACTACATCAACTACGGCCGCATGGAGGTGGTGCACCACCTCAACCCGTACACGTCGATCCCGATCCTCGAGCCGCACGGCGACCCGAGCTACAACCTCAGCAACTGGCACCAGCTGCTGAGCCCCTACGGACCGCTGTTCACGCTGCTGACGTTCGTCGTGGTGCCGCTCGGTGTGGCGGGGTCATTCTGGGCGCTGAAGGTGCTGCTCGCCGCGGCGAGCCTGACGACGCTGCTGTTCGTGTGGAAGTGCGCGCGCCTGCTCGGCCGCGACCCGCTCGCGGCGGTGGCGCTGGTGGGCCTGAACCCGATCGTGCTGGTGTGGGGGCTGGGGGGCGAGCACAACGACGCGCTGATGCTGCTGTGCGTGGTGGTGGGCTTCTATCTCCTGCTGCGCTCGCGCTCCGTGCGCGAGGCTCGTGGAGAGGCGTCGGCGGCGTGCGTGCGCGGCTGGCTGCTGCCGCTCTCGCCGCTGGAAATGGGCGCGGGCGCGGCGTTTGTGGTGGCGGTGGCGATCAAGGCCTCCGGCGCGGTGCTGCTGCCGGTCGTGTTGGTGGGCCTGGTGCGCACGCCGCGGGCGCTCGCTCAGGCGCTGCTGGGGATGGCGGCGGCGGCCGTGGTGCTGGGCGCGGCGAGCCTGCTTGCGTTCGGTCTGCACATCCCCGACCTGAGCACCCAGAGCCGCCTGATCACCAGCGAGAGCGTCCCCAATCTGATCGGCCTGGCGGTGGGCGCGGGCGGGGAGACGCAGACGCTGCACACGCTGATGACGGGCGCGCTGCTCGTGTCGGTGCTGTGGTGCTGCTGGTTTGCTTGGAGCACCCGCCAGCCGGAGGCGGACAGGTCGATCACCGCGTCGGGGTGGGCGAGCGTGGCGCTGCTGATGACGCTCAGCTGGGTGCTGCCGTGGTACGTGCTGTGGGCGCTGCCGCTCGCGGCGCTGTCGAGCTCGCGCAGGCTGCGCACGGCGGTGCTGGCGATCGGCGTGTACCTGATCATCGTGTGGGCACCCGCGTCGGGCCTGCTGTGGAACGCGATCGGCTTCCACCCCGAAAAGACCCCGCTGGGGCGGCTGCACCAGAGGATCGTGAAGGAGTTGTTGAACTAGCGGGCGAGAGTTCCAGCCGCAGCCGTGCCTAGCCTTGCGCGGATGCCTGGCATGGACATCATCGCCGAGGCCCGAAACCCAGAGGGCCGTACCGTCCAGCTCGCCCAACGAGCCTGGGACCACGTGCTCGAACAGCACGTCGAGATGACGGAGTACCTTGGAGAGACCATGGCGGCGATCAGAGCCCCAGATGACCGTGAACCCGACGTCCGAGCCGGGCGAGAACGCTACTTCCGCCGCGGTGGCCCGCTGCGCTGGATTCGCGTCGTGACAGAGTTCTCAGGCGCCGTGGACCGCGTCGTGACGGCGTTCCCGCAGTCCAACGATCCAGGCTCGGTAAGCTGGCAGCGATGACTGTTCACGTCGGACCGTACGAGTTCGATCACGTCTCCTATGACAGGGAGGGGGACGTCCTCTATCTACGGCGCGGGCCGCAGAAGCCCGCCGCGGACACGTTCGGCACGCCGGAGGGGCACGCAGTCCGTCTGGACGAGCACGGCGAGGTCATCGGCATCACGATCGTCAACGCCAAGTGGCTTCAAGAACGCGACGGCGGACTCAAAGTCACGGTGCCCAGCCTGATGGAGACCGATCCCGGGGACCTGGCGAGGGCTTTGGCGGCGGCTTGAGAATCGTTGCAGTATGCGAGCAACATCGGGGCTGACGAGCCAGCGAGCGAACCGCGTCTACTCAGCCTTTACGGCTGTCGGCCGCACGAGGTATTCCAGCGTTGTCCGCACCATCCAGTCGTCCTGGCAACGTCGCGCCTCAATCTTCTTTGCAATCTCGTTGTAGTCGACTTTCGCGTACCACTTATTTAGTTTCCGCTCAATCACGGCTTGTCGATTCAGCGTCCAGACAAGGTCTGTTTTCGTACCATCGTCGCGGACGGCGGGGTATTCGACCAGGATGGTCGCACCGGCCGTAGGCTGCGCAGGCTCTCGTTCGAGCCGTTCAAGAAAACTCCCACGATCCTTCAATTCCGCCAGCGTGAGCGCGTTTGTAGCGTCCGCCATTCTTATCGGTGCTGAAATTGGCAGCATTCGGTACTCGGCAATCGTCGTCCAATCTGGAAGGTAGTACACGCGCATACTGCTCTCCTCCGCAATTCCATTCACGTAGACATCGGCGTGCGCAAATTTCTTGCGCGTCGCAGTCGCCAGCTCTTCAATGCCGAAGCTGTCATCAAACACGACACCAAAGGGCCGCGCGAGGTCCATGAGTCTCGCCGCTAAATTAAGGGGGCGCCCGGTGTAGTCCAGTGTTTTGCTATCGGACGTAAGCACGGTCGCTGATCCTCGCGCGAGCCCGACCCCAAGTCGTGCGGGCACCGGAAAGTTGATCATTCGGTCGTCTTTTGTGAGGGTCGGAAATGCCTTCACCAGCGCAATGCTTTTCCCCACAGTTGCTCTTACGGTAGCTTGGAGAGTCGAGACGTTGTTGAAGGGGTAGATCAGCATCATGCCGTCACCCGTCAGCTTGAAGAAGCCAGCGTCATCAAAGTGTTTCGTCAGAATCCGGTTGTATGCCGACTTGAGGTAGTCCGCGACCTCGGTGGACTCAGCGGTCCATGACGAGAAGCCGCGAACGTCGATAAAGACGGCCACGACCTTTTGTGATTGCCCCTCCGCCGACGCTAAGAGCTTCTGGAGATCCCGATGCATGGGACTACTTTACCTGTAGCTCGGGTCGCATTGCTGTTATTCCGCGTCCCTCCCGGTAGGCGCCAGCGGGACGGTTTGCATAGACGGCTGCGTGTGCTCGACGATGGAGAATTATTCACTACGACTTCGGAGATCGAGATCCGCCAGTCAATCCCCGTCGCTCGACGGCGGCCGACGTTCAACCTTGCGCCTGGACGCCTCCCGCTTGTCCTTCAACCGCCGCGCCCGCGACGCCGCCGTGGGCCGCGTGGCCCGCCGCTTGCGCGGCACCGCGAGCGCCCGCGCCAGCCGCTCCGCGAGCCGCCTAAGCGCCAGCTCCCGGTTGCGCGTCTGCGAGCGCTCGTCCTGCGCGACCGCGACGATCCGCTCCCCAGCGCGCGCGAGCACCCGCTCGCGCTGCGCCTCGCTGAGCGACGGCGAGGCGAGTACGTCGAACACCGCTTCCACGCGCGAGGCGGTCACGTTCGCGTGCTGGCCGCCTGGCCCGGAGGAGCGGCTCGTGCGCAGCACGATCTCAGCGAGCGGGATCGCCGGTCCGCCGACGACGCGCAGCAGCCGCTCCCGCGGCTGGTCCTCAGCCTCCTCGCTCACCGCCGCCGCAGCTCACTTCGACAGGTCGTGCATCGCTTTGACACGCTTCTCCTCACCCTCGCGCACGCGCCCGTCGCGCCCCACGTAGCCGTCCTTGCCGCCCGCGCACACATACACCGCGTCCACGTCGCCGACGTTGCGGATCTTGCGCACGGTCGCCGCGTCCACGCGCGCCATGCCGCCCTCCTCGATCCGGTGCACGGAGCCGTCGCCGAACTCCATCTCGATCGTGCCGCGATGCACGAAGTACAGCTCCTCCTGGACGTCGTGGTAGTGGAAGCCCGTTTCGATGCCAGGGGGAAGCACGATCGCGTTGACGCCGAATGCTGTCACGCCGAGGCCCTTGCGGATCTTGCGAAAGCCGGGACCGTCGCCCAAGTCGCTCAGGTTCCCAACCGCGAAACCCTCGCCCTGCGTCACTCCCGGATACTCGGCCGAAGCCTCCATCTGCGCTCTCCCTTGGTTGTGTTCTCTAGTGGTCGGCGACCTGGCCGCCCACGGGCTCCAGCGGACGGTCCTCCTGCGCCCAGCGCCGCAGGCCGCCGCTCATCGTGTACGCCTCATAGCCGGCCGCGCGAAACGCCTGCGCGGCCATCTGCGAACGCGAGCCCACGCGGCAGTAGAACACGACCGGACGCTCGCGCTCGACGGTGCTCGCCTCGGAGGTGAGGTTCACGAGCTGGATGTGCCTCGTGCCCGCGATGTGCCCCGCCTCGCGCTCGTATGGCTCGCGCACGTCGATCACCTGCAGGGCAGGGTCGCTCTCGAGCCAGCCCGCGACCCGCTCAGGGTCGATCTCGATCTCGTCGTCCTTGTGCCCGTCGTCGCTCATCGCGACTATGAGCCTAGCGGGGGCCTCTCACCTGGGCAGGGCCGGCACCGTGGAGCAGGGGGCCGCCGCTGGGCGTCGCTGCGGACCGGCCGCGACTCAGACGGGCGGTTCGCGATACGGGTCGCGTTCGACCACGCGCTCGCTGACCACCGCGCCGCGGCGCGGGCCCCAGGCGAGCATGTAGAAGATCGACAACACCAAACCCGCGACGCCGACGATCATGAGGATCAGGCCGATCGTGGGCAGCGACAGTCCAGAGACAGTCGCGGTGACCGCGTAGCGCAGGATCGCGCCCACGGCGAACAGGAAGATTGAGGTTCCTAGTGGCATGCGAAGGTGATACCCACGGGAGCGGGCGCTCAAACCTCGGCGTGGATCTGGCTTGTCGTCCACTGAGGCGCGAAGCGAGCGAAGCATCACTAGGATCACCGCCTATGGAGGCAGTCAGCGACGTTTACACGGTTCCGCAGGAGCACCTCGACTTCTGCGCCACGATCGGGCAGATAGCGCGAGAGAAGATCGCGCCGCGCTCGAGCGAGATCGACGAGAAGGCGGAGTACCCGTGGGACGTGCGGAAGCTGCTCGCCGAGCAGGACATCCTCGGCCTGCCGTTTCCGACGGAGTACGGGGGCACGGGTACGGGCACGCTGATGCTGAACATGGCGGTCGAGGAGATCGCCAAGGTGGACGCCGCGTGCGCGCTGATCCTGATGGTGCAGGAGCTCGGCACGCTGCCGATCCAGCTGTTCGGCAGCGACGAGCTGAAGGAGCGCTTCCTGCCGAAGTGCGCCACGGGGGAGTGGTCGCCGGCGTTCGCGCTCTCCGAGCCCGAAGCCGGCTCGGACCCCGCGGGGATGAAGACCACGGCGGTCAAAGACGGCGACGAGTGGGTCATCAACGGCACGAAGAACTGGATCACGAACCTCGGCGTGGCGGACTTCTACATCTGCTTCGCCGTGAGCGACCGCGACACGCGCCGACTGACGGCGTTCGTGGTCGAGGCCGATCGCCCCGGCTTCAGCGTGGGCAAGCTCGAGCACAAGCTCGGCATCCGCGCCTCGCCCACCGGGCAGCCGATCTTCGAGGACGTGCGTGTGCCGCAGGAGAACGTGATCGGCGCGGTCGGCAAGGGCCTGTCGGTGGCGCTCGGAACGCTCGAGCGCACCCGTCTGGGGGCAGCCGCGCAGGCCGTGGGCATCGCCCAGGGCGCGACCGACTACGCGGTCGCCTACGCCCGCGAACGACGCCAGTTCGGCAAGGCGATCAACGAGTTCCAGGGAATCCAGTTCAAGCTGGCGGATATGGAAACACGGACGGCCGCCGCGCGGGAGCTGCTCTACAAGGCGTGCGCGATGGCCGATCAGGGCCACCCACTGCGCGCGAAGTACTCCTCGATGGCGAAGGTCTTCTGCTCGGACACCGCTATGGACGTGACAGTTGAGGCGGTGCAGGTGCTCGGCGGCTACGGTTACGTCAAGGAGTACCCGGTGGAGCGAATGATGCGGGACGCGAAGATCACACAGATCTACGAGGGCACGAACGAGATCCAGCGTCTCGTGATCGCCCGCACGCTGAAATAGGAACAGGGACCAGCCCGGCGATGCGCGAGCCCCAGCCTCCCGGAGCCTCCAGCCACATGCGGCGCGTGGGAATCGCGGCGGTGCTCGCCATGTCGCTCGGGCTGCTGACGCTGGTGGTGGCACAGGGATTCAGCTCGATCGGGATCGTGCGGGCGCTGGAGGACGTGGCGCTGGGTGTGATCGTGGCGGCGGCGCTGATGGGCAGCGTGGCGTTCGTGGCGGTGCGCCTGGCCAACTGGCGCGACCCCGAGTCCGAGCAGGAGTTCGAAGAGATCGTGCGCAACTCCGAGTTGCTCGCGCGCGAAGGGCTCGCGGTTGACCCGCAGGAAAGCGAGTTCATGGACCTCGACCCGCTCGACGACTCCGACTTCGAAGAGCTCGTGCGCGACGCGCTGGACGATCTGCCGGATCTGCTGCGCAACGCGCTCTCGCACGTGGCGGTGGTGATCTCCAACGGCGGGCGACGCCGGGGCGCGTACGGCCTCTACCAGGGCGACGGCGCGACGCGCGACAACGCGCACGACCGCATCGTGATCTTCCGCGACACGCTGCGCCGCGACTTCGGCCACGATCCGGATCTGCTGCGCGAGCAGGTCACGCGCACGGTGCGCCACGAGCTCGCGCACCACGTGGGCTTCGACGAGCTCGGTGTCAGCCGCCTGGATCTGTGATGAAAGCGACATACGCGTCGGGCAAACGCGTGCCGGACTTCTTCATCGTGGGCCACGCCAAGTGCGGCACCACCGCGCTGTACCACATGCTGAGAAGACATCCGCAGATCTTCATGTCGGACGTGAAGGAGCCGCGGTTCTTCAACACCGACCTGCGCTCCCGCTTCGAGGTGGGGCGCGAGACGCCGAAACCGCAGCACACGTTGGAGGGCTACCTGTCGCTGTTCGCCGCGGCGCGCGAGGATCAGCGCGTGGGCGAGGCCTCGCCGCAGTACATCCGCTCGCACGACGCTCCGCGGGGCATCGCGCAGGTTCAGCCCGACGCGCGCGTGATCGCGATCCTGCGCGAGCCCGCCAGCTTCCTGCGCTCGTTCCACCTGCAGATGGTTTCGAGCAACGTCGAGTCCGAGCGCGACTTCCGCGAGGCGATCGAGCTGGAGCCGCAGCGGCGCGCAGGCAAGCGGATACCCCGGCGCAGCCACCACCCGGATGCGCTGCTGTACTCCGAGCACGTGCGCTATGCCGAGCAGCTGCGCCGCTTCCACGAGGTGTTCCCGCGCGAGCGCGTGCTGGTGCTGATCTACGACGACTATCGCGCCGACAACGACGGCACGTTGCGCAAGGTGCTGCGCTTCCTGGAGGTGGACGAGGACGTCGCCATCGACACACTGGACACGAAACCGGTGAAGGCGATCCGCTCGCCGCGGCTGCACCAACTCGCAAATGCTGCGCGCGTCGCACGCACCAACCCCGCCGCGGCCAGCCCGCTGGGACGGGCGGTCAACGCGCTGACGTCCAGGCTGCTCGTCAGCGACGCGTTCAAGGCGCGCTGGCGGAGCCTCGCCTACCGCGCGCCGAGCGAACCGGACGAGCGCTTCATGCTGGAGTTACGCCGCCGCTCCAAGGGAGAGGTGGTCGCGCTGAGCGAGTATCTGGGCCGCGATCTGGTGGCTCTCTGGGGTTACGACAGCCTCGACTGACTGTCAATCCCGTAGCATTGCGCCCCTCCCGCCACTCGCCGGCGGCCCGCCGCGGGGGCCAAACGACCAAGGAGAGAGTCAACACATGCCTGAAGCAGTGATCGTCGACGCCATCCGCACGCCCATCGGGCGCGCCGTCAAGGGGTCGCTCAAATCGGTTCGCGCCGACGACCTCGCGGCGATCCCGCTGAAGGCGCTGCTGGAGCGCAACCCGCAGCTGGAGTCGAGCTCGATCGTGGACGTGATGATGGGCTGCGGCTTCGCCGAGGGCGAGTCGGGCTACAACATCGGCCGCAACGCCGCGCTGCTCGCGGGGATCGACTTCCACGTCCCCGGCACCACCGTCAACCGCTTCTGCGCGTCGTCGCTGCAGACCACGCGGATGGCGTTCCACGCGATTAAGGCGGGGGAGGGAGACACCTACGTCGCCGCCGGTGTGGAGGCTGTATCGCGCGCCGGGCAGGGAGCCCCGTTCGAATTCCACAAACTGCTCGACGGCTCGGAGGGCTCGCTCTACAACGTCTACATCCCGATGGGGATGACCGCGGAGAACGTCGCCGACGAGTACGGCGTCAGCCGTGAGGCCCAGGACGAATGGGCCGTGGTCTCCCAGGGCCGCGCGGTCGCGGCGCAGGAGTCGGGCCACTTCGACAAGGAGATCGTCCCCGTCATTGCCCCGGCGCACAAGGACACCGACCGCGAAGGCAACGAGATCGACGTGCCGGAGAAGGTCGTCACGAAGGACGACGGCCCGCGCGCGGGCACGACGCTCGAGAAGCTCGCCGCGCTGAAGCCAGCGTTCAAGCCCGACGGCTCGGTCACGGCCGGCAACGCTTGCCCTTTGAACGATGGCGCGGCGGCGCTGCTGGTGACCTCAGAGGAGCGCGCGAAGGAGCTGGGCATCGCCCCGAAAGCTCGCATCATCGCCTCCACCGTCGTGGCGATCCGTCCCGAGGTCATGGGCGTCGGCCCGATTCCCGCGATTCAGCAGCTGCTGAAGAACACGGGCATGACGATCGGCGACATCGACATCGTCGAGATCAACGAGGCGTTCGCGGCACAGATCGTGCCGTGCAAAGAAGTGCTGGGCATCGACGATGACAAGCTCAACCCGTTCGGCGGCGCGATCGCCCTCGGTCACCCCTTCGGGATGACGGGCGCGCGCATCATGACGACGCTGCTGAACGGCCTGGAGACGAAGGACGGCACGTTCGGCATCGAGTCGATGTGCGTAGCCGGAGGCATGGGCATGGCGATGTTGGTGGAACGCCTCAAGTAGGAGACGGATCGAGCTGGGCGGCGGCTGGGGTGGGCAAGAGCGTCTCGCCCACCCAGTCGTCCAGCTCCTGCCAGCGCTCGTACAGCCACGCGATCAGCTCCTCGCGTTCGCTCGGCACCTCCGCCGCGGGAAAGCGCCAGAACTTGAGGTGGACGGTCGTGCCGACGAGGCCGCCGGACCAGATGTCGCTGACGTACTCGAAGCCGTCGAGGCCGACGTGGCCGAAGATCACCACGTCCGCCTCGCGCGCGGATTCGAGCAACAGCAGCGTGCCGCCGAGGCGTGGCGGCAGCAGGTGCCGCAGGCGCTCGGCGAGCGGCGCGATCTCGGGTTGGCGCTCGGCGATGATCTCCTTGGCCCGCGCGAGCTTCTCGGGCGTTGAGCGGGTGCCCTCGGGATAGATCAGCAGGCCGTCCTCGGCGGACAGGTTGACCGTCAGCGCGCGCATGCGCTCGAGCTCGGCGTCGGTGTCTCCGGAGCCGCGGCGCACGAACAGCGTCGGCACCCAGCGCCCGCCGACGTCGATCGTGGGGAGCATCCGCAGCTCGCGCTTGATGATGAAGCGGAACCCGAGTCCGTGGGCGTGGCCGAGGATCGCGTCGGGGAGCGTGTTGTCGATGATGCTCGCGTGGCGGATCATCACGATCACGGGTCCTGGCCCGGCCAGCTCCAGGCCGTCGATCTCGAAGCGCAGGCCGAACAGGGTGCGGATGCCGGCGAGATGGCTGCGCAGCCAGCGGCGCTTGAGCCGGTAGACGCGCTCGCGCCGTCGCGCGCTGTCGCGCCCGCGCGAACGGATCCAGATCGCGAGCAGTCCGAGCAGCCCGTACGTCTCGCCGACGAGGAACCACCACAGCATCGCCAGCAGCCGCACCGCCATCCACGGCTTGCGCTGACGTATCCAGAGCGCGAGGTCCACGACCGCCGCGCCGAGCAGGAGCACGGGCGAGAGCAACGTGACGAGCGCCAGCGCGACCGCCACTGCGGCCACACCGCGCGCGCGACGCCACAGGCGGGCGGCGCGCGGGCTGTCATCGGGGATCAAAGGTCCCAGCGCACCCATCCGATGTGCAATCGTATCGGTGGACGCTCGTACGATCATCCACCTAATCGGTTGGGCGGAATCCGTAGTTGGCCGAAGGCAATGCTGCGGACCGAGCGCAACCTCGCGCATAGGCAACGTTGGGAGCCCCTCGATGCTCAGCAGACTCGATTCCTCCAGCCGCACCCAGGTGAGCGCCATGCCGTTTGAGATCTCACGCCGCGACCTCGACGAGCAGTGCAGCGTGATCGAAGCCCAGGGAGAGCTCGACCTCGCGACGGCCCCGCGCCTGAAGTGGACGCTCGTCGATGCGCTCGAGGCGGGCCGCACGCGCATCGTGCTGGACCTGTCGGGCGCGAGCTTCATGGACTCGACCGCGTTGGGCGTGCTGGTGGGCTTCAAGCGCAGCCTGGCGGGGGACGCGGCTCTGGCGATCGTGTGCAACGGGGATGCGGTGTCGAAGATCTTCGAGCTCTCGGGCATGGACGGCGTGTTCGCGATCTTCCCCTCGCTCGAGCAGGCGCTGGCTCACATTCGCGTACGCTCGGCGGAAGTCGGCTGACGGCGCGGCCGGGTCGATGGGCAGACACGCAACCGAACGGCGAGCGGCGAAGCGCCAGCGCGCGCCGCTGGCCATCGCGTCGGTAGTGGGCTGCAGCGCGCTTGCGCTCGTTGGCGCCCCGCTCGCGGGCGCTAGAGGCGACCACGGCGAGAACCGGCGCTCGCACGCGAGCCAGCCTGCGCAGCCGAGCGCAGCCACGCAGACGACCTCCGCCCCGCGTACAGGCCCTGCCCCGCGGACGCATCGCCCGACGCAGACGAGCCAGCCCGCGCAGACCAGCCCGGCCACGCAGACGCACCGTCCGACGCAGGCGAACCAGCCCGCGCAAGCCAAGCAGCAGCAGGCGAGCCACGACGAACGAGGGCGCGGGGGCCGGCATCAGCGTCGAGCCGAGCACGAAGCCGGCGAAGCGCAGAAGGCCACCGGCAACCGCCCGGCGGCGGCTCAATCGAACAGCGGCGGGCCACAGCCGGCGACTGCGAGGCAGCCCAGCGCAGGGAGCGGCACTGCGCATGGAGCCGATGCGACGCGGAAGCAGACGCACCGTCGCGAGACGCAGGTCACGGCTAACCGTGCGGCCCGCGAGCAGGCGGAACGAGCGCGCAGGGGAACTGCGGGAGCGACCGCGACGACGCCGAGCAAAGGGTTGAGCGCAACGACGACGCCGTCCGCTGCGGCGACCAGCTCATCCGTACCGACACTGGCACCCGCTCCCGTGACGACGAGTGCACCGGCGCCGGCCGCGATCGCCACGCCCCCGGCCGTGACGAGGGTCACACGCCAGGCCTCCAGACGCGCGCGTCGCAACCGAGCGCGTGCCCACACGCGACGCGCGACGAGCACCTCGCGCGCGAGCGCGCTGGCAGCGCCGACAGTTACGGCGAAGCGCGCTGCCGCGCGTGTCTCCCACGCACGCCACGCCACGCCCCCCGCTCGCCGCGCCCCGGTCGTACGCTCCTCGCCGCTGACACGGACGATCACAAAGATCGTCGCGGTGGTGCCGATCCCGGTGTGGGTGCTGATCGGCCTGCTGTTCGCGCTGGCGAGCGCGATGGGGGTGCGCACACGGCTGGCGGCGGTGCGTGCGAGGAGGCTCGAGCGTCAGCGCGCGCAGCTGCTGGAGGACGTGGGTCTGTTGCAGACGGCGCTCTTGCCGGAGCTTCCAGAGCGCGTTGGGCCGGTCGCCACCTCGGCGGCGTATCGTCCCGCGGCGGGTCCGGGGGCGGGAGGCGACTTCTACGACGTGTTCGCGCTGGAGGACGGCCGCGTCGCGATCATCCTCGGCGACGTGTCGGGTCACGGGCGCGAGGCGCTGCCGCACACGGCGTTGGTGCGCTTCACGTTGCGCGCCTACCTGGAGGCGGGCCTTTCGCCGCGCGGCGCGGTGCAGACGGCGGGCGACGTGTTGGAGCGCCAGCTGGGCGACTCCTTCGCGACGGTCGTGGTGGCGACGTATGAGCCGCGCGAGCGCACGCTGACGTACTCCTGCGCGGGGCACCCGCCGCCGGTGGTGCTCGGGCTGGGCGCGGACGCGGCGCCGACGGCGCCGGTGACGGCCTGCTCAGCCCCGCCGCTCGGCGTGGGCAGGCGCACGGGGACGCGCCAGACGATGGTGTCGGTGCCGGGCAGCGCGCGGCTGTGCTTCCACACCGACGGCGTGACGGAGGCGCGCGTTGGGGCGGAGCTGTTCGGCGAGCGCAGGCTCGCGCAGACCCTGGCGGGGCTCGGGTCGCGAGCGACGGCCTCAGAGCTGCTTGACCGCGTGGCGGAGCAGGTGGACAAGCGCCCCGACGACATGGCGGCGTGCGTGCTGGGCGTGACGGGTGGAGCCGAGGCGCCGCGAGCGCTGGTGGAGGAGCTGGAGCTGGACCGAGAGGAGGCGGAGAGCGCGCGCACGGCAAGTTTCCTGCGCGCGTGCGGGGTGCCCGAGGGTGAGGTCGCGGGCGTCGTGCGCGAGGCGCACGAGTCGGCGGCGCGCGCTGGCAAGGTGATCTTGCGGCTGGAGTTGGGCGAGGGTGCGCCGAAGGTGACGCTGCGGCACGACAACCTGACGTATCTGCCGGCGCGGCGAGCGAGCCGCCAGGCGGCTGCGGCGGTGGCACGATGAACGGCACGCGCGCGCTCGCGCCGGACGCGGAAATCGTGTTGGCGATCGCATCGACGGCGATGCCGTTCGCGCGCACGCCGGAGGATCAGGCGGAGCGCTGGTTGCGCGTGCTGCGCCTGCACGGCGAGGTGGGAGCCGCTCTGCAGGCGCTCGGTGTGAGCGACGTCGCGCTCACCGACGTGAAGCAGGGCGAGGTCGGGGAGACAGGCGGTGCGCCGGAGCTGCGGCAGGACGGCGATGCGATCGTGGCGGTGAGCGAGCGGGCGATGGACATCGCGACGGAGCGCGGCAGCGCGGGGGTCTCCACGGTCGAGCTGCTGCTGGCAGTGATGGCCGTCTACGGCGGGCACTTCTCGCGCGTGCTGGAGGCTCATGGCGGCGACGCGGACGAGCTGCTCGATCGCCTTGGGGTCGCGGCTGTCGGGTAGCGTCGCCGCGAGCGGCCGCGGCGTCTTGTAAGCAGGCTCTCAGCGGGGCGGCATCCGCAGCGCGCCGTCGAGCCGGATGGTCTCGCCGTTGAGCATGCGGTTCTCGACGATCTGACACGCGAGCCGCGCGTACTCGGCGGGCTGGCCGAGGCGCTGGGGGAACGGGACGCCCGCCCCGAGCTTCAGGCGCGCCTCCTCGGGGAGCGCGGCGAGCAGCGGCGTGTCGAACAGTCCGGGCGCGATCGTGTTGACCCTGATGCCGTACTGCGCGAGGTCGCGCGCGGCGGGCAGCGTGATCGCGACGACGCCGCCCTTCGACGCAGCGTAGGCGATCTGGCCGACCTGCCCGTCGTACGCGGCGATGGAGGCGGTGTTGACGCACACGCCGCGTTCGCCGTCCTCGAGCGGTTCGTTGGCGATCATCGCATGTGAGGCGAGGCGCAGCACGTTGAACGTGCCGATGAGGTTGATGGAGACGATCGTCTCGAACGGCAGCAGCGGGTGCGGCCCCTTGGAGCCGGCGACCTTCTGCGCCCAGCCCGTGCCGGCGCAGCAGACGGCGATGCGCAGCCCGCCGGCTGCCGCGGCAGCCTGCTCGACGGCGGCCTGGACCTGCGTCTCCTCGCGCACGTCGCAGGAGACGAACTCCAGTCCCAGCTCCGCGGCGAGCGCGGCGCCTTTCTCGGCGTTGAGGTCGGCGATCGTGACGTGCGCGCCGCCGGCGTGCAGCGCGCGCACGGTCGCCTCGCCGAGCCCCGAGGCCCCGCCGACGACGATCGCTGCCGAGCCCTCGATCCGCATGCGCTGGACCCTACAGCGAGGAGCGCCGCGACAGCGTCAGCGCGAACTGCTCCTCGGGGTCCGTGAGCCAGCGCACCAGCTCGAGGCCCGCCGCGTCGAGGTCGCTCTCCAGCCGCGCGGGGGTGAACTTGGCGCTGATCTCGGTGCGCAGCTCCTCGCCGGCGTCGAAGTGCACGGACAGGTCGAGCTCCTGCACCATGGTGGTGTGCTCGCGGCGGGCGCGCAGGCGCATCTCGATCCACTCGTTCTCGCGGTCGAACAGCGCGACGTGCTCGAAGTCGTCGGGGTCGAAGTCGGCGCGCAGCTCGCGGTTGAGCACGCGCAGGACGTTGCGGTTGAACTCAGCGGTGACGCCCTGCGCGTCGTCGTAGGCGGCCTCGAGCACGTCCGGGTCCTTGACGAGGTCGGTGCCCATGCAGCAGGTGATCGCCGGGGCCGAGCAGACGCGCGATCTCGCGCAGCACGCGCCGGCGGCTGCCGGGGGGAAAGTTGCCGATGGTGCCGCCGAGGAACGCGACGATGCGCGGCCCGATGCGCGGCGGCACGTGGTGGAGGTGGCGCTCGAAGTCGCCGATCACGCCGTGCACGCGCAGGCCGGGGTACTCGTCGGTGAGCTCGTCGGCGCAGTCGCGCACCATGCCCTCGGTGACGTCCATCGGCACGTAGCGCTCGAGCGTGCCGGCGCTGTGCAGCGCGTCGAGCAGCACGCGCGTCTTGGCGGCGGTGCCGGAGCCGAGCTCGACGAGCTCGACGGCGCCGGTCAGCTCGGCGATCTCAGCGGCGCTCTGCTCGAGGATCGCGCGCTCGGCGCGCGTCGGGTAGTACTCGGGCAGCTCGCAGATCTGGTCGAACAGCTCCGCTCCGCGCGCGTCGTAGAAGTGCTTCGGCGGCAGCTCCTTGAAGGGGCGTGTGAGCCCGTCGAGCACGTCGTCGGCGAGTGAGCGTTCCGAGGCTCCGTCGAGGTGCGAGTCGATGCGAATGGCTGTGTCGGCGAGCGGCGTCGTGCGATGGCTCCATCAGGCCTCCTCCTTTGCAAGGCGAACGCCGGCGAAGATCTGGCGTCGCTGTGGTAGGTCCCAGTTGCGAAAAGTCCGGCTGGCGACGCGCGGGTGCGTCGCCCACGAGCCGCCGCGCAGCACGCGGTAGCGCTCGCCGAAGAACACCTGCGAGTACTCCGGTAGGGGTAGGGCGGCGAAGCCGGGGTAGCCGTGGAAGCGCGTTGCGGTCCACTCCCACACCGCTCCCACGGCCGCCAGCGCATCGGGCGCGTCGTGGGTCCAGGTCGCCGCCCTCTCCCACTCCGCCTCGGTGGGCAGTCGCACACCGTGCGCGCGGGCGAAGGCGTCGGCCTCGAACCACGAGACGTGACAGGCGGGCGCCTCCGGGTGGCCCGCCGTCACGGCCGCATGGTGCGTGATGTCGTGCTCCTCCTTCCACGCCCAGCCCTCGTCGGACCACCACTCGCGGCGCTCGTAGCCACCGCCCTCGCTGAAGCGCATCCAGCTCGCGTTGCTGACCGGCCGGCGCGCGATGGCGAAGGCGGGCAGCTCGACGGTGTGACGCGGGCGCTCGTTGTCGTAGGCGAAGCCGCCCTCGCTCGCGCCCATCTCGAACGTCCCGGCGGGGACGTGGATCCAGCCCTCGGGCGCGTCGGGCACGAGCAGCGGAGGCTCTCCCGCGGGCAGCAGCCCCGCGATGGCCATCGTCTGGCGCATCGTCTCGGAGTGCTGCAGCTCGTGGCGCAGCACCATCTCGCAGAGCACGCCGTCGCCGGTGCCGTGGCGGGCGAGCGTCTGCGGTTGTGCGCTCGCGCACGGCGGCCATGTACTCGCGCGCCTGCTCTGGGTCGAGCGCCTCGATCTCGCCGCGGATCGCGCGCGGCGTCTCGAACGCGTCGTACAGGGTCGCTAGGTCTGGGCGCAGCAGCTCGAGGCCGCCGTGGCGGTGGGCGATCCACAGGTCCTCGTAGGCGGCGATGTGGCCGAGGTCCCAGACGAGCGGGCTCATGATGGGCGAGTGCACGCGCTCGAGCTGATCGGCGCTGAGCGGCTCCACCAGCGCGAGCGTGCTCTCGCGCGCCGCGTCCATGGCCAGGAGCACCTGCTCGGCGTCGGGGGAGAGAGACGTGGTCTGTTCCGCGCGGGCTGCCATGGGCTGGCTGTGCGGAACTACTGTAGAAGGTTCCAGCTGCGCACGATCGCTGATCGATGCTCGTGTCCGAGTACGCAGATCGCGCCCGTGGTGAGCCCCAGTCGTTCCCCGCCCTCTGCTCGGAGCCCGATCCAGCGCGCTCCGAGCACCCGCAGCATGTGCCCGTGGGAGAAGATCGCGACGTTTCCGTCGGTGGCGCTCAACTCGGCGAGCACAGCGATCGGCGCGCGCTCCCACCGCGGCAGCATCCTCGCCGCCGGGACAGCCGTCGCGCCACAGGTTCCAATCGGGCCGCGTGGCGTGGATCTCGCGCGTGGTGAGCCCCTCGTACTCGCCGTAGTCCCACTCCACCAGGTCCTCGCGCACCTCCGCTTCGCCGTCGAGCCCTGCGAGCGCGCAGGTTTCGCGCGCTCGCGCGGACGGGCTGACGAGCACGCGCTCGAAGCGCCACGCGGCGAGCCGCTGCGGGAGGCGGGCAGCAGCGGCGCGTCCGGCATCGGTGAGCGGGATGTCGGTTCGCCCGGTGTGGCGCCCGTCGCGGCTCCACTCGGTCTCGGCGTGACGCACGAGCACGAGTTCGAGAGCATCGGTCGCTACGTCGGTTAGTGCGCCGTCGCTCGCTCGCGCTGCCGTGCGCTCGTGGTGCACGGCGTGACGCTCCGTCACAGCTGCGGCCCGTCGGGCGCAACCGGGTTGTCGCCGACGGCGGCGTCGTCGACGATGACGGTGAGGCGCTCGCGTCTGAGCAGGCTGGCGGGCACGTGGCGGCTCGGGTCGCGCGAGCATGGCGTTGACGGCGTCGGCCTTGCTGGCGCCGGTGGCGAGCAGCAGGCAGCCGCGCGCGGCGCGCAGCACGGCGAGGCTGAGCGTGATGCGCTCGGGCGGTGGCTTGGGCGAGTCGAGCACGCCGAGGCACACTGCATCCTCGCCGGCGTCGAGCGTGCGGGCGCCGGGGAACAGCGAGGCGACGTGGCCGTCGGGGCCGATGCCGAGCACGACGACGTCGAGCACCGGAGAGGACGGGCATCGTGCGACCGGGAGGCGCTCGCTCAGCGCATCGGCGTAGCGGCGCGGCGCCTTGCTCCGGCCCGAGCTCGCCCTCCATGCGGTGCACCTGCTCGGGAGGTATGCCGGCGGGGTCGAGCAGCGTCTCGGCGGGCGAGGCGATAGTTGCTCTCCTCGTCCTCGGGTGCGACGCAGCGCTCGTCGGCGAACCAGATCTCCACGCCTCCCAGCTCGCATCGGATCGGCGGCGAGCAGTTCGTAGGTGCGCGCGGGCGTGGTGCCGCCGCTGAGCGCGAGGTGTGCGACGCCGCGCTCGGCGCGCGCACGCGCGAGTTCGCGCGATCACGTGCGCGGCGGCGCGCGCGGCGACGGTCTCGGCGTCCGGGCAGGTGGTCAGTCGCGTCACGCCGGGCGTGACCGGGTCGCCGCGACCGGGCCGGCGCCGCCGCTCGCTGACGATGGCAGCATCGCGCGCGCGGCGGTGAGCGCGGGGACGTAGGTGGGGTCGCGCAGGAGCGCCTGGCGGATGCCCTCGCCGAGGACGCCCGTCTCGCCGCGCGAGGCTCCGGGGATGGTCCATTCGCGCTCGTGTCCGTGCGCGTCGCGCGAGCGCGCGCGCAGGCCGCCGGGCCCGCGGCCGAGCAGCAGCCGGCGGCCGGATGCTGTCTCCAGGGCGACGTCCTCGAGGCCGCGCACCTGCAGCTCGGGCGCGGCCTCGAGGCGCAGGGTCGACGTCGCTGCCCTGCGGCTTGGACCTCGCCGACGAGCGCGTCGCCGTCGGCGACGAGCGGCGCGGGCGTCCACCCGAGGCGCGAGGCGAGCCAGCCGCGCGAGCAGCATCGCGGCGGCCGTCGAGTCGGGGTGGTGGCGGACGGTGACGGGGCGATGCGTCGCAGCTCGGCACGACGCGGCGGCGGGTCGAAGCTGGCGGCGACGCGCTCGCGCCAGGGCGTCGTGCGCAGCCAGGCGAGGTCGACGACGTAGGCCTGCTGGCTGAGCTCGCAGGCGCGGTCGAGCGCTTCGTGGCTGGACGGGCTCGTCGACCGAGTCGAGCAGCACCGCCTGGCAGAGCGCGAGCAGCTCGTCGACGATGTCGTGGTGGCCGTGGGGGGACCACAGCAGCGTCGGCAGGTCGGTGACGACGAGCGGGTCGGCGATCGTCAGCAGGTCGTCGAGGTGGCGGTCGCCGAGCTCGACGACGACGGTCTCGTGCAGCAGCGCGAGCTCGCCCGGCGCGGGCTCGCCGTCGGAGGCGATCATCACGCGCGCGTCGAGGCGCTCGCGGCGTGGCTCGTAGGCGAGCACGACGAGGCGCGAGGCGTGGTAGCGCCCGACGCCGCGCAGGCGGTTGGCGATCTCGCCGCTCCATTCGCGGTCGACGAAGGCGATCATGTTGAGCACGCGCGCGGGGACGTAGTTGCTCGTTTTCGGCGTGGACCTCGACGAGCAGCTGGCGCAGCGCCGCTTCGATCGCGTCGGGGGTCGTGCCCTGCTCGCTCCAGACGGCGTCGCTGCGCGCTTGGGGTGCATCAGATCGCATCAGATCGCGCGCCAGCGGTCGCCCTCGCGCAGCAGCTGCTCGGCCTCGCTCGGGCCCCTGCGAGCCGGCTTCGTAGCTGGCGACGGGGATCGGCTGCCCGGCGGCTGGGCTCCCACGCTTTGACGATCGGGTCGCAGATGCGCCACTGCGCCTCGACCTCGTCGTTGCGGGTGAACAGCGTCGCGTCGCCGCGCATCGCGTCGGTGATGAGCCGCTCGTAGGCCTCGGGCGACTGCGACAGGAAGGCGGTGCCGTACAGGAACTCCATCTTCACGGGGCGGATGATCATGCGCGTGCCGGGGATCTTCGCGCCGAGGCGCAGCGAGACGCCCTCGTTGGGCTGGAGCGTGAGCACGAGCTGGTTGGGCTGCACGCCGAGCGAGCCGTCGTGGCTGAAGGCGAGGTGGGGGACGGGCTTGAGCGTGACGGCGATCTCGGTGATCTTGCGCGCGAGGCGCTTGCCGGTGCGCAGGTAGAACGGCACGCCGGCCCAGCGCCAGTTGTCGACTTCGAGGCGCAACGCGGCATAGGTCTCGGTGACGAGTCCGCGGGCACGCCCTCCTCTTGCAGGTAGCCGGGGACGTCCTCGCCGCCGGCGTGCCCGGCGGTCGTACTGCGCGCGCAGCGACATCTCGGGGATCTCTGCGGCGGTCGGCTCGGGGATCGCCTGCAGCACCTTGACCTTCTCGTTGCGGACCTCTTCGGCGGTGAAGCTGACGGGCGGCTCCATCGCGACGTGGCAGAGCAGCTGCAGCATGTGGTTCTGGATCAGGTCGCGCAGCGCGCCGGCGCTGTCGTAGTAGTCGGCGCGCGAGCCGATGCCGAGGTCCTCGGCGGCGGTGATCTGGACGGTGTCGATGTAGTTGCGGTTCCACAGCGGCTCGAACATGCCGTTGGCGAACCGGAACGCCATCATGTTCTGGACGGTCTCCTTGCCGAGGTAGTGGTCGATGCGGAACACCTGGGTCTCGTCGAAGATCGGCGAGCACGTGGCGGTTGAGCTCGCGCGCCTCCTCGAGGGTGGTGCCGAACGGCTTCTCGATGATGAGGCGGACCTGGCCGTGCTCGTGGTGGGCGAGCTTGGAGCTGCCGAGCCGCTGGACGATGACGGGGAAGAAGGTGGGCGCGGTGGAGAGGTAGAACGCGCGGTTGAGCGGCTCGCCGGCCTCCTTCTCGCACTCGTCGAGCATCTCGCGGAGCTCGCTGTAGACGGACTCGTCGTCGAACGTGCCGGGCACGTAGCGGACGTTCTCGAGCAGGCCGTGCAGGACGTCGTCGTCGGGCGTGCGCCGGGAGAAGCGGCGGATCGCCTGCTCGCACTCCTGGCGGTAGTCCTCGTGCTCTTTTTCTTTGCGCGACACGCCGATCAGGTGGAAGCGCTCGGGCAGCGCGCCCTCGTGCGCGAGGTTGTAGAGCGCGGGCAGCAGTTTGCGCCGGGCGAGGTCGCCGGTGGCGCCGAAGATGACGAGCGTGGTGGGCGCTACGGGGAGGCGCTCGAGGCCGGCGACGAGCGGATTGTCGGGCACTGGCTGCTCGGTGGGACGACCCGCTGAGACGGCCACGCGCTCAGCGTCCCTTGGCGCGCTTGGCGGCGGGCGAGGCCTTGGCGGCCGGCGCGCGCTTGCGGGCAGTCGCGCCCTTCGCGGCGGGCGCGGCGCTCTTGACGGCGTGTCCGCCGAACTGGTTGCGCAGCGCGGAGAGCACGCGGTCGGCGAAGTCGCCGTTGCCGCGGGAGCGAAAGCGCGCGTAGAGCGAGGCGGTGATGACGGGCGTGGGCACGTCGCGGGCGGTGGCGTCCTCGATCGTCCAGCGTCCCTCGCCGGAGTCCTCGGTGTAGCCCTCCAGGGCGCCGAGGTCGTTGCCGTCGGCCTCGAATGCGCGCGCGGCGAGTTCGCACAGCCACGAGCGCACGACGGAGCCCTGCCCCCAGAGGTGAGCGATCTTGGCGTTGTCGAGCTCGTACTCGCACTTGTCGAACAGGTCGAAGCCCTCTGCGTAGGCCTGCATGAGCCCGTACTCGACGCCGTTGTGGACCATCTTCACGTAGTGCCCCGCGCCGGAGTCGCCGAAGCGCAGCCAGCCGCGCGGTCCGATGGCGGCGAGGCTCTGCTGGTTGGTCTCGGGGGCGAGCACGTCGAGGATCGGCGCGAGGCGCTTGACGGCTTTGGGCGGCCCGCCGACCATCATGCAGTAGCCGACGTCGAGCCCCCACACGCCGCCCGAGGTGCCGACGTCGACGTAGTCGATGCCGGCCTTTTTCAGTTCGGCGGCGCGGCGCTTGTCGTCGGTCCACTTGGAGTTGCCGCCGTCGACGATCGTGTCGCCGCGGTCGAGCAGCTTGGCGAGCTTGTCGACGGTTTCCTGCGTGGGCGCGCCGGCGGGGACCATGATCCAGACGATCCTGGGCGCGTGGAGCTGCTTGACGAGCTCTTTGAGCGAGCCGGCGCCAGAAGCGCCGTTCTTGACTGCGAGCTTGACGGCCTTGGGGTCGAAGTCGAACGCGACGACCTCGTGGTCGGAGTCGCGGTGGATGCGGTGCACCATGTTGCCGCCCATCTTGCCCAGCCCGACGAAGCCGATCTGTGTCACTTTCACTCCTTGATCTTGGAGGTGAAGGCGCGCAGGGCGCCCACGGGATCATCGCCCTGCAGCCGCACGCGCTCGGCGGGCAGCTCGTTGTGTCGCAGCGTGTCGAGGTCGCCGATCGCCTGCGCGTTCTTGAGCGTGGTGAACGTGTACGGCGCGCCCGGTATCTCCACGTCATCCGGCCCGTCGTGGACGAGCTGCAGGAAGCGCCCGGTCTTGGGGCCGCCCTTGTGGAACTGGCCGGTGGAGTGCAGGAAGCGCGGTCCGTAGCCGAACGTGGTGGTGACGCGCGTGCGCTCGCGGATCGCGGCGCGCAGCTCGGCGACCGCGTGGTCGAACTCGGGCGTGGGCCGCAGGTAGCCCATGATGGCGAGGTAGTCGGGCGGGGCGCCGTCGAGCAGCAGCGAGCGCAGCGCCGCCTCCTGCGCGTCGTCGACGTGCGGAAGCTGGCGGTTGGCTTGGTAGTCGTCCAGCACGCGTTTGGTGGCGTCCTTGGCCTGCTGAACGTTGGGCTGGTCATATGGATTTATGGATAGGCCCCAGCCGGCCACGGCCACCGTGAGCTCTGCGAGGAGGAACACGCGCCCGAGGTCGCGCGGGCCGTGGGTGGGGATCGTGACGACGGGGTGGCCCGCTTGCGCGAGGTCGGACACGCGCTGCTCGAGCGCGGGGTCGGGCGCGTCGAGGTCGGGCAGGTGGGCGAACACGCGATCTTCGCCGTACACGGCGGGCTCGCCGAGCGGCTCCTCGGCGACGGGCAGGATGCCGGTGGCGTGCTTGCCGGTGGACTCGGCGACGAGCTGCTCGAGCCACAGCCCGAGGCCGGGCAGCGACGGGGAGATGACGAACGTGAGCTTGTCGCGTCCGGCGCGCGCTAGCGCGCTGAGCGCCGCCCCGAGCCACACTGCGGCCGTCTCCTGCGCGGGCTGGGGCGGTCCGTGTGGGTCGGTTGCTGTGACGAGCGCCGTTTGCCACGCCGCCTGCGCGCCGCTGAGCAGTCCGCGCACGTCGACTCCCATGAGCGCGGCGGGGACGACGCCGAAGGCGGAGAGCGCGCTGTAGCGACCGCCGATGTCGGGGTCGCCGGCGAAGACGTGGCGGAAGTTGTGCTGGTGGGCGAGCGCTTCGAGGCCGGAGCCGGGGTCGGTGATGGCGATGAAATGCTCGCCGTTGGGGATGAGCGAGAAGAAGTGCGCGAACAGCGACAGCGGCTCGATGGTGCCGCCGGACTTGGAGGAGACGACGAACAGCGTGCGCTGCGGATCGATGGCGCCCTGCACGGCGCGGATGTCGGCGGCGTCGGTGGAGTCGAGCACGTGCAGGCGCGGATGCCCGGGTTGCTCGCCGAAGGAGCGGCGCAGCACCTCGGGCGCGAGCGAGGAGCCGCCCATGCCGAGCAGGACGACGTCGGCGATGCCTTCCTGGCGTACTTGCGAGGCGAATGTCTCGATCTGTTCCAGCTCGCTGAGCGTGCGCTCGGCGATCGTGAGCCAACCGAGCCGGTTGGAGACCTCAGGCGTGCCGGGCGGCGCCCACAGCGTGGCGTCGCCTTCGTGCAGGCGCTGCTCGACGCGCTGCTCGACGGCGAGCTGGAGGCTCTGCTGGACGTGCGCGGCGAGCGAAGCGGGGACGCGTGCGTTGACGGTCAGGTTGGGATCGCTCACGCGACGATCGTAGTGGTAGCCCCCGCTGGTATAGGTTTCACGCGTCGTGAGCGCCGACTCTCAACAGCAGTTGCCGGACCGCAACCTCGCGCTGGAGCTCGTGCGCGTGACGGAGGCGGCTGCGCTGGCGGCGGCGCCGCTGGTGGGATTGGGCGACAAGGAGGCCGCGGATCAGGCGGCGGTGGACGGCATGCGCTACATGCTGCACTCGGTGCAGATGGACGGCTTGGTGGTGATCGGCGAGGGCGAGAAGGACGAGGCGCCGATGCTCTACAACGGCGAGCAGATCGGCGACGGCTCGCCGCCGCAGGTGGACATCGCGGTCGACCCGCTGGAGGGCACGACGTTGGCGGCGCACGGCATGCCGAGCGCGCTGGCGGTGATCGCGCTCTCGGCGCGCGGCACGATGTTCGACCCGGGACCGTGCGTGTACATGGAGAAGATGGCGGGCGCGCCGGAGATCGCGGACCTGCTGGACCTGGATCGCCCGTTGGGCGAGACGGTGAAGCTGGTGGCGGAGCGCAAGGGCTGCCCGGTTGGAGATGTGATGGTGGTGGTGCTGGACCGCCCGCGCCACGAGGAGGGCATCGCGGCGATTCGCGCGGCCGGGGCGCGCGTGCGCCTGATCGCGCACGGCGACGTGTCGGCGGCGCTGCTGGCGGTGACGGAGCGCTCGACGGTGGATCTGCTGTGGGGCATCGGCGGCACGCCCGAGGGCGTGATCTCGGCGGCGGCGGTGAAGTGTCTGGGCGGGCAGCTGCTGGGCCGGCTGTGGCCGCGCGACGATACGGAGCGCAAGGCGGCGCTGGACGCGGGCTATGAGCTCGAGAGGGTGCTCGACCGCGACGATCTGGTGGCGGGCGATGACGTGTTCTTCTCCGCGACGGGCATCACCGACGGCGATATGCTGCAGGGCGTGCGCTACCCGAGCGCGGGTGGCGCGACGACGGAATCGCTGGTGACGCGCGCGCGGACGGGAACGATCAGACGCATCAGGGCGACGCACGACCGCAACAAGCTGCGCGCGGTCGGCGGCGCGCGCTTCTCGCAGTAGCCGGCCGATCTGGGGCCCCCGCTGGGCTGCACGCGTGGTGCGGGCTTCTGGCTAGCTCGTTGCGCCGGGTGCGCCCTCGCGCAGACTGCCGACGCGCGACTCGGCGAGGTCCAGTCGCGCGAGCGAGCGCAGGAAGCCGTACGTGACGATCACGTGGATGCGCGACTGCGTGACGTTGTACAGCCAACGCCCCAGCCCGGAGGCGATCGCGGGGTAGAAGTTCGCCACCTCGACCTCCACGTGCACGAGCGCCCGAGTGGGATGCTCGCTGGGGCTTCGCTGCACCTCGATCCGCAGATATCCGTCGCCGCGGCCGCGCCTGGCGACGAGCAGGCCCCGCTCGATGCGCCAGCGCACCACGCCGCGCGTGGGTGTCATCTCGTATTCGGGCGCGCGAAACGTCAAAAGCTTCAACGGCGCGATCAGCAGCACGACGTAGCGCTCGCGCTCGGTGTAGCGCACGCGTATCACGCCGAGCGTGACGCGCGTGAGAAAGCGCCAGTAGGTTCGCGCGAGGCGCTCGAGGTGCGCGGGCGTCCAGATGTCTCTCAACGCCTGCTCGTCGATGAGCGCATCGGCGCCCTGTACCGAGCGGACGGCCCCGGTGCGGGCATCCAGCGACGTGGCGTCGTGGAGGTTGAAGATGGTCGCGCGCTCGCCTGTGGGGCCCCGTCGGAGCACGCGGGCGAGGAGCACGAAAGCGGCGGAGCAGGCCAGCAGGATCACGCCGATGGCGACGGCGATCCACACCCCCGTCATGTCGGCCTCGACCGCTGCACGTCCGTGCAGGCTATCCCGCGACACGACGCCACGTGCGGGTGCGTGGACAGTCGCGTCCTCGGTTGCTGATATTCAACGTGCATGGCCGACGACCCACCCCGACGCGTCTCCTCGGCCGTGCGGGCGGTGGCCGACCACTCGATCGAGGGGCTGCAGGCGCGAGGGGAGGAGCTGGCGCGCGCCTGGGCGATCGCGCTGATCCGCGCAGGCTCGATGGAGCGGATGGGCGGCATCCCGCTGGAGAATCTCTCGCGCGAGGCGCCGGCGCTGTGCGAGCAGGTGTTGCGCGCGCTGCAGTCGGACGTGGATCTGGAGCGGCTGACGGGTGGCGCAGCGCCGAACGGGCGCGAGCAGCGGGCGCAGGCGAAGGAGCTTGCGGCGGTGACGGGTGCGCGCGACGCGGAGGGGGTCGTGGAAGCGGTGGAGGCGCTGCGCGGCGTGTTGTGGGAGGCGCTGCTCGAGGAGCTGCACGCGCCGCCGCCTCGGCTGGTGGCCGACCTCGCGGATCGGCTCGGCTATGTGTGCTCGCGCACGTCGATGAGCGCGATCGCCGCGCGTGTCCCAGATGGAGACGATCGCGAGCAGATCGCGTCGCGGTCCGATCGCACAGAGCGTGAGGTGGTGGATGGTGACGCAGCGATCGGCGATGTGGTGATCGTGGACGAGCGCGCGGAGATCCAGCTGCCGATCGCGCGAACGCAGAGCGCCGAACGTGAGCCCTCGCCGATGAGCCGCGTGTCAGACGCCGAGCGGCCGCTGTCGTGGGATGAGTCTCCGCCGACGCCGCCCGTCCCGGCGGTGCCGCTCACGGTGGCGCATTTGGGTGGGCGCCCACTGTCGTGGGACGAGTCCCCGCCGGTGTGCGCTGCGGAGACGCGCGAGGAAATCGAGATCCGCGACGTCCGCGGCGAGGAGGGTCCGACGGCGTGGATCGGATCGATAGGTCGCCAGCTGACTCGCTTCCACGACGACGGGCTGCCGTTTGCGGTGCTGCTGGTCGAGCTGCTGGAGATCGACAGCCTGCGCCGCGAAGAGTCCCACGCGGAGCTGGCGCGGCTGAGCGCGCGCGTGCAGGAGACGCTCGCCGCGGAGCTGCGGATCGCCGGCGCGGGATCGCTTACGTGCGAGAGTCCGGGCCGCTACTGGCTGTTGGCGCTCGATACGGACAGGGCGGACGCGGATCGCCTCGCAGAGCGCCTGGCGCGGGCGGTCGCGTCGGCGGTGCATCACCGCCAGATGCCCGTGACGGTGGTGCTCGGTGCGGCGATCTGCCCCGACGACGGGCTGCAGGCGCCGATGCTCGCGGCGCATGCCGATGTGGGTCTGTACGCGGCGCGCTCCGCGGCGCGCGCGATGAGCGGTCGCCCGGCGGGCTCCTGAGCCAAGCGCTCAGCTCGCTGCGCCCGACGCGCGAGGAGGTCGGACGCTTCGAGTGGCGCGGCTCAGCCGGCCTGCGCCCCGCCCGCGAGGGCGGAGGTGGACGTCGCCGAACCGGGCGCCAGCCCGAGCGTGGGGACGTTGGGGGTGCTGCCGACGACGCGAGCGTGGATGCGGACGGTCTCGGTGATGCCGAGCGTTTCGGCCGCCGCGCCCGTCAGGTCCCAGTCGGCGCCGATGCTGCCGTAGGGGCCGCGGTCGATGACGGGCACCGTGAGGACGTGCGAGCCGTATGTGACCTTGACGAGCGTGCCGCATGGCAGCGTGCGGTTGGCGACGCCGACGACCGCGGTGGTGAGCGTCTGTCCGCAGGCGGTCTGTTTGCCGTAGAAGCCGGGGCCGAACCACGTGGCGAGCGCCGTGGGGCGCACCTTCGGCTTGGCGGCGCTCTGGCTGGCGGCTTTGCCGGAGGGAGCCGCGGAGCCGCCGGTGCTTGCGGATGCAAGCGTGGGTCCGCCCGCGCTGAAAGCTCCCGCGAGCAGGGCGAGCACAGTCGTAGCTGTCGTTACGTTCGTTCGCATCGTGTTCGGCGCCTACGGGGTGAGCTGACGGGCTCGCGCTGCACGTGAGTGCTGCGCTACGGCTCCTTGCGGGCCGATTCGCCCCCGCGGATCGACTCGATCCGCATTGGTTCCCCCGTCCGCCGCGACCGGAGTCGCAGCAGCTCGGCGTGCGCAGCAGTATACAGACGCCTCTCAGGAGAGCGGCAGCCGCGAGAGGACGTCTTTGAGCAGCCGCTCGCCGGCCGACAGGCCACTCTTGGCGAGCTCGCCGAACACCTCGGCCGCGGAGGTGATGAGCTCGGCACCGCCAGGCGGATGCACCGGTCCGCGCGCGCGATCGTGTTCTGACTCGAAGCCCTGCATGGGTACCGCTTCTGGAGACGGCGCGGTGCTCTTGGTGCTGCGCGTGCGCGGCTTCTTGGTTGCTTTGCGTGTAGGCATGGACTTGACCGTCGCCGCGCGCGCCGCGGTCCTGCGGGCGGTGGAACGCTGTGGGCGCGTGCGTGGGAGGTTGGCGAGGACGCTTGCGGTCTCGGGCGCGTCGCGGGGTCTGCCGTTGCTGTCGCTGGGCGCGCTCACGGGAGACATCATTGCTTAACGCGAGAGACAACCTGTCCGAAATCGACCCCGACGCGTTAGCATGGGGGGCCGGAGGACCGACTTTGAGATGTAACGTCGGCGGGCCTGCGGCCGTATGTCCGACGGAATAGCTGTTCTGAGCCATAGCTCATGCGCGGGGCCCCATGCGGTCGCCTCCGGGTTGTCGATCGACGGAAGAAATGGAAACACGAATGTCAGTAGTCGAGCTGCAGGAGCTGGATGAGGTCAAGGGTCTGCTCGCCAAGGGCCAGCAGGTGGGCGTTCTCTCCTACGCGGAGATCACGAAAGCCGTGTCCGAGCTCGACTTGGATGAGTCGGACGTCGAGGAGCTGCACGGCTTCTTCGAGAAATCGGAGATCGAGCTCGTGGAGGAGATCGATCCGGCGATAGCGGCGGCCTCGCAGGTCGAGCGCGCGCCCGACAAACGTGGCCGGCGCAAAGCCAAAACCGCGCTGGATCTGAAGCCGGACATGACGACCGACTCGCTGCAGCTGTTCCTGAAGGACATCGGCAAGGTGCGCCTGCTGACCGCACAGGAGGAGGTCGATCTCGCCAAGCGCATCGAGCGCGGCGACCTCGACGCGAAGCAGAAGATGGTCGAGTCGAACCTGCGCCTGGTGGTGTCGATCGCGAAGAATTACCGCAACCAGGGGCTCCCGTTCCTCGATCTGATCCAGGAGGGCACGCTCGGCTTGGTGCGCGCGGCGGAGAAGTTCGACTACCGCAAGGGCTTCAAGTTCTCGACGTACGCGACGTGGTGGATCCGCCAGGCGATAGCGCGAGCGCTGGCGGACAAGGCGCGCACGATCCGCATCCCGGTGCACGTGGTGGAGAAGCTCAACAAGATCGGACGCGCGGAGCGCAAGCTCGTGACCGAGCTGGGGCGTGAGCCCACGGCGGACGAGATCGCTGAGGTGACGGGCATCGACCCCGAGGAGGTCGACTCGATCAAGCGCTCCGCGCAGGCTCCGGTGTCGCTGGAGAAGCCGGTGGGCGACGAGGAGGAGTCGGAGTTCGGGCAGTTCATCGCCGATGAGCGTGCGGAGTCTCCCTACGAGCGTGCCGCGGAGATCCTCACGAAGGAGGCGCTGCGCGAGGCGCTGGAGAACCTCTCCTACCGCGAACGCCGCGTGCTGGAGCTGCGCTACGGCCTCGGCGGCGAGCACCCGCGCACGCTGGATGAGGTGGGCCGCACGTTCAACGTGACGCGCGAGCGCATCCGCCAGATCGAGAACCAGTCGCTGAAGAAGCTGCAGAGCCTCGCGGAGGCCCAAAAGCTGCGAGACGTAGCTTAGTTTCGTCCGCCGCCCTCGGCGGCATTCAAGCCGCGGGCGGTGGCTGCCGATCAGTAGGCATGTTCGACGTTGAGAGCGCTCTGCGCGACCTGGTTGCGAAAGAGGGCTCGGACCTCCACCTGAAGGTCGGCGCGGCCCCGCTGTTCCGCGTGCACGGCGACCTTGCGCCCGACACCGGCGCGGGCGAGCTCACGAGGGACGACACGAACGGCGCGCTGAAAACGCTGCTCAGCGACCCGGTGAAGCTCGAAGAGTTCCAGCACGAGCACGAGGTCGACTTCTCGTTCGAAATCGAGGGCGTGGCGCGCTACAGGATCAACGCGTTCCAGCAGCGCGGGCTGACGTCGCTGGTGTGTCGCGCGATCCCGCACCGCATCAGCACGATCGAGGAACTGTCGCTGCCGGTTGTGGTGCGCGAACTGGCCGAAGAGGAGCGCGGCATCGTGCTGCTCACGGGCACCACCGGCTCGGGCAAGTCGACGACGCTCGCGGCGATGATCGACCACATGAACAACACGATGAGCAAGCACATCGTGACGATCGAGGACCCGATCGAGTTCGTGCACTCGGACAAGCGCTCGGCGATCAACCAACGTGAAGTGGGCATGGACACGGCGTCCTTCAAGCGCGCTCTGCGCAGAGTGCTGCGTCAGGACCCGGATGTGATCCTGGTGGGGGAGATGCGCGACGAGGAGACCGTGCAGACGGCGCTCTCGGCTGCGGAGACCGGCCACCTCGTGCTCTCGACGATCCACACGGTGGACGCGACCGAGTCGATCAACCGGCTCCTGGACTTCTTCCCGCCCCACCAGCACCAGCAGGCGCGCAGCATGATCGCCGGCACGGTCAAGGGGGTCATCTCCCAGCGCCTCGTTCCTGGCGCGGAAGGCGGCCGCGTGGCGGTGTGCGAGATCCTGCGGATGACGGGCCGTGTGCGCGACATGATCCTCGACCCGACCCAGACGGGCAAGCTGGTGGAGGTCATCACCTCAGGCGCCTACTACGGCATGCAGACCTTCGACCAGGCGCTGTTCGGCCACGTGAAGGCCGGCCGCGTGACGTTCGAGGAGGCGATGCGCGTGGCCTCAAGCCCGCACGACTTCAAGCTGCTGATGCAGGCCGACGGGCGCAGGGGCACGACGATGGAGGACGTGGCCTCGGCGGAGTCCAACCGCGACCTCGAAAACAACCTCCCCCCGCAGAGCTCCTCGCTGGTTTCCTAGCTCCGAGTACCGTCTCCGCGGTGTGCCATCCTGATTTGGCATCATCCGATTAGCTTTGGTCGGCTCTCGTACGGCGAAAGAGCCCCTGGGCTCTGTTCCATCTAATGGAGCTAGCTTTGCGGGGGCCGACCGTTCTCTTAGTAGTAAGTGATGCGACCCCTTTGCCAGACGTCGTACTCGCTGTAGATCTTCGACTCGATCAAGGCGTGCGATCGGGCGTCGTCTCGCTCCCACTTCCTCTGGATCGCCCAGGTGCAGTAGTCCGCGACCTGCAGGCACGGGTCGCTTGCCGTGGGCCAGAACGCGACGCGATGTGAGTGGCATGGCGAGAGTTGTCGGACAACTTCATCCACTGCTGAGTGGAGCGCGCCTCTGGCCTTTTTGGTCCCCAGGCTCGAGGCCGCTACGAACACTCGGTCTGACTGGGTCATCTGCCGCGCAAGATGTTTGAAGTGCAGGTACCAGGCCATCTTGTAGAGCGATGCTTCGTCTCGTAGGTGCTCCTGCGCCTTGCGCTTCTCAAGGATCGTCGCGTCGACCCGGCAGTCCATCTTGTTCAGGATCGCGAATACCTCATCACGGACCGCCTGTGGGTCTTCGGTCGCATGAAACACCTGATCGAGATGTAGCCCACGCCATCCGAGATCGCGCCGAAGGGCGAGTAACGCATCCCCCGCGTCACAATGCTCGGCCATGGTCGTGCAGAGGACGAAATAGCGCGACGCGCCCTGCTTGTTCGAGAAATCGAAGTTCCCGGCCTCGTCTGCGAAGACATATCTGATCTGCCACATGTGGAGCATTCCACAGCCCTGAAACGAGAGAACTGCTGTGGGCGCCAGACGAGATCGGCGAGAGGCACTGTATACGCCACTTCAGTTGGTAAAGTAACGGCTGAAATGGCCGTTGACGAGACCTGTCCCGTTTGCATGACCGCGCGAGATCGTGTGCGGCAAGTGGACGCTGCTGCTCGTCCGCGACCTCGCCGCAGGGACGTTCGCGCTTCTGCGAGCTGGAACGCTCGCTCGCGGGGATCAGCCCGCGCACGCTGTCGCTGCGGCTGCGGGCGCTGGAGGAGGAGGGGATCGTCGAGCGCCAGACCTTCCCCGAGGTGCCGCCGCGCGTGGAGTACGCGCTGACGGAAAAGGGCCGCGCGCTGCTGCCGATCGTCGACGACATGCGCTCCTACGGCGAACGCTGGCTCGGCGCGGAGTGCGCCGATCTGCCTGACGCTCAGACGCTCGTAATCGCCTGAGCACTAACGGGGCTGACCCGCTCGATCGGGACTCGAAGGCGAGCGCGCAAGCTGCAAGACGGGGTGCGCCGGGCAGGAGCGTTCCTGGCGAGCGCGAAGTGAGCGCACCATGCGTTCCCTGCAGCTGCAAGAGGCCCTGAGCCGGTACGTCGAGGAAGCCGCGACGTTCCTCCACGGCCGAGATCGCCGCGGGCGCGGAGGTTCCGTTCGAGCTCGCCCAGCAGCGCGGGCGCCGACGCGCGGGCGGCCCCGCGCTGTTCTGCTACCGGCCGCTGACCGGAGGAGTTCATCGCCGAGCGCTGCGGTCGCGCTCGAGCGGCTGCCCAGCCACGCGCAGGCGGCGTCGCTGCTCGCGAGCTTCGACGGGCCTGGACCGCTATCTGACGAGCATCGGCGTGAGATCTCGGCCGCACCGCCGGCCGCGGCCGCGCGGGCGTGCGCGCCGCGATCGGCGCGCTGCTGCGCGAAGTGTTCGCCGAGCAGACCGACTTCGAGCTGCGCCCCGAGCGCCTGCGCGCGGCGCTCGATCGCCTCGATCAGGCGACGCTCGGCAGCTCCAGCGAAGTGACGCTCGTGGCGAGCCTGCACGGGCTGACGATCACCTCGGCTGAGATCCCGCTGACGAAGGGCCTCACGATCGCCCAGCCGCAGGCGCTGCAGGGCCTGCCGCCGGCGCGCTCGCCGCGGGCGAAGAGGAGCTGGGCCGTCACCTCGTCGTGGTGCTCGCGCTCGACGAGGACGATCCGCGCGAGGCGCTCGCGCGTGGGCGCGAGGTGCTCGACGGATCTGCTGCGCGCGCTGCGGCTGTTCGGCGACGGGCGCGTGACGCTCGGCGCGCTCGCGTGGGCGCGCGTGGGCGACGGGTCGTGGAAGCCGCTCGCGCTCGGAGCCGGCGGGCGACCGCGCGGCATGCTCGTGGTGGCGCGCCGAGCAGGAGGACGAGCTGCGCGGCTTCTGCAACCTCGTCTCGCGCCGCGCGCCGCACGGCAACGAGCTCGCGTGGGCGCTGCGGCGCTTCGAGCTCGGCTGCGAGCGCGACGAGCCCCTACGAGGCGCTCACCGACCACCTGCTCGCGCTGCGCGCGCTGCTCGAGCCCGAGGGACCCGCCCAGGCGGGCAGCTCGCGCGGCGCGCCTCGCGGCGCTGTGCGCCACCGCGGCGGAGCGCGCTGCAGCTGAGCGAGCGCATGCCGCGAGGCGATCGCGCTGGAGCGCGCCGTCGTCGAACGGCGCCGCCGTGCGAGCACGCCGGCGCGGAGACGCTCGCGCAGAGAGGTCTCCGACCATCTGCGCGCGCTGCTGCGCGACGTGATCTGCGGGCACCTCGACTCCGATCTGCTCGCGCTCGCCGACGAGCTGCTGCTCGAAGCCGAGCCCGCGCCCGCGCCACAGCCGGCGTCCGCAGCCAGCGCCCGCGTTCGAGGACTTCACGCTGCGGCGTGTCGCCGCCACTGAGCTCCTCAGGCGAAGAGATGCTCGGCGATTTCGCCGAGTCCGAGGAGATCCTGGACATCTTCATCTAGCTGCGGCACGACGATCGGCTCGCGCCCCGGCAGCATGCGCGACAGGCGCGCGATCGTCGCCGCATCGCGGCGCACGAGCACGTCGAAGTCGGCGAGGTTGCTCGCCACCCGCGCCGCCAGCGCCGCGCCGAGCTCGCCGGCGTCAGCAGCTCGCGCGACCTCCTGCGCCGGAGCGCCCTTGCAGGCCGTCGCTCGTGCACGCGGTTGACGATCAGCTCGCCACGGTGCATGCCCGCCGCGGCCAGCCGCTCGGCCAGGTAACTGCGCCTCGCGGGCCGGCTCGGCCTCGGGCGAGGTGACGATCAGCGAACGCGTGCGCTCGGCGAGCGCAGCAGCGCCGCGACGCCCGCGCGTGCGTTCGCCGAAGCCGTCGATCACGCCGCTCAGCGAGCGGAAGAAGCGCGACAGCTCGGCGAGCATGTCGACGCCCGTGACGCGCGCGAAGATCGCGAACACGAGCGCCGTGCCGCGCCCGAACAGGCGCGCCGTCAGGCCGCCGGGCGCGAGGAACACCTGCAGCGCGCGTCCTTCCAGGAACCCGAGCAGGCGCGTGGGCGCGTTGAGGAAGTCCAGCGCGTTGCGCGACGGCGGCGTGTCGAGCACGATCATGTCGAAGTCGTGCTCCTCGTACAGCTCGTACAGCTTCGCGATCGCGCTCAGCTCGTGCGACCCCGCGACGGCGGTGGACAGCTCGCGGTAGACGGGGTTGGCGAGGATCTCCTCGCGCGCCTGCTCGTCCGGCGCCAGGCGCGCGACGATCTCGTCGAACGTGCGCTTGGCGTCGAGCATCATCGCCCACAGCTCGCCCTTCATCTCGAGTCCCGCTGCCCGCGAGCGTCTGAGCGTCGATCCGCCGCGGCTCGCCCGCGAGCTCCCGCAGGCCCAGCGCGGAGGCCAGCCGCTTGGCGGGGTCGATCGTCACGACCGCCACCTTGCGCCCGCGCATCGCCAGGCCCAGGGCGAGCGCGGCGGAGGTGGTCGTCTTGCCGACGCCGCCCGCGCCGACGCACACCACCACGCGCTTGCCGCTCAGGCGCGCCCGCAGATCCTGCGAGCGCGCGCGGCTCTTCGCGCGGTCATCTCGGGATCGTAGTTCCGTGCAGGAATCCGCCGGTCACCATGCGAATACCCAGCGGACGGCTTTCCAGCAATCGACTATCGGAGCCACCGTGCAAGGCAAGGCCAAGGTCATCGCGTTCGCCAACCAGAAGGGCGGGGTGGCCAAGACGACGACCACGCTCAACCTCGCCGCCGCCTTCGCGGAGGAGGGCCACCGCGTGCTGTGCGTCGACATGGACCCGCAGGGCAACCTGACGATGTCCCAGGGGATCGACCCCGACACGCTCGAGAAATCGATGTACGACGTGCTCGTGCACAAGGTCTCGATCCGCGAGGTCATGCGCAAGCGCGAGATCGACGTCGCGTGCGCCTCGATCGACCTCGCCGGCGCCGAGATCGCGATGTCGACGATGATCGGCCGCGAGCGCTCGCTGCAGAAGGCCTTCGAACCGATCCTCGAGGACTACGACTTCATCTGCATCGACACGCCGCCCAGCCTCGGCCTGCTGACGATCAACGCGCTCACGGCGGCCGACAAGGTGATCGTCCCCGTGCAGTGCGAGTATCTGTCGATGCGCGGCCTGATCCAGCTGCAGAACACGCTCGCGATGATCCGCGAGAATCTCAACCCCGGCGTCGACATCGAGGGTATCCTGCCGACGTTGGTGGACTCGCGCACGATCCACGCCAAGGAGGCGATCGAGATCCTCGAGGAAAACTTCGGCGACCGCGTGTTCGCGTCGCGCATCCGCAAGACCGTTCGCTTCGCGGAGGCTCCCGTGAAGGGCATGTCGGTGCTCAAGTACGAGCCCGACGGGGTCGCGGCGCAGTCCTACCGGCAACTCGCGCAGGAGGTTCTCACCCATGGCCAACGCTAAACGCGCGAGCATGCGCGAAGGACCCCTCGCGGCGCTCTTCCGCAAGACCGAAGACGCCGAAGGAGAGCTCGCCCGAGCGCGAGCCGCAGGTGGAGATCCGCACCGACGCGCACGTCGCCGCCGGCGAGCCTGCGCCCGCCGCCCAGCCCGCGCACCCGCGCGAGAGCGGCCTGCCGCACCCCGCGCTCGGCGCCACGCCCGAGGCCCCGCGCGAGGACCCGCGCATCCCCAGCCCGCAGGAGCGCCTGCGCCACGCCTTCTCCTCGGAGATCCCCGAGAACGTGATGGAGCGACCCGCGCGCGCCGCGTGGTCGAGGACTACCCGCGCGAATACCCCGAGCCCGCGAGCTCGCCCGCCGGCGACGGTCAGCCGGTCATCCGCGTGGTCGGCGTCGGCGGCGGCGGCGTCAACGCCGTCAACCGCATGGTCGAGGCCGAGGTCGAGGGCGTCGAGTTCCTGGCCGTCAACACCGACCTGCAGTCGCTGCAGCAGTCCACCGCCGACCTCACGCTGCACATCGGCGCCGAGCTGACGCGCGGTCTCGGCTCCGGCTCGGACGCGAACGTCGGCCGCCAGGCCGCGATGGAGGACTACGACCGCATGAAGGCCCTGCTGAAGGGCTCGGACATGATCTTCATCACCGCCGGCGCCGGCGGCGGCACCGGCACGGGCGCCGCTCCGATCGTCGCGCGCATCGCGCGCGAGGTCGGCGCGCTGACGGTCGGCGATCGTGACGAAGCCGTTCGGCTTCGAGGGCACGCGCCGCCGCGAGCAGGCCGAGCGCGGCGTCGAGCGCGCTGGCCGAAGAGGTCGACACGCTGATCGTGGTGCCCAACAACCGGCTGCTGGCGGTGCTCGACAAGCAGACCGCGATGGTCGAGGCCTTCCGCGTCGCCGACGACGTGCTGCGCCAGGGCGTGCAGGGCATCTCCGACCTCGTCACGCTGCCCGGCCTCATCAACCTCGACTTCGCCGACGTGCGCACGATCATGAGCGACGCCGGCAACGCGCTGCTCGGCATCGGCATGGGCGTGGGCGAGCACGCGCGCGATCGACGCCGCCGATGCAGGCCGTCTCCTCGCCGCTGCTGGAAACGTCGATGGAGGGCGCGCGCTCGATCCTGCTGTCGATCACCGGCGGCGTCAACCTGTCGCTGTGGGAGGTCAACGAGGCCGCCAAGTCGGTCTCCGAGGCCGCCCACCCCGACGCGAACATCATCTTCGGCGCGATGGTCGACGAGAAGCTCGACGACCAGGTGTGGGTCACGGTCGTCGCCACCGGCTACGGCGACGAGGGCCGGCGCAAGAGCGTCAGCCGCTTCAAAGAGCCCGCCGGCGAGGTCAAGTCCAGCGCACCGGACCCGCACGGGTCTCGCGCCGCGGCTCGCTGGCCGACGACTTGCAGATCCCAGAGTTCCTGCCAAACCGCTGAATCACACCCACGGCGCGCGTCACCTATGACGCCCGCTGTGGTATCGCTCTGCAATGGGCGCAGCTGAGAAGGGAGTCGTCGCGGCGGGGCATCCGCTGACCGCGCAGGCCGGCGCGCGGGTGCTGCGCGAGGGCGGCAACGCGGTCGACGCGGCGGTCGCGGCGATGCTGACGTCGTTCGTCGCCGAGCCGCTGCTGACGGGTCTGGGCGCGGGCGGCTACATGCTCGTGGCCGGCGGCGGGGTGCGAGCCCGACGCTGCTCGACTTCTTCGTCGAGGCGCCCGCCGCGCGCGACGCGCGGACGGCGCGCGGCGGCGAGCAGGCGGAGCTGCACGGCGTCGAGGTGTCCTTCGGCGACGCCGTGCAGACGCTTCCACATCGGGCCCGCCTCCTGCGGCGTGTACGGCGTCCCGGCGGGCGTGTGCGAGGCGATGCGCCGCTGGGGCACCGTGCCGCTGGACGATCTCGCCGCGCCCGCGGCGCGCCTCGCGCGCGACGGGGTGGCGCTCAACCAGGGGCAGGCGTACGTCGCGGAGATCCTCGCGGACCTGCTCGACCTCGACGCCCGAGTGCGCCGCGCTGTGGGCGCCCGAGGGCGCGATCCTGCGCGAGGGCGAGCACGCTGCGCAACCCCGAGCTCGCGGAGGCGCTGCTGCGGCTCGGCGAGCGACGGCGCGGAGCCGTTCTACCGCGGCGACATCGCCGCGGCCGTGTGCGACTGGCTGCGGCGCGCGCGGCGGCTCGCTCAGCGCACGCAGACCTCGCCGACTACCGCGCCGATCGAGCGCGACGCCCGCGACGGTCGCCTACCGCGACCGCGAGATCCTCACCAACCCGCCGCCCTCGGCCGGCGGCACGCTGCTCGCCTACTCGCTCGCGCTGCTCGACCGCGCGCCAGCGCCGCCGAGCCTTTGCGACATGATCTCGCGGCGATGGGCGCCGCACAGGCGCGAGCGCACGCCGAGTTCGTCGAAGGTCTCGACCAGGATGGCTTCCTCGAAGCGCTTCCTCGCTACGCGTCTCGGCTCCACCACGCACATCTCGGTGATCGACTCCGACGGCTGCGCGTGCAGCGTCACGTGCACCAACGGCGAGGGCTCCGGGCGTGGTGGTGCCCGGCACGGGCATCCACCTGAACAACGTCATGGGCGAGGAGGACCTCAACCCGCTCGGCTTCCACCTGCACCCCGCCGGGCGGCGCATGCCGAGCATGATGGCGCCGTCGGTCGTGCTGCGCGACGGCGAGGTCGAGCTGGTGCTCGGCAGCGCCGGCTCCAACCGCATCCGCTCCGCGCTGCTGCAGACGATCGTCGGCGTCGTCGACCGCGGGCTGGGGGTGCGCGAGGCGGTCGACGCGCCGCGCGTGCACTTCGAGGACGGCGTGGTGTTCGCCGAGCCGGGGATCGACGTGGAGCGGCTTGACGCGGACGCGCAGCTCGTGCGCTTCGGCGCGCTGAACCTGTTCTTCGGCGGCGTGCAGGCGGCGCTGAGCCGCGGCGGGAGCGCTCACCGGCGCGGGCGATCCGCGCCGCGGCGGCGTGGCGGTGAGCGCGTGAGGGCTGCTCGCGGCGGTTGCGGGGCGCGATGCTCGCGGGCGCGCTCGCGACGGGCTGCGGCGGCGTGCAGGCCGCCGACCTGTTTCTCGTCCAGCGCACCGGAACCACGCCGCACGCGCGCCTGACGATGCTCGTCAACGAAGAAGGCGGCGTGCACTGCAACGCGGGGCCGCTGCGCCACCTGAGCGACCGTGAGCTGGTGCATCGCCAAGGCCACGCAGGAAGAACTCCACGACGCCGCCTCCAGCGACCTGAACCTGCCGCCGCGCCCCGGGTCGGTCTACAGGTACTCGCTGCGCGACGAAAACGGCACCGTGCAGCTTCAGCGACAACTCCCTCGAGCAGCCCGGCGTGCTGCACGAGCTGCAGCTGTTCGTCGTGCAGACCGCCCAGGAGGTCTGCCACTTGCCCGAATAGGCGACGGGCGGGTGTGCGGGCCAAGCCGAGGGCGGCCGGCCCAACGGTGGCCGAACGTCAGCCGAACCGGACCTTGCCGTTGGACAGCGCTCGCATCCGTGCGCGCTCCACCATCTCCAGGTGCTCGAGCGCCTCGCCCAGCAGCCTGCGCCAGCAGCCGCAGGCGCGCGTTCTCCGAGCGCAGCTCGAGCAGCTCCTGCTTGGCCTCGATGTCGAACTCGACGGTCGCGGCCATGCTGTAGGCGTCCATGGCCTCCAGCTCCGCCGACTCGATCTCGCGGTCGGTCGCTTCGCTGACCAGCTCCCGGTAGAGCTCGTGCGCGGCGCGCGCCGCCTGCGGGTCGCTCTGCTCCACGTCCTCGTCCACGCACTCGATCACGCCCGCCGGATAGGGGAGCTCGTCCTGGCGCTCGAGCAGCCGGAACGGGCGCGTGCCGCGCGCGAGGATGTTCAGGCGACCGTCGTCCATTCGCTCGAGCACGTCCTCGACCTCGCACGCGCAACCGACCGGCTTGAGCTCCTCGCTCGGACAGCCACACGATGCCGAACTGCCGGCCGGGCGACCTCGGGGGCGACTGCAGGCAGCGCTCGATCATGCGGCGGTAGCGGTCCTCGAAGATGTGCAGCGGCACGCTCTCGCTCGGCAGCGCCACGATGCCCGAGCGGGAACAGCGGAAAGCCGCGAGACCGGCTGGTCGGACATCGTGTGAGTCTAGGCGCGCTGGGCGCCGCGCTAGGCGGGCTTGCGCGCTGCGATCATCAGGTTGTAGAAGATCGCCGGAGGCAGCCGCGACTCGAGCAGCCTGCGGTCGAGCTTCTGCAGCGCCAGGTAGCCGCGGTACGCATACAGGCGCCAGCGCCCACGGCACCTCCTCGGGGACGGCGGTGGCCTCGAGCGTGCGGTTGGTCCAGCCGAACCAGTTCGCGAGCAGCTCCTCGCCGCGAACGCGCACGTCCTCGAAGCCCGCCGTGCGAGCGCATCTTCGCAGCTCGCCGGGCGCGAACGCGTGCACGTCGACCACGCCCTCGAGCGCCTCGTCGGTCGCCCGGCGTCGCCCACCGGCGCGGCGCTCGCGCCGATCGCGCGGCGCCACAGCGGCGCGATCGTGGTGGCGAAGCGCTTGGGCACGGTCGCCAGGCGGTCGCCGTAGCGCGACGGCTCGCCCGCGAACAGCATCGTGCCGCCCGGCGCGAGCACGCGCTCGAACTCGGCGAACGCGCGCTGCAGGTCGGGGATGTGGTGCAGCACCGCGTGGCCGAGCACGAGGTCGAAGCTGTCGTCCGCGAACGGCAGGCGCTCGGCGTCGGCGGGTCTGCGTCTTGACGTTCAGGCCCAGGCGCTCGCGCGTTCGCCGCGAGCGTCTCCAGCATGCCCGGGGAGATGTCGCTGCACGTCGCCTCGCCGATCAGGCCGGCGCGCATCAGGTTGAGGCGTGAAGTAGCCGGTGCCGGAGCCGATCTCCAGCGAGCGCGCGAAGTGGCCCGGCTCGCGGCCGAGCGCCTTGCGCACCTTTGCGCTCACCTGGCTGAGGCCGAGCTCGGCGAAGTCGATGCCCCACTTGGAGTCGTAGTGGTCGGCGGCCACGTCGTGGTAGCGCGTGTTGGCGTCGCGGATCTCCTCCGCGGTGAGAGTGGGCGTCACGGTGCGGCACCATATACTCGCGCGCCGTGCTCGCGCCTCCCAGCCAAGGCTTGACCTCTCCGAAGGAGGGCGTCTCATGACACCAGCTCTGTATCTCCAGCGCGACCAGCCCGAGGGCGTGCCCCCGCTGGCGCTGACCGGCGAGCGCACGCTCCCGGACGTGCCCGAGGAGAACTACTGGTACCGCCGCCACCTGGTCGTGTACGAGTGGATCGCCGCGCGCGTCGCGGGCGTGCGCGCGATCGACATGGCCTGCGGCGAGGGCTACGGCTCGGACGTGCTCGCGCGCAGCGCCGCGAGCGTCGTGGGCGTGGACGCCAACCCCGAGGCCCACGAGCACGCGCGGCTGCGCTACAGCGCCCCAACCTGCGCTTCGCGCGCGAGCTCGTCGACACGTTCTCCGAGCCGACCGACGCGGTCGTGTTCCTGCAGACGATCGAGCACCTGGAGGACCCCGGCGCGGTGCTCGACCACTTCCGCTCGCTCGTGGGCGGGAGCGGTCGGGTGTTCGTCTCCACGCCGAACGTGCTCACGCTCGCGCCGAAGGGCGCGCCGCGCTCGGACAACCCGTGGCACGTGCACGAGTACCGCCGCGAGGAGTTCGAGCGGCTGTGCCGCGAGCACTTCGCCGGCGTGGAGCTGTACGGGCTCTTCCACGCGCGCAAGCTGCGCGTGCACGAGATCGCGCTGCGCCTCGGCTGGGACCGCGTCCACAAGGGCCTGCGCCTGAGCAAGCCCTTCTACGACCGCTTCACGCCCGCGATCGCCGTCTCGGACTTCGCGCTGCGCCCCGCCCACGAGGCGGATCTCGACAAGGCGCTGGACTTCGTGGCGGTGTGCCGCCCGTGAGCTCCGCCCGTCGGCGCGGCGGCGCGCTGGCGATCGTGCTGCACACGCACATGCCCTACGTCGAGGGCTTCGGCACGTGGCCGTTCGGCGAGGAGTGGCTGTGGGAGGCGATGGTGGGCTGCTACCTGCCGCTGCTGGACCTGCTCGACGAGGGCGCGCCGCTGACGCTGTCGCTCACGCCCGTGCTGTGCGACCAGCTCGAAGCTCCTGATCTGCGCGAGCGCTTCGCGAAGTTCATCGAGGAGGTGCGCCGCGGCACCCACGCAGAGGACGCCGCGGGCATGCGCGCCGGCGGCTTCGACGCGCTCGCGCGCGAGCTGCAGCGCTCTTGGAGCGACTACACGGGCGCCCTGGAGAGCCTCGACCGGCGCGGGGGGGACCTGCTGGGGTCGCTAGCGCGCCACGCGCAGTGGGCCTCCTCGGCCACGCACGCGATCCTGCCGCTGCTCGCCACCGACACGGGCGTGCGCATGCAGGTGCAGACGGGCGTCAGGGCGCATCGCGCCCGCTTCGGCGAGCAGTGGCGCGGCGGCTTCTGGCTGGCGGAGTGCGCGTACGCGCCGTGGGTGGAGCGGGCGCTCGAGGACGCGGGCGTGAACGCGGTGTGCGTCGAGCTGACCAACCGCTTCGGGCTCGGCGCTCCCGAGCACCTGCGCCCGATCGCGACGGAGTCGGGCGTGAAGCTCGTGCCGATCGACCGCAGCACGATCTCGCTCGTGTGGAGCGACGGCGGCTACCCCGCCGCGGGCGCCTACCGCGACTACCACCACCACACGATCAACCACCACAACCCCTGGAACAACGACGGCGGCGACTACGACCACGACGCGGCGCTCGAGCTCGCGCGCGCGCACGCCGCGGACTTCGTCAAGCGCACGCTCGCGCGGCTGGAGCGGGCGGACGCGCACGACGCGGGGCGGGGCGAGTCCGGCGAGTCGGACGCGGACTTGGGCGGCCTGGTGGTGTGTGCCCTCGACACGGAGCTGCTCGGCCACTGGTGGTACGAGGGCATCGACTGGCTGCGCGCGGTGGTGGACGAGTGCTCGCGCCAGGGCCTGGAGCTGGTGCGCCTCGACGACGCGCTCGAGCGCGTCGAGGCGGTGCCCGCGGGCGCGATCGTCGCGGACGGCGGCGAGGAGAACGAGGAGGTCGTGAGCCAGCCCTGCACGTGGGGGGCGGGCGGCGACCTGTCGACGTGGTCCGCGCCCGCCGTGGCGGACATGGCGTTCGCCGCTCGTGCGGCCGAGCTGGAGGTGCTCGCGGCGGGCTCGCGGGCGGGCACGACGGCGATCCGCGAGCTGCTGGCGCTGCAGGCGAGCGACTGGCCGTTCATGGTCTCGCGCGACATCGCCGTGCCGTACGCGCGCGAGCGCTTCGAGGGGCACCGCGCGGGGCTCCAGCGGGCGCTCGCGGACGGCACGAGCGCTGACGCGAGCGCCCTGCGCAACCTCGCCGTACACGCGGACGGGGCATCGCTGCTGGTACCGCTGTAGGCGCGGGCCAACGGATGCCCCGAGGGGCGGGCGCTCGAGCGGTCGGGTCGGCCTGATAGGGATTGCGACAACCAGTAGGACGATCCCGAGGAGACAACATGGCAGCTACCGAGGCTCCGCAGCAGCAGAGGCAGGCTCCGGCCGCGCTGGACCCGCTGCGCCACCACCAGCACTACCAGGGCGCTGAAAGCGTCTCGCCCTACGCCGGCGGCAGCAGCTTCATGGAGCGGGTTGCGGAGAGGGTCGCGAGCGGCATGGGCACCGTCGTGTTCCTGCTCGTCAGCTCCACCGTGATCCTCGCGTGGGTGCTGTCGAATCACGTGGTGCACTTCCTCAGCAACTCCTGGACGGGGCTGCTGAACGGCAGGGGCTTTGACCCAGCGCCGTTCATCCTCCTGAACCTCGTGTTCTCGGCCGTGGCGTTCTACACCGGCGCACTCGTGATCATCGCCCAGAAGGCGCAGACGCGGACGGACAAGGCCAACGAGGAAGCTGCGGCGAAGCACCGCGACGAGCTCGGCCAGTACCAGACGGACCTGCTGAAGAAGAACACCGAGCTGACCCAGGAGATCCACACCCTCAGCCAGAGGCTCAGCACCCTCACGCAGGAAGTGCACGAGGCGACGTGCAGGCGCGGGGCGCCGCCGGCGTAGAGCATCGCCAGCGCGCATCTTCGCCTTCGTGCGCCGACTGTCGCGTCACTCCCAGCGCATGTGCTCAGGCGTCTCGCGCATGCGGATCACGTGCGCCGGCACCCCGCCCACCACCGCATTGGCGGGCACGTCTCTGGCGACGACGGCGCTGGCGCCGATGACGCTGTTGTCGCCGACGGTGACGCCGCGCAGGACGCACGCGCCGTAGCCCATCCAGACGTTGTGCCCGACGCAAACGTCGCGCTTGTAGATGCCCTGCAGGCGGATTGGGCGCTCGACCTCGGTGACGCCGTGGTCGAAGTCGATCAGCATGACGCGGTCGGCGACGATGCACTCGCGCCCGATGGAGACGTGCTGGAAGGCGGAGATGGTGCACTCCTGGCCCATGACAGTCTTGGCGCCGATGGAGACCTCGCCCTCGTGGACGCGGATCTTGCTGCCGTGCCCGACCCACGCCCAGCGCCCGATGCGAAGCGTGGCGCCGCGACCGATCTCGAGCTTGACGCCGGGGCAGATGAAGCACAGGCCTTCGGTCTGCAGGCGACCGCGGTGGCGCAGCTTGAGCCACAGGAAGCGCGCGATGAGTCGCGCGTACTGGTGTCTGAGCATGTGGTTGGCGCGCATAAAGCGCAGCAGCGCGAGCGGCCCGCCGCGCAGCGGCTCTGGCGCACGCCTGATCGCGTGGGCGATCTGCTCGGCGGGTGTGGTGACGGCTTGGTCGGCGAGGAGCCCCATGGGCGTGGAATCGTAGGGGACGCTGGCGTCGGCGGACTGCCGAGACAACCCCTGCGATGATGCCGCACGATGACCGAGCCCTCCCTCGCTCAGCGACTGCTCGACGGCGACCGCCGCGCGCTGGCGCGCGCGATCACGTGGGTGGAGAACGACCGGCCGGAGGGCTGGGAGCTGGTGCGGGAGATCTACCCGCACACGGGCAACGCGGAGGTGGTGGGCTTCACGGGGCCTCCGGGCGCGGGCAAGTCGACGCTGATCGGCGCGCTCACCAAGGCACGACGCGAAGCCGGTCGGACTGTTGGGGTGCTGTCGATCGACCCGTCCTCGCCGTTCACGCACGGCGCGCTGCTGGGCGATCGCATCCGCCTGACGGAGCACTTCCTGGATCAGGGCGTGTTCATCCGCTCGATGGCGAACCGCGGTGCGCTGGGAGGCCTGTCGGAGGCGGCGCTGCAGGCCGCGCTGCTGCTGGACGCGGCAGGGCGGCAGGACGTGTTCGTGGAGACGGTTGGGGTGGGGCAGGCGGAGATCGACATCATCGACCACGCGGACACGATCGTGCTGGTGCTGATGCCGGGCTCGGGCGACTCGATCCAGGCTTTGAAGGCGGGGGTGATGGAGATCCCGGACGTGATCGTGATCAACAAGGCGGACCACCCGTTGACGGACACGATGGTGCGGGAGATCCGCGGCGTGCTGTCGCTGGCGAACCTGGACCGCACGCCGGAGGAGGCGCGCGCGAGCTGGCGGGTGCCGATCGTGAAGACCGAGGCGCACCTGGGCAGGGGGGTGGAGGAGCTCGTGACGGCGCTGTCGGAGCACCGCGCGCACATCCTCGCGGGCGGGCAACTGGAGGAGCGCCGCGGGCGCAACCTGCGCAACGAGGTGCTCGCGATCGCAACCGCGAGGATGCGCAGGCGCCTGGAGGAGGAACTGCACGAGGACCCGGAGTTCCAGCGTCTGCTGGGGGAGGTGGTGCAGCGGCGCCTGGACCCGGCGAGCGCGGCGACGGAGCTGCTGGAGCGCGCATCACACATCGGCCAGCCGGTGGAGTAGGCTCGCTCCGATGGACACTCTCGCGTGGGCGGATAAGAACTGGCCGCTGCTGCGGCGCCTGATGGGCGGACACGCGGCGATCTACCGCGCGACGAACGGCCTGATCGGCCACCGTGTTCCCGGCGCGCCGCCGTCGCTGCTGCTGGACCACGTGGGCGCGAAGACCGGCACGAAACGCACGAGCCCGCTGGTATACGGGGTGGACGGCGCGAACTTCGTGCTGGTGGCGTCGAAGGGCGGCTATCCGAAGCACCCGGCGTGGTTTCACAACCTACGCGCGAACCCCGACACGACGATCCAGGTGGGATCGAGCAAGCGCGCCGTGCACGCGCGCGTGGCGGAGGGCGAGGAGCGCGAACGCCTGTGGAAGCTGATGGTGGGCGTGTACGGCGGCTACGAAAGCTACCGCCGCCGCACCGAGCGGGAGATCCCGCTCGTGGTGCTAGAGCCGCGCTGAGCGAACGTCGAGCGGGTTCCCGCGCTTACGCCCCGAGCGCGCGAGCGATCACCATCTGCTGCACCTCGTCGGTCCCCTCGCCGATGGTGAGGATCTTGGCGTCGCGGTAGAAGCGGCACACGGGGTACTCCTCGATGAAGCCGTAGCCGCCGTGAATCTGGACGGCCTCCTCAGCGCAGCGCACGGCGAGGCGGCCGGTCTTGAGCTTGGCCTGGGCGGCGGTGAGGGTGAAGTTGCGCCCGGCGTCCTTCTCGCGCGCGGCCTTGTACACGAGCAGCCGCGCGGCGGAGATCTCGGTGGACATGTCGGCGAGCTTGGCCTGGATGGCCTGGAACTTGGAGATCGCCTGCCCGAACGCCCTGCGCTCTTTGGCGTACTTGAGCGCCTCGTCGAGCGCGCCCTGCGCGAGCCCTACGCCCATGGCAGCGACGCCGATGCGCCCGATGTCGAGGATGTGCAGGAACTGCTTGAAGCCGGCGCCGCGCGGTCCGAGCAGGTTCTCCTCGGGCACGCGGCAGTCGTCGAACGTCAACGGCCGGGTGTCGGAGGCGTTCCAGCCCATCTTGCGGTACGGCTCTCCCTGGGCGTAGCCGGGCGTGCCGTTGGGGACGATTATGTTTGAGATCTCTCGGGTCGCGTTGCCGTCTGTGCCGTCGGCCGCCTCAGATGTGACGGCCGTGATGCAGACGACGCCCGAAATGGTGGTACCTGCGTTGGTGATGAACTGCTTGGCGCCGTCGATGGCCCATTCGCCGCCGTCGAGGCGCGCACGGGTGCGCGTGTTGCCCGCGTCGGAGCCGGCCTCGGGCTCGGTGAGCCCGAACGCGCCGAGCTTCTCGCCGGAGCACAGCCGCGGCATCCACTCGCGCTTCTGCTGCTCGCTGCCGAACAGGTAGATCGGCTGGGTGCCGAGCGAGGTGTGCGCGCAGAGCGTGATCGCGACTGAGGAGTCCACGCGGGTGAGTTCCTCGACGGCGAGCGCGTAGGCGAGCGTGTCGCCCCCGCCTCCGCCGTACTCCTCGGGAAAGGGGATGCCCATGAGGTTGAGCTTGCCGAGCTGCGCGACGATGTCGTAGGGGAAGGACTTCGTGCGGTCGAGCTCCTCGGCGACGGGAGCCACCTCGCCCTCGGCGAATTCGCGGACGGTGCGTCTGATGAGCTCGTGGTCTGGGGATAGGTCGAAGTCCATGGCGGGCATTGTCACAGGTCACGCGATTGGCATGACCGGCCCCGCGACGGCGCGGTTATCGATTGAGAGTGCGGCTAGCATTGCCGCGAGTGAGCCGTGGCCGCCTGATCCTGGACGCGCTCAAGCGGGGTCGCACGTTCAGCTATGGCCCCGACCGCTCCCAGCGCGCGGATCTGTATCTACCGCAGGGCGCGGGTCCGCATCCGGTGATGGTGGTGATCCATGGCGGCTCGTGGCAGGCGCGCTACGGGCGGGTGGTGATGCGCGGTGTGATCGGCGATTTGGTGAGGCGTGGATGGGCGGCGTGGAACATCGAGTACCGGCGCGTGGGCAATGGCGGCGGGTGGCCGCAGACGTTCGCGGATGTGGCGGGCGCGATCGACCACCTCACCGAGTTGGATGCGCCGCTGGACCTCGACCGCGTGAGCATCCTCGGGCATTCCGCGGGCGGGCATCTGGCGCTGTGGGCGGCGGCACGCGAGAAACTGCCGCAGGGGGCCCCTGGCTTCATCGACAGCGCCGCTCGGATACGCCCACGAAGGGTGATCGCGCAGGCGGGCGTGTGCGACCTGGAGGGCGCCTATCGGCGCTGGCGGGGTGGCGCGGTGCTGGCGCTGATGGGCGAGAGCCCGGAGGAGCTGCCCGACCGTTACGGCGCGGCGGACCCGATGCGCCTGCTGCCGGCGAGCATGCCGGTGCTGCTGGTGCACGGCGTGGCCGACGAAACGGTGTCGGTGAAGCTGAGCCGCAACTACGCGCAGGCGGCGCGCGAGGCGGGCGGCGAGGTGGAGCTGGTGGAGGTCGAGGGCGAGGCGGGGCGCCACCGCGCGCACATCGACCCGCGCGGCGAGGCGTGGGCGGCGGTCGTGTGGCGCCTCTAGCGCGTAGTCCGTGGGCACCGCTCACTCGCAGGGCGCGGGCGCGGTCGGCGAGCCGCGCTGCCGGCGGCTAGTTGTGGTGCCCACGTTCTTGGTGAACGGTTGAGAGGTCGTTTGGGTCCGTCCTGAGGCTGTGGGTCTTCCACAACTCGCAGCCACAGGAGGACCCGAACATGGAGGACGGTAGATGCAAGCTCGGACTTGGCGGGCGTTTGCAGCTCGTTGGCCTGATTGAGCAGGGATTGACGATCAGGGGTGCCGCGAGGGCGCTGAACGTCTCACCCGCAACCGCGCACCGCTGGTGGCATCGCTGGCAGCAGGCCAGTGAGCTTGAACGAGCCTCACGAGTGTGCCTGCGTGCTCGTCCGCCGCTGCCGAAGTCTTGCCCGTGGCAGCTCTCAGCGGAGGCCGAGTCACGCATCCTGCGAGCTAGGAACCGCACCAATCTAGGGCCAGCGCGGCTGGCCGGCATCGTCGGCTATCGCCGCTCGACGATCTGGAAGGTGCTCAAGCGAAATGGCTGCTCTCAGCGACGACGCAGCCCAGCATCTCGCTCCACGCGACGCTACGAGTGGTCAGAGCCTGGGGCGCTGCTGCACATGGACGCCAAGCAGCTGACGAGCTTCACCGAGCCGGGACACTGGGCCCATGGCGACCGTTCTCAGCAAAAGCGGGTTGCGGTTGGGACACGACGGATCCAATTCGCGCACGTCGTGATCGATGATCACTCACGGCTGGCCTACGTCGAGGTCCACCGCCACGATCGCGGAGAGATCGCCGCCGCCGTTCTGCTGCGCGCTGCGGCGTGGATGACAGAGCAAGGCGCCGGGCCAGTCCAGGCGGTCATGACCGACAACGCAATGAGCTACCGGCGAAGCCGCCAATTCAGGGCCGCGCTCGCCAATCTCGACGCGCGCCACATCCTGATCCCGCCACGCACACCACGCTGGAACGGCAAGGCGGAGAGATTCATCCGCACCCTCGATGAGGAGTGGGCACACGCACGAATCTGGGCCTCATCAGCACAGCGCAACCGAGCACTGGCATCATTTCTGCGCTACTACAACCGACGAAGGCCACACACCTCACTCGGCGATCGACCACCAATCAGCCGCGTTCGCTAAGTCCGTGGGCAACACAGCTAGGCGTAGTAAGACTTGGCCAGCGCGACGAGCAGCCGCACGCCGTAGCCGGAGGCGCCCTTGCCTACATAGGCGCGGTTCAGGTCCCACGCCGACCCAGCGATGTCGAGATGCGCCCAGGGCGTATCGCCGACGAAGTTCGACAGGAACGTGCCGCCGACGATCGTTCCGGCCTTGCGCGCCTCGGGCGCGTTGTCGAGGTCGGCGTAGGTGCCCTTGATCAGCTCGCGGTACTCCTCGTGCAGCGGTAGGCGCCAGACGATCTCGCCGGTGCTCTCGCCAGCGGCGTCGATGCGCGCGGCGAACTCGTCGTCGTTGCTCATCAGCCCCGCGTAGGAGGAGCCGAGCGCGACGATGACCGCGCCGGTGAGCGTGGCTAGGTCGACGATGTGCTCGGCGCCCTCGGCGACGGCGTGGCAGAGGCAGTCCGCCAGTACGAGCCGGCCCTCGGCGTCGGTGTTGTTGATCTCGATCGTCTTGCCGTTGGCCGCGGCGACGATGTCGCCGGGCTTGATCGCGCGTCCGCTGGGCAGGTTCTCGGTGGCGCCCACGACCGCGACCACCTTCACCGGGAGCTGGAGCGCGGCGATCGCTGCGACGGCCTCGATCACGGCGGCGCCGCCGGACATGTCGAACTTCATCTCCGACATCTTGGCGCCGGGCTTGAGCGAGATGCCGCCGCTGTCGAACGTGACAGCCTTGCCCACCAGGCCGAGCGTGGGGCCCTGAGCGCCAGGCGGGGTGGGTCCGTCATATCTGATGGTGATCAGCGCGGGGTCCTGCTCGGAGCCTTGGGCGACGGCCGCGAACGCGCCCATGCCGCGGGCGACGATGCCCTCGCGGCCCTCCACGCTGACCGATAGCGAGTCGTGGCGCTCGCCGAGCGCCGTCGCGTACTCGCCGAGCGCCGTGGGCGTGAGGTCGTTGCCCGGCCGGTTCTGCAGGTCGCGCGCGCGGTTGACCGCTTCGCCGACGATCGCGGCCTCGGCGACGGCGTCGGCGATTGAGTCCGGGCCAGAGACGATCAGCGCCTCGAGATGCTTCGGCGGCGAGTCGCCGTTCTCCGCCTCAGCCGCGGACTTGTGGCGCTCGAAGCGGTAGTCGCCCAGCAGCGTGCCCTCCACGAGCGCGGCCGCGACCGCGGGCTCGCTGTCGGCGGGCGTCTGCCAGCAGAGGGTGCGCGTGGAGATCTCGCGTGCGCGAGCTCCCGCGAGCGACGCGGCGACGCGTGTGCGCTCGGGCGTGAAGTCGGCGCGCGCTCCGAGGCCCACGGCGAGCCAGCGCTTGCCGTCTGCGTGCGTGAGCGCGAGGGACTTGAAGGCGCTGCGCGCCTCGCCGGAGGCGAGCAGCTCGCCAAGCTGAGGCGGGGTGCCGGCGGGCGCACCCTCGCCATCGAACAGCCCCACCGCGACGGTGTCGGCGGCGCTTATCCCGTCAGCTTGGACGATCGCGGATACGTGCATGGCCGGGCACGATATCCAGGTTGTGAACAATTCGTCCAGCAACCCTCCACCCGCATGGCGCGGTGGGAGGGATGCTCCCCGATGGTCGGGGCGCGAATCGGGAATCGCACGGTCGTCCACTACCATTCTCGCTCTCCGTCCCTTCGCAACTACCTTCAGGAGAGACTCGCTCACATGCTCAAGACAGTGATCCTCGGCGCCGCACGCACCCCCATCGGCAAGATGGGCGGCGGCCTGTCCACGCTGGACGCGACCGAGCTCGGTGCGCTCGCGATCGGCGCCGCGCTGGAGCGCTCGGGCGTGGAGCCCGAGCAGGTCGAGCACGTGGTGGTGGGCCAGGTGCTGCAGGCCGGCCAGGGGCAGATCCCCTCGCGCCAGGCGCAGATCAAGGCGGGCATCCCCAAGGAGGTCTCTTCGGAGACGATCAACAAGGTGTGCGCGTCGGGGCTGCGAGCGAGCGTGATCCTCGACCAGGCGATCCGCGCGGGCGACGTGCAGGTGGGCGTGGGCGCGGGCATGGAGTCGATGTCGAAGGCTCCGTATCTGCTGCCGCAGGCGCGCTTCGGCTACCGCATGGGCGACGCAAAGATGCTCGACGCGATGGTCCACGACGGCCTCACGAACCCGTTCTCGGGCAAGCAGATGTTCGTGGAGGCGACCGAGGTGGGCGAGGAGTTGGAGATGACGCGCGCAGACCTCGACCGCTGGGCTCTGCGCTCGCACGAGCTGGCGCTGAAGGCGATCGACGAGGGCCGCATGTCGGAGGAGATCGTGTCGGTGACGGTCAAGGGACGCAAGGGTGACACGGTGGTCGAGGTCGACGAGGGTCCGCGCAGAGACACGTCGCTGGAGCGCCTCGCGGCGTTGCCGGGCCTGGTCGACAAGGAGGGCTCGCACACGGCGGGCAACTCCCCGGGCGTGAACGACGGCGGCGGCGCGCTGGTGCTGTCCTCGGACGAGTGGGCGCAGGCGAACGGAAAGGAGGCGCTCGCGGAGATCGTGGCGCACGCGCAGAGCGCGAACGACTTCGCCTATCTCGCCACCACCCCCGCGAGCGCGGCGAAGAAGGCGCTGGAGAAGGCTGGCCTGCAGCCGGGCGACATCGACGTGTGGGAGATCAACGAGGCGTTCGCGTCGGTGACGCTGAATTCGATCCGCATGCTCGGCATCGACGAGGACCGCGTGAACGTGAACGGCGGCGCTGTGGCGCTGGGCCACCCGATCGGCGCCTCCGGCGCGAGGATCCTCGGCGCGATCGTGCACGAGCTGCGTCGGCGCGGCGGCGGCTACGGCTGTGCCGCGATCTGCTCCGGCGGTGGCCAGGGCGACGCGGTCATCCTCAAGGTCTGAGCATGAGCGAAAACGGCGCGGGCGCAGCTCCGGCCGAGCGGCCACGCGCCGCGGCGTTCTTCGACCTGGACAAGACGCTGATGGCGGGCTCGTCGGGCATCTTCTTTGCCCGGGCGGCGTATGAGACGGGGATGATCTCGCGTCGGCGCCTGGCGCACGACGTGTATGAAAACCTGCGCTTCAGGCTGCTGGGCTCGACGGACGACCGCGCGGATGAGGTGCGCAAGCGCGTGGGGGAGATGATCGCGGGCGTTCGCGTGCGCGATCTGGAGCGTCTTTCGCCGCGCGTGCTCTCGGGCGTGCTGCCGCGCCTGTATCCGGAGATGCTGGAACGGGCGTACGCTCACCAGGATGCGGGCGAGCCGGTGTACATCCTGACGGCGGCCTCGCAGGAGATGGCCGACCTGCTGGCGCGCGTGCTGGCGTTCGACGGCGGCTTGGGCTCGCGCTCGGAGATCGTGGACGGCCGCTACACGGGAAGGCCGGCAGGGCCGTTCAACTACCGCGAGGGCAAGGTGCTCTCGATGCGCGAGCTGGCCGAGCGCGAGCGGATCGCGCTGGAGGAGTCCTACGCGTACTCGGACTCCGAGTCGGACCTGCCGATGCTGCGCGCGGTGCGCCATGCGGTGGTCGTCAACCCCGACGCGGAGCTGCGCAGGATCGCGGCGGAGGAAGGCTGGGAAGTGGTCGCGCTGGACCGTCTCGGCAGGCGCCTGAAGGTGCTCGCGGCGCTCGCCACGGCAGCGCTCGTGGGCGGCGTTGGGAGCGCCGCGCGGGGGCGCGTGGGAGCGCGAATCCGCGCGCGGTCATAATCTGCCGTGCACATGTCCTCGACTCAACCCCAAAGCAAGATCCGCGTGGTGGTCGCCAAGCCGGGTCTCGACGGCCACGACCGCGGCGCGAAGATCATCGCGCGAGCGCTGCGCGACGCGGGCATGGAGGTGATCTACACGGGCCTGCACCAGACGCCCGAACAGATCGTCGAGACGGTCATCCAGGAGGACGCCGACGCCGTCGGCCTGTCGATCCTGTCGGGCGCGCACATGACTTTGGTGCCGCGAGTCGTGGAGCTGCTGCGCGAGCAGGGCATCGACGACGTGGTGATCACCGTCGGCGGCACGATCCCGGCCGAGGACATCCCGGAGCTGAAGAGCCTCGGCGTGGCCGAGGTGTTCACGCCCGGAGCGCCCACTCAGGCGATCGTGGACTTCATTCGCGGCGCCACCAGCGAGCGGCATCAAATAACTGATTGACTCGTCAGTCAACCGCTGAACGCGGTACGATTGCACCCAACACACCCCCAAGGAGTTGCCTGAGAAATGAAGATATGCGTCCTGGTGAAGGAGGTTCCGGACGCCGCCGTCGAGAAGAGGATCGATTCCTCGACGGGGCGCATGGACCGAGGCGGGGAGAAGAACCTCAACCCGTATGACACGCACGCCATCGAGGCTGCGATGCAGATCAAGGAGGGCGGCGCGGTACCGGTCGAGGAGATCGTCGCAGTGACGATGGGCCCCGAAAGCGCGGTGCGCGCGCTGCACAAGGCCGTCTCGCTCGGCGCCGACCGCTCGGTGCACCTCAGCGACGCGGCGGTGGCGGGCTCGGACGTGGCCGCGACCGGCTACGCGCTGGCGAAGACGCTCCAGCGCGAGCAGCCCGACCTGGTGCTGCTCGGACAGCAGTCCGACGACGGCGAGTGCTACACGATCGGCGCCGTGGTGGCCGAGCACCTGAGCATGCCCTCGCTGACGCAGGTCATCAAGATGGACGTCGCCTCGGACAGCCTGCGCTGCGAGCGCCAGGCCGAGTACGGCTACGACACGGTGCAGATCACCCTGCCCGCGGTCATCTCGGTGGGCGACGCGATCAACGAGCCGCGCTACCCGTCGCTGAAGGCGATCATGGGCGCGAAGAAGAAGCCGCTCGACACGGTCAGCGCGGCTGACGTGGAGATCGACGCCTCGAAAGTGGGCGGCGAGAACTCCGCAGCCCAGTGGGTCGCGGCGAAGGCGCCCCCGGCGAAGGCCGCGGGAGAGATCATCGAGGATGAGGACACCGGCGAAACGGTCGAGAAAATCGTCGCGTGGCTCGACGAGAGGAAGCTGATCTAGATGGCGAACATCCTGGTTTACGCGCTGCACTACAACGGCGCGATCAACAAGAACTCGCTCGGCGCGGTCTCCGAGGGCGCGAAGCTCGCGGCCGAATTGGGCGGCGAGGCGCACGCGATCCTGCTCGGCGAGGACGTGCCGCAGGACCTGGCGGCGTCCCTGGGCAACTACGGCGCGAAGAAGGTGCTCGTGGCGAAGGGCCCCGACGGTCTGGCCCAGCCGCTCGTCGACGCGATGGCCGCGGCGATCACCGCGGGCGACTACAAGTACGCGCTGTTCGGCGGCGGCCTGCTCGGCTTCGAGATCGGCGCCGGTCTGGCGGCGCGCCTCGGCGCGGGCGTGGCGATGGAGGTCACGGCTGTGCGCGCGGAGGGCGGCGAGCTCGTCGCCGAGCGCCCGATCCTGGGCGACTCCGCGATCTCCGAGATCAAGTACCGCTCGGACGTCGGGATCATCATCGGCCGCCTGAACGCGTTCGAGGTCAAGGAGACGGGCGCGGGAGACGCGCCCGTGGAGCAGCTCGACTTCGAGCTGAGCGCGCACGCGAAGCAGGCCACGATGGTGACGCGCGGCGAACAGCGCGGCGCGGACGTGGACATCGAGGGCGCGAGCATCCTCATCGCCGGTGGGCGCGGTCTCGGCAAGGCCGAGGGCTTCCAGCTGGCCGAGGATCTCGCGGCGGCGTTCGGCGGCAACAGCGCCGTCGCGGCGACCCGCGCGGTCGTCGACGCCGGCTGGTACCCCTACGCGGCGCAGATCGGCCAGACGGGCAAGACCGTCTCGCCGAAGCTGTACCTCGCGGCGGGCATCTCGGGCGCGATCCAGCACAAGGTGGGCATGCAGAGCTCGGAGAACATCGTCGCGATCAACAAGGACGCGAACGCGCCGATCTTCGAATTCTCCGACCTCGGCATCGTGGGCGATCTGAACAAGATCCTGCCCAAGCTCACGGAGGCTGTGAAGGCGAAGAAGGGCAGCTCGAACATGTCTGGAAACGGCTCCAGCAACGGGAAGGTCGCACCCGCGGCCTTCCCACCGCCGGTCGACTCGCAGAAGGAGTTCGTCAAGCGCGGCCTCGACGCGGAGGACGAGCTGATCGAGGTCGGCGTGGCGATCGTCGGCGGCGGTACCGCGGGCTTGGCATGCGCCAACCGCCTGCTGCAGCTGCTGGGCGACGATCCGGAGACGATGGAGCGCCTCGGCGAAGTGCCGGTGGCGGTGATCGAGAAGGCGAAGACGTGCGGAGGGCACAACCTCTCCGGCGCGGTCATGCGCCCCGGGCCGCTGGAAGAGCTGTTTCCTGACCTCACGCGCGAGCAGTGGCGCGAGCTGGGTTTCGCGTTCGGAGAGGTGAAGAAGGAGGCGGTCTACCTGACGCCGACTTCCAAGATGTCGCTTCGCATCCCTACGCCGCCGCCGTTCAAGAACCACGGCAACGAGGTGATCTCGGTCGCGGCGCTGGCTCGCTACCAGCAGCAGCAGGCCGAGGACGCGGGCGCATACATCCTCACCGAGACGGCTGCGACGCAGCTGGTGGTCGAGGACGGGGCGGTCGTGGGCGTGCGCTCGGGCGACAAGGGCCGCGGCAAGGACGGCGAGCCACTCGGCAACTTCGAGCCTGGGACGGACATCAAGGCGCGGGCCACGGTGCTCGCGGAGGGCTGCTGGGGCCATCTGACGGGCGCTGCGATCAAGGAGTTCGACCTCGCCGAGGGCCGCGAGCCGCAGGTGTGGGAGCTCGGCGTGAAGGAGGTCTGGAAGGTCCCCAAGCCGCTGGATCGCCTGATCCACACGATGGGTCCGTGGCCGCTGAAGATCTCGCCGAAGTACGGGCAGATCGGCGGCACGTGGATCTACCCGATGAAGAACGAGAAGACGGGCGAGGACCTCGTGTCGATCGGCTTCGTGGTGGAGCTCGACTACGCCGACGCGACGACCTCGGCGCACGACCTGCTGCAGACGTTCAAGACCCACCCGTTGGTGCGCAAGATCCTCGACGGCGGCGAGCGCGTGGCGTGGGGCGCGAAGGCGCTGCCGGGCGGCGGCTACTGGTCGATGCCGAAGCTTTCGATGCCGGGAGCGGTGCTCGTGGGCGACGCGGGCGGCATGGTAGACACGATGGCGCTGAAGGGCGTGCACCACTGCATCAAGTCGGGCATGCTCGCGGCGGAGACGATCTACGCGGCGCTGAAGCGCGGCGAAACGAGCTTCGAGTCATACGAGGACGTGATCGAGGAGTCCTCCGTCGGCAAAGAGCTGCGCGAGGTGCGAAACGCCCGCCAGCCCCTGCAGAAGGGCCTGCTCCTGGGCGGGATGCTGAGCGGCGTGCAGCAGATCACGAAGGGCAAGCTGCCCGGCCGCGCGGAGTGGCATCGCAACGACGCGAAGCAGATGTTCGTGGGCAAGACCAAGGACGTCTACCCCAAGCCGGACGGCAAGTACACGTTCGACAAGCTCTCCTCGGTGTTCATCACCGGGAACGCCACGCGCGACGACGCGCCGAACCACATCCGCGTGCAGAAACACGTCCCGCGCGAGGTCGCGGAAACGTGGGTGTGGATGTGTCCCGCGGGCGTGTACGAGATCCCGGAGGACGGGGAGGGTGGGGATCAATCCGGCGACGTGGACGTAATCGTGAACTACACAAACTGCGTGCAGTGCGGCGCGATCACCGCCAAGGGAGGTCGCCTGACGACCCCCGAGGGTGGCGACGGCCCGCTCTACCAGATCACGTAGTCCGCGACCCGGCGAAACCTAAGCGCATCCGCAGTGTTAGGAGGGTGTGATGATGCTCACGCCTCCAATGTCAACCCCATCCTGGGCGCGCCGTCTGCTGCTGTCTTGTGCGCTCCTCGGAGCGACGAGCGCGATCGTCGCAACCGCCACAACGCAGGCCGCGCCTGGCGAACCGACGAAGCCAAGCGCGTCAGCCACCTTGCAGCAGTGCGTGACCTCGACGATCCAGGCTGAACGCTCGGCGACGTTCGCGGGGGAAATGAGCGCGATCCCGGGCACGGCGAAGATGGAGATGAGGGTGGATGTGCTCGAGCGCACGCCCGGCGGCTTCGCGTATCGCGCGGTCGTGGCGCCGGGGCTGGGCGTGTGGAGGGTCTCCGCGCCGGGGGTGAAGCAGTACACCTACCTCAAGCAGGTCACCAACCTTTCGGCCCCCGCGTTCTACCGCGGCGCGATCCGCTTCCGCTGGCTGGGCACGAAAGGGCGGCTGTTGAAGACCGCGGTGCTGCGCACCCGTCGCTGCGAACAGACGAGCGAAACAGAAACGTCGCCGCCGGCGGGCAACGGCCCAACGCAGGCCGGCTGAGGGCTTCTCGCCGCCGCCCGACGAACGGTCGGGTTGGGCGCACCGCTAGAATGGAATGACGATGAAGACAAAGATCCATCCCACCTACACCGCAGCCCACGTGCGCTGCACCTGCGGCAACGAGTTCGTCACTCGCGCGACGAAGGACGACCTCCACGTCGAGGTCTGCTCCAACTGCCACCCGTTCTACACCGGCAGGCAGAAGTTGATGGACACAGGCGGACGGGTCGAGCGCTTCCAGCGCCGCGTGGCCAAGGGTCGCCTGCACTCCGCGCAAGCCCGGTCCGCGCAGTAGTCCGATGGCAGGTGCCGTGGCCGATCCCGCGGCGCCGGCGACGGTGCGCGAGGATGATGGCCAGCTGAACGCGCAACGCGACGCGCCCGTCGGCGGGCAGGCGGTGTTGGAGGGCGTGATGATGCGCGGCGTCGCGAACTGGGCGGTGGCGGTGCGCAAGCCGACGCCGGAGCAGTTGAGCGAGGGCGAGCTCTCGCCGGAGGAGGGCGCGAAGGGCGAGATCGAGGTCACGACGTATCCGCTGGACTCGGCGATGAAACGCCACCGGATCCTGAGGCTGCCGATCGTGCGCGGCGTGGTCGCGTTGGGCGGCTCGATGGTGATCGGCTTCCGCGCCCTGGAGATCTCCGCCAACGCGCAGCTCCCGCCGGAAGAGACCAAGGACGGCGAGGAGAGCGAGGAGGCGCAGGAGATCCCGAAGGCGGTGTGGGCGGGCACGGTGGTGGTGGCGCTGCTGCTGGCGGTGGTGCTGTTCTTCCTGATCCCCGTCGGCCTGACGAGCCTGGTCAAGCACCAGCTCGGCTCCTCGTTCCTGTTCTGGGTCGTGGAGGGCATCATCCGCACGAGCATCTTCCTCGGCTACATGGCGCTGCTCTCGCGCGTGAAAGACCTGCGACGCGTGTTCGAGTACCACGGCGCGGAGCACAAGACGATCTCCTGTTACGAGGCGGGATTGCCACTGACGCCCGTGAACGCGCAGCGCTTCTCACGTCTGCACCCGCGCTGCGGCACGAGCTTCCTGCTGGTGGTGATGATCGTGGCGATCTTCGTGTTCGCTCCGATCGGCCTGCCGGCGTGGTATTGGCTGATGGCGACGCGCATCCTCGGCGTGCCGATCATCGCCGGCATCTCCTTCGAGCTGATCAAGTTCGCGGGCCGCAACCGCAGCCGCGGCTGGGTGCGCGCGGTGATGTGGCCGGGGCTGAAGCTGCAGCTCTTGACCACGCGCGAGCCGGACCTCGACCAGCTCGCGGTGGCGATCGCGTCACTGGAGGCGGTGCTCGCGCTGGAGACCCCGGGCGAGCTGTCCGCGGCGGATCTCGTGGGCGTCGAGGTCGTGGCGTAGCGCTTCAGCCGGCGCGGTTTCGAGGAAGCCCTGGAGACGAGCGCTGATCCGTACGGTCGGCACATCCCATCTAGCCGGCAGATTCCGTCATCTGGTACGTTGCGCCGCTCATACACAATCCCCAGGAGGGCTCTATGCGCGGCGGTCGTCCGTCACCAAGCTTCGTCGTCTCCGTCATTGCGTTGTTCTTCGCGCTTGGCGGTACGGCGATGGCAGCACATCACTACCTGATCACCAGCAGCTCACAGATAAAGCCGAGCGTACTCAAGCAGCTGCGGGGTGACGGAGGTGCGTCCGGTCTGGCCGGAACGCCTGGTGCGACGGGGTCACAGGGACCACAGGGATCGCAGGGAGTCCAGGGCAAGGAAGGACCGCAGGGGATCCAGGGCAAAGAAGGGCCTCCCGGCCCGACAAACACCAGCGCCTTGACGGAAGCGGTTGGCCTGACGAATGTGATGCCGCGGAAAAACGAAAAAGGAGCGGAATCTGAACTGGAAGGCATTGAAGGCTCGTTCGCGATATGCCCCTCTGGGGAGCACGTCGTCAGCGGCGGCTCCAACGTCTTCACCGGCAAAGCGGGCGCGATTGCGGCCGAGCTCAGCGTGGCCTCCGAAGAACGGACTGCCTGGATCGTCATCGCCGCGAACTCGGGAGAAGAAAAAGGCGAAATCGAAGCGATTGCGTACTGCGCCGGCGCTGGCAAGGCCGTCACGGCGAGCAGGGGCGTCGCAAAGGCCCATGTACGTGCTCAGGAGAAGCGGCTGATGGGGAAGCTCGCTCGCCGATGGGGCGCCCGGACGGCGATGAGCGCGACGCACTGAGAAAACCGGATCGCTCCGGGCGAAGGGTTGGATCGAACTTAGGAGATCCCGAGGGTGCTCTTCGCCCGGGCGCAAACGGAGCGGTGCCCGTGAGCCTAGACTCACGGGCATGATCGAGGAGCTCGTAAAGCAGATCGAGACGCGTTTCGCGGAGTTGGGCGAGCAGATGACCGACGCGGAGGTGATCTCCGACCGCGAACGCTACGCGGAGGTCGGTCGCTCATACAGCCAGCTGGAGCCCGCGGCGAAGCTGGCCGTGCAATGGCGCTTGGCGCAGGACGACGCGGCGGGTGCGGAGGAGCTGCTCTCGGAGATGGGCGAGGACGCGGAGATGCGCGAGGAACTGGGCGCGGCGCGCCAGCGCATCGAGGATCTCGAGGAGGAGATCCGCCTGGCGATGGTGGAGAGCGACCCCAACGACGAGAAGAGCGTGATCGTGGAAATCCAGGGCGGCGCGGGCGGCGACGAGGCGAGCCTGTGGGCAGGCGATCTCTATCGGATGCTCGGCCGCTACGCCGAGCGCCGCGGTTGGCAGATCGAGCAGATGGACGTGGGCGAGGGCAAGTACACGTTCGCGGTGAAGGGCGACGGCGCCTATTCGGTGTTCAAGTTCGAGGGCGGCACGCACCGCGTGCAGCGCGTGCCCCAGACGGAGTCCCAGGGCCGCATCCACACCTCGACGGCGACAGTGGCGGTGCTGCCGGAGGCGGAAGACGTGGACGTGCACATCGACCAGAACGACTTGCAGATCGACGTGTATCGCTCCTCGGGGCCGGGCGGGCAATCGGTCAACACGACCGACTCGGCGGTGCGCGTGACACACAAGCCGTCGGGGATCGTGGTGTCGATGCAGGACGAGAAGTCCCAGCTGCAGAACCGTGAGAAGGCGCTGCGCGTGCTGCGCGCACGGCTGTATGAGCGCGCGCTGGCCGAACAGCAGGCGGAGCTCGCCGCCGACCGCCGCTCGCAGGTCGGCACGGGCGACCGCGCGGAGAAGATCCGCACGTACAACTACGGTGAGCGGCGCGTGACCGACCATCGCATCAAGCTCACGGTGCACAACCTCGACCAGGTTCTGGAAGGCGAGCTGGACGAGCTGACCGCGGCATTGCAGGCGGATGAGAAGCGCAGGCGCCTGGAGGCGCAAGCGGCGGCCTGAGCGGACCGCGCGTTCCGACAGGACTGCGTCCTGGACGGGACAGCGTCTCCGGGCCGGAGCCCTCAGCCGATGGCGTTCGACCGCGGCACACCCGCACGCGACGCGCTCGACGGCGCGATCACGGCGATCGCCGCGGCGGGCTGCGAAACGCCGCGTTTGGACGCGGAACTGCTGCTCGCGCACGCGCTCGGCGTGAAACGCGAGCGTCTGACCACCGACCCGGACATGAGCGTGGAGGGCCCCGCGGTGCGCGCGTTCCAGGACGCGGTGCGCCGTCGGTCGGTTCTGCGCGAGCCGGTGGCGTACATCCTCGGCAAGCGCGGGTTCAGGCACCTGGAGCTGGCGGTGGACGCGCGCGTGCTCGTGCCGCGCCCGGAGACGGAGCTGCTCGTGGAGGTCGGGCTGACGTTGCCGCGAGGTGCGCGCGTGCTGGACCTGGGCACCGGCAGCGGCGCTATCGCGCTGGCGCTGAAGGATGAGCGCCCCGACCTGGACGTGACGGGCAGCGACGTGAGCGAGGACGCGCTCGAGCTGGCTCGCGCCAACGGTCGCGCGCTCGGCCTGGAAGCTAGCTGGCTGCACGCCGACCTGCTCGATGGTGCGGCGGACGAGTTCGACGCGATCCTCTCAAACCCGCCGTACATCGCCGACGGCGACCGCGTGCGTCTGGCTCCCGAGATCGTGCGCCACGAGCCGGCGGGTGCGCTGTTCGCGGGCGCCGACGGCCTCGACGCGATCCGCGCGCTTGCGGTCCAGCTCACCGCACGCGAGCGAGTGACGCTGGTGGCGTTCGAGATCGGCGCCGGCCAGGCGCAGGCGGTGCAGGAGCTGGTCCGTAGTGCCGGCTTCCCCGACGTGAGAGCTGAGCACGACCTGGCGGGGATCGAGCGTGTGATCGTCGGTGAGCGTTCTGTGCGATGAGTGCCGCGAAGCTGACAGCGATAGATGCCGAGCGTCTACAGGAATGCGTCTCGAGCGGCGGCGTGGCGGTGTTCCCCACGGACACCGTGTACGGCGTGTGCTGCGACCCCGAGAACGAGTGCGCGGTCGCGCGGCTGTACGAGCTGAAGGGCTACCCGACGGCCCTCCCGGCTGCGCGCCCCGCGGCGGTGATGTTCTTTGCGCTAGCGCGCGCTCTCGAGGCGCTTCCGGAGCTGGACGCCGCCGAGCGAGGCGCGTTGGAAACGCTCTTGCCGGGGCCCGTGACGCTGCTGTTGCCCAACCGTGCCTCCCGCTTCGCGCCGGCCTGTGGTCCCGATCCTGCCACCGTGGGCCTGCGCGTGCCGCGCCTGCCCGACACGCTCGCCGCGCTGGGTTCGGTGGCCCTGTCCGTGATGCAGTCGAGCGCGAACCTCGCCGGCCAGCCCGACGCGCGCACGCTTGCCGAGGTGCCACTGGCGATCCGCGAGGGCTCCGAGGTGGTACTTGATGGTGGCGAGCTCGCTGGAAGGCCCTCAACGGTCATCGACCTGCGCGACTACGCCGACGGCCGGCGCTGGCAAGTCGTGCGCGAGGGCGCGCTGGCACGCGAAGCCGTCGAGCGGATGCTCGCCTAGGGTGGTTTAGCTGAACAGTGGTCGGTGATCGTTTGCGGTGTGTCCCGCAGGCCCTAGATAGGTCGGTAAGGACCGTATGACCCTGTTCTTTGCCGTCTTGCTTCTGCGGATTGTCGAGTGGGTTGAGTGGTCATCGGCTCCGCGCATTCCGATACTCACGCGCTTGACACAGGTAGGTCCGCCGGAGGTGTCGAAGAGCAAAATGAAGCCATCCGTTGTTCGGGCCGCTAGTCTGATGAGAAGGCCACCAAAGCTGGGAAGGGGTGAGGTGATGGCCGCCAGGGCGCACGATGTCGCTGCATACATTCTGGAGAAGCGTGGTTCGATGTCGACGTGGAAGCTCCAGAAGCTGGTCTACTACTCGCAGGCATGGTCCCTCGTCTGGGACGATGCTCCTTTGTTCGAGGACGCGATCGAGGCTTGGGCGAACGGGCCCGTCACGCGTGTGCTCTACGCCGAGCATCGAGGTGAGTTCTCGGTGGATGACTGGTCCAGGTGGGGTAATCCGAAACGACTCACCAAAGAGCAGCGCGACACGATCGACATCGTTCTCGCCGACTATGGAGATCTCACGGGTCGACAGCTAAGCCACCTCACGCATGCAGAGAAGCCGTGGCGCGAAGCGCGGGATGGCCTTGGTCCTACAGACGCTGGGCGCCGGGAGATCACGCCAGATTCGATGCAGGCATACTACGCGGCACTCGACGCCGACGAGAACGTCCCCTCCGTCGGTGAGATCGACTGGACGACGCTCGAAACTCGCTGAGTCGTGGCGAAGGGTGAGAGGAAGGCAAAGGCCCGCGCCGTTGTTCCAGCGGGCAGGCAGACAAAGACCGAGCTGCCGACCTCGACACAGGGCGAGAAGCCGCTGTTTTGCTTCGCGCACGCAGACCTCAACGCCAATCCTCAGTGGGCCTTCCACCCCGACGGCGAACACGCTCCTGAGTTATTCGCCTTCCTCTGCGCGATGGCGAGGCTCACCTGGCGCGAGATAGAGACCATGAAAGCGAAATCCCACAAGCGGCATCACGACCAGGACGTCGAGTCGATATGTGCGGACGCGAAGCGGGACTTCAAGCGCAGCAAGCTCGGCGAGACCTTCGGTGAGAGTATCTTTCGGTTTCGCGTCGATGGAGAGAAGCGTCTATGGGGGTTCCGCAAAGGCGCCACGTTCCATGTGATCTGGTGGGATCCGGGCCATCTGGTTTATCCGACCGAGCCGAGCTGAGCCCGAGAGCGTCGATCGCCTGCCCCTGCTAGCCTCGTGACAGCTGCCGCGACTGGCGCCCTGAGGTGGAAGCGACCACCGGGAAGCGGTCAGCCAACCCGCCGCGCGCCTGGGCACAGATTTCGTCGTCGCCTGCGAAGGAGAGCGCCGTGAACGAGCTGAGCCCCGACTATTTCAACCGCCCGCTTGCCGAGGTGGACCCAGAGATCGCCGACGCGCTGAATGGCGAGCTGGTGCGCCAGCAGAGCACGCTGGAGATGATCGCGTCGGAGAACTTCGTGCCGCGCGCGGTGCTCGAATGCCAGGGCTCGGTGCTGACGAACAAGTACGCCGAGGGTTACCCCGGGCGCCGCTACTACGGGGGCTGCGAGTGGGTGGACGTCTCCGAGCAGCTGGCGATCGACCGCGCGAAGGCGCTGTTCGGCGCGGAGCACGCGAACGTGCAGCCCCACTCCGGCGCGCAGGCGAACACGGCCGTGTATCACGCGCTGCTGACGCCGGGCGACACGATCATGGGCCTCTCGCTCGCGCACGGCGGGCACCTGACGCACGGCATGAAGATCAACGTGTCGGGACGCCTGTACGACATCGCCGCGTACGAGGTGGATCGCGAGAGCAGCCTGATCGACATGGACGAGGTCGCGCGCATCGCTCGCGAGCGCAAGCCGAAGATGCTGCTCGCAGGCTGGTCGGCCTACCCGCGCCAGCTCGACTTCGAGCGCTTCCGCGAGATCGCCGACGAGGTCGGCGCGCTGCTGATGGTCGACATGGCCCACTTCGCGGGCCTGGTCGCGGCGGGGCTTCACCCCAACCCCGTGGAGTTCGGCGCGGACGTGGTGACCACGACGACGCACAAGACGCTCGGGGGCCCGCGCGCGGGCGTGATCCTGTGCAAGCAGGAGCACGCGAAGAAGATCGACTCGGCGGTCTTCCCTGGCCAGCAGGGCGGGCCGCTGGAGCACGTGATCGCGGCCAAGGCGGTCGCGTTCAAGATCGCCGCGAGCGAGCTGTTCGCGGAGCGTCAGCGCCGCACGATCGACGGCGCGAAGGCGCTCGCGCAGGAGCTGCTGAAAGCAGGGCACGGCGTGAACGTGCTGACGGGCGGAACGGACGTGCACCTGACGCTCGTGGACCTGCGCGACTGCGACCCCGCGCTCAGCGGCAAGCAGGCCGAGGACCGACTGCACGAGATCCAGATCACGGTCAACCGCAACGCGGTGCCGTTCGACCCGCGCCCGCCGATGGAGGCCTCGGGTCTGCGCATCGGAACGCCGGCGCTCGCTACGCGCGGACTGCAGCAGGAGGACTTCGTCGAGGTGGGGCAGATCCTCGCAGCGGCCCTGACGCCCGAATACGAGACGCGCCGCGACGAGCTCACCGAGCGCGTGGCGGCGATCGTGGAGCGCTACCCGCTTTACGAGGGCCTCGCCGCACCGACGCCCGTTTAGCGCTCCACGCACGCGCCGCGGCCCCAGCGACCTCGGCGCGTGCGATGCTTTGCCTGACTCGATGGTGCAACCAACCGAGCTGGACGCGCTTTACGCCTTTCTCCTCGCCGCGGCCGTGACCGCGCTGCTGACCCCACTGACGATGCGCTTCGCGCGGCGCGTGGGCGCGATCGACGAGCCGCGCGAGCGTGGACTATCCAGCCGTCCGACGCCGCTGCTCGGCGGCTTGGCGATCTTCGCGGGCGCGCTGCTCGCGGGTCTGATCTGGCTGCCGGAGGGCTACGGAGCGAAGGCGCCGCAGCTATGGCACGGCGTGCTGCTGGGCGCGGGCATCATCACGCTCGTGGGAGCGCTCGACGACCGCTTCGACCTGCACCCGGCGATGAAGCTCGCGGGCCAACTTCTCGCAGCGATCGTGGTGGTGCACTACGGCGTGGCGGTGAAGGCGATCACGCTGCCGTTCGTGGGCCTGCTGTCGTTCCCCAACGCGGGCGTCACCAACGCCGGTCCGATCCTGACCGTGATCGCGCTCGTGGCGATGATGAACGTGGTCAACTTCTCCGACGGCGTCGACGGTCTGGCCGCGGGCGTGTGCGCGATCATCGCCGCGGCGATGGCGGTGATCGCGTTCGACCTCGACCGCCAGCAGCCGGGCGTGCTGGCGGCGATCACGGCCGGCGCGGCACTCGGCTTCCTGCTCTTCAACTTCCCGCCCGCGTCGAGCTTCATGGGCGACTGCGGCGCGAACCTGTTTGGGCTGTTGATGGGCGTGATAACGATCGAGGCGGCGGTCAAGACGACCGCTGTGCTGTCGTTCGTGCTGCCGTTGATCCTGCTCGCGGTGCCGTTCCTCGACACGACGTTCGTGGTGCTGAAGCGCCTGAAGTACAAGCAGGCGATCTACCGTCCCGACAACGAGCACTTCCACCATCGCATGGCGCGTATCGGCTTCTCCTCTCGCCGCACGATCGCGTATCTGTACGCGTGGACGCTGATGCTCGCGGGACTCGCACTGGCGCTGCGATTCGTTCCCTACAGCGACCACAAAGGGCATCTGCACACGGGCTGGACGCTGGTGATGCTCGCGATCGGGCTGCTCGTGGCGGGCGCGAGCGTGTACCTCGTGTACGTGCTGGAGATCCTCAAGTTCAGGCGCCTGGACGCGATGCGCCTGCGCCGCCTGCGCCCTGAGGCCTCACCAGCGGAGATTGAGCTGGACGTGGCGAAGCATCTGGAAACCGGTGAATTCGACGCGGTGTCGCACGCCGGGAACCCTCAGGTGCAGGCGCGCAGCAGCACGATGGGGGGCCGGACTGAGCAGCGGATCGGCGAACGAGAGGTGGATGAGCAGCGCATACGCGCAGACGACGAGCGTGGCGGCGAGCAGACGCCGATCGCCGCTGACGGCCGCTAGCGGCAGCAGCCAGATCGCATACCACGGCAACAGCCACGCGGTGGAAGTCAACAGCGCGAGCGTCGTCCATCCGGCGGCCACCCGCCAGTCCGCGCCCCGCGCGGTGCGCCACAGCGCGCCCGCGAGCGCGACTAGGAAGCCCGCCACGAACAGGTCTCGCCACCAGGCCGGCGTGCCGCTGAGGCCCACCAGCCGCGCGGTCTCGGCGGGGATGCTGTGCGTCGCCACGAGCTGCTGCTGCTCGCCGAGCGCGTCGAGGAATCCGAGCGCGTGGACTCCAAAGCCGACCACGCCGATGGCGCCGAGCGCGAGCAGGCCGATCGTGGCGCTCGCCGCGGCACCGATGCGCGCGCGTCGCGTGGGGGAGGCGAGCACCAGGAATGGGAGCACGAGCCCAGCGCTGAGCTTGACCCCGACGCCCGCCGCTAGCGCGCCGACGCTCGCGCGAGTCCGCGCACCAGCCTGCCCGACGTCCGCGCTCAGCGACAGCGCGAGCGCGAGCAGCGCGATCACGAGCGTGTCGTTGTGCGCGCCCCCCACGGCGAGCACGAGCAGCACGGGGTTCAGCCCGACGAAGCTCGCCGCCCAGCGCCCGCTGCGGCCCGCGCGCGAGACGGTGCGCCCGATCAGCGCGACGGCCGCGAGGCTCGAGATCGCCGCCAGCGCCTTGAACGCCCACAGGCCGCTGGCCAGCCCCAGCGGCGCGGTGGCGTAACTGGCGAGCGTGAAAAGCGGACCGTAGGGGGAGTGCTGAAACGGCCAGCCGACGAACGGGAAGACCCTGTCGGTGGGCGCTTCGGCGGCGAAGTGGGTGTAGGGGTCGAGTCCGTGCAGCGCGCCCATACGCGCGAACGCGAGGTAGCCGAAGACGTCCTGGGAGATGAGCGGCGGTCCGAGCAGCAGGATCGCGTGTGCGAGCACGATCGCGCCCGCCAACGCGCCCACGGGGAGCCGCCGCGCCGTGGCGAGCACGAGCGCATAGCTGGCGCACATGAGCAGCGTAAGCGTCTGGAAGCTGGCGCTGCCGAGCCCCACGCCGAGGCCGTGCCACGGGCCCGCGAGCCACGCCGGCCAGCCGCCGCTGCGCGCGGGCACGTACTGCGTCGGCGCGGACGCGGCACCTGCGCTGAGGAGCAGCACGGTCGTGAGGACCCCCAACAGGCCGAGCGAGCCGAGCGCCACGACGATCCCGGCGGGCAACCCCGCGTTACGCGCCGACGTCGCCCCGACGGGCCGCTCTGGCGCGGCCCTTGGCAGCGATGTGGGGGTGCTCGCTTGGATGAGAGCATTGTTACCCCTGTGACGGTGCGAATGTCCTGTTCGCTCGGTACCCTGTGAACACAGCTGCGCTCCTCGGGGGGTTCCCGTGCACGAGCGCACGCCTGAACGAACCGCCCCGCTCGGGCGCGCTCGACTCCCTTTATGCGACGTCGTCACAGCCAAAGCGCCTCGCTCCGGACTCCCGGCCCGACCCGCGTTCTGATCCTCTCCGCGGATGTGGGCGAGGGGCACGCGGCGGCGGCGCGCGCCCTGTCCCAGCAGATCGCGGACTCGCCCGAGCCCGCTGAGGTGAACGTCATCGACGGCCTCGCCGCGATGGGGCCGCTGCTGCGCCCCGTCGTGGAGGACGGCTATCGCGTGCAGCTGCGCTTCTTCCCGTGGACGTACACGGTCGTGTACTGGCTACTCGAGCACGTCCTGCCGGTGCGGCTGCTCGCGCGCCGGCTGCTGTGCTCGCTGGGCGCGCGCCCGCTGGCGCGCACGATCGCCGAATACGAGCCCGACGTGATCGTCTCGACCTACCCTGCGGTGACGGTCGTGCTGGCGAAGCTGCGTCGCATCGGCGTGGTCGAGCTGCCCAACCGTCGCGACGATCACCGATCTGACGGGCCTGTTCTTCTGGGCTCAGCGCGGGATCGACATGCACCTGGTGATGTACGGCGAGTCGATGTCGCTGGTCGAGCGGATCGCGGGGGAGGGCAGCGTGCAGCTCGTGCGTCCGCTGATCTCGGCGGAGTTCCTGCAGCCCCGCTGCCCCACCGAGGCGCGCCGCACGCTGGGGCTGCCCGAGGAGGGGCGCATGGTCGTCGTCTCCGGCGGCGGCTGGGGCGTGGGCGACATCGCGGGCGCGGTGAGCGAGTTCACGAGGGTTCCCGAGGTCACGAGCATCGTCTGTCTGGCGGGACGCAACGAGCAGCTCGAGCAGAAGCTCTCCTCCGCGTTTGCCGGCGAGCCGCAGGTGCACGTGTACGGGTTCACCGACAGGATGCCCGACCTGCTCGCGGCGGCGGACGTGCTCGTGCATTCGACTGGCGGGGTCACTTGCCTGGAGGCGATGGCGGCGGGGACGCCGGTCGTCTCCTACGGGCTGCCGGTGGGACACGCGCGGCTGAACACACGCGCGATGGCGGACCTCGATCTGCTGCGGCTGGCGAACGACACGGACGAGCTGCGCGAGCACGTGACGGCGAGTTTCAAGGCCGGCTCACAGCCGCTCGCCGACGGCATGGACGACAGCGCCCCTTCGGCGGGGCCCGCGGCTGTCGACGTCGTTTTGCAGGCGCCGCGGCGGGTGCATCCGATCCCGCGCTGGCAGCTGCGCGCGGTTGCGCTCGCGAGCTGGGTGGCGCTGCTGTTCGCGGGTGGCTCGTGGATGATGTCCACCGACGAGGTGACCGCGGTTTGGGCCAAAGTCCTGCACGTCCACGAACTCGTGCGCGTGCCCACCGACAAGCCGGACGTTGGCGTGATCGTCCATGCGCCGGTGGCGGACATCGTGCCGATCGCCTCCCAGCTCGCCGCACGCGGCATCCACGTGTCCTTCGCCGACGACTCCGGTGTGCCTCCGGCCACCCGCGTGGAGCAGCTGCGCGGGCTCGGCGACGAGCTGCTGCCCGAAGTGTCCAGCGGCGCGCTGGTGCGCTGGGTGCGCACGCGCGGCGCGCTGCGCTCGCAGGCTCGCGCCCTGGGCCTGCTGCACCACCACTTCTACTATCTGCGTCCCCAGGGAGGGCTGTCGGTCGGTCAGCTGGTGCTCGCCCGCACCGACGGCGCCATACCGATCAAGGGCGCGCTGCGGCTAAGCGCGACGGACCCGCTGCCTCAGCGGACGATGCGCGCGGGCGATGTGCTCGTGGTCGAGCTCGACGGCTCGTCGGCGTCTGTGGCCGGGCTGGAGCGGATCGTGGCGCGACTGGCCTCGGAGGGGCTGGGCGCTCGCTCGCTCGCGTCGCTCACCTCGCCCACGAGCTCGCCCGCGGTCAAGGCGAGCAACAGGGGCGAGCGCGCCAACAGGCCGGCCCCTACGACGAGCAGCGCGAGCGACGCGCACAGCGGGACGCCCGCGAGCGGAGTCGCGCCGAAGCGCTCGCCGAGCAGCAGCGGCGCGAGCACCAGCGGCACGACCGTCTGAGTCACGAACACGACCGGCGCGACCTGGATCGCGGGTCGCGACTGCAGCGCGCTCATCTCGCTCAGCAGGCCCACGCCTGACGCGGCGGCGGTCCCGAGCGCCCACAGGCCGGCGGCGAGCAGATGGTGGCCCGAGAGGTCGTCGGATGCGAGCTTCGTCGCCACGCCGCCCCAGCCGATCGCAAGGCCGGCGCCGAGCATCGTCACCTCGGGGCGCGAGTGTCCGAGCGCGCGCAGCGCGTAGGGCACGAGGCTCGCGACGCCGAGGACGGTGAGCGCGATCGCGATCGTGAGTTCCTCGGAGGTGTGGCTCGTGCTGCGCGGTGGCGCGAACAGCGCGGAGCCGACGACGCCGATCACGATCGCGCCAACCGCCATGTACTCGTAGCGTCCCGCGCGCTCGCCGAGCATCCGCTCTGCGACGAGCATCAGCACGAGCAGTCCCGCGGCGAGCGCCGGCTGCACGACGACCAGCGGAGCGAGCAGCAGCGCCACCACCTGCAGCGGCCAGCCGAGGATCGTGAGCCCCGTGCCGAGCAGCCAGCGCGCGCGTCTGATCAGCCCCCACGCGAGCGCCAGGCGCAGGTGCTCCTCGTGCGGCGCCTGCTTGGCATCGAGCGCCTGCAGCGCGATCCCTAGGCTGTAGAGGGTCGAGGCCCCCACTGCCGCCCCGATTCCCAGCACCAGATCGACCATGTCCACCCACGATCATCGCACTCCCGGGGCTCCAGTCGCAGGCGCGCTCGCCGCAGCGGCGACGATCGGCTACATGCTGCCCGGCCTGGCGGGACAGTGGCGCGCGCTGCGCGCGCCACTCGGCGTGGAGGATCGCACGGCGAGCGGCGAGGGCTACGCGCTCACGTTCGACGACGGTCCGCACGCGCAGGGCACGCCCGCGGTGCTGGAGATCCTCGCGCGCGAGGACACGCGGGCGACGTTCTTCCTCGTAGGCGAGCAGGTGCGGCGCAACCCCGCGCTAGCCCGCGAGATCGTCGATGCGGGCCACGAGATCGCGCTGCACTGCGACCGCCACCGCAACCTCCTGCGCCTCACCCCGCGCCAGGTGCGCGCGGACATCGCGCGCGCTCTCGAGACGATCGAGACGGCCACTCATCGCTCGCCGAAGCTGTATCGCCCTCCTTACGGAGTGCTGAACGCGGCCGCGCTGCGTCTCGCGCACGAGCATGGCTGGCGCACGATGCTGTGGAGCCACTGGGGCCGTGACTGGGAGAAACGCGCAACCCCCGAGTCGATCTGCGCGCGGCTGACCGATGGCGTGGACGCGGGCGCGGTATTGCTGCTGCACGACGCGGACGACTACTCCGCGCGGGACTCGTGGCGGCGCACGGCGGCAGCGCTCCCGCGCGTGCTGGATGCGCTGCGAGAGCGCGGGCTGCAGCCGACCTTCCCCTGAGCCGGGCGGGCCGCCCCACGGCGCGGGCGATCTGGCGCTGTGGATAACATCGAGCGCTTGTCCAGCGCGGTTTCGATAGACCCCGCGGCATCCTCAGCGCAGGGTGTCGCAGCGCCCCACGATGGCACCGCAGCGACGCAGGTGGGGATCCGCGCGCGCGGTCGCCTGTGGGTCGAGGTCCTGTCGATCGCGTGGTTGGCTGTGATGTACGACGCGATCACTAACCTCGCGCCGCTGCGCCTGCACGCCGCGCTCGCCCATGCCCAGGGCATCCTCAACCTGGAGCAGACGCTGCACATCGACCCGGAGCTGACGCTGGACCGCTGGATGGCCGGGCATCACACGCTGGGGCTGCTCATGTCGTACTACTACGACAACGCGCACTTCGTAGTGACGTTCGGGCTGCTGGTGTGGCTGTGGTGGAAGCGGGCGGACGTGTACAAGCCGCTGCGCAACTCGCTGGTGCTGGTGAACGTGCTTGCGTTCGTGATCTTCTGGCGCTATCCGGTGGCGCCGCCGCGGATGCTCGACGGGTTCACCGACGTGGTCGCTGCGAGCGGGGCGTTCGGCTCGTGGCACACGGGCTCGCTGTCAACGCACGCCAACGAGCTGGCGGCGATGCCGTCTCTGCACATCGCGTGGGCGGTGTGGTGCACGGTCGCGATCTGGCGTCTGCGGACGGCTCGCTGGGTGCGTGCGCTCGCGGTGCTGTACCCGTGCGTGACGGCGTTCGCGGTGTTGTGCACGGGCAACCACTTCGTGCTCGACATGGTCGGCGGCCTGGCGGCGATCGCCGCGTGCATGCTGCTGGTGGCGCTGATCGGGCGCGACGGTGGCTTGAGACGGGGCAACACGCCCGTTCACGCCCAATAGCGCCGCTCGCAAATTGCGCACGCGGCGCGTGCCGCATGTCACAAACTTGTTACGAAGTCTGAGATCGGCTAGACTGGCGCTGCCGCCGCAGATTGTTGAGGGACAGTTCGACGGCCCCGCAGCGCGTTAGAGCGCGGGGGGTTTCTCGTCTGTAGGGTGGCCCTACGCAAATGTCAGACTTCGATGCCAACGAGGATATCGCGCGCCTGCCCGGCTCCGGCCAGGGAGGTTCCTCCGAGCCCGCTGAGACCGAGCGCCGCCCTGGACTGGGCGCTTTACGAGGCTTCGCCCCGAGCCGCAGATCCGCACATCGCGGCGTGCGCAGGCCGGGCGCGTCGCTGGCGTCTCTAGCTCGGGGTCGCTCGCTGGCCATGCCCACCTGCAGCGGCACGAGGCGCGTCTGCGTTCTCGGCGCCCAGCCATCTCGCCGTCGTCGTCGCAGCACGTGGACGATTGGACGCGGAACGCCCCCCGGATCGCCAAGCTGACGTGCTCTTCCTGCGCTACCTCGACGTGTGCCTGGTGCTCGCGACGGCCCCGTTCGTGCTCGCCGCGGGCCTGCCGACGCTCGGCTACCTGATCGGCGCCGCCGCCTGGATCCTGACGCGCGCCGCGACCGCCGTCGCGCACGCGCAGGCTCGGCGCGCGGGCGACGCCAAGGTCAAAGCCGGTCTGCACGTGGCAGCGATGATGGGCCGCATCTGGCTGGTGGCGCTGGCGCTGGTGCTGGCTCGCTACGCGGGCGGCAAGGACGACGGGATCATGGCCGCGGCGCTGGTGCTGGCCGCATTCACGGTGTACTTCCTGATGTCGTTCGTGACGCGCGAGGGTCCGCTGCAGGGCGGCGCGCACCCGCAGGGGAGGCCGAGCACGTCATGAGCACCCCCGAGCAGACCAAGAGCGGCGGCATGAGCAAAAAGCAGCTCCTCCTGACGCTGGGCGGCGTGTGGATCGGCGGCATCGTCGTGCTGTTCGTGATCTTCGGCAGCGGCGGACGCAACACCGAGTTTCAGCCGCAGAACGAGTTCAAGCTCGACAACTGGGTGCACCTGGGGATCTTCTCGATCAACAAGGCAGTGCTGTATCTGCTCTTGGCGGCGATCGCCACGTGCGTGACCATGATCTACATCGCCTCGCGCATGCAGGCGCGACCCAACAAGGTCCAGACCGCCGTCGAGGCGCTCTACCAGCTGATGCACGACAACATCTCCGGCGGCAACCTCGACGAGAAGATGGCCAAGCGCTGGTTCCCGTTCATCGGCACGCTGTTCCTGTTCATCATGTTCTCCAACCTCGTCGGCTACATCCCGCTGCCGACGAACACCGAGCACAAGATCGACGTGCTGGGGCTGCACATCCCCGCCTTCTCGCTGTATGCGGCGACCGCGAACCTCTCGATCCCACTGGTGCTGGCGCTGACGGTGTTCATCTCCTACACGTTCGAAGGCGTGCGCGCGAAGGGCCCGATCGGCTATCTGAAAGGGCTCGTCCCCGGTGGCGTGACGGGCGGCATGGCGGTCTTCATCTTCGGCCTGGAGCTCCTGTCGAACTTCATGCGGCTGATGTCGCTGTCGATTCGTCTGTTCGCCAACATCCTCGCCGGGCACCTGATCATCCTGTTCATGGCGGGCGGTCTGGCCGTGATCCTCGGACTCTCCGCACTGGCTTGGGCCACGATCCCTCTCGGGATCGCGCTGTTTGCCTTCGAGGTCGTCCTGGTCGCCGCTCTGCAGGCGTTCATCTTTGCCACTCTCACAGCTATCTACCTCGGCGGCGCCGTCGCCGAAGACCACTAAAGGAGCCAATCGTCGTGCACATAGCTTTCATCACCCTCCTGGCGGCAGTGACCGAAGAAACCGCCAAGGCAGGCAAGTCGATCGGTCTCGGTGTCGGCGGAGGCCTCGGCGCCGTGGGCGCCGGAGTCGGCATCGGCATGATCTTCGGCAAGGCGATCGAGGCGATCACCCGCCAGCCGGAGATGCGCGACGAGATCACGCAGCTGCAGTGGCTGGGCTTCGCGCTCACCGAGGCATGCTTCTTCTACGGGCTCGTGGCCGGCCTGCTCGCCGCGTTCATCGTCTGAGGCCATGCTCGGCTCGCTCGCACAACCAATCGCCTCGGGCGTGTCCGTCATCGCCTCGAGCGGCGGATTCTTGATCGAACCCGGCATCGGGCTGATGGTGTGGACGCTGCTCGTGTTCGGCGCGACGATGTTCCTGCTCTCCAAGCTGGCGTTTCCGCGCATCAGCGAAGCGCTGGGTCGGCGTCAGAAAGCGATCGAAGAATCGATCGACACCGCGGAGCGCACCCGCACCGAGGCCGACGAGATCCTGGCGGAGTACCGCGAGCGGCTGAAGGAGGCGCGCGTGCAGTCGGACGAGATCGTCCAGCGTGCGCGCCAGGCAGCCGAGACGCACGAAGGCGAGGCCAAGGAGCGTGGGCAGGAGCTGCTCGCCGAAGCCGCCAAGCGGGCGGAGCGCGACATCGAGGCCGCCAGCAAGCGGGCGCTGGACGACCTGCGCAAGGAGGTAGCGGACCTGACGATCATGGCCACCGAAAAGGTCACGCGCAAGACGCTGGACGACGCCGACCAGCGCCGTCTCGTGGAGGAGGCGCTCGGCGAGCTCGACTTCTCCGGGCTGTCCAAGGGCGCGGCCGCGAACAACTGATGGAGGAGCTCGCCCAGGTATACGCGCGCTCGCTGTTCGAGGTCGCCCGCGAGCAGGGCAAGCTGGACGTGCTGCGCGAGCAGCTCGCCCAGTTCGCCGACGCGCTGGACGAGAACCGTCGAGCTGGCGGTGTTCTTCTTCTCGCCGTACTTCTCCACGACCGAGAAGCGCGAGGCGCTTCCCCGCCTGCTCGACGGGGCCGACGAGTCGCTGCTGAACTTCCTCTCGCTGCTGATCGAAAACCACCGCATGCCGGTGATCTTCCGCATCCGCGCGACCTATGAGCGCCTGTGGGACGAGGAGAACAAGACGCTGCCGGTGGAGATCACCAGCGCAATCGAGCTGGACCAGGCCACGACCGAGAGCCTGGGCAAGACGATCGGCGAACGCGCCGGGCGCAAGGTCACGCTGGCCGCGCGCGTCGATCCCGACATCCTCGGCGGCATCGTGGTCAGGGTCGGCAACTCGATCCTCGATGCCTCTATTCGCAACCGACTGGAGCAGCTGCGCAGGCACGTTGCCCAAGGAGCCTCTTAATGCAGATCAATCCTGACGAGATCACGAGCATCCTCAAGAACCGCATCGAGGGGCTCGACGGCGGCCGCGCGGAGCTGACGGAGGTCGGCACGGTGCTGTCGGTGGCGGACGGCATCGCGCGCCTGCACGGCCTCGAGAACTGCATGTCCTTCGAGATGCTCGAGTTCCCGCACGGCGTCACCGGCCTCGCGCTGAACCTCGAGTCCGACAACGTCGGCGCGGTGCTGTTCGGCGAGTGGGAGCACATCTCCGAGGGCGACACCGTGAGGCGCACCGGCACGCTGCTGGAGATCCCCGTGGGCGAGCAGATGCTCGGACGGATCGTCGACCCGCTCGGGCGTCCGCTCGACGGCAAGGGCGACATCGCCATCACCGAGACGCGCCCGGCCGAGTTCAAGGCTCCCGGAGTCGTCCAGCGCCAGCCCGTAACGCAGCCGATGCAGACCGGGTTGAAGGCGATCGACGCGATGATCCCGATCGGCCGCGGCCAGCGCGAGCTCATCATCGGCGACCGCCAGACGGGCAAGACGGCGATCGCGATCGACACGATCATCAACAACAAGGACACCGGCGTGGTGTCGGTGTACGTCGCGATCGGCCAGCGCATGGCCACGGTCGTGGCGATCGCGCAGATACTCGACGAACACGGCGCGCTGGAGAACACGATCATCGTCGCGGCGCCCGCCGACGAGGCCGCCCCGATCAAGTTCATGGCCCCGTACGCGGGCTGTGCGATGGGCGAGCACTTCCTCTACGAAGGCAAGCACGCGCTGTGCGTGTACGACGACCTCACCAAGCACGCCTACGCGTACAGGCAGATGTCGCTGCTGCTGCGCCGCCCGCCCGGGCGCGAGGCATACCCCGGCGACGTGTTCTACCTGCACTCGAGGCTGCTGGAGCGCGCGGTCAAGCTCAACGACGACCTCGGCGGCGGCTCGCTGACGGCGCTGCCGATCATCGAGACGCAGGCGGGCGACGTCTCTGCGTACATCCCCACGAACGTGATCTCGATCACCGACGGGCAGATCTTCCTGGAGTCGAAACTGTTCAACTCCGGCGTGCGGCCAGCGATCAACGTCGGCATCTCCGTGTCTCGAGTCGGCGGCAACGCGCAGATCGGGCCGATGAAGAAGGTAGCGGGGCGCATCAAGCTCGAGCTCTCCCAGTACCGGGACCTGGAGGCGTTCGCGCAGTTCGGCTCCGACCTGGACGCGGACACGCAGCGCACGCTCGCGCGCGGCGAGCGCCTGGTGACGACGCTCAACCAGCACGAGCGCGCGCCACTGGCGGTGGAGGACCAGACGGTGCAGATCTACGCGGCCACGAACGGCTACCTCGACCGCCTGAACGTCGATCGAGTGACGGAGTTCCTGCTCGAGCTGACCGAACGGATGCACTCCCAGCACGGCGACGTGCGCGAGAAGATCGCCGGCGGGGACTGGTCGGAAGAGACGCAGAAGGCGGTCAACGACGCCGTGGCGGCGTTCGCGCAGGACTTCGGCTACGACCTCGACGAGGAGGGCCAGCCGATGGAGGACGAGGAGCCGCGCGCGACGACGCCCTCGCGTCCCGCCGCCGAGCCGGCGCAGGAGGAGGCGACGGCAGCGGCCTAGCGCCGCCTGCCGCACACAGCCATGGCCTCCCAGCGCGACGTCAAGAACAAGATCGCATCGGTGAAGAACATCCAGAAGATCACCCGTGCGATGGAGATGGTCGCCGCCGCGCGGCTGCGTCGCGCCGAGCAGCGGATCGACGCGCTGCGCCCATACGCGGACGCGCTCAGGCGGATGACCCGCCAGGCCGCGCAGGCCGCCGGCGCGGAGGCCTCGCGGCTGCCGCTGCTGAACGAGCACGAGAGCGAAACCAACATCGGCCTGCTGCTCATCACCGGCGACCGCGGCCTCGCGGGCGGTTTCAACTCGCAGATCGTTCGCGCGGGGCTGCGCCTCAACGGCGAGTTCGTCGAGAAGGGGCTGCAGAGCGCGTGGTACGCCACGGGACGGCGGGGCGTCTCATCGCTGAGCTTCCGCGGGCATGAGCTGAGCGGCAGCTACACGGGCTTCGCCGACAAACCGTCCTACGCGGATGCGCGCACGATCGCGGACGACCTCATCCAGGCTTACGTAGACGGACGGGTGGATCGCGTGGAGATGGTCTACAACGCGTACATTTCCCCGCTCACGCAGACGGTCACCCACGAGCGGCTGCTGCCGATCTCCCACGCGACGATCGCGGGGGAGGAGGATGGCGGCGGCGAGTCCGAGCAGAGCCGTCCGAAAGCGCTCGTGGACTACGAGCCCGACCCGGAGGCGATCCTCAAGCGCCTGGTTCCGGACTACGTGGAGATCTCGATCTACCGCGCGCTCGTGGAGTCCACCGCGGGCTTCTTCGGCGCGCAGATGACCGCGATGCGCAGCGCGTCGGAGAACGCAGGCGAACTGATCACCGACTACACGCTGCAGATGAACCGCGCCCGCCAGGCCGAGATCACGCAAGAGATCATGGAGGTCGTCGCAGGGGCCGAGGGGCTAGCGTGACGCTGGCCGGCGCGATACGGCGTCCTCGGTCGCTCGCGTGCAGAGCACGCCACGCTCCCTGCGTCCTTGTCTCGCTTGACCATCGACCCGCTAGCGGCTGCCTGTAAACCAATCTTGAATAACGACTAGGAGAATCGAAACGACAATGGACGCCACCACCACAGAGCCGACCGGCGCGAGCACCGCCACGACCGAGCGCAACGTCGGGCGCATCGAGGAGATCCAGGGCGTCGTGATCGAGGCCGTGTTCTCCGAGCGCCTGCCGGAGATCAACCACGCGATCACCGTCGCGCGCCCCGCCCTCGGCGACGTGGCCGCGAGCGTACTCGTGTGCGAGGTCCAGCAGCACCTCGGCGACGACCGCGTGCGCGCGGTGGCGATGGACACGACCGACGGGCTCGCCCGCGGCGTGGAGGTGATCGACACCGGCGCGCCGATCACGGTCCCCGTCGGCCAGGCGACGCTCGGGCGCATCTTCAACCTGCTCGGCGAGCCGATCGACCTCGGCGAGGACCTTCCGAAGGACGTGGAGCGTCGCAGCATCCACCAGCCGGCCCCGCGCGTTGAGGAACTGTCGCCGACGACGGAGATGTTCGAGACGGGCATCAAGGTCATCGACCTGCTGGCTCCGTACGCGAAGGGCGGCAAGGTCGGGCTGTTCGGCGGCGCGGGCGTGGGCAAGACGGTGCTGATCCAGGAGCTCATCCACAACCTCGCCAAGGAGCACGGCGGGCTGTCGGCGTTCTGCGGCGTGGGCGAGCGCTCGCGCGAGGGCAACGACCTGTGGCTGGAGATGAAGGAGTCGGGCGTGCTCGACAAGACGATGCTCGTGTTCGGGCAGATGAACGAGCCCCCGGGAGCACGTATGCGCGTGGCTCTGTCGGGTCTGACGATGGCCGAACACTTCCGCGACGAGGGCCAGGACGTGCTGCTGTTCGTGGACAACATCTTCCGCTTCGTGCAGGCGGGCTCCGAGGTCTCGGCGCTTCTCGGGCGGATGCCCTCGCAGGTGGGCTATCAGCCGACGCTGGAGACCGAGATGGGCCAGCTGCAGGAGCGCATCACGTCCACGACGCGCGGCTCGGTCACCTCGATCCAGGCGATCTACGTGCCCGCGGACGACTACACCGACCCCGCGCCGGCATCGGTGTTCGCGCACCTGAACGCGACCACCGCGCTGTCGCGCTCGATCTCCGAAAAAGGCATCTACCCGGCGGTGGACCCGCTGGACTCGACGTCGACGATCCTCAAGGCGGACATCCTCGGCGAGGACCACTTTCGCGTGGCCAACCGCGTCAAGGAGATCCTGCAGCGCTACAAGGAACTCCAGGACATCATCGCGATCCTCGGCATCGACGAGCTCTCCGACGAGGACAAGCTGACGGTGCAGCGCGCGCGCAAGATCGAGCGCTTCCTGTCCCAGCCGTTCTTCGTGGCGGAGCAGTTCACCGGCACCCCCGGCGCGTACGTGCCGATCAAGGAGACGATCAGGGGCTTCGAGGAGATCATCGAAGGCAAGCACGACGAGATCCCCGAGAGCGCGTTCTTCTTGAAGGGCACGATCGAGGACGTCGTCGAGGCCGCCAAGAAATAATGGCCCGGACCAAGTTCTCAGCGGAAGTGCTGACGCCCGAGGGCGAGGTGTTCTCGGAGGAGGTCGAGATGATCTCCACGCGCACGGTGGTCGGCTCGATCGGCATCCTCGCCGGCCACGAGCCGGTGCTGGCGATGCTCGAGCCGACGGAGCTGCGGCTGTACCGATCCGAGACGGACGTGGTGCGCTTCGCGCAGGCGGAGGGCTACCTGCAGTTCGCGGAGAACCGCGCGCTGGTGCTCGTGGAGGAGGCGATCGCGCCGCAGGCGCTCGACCGCGCGACGTTCGAGGCGAAGCTGAGCGAAGCGCGAGCTGCTGCGGAGCGGGCGGAGGACGGCAGCGAGGAGCAGGCGCGCCGTCTGCGCGACGCGCGTCGCTACGAGGCGTTCCTGGCCGTCGGGGCCTGATCCGCGCCTCCGCGCGTCACCCCCAAGCGTCTCCAGACCCCACCGACTAGCCTTCGCCTCGCTATGAGCCAAGCACGAGAGCCAATCGGCGTGATCGGCACGGGCTACGTGGGTCTCGTGACGGCGGCCGGCTTCGCGGAGCTGGGCAGCGACGTGTACTGCGTCGACATCGACGCGGAGAAGGTCGAGCGGCTGCGCGCTGGCGAGGTGCCCATCTATGAGCCGGGCCTGGAGGAGCTGATCGCGCGCAACTCCGAGCGGCTGCACTTCTCGACCGATATCGCAGATGCGCTGGCGAACGCTCGCCTGTTGTTCGTGGCAGTGGGGACGCCACCGACCCACTCCGGGGACGCCGACCTGACGGCGGTCAACGCTGTCGTCGAGGAGATGACCGGCTCCGATCGCCACGCCCTCGTGATGAAGTCGACGGTGCCATGCGGCACAGGGGCGACGATCCAGCGCGTTCTGCGCGAACGAGGCAAGCACGCGATGGCGTACGTCTCGTGTCCGGAGTTCTTGAAGGAGGGTTCGGCGGTCCACGACTTCAAGCACCCCGACCGAGTCGTCGTGGGGGATGCTGGTGGCTGGGCGGGCGACGCTGTGGTCGATCTCTACGCGCCGCTCGTGGCGCCGCTCGTGCGAACGGACGTGGCTAGCGCTGAGATGATCAAGCTCGCCTCGAATGCCTTTCTGGCGACCAAGATCTCCTTCATCAACGAGATCGCCAACGTCTGCGAGGAGACTGGCGCCGACGTCATCGAGGTCGCGCATGGGGTCGGCCTAGACGATCGCATCGGCCCGAAGTTCCTGCAGGCGGGGATTGGCTACGGCGGCTCCTGCTTTACGAAGGATGTCAGTGCGCTGAAGTTGTTGGCGGCTAATTCTGGCTACCACTTCCAGCTCCTGAATGCCGTGACCGAGGTCAACGAACTGCAGAAGCGACGCGTGGTGTCCAAGCTGCAGCGGCACGTCGGTGACCTGGCGGGTAAGCGGGTGGGTCTGCTCGGGCTGGCCTTCAAGCCCGAGACGGACGACATGCGGGGAGCTTCCTCGTTGGTGCTCGCAGCGCGCCTACGGGCGGAGGGTGCCGTCGTAAGCGCGTACGATCCCGTCGCCGAGCATGAGGCTCGCAAGCTGATGCCGGAGCTCCGCTACTGCGGCTCCGCGCTCGAGACCGTCGAGGACGCCGACGCCGTGGTGCTAGTCACCGAGTGGAAGGAGCTGCGGGAACTCGACTGGGCGGAAGTGGCCCGGCTCATGCGCGGCGATGTCTTGATCGACGGGCGCAACGCCCTCGATCCGGCTGCGGTGCGCGCCGCGGGGCTCGTCTACGAGGGCATCGGGAGGCGCTAGCCGATGCAGGCGGTGATCCTGGTCGGCGGGCAGGGCACGCGCCTGCGCCCGCTGACGTCCAACATCCCCAAGCCGGTCGTGCGCTTGGTCGACCGGCCGTTCATCTCGTTCATGCTCGAGTGGCTGCGCGGGCACGGCGTGGACGACGTGATCATGTCGTGCGGGTTCCTCGCGGACGGCGTGCGCGAGGTGTTGGGCGACGGCTCGCAGCTGGGGATCGGCCTGCGTTTCGTGGAGGAGCTCACGCCGCTGGGCACCGCGGGCGCGCTGAAGCTGGCGGAGCCGATGCTCGACGAGCGCTTCCTGATGCTCAACGGCGACGTGCTGACGGATATCGATCTGACGGCGCAGATCGCTCAGCACGAGTCGACGGGCGCGCGGGCGACGCTGTCGCTGGTGGGAGTCGAGGACCCGTCCGCCTATGGAGTGGTGGTGCTCGGAGAGGGAAGCGCGGTGGGCGACTTCGTGGAGAAGCCCAGCCCCGAGGAGGCGCCCTCGAACCTGATCAGCGCGGGCGCGTACGTGCTGGAGCGCGACATCCTCGAGCTGATCGCGCCGGATCGCAACGTGTCGATCGAGCGCGAGGTGTGGCCGGCGCTGATCGGAGACGGCCTGCACGGCTACGTATCCGACGGCTACTGGCTGGACATCGGCACGCCGAAGCGCTATCTGCAGGGCACCTTCGACATCATCGAGGGCAACGTGAACACGGCGGTGTGCGAGCGGCTGGGCGAGAACTGGCTGGCGGTGGCGGACGGCGCGGAGGTGCATGGCCGCGTTGTTCCCCCGGCTGTCATCGAGCGCGGCGTGAGTGTGGCGAAGGGCGCGCACGTGGGCAGCCTGGCGGTGCTGGCGCAGGACGTGACGGTGGGCGCGGGCAGTAGCGTGGAGCGCTCGGTGGTGCTCGAGGGCACGCAGATCGACGAGGGCTGCGAGCTGCGCGATTGCATCGTGGCGGCGGGCTGTCGCATCGGCGCGGGCACGAAGATCGGCGGCGGGGCGGTGCTCGGCGAAGGCGTGGTGGTGGGGGCACGCAACGTGATCGCACGCGGGGCGCGTATCTTCCCTGGTGTGCAGTTGCCGGACGGCGCGATCGAGTTCTAGGCTCGGCGCTTCGCCACGAAGGCCATACCCGCACTCCAAGCACAGCTATCGAACCATGAACACAACCATTCCACGACCACAGGGGGCGAGCAGATGAGCGATGGCGGCGCGACAGCGACACCCATAGCGCAGGAGCTCTCGCGCGCGGCGATCGCCCGGATTGATCTCTCCGACCAGCTGGGCGACGTGCTGGCTCTGCCCGAGCACCTGCGCGACGCGCTGTGGCGCGTGGAGTCGGCGATCATGCAGGATTGGGACACGACGGCGGGGCTGGTTGTGGCGGGCATGGGCGGCTCGGCGATCGGCGGTGCCCTGGCGCGCGCGGCGCTGGGCGATCACGCGTCGCGGCCGATCTTCGTGACGCGCGCGTACGGCATCCCGACGTGGACTACGCCGGACACGATGGTGCTGTGCGCGAGCTACTCGGGCAACACCGAGGAGACGCTTGCGTGCTACGAGTCGGCGGGTGCGCTGGGCGCGAAGCGCACGGTGGTGACGACGGGCGGGCGCCTGGCGGAGATGGCGCGCGCGGACGGCGTGCCGGTGATCCCGCTGCCGGGCGGCTTCCAGCCGCGCGCGGCGGTGGCGTACATGATCGTGGCCGCGCTCGAGGTCGCGGCGCTGTGCGGCGCCGGCCCGAGACTGACCTCGGAGATCGACGTGGCGGCGTCGCACACCGAGCAGCTGGTGGCGGAGTGGGGCCCCGACGCGCCGGAGGATTCGCTCGCGAAGGCGACTGCGCGCGGGCTGCTGGGCACGACGCCGGTGATCGCGGGCGCGGGCCTGACGAGCCCGATCGCTTATCGCTGGAAGACGCAGATCAACGAGAACTCGAAGCAGCCCTGCTTCTGGAACGAACTGCCGGAGCTGGACCACAACGAGATCGCGGGCTGGGAGGGAGCGGGCGAGCTGGGACGCTTCTCGGCGGTGTTCCTGGACGACTCGGACGCTCACCCACGGGTGAAGGAGAGGATGGATTTGACCGAGCGTCTGATCGCGGGCAACGCGGCGGCGAGCTTCAGGCTGGAGACACGCGGGCAGACGGCGATCGAGCGTGTGATCTCGCTCGTTCTGCTCGGGGACATGGTGTCGATCTACCTGGCAGCGCTGCGTGGCGTGGATCCGGGGCCGGTGCCGCTGATCGAGGACCTGAAGGCCGCGCTCGCCAGTCGCTGAGCCGCGCGCAACGACCAATTACCATGGAGAGACGATGACCCCCACCGCAACGCTGACCGACACCGACTTCAAGGTCGCGGACCTCTCGCTGGCGGAGTTCGGCCGCAAGGAGATCACGCTCGCCGAGCACGAGATGCCCGGCCTGATGGCGATCCGCCGCGAGTTCGCGGACGCCCAGCCGCTGAAGGGCGCGCGCATCACGGGCTCGCTGCACATGACGATCCAGACGGCGGTGCTGATCGAGACGCTGGTGGCGCTCGGCGCGGAGGTGCGCTGGTGCTCGTGCAACATCTTCTCCACGCAGGATCACGCGGCGGCGGCGATGGCGCAGGCGGGCGTGCCGGTGTTCGCGTGGAAGGGCGAGACGCTGGAGGAGTACTGGTGGTGCACGGAGCAGGTGGTGCGCTGGCCCGACGGCGGCGGCCCGAACATGATCCTGGACGACGGCGGCGACGCGACGATGCTCGTGCACAAGGGCACGGAGTACGAGGCGGCCGGCGCTGTACCGGACCCCGCGCAGGCGGAGTCGGAGGAGTTCACGGTGTTCCTGACGCTGCTGCAGCGCTCGCTGGAGGAGGACCCGCAGCGCTGGACGACGATCGGCCAGGGCATCAAGGGCGTCACAGAGGAGACGACGACGGGTGTTCACCGCCTGTATGAGCTGGCGAAGGCGGGCGAGCTGCTGTTCCCGGCGATCAACGTGAACGACTCGGTGACGAAGTCGAAGTTCGACAACCTGTACGGCTGCCGCCACTCGCTGGTGGACGGCATCTTCCGCGCGACCGACGTGATGCTGGCGGGCAAGGTGGCGGTGGTGTGCGGCTACGGTGACGTGGGCAAGGGCTCGGCGGCTTCGCTGAAGGCGCAGGCGGCGCGCGTGGTGGTGACGGAGATAGACCCGATCTGCGCGCTGCAGGCGCTGATGGAGGGCTACGACGTGAAAACGCTCGACGACGTGATCGAGACGGCGGACGTGTTCATCACGACGACGGGCAACCGCGACATCATCACCGCGGCGGACATGGGCGCGGATGAAGCACCAGGCGATCGTGGGCAACATCGGCCACTTCGACAACGAGATCGACGTGGCGGGCCTGTCGAAGGTGGCGACGCGCACGAACATCAAGCCGCAGGTGGACGAGTGGAAGTTCCCCGACGGCCACTCGATCATCCTGCTGAGCGAGGGCCGCCTGCTGAACCTGGGCAACGCGACGGGCCACCCGTCGTTTGTGATGTCGAACTCGTTCTCCAATCAGACGATCGCGCAGATCGAGCTGTGGACGAAGAACGAGGAGTACGACAAGCAGGTGTACGTGCTGCCGAAGCACCTCGACGAGAAGGTCGCGCGGCTGCACCTGGACGCGCTGGGAGCGAAGTTGACGAAGCTCAGGCCCGAGCAGGCCGCCTACATAGGCGTTTCTGTTGAGGGGCCATATAAGCCCGACCACTACCGCTACTAGCAATAACCTCTCTCAGCGCATGAGAGCAATGGTCCTCGCGGCGGGGCTCGGCACGCGTCTGCGCCCGCTGACGTACGAGATCACGAAGCCGATGGTGCCGGTGCTGGACCGGCCGGTGATGGAGCACATCGTGGAGCTGCTGGAACGCCACGGCTTCGATGAGGTGATCGCGAACCTGCACTACTTCCCGGAGACGATCAGCGACTACTTCGGCGAGCGGCTCACCTATCGCGTGGAGGAGGAGCTGCTGGGCACGGCGGGGGGCGTGCGCGCGTGCGCGGACTTCTTCGGCGACGACTCGTTCCTGGTGATCTCTGGCGACGCGCTGACGGATATCGACCTGGGAGCGCTCGCGGCGAGGCACCGCGAGAGCGGCGGGATCGCGACGCTGGCGGTGAAGAAGGTGCCGGACACGCGCGAGTACGGCGTGGTGCTGCACGACCGCGACGGCCGCATCACGGGCTTTCAGGAGAAGCCGGAGCCGGACGAGGCGCTGTCGGATCTGGGCAACTGCGGGATCTATGTGTTCAGCCCGGAGATCTTCGACTTCTTCCCCAAGCGTCCGTTCGCGGACTGGGCGCAGGACATCTTTCCGGTGCTGCTGGAGAACGATGTGCCGTTCCACATCCACGAGGTGCGCGAGTACTGGAACGACGTGGGCTCGCTGGCGGAGCTCCGTCAGGGCACGTTCGACGCGCTGCGGGGCGCGCTGCGCCTGGAGATCGAGGGCGAGGAGATCAGCCCAGGCGTGACAGTGGTCGGAGACTCGCCGCTGGGCGCCGACACGGAGGTCGAGGGGCCGGTGTGGATCGGGCGCGACGTGAAGATCGGCGCGGGCGCGCGACTGATGGGGCCGGTGGTGCTGGGCGACGGGGCGGTCGTGGGCGATCGCGCGCAGCTGCGCGAGAGCATCGTGTTCCCCGGCACGGAGATCGCGCGCGAGTCGATCCTGATCGGCGCGATCGCGGGGCACGGCGGCATCCTGCAGAGCCTGCGTCGTCGCGGCTAAACCGCTTCGTAGCGCTCGCGGCGCTGCTGCTCGCGCTCGGACTCGCTGAGCGCGCGCATGAACAGCGTTACGAGCGCGATGCCCATGACCATGGACTGCTCGACGGCCATGACGAGCCCCGCGATCGACTGGTCGCTGATGGCGGAGATGTTCCACACGCGCGCGTGATGGACGTAATAGGGGTAGAGCGCGGAGGGCGCGAACGCGAGGCCCATGCCGAGCGCGCCGACGAACAGCTTGGTGGAGGCCATGTAGACGACGGGGCCCATGCCGTCGAGGCGCAGGCGCGCGCGGATGGGGGAGAGCAGATGCCACCAGTAGAGCGAGCCGGCGAGCACGAAGGAGAGGTGCTCGAGCACGTGCACGAGCGCATGGCGGACGGCGAAGTCGTAGGCGGCGGGCACGTGCCAGGCCCAGATCACAGCGACGTACAGCACGACGGCGAATGCTGGATGGGCGAGCGGGCCGGCGCGACGCTCGAGATCGTGCACGGCGCGCGTGACGGGGCGCAGGATCACCTTGGTGAGTCCGAGGATGGCGAGGATGGGCACTACGTCGAGCAGCAGCATGTGCTGGATCATGTGCCCGAAGAACAGCTGGTCGGCGAGCGCGTCGAGCGGCGAGACGAGCGCTGCGAGCACGAGCGCGGTCGAGGCGAGGAAGCAGCACAGCCGCCACGTGGGCGCCTCGGCACCGGACATTGGAGACACGCCGCGGCGTACTTGGCGCCAGCGTCGCACGTAGACCCAGGCGAGGATGGTCGCGCCGATGAGCACTCCGGGGCTGAACGACCAGTCGAGGCGGGGGCTCACGCGCCGATTGTCCCACCGGGCTCGCGCGCGGCGTGGCGCGGGACGCGAACCTCAACCAGCGTAGAGGTCGTAGGACATGGGTAGTTAGCCGTAGACATCGTGTGTCCAAACCTATTTACATCCGCCGTGCACAGGCGTAGCATCGATGTCACGGCAACCCCCAAAAGGACGAACGAAGGAGCCTACGATGCAAATCGACATCAAGGGTCGAAACGTCCCGGTCACCGACGAGATGCGCTCGCATGCGGAGCGCCGTCTGACCAAGGTCGCGCGGCAGGTCTCAGACCTCGCCCGCCTGGAGATCGAGATCTTCAAGGAGCCGAATCCGCGCGTGGCCGATTGCCACGTGGCGGAGGGCACGCTGTACCTGAAGGGGGTGACGCTGCGCGCGCACGACGCATCGCCGGAGCTGCTGCACTCGATGAACCTGATGGTCGACGAGTTGGCCCGCCAGGTGAAGCGCCATCGCGACAAACTGAGGCACCGCCGCGAGGCGCACGCCGCAGCTGCGCGTGCGGCGCGGGCCGCCGCGCGCGGCGGGGGACTGGCTTCGTTCTGAGCTTTTTCGGTCCCGCCGAGGGCCGGTGAGGACGGGCTCGGCCGTGAGCCGGAGACGACATCCGGCTTACGGCTGACCGCGCGCGCGGCGGGAGCTATCCTTGGCGCATGCCCTCACTGCTCGATCGCGCGCTGAACGTCGGCGAGGCGAAGAAGTTCAAGACCTACCAGAAGCGCGTGGCGCTGATCGGTGCGTTCGAGGCGGAGCTGGAGCAGGACAGCGACGCTGAGCTGCGCGCGCGAATGGACGCGCTGCGCGAGCGCGCGGCGGATGGCGAGTCGCTGGACGATCTGCTGCCGGAGTGCTTTGCGATCGTGCGCGAGACGGGCAGGCGCACGATGGGGATGCGCCATTTCGACGTGCAGCTGATCGGCGGGATGGCGCTGCACGAGGGCCAGATCGCGGAGATGAAGACAGGCGAGGGCAAGACGCTGACGGCGACGCTTGCGGTGGTGCTGAACTCGCTGGCGGTCCGCGACCCGGACCCCGAGAATCCGGACGCTCCGCGCGCGCGCAGGGGCGTGCACGTGGTGACGGTGAACGACTACCTGGCGCGCCGCGACGCGGAATGGATGAGCCCTATCTACGACGCGCTGGGCGTGTCGGTGGGCGTGCTGCAGAGCCAGCAGGACTACGACGAGAAGCAGCGCGCGTACGCTTGCGACGTGCTGTACGGCACGAACTCGGAGTTCGGCTTCGACTATCTGCGCGACAACATGGCGAAGGACCTGGAGGAAAAGGTCCAGCGCGGCCACTACTTCGCGGTGGTGGACGAGGTGGACAACATCCTGATCGACGAGGCGCGCACGCCGCTGATCATCTCGGGCGCGCCCGAACAGGCGGCCGATCTGTACGTGAAGTTCGCGCGCCTGGCGCCGCAGATGGTGGTGGGCAAGACCCCCGAAGGCATGGACCCGCGGATGAAGAAGAACTTCACGGCGGACTTCGACTTCGAGATCGACGAGAAGCAGAAGACGGTGGCGATCACCGAGCAGGGCGTGGCGAAGGCGGAGCGCTTCCTGGGCATCGACCACCTGTACAGGGCGGAGAACGGGCACCTGGTGAACCACCTGATCCAGGCGCTGCGCGCGGAGGCGCTGTACAAGCGCGACGTGGACTACGCGGTGATCGACGGGGTGGTGGCGATCATCGACGAGTTCACGGGGCGCATCCTCGACGGCAGGCGCTGGTCTGAGGGCCTGCACCAGGCGATCGAGGCGAAGGAGAAAGTGGCGGTCCAGGAGGAGAACCAGACCCTGGCGACGATCACCTACCAGAACTTCTTCCGCCTGTACGAGAAGCTGTCGGGGATGACGGGCACGGCGCTGACGGAGGCGACGGAGTTCATGAAGATCTACGAGCTGCCGGTGGTGCAGATCCCGACGAACCGGGAGATGGTGCGCGCGGACCGCAACGATCAGGTCTACAAGACGAAGGAGGGCAAGTGGAGCGCGGTGGCGAGGGAGATCGTCGCGCGCCACGAGGCGGGCCAGCCGGTGCTGGTGGGGACGATCTCGGTGGAGGTCTCGGAGCTCTTGTCGCAGCGGCTGACGAAGGCCGGCGTGAAGCACACGGTGCTGAACGCGAAGCCGGAGCACGCGGCGCGCGAGGCGGACATCGTGGCGGAGGCGGGCCAGCCGGGCGCGGTGACGATCGCGACGAACATGGCGGGCCGCGGCGTGGACATCAAGCTGGGCGGCAACCCGGAGCACCTAGCGGCACAGCAGTTGGCGCGCGAAGGCGTGGACCGCGAGGACGTGGAGGAGTACGAGCGGCGGATGCGCGAGATCCTGCCGGAGGTGGAGCGCAAGCTGGCGGACAGTCGCGAGCAGGTGATGGCGGCGGGGGGGCTGTTCATCTGCGGCACCGAGCGCCACGAGTCGCGCCGGATCGACAACCAGTTGCGCGGTCGCGCGGGCCGTCAGGGCGACCCGGGCGAGTCGCGCTTCTTCCTGTCGGCGGAGGACGACCTGGTGCGCCTGTTCGCGGGCGACCGCATCTACCGCATCCTGGACAAACTGGGCGGCGTGGACGACGAGGGCAACGAGGAACCGATCGAGGCGGGGATGCTCTCGAAACAGATCGAGAAAGCGCAGAAGAAGGTCGAGGAGCAGAACTTCCTGATCCGCAAACGCGTGCTGGAGTACGACGACGTGATGAACGAGCAGCGTCGAGTGATCTACGCCTACCGCGACGAGGTGCTGGAAGGCAAGAGCATCGGCGAGGAGGCGCGCGGCGAGGTGGCGAAGGTGATCGAGCGCACGGTCGACCAGTACACGCCGGGCGACTTCCTCGAGGACTGGGATCTGGACGGCCTGTTCGTGGCACTGGGCCAGTTCTTCCCGCTCGACATCGGCCCGCGAGGAACTGAACAGCGACACGGTGGACCGCGGCTCGCTGAGCGACCGCATCGTGGCGACGGCGATGGAGCTGTACGAGGCCCGCCAGCACTCCCTGGGCGAGGAGCTGATGGGCGCGCTGGAGCGCTTCCTGCTGCTGCAGATCATCGACGAACGCTGGCGCGAGCACCTGTTCGACATGGACTACCTGCGCGAGGGCATCCATCTGCGCGGCTTCGCGCAGATCGACCCGCTGGTGGCGTACAAGAACGAGGCGTTCACGCTGTTCGGCGACCTGATGAACAGCGTGTGGGCGGACTACGCGCGAATGATCTTCAACGTGCAGGTGAACGTGGAGGGCCAGAACGGCGGCGGTGGCGGGGGCGTTCCGATGCAGCCGTTCAGAGCCGCGGGCAGCTCCACGCGCGCGGGCCGCGTGTCCTACTCAGGCGGACACAGCGAGGCGGGATCGGGTGCGCTGGCGGCCGCGGCGGCCGCGGCGGGCTTCGCGGGCGGCGCTCCGCAGGGCTTCGGCGAAGGCCCGGAGGGCGAAACGATGCCCGTGGTGGAGCAGCGCGTGGTGGACCACGAGCACGAGGTCGGCCGCAACGACCCGTGCTGGTGCGGCAGCGGTAAGAAGTTCAAGAAGTGCCACGGAACCTAGGGCGGCCGTGGACACGGCGCGATGCTGCGTCCTGCGGCGCCGGCCCGGTCGCAGTCGCTCGCGTGCAAAGCACGCCACGCTCCCTGCGTCCTGCGGCGCCGGCCCGGTCGGGCCTCGCTTGATCCACGACCGCCCTAGAGGGTAGGGTGGTCAAATGGCTCAGAGCGACAGGCTGATTCCCGAGGGCGACCGCTGTACGACGTGCGGCGGCGCGGGGTGGAAGTGGTGGACGCCGCCCGCGGTCGAGGACGAGGCGCCGCAGGAGAGCAAATGGATCGTGTGCCGCGAGTGCATCGGGACGGGGCGCACCGATCAGAAGGGGCGTAAGCGGATCAAGCCGGAGGGTTCGTCCGCCGACGCTTAGAACCTGCTCCAATCTCGGAGCTGGATGATTGGTCCCACGGGCATGCACCGCTGGGTGGCACGTATGGCGGGCGCCGGCCGGTGTCCTCCGGCTTGCCTTGTCGCCCGCAGTCCTTCGCCCCCCGGCGGAACGGTATCTAAAGGGAGCCATCCTCAAGGCTAAAGAGCTGGCGTGAGCTAAGAACGCCGAAATCGAAACGAAGAGCAATAAAGCAATTAGAACCGGAACCGACTATTTAGCACCGAAACCGAAAAAGAACCATTAGCGCCGAAGCTGCAATACGAGCTATTTAGAAACCGAAATCATAAAGAACGATTTAAAAACCGGAACGCAATAAGAAAACGTAGAACGAGAATACGAATAGAACGCTTAGAACTGGAACGCAAAAAGAATTCAGAACCAGAATGCAAATACAATTTAGAACCGGACCTAAATAAGAACTTAGAACCAGAATGCGAATAAGAACTTTAGAACCGGAACGCAATAAAGAATTTTGATATGCTTTGCAAGCGGAAAAGAAAAGCGGAAAGCCAAGTCCTGGTTCGTTACCCGGTCGGAGTTGGAGGGATGTGACCCCTCCAACTCCCGCGCTCTTGGCCTGCGTCGGAGAGACGCCGCCTCAGCAAGGACTTGACTTTCACCTGGCAGAGTAGCAGTTACAGGTGAAGCGCGTGAACATTTTGATGAGAAGTCACTGTTTGCAGGGGTAAATGAGCGCTTGGGTGGGTCGGTCGGCGTTCAATGTGGCAACTCTCCGGCAGCAGAGAGCGGGCCGGGCATGCTCCATGGCGCCGGGGGCGAGGAGAACGCGACCGTGCTTGCGCGGGCGCCCGCGTCTTGTTGACGACGCCCTACGCAGAGGGTTGACGGAGCCGGCCGGATGGGGTGGATCGCAGGGCAACACAACACGGGTTCGGGTTGGGTCAGGCGCGTAGGCGCATATCAGACCAGGTCAACCAGGTCTGATATGATGCGAATATGTCCGAGACAGTCACGGTCACCGAGGCGAAAACCCAACTCTCGAGTCTGATCGAGCGCGTCACCGATGGCGAGGAGATCGTTATCCGTCGCGGGCAGAGGCCGGTGGCGAAGATCATCGCCTACACCGCTGAGGAGCCCAAGCCGCGCAAGCCTGGCGCACTCCGCGGGAAGATCTGGATGAGCGATGACTTCAACGAGCCAGATGAGGAAATCGAGCGCCTCTTCGGTATGCGGGATTGACTCCGCCGCTCCTACTGGATAGCCACGCGTTGCTGTGGTGGCAGGCGGATGACGCTCGGCTCGGCGCTGACGCTCGCAAGACGATGGAACGGCCTGCGGTACGTCTGTTCTTCAGCGTTGCTTCGATTTGGGAGTTGGCGATCAAGCAGGCGCAACGAAAGCTCGATCTTCCAGACGACCTGTTGGATGTTCTCCTCGGTGAAGGGTTCACGGAACTGCCGATCTCAAGCGCTCAGGCATTGACGGCCGGCGCGCTTCCGCTTCATCACCGTGACCCATTCGACCGGATGCTTGTTGCCCAAGCTCAAAGCGAGGGCCTGACGCTGGTCTCGAACGATGCGTGGATCGCCGCGTATGACGTGCCCGTGCTCTGGTGAGCCATCGCTGTTAGGGGCATCGACACGTGTCCCCACCACCCCCGCTGATACCGTGACCCCATGGCCACAGTCACGCCCAGCGAATCGACCCCCCAGCGCCTGGCTGCCATCCGCGAGCAGATGAAGCTGCTCTCGGACTATCTTTGACCCGGCTGAGCTGGCCGAGCGCGTGGCGTCGCTCGAGGACGAGATGGGAGCTACGGGCTTCTGGGACGACTCCGAGCGGGCGGCGGCGGTTTCGGCGGAGCACTCGCGCGCGACGAAGCGCTTAGAGACGTTCGACGCCCTGCGGGCGGACGTGGATGACCTGGACGGCCTGAGCGAGATGGCGGCCGAGGACGCGTCCCTGCAAGCTGAGGTGGACGAGCAGATCGCGTCGGTGGAGGAGCGCCTGGCGGCGCTGGAGGAGCAGCGGCTGTTTTCGGGTCGCTACGACGCGGGCGACGCGCTGGTGAGCGTGAACGCGGGCGCGGGTGGCACGGACGCGCAGGACTGGGCGGAGATGGTGTTGCGGATGCTGATGCGCTGGTGCGAGCGCCGCGGCTTCGAGGTTGAGCTGCTGGAGGCGAGCGCGGGTGAGGAAGCGGGCATCAAGTCGGCGACGTTCCGCGCATCGGGCGAGAACGCTTACGGCCTGTTCGGCGCGGAGCGCGGCGTGCATCGGCTGGTGCGCCTGTCGCCGTTCGACTCGGCGCACCGCCGCCAGACGAGCTTCGCGGGCGTGGAGGTGGCGCCGGTGGTGCAGGACTCGGGTGAGGTGGAGATCAACGAGGACGACCTGCAGGTGGACACCTACCGCGCGTCTGGCGCGGGCGGCCAGCACGTGAACAAGACGGACTCCGCTGTGCGGATCACGCACCGCCCGAGCGGGATCGTGGTGCAGTGCCAGAACGAGCGTTCGCAGTCCTCCAATCGCGCGACGGCGATGGCGATGCTGCGCGCGAAGCTGCTGGAGCGCAAAGAGCGCGAACGCCAGCAGGAGATCGCGGCGGAGAAGGGCGAGGCGCAGGACGTGAACTTCGGCTCGCAGATCCGCTCCTACGTGCTGCACCCTTACACGATGGTGAAGGACCATCGCACGGGGCACGAGATGGGCGACGTGCAGAGAGTTCTCGATGGAGATCTAGATGGATTCGTGCGTGCGTATTTGTTGTCGACCGCGTCGGGCCAGGGATAGGAGTGGGCGGCGAACAGGTGCAGGGCCTCGTCGCGCTCGTCCGGGCGGCGCTGCGGGAGGACGTGGGCGGTGGTGACGTGACGACGGAGGTGACGGTGACGGCCGGCGCGCGGGCGCGGGCGACGATCGCGCAGAAGGCCCCCGGCTCGATCTACGGCCTCGACGCGGCCGAAGAGGCGTTCGCGCAGCTCGACCCCGAGGTGCGTGTGGAGCGTCTGGTGAAGGAGGGCGTGTGGCGTGAGGCCGGTGGCCCGGTCCTGACGGCGGAGGGCAGCGCACGCGCGTTGCTGACAGGCGAGCGCACGGCGCTCAACTTCCTCGCGCACCTCTCTGGTGTGGCCACGCTTTCGGCGCTGGCGGCGCGCGCTGTGCAGGGTACGGGCGCGAAGGTGATCGACACGCGCAAGACCACGCCGGGCCTGCGGATGCTGGAGAAGGCGGCGGTGGCGGCGGGCGGTGCGGTGAACAATCGCGTGGGTCTGTTCGACGCGATCCTGATCAAGGAGAACCACATCGCGGCCGCGGGCGGGATCGCCCAGGCGGTCACGCGTGCGCGCGAGGTGGCGCCCGAGCTGGCGGGCACGCTCGAGGTGGAGGTGCGCAACGAGGCGGAGATCGACGAGGCGCTCGCGGCGGGTGCGCCGCGGCTGCTGCTGGACAACATGGATGCGGCCGAGCTTCGTGCGGCGGTCGCGCGGGTGGCCGGTCGTGCCGAGCTCGAGGCGAGCGGCGGTGTGACGCTCGAGACGCTCCGGACGGTCGCCGAGACGGGGGTAGAATGGATCTCGATGGGTGCGCTGACCCACTCCGCGCCCGCCCTGGACCTTTCCCTCACCCTGGAGGCCCTGCCATGAACCTCCCGATGGCTCCCACGTTGCCGATGGCCCCTACCGGCGCTCCGTCGCTCTCGCCCGAGGAGATCGCGGCGATGAAGGCCGAGGTGCGCGCTCTCGCGGAAAAGCGCAACGCGGTGATCCTCGCGCACAACTACCAGGTGCCGGAGGTCCAGGACGTGGCCGACTACGTGGGCGACTCGCTGGGTCTGTCGCGCAAGGCGGCGGAGACCGACGCGGAGACGATCGTGTTCTGCGGCGTGCACTTCATGGCGGAGACCGCGTCGGTGCTGTGCCCGGAGAAGACCGTGTTGATCCCCGACCTCGACGCGGGCTGCTCGCTGGCGGCGTCGATCGACGCGGAGCAGCTGGCGACGTGGCGCGCGCAGTACCCGGAGGGCGTGGTGGTGATGTACGTGAACACGACCGCGGCGGTGAAGGCGCTGACGGACTACTGCTGCACGTCGGCGAACGCGGTGGACGTGGTGCGCCACATCTACGACACGCACGGTCCCGACACGGAGATCCTGTTCGGCCCGGACATGTGGCTGGGCGCGTACGTGGAGAAGGAGCTGGGCGAGCGGATGCACGTGTGGGACGGCGAGTGCCACGTGCACGCTGGGATTCGCCCGTCGGACATCGAAGCGACACGCGCGGCGCACCCAGGCGCGGACTTCCTGATCCACCCCGAGTGCGGCTGCTCGACGAGCGTGATGGAGTATGTGGCGGCGGGCGACGTGTCGGCGCAGGGCGTGCACATGCTCTCGACAGGCGGGATGTTGCAGTACGCCGAGCGGGCGGCGCAGGACGTCGAGGCGGCTGACGCAAGCGCTGGCGGGGCATCGCCTTCGCGCCCGCGCCACAAGGCGGTGGTGGCGACGGAGGTGGGGATGCTCCACCCGCTGCGGATGGCGGCGCCGGACGTTGAGTTCATCCCGGCGAACGCGGAGGCGTCGTGCCAGTACATGAAGATGATCACGCTTGAGAACCTGCGCGACGCGCTGCGCGAGATGCGCTTCGAGGTGCGCGTGCCGGCGGACGTTGCGGAGCGCGCGCGCGTGCCGATCGAGCGCATGGTCGCGCTCGGCTGACCAGACGCTGGGCGTCGTTTGCGACTCCGCGTTCCGGCTTGCCTCCGGGCGAGCTCAGCGAGGGCGGCTGTAGCCGAGCAGCGTGAACGTCTGCAGGGCGGCGTCGACGGCGGTCTCGGCGTGCGCGACGCGTGTCTGTGCGGCGGCGTAGCGGGCGGGCCTTGCGCCGAGGGCGGCGGCCGCGAGCGCGTCGTATGCGCGGCGCGCGCCGAGGATGGAGCGTGTGAGCGCCATGTGGGCGGAGCTGGCGGTGCGCGGCGGTTCCAGCGCCGCGAGCGAGCCGGCGGCGTCGGCGAGGTCGTTGGCGAGCGTCGCGGCCAGGTGCGCGAGTGCCTGCGCGCCGCTGCGCGGGCTCATCCGTTTTCTCAGCTCGAGCCGCTGTGCGTCGAGCGTGCTGACGAGCGTGTGCAGGAGTGCGGCGTAGTTCGCGTCGGGCGTGAGGTCGGTGGGGGAGGCGCCCGTGAGCGTGAGTCCGGCGACGATCTGTTGGCACTGGCGCATGGGGCTCGAGAGAGCGTCGGGCGCGTAGCAGGCGAGCACCGTCTGGCTGCCGGTGAGAGTGGGGATGACGTACAGCTGGAGCGCGCCGCTGTAGCCACGCGGGTTGAGCCGGCTGTAGCTGTAGGCCTGTGCGTCGAGGAGGTCGACGACTTCGGTGTGGGGCGTCCCGCGCAGGCCGCCGAGCAGCTGTGCTGGGAGCGGGCTTTCGCTGGACATCGTTCCGCTCAGCAGTCCGCTGTGGGCGCCGTCGCCTGCGGGCGCGAGCAGCATCTCGTGGGCGATCGACAGGCCTGGAATCGTGGGGGCGGCGCTGGCGGCGGCGGTTTGCCAGCTGACGGGGTATTCGAGCAGCACGTTCGTGCCGTAGGCGATGTGTGTCGGCTCGCCGAACGCGTTCGCGGGTGCGGTGGTGGCGTGCTGGTGGCCCACGAGGTAGCCCGCGACTGCGATCGCGGCGAGCAGCGGAGTGGCGAGCCTGAGCAGGCTGACGGTCGACCAGTACACGAGCTCAGCCGGAGCTGTCGAACGACACGCGACCGCCTTTGTGGGGCTGTGCGTGGCGCGCAGGGGCGGGCGTCGAGGGGGCAGCGGCGGGCGTGGGGGTCGAGGCCTGCGTGGGCGCGCTGGACGCTTGTGGCTGCGTGGCGGAGGCTGGGGTGGGTGCGCTCGCGGCTGCCGGCTGCGTGGCAGCGGTCGAGGCCGTCGAGCCGGCGCGCGAGGCTGCCCCATGTCGTACTTGTGCGGCTGTGATCGCTTGGATAGCTGGAGCGCTGCCGAGCTGCGCTGGAACGGCGGCGCCGCCGTAGGCGATGGGGAGGCTCGTGGCGACGGTTGTGTGGGGGGCGTTGGCGGAGATGGTGGAGCGCCCGATCAGAAAGAAGCAGAGGAAGACCGTCGGGCATACCACCGCCAGCGCGATCCACGGGCGCGCGCTCAGCGGCACGGGCGCGCGCTCGGAGTCGATCCAGCGCATGGCCATGTCGCGCACGGCGCTCACGACGGGCACGTGATCGGCTGGATGCCGGCCGGGCTGAGGCACGTGTCGAGGCGCTTCGGGAGCTTGCCGCGACGGATGGTGAAGCGCGTGTACTTGCCGATCTGTCCCGTCTTGGAGATCCTGATCTGCAGCGACGCGCCCGCGCTGAGCGAGCGCGCGAAGCGCCGGAACGTGATCGTGACGAGCCCGAGCTTGCTCCCGCTGCGCCCGGATGCGAAGATGGTGTCGACGCGCTTGGCGGGGCAGCCGTGTCCGTGGCAGCTGACGGTCACGGTCGCGCCGGCCGGCGCTTGCACCGAGAGCAGGTTGAGTTTCACTCCGAAGGAGCTGACGGAGCCGGCGATGCGCACGACGGGGAACGGCTGCATGAGCGTGGGTTCCGCGGCGGCTGGGGGAGGCGGTGGGGGCGCGACGGGCGTGGTCACGGGGGGCGTCACCGGCGGAGTCACGGGCGTGGGTTCGGTCTTGGTGACCGGTGGGGGTTCGGGTGCGGTGACGGTGAACGTGGCGGGGGCGCTGAGCCCGATGTTTCCGACGTCGTCGCTCTGTTCGGCGCGTGCGGTGTACGTGCCGGGTTCGAGTCCGGCCGCGGTCGACCATTTGCCGGCCGAGGCCGGCACGGTGATCGTCTGCATCGGCGTTCCGGTGACGGTGGGACCCGCGTACAGCTGGACGGTGACCGTGGTGGAGTCGCCGGCGGCTGTTCCGGCGGCCCCGGCGAGTGGTTGCGAGGAGCTTGCCGTGGTGCTGGCGTTGGAGGGGGCGGTGAGTGTGACGAGCGGCGCGTGTCCGTCGACGGTGAACGTGGGGTGCGCGCTGGAGCCCGTCACGTTTGGGTTAGACGTCGCCTGTTCGGCGATCACGGTGTATACGCCGTCCGCGAGTGCCGTCACTGGGCCGGTCTGCCATTTGGAGCCGCTGAGCGTGCTTTCGAATTCTCGTGCGGGGCTGCCGGATGTGGCTTCGCCTTTGTAGATCTTCACGATGATCGTGGTGCTGTCTTCCGGTGCGGTGGACCCTGTCCCGCTGAAGGTGGGCGTGGCGTCGGTTACGAGCAGGCTCGCGCGGTGGATGAACGTGCCAGTGTTGAGCGTGACAGTTGGCGGGCTGGTCGTGATCGTGAACGTCGCGGGGGCGCTCAGGCCGAGGTTGCCGACATCGTCGCTCTGTTCGGCGCGCACGGTGTATGTGCCGGGTTCGAGCCCGCCGGCGGCGGTCGACCATTTGCCGGCGGAAGCCTGCACGGTGATCGTCTGCAGCAACGGGCCGCCGGTGCTCGAGCCCGAGTACAGCTGGACGTTGACTTCGGCGTCGTCGCCAGATGCCGTGCCCGCCGCTCCCGCGAGCGGCTGTGTGGAGCTCGACGTGGTGCTGGCGTTGGCGGGAGTGGTGAGCGTGACGGCCGGGGGGTGTCCGTCGACGGTGAACGTGGAAGACGTGCTGACGCCCGTTTCGCCGAAGGGGCTCGTGTCTTCCTGCTCGGCGATCGCCGTGTAGACGCCGTCCGCGAGCGCCGTCACGGGGCCCGTCTGCCATTTGGAGCCGCTGAGCGTGGATTCGATTTCCCGGATTGGGCTGCCGGAGGTGGATCCGCCGCTGTAGATCTTCACGATGATCGTCGGGCTGTCTTCAGGCGCGGTGGACCCGGTGCCGCTGAAGCTGGGCGTGGCGTCGGTCACGAGCGTGCCTTCACGGTGTACGGATGAGTTCGTGTTGAGCGTGACCGTCGGCGAGCTCGTTTTGATCGTGAACGTGACGGTGTCCGTGCCGACGTTGCCCGCCTGGTCGGACTGTTCGGCGAGCACCGTGTAGAGATGGTCGGTGAGCACCGGCCCGTTCGCGCCCGTCGTCCATTTGCCCGCGCTCGCGGTCACTTCGAGCGTCTGCACGGGGCTCCCCGCGGTCGATGCGCTGGCATAGATCTTCAGTCTGATCGATTGAAGGGCGCCGCCCGATTGGCCGGCGGTGCCGCTGATCGTGACCCTGGAGGCGTTCAGCACGGCCCCTTCGGAGGGGGCGGTGATGGTGGGATGTGGCGCGGTGGTGTCCACGATGAAGGTGACCGCGACGCTCGCTCCGGTGTTTCCGGCTTGGTCGTGCTGGACCGCCTTGGCGGTGTACGTGCCCTCGGGGAGTTTGGCGGGCGTGTATTTCCAGGTCGAGCCTTCGCCGGTGGCGGGGCCGGCCGATGCGATTTCTCCTTCCGCGGCCGGGCCTTCGTAGATCGTGACGGTGACCGTTCCGTCGCCTGGTTCGGTGCCGGCGCTGCCGGTGAGGGTGGGCGTGGCGTCGTTGGTGGGCGAGGTCACGGGTTCGATCGACACGGTGGGCGGGGTCGTGTCGATGGTGAACGTCACGGATGCGCTTGTGCCGGTGTTGCCGGCTGCGTCTTCCTGGGTGGCCTGCGCGGTGTAGGTGCCGTCGGGAAGTTCGGCGGGCGTGTAGTCCCAGGCGGCGCCTTCGGTGTTGGCTTCGCCCGTCGATGCGATTGCGCCCGCGGTTGTGGGGCCTTCGTAGACGGTGACGATGACGGTGCCGTCGCCCGGTTCGATGCCGGCGCCGCCGGTGAGCGTGGGTGTGGCGTCGTTCGTGGGCGAGGCCACCGGTTCGATCGACACCGTGGGCGTTGTTGTGTCGACGCTTTCGATCGTGAACGTCACCGGTTCGCTGACGGCGCCTTCGGTTTCCTGTTCGGCCACCGCGGTGTACACCCCGGGTTCGAGCGGCGCTTCGTCGGCGACTTCCCATTTGCCTTCGGAGGGGGCAAACAGCGTGACGAGCGTGCGGACCGGTTCGCCTTCGGCGCTCGGGCCGGCGTAAACCTTGACCGTGACGGCGTCGAGTTCGTCTTCGCTGCTGCCGCCGAAGACTGGGAGATCGTTGGTCGAGGCGCTGCCCGACTGCGGCTGTTCGATCGTGAGGTTGGGCGCGGCTGTGGCGAGCGCGACTGGGCCGACGGCGAGTGCGACGAGCACGCCGAACGTGAGCAGCGCAGTGGCGAGCGCTCGCGCGGTGATTCTCCCAGCCATCATTGAAAACGCCAGCTCCAAACCTGTTGTGGTGTAGCGCGATTCCGCTCATCGGCGGCAGGCGGCCCCTCCAGGCTTGCCCTTCTCGCCATCCAAGTAATGCATGATATGGCGCCTGGATGTGTCAGTTCCAGCGCTGCAACGTAGGATTCGAGCGCGACGGCGCCCGATCGCGGGCGCCTCTGGGCGGCGAACCCTTAGAACTCGTCGGCTGAGTGGGGTCCTACGCAGGCGATGGCGAGCTCATCGGCGATGCCCGCGGCGACGGTGCGAACCTCGTCGTACGTGACAGCGTCGAGCGCGGCGATGGCGGCGTCGGGGTCGATGTCCTCGCCGAATACGACGTGCGCCGTGGCGGCGTAGCGGGCGACGGCGTTGGTGTTCTCGAAGCCGAGCACGGTGCGACCGGCGGCGTAGGCGCGGGCGCGCTGCACCTCCTCCTCGGTGGGGCCGTCGTCGCGCAGCTCGTCGACGATCTCGCGCATGCGCGTGTACGCCTCGACGCACTTGCCGGACTCGAGGCCCGAGCTGAGCTGCAGGATGGGCGCGTCGGCGAACGTGTGGTCCATGGCGGACACCGAGTAGCACAGGCCGCGTTTCTCGCGGATCTCGTCGAACAGTCGCGAGCCCATCGACCCGCCGAGCAGCGTGGAGTAGATCGACAGCGCGGCGCGCTGGCGCACATCCGTGACGTCGACGTGGGGCCTGTAGATCATGCGGAGGTGCGACTGGTTGGTGTCGCGCTGCTCCACGAGCGTCTCGGGCGCGAACGCTGGCACCGGCACGTAGGGCTCGGGCTCGGGAAGCGCTGGGAAGCGCGCGAAGCACTTCTGCAGCTGCTCCTCGCCGGGCAGGTGTTCGAGGTTGCCGGCGAGGAACGCGCCTCCGCGCGAGCCCGCCCAGCGGCGCTCGCGGAACGCGGCGATGCCCTCGCGGGTGAAGCTGCGGAGGTTCTCCTCGGGCCCCAGCACGGTGCGCCCGAGCGGGTGCTCGCCGAACGCTGCGCGGTCGATGAGGTACTCGGCGACCATCGACGGCTGGTCATACGCGCGGTTGATCTCCTGGATCACCACGCCGCGCTCGCGGTCGAGCTCCTCCGCGTCGAGGTGCGGGCGCCCGACGAAGTCGCTCAACAGGTCGATCGCGGGCCCGGCGCTCTCGGCGCGGACGGTGATGTGGAACGCGACGAGGTTCTGGCTGGTGTACGCGTTCAGCACGCCGCCGAGGCGCTCGGCGGTCTCGTTGACGTCGCGGTAGTGCGGGTACTTCTCGCCGCCCTTGAACACGAGGTGCTCGAGGAAGTGCGCCATGCCGTTCTCCTCGGGGCGCTCGTTGCGCGCGCCCGCGTCGAACGCGACGAGAATCGTCAGCGCGCGTGTGCCGGGCAGCTCGATGCGGTGGATCGGCAAGCCGTTGGCGGGGACGACGCTCGAGGTGATCGTGGCCATGGCCCAACCCTAGAAGGTTCGACGGGAACCCGGAACGACGCGCGACCGGGTCCGGGTACGCGGATGGCCTCGACTACGCTTGCGCGCAGCGATGCGTCCGCCCGTCAGACAGCCGTTGACCGCCGTGCTCGCGGCGTTGCTGCCGGTGCTGCTGCTCGCGGGCCTGTGGCTCGGAGGGCACCCGAAATACCTGCCGGGCTTCGCGCGCGACGTGTTTGTCGCGAACCACCAGACGCTCGTCGTGGACGAAGCGATCGAGCGCATCGAGCGCAACTACTACCGCCCGATCTCCCCGCGCCAGCTGTCGGGCGCGTCGATCTCGGGGATGGTGTCGAGCCTGGGCGACCGCTTCTCGCACTATCTCACGCCGAAGGAATACGGCGAATTCGGTCACGCGCCGCAGTTCACGGGCATCGGCGTGTCGGTCGCGCCAAGCCCCCGCGGGCTGTTGATCTCACGCGTGTTCAACGATTCCCCCGCCAAGCGCGCGGGGCTGCAGGCGGAGGAATTGATCGTGGGCGTGGGCGGGCGCACGCTCAAAGGGGTCTCCCAAGCAGCGGCGATCGCGCTCATCAAGGGACAGCCGGGGACGCAGGTGAAGCTGGAGATCGAACGGCCCGGCGACCATGGGCACGCGGGCGCGCGGCGGACGCTGGCGATCACGCGCGCGGTGGTGTCAGAGCCGGTGGTGGCGTCGCTGAGCAAGACTTTGCACGGCGTGAAGCTGGGAGTGGTGGAGCTGGCGACGTTCACCCCGGGCGCGCACGGCGAAGTGCGCGAAGCGGTGCAGCACGAACTCCGCCACGGCGCGCGCGGGCTGGTGCTGGATCTGCGCAGCAACGGCGGCGGCCTGGTGGAAGAGGCGCAGTTGGTGGCGAGCGTGTTCATCGCGAAGGGAGCGAAGATCGTGACGACGCGCGGGCGCACGCAGCCGACGGTGACGCTCAAGGCCACCGGCGGGGCGATCGCGGGCTCGATCCCGATGGTGGTGCTGGTGGACTCCAACACCGCGTCGGCCGCGGAGATCGTGACGGCGGCGCTGCAGGACCACCGCCGCGCGACGGTCGTGGGCACGCACACGTTCGGCAAGGGCGTCTTCCAGGAGGAGCAGGGCTTGTCGAACGGCGGCGCGCTGGACATCACCGTGGGGGAGTACTTCACGCCCAACGGGCGCAACCTCGGCGGCGGGGGTGTGAAGCAGGGCGCGGGCATCACCCCCGAAGTGATCGTTCGCGACGTCGACAGCGAACACGGGCTGGACGTGGCGCTGCGCACGCTCGCGGCGAAGCTCAGGTGAGCGGCTCGCAGCGGCGTCGCTCCGGCGGGGAGACCGGGCCGAGCGGTCCCGCGCCGGCGAACTCGGTCGTGGCGGTGCTCGAGCGGCGCGGGCGCTTCCTGATCGCCGAGCCGCTGTTCCCGCCGCGCGGCGACGCCTCCGAGACGACGCGGCGGCGAGGCGGCTCGGCGCAGCTGACGATCGGCTCGCCCGGCTCTGGGCGCGGCGCGGCGGCGAAAGCGCGCGCTGGCGACATGGTGCTCGTGCAGACGGGTGGCCGTGGGCCTGGAAGCGGCGACTCGGGCACCGGGCGCGACTCGGGCCGCGGTCCGGACGGTCACGGCGCGGGCAGCCGCGGGGCGAGCGGGCACGGTGGTGGCGGTCGCGGCAAGGGCGCCCGCGGCGCCGGCGCGCGGATCGTGCGCGTGATCGGTCGCCCGGACGTGGCACGCGACGTGATCGAGGGGCTGATGCTCGATCGCGGCCTCGCGCGAGGGTTCGACGCGGCGGTGGAGCGCGAGGCGCGCACGGCGGGCGAGCGCGCGCAGCAGGCGACTCACAACCGGCGCGACCTGCGCGACTTGCCCACGTTCACGATCGACCCCGTCAGCGCACGCGACTTCGATGACGCGATCTCCGCCGAAGCGCTCGGCGATGATGCGACGCGCGTGTGGGTGCACATCGCGGACGTGGCGGCGCACGTGCCGGAGGGCTCGCTGATCGACCGCGAGGCGCGCAGGCGCGCCACGAGCACGTACGCGCCGGGGGCGGTGGAGCCGATGCTGCCGCACGCGCTGTCGAGCGACGCATGCTCGCTGATGCCCGGCGTGGACCGCCTGGCGGTGACGGTGGAGATGGAGCTGCACGGCGCGACGGTCGCGCGCGCGGCGTTCTACCGCTCGCTGATCCGCTCGGACGAGCGTCTGGACTACGAGCGCGTGGACCGCATCTTCGCGGGCGGCGAGTCCGCGGCGGATCCGTGGGGCGAGCCGCTGCGCGCGGCGCGCGCGGTCGCGGCGCGGCTGCAGCGCGAGCGCGAGCGCGGCGGCGCGCTGGTGGTGGACTCCGAGGAGCCGGAGTTCTCCTTCGACGAGCACGGCAACGTGGCGGAGATCGTGGCGCGCGTGCAGACGGAGTCCCACCGGCTGATCGAGCACCTGATGATCGCCGCCAACGAAGCCGTCGCGGGCCTGCTCTGCACAGCGCGGCGTGCCGTGCCTGTACCGCGTGCACGAGCGCCCGCAGCCGGAGCGCATCGAACGGCTCGCCGACCAGCTCGCCTCGCTCGAGGTGCCCACGCCGGCGCTTCCGGAGAACATGTCCTCCTCACAGGCGGCCGCGCTCATCGGCGAGATGTCAAAGCGCGTCGACGTTCACGTGCGGCGCACGGGCCACGGTCGCGCGGCGCTCTCGCTCGCTGGTGCTGCGCTCGCTCAAGCAGGCCTACTACTCGCCCGCCAACCTCGGCCACGCCGGGCTGCACTCCGCGACGTACTGCCACTTCACCTCGCCGATCCGCCGCTACCCCGACCTCGTGTGCCACCGCGCGCTGCTCTCCGCGGTGGGCGGCGGCGAGCGCGAGCCCCGCAGCGGCGAGCTGGCGGAGCTGGGCGCGTGGTGCTCCGAACGCGAGCGCGACGCGATGATCGTCGAGCGCGACGCCGACGACGTGGCGCGCTGCTTCGCGCTCGAGCGGCTGCTGTTCGAGACGGGCACCGAGCAGGTGTTCGCGGGCGAGGTCACCGGCCTGATCTCCGCGGGCGCATTCATCGCGTTCGCCACCGCTGGGGCGGGCGTGGACGCCGATGGCCACGACGGCCCCGATGCGGGCGCGAGTGAGACGCGAACGCGCGCCACGGGCTTTGAGGGCATGCTCCCGGTGCGGCACATGTCCGGCACGGGCGAGCGCGAGTGGTGGGAGCTCAACGAGCAGGGCACCATCCTCCACGGAGACCGTCCTGGCACGACGCTGCGTCTGGCGGATGAGATCGACGTGCGCGTGGCGCGCGTGGACTCCATCCGCGGCCGCGTGGATCTACTGCCTGCCGGCTGAGCGCCACGACGCACGCCAGCAGCGGAGCCCGCCAGGGCGGAGCCCATTAAAACGATTCCGACCATCTAGGCTCGACACATGGCAAAGGGCAAGGGAAAGCGCAAGATCGGCGCGGGCGACGTCGCGTCGAACCGCTACGCGTCGCACCGCTACGAGCTGATCGAGCGGCTCGAGTGCGGGATCGTGCTGGAAGGCACGGAGGTGAAGGCGCTGCGCACCACGGGCGCGCAGCTGAAGGACGGCTACGCGGCGATCCACGACGGCGAGCTGTGGCTGCACTCGATCCACATCCCGCCCTACGGCCCCGCGGCGCGCGAAAACCACGATCCCGAGCGCGACGCGCAAGCTGCTGCTGCACCGCCGCGAGCTCGACCGCATCGCGGCGCCGCGCGAAGGAGCGCGGCCTCACGCTGGTGCCGACGCGCATCTACTTCTCCGGCGCGCACGCCAAGGTCGAGATCGCGCTCGCGCGCGGCAAGGACCTCTACGACAAGCGCCAGACGCTGCGCGAGAGGGACACCAAGCGCGACATCGAACGCGGGCTGCGCGAAGCCAGGCGCTAGCTGCCGGCGCGATCTGGCGCGGCCGGCTGCGCTTAGATGGAGCGAAAGCTGTGGCCCGCCGAGCTGAGGATGTGCGACTCCGCCATCCCGAGCGCGAGCACCACGATCAGGCCGACGTAGACCAGCGCCGACGAGCAGGCGGTTGCGCGGCGAGACGCGGTAGTAGGCGGCCTGCTCGAGCGAGCGCGTCCTGCGCTGCCTGCCAGCGGCGCTAGAGCTCCATCGCCGCCGAACAGCAGGATGATCAACAGGATGGGTTGGGCGTCGATGAACGCCAGCGCGACCAGCGCGCCGAAGCCGACGAACCACATCCACGGCGCCATCGCCGCCATCGCGCGGCCGCCGTCGAGCGGCACGACCGGCAGCAGGTTGAAGAGGTTGAGGAAGAAGCCCGATGTAGCGCGAGCGCGCGCAAGAAGTCGCTGCCGGTCGCCTCGCCGATCGCCAGGCACGACGCCCGAGCCGAGCGTCCCCAGCACCGGGCCCGCGAGGCCGACGCGCGCCTCCGCGAGCGCGTTGTCGCCGAGCGACTTCGCCATCGATCACCGCGCCCATGAACGGGATGAACATCGGCGCGCTCGCCTTGATGCCCTCGCGTCGCAGCGCGATCACGTGACCCATCTCGTGCACGAACAGCAGCACCACGAAGCCCAGCGCGAACGTCCAGCCCCAGAACAGCGTGTACGCGGCGACCGACACGAGCGCCGTGCCGGCGGTGGTGAGCACCTTGATCTTCGGCAGCAGCAGCAAGCCGCCCTTGATGACCGCCCAGAACTTCGCGAACAGCGCGACGATCGCCGCGAGCCGCTGCCGATGCGCTTGCGCACTGCGCCCGTGCGGCTGCCGGCGCGCGCGCCGAACGGGTCGCTGCTCGACCGCCTGGCTGGGGTATGCGCCGGGCGCGGTGGGCGACACCGCGGGCGGCATCGGGACCGCGGAGGCGGGGGCGGACAGGGAGAACTCCGAATTGTCCATGCACCCATTGTGGCACCGCTGATAAGCGTTCCCTAACGGGTTGTGGATCGGCCTCGCCGGACGTTGCGATCGAAGCTCTCCGAGGGTGGGCGAGTTTTTGTCGGGAAAATGCGGGAACGATCGTCGCGAGGGGTTGCAAACGGAGGGGCCGCGAGCTACCTTGAATCCAGACGCGGAACTGAGTCGCAAAGAGCGAGGCCACCGAGGTGTGAGGCCGCGCCACCCACAGACCGAAAGGCCTCCGGGCCTGACCGAGGCGGGTTCCTCAAGCGGCTCGGTCCGCGTCGTTTTTCGTCCGCGGCCGGGCGCTGCGCGCGGGCTCCTCGCCAGCGTGGCGGACGGCGCAGCGGCGCTACACTGAAGGCGCAGTAACCCCCGGGGACGACAGGCTTCGACGTGGTCGGTTCGTGGGGGTGGTTGCGAGTCGAGGTTCCGGGCGGCCTCGTAAAACACCCGGGAAAACCATAAGTGCGGACTCTCACGAGTACGCCCTCGCCGCCTAGTAACACTAGGCGAGTGAGGTCTCGGCCCCCGCAGCCTGCGGCGGGGATCGCCGGGATCAGATAGCAGGCTCACCCGGCGCGGTCCGCCTCCGCCAAGCCGGGGAAATCTCAGGAGGCTGGTCCCCCACAACCCCGCCGGCGAGGCGAGCGGGGGATGAGATCAGAGCGCCGGCTACGCTCGTAGACGCCATCTTCACGCGATCGCGGACGCGGGTTCGATTCCCGCCGTCTCCACTAGTTCCTCGTTTTCGCTGCAAATGAGCACTTTTTAGTAAGCGTTCAGTGGGTTGGGGGGACATAACTCTGCGCTGTCGAATGTCGGGGTGTGGAGCGCGTCGAGGCGGAGGCGATCTATGACCAGGGCCGTGAGGCTGTCGTTGAGGTTCTGTTGGCGATGGACTTGCGGATCGCACAGCTCGAGGCGCACGTGGCTCGCCAGGACGAGCGGATCGCGAAGCTCGAGCGCCAGCTGAACCGCTCGTCGAAGAACAGCTCACAGCCACCGAGTGCCGATGGGCCGAGCGCTCCGGCCCGCAGCAAGGACCCCTCGGGTCGCCCCCGGGGCGGACAGCTCGGCCACGAGGGCAAGGGCCGGCCGTTCTTGCCGGCGTGGGCGGTGGATGAGGTGATCGAGCATTGGCCCGGGCGCTGCTCCTGCGGTCACGTATTCGCTGAGTCGGAGCATGTGGGGGTCGGCGAGCCGATGCGCCATCAGGTCGAGGAGCTGCCGGTCATCACGGTCAACGTCACAGAGCACCGCGCCCAGCGAGTCCGCTGCCCGGGTTGTGGTGGGCCTGTGCGCGCCGAGATCCCACACGAGGCATCCCGCAGCGCTTTCGGCCCTCGCCTGCAGGCCGCGATCGCGACGCTCTCGGTCCGCAACCGCATCTCTCGCCGCGACGCGGTCGAGCTGGCAGAGCAGTTGTTCGGCTCGCGGATCTCAACCGGTACGGTTGACGCGATCCTCTCGCGCGTCGGCGAGGCTCTCGCAGACCCGCACGCCGACCTGCTCGATCAGCTCCGCTTGAGCCGCGCCGTGAACATGGACGAGACCGGCCGGCGAACCGCCGGAGAGCGTCGCGCGCTGTGGGGTGTCTTTGACGATCGCCACGCCTACCTTCACGTCGCCGAGAACCGCCACGAGGACCACGCCAAAGAGCTCCTCGCAGACACCAAGGCGATCGTTACCTCTGACCGCTGGTGGGCCTACTCGCATCTGCCCCTGGCGCGTCGCCAGCTGTGCTGGGCTCATTTGAAGCGCGACTTCGCCGCGCACTCGGAGGGCCTCGGCGCAGAGAAGGAGTTCGGCGAACGAGGCCTTGAACTGTGTGAGCGTGTCTTCTGGGCCTGGGAGGTCTTCAAGCACACCGCAGATCGCAAAGCCCTCCAGCTCGCAATCCGCCGCCTGCAGCGCGAATACAAGCCCGTCATCCGAGGCTATGCGGCGAAACGGGCGCGCAACCGCCACTGCCGCGGGATGGCTCGCAACCTCTTGAAGGCGTGGCCGGCGCTGTGGACGTTCGCCAAGCATCCCGGCCTGGAGCCGACCAACAACCACGCTGAGCGCGCGCTCCGCAGCGCGGTCATCTACCGAAAGCTCTCGCTCGGCAGCCAGTCCAAAACCGGAGAGCTGCGAACCGCCCGACTGCTCTCCGCACACACCACCTGCCGCCTGCAAGGGCGATCACTGTTCGTCTACCTCACCGAGGCAATCAGCGCCCACGCTCGCGGAGATCCCGTGCCACTGCTCAACTGAGCAGAGCGGGCAACTAAACGCTTACCAAAAACCCTTCATTTGCAGCGAAAACGAGGAACTAGTGGAGACGGCGGGAATCGAACCCGCGCAACGTTCCCAGCGTGAGGAGCAATCGCGTTGCGAGCGGCCCCCTCCCAGCCCTTCGGAGTGAAGACGAACCTCCTCACTCGCGGTCGAGACGGCGCTCGGCTGTCTCGCCGCGCTCCGCCGCGCCGGCGGCATCAAGCAGACGGCGCGCGTTCGCCGGCGAGCGGAAGAGGTAAGCCGTCTCCTGCCAGTCGGCGTCGAGTCTCACGGTCGACCCCGAGTCGATCTTCACGAACCAGTCATGCTCCGGGCACGACCGCAGCCACTCGACCAGGCCATTCTGCCCCTTTGCGGAGATGGCCTTTCAGACAGCGCCTTACCGTCGCTCGCACCCGAAGCATTGTAGACAAAACGCTACACTGCGTTTTCAATGCAAACCGACCAGAGCAACGGCGACTCGATCACACGCACAGAGCCAAAGGATGATTTCGAGGCGTTCGAAATGGCGCTTCGCACGCTGTCCGAGCGCGTACGCACGGAGGACGCCTTCGCACATGATCTGTACGGCGCGCTTTGCAACGTGCGCTGGCGCCGCCGGGATGCTGACGCAGAGCCCGTCTCGATGAGCTGGCGCCACGCGGGCGGCGTCGTCGCTCACCTCGCCTGCAAGGGAGAGTCCTACCTCGACTACTACTGCTCCGGTAACGAGGGCGTCGTTCCCACACGCATTCGGGACACCCTCGGCGAACTGGGGGTGGGTTCCAGCTCCACGGCCGGGGGACGAAGGGTGAGCGGCATCCATCGATCGGCGGGCGGATCACCTGCCACGGCGATCTGCAAGCCATCCGAAGGCGATGGCAGGATGCGGGCGGATACCATGAGTGTCGTGGCACGCAAAGAGACCGGCAACGGAAGGCTCGAACGCCTCAGTCCTGAGGAGCTAGCTGAGCTGCGGCGTCCCGCGACGGCCAAGAGCATCGAGGAAAAGCGCGCAGCCGTCGCGCAGGCTACACAAGGGCTCCGGGTCAAGGTCCGCGTGACGCCCAGCATGTACGGCCGACGCTGAGCCATGCCCTCAGGCCGGCGCCGCTCCCCCACGCGCGGCGTCTTGGCCATCGAGGACCCGGCTCTCCTGCTACCAGACCCGATCGCGCTCGACACGAGCTTCGTAGTCGAGGCGCTGATCGCTACCCAGCCGCTGCATCCAACGTGCGCCAGCTTCCTCGCTCGCATCGTCGAGAGTGGCGTATCGATGGTCACGAGCGACCTGCTTCGCGTCGAGCTTGTAGAGGCAGCATTCTCGATCGCCCTCAAGGAACGCTGGGGAGGCCAATGGCGCAGCCATCGCACAGACGGCCGTGTGCGCCGCCGAGGTGGACGACTCCTACGCGATGCCGTCGCACGCTACGAGAGGCTGCTCACGTCGGTCGATCACATCCCGGTGCCTGTAGGCCGTGCCGCCGACATGGCGGCAACGATGATGATCGACTATGGGCTCGCCTCCTACGATTCGGTCCACGCCGCCAGTGCCATCATGGCCGGCGCCAAGGCAATCGTTACGACCGATACTGGGTTCGCGCTTATCCCGGCGCCAATGCTCACCATCTACACCGACCGCTCGCGGCTTGCAACGTGCCGGAGCAAGAGGCAGCGCTAACGCTGAGCACAGTCGCCGCAGCTTAGCTCGCGTTAGGTACTCCGGCTCCGCTGCCACTATCGGCGGCTTTGCCGTCCGGGGTCCCATTGGTGGTCTCAAGGACTGGATCGAGTTGGTCAGCCTCACCCATACCGGCGTTACGCTCAATTCGCCGGAGAAGCAGCCGAAGCCGGTCGATATCCACGTCGCGTCCTACAGCGTCTCGGACAGCATTAACGAGGCTGCGATGTAGCTCAACCGAGAGATGGCCATCGACATCTCCGGTCATTACAGCCACATGATTGCCCGCCCAGGTAACCCGTATACCAGGAAGCAAGCTCGTGCCTGCCTGCTTATTGGCCCAGTACCGCAGCTGAATCTGGATGTCCAACATATGCCTTTGCCGAGTGATCAGCGAGCAGACCTCGGGATGATCTTGGAGCTGACTTCCACGGAGGCGAATCGCCTGAACGCTTGGCCTGTCGAGCGGAACTTGCTCACCACGCAAAGGACGCTCGAAGTCCACCATCAGGACGTTATGCACACTGAAGGGATCTGTCGACAACTCCCTCTGCATGAGTTCAAGCATCCAGAGTGTGCGTGGATCCCATGCGGCATACGGAGGCTCATCGATAGGAGCCGGACTCGGGACCGCTTCAAGCGGCTTTGCGATGTCGGCACGACGAAGTACAGCACGAACAGCGCTGAGGTCGCCGGGACGGCGAGCATCGGTCTCCGCCCAGGGAATGCCTTTCCGAAGGCGTACTGTGACGTCGTCCCTATGAGGACTGGCGTTCAGCTTCGCAGCATCGGCCACCTCGGCCGGGCGAACAGAGTAGCCAAGGACTCGGCCCTTAATGAGCAACTCGCTACCACCTGGCTCGACCCCAAGAAACACAAACCACTGTGCCACCCGTGTTTCGAAGTAACGCCCAACCAGCGGCGAAAGCTCCTTTGCTGCCTGCGAGAGATCCGGCGCATGATCCAGCGGAACCAATCGAGTGACCAACCCGTATTCCGGGTCACCGTCCTCTTGGCGCAAAACGAGTCGGGCCACCTTGTCGTGTTCATTCTTGAAGCGGCTCGCTAGAGCCTCGGCCAGGGCGTCCCGTGTAGTGAGATCAACAAGCCCTTCGCCCTCAGCGATTTCTGCGAGGTCGTCGGCTCGAAGCCGCAAAAACGCCGCCTTGGCGATCGCCTTGCCTTGGACCTCAGATGGAATCTCGCTGGCCCCAGAGGCCACTGCCGGCACGAGGCTCTCGTAGTCGCCTATGGCGTCTTCGAGTAGACGCTTGGCTGTCTCCAAGCCATCTCCATACTGCTCATTTTCGACTGCGAGCTCCTTCGCAAAGCTCGCCTCTCGCTCAGTTAGCTGACCCATCTTTCGCATCTCATCCAGGATCGCCACAAGATTCTGCTCGATCCCGTCATATACCGCGAGCGGGCGCTCCCTATCCTTCGGCTTCTTCCGTGCAGTCAGGAATTTCTCAGATACAGCTTTGCCGAGCAACTCGTGTAGACGATCTACGTCGGCTGTAGTCTTGAATCCGGTTGGCTTGCGCGCCATAAACCAGCCGAGAACCTTTCTGTCGCCGCGCATAAACGAGTTCGCGAGTGCGGCAAGCAGGCGACCATCCCACGGATCGAGCTTCAGAATGCTGAGCGAATCCTGCCCGCCATCTAGCGCCAAAAATAGACGTTTGAGTCGAAAACGACCCTCAAGAGTACGAAGATACGCGAAGACCATTAGCGCGTCTGCCTCGTTAATCTCGTCGTCGCTCCCAAACAACGGATGCTTAGATGCCACCGGACTCCTTCGCCTTGATTTGGCCTGGCTTCGTTTTGACAGCAGCTACGGTGATAGGTATCGCAACGAGCGGCTGGGCGCATATGCCAACACCCACGCCCACCGCCCTCGCCCACGCGTTCCAGCCATGCGGCGGCGCGGGCTGCAATGTTGCCACCAACGCATGAAACGCGGATGTGGCTATAACCGCTAGGATCAGAATCACGACCCCACCGAACCAGCCGCGTGTAAAGAATGTGCTACGGCCGCCTTCGCTTGGGAGCGCGAGAGTCACTGTAATCGCAAACGCCGCGAAGATTAGAGACTCAGTGCTTAGCAGAGTCGTAAGGGCCGCACGTGGGGGCAGACCCACGTTCATGCTCGCTCCTTCACTCACGGCTGAGGCGATGTCCACATGCCCTCCACTGTTATGGACGCAACGTCCTTCTTTGACCTAGGACGCTATTGACCTTCCAGAGGTCTTTTTGAACGCTTCTGCTTTTGTCTGTGGTACGCCCGCCGGTCGGCTGGCCGAACTCTCTCCATCGGACGACATCGGATCTTCGGACTTTGCGCGGTCATCGTACAATCTGCCCTTGATCGGCGCTTTACGGTCGATGACCCACTTCCCCATCAGCTCGGTCAGACCTCGTAGACATCTGCCCCGATGTGTCGAGCGGCACAATCGCTGCCACACAAACACCGAGCCCGTCCGCGAGCACGATCAGCCCGTCGTAACGTGGATCGAGTTCGCCGGCCTCTATCCTCACAAGCCGTCGGCGCTTGAAGCCGGCAGCCTCGGCGAGTTCAGCCACACTCATGCCTTTCTGCTCGCGCGCGGCGCGGACCATGCGCCCGAACGCAATCAGGTCGGGGGTTGGGGTCGTGGTGGCGTCGGCGTCAGGATCGGGTTCGCCGGCTTCGATCCTTTCGATGCTGCGCAGGGGGATGCCGGAGGCCTCGGCAAGCTCGTTCGGGCTCATGCCTTTCTGCTCGCGCGCCTCGATTACCGCGAGCCCGAGCGCGATGAGCCTGTTCCTCGCGGCGATCGCAGCGGTCAGTCTGTTCCTTGCGGTCCTCGTTCTCATAGCGTGAGGCTCCTTTCTGGGCTGGGTGTTCGAGTCGCGTGCGCTCCAGAGCCAACGGGGGCGAGGCGGTAGCCGATGCCGAAGGCCGCGCGCACCCATCCGTTCGCGCCAGCAGCGGCGAGCTTGCCGCGAAGCCGGCTGGCGTGGGTATCCACGGTGCGAGTCCTGCCGGGGCACTGGTAAGCCCACACCGCGCGCAGGATTTCTTGTTTCTCGTGGACCCGTGTGGGTTCTCTCGCCAGGTGCGCGAGCAGCGCAAACTCACGCGGGCGAAGCTCGACGGGTACGCCAGCGAAATCGACCGTGCAAGCCAGCGTGTCCACCGTGAGCGGGCCGTGCGTAAGGACGGCGGCGCCGTTGATGAGGCTGTGCCGGCGACGCATCAGCGCGCGCACGCGCGCGAGCAGCTCGGCGTAGCCGAGAGGGTGGCGCGTTACGTCATCGGCACCGGCCTCGAACACCCGCAGCAAGCTGGTTGTCGTCTCGCTGCTCGTGCTCATCCACAAGACGGGCACACTCGCGGTGCCGGGCGCGAGCACGTCCGCGCGCAGCGCTCGCAGCATTTCGAGCCCACGAGCTGGCGTCATCCCGAAGATGACCAAGTCGACCTGTCCCGGCTCGCAGCGTTCGGCCAACGTCCGGGGTCGGCTCGCTCGCCGAACGTGGTAGCCGTCCTGTTCAAGTGCGCCGATCAGCGCGGCATTCGCGCGTTCCTCGCCGTACACGAGCAATGCACCGCGGAAGCCGGGGGCGTACCCGTATGGGTGCCACGGCTGCTGCTCTCGAAGATCGAGGGCCAACGCTCCCTTTCCGCACCGAGGAAGGGACGCGCCCACGAGCACGGCCAATGGCGATCCGTAGCTGAGCAGACTACGGTTGTCCGTGGCATCGAAGGCACGTCCCTTCGGTGCTACGGCCGGGCGGGCGTTGTCGCGCTCGTCCGGCCACTCGGTTGTCTTGGACTGCGCGCCAGAGCAGAGCAGAACCCACGCCTGATCTCAAGAGGCCACCAATAACCTGCCGTCGTTGGCTCGCCTCTGACCTCGCGCCTGGCCTCCGGCCTGCCCTCCGCCTTAAGAATCGAGGCCCTCTGCCCTGAAAACCGCTGCAAATGGAGCCTTCGCGTGCGGCTGACAACGGCACGTTGTCAGATGAATCTTCCCGTTCTGCCGGGAAGATCGAGGCCCGCCGAGCGGTGCGTGTACCGAAAGGGCGCCTCGATCGACCTTTTCTCATTGCCAGGGTCTCTCAACCGACGCCCTTACCTATGCGAGCAAAGGAACGACAGACTGCTGACCGACCGGGGAAGATCGCGTCCGGGCATCTCGTGAGCCTCGGCTCGCGGCTCACCGATCGCGACCGGCAGATCGTGCGCGACTGCTACGACCACCACGTGCTCACAACCGAGCAGATCGTGCGGCTGCACTTCGCCGGCTCGCGCACCGCAACGGCTCGCCTCGACGCGCTCTACCGACTGCGGGTGCTCGATCGCTTCCGCCCGCCGTGGCAGCGCGGCGCGGGCAGCACCCCGTATCACTGGATACTCGACGAGGCCGGCGCACACATCATCGCCGCGCAGCAAGGAGTCGAGCGTCGTCGTCTGCGCTGGCGGCACGCCGACGCACTCGCCGTGGCGCAGTCGGGCAAGCTCTCCCACCACGTCGAAATCAACGAGTTCTTCTCGCTGCTCGCGCTCGAAGCCAAGCTCGGGCACGGCGCGCTGCGCGAGTGGTACGGCGAACGTGCCACCCACACGCTGTTCGAGGGCGTGGCCCCGGACGGCTACGGCGTGCTCATCCTCCCCGGCCGTCCGCCCGTGCACCTGCTGCTGGAGCTCGACCGCGCGACCGAGCCCGCGCACCGGCTGCGCCAGAAGGCAACGCGCTACGCCCGCGAGATCCCCCGCAGCGAGCTCGGCGCACTCGACGTGTTCGTGCTCCTCGCCGTCCCAACCGTCACGCGCGCCAAGCTCGCCACCGAAGCCGTCGCCCACACAGGCGCGCAGATCGCGGTCGCCGAATGGAGCAAAGCGAGCACACGCTCCCCGCTCGCGCACGTCACCGACGCCGCCGACCGACTCGCCGCCCGCCGCTCGGCGTAGCCACGGGATGCCTCGACGCGAAGGGAGTCCTGCCATCGCCGGCACGCCGCCGCGCCCGGCTGTCAGACCCTTGAGATCGAACGGCGGGTCTGGTCTGATCGACGTGAGCAACCATGCGCCATGCGCACCGGACACCCATAACCCCAGGCATGGTGCGTCGCCGGCTCTCGCCGAAGCCGCGCGGCTCATCCGTGAAGCCGTGCGCGACAAGAGCTACCAACTGACGCCGATCGGGGCCGACGCTGCCGGCTACCTGCGCGCGAAGCGCAAGCGCCTCACCGACTCCAGCTACCGCGACTACGAGTCCTGCCTGGACAAGCTCGCCCGCCACTTCCTCGACCTCCAGATCGAGGACTTCGAGCCACCCGCCGGCACCGAGCGCATCGAAGAGTTCCTCGACGCGCTCTGGGGCACCGGCGCGCCACGCACGTACAACAAGAACCTCTCGATCGTCAAAGACTTCTTCCGCTTCCAGATCATGCGCGGCCGGCTGCACGGCGACCCGACGCTGCTGATCGAGTGCGCACGCAAGCCGGCAGGTCTACCGCACGACCTTCTCCGCCGACCAGCGCCGCGCGACCGTCACCGAGCAGCCCGACCTGCGCGACCGGCTGTGCCTGCGCCTGCTGCTCGACTACGGCCTGCGCAAGGGCGCCCTCCAAGCAGTCCAGTTCAAGCACTTCGACCACCAGCGCCGCCGCCTGACGATCTTCACGAAGGGCCAGAAGATCCGCGAGCTGCCGCTCCCCCCCACCGCGCGTTCTGGCACGACCTCGAACACCACATCCTCAACGTCAGCGCCCAGCCCGCGCACTACCTGCTGTGCACCCAGCGCACGATCCCCCGCGTCGGCGTGCGCCGCTACCCGCCAAGCCGATGAGCGGCCACGCCGCGCACGACTGGTGGTATCGCTGCCTCGCCAACGCCGGCATCGTCGCGCCCGGCATGACCGGCGGCGAGCGGATGCACAAGAGCCGCCACACCGCCGGCCAGCGCGTGCTCGACGCCACCGGCAACCTCAAGGCAGTCCAGAAGCTGCTCGGCCACGCCTCGATCCAGACGACCGGCGACATCTACGCCAACTGGGACATCGACCAACTCGCCGCCACGATGGCCGACGTGCTCGCTGTCGACGAAGACGACGAAACGGCCGATTCGCAATCATTCCCCCCGTCCCCGCCGCAAAAACCGTAAGCGTTCAGTTGGTGTTTGCTTAGGTGAGTAGCGGCACTGGATCGCCGTGGGTGTGGGCGGTGATGGCGTTGGTGAGGTAGTCGAGGAGGCTGCGGTGTTGTAGTCGGCAGGTGGTGTGTGCTGAGAGGAGGCGCTCGATGCGTCGCTCTCCTTGCTCGGATTGTGTGCCGAGGGACAGCTTGCGGTAGATGACCGCGCTGCGGAGGCCGCGCTCGGCGTGGTTGTTGGTCGGTGTCACGCCGTCGTGTGTGGCGAAGCTCCATAACGCTGGCCAGGCCTTGATGAGGTTGCGGGCCATGCCGCGGCAGCGCTTGTTGCGCGCTCGTTTCTCGGCGTAGCCGGCGATGATCGGCTCATACTCACGCTGCAGGCTGGTGATGGCGCGTTCCAGCTCGCGCCGGTCCTGGGTGTCCTGGAAGGCCCTCCACGCCTGGAATACCTCTCGCGTGAGTGCGAGGCCGTGTTCGCCGAACTCTTTCTCAGCAGCGAGCCCTTCGGCGTGGGAAGCGAAATCGCGCTTGAGGTGTGACCAGCAAAGCTGACGGCGACTGATCGGCAGGCTGCGGTAGGCCCACCAGCGATCCGAGGTCACGACCGCACTGGTGCCCTCAAGCAGGGCCTTGGCGTGATCCTCGTGGCGGCTGGCCGCGACTTGGAAGAACGCGTGATGGCTGGTGAACAAGCCCCACAGCGCGCGACGCTCTCCGCGGGTGCGCCAGCCTGTCTCATCCGCGTTGAGCGCCGCTGCGGCGAGGACCCGCTCACGCAGATCCTCATAGGGTTCAGCAAGCGCGTCTGAGGCGCGCGTGAGGATCGCATCGACGCTGCCCGTCGACAGGCGGGCACCGAAGAGCTCTTCGCCGAGCTCGACCACGTCCCGGCGCGAGACACGGTTACGCACCGACAGCGCGACCAGCGCCGCCTGCAGACGAGGACCAAAAGCGCTCCCGGACACGTCCCGCGGGAACTCAGCGCGCGCATACTTGCCACACTCAGGACAGCAGAGGTGATACGCGCGGTGTTCAATCACCTGCACGGTCAAAACGGGTAGCTCTTCGACCTGGCGAACAGCAGGCTCACCCTCCCGAGCGCGCTCCCCGACACAGAACACGTGTCCGCAGCCGCAGGACGCGGGCCAGTGCTCGAGGACCTCGTCCACCGCGCACGCCGGCAACAACTCACGCCCATGCCCCTCGTGGCCGGACTGGGCGCCTGGCTCGCGCCCAGAAGGGTCTGTGCTGCGCCGCGCAGGCGAAGAAGGCCCATCAGCACTCGGCGGCACAGAGCTATTACGCGAGCTGCGATTCAACCGGCGCTCAAGCTGAGCAATCCGCTCGTCCTGACGCGCAACCCGCGCTTCAAGGCGCCCGATCTGCTCATCCATCCGCAAAAGCACCGCCACCACAACCTCACGGCCCTGGTCATAGATCGCCTCAGCCTCCACGCGCTCCACAACCCAGGATTCGACAACGCACAATTATGTCCCCCACACCAACTGAACACTTACGGTTTTTGCGGCGGGGACGGGGGGAATGATTGCGAATCGGCCGTTTCGTCGTCTTCGTCGACAGCGAGCACGTCGGCCATCGTGGCGGCGAGTTGGTCGATGTCCCAGTTGGCGTAGATGTCGCCGGTCGTTTGGATCGAGGCGTGGCTGAGGAGCTTTTGGACGGCCTTCAGGTTGCCGGTCGCGTCGAGCACGCGCTGGCCGGCGGTGTGGCGGCTCTTGTGCATCCGCTCGCCGCCGGTCATGCCGGGCGCGACGATGCCGGCGTTGGCGAGGCAGCGATACCACCAGTCGTGCGCGGCGTGGCCGCTCATCGGCTTGGCGGGTAGCGGCGCACGCCGACGCGGGGGATCGTGCGCTGGGTGCACAGCAGGTAGTGCGCGGGCTGGGCGCTGACGTTGAGGATGTGGTGTTCGAGGTCGTGCCAGAACGCGCGGTGGGGGGGAGCGGCAGCTCGCGGATCTTCTGGCCCTTCGTGAAGATCGTCAGGCGGCGGCGCTGGTGGTCGAAGTGCTTGAACTGGACTGCTTGGAGGGCGCCCTTGCGCAGGCCGTAGTCGAGCAGCAGGCGCAGGCACAGCCGGTCGCGCAGGTCGGGCTGCTCGGTGACGGTCGCGCGGCGCTGATCGGCGGAGAAGGTCGTGCGGTAGACCTGCCGGCTTGCGTGCGCACTCGATCAGCAGCGTGGGGTCGCCGTGAAGGTGTCCGCGCATGATCTGGAAGACTTCTTTCGGTTTGACAACGAAGAAGACGGCCAAGGATCCATGCAGAACGAGCTAGCCGTAGGGGCTACGGTTAGGCACGGCATCGAAGGCGGTTTCTTGTGCTCGAGGTCGGGCGGTGTCGCAAGCACTCGTCCCGATTTGGGTTACGCCAGAGCAGAGCAGAGGCCGCGGCGGAAAGTAGGCGCGGTCTACCTCTAAGTCAAAAACACACCTTGACGTTGCTGTATTCATGGCAATTACAATTCAAATTGTACGAATCCAATTTTGCCTGGCTCGGTAGACATACGTCTAGATCAACCATGACCATCTCCTATAGCTCTCCTCCGCCGTGGATTTCCCCCGGTTTAGACGACACTGTTTGACTTGATGTTCTTGGTGGGTGGGGATTCCTTGGTGTTCGCAGCGTAGAGGAGCTGCTCGTAGTCGGTTGGGGAGCGCATGCCGAGGGTGGAGTGTCGGCGGTCGCGGTTGTAGAACGCCTCGATGTACTCGAAGACAGCCGATGAGAGTTCTCGTCGTGTCGGCCATGACTGGCGGTGGATGAGCTCCTTCTTCAGCGTCGCGAAGAAGCTCTCGGCGACGGCGTTATCCCAGCAGTCTCCACGGGAGCCCATCGAGATCGCGATCCCGGCGTCACGGGCTGCCTGGCCGAAGCCCAGAGACACGTATTGCGATCCCTGATCGGAATGGTGAATCAGCCCAGCGTCGGGGCGGCGGCGGTGAACGGCCATGTTCAGCGCGTGGGTCACGAGCTCGGCTTTCATGTGCTCGGCCATCGACCAGCCGACGATCCGCCGGGAATAAGCATCCTGAACGGCGGCGAGATAGAGCCAGCCCTCCCAGGATCTGAGATAGGTGATGTCGGCGAGCCAGAGCACGTTCGGGGCATCGGGACGAAACTGTCGCTCGACGAGATCATCAGCGACTCTGACGCCGGGCACACGGATCGTGGTCCGGCCACGCTTCTTCGGGACGAGCCCAGAGATCCCGGCGGATCGCATGAGCCGCTCGACGCGCTTTCGTCCCACCCGGATGCCGTGCGCCATCCTCAGCTCGGCGTGGATCCGTGGCGCGCCATAGACGCGCCTCTTGGCCTCGTGGATCGCTTTGATCTTCTCGAGCAGCCACGCGTCGGTGAGCGCCCGGTCCGAGGGCGCACGTCGCTCCCAGTCGTGAAAGCTCGTGCGGTTGACCTCCAGGGCGCGGCACAACAGGGCGACTGGATAGCCGGTCTTCTCCGCGGCGATGAACGAGAACACCTCGCCTACCGCCCGTCGGTTTCCTTGGCGAAGAAGACCGCGGCTTTTTTCAGGATCTCCTTTTCCATCTGCAGCGTGCGCACCTGCTTGCGCAGTTGGCGCAACTCCTCGCGCTCATCTGTGGTTAGCCCCTCGCGCTTGCCCTCGTCGACTTGGGCCTGCTTTCGCCACACATACAGCGTCTGCTCAGAGACGCCGAGATCTTTGGCGACCTGGCTGATCGGCTTCTCGCTGAGCTTCAGCAGCTCGAGCGCTTCACGACGAAACTCCGGTGGATACGGCGGCACTGATCTCGGCACTTGAACCTCCTTGCCCAGGTCTTTCGACCCAAGCGCTCAAGTGTCCTCGAAAACGGGGGAAATCCACCGGCCCAGCTGCGTGCGATCACAACGGGCCCAGGTCTCAATGGCCTCTATCAGTAGCCCAGACGCCGTCTGAGCAGGTTGCTGATGATATTTAGCTCCCATGGCATCACATGCAGAACTAACGACGATTCGCAGATTGAGCCAATATCGTCCATTCGAAAGGGGCGGCAGGAGTTCGATCGAGGCGCAGGAAGATCTCCTTATAGCCACCCTCGCTGAGGCCGGTGGCGGAGTCGAGAGCGTCGCAGCGTGTCGAGCGATGATCTCAACCCTTTTTAGCCTCACGTTGGATGAGATAGAGGTATCACAAGCGCTAAATGCCCTCTTGAAGTCGGGAGTCATCGTTCGCGCTGCACCAGGGTTTGCGCTGGCCGACACCGAGCAGCAGCGCCTTACCCGTGTCGCAAAGGAGAGCATGGCAATCGCAGATAAGGCTATTGCCGAGTGGCTTGTCGGCATTGCCGAGCGCTTTCCGGGGGTGTCGGAAGAGGAGGAAGCGTGTCTCCGGGAGGATCTAGAACAATATCTCAAGGTCGCTATACAGCGTCATGGTGCCGAGGCTGCCCTGCTGCTTTACCCTGACGAGGCCGAGAGGCTCTACGAGGATCTTGAGGAGATGGGCTTTGGCTTCCTGCCTCCAAGAAGTAGGCGCCTGCAGGAGTTGAGGCAATTTGCGCTGCAGCAGTTCATGAGGGATCCAACTGACGCGCAGCGTACGTTTCTGTCGCAAAACCTCAATACCGGATACTTCTGGACGGTTTTGTCGATTGATCCGGAGGGAGCGCGTCTTGTTCAACAGCTTGCACATGGTCAACGGATATATCTCGACACAAACTTCATTTTCCGGTTGCTCGGGATCAAAGGGCCACGGCATATTCGTCCCGCAGAGCTTCTGTTGCAGCTGACGCAACAGGCAGGTTACGAAGCAGCCGTGACTCCCTGGACCATCGAGGAGCTGCGTCGGCGCCTAAGTGTGTCGCGGGACTTCCTGAAGCAGTACAACGTGCCTCCGAGCGAATATGCAAGTCTTGCCGCGGATGCTACATCCGATGAGGACTTCGTGACCATATATTGGCGGCGGGTAAAGGATGAGCCGGGTCTCAAGGTCGATGACTTCCTCGCGTACTTCGAAGAGGTGGAGGCACATCTCGAAGCACGACAGGTCTATATGCGCAGAGAAGGTTGTGAGGCTGTCAATCTTCGCCATAAGGACGTTCACGACGAGGTAACAATTCTTGAGCAGGTAACGCATGGAGGGCGTCAGAGACCTCTAAAAACACTCGAACATGATGCAAAGCATCGTCTGTTGATCGAGAAGCGGCGAGGTGATGCCCACCGTACCTTCGCGACAGCGGGATGCTGGTTCTTGACTCATGATTCGGTATTGCCCCGATACGACAGCTATGCTAGACAGGGCGCGAGCGAGATCCCTTTCTGTGTGTCGGCGGCAGCCTGGTTCCAGATAGTCGAGGCGTTCACGCCTAAGAGCGAGGATCTTGGGCAAGCCCTCGCGGACCTGCTTACCTCGCCTTACGTGCGATATCGGCGGACGCTCTCGAAGTCTTCGGCACAGGCAATAGCTGCGAGGACGCATCTACACACAGATGGCACGCCGGAGCTCGCGGCGCATGTCTTCATGAACACTGCGGCGCTTGACGAGATCGAGACTGCGAGCACACCGGAGGAACAGGTCGAAAAGATAGACAACGCGCTTCTGGCGGCTGCCACCGAAGTCAAGGAAGAAGCCTGTCGCGCCAGAGAGCAGGCGGAAACGGCTCAGGCGCGTGCGCGGGAGCGCGAGGAGGCGGCTGACGAGCGCGTCAGACAAGTGCAGCGCGAGTATGAGGCGACTCTCGCACAGGAGCGAGCGCTACGGGAGGAGGCCATCAAGAACGAAGCCGAGCGTGGCGAACGCGCGCTGCGCGAAGCGGCGTCGCAGAGTGAGGCAGAACTGACGACAGAGCGAGAACGTTTGGGAGCCGAAGTTGCACGCGAAAAGCGGCGCGCAGACTCTCAAGCTGCTGAAGCGCAGCGCGCCCGAATACGGCTTCGATTCGGGGTGATCTTTATAGGGGCAATTGTACTATTTGTGGTCTTGGGCTTGGTGGTGGGACTCGATGACGCCTGGGAATTCATTGTCGGTGCTGCGGGTCTGATCACCGTCACAGGGTTTCTCTATGCACTCGCTAATCGTGGCAAGCGCAATAGCCAAACTAGCTGAGTTGTAGCCGATCACGTGAGCTCGGTCCGGTACGGGCACGGTGCGATGCGCACCATCGGACTTGTGTTGCTTGTCGTGGCCGTCCTGCTGACGGCGGTTCCAGTTGGCCCGATGCTTGGCGGAGGTCAGGTGGCGCAGACGTAGGAGTTCAGCTCGGTAAACTCCTCGCTCTGAGCGCTCTGCCTGGTTGGTGAGCGCATGTGCTTCAATCTCCGGCTGGCATGGACCTGACGGCGACGCCTGGGAGGTCGACGAATCCAGTGGTGTCTGCTGTGAGCACCGTGCGTTCGGTGGCGCGCGCCGTGGCGGCGATGACGAGATCGTGTGCGCCCCGGGTCCGTCCAGCCTTTCGGGTGTGCACGAGTAGGTCGCTGTGGGCGCGTGTGGTGTCGAGGTCGTACGGCTCGATGGGGACTGTCTTCAGGAGCGAATCGACGAACGCTTCGCGTGTCGCGCGGTGGCGATCGTCGGCTAGTTGGACCCCCACGAGTAGCTCTGCTGCTGTGATCGCCGCGATCACGACGTCGTCGGTGTCGTCGATCATTTCCTCGATGAGCGTCGTGGAGCGCTCGGCGGCGATCAGGATCGTGGTGTCGAGGATCAGTCGTTCCAGGGCCTGACCTCAGTCGTGACTCCGGCTCGCATCTCGTCCAGCTGCTCGGACCACTGCTCGTCGCGGGGCTGGCTGCGAAGGAGCTCCTTGACTGCCCGGCCAGAGGTCGCGGTGGTGGGGCCGATGCTCGCCACGACGCGCCCGTGGCGTTCGACAACGAACGTCTGGCCGCTGTGCTCGACCTCGTCGAGAAGCTCCGAGAAATGCCGGGCAGCCTCTGTTGCTTTCATCCGTCTCATGACATCAGATTATCAGATTCTGAGGAGACGCAGTTTCTTGGGAAGCGCAGCGGCGGCCCTTCTCCGACGTACGCACAGCGTACGCAGGCCAGTCCGACACGACCCCGCAATCCAGTATTCCAGAGCCAATATCGACCCGGGATTTCGCACCCGTCGAACCCGCCGTCTCCACTTTCGGACATAGTGCATCACTGCCACAACCCGGAAACGGGCACGGCCCAGATACGGTCAGCGATCGGCAGGGTGTGCTCTCCCGAGTAGACGATGATGCCGGCCTTGAAGCGCGCGCCAAGCTTGTCCCGCAATAGGCGGAGCCCGCGTGCGTCTGAGGCGGTGGCGGTTGCTGCGACCTTCGACTCGATCCCTACGATGTCGCCGGAGGCGGACTCGATGACGAGATCGACCTCACGCTTGTCGGTGTCGCGGTAGAAGAACAGCTCGACGGGGGTGGTGCTCCATGTTGTGTGCTTGACGAACTCCATGAGCACGAACGTCTCGAACAACATCCCCGCAATCGCACCTTGATCGGGCGCGCAGTAGCGGGCTGTGTCGACGCCGATGAGCGCGGCGGCCATGCCCGTGTCGGTCAGCAGCAGCTTGGGTGTCTTGACTTGTCGGGAGCCCAGGTTGGTGGAGAACGGGCGCAGTATGTAGAGAAGGAACAGCTGTCGCAGTAGCTCTGCGTGCGTCTTGACCGTCTTGTCATCGAGTGAGAGTTCGCGTCCGAGGGCCGCGTAGTTGACCATGCCGCTCGTGCGGGCCGCGAGCAGTCGCAGCAGTTGCTCGAGCATTGCCGGGTCGATCCGTACCTCGCCGATCTCGGGTAGGTCACGGCCGAAGATCGTTTGCACGTATGAGCTGAAGTAGCGTGCGCGTTGGCGCGGGGTGCGAGTGCGCGCGTCTGGGAAGCCGCCCGCGAGCACGGTCTCTGCGCTCGCCATGCGACCCTTCGGTGCGCCGTTGATCTGCGGTGGAGTTCCGTCGAGTAGCTCGTCGATGATGGACGCGCGTCGGCCTGCGATCTCGGCTTGGGATAGGGGCCAGAGATTCACGTACTCCACGCGGCCTGGAAGTGCGTCCGCGACGACTCTGGCCGTGATCAGATCAGCTGAGCCCGTGAGCAGGAACTGGCCGGGGGTCCGATCGTGATCGAGGATCTGCTTAATGGCGAGCATCAGCTCCGGTGCCCGCTGTATCTCGTCGATCACCGCTGGACGTGCGAGCGACAGCGCGAACCCATCCGGATCGGCACGGGCGGCGATGCGCAGCGCCTCGTCGTCGAGGCTGAAGTAGTGGGGGACGATCCCTGCCGCCTGTAGCTGTTTGGCGAGCGTGCTCTTGCCAGCCTGCCGCGGACCGATGATCGCCGCCGCGCGACTCACGCTGAGAACGTCGCGCAACTCAGGTTCGATCGCTCGAGCAATCAACGCCACGAACTCATCTCCCAGCTAGCCAGCCAGCCCGATCGCATCGGAATAGTGTACCCGACCAATCCGGAATAGGCAGGCCGATGAAATCGGATCAGGGTGCCCCGACCCGGCCGTGTGGATGGCGCTGAGTCGGTTAGGGCGACGTACGCACAGCGTACGCAAGCCAGTTCGGACGTGACCCTGCAATCCAGTATTCCAGAGCCAATCCCCGCCTGGATTTCGCGCCCGTCGAACCCGCCGTCTCCACTTTCTTGATGAAATCGAATCCGCCCGATCTCTAAGAAGATTGGGCCGTTGTCGTTCCTGTCTTGGGGGGCTTGTCCAAGCGGTATTGAGGACTGGAGTTCCGCTGGCCGCAATACAAGCTCCCCCGCCTGGGTCAGTGGCCTTGGTCGGTCGTCAGTCAGTCGTCGCCGTGGGTTTCGTCTGTCGGCTCTCCCGCCTGCGAGTCAAAGCGCGAGCGCCCGGATCGGGTCGCGAGCTCATCGCCCTCGTCTTCGAGCTGAGACGCGAGGACGTGAAGGCTCCCGCGAAGCGTGCGCGCAATGTTCTGCAGCTCGACTGTGGTCACGTCGGCGGACTTCGCGCGCTGCACGACGAGATCGGCCGTACCAGCGCCGATCCTAGCGGCGGTGACGGCAGTCCGGAGCCGCTCACGTTGTGCAGCGAGTCCCTCACGCTCGGTGCGAACGCGACGCCTGCCGTCGATGTATTGAAGCGCTGCGAGGAACAGACTCAGCACCGCGACCCCCGTCGTTACGAGGGCGATGACGTCGGAGGCGTTCATCGTACCGTCGGGCTTCTCTAAGCGCGGTAATAAAGGTCGTTGGGGACACTCATGGCGTCGAGGATGAGCTGAGTGAGCGTTTCCTCCGGCATGAAGGTCGCGAGCTGAAGCATCGGTCCGGCCAGCGCGGCAAAGCGATGTGACGGGTGAGTTGTGATCAGCGTCTCCCAGGCGACCTGCGCGGCGTGCGTCTCTTTGCAACTGAACTGAAGGATACCTTCCAAGAACAACGCTTGCGGCGCCTGTGGCATCAGCCGTACTGCCTGCTGAACCGATTCGAGCGCGTCGTCTACGCGTCCGAGACACAGCAGCGTGACGGCGCGGTTGTACCAGCCGTCCACAAACTTCGGGTAACGGGCGACTGTTGCGTCGAAGACCTTCAGCGACGCATCGAACTCGTACATCAACCCGAAGTGGAGCCCCTCGTTCGTCCAGCCGACGGGGCCGTATTGCGACTCTTGTTCGGTCAGAACAGCGACGACTCGAGACACAGTCGCATTAAAGTCGTCGTCGCGGTCCAGACGGCGGTAGATGCCGCAGAGCTCGCGCATGAACCGCAGTTCCGTCGGATCTCCTTGCGCAGCGAGTTCCAGTTGCGCGGCTGCGTCCTGGTTACGCCCGTCGTTCGCGTAGGTCGCTCCCAGGACAGCGTGCGCCAACGGCAGCTCGGGATGGAGTTCGACTTCCTTCTCGTGGAACTCGAGCGCCTCCTCGTTTCGATCGAGCCGAGCCAGCGCGGTCCCAACATTGATATGCGCGCCGGCGCCCATCGGTGCAAGCTCGAGGGCCCGTTCATAGGCACGGAGCGAATCCTCGTAGTGACGCAAGATCCCGAACGCGTATCCGCGCTGGTTCCAGTCAGCCGACTCAAGTCCGCGCTCGAGCTCCTCCGCCATGGGCACGAGCGGCTTGGAGACGTCCAGCTGGTTGTTGACAGCGATGGCGGCGAGCGCGTCATCGAGCTCGATGAAGTCAGCGAAGCGCTTGTCCGGGTGCTTCTCGAGACATCGCGCGATGACCGCACGAAGGTCAGCGGGGGCTACCGTCGCCGAGACCGACGGCGGGGCCGCGTGGAGGTGGGCGTAGCGAAACGACTCAAAGGACAGGCGGTCGAACGGAAGTTTGCCTTCAAGCAGCTCGAACATGATCACACCGAAGCTATAGACATCAGAGGCGGAGGTGAACCGTCCTTCCCCGAAGTGCTCGGGTGACATGTAGGGCAGCGTTCCGCCGACGAATTGCTCCCCTGAGACATCGCGTCCTTCCGAGCCATCCTCAACGCTTGTGCGATCGAGAGCGTACTCGCGCAGGGAGGAGAGGCCGAAGTCGGTGATCTTCACGTCTCCGGGGTCGTCGAAGAGCACGTTCTCTGGCTTCAGGTCCCGGTGTAGGATCCCCACCGCGGCGAGATAAGCCAATGCGATACACGTCTGCCGTGCCGTTCGCAGCGTCTCCTCGACCGATAGCGGACCATCGGCGAGTCGTTCGCGGAGGTTCCCGCCAGCCGCGTAATCGAGCATGATCACCGGGGCCACGCCATATCGATCGACCGAGCGGGACGCGATGACGTATGGATGCGGGGCGAGCATTGTCCAGATCAGAGCCTCGCGTTCGAACCGGCTCTGGTTCTGGCCAGAGAGGAAGAAGTCGGTCGACACCGACTTGAAGGCCATTTTTCGACCGGACGGCTCGCCCAGTCGACGTCTCTGCTCTGGCTCGGCGGGCGAACGTGCGTTCCTTACGGCCCCGCCGTCACCATTGAGGACATCACAGACGTAAACGTCACCCATTCCCCCGTGTTTGATCTCGCAAACACGGAAGACTCCCTTGATGACCTCACCGATATCCAGCTGCATACGCTTTAAGGAGCGGAGCGACGATCTACTCCGTACGATACTCGCATGTCGACCGAATAGCTGGTGCGTTTCCAAAGGGTAGATAGCACCGCGGCGGGGCCCGGTCAGAACCACGCTTGCCATCATCACGGCGAAAAGAGGCACTCATCGGTGGAGCCGAAACGCCAGCCGGCCTCGCTCTGGTGCTCGGCTGCGGGCCGCGGGTCGGTCGTAGCGGCCAGTCGGATCTCAACCTTGCTCGAGACTCAACGAGCTTCTCATATCCTCAGTGAGCTGAGTGACGGAGGTCACTCGCTGGACGTGAAGGCATTCTCGTAGCCTACCCACTGGGCACTCAGTGCGTCGGGCTTACAGACCGGTGCCGCATCACACTGCCGGCACTGTCGCTGTTTGATCTGGCATTTGCGGCACGGCAGCTACGCCAAAGACAGCGGGGCTGGCCGGAGTGGGCGGCTGAGTCAATGTCTTCCATGGGCGAGTAGGGGCATTATGTGCAGAGTTCGACACAGCGATCAGACGTTGACGTCGAAGCCGAGGTCCACGTCGCAGGCAGCCTCGCCTCCACGAATCCCCCAGTTTGTAGTGAGGATGTCACGCAAGACGATGGAGACATGGTCTTCGGGGATGCCAAGCGGCCTGAGGTTCTCCACGATCTGCCGATACAGAGCGCGCTTCGCGTCGATCGACCGGCCGGCGAAGGCATCGATGCCCACCTGGGTGTAGCGATCGGGCTGAGCCATACCCGGCGGGCAGGCGAATCGGTGTGGCTGATGTGCGAGGAGCCGGACATGCTGGTCGTGTGGCGGGATCCGGAACGCCTGTTGCAGCGCGTCGTGAACCGCGTCCATCAGCGCGAGCTCTTCCTCCTGCGGGTACTCGCGGCGCACCTCGATCAACACGTGGGGCATGCGGTGAGGCTACCTTGGTTTGGGCTGGCCCTGCCGCTACAGCAGCTCGAGCGCCCGCTCGATCGGTCTTGCCAGCAATGCGCGGTCGCCGCGTACGACGATGGGGCGTTGCAGCAGTGCGGGGTTGGCCACCATGAGGGCGATCAGCTCGTCGTCTGACACCTCGCCCTGATCCAGCCCGAGCTCCTGTACGAGCGGCTCGCGTGTGCGCAGCACTTCGCGCGGGCCGCACCCGATCTTGTGCAGCAGCCCGCGCAGCTCGTCCTCGCGGATGCCGGTGACGTGGTAGTCGACGGACTCGTACTCGACGCTGTGCTCGGCGAGCAGCGAGCGCAGCTTGAGGCAGGTGCTGCAGGTGGGCTTTTCGTAGACGGTTAGCGTGGCCATCGCGGCGATCATAAGTGAGTAGCTGAGTCGGCGCCACTGTCTCGCATGTTGGTCGATGGTCTGCACACTCGGCGTGGGTGACGCCGCTAATCGCGAGCGCTGCCACAGTCATCAGAGGCCCAAGTGGAACAAGACAGGTTCCGTTGGATCTTTCGAGCTGTCGATCGCTACGGATCCGTCTGGCGCCAGCATCAGTGCAGTGCCAGATGCGCCACTCTCGCCGAGTACGCCTATCGCGAGACTGTTCGAGACCACCACGGTCGCACCTGTATCACGGGCGTAAACCGATGCTGCAGACTGCTCCCAGTGGTGCCGCTTCAGCGGGCGTGCAAGTACTGGCACGAATAGATGTGTGACCCCCACGTCGCGGATTACGGGTCCGATATCGATGAGACGGCCGAGATCCTCGCAGACAAGAATCGCGAAACGCACGGCTCCAGCCTCAAATATGCTCAGACGCCGTGGGTGTACGGCGATGTCCTCGGCTATAGCCGCCTCGCCCAGGCGAGACTCGAGGTTCCATCGATTCAATACATCGGTCGACATATTAAACGGATACAGCTTGTGCTGAAGCCCGAGTACCTCGCCGTTACGTGCGTCCAAGACGACCCCGGTGTTGCGTGGTCGCGCACTCCTGGGTGACATATCACCTGTTCCGGCGAGGACCCACCTGAGTGCGCTATTGCGACGTCTTCTCAGCTCCTTTTGCCAGTACCTCAACAGCTTCGGGCTCAGCGTGACCTCGGGCGCTACGGCGATGACAGCATCGGTGCGATCCAGTGCCGCAACGATTTGCGAGATGCGCTTGCACGTTGCGGACAGGTCGCGAGGACGTACGCGGTAGAGCCGCCCTGAAGGTGTTATCGTGGTCGTGAAGTCGAGCTCGTTGGAGTCGGCGATGACCGGTACGCAGGCCACGCTGAACCCGACCCTGACGTCCGTGACACTTAGTGGCGGGGCAAGGGTGTGCAGATCACAGCGATCCCAAGAGTGGGGCGGGACGCGCAACACGTGACTGAACAGGTCGCGCTTGTGGCAGATTTCGCCAGCGGGATGCCGACGTTGGGACAGGCGCGGCAGTAGGGCGCCACCTTGTGGGACAGGTCGCTTGGGGTCGAGTGTGATCGTACGAAACCCCTCATCCATGCCACATAGGGCTGCCATGATGACAGACGGAGGCACGCGATCTTTTCTGTAATCGGGTAAATCCGCGACGGGGCGGCGTGCCTCGAGTCCAGTCTGAAAAGTCTTTCTCACCTCATACCAAGCGTGATTTCGCTGCCAATATCTGAACTCGTCTGATACGAGATCCTCGTCAACACGGTCGTAAAGCGTACAAAAGAGATCGATATATTCGTTCACGATTTGCGTGGACGAAGGTGCGACGGCTCCGCCAGCCTGGATCGAGCACGGCGGAGTCGCTTTTATCTGGTCGTTCGCGGTGCGATGGGCAACCCCTCGTGAGGGGAGGGGGGTGGGGGATGTGCCTCCATCGACGAAGATGCCTTTGGTGAGCACAGAGCTGCTATCCGCTTCGGCGATCGACGCCACGCTGGGATCTACCGCGTGATGCCGGCGGGGCAGCCTGTCTCGGATTAGCTCCGTCAGATTCCCCAGTGATATGGGCGACTCATCACGCGGGTTGGGATGCGGTACCCGCTTCGGGTGGTTGGACATGCTGGACATGCGTCTAGGGAGGAGGGAATCCGTCCTGTGCTGTGGTGATGGCGATGTTGCCCCCGCCCACGATCGGTTCTGTGCTCGTCGTCGCTCCCCCGACGACGTATCTGTCGAGATCCTGCTCTGGGACGTGGTTGACGGGTTCGTCAGAGACGAGATCGCACATCTTGGGTGGTGATTCACCGTCACAAAGCCCCAGGCGAACATGCATACACCGCGATAGCAGTTCATTGTGCCGCTCGGTTGCTTCCTTTCTGCCCTCGGGGCTCCGAGAGGGAAGCCTTCGCGGGGGTCGGACCCGAATCACGTTGTTGAGGCTAGCGCAGTTCGTGGCCGTCGCCAAACTCACAAGGCCGCGGGGACGATCGACTGCCTGCACGACCTTGGCAGTGATTTAGGTCACATCTGAGCGGCTGCCGTCATATTACAGCACGCGAGGCCAATCTTCGTCGGTTTGCCCTGATCTGGAGGAAAAAACCAGGTATTTCACAAGTCGGAGCATTGTTGGCCCGGCGCTTTTGCGAGATAATATTTTTCGTGCTTGCTCATCGAAGTCTCAAGTTCTTCACAGAAGCGGCCAATGGCTTGGAGGTGAGCGGGCGACCGGTCTGGCAGGGTGTCCATGAAGGGTCTCAGACGATGCTGTCGAAGGAGGTGGTCAGGCCATGGTGGGCATGAGCGTGATTATCCCGGCCTACGAGGCATGGCCCCTACTACAACGTACGCTCGCCTCGATCATCCTTGACGCGGCTGTGCTGGAGATCCCCTTCGAGGTCGTGATCGTCGATAACGAAAGCGATCGGCGGCTTGCGCAGCGGGTATCGAGGCACTTCGGTTCTCATGAGATCCGAGTACATCGACGGACGGACCTCGGCGGTGTGCATTTCCAGCCGGGCTCGGCGCGCAACATCGGCATTGAGATGGCGAGGTACGATAGTCTCGTCTTTCTCGACGCGGACTGCATACCGTCTGCCCAGTTGCTTTCGCTTTACGCGAGATGGCTCGAGCTGGAACCCGACGCTGTGCTGGTCGGGCACCGCGTCTTCGTCGACTGCCGGCATCTCTCGGTTCGGACCTTGGCGCGCGATCGTCACCTGCTTGACGACGCCCAGCGCGTGGCATCGGCCTCCAACTACGGTCGTATAGACGACCGGCGTCTACGTGAGCTGGAGCGCCTCGATTCGCACGCCCGCCCCTATGATTGCTTGTTCGCTTGTAACTTTGCAATTCGTCGCCGTGCGTTGGCAGACTTGAGATTCGACTGCGCGTTTGATGGTCGGTGGGGCTATGAGGACATCGAGCTCGGATTTCGTCTGTTTGAAGCCGGCCGAACGTTTCGCTACCTGCCGGACGCATACGTCTTCCATCAGGAGGACGGGCCGGTGGCAGCGGATCATCGGGCTGAGGGTCGTGCAAAGAACTTTCCGATCGCAGCTGCCGCGATCCCAGGGTTCGCGGCTTATCGGGCGAGCAGCTCTCGACCGGCGGGATCGAGCCCAGATCTGCAAGTTTCGGCAGAAAATCCGCCCACGACATAAAATTTCGGCCTAAAACTACTGAGCGGAGTTTCAATTCCTCGGCTTTGCCCAAAAGCTGGTAGGTTTCGCACCTTCTGAGAAATCGAGTCCACGTGAGTGGGTGAGATCGGGGGTGCTGACGATGGAAGAGTCTGAGGGCAGGGGCTTGCTGCGGATGTCTAGTTGGATCACGCGGCAGGGCGAGCTGTGAGTTCGCCTGGGGGGCGCAAGACGCTCGTGCCTGCGATCGATCGGCTGTTCTTTGGCGAGGCTGATCAAGCCCAGGTCGACAGGCTGACAACGACGGGCTGGATACACACGGGTTCACCTGTCGAGTTCAGCTCGCGCTGTGGTGCCGTGCTTGGGATCTCGGCCGAACGCCAGTCGCTGACATGGGCGCTGTTGGGGCCAAAGGGCGTACTCGCATCGGACGACATCGAAATGGCGATCGCTCCAGTTGGGGCACCTCCAGATGACCGCATGTCGCCGGCCAAGTTCGCTTACCGTCTGACCGAGGCACTCTCCTCGGTAGTTGGCCTAACGTCGGAGCCGGTTCTGGCGGGTGTGGGCATTGCCTGGCCGAGTGCGATCGGGCTGCATGGTGAGCTGATGGAGAGCCACGATCATCATGCCGAGTTCAATGCTCCCGGGTTCTTGTTGGGGCCGCTGGTCGGGCGTGCTGTCGAAGAGGCGGGGTTCAGGGGCGCGCGGACGGACGATGGCAATGTCCTTCCTATCCCGGTCGATGTCGTCAACGACGCTGACGCCGATCTGTTGTACGAGGCGCGGTGGGGGGTGGCGGCGGGAGCGAGCAGCGCTCTCGGGATCAAGCTGTGCGGGGGTGTTGGGGGATCGATCTTGATCAACGGTTCGATTTGGAGCGGACACAATGGCCGAGCTGGAGAGATTGAGCACACGCCGGTGCGTCCAAAGGAGACTCAACTCAAGGAAGAATGGAAGGGCTTAACTGACCTCGATGCGCTCGATCCGTGCGTGTGCCTCAGACCGAACTGCGTAGGTAGGTTCGCGAGCGGTCGCGCGATCATTGACACGCTCGCCGACTTTGCGCCGAAGTCCGCCGACTACAACGAGCGGGGCCGGCTGATCGAAGCGGGGTCCAAAGATCGAGAGCAGGATGTGTTCCATCGGGTCGGCGAACTGCTGGCCCAAGCGCTACATGGGCCAGTGCTGGCGTTCGATCCTGAATTCATTGTTCTCACTGCGTTTCCCTACAACGAATCGTTGGTATCTGGCCTCGCGGACGCTCTTGTGAACGGCACCGGCATCCACATCAAGGCGACGAAGGTCGTGGGTGGAACACGTGGGGTCCAAACAACTGCGGCTGGTGCAGGTCGGTTCGTGATCGAGCAGCGCATCCTGCCTCGCATTGAGCAGGCGATTTTGCACAAGGCCGAGCCCACGCTTCGGCGAGATCTGCCGGCGTGGTTGCGGCGACTGGTGCCGGCCTGTCACCAAGGAGACCTGTTGGAGTTCATCCCGCTCTACAGGCCTTGAGCACTCGCTCGTGACGGGAGCCTCGGTGTCGCCCGGGTCGAGCGAGGGGATGGCGCAAGGTAAGCTTGCTGCCTCGATGCAGGCGTCAGGCGGACTTCGATTCATCACGCTGACCTCGTCGTTGGCGATGTGGAGTGATCGCTGGTTTATATCCGGGCAGGAACCGCATCGAGATCGCCTGCCGCCAGTCAGATGCTGCCGGTTCAACCGATGAGAGCAATCCAGTTCGCGAGCTTCGGCGAGCCGGATGTGCTCGCGTTGGTGGAGGCGCCGGAGCCGCACGCGGCGCCGAACCAGATTCGCGTGGCGGTGAAGGCGGTGGGCGTGAACCCGGTGGACTGGAAGGTCCGCAGGGGCGTGATGGGCGGGGATCTGCCGCGCGGCACCGGCGCGGAGCTCGCGGGCGTGGTGGACGAAGTCGGCGAGGGCATCGCGGATGTGAGCGTCGGCGATGAGGTGTTCGGCGCGGCGGAGGGCGGCAAAGGCGCGGCTGAGTTCGCGGTGCTGGAGCACTACGCGCGCATCCCGCCGTCGCTCGATTTCGCTGGCGCGGCTGGGTTGACGATCGCGGTGGAGACGGCGGCGCGCACCTTGGATCTGATGGACGTGGAAGATGGACAGACGGTGCTGGTGAACGGCGCGGCTGGCGCGGTGGGGATCGCGACGGTGCAGCTGGCCCGAGCGCGCGGTGCGAGGGTGGTCGGCACGGCGAGCGCGGCGAACCACGACTACCTGCGCTCCTTCGGCGCGGAGCCGACGACGTATGGGGAGGGGCTGGTGGAGCGCGTGCGTGAGCTGGCGCCCGGAGGGGTGGATCGCGCGATCGACGACGCGGGCGGGGGCGCGCTGCCGGCGCTGGTGGAGCTGACGGGCAGTCCGGAGCACGTGGTGACGATCGCGGACTACGAGGGCTCGCAGAAGACGGGCGTGGCGATGACGGGCGGCGCGGGCTCGGTGCGCGCGTGGCATGCGCTGGACGAGATCGGGGCGCTGATCGAGGCCGGCCGCTTCACGCTGCCGGTGGCGAGAACGTTCCCGCTGGAGCAGATCGCGGAGGCTCATCGGCTGAGCGAAAGCGGTCATGTGCGCGGCAAGCTTGTGCTGCTGGTGGATTGACCGCGCGAATCTGAACGACGCGAAGCACGCCCGGAGCGTGTCCGCTACCCCGCGAACCCCCGAATCGTCTCCCGTGCCCCCCGCACGCGCCGCCCGGCCTCCAGCTCGATGAGCGCGGCCTCGGAGGTCATTGCTACGAGCAGCCGCGCGGAGATGGCGGCGGGCTCGACGCCCATGGCGGCGAGGCTGGGCTGGGCGAGGTCGGCGAACAGCGCTTCGCGCTGGCGCATCGTGGTGGTGAGCTCCCCTTTGGCGCGCGTCTCGAGCACGAGCGCCTTGACGGCGCGGTTCTGCAGGCACACGTCGAGGTAGGCGTCGATGGCGGTGAGCAGCAGCTCCCTGCCGGGCTTCAGGCCATGGACGGCCCCCGCGACGGCGTCGCTGACGCGCGCGTAGAAGCGCTGGTGGAGCGCGTCGATGAACGCGTCGCGGTCGGCGAAGTGCACGTAGAAGGTGCCCTTGGCGAGGCCCGCGTGCTGGGTGACAGCGGCGACGCTCAGCCCGGCGAGCCCGCGCTGCTCGGCGACGGCGGCGCCCGCGTCGAGCAGCGCCTCGCGCGTTCGCCGTCCCTTGGGGGTGACCGGTTCAGCCATCCGCGCCAGCTTATCTGACCAGGAGGTCATAGAAAACTGACTATAAAGTCATAAATACCGCTAGGCTCCGCAGCGCACGCGACGAAACGGAGGAGAGCCCCATGTGGACATCGGCTGAGGCGAGCCCGACGATCGAGCCGCACCGCTGGCGCTCGGCGGCGCTCGGCGCGTGCCGCGCGCTGGATGTGGACGGGGGACGCGTGGAGTACTTCGAGCGCGGCGAGGGCCCGACGCTGGTGTTCGCGCACGGCTGGCTGGCGAACGCGAACCTGTGGCGCAGGGTGGTGGAGCGCCTGGCGGGCGAGTTCCGCTGCGTGACGCTGGACCTGCCGCTGGGCTCGCACCGCGTGGCGATGGGCGCGGACGCGGATCTCACCCCGACGGGGTGCGGCGGGCTGATCGCGCGCGCGATCGAGGCGCTGAACATCGAGGACGTGACGCTGATCGGCAACGACTCGGGCGGCGCGTACTCGCAGATCGCGACGGCTGCGCACCCAGAGAGGATCGCGCGTCTGGTGCTGAACTCGTGCGAGACGCCGTACGACGAGTTCCCGCCGCCGCCGTTCGACGGCCTGCCGGCGGTTGCGGGCGACGTAGCGGCGCTGGGACAGCTGTTCGCGGCGCTGCGAGACCGCGAGGTGCGTTCATCGCGGGCGGCGTATGGGCTGCTGATGAAGCACCCGATCGACGATCTGGTCTCGGACTCCTACGCGCTGCCGTCGGTGCTCGATGAGGACGTGCTGCGCGACACGAGCAAGGTGATGTCATCGGCGTCGTCGCGCCCGGTTCACGAGGCGGGCGCGCTGCTGATCGAGACGTTCGAGCGCCCTGTGCTGTTCGCGTGGGGCACGGAGGACGAGGTGTTCCCGCTGGCGCACGCGCAGCGCTACGCGCAGGCGCTGAAGGACGGGAAGGTCACGCAGATCCCGGACGCGTTCAGCTTCACGCCGGAGGATCAGCCGGGCCTGCTGGCGGAGGCGATCGCCGATTTCTGCGTCAGGGATTGACAGAAGTAGACTAGCTCTCGCCGTCCAAAGCAGCAGAAGCGGTCCCACGACCAAGCCGCGTGACGCTCGACGCAGTCGACTAGCATCCCCTGCAGTTCGAACGAGGGGAAGGAATGACGTTGAGCGCGAATGTGCCCAGGGTGGTGATCCGCGGGATCGAGGATCTGCAGGCGCTGAGGGATCAGGTGGTGGGGCCGAGCGAGTGGCGCGAGGTGACACAGGAGATGGTGGACGAGTTCGCTGACCTGACGGGCGACCACCAATGGATCCACGTGGACGTTGAGCGAGCGAAGGCGGAGAGCCCGTTCGGGACGACGATCGCGCACGGCAACCTGACGCTCGCGCTGATCGACGGCCTGCGCCGCGAGCTGAGCGAATGGAGCGGCTTCAAGCTGGGCGTGAACTACGGCTGGAACAAGGTGCGCTTCCCCGCGCCGGTGCTGGTGGGCGCGCGGCTGCGCTGCTACACGCAGTTCGTGGAGGTCTCAGACGTGGGCGGCGGCTGGCACCAGGTGGTGACGCGCGTGACCGTCGAGTCGGAGGGCGGCGAGAAGCCGGTGTGCGTGGCGGACAGCGTCGGGCGTCTGTTGGCGGAGACAGCGTGACGGGTCGAGCGCCGGTGGAGAGCGCCGAGCCGCCGCGAGCCGTGCTGCGCGTCGTGAACCCGCTGCTGCGCGCGATCCTGCGCTCGCCGCTTCACCGCCTGGCGAGCGGGCAGCTGATGTTGCTGACGGTGACGGGGCGAAGGACGGGCAACACCTACACGATCCCCGTGGGTCGCCATCAGTCCGCGGACGGCGCGTTCCTGATCTCCGCGGGCGGCGCGTGGCGCCAAAACCTGCGCGGCGGAGCGGACGTTCGCGTGACGCTGGACGGGCGCGAGCGCGCGGCGCACGCGGAGCTCGAGGAGGACCCGGCGCGCGCGGCGGAGCTGTTCAAGGAGATGCTCGCCCGCTCGAACGAGCGCATGCTGGCGGTCAAGGTGAACGCGAAGCGCCCGCCCACCGCGGCTGAGATCGAACCGGCGCTCGCGGGTAGAGGAGTGGCGTACCTGCGCCTGACCGACTGACGCCGCGCGGCGCCGCGAGCTGGCGCCTCCTTGACATGTGACCGTATAGTAACGTATTGTCGGTGACATGGACGCGGTGTTCAAGGCCCTTGCGGATGCGACGCGACGAAGCCTGCTCGACGAGCTGTTCGAGCGGGACGGTCAGACGTTGAGCGAGTTGGAGCAGCGGCTGCCGATGTCGCGCTTTGGCGTGATGAAGCACCTGAAGGTGCTGGAGGAGGCTGGACTCGTGACGACGAAACGTCGCGGGCGCGAGAAGCTCCACTTCCTGAACCCCGTGCCCATCAGGCTCGTCCACGACCGGTGGGTGAGCAAGTACGCGGAGCCCTGGGCGCAAGTGCTCAGCAAGCTGAAGACCCAACTCGAGGAGGACAGCAGCGATGAACGCGCAGAGCAGCGGTAAGCGGCCGTGGACGGCCGAGCCGACGGAGAAGGTGTTCGAGATCTACATCAAAACCACGCCCGAGCGGCTGTGGGAGGCGATCACCGATGACGAGCAGAGGCGGCGATACAACTTCGGCGTCGGAGTCCTCACCGACTGGCAGGCGGGAGCGGGCTACACGCTCTCCCATCCACGCGGAGGCGACATCGCGGCGGGCGAGAACCTGGAAGTCGAGCCGCCCCTGCGTCTCGTGCAGAGCTTCAACGCGCTGTGGGGCGAGGACGTGAAGAGCGAAGGGACATCGAGGGTTACGTGGGAGATCGAGCCCGTGGGCGACTCCTGCCGGCTGACAGTCACCCACGACCAGCTCGGCGAAGCCCCTCATGGCGAGATCTACGGAGGCTGGCCGATGATCCTCTCCGGCCTGAAGACGCTGATCGAGACCGGCGAGACGCTCACGACGCCCGGCTCGTTGCTCTATGAGCGGGATTAGTGGGAGAATGGGCGTGTGACCGACGCGATCGAGCGCTACCGTGCGGCATCGGAAGCGAACGACATAGACGCGCTGATGGAGACACTCGCCCCGGGAGTGGAGCTGGTCTCGCCGATCTCGGGGCGGATGGTGTTTCGCGGCGAGAAAGACGTGCGGATCCTGCTGACGGCGGTGTACGGGACGCTGAAGGGCTGGCGCTGGCACGAGGCGATCGGCGACGGCGTGACGCGCGTGATGATGGGCGACGGCAAGATCGGCCCGGTCAAGCTGGGCGACGCGATGGTGCTGGAGCTGGCCGATGACGGGCGCATCAAGCGCGTGAGGCCCTACCTGCGCCCGTGGCTGGGCCTGACTATCTTCGCGATGAGGCTCGGGCCGAAGGTCGCGCTGCACCCGGGCGTGGTTCTGCGCGCGTTGCGCGGGTAGCGCAGCCGGCGTCCGGCAGCTCGCATGCGAGGCGGTTGACCGTGGCCAGGCCCCTCTGCCTCTCGGTGACGGTGCCCACGCGATAGACCAGCGATCCCCGCAGCAGGAAGACGTCCTCCTGGATGACGCCGTCGGGGTTGTCCCAGGTCAGGTTGCGGGCCCCTGGCGGCAGCGGCGCGGGGAGCGTGATGCTGTGGGGGTGACAGTACTTGCCGGCGGCCTCTTCGAAGAAGCGGTGGGCGTTGATCGGGTCGCCGAATAGGAAGACGTCCGCGACGACGTCGAGTCCCGCGACGCGCTCGGGGCGCTCAGCCCACACGCGCATCTCGAAGCTCGCCGGATAGCCGCCACCCACGAGCCGGCTCTCCCTGATGCGTTGCGGCGTGTTGTCGCTCCAGACGTCTTCGGTGGGCACGATTCCCACGGCGTAGCGCTTCTTAGCCAGAGGGGCGATCACGGGCAGTAGATTCGCGCGCAGCAGAACGATTTCGCGAAGGGAGACTTCGGCGAGCGGTGGGGCGGCGGCCTGGCAGGCGTAGCGGCCGGTCTGCCCTCCAGTGCTCGCCCGCGAGAAGATGCTGGTCCGCGCGCTGAGCAGGGCCACGATCGCGACCCCGAGACAGGCGAGCAGGAGCGGCAATCGCACTCGCCTGTTCATCCACCACGGAACCGGTGTCACATCTCTCGTATCGGGTTCGAGCGCGCGGGGCTTGACGAGCGGTCTGGCGTCCGACGCTAGATCTCCGTCGCGCGCTGTATTGCGCGACGTCGCAGGTCGCTCAGGCGATCGAGCCCGCGCCGACGGCGCGGTGGACGAACAGCCGCAGCGACGCGGACAGGTCCGCGGGCTGGGGCGGATTGCCGGCGAGCGGCGAGAGAGGCCCGACGAGCGCCTCGCCGACGCCGCCGACGAGCGCGGCGGCGGTGAAGTCGACGTTCTGCTCGGGGACCTCGCCGGCTGCGATCGCGGCTCGCAGGCCGGCGGCGAGCAGGCTGGCGTAGTGCGCGCGGTAGGCGAGGCGCTCGGCGTCGACGAGCGGGTCGACGGGCTCGGCGATCAGCGCCCACGCGAGGCGCGGGTTGCGAAGGGCACGCTGGGCGAACGTCTCGAGCACGCGCTCGATGCGCTCGACCTCGCTGTGGAGATCCCGCGTGGCGGCTTCGCGGCCGACCTCGAGCTCGCGCTGGCAGACGGAGCGAAACAGCTCCACGAACAACTCCGCCTTGGATGGGAAGTGGCGGTAGAGCGTACCCGCGGCAACACCCGCGCGCTGGGTGATCGCCACCACGGACGCGGCCGCGTAGCCGCCCTCTTCGGTCAGCTCGCGCGCGGCGCGCAGCAGGTGCTCACGCGTGGAGGAGAGCCGCAGCGGCCGTTGCGCGACGGGCGGTGTGAACTGGTCACCGCTCACGCGGCGAGCGCCCGATCGACGATCGCGCCCGCGTCGACGCCCAAGGGCAACGTGCCGTACGCGCGGCCACCGGCTCCGCCGAGGCGCGCGGCGCAGAACGCGTCGGACACCGCGGCGGGGGCGTGGCGCACGAGCAGGCTTCCCTGCAGCGCGAACCCGAGGTCCTCCACGAGCCCGCGCGCGAGGAACTGCGCGTCGGCGAGGCGCTGCTCCAGCGGCTCTGAGTCATCGCCCGCGAACAGCGCCGAGGTGCGCTGCGCGATCGAGGCGATGTGCGCGTCGAGGTGCTCGTTGGCGCCCGCGGCGAGCCTGCACTCCTCGAGGAACGCGGGCAGTCCCTCGGGCTCTCTGGCCATCGCGCGCAGCACGTCGAGCGCGGCGACGTTGCCGGAGCCCTCCCAGATGCCGGCGAGCGGCGCGTCGCGGTAGAGCAGCGGCAGCCCGGAGTCCTCCACGAAGCCGTTGCCGCCGAGGCACTCGAGCGACTCGGCGGCGTGCGCGGCGGCGCGCTTGCATACGTGGTACTTGGAGACGGCGGTGGCGAAGCGCCTGAACGCTGGTTCGTCGCGGTCGTAGGAGCTGGCGATGCGCAGCGCTGTGGCGGTGGCGGCCTCGGACTCGATGGCGAGGTCGGCGAGCACGTTGCGCATCGCGGGCTGCTCGACGAGCGGCGCGCCGAACGCGGAACGGTGGCGGGCGTGGTGGATCGCCTCGACGACGCCGCGGCGCATGCCGGTGGCGGAGCCCATCAGGCAGTCCAGCCGGGTGTGGTTGACCATGCGGATGATCGCCTTCACGCCGCGTCCCTCCTGGCCGACGAGGCGTGCGCGGATGCCGTGGAACTCGACCTCGCTGGAGGGCAGCGAGCGCGTGCCGAGCTTGTCCTTGAGCCGCTGGAACTCCATCCCGGGGCCGCGCTCCACGAGGAAGCACGACAACCCCGCGGGCGCCTGCGCGAGCACGAGGAACACGTCGCATGGGGGGTAGGAGCAGAACCACTTGTGGCCGTGCAGCTCGTACTCGCCGTCACCCATTGGCTCGGCGCGGGTGATGTTGGCGCGCACGTCGGAGCCGCCCTGGCGCTCGGTCATCGCCATGCCGGCCAGCGCGCCCTGCTCGTAGTGGGGCAGGGTGAGACGCGGTTCCCACTCGGCGGCGAGCTCGGGCGCGGCCTCGCGCAGCGCGGGCACGACGGCGTAGGTCATCGACACGGGGCACATGACGCCGCCGTTGGCGTTGGACCACATCATGAACATCGCGCCGCGCACCACGTGCGCGCCCGGCTGCGGCTCGCGCCACGGCAGCGCGTGGATCTCATGCTCGATGGCGCGCGCGAGCAGCCAGTGCCACGAGGGGTCGAGGTCGACCTCGTCGACGCGGTTGCCGAAGCGGTCGTAGGGAACCAGGCGCGGCTCGTTGCGCTCGGCGCGGCGCGAGTGCTCGCGCACCTCGGCGCTGCCGGCGAGCCGGCTGACGGCACCGATCCGCTCGACGCCCCAATCGCCGTCGCCGCGCGCGACGGCCTCCCGCAGCGCGGCGTCCGCGCCGAAGTGGTCGAACGGCTCGAGGGGGACGGACTGGTTGCTGACCTCGCGCACCGGCGAGGCGGAGGTGGTGGTCGTCATCGGTGTCCCTCCAGGGAATGTCACGAAAGTGGGTGTGAATCGAGATTCGCAAGCGTAGCGAATGCGGATTCACATCGCAAATGGCTCGCTGACGCGCGACCGACGCACAGACGGCTCACGCGCGGAGCAGATCCACGACGACCCGTTCGGCCTCGTGGCGCTCCATCTGCATGTCGAGGCGCAACTGCTTCCACGCGAGCAGGTCGGTGGCGAGCACGATCGCGATCAGCCGCCGCTCCCGAGCGCCCCCGCGCAGGCCGTCGAGCAGCGGCTCGAACGTCCGCGCGACCCACGCCCGGTGGTAGAGGCGCCCGGCGTCGGTCATCTGGCGAATGGCGGGCACGCGCTCCTCCTGGGAGAGCATTCGCAGCACGGCCGCGCCGTCGGCCTCGTAGTGGTCGAACAGGACCTCGATCGCCCGTTTCAGCTGGCCGACGGGCGCGGTCTCGCGTTGCTCGATGCCACGCAGCCCCCACCACATGTAGGCCGCGCTGAGCAGGTCGTCCTTCGAGCCGAAGGAGGCGTGCAGCGTCTGCACGGTGCAGCCCGCGGCGGCTGCGATCTCGCGCAGGCGCACCGCCTCGTAGGGGCGCGTGGCGAAGTGCTGCCACGCAGCGGCGAGGAGACGTTCGCGGGTCGCGGTGGCGGCCTGCGCTCTCGCGGTCATCCGATATTTGCGGGTGCTCGTGCTTGACATATTCATTTGATTACGAGTAAAGTGAAATCTTAGCGTGCGGATCTTCCAGACACTTCTCGCGTTCAGCGGCAACGCGCCTCCACAGCTTGCCGTGACGCGCGAGCTGGTGGAGCGAGGTCACGAGGTGCGAGTGCTCGCCCATCGCGCCGCACGCGAGCGGATCGAGGGCACGGGAGCGGAGTTCGTCGCGTTCGAGCGCACGCTGCCGGACCTGGACATCACGAGTCGAGAGACGGACGTGTTCCGCGACTGGGAGACGCGGACGAGGTTCGGCGCGGGTCGCAGGCTGCTCGTGAACGGCCTGTTCGCGTTCGTGCTCGACGCGACGCGCGACTGCGTGGAGCAGTTGCGCGAGTGGCCAGCCGACGTGGTCGTGCTCGACTGGATGATCATCGGCGCGGCGGTCGCGGCCGAGGGCGCCGGCGTGCCGGCGATCGCGCTCGGCCACTGTCCGTATCCGCTGCCGCTCGACGGGGTGCCACCGCTGTTCAGCGGCAGTGGACTGCGTCCGATCGGAGGTCCGGCGGGCGTTGTGCGCGATCGCGTCCTGAACGGCCTCGCCACACGCATGCTCGCGCTCGGCCTGCCGGTGCTGAACAGGGCTCGCGGGGAGCAGGGGCTCGCGCCGTTGGGCGCGTGGTCCTCGCAACTGCTGGGCGTGGAGGACATCTGCATGCTGACGGCGCCGGAGCTTGACTTCTCCAGCCGCGGCGCGCTGCCGGGGAACGTCCATTACGTGGGCCCGGCGTTCGAGCCGTACCCGTCCGAGTGGCGCTCGCCGTGGCCGGCGGACAATCGCGATCCGCTGGTGGTGATGAGCTTCAGCACCAGCTTCATGGACCAGCGCGACATGGCCCAACGCGCGCTCGACGCTGTGGCAGACCTGCCCGTGAGGGCGCTGCTGACGGCTGGCCCGGCGCTCGACACGCAGACGCTGCGCATCCCGTCGAACGCACGGGTGCACACGTTCGTCCCACACCGCAGCGTGTTCCCGCACGCAGCGCTTGTGGTCACGCACGCCGGCTGGCAGACGGTGAACGCGGCGCTCGCCGACGGGGTGCCCCTCGTGTGCATCCCGGACGGCCGCGACCAGCCGGACAACGCGGCGCGCGTGGTGGAGGCGGGGGCGGGGGTGCGGGTGCGAAAGAGCGCCTCGCCGGCAAAGCTCAGACGCGCGATCGCGAGGGCGCTCAAGGACCCGGAGATCAGGCGCGGCGCCGCCGCGATGGCGGTGGCGCTCGCGCGCAGCGATGGCGCGGTGGCGGTTGCGGAGCGGGTCGAGCGCCTGGCATCGAGGGGCGCTGTGGAGCCAGCACAGAACCTGACAGGGAGCTGACGCCATGAACGTGACCGAGCGAGCAAACAACCCGTTCATCGGCTCCCCGGGCGGTGGACGGGTTCTCAGCGCGATGATGCTGCCCTGGTTCAGGATCCGTCCGCCGCGCGGCTTCGGCGTGCTGAGCACCACCGGTCGCCGCACGGGTAAGACGCGTCGCAAATGCGTTCGCGCGATCCGACAAGGCGACAGGGTTTACCTGGTGGCGATCGGTGGCCCGCAGGCGGCGTGGCTGAAGAACCTGCAGGCCGACCCGAACGTGCGCCTGCGAATCGCGGGCGGATCGTTCGCGGGCGTGGCGCGCGAGCTGCAGCCCGGCAGTGAGACCGACGAGGCGATGGTGGCGTTCTGCGAGACGGTCAACCCTTTCGACTTCACCGAGTGCAGGGTGCACCTGTTGGGCGAGCCCAGCGAGGAGCGGATCAGGGAGCTGCACCGCAAGTGGTTCACGAAAGGCACGCCGCTCGTGGTCGAGCTCGCCGCGCGGGAGGTTCACTCGCGGCGTAGCAGCCGCGGTGACGCGAGGCCCGCCATGCCGAGCAACAGCAGTGCAAATGGCCATCCGGCGAGCGAGGCTCCTGAGGCTTCTCCCGAGTCGATCCGCACGCTGATGGACGCGAGGAACACGAACAGCCCGATGCCGCCCACGTAGGCCGGGCCACGTGCCCTTGAACGCGCTCCGAGCCACAGAAGCAGTGTGGAGACAACGAGCAGATACAGGTTCCATCCAAAGTGCTGCACGCTGTGCGTGTGGTGGTGGAGGCGGTCACTCGGGAGGAATCCGCTGGATTCCTCGTCTCCAAAGCTGAACAGGCTGCCGAGCGCTGCAACCCCTAGAACGCCGGCGGCCACAGCCGAGATTCCACCCACAGTGACGAGCTCGCGTGCGCCGATGGCCCCAGTGCGAGCGAGCCTGGCGGCCACCGCTAGGAGCAGGACCGCGGCGAGAACCAGGAGTGAACGTGTGGTGGCGACGGAGACATGCGGGAGTATGTCTTCCCAAGCGAGCTGCCACGCGACAAGCCAAGCCAGTCCGGCGAGCAGTACTGCGAAGGTGACCCGCAGACGTCTCGCCGTGTAGGCCGCCAGCGCCCCGCCGGCAACCAACACAGCGGCTTGGTAGAGCGGGTGGCCATTGCTGGCGTCGACCAGATCGAGAAACGCGAACATCGCCATCGTCGCGAGCACGAGCGCTGCGATGGCGAGTGCCGATGTCGCGGCTGTGGCATGATCGCGTCGCGTTGATGGCGGCTCGCGCAAGGCCAGCACGTAGAGGAGCAGCGCGGGAACGAGCAGGACGATCAGCTGCGCAAACTTGCTCAGGTCGTGATGAACCGAAGTGCGCATGATCCACGCCGCCACGCCGGCTGCGAGCAATATCGCCCCGGTGCTGCGCAGGAGATCGGCGAGGTCACCTCTCGAGAGCCGCATGAAAGTTCAGCATGATCGATCAAGCGGACGATCCGGTCGGACGACGGCTAGATCTCCTCGTCCAGCTCGCTGCTGGCCTCGCGGTCGCCTTCGCCGTCCTCGCGCGAGCGGTTCTCCTGCTCGCTGCGACCCTGATCGTGGAGGACGGCGTGGGCGGACTGCTGGTCGCCGTGGGAGGCGTGCTCGACGAGCATCTCCTCGGCTTCCTCGAAGCCCTCGGACTCGCCGCCGCCACCCTCGATGACGGCTCGTCGACTGGGGTCGAGATCCTCATCGCCGGCCACGCCGCCGATCAGTGCGGCTTCGCTTGCGGCCGCGTCGATCTCCTCTTGCTCCTCGTCACTCATCTCGGACGCTCCCCTGTCGATTGACATATCGCTACCCGCAGTGCGGGTGCCGCGAAACTGGAGCGTCTCAAGAGAACCGACTCGGTGGGGTGTTGCGCCGCCCATGTCCGGCGCAAACACCCCACCGTGACTACCAGCTGGACTGTTCCGCCCCGTTGCATCCGTGCTTGTTGATCGGGCTGAGGCACGTCCTTGTGATTGCCCCCGCGGAGGTCCTTTTGATGGTCAGTTCGTCCCCGTTGGTCGCCGTGGCGGTGAGCGTGTATTCGCCCGCGCTGCCGGTGGCGCTGCTGAGGTAGGCGTCGGTCGTGCTCGAGGCGATCCGAAGCGCCGGTTCAACTTTCTTGAGTTCGGAAGGTTCCACCTTCGCGTAGCTGCCGCCGTTGTCCGTCGCGAGCGCCTCGGCCGCGGTCCGGGCCATGGCCACGACTTCCTTGGCCTGCGCGCCGAGGGCCTTGTCTTTCTGGCTGAGGAAGGAGGGGATCGCGATCGAGGCGAGGATGCCGATGACGAGCATCACCACGAGCAGCTCGATGAGCGAATAGCCACCCTGATTCCGCGAGTGTCCAGCAGGCTGCAAACGGTCTGAAAACAAGATAGCCCTCCGTGGCGTTTCACTGGCGGCCGAGCTATCTCATGGAGATCCCTGACTTTGCGCCCCCGTCTCGCGACGGGTTTGCCCTTTGCAGTTGTTGGTTGGTGAGAGCACTGTGAAGCACACTTGCCCGTGCGTGTGAAAACTGGACGTATGTTCTAGTCATGCCCCGGTCGGGGCTGGCTGATCCTGGCCACGACATACTCGCTCATGACACGAAAGCCGTTGGGATCGTCGTTGGCGGCGGTGTAGATCTCCAGGGCGCGGTCGCTCAGCGCCTGCATCTCCCCGCGCGGCTCGAGCAGCGTCCGAGCGGCGATCCACATGGGATGGTCGCGCAGCTCCGACCGGAAGAACTCCTGAGCGGAGCTGGAGGTGAACGCGAGCTGGCGCGGCGTGAGCTCGACGTCGAAGCCGAGCGGGCCGAAGACCTCCCGCAGCGCGTCCTGCTCGTGCCAGGCGAACGGCGGCGGTCCCGCCGGCTCGCCCGTGGCGGCGGCGAGCGCTTCGCGGCGCATGCGAATCACTTCGAACAGCGCGCCGCCGGGTATCCACGCGCACACCACGATGCGCCCGGTGGGTTTGACCACGCGCGCCATCTCCGCGGCGGCGGCGAGCGCGTCGGGGGCGAAGATCACGCCGAACACGGACAGCACGACGTCGGCGCTGGCGTCTGGCAGCGGCAGCGCGGCCGCGTCTCCCGGCAGGAACGTCGCGTCGAGATCGCGCGCGGCGGCCTCGGCGGCGGCGATCTCGAGCAGCCGCGGCGCGAGGTCGACCCCGGTCACGCGCGCGCCGCGCGCGGCCGCCAGCAGCGTGGCGTTGCCCGTCCCGCAGCCGACGTCCACCACGGCCTCGCCGGCGCCCGGATCGGCCACCTCGATCGCGGCGTGCGCGCCGGGCAGCAGCTCGACGGCGATCTGCTTGTAGTTGCCGATGCCCCAGTCCATGTCAGCTGGGGATGATCTCCTACTGCTGCTCGGAGCGCCAGCTGCGATACAGCGCGCCGAAGTCCTCGCGCATCGCCGGGGTGAGATCCTCGGCCCGGAGCTGACCGGTCGCACGGATCGTCACACGCATCTGCTCGAGGTACTCGCTGCAGTGCTCGCACGCGGCGAGGTGCGCCTCGAAGCGCCGCCGCTGCGAGCGCGACAGCGCGCCCTCGAGGTAGTCGGTGATCAGCTCGACCATCTCCTGGCAGACGAACTCTCCTCTACGCCAGAGCATGCTCACACCGCCCCCAGTCGAGTTTCCAAGGCCTGGCGCAGGTGGCTGCGCCCGCGGTGCAGCAGCACCCGCTGGTTTGCCTCGCTGATCTCCAGCACGTCGCAGACCTCCTGCCCGTTGAGCCCCTCCACGTCCCTGAGGAGGACGACCTCGCGCTGACGTGGGGACAGCTCCTCGAGCGCGGCCTGGATCGGCTCGGCGAGAGCCTGCGCGAGCAGGCGATCGTCGCTGTCCTCGACCCAGTACTGCGGTGGCGACATCCACGCGCCCGAGGCGTCGAAGCGAGCCGCGTCAACGGCTGGGCCAGCGTCGCCGACAGCCACGCTTCGATGCTCGTGCACGCCCGTGCTCCTGGCTCGGTTGACGAGGATGCGCATCAGCCAGGTTCTGAACGACGAACGTTCCGCGAAACCGTCGAGGCCGCGCAGGACACCGAGCCAGGTGTCCTGGACGACCTCCTCGGCGATCGCGCTGCTCGAGACGAACGAGCGGGCGAGGCGCAACATGGCGGCATGGTGTCGTGCGACCAGCAGCACGAATGCCTCCTCCTCGCCCGCGCGCAGCCGCGCGATCAGTTCCGCGTCTTCATTCACCTTTCACGACTTCGCTAACCCGCGGCGATTCCCTCGCCGCCGACCGCGCCCGGCACGGTGACGGAGCCGATCTCGGAGAGGACGCCTTTGGCGCCGACGGCGAACTCGTCGAGCACGCCAGCGGCGCCCGTCTGCACGTACAGGAAGCGGCCGCCCTCGGCGAGAGCCGCGTCGACGGTGCCGCCGTCGGTCGCGGTGTTGCCGAGCAGCGTGAGCTGCTGTCCGCCTGTGCTCGACTGCACCGTGCTGAGCGACGCGCTACCGGCGTTGGAGACGTAAAAGCGCCCGTCGGGCGCCGCTACGACCCAGCACGTGGCGGCCTGCCCGGTCGCGGCGCTGGCGAGCGGCGAGAGCGTGCCGGCGGCGCTGAGCGTGAAGCTGGCCAGCGCGTTCGTGCCGGCCTCGGTCACGACGAAATGGCCCTGGCGGTCGAAGGCACCCGCGAATGGCACCGCGCCCGGCTCAGGGTTGACGACGGGAGTGGCCGACAGCAGCCCCGAGACGGGGGAGACGCCGAACACGTCGATGGCGCTCGTCGATGCCTTGGTGGTGAGGATCAGCTGCGAGCCGTCGGGCGAGAACTGCACCTGTCCGGGAGTGTGAACGAATTGGGGTTCTTCGAACGTGGCGAGACCGAGCGCGCGGCCGGAATCGGAGAGCGCCACGAGGTGCCCGGCGTGCACGGTGAAGCCCTGCAGGTATCCGCCGTCCTTGGCGTTCAGCACGTAGACGAGCCCTCTGCGGAAGGCGATGCTCGCGGGGAACTTCCCTCCGGAGCCGATCGTCTGGCGCAGCACGAGACGGTCGCCGAGGACTGCGAAGACGGAGATCGTGTTGCTGCCCGCGTTGACCGCGTAGAGCAGGCCGTTGTCGTGGTCATAGGCGAGCGAGCCCTGTGAGGCGAGGTGGTCGACGACGGAGCCGGGGAGTGCTCCGCCGAGCCCGCCGGTGTCATAGATGCCGGCCTGGGTGAGCGCGCCGTTGGCGGCGCGGTCGTAGACGACGACCTGGTTGCCGGTGACGTTGTCGGTCTGTACGAAGACCGCACGGCTTGCTCCGGCCGCGAACGCGGACGCGGACCCTGCCGCGACGGCGAGCGCGGCGACAGCGGCGACGGACGCTGCGCGTAGGCGAGTGGTGGCTCTCATTGCATGTTCTCCCTCGAGGTTGGATGGACGCACAACGTGCAGTCCGTCGAGGGCGCCGAGCGTTACACGAGCGTTCAGGGGCGTTGGGCGACGGCCAACACGCTGCGCGCACACGCCCGCGCGACCTCCGCGACGGCGGCGGGGTCGTCGTAGAACGGCACGTGCCCGGCGCCGAGCGTGATGTGCGTGGCCCAGGGCAGCAGCTTGCGCGCGCGGGGTGCCTGCAGGCGGTAGGGCAGCAGGCGGTCCTTCGCGCCCCAGGCGATCGTGACGGGCGTGGAGCGCAGCTCCTGCGCGGCGACGAAGCGGTAGTGGCGAAACGCGGCGAGCGCGTCGGCGAACGCGGGCGCGGCCCAGGCGTCGGCGAGCGAGGCGACGGCCTCCTCGGCGGGCAGCCGCGCGGGGTATCCGTAAATCTGCGAGAACAGCGCCACTCGCCCGGCGTCCGTGCGTGCGAGGGCGACCACCATCGGCCGCAGCGGCCGTGGCGTGGCGGCGAGCGCGCCGAGTGAGAGTTGGCAGAAGCGCCGCTCGGCGGCGGTCCAGAAGCCGGCGGGAGAGAACGCGCTGGCGGTGCTGACCGCGCGCCTGCGCGCGAGCTCCAGCGCGATCGCTCCGCCCATGGAGTTGCCGGCGACGTGCGGTCGCTCGAGGCCGAGCTCGGCGAAGAACCACTCGAACGCGTCGACGTACGCGGGGATGGTGGGCTCGATGCCGGCGCTGAGCGGCGTTGAGCGCCCGAAGCCGGGGGAGTCGCAGGCGATCACGTCGAACTCCTCGGCGAGCAGCGGGATGACGGGCTTCCACGCTTGCCAGTGGTGTCCGACCCCGTGCAGCAGCACGAGCGGCGGGCCGTCGCCCTCGCGGTGGTAGTTGATGGAGGAGCTCACGCGCGGTCCCTGATCAGATCGGCTGCTTTCTCGGCGATCATGATGGTTGGCGCGTTGGTGTTGCCGCCGACGATGTTCGGCATGATCGACGCGTCCACGACGCGCAGGCCGTGGATGCCGTGCACGCGCAGTTGGGAGTCGACGACGGCGTGCTCGTGCGTGTCGCTCATGCGCGCGGTGCCGACGGGGTGGTAGATCAGCATCAGCCGTCTGCGCAGGTCCGCTTCGAGCTCGTCGCGATCGACGGCGCTCGCGCCGGGCTTGAGCTCCTCGACGGTGACGCTCGCGAGCGGCGCCTGGGCGGCGATCTCGCGCGCGAGGCGCATGCCGGCGAGGAGCGATTCGACGTCGTCGGGCTCGGACAGCGTGTTGGTGACGATGCGCGGCTTCTCTGCGGGGTCGGCGCTGCGCAGCCACACCTGACCGCGCGCCTTGGGGGCGAGCAGCGTGGGCGCGATCACCATGCAGTGCCCGTCGTATTCCTCCGCGCCGTGGTCTTCGAAGTAGGCGGCGCCCATGTGGAGCTGGATGTCCGCGGCTGCCAGCCCGCCGCGGGTGCGCGTGAACGCGACGACCTCCGCGACGGTGGAGCTGAGCTTGCCGGTTTTGCGCAGCAGCCACTCGGCGAGCGGCTTGGGCTTGTCGGCGCCGTAGAGCGTGTTCGTGTCGGAGACCTCCCAGATCATGGTGACGAACGGGTGGTCCTGCAGGTTGCGCCCGACGCCGGGCAGCTCATGGCGCGCCTGCACGGTCGCGTCACGCAGCTCCTCGCGGGCGCCGATCCCCGACAGCAGCAGTAGCTGGGGGGAGCCGATCGCGCCGGCCGACAGCAGCACCTCGCGCCCGGCGCGGAGCACCTCCTCGCCGCGGCGGCCCTTGCGCACGCGCACGCCGACGGCGCGCTCGCCCTGGAGCTCGACGCCGAGGACGGTGACGCCGGTGCGGACGTCGAGGTTGGGGCGCGTGCGCGCGGGGCGCAGATAGGCGTCGGCGGCGCTGAAGCGCCTGCCGTCCCTCTGCGTGACCTGGAACATCGAGCAGCCGTCCTGCTCGGGCCCGTTGTAGTCGGCGATGCGCGGGATGCCCGCCAGCTCGCTCGCGTCGAGCAGCTGGCGGCACAGCGGCCGCGGCGAGCGCTGCTCGCTGACGCGCAGCGGACCGCCGACGCCGTGGTACTGGGACGGCCCGCGGACGTTGTCCTCGGCCTTGAGGAAGTACGGCAGCACGTCCGCGTAGCCCCAGCCGGGCGCGCCCTGCGCCTCCCAGCCGTCGTAGTCGAGCGGCCGGCCGCGGACGTAGAGCATGGCGTTCATCGAGCTGGAGCCGCCGAGCGCCTTGCCGCGCGGTATGTACAGCGAGCGCCCGTCTACGTGCGGCTCGGGCTCGGTGGCGAAGTCCCAGTCGAGCTTGGTGTGGAACTGTTCGGGGAACGCCGCGGGGATCTTGATCTTCAGCGAGCGGTCCGCGCCGCCCGCCTCGAGCAGCAGCACGCTCACGGACGGGTCCTCGGAGAGGCGGTTGGCGAGCACGCACCCCGCCGACCCGGCTCCGACGATCACGTAGTCGTGCATGCCCCGATCATCCCGCCTCTCCGGAGCCGACTCCGACCGCCACGCGCTGGGGCGCGGCCGCGAAGCGGTACTCGCCCGCGTCGAGCTGCTTGGTCTGCGCGAGGTACTCGCGCATGTAGCCGGGCCAGTTGGTGACGATCCGCCCGCGCTCGTCTCGATACCAGGAGTCGCACTGCGTCCACGCGGTGCCGGCGAAGCGCGCCTGCAGCGCGCGGTCGCTGGCGGCCTCGACTTCGGGGCGCACGTCGATCGCGCCGACGCCGCGGGCGCGCAGCTGCAGCAGCGCCTGGCGGATGTAGGCGGCCTGCGCCTCGAGGTAAACGAGGATGGACCCGCCGGAGGTGTTGGTGTTGGGCCCGTACATGAGGAACATGCTGGGAAAGTGAGGCACGGTGATGCCGAGGTGCGCGTGCGCGCCGCCGGACCACTGCTGGCGCAGGTTGCGTCCCTCGCTGCCGTTGATCTCCATGGGAAACATGAAGTCGGTGGTCCTGAAGCCGGTGGCCCAGACGATGCAGTCGAGCTCGTGCTCGGTGCCGTCGGCGGTGACGATGCCGGTGGGCTCGATGCGCGCGATCGCGTCGGTGACGAGCTGCACGTTGGCGCGCTGCAGCGCGGGCAGGAACATGGAGCTGAACAGCACGCGCTTGCAGCCGAACGTGTAGTCGGGCCACGCATCGCGACGGACGTCCGGGTCGGTGAGCTGGGAGCGCATGAACGCGCTGGAGCGCCAGGCGGCCACGCGCCCGAGCGTGCGCGGGTGGCGGATGGCCATGGTGAGCGCCTCTGTGTAGAGGAACACGAACCCGCGGCGGAGGGCCTGCAGTCCGGGGACACGCTCGACGGCGTTGCGGACGAGCTGCGGGTAGGGCCTGTTCTTGCGCGGCATGAACCAGTTGGCGGAGCGTTGGAAGACGGTCAGGCGCTGCACCTTCGGCGCGATCTCTGGGACGAACTGGACGGCGCTCGCGCCGGTGCCGACGACGGCGACGCGCTTGCCGGCGAGCTCGTAGTCGTGGTCCCACTCGGCGGAGTGGAAGCTGTGCCCGGCGAACGTGTGGGCGCCCTCGATGGCGGGCCTCGCGGGCTGGTGCAGCTGGCCGGTGGCGAGCACGAGCGCGTCGGCGTGGAATGTCTCTCCGTCGGCGGTGTGGATGCTCCAGCGACACTCCTCGTCGCTCCAGTCGCAGGCGGTGACGGTGACGTTCGTGCGGATCAGCTGCTCGACGCTCATCCTGTGCGCGACGTCGTGCAGGTAGGCGTGGATCTCGGCCTGCGGCGAGCACAGTCGCGTCCAGTCGCGCCGTTGCGCGAAGGAGTAGGAGTAGAGGTGGCTGGGGACGTCGCAGGCGGCGCCGGGATAGCTGTTGTAGAGCCAGGTCCCGCCGAGGTCGGGGGCCTTCTCGAGGATCGTGACGGCGGTGATGCCGTAGCGGCGCAGCTCGATCGCGGCGGCGATCCCGCCGAAGCCGGCGCCGACGATGACGACCTCCAGGGGTCGCTTGGACGACGGTTGTGGACGCGCGCCTGCCGCGTTCATGCGGCTCCTCCTCGTGGATGTGGCCTGCTGGCGCGTCCAACCTTATGCGCTGGCCGGCCACGGCGGGGCTTCAGCGCTTGAACTTCACCGTGGTGCTGGCGGCGGCAGGGAGGGCGCCCTTGCGTGTGGGCGTGAAGCTGACGTGGACGGAGACCCGCAGGGCGTGGTGCGGATGCCTGTGCAGAGCCTTCAGGCTTCCGCGTGAGAGGGACAGCTTGAACGTGACGGTCGAGGATTTGCGCACGCGCTTGGAGGTCCCGTGAATGCCCTTGCCCGTCACCTTCAGCAGCCCGGCGCCGCGGGTCCTGACCTTGAGAATCAGTTTGTGGCCGCGCACCCGTCGGCTGAGGATGCGCACGCTGCAGCCGGTGACGGAGATGCGGGTGCTCTGTCTGATCTGGGCGCCGCTCTGCGCGGTGATTGTGGTGGGCATCAGCAGCGGACGTAGGCAGAGGTTGCCGAATGCGCTGAGCACGGAGTTGGGGCCCATGGGCAGATCGAGCGCGAAGCTGGAGACGGGCACGTCGGGTACGGAGGCGAACGTGGAGGTGGTGACGCCGTTTTTGATGTTGGTGTTGCCGACGAGGATCACCCGCACGCCATTGCCTTCGAGGATCAGGTCGAGGTCGGGGAACGCCGCTCCGCCGCGGGAGACGAGGTAGGCGGGGCCGCTGAGTCTGCCCGGCAGCACGGGGGTGCGGACGGTTGCGCTGCCGACCTTCGAGGCGGCGGGGCAGGCGGCGGGATTGGCGTCGAACGTGGCGCCGACGCAAGCTTTCTGCAGAGTGCTGAGGCGCGACGGGAGCTGGATGGGCAGTGCGGCGACGACGGAGCGGATGTTCGCCTCGTGCGCGGGCATGGAGACGTTCACCTGCAGGGCCGCGCCGTTCTTTTTGGAGGCCTTGTCGCTGGTCGCGGCCTGGAAGCTGGGTTTGAACGCGAGCGAGTCGCACTTGCCGACCTGGAATGGGCTGGACGTGGTGTTGGTGGCGCCGAGCGTCGAGGTGAGCAGCGAGTCGGTGGCCAGCGGACCGCAGTTGGTGGGGTTGTACAGGAAGCCCTTGCGGTTGATGTTCACGGCGACGCTCTTGAGTCTCAGAGGTACGCCGCCGACGATCGTCGGCAGGGTGCTGGTGGCGATCACGCGCGCGGTGTATGGGTCCACGTTGATGCCGGCGCGCGTGACGACGGTGCCGAGGTTGAAGGGGCCGGCGACGGCGGCGACGGGGATCGAGAGACCGTAGGGCGAGCCGCCGTAGTGGGTGGTGAGGAAGACAGGTCCGGAGAACGAGTACGGTTCGGGGCCGGAGCCGGCTCCTACGGTCGCGGTTCCGATCTTGCTGCTCGGGGGGCAGGTGCCGGCCTGTGCCTGCGGTTCGCCGCACAGGTGCACGGATAAGATCACGCCAATGAGGCCGGCTGGCAGCGTGGTTCTCACCTGGGCGAGGTGCTGCTGCCCGTCGGCGCGGCGCAGGGTGAGCGCATAGGAGGTGGAGGCGCCGGCTACCGGGGAGGAGCTCTGCGTGTTCTGCCCGAGCGAGAACGGCAGTGGGGAGGGGCAGCCGGTGGTGAGGAACGGCGAGGTGCTCAGTACGGGCGGAGTTCCGGTGTAGGGGGTGAAGAGAGCTTGGACCTGTGCGCCGGCTTTGCATGCGAGCGGGTTGGCCAGCGGCGCACGCGGACCGCCGCGCAGCGAGAGGATCAGTTCGCTGAACGGGAGCGGCGGGTTGTCGAGGAACGTCACTTCCAGTCGCCCGCTGCTGGGGTTGGGGATGACGGTGCCCTGCAGCCTGACGGACACGTCGTAGGGGCTCTCGGCGTCGAGGTAGATCGTGTAGGGGGGTTCGGTGATCGCGGGGTGACCGCTTGGGTTGCCGAGATAGACGTTGCCGCTGAGCGATTTCGCTGGGAGGTCGGTTTCGATCGTCACTTCTCCGACCCTCGACGCGGCGGGGCACGTGACGGGGCTCCTCGTGCCGATGCCGATCTGCGCGGGGGTGCACGCTTCGAGGCCGTGCGCGGCGGAGGGGTTGAGGGTCAGCCCTTCGGGGAGCGTGACGCGCACGTCTTTGATGTCGGAGGTGTTGACCGATTCGGCGTTCTGCGGGGCCTTGACGATCGCGGTGGCGCCGTCGGGCTGGTCTGAGACGGACGTTTCGGGCGCGAGGGAGATCGTCGGTTTGAACGGCACTTCGACGCAGCCTTCGACGCCGACCGGGGTGTGGGTTTCGGTCTTGGAGATTTCGCCTGCGTAGGATTCGACTTCGAGGTATGAGGTGGTGCTGCTCGAGCAGACGCTCGGCAGCGTGAGGAAGTTGCCGGCGCCGGCGCGGCCGTTGAAGTTGAGTTTCGACTTCAGGACTTTGAGAGGCACTTTTACGCCAAGCAGTTCGCCTTCCTGGGGGATGTTGTTGATCACGAAGTACTCGTGATAGGCGCCCCCAGGGTGGGCGCCGCTCCAGTCGACGTGGCCTTCGAGGTAGATGTGCACGTTGACGAGCGGTTCGACCCCCGTGTTGATGCCGAAGATGAGCGGAAGGCCGCCGGTCGGTTCGAGGTTGTAGACCTTGCCCGTGACGGTGATGTCGTTGAGGCCGTCGAAGGCGACGAGTTCGGTGTTGCCGACTTCGGTGTTGGCATTGCAGGCATTCGCTTCGAATTCGGAGCGCTTGCATTGCGGTAGGGCCTGCGGGTTGGCGGCCAGCCCTGCTGGGACATCGACGCGAATCCGCTTGAGGGAGCCTTCGGGTTCTTCGCCTGAGTGGTTCAGTTCGAACGCGGTGATGCCCCAGGGGGGGTGTCCGGCGGCCTGGGTGTAGAAGCTGGAATGAGGACTTGCGTACGTGCAGCCGGTTTCGACGCACGTGCCGGCTTCGAAGTTGCTTTCGGTGACGCCGAAGGAGGCGTGCGCGGCGGGTGCGGAGACGGCGAGCGTCGAAGCGGCGATCAGGGTGATGCAGGCACGTCTCTTTGACCTCATGTGGACTCCCTCCCGTTGCAGGCCTTCCATGCTCATAACGGTCCTAACTACCCAATAGTTGCGGCGTTACCCCTCGCGTGGGATATACGGCGCGAGCTCGCGCCTGGCGATGGAGAGCTTGTGGACCTCGTCGGGGCCGTCGGCGAGGCGCAGCGTGCGCAGGTGCGCGTAGGCGTAGGCGAGCCCGAAGTCGTCGCTCACGCCGCCGCCGCCGTGGACCTGGATGGCGCGGTCGAGGATCTTGAGCGCGACGTTGGGCGCGGCGACCTTGATGGCGGAGATCTCGGTGCGCGCGTGGCGGTTGCCGACGGTGTCCATGAGCCAGGCGGCCTTGAGTGTGAGCAGGCGCGCCATCTCGATTTCGATGCGCGCCTCGGCGATCCAGTCGAGGATGTTGCCGCGCGTGGCGACGGGCGCGCCGAACGTGACGCGCGAGACGGCGCGCTTGCACATGCCTTCGAGCGCCCGCTCGGCGGCGCCGATGGCGCGCATGCAGTGGTGGATGCGCCCCGGCCCGAGGCGCGCCTGGGCGATCATGAAGCCCTCGCCCTCGCCGGCGATGAGGTTGGAGACGGGCACGCGCACGTCGCTGAAGTCGACTTCGGCGTGGCCCTCCTGGTCGACGTAGCCGAACACGGGCAGGTTGCGCATGACGGTGACGCCGGGCGTGTCGATCGGCACGAGGATCTGGCTCTGCTGTTTGTGGATCGGTCCGTCGGTCTGCGTCTTGCCCATGACGATCATGATTCGGCAGTGGGGGTGCAGGGCGTTGGACGTCCACCACTTGCGCCCGTTGAGCACGTACTCGTCGCCGTGGCGCTCGATGCGCAGCTGGATGTTGGTGGCGTCGGAGCTGGCGACGTCGGGCTCGGTCATGGCGAACGCGGAGCGGATCTCGCCGTCGAGCAGCGGGCGCAGCCAGCGCTCCTTCTGCTCGTCGGTGCCGAACTGGTGCAGCACCTCCATGTTGCCGGTGTCGGGCGCGGAGCAGTTGCACGCCTCGGAGGCGATGTGCGAGCGGCCGAGGATCTCGGCGAGCGGCGCGTAGTCGGCGTTGGAGAGCCCGGCGCCGTGGTCGGCGTCGGGCAGGAACATGTTCCACAGCCCGGCCTCGCGGGCGCGCACCTTGAGCTCCTCCATGACGGCGGGCTGGTGGTGGGGGTCGCCGGACTCGCGCAGCTGGCGCTCGTAGATCTCCTCGGCGGGGTGGACGTGCTCGTCCATGAATGCGCTGAGGCGCTCTTTGAATTCGGTGCAGCGCTGGCTGGGCTGGAAGTCCATCGGTCCTCCCTCGGCGACGACAGTGACCTAGGATCATCGCGGATGAGCGATCGGGGCGCCACATATCGCGCGGCGGGCGTGGACTACGACGCGCTGGACGCGGGCAAGCGCCTGGCGATGGCGAAGGCGCTGTCGACCTCGCCGCTGCTGGCGGCGCGGGGCGGGCGCGCGCACGACTCTTCGCGGGGCGAGCCGGCGTTCGTGTTCGACCTGGGCGAGCAGACGTTGGCGTTCGTGGTGGAGGGCCTGGGGACGAAGTCGATCGTGGCGCGCCACGTGCTCGAACAGCAGGGTGTGGACCGTTTCGCGGACGTGGCGTACGACACGGTGGCGGCGATCCTGAACGACCTGTGCTGTGTGGGCGCGCTGCCGCTGGTGGTGAACGCGTACTTCGCGACGGGCGCGTCGGAGTGGTATCTGCAGCAGGAGCGCTCGGCGTCGCTGCTGGAGGGTTGGCGCAGCGCGTGCGCGGACGCGGGCTGCGTGTGGGGCGGCGGGGAGTCGCCGTCGCTGCCGGGGATGCTCTCCGAGCAGGACATCGAGTTGGCGGGCGCGGCGGTGGGCGCTGTGCCGGCGGGACGCGCGGCGATCCTGGGCGAGGCGCTGGCGCCGGGCGATGAGATCGTGCTGGTGGCATCGAGCGGGCTGCACGCGAACGGCGCGTCGCTGGCGCGCCTGGTGGCGGGCCGCCTGAGCGACGGCTACGCGACGAGGCTGTCGGACGGCAGCACGTTCGGCGAGGCGCTGTTGGCGCCGTCGGTGATGTACGTGGGTCTGGTTGCGGCGCTGCTGGAGCGAGACATTCCTCTGACGTACATCAGCCACGTGACGGGGCACGGTCTGCTGAAGCTGATGCGCCCGCCGCGACCGCTGACGTACCGGATCGAGCGGCTGCCGGACGTGCCGCAGGTGCTCGACTTCCTGGTGGAGCAGGCGGGCCTGGACGCGCCAGGCGCTTTTTCGACTTTTAATATGGGCTCGGGTTTCGCGCTGTACTGCCCAGCGGGCGAGGGACCGAGGATCGTGGCCGTGGCAGAGGGTTTGGGCTTGCGGGCGATGGTGGCGGGGCGCGTGGAGGAGGGGCCGCGACAGGTGTTGCTGGAGCCGGTGGGCGTGCGCTTCGACGGCGCGCAGCTGGAGCTGTCCGTGGAGCAAGACTAAGGTTCGAGTCGAGCATGAGTGTTCGCAACTTTGGCGGCATTCCCGGTTTTCAGGCGATATGCAGGGAATACGTCAAATCCATCCGCATGGCTCAAACTTGAACGCGTCGCTTCAGCCGGATAAGGTTGGGGTAGAAGAGCAAGTCGCCACTGTTTCCCGGCAAGAGCCGGGGATCTCGATGTCGCCGGACCGGCAAGGTTCCGGATCAAACCGGATCGAGGCGGACCTGTCCATCACAAGAGGGAGAGAGAACTGATGCGCAGAGCATCCACCTGTGTTGCCGTCCTAGGCCTGGCCATGTTGGCGCTCACGAGCGTCGCATCGGCAGTGCCGACGGTGACCTTCAAAGCGAAGGCCGTGCCGATCAAGGGCTTCCCGCACACCGGCAACATCCTCGGCGCCGGCACGGCGTTCGAAGCGGAATTCACGATCAAGGGGACCGAATACTTCGGGCACCAGCCGCCGATCATCGGCGTCAACGTGATCGCGCCGAAGGGCTCGAAGGTCAACACCAAGGGCTTCCCGACGTGCTCCGACAAAATCGTCGTGGAAGAAAAGGAACCCGAAAAGTGCCCGAAGGGCTCCGCGGCCGGTCCGGTCGGCTACGCCAACGGATACGTCGTCTTCGGCAAAGAAACCGTGCCCGAGAAAGTGTCGATCGAATCGTTCTACGCTCCCGGCGGCGGCCTGAACTTCTACGTCGCAGGGCACTCGCCGGCGTCGATCGAAATCGTCTCGAAAGGGAGATTCAGCAACCTGACGACCCAGCCGAAGATCAGCGTCGAAGTGCCGCTGGTGGAAACGGTCCCCGGAGCGCCCGATGCGTCTGTCGAAAAGATCGTCAGCAAGGTCGGCTCCGCGTACAAGAAGAACGGCAAGACCTACTACTACCTGAAAGAGCCGAAGAAGTGCCCGAAGGGCGGCTTCCCGGTCACGGCCGAAATCACGTTCGCCGGTCTCGGCGGCCTGACCGAACAGACGGTGGTCAGCAAATACAAGGCGCCGTGCCCCAGGAAATAAGGCGCTAGGCAGGGGTACGCGTCCATGAGGGCGTAAGCTCCTCGACAGCAGCAGAGTGGGACGGGCGGCCCCGCCAAGATGGCGGGGCCGCCCGGCTCGTTGTGAACGGCAAGGAAGGATCGGGGTGAGGAAGGAGACCTTCGGGCGGAGAGGCTTGGCGGCCGGCGTTGCCGGAACCGTCGGCGTCGTCGTGCTCGCGATCCTGGCGCTCGCGGCGGGCGGATCGGGCGGCGGTTACTCCGTGCGTGCGATCTTCGACAGCGCCGGCAACGTGATCCCGGGGGAGGACGTGAAGATCGACGGCGTGAAAGTGGGGGTCATCGGCTCGGTGACGCCCACGCCGCAGGCGAAGGCGGCGGTGGTGCTGAAGATCGAAAACCCCGGCTTCCAGGACTTCCGCTCCGACGCGACGTGCATCGTGCGCCCGCAGGCCCTGATCGGCGAGAAGTTCGTGGACTGCGTGCCGACGCAGCCACGCGTGGAAGGCACGCCGCTGCCGCCGGCGCTGAGGAAGATCTCCTCCGGCCAGGAAGGCGCGGGCCAGTGGCTGCTGCCGGTGAAGAACACGAGCAGCCCGGTCGACGTGGATCTGCTGGGAGACATCAGCCGGCTGCCCGAACGCCAGCGCTTCACGCTGATCCTGAACGAACTCGGCGCTGGCCTGGCGGGCCGCGGCAGCGACATCCGCGAAGTCGTGAGGCGCGCGAACCCCGCGCTGCGAGAACTGGACAAGGTGCTCGCGATCCTCGCGCGCCAGAACAAGGTGCTGTCGAACCTGGCGGTCGACTCCGACCGGGCGCTGGCGCCTTTCGCGTCGGTGCGCGATCGCGTGGCGCACTTCGTCGTATCGGCCAACAAGGTCGCGCAGGCGAGCGCGGCGCACCGCGGCGCGATCGCGCGCAACCTGAAAGACCTTCCCCCGTTCCTCGAACAGCTCGGCCCGGCGATGGAACGCGTACGGCGCTTCGCCGAACAGACGATCCCCGGGTCGCGACGAGCCTGCGCGCCGCCGCTCCGAGCATCGATCAGCTGTTCACGAAACTGCCCGGGTTCTCGAACAGCTCGACGACGTTCTTCGAAAGCCTCGGCAAGACCGCCAAGCAGTCGGGCCCGGCGCTCGTGGCGACCAAACCGCTGCTCGGCAAGCTGCAGACGTTGGGGGGCCAGGCGCAGCCGTTCACGAGCAACCTCTCGCAGACGCTCGCCAGCCTGCGCGACACGGGCGGCCTGGAGCGCCTGCTCGACTTCATCTTCCTCGGCACGAGCGCGGCCAACGGCTACGACGCGCTCGGCCACTTCCTGCGCGCGGAAGCGGGAGGCGCCGGCGCTGGCTGCTTGACGTATGGGATTGCATCCACCTCGCAGTGCAACCACAAACTCTTCAGCACGGGCTCACCCGCGAAAGCGTCGTCGTCCGCCATCGGGCCGGGCACGAGCGTGACGATGGCGCGGACGCTGGCGGTCATCGATGGCGCGACGCCCGCCCAGGCGATCGCGAAGTACCCCGGGCCGACGACGACGGCCGGCGAACCGGCGGGCTCGGGCGGCGGCGCGTCGGGCACGGCGCAGCCGGTGGGCGGCTCGACGGCGGGCACCACCTACTACAACCCCTCCGAAAGCTCAGCGGAAGCGGGCGGCCTGCTCCTCAACTACCTGCTTGGCAACTGACATGAGACGACCGCCACTCATCCGACCTCTGCTCGCGCTGTTGAGCGCTCTCGCGCTGGGCGCCCCCGTGGCGGCGGTCGCGGCCGAAGCACCGGTCACCACCACGACGGTGGCTCCCGCGCCGAGCGAAGAAGCGCCGGCGACGTCGACGAGCACGCCTGCCGAAGCGCCCGCGTCCACGACGACGGCCCCGGAAACGGAAGCCGAACCCGTCGCTCCGCAGATCCAGTCCCAGCAGTCGCAGGGCGCGAGCCCGAGCGGCTCCCCGGCCAAGTCGAAGTCGACGAAATCTCATCGCACGACGGGGGAAGCGACCGGCGCGGAAGAAGAAGGCGGCTCGACGTCCCCTCAGCGCTCGAAGCACAGGGCCGTATCGCCCTCGACGTTGACGCCCGCGCTGCCGCTGAACCTGCGCGCGGGGATCGGCGGGGTGCCGAGCTTCTTCATCGAAAGCTTCCAGGTGCCGCCGTTTCTGATGCCGGTCTTCCAGGCGGCGGGCACCGCGTATGGCATCCCGTGGCAGGTGCTCGCGGCGATCAACGAGGTCGAGACCGACTACGGGCGCGACCTGAGCGTCTCGAGCGCGGGAGCGGAGGGCTGGATGCAGTTCCTGCCCTCGTCTTGGGCGCAGTACGGGGTGGACGCGAACGGCGACGGCTACCGCGACCCCTACAACCCGGCCGACGCGATCTTCTCCGCGGCTCGGTATCTGCGCGCGGCGGGCGGGGAGAAGAGCATCAGGGCGGCGATCTTCTCCTACAACCACTCGCAGGCGTACGTCCAGTCGGTGATGCTGCGCGCGCAGCTGCTCGGCGGCACGCCCTCTGAACTGCTCGGAGCGATCACGGGCCTGACGGAGTCGCGCTTCCCGGTGCACGCCGCGGCGCGCTTCAGCGACGGCTTCCCGACCGCTTCGGCGAGCGGATCCGGCGCGGCGAAGCTACTCGTGGGCACGACGATCTACTCGCAGCTGGGCGCGCCGGTGATCGCGGTGCAGGACGGCGAAGTGGTGCAGATCGGCGACTCGCCCTCGCTGGGCAAATACGTGTCGCTGCGCGACGCGTACGGCAACACCTACATCTACGCGCAGATGGGCGACGTGTCGTCGGTCTACCCGGTGCTGGAGCCGCGCGAGCAGAGCACCGTCAGCTCTCGCATCTCCCAAGACTCCGCGAAAACCGAACCCGCGCCGAGCGGTCCGGCGACGGCGGGCGCGCAGGCGCGCTCGCCGATCTCCGAGGCGGCGGTGATCTCGGGTCTCGCGCTGGGAGCGACCGCGGGACTGGAAACGATCCCAGCGGCACCCGCGGCGAGCGCCGTTCCGGCTCAGGCTCAGCCGTCCGTGCCCGCGAAGCCGTCGCCCGACGTGCACGCGTTCACGGAAGGATCGAACGAAGTGTTCCTCAAGCCGCTGCACGTGGGCGTGCAGGTGATCGCGGGCACGGTGCTGGGACACGTCGGCGCGAGCAGCACGACGCCAGGCGCGGCGAGCAGCGAAAGCTCCCCGCACATCCTCTTCCAGGTGCGCCCGGCGGGCCTCGACGCGCCGCTGATCGACCCGAAGCCGATCCTCGACGGCTGGGTGGCGCTCGAGAACACGTCGATCTTCAGGGCCAAGGGCGAGAACCCGTTCCTGGCGACCTCCCCGACGATCGGCCAGGTGCTGCTGGAGTCCAAGCAGCAGCTCACGCCGCAGATCCTGCACGACGCGGGCATCCGCCTGAGCCGCTGCGGACGCCAGGACGTGCAAGAGGGTCGCGTCGACAGGCGCGTGCTGGCGACGCTCGAGTACCTCTCGGTGTCGGGGCTGAAGCCGACCGTGTCGGGCCTCGAGTGCTCTGGCTCGAAGACCGCGTCGAGCGCCTCCTACGCGCCGGCGAGCGAAGGCAGCGACAGCGTGAACATCGAGGCCGTCAACGGGACTCCCGTGGCGGGCCACCAGAGCCCGGGCTCGCCCGCGGACAACGCCGTGCGCAAGCTGCTGATGCTCCAGGGGCTGAACCGGCCGCAGCGCATCCTCAGCCTGATGAGCTACCCGGGCGCCGCGGGCGCGATCGTGAGCCCGAACGCCGGCCGCGCGATCCGCATCGTGTTCGCGCCACCGGCAGCGGCGGGCGCGCACGCGTCCAGCGTCTCCTACGCGGGCCTCGCGCCGAGCGACTGGATCAAGTTGATAGCGAGGCTCGGCGAGATCCCCGACCCGGTCGTCGGACACGGCCCGTCGCAAGCCGCGCTCCCCGTCGCGCCGAGCGCTGGCGCAGAAGGGCAGGCCGGTGGCAACCGCTAGCCCCCCGACTCCGCCAGCGTCCCCGCCGCCACCCGGGCCGCCGGCCCCGGTCGTGCGCGCGCCCCGGTCGGGCGTCGGCCGAGCGCTGCCAGTGGCGGCGCTTGCGCTGGTGGCTCTGATCGTGGCGTTCATCGTGTTCGCGGGCGGCGGCGGAGCGACGTACAAGCTCGAACTGGCCGAAGGCGACCAGCTGGTGAAGGGCGATCAGGTGCAGGTGGGCGGCGTGCCCGTGGGCAGCATCACGGACATCGAGCTGACGCACGACTTCAAAGCGCTCGTGACGATCCACGTCGACTCCTCGCTGACGCCGCTGCACGAGGGCACGCGCGCGGAAGTCAGGGTGCCCTCGCTTTCGAGCGTCGCCAACCGCTACATCGCGCTGTCGCCCGGGCCGAACAACAGCCCCGCGCTGAGCGCGGGCACGACGCTGGCGGCGAGCGTGACGAAGCCCGTGACGGACCTCGACGAGCTGTTCAACACGCTCGACAAGAAGACGCGCAAGGGCCTGCGGGGCTTCATCCAGGGCTCGGCCGAACAGTACGCGGGCGTGGGGCAGCAGTTCGGTCAGTCGACGGCGTACTTCGGCCCGTTCCTCGGCGGCGTGGATCGCGTCCTGGGGGAGCTGGCGGCCGATCAGCACACGTTCACGAGCTTCCTCCTGGAAACGTCCAAGGCGGTGACGACGATCGGCGCGCGCGCGCAATCGCTGTCCGGCTTCGTGGAAAACGCCAACACGACGTTCCGCGCGGTGGGCTCTCGCCAGACGCAGCTCGCGCAGGGCCTGCGCCAGCTGCCCGGAACGCTGCACCAGGGCAACCGCACGTTCACCGAAATCCCCTCCACGATCAGCGCGCTGAAGACGTTCTTCGCGACGTCTCGGCCCGCGACGAAGCCGCTGACGACGCTGCTGGCGCGCCTGCGACCGCTGTTCACGACGGGGACGCCCGCGGTGACGAACTTCGCCCAGGCGATCGACCTGAACGGCCCCAACAACGACCTGACCGACATCGCGCGCGGCCTGCCGGCGCTGGCGAGCGAGCTGTCGAAGGCCTCGCCGAGCACCGTCACGGGGCTGCAGGAATCGGTCCCGATCACCGCCTTCTTCGGTCCATACGCGCCCGACCTCGTGGGCACGGCGCGCACGTTCGGCCAGGCGGCCAGCTTCTACGACGCGAACGGCCACTACGCGCACCTCACCCCGGTGCTGCCCGACTTCAAGCTCGGCGAAGAAAACACGCTCACGCCGGCGAAGACGCCGACGGAAGCGCTGGAAGGACTGAAGACGCTGCAGCTGCGCCGCTGCCCGGGCTCCGCGACGCAGCCCGCCGCGGATGGCTCCTCGCCCTTCACAGACAACGAACTGCTCAGCTGCGACCCGCTGGAGAGGCCCTGATCTAGATGAACAGGCGTCGCAACAACTCCCTCGCGGGCAACCCGCTGCTGATCGGCGCGATCACGACGCTGATCGTGGTCGTGGCGGTGTTCCTCTCCTACAACGCCAACAACGGGCTGCCGTTCGTGCCGACGTACGACATCAACGTCGAACTGCCCGAGGGCGCGGGGCTGCAGCGCTCCAACCAGGTGCGCATCGCGGGCACGCGCGTGGGGGTCGTGAGCGCGCTGAAAATCCACCAGAACAAGCGCACGGGTCGCGTGAGCGCGATCGCGCAGCTGAAACTGGAAAAGAGCGTCGAGCCGCTGCCGGCCGACACGAAGGCGATCGTGCAGTCGGTCTCGGCGATCGGCCTGAAGTACCTGGAACTCGAAAAAGGCCACTCCTCGCAGACGCTCAGGGCGGGCCAGACGATCCCCGTCAGCCACACGACCGAACCGGTGAACATCGACGAACTCTTCAACATGTTCGACCGTAAGACACGCACGGCGATCAAGGTCGACACGAACAACTTCGGCGATGGTCTCGCGGGTCGCGGGCTGGGCCTGAACAAGACGATCGCGGAACTGCGCCCCACGATCGTCCATGGCCTGCCGGTGCTGCGCAACCTCGCGCTGCCCAAGACGGGCCTGGACAAACTGTTCGTGGCGCTCGACCGCGCCGCGTCGCAGACCGCGGCGGTGGCGAACCAGAACGCGCAGGGGTTCAGCGACCTGGACACGTTCTTCACGGCCTGGGCGGGCGTGACGAAAGCGCTCGAAGAAACGACCGAGGGCGGGCCGGCGGCGCTCGAGCAGGCCACCTACTCGCTGCCGCACGAGGCGCCGTTCCTGGAGAAGGCGGCGACGTTCATGCGCCTGCTGCGCCCGGGCGCGAACTCCCTGCGCACGGTCGCGCCGCACCTCGGGCACGCGGTCGCCGCGGGCGCGGTCAACCTGAAGGCCGCGACGGCGCTGAATGCGCGCTTGGCGGAAGCCTCGCAGGCGTTCGCGGCCTTCGCGCAGAACCCGATCGTGACGGTGGGCCTGGAAGACTTCACGCAGACGCTGCAGATCGGCAACCCGCTGCTGGCGGGTCTCGCTCCGGTGCAGACGTCCTGCAACTACGTGACGCTCGCGCTGCGCAACGTGGCGAGCCTGCTGACGGAGAACATCGGCGTGGGCACGATCGGGCGCGCTGGTCTCGTGCTTGCCCCGGCAGGGCCGAACAACGAGGGCTTCCCGTCCGCGGTACCTGCGAATGGTCCCTCAGTCGAACATGGCCTCAAAAGCACCACGATCATCGACAACAACCATGTGCACGTGAACTCCTACCCCAATGTTGCCGGGCCTGGGCAGTCGCAGGTGTGTGAAGCCGGCAATGAGAGCTACACGCCAGGACAGGCGACGATCGGGAACCTGCCGGCTGACAAAGTTTCGAGCCATCGTGAGTTCACGAGTCGCGAAAAGAGCCTGTTCGGCGAAACGTACCCGGCCGCCACGCTGAAGGACCTCGGGCTGAGCAAGGGGAAGGGCAAATGAGCCGCCTGCGCTTGTGGCGCCGCCACGACGAACTGCCGGTCGTCGAGCTGCAGCGCTCGAAACCGATGCGGTTCGGGATCGCGCTCGTGGTGCTGCTCGCGCTGATCACCTACTTCGGCTTCACGAAGCACATCCCGTTCAAACACGGCTTCCGTCTGAAGGCGCAGTTCGCTTCGGCGCTGAACATCCAGCCGAAGTCGCCCGTGCGTATCGCGGGCGTGGACGTGGGCAAGGTCAGCAAGGTCGAACGCAACGGCAAGGCGGGGCTCGTGACGATGGAAATCGAATCGCAGGGCCTGCCGATCCACGACGACGCGACGCTGAAGATCCGCCCGCGGATCTTCCTGGAAGGCAACTGGTTCGTCGAACTGCAGCCCGGCAGCCCGTCGGCGCCGACGGTCTCCTCAGGACACACGATCCCGATCGCCCAGACGGCCGACCCGGTGCAGCTCGACCAGGTGCTCGACGCGCTGAACACGGACACGCGCGCGAACCTGCAGAAGTTCCTCGTCAACTTCGGCGAAGCGCTGACCCGCAAGCCAAACGCCGCCGAAGACGCCGAACAGGACCCCGACGTGCGCGGGCTGAACGGGGCGCAGGCGCTGAACAAGACGTACACGCGCTCGCCCCAGGCGCTGCGCGGCGGGGCGGTCATCAACCAGGCGCTCGGCGGCACGAGCACACACGACATCTCGAAGCTGGTCGCGAGCCTCGACAAGGTCACGAGCGCGCTGAACGTGCACGAGCAGCAGCTGGGCGAACTGCTCGGCAACTTCGACACGTTCTTCGGCACGCTCGCGGGCCAGTCGACGGGCCTCACGACGGTCGTGGGCGAACTGCCGAAGACGCTGCACGGCATCAACCACGGGCTCACCTCGCTGCATGCGTCGCTCGCGCCGACGAGGACGTTCGCGCACGACATCCTGCCGGGGCTGAGGAACACGCCCGCTACGGTCCCGGTCGTGCTGCCGTGGATCGAACAGGTGCAGGCCTCGCTCGCGCCGAGCGAGCTGGGCGGCGTGGCCAAAGGTCTCGCCGCGGCCATGCCCTCGCTGGGGAGGCTGTTCGGCGAACAGACCCCGTTCTACAAGCAGGGCGACCTGTTCAACAAATGCCTCACGCGGGTGTTCTTCCCCGCGATCAACACCAAGGTCCAGGACGGCGCGAGCACCTCGGGCGTGGAGAGCTACAAGGAGTTCTGGTACAGCCTGGTGGGCGTGAACGGCGCCGGCGCGGGCTTCAGCGGCAGCGGCACGGCGGCGAAGTTCCTGGTCGGCAACAGCGGACAGGTGCTGCGCTCCCAGCCCACGGGGATCCTCGGCACGAAGCTCAAGGGCGAGCAGTTGCTGGGGCGCTCTCCGCTGCCCCCGCAGGGCACGCGCCCGGCCTACCCGGCCGAAGGGCCTGCCTACAAGCCGCTCGTGCCGTGCTACACCCAGGCGCTCCCCGACTTCAACGGCCCGTTGTCGCAGGGCCCCGCGGACGGGGGTGGATGATGGCTGACGCAGAGAATCCGCACGAGACGACTCAGCGAGGCCACGAAGGCGGCCTGACCGTCCGCGAGCAGATCGAGCGCTACCGCACGGCGTTCGTCGCGGTCGTGTCGATGATCGTGGTGGCGGTGCTCGTCGCTGGCTACATCCTCGCGCACCAGAACCTCAAGCTCGCCGGCTGGGTGCCAGTCCTGGGCCACGACTACTACACGCTGAAGGGCGACTTCCAGACCGCTCAGGCGGTGACCCCGGGCCAGGGCCAGGCGGTGACGATCGCGGGCGCGAAGATCGGCGAAATCAAGAGCGTGGGGCTGCACGACGGGATCGCGACGGTGACGATGAGGATCGAACCGAAGTACGCGCGCATCTACCGCAACGCGACGATGCTGCTGCGCCCGAAGACGCAGCTGCAGGACATCACCGTGGAGGTCAACCCCGGTACGGCCTCGGCGGGGAAGCTGCCGAGCGGCGGCACGATCCCGCTGTCGCAAACCGCGCCGAACGTGGACTTCGACGAATTCCTGGCGGGGCTGGACGGCGAAACGCGCGCCTACCTGCAGGAGCTCCTGGCGGCGGCGGGCGAAGGCCTGAACCACAACGGCCGCGCGTTGTCGGCGGCGCTGAAGCGCCTCGACCCGGCCGCGCGCGACGGCCAGGAGATCGCCAAGCAGCTGGAAATCCGCAACGGGAACATCGCGCGCTCGATCCACAACTTCCGTCTGCTGACCGAGGCGCTCGGCGGCAAGGACCAGCAGCTCTCCCAGTTGGTCGACGCGTCGAACGCGGTGTTCGCGACGTTCCGCCAGGAAGACGCGAACTTCGAACGCGCGCTGCAGTTGCTGCCGAGCGCGCTGCGCAAGACGGGCGCGGGCCTGGGCAAGCTCGGCCAGGCGACCGACCAGCTCGGCCCGGCGCTGCGCAAACTGCAGCCGTTCGCGGCGGCGGTCGCCCCCTTCAACGACGCGACGCGCAAGCTCGCAGAAAAGACGACGCCGGTGCTCGAGAACGAAATCCGCCCGTTCGCGCGCCAGATCCTGCCGGTGACGAACGAACTGCAGCCCGCGACGCAGAAGTTGGGAGAAGCGTTCCCCAACCTCAAGGTGAGCTTCTCGGTGCTGAACGAATTCTTCAACGAGCTCGCGTACAACCCGGGGCCGAGCAAGCCGGGCTTCCTGCTGTTCATCCCCTGGGGCGGGCACAACCTCAACAGCGTCGTCAGCTCCGCCGACGCCCACGGACCACTCGGCCGCAGCCTCGTGTACTTCAACTGCAAAATCCTGCCGATCCTGAACGGCGTCTCGGAAGTCAACAAGAACGTGAACCTGCTGATCGGCCTGCTCAAGCCGCCGGCCGGCGCGGAATGCGCGACCCTGGGAGCCAAACCGGCGGGCTCCAGCGAGCGCAGCCGGACGACCGGCGCCGGCGTGTTCTCGGGGCTGAGCGCTGACAACCCCTTCGGCGGCAGCGCTTCGACCACCCCGAGCTCGAAGGCGGGCAAGAACTAGATGCAGAAGCGCGCCCCCACACTCGCGAACATCCTCGTGATCATCCTGTTCGTGCTCAGCTGCTTCGGGCTGCTGATGTTCCTGTGGCGGTCATTCGGCGGGCCGCTGCCGTTGAAACCGAAGGGCTACCGCGTGTCGATCGCCTTCCCGCGCACGCTGGCGCTGGCCGAACAGTCCGACGTGCGCATCAACGGCGTGAACGTCGGACATGTGATCTCGCTGCACCTGGGCAAAGACGGGCGCACGCACGTGACGGTCGAAATCGAAGGCCGCTACGCGCCGATCCGCTCGGACATGCACGCGATCCTGCGCCAGAAGACGCTGCTGGGGGAGACCTTCGTGCAGCTGATCCCCAGGGGGCAGAGCGGACCGTTCCTCGGCGACGGCAAGCAGCTCGCGGACAGCCAGGTCGAACCGTCGGTGACGCTGGACGATATCCTCACGACGTTCGACCCGAAGACCAGGCGCGACTTCCAGGTGTGGCTGCAATCGGTCTCGGAAGGGCTGAAGGGTCGCGGGGAAAACGTCAACACGGACTTCGCGAAACTGGAACCGTTCGTCGAACACGCGAACAAGCTCGTGACGATCCTCGACTCCCAGGAAGGCGCGGTGCGCGCGCTTGTGCGCAACACGGGCGTGGTGTTCAACGCGCTCGCCGGCCGCGACCACCAGCTGGAAGGGCTGATCGTCAACGGGGAGCGCACGTTCCACGCGGCCGCCGAAAGCAGCCAGGCGTTCGCGCAGGCGTTCCGCGAACTGCCGTCGTTCGAGAAGAGCTCGCGCACGGCTCTGAAAGAACTCGACGGCCTCGCGGCGGTCGCGAACCCGTACTTCGACGAATTCAAGCCCGCCGAGCGCCAGCTGAGCTCGACGTTCGTGGCGGCCAAGCCGTTCGCGCCGCAGCTCGACCGGTTCCTGACCGCGGTGGGGCCGCTGACGAAAGCGGCGCAGACGGGCCTGCCGGACGTGAAGAAGACGTTGGACCTGACGACCCCGCTGCTGGAAAACCTGCGCCCGGTGCTGCACAACCTCGACCCCTTCCTGCAGTACACCGGCGAATACGTGCCCGAGCTGCAGGCGCTGTTCGCGAACCTCACCGCCGCCACGCAGGCGGCCGAAAAGAACGCCAACACGGGAGGCAAGGGCCCCAAGGAGCACTACCTGACGACGATGCAGGTGCTGAGCCCGGAGAGCCTCGCTATCTACCCCAGCCGGATCGGCACGGATCGCTCGAACCCCTACCAGCACCCCGGAGCGTTCCACGCGCTCGCGAGCGGGCTGCCGGTGTTCAGCTCCAGCGCGTGCGCGGAATCGGCGCCCTCGGTGAGCGGCCCGGCGAACGAAACGATCTCCGATGAAATCATCAGCCAGATCATCGAATTCAAGGTCGCCAACAAGCCCAAAGAACCCAACGACGTGGCGGCGCCGCCGTGCAACCAGCAGAGCCCGTTCGCGTTCAACGGCCAAACGAGCGAATTCCCCCACGTAACCTACGGCGGCAAATGATGACCGAGGACCCCGAGGACTTCCAGTACCACTCCAGCGAGCTCGACCTCGCGGGCGATCCCGAGGCGGGCAACTGGTCGATCCGCTGCATCGACGTGCACAAGAAACTGGGCGGGGTGCCGGTCCTGAATGGGCTGAACGTGGCCTTCCCAGACGACACGATCACGGTCGTGCTGGGGCCGTCGGGCACGGGCAAGAGCGTGCTGATCAAGCACCTGATCGGGCTGATGTTCCCCGACTCGGGCAACATCATCGTAAAAGGCCAGTCGGTGCCGAAGCTGACGATGCCGAAGCTGCTGGAACTGCGCCGCAAGATCGGCGTGCTGTTCCAGGACGGCGCGCTGTTCGGGTCGATGTCGGTGTTCGACAACGTGGCCTTCCCGCTGCGCCAGCACACGGACTTCTCCGAGGCGAAGATCAGAGAGCGCGTCTCCCAGCGTCTGGCGGACGTGGGCCTGGCGGAGGCGATGGATGACGCGCCGTCGCAGCTCTCGGGCGGCATGCGCAAGCGCGCGGGCTTCGCGCGGGCGCTGGTGATGGAGCCCGACATCGTGATCTTCGATGAGCCCGACTCGGGCCTCGACCCGGTGCGCACGGCGCTGCTGTGCGAGCTGATCCAGGAGATGCACTCGATCCACGGCGGCACGTACATCGTGGTCACCCACGACATCGCCTCGGCGCGCAGGATCGGCGAGTACATCGCGCTGTTGTGGCGCGGGAGGATCGTGGAAGCTGGAGACGCGGCGCGGATGTTCTCCTCGGAGAACGCGTTCGTGCGCCAGTTCCTGAGCGGATCCGCGGAGGGACCGCTGACGATGGATTGAGCTGCTTGGCCGGCTGTCCTCAGCGAGGCTGGGATACCTCGATGCCGAGAGCCTGCGCGGCGTCTGAGAGACGACTGTCGTAGCAGTACACGAGCTCGAGGTCTTGATTGAGACTCAGTGCGGTTGCCAGGTGCAGGGCATCCAGTGAACGCAGCTCGGCTGGGTCCAGCTCGGCAGCGGCATCGAGGATCGGCTGATCCAGGGGGACCAGTGTGATGGCGGCGAGGGCGGCACGGGCGCGTTCGGAGGCCAGCTCGCCGTAGCGCCGGGCGGCGCGGCGTCCCTCCACGGTGAGTAGGGCACTGCTGAGGAGTTCTCTGCCGGCCAGCTCGCGGCGCAGGGCAGCGCTCTCGGGCTCGGAGCGCACGAGCTTGATGAAGGCTGAGGTGTCGAGGTAGTCGGGCAAGCGTTCTACAGGCGCTCTGAGCGAAGCTCGTCCAGCACATCGCTCGAGGGTGGGCCTGCAATCGGCGTGGGCAGCTCCTGAAGGGCATCCAGCAGGTTGCCCTGTCCGCGTCTGGCTCCACGTTCGGCGACAAGCCGGTCGATGGCCGAGGCGCGTCCGGGTGCAGGCATGAGCTGTGCGACCTCCTGCCCGCGATCTGTGATCAGAAACGACTCTCCGTGTCGAGCCCGTTGGGCGTAGCGGCTGAGGTTCTGGCGCATCTCACGTATACCTACATATTCCATGTGCGTCATTGTAGCGCTTTCGGATAGAAATTGACCCAGTACAGATTCTATGCGAACATGTGTTCGTATGGTCGTGTGCGTGCATCTTCCCCGTTTCGAGCTCGTCGTAGCCGACGCGCGGGCGAAGATCGCGCGCCAGGCGCTGGCGGGTCGCGCGCTGGCGGTGGAGCCGCTGGCCGGGACGGAGCAGCGCGTGGGGGAGGTCTCGGGAGCGGCGGAGGCGTGCGGCGTGACGCGCGGCATGGCGCTGGGGGAGGCGCTCGCGCGCTGCCCGGAGCTGGTGCTCGTGCCGGGCGACCCGGTGCGGGTGGCGGAGGCCTGGGAGGACGCGCTCCGCGCGCTGGAATCGATCGGCGCGGCGGTCGAGCCGGCGGGTCCGGGCCTCGCGTACTTCGAGACGGACGGCCTGCGCGGGCTGCACGGCACGCGCGCCGCGACGATCGCGGCGGCGAGGCGCGCGCTCGGCCGGCCCGCGCGCATCGGCGCGGGTCCGACGCGCTTCTGCGCGCTGGCGGCGGCACTGGCGGTTCGCTCGCGTCGTCCGCTGGTGCTCGATGACGGGGAGGCGCGGCGCTGGCTGGCCGCCCGCCCGGTGTCGCTGCTTGGCTTTCGCGAGCAGACGGCGATGCTGGTGGAGCCGCTCACGCGCCTGGGCGTGCGCACGCTGGGAGAGCTGACGAAGCTCGGCCGCCCGGCGCTGGCGGACCGCTTCGGGGAGCCGGGAGCGCTGGCGCACAGACTGGCGTGCGGCGAGGACAGCCCGCTGCGCACGCGCTGTCTGGACGAGCGCCTGGAGGAGACGATGGCGGTGGGCGACGCGAGCTCGGGGGAGGCTTTGAAGCGGGTGATGGGCGTGCTGGTGGGCCGACTGCTGGCGCGCCAAGAGCGTCGCGGTCGCACGCTGCGCGCGGTGACGCTCTCGGCGGGGATGCTAGCGGGGGGCGGCTGGCGCGAGCGCGTTGTATTCCGCCAGGCGCTGGCCGACCCGGAGCGCATCTGGCTGGCGCTGTCGCTGCGCCTGCTGCTGCTCCCCGCGCCCGCGGCGACGCTGGGACTGTCGGTGGAGCGCTTCGGCCCGCCGGCGAGCGAGCAGGGCGAATTGATTGATGATCCCACCCACCCGGATCGCGCCCGTGCGGCGCGCACGGCGCGTCTGCGCGAGGCGATCGCGCAGACGCGCGCGGTGGCGGGCAGGGACGCGGCGCTGCGAGCGGTGTGCGTGGACCCCGACTCGCGCGTGCCGGAGCGGCGCGTGGTGCTGGCGCCGATCCCCGAGTGAGATGCCCCGCGCGCTGAACAAACCCCACCCTGCGCGCATACGCTGGCGCGACGGCTTCCCGGCGCAGGTGAACGGCGAAGCGGTGGAGTCGCTGCGCGAGTCGTGGCTGGTGGAGGACCGCTGGTGGACGGAGGAGCCGCTGCGCCGCCGCTACTGGGAGCTGGTCGGGACGCGCGGGCGCAACGTGGTGATCTTCCACGACCTGTGCTCGGGCAACTGGTTTCTTCAAGGGCCATAGGAGCGGCAATGGCAGCGCGTGCGAGTGGAGTCCCTTACGTAGAGCTGCACTGCCACTCGGCGTACTCGTTTCTGGACGGCGTGTCGCTGCCGCACGAGCTGATGGAGCGGGCGGGGGAGCTGGGCCACGCGGCGCTGGCGCTGACGGATCACAACTCGGTGTCCGGCTCGATGGAGTTCGCGCAGAGTGCGGCGGACCGCGGCGTGCGCGCGATCCACGGCGCGGAGATAGACGTGGAGGTGGAGGCTGGCGCGACCGGGTCGCGTCCGGGCCGCGGCCGGGATGGCGCTGGGTCGGCGCCGAACGGCGCGGAGTCCGAGACCCGCCACATCACGCTGTTGGTGCGCGACGAGAGCGGCTGGAGGAACCTGTGCCGCATCCTCACGCTCGCCCACGCGCGCACCCGCGAGAGCTCCGCCCGCAGGGAGCGGGTGGAGCCCTCGGTGAGCGTGCGGGCAGTGGCGGAGCACGCGGAGGGGCTCGTGTGCCTGACGGGCTGCGCGGAGCGTTCGATCCTGGGCGACTCCGTCCACGGTGAGCACGTGGTCCACGAGCTGCTCGACGCGTTCGGGCCGCGGGAGCTGTACGTGGAGCTGCAGCGCCCCTACGCCCGTCACGACCGCGCCCGCAACCGTGCGTTCGAGGCGGCGGCGCGGAGGCTGGGGGTGAGGTGCGTGGCGAGCGGCGACGTGCACGCGCACACGCGTGCGCGGGCGGAGCTGCAGGACGCGTTCGTGGCGCTGCGCCACCACGCGACGCTGGACGCGTGCGAGCCGCTGCGCCGCGGCAACCACAGCCACGTGATGAGCGCGCCGGAGGCGATGGCGAATCGCTTCGCGGACCATCCGCAGGCGCTGCGCGAGACGCTGTTGCTGGCGGAGCGCTTGGACTTCGACCTGACGAAGGATCTCGGCTACCGCTACCCGGGCGCGGAGGAGCAGGGCGCGACGCGACGCCTGGCGGAGCTGTGCGCGGCGCGATTGCACGAGCGCTACGGCCCGGGCGCGCCCCGGGAGGCGCGCGCGGCCGAGCTGGAGGCGCGGGAGCGGCTGGAGCGGGAGCTGAAGGTGATCGACCATCTGGGACTGGCGGGCTTCTTCCTGCTTCACCACGACATGCTGGAGCTGGCGCGCGAGGTGGCGCTGGAGGTGCGCGGGCCGGATTCGGTGCGCGCTCTGCTCGCGCCGGGGCGCGGACGCGGCTCGTCGGTGTCCTCGCTGGTGTGCTACCTGACGGGCCTGTCGCACATCGATCCGGTCGCGAACAAGCTCGCGCTGGGGCGCTTCCTGCACGAGGATCTGCACGGGCTGCCGGACATCGACCTGGACTTCCCGCGCGACATCCGCGCGCTGCTGATCCCGCGTGTGCACGAGCGTTACGGCAACGATCGCGCGGCGCTGGTGGCGGCCTTCCCGACGTTCCGCGCGCGCGGCGCGATCCGCGAGCTGGGCAAGGCGCTGGGCCTGCCGGCGGGGGAGATCGAGCGCGTGGCGCGCGGGGCGGACAGGTATGGGCCTGGCTCCGAGCATGACATCGCGACGGCGCTGGCGGGCGCGCGGCCGAGGGTGGAGGGCGCGCGCGAGGCGGACCCGTCGACGCGCTGGCGCTGGCTTGCGCATCTGGTTGAGCAGGCGCACGGTCTGCCGCGACACCTCTCCCAGCACTCGGGCGGGATGATCATCGCGACGAGGCCGCTGATCGACTGCTGCCCGGTGGTTCCGGCGGCGATGGAGGGCCGCCAGATGGTGCAGTGGGACAAGGACTCGTGCGCGGACGCGGGCTTCTTGAAGATCGACCTGCTGGGCCTGGGGATGCTCTCGGCGGTGGAGCGCTGCGTGGAGGAGATCGCGCGCGTGCACGGCGAGCGCATCGACCTGTCACGAATCCCGTTCGACGACGCGAAGACGTTCAAGGCGATCCGCGCGGCGGACACGGTGGGCGTGTTCCAGATCGAGAGCCGCGCGCAGATGCAGTCGCTGCTGCGCACGCGCCCGCAGAACCTGGACGACGTGACGATCCAGGTGGCGATCGTGAGGCCGGGCCCGATCCACGGCGGGGCGATCAACCCGTACATCGAGCGCCGCAGGCGCCTGCGCGAAGACCCCGCGTATGAGATTCCGTACGACCACCCGGCGCTGGAGCCGGTGCTGAAGGAGACGCTGGGCACGATCATCTTCCAGGACCAGGTGATGCAGGTGGCGGAAGCGTTCGCGGGCTTCAGCTCGGGCGAGGCGGACGGCCTGCGCAGGGCGATGAGTCGCAAGCGCTCGCTGGAGATGATCCAGTGCCACCGCGAGCGCTTCGTGGAGGGCGCGCTGCGCCACGTGGGCGCGCGGCGCGAGACGGCGGAGCGCGTGTGGGAGATGGTGGAGGGCTTCGCGGGCTTCGGCTTCCCGAAGTCCCACAGCGCGGCGTTCGGCCTGCTGGCCTACCAGTCGACGTGGCTGCGCGTTCACTACGGCGCGGAGTTCCTGTGCGCGCTTCTGAACGAGCAGCCGATGGGCTTCTACGCCCCGGACAGCCTCGTGCACGAGGCGGAAAACAGGGGCGTGACGGTGCTGGGCCTGGACATGAACGCCTCGCGTGCGCTGTGCGAGGTGCAGGACGGCGGCGTGCGCCTGGGCTTGGGCTACGTGAAGGACGTGAGCGGCGCGGAAGTGGACGCGCTGGTGGCGGAGCGCGAGCGGGGCGGGCCGTTCCGCGGCCTGGAGGATCTCGCGGCGCGCGCGGCCGTGCGGCGCGGGACGCTCGAACAGCTGGCGTGGTCGGGCGCGTGCGACTCGCTGATCGAGAAGCGCGACGCGTGGCTGGGCGCGACCCGCGCGGACCGGCGCACGGCGCTGTGGCAGCTGGGGATGGCGGCGCCGGCACAGAGGGTGGGGGCGAGCACACAGGAGCCGGCGGGCGAGGGGACGCAGCTGGCGCTGCCCCTGGGTCTGGGCGAGGCGCCGAAGCTGCGCCGGCTGGGGCGCTGGCAACGGCTGATCGCGGACTACTCGACGAGCGGAGTGACGGTGGGCGACCACGCGATGGCGATCCTGCGCGAGCGCCTGACGGTGACGGGCCTTGCGACGAGCGCGCAGCTGGCGCGGATGCCGGTGGGAGAGGTGGCGGTGGCGGGCCTCGTGATCGCGCGCCAGCGGCCGGGAACTGCGAACGGGACGATGTTCCTGCTGTTCGAGGACGAGTACGGAACGATCAACCTGATCGTCGCCAAGGCGGTGTACGAGCGCTACCGCCAGCTCGCGCGCGCGGAGCCGCTGCTGCTGGCGCGGGGACGCCTGGAGCGCACGCAGGACACGCCCGCGGTGAGAAGCCTGTGGAGCGCGCGCTCCGTGCGGCAGGGCAAGGAGGGAGAGAGGGAGGCGAGAGAGGAGATCCGCCCGGTGGTGAACGTGATCGTGCGCGAGCTGGCGCCGCTGGAGCAGTTCCTCACAGACGGAGCCGAGGACGCGCCCGGCCCCGCGCGCAGCGCGAGCGTGCACCGCCTACCGAGCGCGGAGCGCGTGGACGATGAGGAGGAGGCGATGGAGGGCGTGGAAGTCGGCTCGAGCATCCGCGCGGCAGCGCCTCCGATGCAGAGCTTTGGGATGGGGCGGCGAAGGTAGGTCGAGCTGTGCGTGAACGCGAGCATCTGCCCGTCCGGGTCGCGCAGCGACAGGCTGCCGTCTTGCTCGCGCGCCACGTGCGTCGCTGACGGTGCGTCCGCAAGCGTGCGCTCGAGCGCATCGAGGGCATCCTCGTCACCCAGCTCGAACTCGACCCGTCGCAAGCCCGGCGCACTGTCGGGCTTGGGCGCTCCGCCGCGACTCTCCCACGAGTTGAGGCCCACGTGGTGGTGGTAGCCGCCGGCCGAGAGGAACGCCGCGGAGGGAATTTGAGCCTGCTCCTCGAAGCCGAGCGCGTCGCGGTAGAACGCGTTGGCACACTCCACGTCGGCGACCTTCAGATGCACGTGGCCGATGTGCGTTCCCGGCGCTATCGCGGCCCTCGGCTCGCCATCGCCCTGCGCGAGCAGGTCGTCGACGTCGAGCGGCAGCGAGACCATCTCCACACCGTGTCCGTCGGCTGGCCGCTGCCACTGCTCGCGTGGCCGGTCGACGTAGATCTCGATTCCCAGGCCGTCGGGGTCGCTGAGGTAGAGCGCCTCGGAGACGCCGTGATCCGAAGCGCCGTCGAAGCGCCAGCGTGCGCCCGCGATCCGGCGCACGGTGTCGGCGAGCGACGCGCGCGTGGGGTGCAGCCAGGCGACGTGGTAGAGGCCGGTGCTGCGCGGCGGGGTAGGCGTGGGCGCAGCGATGTCTGAGAGCACGAGCGCGGGCTGCTCGGGATCGGTACCGAGTCTCGCCTCGTGCTCGTCGCGGTCGATCAACGGCAGTCCGAGCGCATGCTCGTAGAACTCGGCGCTGCGCGACAGGTCGCTCACGGCGAGCTCGACGGAGTGGATGCGCAGCGATGGGTCGATTGAGCTCATGGCCATCCAGGGTAGTGTTCGCAGGCATGAACTTCCGCAAACTTGGCTCCAGCGACATCGAGGTATCGGAGATCAGCCTGGGATCGTGGCTGACGTACTCGGGCGGCGTGGAGGCGGAGCGCGCGAAGGCGTGCGTGGACGCGGCGTTCGACGCGGGGATCAACTTCATCGACACGGCGAACGTGTACGGGCGCGGCGCGTCGGAGACGCTGCTGGGCGAGGCGCTTGCGGGACGCGAGCGCAGCTCCTACGTGCTCGCGACGAAGGTGTTCTTCCCGATGTCGGACACGGACCGCGGACTTTCGGCGGCGCAGATCCACAAGCAGATTGACGCTTCCCTGGAGCGGCTGAAAACGGATTACGTGGACCTGTACCAATGCCATCGCTACGACAGTGAGACGCCGCTGGAGGAGACGATGGGGGCGCTCGCGGAGGTGGTCCGCTCGGGCAAGGCGCGCCACATCGGCTTCAGCGAGTGGCCGGCGGAGAAGATCGACGAGTCGCTCGGCCTCGCGGGCGCGCCGCGCTGGGTCTCGAGCCAGCCGCAGTACTCGATGCTGTGGCGCGCCCCCGAGGCGGAGGTGATCCCGCTGTGCGAGCAGGAGGAAATCAGCCAGATCGTGTGGTCGCCGCTGGGTCAGGGTGTGCTGACGGGCAAGTACACGCCTGGCCAGCCACCGCCCGCGGACTCCAGGGCGGCGAGCGACAGCATGGGTGGCTTCATCGACCGCTTGGTTCAGCCGGATGTGCTCGGGGCCGTTCAGCGCCTCGTGCCGGTCGCCGAGCAGGCGGGCCTGACGATGGTGCAACTGGCGCTTGCGTGGGTGCTACGCCAGGAGAATGTCGCCTCAGCGATCGTGGGCGCGAGTCGCCCGGAGCAGGTTTACGCGAACGTCGCCGCGTCCGGCGTGACGCTGACCGAGGACACGCTGAACGCGATCGACGAGGCGCTGGGCGACGTAGTGGTTCGCTGAATACGCGGAGGTACCGGCGCGACCAGATCGCGGTCGGGGTCGCGCGGCCCGCCCATCGGCAAACATCGTCTCAGCAGGCGAGCCGGCGCCGGTCTCCACTCAGTCCGCCGCCTTCACCGCGGAGATCTCCAGCAGGATCTTCACCTTGTCGCTCACCACGACGTTGCCCGAGCCGAGGGCCATGTTGAACTTCATGTCGTAGTCGGAGCGGTTGATCTGGGCGCTCGCGGAGACGCCCACGCGGGCGTTGCCCTGGGGGTCGGTCTCGGTGCCCTCGAGCGTGGCGGCGAGCGTGATGGGGCGGGTGACGCCGTGGATGGTGAAGTCGCCTGCGATGTCGAACTCGTCATCGCCGGTGGGGACGATGGAGGCCGAGCGGAACGCGATCTCGGGGAGGTTCTCGGCGTCGAAGAAGTCCGCCGAGCGCAGGTGCGCGTCGCGCTGGGGCTCGCCGGTGTCGACGCTCGCCACCTGCACGGTGCCGTAAGCGCTCGTCGCGCCGTCGTCAGCCACCTCGAGCGTGCCCTGGAAGTCCTTGAACTTGCCCTTGACGGTGGCGATGCCGAGGTGTTTGACGTGGAACTCGACGCTCGAGTGGACCGGATCGACGTTCCAGGTGCCGGTGGGGAGCGCGGTTACGACGGTGGGGGACTCGAGTGTGGTGCTCATGGGATCGCCTTTCGTTGAGGGAGCGTTACTGACTGCCTCGACGTTAGCACAGTTGATTGCGCAAGCAACTATCTTGGCTGTTGGGCTTCTCCTCGTGTCATCGCGGCTGCACGACGAGCGTCTGGAACGAGCGCCCCACGGGCCCATGCTCGTCGTGCAGCACGCTGTCGCTGAGCCCCGTGCCGCCCTGATGCAGCAGCGTGCGCGCGTCCAGGCCGATCCACTCGCCGCGCGGCTGGCGCTGCAGATGGATGGCGAGGTCGGCGTTGATGAACAGGAAGCGGTCGAACGGCAGCACTGCGCTGACGCCGTTGGCGAAGTCCGCGGTGGCGGCGAGGCGCGCGAGCGGCGTGAGCTCGTGGCCCGGCACGAGCGGGTGGCGCAGGCGCATCCACACGCGCCCCGGGCCGGGCGCCCACGGGTCGTCGATCCAGCGCATCTCCATGGCGCTCGCGGCGAAGCTCGCGCGGTCGAGGTCGTCGAGCGCGAAGCGCACTGCGGTGCCGTGCTCCGGGCCGGGCATCGGCCCGGCAGCGACAGCGGTCAGCGCCTCGGCGGAGAGATCCTCGGGCAGCTCGCTGGGGACGGCCTGCACGCGCAGCGCACTCGCGCGGCAGATCAGATCCTCGCCGCTGCGCATCTCCGCGGCGAGCTCCTGCACGCGCCGCCCCGCGCGCACGATGCTGGTGGTGATCTGCAGCGGCGCGAACGGCACGGGGCGCAGCAGCTCGAAGCCGAGGCGCGCGATCTGCAACTCCGCGCCGGGCTCGACGCTTTCGAACGCGGAGGTGATGAGCGCGGCGGGCGCGCCGCCGTGCAGCGCGCGCGGATCCCATGGGCCGCGCGCGTGCTCGGTGGGCGCGAAGCTCTCCCCTTCGGCGAGGAAGATGCTCTCGGCGGCGGGAGCCTCAGAGCCGGCCTCGCCCACGGGAGCCTGCGAGCCGTCGCTCACGCTGCCAGGCGGTCGACGAAGTCGGCGAGCTTGCCGGGGTCGCGCAGCGGCGGCCCGTGGCCGAAGCACGTGAGGCTGGGGCGCAGCGCGGCGAGCCTGCGGGCGGATTGACGGTTGCGCGCGGGGTCGGGCGTGAACACGTCGGGCGGCGCGTGCAGGCCGGGCATCCCGGTGAGGACGTGCATGTTGTTGAGCACGTCGCCGAGGATCAGCACGCGGTCGGATTCGCGCCAGTAGGCGACCTGTCCACGCGAATGGCCAGGACTCTCGAGGACGGTGAAGCCGGCGACCTCGTCGCCCTCGACGAGCGCGCGCGAGACGGGGTGGGGCGGGCCGGTCCAGTAGCGCTGCTGCAGCCAGTTGAGCCAGCCGGGCGCCTGCGAGTTGCGCACGCCGCCGGGGGTCTCCATGGCGGGCACGTCGCCCTGGCCGCACCACAGCGGGATGTTGAGCGTTTCGCAGATCTCGTGGCTCGCGCCCTGGTGGTCAGGGTGGGCGTGCGTGAGCGCGTGCGCGCTGATCTTGTGCCCGGAGATCTGGCGCATGATGCGCTTCTCGCCTTGCCTGGTTGCGGCGTCGATCAGTACATCCCCCACCAGGTACACGTTGATCGCGTTGGGCGGCCAGCCGCGCAGCAGGTGGACGTCGGGGGCGAGTTCCTTCATCGTGCGCTCCTCTGCTCGGTGGTCACGTGCGCCGCCCCTCCCAGGAGAAGCCGCGCACGGCGAAATACAGGCCGAAGGCGCCCCACAGGGCGATGACGGCGAGCGCGTCGAGGTGGCCGCCGAGGCCGTGACCGGCGACGATCGCGCCGGAGAGCCCGTCGATGAGCGGCTTGAGCGGCAGCGCGTCGGCGATCGTGCGCAGGAACTGCGGCGCGCTGGCCGAGTCGAACACGTAGAAGGACACGAACACGACGGGCAGGAAGATCGCGTTGACGTACGCGGCGGTGGACTCGAAGTTGGGGATCGCGTGCGCGAACGTGACGCCGAGCGCTGACAGCGCGACGACGCCGACGAGCACGAACACGACGAGCGCGCCCCAGTGCGCGGGCCAGCCGATGCCGAAGAACACGCGCCCGGAGACGACCACGATGCCGATCTGCAGGGCGGTGTTGGTGACGGCGTTGGCGGCGATGGCGCCGAAGTAGGAGATCGTCGGCAGCGGCGTGCCGCGGATGCGCTTGAGCACGCCGCGCTCGCGCAAGAACACGATGTTGTAGGCGAGTGCGGTGAACGTGGTGGACATGACGCTCATGCCCGCGATCGACGGCACGAGCTTGTCCAGGTCGCGCTGGTTGCCGCTGAGGATCGCGCCCGCACCCGCGAGGAACAGCAGCGGCAGTACGAAGTTGAAGAACGCAGCGCTGGGGTTGCGCCAGAACAGGCGCCGCTCCAGGCGATACTGGCGCCAGCTGAGGGTCAACGCTTCAGGCATGGACGGTCAGCTCCGGGCAGCGGGGCCGGCGTCGGCCGTCTGCACAGCGAGCTTCAGACGGCGTGTCACGCATCGGCGGTCAGCTCCAGGTACACGTCCTCGAGCGAGGGGCGCGCGACGGACAGCTCGCGCAGCTGCTCGCCACGCGCGAGCGCCTCGCCGGTCAGCTCGTGCAGCAATGCCGTCGGATCGTCGGTCTCGCGCTCCACGAGCTCGCCGTCCGAATCGCGGTACGCGACGCGATAGTGCGCGGCCCCCACACCGAGCTCGCGTGGTGGCCCGATCGCGAGCACGCGCCCGTCCTTGACGATCGCGACGCGGTCCGCGAGCGCCTGCGCCTCCTCGAGGTAGTGCGTGGTGAGCAGGATGGTCTTGCCGAGCGCGCGCAGCGAGCGGATGGTGTCCCACGCGGCGCGGCGCGCCTCGGGGTCGAAGCCGGTGGTGGGCTCGTCGAGGAAGATCAGCTCCGGGTCGCCGACGAGCGCGAGCGCGAAGTCGAGCCGCCGCAGCTGTCCGCCGGAGAGCTTGCGGCTGCGCACGTCCGCCTTCTCCGTGAGCCCCGCGAGCGCGAGCACCTCATCGACATGGCGCGGGTGCGGGTAGAAGCTGGCCCAGTGCGCGAGCGCCTCGCGCGGGGTGATGTGGCTGTAGATGCCGCCCGCTTGCAGCACGATGCCGATCCGCCGGCGCAGGTCAAAAGACCGCCTCGCGGGGTCGTGCCCGAGCACGGACACCTCGCCGCCGGAGCGCTCGCGATAGCCCTCGAGGATCTCAACCGTGGTGGTCTTGCCCGCGCCGTTGGGCCCCAGCAGCCCGAACACCTCGCCGCGCTGCACCACGATGTCGATGCCGCGCACCGCCTCGTAGTCGCCGTAGCGCTTGTGCAGATCGCGCACTTCGATGGCCGGGCCGGCGTGGTTCACGGTCCGATCATCTCAAGAATGCTTGGCCGAGCAATGCTGCGAGCCGTCCATGTACGGCTCGCCCGACGGTACATGTACCGTCGGGACCTCGCCACATGTGGCGAGGTCTACAGCAATGATTAATTAGATCCGGCTCACCAGTGCACGCCCCGCGTGAGCGTCGCCATGGCGATCTGCTCGAACGACGCGCGCTCCTCCATGTCGCCGTGGCCTTTGGCGGCGGCGGAGTCGGGGAACACGCGGTAGGCGAGGTGCAGCAGCCGGTCGACCATCTTGGGCGAGATCGAGTACGCGACTTCGCCGAACTTGCCGATGCGCGTGCCCAGCTCCTTGGGGCGGGAGCGCATCGCCTCGAGGATCATGTCGGCGGCCTCGTCGGGGCTGATCGCGGGGAACGCGTCGTACATCTTCGTGGGCGCGATCATGGGCGTGCGCACGAGCGGCATGTGGATCGTGGTGAACGTGACGCCGTCGCCGATCGTCTCCGAGGCGACCACGCGCGTGAACGCGTCGAGCGCGGCCTTCGAGGCGACATACGCCGAAAAGCGCGGCGGGTTGGTCTGCACGCCGATCGATGACACGTTGACGATGTGCCCCGAGCCGCGCTCGCGCATGTGCGGCAGCAGGCCGATGATGAGCTTCACCGCGCCGAAGTAGTTGAGCTGGATCGTGCGTTCGAAGTCGTGGAAGCGGTCGTAGCTGAGCGCGATCGAGCGGCGGATGGAGCGCCCGGCGTTGTTGACGAGCATGTCGATGTTGCGGTGGTCGGCGAGCACGCGCTCGATCAGCCGTTCGATCGACTCCATGTCGGAGAGGTCCGCGGCGTACACGTACGCGGTGCCGCCCGCGGCGACGATCTCCGCGCGCATCTCCTCGAGCTTCTCCACGTTGCGCGCCACCAGCAGCGGCACGCCGCCCGCGGCGGCGAGCTTCAGGGCGGTCGCGCGCCCGATGCCCGAGGAGGCGCCGGTGATCATCACGTGGCGGCCGCCGAGCGCCTCCTTGAGCGTGCGGCCCCTGCGGATGTTGGGGTCCATCTCGCGCTCCCAGTAGTCCCACAGCCGCGCGGCGTACTCGTCCAGCGGCGGCGGCTGCTCGAGCGGCGAGCCCGCGAGCGCGCCCGTGGCCTGGCGGGTGTCGAAGCGCGGCACGAGCTCCATGTGCGCGAGCACCTCCGAGGGGATGCCGAGCTCGCGCAGCGCCAGGTCTTCGCACTGCCGCCACGGCGGCAGCGCGAGCGCCAGCGCGAGCGGCCAGGTCGGCAGCGGGTCGGTCAGCCGTTTGTCGATGCTCACCGCGAAGCGCGGCGCGTGCGCCGCGACGGCCAGCTCGTTGATCAGCTCGTCCACGCGCTGCGGGCGCGGGTCGGTGAGGTGGAAGGCCTGGTCGTCGAGGTCGGGCTCGTGCGCGATGTGCTCGAGCGCGTTCGCCACCCAGTCGACGGGCACGACGTTCGTGTAGCCCAGGTCGAGCGCCGACGAGCGGCACCCACTCCGGCAGCAGCTGGCGCATGCGCTGGATCGCTTTGAAGAAGTAGTAGGGGCCGTCGATCTTGTCCATCTCGCCCGTCTGCGAATCGCCCACGACGATCCCCGGCCGGTACACGCGCCACGGCACGTACGGCTGCTCGCGCACGATCCGCTCGGACTCGAACTTCGTGCGGTGATAGGGCGACGGCAGGCGCTGGCCCTCGTCGAACATGTTCTCCTCGAACATCCCCTTGTAGGTGCCCGCGACGGCGATCGAGGAGACGTGATGCAGGTGCCCGGCGTCCAGCGCGCGCGCGAGTTCGACCGCGTGGGTGGTGCCGCCGACGTTCACGGCGGTGTTCTGCTCGGCGGGCGCGGTCATGTCGTAGACCGCGGCCAGGTGGAACATGTGGTCGATCTTGCCGCGCAGCTCCTCGACCCGCTCGCGCTCGAGGCCGAGCAGTGGTTTACGCAGGTCGCCGAGGACGGGCACGACGCGTTTGCCGCGCACGGGTCCGACCGCGACGCTCCAGTGCTCGATCAGGTCGTCCAGGCGCGCGATCGCGCTGTCGCGCACGAGCACGTGCATCTTGCCCTGGCGCTTGTCCAGGAGCTGCTCGACGAGGCGGCGGCCGATGAAGCCGGTCGCGCCTGTGACGAAGTAGTCCATGGGCGATCATGGCAGTGCCGTACTCCGCGAGGGAGCGCGGCAAGCTGCGGTCCAGCTACGCCGCTCCGCGATCATGGTTTTGGGCTGCCGGAATCGTGTCGTCCAAAGGAGTGCCGCACGACCGGCGATAAGCGCGAGCGCTATACGCCGGCGCCTGCACCCCCGCGGCCTTCGCCGTCCGCGAAGCGCGTGGCGCCCCGGGCCCCGTCGGCGAAGACGTCCGGTCCCGTCTGCGGCCTCCAGGGCGAGCCCGTCCGCGAGCGGCATGCCGAGACCTTCGATCGCGGCGCGACGGTCGGCGAGCATCGTGCGTTGGGGAAAGCGCGCCAGTCCCTCGGCTAGGGCGAGGGCGCGCTCGAGGTGCGCGCCGGCAGGGACGATCTCGGTGAGGAGCCCCATCGCGAGGGCCTCGCGCGCGTCGATCGATGCGTCCGGTGAGGATCAGGTCGAGCGCGCGGCCGATGCCGACGATGCGCGGCAGGCGCTGGGTGCCGCCGTCGATCAGCGGGACGCCCCAGCGGCGCTCGGGGTAGCCGAGCCTGGAGCCCTCGCGTGGCGATGCGCAGGTCGCACCACAGCGCGAGCTCGAGCCCGCCGGCGAGGCAGAAGCCGGAGATGGCGGCGATCGTGGGCTTGGAGGAGGTGAGCCGCGTGAAGCCCATCGGGCCCTCCGCGCACATCAGCCGCGCGGCCATCGTCTCGGTCGCCTTCAGGTCGGCGCCCGCGCAGAAGGAGACGCCGCCCGCGCCGACGACCACCATCACGCGCGCGTCCTCGTCGGCCTCGAAGCGCAGATACGCCTCGTGCAGCGCCGGCGCGGTCGCCCGTCGACCGCGTTGCGCCGGTGCGGGCGGTCGATCGTGACCAGCGCCGCGGCGCCGTGGCGCTCGTAGCGAACGGCGTCGGGCTCGGCCTCAGCCGGAGCCGGGGGCTACCAGCCGCCGCGCCAGTCGGCACCGCCGAGCAGCTTCTGGCCGCGCCTTGCCGCGCTTCCTTGCGCTTCTCGAGCTTGCGCTGCAGCATGCTCATGACGAACACGAACAGTGGGAAGAACACGATCAGGATGAAGCCCGACGTTCGTGACGACCTTGTCGTCGGTCGGCGCCGTAGACGCCGCGCCCGTCGTTGTGCGCCCAGCGCGGCGGGGGCGAGCACCAGAGCAGGGCGAGCGCGCGTAGCGGGTGACGCTGGCGAGCGGCGGTAGGCGCATCGACGCGGATCGGATCTAGGTCGCTGCGGAACACGGCCTACCATCGCCGGCGATGGCACTTCTGATCGCATCCGACATGCACAACGACATGGCGGGACAGCCGCTGCTGCGCGGGGTCTCGTTCAAGCTGGAGCGCCGCGAACGGATGACGATCGCGGGACGCAACGGTGCGGGCAAGACGACGCTGCTGCGGATGCTCGCGGGGGAGACGTCGATCGACCGCGGCGAGCTGAGCGTGTCCGAAGGGCGTACGCATCGCGCTGCACGACCAGCGCCCACCGCGCGAGCGCGGCATGCCGCTGCGCGAGTACGTGCTGTCGGGCTGCATGGAGGAGCTGGGGATCGAGGCGCGAGCTCGCGCGACCTGGAGGCGCGGATGGCCGGCGGGCGAGACCGACGAGGCGCCGCTCGACGCGCTACGCGCGGCGCGCAGGCGCGCCTGGAGGCGCGCGGCGGGCTACCTGTGGCGCGACCGCGCGACCGCGATGGCGCACGGCCTGGGGTTCCGCGACGCGGACCTCGACCGCCCGCTGGACACGTTCTCCGGCGGTCAGCTGACGCGCGCGTCGCTCGCCCGCGCGCTCGCTACGGGCGCCGACGTGCTGCTGCTGGACGAGCCCACGAACCATCTCGACATCGAGTCGCTGGAGTGGCTCGAGCAGACGCTCGTGGACGCTCGATGCGGCCGTCGTGCTGGTCGCGCACGACCGCTGGTTCCTGGAGGCCGTCGGCACGGCCGTGCTGGAGCTGGAGGCCGGCCGTTCGCGCTTCTTCTCCGGCACCTGGCACGCGTGGCGCCGCGAGCAGGCCGCGCGCGAGATGGCGCTGGGCAAGGCGATCGACAAGCAGCAGGCGGAGATCGAGCGGATGGAGCGCTTCATCGAGCGCTTCCGCTACAAGGCCACGAAGGCCAAACAGGCGCAGTCGCGGGTGAAGAAGCTGGCCAAGATCGAGCGCATCGAGCGCGACCCCAGGGACGGCAAGGGGCTGGAGTTCGAGTTCGCGGCGCCGGAGCGCTCGGGCCGCGTGGTCTTCGAGCTGCTCGACGCGCGCGTCGAGGTCGGGCGAGAAGCCGATCGTGCTGCTGGAGCAGGCGGAGCTGTGGCTCGAGCGCGGCGAGCACGTCTCGCTCGTGGGGCCCGAACGGCACGGGCAAGACGACGCTGATCGAGACGCTCGCCGGGCGCCGCGCGCTGGCGGCGGGCAAGCTGAGCACGGGCCACAACGTCAAGGTCGGCTACCTCTCCCAGCACGCCGACGAGCTCGGCGCGGGCGGCGTCCGCGACGCAGAGCGTGCTCGACGCGGCGCAGCGCGCGACGGGCTTGACGCCGAACAAGGCGCGCGCGCTGCTCGGCGGCTTCCTGTTCTCCGGCGAGGAGGCCGAGAAGCCGCTCGCGGGCCTCTCCGGCGGCGAGCGCCGGCGCCTGTCGCTGGCGGTGCTCGTGCAGGGCGGCGCGAACGTGCTGATCCTCGACGAGCCCACGAACCACCTCGACATCGAGAGCCGCGAGGCGCTCGAGGACGCGCTGCGCGCGTTCACGGGCGCTTGATCCTGCGTCTCGCCACGACCGCGCGCTGCTCGACGCGGTCGGCACGCGCACGGTCGCGGTGGAGGACCGCACGCTGCGCAGCTACGTCGGCGGCTGGCCCGAGTACGTGCGCGTGCGCGACGAGCTGCGCGCGCTTGGGCCGGGGGGCGGCTCGGGCACGCTGCGACCGGCCGGCGCAGGAAACGGCGCGACCGCGACCGCGGGCGAGGGTTCCGGCGGCCGGCACGCGGGCGAGGGTTCCGGTGGCCGGAACGCCGCGGCCGACGGCTCCAAGGGCGCCGCGGGCACGGCGACGAAGAAGGCCGCCAAACCCAAGCCGAAGGGCCCCTCGAAGAATCGCCTCAGCGAGACGCAGAAGGCCGAGCGCGCGGTCGAGCAGGCCGAGGAGGCGCTCGCCGCGTTGGAACAGGAGCTGACCGATCCGGCGGCGTGGGCGACGCAGTACGAGTCCGCGAAGTCCGAAGCCCGCCACACCGCAGCGAAGCGCGCCGTGGACGACGCCTACGCGCGGCTGGAGACGTTGATCGACTGAGTCAGATGGTGCGGACGAGCGCTTCTGTGCCGGTCACGTCGAGCAGTCGCTTGATGTCCTCGGGATCGCTGGTTATGACGGTGTCGCCGGTCTGAGCGAGTAGCGCGAGGGCCGCGTCGGCTATGTCGTTGGTGCCGCTGAGCGCTAGGAGTAGCCCGCACCGACGGGCAGTTGGTGGGTCCAGAGGCGCCTCGATGAATCCCTTGAGCGCCTTGGTGAGCCTTGCCTGCCGAGCGGGATCTCGCCAAACCTGAGCAATGCACGCGGATGAGGTGAAGACCTCGTTGTTCTGCTGGGCGGCGATCGTGAGCAACGCGATCACGGTGCGATCACCGCGATCGAGTGCGATCAGTGCGCCGGCGTCGAAGACGAGGGCAGCCATCTCCGGGCCTCGCTCAACTCATCCTCAGTGAGTGGTCCCCCGGTTTCTGCGGCGATCTCGTTCGCAACGGCGAGCAGCGTATTTGAGCGAAGCCGAGCGGCAGCGGCATCGGCAAGCCATCTGGACACGCCGCTGGGGCCCGCTGCGTCGCGGACACGCTCATAAAGGTCATCCTCGAGGCTGACGCTGATCTTGGCCATGTATGCATGGTAGCACCGGTGATGCTACCCCTGGGTCGTCGTGTACGGAGCTACCCTCTGCTTGTGAGCGAACAGCTGAAGATGGCGCGCAACATCGCGATCGTGGTGGTGATCGCGGCGGCGGTGTACTTCATCCCCGGCGGCGGTCGCGCGGCGAACACGTTCGAAGCCGCGCTGTGGGTCGCGTTTGGGATCGGCCTGGGCTACTTCGGGCTGCGGCTGTACCGCGAATCGCGGATCACGATCCACGGCCTCGGCGACCGCCACCGGGCGATCCTCTACGGCGGGATCGTGCTGGCGTTCTTCGCGTACGCGGCCCACGGTCGCATGTGGGAAACGTCGTTTGGAACGCTCGTGTGGTTCGTGATCGTCGGCTGCGTGATCTACGCGGCGATGGAGGTCTTCCGCCACTCCCGCGCGTATTGACCGTGAGCCTCGCAGAGCAGCGTCGTGCGCTGCCGGACCAGCCGGGGGTGTACCTGTTCCGCGACGAGAAGGGTCGCGTGATCTACGTGGGCAAGGCGAAGTCGGTGCGCAAGCGCGTGGCGTCGCACTTCTCCAAAGCGCAGGTGCCGTCCAGTCCGGGCCACGCGGACATGGTGGCGAGCGTGGAGCACATCGAGTGCGTGGTGGTCGCGACGGAGGCTGAGGCGTTGCTGGCGGAGCAGAGCTTCATCAAGCAGTACCGGCCGCGCTTCAACATCCGTCTGCGCGACGACAAGTCCTACCCGTTCATCGCGATCTCGCTCGACGAGCCGTTTCCGCGCGTGTACTTCACGCGCGAGCGCCACCGCTCGAACCGCGCTTACTTCGGCCCGTACTCGAACGCGAAACGCGTGCGCGCGACGCTGGAGGTGCTCGCGAAGGTGTTCATGTTCCGCTCGTGCACCGGCCGCGAGCCGGGACGGCGCAGCGGCAGCCCGTGCCTGGATTACTACATCAAGCGCTGCGAGGCGCCGTGCGTGGGCTACGTGTCCAAGGAGGACTACCGCAAGTCCATCGACGGCGTGATCGACTTCCTCTCGGGGCGCTTCTCGGCGATCGAGCGCGACCTGGATGCGCGCATGCGCGCGGCGGCGGCAGCGGAGGAGTTCGAGCAGGCGACGCTGGAGCGCAACCGCCTGCAGGCGGTGCGCTCGCTGCTGGAGCGCCGGCGCGTGACGAGCGATTCGATGGGCTCCTTCGACGCGGTGGCGGTGGCGGTGGAGGGCCGCGAGGCGAACGCGCAGGTGTTCCAGGTGCGCGACGGCGTGCTGTCGGACCGGCAGTCGTTCTACCTGTCGAACGAGACCGAGCGTGAGGAGGCGGAGGTGGCGGAGGAGTTCATGCTGCAGTACTACGGCGGTCACATGTCGATCCCCGCGCTGCTGGTCGTGCAGCGCGAGCTGGACGACCGCGACGCGTTGCGCGAGGCGCTCGCGAGCCGCCGCGGCGGCCCGGTGGAGATGCGCGCGGCCGAGCGCGGTGAGAAGCGCCGCATCCTGGAGCTGGCGGCGCGCAACGCGCACCTGGCGCTCGACCAGGAGAAGCTGCGCTCCGAGCGCCGTCGCCAAGGCCGCGTGGAGGCCCTCGAAGGGCTGCAGCAGGCGCTCGGGCTGGACGTGCCGCCGATCCGCATCGAGTGCTTCGACATCTCAAACCTGGGCGGCACGCACACGGTCGCGTCGATGGTGGTGTTCGAGGGCGGCGCGCCGAAGAAGGCGGACTACCGCCGCTTCACGATTCGCACGGTCGAGAGCTCAGACGACTACGCGTCGATGGCGGAGGTGCTGAGCCGCCGCTACGCGCAGTGGGAGCGCCAGGCGGATATCTCCCCGCACGACTCCTCCTACGACCAGAGCTTCGCGTCGCTGCCGAACGTGGTGGTGATCGACGGCGGCAAGGGCCAGCTCGCGGCCGGGCTGGGGCCGCTGAAGGGCTTTCGCGAGCGCGGCGTGGCGGTGGTGTCGCTGGCGAAGCGCATCGAGGAGCTGTTCATCCCCGGCCGCAGGGCTCCACTCGTGCTCGACCACTCCACGCCGGAGCTGCAATTGCTGCAGCGCGTGCGCGACGAGGCGCACCGCTTCGCTATCACCCACCACCGCACGCGCCGCGACAAGGCGATGACGAGCTCGCTGCTGGACGAGCTGCCGGGCGTGGGGCCGGCGCGCAAGCGTGCGCTGCTGGCGCACTTCGGCTCGCCAGAGGCGATGGTGGCGGCTTCGAGCGAGGAGCTGCAGGCGGTGCCGGGGCTGCCGGCGAAGGTGGCGCGCGAGATCTACGGCTTCCTCCACCGTGCCGGCTGACAGAATGGGCGCGGTGAACCCGATCGTCGAGTCGCGCCTGGAGGACCTGGTGATCATCACGGGCTTCTCCGGCGCGGGCAAGTCGACGGCGATGAACGTGTTCGAGGACGCGGGCTACTTCTGCGTGGACAACCTGCCGCCGGAGATGATCCGCTCGCTGGTGGAGCTGTTCGTGCACAAGGGCTCGAAGGTGGAGCGCGCGGCTGTGGTCTCGGACGTGCGCGGCGGCGTGTACTTCGAGGCGCTGCGCGCGGTGGTGGACGACCTCGACGCGCTCGGCCTCAGCCACCACGTGCTGTTCCTCGAGGCGGCGGAGCAGACGCTCGTCACCCGCTACAAGGAGACACGCCGCCGGCATCCGCTGGCGCCGGAGGGCAGCGTGGCGGCGGGCGTGGCGGAGGAGCGCGCGCTGCTGGAGCCGCTGCGCGGTCGCGCGGACCTGGTGATCGACACCACGGGCATGTCGGCGGCGTCGCTGCGCGAGAAGATCGCGGGCGAGTTCCTGCCGCGCAACGCGGTCGGGCGGCTGTCGGTGACATTCATGAGCTTCGGCTTCAAGCACGGCCCGCCGCGCGAGGAGGACCTGGCGTTCGACGTGCGTTTCCTCGCCAACCCGCACTACGAGCCTGAGCTGCGCGACCTGACTGGACTGGACCGGGCGGTGGTGGAGTACATCGAGCGCGACGGGCGCCTCGAGCAGTTCTACGAGCGCCTGCACGGGCTGCTGGACTTCCTGCTGCCGGAGTACGTCGCGGAGGGCAAGGCGCACATGGTGATCGCGATCGGCTGCACGGGCGGGCGCCACCGCTCGGTGGCGATCGCGGAGCACCTCGCGGAGCGCTACCGCGACCATCAGGATCTGGACGTGGCGGTGGCGCACCGCGACAAGGACAAGCGCGCGATCAGCCTCTGAGCGGCCCTCTGTCCGTAGAAACACGCGCGCGTGTCCGTATTGGACACCTGGCCCAACGAGCGGTGCGCTGATAGCCTCCCCCGCACGCCGGGCGAAGGGGTGTGTGCTCCTGCGACCCGGCATCGTTCATTTTTCGCTTCAGGAGGCAACGAATGCCCGTACGCGTCGGGATCAATGGATTCGGCAGGATCGGCCGGAACGTATTCCGCGCCGCCAAGGCGCGCGCGCAGCAGCAGGGAGTGGACATCGAGTGGGTCGCGGTCAACGACCTGACCGACTCGAAGACGCTCGCGCACCTGCTCAAGTACGACTCGATCCTCGGTCCCTACCAGGGCACGGTCCAGGCCAGCGGCGACTCGGCGCTGGAGGTCGACGGCAAAGAGCTGAAGGTGCTCGCCGAGCGCGACCCCGCGGCGCTGCCTTGGGGCGATCTGGGCGTGGACGTGGTGATCGAGTCGACCGGCTTCTTCACCGACCGCGACAGCGCCGCGAAGCACCTGGCGCAGGGCGCGAAGAAGGTCGTCATCTCGGCGCCCGCGACGAACCCGGATGCGACGATCGTGCTGGGCGTGAACTTCGACGAGGTGTACGACCGCGACTCCCACGACGTGATCTCGAACGCCTCGTGCACGACCAACTGCCTCGCGCCGGTTGCGAAGGTGGTCAACGACACGGTCGGCATCAAACATGGCCTGATGACGACGATCCACGCCTACACGGCCGACCAGCGCCTGCAGGACATGCCGCACAGCGACCTGCGCAGGGCGCGCGCGGCGGCGATCAACCTGATCCCCGCCTCGACGGGCGCGGCGAAGGCGATCGGCCTGGTGATCCCGCAGCTGCAGGGCAAGCTGCACGGCTTCGCGGTGCGCGCGCCCGTGCCGACCGGCTCGGTCGTTGATCTGACGGTCGAGTGCGCTCGTGAGACGAGCGTGGATGAGGTGAACGCGGCGCTGAAAGCCGCCGGGGAGAGCGGCCCGCTGAACGGGATCATGCAGTACACCGAGGACCCGATCGTCTCCAGCGACATCGTCTCCTCGCCGTTCTCCTCGATCGTGGACTCGAAACTCACGTCGGTCATCGACGGCACGATGCTGAAGGTGGTCGCTTGGTACGACAACGAGTGGGGCTACTCCAACCGCCTGGTGGATCTGGTGCAGAGGGTCCTGTGAGGCTCCGATGAGAAGCATCGACGGGCTGGACGTGCACGGCAAGCGCGTGCTCGTGAGGGTCGATTTCAACGTGCCGCTGGACACGGGCTCGGACGACGACCCGGCGGTGGGCGGTGTTCCCCTTATCTCTGACGACACGCGGATCGGTGCGGCGCTGGCGACGATCGAAGAGCTGCGCGCGCACGGCGCGCGGCTGGTGCTGGTCTCCCACCTGGGCCGTCCGAAGGGCAAACCGGCGCCGGAGCTGTCGATGAAGCCGGTGGCGGACCGCCTGCGCGAGCTGACGGGCGCGAAGGTGACGCTGGCCCCGGCGGTCGTGGGCGAGGAGGTGACGGCGCTCGCGGAAGATCTCGCGGACGGGGACATCCTGGTGCTGGAGAACGTGCGCTTCGAGCCGGGCGAGACGAAGAACGACCCCGAGCTCGCACAGGCGCTGGCGGACCTCGCGGACGTGTACGTGGACGACGCGTTCGGCGTGGCGCACCGCGCGCACGCGAGCAACGAGGGTGTGACGCACCTGCTGCCGAGCGCCGCGGGGCGTCTGCTGGAACGCGAGGTGAAGACGCTGACGGGGATCCTCGAGCACCCCGAGCACCCGCTCGTGGCGATCGTGGGCGGCGCGAAGGTGGCGGACAAGATCGCGGTGATCGAGCGCTTCCTGGAGGTGGCGGACGTGGTGATCATCGGCGGCGCGATGTGCTTCCCGTTCCTGTGCGCGCAGGGCCACGCGGTGGGCAAGTCGCTGTGCGGCGATGAGGACGTGGAGCACGCGCGCAGCGCGCTGCTGCGAGCGAGCGACACGCACGAGCCTCAGCCTGGCCGTGCGCGCCTGCTGGTGCCGAACGACCTGGTGATCGGCGACCGCCTGGCGGCGGACGCGACCCACCGAGTGCTCGACGGGGTGGAGGTGCCGGAGGGCTGGATGGGCCTGGACATCGGCCCGAAGACGGCGCAGCGCTACGCGGACGTGATCGCGAGCGCGGGCACCGTGTTCTGGAACGGCCCGATGGGCGCGTTCGAGCTGGAGCCGTTCGCGGCGGGCACGCGCGCGGTGGCCGAGGCCGTCGCGGCCGCGCCCGGCATGACGGTGGTGGGCGGCGGCGACTCGGCGGCGGCGCTCGCGCAGTTCGGCCTGGAGCACGCTGTGGACCACCTCTCCACGGGCGGCGGCGCGACGCTTGAGCTGGTGGAGGGCAAGACGCTGCCGGGCGTGCAGGCGCTGGAAGGCGCGGGGGTGAGCGCCTGATGGCCACGGCCGGCCGCACGTCTCTGATCGCGGGCAACTGGAAGATGTACAAGACGGAGGAGCAGGCGGAGGAGTACATCCAGGCGCTGCTCCCGCGCGTGTCCGCTGTGGACGGCGTGGACGTGGCGATCTGCGTGCCGTTCACGGACCTGCGCGCGATGGTGGACAGCGCACGCGGCTCGCGCGTGGAGGTCTACGCGCAGAACATGCACCACGAGGCCGAGGGCGCCTTCACGGGCGAGATCTCCGCGCCGATGCTGGGCGAGCTGGACGTGCGCGGCGTGGTGCTAGGGCACTCCGAGCGCCGCGAGCTGTTCGGCGAGACCGACAAGGCGCTCGCGCTGAAGATCCCGGCGGCGCTGGCGGCGGGCCTCGCGCCGATCCTGTGCGTGGGCGAGACCGAGGCGGAGCGCGACAACGACGACACCGACCGCAAGTTGCGTCAGCAGATCAAGGACGACCTCGCGGGCGTGCCGAACGAGCAGCTGGCGGAGGTGACGATCGCGTACGAGCCGATCTGGGCGATCGGCACGGGCCGCGTCGCTACGCCGGAGCAGGCGCAGGAGGCGATCGCGTTTATCCGCGCGCTCGTGGGCGACCGCGACAAGCAGGCGGCGGAGAGCGTGCGGGTGCTGTACGGCGGCTCGGTGAAGCCCGAGAACGCGGCGGAGCTGCTGGCGCTGCCGGACGTGGACGGCGCGCTGGTGGGCGGCGCGTCGCTGGAGGCCGAGTCGTTCGCGGCGATCGTCGCCGCAGCCGCGCGATGACGCTGCCGCCGGGGCCGGGAGGCCTGCCGGCAAGCTGCGCCTGTCTGATCGTGCTGGACGGCTGGGGTCTCGCGGAGCCAGGTCCCGGCAACGCGGTCTCGCTCGCACACACGCCGATCTTCGACGAGCTGTGGAGCACCTACCCGCACACGACGCTGACCGCGTGGGGTCGAGCGGTGGGCCTGCCGGAAGGCCAGATGGGAAACAGCGAGGTGGGCCATCTGAACCTGGGCGCGGGCGCGGTGGTGCGCCAGGACCTGATGCGCATCGACGACGCGGTGGCGGACGGGTCGCTCGCGCAGAACGAGACGCTGCGGGCGGCGTTCGCCGACGCCCGGCGCGTGCACCTGATCGGGCTGGTCTCAGACGGTGGCGTGCACTCCTCGCTGGAGCACGTGCGCGCGCTGATCGCGCTGGGCGGAACGCTGGCGACGAGGGACGTGGTGGTGCACGCGTTCACGGACGGACGCGACACGCTGCCGCACGCGGGCGCGGCGTACCTGCGCGAGCTGGACGGCACGCCGGGGGTGCGCGTGGGCTCGGTGGTGGGTCGCTACTGGGCGATGGACCGCGATCGGCGCTGGGAGCGCACGCAGCGCGCGTACGACATGCTCGTGCACGGCAGGGCGCCACATCGCGCGGACAGCGGCGAGGAGGCGGTGATGGCGGCGTACAAGCGCGGCGAGACGGACGAGTTCATCGAGCCGACGCTCGTGGGAGACGACGCGCGGATCGAGCCGGGCGACAGCGTGATCGCGTTCAACTTCCGCCCCGACCGAATGCGCGAGATCACGCGCGCCCTGGCGGACCCGGACTTCGGCGCGGATCCGCAGGAGGATCTGCCCGGCTGGGATGGCCGCGGCGGCGCGCAGCCGGTGGGCCGCTACACGACGCTGACGCGCTACGAGGAGGGCTGGCCCTACCCGGTGGTGTTCTCCCCGGAACGGCCCGCCACCACGCTGTCGGTGGTGTTGGCGCAGGCGGGCGCACGGCAGTTGCACGTGGCGGAGACGGAGAAGTACCCGCACGTGACGTACTTCTTCAACGGCGGCGACGAGGCGCCGCTGGACGGCGAGCGACGCGAGATGGTGCCCTCGCCGAGGGACGTGCCGACGTACGACCACAGGCCCGAGATGAGCGCGCGCGGGGCGGCGGACGCGTTCGTGGGGGCGTGGCGCGAGGACGCGCCTCGCTTTGGCGTGATCAACTTCGCGAACGCGGACATGGTGGGCCATACGGGCGTGATCGAGGCGGCGGTGGCGGCGATCGAGGCGGTGGACGAGTGCTTGGGCGAGGTGGTGGCGGCGGTGCACGAGCGCGGGGGCGTGTGCGTGGTGACGGCGGACCACGGCAACGCGGACCACATGCTCGAGCCGGACGGCAGCCCGAACACGGCGCACTCGATGAACCCCGTGCCGCTGATCGTTACGAGCCCCGGCCTGACGTTGCGCGCAGGGGGTATCCTGGCGGACGTGGCGCCGACGGTTCTGCAGGCGCTCGCTATCGAGCAGCCCGCGGCGATGACGGGCCGCTCGCTGGTGGAGGGCATCTGATGCGCTCACGGCGGCTGCTGGCAGCATTCTTCGTCGGCTCCGGGGTGAACCACTTCGTGATTCCGCGGGCGTATGAACAGATCGTGCCGCCGAGTATGCGGCGACGGGCGAAGCTGCTGGTGCAGGTGAGCGGCGTGGCGGAGGTGGCGGGCGGCGTGGGCGTGCTCTTGCCGAGGACGCGGCGCCTGTCGGGGCTCGGCCTGGTGGCGCTGCTCGCAGCGGTGTTCCCGGCGAATCTGTACATGGCGCGCGAGCCGAAGCGGTTCAAGCGCATCCCGCGGTGGGCGCTGTACGCGCGGCTGCCGCTGCAGCCGCTGATGATGCTGTGGGCGCTGCGCGCGACGAGGCGCTGAGCGCGTTCTCCCGCCGAATGGGCCGTTTCGCTGCTATGTTCGGCTGAGAAGTTCGTTACGTCTGGACCGCCATGTCAACCGTGACCGCCGTCAAGATCGCCACCTCAGAGCAAGAGGCTCTCACCGTCGGTGAGCTGCGTTCGTGGCGCGGACTTCTCAGAGCGCACGCGTGTCTGGCGAAGCGGCTGGACGCGGAGCTGGAGGCGGCGCACCGGCTGCCGATGACCTCCTATGAGGTGCTGAGTCGCCTGGAGGACCAGCCGGGTGGGCGGATGCGAATGTGCGAGCTGGCCGAACAGGCGCAGCTGTCGCGCAGCGGCCTGACGAGGATGGTGGATCGCCTCGAGCGCGAGGAGCTGCTGGAGCGCTGCTCGTGCGACCACGACGCGCGCGGCTCCTACGCGTGCCTGACGGACACGGGCCGCGAACGCGTGGAAGCGGCGCGCGTGACGCACCTGGCGGTGGTGCGCGAGCACTTCCTGTCGCGTTTCTCGGAGAGCGAGCTGAGCGTGCTGGCGGACATGTGGGAGCGGATCGCTCCCTGCGCCGGCTGCTGATTTCGGTCGGTGGAGCCTGAGGCGTCAGGCCTGAGGCGCATCCTCGACACGACGGTCTTTGGCGCGGCGACGGTGCAGGCGTCGGCGCGCGAGCAGGGCGCTCGCGAGGGCGACGGCGAACGCGGCGAGGCCGTAGAGGCCGAAGGCCTGCACGACGCTGCCGGCTGAGTTGCCGAGGTAGTAGGCGGCGAGGCCGACGACGGTGGCCCAGGTGATGCCGCCGAGCGCGTTCCACAGCACGAACGAGCGCCAGTGCATGTGCGTGGCACCTGCGAGCCACGAGGCCCACACGCGCAGCCCGAGCAGGAAGCGCCCGAAGAACACCGCCTTGGGGCCGTGGCGCTTGAAGAACGGCTCGCCGGCGGCGAGCACCTGCAGGCGTTGGCGGTGGAAGCGCCCGGGCCGTTCGAGCAGCCAGCGTCCGCCCTTGCGCCCGATCAGGTAGCCGATGTTGTCGCCGACGATCGCGGCGGCGGCGGCGATCGCGATGACGGCCTCGATCTGGAGCTTGCCCTGGCTGGCGAGCACGGCGCCGGCGATCAGCGCGGTCTCGCCCGGCACGGGCATGCCGCCGGACTCGCACATGACGATGACGAACAGCAGCGGATAGCCGGAGACCTGGACGAGGTGTTCGACGTCGAGCAGCGCGGCGAGGATCGGCATGAGGACCTAGGATGGCGCAGTTGGGGCGGGCAGCCGGAACCGATCTGTCGATACCGCGCCGCGCGTGCGGCGCGAGACGCGACTACTGGGTGTTTTCGGAGACGAGCTGCTTGAGCGCGGCGGAGGTGTGCTGCACGTCTTTGTAGACGACGTTGCGCAACACCACCCTGGTGGAGGAGGGAGCGGTGAGCACGACGATGGCGACGATCACGAGCACCAGCGCGAGCAGTCCGAGCAGCGCGATCGTGAGACGGTTCCTGCCGCGTTGCCTGGCCGAGGGCCGGACAGCCGCAGGCCTGGCCGGTGCGGGCTCGACGCGCGCGGGCCCGGGTCGCGGGCGCCGCGCCGCGGTTGGAGCGGAGGCGGCGGCTGGGGCGGTGGGTCGCCGCCCGGCGGCGGGCAGGACGGTGGTGGCGTGCGTGGCGGGCGCGGCGCGGGCGGCGAGCGTGCGCTGTGGGCGCTCGGGCGCGATGCCCCGGGCGCCGTTGCTGAGCCCGCGGCGCATGTCGCGCGCTGTGGCGTAGCGCTCGCGCGGGTCCAGAGCGAGCGCGACGGCGACGGCGTCGGCCAGCTCGGGGCTGACGGCGGCGACGAGCGTGTCGAGCGTGGGCGGCTCCTCCTGCTGCTGCTTGAGCGCGAGCTCGGTGAGCGAGGTGGCCTCGTACGGCAAGCGCCCTGAGATGAGCTGGTAGGTGACGACGCCGAGCGCGTACAGGTCCGCGGGCGGGCCGGCCTCCTCGCCGCGGGCCTGCTCGGGCGCGAGGTACGCGGCGGTGCCGAGCACGGAGCCGACCTGGGTGATGGAGGACTGCTCGGTGGCCTTGGCGATGCCGAAGTCGGCGAGCTTGACCTCGCCTTCGCGTGCGCGCAGCAGGTTGCCGGGCTTGACGTCGCGGTGCACGACGCCGTGGCGGTGCGCGTAGTCGAGCCCCTCGCACGCCTGCTCGATGATGTCGAGCGCCTCGTGGACCTCCATCCAGCCGTCGTCGCGCAGGATCTCCGCGCAGGATTGGCCCTGGATGTACTCCATCACGATGAAGTACTGCCCCGTGCGCTGGTCGCGCCCGGAGTCGAACACCTGCACGATGTTGGGGTGCACGAGCCGCGCGGCGGCCTGCGCCTCGCGCTGGAAGCGCGACACGAACGCGGGATCGTCGGCTAGGTGCTCGGCGAGCAGCTTGACGGCCACCTGGCGCTCCAGGCGCTGGTCGAGCGCGAGATGGACGGTGGACATGCCGCCGAAGCCCAGGCGGCCGTCGAGGCGGTAGCGCCCGGCGATCTCGATGGCGCTCATGGGTTGCCCGCCCCGGCGTTGTCTTCGCCCGCTCCCGCGCCTCCCGCGCGGCCCCCGGCTCCGTTGCCGTTGCCATTGCCGTTGCCTTCGCCCTGTTCGTTGCCCGCGCCGGGGGGCGTTTCGCCTTCGCCGGGGGCGGGGGTGCCGCCGCCGGGGTTGGGGGTGGTGGGAGTCGTGGGCGTGGTGGTGGGCGTGGTGGGGGTGGTCGTGGTGGTGCTCGTGGTCGGCGTGGTCGTGGTGGGCGTGGTCGCCGTGGTGGTCGGTTTGACGGTCGCGTCGGTGGTGGTCTGCGGCAGCGGCTGGGCGCACAGTGCCCGCGCACGGCTGCTCAGGTTGGCGACGCCCTGGCGAAGGTTGTTGCGCAGGCCGGCGTCGACGGTGGTGGGCAGCGCGGCGAGGTCTTCGTTCGTCTTGAGCAGCGCAGCTTCGGTCGCTGTGCAGTCGCCGTCGCCGTTTTCGGCGGCCTGCTGGACGGTTTCGAAGTCGCTCTGCAGCGGTCCGGCGTTGCTGGCGGGGATCAGTCCTTTGGTGGAGCCCGAGCAGGCGAGCAGCGCCGATGCGGCGAGGCCGGCCAGGAGCGCGGCGAGCAGGCGTGGCAGACGCACGCGCACGGTGGCGTGGCGGCGCGCGCTTGAGGCGCGTGAGCTTGGCGGGATGGTCATTGACCGTACTCCAGGCGCTCGGCGAGCGAGTCGGGTAGCCGCGCCGCGCGGATCGCGCTGGCGGCGCCTGCAACATCGTAGTGGGCGCGGTGGAAGGTGGCGGACATGGCGTCGAGGTCGAGCATCAGCCACGCGGCGCGCGGGTCGCCGTCGCGGGGCTGCCCGACGCTGCCGGGGTTGATGAGCCATTCGCCCTCGTCGAGGTCGAGCTGGACATCGCCGCGGCGCGGCTCGCCGGTGGCGAGCTGCCCTTCGTGGCGCTCGAAAGAGAGCGCGATGTGGGAGTGGCCGATCAGCGCTATGCGCTGCTCCTGCGCGTCGAGGCACAGCTCGGCGAGCAGCGCGGAGAGCACGTACTCCCAGACGGCGTTGCGAGGGCTGGCGTGGTACAGGCCGACAGAGGACTCCTCGCCGCGCGGGCGCAGCGTGCGCAGGAACTCGAGGTTCTCGGGCTCGATCACTTCGCGCGTCCACTGCGCGGCGACGCTCGCGCCGCGGGAGAACTCGCCGAGCGGGATCTCGCCGGTGACGGCGAGGTCGTGGTTGCCGGCGAGGCACACGGCGACGTGCTCGCGGGCGAGCTCGACGCACGCGTCGGGCTCGGCGCCGTATCCGACGAGGTCGCCGAGGCACCACAGCTCGGACGCGTCGCTGGCTGCGACAGCGTCGAGCGTGGCCTCGAAAGCGTGCCGGTTGGCGTGGATGTCGGAGATGACCGCGACCTTCATGTGTGCAGGGTAGGAACACCCCTTCTTCTGCGGGCGCGCCCGCGCTCATTCCCCTGCAAGCGAACGGCCAGCTTCGGCTCGACCCGTGCGCCAGCTTCTGCGGCCGCCTCGTGCGCCAGCTCCGGCCCGACCCGTGAGCCAGGTCTCGCGCGGCGCGAGCGAGCCTAGTCCGAGTCGGGGTCGGCGCCGGTCTCCGCGCCGCCGTACTCGGGCAGGTTCTTGATGCCCTCGCGGGTGAGCCACTTGGAGTAGTTGTCCTCCATGGCGTCGATCAGCTCGCGCATGAAGCGCGGGGAGAGGTTCACGCGGGAGACGACCACACCGGGAACCTCGTCGGACTCGACCTCGTGGTCGACGCGGGCGAAGGTGACGGTGAACTCGTAGTCGGAGTGACTGACGTTGGCGAAGTTGGCGTATACGCCCCCCATGATCTCGGGGGAGAGATGGATGTTTATGTGGCGCTCGGCGCCTGAGTCTTGGTCGTTCACGTAGCTAGTATCGCAAGCGCCGCGCACGGACCCATGACCGACCACGCTTCCGCCACCGACCAACCCGAGACGCCGCGCTCCGCCGCGGAGTCCCGCGCGCCGCTGGACGAGCTGCGTGCGGCGGTGCTGGACGCGGCGGCGGCCGTGGGGAGCGCGTCGCAGGGCGGTAGGGGCGGCATCACACTCGAACGTCCGCGCCAGGCGAAGTTCGGCGACTACTCCACGAACGCCGCGCTGCTGCTCGCGCCGGGGCTGGGCGCGCCGCCGCGAGAGGTGGCGCAGCGGCTGGGCGAGGCGCTGAGCGAGCGCCTCGGGGCGAGCGTGGAGCGCTTCGAGGTGGCTGGGCCGGGTTTCGTGAACCTGTTCCTGGCGGACTCGTGGCTGACGGGCGCGCTCGCGACGGTGCTGGCGGCGGGCGAGGAGTTCGGCGCGGGCGGCGCTGCGAAGCCGGAGCGCGTGCTGGTGGAATTCGTGTCGGCTAACCCGACGGGGCCGATGCACGTGGGCCACGCGCGCAACGCGGCATATGGCGACGCGCTGGCGCGGATGCTGGCGTGGCACGGCCACAGCGTGGAGCGGGAGTTCTACGTCAACGACGCGGGCTCGCAGGTGCGCAAGCTGGCGGAGTCGATCCAGGCGCTCGCGCGCGGCTCCCAGCCGCCGGAGGACGGCTACCAGGGCGACTACGTGGGCGAGCTGGCGGCGCAGCTATCGGACGCGGCGAGCGCGGACCTGGACGAGCTGGGCCGCGCGGCGGTGGCGGTGATGGTGGAGCAGCTGAAGCGCTCGCTGAGCGCGTTCGGCGTGGAGGACTACGACACTTGGACGTTCGAGAGCTCCCTGCACGCGGGCGAGCCGAGCCCGATCGCGCACACGCTGTCGCTGCTGGCGCAGCGCGGCCACACGTACGAGAGCGACGGCGCATTGTGGCTGCGCACGACAGACTTCGGCGACGACAAGGACCGTGTGCTGGTGCGCTCCAGCGGCGAGTTCACGTACTTCGCGCCGGACATCGCCTACCACGAGGACAAGCGCGAGCGCGGGTTCGAGCGCCAGATCAACGTGTGGGGCGCGGACCATCACGGCTATGTGCTGCGCCTGAAGGCGGGGTACGCGGCGCTGGGCGGCGACCCGGACGAGCTGGAGCTGCTGATCATGCAGCTGGTGCACCTGGTGCGCTCGGGCGAGCGCGCGCAGATGTCGAAGCGCTCGGGCGAGTTCGTGACGCTGGAGGACCTCGTGGCGGAGATCGGCGTGGACGCGGCGCGCTGGTTCCTGCTGGCGCGCTCGCACGACACGACCGTGGACCTCGATCTCGATCTCGCACGCCAGCAGTCGAGCGAGAACCCCGTGTACTACGTGCAGTACGCGCACGCGCGGATCGCGTCGATGCTGGCGAAGGCGGGCGCGGAGCGCGTGGGTGAGGCGGTTACGGAGGTGATCGACCCGGAGCGCGAGGAGTTGCACCCGATGGAGCGCCACCTGATCGAGCAGCTGCTGGCGTTCCCGGCGGAGATCGCGGAGGCGGTCGATCGGCGCGCGCCGCACCGTGTGGCGGCCTATGCGCTGGAGCTGGCGCAGGGCTTCACGGCGTTCTACCGCGACTGCCACGTGGTGGGCGCTGAGCCCCGTACAGTGGAGTCGTTGCGGATCGCGCTGTGCGTGGCGAGCAAGCGCACGCTCGCGAGCTGCCTGGCGCTGCTGGGGGTGAGCGCGCCGGAGCACATGTAGGCGTTGCGGTCAGTCGAAGCGGGCGATGTCCGACTCCAGGCGTGCGGCGTCGGTGGCGCTGAGCGCTGCGGGCGGTTGGCGGCGAGTGGCAGCGGCGCGTGCCTGGCGCCGCCAGCTGGGCAGCAGCACGAGCAGCGCGGCGATGAGCGCGAGCACGACCGCGAGCGGCACGAGATAGGCGGTGAGGTCGAAGCCGTGCGCGCGCGGCAGCCCGAGCACTGCGGGGCCATACTGCTCGACGAGCGAGCTCTTGATCTGGCGTTCGCTCTGGCCCTGGTCGATGAGTTCCTGGATGTAGGCGCGCTCTTCGTTGGCCTGCGGCGACTGGGCTACGTTGAGTGGGATTTTGCACGTGACGCACATCACCTGGCGCTCGATCACCGGCAGGGAGGGGCGGGCGGAGACGGAGGCGGGCACTGCGAGCGCGAGCGCGGCCACGGAGAGCGAGAGTGCGGCGATGGCGGAGCGACGGATCATGTGCTCTTGGCGAGGGCGAGGGCGATGGCGCGGTCGAGGAAGCGCTGGCCGACCTGGCCGCGTTCGAGCGCGACGATCCGGCCGTGACGGTCGACGATGAAGCTCTCGGGGAGCTGGTCGGTGCCGTAGGCGTGCGCGAAGTTGCCGACGTTGTCGCGCAGGTTTACGTAGGAGAGGCGGTAGCGGCTGACGAAGCGCTGCGCGTCAGGGGAGGCGTCCTCATAGGTGACGCCGAGCACGGTGGCGTTGTTGCGCTGGAGCACGCTCTGGTTGCGCTCCAGCAGCGGCGCCTCGGTCTGGCACGGCGGGCACCAGGACGCCCAGAAGTTGAGCACCACGACCTTCCCCTTGAGCGAGGAGAGCGAGCTCCTGGCGCTGCTGCCGAGCACCGGCAGACGGCGCGCGGCATCGGGCGCGACGGGCCACTGCTTGCGCGCGACGAGCTCGTCGATGGTGCGGCTGGCGGCCTGGTGGGTGATGCCGTAGACGAGCAGCGCGATCAGGCACGCGCCGGCCAGCGAGGCGAAGATCGGCAGCGCGCGGCGAGTCACGACCACGAAGATTAGTCGCCCACGGCGTAGACTCTGCGGCCCACGCGGTGGTAGCTCAGTTGGTAGAGCGCGAGCTTCCCAAGCTCGAGGTCGCGGGTTCGACCCCCGTCCGCCGCTTGCAGGATGGCGCCATACCTACCCCGCCTTGATCGCAGCGTGGACGTCGTGCTACATTGCATACATGTCGGTCAATGTGTCGGTACGGCTTGACGATGCCCTTGCTGAGCGTCTACGTCTGCGGGCGCGCGCTGCCGGTGAGACACTTTCGGATCGTCTGCGTCGCTATGCCGAGGAAGGCACCCGCCGTGAGGAGCATCCTCTGATCGTGTTCCGCGATGGCCCGACCGGGCGCCGGGCGGGACTGCTCGGCGGTCCCGATGTATGGGAGGTCGCAATATGGGTTGAGGATCTTGCCGAGGAGCCCGATCCCCAAGCGGCGCTGATCGATGATTCGGAGCTGACTCGCTCTCAGGTCGATGCTGCACTGCGCTACCGCGTCGCATACCCCGATGAGATCGCGGCTCGCATCGAGCTTCACAGGGGCGAAACCTTGGCTGCCGAACAGCATTGAAGCTGCTGCTCGACGAGATGTACTCGGCCCTTCACGCCGATGCATTGCAAGTGGCTGGGATCGAGGCGACTACCGTCATCGGATCGGGATTGGCGGGCAGCTCCGATCCGGAGGTCTTCGCTGCGGCGATCGCTGAAGAGTCTGCACTGCTCACTGAGAACGTCGCCGACTTCACGCGCATCTCAGCCGAGCACCTGCTGGCCGGTCAACACCATCCCGGCATCCTGATCGCGCTCTCCTCCAGGTTTTCCCGCCGGCCGGGCGGTATACCAGCACTTGTGGCAGCCATTGCCGACATCGCCGAGATCTCAACCGTGGATCGTGTCATCTACCTCCACGCACCGAGCGGACGCTGATCTCGCGGGCGCGTATCCGAGGGGCACCTGCGCGTCGCATCTCGAGCCTCGACGAGCAAGCCAAAGCGCTCCACACCGCGCGAGTGAACTGCCCTACGATCTCTTTCGATGAACACGCCGTGGAGCTGAGACTTCGCATCGGCGAGTCGCGACCTGGCTCCGCGCGACAGCGTCGGGATAGGGCGGGGCGAAGTCCATCGGGTAGGCGAGGTTCACCTTCACAAGGTGGAAGCTGGTGCTCGATGAGCCATTGCGAGCGGGGCAATCGGCGCTCACGACACCGGTCCTCTTGCCTGCATGGGTGAATTGGCGGCTGAGAGTGAGTTCGAACGTCGAGATGTGTCCGTAGATGCCCTCGTATGTGTAGGTCTGGGAGAAGCAGTTCGGGTGCCCTCGCTGACAAATGCCCGCGATGCGCCGCATTTGGTCAGCATATAGTGCGGTTCCGTAGGCACCGCGAGTCTTTTCGATCGTGAACGGGATCACATAGGTGAGCGGCAAGGCTCCGGCACTTGTGACCTGCGCAAGGATGCGGGGCTGGCCTTCCCCAAGATCGTAGAAAGCCAACAGAAGCCCTTCGATCGTCATGGGCGCCTGCCCCGGGAGGGTCACTTCTGAGATCACGGTGCCGTGGCCGATCAGCGATCCTGCGCATATCCGCGACGCGTCGGACGATTCCGTATAGAGATCCGCGATTGGGCAACTCGGCAACCCCGCTGTTTGAAATGCGATGTTGCGGGACACCTCGAGTCGGATCGCGGTGAGTTCGGGTGTTGTTGGAGTGCCTGGCGCCTCAGAGGTGAACCCGAGCCGCAGCGTCGCGGGAGCCATGTGCAGGCGAGGCAACTTGCTGGGAATTGTTTCTCCCGAAGCTCCGACCACCACTTCGCCGGCCTGTGCCAAATCACCGGTCGCAAGGGAGGCACAGATGCCAGCCACTGTCAGCGCCGACAGCGAGAGGGCCCTTGTTAGTAACGTCAACAAACGGTTGCTGGATCTACTGAACGAAGCAACGCATGGCCTGGTTGTGTTCATCATCGATTCTATGCGATCAATCATCATTAGTCGGGCTTATCCACGCTTACGCGGTCTGAGCGGCTTGAGCCTGGCATGTGCTGCTCGGCCTCCCGGGCGTACTTGACGTCCCCGTCTTCTGTCACCGCGACGTGCCCGTGGCCCTCGCTGTCCGGCTCCTCTCCGGAGCCCCCGAAGTAGTTGTCTGTCTTTCCATCCTCGCCGAGGACTGCCTTGACGTTGTCGTCCCCCTGGGTGCTGCCGAAGGTGCCCATCTTGTCGACCTCCCTCTTGATCTGGTTGTGTGACGTATCGATTACCCGGGTACGCGGGTTAGTACTCCAGTCGTCCCAGTCGATAAGTCGTAAGGGACATCCCCAATTGCGCGGGCACGGACGCGGGGCGAGACTGTGCCCATGTTCGAGATGGTCACCGATTTCCGGCTCGCCACCCACGGCACAGCAGATGTCCAGCGCTGAGGGTGGGCGCGAGCAGCGCCCCCGCCGCGTCCGGCTCATCCGCACACGACGCGGGCGCCTGGTTGGCGGTGTGTGCAGCGGCCTGGGAGCCCACTTTGATGTCGATCCGATCCTGTTTCGGATCGTGTTCGTGGGACTCGCGATCTTCTCCGGGGTCGGGATCGCGCTGTACCTCGCGATCCTCTTGCTGGTTCCGGAGGAGGGGGCGAGCCGGGCGCCGATCTGGCTCAGCCGCTCGTCCTGGCTGAGCGTGCTCGGCGTCGTCGAATTGGTTGTGGCGGCGGAGATCGCCCTCCAGGCGGTCGGCCCCACCGGACATCGCGGCGCGTGGGGGTTCGGCGTGTGGATTGGACGCCCGGCGACACCCGGGTCTCCCAGCCGTCTCGTCAAGAGATCCCAAACCTGTTGGCCGAGCGCTTTGCCCTGTCAGGGTTCGCGCTCGGCGCTGACGGTCGCGTGCAGTGACCAAACCTTGCTCACGGCTCCGGCCGTTGGCGTGGCTGTCGAACGGGGGAGGGCGCGTCTGGAAGCGCCGGGATGGGGTCCGGGCGGAGTGATACAAGACTCCGTGATGGCGCAGATCACGATCCGGACGAAGGCCAAGAAGAAGAAGGCCGCCCGCACGTGGACCGAGACCGAGGCTGAGGTCCGGGACCGCATCTACGAGCCCGAGGAATGGGCAACTCACGAGACGCTCATCCAAGTGCTCCGCGAGGTGCCGAGCGTCCGTGGCATGGTCTACGGCAACGTCGCAGAGGTCCAGCTCTGGAAATGGCTTGAACAGCAGGACGGCGTCACGGACCTCGAGCGCGACGACGACCACGACAAGACCAAGGCCGACATCACTTTCTCATGGCGTGGCCGCCGGTACACGATCCAGGTCAAGTCCATCCAGACGGACAAGATCAAGGATGGGCCTCAGGCGGGCGAGTTCACGGCCAAGGTCCAATGCGACGCCAGCGACAAGCGAGAGATCACCTTGCCGTCCGGCACCAAGCTCGTCACCACCAACTATGCGGCGGGCGAGTTCATGATTCTCGCCACGTCGCTCCAGCCTTTCGCTGGGGAGTGGGGGTTCGGCTTCCGCCTGAACAATACCCTTGAGAAGTCCACGTACCACGGCTACAGCGCTGAGGTTCGCCAGCACATCTTGAAGACGCTAGTCGACATCTCCTACCCCGTCCCGCACGAAGTGGTGCCAGGAGTACATTGGACGACGGACCTGTTCGGCCTGCTGGAATCCAATTCTGACGTCGGCGACGTGCTCGATCCCGGCGGGGATGAGCATCCGTACGTGGCCACCACACCCGAGGGTGATGAGATCGTGCGCAACGAAGTCAGCGGGCAACTGGTCATCGAGACGCCAGACGGGGACGAACTCTAGGCCCTCCCCCTGGATGCGCGCCTCGACGCGCTCCACGAGCAAGACCGAGCGCTCGCCCGCGAACTGGCCGCAGACACGCCCACAACGCCGGATACGGCGGCGCTCCACGCGGTCGCAGACCAACTCGCCTCATCGGCGAGCTACGAGTCAACAGCCGCCGAAACCCTGCCCACCTACCGCGTCGCTAAACCACGGTTTGCACACACAACAGTTCAGTGGACGCTGGTCGGCTAAGACTAAACCGTAAGGCGCGGGTCGAGGCTCTGCGGTGCGCGTTGGTTAGTAGCTGCTGATACGCGTTACCCGCTCACTGCTTGGATCTGTTCGTCGGCCCAGCGCCGGATGCCTTCGATGAGCTCCAGCGCAGCATGGCGGTCGAGGGCTGGTTCAGAGTCGGCCTCGTAGCGGAACTCGACCGCCCAGGGGTTCAGCTCGGCTGCTTTCAGCACCCCAGGCGTCACGTCGATGCCGTTCGCCTGCACCAGGTCGATGAGATAGCCGAGGGCGTGTGTCTTCGCGTAGTCGACCTCGCGGGCGGCGAGCACGGCCTTCAGTGACTTCTCGACTGCCTGCTGCGCGTGGAAGCCGACAATCGCGTCGTGTATGTCGGGGTTGTCGAGCACATGTCGCACGAGCGCCAGGTCGCCATCCGCACGTCCGAGCAGCACCAGGGCGAGGTCTCGCCCATCACGCGGCGGCAAACTCGCGACCCTCGCTCAGCGCCGCATGGACAACCGAGTTCCTGACGTTCGCCCACTCGGCGGCGTACGCCTCGCTGACCACCAGAACATCAATAGGGACGCCGAGCGAGCGCACCTCGCGCTCTAGACGAATCATCTCGGCGTGACGGTCGGACACGTCGCGCTCAATCACAAGGAAATCGAGATCGCTGTTGGGCCCAGCGTCTCCCCGGGCGTGAGAACCGAACAGCACAACCCGAGCCGGCCCATGCGCAGCTGCCGCGAGCCGACGACCCGCCAACTCGATTACATCGCCGGAAATCATGGATGACACGGTAGCGGAGCATTCGGCAGCCGCAAAGGTTGGTTGGCCGAGGATGTCGCCCGGCTCACACGTCGAACCTCAATGGAGCTAGTCGGGCTCGAACCGACGACCTCGTCGCTGCCAGCGACGCGCTCTCCCAGCTGAGCTATAGCCCCAGGACAGGCGTCAAGAAGTGTAGCTACCCGAGCGCCGGGTCGAGGTAGGCCGATCGCAATCCCGCGAGCACCGTCGCGAGATCGTAGTCGCGAGCCCATTTGATTCCCTGGGCCTGGTTGTTCCGTGCTGCATCAACCCGGAGATGGATGGCCCTTCGGCCCGCGACGTCGGAGAGGGGGATCAGGAAGCAGCTCCGCAGGTCGGGGTCGTATGCGCCGACGGCGTCGATCTCGTCAGCTGTGTAGCTGGTGGACACGTAGCCGCTCGGCGTGTACCGGCTCGTCTTGAGGCAGACCGAGAGCACGCCGTCCAGTCGCCGGGCGAGCTTGCACTGCACGCGCAGCAACCTCGGCTCCAGGTCCACGACGAGGTCGTACCTCCGCCCCTCGCACAGGGGCCGCAAGACGGTCAGTCCGAGTTCGATCGCCGCCGCGGTGATCGCGGCCTCCGCGATGGCGCCCTTCTGGCTGGGAGTGAGGTTGCTCATCCCCGAGGACGTTAGACACGAAATCGTGTCCTGAGTGCGTCCTCTGTGCCAGTTGTGTGTCAGACCTGTGTCAACTTCCAGACCGCGCTTGCCACGGTGCGCCCGGCCACACCCCAGGCCCCTACCCCCGCGGCATGAACTCCGGCACGTCGAGGTCATCGCTGGGCTTGCCCTTGCTCTTGGTGATCCGCCGCCCCTTGCCCGCCCCGCCGTCCTGCGGCCCGTCGTCCCCCGCGGGCGCGGCCTGATCGAGCCGCGCGGTCATGCCGCCGTGCGTGAGCTGCACATCGCGCAGCAGCCGCTCGGCGTTGTTGCGCAGCGAGACGGACAGCTCGCGCATGTTGCGGGAGACCTCGGTGCCCTCGGAGAGCACCTCGCGGGCGACGACGTGCGCTTCGCTGGTGATGTCGCGCGCTTCGGCGCGCGCCTGCGCCTTGATGTCGCGCGCCTGGTCCTCGGCGTCCTGCTGCAGCCGTGCGAGCTCCTCGCGCCGCGCGGTGAGCATGCGCTCGGTCTGGTCGCGGGTCTCCTGCGCGATGCGCTCTGCCTCGGCGCGCGAGCTGGCGAGCAGCTCCTCTGACTCGGCTTTGGCGGCGGCGCGCATGGCTTCGGTTTCCTCGTGCGCGGCGGTGCGCACGGCGAAGGCCTCCTGGTGGGCTTCGGTGCGCACTTGCTCGGATTCGGTTTTGGCCTCGGCGCGCATCTGCTCGGCCTCGCGTTCGGCGGCGGCACGCTGCTGCTCGGACTCCTCGTGGGCAGCCTGGCGCACGCCGGCTGACTCCTCGCGCGCCTCGGTGAGCATGAGGTCGACCTGCTCGCGCGCTTGCGCGAGTGCGGCGGCGGCCTCGTCGCGGTCGGTCTTCGCCTCGCCGTGGAGCTTGGCGGCGGCCTCGGCGGCGCCGCTGGTGGTGGTGTCGGCCTGCGCGTGGGCGGAGGCGAGCAGCTCCTGGGCCTCTTCCTCGGCGGCCTGTACGCGGTTCTCCGCGGCTCGATCGGCCTCGGCGATGCGCTCTTTGGAGCGCGTCTCTGCCTGCTCGCGCAGCTCGGCGGCGGCGTGTTCGGCGGCGCTGACGATGCTGGCGACGCGCCCGGGGGCGGCGCTGAGCGCGTCGGGGTCTTCGTCGTAGTGGTAGTGCTGCTCGTGGAACTGTGGATCGTGCGGATCGTTCACGAGCGCATCGTAGACCGCGGGGCATACCGGCGGCTGAGCGCCGTCCGCCCGCGTGTCGCAACGACCGCCGGGATTTCGCGCCCCGCCAGACGCGATGGCAGAAATAGTTGGAAATATGTCCTTGCGGACAAATGGCGCGTGGGCGATGATCGACCGATGAGCAGCCCCCGCGCGCCGCGACAGATCGTGATCCTGGCCTACCCGGGCGTGCAGAGCCTGGACGTGACGGGACCGCTGGAGGTGTTCGCGAGCGCGCAGCACCTGCTCGCCACCCAGACTCCGGGCAGACGCGGATACGAGATACACATAGTGAGCAAGGACGGCGCTCCGCTGCAGACGACGAGCGGCCTGACGATCACGCCGCACACAACAATCGCGCAGGCGCCAGCGAAGATCGACACGCTGATCGTGGCGGGCGGCACGGGCCAGCGCGCGGCGTGCGCCGACCCCGACTTGCTCGCCTGGGTCGCCACCACCTCGCGCACCGCGCGACGCACGGCGTCGGTTTGCACGGGCGCGTTCATCCTGGCGGCGGCGGGCCTGCTGGACGGCCGCCGCGCGACGACGCATTGGGCGTCGGCGGAGAAGCTGAGGCGCGCCTACCCGGCGATAGAGGTGGACGCGGAGCCGATCTTCGTGCGCGACGGCTCCCCCTCGGGGGACGATGCGGTGTGGACGTCGGCGGGCGTGACGGCGGGCATGGATCTGGCGCTCGCACTGGTGGAGGAGGACTCAGACCGAGAGACGGCGTTGACGATTGCGCGCCACCTGGTGCTGTTCCTGCGCCGCCCGGGCAACCAGTCGCAGTTCAGCGCGACGCTCGAGTCCCAGCAGCCGCAGCGCGAGCCGCTGCGGGAGATCCAGCGCGAGGTGCTGGAGGACGCGGCGGGCGACCACTCGGTGGAGGCGATGGCGACGCGGGCGCACATGAGCGCGCGCCACTTCGCGCGCGCGTTCAGGGCGGAGACGGGCGTGACGCCGGCGCGCTACGTGGAGCGCGTGCGCGTGGAGACGGCGCGCAGACACCTGGAGGACACGTCGGAGCCGATCGCGGCAGTGGCGGCGGCGTGCGGCTTCGGCACGGCGGAGACGATGCGCCGCGCGTTCCTGCGGGCGTTGAGCGTGGGTCCGGCGGAGTACCGCCGCCGCTTCCACGCGCCACAGACCCCATCCCGACAAGAGAGAAGGAGAGCGTGATGAACATTGCGATCGTGCTGTATGACAAGTTCACGGCGTTGGACGCGATCGGCCCGTATGAGGTGCTGAGCCGCCTGCCGGGCGCGAAGGTGACGTTCGTGGCGACGGCGGCTGGGCCGGTAAGGACGGACAACGACATGTTGACGCTGCAGGCCGACCGCTCGTTGGCGGAGGTGGGCGAGCCTGACATCGTTCTGGTGCCGGGCGGGCCGGGCGAGGTGGCGCAGCGCGCCGGCAGCACGACGCTGGATTGGCTGCGCGCGGTGCACGAGACGACGACGTGGACGACATCGGTGTGCACTGGTTCGCTGATCCTGGCGGCGGCGGGGCTGCTGGACGACAGGCGTGCGACGACCCACTGGCTTGCTTTTGATGAGTTGGAGCGGCTCGGAGCGGTGCCTGTGCAGGAGCGAGTCGTGTACGACGGCAAGCTCGTGACCGCTGCGGGCGTTTCGGCTGGCATCGACATGGCGCTGAGCTTGGCGGCGACGGTGGCGGGCGAGACGGTGGCGCAGGCGATCCAGCTGGGGATCGAGTACGACCCGCAGCCGCCGTTCGACGCGGGCTCACCGGCGAAGGCGCCGCGGGCGATCGTGGAGGCGGTGCGCTCGCACTCGCGCTTCTGAGCGACGCGCTCTGCGTGCGCCCCGCGCTGGCCGACGGCGAACCTGCGGAGCGCCGCATGCCGAGCGACGCAGGCTCGTACGCGTTGCATCCCAGGCGGCCCGATAACCTGCGGTCCCGATGACGGAGCACCGCTACGACCCGCACGAGATCGAGCCGCGCTGGCAGGCGGTGTGGGCGCGCGAGCGCACGTGGGAGGTGTCGAACGAGGCGACGGGCGACGGTCGCTCGGGTTCGCAACGCGCGGGCGCACAGACGGTCGCGCGCGCATCGAGTTCGTACGTGCTGGAGATGCTGCCGTACCCGAGCGGCGAGCCGCACATCGGGCATTTGAAGTGCTACGCGGTGGGGGACGCGATCGCGCACTACCACCGCCGCCTGGGCCGCCGCGTGCTGCACCCGATGGGCTACGACGCGTTTGGGCTGCCGGCGGAGAACCACGCGATCAAGACGGGCGTGCACCCGAGCGTGTCGACGGCGGCGTCGATCGCGTCGTTCCAGCGCGAGTTCCGCGCGTGGGGGATCTCGATCGACTGGTCGCGCGAGGTGGCGACGCACGAACCGTCGTACTACCGCTGGACGCAGTGGATCTTCCTGGAGCTGTTCCGCGCGGGACTTGCGTACCGCAAGGAGGCGGCGGTGAAGTGGTGCCCGAAAGACCAGACGGTGCTGGCGAACGAGCAGGTGGACGCGGAGGGGCACTGCGAGCGCTGCGGCGCGCTGGTGGAGGTGCGTCAGCTTGAGCAGTGGTTCCTGCGCATCACCGACTACGCGGAGCGGCTGCTGGGCGATTTGGAGGGGATCGAGTGGCCGGGCAACGTGAAGACGATGCAGCGCAACTGGATCGGCCGCAGCGAGGGCGCGGAGGTGACGTTCCGCTGCGAGGATTTGGATCCCGCCCACCCCGTGGACTACCCCGTGTTCACGACGCGCCCGGACACGCTGTTCGGGGCGACGTTCTTCGTGATGGCGCCGGAGCACCCGGACGTGATGCGACTTGTGGCGGGCACCGAGCAGGAGCAGGCGGTGCGCGACTATGTGAACCACGCGTTGACGGAGACGAACGAGGAGCGCGGCAACGCGGATAAGCCGAAGACGGGCGTGGCGCTGGGGCGGACGGTGACGAACCCGGTGAACGGCGAGCAGATCCCGATGTACGTGGCGGACTACGTGCTGATGGAGTACGGCACGGGCGCGATCATGGCGGTGCCGGCGCACGATGAGCGCGACCACGCGTTCGCGAAGGCGTTCGACCTGCCGATCCGCCAGGTGATCGCGCCGAAGGACGGCGACGAGGACGGCCTTCCGTACACGGGCAGCGGCGTGCTGGTGAACTCGCGCGCGGACTTCGACGGCATGGGCAACCGCGAGGCGCTGGGCGCGATCGTGGCGTGGCTGGACCGCGAGGGCAAGGGCCACGCGTCGGTGAACTACCGCCTGCGCGACTGGCTGGTGTCGCGCCAGCGCTACTGGGGCTGCCCGATCCCGATCGTGTACTGCGAGCAGTGCGGCATGGTGCCGGTTCCGGACGATCAGCTGCCGGTGGAGCTGCCGGAGATCGAGGACTACACGCCGAAGGGCCGCTCGCCGCTGGCGGCGGCGGAGGAGTGGGTCAACACGAAGTGCCCCGAGCTGCGGCGGCGGGGCGCGGCGGGAGACGGACACGATGGACACGTTCGTGGACTCGTCGTGGTACTTCCTGCGCTACTGCGACGCGGGCAACGAGCGCGCGGCGTGGGATCCGGCGGTGCTGCGCGAGTGGATGCCGGTGGACCAGTACATCGGCGGGGTGGAGCACGCGATCCTGCATCTGATGTACGCGCGCTTCTTCACGAAGGCGCTGGCGGACCTGGGCCACCTGGACTTCGAGGAGCCGTTCCAGGCGCTGTTCACGCAGGGGATGGTGACGAAGGACGGCGCGAAGATGAGCAAGTCGAAGGGCAACGTGGTGTCGCCGGCGGCGATCATCGAACGCGTGGGCGCGGACACGGCGCGCTGCTACATCCTGTTCGTGGGCCCGCCGGACCAGGACGCGGACTGGTCGGACGAGGGCGTGGAGGGCGTGCACCGCTTCCTGGCGCGGCTGTGGCGGATGGCGGCGGAGACGGCGGAGCGGGCGGGCGCGCCGAGCGCGGAGTTGACCTCGTCGAGCGACGCGCAGGGCGACGACCTGCTGCTGGCGCGCAAGGCGCACTGGGCGATCGACAAGGTGAGCGGGGATCTGCGCCGCTTCGCGTTCAACACGGCGATCGCGGCGGTGATGGAGCTGCTGAACGACTGTTCGCGGCTGCGCGACACGGTGAGTCTGGAGACGATGCGCTTCGCGTTGGGCACGGCGGCGTCGCTGCTGTTCCCGTTCGCGCCGCACGTGTGCGCGGACGTGTACGAGCAGCTGACGGGCGAGCGCGTGTGGGAGCAGCCGTGGCCGCAGGCGGAGGAGGCGCTGCTGGAAAGCGACACCTACGAGCTGGTGTGCCAGGTGAACGGCAAGCTGCGCGACCGTGTGGAGGTGAACGCGGACGCGAGCGCGGAGACGCTGAAGGACCTGTGCCGCGCGGCGCCGAATGTGCGCGCGCACGTGGAGGGCAAGGAGATAATCAAGGAAGTGGTCGTGCCGGGCAAGCTGGTGAACATCGTTGTGCGTTAGATGGCCGATCTGAAGCCCGCGTATCTGATCCACGGCGACGACCACGGCGCGGTGGCGGAGCGGCGGGCGGGGTTGCGCTCGCTGGCGGAAGGGCTGGGCGGCGGGGGCAACACGAGCGTGGAGCTGCTGGAGGGCGACGCGGCGACGCCGGCTGGGGTGGCGGACGCGCTGGCGGCGATGACGCTGGCGATCGGCCGGCGGGTGATCATCGTGGAAGGCGTTGAGCGCTGGCGCCAAGCGGACGTGGAGAAGCACCTGACACCGGCGTTCGATCGGATGCCGCCGGAGACGACGGTGGCGCTGTTCGCGCGCGAGGAGTCCCGCGCGAAGGCGCCGGCGGCGATCCACGACGCGATCAAGCGCGCGAAGGGCCAGGTGGTGGCGCAGATGACGGTGAAGCCGTGGGAGCTTGCGAAGTGGGCGCGCGAGCAGGGCGCGCGGATGGGCCTGGCGCTGGACATGGCGGCGGCGAAGGCGCTGGTGGCGCAGGTGGGCGAGCGCCAGCAGCGGCTGCTGCGCGAGTTGGAGAAGTTGACGCTGGAGGGCGATCCGGCCGAGGGCGGCGCCGGCTCGGGCGCGGACGTCGGCTCCGACTCGGGAGCATTGGATGGCGGCGCTCAGCTGGCGGGCCCGCGGCAGATTTCGGTGCAGGACATCGAGGCGCGCGCGGCGCACTCGGCGGAGTGGCGCGCGTACGGCCTGGCGGACGCGCTGGTGGGCGCGGACGGCCGCGAGGCGACGCTTTCCTACCTGCGCCTGCGCGAGCAGGGTGAGCGCCTGTCGGGCCTGATCTACCTGATGGCGACGCGCCTGCGCGACGCGCTGGCGATCTCGCTGCGCCTGCAGGCGGGCGACTCGGTGGCGGAGGTCAAGCGCACCCTGCGCATGCCGGCGCGCGCGGCGGAGCGTTTCGTGGCGGACGTGTCGCGCACCGACCCGGACAAGCTGCGCGCGGCGCTTGCGACGATGGCGGACCTGGAATTGGACTCGCGCGGAGGCGCGCCGCTGCTGGCGAGCCGCACACCGTTCGGCGGCCTGAGCGAAGACACGCTCGCGCAGCGAGCGATAGAGAAGATCGCCGGCTGAGCGGCGAGCTAGTTGGAGGAAGAGCCGGCGAGCGTGCGCGCCGCGCGGGACTTCTTGCGTGCGCCGGTGTTCTTGTGCAGCGCGCCGCGCTTGACGGCCTTGTCGATGGTGCTGACGAGCTCGCGGTGCGTGGACGCGGCGCCGTCGGCGTCGCTGCTCTCGACGAGCGACTCGAGGCGACGGAAGTACGTCTTGATGGTGGAGGTGTAGAGGCGGTTCTCCAGACGCTCGCGCTCGGAGCGGAGGATGCGCTTCTTCTGTGAGTGGATGTTGGCCATGGTTTGACGGCCGCCGGGCACGCAAGGCTTGCCCTGTGCGGCGCGCCGTACTATAGCGGCCTTGAGCGTCACAGCAGAAGCCCCCGACGAGGAGCCGCCGCCCCCGGCGCCGCCGGGAGGCGGCCGAGTGGCGCGCAACACGGCGATCTTCTCGTTCTTCACGGGCGTGTCGCGGATCGTGGGCCTGGTCCGGGAAATCGTGTTCGCGAGCTATTTCGGCACGAGCCGCTTCGCGTCCGCGTACACGCTTGCGTCGCTGGTGCCGAATCTGGTTGCGAACCTGTTCGCCCAGTCGGCGCTGTCGGCGGCGTTCGTGCCGGTGTTCACGGACCTGCTGCAGAAAGGACACCGCAAGGACGCGCTGCGGCTGGCCTCGACACTGTTCTGGATCCTGCTGATCGGCCTGGGTGCGATCACGGCGTTCTTCATCCTCGCGGCGGGGCTGATCATGCCGCAGTTCATCGGCCCGCAACTGGTCGGACAGACCGGCCTGACGGTTGGTCTGTCGCAGCTGCTGTTCCCGGTGGTGCTGCTGCTCGGGCTGAACGGGCTGCTCGTGGGGATCCTGCAGTCGTATGACCACTTCACGATCCCGGCGATCTCGCCGGCGGTGTGGAACGCGGTGATCATCGTGCTGCTGGTGGTGCTGGCGCCGCACTTCCACGGCAGCGAGGAGATCTATGCGTTTGCGATCGGCGTGCTCGCGGCGACGGGCGTGCAGGTGATGCTGGCGTTCGCTGCGCTCGGGCGGATCGACTTCCGGTTGAGCTTCAGCATCGACTGGCACGACCCGCGCATCAGACAGGTGTTCATCCTGATGCTCCCGGTGACGATCGGGCTGGGGATCGTCAACCTCGACCAGCTGATCAACTCGGCCTTCGGGAGCCTCGTGTCAGACGAAGCTCCGCGGGCGATCGACAACGCGTTTCGCGTGTACATGCTCCCGCAGGGGATGTTCAGCGTGGCGGTCGCGACGGTGCTGTTCCCGACGCTCAGCCGCATGGCCTCCAGCCGCGACGCGGGCGCGATGCGCAGGACGGTGGGCAACGGCATGCGCCAGATCAACCTGATGCTGATTCCCGCGGCGGCGTTCATGATCGTGCTGGCGACGCCGATCGTGCGGCTGCTGTTCGAACGCGGCCACTTCAACCACGCGTCGACGCATCTGGTGTCGATCGCGTTGTTCTGGTTTGCGTTCAGCCTCCCGTTCGGCGGCCTGAACCTTCTGCTGACGAGGACGTTCTTCGCGGTGCAGCGACCGTGGATCCCGACGCGGCTGGCGGCGATGAACATCGTGGTGGACATCGTGGTGAGCATCGCCCTATACAAGCCGCTGGGCATCTCGGGACTGATCATGGGCACGATCGCGGCGAACGTGGTCATGACGGCGCTCCAGCTGCACCGTCTGCGCGTCGGCCTGAACGGGCGCCTGGAAGGGGGGCAGACGATCATGATCACCGCCCGGATCGTGGTCGCCTCGGCGCTGCTCGCGGCCGTGTCGTGGGTGGTGTGGAAGCTGTTCGAGACGGCGCTCGGGGTATCGCTGCCGGCGCAGATTCTCAGCATGGGAGCGGCGGCTGCGGCGGGCCTGCTCGTATACATACGCGCGGTGCTCGCGATGCGCATCCCGGAGGCCCATCAGGTCAGCTCCATGATCCGCGCGCGCCTGGGCCGCACGTAGCCGGCGACTACCGCCCAAGCTCGGCAACGGTCGCGCGAAGATCCTTCATGAGCAGCGTCAGGTGCAGCGGGTGGGTTGGCGAGCGTTCGAAGCCGAACTGCGCGTACCACGCTGCGGCGGCCTGATCGATCGCTTGGACGAGAAGAGCGCGGACGCCGATCAGCTCACCGGCTTGCAGAACGCGCGTGATCGCGTCGAGCAGGAGCGAGCGCCCCAAGTGTTGGCCCTGGTGGCGGAGATCGACCGCGAGGCGAGCGAGGAGCACGACGGGCACCTGTTGGTTGCCCGCGAGACCTCGTAGGAGTCGTGTGGGCGACTCACGGGGCATCACCGAGCCGGCGGCGAGCGCGTAGTAGCCGGCGACATCCGGGCCGGAGTCGGTGGTGACGAATACGCGTGCGCTGCCGCTGCGGTGGCTTTGAAAAGCGTGCCTGCGCAGCCATGCGTCGAGCGATGGCACTCCACATTTGAAGTTGTCGGCGCGGTGACGTGCCTCGATGGCGACGGGCTTGTGAAAACCCACGCGTCAGTCGTCGAACACGCTGTCAGAAGACAGCAGGCGGGCGAGATCGGGAACTGAGCGGGCGGGCCGGTCGAGAGCTGCGACGAACTCATCCCAGTTCTTCTCGTCGAGGCGGAACACGCGGCGGTCGGCGAGCGTGTCTTCTGCGACGGCCCGTGCCGCTTGCACCACGAAGTCGGTGAGCGGTTGATCGGTTTGCTCGGCAGCCATCCGCACGATCGCGTCAGCGTCCTCAGTGACGCGCATGTTCCAGCGCTGCGTCCTGCTCTCGGTAGCTCCCATGACCGTGATTGTACTCCCAGTGTGCGTACGCTTCAACCGGCGAGCCACAAACCTGCCGCACATAGGCCGAGCAGAGGCCGGGTGGACCGAGGCCCACCCGGCATGCGCCCGACTGGATCGCCGCTTACTACTTACGTCCCAGGACTGTGTGTTTCGCCTGGGCGGCTTAACACTCTCGACCACCTGGACAGGCCACCAGCCCGAGGGCCGGTGCGTAGCCGCGGCTGGACCCCGAGGGGCCCACGGTCGAGTTGGCGATCCGCCGGAACATTCAAGGCTAGCGCGTCGCGCGGCCCGCGCGCGTGGGGCCTCTACTCTGTGGAGCGCATGGACCAGTCCCACATCCGCAACTTCTCGATCATCGCGCACATCGACCATGGCAAGTCGACGCTGGCGGACCGCATCCTGGAGTTGACGCACACGGTGGCGGCGCGGGAGATGCGCGCGCAGCTGCTGGACTCGATGGACCTGGAGCGCGAGCGGGGGATCACGATCAAGGCGCAGGCGGTGCGGGTGTTCTTCACGGCGAGCGACGGGGAGACCTACCAGCTGCACCTGATCGACACGCCGGGGCACGTGGACTTCACGTACGAGGTGTCGCGCTCGCTGGAGGCGTGCGAGGGGGCGCTGCTGGTGGTGGACGCGTCGCAGGGTGTGGAGGCGCAGACGGTGGCGAACACATACCTGGCGGTGGAATCGGGCCTGGAGCTGATCCCTTGCTTGAACAAGCTGGATCTGCCGGGCGCGGAGCCGGAGCGGGTGGCGGGCGAAGTGAGCGAGCTGATCGGCGAGCCGCCGGAGGGGATCCTGCGCATCAGCGGCAAGACGGGCGAAGGCGTCACAGAGGTGCTGGAGGAGCTCGTGCGGCGCGTTCCGCCGCCCGCGGGCGACCCGACGGGCCCGGCGCGGGCGCTGATCTTCGACTCGGAGTTCGATCAGTACCGCGGCGTGATCGCGTACATCCGCGTGGTGGACGGCGTGTTCCGCAAGGGCGAGCCGATCCGCGCGATGGCGGCGGGCACGGAGGCGGACATCGACGACATCGGCTTCTTCAGCCCGCAGATGATGCCGACGGACCAGCTCGCGGCGGGCGAGGTGGGCTACCTGATCACGGGCCTGAAGGACGTGACGCTGCTGCGCGTGGGCGACACACTCACCACCCGCGCGAAGGGCACAGCCACGGCAGACAGGCCGTTCGCTGGCGAGGCGACGGAGGCGCTGCCGGGCTACCGCGAGGTGAAGCCGATGGTGTTCTGCGGCCTGTTCCCGATCGACTCGGACGCGTACGCGGACCTGCGCGACGCGCTGGAAAAGCTGACGCTGAACGACGCGGCGCTGTCGTGGGAGCCGGAGACGTCGGACGCGCTGGGGTTCGGTTTCCGCTGCGGCTTTTTGGGCCTTTTGCACATGGACATCGTGAAAGAGCGGTTGGAGCGCGAGTACGACCTGGAACTGATGGCGACGATGCCGTCGGTGGAGTTCGACGTGACGCTGACGAACGGCGAGGAGATGATGGTTCACAACCCCTCCGACATGCCGGACCCGGGCACGATCGAGGAGATCCGCGAGCCGTTCATCACGGCGTCGGTGATCGCGCCGAAAGAGTTCGTGGGCGCGGTGATGGAGCTGTGCCAAGAGCGTCGCGGCGAGCACACGGGCATGCACTACCTGTCGCCGGAGCGCGTGCAGATGACGTATGAGCTGCCGCTGTCGGAAATCGTGCTGGACTTCTTCGACCAGCTGAAGTCGCGCACGAAAGGCTACGCGTCGTTGGACTACGAGCTGAACGGGATGAAGGCGTCGAACCTGGTGAAGCTGGACGTGCTGCTGGCGGGCGACACGGTGGACGCGCTGTCGATGGTGGTGCACCGCGAGAAGGCGTACGAGGTGGGGCGCACGCTGACGGAAAAGCTGCGCAAACGGATCCCGCGCCAGCAGTACGACGTGCCGATCCAGGCGGCGATCGGCGCGCACGTGATCGCGCGAGAGACGGTGAAGGCGTTTCGCAAGGACGTGATCGCGGGCTGCTACGGCGGCGACATCACGCGCAAGAAAAAGCTGCTGGCGAAGCAGAAGGAGGGCAAGAAGCGGATGAAGCAGGTGGGTCGCGTGGAGGTGCCGCAGGAGGCATTTTTGGCGGTGCTGGAACTGGGCGATGACTAGCGAGCTAGCATCCTGAGCATGCGACTGCTGTTCGTGTGCCTGGGCAACATATGCCGCTCGCCGACGGCGGAGGGCGTGATGCGCTCGCTGGTGGCGGAGGCGGGCTTAGGAGATCGCGTGGAGTTGGACTCGGCGGGGACGGGCGCGTGGCACGTGGGAAGCCCGCCGGATGCGCGGGCGAGCGCGGCGGCTCAGTCGCGCGGAGTGGTCCTGGACGGTCGCGCGCGGCAGATCAGGAGCACGGATTTCGAGGATTTTGATCTGCTGCTGGCGATGGACACCTCCAATCTGCGCGAGCTGCGGCAACTGGCGCCGGGCGCTGAGGAGCGCAGAAAGGTGCGGTTGCTGCGGGAGTTCGACCCGGCGAGCGCGAAGACGGACGATCTGGACGTGCCGGACCCGTTCTACGGCGGCGATGGCGGCTTCGAGAAGGTGTTCGAGCAGGTGCGCGCGGCGTGCGAGGGGCTGCTGGTGAAGATCGAGTCGAGGCTCGAGCCGAAGGTCGAGACAGACGCGGTGCAATGACGCTGCCGCCAGGGGCGCGCGTGATGGCGCGCGTGGGCGGAGGCGACATCAACGAGGCGTACCGCGTGACGCTGGCGGACGGCACGGACGCGTTCGTGAAGACGCGCGCGGACGCGGCGGAGGGCGAGTACGCGGCGGAGGCGGTGGGTCTCGAGTGGCTGGCGCAGCCGGGCGCGCTGCGCACGCCGCGGGTGCTGGAGGTGGGGCGCAATTACCTGGCGCTGGAGTGGATCGAGCGCGGGCGCCTGGACGAGGCGGGCGCGGAGGAGCTGGGGAGGGGTCTGGCGCTGACGCACACAGCGGGTGCGCCGACGTTCGGTGGGCTCGATGCGGGCGCAGCGGCGAGCCTTGGCGGGCTGGACGCGGATGCGCATGGCTTCGGCGGTGCTGACGCGGGGGCGGGTTTCGGCGCGGCCGACGGTGGCGCGGCCCCATCCGGCGGCCCCGGCGTCGACGCGCCGGCGCGCTTCGGCTCGCTGGGGCTGCCGAACGAGCGCGCAGAGGACTGGCGGACGTTCTACGCGGAGCGCAGGCTGCGTCCGCTGGTGCGGATCGCGGCCGAGCGCGGCGCGCTGTCGGGCGAGGGCGTTGCGGCGGTGGAGCGGACGTGCGAGCGGATGGGCGAGCTGGCTGGGCCGGCGGAGCCGCCGGCGCGCCTGCACGGCGATCTGTGGTCGGGGAACGTGATGGCGGGCGCGGACGGGCGGCCGTGGCTGATCGACCCGTCGGCGTATGGAGGTCACCGTGAGGTGGATCTGGCGATGCTGAGGCTGTTCGGCGCCCCGTCGGAGCGGGTGTTCGACGCGTATGAGGAGCAGGCGCCGCTGGCGGACGGCTGGCGCGAGCGCGTGGAGCTGTACCATCTGCTGCCGCTGTTGGTGCACGCGCTGCTGTTCGGCGGCTCCTACCGCGCGGCGGCCGAACGCGTCGCTGTGCGCTGCGCCGGCTGACGTACCGAACACTCGCGGCCGTGGAGGTCGGTGGCATCCACGTCGCATGAGCCGGGTCGGCGCACGAGACCGTCCCGCTGTGGCGCGCGCGTCGGATGGGAGGGTGTGCGCAGCAACACCGCGGAAGGGCTTCACCGGACGTATCTGCTCTCGCGCGTGGTAGTGGCGCGCCACTACCGCGAGGAGCTGACGCTCGAGATGGTGGCGGGCGCCGTGTCGAGCTCGCCGCGTCAGATCCAGCGCGCGTTCGCGCACTGCGGCGATACGACGTTTCGCGAGGAGCTGCTGGCGCGGCGGATGAGCGTGGCGGCGGAGCTGCTGCTGGAGCAGCGCGCGATGGCGGTGGTGACGGTGGCGCGGCTGGTGGGCTACCGCCACGCGTCGCACTTCGCGCGCGCGTTCAAGCGTCGCTATGGGTGTTCGCCAGCACGCTTTCGAGCGGCTCGGCTCCCGGCAGCTGAAGGCGCATGAGCGCGCCGCCGCCGGGCGCGGGCTCGGCGGAGACAGCGCCGCGCAGCTGCACGGCGACCTGCTGCACGATCGCCAGGCCGAGACCCGAGCCAGGGCGCCCGCGCGCCTCGGCGCCGCGGTAGAAGCGGTCGAAGACGTGGGGGAGATCGTGCGCGGAGATTCCCGGTCCGTGGTCGCGCACGGTCAGCTCGCCGCCCTGGAGGCGGATCTCGACGGGCTGCCCGGTGGGGGAGTACTTGACGGCGTTGTCGATCAGGTTGCCCACGGCGCGCTCCAGGCGCGAGGGCACGGCGGTGAGCAGCGACGGCTCGAGCTGGGCGCGCAGGGGAGTGCCGGGGCTGCGCCTGCGGGCGCGCTCGACGACCTCGTGCACGAGCGTGTCGAGGCGCAGCTCCTCCGCGTCGGCGGGCTGCTCCTCGCCGCGGGCGAGGTCGATGAGGTCGTTGATGAGCAGCGTGAGCTCCTCGGTCTGCTCGACCACGTCGGCGAGCAGGCGCTGCTGGTCCTCGGCGCCGATGTCCTGCCCCTGTTGCTGGAGGATCTCGATGTTGGTGCGCAGGCTGGTGACGGGCGTGCGCAGCTCGTGCGAGGCGTCGGCGACGAGGTGGCGCTGCGCGTGCACGGACGCGTCGAGCGCGCTGACGGAGTGCTGCAGCGTGTCGAGCATGGCGTTGAAGCTGCTCGCAAGGCGGCCGACCTCATCCTCGCCGGACGGCTCGATGCGCTGGCTGAGATCCTGGGTGAGGGCGACGTGCTCGGTGGCCTGGTTGAGGCGCTTGAGCGGCTGCACCGCGGCGCCCGCGACGAGCCGTCCGAGCAGCGCGGCGAGCGCGATGCCGCCGACGTCGAGCAGCACGAGGATCAGGCGCAGGCGCGCGAGCAGGCTGTCGACTTCGGTGAGCGGCTGGGCGAACTGCACGGCGCGCCCGCCGCCGAGCGCGACCGCGAGGATCCGCACGTGCACGCCCGCCACCTCCGCGTCGCGCAGGATCGACGCGCCCCCTTTGGCGGCGAGCGTGCGCGTGGCGGTGGCGACGGGCAGCGTGACGAGGCGCGAGGAGCGCGCGACGATGGCGCCGCTGCTGGAGACGATCTGCTGGTAGCCGCGCACCTGGCTGGGGCCGGTGGGCAGCTGGCCGATGAGACGCGCGCGGGCGCTGAGCGCGTTCGCCTGCGAACCGCCGTGGGCGAGGTAGCTCCGCAGCGCCGCTGCCTCGCGTCCGCGGCGGCGCAGCTGCGCGTCGGCCTGGTTGTGCAACTGGCGCGAGGTGAGCACATACGTGAGCAGCGACGCGAGCACGACGGCGACGGCCACGGCGGCGGCGGAGGCGATGGCGATGCGTCGTCGGAGCGTCATGCGCGCAGCACGTAGCCGACCCCTCGCACGGTGTGCAGCAGGCGCGACTCCTCGCCGACCTCGGTCTTGCGTCGCAGGTAGCCCATGTACACGCCGAGCGAGTTGGAGCTGGAACCGAAGTCATAGCCCCACACGTGCTCGAAGATGGCCGAGCGCGTGAGCACCTGGCGCGGGTTGCGCATGAACATCTCCAGCAGCAGGAACTCCGTGCGCGTGAGGGGCAGAAGCCGCTCCCCGCGCCACGCCTCGTGCGCGCGCAGGTCGACGCGCAGATCCTCGAACGTGAGCGTCTCGCGCGGCCCGTCGTCCTCCTCGCCCGCACGGCGCAGCAGCGCTCGCACGCGCGCGAGCAGCTCGCGCAGCGCGAACGGCTTGACGAGGTAGTCGTCCGCGCCCGCGTCGAGTCCGGCGACGCGGTCGTCGACCTCGCCGCGCGCGGTGAGCATCAGCACCGGCGTGGTGTCGCCGCCCTCGCGCAGGCGCCTGCACACCTGCAGGCCATCCAGGTGCGGCATGGCGATGTCGAGGATGACGACGTCGAACGGCGAGGAGTCCAGGCGCTCGAGCGCCTCGCGCCCGTCGGCGGCCTGCGCGACGTCGTAGCGTTCGAGCGACAGCGCCCGCGACAGCGCGCTCTGCACGGCGGGCTCGTCGTCTACGACCAGTATGTGCGCATGCTCGGCCATGGTCTGCGGCCCCCGCGGCGACGCGGAATCTCGCCGTACGGGCGAGGTCGGCGGCGAGGGGCCGGCTTTGAGGCTAGCGTGACGGGTGACGCGGATACGCCACATGACGAAGAGGACGCTGAGAACGTTGCGAGGGACGCGATGACTGAGCCGCAGGTCGTGTCCGCGGAGGGCGCGCCGAGCGCGGATGAGCTGGCGGCGCAGTCGCGCACGCTGCGCAACAGCCTGATCAGCCTGGCGGTGTTCTTCGCGCTGGTGGTGGCGCTGCTGCTGGGCGTGCCGGGACTGCGCGAGGCCGCGCGGAGGATCTCCGACGCGGACCCCGCGTGGATCGCGGCGGGCGTGGCGTTCGAGCTGCTGTCGTGCGCAGGCTACGTGGTGCTGTTCGGGCTGGTGTTCAGCAGGCTCGGGCGCAGCCTCAGCTCGCGCCTGTCGCTGTCGGAGCTGGCGGTGAACTCTGCTGTGTCGGTGGGTGGCATCGCGGGCATCGCGATGGGCGCGTGGGTGCTGCGCAGCAAGGGCTTCTCGGTGGAGCGGGTGGCGAAGCGCTCGGTGCTGATGTTCATGCTCACGAGCGCGGTCAACGTGGGCGCGGTGGCTGCTATCGGGCTGGCGATGTGGCTTGGATTGCTGGCGGGCTCGCGCGACGAGCTGCTGACGCTGGTGCCCGCGCTGGCGGCGCTCGCGGCGGTCGCGGGCACGCTCGCGTTGGCGGCGTGGGCGTCTCGCGCGGCGTCGCTCCCGCGCCTGCGGGGGAGCCGTCGCGAGGTGGCGTTGACGGCGCTGAGCGGCGGCGTGCACGACGCGTTAGAGCTGATCCGCGAGCGCGACTGGCGGCTGTTGGGGGCGGTGGCGTACTGGTTGGCGGACAACCTGGTGCTATGGGCGGCGCTGGCGGCGTTCGGCCACACGCCGTCGTTCTGGGTGGTGGCGATGGCGTATCTCGTGGGGATGCTCGCCAACACAGTCCCCATCCCGGGCGGCTTCGTCGCGGTGGAAGGCGGCCTGGTGGGGATGCTCTTGCTGTTCGGGGTGCGGCCCGGCTCGGTGGTGATCGCGGCGGTGCTTGTGTACCGCGCGATCACCATGTGGGTGCCCGCGGTGATTGGCTCGCTGGCGTTCGCGAGCCTGCGCAGGGAGATCGGCAAGCCGGTCGCGCCGGCCATGCCCGGGTAGGCGGCCGGGGGCAGCCGCGATGAGCAGCCGGCCGAGCAGCCGGGGACGGCCAGCCGCTGACTTACGAGCCAGTGAGCGTCTTGGCGTACGCGGCGCGCGCGGCGGTCAGCTCGCAGACCTTGCCGGGCAGCGCTGCCATGACGCGCCGCAGCGCCGGTTCCTGGGGACCGGAGAGGCCGGGGCAGTAGATCGGGGCGGGCAGCGCGCCGGAGGCGCTCCCGGGGGCGTTGAGCGGCAGCAGCCGGCGCGCAGCGCGCAGCGCGCGGGCGAACGTGTCGGAGAACACGTCGATCGCGACGCGGCCGGTGTAGATCTCGATGGAGCGTCCTTCGTCGTAGGTGGTGGCGGGCACGCCGCGCAGCAGCAGGTTGCGCTGCGGGCCGAGCGCGGAGTTGGAGTGCAATCGGTACAGCACGGTGGTGATCTGCAGCGGCAGCACGCAACTGCCGCTGCCGAACAGGCCCTTGTTCTTGACGCAGTCCCCGTAGTACACGCTCGTGCCGAGCGCCGTGAGGTAGCCGTTCAGCCCATCCGCGGCCGCGAGCGGGCGTCCTTCGAATTGCGGACCCACCCAGTAGAGGGGGTAGTAGGGGAACGTCTGCGCTTCGGCCAGTTCCGTCGCGGCGATCGCCTTGGGGTGCCCCGTGCCGCAGCCGCCGAGCACTAGCGCCACGCACGCGACCGCCGCCGCGAGAGCCGCCCGGACGCAGGCGCGGCGCGCGGTTGGAGCGGTCGCGGCGCTGGCGCGGCGCACGCTTCGAGCGCTCGTGGCGCTGGCGCGGGCGAGCGTGCTGGAGAGTGTGTGGGCGACCATGGCCGTCAGTATCTTCGCGTGCGGATGAGAAACGCAGCAATCTCGGCGCTGAGGGGTGTGCCGATCGTGGCGCTCTTTGCGGCGGTGTTGGTCGCGGCGTGGCTGCTCGCGGACCCGCGCACGCCGGACCTCGCCGCGCAGGTGTACCGCGTGCATCTGTACCGCCAGCTGGGGTTCGCCGTGTGGGACGAGCACTGGTACGCCGGCCACGACCTGCCGGGCTACAGCCTGCTGTTCCCGCCGCTCGGCGCGCTGCTCGGCATCCGGCTCGTGGGAGCGCTGTCGGTGCTCGCGTCGAGCGTGCTGTTCGAGCGCCTCGTGCTTTCCAGCGCTGGCGCGGGGTGGGACGGCGAGGCCGGTGGGCGGACCGATGGTGCGTGGCCGAGCCTCCGGGCCGGCGACCGCGACGATACGGGCCTCGATGTGCGGGGGAGCGCCTCGGCTGGTGCTTGCTGCGATCCGCCTATCGATGTGCGGTGGCGGATGCGCTTGGCGGCGGCGTGGTTCGCTGTGGCCGCGCTCGGCGACGTGTGGTCGGGGCGCATGACGTTCGCCCTCGGCGTGCCGCTCGCGCTCGGCGCGGTGCTTGCGCTGCGGCGCGGCCACCTCGTGCCCGCGGGCACGCTGGCGGCGCTGTGTGCATGCGCCAGCCCCGTCGCGGGCGCGTTCCTCGGGCTGGCGGGCCTGACCATCGCGCTCGCCGATCGCTCGCCGCGCGCGCTGCTCGCGCTCGGCGTGCCTGCCGCGGTGGCGGTGCTCGCGCTCGTGGCGCTGTTCCCCGAAGGCGGCTACGAGCCTTTCCCCGCGCTGTCGTTCGCGGTCACCGCGTTCGTGACGGTCGGGTTCGTGTGGGCGCTCCCGAGCGAGGCGCGCGCGCTGCGGATCGGCGGGTGGCTGTATCTGACGGTTTGCGTGCTGTGCGTGCTCGTGCACACGCCCGTGGGCAGCAACGTGGAGCGCTACGGGGTGCTGCTCGCGGGGCCGCTTCTGCTGTGGGCGCGCATGTCGGGGAGGTCCACCGGCGAGCGCAGGCGGACGTCGAGTGCGGCGGATCTGCCCGAGGCTGCGACGGTGACAAGCGCAGCGGCGAGCAGAGGGACGCCGAGGGCCATGGCGACCACGCTGGCGACGGCCGCCGTGCTGTGCGCGATGGCCGTGTGGGTTGCGTGGGGGCCTGTGCGCGAGACGCTCGCCGTGGCGGGCAGCGAAGCGACGAACGCCTCCTACTACGCCCCCGTGAAGCGCTTCCTCGCAGGCGTTGAGGCCTCGCAGGGGCCGATCCGCGTGGAGGTGCCGCTGACGCGCTCGCACTGGGAGGCGGCGCTGCTCGCGGACGACGTGTCGCTGGCGCGCGGCTGGGAGAAGCAACTCGACACGCGCTTCGACCGGGTACTGCTCACGCCGGGGCTGACCGCGGCGTTGTACTACCGCTGGCTGCGCGAGCAGGCGGTGTCCTACGTGGCGCTGCCCGACGTGCGGCTCGACCCGCCCAGCGGGCAGGAGGGCCGCCTGATCCGCGGCGGGCTGCCATACCTGCGGCAGGTGTTCTCCAGCGAGCACTGGCGCGTCTACCGTGTGCTCGCGCCCACGCCGCTGCTCAGCGGAGCAGGAACGCTCGTGTCGCTGGGCCACGACTCGTTCGTCGTGCGCTCCGCCACGGCGGGCACCCTGGTGGCCCGCGTGCGCTACAGCCGCTACCTCACGCTCACGCACGGCAGCGGCTGCGTCGGGCGAGCGCTGGGCGGGTGGACCGAGGTGCGCCTCGACGCGGCGGGCACGGCCACGGTCACGGCTCGCTTCTCGCTCGCGCGAGCCCTCGGCACGGGCGCCTCGTGCGCGCGCCGAACACCGTGACGACCGTCAGCCTTTGTGTCGCCGCCGCGCGACCCTCTTATGAGAAATACGGTGGCGCACGGCGCGTTTGCGCTTGCGCGCGCGCTTGGCCGAAGCGGCGGGCAGGTCGGTCGGCGCGAGCGCATACAGCGCGGTCGTGCCAGTGAGGTAGATGTTGGTTCCGTCGCTGATCACGGGGTCGAACGAGCCGGTGTTCCGCTCGAACAGCACGCGGCCCGTGGAGATGCCCAGGCCGTAGGTGTGGTGGCGGCCGAGCACCGCGAAGTACACCGTCCTGCCCACGATCGTCGGCGAGCCGGAGATGCGCCCGCGCGCGTTGAACTGCCAGCTCACGTGGCCCGAGCGCGCGTCGATGGCGTAGAACGTGCCGTTGTAGGAGCCGATGTACACCGTCGGGCCGAGCCCCGGCGTGTTCGTCACGGCGGGCGAGGAGTACACGTACGCGCCCGTCTGCACCGCCCAGTCCAGGTGGCCGCTCGACGCGTCGTACGCGTACACGCGCCCGTCGGTGTTGCCCAGGAACACCCGCCCGTACAGCACCGCGGGCGTCGAGTAGAACGTGCCGCTGCCCAGCAGCGCGCCTTCGGAGCTGCTGCGCCACAGACGCCCCCCGCTGCGCTCCGAGACGGCCTGCACGTGCCCCGAGTAGTCGCCGAAGTACAGCGCGCCGCCCGACAGCGTCGGGCTCGCCTTCACCGCCCCCGAGGCCTGATAGCTCCACGCGAGCTTGCCCGTGCTCGCGTCCAGCGCGTACACGCGCCCGCTCTGCGAGCCGAAGAACACGCGCCCGTGGTCCACCATCGGCGAGGACTCGCTGCGGCTCGGCAGCGAGCGCGTCCAGCGGATGCGGCCCGTGGTGGAGTCCAGCGCCACGATGCGCCCCGGGCTGTGCGGATGGCCGCTTTCCAGCACCGTCGCGTACACCGTGTTCGCTGTCACCGCGGGCGTCGACGCGGACAGTTTGCCCAGCGGTTTCGTCCACAGCAAACGGCCCGTGCGCTTGTCGATCGCGCTCAGCACCGCGTCGTCCGCCAACTGGTAGATCCGGTCACCGTGGATCACCGGCGGGAACTCCAGCAGCGAGTGCTCGTTGTGCACCCACACCCCCTTGAACGGCGCGCGCACGCTCGGCGGCGCGGGGAAGAAGCGCGTGTGGTTCTTCGTGTAGCCGTACAGCGGCCACGCGAAGCGGTCCTGCGGCGTCGGCGGCAGCTTCGTCGGCGTGGGCTGCGGAATGAAGCGCGCGTGCGGGTGGTAGATGTTGCCTTTGCGGTGCTGCTCGTACAGGTAGCCCGCGAGCGCCGTCGCGCCCGCGAGTAACGCCAGCGCGATCAGCGCCGCGCGGATGCGCCTGAATCGCAGCGAGCGGCGGGGGGGACGGGAGCCGCGGCTCATGCGCGGGCGGGGGTTCGGTTCAAGCGGCGAGCTTGCGCGAGTCCGCACGAGACTTCGCCGCGGCGGCGGTGGCCTGCGCGCCCTCGGCCGCACTCGCCGTTGCCGGAGGGTGTCCCCGGCGGTGCGTGCGACGACGGCCTGTGCCACTGGCGCGCGAGCGCGTCGGCTGGCGACGGACGGTGGCCGCGATCAGGTCCGCGGCGCTCAGCGCGAGCAGCCACACGCATGCCACCGCCAGCGGCGGCAGCGTCAGCCCGGCGATGAGCGCGAGCACGTCGTGATTGCCGTTCAACGACCAATTCCAAAGCAAGTAGTCGCCGATGGCGAGCCCGAGAACAGGGACCAATGGCCTGCGCGACACGCCTGAACCGTAGCTGCGAACGGGGACGGACCGTCGGCTGGGTGCTCCTGCGGGCGCGCGGGCGCCTGCGGCGCCTATGATCGCTCGCCATGAACGCCGTCGCCGAGCTGTCGCAGATCTTCGCTCCGGGGGTGCTCCACGGCCAGGTAGCGCTCGTCACGGGCGGCGGCACGGGCCTCGGCAGGGAGACCGCGCGCGAGCTCACGCGCTGCGGCGCGCGCGTCACCATCTGCGGGCGGCGCGAGGACGTGCTCGAGCAGGCCGCCGCGGAGCTTCGCGCGGCGGGCGGCGACGTGGAGTGGGTCGTGGGAGACGTGCGTGAGCCGGGCGACGCGCGGCGTCTCATCGCCGGCGTGCTGGAGGCGCGCGGGTGGCTGGATCTGCTCGTGAACAACGCCGGCGGGCAGTTCTTCAGCCCCGCGGAGCTGATCGCCGCGAAGGGCTGGCGCGCGGTGTGGCGTCTCAACGTCGAAGGGATGCTCAACATGGCCGAGGCCGCGTTCGAGCTCGCGTTCCAGGCCGCGGGCGGTGGCAGGATCGTGAACGTGACGCTCTCGCCCCACAACGGCATGCCCGGCATGGCGCACTCCGGCGCGGCGCGCGCCACCGTGGAGGCTTTGACGCGCGAACTCGCCGCGCGTTGGGCTGGGGCTGGCGTGGCGGTGTCGGCGGTGGCGGCGGGGCACTTCGAAACGGACGTGCTCGCGAAGTACCCCGCGAGCGTGCGCGCGGGCATGTCCCGCACCGTACCGCTGCAACGCCTCGGCTCCGCTGCCGAGCACGCGTGGCTCGTCGCGCTGCTCGCCTCGCCGCTGGGCGGAGCGTTCAACGGCTCCACCGTCACGCTCGACGGCGCGCGCGACAACTGGTGCGGCCCCTGGCCCCCCCAGGGCCTCGTGGACGAGTCGGGGGCGGTGCCGGTGGAGGAGCGTCGGTAACATGGCTTCGTCCGTAGGTGCGGGCGAGGTGTTGTGGTTGCACAGGAGCCTTCCAAGCTTCTAGGGCGGGTTCGATTCCCGTCGCCCGCTTTGAAGTGCCACGGGGAGTGGCGCAGTCTGGTAGCGCACCCGGCTGGGGGCCGGGCGGTCGCAGGTTCAAATCCTGTCTCCCCGACTAACGAAACAGCAAGTACCAGAGCCAAAAGTTTCGGATTGGCTCCGTCGAGAATAAAGCCCACGGGGAACAAACGGGGAACAATTTCTTGGACAACTTGCGTTGAACGACATCGCGACCGGGAAGGGAGTGGCGTGCGCTCGATTGAAGCGCTCGCGCACGTCACCGACAGCGAGGGATCACGATCCTCGAGCTTGCCGTCCGCTCGGAGTGATGCGCCCGACTCGGGCTGGCGGGCTGGCCCTGGCTCAACGGACTGTCTCTGGGGCGAGCGCGTCGTGCTGAGTAGCTCCCGGGTGCGGGAGCCGGCTTGCCCGGCCATTTTCGCATCCCCTTTGGGGATGCGGCCGGGGCTGTGCCCGGCTCCGCATTGGGCGGGGCCATCTGTATCTAAAGGAGGGCGCTATGCCTACGCGCACCCGCTGGCCCGGAGACGAAGGTTACGACCGGATGGGTTTCGCAGGCCGTCTCGGCTGGGACGCAATCGCGAATTGGGGACTCAACGGCTGGGACCTCGGTAGCTGGCCGTATGTCGTCGTCTATCACCGCGGCGAGGCGGAGTTCGCGGTGGACGTGGAAGGCGAATTTGACATCGAGGAGTTCGCGACTCGCGAGGAGCGCGACCGCAGGACCGACGAGATCGCTTTCTTCTATTGGAAGAACCGCACGGAGGCGTGGGTGGACGGCATTGACTCGCACGAGCAGATGCCACCGTACCTGCGCGGTTCCTTCTCGTGGCGGCGGTTCGATGAGAACCAAGGGACAGTGATCGAGGAGGGGCGTGCTTGAGCAGAGCACAGCTACGCCGAGGTGCGGGAGCCGGCTTGCCCGGCCATTGTCGCATCCCCTGCGGGGCTGCGGCCGGGGCTGCGATCGGCCCCGCATCGGGCGGGGCCACCCATCCAAAGGAGGGCGGCAATGTCCGCTGGACTCACAGACTCAGACTCGATGTTCTCGGTGCGCGTCACACCCTGGCACGGGCTCGGTGCCGTACTCGATCGGCCGCCGGTGAGCGTCGCGGAGGCGATCGAGGCATCCGGCCTTGGCTGGAGCGTGGCGAAGGAGCCCATCGCGGTCGACCGTGGCGAGGCCTCGGCCGCGACTGGTCGCTGCCGCGCTGCCAGGAGATCCCCGGCTACTACGCGACCGTTCGTCAGGACACGCGTGAGGTGCTCGGGGTCGTCGGCGAGCGTTACCGCATCGTGCAGAACGACGAGGCGTTTGCGTTCGTCGACCAGCTGCTCGGCAGCGCGATCCATTTCGAGACGGCTGGGAGTCTGCATGGTGGCCGTCGCGTGTGGGTGCTTGCCACCCTCCCCGAGCACGTCGAGGTCGGCGGTGATCCCGTCCGGCCCTACGTGCTGCTGATGAACAGTCACGACGGATCGACGGCAGTGATTGCGGCGACGACTCCGATCCGCGTGGTCTGTCAGAACACGCTCAATTGGGGTCTGCAGCAAAGCGCAGCAGAAGTTCTCGATCCGTCACACCGAAGCGGTCACGCAGCGAGTCCATGAGGCGCGGCGGGTGCTGGATCTGTCGGTCAACTACTACGAGCAGTTCAAGCGCTATCGGCGACCAGCTCGCCTCAGAGCGCTGCACCGAGCGCCAGCTCCGGAAGGTGCTCGACGAGCTCTACCCGAACGGCGACGAGCGACTCGGTGAGCGGTCGCACCCGCAGGTCGCGCCAGCAGACCAAGGATCGGATCGCCGAGTTGTTCCTCACGCGGCGACACGCAGGGCAACGCACCCGGCTCCAAGTGGGCCGCCGTGAACGCGATCGTGGAGTACGGCGACTGGATGCGCCCGCTGCGCTCAAGCGGTCAGCGCTTCGCCCGAGCGCTCGACGACGGCGCCGAGAAGACCCGCGCGCTGCAGCTGGTCGCGGCCGCCTGAGACAGCACGGCCCGGCGGGCGTCACACGCTCGCCGGGCGCTCATCGCGACGCCTACCGAAGGGCCTGTATGCGCCAGTTCTCGACCGTATAGCGCTTCGCAGCCACTCGCGCTGGGCTTCGTTCAAGAGCGCACGGGTGTTGCGGTCTGCCGATGCGGCTTGGCGGCCTGCTTCGTCTCGACTAAGCAGCTTGCGCGCGGGATAGCTTGCCCCTCGGAAGAGGCCCGCGCCAAACGTCCCGCTACGTACCACAGAGAGGCGAACTACAACTAGGAAGCGCGCGTATGTCGCAGTCGAATAATACGAACGCTGGCGTTTTGGCTATGGTTCGGACAGCACGACTTGGCTGGCTAGACGAACAGGATCTTTGGGACGATGAGCGTGAAGCACGCTGTTTTGGGGCTCGTAATCGAGCAGCCGAGCTACGGCTATAAGTTGGCGAAGCGCCTCGATGACCAGTTTGGTTCGTGGTCTTGGCAGCCAACTGGCGTCTACACCGCGCTCGATCAGCTGCAGCGAGACGGCGATGTCCGGAGCCGGGGGACGAAAGCGATTGGCGCAACCGAGCGGGGCGCACCACGGGTGGTCTATGAGGCAACCGCTCAGGGCCACGAGTCGTTCGCGATATGGATCAACGAAGCGACTCCGCTGAGTCCGGTGCGCGATGAGCTCGATTTGAAGATCCTCTTGGCTCGTCCTGAGTTCCTCCCACGTCTGATCGACCAGACATGGAGTCAGGAGCAGCAGTGCATAGATCATCTGCGAGCCTTGAGGGATACGCGACCGTCCTCGGCTGGACTCTCGGAGAGTTTGGCGAAGGCGACGATCGTCTTGAAGTCGCGCGCCGAGATCAAACAGCTTGAGGCACGGATCGAGACGCTGCAAGAAGTCCGCAGCGTGATGAAGAGCTTCCTAGCCCGAGACTCCCAGCGTAGGCCCAGGTAGATTGTTCGGTATGTCAGCGCTGCTTTCAGTCGAGCGAGTGTTCAAGAGTCACTGGCGTGGCGCGCACGAGACGGTGGTGCTCGCCGATGTTTCACTTGAGGTGCATGCGGGCGAGTTCTTCGCCATCTGGGGACAGCGAGGTGCCGGCAAGACGACCCTGGCAATGGTCGCTGCCGGGCTGGTAGTCCCCGATCGCGGTCGCGTCTTGTTCGATGGCCATGTTCTCGGCCGCGTGCCACGGGGGAGAGAGCCACATCTCCACGACGGTGTCGGCTGGGTCCAGCGCAACGGACCACACAGCGAGGTCGGTTCGATCATCGAGTATGTGGCGCTCCCGCTGCTTGGCAAGCTCTCTCCACGCAACGCACGGCGACGCGCGAGCACGATGCTGAAGCGCTTCGGGGTACAGGATTGTGCACATCAGTCCTGGGAGGGCTTGACTGATGGTGAGCGCACACTCGTCGCTTTGGCTCGCGCCCTCGTGCGCGAGCCAAAACTCCTCGTTGCGGACGATCCGACTACGAATCTTGATGTCCTTCAGCGTGAGGAGATCATGGGCTTGTTGCGTCATGCTGCGACGGAGGAGGGCCTTGGCATCATGGTGACGGTTCCGGATATGCCTGATATGGCGCACGCGGATCGGATGGGGTCGCTTAGCGACGGTCGGCTGATCGTATCCGGGTCGCCGCAAGGCGCTAGCACGAACGTCGTCGACTTCCGTGGCCGGCAGTCCGCGTAAGTGCTTGAGCTGCGGGAACTCGTCAAGCACTACGCGGTAGGGGACGCGGAGCCCGTGAGGGCCGTCGATAACGTGTCCTTGGCGATCGCGGCCGGAGAACTCGTAGCGCTATACGGGCCAAGTGGCTCGGGGAAGTCCACGCTGCTGCTGATCGCGGCGGCTGCGCTGCGACCGGATAGCGGCTCAGTGCTCGTCGCCGGACGAGACATTACGGCGCTGTCGTCTCAACGTGCGGCAAGCTATCGCATGAACGAGCTCGGCTTCATTCGCCAGTCGCTGGACTTGATCCCCGGGGCAAGTGCCCTCGACAACGCCGCGATCAAGCTCTTGGGTCGGTCCACCAGCGTGAGGGACGCTCGGCGACGGGTCGAGCCGCTGTTGGTGCGTCTCGGGCTTCGTGCGCGCCTGGACTCTCCTGCCGCGCAGCTATCGGTCGGCGAGCGTCAGCGCGTGATGATCGCGCGGGCTCTGTCGACCAACCCGTCGCTCGTGCTCGCGGATGAGCCTACGGGTAGCCTCGATACTGATCGTGGACGTGAAGTCCTCGGGCTGTTGAGCGAGTTCTGCCGCGAACGTGAGATCGCGGCACTGCTTGTCACACACGATCCCGACGCTGCAGGTTACGCCGACCGTGTACACACTCTGCGCGACGGCCGTCTCGTGGATGGACGTTCGCACTCGGCCATCGACTCGATATGAGTCCAGTGATGGCAGGCGGCGGGGCTCGAATGAAACCGTTGGGCATACTCCATCTTTACAGGGTACGGTTGCGGGGACGCATCGTGCAGGAAGCACTCGTGGTCGTCGGCATTTCGGTTGGGGTCGCATTGCTTTTTGCCTCACAAGTGGCGAACGCGAGCCTCAATGGCTCGGTCAGTCAACTGACGGGCGGGCTGGTTGGTCAGTCTCGACTGCAAGTCGAGGCCCGTAGCCCGCAGGGGTTTGACGCGAGCCTCCTCGGGGAGGTTCAACGCACGCCCGGTGTCCGGTCGGCGGCACCGGTACTCGAGGTGGAGGCCAATGTGATCGGACCGAAGGGTGCCCGGTCGGTAGACCTCATTGGCGCAGACCCACGCTTTGTGAGTATGGGCGGGGCACTCCTACAGCATCTGAGCGTTGCTGCTCTCGCGCGGCAACACGCATTCGCCATCCCTGCCCCAATCGCGAGCGCAATTGGGGCAACACAGTTGCAGGTCGTTCGCTTGCACGTCGGCGCGCGCTCGGTCCGCTCGCTCATCGGGATCACCCTCCAAGAAGCCGACATTGGCAAGCTTGTGCATAGCCCCATCGCGGTCGCACCGCTGGCCTATGCTCAGCGGCTAACAGGCCTGCGAAATCGCATCACGCGCATCTTCGTGCAACCGCTACCGGGGAGATATGACGACGTGCATGTCGCTCTGAAGCGTCTCGCTGGTGGGCATCTGAACGTGGAGCAGGCCGACTTCGACGCAACGCTGTTTGACAACGCTGCGGCTCCAACGGATGAGTCGACCGCGGTCTTTGCTGCCATCAGCGCGCTCGTCGGCTTCCTTTTCGCGTTCAACGCCATGCTTCTAACCGCGCCCGCGAGGCGGAGACTTCTCGCCGATCTTCGACTCGATGGCTACGGGTATTTGACGATGCTCGAGGTGCTACTCGTCGACGCCCTCATCCTCGGCGTGCTCTCGTCGCTGCTTGGCTTGTTCATCGGGAACGAGATCTCACTCAGCCTCTTCCAGGCCAGCCCTGGGTATCTGTCATTTGCGTTCCCCGTTGGCTCGCAGCGGATCGTGACGTGGGAGAGCGTCGTTATCGCGGTGGGCGGCGGACTGCTGGCCGCATGTGTTGGGGTCCTGATGCCGCTCCGCGATGTCGTCGCTCCGTGGCGACGTGCCGCGACCGGCGGGTCACGCTCACAACATAAGTGGCGAGGCGCAGCCCCTCTGCTCGGTGTGGCATGTCTTCTCGCAGCTGGCGCCATCCTGGCACTCGCGCCGGGCAGAGCGATTATCGGCGTCATCGCTTTGACGGCAGCCTTGCTGCTACTGCTCCCCAGTTTGCTTTACGGGCTGTTGCTGACCATCGAGCGGTTGACACTAGATCTGAAGGTGCGCGCCTTGTCTATCGCCATTAACGAGCTGCGCTCATCCTCAACTTGGTCTAGGACTGTTGCGATCGCGGCGACTGGCGCCGTCGCGGTATTTGGCAGCGTCGCGATCGAAGGCACCCGCAAAGACCTGGAGCGCGGCCTGGACGCATCGGCCAAGGGCATTGACTCGACTGCGGATATCTGGGTCACGCCCACCGCTGAATCCGACGCCTTTGCGACGACACCTTTCGACGGCGGAACATCGATCCGTTCGATCCAACATCTTGCTGGCGTCCAAGAAGTGCGCTCTTATCGAGGTGGCTTTCTTGACTACGGCGGGCGGCGGGTGTGGATATTGGCACAGCCGACTGCTGTCGCTCGACCGATCGCCGATACGCAGATGGTCTCTGGAGATCTCCTCCTGGCAACGAAACGAGTGCGCGAACAAGGGTGGGCTGTGATGTCGCAGGCGCTCGCAGAGCAGCATCACCTCCGTATCGGCCAAGCGTTCACGTTGCCCTCACCAAATCCCACGACGTTTCGACTCGCGGGCCTCATAACCAACCTCGGATGGCCATCGGGGGCTATCATTCTCAATGCTGGGGACTACGCTCGGGCGTGGGGGAGCAACGACATCAGCGCCTACCAAGTTGTTCGGTCGTCAACCGCAGTTCCCCAGATCACAGGTGCGCGGGTTCAGCAGGCGCTGGGGGCAGGTAGCGGACTCCATGCCGTGGCGGCTCCCCAGCGTGAGCGACGCCACTACGAACAGGCAAGCCAAGGACTGTCTCGACTGACTACGATCAGAACGCTGGTCCTGATCGCATCGGTGCTTGCGATGGCTGCTGCGATGGGGAGCATGGTCTGGCAGCGCCGTCCTCGCCTCGCGCTGCTCAAGCTCGACGGCTTCTCAGATCTCGTCGTCTGGCGGGCACTACTGCTCGAGAGCGCCCTGCTGCTTGGTTCCGGGTGCTCGATCGGTGCGATTTTCGGCCTCGGCGGACAGCTTCTTGGGAGTCATGGGATCTTGAGCGTTACAGGGTTCCCAGTCGTCTTCGTTCCAGCCGTCTTCGTTGCAGCTGCGAGCTTCATCTTAGTGAGCACGGTGGCGGTAGCCATCGTCGCGTTTCCTGGGTATTACGTGGCGCAGGTGCGTCCGGCAGTCGGCCTTTCCGACTAGCCGTCCACACCTAAAATTAGAAGGATTCGGGAACTAGACGCGCGTGATCCGGCTCCCCTGAGTCCCAGCCAGCTCCTCGCCCTCAGCAGGGCAGCCGGACGTGAACTCGTCTGGGGGTTGCGTACGGCATCCAGAGAGATCCAGCGCTGGCACGATCGTGCCTTGACGATCCCCGACAAGCCGATTCGCGACGACGCCCTCTATGCGCTCACGAACAAGCGCACGCATCTGCACGGCGCGGCGCTGTTCTGGACATTGCCTCGGCGACGCAATGTCGAGCTGTTGCGCATGCTCATCGCCTACGAGCTGATCTGGGACTTCCTCGACAACGTCAACGAGCGCGCAGCCGTCTCCGGCACAGAGAATGGACGCCAACTGCACTTCGCGATAGTCGAGGCGATCGACCCGAGAACACAGATCTCCGACTACTACCGCCACCACCCCTCAGACGCCGACGGCGGCTTCCTGTTAGCGCTCGTGGAGACCTGCAGGCATTGCTGCGCCACGCTGCCGTCCTACCAACGCGTGCGCGAGATCATCGTCATCGAGGCGTACAGAGCACAAGTTCTCGCGCTAAATCACGATCCCGACCCATCGCGCCGCGAAGCCGTGCTCAAGCAATGGGCTGTCGATGAGTACCCCGGCGAGATCCGGGTGAGTTGGTGGGAGCTATCGGGCGCGGCAAGCGCACCGCTGGCCATCCATGCCCTGCTCGCTCTCTCAGCCGAACCCCACTGCTCAGTAGGCGACGTCGCCCACACCTACGCTGCCTATTCGCCCTGGCTAACGGCAACCACAACAATGCTCGATAGCTACGTCGACCAAATCGAAGACGCCGAGAACGGCGACCACAGCTACATCGCCCACTACCACGACCATGAGGTCGCCGTAGAGCGCGTCCGCTCGCTCGTCTCACGATCCGTCCTCGAAGCACGCGTACTTCGCTATGGGCACCGGCACGCCGTCGTTGCTACAGCAATGATCGCGATGTATCTCTCGAAGGACGCCGCCGCCACTCCCCAGCTCCAAGGCGGTACAGACATTTTGATACGCGCTGGCGGCTCTCTCACTCGGCTAATGCTTCCGATCCTCCGAATGTGGCGCATCGCGTACGGGCAACGATCCGCGTGAGTAGACCCGCTCGTGTGAGCCGCCCTCAGTGATGATGTGGATAGCTAGAACTAAATAGTACAAGCAGACCTAGCGCTCGCTGATCTTGCACGCGACTATTCCAGCCGTCGTGACTACCAACGCCAGCACCCCCACCCATGAGCGCAACCCCGGCGAAACCCATCGCAGTAGCGCTGGCACGGGCGACGCGCGCGTGGCGGCGTTCAGCGGTCTCGATCCAGTGACGCCAGAGACCGCCAGGCATCCTGTTGGACGTCTGGCGGTCGTCGGTGAACATCGACGTGACGTCGAGCCAGTATTGATTGAGCTTGAGCCTGGACAGATCGACAAGGTAGTGCGCGATACCTCCTGCGCTGGGTCGCTCGCAGCGCTCTTTTCAGGCCTTAAAGGAAGCCGGGCGATGGCGGAAACGGCGGCTAAGCATCTCGAGGATGCAAGCCTGTCGCATTCGTTGATCTGGGGTCTACTGATGTTCGCTGCGCTCCCGACCGACGGAAGCTACGTAAGGAATGCCACGCTGGCACGGACCCTGGGCATGAAGCCCAGCACGGCTCTCCGTTACATATCCACGCTTGTTGCAGCGGGCCTTGCAGAGCGCGACCCAGCCACCCGACGCTACAGGCGTACACAGTGATGACGTCGGTCCAAAAGGCGACTAAGGCAATGGGTCTCCCAGAGTGACCGGGCGCAAAGTCACAATCACGCTCAGTGATGCGCAGGTCACGCAGGTCCTGAACACGGCGTCTGGCAGCCTGACCTTGATCCCTAGGGCGCTCGAGGACGCCGAGGCACTGCGCGCTTTCCTGCGACGCAACAAGGATGAGCCTCGGTACTCCCGCTCACTGCTGCGAGCTCTTCTTGTCCTTTCCGCGTTCCCTCACGACGGCACCGAGCGGCCGATCACAGCGGTCGCTCGCGACCTGAAATTCTCAGAGTCAACGGCGCATCGCTATGCCATCACCTGGATGGCTGCTGGATTACTCGAACAAGCACCCAACACGCGCCTGTACCGACGCGCACCACATGACCTCGAAACCACCGCAACGACGCCTGACAGATCTACGGATGGTGGCAATGACGTTTGACGACGAACAAAGCGTGCGGTTGCAGACGGTGCCCCGTACGACCGAACCGCCGCATACGAGTCGGGTGGATGGCGCAACGCCTCCCATCAGCAGCACTGATCGTGCTTCCGCGCGTCTCGCCAGCACGCGGCCAGCAGTCTGCGCGCGATGAGTCGCGATGAGACAGGCCGAGCATCTGGCAGACTCGGCGACTCAGGCGCCGACCTTTCGCCTGATCCCATTGTCCTCGGCGAGTCGGAGCTGGGCGATATGGTCAAGGATCTCTGCTCGCCCGGCAGGACGTATCCTGTTGTGGGTCTTGCGTCGTCGTTGGATTGCGATGAGCCGGTGATCGTGGCGAGCGATGTCCGTAGGGTCGTCGGGCCGGGTGCCCGGATCTACTGGCTCCCGACTGACGAGCTGCTGCAGGCCCTGAAGGCTGAGATTGGTACGAAGCTTGCCCTCTCGCCTGGTGCCGCACGGATCTGGTGGCCAGCCTTAACGCGCCGTAGCGACCCTGGAGATCACCCGCTCGTGGTCGGGCTCGACAGCGAGAGTCCTACACACATGCTTGCTGAATTTGCGCGGCAGTTCGCGTTGAGTCGTCCGGATGTGCGCAGGGAGATCAGGCTGATCGATGACGTTAGGGCGCTTGCTGAACATCGGCAGGAGGAGGCCGAGCACCAGGACCGTGCTACCGCGCAGGGGCTGCGAGACGCGCACGTCGAACTACACGGTGAAGCGACGCGTGTCGAGGCTTTGGAAGCGGAGCTCGAGCACACGAAGCGCCAGTTGGACGCAGCGCTCGGGGCTAGTGCTCATAGGACGGATATCGGGGTGCTCGTGCTCGGTCTTGACGCGGGGGAGAGGGGCGAAGTTATGAGCTCATTCGGCGAGAACCTGAACGTGTTGCGGGCTCGGGCTGGTCTGACGCAATGGGAGCTGGCCGCTCGGTGTTTCCTCTCCGCTGACTCCGTTGCGGCGCTTGGGGACGGCTCACGCCTTCCGGGCTTCCTGGCTTTGCTGGATCTCGCTCGCGCGCTTGAGGTATCGGTTGCGGATCTCACGGACGGGATATCCCCACCGACGCGGTGGGCCACAAGGGAGCAGCTGCGCGATTTGCTTGCCGAGAGGCCAGGGCAGACGGGCAGGACCGCGCAACTCGTCGAGGCATCTCGACTACCCCCTACCTACGTGACCAGGGCCCTTCGATACATGAGGGCGTATGGCGAGATCAGCAGCCCAAAACGCGCCCAATGGACACTCGCCCCACAGCAACCCACAAGCCACGGAAAGGGACGATGAACCCCGTTGGCGCGCACCGAGACGCGCGTGTGAGTCGTCATGCGTCTTTGGATCGGCAGTCGACGGTGGTCGTCGGGCGATGCGCCCCGGTGGTCGGCCGCGGGCTGCTGAGTTTCTTGGGCGAAGATCGCTTGGTGCGAGTGCTCGCGAGCGACGTGGATGTCGCGTCTCTTGAGCAAACGATCCTTCGGCACGCGCCGAGCACCGTGATCCTCGACGAGCAGAAGGAGTACGCGACGCTAGCTCGCCTGCAGGCAGCTCAGCCAGCAGCGGGGATTTTGGTGCTGGCATATGACCCGTCCACTGCCTACGGAATGCGCATGCTTGCGGCAGGAGTCACGTGTGTGGCTCATAGTGCGACGGCTGCCCGCCTCCTCGAAGCGGTGCACGCCGCTGCCCAGGGTCGGCGAATCTTTGTCCCAGCGGAGGGCGCTTGTGTCGAGCGGCACTACCTTCCCGGCACCGCCGGTCTGACGCGTCGTGAGAGAGAGGTGTTGGAAGGTCTCAGCCGCAACGAGTCCAACGGCGAGATCGCGCTCACTATGGGGATCAACATCGAGACCGTAAAAACCTACGTTGGAAGGGTCCTTCGCACGCTCAACGTCACAAGCAGGCAAGACCTCATCGGGGTACCAGCCAGGCCACCGATCAAGGCAACATGCATTGATAGTTAGCCCGTTTGGTGGCTCTTGTTTTCATCACTCGAACTCGTCGGGGCGAGGGATAGACAGAGCGGCGAAGAAGAAGTAGGTTCCTCCTCTGTCGTCCTAATCGGGCCAACGAGTCCAATATCTGCGGGGGGAAACATGCGTGATGCCTTGCTCCGAGTTGCTACTTGCCTGCTGCTCTCTCTGGGCCTAGTATGCGCTGGCGCAGGCGTAGACGCCACGGCGAGCTTCGCCGCCGAATCGGAATTTGGTGCGCCATTGGCCGGAGATCCGCTCCTGGACGAGGGCGGCCTACAGGCAGCCGCGGAAGCGGAACGGAGCAATCCGGAAGCCGTCGCGGCGCGCGAAGCGTCGCGCACGGAATTCGACGGCCTGAATGCTGAACAGGCTGCGGCCACGGCCGGTGAAGCGTTCCCGGATGTCATCAACGTGCCTGCTGGTGGTCTTCCGCCGCTTCCGTCGGGGCAGACTGTGACGGAATATGTGAGCGAAAGTGCGGCGGCGGTCGAACTCGAAGGTGGCGAGCACGGGGTCGTTGAATCCGTGAAGCCAATCGCGGTCGAATCGTCTGCGGGGCAGTTGGCTCCGGTCGATCTCGGTCTGGAATCGACGGGGAATGGGTTCGTTCCGCGTACGCCGGTTGTCGAAGTGCTGATCCCCAAGCAGCTCGACAAGGGCGCGTCGTTGAAGGATGCTGGTGTGTCGCTGACGCCCGTAGATGGGTCCGGGGCGCCGCTGGGTGGCTCTGATGGGGTCGTTGATGGCTCGGTGGTGTTGTATGCAAACACCGACACGGATATGGACTCGGTGATGAAGCCGACGACCGATGGGTTGCGCGCGGATACGTTGCTGCGTTCCCCGGAAAGCCCGCAGCAACTCTTCCTGCGGGTCGGCGTGCCGGCAGGTGGGAAGGTTGTCCCGGCTCAAGATGGGACCGAAGGTGTGGAAGTCGTGGCTGGTGGAGCGGTGGTAGCCACGATCTCCGCGCCGGCGGCGACGGACGCCGCGGGCTGGCCGGTTCCCGTATCGATGTCGTTGACGGGAGACACGCTGACGTTGACGGTCGATCATCGCTCCGGGGAATACCAGTATCCGATCGAGGTAGACCCTGAAATCAACGATAGTCAGTTGACTACGACGGCGGCTGGTAAGCGCACGAACTGGGAATTTTATACGACGAACTCGTCGCGGTTCTCGTCTAAACCGAAAAACGAAGAAGTCGGCGAAGGGTACCTCGAGACGTACGGAACGGCGTCTTATTCTGCCAGTGAATGGGCGTACTGGGGGTATCAGACGAAAGGCAAATCCAAAATCTGGGAGTACACGGGGGAAACTGAAGGCAAAAACGTTGGAGATCACATCGAAAGCTTCCTCGAACTGCAGAGCAAAGGCGCAGTTCAGGAAAACAAGAAAAAACTGGCCACAGAAACGGTGGAACCGGAATATCCGCGCAGACCGACTGGGCCTATCTGTCCGTTGAACGAAGCGAAAACCGAACAGGTGTGCCTGCCGACGGCCGGTGGAGAAGGGAACGTGATCCGCTTCCAGCAGTCCGTGGGTACTCCAGAAGCGGGCAAATTCGCGTTCATCGACTACATGTACCAGGGCGTCGTCTCGATCTCTGAGCCTACTGGTACGCGTTCCACGACGAAGTTCAACACGACCTCCGCGGAAGTCGAAGACCCGAAAACCAAAGTCAAACGAGCGAATGCGTTGTTCGGGTCGGGTGGCTGGCTGAGTAACTTCCAGGACGCGATCGAACCGATCGCCGAAGACAAAGGCATCGGTGTCGCGGACACCAAACTAGAATTTGAAAACACGCCGGGGCATTGGGAACAGATCGCCGAACACAACTACCTCGAAACAGAAAATGGCTGCAAGGGCGTGCAGTGCTATGAAGTGCACGGGGAATACTGGACGGTACCGTCAAGCTTGCCGAACGGCGAAGACACTCTGCGCTACCGGGCGCAAGAGGCGATCGGCTCCTCGACCGAGTCTCTGGAAACCGAACCGTCGAGCAAGGTCAAAGTCAAAGTGGATAAGGCGGCGCCGCACAACATCCAGCTAGTCGGCTTGCCGTACGGCAACGAATTGAGCGAACGCACCTACGCATTGACCGTGAAGGCTACCGATGGCGAAGGCCCTGGGATTGCGAGCTCTGGAGTGAAATCCATCGCGCTGTCTATCGATGGCACTGCGATTGGTACGCCGTTGGGGTCGTGTACGGCTGCGAAAGGCGAATGTACCGCGAGCGGCACGTGGCAGGTCAAAGGGTCAGAACTCGGTGCTGGGCATCACGCGATTGAAGTCTTGACATTCGATAACGCCAAAAATGAAGCGAGGCGCCAGTTTGAAATCACGATCCGCCACTCGGCGCCTGTCGCGGTCGGGCCGGGGTCGGTCGATCTCCAATCCGGAGACTTCAGTTTCAGTGCCGGTGATGTATCGATGGGCTCGGGGCTTTCGGTGTCGCAGAGCTATAGCTCGCGTGCGGTTGAGCAGGGCGTCGAAGGCGGGCTAGGCCCGCAGTGGACGCTGGGGTTGAGTAGCACGGAGTCGCTTGAAGAACTCGTGGACGGCGCGGTGCTGATGACCGATGGGAAGGGTCGCCAGTCGGTATTCGCGCCAACCGAAGAACACAACGCCGCCGGGGAACTCGTGTTCGAAGCGCCGGTCGGGGACTCGAACCTCGCGATCACGCTCTCAGAAAACAAAGCGACGAAACAGAAGCTCGCCTACTTCTTGAGGAACGCGGCGAATAAAACGTCAGTGCAGTTCACGCTCCCGACGGGCGGGAGCAAGCTGTGGATGCCAACGCGCCAGGAAGGCGCGGTCGCGAGCGACACCGTGATCTACACCTACCAGACCGTCCCACAGACGAACGAATACCCGGTCCCGGCGGGCAGTACACCGTGGGGAATGGCCACGGGCTCAGACGGGAACCTGTGGTTCGTAGAGACTGGCTCGCACAAGATCGCCCGGAGCACGACCGCGGGGGCAGTCATCGAATACCCGCTGCCGTCAGGGCTGGCCCCGCACGCCATCACCGCCGGCCCCGACGGAGCCCTCTGGTTCACGGCCTGGACTGGTGCGACGAGCAAGGTCGGGAAGATCACGACCCAGGGTGTGATCAACGAATACGCGCTGCCTGCGAACAGCAACCCGTCGGGGATCGTCGCGGGGCCGGATGGGGAGTTGTGGTTCACGAACGCTGGGACGGGCAAGATCGCCAAGATCACAACCGCGGGAGCTTCCCTGACCGAATACGCGTTGCCGGCAGGGAGCGCCCCGAACGGGATCACAGCAGGCCCGGACGGAAAGCTGTGGTACACGGAGTGGATCGCTGCGGGCGGCGTGAGCAAGATCGGGAAGATCACAACCGCAGGCGTGAAGGAAGAATTCGCGCTGCCAGCGGGGAGCGAGCCTTTCCAGATCACGCCTGGCCCGAACCAAGAAAACGCTCTCTGGTTCACGGATCTCCTGACGGACAAGGTCGGGAAGATCACCACGAGTGGCACGCCGACGGAATACTCGCTGCTGGCTGGCAGCTCCTCGCCCGAGGGGATCACCGCTGGCCCGGACGGGAACGTCTGGTTTGCCGATGAGGGCGCCAGCAAGATCGGGAAGATCACAACCGCCGGGACCGTAAGCGAATACGCCTTGCCCACCGGGGCTAACCCGGATGCGATCACAACTGGCCCGGACGGGTACCTATGGTTCGCGAACCAGAGCCGCGGGATCGGGATGATGACCCCCACGGGGACTGTGACTCGCCCCACGGAAGCCCTCGCCCCTGTTTCGGCCGAAGTCACGTGCGCGGCGGGAGCGCTGCAGGCGGGCTGCCGGGTGCTGACGTTCAAATACGCGACCGCTACGACCGCTACCGGGGAAAACGAAAGCCAGTGGGGCGACTACAACGGCCGCCTAAAGCAGGTGCTGTTCGAGGCGTACAACCCGGCAACGAAAAAAATGGAAGAACCGGGGATACCCGTAGCTGAATACCGTTACGACCAGCTGGGCCGGCTGCGCGCTGAGTGGGACCCACGCCTCTCAACTCCCCTGAAGACCACCTACGGGTACGACGAATACGGACACGTCACGGCCATCAGCCCACCCGGCCAGGAGCCTTGGACGCTGACCTACGGGACCGCGAACAACGACATGGGCTCGGGCCGGCTGATGAAGGTCGCGCGCGCGCCTGTGTCAGCGGGCTTGTGGGGTGGTGTACTGCCGTCGAACACCGCTGCACCGGCACTCTCGGGCACACCTGCCGTGGGTGTGCGGATGGCCGTCTCAGACGGCACTTGGAGCAACAATCCGCTTGCGTACTCCTACCAGTGGAAGGACTGCAACGCAACAGGCGGAGAATGTGAAGCAATCTCAGGAGCGAACAACGGCAACTATACGCCAACAAGTAGCGACGTGGGCCACGCCATTCGCGCGGTTGTAACCGCGACAAACGGTGGCGGGTCGGTCGCGGTAACAAGCGCCGCCATAACGGTGGTACAGAAACCAGGCGCCTACGCCGAAGCGATCGACGCTGGCAGCAGTGTGAACGCGGCTGCGTGTATTCCGGCGACAGTCGTCTGTGTGGTCAGCGACAGCAGAGGTGGCCTGTTTGTGTCGACAAATATGAGCTCGAGTGCTGCATCCGCTTGGAGTAACTGGAACGGACCCAGTGCTCAGTTTCCAAGCCAGGCTCTCGAGCTGTCCCGCGGTGACGATGTGCGCGTTGGCAGATGGTAAAGAAACGGCTGGGGGCAACGTCTACTACGCCCAGCCGGTAGGCAGAGGACCTTGGACCAACGCTTTCAGCCCTGGTGACGGGGTGGATGCGATCTCCTGCGTCTCCATAAACTTCTGCGTGGCTGGCCAGGACGCCGCTGGTTTCTTCCGCTACTCGACGGCCCCGCAATCCACGTCGTGGACGTCCGAGCAGCAGGGAACCGCCGCGATAAAGAGCGTCTCGTGCTTGTCGAACACGTTCTGTGTGATGGCCGATAGCCAAGGCAAGGTGCATGTCGCGAACAGTACGGCACAGATCGAGTCATCGACCTGGAAAGAAACAGACGTGGACGGCACTACTGCCCTCAACGGGGTTGCGTGTACCTCGACGACTTCGTGCGTCGCAGTCGACGGCGCCGGCAACGTTCTCAACCTCACTATCGAAACCACCGGAAAAGCAACCGTGTCATCACACAACATAGACGGCACAACCAACCTGAGCGCGGTCACTTGCGTTAGTACAACATGCTCTACCGTCGACAGCGCAGGCTTCCTGTTTGTCTCGAAAGATAGTGGTTCAACGTGGAAAAAATGGTATGCGTTCGGCGGGAGCCTAACCAGCGTCTCGTGCGCCTCGACCACACTGTGCGTAACGGGGAACACGACAGGCACCGTCACAGTCTTCAACCCACAGGGAGCAGGCACAATCTCCGAAGCCGGAATCCGTGCTCCCCAGCCGGGCTGGACGATCAACTACAACGTCCCGCTCGAGGGCACTGGCGCCCCGGCGCAGATGGGCGTCAGCGAAACGACCCACAAACCTGAGCCAGAAGCGTGGGGGCAGACCGATGACCCGGTCGAAGCGACCTCGATCATCGCACCGGACTCTCCGCAGGGGTGGCCTGCAGCGAGCTACAAACGCGCCACCACCTACTATCTTGACGAACAAGGCCGTAACGTCAACGTGGCCCAGCCAAGCACCGAAACGGTTGGCTCTGTCTCGACGGCGGAATACAACGAAGAGAACGATATCGTCCGGACCCTGAGCGCGAATAACAGAGCAACCTCGCTCGCGGCAGGACCAGGGGAATCCGGGAAAGTGTCACATCTCCTCGACACGGTCAATCAGTACAACGAACCGGAATGCCGCAAAGAAACCTCTGAAAAAGAAATAGAAGCCGCTCCGTACGGTACTCGACTATGTGATAGCTGGGGGCCGCAGCACCTCGTAAAGTACACACCCAACGGCTTTACAGAACAGCACGAAGCGCTCGCGCGCATCCACACGGAATACTCCTATGAAGACGCCGCCCACGGCGCACCAGCAAGCGAACAGTTCAACCTGGTGACCGAAGCAAGCGAGAAGGCGCTGCTCGCCAACAAAGAAGAAGTCGAAGTCCGGAAAACAAGCACCTCCTACTCCGGGCAAGAAAAACTGGGATGGTCCCTGCGCGCGCCCACATCGGTCACGATGTCCACAGAGGAACCGGGAGGGCTCAAAGTCACACACACGACGCTGTACAACAAAAACACTGGGCAAATCATAGAAACGAGGGCGCCAAAAGGCTCGAGTGGGAACTCCCCTCACGACGCAAGGATCATCTACTACACCTCCGCGCCGAACACCGAAGGCTTCGCCAATTGCGGCAAACACGCTGAATGGGCAGAACTGATCTGCGAGACGCTACCCGCCAAACAACCAACAGGCACCACGGCCCCGAAGCTGCCTATCACGACCGATAAATACAACATCTGGAACGAGCCAGAAGAAATCCTAGAAACCATCGAAGCAAACGGTACGTTCCCGGAAACCACCCGTACCAAAAAAAGCACCTACGACGCAGCAGGGCGCCTCGAAACCAGCGAAACGACCTCGACGGCCGACATAGCACTCCCCAAAGTCAAAAACAAATACAGCTCAACCACTGGGATGCTTGAATCGCAAAGCACGACTGTCGGGGAAACCACGACTACCGTCGCGGCGACGTTCAACACGCTCGAGCAGATGGAAACCTACACCGACGCCGACGCGAACATCGCGAAATACAAATATGGGACGCCTGCAAGCGATGGGCTGCTTGAAGAAATGAGCGACAGCAGCAACGCAGGAGCGAGCAACCAGAAATACACCTACGACACCACCACCAAGCTCCTTACAAAACTCGTGGACTCCGCTGCAGGAACTTTCACCGCGACCTATGACGTGGAAGGCAACCTCGCAACAGAGGTCTACCCGAACGCGATGTGCGCAAAGTACACCCACAGCGCCACGGGCGAAGCGACGCAGGTTGAATACCTCAAGACCAGCAACTGCGCGGAAAGCAAACCCCCCGTGTGGTTCAGCGAAACCAACATCCCATCGGTGCGAGGCGAAACAATGAGCCGAACGAGTACCCTCGCGAACGAGACCTACACCTACGACCGACTCGGGCGCCTAACCGAAACAGAAGAAACACCAGTCGGCGAAGGCTGCACCACCCGCCTCTACGCATACGACGAAGAATCCAACCGCGAAAGCGCGACGACGCGGACCCCCGGCACCGAAGGCAAATGCGCCACGACAGGCGGGACCGTCGAAACACACACCTACGACGAAGCGAACCGCCTCACCGACACCGGCATCAAATACGACGCACTCAGCAACGTCACCGAACTCCCTGCCGCGGACGCAGAAGGCCACATCCTGAAAAGCAGCTTCTACGTCGATGGCGCAGTCGCCACACAAGAACAAAGCGGCATCAAAAACGAATACGTGCTCGACCCTGCCGGGCGGACGCGCCAAACTACGACCGGCATAAAAACGGTCACCAGCCACTACGACGCGCCAGGCGACGCCGTCGCATGGACAAGCGAAGGCACAAGCTGGACCCGTAACATCCCCGGCATCGACGGCGCCCTCACTGCGATCCAAACGAACGGCGGAACACCCGTTCTACAGCTACACGATCTCAAGGGCAACATCACCGCCACTGCAGCACTCAGCCCGGCTGAAACCAAACTCCTCACCACCTACAACAACACCGAATTCGGGGTACCAAACGCCGGGAAAACACCACCCCCATACTCCTGGCTCGGCGCGACCGACATCGCCAACACACTCCCCTCCGGAGTCATCACCTACGGCGCCACCTCCTACATCCCACAAACCGGACGCCCACTACAAGCCACAGAGATCGAACCCCCAGGAGCCCCAGGCGGAACAGGAGTAGGCGCACCCGTTGACTTCAAAGAGGAACCCTGGGTCATGCAAGGAGCCGCAGCCGAGGCCGCAGAAACACCCGGCATCGAAGCAGCAGAACAACGCGAAGCGATGGAAGCGGCATGTAGGGCTGGAAAGCCGGAATGTCCCACACAGATCATTGATCCCGAAGGACTCGCCTCATACGCCACCACATTGAAACGTGCGGCGCAGCTCAGAAGCGACGCAGTGAATGGAAAAATACTCGCTCTTGCGGCGGCCTGGATTCCAGGCGGCGAGCTGCTCGCGCTCGGATTCGATTCATATTCAGAGGCTCTCCACGCCGCAGCTCATAACCTCGAGGTATGCGTAGCATTCGGTCAGGCACACAGCGGGCGGGCCTGGCGATGGGGTACGTGCTTCATCAACGAATGGCGGGTCTACCCACCCCTCAAACTACCGTCGTTCCCACTCTTTGCAGTTGCGGAACCATGCTCGTATCTGACGACCAGACCGATTGACGGACGCTCCACAAATGTCTATAGCTGTCCCGTGGCCGGAAACGTCCGCTGGGGGCCGTGGTTTCCGTCGTAGGATGTGTCCGGTGTCAGGGTTCGCGACAAAAAGGGGAGGATGCATGATCCGTATCCAGAGGTGTAGCACTGGCCGTGCGCGAAGGGCGCTGGCCGGATGCGCGGTGTTGGCGCTCCTTGGAGCCTCTGGATGCGGGAGCGGCGCGCGCAACGCCGCTTACAGCCCCAAGGCGCCGGTAATCATCGGCTCTGGTACGACTGCGGCGGGAAACGCTTTTCGGCTTTACCCCAGCACCCGTTCCACGACGGAGGCAGGCGGATGTCCGCTGAACGTGGACGTCAGCGAAGGCGCTCACAAAGTGTCCACGACCGTATGCTACGCGCGTCTCGAAAGCCCGGTAGAGGCGCACGTCGAATGCATCGCGGGGACATTGGCGGTGCACGCCGCGTTGCAGAACACCACGCGGTTGGTGCGGCTCGATCTCAGCAACCACAGACAGGTGACGTCGCCTGCGATCCAGGTACCCCGCGAGCTTGGCGGGCCATCGACCATCTACTACCAGGCCCTTCGTGGTCCGAGCCCCATTCCGATATCACTCACGGAAGTGGACCGTCAGGGACGTGATGTCGGCACGATGCGGGTACCTCGGGTTGTCGAATGTACTCAGCCGCTAATCCACAACAGTCCGCCGCGGGTCTTGGCGAAGATACCGGCGCCAGGCGGCGGTGCTCTGGTCGTCAAGTATCAGCCATATCGGGCACTCGGAACCCAAGGCTACGGACTAACAGTCGTAACGACAGGCCGTCATTCAAGGGTCGTAGGCTCGGGTGCGCTCCGGGTAGCCCGACCACTAGAATGGGAAGCCAGGCAGATCTGTGGCGCCGCCCCTTACACGTTCGTATATGGCATTCTCGCGCCTGGGAACGATCGGGTATTTGTCCGCGCGGACGGTCTGCATGGATTGCATACGGTCGCCCTTCCACGAAATATTCAGACACATGGCACCTTCGTCTACGGCTTCGAGAAGACACAGCCTAGTGCCTTGATTGTGCGCAAGGCAGACAGCACGCAGCGGAACGTGGGGCCGATCGCGGAAACGCCGTGCTCTTAGAGCGGGAGGACCGTCGCATGCACGAGGAATCGGAGGGCGCAAGGCTCGGTATTTGAACTGCGTATGCTCGGCTGAGCATGCAGACCAAACCTGGAGACATCGACCCCATCGAGTGCATGCGCCGCGAACTCTCGGTGCGGATGCTGGCACGCGGTTGGGCTCCTCGTGGGCACCTGCCCACGAGCAGATCTTCCCCTTTCGCAGCAGGCGTAGTGGGGAGTTTCAGTAGGTTGCTTGATGGCCAGTTTGCAGCCGTTGTGATGTTCGGATGGATTCGGGAGGGCGAGTCGAGTGCGGTATCAGTGGCTGCTCGGATCGGCATCGACTGCCTGCCCGCACGAGACATGCTTTTCGCTCTCGCGGGGTCGGAGGTGCCGGGGGTGATGCTGCAGGCAGGCTGCCGGGCAAGCATTTCAAGCCCTCAGGGGGTCGGTCGAGTAGGGGACCAGCTTGTGGCATTCGTTGACGAGCAGACCGGCACGCAGCAGCAAATGGGCGATGTCGACGCGCTTGTGAGGTCACTCACGGCACACCGCGCGGTGCCGGCCACGCGAGCTGCAGAAGCTGCTCTAGCGCTGGACGCTTTCCACCCCCCAGAGTCGAGTGTCCCGGACTCGAGTGTGGAGATCGCGACTGCGGAACTGATCCCAGCTCTGTTTGCTGCTGCTGGACGGCGCGATGAGGCACGTCGGGCACTCGACGCGTACGCGGTGCAGGCCGGGGATGAGGACATTTCGCGGCAGTACCACCGCACGAGGCGGCAGCTCGCGCGCTGGCTTGAGAGCGGTAGCGAAGAGCTGCCGGTAAGCCCGCCGAGTTGGCCGGCGGCCTCCGCCGAGCGCCAGCCTTCAGCGGGCTTCGCCGCGACCGTTGCGGGGGCGATCCCTGAAGCGCAAGCGAGACGGCGTGCGCTGGGCGTGGTACGGCGACGGAGTCAGCACAAGACACGCGATCAGCTGCGACTGCTACTCGAGCGCGAGCTCGATCGGCATGGGGCGACGATGGATGCACAAGCGATGGAGACCGCTCTTGACCTGCTCGCCGCGGAGCGCCAGTCGTTCGGCAAAGCCCGTGTTGCCCTCCGCGTCCTGTCTGGGCTCCGGGCTTCTATGCGCAGTAGTCGGGAAGCAATGTCACGCATGCCGTCCTTTCTCGACATCAACACGATGCCTTGCAGCGAGCTCGACTGGTGCAGACCGCCGGACCGGGCGGCCTACCCGATTTCCAGTGTGAGAGGGCGTACGGTCACGGTCCCTCTCGACCAGGAGGCATGCGGCTTTCTAGAGCGTGTCAAAGGCAGCGGAGACATCCGGCAGGTCGAAGTATGGCTCGACATGCCCGACGAGTCGTCGGAATCAGGCTCGAGGCTAAACGTGCACATAGGACCACAGCGCATCGGAAAACTGGACGCAGCTGCCTCCGCCAGCCTAGCCCCAGCCATCAAAGCAGCTGCCGATCGTGACGAGGACCCCTGGATGATCGCAAGTCTGACATCCGCTAAAGGGGAGACACGATACGTGTTGGAGATCACATTGCCGGATCGCGGCTAGATGGTAAGCCTCGGAAGTCCCCATGACGTGGTTTCATGAGTATCCCGACGTTCGGCTCGAGCGATGGGTGTCACTGGAACTGATTCATAGCCTCGCCGCAGTTGTGAGGGCTCGCGCTGTTTCCCATACAGCTACGACGGCGGGCTCGCGGCGTTCGAGAGCGACTTCTGCGTCATCGAGTACACCTACGGTCGGGAGGGGTCAGCGACCGCGCACCGGCGTGAGAAGCGCAAGGTGCTCCCGCAGATCACGAACGTCAGCCGCTTCTGGCGCCTCTCGGCCGCCGCGATGATCCGCCGACGCAAGCGTGACTTCGGCGAGCCGATCGTGCCGTGCACCCTGAAGACGGTCAGCGCCCCGATGGGTGTTGCCCAGCACGCGCTCTACACGCACTGGCTGAGCAAGTCCAGGTTCGCGTCGTTCTACACCTGGAAGTACCCCGAGCACCCGCTCGTGGAAAGCGGGCAGATCGAGCGGTTCGCCGCGGCCTGTGGACAGCTCACCAAGCTCGAGTACGCCACCACCGCACCCGAGGCCGCAACCGACCGCGACTGGCCCGGCCTCACGGGCCTTGAGCACTCCAACTGGACCCCGAAGAACATGAAGACCCTGGAGCTGATCCTCCAGCACGTCAAGGCGGGCGAGAAGATCCTCGTCGGCTCAGACCTCATCGAGACAGGCCGCTGGCTCTGCGACCGACTGCTGGAAAAGGGCGTACGCGCAGGACACATCGTCGAGGAGCGAAACGGCAAGCCCGCGACAGTCAACCCGAAGAAGCGAGCGGTCGTGATGCGCGACTTCCGCCACGGCAGCCTCCAAGTGCTGCTCTGCGGCATCCCCGCGATCCGCCTCGGGCACAACCTCGACACCGCCTCGGTGGTCGTCGTCGACGGGCTCGTGTTCTCCTATGAGATGTTCGACCAGGGCTGTGAGTCGATGCAGCGCATCAATATCTCCCGCCGGATTGGCGGCCTACCTGTCACCGAGGTTGAAACGGCGCACATCGACCGGCTTGCGAGCGAAATGCTCAAGGACGGCAGCGCCCCGAAGACCGTTCGCAACGTCCTCTCGTTTCTACACTCGATCTTCGAGCACGCGAAACGAAAGAAGCTCATCAGCGACAACCCGGTGAGCGAGGCGACCCGTCCGGGCCGTCAACGCACCGGAGACGCCGACCCCGATCTGCAGTTCCTGACAGTGGCTGAGCTCGATGCCGTACTACGAGCGATACCCGACGAGGTCGTCATCCGAGAGCCTAAGCCCACCCGGCGCGGGCGCCGAGGCCCAGCACCGCCGCCACCGCCGGATGTCCTCGGGCCAGTCCTGCGGGTCGTGATCCTCGCTGCAGCGATGACCGGCCTGCGCCAATCGGAGCTGCTCGGCCTTCGCTGGAGACACGTCGACTGGGTCGCGCAGCGAATCCGCGTGCGCAACACCTACGTCCGCGGCGAGCACTCCGGGGATGGCAAGTCCGACCTCTCCACCAAGCGATCGGTACCGATGGCCGACCGGCTAGCGGGCGAGCTTGACCGCTGGTCCAAGCGAACCGCGTATCGCGGCGAACGCGATCTGGTGTTCGGCCACCCACAGACGGGCAATCCGCTCGACCGATCGAAGGTCACGAAGCGCTTCCAAACAGCCTGCGGGGACGCCAGCGTACAGGTCATCACGTTCCACGACCTGCGTCATACCTTCGCGACCCGGCTTGCCGCCTCCGGGCAGCCGCTGCGGCTGATCCAGGAGTTCATGGGGCACGCCGACAGCGAGACGACCCAGATCTACTCGCACTACGCCCCCTCAGAGCACGAGGTCCAGGTCGTCAACGACGCCTTCGCTCCCGCTCCGGCTCGCGAGCCCGAACGCGATCCTCAAGCGGCCGATCCACGCGGCCAAGCCGAGGCTGGCGATCCCCTCGAGACGGAAGCTCCGAGCGGCACGGAAGAAGCGACGGGGAACAATCCGGGGAACAAATTGAGCGAAAGCGAGAGCAACTGAGCGACTAGAAACCGAGCAAGGACGGGCTCGGGCCACTGAGCTACACTGCATCGCTCGGGCTGGGGGCCGGGCGGTCGCAGGTTCAAATCCTGTCTCCCCGATGAGTCAATAGGAGACGTTAGCTGTTGTAGTCGTCAAGTAGCTCCGGCGTGTTCATGGTCAGGGTCCACGGGCGCTCGAGCTTGCTGTTGGTGTTGTGGCCGGCTTCGTGGGTGGTGTTGGGGGCGGCGTCGCCGGAGCCGTGGGCGCCGGACGGCAAGGCGGCAAGTGTGCGGCGCGGCTGAGGGTTGCGCTGTCGTGAGGTTCTCTGCTCATGTCTATATGACGCGGGGGTGAGGGCTTGGCCCCCCCAAAAATGTTCGGCTGAACATCACCGGAGTGGTGCCGCTCAAGGCGGCGGCGTCTGATGGGGCGGTCGCGTACGCGCGACACACGCCAGGCGGCGCTGGCGGGAGTGGCCGGGATCGCGGTCGAGTTGATCGCCTGAGATCGCCGTCAGCTAGAGCCGCGGGTGACCCGCAGGAGGCGTTGGGGGTCCTCGCGGTGGACGCCTGGAAGATCGCTGGCGTTGCTGAGCGTGGTCGGCTGTGGCCTGGACGTGTAGCGCGTCGGCTTTCATGCGGACGAGGTCGCGCCGCGCCGCGAGGGTGCATGCAGGGGGCCCCCGGACTGTTGATAGTAGTGCAGAGTCTGTTTAGCTTTGTCCTGTTGACTGAGATCGTGTCTTGCATGACGACCGCGGAGCGCGCTCGAGCTTTTGATAGCCACTGGAGGGTTTGAGGGCTTATGTCTAGCCAACGAGCGGCGCGCTGCAACGCGTTCGAGGCTCGTTCATGACCGAGGAGGGGGCTGAGGTCATCGCGTTCCCGGCGCGCCGGCGTGGGGGAGAGCTATGGGAGCCGTGGGTGAGCGAGGCTGTCATCGCTCGGCATTACGACGTGTCTGAGCGTACGGTGCGCCGTTGGCGGGCGCAGGGCATGCCGTCGAGGATGCTCGGCGGCTGGCGACGGTTCAGGCTCTCACAGGTCGAAAGTTGGCATGCCGAGCGGAGCGCATTGTGAGCGTGTCAACGTTCCGTACTGTGGGAGCGGTCGTTTATGGGCGCTGCGCCGCGGAGAGGGCATGAGCCAGGAGGGCTCGGGCGCATCTTTATGCGGCATGGTCTACACTTTTGTGCGTGCGTACGACGATTGTGCTCGACGATGAAGTGTTCCGGGCGTTTAAGCAGCGCGCCGCGGAACATGGGACGTCGCTGACCCGCGAGATCGAGGAGGCGCTGCGCTCGGAGCTGGCAGCGAGTGCCGAAGCGGTCAAGGCCGAGCCCTACCAGGTCCCTGTCTTCTGCGGTATTGCGCCGGTGCCCGGTGTCGATCTGAACAGCAACGCGTCGCTCGCTGAGATCCTCGACACAGCCGGGTGATCCTGTTCGATGTCAACGTGCTGCTCAACGCCCATCGCGTCGAGCAGCCCGATCATGAGCTTGCACGTGATCTGCTGCAGCGGATCGTCGCGGACGTGCGTCCCTACGCCGTGTCCGAGCTCATCCTTGGCTCCTTCGTGCGTATCGCGACGCACCGTCGCGCGCTGAACCCGCCGACACCTCTCGGCGACGCGCTGGAGTTCTGCGAGGGGCTTCGCTCGCGGCCGAACGCACGCATCATTGCCCCCGGTCCCCGCCACTGGACCCTCTTCACCGACCTTTGCCGGCGATTCGACGCCGTCGGAAACCTCGCGGCTGATGCGTACCTGGCAGCGCTCGCGATCGAGTCCGGCTGCGAGTGGATCAGCTTCGACCGCGACTTCGCGCGTTTCCCCGAGCTCGACTGGCGCTCACCCACAGACTGAGCCGACGCCACGCCGAGGTTGCGTGCCTCGCCGGCAGGCATATCCGACATCCCGCGTCACGACCGGAAATTTCGCCGTTCTGAGATCGGACATAGGCAGAGCTCCACGCTGGTGATTCGGTTTCCCGGAATGTTTCTTGCGGTCAATGTTGCGTGCCGCTTCCGCGTTTGCGCTACTGTGTACGGTACCTGCGACACGACGAGTGTCCTGGTGCTCACTCCGTCGCACGGACGACAGGGGCGGCAACGTCGTGAATGGCCTCGGCTACGCGGCACACCTCGGAGCATCGGAACCAAGTCGTTGCCGCCTTCGGCAACGTCGGGCAAATGTCCGTCACCCCGAGGGGGAGCCGCGCACGGGCGCTAGTTGCCCTCGCTTTCCCGGGATGCACCCAATAACGCAACCGGGCGTTTGGAACTGGTCCTTCTGCTTCGGTTGCCAAGCGAGAAAGGCAACAACCATGAGTAAGACCCGTGATGATCACGTCCTCCCCAGGCCGGTGGATCGGCTGTCCGATTATGCAAACGCCAAGGCGAGAGCAAACGCAGCGGTGAAGCTCGCGGATCTCTTCGGTTTGTCCGAAGCGGCCGCCCGCGCGTTCGCCGACGCCGCTATCGACCCGGCCGAGTTGCGCAAGGCGGCAGACGCACCGGAGCAGATTCCCGTCCCGGGAGGGACAATCCTCGGCATCCGCGCCAACGCCTGGTCCCGGCGTGTCATGCCCGATCCACGCAACCCGCGCATCGGACCAGCTAGGCGGCACCCGTTCGCCGTAGATCCGGGGAGTGCCGAGGACTGTCGCTTTCGCCCGGTCCCCGAGCCCACCAGCGTCGGGGTCCGCCCCGAACTGTTCGTGGCGATTGAGTCGCGCGAGCACCTCACGTGGGCGGCCGATCAGGCCAAGCGCTACGTTCTGCATGAGAACGACTGGCGTGACTCGATCCGGTCGCAAGGTGTCATGACTGAGGTCTGGGTGACGGCAACGACGTACCGCCATACCGACGGCTCGCCCGACGTGTGCATGCCGACGACGGCCGAGGGGTCGTCCCGGATGACCGGCGTGCACGACATTCTCGACGAGCGCTCGGTGGACCTCGCCTACGACACCGGAGACCGGCAGATGCGTGGTGTCCTGAAGCGTCTCAACGATGACTTCGATCGTGGCGCGCCGGAGTCGGTTTCGATGCGATGCGAGATTGTGCCGGCGCTCTTCCTAGTGGGCTTCGAGCCGCATCACGGCGGGACCGACGAGTTTGCGACGGCGGTCAAGTCGCTCGTGGCCCTGCGCCACGTTGATCCACCGAAGCCGTGGGGGGAGGGTCCTGAGATGGAGTCGCTGGCCGATGCGGCCTTGGACGAGCTTGAGCGGCAAGGTGTGCTGACGCCCGAGCGCCGCCAGTGGATGGCCGGCTCGATCACCCGCGATGAGGCCGAGAAGGCCCACCTCTCCAGCGACCCCGCGGTACGCGCAGCAACAATCGTCGAGGTGTTCAACAGCGACGATCCCTGCACCCGTGATGCCATCCGCCTCGCGGTGACAGCGCAGTCGACGCGAAAGCGCATTAGCCCGAAGCTGCTCAGCCAATTGGCGACGGCACTGATCATCCGCGCGGTCGGCGGTGACGGTGATCAGAGTGATCGAATCCGCCGTTACATGCGCCACGGCTTTGCCAAGGCACTACGCGAGGGGGTGTGGACTGCGACGACCCGCCCAACGGAGCGGCTCGTGGCGGAGTCACTGGACGAGCTCCGCGTCGATCCCGAGAACGGCGGGCCGGCAACCCTCGAGCTGGCCGCGCGTGCGGCGTTCCCGCTCATCACGACGCTCAAGCTGTGGGGTGATCAAGGAAGTGGCCGCGACCAGCCGGATCGCCGCACGCCGGGCGAAGTCATTGACGTGATGCGACGGAACCCGACGGGTGTCCAGCAGCTCGCTCGCGCGCTCGCGGACCAAAGCATCGGCAAGGCGATCCGCGTCGTTGATGCCGACGGTGGAGTCAGATGGACGGACGACGGTGCTCAGGAGCAACTGGTCAACGACACATACCTGCGCAACGCGTTCCCGGCGCCGGGAACCGTCAAGCGCCCCGCATCGCCCGAGACCGCCAACGAGAAGCTCGAGGCGGCTATGTCCGAGTTCGGCGGTGCGATGCGGGATCTGGAATCCGCAATGGCGGCAGTAGGGGCTGTGAGGGGTATCGATGGCTCACCGCTCGTCGACACCGACGGCGTCAACGCTAGTCACTGCGTTGCATGGCGTGACACGCTAGGCAAGGTTGACGAGGCGCTTGTCATATGGGGTCAGCAGTTCAGGCGCCGGGGCGGAGCCGATACCACATTCGACGACGTCGACGCCGATTTTGCATCCGCCGATACCCATGGAGGCGATCACCTCGTCGAGGAGTGGGACGCCGATGCAGACGCCGAGGCCGAGATTGCGGCCGATCACGATGTGGACGCTGCCGCTGCATGACCATGACGTCTACTGGCCTGCGTGTGCCTTCGCTGGGCGGTCGCCACCGCCCAGCGAAGGTTGGAGCCGCTGTGAATGCGAGGCGCTCGTTGTGCTTCGCGCGTCCAGCGGCAATTCGAGCCGTCCTCGTGCGCGTTAGGCTACCTGTGTGAAAACTGCAGACCGCACCACGAGCGAGTTGGAGGCTTTCAGGGAAGCCGCACAGTCCCTCAAGCTCTACCGTCGAGCTGACCTTCCTGGCTCGGACGGCGAGTCGCTCATTGAGGAGTTGTATGTCGATCCGCTTCCGAACGACCATGTCTTGAACACCATGGTCAAGCCCAATACGACGTTCATCGTTGGGCGCAAGGGCACTGGCAAGTCGACGGTCTTCCTGCGCGCACAGCACGAACTCCGGCGACGAGACGGATTCGCCTCGGCCTATATCGACATCAAGACCGTCTATGAGTCTTCGCAAGTTGATCCGCAGCTTTTGACCAAGGCGTCACAACTGGCAGGTAGCCTGTCTCCGTCCGAAATAGAGCAACTCCTACTCTATCGACATTTTCTTTCCGCCGTTATAAAGGAGATTCGGTCAGAGCTTGAGAGCCGTATCAAAGTGTCAGTCTGGACGAAAGTCAGGCGAACAGTGGGAGGCACTCTTCCCGACCTCTTCTCTCGCTTCGATGCGCTTCTCGCCAAGGCTCACGACGACCAGTTCATGAGCGTTCTTGGCGCATACCAGCAGCAAGCGACCAACACTGACAAGGCCGATCGCTCGGGTAGCGATGTTGTGGGTGTGGATCTGAACGTTGCTCCGCGTCCTGGGGCGACGTTGTCGGTGCAGTCGAGCGGGAACTACAGTACCACGAGTGAGCGGGAGCGTGAGTACGCCGAGGTACTGATGCGCATTTTTGACATTCGCGAATACATCGACGAGCTCCGCATATTGCTCGCGGCCGTTTCCATACAACACCTCTACGTGTTCGTCGATGACTTTTCCGAGCTGCCGCCGGAGGCAATGAAGATCGTCGTAGATTCGATCATTGCGCCGCTAAACAATTGGTCGGACGAGCTAATCAAGTTCAAGATCGCGGCATATCCGGGGCGGATATATTACGGCCAGATCGATAAGACCAAGATCGATGAGATAAACCTCGATCTGTACGCGCTTTACGGTACCGCCGATCTGAGTGTGATGGAGGAGAAGGCCGTCGATTTCACCCGCCGCCTTATAGAACGACGTCTCGCGCACTATGGAGTCGAAGACCCCGCGTGTTACTTCGGCACCGAGCACCAGCGGAACCAGGACGAGATATGGCGGCAATTGTTCTATGCAACCATGGCCAACCCTAGAAACCTAGGTTACGTCCTGTACTTCATGTATGAGGCTGACCTTTTGTATGACCGTGCTATCTCCTTGCGAAGCATCCGCGATGCGGCGCGTCGGTACTATGAGGAGAAGATTGAGGCGTACTTCAACATGAGGCGCTTTCTCCACGAGACCTTCGAGGAGCGCTCGTCGATTTTTAGCTTGAAGGAGTTGCTCGATGAACTGGTCTTGAGAGCTCGAGACCTGCGGGCGCATCAAGGATCCGCGGTGATGAGAGAGATTGAGGGCAGACCTCCCACAAGCCACTTTTACGTCGTGACCGATCTAGAGAGCTTGCTCGCGACCCTCGAGCTGAATTTCTTCGTAACGAAGTATTTCGTGATGAAGGACCGCGATGGACGTTCGGTGACCGTGTTTGCGCTCAACTATGGACTCTGCCAGAAGGAGACCATTGAATTCGGCCGGCCTTCGGGCAAGCGGGAGTACCGCTTGTACTACGTGGAGCGAGTATTTGACGCAACGTCGATCCTCCAGCATTACCTCCGAACAAACCAAGAGATTGCCTGTGGAAGCTGCCACGCCACCTTCGAACCCGAGATGTTGCCGGCGCTCAAGGTATACGGCATGCAATGTCCAACGTGCAAGGTTGGTCGTTGTTCAGTAACGAATCTGTCACGCAAGTACGAGGCCACCCTGCGAGCCGTGAGTGAAGATGCGCTGCTTCCCCAAGTGGAGCTTGGGATCATCCACGCGTTGGGAACTGAGCGTGCGCCGCAGGTAGCGTCTGACGTTGCCGGCGAGCTCGACTGTTCATATCAACTGATTGGCAAGCGTGCCAAGATGCTGTCCGATCGAGGGCTGGTCGATCGCGATCAGCACGATGGTGGACGGCGCGTGTTTTCGATCACGGAGACGGCCCGAAGCATCTACATGCAAGCGATGGACGAGCCCGAGCTGGGGTCTGGACACGCGGAGGCGGCACCCGGCGAGCCGGAGAACGGCAAGTAGCGACGTCGGGTCTCGATCGCATCCGCCCGCGGGCGCTTGAGCTTGGTCACGTCACTACATCGAGCCCGGCCCGCCGTGGCAGAACCGCTACGTCGGATGGGCGCTGTCCTTACGCAGACGCGCGGCCACCTCGAGTCGCCATGTTTCGCGCACCGTCGGGGATCGCCAGGTCGTTGCCTGGGCGCACCCCATCGGCCACGCCTGGGATGATCCCGCGGTGTCCCGCGCAGCGGTGCTTATAGGCGTCGATCGTCCTCGCAGCATGGTGCCGCTCATGGGTGCTGCCGACGGCGCGAGGGAGATGGCCGTCTGGGCGAAGAGGCAGGGGCTAGCGCCGGAGCACATAAAGCTACTCACGGACTCGCCTGACAGCTCGGTCACGATTGCGGATGTCAAGCTGGCCGTGCGGGAGATGCTGGATGCGAGTGATGAGTTCGAGCAGCTGATCGTCTACTTCGCTGGCCACGGATTCGACGGCGGCTACGGCGAGCAGTGGCTGCTCAGCGACGCCCCGGACGACCCAAACGCGGCGATCAACGTCCTGGGGAGCGTGGCGTTGGCGCAGCGCGGAGGTACGCCGCACGTCGTGCTGATCTCCGACGCGTGCCGAACGAGCGCAGCCGGCGGCCAACAGCAGTACGTGCGTGGCGGTGAGATCTTCCCGAACCCTGCGACCTGGCGCCATGCGAGGTCTGTGGACCAGTTCTTCGCTACGCTCTCGGGCCGCGCGGCCGTGGAGGTCAAGGTTGCGGCCGGTCGCTATCGCGCGCTGTATACCACCGCGGTTCTGAGCGGGCTCTCTGAGCAGGGGCCCGCCGACCGAGACGGCTTCATTCGTCCGTGCCCTCTACGCGACTACCTGGCGCTTGAGGTTCCGAGACTGATTGGGGAGCTGCCGCCCGAGGTCGCATTTGAGCTCGAGCAGGAACCCGATGCCATCATCACATCCGGGCATAACGCGTGGATCTCGCAAGTACGGAGGCCGAGCAGGGTCAAAGCGCCGCGCCCGCTGCGTGGCCGACGTCTCCCGCCCAGGCGCCCTGCCGGGCTAAGCGTCGGCCCAGCCGGTCAGTTGCTGAGCGAAGACCCGGAGCGTGCGCTCGCGGAGTGCTTCGGCGAGTCGTTCGAGCTCTCAAGCCGTCCAGTCACGGCGCCCGATCAAGAGAGCCTATGCTGGTTTGAACTCCACGGCGGCGAGCTGATTGACGTTTTCTCACCCGGCGTGGAGGCGCATCTTGACCCCCACCGTGGTGTCGTCAAGATCGTCTCGCCGCCGCCGGGCGCGAGCGTGCTGATGCGCTTCGCAGACGGAGCGAGTGTGTGCCTTCCAGTGCTCCCCGAATACGGCGCGTCGCTGATCTTCGACGGCGGCGAACTGGTGGACGTCGCCTACGAGCCGGCGCCGCGCAGCGTCCGCGCGTTGGTCACGGCGCGCACGATTGCATCCGTCCGGCGTGTCCGGGCGATCGCCTCCGCCTCGACACGCAGCGGACGCTTCAAGCTCGACATCGAGAACCCTGAGGGAATCCTCCAAATGATGCGCGAGTGCAAGCTCGTGGACCCCGCGCTCGCGGTCTATGCCGCTTACGCCTACCAGGAACTGGGTCGCATCGACCTCATCGCGGAGATGGGGCGATATCTGACCGCCGAACTCGGAGCGAACCTGTTCGACCTGGACCTGTTCGCTGGTGCTTCAAATGATGCGCACCCGGGCAGCGAGGGCCCGGTGCTGGGTTTCATGCCGCTGCTCGCCCAGGGATGGGCGCTGCTGCGCGCTTACGACGTCGACCTACCGCCGGCGCTGGAGGGCGTCCGTGAGCATGTTCGCGCTTCGGTGTGGACGCTGCTTGATGAGACAGGAGGCGAGATCGTTCGTCACGCGATGCTGGCCGGAGAGGTGACGTGAGCCGCGAGCTTGTCTTGGTGCACGGGCGCAAGCAGCAGCGCAAGGATGCTGCGGCGCTGAAGCGCGAGTGGATCGAGGCGTGGGAGGTCGGTCTTCGCAAGACGGGCTTGAGCGTGCCGATACCCGAGTCGAAGATCCGCTTCCCCTATTACGGTGAAACGCTGATCGCACTCAGCGCTCGTCGGGCGAGCGTCCCAGCCGTCCTTCAACGCGGAGATTCAAGCTCGGCTTTCTCGCCGATCGACCAGTTCTCGCTCGTGGCGCTCGAAGAGGTTCGCCGGGCGTCTGCGATCGGCGATGACGTGGTCAGGGCAGAGCTTGCGTCCTCAGTGATCGACAGGGGCTCGCTCGGAGAGTGGAAAGGAGCGCTCGTCAGGGCGCTCGACAAGGCGACCCCGGCGGGCGGCGTGTTCGTTGAGCGCTTGACCAAGGACGTCTACCGCTATCTGAGCAGCCCTGGCGTTAGGGACGCGATCGACCGGGGCGTGCGCGGAGCGTTCTCACGCGACGGCGACTGCGTGGTGGTCGGCCATTCCCTCGGCTCCGTGGTCGCGTACAGCCTCCTGACGCGGGACGGCGAGCAGAACGGCTGGACGGTCCCGCTGTTCGTCACGCTTGGCTCACCGTTGGCGCTACGCGCGATCCGGGAGATGATGGCGCCGATGAGTCACCCCGAGTGTGTTGGATCGTGGTTCAACGCGCGTGACACTCGAGACGTCGTTGCGCTTCACCCGTTGGCACCGCCGCACCTCAGGATCGTTCCCGAGGTCGAGAACAGGAGCGACGTGCGGAACGCCACTCGCAACCATCATGGGATCCGCGGCTACCTCGGCGACCCGGTGGTCGCGGCTCACATTCACGCGGCGCTCATGGCCTAGCGAGCGCCATTCCTCACGTCTGCTCGCTCGCTTCTGGACGACCACGCTCACTGACGGCCGCCCGGGTGGCCCCGGGGTCGGTGTGCGGGATGCGGCGAGGTCCCGCCAGCGCAATGTCACGCGGGATTCCCGCATGCGTCCGGTCTACAGCCGGACGGCGACGGGCACGCGCAGGCCTTGGCGGACCTGTTCGTAGATCGGCAGCGACACGCCCTCAGCCACCTCGATCGTCACGATCAGCGCGTAGGGGACCGCGTCGGTTAGGCCGCCGGCGTCCGCGCGGCAGGAGACGACGAGCTCGATCGTCTTCGCCGGCGCGTACGGCACGGCCTTGCGGCCGCTCAGAACGTCGTGCTGGACAGTGCCTCGCCGCGCCCCGTACTGGTCGACATCCTCGCGGGCGACGAAGTTCGATGGCATCTCGCCGGGTTCCAGGTACAGCGCGGCGCGGCGGTAGGCCCGGTGCTGCGGGTTGATCGGCGTGATCCAGGCTAGGGTCAGCGTCAGGCGCCGGCGCTCGGTCTGGGCGGCGAGCGCTCCTGGAAGCGGGAACGAGTAGACGTGCGCTTCTCCCTCCTGTAGGCGAGAGGCCGCGAGCGCTGTCGCCCGCCGCTCCTCGCAGACGAGCGCGCTCTTGGGGTCCGAGCGCCCGTAGCCGATTGTCCGCATGACGGTCTCGCGCCTCTTGCGCGCATCCGGCTGTGCGCACGCAGACTCGATGATGCCGCGGGCACTGCCCCAGCTCGCGGCGTGTACGAGTGCCGCCTTCGCCAGCACCGCGTCGAACTCGGGGCCGGCGATCTCGTCGCCGTAGCGCTCGCGCAGCTCGTCGAGCTCGACCAGCAGGTGCCCTGCGTGGTGGCCCGCAAGCGCCGCGGCGGCGCTCGTGCCAGTCGCGTAGGTGGTGGCGTCGAGCACACCGGCCTGCCTTGCGGGGGCGGCGACACGTACGCCAGGCGCCCGCCGGCTCGTTGCGACGCTGAACCTGCGTGGTTCGCCTGGGCTGTGCGGCTCTGCTCTGAGCAACTGGCGTCCGCCGGGCAGCAGCAGGTCGGGCTTCACAGAGCGCCTGACGCCGCCCCCGTTGGCGCTTGAGATGTTGACGAGGTCCGCCGTGACTATCGGCTCGATGCGCCCGTCATTCTCGGCGTAGCTCGCGCTGTCCTCGTGGCATCCGCCGACCGTCACGGCATTGATCGACTCCGCCGGTGAGAGCAGCCGCCGCAGGCCCGCTCTGCGCTGCAGCGCGCTGATGACCTCGTGCTGAAGCTCCTGGGCGTCTTCGATGTCGAGCTCTTCCGGCAGCTCGATCTCCTCGGCGTGGTTTCCCGCGGAGACGAGGATCAGCACCTCGTAGGTGGACTGGAGCCAGTCGATCAGGCGCGCCAGCGGGCTGACGAAGCGGTCGAACTGGCACGCGGCGTCGCCCAGCGCGAGCACGATCACCCGGACCTGCGGTGCGACTGGGCTCTCCCCCTCGTACATCCGGGCGATCGCGCCGTGGAGCACGTCGACCGCGAGCCGATCGCGTGGCAGCTCCTCGCGGCCGGCTCCGCCCACCCACGCGGGCGCCTGGTCCCACAGGATCGGTCGTATATAGACCGCCGCGGCCTGCGCACCGTTGGAGTCGTTGAGGTCTCCGTGGATCACGAGCGACGCCGTGGCGGTGCCGTGGTTGCGCCGCGCCGCCTGCACGAGCCCCTCCCACCCGTCGGGGTCATCGAGTGCGATCCGTCCTGCGAGTAGAGCGTGCTGCGCGAGCGGGACGCCGTCGAGGATCGCGATTCGCGGGGTCGCGCTGGCGGGCGCGGGCCGCTGGGCGATCTCCTCGACCGGCGGCTCGGGCTCCCCGTCCTGCGCCACGACGGCGAGCTGCCCGACGGCGTGGAAGAAGCGGATCGGGCCCGTGCGGAGCCAGCGCACGTCGTGGCGCCAGATCGTCTCGGCGAGCAGCCGGGCGGGGATCTGCGCGAGTACGCCGTGGTAGCCGATCTCTGGCCGGACGGATTCGCTGATCAGCCGCCCCCCGTTTCGCTTCAGGTCGGCGCGCATCTCGTCGATCGCCTGCTCGCGGCGCTCGGCATCTGAGCGCAGCCACAGCTCGATCTCGAACGGCACCAGCTCGTCTTTCAGGCCGGCGAGCTCGCGCTCCCACACCTGAAGGACGCCGGTACGCTCGAGACGGTCGCGGTCCTCCCACGGCCGCAGGTTCTCGAGGCGGCTGAACATGTGTGCGAATGGCGCCTTGCCGTACGGCATCGGTTCGCCGTTCTTGAAGCGCTGCCAGAGGTTCAGCAACTCCGTCCACGCGGCGTGGTCGCTGAACACCATGTACAGCTGGCGGTCGTAGGGGTGGACCTTGCCCTTGTTGTCGACCGCGGCGAAGTCCGCGCCCGACTCGATACGTTCCTCGGCGTCCTCGACGAGGAACTCGAGGCCGTCGATCCGCCGGATCGCCTTGAGGAAGTCGGTCAGCTCGCCGGCGACTTCGAGCACGAGCACCTGCTCAGGTGCGGCTTCGGGTTCGCCGGTCATCGCCACGCGCGCGGCTTCGAACGCGGCGCTGATACGCCCGATCGCAGGACCGAGCCGTTCGTCCTGCCGCCCCGGCCCGGCGCCCGTCAGCGTCGGGCGCGGCGAGGCGCGGGTGACGCGTCCTCTTGCTTCCGCCTGCCCCAGGGGCAACGCCGGAAGCTCAGCCATTGGCCTCCAGCGCGCTCATTTCGCGCCAGCGCCTCAGGCGCTCCGGGAACAGCCGTTTCAGCGAGCTCCCCGGCTCCAGGACGCGCCGGCGGCGTAGATCCTCGGCGAGATCCTGGAGTTGTGAGAAGCTCGCGGCGGCCGTCTTGCGCGCGAAGGTGTCGGCGCTAACCCCGATCGGCTCGCCGAGTTCTTCGGCCATCCGCTCGAACCAGGCGATGCGGGCCGCCCTGCCGGGCAGCGGAAGCTCGAGGCGCATCTGAAAGCGCCGGTGGACGGCACGGTCAAGAAGCTCCGGATGGTTGGATGCCGCCACCACGACTGCGTGGCTTGGGACGCCGTCGACCTGCATCAGCAGCGAGCTGACGACCCGCTTGATCTCGCCCGTCTCGTGCTCGTCGCCGCGCTCCTTGGCGACGGCGTCGAACTCGTCGAAGAACAGCACGCACCGGTGAGAGCGGGCGAACGCGAACACCTTCGCGAGTCGTGCGGCGGTCTCTCCCAGGTAGCTGCCGATCACCTGCTCGTAGCGGACGACCACGAGCGGTATGAGCAGTGCCTCGGATATCGCCTCGGCGAGCGACGTCTTGCCGTTGCCGGGTGGGCCGATGAGCAGCAGGCGGTGTCGGGGCTCGAGACCGTAGGCGCGGAGCACCTCGGTGCGCTGCTGCTCCTCTATCACCTCCTCGACGGCGGTGCGCAGGGCCTCGGGTAGCACGAGCTCATCGAGGCGACGCTCGGGGACCACCAGCTCGAATCCCGCTGAGGCCTCCGTGGGGCCGCTTGGCACCTCAGTGCCGGATCGCGTGGTGTGGTGAAGCGCATCCTCGAGGCGTCTTGCAAGCACGTGGTGCTGCTTGTCGTTCTCCTCGGCGATCATGGACTCCACAGTGCGTCGCAGGCCGGCTTCGTCGCGTTCTTGGGCGGAGCGCACCAAGTGGACTAGGAGGTCTGCACGGGCCATGCTCTTAGGATGACGCGTCCGTGGGACGGGTCGCGTTCCGGTGTCCCCGGAGCCCTCCCGGCCCCGCTCGTTCGCTAGCGTCGTTTCAACTGCGAGCAGGCAGCTTCGGAAGCTATGTGAACCCCGATGTCCGCCGAGTCACCGAGGCAGAGCGCGAGCCGCAGTAGCCGCACCGCGACCGAGCGGGACACCGGCGACCTGTGCCCAGATGATGCGACCGTACTCTCCGCGCCGATAGCCCTCAGTTCCGTTCCCCGGTATCGTCCCGCCGCCCGAGAGAACAGGAGAAGCGGACCAAATGGCACGGGGCCTCCGGCTGCCACCATCCTGGCCGGCGCCAGCAAGATCGGCGAGAACGCCAATTACAGCGAGGACCGGTGCGCCTCGGATCGCTGTGATGGCGACCCGCTCGCCGGACGCACCGACCCCGCCCACCCCGGCGGCCGGATCCGCGCCAGAACCGCTCGACGAGCGAAGGGTAGAGCACGGTGGATGACCCGACCGGTGCGCCTTCGGCCATCTCTGCCCCGCAACCATGGCAGTGGGTACGCCGATCTGGCTCTCACGCCGAGCTCGCACGGTTCGTCTCAGCAGACGCCGCCCGTGAGCTGAGGCTCGTCAGCGACCGGTCGCTGGAGGAGCCAGACCTCGACGTCGTGGGTCGGCTCTACAAGCTGCTGCAGGACCAGAGCATCGGCTACGCACCCGAGCCGCACCTCCCGAAGACCGGCACCCAGATGATCCGAGACCCGTGGCTTTTGATGCGCACCAAGGTGGGCACGTGCGTCGACTTCGCCACGACCTACGCGGCGATGTGCCTCGACGTTGCGGCGCGGCCGCTGCTCGGTGTCACTGATCATCACGCGTTCGTCTTGATCGCGCCGGGTCTCATGCTCGACGATCCCCACCCGGATCTGCCGATCGCGCTCGACGGGTTCGCCCACGCCGACGGCGAGCTCGCCGGGGTCCTGCAGGCGACACCCGGCGCTTTCGCCTCCGCTTCCCTCACCGGAGCGCTCGTCGCGATCGACTGCACCCTCGCCAAGCGCGGCGGGAGGGACTTCCAGGCTGCGCTCAGCGCCGGACGCGACTGGGCCGAGGCGCCTGAGCTGATGCTCATCGACGTGCTCTACCTCCAGCATCTGCCAGGGCTCGGGCCGTTGGACCCTCCTCCAGGGCACGCACCGATCCACACCTACGTGCCGGCCGATGACACCCCATTCGTGACCTATGACAGCCACCGTGCCACGATCGAGAGCCTCAGGGGCATGAGTGGCACGAGTGTTGCGCTCCTCGGTCCCCCGGGCCAGGGGAAGAGCCGCATCGCCAGGGAGCTGGCGCGCAGCGTTCCGCTCGGTGGCGGTTGGTTGCTGGACGCCTCCGAGCCGCAGACGCTGATCAACAGTCTTGCCGGGGCGGACCTGGCCGGCCGCGCCGAGCCGCCAGGCGGCCGCGCTCGCCCGGATCGTGAGGGATACGCACAGAACGCCCGCGGACTGCTGGCCGAAACGAAAAGCCCGTGGCTTGTAGTGCTCGACAACGCCGATAGCGACCCGGGCCGCATCGAGCATCTGCTGCCGGTCCCAGGCGAGGAGCAGCTCGTGCTCCTCACGACGACGAATCCCGCGTGGGCGCAGGTGAAGGGGGTGCAGGCCGTGGTCCTTCCACCGATCGACCCGTCAGAGATCCGTGAGGAGATGCGCCCGTTGACCGCGCTGATCGGCGGGCTGCCGCTGCTGCTCCAGGCGTACAGCAGCGTGATGCTCGCAACCGGCTGGAGTGCCGAGCAGGTCGCCGAGCACGACCCCGGCGAGGAGCATCCCCTACGGGGGCAGGCGGCTCTGTTTGCCGCCGTGCGCAGGGCTCCAGGATTCGGTGAGCCGCAGCTGCACGCGACCGCCTGTGCAGCCTTCCTGCCGCCGGACCATCAGCCGCTTGCCGCGTTCGAGCTGCTCGCGCCTGGCGCGGGTGAGACGGCCGCCCGGTTTCTCGCCGCACACGGTCTGCACAGCTACGAACTCGAGCTTGGCGGTGAGGGGCGCGCGACGCTGCGCCTGCACCGGACGTTCAGCGCGGCGATCAGGGCCGAGTTCGAAGAGTTCGAGTCGGACCTGTGCGACGCGACGGTACGGGCGATTGCGGCGCACCCCGGGCTGCGGGAGCTCCTTGATGTCCACGGTGATGTTGAGACCGTCACTCGCCTCGCCTTGCGCCTGACCCAGATCGATGTAGGCGCGTCGCATCTGGACCCTCGGCTCGGAGAATCGCTTCATGGCGTCGCCGAGCTGCTCGAGCTGCATGGTCAGACGCGCCTGTCCGGTGAGGTGTTCGCGCTGGCCGAACGCCACCTCGAAGACGGCCTGCATCAGGCGATGGTCGCCGCTTGCAGACACGGTCGGGCTCGTACAGTCAATCAGCACCATCAGAACGACGAGGCATTGCTGCGCGAGGCGGTCGAGTGGGCGCGCTCCGCGCGTCGGCTTCTAATCGACGAGCGCTGCAACGCCGACCATTGCCTTGCGATGGAGGGGTTGCTCCGGCAGAAGCTCGCGTCGTTTCCCGGTCCTGGCGAGACGGAACTTGATCTTCTCACGGAGGCCCTGGCGATGATCGAGGACGCCGATGAGCGGCGAAACCGGCCGGGCAGCGACGTTCAACCGGCGGAGCTTGCCCGGAGCCGCTTCAATCTCGGCGGGATTAGGATCCGCCTTGCGCAGAGCGAGCCGTCACGCACCGAACGACATCTGGACCGTGCCTGGGAGATCTACGAAGAGGTGAGAGACCGCCGTCGAAGGATCTATCACCGCGATATCCACCCCCACGTCGCCGCTTGCATCATCGGGCTCGCATATGTCGACTATTACCGGGCTCTTCTGCTTCCCGCCTCCCACCGCCAACGCTCACAATGGCTGCGCGGCGCGACCGTGCACGCGACCGAGGCGCTCGCTCAGCGCTCGGCGCTCGAGGGGTCCATCGATCTGGACGAGGTTGGGAAGGTCTCTGCGTTTCTGATGAAGGTTGCGCTTGCACGCGCCGCCTCGCCGGTCACGGTCGCCTCGCGTCATGAGGACATCTACGCTAAGGCGATGAGCGAGCTCTCAAGTGCCGCGATCGTGCTGGAGCGGGTCGCGCCGCTGCCGTCCGAGCCGGCGGAGCTGGCCGGCGCGATCGATGGGTGGGTTCGCTCTCCGGCTTTGCGAGTGCTGGTCGCTGAGTTCGACGGTGCCTTCCCTGAGGGTGAGCCGCTGGACGCGCTGCTCGCGTGGCTCGAGGAGTTCTCCACCCGCTGGGATTACAGGGCCGGAAACGAGCGCAACCTCGTCGCGTCGCCACGGTTCGCTCCGGCCACCAGGAAGGTCACGCTCGCGGCCGCCGAGGCGTTGGGCCTGATCGGGTCCGGTACGCCACGGCATCCGTCGGGCGAGGAGTGTTCGTTGCACTACGACGACGTGTTGATCTTGGGCGGTCTCGTCCGAGCATGCCTGGCTCGCCCACTGCATGCCGCGAAGCTACTGACCGACGGGACCGTCGAGGCAGACCGCGTCACGGCCCTTGGCGGGTTCCGCGCGATCGCCGGCGACGAGCACGGCTTGGTTGAGAAGGTCCTCGGTGACCAAGAGCAGATCGCTGACGAGTTCCACGCCATGCAGGCCGGTGTGCGCAACGCGTTTGACATCGTCTGGCCTGGGCAGGAGCGCGGCGAGCACTCCGATGTCGTGGGCGCGTCCTGGCGGGTGACCGACCTCACGACCACCACGGGGTTGCCTGTACGGGTGGTCGCCGCCCCATCGAGTGAGCCCGGGGTGCGCCGCGCGAACACGCCCGACACCTACGTCTGGTACGCGACCGAGCTCGCGCGCCTACAGCCCGGCCAGCGGCTGCTGGTCGTGACAACCGAGATCTACGTGCCCTTCCAGCACGCCGACGCGCTGCGCATGCTTGCGCTGCCCTACGGTGTGCAGGTCGATGTCGCCGGGGTGGACCCAGGAAAGGCCCATCCCGCCCTGCGCCAGATATTTGAGCCGCACAACTATCTCCAAGAGGTGCGCTCCACGATACGGGCGTTGCGTGCTCTGTATCGCGCGCTGTAGTCTCCTGAGGCTCAGGGCGAACGTTGGTGCCGTGCAGTCCGGTGCCGGAGACGCTATCGCCGGTCCTGTTGCACCAGCCCGAACATGACGTACGTCGTCAGCTCCATTTGCTGGCGCTCATAGAACCGCACCGCGTCCCGGTTGCTCGCGAGCACCGTCAGACGGCGCTCCTTCACCCCAGTAGCTGCGAGCTCCCGGTCGATTCGCTCCATCAGACGCGTGCCCACTCCCCGTCCTCGAAGTTCAGGTAGGACCGCGATGTCGTGGATGTCGCCGATCCGCTCACCCGACGCCCACGTCTGCAATCCCGGGCCCAGCGAGACGATCGCATATCCGACTGGCTGCTCACCGGACGCTGCGAGCAGGAAGAACCCACCGGGGCTGCTCAGCCACTCCACGTAGCGCGCCCGTCGACGACGCCAGGACTCGTCCCTATCGCGAACGGTGGCCCCGGCCGCCGTCGGTGTCAGCGCTGCGTGATGATCATGCAGCGTCAGATACACTTGGCGCACATCGTCCAGCTGCTCCGGCCCCGCGCGCATGATTGTGATGGTCTGGCCAGGCACACGGCGATCATCGCACTCGGTAGGCCGCAACGTAACGCCACTTTAGGGGAATTAAGGGCAGCGGTCACGAGCACAATAGGGGAATTCTAGGGGAATCGGCGTGACAAGACGCCCGTAAACATTGGCATGTCCGCGACTTTGAACCTGTCTCCCCGATGAGTCAATAGGAGACGTGAGCTATTTTAGTCGTCAAGTAGCTCCGGGGGGTGCGGTCATGGTCCGCGGGGGCTGGATGTCGCTGTTTGAGCCATCCTGTGTTTGGCGGAGACTTTGATCTGACCTGGGTTTAGTGGAGTTGTGTTTCTGGAATCCTCCGGCGTTCAGCGAGGAGGAAGAATGCCCAGTAGGTATCCAGTCGAGGTGCGCAAGCAGGTCGTGGAGCTTGCGCGCTCTGGCATGCGGGTCGCGCAGCTCGCCGAGACGTTCGGGATGAGCGAGGCCGTGATCTATGGCTGGCTGAAGCAGGAGCGCATCGACCGTGGTGAGGCACCGGGGTTGAGCACCGAGGGCCAGATGGAGTTGGCGGCCGCGAAGCGCCGGATTCGTCAGCTGGAGACCGAACTCGCGGTCTCGAGGAAGGTCAACGAGGTGTTCCTTGAGCAGAACTTGCCCCCAAAAGCCTCTTCCCGGTGATCGCGTCCCTGACCGGGCAGGGCTTCGACGTGCAGCGGGCCTGTCTGATGCTCGGCGTGTCGGTCTCTGGCTACTACGACTGGAAGATGCGCCCACCGTCCGCTCGGACGCTCAGACACGCCTGGCTTGCCGGTGAAATCGCGCAGGTCCACAAGGACTCGGGCGGCACCTACGGGACGCTGCGAGTGACGGCTGAGCTCAGATACGGCCGCGGCATCCACGTCGGCAAGGAACAGGTGCACCTGCTGATGAGGCGCCTCGGGATCTATGGGCTACCGAAACGCCGGCTGCCCCGGGGCGCGAAGGTCGGCAAGGCCAGCTCGTTGGATCTGGTGCGCCGCCGCTTCACCGCGGAGGGGCCTGACCGGCTGTGGATGACAGACATCACCGAGCACCCAACACGGGAGGGCAAGATCTACTGCTGCGCGGTGATCGACGCGTTCTCACGCATGGTCGTTGGCTGGTCGATCGACAGTCGCCAGACCGGGCTCTTGGTCACGAACGCGCTCGGAATGGCGTTGAACAGGAGAGCGCCACAAGCGGGAGGCATCATTCACTCCGACCAGGGCGTGCAATTCGCATCCTGGGTCTTCAGCCAGAAGGTCACAGAGGCTGGCCTCGCTCCATCCGTGGGTGCTGTCGGCACTCCGTTCGACAATGCCATGGTCGAGGCATTCTGGGCCCGGATGCAGGTCGAGCTACTCAACCGCCGAAAGTGGAAGACACGCGTCGAGCTCGCCACCGCGATCCACGACTACATCGAGACCTGGCACAACACCCGTCGACGCCATAGCGCTCTGGAAATGCTCACACCCACAGAATTCGAGAACAACCACCAACAACAGCCCGCCGCCTGATTCCAGACCACCGACTCCGAGAAACCCAGGTCAGATCACCGTCTCCGCCAAACACAGGGCGGCTCAGTTGGTGTTGTCGCGGGCTGCGTGAGCGTTGTTGGGGGTGGCGTCGCCGGGGTCGTGGGCGCCGGACGGCAAGGCGGCACGTGTGCGGCGCGGCTGAGGGTTGCGCTGTCGTGAGGTCTCTGCTCATGTCTATATGACGCGCGGGTGAGGGCTTGGCCCCCCAAAGATGTTCGGCTGAACATCACCGGAGTGGCTGCCCTGATGTCGCCGGCAACTGAGCCGCGGGTGGCTTGGGGGCCTCGCGGCGGGCGGCCGGAAGGTCGCTGGCGTTTGCTGAGCGCGTTCGGCTGTGGCCTGGGCTGTAGCGCGTCGGCTTCCATGCCGGCGAGATCGCCCTAGCGCCGCGAGGGTGCACGCATGGAGACGGTTCAGATCAGGTCCACGCGAGAGCTTGGGCGGCTCCTGACCGAACGCATCGATAGAACTGCGGCGTGCCTCGTACGCAAGCCGTTTACTACCGCTCACTGGATGGGTCTGAGCCGGTCAGCGACTTCGTTGCCGGGCTCGATGAGCGCAAGCAGCCGACGGTCGACCTCCAGATCGATCGACTGAACGATCAGCCAACCACGGCACCGCCGCCGCCGTTCCCGCACTCGAGCCAGGTACGCGGTCAGCTGCGTGAGCTACGTTGCCACTACGGCTCCGAGCTATATCGGGTTCTCTACAGGCGTTCTGGCAACTTGATTGTCCTGCTCCACATGCTGCGCAAGGACACGGCATCGATTCCTGAGGCGGATATCGCGGTCGCGGAGGCGCGCTGGGAGGACTTCAAGCGCAGAATGGACACGCCTCGGCGGCGACCGCCACGCGCTGCGGGACACGACGCTCCGTAAAGCGATCCGTTTCGCAATAATGCTAAAGTCATTCTGACCCGCTCGATAGCAATCGATGGAAAGGACATCGTGCCAAAGACCAAGTCAATCTCCGAGAAGACCGCCGCACCCAGCGCGAGCGTCTCGCCGGTCGGCTCGACTCACCGGACCGCGAGCCGGCGCCGCGCGCAGCGAAGCGCCGCGTACCGTGAGGAGCTCGCACGGATCGCTCCCTACGAGGGGATCGCCCGGATCGTGATCGCGCGTCGCCAGGCCCTCGGTCTGACCCAGCAGGAGCTTGCCGAGCGCGTAGGCACAAGCCACTCGGTGATCTCCCGCATTGAGAGCGGTCAGCACCCCACGAGCGTGACGACCCTCCGACGACTGGCGGAGGCGTTTGGGACTCACCTGGTCGTCGGATTCGAGGATCAGCCTGAGAATGCTTCCGAGCTGCAGCTCGTCGCCGTCTCGTAGCGTAGTAGCGCGGGCGCTGCGATCCAGCAGGTCTTGATCCCCGGTGAGGGGGATCAAGAGCACCGGCGACAAGCGCAATAGGGGGATTCTCGGGGAATCGGCGTGACGAAGCGCCCGTAAACATTGGGATGTCCGCGGCTTTGAACCTGTCTCCCCGACTAAGTTCCTGTTGCATGCTGGTGGGGGCTGGGGGCGGCCTGAAGGGGCAGGATTTGGCTCTGGAGGTGGGATCGCGGGGCGATCTCGTCGGGAGCGACAGGCAAGCGGTCGATCGCGTTTTCTTGGCGTTTTGCCCACGAGACCGCCCACGCGCGAGGCCGTGGGCGGTCCGGCTGGGGATTGCGAATCACCCCCAGCGCGAGCGACGCGACGTAGGAGCTCTCATCCAGTGCTGAGGTGTCGGGAGTCCGATCCTTGCCGCCAACAAGGCTCAAGGTCTGACAGCAAGGCGACCGCGCATCGTGCTTCCAGAGTCAGACGATGGCAGGCGTGCTGCTTGGTGGTGCGGTGGTCGGATCAACCTTCGGAGAACGGACTCGGATTCAGTCCTCGGGCCAAGCCAGCGCGAGCACCCGTCGCGCCAAGTCGCCGCCGAAGGCCTTTGCCTCCACCCGAAAGTTCTGCTCCCCGTCATCGCCGGGCAGGCGCTCAACACCTGTCACCACTTGGCGCTGTTCCCACGCTCTGCACAGCACACCGCCGTCCTCCGCGGCCTTGTATCGCGGCAGGAATACATCGGGATCGGCGCTTGTCGCGTAGCGCAGCCGTAGCCGCTCGGCCACGGACTCCCCCCGGCGCAGCGCTGGCGTGTCCGCTGGCTTGTGACTCATCCCGAGCACGAGAAACACCAGTGGATCGCTTGCCAGTGACGCCAGTCGGTTACCCGCGGCCTCTAGGCTGACCTCCGCGTCCGCCGCGAGCTTCACGATGCTCGTGAGGCCGTCACGCGGGTTATAGGCAGAGCGGACAAGCTCAGCAGGCATCAGCAAGGCAGCCGCTCCGTAGTCGCACAGGTACTCCTCCTCTCGGTTTGTGGAGTGCTCCCCCGACGTGGCGTCGGCGCGGTAGCGCGCTTCCCTTCGGAAGCCCGGGAATGCTAGGTGGATCAACTCGTGGGCCGCGGTAAAGCGCTGTCGGGGCCTCGGCTCGTCCGCGTTCAGGTCCATCACGAGTTGCCCGGACGCCTCCGCATAGATCCGCCCTGAGAACGGCAGCGGCGCACGGCGCCTCTTGACGCCGACGAGTGATGCAATCAGGCCTACATCGATCGGCAGGCTCGTTTGCTCGCCGTCTTCCAACAGAGCCCGCACATGAGCCTCGATGATCTCCTCGGGCGCCTTTCCCTTGTTGCGCTCGATCAGTTTCAAAACGAGCGGCTCGCTCCAGGCTCTAGCCCTCATCTTTCTCGTTCTCGTCCATGCTCTGGCTGAGGCGCAGCGAGTCATAGATGTAGCGCCAACGCTCGCGACTCCGCGGCTCCTGTCCGCGACGCCACCGTATGCTCGCCAGCGTTCGCGTCTCGCTGGGCATCAGCCCTGCTTCATCGGCGAACGCCCGCAGCGAGGTCGGGATCTCTGCGTCCTGCTCATTGAAGCGGAAGACTGGGCCGTCGACGAGATCGGCGATCGTCAGATCGAGCGCGTCCGCGATACGACGGAGAACGTCGAGCGACGGATTGCCCGCCGGCGACTCCAGCTTGACCAAATATGCCTTGGAGAGTCCAGAGAGCTCTGACAGCCCGGCAAGCGACAGTCCCGCGCGTTCCCGCTCACGGCGGATCCGCTCGCCAACGCCGGTCAGGTTCGGTACCACGACGCGCAGTGTAGGACGGTCAACGGTCGTATACCGGTCGGTCGCCGACTCCTCAATCGTGCGGTATACTATCGAGTACCGCACGGGTAGCTATTATCCGGTCACTATCCCAATCGAGAGGAGAGACATGACTGAATCCGCAGACACATCCCCGGAGGCCGTCGAGGCCGCCAAGAAGCTGACTATCGTCGTCGTCGATGGCGAGGGCGACACCAAGGACGTAATCGAGAATGAGCACGGCACGCTCAACCATCTGCTCCGCAAGGGCCTTAAGGAGCTCGTTGGCGACCACGCCGACCCAGCCGAATACGACCTGCTGATCGACGGCACGATCCAGGAAAATCTCGATGAGACGCTAGTGAAGGCCGGGCTAAAGGACGGCTCGGAAGTCGTGATCCTCTCTAAGGATGTGAGCCGCGGCTGATGCAGGACGAGTTCGCCGAAGCCCTCATCGAGCGGGACTGGGGCCCGTTCCTCGATCAAGCTCATCGTCTGCGCCTCGGTGTGCCTGTACGCACGGGTATTCGGGTCGACATCCCCGTTCGGCCTGTCAATGCCGATCAGGGCTTCGCCGCCGTCCTGTTCTGTGACGACTACGACTCGCAGGCGCCGCTGCTGGACTTCTGCGATCCTGCCGACCCGGCGAGCTTCGGCGCCGAGTACTGGCCGCGCATGTCGAACGCGCCGATGAACTCGATCCCCTTTCAGGGACGACAAGTCCCGATCCTCTGCACCCCCGGCACGCGCGGCTACCACCTGCACTCAAGCCATCACACCGAGGACCATCGCCGTACGACCTGGCGGCTTGCGAAGATCGCGAGCCTGCTGTCGATGTTCATGCGCATGGGTGCATATCAGGGCCGTGGCCTCGCATGAGAGCGCTCGCCTTCGACGTCGAGCTGCCCGCCCCGACGCCCCGCCCCGACGCGCCCGTGCGACTGCGGCTCGCGCCCGGCGTGCTTGAGGCTACCCAGCAAGCGCTTCGTGTCGGCAGCGCTGGAGTCCCCGAGGCGATCGTGCTGTGGGCCGGGCGGAGCGCTGGCGAGCATGCCGCCGTCATTTCCCACCTCATCCTCCCGGTCTTCCATAGCCGCCGCAACTTCCTGACAATCCCCCAACCAGAGCGCCTCGGATTGGCCGCGTACCTCCGAGCCGAGGAGCTGCTGGCCTTCGCTGACCTGCACACGCACCCCGAAGAGGCGTTCCTCTCCGCCGCCGACGAGGCGCGTCCCTTCAGCCGCAAGGATGGCTTCTACGCTGTCGTGGTCCCCGAATTCGCCGTCGGACACCCCGGTGCGGACTGGCGTTTCTTCCAGTCGCGCTCCGGTCGGTGGAGCGAGGTTGCCCCGGCCGGAGTCCTCGATGCCCGACGCGTTTGACCGAACCGGACGGTTTCTGGCGACCCTCAGCGAGGATCCGGACGCTCTCGCCGACCGCATGGCGCGCATGCAGGTCGAGATCCTCGCCCCGTCCCTCGATGCGGCCTCGGAGATCGCCGTGGCCCTGTCCGCGACGTTGCTGCTGCGCCTTGAGCGCGCCGCGCCGACTCTGTTCCTGAACACGCCGGCGACCCGGATCCTGGCCCTGCCAAGGCTCTGTGACGGCGACCTGCTCGACGCGCTCGTGCACGAGCACGCCGACTTTCACTCCGCTGCCCGCGTCCACCGCGGACCCGCCCCCGACCCTGTGCTGCGCCTCGTGTTCGCAGGCAGCGAGCCCGGCCTGCGCGTCTCGAGTGCCGGCTGGGCGCTCGCGCTTGGTGCCGAACTCGACGGCGTTGAGGGCAACCCGCTCGCCGCCTGCTTCGCGGCGGTGCTCGCCTCCGCCGAGGTGCTGAAGGCGCTTCTGCTAACCGCGGGCCTACAGAGCAGAAGGGTCCGCCCTTGGCGCGGCGCGGTCTCGCTGTGGGACTACAGCCTCTCCCCAACGCCCGGTCCGGCGATCACCCAGCCGGTCAGCCTCGACGGGACCACCTTTGCGGGCGCCGGTGGGGTCGCCTCGGCCATCGGATGGGCACTAGGCCTTCTGCCCCTCACCGGTGAGCCGCATCTCGTTGACGACGACCACATTGACAAGACCAACCTCAACCGTCACCTGACCGCCAATCATGAGGACAACGGGGCAGCGAAGGCAGAACTGCTCGGCGCGCTGCTGGAGGCCGCCGGTGCCTGCCCGCGAGCCCATGTTTGTCGATGGGATGCGGTCCCGGATGAGATCAAGTACTCCACTCGCCTCGGGGTCATTTCCGTCGATGACGACGCTGCAAGACGAGCGTTCCAGCTCGACATGCCACGGCGGGTGCTGAACGGCGGCACGGGCGACACTGGCTTCTACCAGGTCACGAGCCATGACTTTCTCACCGACGCCTGCCTCGGCTGCATCGCTCACGGCGACCATGTCAGCTCCGGCGCCGAGCACTCCGCTGCGCGCCGTCTCGGACTGCCCCTTGAGCGACTGCGAGGGCTAGTCGAGTGCGACCATTCGCTTCCGGAGGATGTCCTCGCACGCCTTTCCGCCGAGGACGCTGCTCGTCTGCGCGGCAAGTCCGGCCGCGCGATCCTGCGGATCGCCTGCGGCGAACTCGCGCCCGTGCCTGACGCCCCCGCAGTCAGCGCCCCGATGCTCTCCGCCGCCCCTGGCATTGTGCTCGCCGCCGAGATAGTCAAGTGGGGCACGACCGGCCAGCTAGCCATGCGCGCGCCGCATAACGCGCTGAACACGAGCATCCTCAGCGGACCGCACGAGCGCTGGCTCTGGCGACGGGCTAAGCGCCCAGGGTGCACCTGCACGGATGGGGCCTACAGGGCCTTCTACCGCAGGCGGTGGCCCTCACCGTAAGGGCCTCCACCGGGCTGCGGGCGAGCCTTCCTGCCTCAGGGCGCTGCATCTCGCACTTCTGGGCAACGCCAAGCCAGGCACCTCGGAACTACGGCGGTATCAGCTCCCAGGTGGCGTGCGGCCGCTAGACATCGCACACTGTTCGCTGCGGCGGCTGTCATCTTCGTCCCCACGGTCCCACCGGACTGGCTGCCACCGTCTCGGGCTGGTCCGATCGCGTCGCGTTGACGCGCCTCTTCGCTGCCACGCCCGCGGATCGCTCCCGGCCTCTTTCGGCGGCGCCCGGACGCGAGCGCGTGCAAACGCTTCGCACTCACGACAAACGCTTCGCACTCACGACGGACTAGTGGGTCGTCCATGAAGGTTTGACCGGAAACTCGCTGCCTTTGGCGAATTGGGGTGCGATGTCCCCGTTCGGGTCTGTCCGGAAGTTTGTGTATTTGGCGTGATCTGAGGGTTCGTATTCGGCGGGCTCGTGAAGGAGGATCGTGCTGATGAGTAATGAGACGACGGTGGCGCTGGTCGACGGCGGCGAGGAGACGGGAGCGCCAGCTGCGGTGGCGTTTGAGGCTGATGGGCTGCGGGGTTGGGCGGAAGCGCTCGTTGACCGTGCTCGCAGCGAAGGAGTCTCGTTGACGGGCGAGGGTGGCCTGTTGACGTCGATGGTCCGCGAAGTGCTGCAGACCGGTTTGGATGTGGAGATGGCCGATCATCTTGGCTATGGGCCTTATGAGGCGATCGGTCGTGGGAGCGGGAACAGCCGCAACGGTGCCTACGCGAAGACGGTCAGGACGGATGTCGGTCCGGTGGAGCTGCGGATGCCCCGTGATCGTGAGGGCACGTTTGAGCCCGTCACGGTCCCGAAGCACGTGCGGCGCCTGGAGGGCCTGGGGGCGAACGTGATCAGCCTCTACGCGAAGGGATTGACGACCGGGGAGATCCAGGCTCATCTGGCGGAGATCTATGACACCGAGGTCTCCCGCGAGACGATCTCGAAGATCACCGACCAGGTGCTGCCGGACATGGCCGCGTGGCAGAGCCGGCCGTTGGATCGTGTTTACCCGGTGCTTCTTATCGACGCGATCGTCGTGAAGGTCCGTGATACCCAGGTCGCTAACCGGCCGGTTTATGTCGCGATCGGCGTGAACCTCGACGGCGAACGAGATGTCCTCGGGCTCTGGCTCGGCCCGTCGGGTGGGGAGGGCGCTAAGCAGTGGATGAGCATGCTCAGCGAGCTACGCAACCGCGGGCTCCACGACGCGCTGATCGTGTGCTGCGACGGGCTGAAGGGCCTCCCGGAAGCGATCCGGGTGACGTGGCCCCACGCGACCGTCCAGACCTGCGTGGTGCACTTGGTGCGCAACAGCTTGCGTTACGCCTCCAAGAAGTACTGGGGCAAGATCGCCACGAGTCTGCGCGTGATCTACACAGCGCCGACCGTCGAGGCCGCAGAAGCCCATTTTCAGGACTTCGCGGAGGAGTGGAGGCCGCTCTACCCAGCGATGATCCGCTCCTGGGAGAACTCGTGGGAGGAGTTCGTGCCGTTCCTCGAGTTCCCCGTCGAGCTCCGCCGGATCGTCTACACGACAAACGCGATTGAGTCGCTGAACGCTAGATTCCGCAGGGCAGTCCGCCACCGCGGTCATTTCCCGAACGAGCAGGCAGCGATGAAGGTCCTCTACCTCGTCGCGACCACCAGGCGCCGCAACCGCGAGAACCTGACCGGCAAGATCAGCAACTGGAAGCACGCACTCAACATCCTGACCATCCACTACGGCGACAGACTCAACGCCACACAATAGCCAGACATCCACAACCAACAAAGCCATTTACACAAAAAAACTGACAGTCCCACGAGGGGCCGAGCGAGGAAACGGTGGTGCGGTACCAAATCGGTACTGTTTGCTGCGCTAGCCGGCCGCGTCGTCGAAGTCCGCGTGGGGAACGGCCACGCCCGCGCCACCCGAGGTAGTACTCGCCCTGCCCGCGCAGCACGAGATCGACGCAATCGTTGAGCACCCGCCTGGGCTCCATGTGGTCCGCGGTCAACGCCATCATGGAGTGCGGCGACTGGCTCCGCTCGATGCGGGCAGGCGGCCAGCGATCCCGCGAGCAATCGATGACGCGCCCGCGAAGACCCCGCGCTCGAGCTGACAACAGCCGCACGACCAGTCCTGGGGCTAGTGGGTCGTCCATGAACGTTTTGGATTTCCCCCGGTTTAGGCGACACTGTTTGACTTGATGTTCTTGGTGGGTGGGGATTCCTTGGTGTTCGCAGCGTAGAGGAGCTGCTCGTAGTCGGTTGGGGAGCGCATGCCGAGGGTGGAGTGTCGGCGGTCGCGGTTGTAGAACGCCTCGATGTACTCGAAGACAGCCGATGAGAGTTCTCGTCGTGTCGGCCATGACTGGCGGTGGATGAGCTCCTTCTTCAGCGTCGCGAAGAAGCTCTCGGCGACGGCGTTATCCCAGCAGTCTCCACGGGAGCCCATCGAGATCGCGATCCCGGCGTCACGGGCTGCCTGGCCGAAGCCCAGAGACACGTATTGCGATCCCTGATCGGAATGGTGAATCAGCCCAGCGTCGGGGCGGCGGCGGTGAACGGCCATGTTCAGCGCGTGGGTCACGAGCTCGGCTTTCATGTGCTCGGCCATCGACCAGCCGACGATCCGCCGGGAATAAGCATCCTGAACGGCGGCGAGATAGAGCCAGCCCTCCCAGGATCTGAGATAGGTGATGTCGGCGAGCCAGAGCACGTTCGGGGCATCGGGACGAAACTGTCGCTCGACGAGATCATCAGCGACTCTGACGCCGGGCACACGGATCGTGGTCCGGCCACGCTTCTTCGGGACGAGCCCAGAGATCCCGGCGGATCGCATGAGCCGCTCGACGCGCTTTCGTCCCACCCGGATGCCGTGCGCCATCCTCAGCTCGGCGTGGATCCGTGGCGCGCCATAGACGCGCCTCTTGGCCTCGTGGATCGCTTTGATCTTCTCGAGCAGCCACGCGTCGGTGAGCGCCCGGTCCGAGGGCGCACGTCGCTCCCAGTCGTGAAAGCTCGTGCGGTTGACCTCCAGGGCGCGGCACAACAGGGCGACTGGATAGCCGGTCTTCTCCGCGGCGATGAACGAGAACACCTCGCCTACCGCCCGTCGGTTTCCTTGGCGAAGAAGACCGCGGCTTTTTTCAGGATCTCCTTTTCCATCTGCAGCGTGCGCACCTGCTTGCGCAGTTGGCGCAACTCCTCGCGCTCATCTGTGGTTAGCCCCTCGCGCTTGCCCTCGTCGACTTGGGCCTGCTTTCGCCACACATACAGCGTCTGCTCAGAGACGCCGAGATCTTTGGCGACCTGGCTGATCGGCTTCTCGCTGAGCTTCAGCAGCTCGAGCGCTTCACGACGAAACTCCGGTGGATACGGCGGCACTGATCTCGGCACTTGAACCTCCTTGCCCAGGTCTTTCGACCCAAGCGCTCAAGTGTCCTCGAAAACGGGGGAAATCCATTTGACCGGAAACGTGTTGGTTCATGCGGCGATGAGTAGTCGGCGTTCGGCTTGGATGAGTCGGTGGTCGCGGTGGGGTCCGTTGCGGTAGCGGATGTGTTCGGCCATCGCGGTGGCGAGTGTGTCCCAGCTGGGGTAGTCAGCGTTCTTGACGACGAACTCGCCGATCGCCCAGAAGTGGCACTCGATGCGGTTGAGGAAGCTCGCGTAGGTAGGCGTGAATACGAGCTCCACGTTGTTGCTCTCGGCCCATTCGCGGATCACCTCGGTCTTGTGAGTGGAGAGGTTGTCCATGACCAGGTAGATCCGCTGCCGGGGGTCGTAGCGCATCCGGATCTGCTTGAAGAACGCGAGCACCTCTCCGGCGTTCTTGTGTTCCCGCAGACGGCCGTGCAGCCGGTCTGAGTGCACGTCATAGGCGGCAAACAGGTAGCGCACGCCGTGCGGGCGCTTGTAGGTCGCCCTGAGCCGGCCGGGTCGTCGCCTGCTCGCCCAGCCCGAGCCGTGGTGGGGGATCAGCTGGATCGGTCCCATCTCGTCGAAGCAGACGACGACTCCGTCCTCGGGTTTGGCTCTGTAGAGCGCTAGGACACGCTCGGCCTTCTCCCTTGAACTCGGGGTCCGGGCTCCACTTCCACGAGCGTGTCCGCTGATGAGACAGACCCGCATCGATCAGCAGCAGCCGCAGTGCCTCCCTGCTCAAGAGCATCCCCATCCCAGCCAAGTGCGGCGCGAGCTTCGACAACGACCAGCGTGTCAGCGGGACACCCTGCGTGTCGGGGCGGGCGCGCGCGACCGCGACGATCCGGTCACGCTCACGGGGTGTCGTCTTCTTGGGGCGCCCGCCCCGATAGTCAGGGTCCAACGAGCTGAAGCCCTCCTCGTTGAACGCGTGGATCACCTTCCGCACATGCGACTCATCACTGCGCACCACGGCCGCGATCTGCGGAGCCCCCATCCCGGTCGAAGACGCCAACAGGATCATCGCTCGCTGACGCTTGGCCTGGTACTTCGCGCGTCTTGATATCGACTTCAGCCGCGCGCCCTCCTCCAACGAGAGCTCACGCACAAACACCTCCGGCGGACGCATCACCACCTCCTGGCTCGGGGACATCGCACCCCAATTCGCCAAAGGCAGCGAGTTTCCGGTCAAACCTTCATGGACGACCCACTAGGGCAGCAGGTCTCCGAGATCACGCAGAAGCGTCGCCCTGGCCTCATCGTAGGAAGGGGCGTATGGGTCAAGGCCGGGCAGCGTCTCGGCATATTCCCCTGCTAGCGCGTTCACGGTCTCTTCTATACGCCCGCGATAGTTGCCTTGCTTGACGAGCTCGAACTTCACGACAGCGAGCTCTCTGACGCGGGCGCGGTTCAGCTCGTCACGGTAGTTGTCGAGGATCAGTGCGATATCCGACAGGTCCGTCGGCCGGCGGCGCTGCAGCAGAGTCCGCAGCTTCTCGGCGGTCCCCTCCTCGAGCGTTAGGACCGGGATCTCAAACGGGTCGTAGTAGGGAGGGCCGACCATCACCAGATCCGGCTTATCCACGACCTCCTCGCGGTAGGACACCTCGACCGCGAGTCTTCCTTTCTCGCGCTCGGTGAAGTACTCGACCCCGTCGAAGTCCAAGCTCTGTTTGCTATCGGTCTCCGGCGCGCCGGGGTCAAAACGCAGCAGCGGCTCGTCGCTCGCGCGTCGGATCGCCTCCGCGACCTCCTGGGCGTCGAGCTTGTGCTTGCCCGGGTTCGTCCGTGTCGCGTCGATGTCGCCTGAAAGGCGTCCCGAGCGGCGGACATGACGAAGGACGAAGCCGCCCTTGAAGCACAGCTGGCGGGGGAATTGGTCAGTCAGGTGGGCGGCGAGCGTAACGAGCGCGAAGTCACGCTCGACGAGCTCGATTGGGCGTCCCGAACTCTCTGCGATGTCTTGCAGGTCGAACTCGTTGTGGACGAGCCTGCGAGGGAGAGTCATCCGGTGATCCGGTGGGCCAGCAGAAGCTCGGGCTCGATGTTCACGTGAACCCGCCATGTCGAGTCCGCCGGGCCCTTCGCGGGTTGAAACGGCGATAGCGGCACGTACTTGTTGCTGGCGCCTCGCAGTCTCAGGAAAGGAGCGGCGGCGTCTGCGCCGACGAGAAGTTCGACCAGGAAGCCTAGCCGTCGCGAGACCGCGGCCGTCTCGTAACGCCTCGTTGCTTTCACGAGTCGCGACAGCGGCATGCCGATCCTCATCGCACGGTCAATCGCCTCTGCTGTCTGCGGGAGGCTGACGCCGAAGCGGCGGTCTGCCAGGCAATCGAGAATCGCTCGCTCCGGATGCGCGATCGCGGGCCCATCGGGCCCAAGCTCGCCCCAAATCCGGTCAGGTGCCGATTCGACGTAGTAGACCTGCTCGCCCTGCCAGCTCCACTCGGCCAAGCGGCCCGCCACCAAGACGACGACACGGAAGAAATGCTGATCGCTCAGGCCGGTCTCGGCGAGCGCCCGACCAGCGGTAACGAGATAGGGGCGAGGGGTGACCGCGTCGAGAATGGCCAGCAGCCGCGCGTCGCTCCCGCCCGTCGGGGCACCCAAAACATACGCGCCGCGGCGCACCTGCCGCAAACGCCCGTCGGCCGTCAACTGCCGCAAGGCGTCATGGCTTCTGCGCCTGCTGCCAGTCGCGTCGTTAAGCGCTTCCATGTCCTCATCGAGCAGGACGACCGGGTAGCGTCGCTGAGCGTTAGCGCGCCGGTTCAGTGCGATGAACGCTCGCTCAGCCAAAGGCCGGTCAGATAGTGGGATCACAGTCGAAGCCATATCCTCTTTCCCCGCACGATCTTACAATAATCTTGATATATCGCTCCGTAAAGGGGGAAGCTCGTTTTCTAGGCGCGAGGGAGACGGAGCTACGCGGCGTAGTCCTCGTCGTCGAGCGTGTGGCGCTTGGTCGGCCGGCGACGCTCAGCAGGCAGCGTGGTGTCAGGGGCGAACTGGCTCCACATCTCCTGACGCATTCGCTCGATGTCCTCTTTGCGGAACCGCCGGAACCCGGATCCAGGCAGCCGAATAGCTTTCAGCTTGCCTCGCTTCTCGAGGTTGCGGACCGTGTTCTCGTGTACGCCCAGCTCCTTCGCGGTGTCGCGCACGTTGATGAGCTCTGTTGTCGGCATCACGCATCTCCCGTCCAATAGCTGCCTGTGAAGACTATAACGACTCTGTTCGCTGTATGGGGACTGTAGAGCTTGTAGACTATGTTTAGCCGTGTCGGCATGATCCAGGCAGGGCTTGAGCGGATACGCATGGTGCCGTCACGCTCCGCCTCGCCAGTCACCGCGCTCGATCCTGATCAGCCGGCTGCGTTCTTCGGCGAGTTGTCGGCACACGGCGAGCCTCGCGATTGTTTGGCTCGTCAGCCGGCGTTGTCCAAAGACGAGCATGGTCGCCCGGTACAGCTCGTGCTCGTCGTCGTATCGGCCGGCGTTGGCGGTGTCTGCCATCGCGTTGATGAGCTCCTCGGGGGCGATGTCGGTAAGCGGGCGATGATGGTGGCTGGCGTTGTGCGGTATCCGCGCCAGGTGGTTCTGTCGAGCCCGATCGGCCATACGAACTCACCGAGTGTCGTACGCATGATCAGCTCGTCTGGGACCGCTTCGAGGATGAATCGCTGGCGTTCGCTGGTTACGCGATCGAACCCGAACCTGCGTCCGATACTCCGTGCGAGCCGGTCTGTCGCGATGGGCCCCTCGGTTTCGACTGTGTCGTGTACTGCCGTGGCGATTGTTCGGCGTATCTCGGGCGAGGTGGTTCGTCCGAGATCATCGCGTGTTCCGAGGGGCGTTGGCGTCGTTTCTTGGTAGGGGCAGCCTCGTGCATGCACTTCACGTTCCTCAGTTGCCGTGCCAGCGTCCTCCTCGAGAGTCGCGCCCCCAACTGACGCGACGAGTTGAACGGGGTCCGAGTCGCCCTCGGTGAGCTGCCCGTCTCGTTCGTCGGGGCTCGCGAACGTGTACGTCTCGACCTCGACGGCCTCTTCCTCGAAAGCTTCCGCCGACTTGTCATCGGGCTCTATCTCGGGGTTGCCGGTGAGTGCGTCTGTGATGGCTTTCTCCCGTTCGGCGGCGGCGGCCGCGCGTTCCGCAGCCTGGGTGTTGGCCCGGTTGCGTGCGCGCTGAAGCGCCTCATCGATGCGGCACAGCGCGCTCTCTTCGTCGGCGATCCACTCCGGCAGCCAGAGGCGTAGCAGCGCGCCCCAGTCCATGAGGCGCTCGAGCAGCAGCGGTGTGAGCTCTCGGTCGGCGACAGTGGGTCGTTCGGCCCATCTCGGACCGTCGAGAACGAGCGCGACCTGCCAGTGCTCCGCGCCGGGGTCGCGGAGCACGAGATCGAGCGAGAAGTCGGATAGCCCGTAGTCACAGACCACCTCGTAGCCTCGGCCGCGGAGCGCATCGGCGATCGCTTCGCGCACAGACCTCCGGGACCATATGCGGCCATCTCCAGGTATGAGCGCAGATGGGCGATCCCCTTGGAGCTCGTTCTCGACAGGTCTATGTCGGTCAGCTCAAACGAGACGAACGGGAGGACCTTGCGTCGCGCTCGTGTGATTGCCACGTTGAGGCGCTTCTCCCCGCCGGCTGTCCCCAGTGGACCGAAGTTCATCGGTAGCGGTCCGCCGTCGAGCTTTTTGGAGAATGCGACCGAGAAGAGGATGACATCGCGCTCGTCGCCCTGCACGTTCTCGAGGTTCTTGACGAAGATCCCCTCGGTTGTGTCCTCGCGGAGCGCTATGGCGACGAGCGGGTCGCCGCACTCCTCGAGCAGGTTGAGCACGAGGTCGCACTGCTGCGCGTTGAAGGTGACGACCCCGATCGTCTGGTTGCTCAGATCGGGGTCGGCGAGTCTCGTTCGGATCTCCGCGACGATTGCTTCGGCCTCGACGCGGTTGGTCCGAAACTCGTGTTTGTCCTCGCGGTTGAAATGTCCGTCGAGTCTTTTCACCTTGACTCCGGCAGTCGGGTCGTTTCCTGGAGAGGGCAGGCTGGCGAGCCGACCTTCGTAGTAGTAGGCGTTGGAGAATGCGATCAGGCTCTCGTCTTGGCTGCGGTAGTGCCAGGAGAGCCAGAGCCGTGGAAGCCCGGACTCGACGCACTCGGTGAGGATGCTTTCGAGATCCTCAAGTACCCCTGACTCGTCATCGTCGTCTCGATCTGCTTCCTCGGCCGCCTTGACCTTGCCGACGGAGGTAGGCGGCATCTGTTGTGAGTCGCCGACGATGACCGCCGTCCGCCCTCGTCCCAGTGCACCAATCGCTTGTGGGACGCCCACCTGCGACGCCTCGTCGAAGACAACGAGATCGAACGTTGCGGCTCCCGGCGGGACGTATTGCGCGGGTGATGCGGGGCTGACGAAGAAACAGGGCGTTGCCTGGAGGATCTCCTCGCCGTAGCGCTCGATCAGCTGACGAAACGTCGCTTCGCATCGAGTCGGCGGCGTAGCTCGGCTACGTGGCCGGTTAGTCGATCGCGCTGGTAAGGCCGGCGCGCCAATAGTTCCGCTGGTACGGCGACCTTCTGCTCTGATCGGGACTCCTCGGCGACCGTGGCGAGGTCATCTACCTCGCCACCCCGCAGAGCCGCATCGAATCCCGTGAGCCCCCCGGCGTTCGTTCGCTCGCGTAGCGAGCCAGCCGCCACGCCTCGTAGGTAGGCAACCTCTGCGTCTGCGGCATCGAGTTTGGCTCCCAGCAGCTCGCTGCGGAACTCCCGAAGTCCGGCGGTTGTAGGAGGGTCGAGGAGCTCGAGCATGCGCGTCCATCGCCGTGCGGTCGCATCGGCGGCGTCGGCGATCTCGCCATTCCAGGTGTCGGCGTCATCGTTCCATGCGGCGCTCCAGTGTCGCCCGGCGGCCATCGGCTGAACTCCTCTTGACCCGATCCGAGCAGGGCGCGCCACGTTGCCCATGCGGCGGCAAGGCTTCGTAGCGTCTCTATGTCCTCGGGTGACGGTGCCCCTGTCTGATCTCATAAGCGGTCATTGCCTCGCGCTCATATCGCTCGGCCTTGCGGTCGAGGATCACGCGGGGATGGATGGCGTGCTTGTCCTCGAGACGGTAGGCGTCGACGAGCGCGGGACCAAACACGAGTCCGTTGTGGATGTGGAACTTGCCGAATCCAAGGCCGCCACGGACAAAGAACCCCTCGAGCGAGAGGTCGAGCTGGAGGACTGCGCCCTGCTGGACGAGCCCTGAAATGGCGCTCTCGCGGTCCTCTTCTGTCGGTGCTGGTGCGCTCAGCAGGAGTGTGTCGGAGAAGAACGCGGCGGGCCATGGGGAGCGCGGGGCGAGGAAATCGCGGTAGCGGCCCGAGACGACCCGGTCGATTGCTTGGAGGTGCTTGCCGGCCTGCGGCGATGCGGCCATCGCGCTGACCCCGAGCAGGTCGAAGAACAGCACGGCGCAGTCGACCAGCTTCGGCTTACCGGTCCTCGTGAGGAACTGCTGTGTACCCACTGCGCCGGCGCGGCGGCTAGTTGTGGTGCCCACGTTCTTGGTGAACGGTTGAGAGGTCGTCCGGGTCCGTCCTGAGGCTGTGGGTCTTCCACAACTCGCAGCCACAGGAGGACCCGAACATGGAGGACGGTAGATGCAAGCTCGGACTTGGCGGGCGTTTGCAGCTCGTTGGCCTGATTGAGCAGGGATTGACGATCAGGGGTGCCGCGAGGGCGCTGAACGTCTCACCCGCAACCGCGCACCGCTGGTGGCATCGCTGGCAGCAGGCCAGTGAGCTTGAACGAGCCTCACGAGTGTGCCTGCGTGCTCGTCCGCCGCTGCCGAAGTCTTGCCCGTGGCAGCTCTCAGCGGAGGCCGAGTCACGCATCCTGCGAGCTAGGAACCGCACCAATCTAGGGCCAGCGCGGCTGGCCGGCATCGTCGGCTATCGCCGCTCGACGATCTGGAAGGTGCTCAAGCGAAATGGCTGCTCTCAGCGACGACGCAGCCCAGCATCTCGCTCCACGCGACGCTACGAGTGGTCAGAGCCTGGGGCGCTGCTGCACATGGACGCCAAGCAGCTGACGAGCTTCACCGAGCCGGGACACTGGGCCCATGGCGACCGTTCTCAGCAAAAGCGGGTTGCGGTTGGGACACGACGGATCCAATTCGCGCACGTCGTGATCGATGATCACTCACGGCTGGCCTACGTCGAGGTCCACCGCCACGATCGCGGAGAGATCGCCGCCGCCGTTCTGCTGCGCGCTGCGGCGTGGATGACAGAGCAAGGCGCCGGGCCAGTCCAGGCGGTCATGACCGACAACGCAATGAGCTACCGGCGAAGCCGCCAATTCAGGGCCGCGCTCGCCAATCTCGACGCGCGCCACATCCTGATCCCGCCACGCACACCACGCTGGAACGGCAAGGCGGAGAGATTCATCCGCACCCTCGATGAGGAGTGGGCACACGCACGAATCTGGGCCTCATCAGCACAGCGCAACCGAGCACTGGCATCATTTCTGCGCTACTACAACCGACGAAGGCCACACACCTCACTCGGCGATCGACCACCAATCAGCCGCGTTCGCTAAGTCCGTGGGCAACACACCTAGACCCTATGACGCGGGTCGCCCGTCGGGTTGACCGTCGGAGTTGGTAGGCCGGACACTCCTCGCGGGGGTTTGTCTGGCCGGAGATCGGCTCCGGCTGACCCCAATTCAATGAGGAGGTCCGGCCGTGACCGGAATGGTGACTTATGTGGGGCTTGATGTCCATGCCCGCTCGACTCACGCTGCGGCGATTGACGTTTCGACGGGCGAGGTGGTGCGTGCGAGGTTCGGGCCGGGCATCGTGGAACCTGTCGCGTGGCTTGCGGGTTTGCCCGGTCCGGTGCGCGCTTGCTATGAGGCGGGACCGACTGGGTTTGGGCTCTATCGCGCCGCGAGCGCGGCCGGGGTGGACGTTGAGGTGATCGCGCCGGGCAAGACACCAAGGGGGCCTTCAGACCGGGTGAAGACTGACCGCAAGGACGCGGAGCTGCTCGCGCGGTTGCTGTTGGCCGGCTCGTTGACTGCGGTTGTGGTCCCGCCCGTCGCGGTTGAGGCTGCCCGCGAGCTGATGCGCTCTCACGATGCGTGCCGGCGCGATCTGATGACGGCTCGTCACCGGGTCTCCAAGATGCTGTTGCGTCATGGGCGGGTCTATCCCGAGCCCACGACCTGGACCACCCGCCACCGGCGCTGGCTATCGGCTCAGCAGTTCGATGAGACGGCCTCAGGGCTGGTGTTCGCCGACTTGATCGCCGCCGTCGACGGTCTGACAGGACGCAAGGCAGCAATCGCGGAGCGGCTCTCGCGCTTGGCTCAGGATGAGCAGTGGTGGCCGACCATCGCACGACTGAGATGCTTCCGGGGCGTTGACACTCTCACGGCGTTTGCGCTACATCTCGAGCTTGGTGGTGACTGGGAGCGCTTCGTGCGAGCGAACGCGCTGAGCGCATGGCTCGGGCTCGTCCCGTCACTGCATCAGTCCGGTGAATCATCCCACCAGGGCTCGATCACTAAGACCGGATCGACGTTCGCTCGCAGGCTGCTGGTCGAGTCTGCCTGGCACTACGGACGCTCCCCGCGGATCGGGGTTACCCTCCAAAACCGTCAACAGGGCCAGCCCGACCATGTCCTACAGATCGCCAACCGCGCCCAACACCGGCTGCACCATGTCTACCACCGGATGCGCGCTCGCGGCAAGCCGCACAACGTGACCGTCGTCGCGTGCGCCCGCGAGCTGGCCTGCTTCCTCTGGGCAGCAGCAACCGCCGGCTAACCCCGCGGACAGCCCTACCGGTCGGGAGAGCGGGGTGCCGGGCCATCAGCGGCCGGCACGCGCGATTCAGCTATGAGCACCGCCCACCACAAGCGGCACGCTCGCTCCTAGACAGCGCAAGCCGGCAGCACGAAACCGGGCCCTGAGGTACCCAACCCTCGCATCATCAGACTGGCAACGCCGACACCGAGCCCGGCTCCCCGCTCTCCCGACCACCCCAAACGCCCGCCCCGCGGACGCGATCAACCACGCCCACTTGACAAACCACACGACATATCAGCTGTTGGTCCGAGTACTGTCGGACGCTAGCTCGTATGAGCGAAGGCCGTCCGGCGTCTTGCCGCGCGTGATGAGGTGACGCCACTGTGCGGAGGCGAGCCATCTCGGCAAGGCGGCTCGCACCCGCAGGTCGCTGACGGCACCGCTCAGGTCGTCGAAGGTGGCCGAGTGCAGCACTTCGAGTATGCCGAGCAGCTGCTCGTCGAGCTTCTCGTAGGCCTTCAGATACGGCGGATAGGGCCGGCCGTCGTTGGAGCGAGGACGCGATGCCCGTGATCTCACGATGCTCATGAGAGAAGTGCGGCACAGGTTGCCGACGGCGACGAAGGGAAGAGTTGACGCCAACCTGGAGTGGAGCGGGTGTCGTCGCCGTGGTTGTTGGCGTTGCCGTCCGCGAGCGGGTCCGCCCGTGAGAGCAGGCAGCAGTAGCGGACGAACATACGCACGTGAGCGATGGCATACGCCGGGTTGCAACCGCGCGCAGGGCTGGTCTGGGCGCGGTACGACGTTTGCAGGACGTTTGCGACGTGCCCAAAAGCGGCATTGGAAAGCCGACTTGAACCGGTCTACCGCCCCGGCACCCGAAAGGGAGGCCGGGGTTTGTTCCTGCCGACAGGCTTGATCTGCTGACGGAGTGGAAAGCCCGCTCGACTTATATTCAGCTTGGCCAAAAGGGCTTCCGTGATGGAGAGCCGGATGGAGTTGCGCGCGAGACTTCGCAGGTCTGGGACAAGGTGTTTGCCACGCTTCGAGCCGAGGGCATTTTCCCGCGCTGACGTCGCCCGCGAACTCGACGTCAGCCTGCACGACCTCAACGCTTCGATATTTGGCCTCGTCGTCAGCCGGGGGGCGCAGGCCGACTCGAGAAAGCAATCGCCACTACCTACTCCGCCTTCGCTCCGCATCGTTGAGTAGTCAACGACGAGGGCACCCTTGGCATCGTGAATCAAGCGACCTGATCCAAGGGCGGTCACAAGCGTCGATGGCAGCGGCTTGGCTATGTCGCACCGAGTCACCCGCTGGTCGCGAGGGCACTGACGGGAGGCCGCGTGGGCCAGCCGACGCCGTAAACGGAACTCGTCTAGTATCCGGACGCACTCAGTGCTCTCGCTGGGTAATTGGAGACAGGGCCGGGGAACTGAGTGCGGGGAAAAGAGATCCGGGCGATGCCAGACGAACGACTATTTGGCTTGCTGATGAGGGGAAATGGTTGAAAGCGACGGCGTCATGAGCGATGCCAGTGATCGCAGTGCGTTGATCCAGTTTGCATCCGCATAGCTGGGCCTTTCTGGCGATCCCAAAGCTGCGCGGGATGTCGTCGACTCGGGCCGTGGGCCGCAGCCTGAAGCTGCATCGACCGTTGCTGGCTTAGGAAAGAGAAACAACTTTATATAAACCTACTCAATTCCGCCCCAAAACAACTGGCGCGGGCTAAGGACTTATGAGACGATGAGTGACGACAAGGAGAAGCGATCATGGATAACTAATAAGTGTCGGCTGCTCGTGCGCGCGGTTCAGAACCGGGTTAGGCGCTCACGGATATTCCGTTGGTGGGGCAACCCGGAAACACCCCGGGGAATTGTTGTTCTGGCTATCGTCGCAGCCGGACTTGTAGCGGCGCGCGTCACATTTCGTCATCACCCCGAGACGGTCGCGACAGACTTGCTAGCCGATGTCGCCAACGCCGTTGTCGTCTCTCTACTACTCACAGTGTCCGCGGATCGCTATCTGCGCAGGCGCTTCTTTCTCGAGGCTACGGGGGAGCTGCTGTGGGCGCTACTGAGCGATGACGCTCCGCGCGAGCACAGGGCTGCGGTGGAGGCTATAGCACGCGAGAAGACGATCTACAGATCTACGGAGTGGGATATCCGTATCGACCCGATTAGGGCTGATATTGGAGCGCCTGTACGACTCACAATAAGCGTTGTCACTCAGGGCATGTGCCATCAGTTTGGCGGCTATCGCCCTTCGGGCAAACGCTACCTTCTTGCGTCGACCACGGGCTACGAGTCCGAATACCTACGCTACCGACTTGATGGAGAGTGGCGAGGTGAGCCGAGACAACAACCCGTACTTGTTAGCACCGAGATAGACGGAGATGACAACATCGGTGCCATTTCGCGTTATATCACCAAAGAAGACGGCCACGTTTTGGTAGATGAGGATCAAATCGCTGAGGCGTTTTTCGGAGACGCGACTTTGAGATCGGATGCTCCATTTCGTATCGAGCGGCAGACACGCATCGTCCGGCAGGATCGTGGGTTTCTCCCGCTAGTCACGGTCCATCCGAGCATACGAAGCTCCATCGTTGTGAAAACGCCTCGCGAGGTGCCATTTGAAATTACCGTCATGGAGGCGATCTCCGGCGAAGTAAGACCACTACATCCGGGGGTTGCCGCTACCAGCGGCTACAGCGGCCCAGGTAGCACCGTGATTTTGCGATGGAGACGCCTTGATAAGCGTTGAGGCGGGAACGCTGAGTCGCTTGCTTCGAGACGACATGGGGTGCACGGCACGTCACGTCGCACAGGTGCCGTTGTGCGCCGTGGCTCAGTCCATGTGCCATCCTCGTGTGCTTCGTCGTGACATTGCACTAGATCTCTGCGTGACATTGCGGTAGAGCGGCCGCCGCTGACATTCCAGTAGAGAAGATTTGCGGGCGCGGCGGCGACCTCCCGCCCGACACTAGAGAGTGGGTTCGTCTGATGGAACGTCCTTCTTGACCGGGTTCGCGGGCGTACTCTTGGCCTTCTCGACCTTGCCTTCGCCGACGTACTGGAAAATCAGGAAATAGGAGTGGCTCTTCCGTGCGTGAACTTGGCTGATTAGTCGGCTGACGCCTGGCCTGTTAGTCCGCACCACAACGAACAGGTCCTTGGTGTAGAACCCCTTTGCCTCAAAGTGGTTGATTAGCTCGACGTGCGTCAGCCTCTGGCGGTTAGCTGACACCTCGTCCTGGCACTTGACGATGAATATGCCGCCTCGCTTGAGCACTCGCTTTGCCTCCGCTCCCGCGCGGAAGTAGAGGTCGAGCACCGCCTCGTGATACTTTGGGCCGCCATTCGTCTCCACGCCGTTGGAGTAGTTCTCGCGGAAGGCCGCGTGTGTGCCGCCGCCCGCGAGATGGGTCTCTGAACGGCGAAAGAGGCCCTCCATATACGGAGGGTCGAGCACCACGGCGTCGATTGAATCGTCCTCGTAGGGAAGCTCTCGGCAGTCCGTCCCAGTCTTGAGGTCGCTGGCGAGCAGCTCATACTCGCCGACGGGAACCTTCTTCCAAAACACGCCCTTTCCCCAGGTGACGTCGGCTATCCGCGAGCCGAACGGAACGTGCAGCCTGAGGATGTCCGGGAAAAGGTCGGCGTTTCCTCCGACGTGCGCCGACATGACGACCTCGGTCGTAGCCTCCCCGCCCTGAACGCGCGTGGGCTGGTTGGGGTCTTCGAAGGGCTTGGCCGGGAGGGTCGCCATAGGTTCTCAGACACCCTAGAGGCTGTTTCCCGACGGTTCTTGATTGAATGTCGCTCCTACCGGCCTGGGAGATGGCTGTGCCGTCGAGAACGCTGCGAGAAGTCCTAGACAACATCGAGGATCCGAGTCACTGGGCGGACTTCGAGACGATGGCCAACGTGATGGAACAGGTCCCGAGCGTTCGGGGGATGGTGTATGGGAACGTCGCCGAGGTTCGGTTCGCCGAGTGGTTGGTGCTCAACGGCGTGCCCATCGGGGACCAGGCGCGCGACGACGACCACGCCAAGACGAAGTCGGACCGGACCATCACCTTCGAGGGCCGGCGCTACACCATCCAGCTGAAGTCGATGCAGACGAACTCCATCCGGGAGACCGGACCGGCGCAGTTCTCGGCCAAAGTCCAATGCGACGCGAGCGACCGACGGACGGTCAGGCTGAGCACCGGCAAGCAGGTCGAGACCACGTGCTATCCGGCGGGGGAGTTCGACATACTGGGCGTGGGGCTGCATCCGTTCCTTGGAGAGTGGGACTTCGCGTTTCGGCTGAACACCTCGCTCGCGCGTAGCGAGCGCCAGACGAAGCTCACCAAGCACCTCAACGCCGACGAGCTTGCCGAGCTCCTCAAGACTCTGGTTCCTATCGAGTGGCCGCTGCCAGAGGATGGGCCATGGACCCGCGACCTTTTCGGCCTTCTCCGGGCGAGCCCCGACCTCGGCGAGGCCGTGCACGTTGGCGACAAGACGGTCGTACGCGAGCCTGGAACCGACAAGCACGCAGTCATCGACGACTAGAGGAAACGCATCGCGGAGCGCTCTCGGCGGCTCCCCTTGTCGCCAACCGCGCCTGCTTGGGCCGGTAGCTTGCGCTTCAGCCGTTGGGGCTGGCGAGGCTTTCCAGAGCGTTCGCTTCGCGGGCTTCGAGCGCGCCCTTGGCCAGGGAGCGGAGCTTCGCGGTTGGGACGCGCGCCCTGCGCAAACCCGCTTCGATCGCGCCGATCGCGGCGGCGGACTGTGCGCTCGAGAGAACGCCGCTGACGTTGACGCCGCGGAGGATCGCCGCGACTCGCGCGCCGTTGGATCCCCTGCTGGCGAGCGCGCGGCGCAACGCAGCATGGAGGCTCTTGAAATGCACGTACTGGCGCTGGGCGGCTGCGTAGTCGTGCGCGCGGATAGCGGTGCTGTCCCGGTTCATCGTGACGAGCAGCGCTTCGGTGATCGCGTCCGCTCTGACGCTGTCGGCGAGCATCGCCAGCTCGGCTGCGCGCAGGTTCGCGCACAGAGACCGTTCAGCGGTGGGGATGGCGACGCAGGAGCGAAGGGACGGCCGCTTGGGTGCGTGTGGCCTGGCGAGCTGGTGGAAGCGGCGGTCGGGCGGATCGTTGATGATCCGGTAGTCGTTGATCACCCTGGCGGTCGCGTCGTTGCTCTCCAGCAGCGCGCCCGGCGCACCGAGTTCGTCCAGCACGGTGGAGAACGCGAGCCCCGAGTTCAATCCGAGCGCAACCGACAGGCCGTGTGCCTTCCACGCCTCTTCGAGCGCCGGCCCGAGGTCTTCCCGCGCCTGTTCCTTGAGCTGTTTGCGACGCGCTTCGCTGACTTTCCGTCGCGGGGGTGAGCTTTTCGCGCCCGGCCCTCCACCACCCGGGGCGGGGTTGGTTTTGACGTTGTTCCCCGCCGCGGGGCTGGTCGCGCTTACGGTGAGCGTCATGCTCTCCTTGACGTGGGTTGCGGCCGGCAGACACGCGCAGTGGCTGATGCCGTCGAAGGAGAACGTTCGGGTCCTGGTGGCGGGTCGCCCGGGCACGAATTCGAGCGGGTCGAGGATCGCTTCGTATTGCGTCATCTCGGCGGGCGAGAAGGTTTCCTGTTTGAGCAGCATCTCGTTCGGCTGCACGAGTTCTTCGAACTGAACCGAGCTGCAGCGTCCTGTTTCGGCGCTGAGAACGGGAACGACCGACGGAACGCCGGTGGCGATGTACTTCCAACCGGGGCTTGGGAAGTCGCTGGTCTCGTTCAAAAACCAGCCGCCCGCGACGGGGTTCTTCGCCGTCGCGAGCGAGATCGTCGCCGTGGAGTCGTAACAGTTGCCGTTGCCTTCGAGCGAGGACGACCCACTAACCGACGAGAAGTCGAGCGCCAGGGCTCCGTCGGAGCCTGCCGAGCTCGAGGTGGCGTTCCAGGAGATCATGCGCAGCTGGTGGCTGGGCTTGCCTGCGGTAGGGAACACCTCAACGGACATCCTCCCCGAGTAGGCGATCTGCACCGGCGGCAGGCGCGCGGCTGAGGCCGTCGCGGTTGCGGCCAGGGTGACGCCCGCGATGGCGAGGAGGAGGGGCAGCGCCGCGAGTGCTCCGCGAAGTCTTGTCACGCCACGCCTCCCGCAATCGTCATCGGCGCAACCTAACGTATGCGCGGCGCAGCGCTACGCCGCGAGCTTTGCCTGCTGCGCTTTGGAGGTGATCCGCACGACGTCCCACGCCAGCCCGATCCGCTCGAGACCGTCGATCAGCCACCCGCCCGGGTCCAGCTGCAGGGGAGTGAGGCCGTGGTGTGCGGAGGTGGGGAAGGCGTGGTGGTTGTTGTGCCACGCCTCGCCAAACGTCGGCAGCGCGAGCCACGCGAGGTTGCGCGACTCATCGCCCGTGGCGAAGCGGCGGCGGCCGAAGAAGTGACACAGCGAGTTGATGGAGAACGTCGCGTGATGGAGGAACAGGATGCGGACGGCTCCGCCCCACAGCATGCCCGTCAGTCCACCGACGAGCGAGCCGGTCAGCGCGACGCCGAGACCGAACGGAAACGCGAGCCCGAGCACGACCCAGAGCGGGAACGTGCGATCGACGGCGCGAATCAGGGGGTCGGCGAGGAGGTCCTTCGCGTAGCGCTCCTCGCTGGCACGGTCCACGCCGCGGAACATCCATCCGATGTGCGCGTGCAGGAGTCCGCGTATCGCGCCTCGCCAGCCGACGCCGTGGTCGGTGTGGGGGCTGTGGGGGTCGCCGGGCAGGTCGCTGAAGCGGTGGTGCTTGCGGTGGGTGGACACCCACTCGATCACCGGTCCCTCCACCGCGGCGGATCCCAGCACGGCGAACATCGCGCGGAGCGCGCGGCCGGTCTTGAAGCTTCGGTGGGTGAACAGACGATGGAAGCCGACGGTGATCCCCACGCCGGTGATGACATAGCTGATGGCGAGAACCACGAGGTCCTGCCAGTGAAGCGTTCCTCCCCACGCCAGCCAGATCGCCAAGCCCAACAGAGCGACAGGCACGACCGTGACGATTACGTTCGCCAGCCGGTCAACGCTCTCGTGCTCAAGGGGCAGCGAATCATCGCCTACGGGCTTTCCACCCGGGCCCAACCTCGTCGCTGAACGCTTCGCGGCTCCTGCAGCCATTGTCTTCCTCCGGCGTCGGTGCGTGCTGCGGACGCGGGAGTTGCTGTGAGCAAAGGCTACGAGCGCTGGCACTGCGATGTTGGATCAGAAGTCCAACCTGATAGATGCACGGTAGCAGGGCTGACGATCGCCGCAAATGGCGTCGTGTCGCGTCACGGCGTGCCGAACCAGGTGGTCAGCGCGTCTCGCAATCCGGCGTTCGTGCCGTCTCCGACCCAGGCGACGTATCCGTCGGGCCGAAGCAGCACGGCGGTCGGGGCGGCTACCTCGCCAAGTACCGGCAGCTCCCACGGGCCTGCATATTCAGCATCGAGCAGCTGGACCCGGTAAGCCCATGGAGCGACGTCCACGCGGCCGGGTTCGCCGAGGTTGAGCAGCACGGGCTTGGCGTCGTGCAGCAGGGTGAATACCCGCAACGGGCCTTCGGCGGTCACGAGGTCCAGATCGGGCATGCGGCGTCCGAGCAGCGGGTGGCCCTCGCCGAGGTCGTAGTGGATGTCCAGCCCGGAGACGATCCCCGCGAGGTGTTTGCGAGGCTCGTCCATGCGCGCCAGCTCCGACACCACCTCGGCCAGAGCCTTCGAGCGCTCGTCTTGGCGCTGGAGCGCGGTCTGGGCCATCGTGTGGCGCAGCGCGCGGGCAGCTACCGGGTGGCGCTCGTCGTGATAGGTGTCCAGGAGCGTCTCCGGGGCGGTCTCGTTGACCACCTGGGCGAGCTTCCACCCCAGATTGACCGCGTCCTGTACGCCGAGGCTGAGGCCCTGTCCGCCCGCCGGATAGTGCACGTGCGCCGAGTCGCCGGCGAGCAGGATGCGTCCCGCGCGGTAAGCCGCGGCCTGACGCGTCATGTCAGTGAATCTGGAGATCGAGGTGGGACTGTGGATCCCGAAGTCAGTGCCGTAGACGGCGATCAGCGCCTCGCTCAGATCTTGCAGGGTGGGCTCGCTGCCGGCCCCGAGTTGCTGCTCGGTCACCATCACCCGCACCGGCCCTCCGTCCCCGTAGATCACCTCGCCGTCGCGGATCTCGTACTCCAGCCTGCCAATACCGTGGATGCCGGTAGCATCGCGTCGGATACCGAGCTCGGGCTCCTGCGTAACCTCGGCCTCGGCGATCAGGTTGCTCCTCGTCGCATCCCATCCCGGGAAATCGATGCCAGCCGCTTTGCGGATGACGCTGCGTCCTCCGTCGCAGCCGACGAGATACCGCGCGCGCAGCGACTCGCCGTCGGCCAGCTCGACCTCGACGCCGGCGTCCCCCTGCGCGAAGCCCGTCACCTCACAGCCGTAGTGGATCCGCACGGGCAGCTCAGTGACCCAGGCGGCCATGATCCGCTCGATCTTGCTCTGCCAGATCCCCAGCGAATAGGGGTGACGCGTCGGGAAGTCGCTCATGTCCAACACGGTCGTTCCGACCATTGCGGCCTGAGCCGCCTGCCCCTCCGCGAGGAAGCGATCGGCGACCCCACGCTGATCGAGCACCTCGATCGTGCGCGAGTGAAAACCGCCGGCCCGCGAACCGACGAGCACGTGATCGGCACGCCGCTCGAGCACCGCGACGTCGACCTTCGCCAGCGCCAACTCCGCCGCCAGCATCATCCCCGTCGGACCGCCTCCGGCGATCACCACCGCGTGCTCGCTCATGCGCATTTCATGACTCCCTTTCCGTAGGTCTGGCCTGCGGCGGGGCATTATGCGGCACACCAGGGGGCTTGAATCAAGCCCCCTGTGCGCTGTAGAGTGAAAGTTGCGGAGGGTCCGACTCCTCCACCAGCGTCATTCAGGTGCGCCGTCTCGAACGAGGCGCCTGCCGAGCTCCGCGACGAGCGAGTCTGTATCCAGCCCTTCGGCTGAGTAACGCTCAGCGATCAACTTGCCCAGATGCTCTTCGGCTTGGCCGTTTGCCTGGGCACGGACCTCGCGTAGCGATCGGATGCAGCGAGCCCCGATGCTGCGCATCGCGGCCGGGGTCACAAGCGCCTCCGCACCGGCGATCTTGGCTGCCTGGGGGTCGATCGTCTCACGTGGCGAGACGATCACGGTCAGCGACTCCGCAGGCTCTGGCCAGTCGTAGGTCTGGCTGATCCATTTGCGGTGGGTGCTGGCTTGCCTGACCGTGCTGACGGACACCGGACCGCTGTCCTTCTCTTCGCTCTTGGCCTCGAACACCAGCCAGAGCTCGTCTCGGTGACGCCAGACTCCGTCGGGCTGGCCCTGGCCCTGTGGGCGCACGGCGTCGAAGCCGAGCAGCTCTCCGAGGCCACGAAGGCCCTCCTCGAACTGCCTGCTGCCGTCGTTGTTGAGGTTCGCCTCGACTTCTCCCACGTGTGCGCCGAAGCGTGCCCCTCGGAGTTTGAGCATGTATGCGGCTGACTTCCTCGCGCGCTCGTCCGGAGCGGCGCTGCCTGACTCATGCGGAGTCTGGATCGGCAGCGGGGCCCAGGACAGCGATCGTGCGCAGCCTTCCGCTTCTCGCATCAGCGTCGCGGCTGTGCGGGCGGCAGCCCGGTCTCCCGTGGATGCGAGCTGATGTGCCCAGGATGCGCCCAGGTAGAACCACAGTGCCCGATAGGGCCGCAACTCCTCGCCGCCGTCCAACGCATCGGTCACATCGTTGGCATGCAGCAGCGCGCGTTTGAGATCGCCCCGCCAGAGCGCCTGCCAACAGAGCACCTCTGCTTTGGTCGCGGCGCCCAGCGCTGTCGAGCCGTTGGGTTCCTGCTGGTGTTTTTTGTTCGTCTCTCCCTTCAGGTGTTCCTCTGCTTCGCCCCACGCGTCGCCCTGCTCCCAGAATTCGGCGAGCATCTGCAGCGGATCCCGGTCGGGTTTCTCGGAGTTTTTCAGCCCGAACTGGAGCTCCGCTTGCAGCTGTGGCGGCATCGCGAAGATCTCGTCGTCTCGTGAGCAGAAGTCGGTCAGCCCCTGGCCCCTGATCAGCACGGCCGCGAAGTCCCTGGAGCTTCGGGTCGCTCGGCCCGAACCCTGGACGAGACGGGTCCGGATCCGCTCGTCGAGAATTCGCCGTGCTCCGAGCGTGTCGAGCAGGAACCGCTCCTGCAGGTGAGTGTTGGCGGGCAGGCCGCTGAGCACGACCAGCCGGCAGTCATCGCCGGGCAGGTCGATCCCGTCGTAGCGGTTTGCGAGCAGCAACGCTGCCCTCTCCTCGCTGACGAAAGGCTCGAGTCCCTCCTCGATGTCCTCTGCCGTCCACACCTCCATGTTCTCTGGCAGACAGGCGTCTGTGACCTCCTCGGCCTCGGCGAACGATGGGGTGACGATGGCGACCCGACCCGCCATGTCGATGGCGGCTCGCACGATGCCATCCGCGACGTCGGGCGGATGCGACGCGTTTGGCAGGACAAAGAAGCGTCGTCCGAACCCGCCCTCGTCGGGAGATCCCAGTTGGACGCGATCGATCTGCGGCACTCCGAATGCTCGTTCGAGCTCGCCGGCGCTGCCGAGCGTCGCTGACATGTAGACGCGCTGCTCGGCATCCCGAAATGCGCTGTGGGCGAGCGTCGGCGGGATCAGCGGTCGCAGCAGGATCTCGCTCCAGCTCACATACATGAGGCAGCGGGCGAGCGCATTCCCGATCGCACGGCGGGCGAAGAAGTTTTCGTCGCCGCCCTGGACATGGGCTTTGAGCGCCTCGTCGATTTGGCCGATGCGTTCGGCGACGGTCGACGGGGGGATCAGTTCGACCTCCCACCGCCTGTACGGATCGAGCGCGTCGTCGCGGAGTGGTTCGGCTACGTGGCTGGGAAGGTGGCCGATCACTGCGGCCAGCAGATCGGCATAGAGCGGGGAGTCGTCTTCTCGCCTCGCGGAGATCGACCAGGTCGAAGCGATCGGGCCCTCTGCGGCGTGCGCGTCGTCCAGGATCAGGGTCTGCGGGCTGTCCAGTTTCGGGTGTGAGTTGAAGACGGCTCGATAGCTGGCGATCGCGATCGCCGTGTGGCGCCTGTACTTCGTCAGCTCGGCCTGATCCCAGTCGCGGTGGCTGCCGGTTAAGTTGACGACATCCAGGCCGTATTCGGATGCTTTGGCCGCCGCTTGGTTTGCGAGTTGGACGGTGGGGCAGAGATACGCGGTGCGCTGGTCGAAGGCGAGCCGGCGCCACTCCGCGACGAGCAGTCCTACGAGCGTCTTGCCGGCCCCCGTGGGCAGTTCGATGGCGACGTCTGTGCGTTGGGGCTCGAGCTTGTGGTAGGCCCGCAGCGCATCTCCTTGGCGCAGCAGCAGGTCTCGGACGTTCCTGTCCGTCGGGCGCAGTTCCCGGAACAGCGCCTCTGGCGATTCAGGTGGCTCGCGCTGCTCTGTTTGTGTCACGAAGGGCATGTGGGAATCGTACGGCTATCTGATGTTGCGGGTCGGTTCCACCCACGCGTACTGTTGCGAGTCTTGCGGCAGCACCTTGGTATCACCGCCACCGTGTACGCTACTTCGTGTGGCGCCGGCGGAAGTCACTTCACCTGATGTGGAGGCGGCTGTGCTGGTGGCAGCGAGATGGCTCATGGACGAGCAGTCCGAGGAGGGCGGGTGGGCGGAGAGACGGGGAGAGAACCTCAGCCCGCTGAACACCGCTGAGGCGCTGCTGGCGCTGCTGCGAGTCAAGGACGGCCTGCCTGAGGCGGTCGATGGGATTCAGAGGGGCGTCGGTTTCATCGAGTCCAGGCAGCTGCTCGAGGGTGAGGACCGGGGCTGCTGGGCGAGGGAGGCGGACGGGAAGCTTCTGCCGGATGTGGTGCGCACCGGGGTGATCGTCGAAGCCCTGGCGGAGGCCAGCCCTGCCAGCGACCGCGAGTCGCTGACCCTTGCGGTGGATTGGCTCCGGCGCATCCAGGACGAGAGCTCAGGTGGCTGGGGATTTCGGCCTGACGGGCAGCCTGAGGTCCTCCCGACTTGCTTCGCGCTGGCTGGTCTCCTCGCTTCCTACCACGGCGATCCCGAGCACGCCGAGACGGCTCGTCGCGGGCTCGCCTACATCGCCGGCCAGGTTCAGAGCACCGGTGCCGTCGGCGATGCGGATCCCCTGCAGGCGGTCCGGACTGCCTACACGGCCTTCTGCCTGCAGCGTGCCAGTCGCTGCGAGCTGAACGTCCACCGGCGCTCTGAGGATGCCGTGATCGCCTGGCTGGACTCCGAGAGCAATCGGCTGAAGGCCATCCAGGAGGCGGAGATCATCGTGCAGGTGGGTCCGGATCGGGCTCCCACCCACGGCGACTATGTGTTCGTCGTGATGACCGAGGCGCTGATCCTGCGCGTCATGAGCGGCGCGGATGCTGCTCGTAGGTCCAGTCCCCTTGCCGTCAGTGCGCTGCAGTCGCTCTGGATGGCGCGTGACGAGCGCACCGGTGGCTTCTATGGTCGCAGGGGCACGTCCTGGGCCACGGCGCGCGCCGTATCTGCGCTGACGATGTCTCGGGTGACCACGGTGCCGCCGTTGCGCAGAACGGCTCCGCCGATCGCTTCCCACCTGATGCTGGGGCTGGTGTTGCTGCTGGTCCTGGCCACCGTGGGGCTCTCTCTGGAGCACGACCTCAGCCTCTTCAGCGTGGTGATGATGATCTTCGTCACGCTCGTGGCGCTGCTCGCATATGGTCTCATCTCGGAGAATGACTTCACGCGCTTGGTCAAAGGCTTGTTGGGCTACAAAGGTCGATCTGTGGAAGACGGATCGACTGGCGAGGACAGCTGACTCGGCCGAGCCGCTGCGCCGGGGCTCAGGTGCAGCCAGGTGACGGGGTACGTGGTCTCCGACGCGGTGTCTAGCTTGAGTGCGGTGAGCCGATTGGGGGACGCGATAGATACGATCATCTTCGATGCCGAGGGCGTCGTCGTCGACACCGAGCCTGTCTGGGACGACGGCCAGCGGGAGTTTTTGGGCAGACGTGGCATCGAGTACGACCGGAGGACGATCAAGCCTCTGTTGACCGGGCGATCGCTGCGCGATGGCACGGTCGCCTTGAAGCAGGCCTTCGACCTCGATGGAGATGTCGATTCGCTGGCGACGGAGCGAATGGAGATTGTGCGAGACGCCTTTCGGGATGTCGGGTTCGTTCCCGGGTTCTTGGAGTTCTTCGAGCGCCTGGAGGGTCGTTACAAGCGGTGTATAGCGACGTCGATGTCGTCGGATCTCCTGGCGATCGTCGACGAGCATCTGCATCTGCTGGAGCTGTTCGACGGCTGCGTGTTCACGCTCGCCGATGTGGAAAACCGTTCCAAGCCAGATCCGAGCCTGTTCCTGTACGCGGCTGGCAGACTCGGCTCGGCTCCGGCCGACTGCGTGGTGATCGAGGACTCTCCTGTCGGCCTGGAGTCGGCGCGCAGGGCTGGTATGACGTCGATCGGGCTGACCACGACATATGAGGCGACGCTGCTCGAAGAGGCGGACGTCGTCGTCGGATCGTTCGAGGAGATCTGGATCCCGAAGGCGCCTTGATCCACCGCCTCTCCAGCCGGCCGAACGGCCCTACGCCGCCCCCTCCGCTGGAACCACCCGCACCGGCAGCGACGGCTCCACCCGCAGCAGTCGCGCGGGTAGCCGTGGCAGCCACCAGTTCCAGCGCCCGAACAGCGACACGACCGCCGGAACGAGCAGCGCGCGGATGATGGTGGCGTCGAGCAGGATGCCCGCGGCGAGGCCTGTGGCGAGCACTTTCAGATCCGTTTCCGGGCCGGAGGCGAGTGAGGTGAAAGCGAGGAACAGGATCAACGCGGCGCTCGTCACGAGCCGGCCGGTGCGCCCGATGCCGCGCACGACGGCGGTGTCGGTGGAGCCGGTGGCGTCGTACTCCTCGCGCATGCGCGCGAGGATGAACACCTCGTAGTCCATCGACAGCCCGAACAGGAACGCGAACACCATCAACGGCAGCCACGAGTTGATCGAGCCGGTGGCGGAGATGCCCCAGATCAGGCTCGAGCCGTGCCCCTGCTGCCACACCAGCTCGAGCACGCCCCAGGCGGCGCCGACGCTGATGACGTTCAGGATCACCGCCTTCAGCGGCAGCAGCAGCGAGCGGAACGCGCGCGCGAGCAGCACGAAGGTGATGAGCGCGATGAGCGCGATCATGAGCGGGAAGTTGCCGTACACGGCATCGGTGAAGTCGTGGTTCTGCGCCGCGAGGCCGCCCAGGTGCACGTCCGGTCCGGCCGCCTTCACGGTCGCGCTGACGCGATCGAGCGTGTCGCGCCCCGCGCCCGCCGAGCCGTCCGCGACGCCGAGCGCGTCCACGACCGCGGTCCCGCCATGGCGCCACGACGCGCCCGCGGGTGCGACCGCGCTGTGGATGCCTGCGACCTTCGCGAGCGACGCGGCGACCGAGTCGGGAGAGGCGGCGCCTTCGACGAGCACCTCGTGCGGCAGCAGCGCGCCGGCCCCGATCTTCGAGCGCTCGAGCGCGAGCAGGCCCTGCCTGGCGTCGCCGGCCTTGGCGACCGTGTCGAGGTTGGCGAGCCCAAGCTGCAGGTTCGACGCGGCGAAGCCGAGCGCGAGGAGCACCAGCGCCGCGGCGCCAGCCGCGATCCAGCGGCGGCGCACCACGAGCTCCGCCCACCTGGTCCACGAACGGCTGGCCCTGTCGTCGCTGCGGATGTGCGGCCAGTCGAGGCGCGTGCCGATCTTGCTGAGCACGACCGGCAGCAGCGTGCACGCGACGATCACGCTTATCAGCGGGATCAGCATGCCGCCGTAGCCGACGGAGCGCAGGAACGGCAGCGGCAGCGCGACGAGCGCGAGCAGCCCGATCGCGACGGTGGTGCCGCTGAACACCACCGAGCGCCCGGCGGTCTCCATCGCGCGCTGCACCGCCTCATCGCCCGTGAGCCCGTGTGCGCGCTCCTCGCGCCAGCGCACGACCACCAAAAGGGCGTAGTCGATCGACACGCCGAGGCCGATGAGCGCGATCAGGAACTGCACGATGGGCGAGACTTCCGTGACCGTTGTGAGACCCCACACGACGAGGAACGTGGTGAGGATCGAGACGATGGCGATCATGATGGGCACGATCGCCAGCAGCGAGCCGAACACGAACGCGAGCACGAGCAGCGCGCCGAAGCCTCCCAGCAGCGCCTCCAACAGCACGCCCGTGCCGTCGCTGCCGCCGCCGTTCTGCACGGTGAGCGCGTCGTACCCCGTCACGTGCACCGGCGCCCCGGCGACGACGGAGCCTTTGAGCGCCGCGGTCAGCCGTTCGGCCGCCTTGGGGTTATTGTCGAACGATTCCTTGGGGTCGGCGAGGGGGTAGGCGAGCACGAACGTGGTGCGCCCGTCGGCGGAGACGAACGCAGCGCCGCGCGTGCTCGCGTAGCCGGCGATGCGCGCGCCCGGGAGCGCCCGCGCGACGTGCGCTTCGACCGCCCGCAGCTCGTCGCTCACACCAGGTGAACGAACCGTCATGCCGACGGGCAGCGTGACGACGGGCAGCAGCGGCGATTGGTTGCCGCCGGTGCCGTGGAAGCCGCGCTGGATCCGCTGGTTGGTGATCCAGCCTTCCTTGCCCGGAACGGAGAACTTCTGCTTCAGCGCTTTCGTCGCCGAGCCCGCCGAGGCCATCCCGATCAGGGTCAGCACGACCCAGAATGCCACCACGATGCGCTTGTGGGCCAAAACCCAGCTTGTCAGCAGTCTCATGCTCGGAGCACGGTTTGGACAGTGACAGGTCTGGACGCCCGCCGCGCCACGGTCTTGCGGCGTACCTCGACGGCAGCATATATTTATATTGATATAACTATTGTATGGCCACCACGATCACGGCGAAGCGCACACGTCCCCGGCTGGTCCTCGCGATCTGCTGCATGAGTCTGCTGATCGTGGGCATGGACGTGACGATCGTCAACGTTGCGCTGCCGTCGATACGGCGCGACCTCGGCGCGTCCGTCTCCTCGCTGCAGTGGACGACCGCCGCGTACACCGTGGTGCTCGCGTGCCTGCTGATGCTGGGCGGATCGACGGCCGATCGCCTGGGTCGCGCGCGCGTGTTCAAGTTCGGTCTCGCGCTGTTCACCGCCGCGTCGCTGGCGTGCAGCCTCGCGCCGGGGATCGGCTGGCTGATCGCGTTCCGCGTCGTGCAGGGCGCGGCCGGCGCGATGCTCAACCCGGTGGCGATGTCGATCATCCGCAACACGTTCGAGGACCCGCGCGAGCGCGCGCAGGCGATCGGGATCTGGGGCGCGATGGTGGGCGTCAGCATGGCCCTCGGGCCGGTGCTGGGCGGCGTGCTCGTGGGGCTGAGCTGGCGGGCGGTGTTCCTGGTGAACATCCCCATCGGCCTGGCGGCGATCGCGCTGACGGCGCGCTACGTGCCCGAGTCCCGCGCGCCGCGCCCGCGTCGCCCCGACCCGCTCGGGCAGGCGCTCGTGATCGTGATGCTCGCGAGCCTGACCTCGGCGATCATCGAGGGCCCGAACCTGGGGTGGGGCTCGCCGTGGATCGCAGCGCTCGCGCTGACGGCGTGCGTGTCGCTCGCGGCGCTCGTGCGCTTCGAGCTGCGGCGGGTCGAGCCGCTGATCGAACTGCGCTTTTTCGCCAGCCGCCCGTTCGCGGCGGTCGCGGGGATCGCGGTCGCGGCGTTCACCGCGTTCGGTGGGTTCCTGTTCCTCAACACGCTGTACCTGCAGGAAGTCCGCGGTCTCTCGCCCGCGACCGCCGGTCTGTGCACGCTGCCGATGGCGGCCATGACCGTGTTGTGCAGCCCCATCTCAGGTCGCGTGGTGGGGACGCGTGGGGTGCGCGGCCCGCTCGTGCTCGGCGGCCTCGGGCTGGGCGCGGGCAGCCTGATGCTCGTGTCGCTCAGCGCCGACACGTCGCTCGTGTGGGTGCTGGCCGCGTACCTCGTGTTCGGGCTGGGGTTCGGCGCGGTGAACCCGCCGATCACGAACGCCGCCGTGTCGGGCATGCCGCCGAGCCAGGCGGGCGTCGCGGCCGCGGTCGCCAGCGCGAGCCGCCAGGTCGGCCTGACGCTCGGCGTGGCGGTGCTCGGCACGCTCGTCACCGCCAGGGTGGACGGCTCGCTGTACGACAATCTCGCCTCCGCCAGCCACCTGGCGTGGTGGCTGATCGCGGCGATCGGGGTGGGGATCGTGGCGCTCGGCCTCGCCGCCAGCACCGCGACGGCTCAGCTGAGCGCCGAACGGACCGCGGCGCGCTTTCGCGAGGAGCCGGCGAGGGTCTGATGGCCGGCGCCGACGCGGATCTCGCCCGTCGCGCGTGGTGCGCGATGTCGGACATGGTGCTCGACCACGACCGCAAGCTCGCGGTCACCGAGGCGCTTGGCCTGAGCTTCGCGCGCGTGCGCGCGCTGCGCCTGCTCGCCGTGGAGCCGCACACGCTGCGCGCGCTCGCCGAGGCGCTGCTGGCCGACCCGCCGTACGTCACGTTGATCGTCGACGACCTGGAAGAGCAGCGGCTGGTGCGCCGGACGCCGCACCCAGGGGATCGGCGGGCGAAGCTCGTGCAGCTGACCGCGGCCGGGCGTGCCGCGGCGACGCGTGCCGAGGCGATCCTCGACGAGCCGCCGGCGGCGCTGCGCGACGCGCCTGTGAAAGACCTCGCCGCGCTGCTGCGCGTGCTCGAGCGCCTGGCTCGCTAGGAGAGTCCAGTTACGCAGAGCGCCGGGCGCTCAGGTCCTGCGTCCGCTCGTGCACGTGCGGTAGATCGCGGATGTCTTCAGAAGTTTGCCGCTCGAGGTCCTCACGTAGAGCGTGACGGTGTAGGTCCCCTTCGGCAGGCCGGCGAGGCTCACGCGGGCGATCGGGTTTGCGCCGTGGAGGCGTGCCAGCTCGCGGCCTTTGAACAGCACTTCGGTGTTCACGATCCTCGTGTGCGCTCGCAGGTGCACGTGCTTGCGCACGTGAAGCGTGATCGCGCGCAGGCTTGCACATGCTCTGTGCGGAATGACGGCCTTTGCGGGCGTTTCAGGCGCTGGCGAGCTTGACGGCTTCTGCGGGGTGGCGACTGGCGGCTGCTGTGCGATGACCGTGTAGTGAATCGTGATCGCCTGAGGCTGGCCCGTGCCGGACGTGACCGTTCCAGTGGCCCCGGCGGCTTCGTCGATGAAGCTCGCGCCGGCGCCGCCGCCACCGCCGTCGACGTTGCCCGTACCGCCGCCACCGCCGCCGTAGTGCCCGCCGCCCCCGCCGCCGCCCGCGGAGATGAAGGGAGAGCCCGCGACGCCGTTCCAGCCGCCGCCGGCTCCGCCGGCTCCAATTTCGCCCACAGTGGCTGCGGTCGACCACTGTGCGATGGCGCTTTCGCCATTGCCGGCGGCTCCTGCGCCATTGGGAGATCCGCCTCCTCCTCCGCCGCCTTCTTCCTGTATGAAGGACTGGCGCCTGAGCACGCCGATGCCGCCGCTGGCGAGGCCAGTCGACGCACTTGCCCCCGCGCCGCCGTTGGTGGTTTCTTCGAAGAGTGGTTCCCCGAAGCCGTAGCTCGCGCCGCCGCCGCCCCCTCCTCCGGCCACGACCAGCGGGGCTGAGGCTTCTGAGAGGACTTCCGAGGCGTCGCCGCCCGCGCCGCCGTCGAGGGAGCATTCACCGCCGCCGCCCGTCCCACCGGCTCCGCCGCCGCCGAACCTGAACAGCAGCGATTTAACCCCGCTGACGAGGATCGTCGCGGTGACGAGCGCTCCCGATCCGCCTGCGCCGGCCCCCGAACCGGTCACGCTGCGGCACTGGATTCCGCTCTGTCCTTCGCCACCTACCGCTGTGACTTCCACGAACGCCACCCCCGCCGGGACCTTGAATTCCTGTGTCGGGCCGGGTGTGAACGTCGCGCTTTGCGCCGATGCGTCAGCGCTCGCGCCGAGCACCGCTGCCGAGATCAGCGCCAGCAGCGCTCCCAAACGCCAAGCGCCACGGCTCGTCCGCAGGAGCAGCAGTTTCGAGGCTCTCGTCGGGAACACATGGCTGCTATCGGCAGTCACACCCCAGAACACGAGGGGCGTTCGCCTCACGTGTCCTACGGCTCCCCGAACGGCAGCCCCGCGTGGTGCATCGCGAGCGCGAACCGCGCGAAGTCTTCCTGGAACTCGTGCAGACCGAACCCGCGCCCGGCGCCGTCGCGCGCGAGCGACGCTCCGTCCTTGGTGCCGCGTCTGGCCGCGCGCGCGTGCACTCGCCACGCGGCGATCTGATTGCGCGCTGCGTCGTGGTCGGGGATGTCCGTGCGCGGCGCATCCCCGAGCGCCACGCCGAGATGCTGCGCGTGCTGAACCCGCGGGCCCATCCGCTCGATCGCCGCGTCGGGCTCGGGCGCGAACCGCTGCAGGATCGTTTTGACCAGGCTCGTGTGGTCGAACTGCTCGTGGCACACCTGGTGCTGCACGCGCGGACCCACGAGGATGGCCGGCACGCGCACTCCATATGTCGCATACCCGGACCCGTCGTCGACGTCGAGTGGGGGTGGGCTGACGTGGTCGTAGAACCCGCCGTGCTCGTCGTAGACGATCACCAGCAGCGTGTCCTCCCACTGCGGGCTGTTGCGCAGCGCTTCGTAGACCTCCAGCACGAGCGACTGACCGTCGCGGACGTCAGACGGCGGGTGGTCGTCGTTTGACGCGGTCTCGAGCACTTTCAGGTCGATGAAGTTCGGGTCGATCCACGACACGTCGCGCAGCCTGCCGTTGGCGGCATCGTCGAGGAAGCTGTCGGGCGTGACGATCGGGCTCTCGAGCAGTTCGGTGAGGATGCTGACCTTCTGGCGGTCGAAGAACGCGAAGTTGTCGCGCTCGCCGAAGTCCCTGTACTTCGAGTCGGCCGCGCGCAGCGTCGCGGGGTCGTGGGAGTACCAGCGCCACTGGCGGTCCTCGAGCTGGCGGGTGAACGCCTCGACGTCGTAGATCGGCGCGTTCTCCAGCAGGTGGAGCTTGTCGTTGAACAGCCCGCCGATGCGGTTCTCGATGCGCTGGATCACGGACGCGAGCGCCTTCGGCCCCTCGCGCCCGGCGAGGGAGAACAGTCGGTTCGGCCAGGTGTCGCCTGGGACGGAGCTGTGCCACGCGTCGCAGACGGCGAAGTTGCGCGCGAGGAAGTCGTACATCGGCAGGTGCTGCGCGCCGTAGTGGCCCATCGGCAGGGCGTGGTACTCCTCGGGGATCTCCACGTGATGGCCCGCTGGGTCCTCGCGGGTGGCGATGAAGTTGGCGATGAACCCGCGGTTGCCGTCCGCGAGCTGGTGCGCGACGCAGTCCTTGGAGTGGCAGGGGTCGAGAACCTTGCCCGTGGGGTCCTGCAGCGGATGGAACGAGGTGTCCTGCGCGTCCCATTCGAACACGGCGTGCTCCTTGCCCGCGGCGTCGGGGTTGCTCTCGGTCCCGTCGAGGCCCCGCACGGCGGGCATGCCGTCGCGCTTGAGGTAGCCGAGCATCTGGTCGAACGACCGGTTCTCCATCATCAGCACGACGATGTGCTTGATCGCGCTCAGGCGCTTGAGAGCCGGATCGGCAGGCTCGATCATTCCAATACTTTATCGAGTTTGATTCCCGTAGGGACGTGGTCGTGAGATCTCAGGCCGACCGGAGGCTAGTTGCCGTTTAACTTCATTTTTGGCAACTAGCTGCTACACTTGCACGACAATGGGCGTGGTTGAGCGCAAGCAGGAGCTGTTCGAGAACATCGTGAGACTGCGTCGGGCTGGCCGGCAGTCGCCGGGCAGCCGTGACATCGCCGCTGTGCGCAGCTCGCTGGAGCGCGAGTTGGGAGAGACCGTGTCGCGTCGGCTTGCGGCGCGCGTGCTCGGAGTCAGCCACACGGCGCTGGAACGCTGGACCAAGGCGGGCGATCTTCCGGTGATCTATTCGCCGAAGGGTCGAATGGAGATACCGGTTCCAGCGCTTCTGGATCTCTATGAGGCCGTGCAGGCCGGACACGGCGAGGAGCGTCATCCACTGAAGCTGGTTATGGCTAACAACAGAGAGGCCGCGGAGCGTCTGAGAATCAGCCAGCCGCGTGACCGTGCCGACACCACGCACCGTCGACCCCAGGCACGTGGCCTTGCCTACCACGAGGCGGTGGCCGAACGTCTGCGAAAGCCCATGATCGACGAGGCGCGCCACGTTCTGTTTCGCTGGCGCGAGCAGGGACGAATCGATCGACGCTATGCCGATCGCTGGGAGCGGGTGCTGGAACGGTCGCTCCCGGAGATCCGCTGCGCGATCGTCGAGGAGACGCAGGAGGCCGACGACATGCGTCAGAACTCTCCGTTCGCTGGGGCGCTCAGCGAGCCTGAGCGGATGCGCATCTGGCGTGAGGTTGCGTAGATGCGCCAAGAGCAGTTTCAGCACGTCCTCGCCGCGGCCGCCGCGGTGACAGGCGAGGAGGAACTCGTCGTCGTCGGCAGCCAGGCAATTCTCGGTTCGGTCGATGACCCACCCGAGTCGATGCTGGCCTCGCTCGAGGCTGACATATACCCGCTGCACGCTCCAGCTTCCTCCGATCTGATCGACGGCGCTATGGGCGACGGGTCACAGTTCCATCTTGCGTTCGGGTACTACGCGCACGGCGTTGGCCCCGAGACGGCAAAGGCGCCAAATGGCTGGCGGGACCGTCTCGTCCGGTGTGAGATTCCGCCGCGTGTCGCCTCCACGCGGACGACGATAGCGTGGTGCTTGGAGGCCCATGACCTCGTGTTGTCGAAGTGCGTGCGTGGAGAAGAACGCGACTGGGAGTACGCTGCAGAGGCGCTCAAAGCCGGAATAGTTCACTTCGACACGCTGCTGGCTCTGGTACCGGACCTACCGGTGGATAGCGAACTCCGCGATCACATCGAGAAGATGCTGCGAAGCGTGGTCGCCAAACGGTGAGGCGAATGTGGACGGCGAGCGTCGCGGCTCGAGCCACGCCAGCTTTTTTACTTCTCGCCCCCAACGCTCTATCCTTGCCGCATTCGAGTCCGTTGCACTGGCTGATGGGGATGGTCAGAACGCCAAGGAGGCATAGGCACATGCGCACGATGCGCGCCGTCGTAGTCGCTTGCATGCTCATCTCGCTCGCCTGCTGCGGGCAGGCGCTCGCGTCGGGGATCACCAACTCGGGCGATGACCTGCGCACGGGCTGGTATCCGAACGAGCCGTCGATCACGCCGCAGCTCGTCGGCGGCGGCACGTTCGGGCAGATGTGGTCCACGCCGGTGGAAGGGCAGGTGTACGCGCAGCCGCTGCTCGACAACGGCACGCTGATCGTCGCCACCGAGGCCAACAAGGTCTACGGCCTGAGCCCGTCCACGGGCGCGCTGCAGTGGGCCAAACCGCTCAGCCTCGGCACGCCGTGGAACGCGAGCGACATCGGCTGCGGCGATCTCACCCCCACGATCGGCGTCACCGCCACGCCCGTGATCGACCCCGCGACGAACATCGCCTATCTCACGCACAAGACCTACGTGTCGGGCAGCTCCGGCCCGGCGCGCTGGTACATGGACGCCGTCGATGTCGCCACCGGCGCCGAGGAGCCCGGCTTCCCCGTGCTCATGAGCGGCGCCGCGCAGAACGAACCCGGCAGGAACTTCGAAGCGACCACGGAGCTGCAGCGCCCGGGGCTGCTGCTGCTGGAAGGCGTCGTGTACGCCGCGTTCGGCTCCAGCTGCGACACGCCGCCATGGCAGGGCTGGGTGTTCGGCGTCTCCACCGCGGGCAAAGTCACCGCGCGCTGGGTCGCCGACCAGAAAGAAACCGGCGCCGGGATCTGGCAGTCCGGCGCGGGGCTCACCTCCGACGGCCCGGGAACGATCCTGCTGAGCACCGGCAACGGCGGCGCACCCACCAAACCCGCGCCCGGCAACGAACCCCCGCCGGATCTCGGCGAGTCGATCGTGCGCCTGCGCGTGCAGAGCGACGGCTCGCTCAAGCCGACGGACTTCTTCGCCCCGTTCGACGCCGCGTCGCTCGACACGTGGGACGCGGACTTCGCCTCCGGCGGCGTCACCGGCCTGCCGGAAGCGAACTTCGGCACGGCCGCGATACCGCACCTCGCGGTGGCGGTCGGCAAGGACGGCTACGTGTACCTGCTCAACCGCGACGACCTCGGCGGCATCGGGCAGGGACCGTCCGGCTCCGACGACGTCGTCCAGCGCATCGGTCCCTACGGCGGCGTGTGGTCGCGTCCCGGGGTGTGGCCCGGCGAAGGCGGCTGGGTGTACATCCCAACCGCGTCGGGCGGCACGAGCGCGTCGGGCTCCTCGGGGAACCTGCGCGTCTACAAGTACGGCCTCTCAGGCACCGGCTCGCCCACGCTCTCGCTCCAAGGCACGTCTCCCGAAGCGTTCGGCTTCTCCACCAGCGCGCCCATCGTCACCTCCGACGAAACCAATCCCGGCTCGGCGCTCGTGTGGCTCGTGTGGGCGCCCAACGGCAGCGGCACGGGCGCGCAGCTGCGCGCCTACGACCCGATCCCCGTCGAAGGCAAGCCCGTGATGCGCTTCAGCGCCCCCGTCGGCACCTCGGCGAAGTTCGCCATGCCCGGCGTGGGGGCGGGGCGCCTCTATGTGGGCACGCGCGACGGGCACGTGCTCGGCTTCGGCTCGCCCGTCACGCCCCTTCTCACAGGGCCAGCGACCGCGTTCCCCACGACGACCCTCGGCGAATCCTCCGAACGGACGCTCACGCTCACCGCCACCGAAGCGCTCATCCTCTCCACGCTCGAATCGAGCTCCGCCCAGTTCACGCTCGGAACGCCATCCACGCCGCTGCCCGCGGCGCTCGCGGCCGGCCAGACGATCGAAGTTCCGATCACGTTCGCGCCGAGCACGACCGGACCGTCTGGCGCCACGCTCACGGCCAAGACCAGCGAAGGCAAGGCCATCACGTTCGCGCTCTCTGGCATCGGCCAGGCCGCGGCCGCGAAGCTCGAAGTGGTGCCGCCGCTCGTGACATTCGGCGGGACGACCGTCGGCACGAGCCTGTCCGCCGGCGCCACGTTCCGCAACGTCGGCGGCACGCCGCTTGAAATCCAGGCTGTGCACCTGCCCGCGGCGCCGTTTGGCGCGAGCGGTGTGCCCGCGGTCGGCTCCACGATCGAACCCGGAGGCTCGGTCACAATCACCGTCGCGTTCGAACCGACCGCCACGGGCACGTTCGAAGGTGAAATCGGCCTCGACACGTCGGGCGGCAACGAAGCGATCGGCCTGACGGGCAGCGCCGGCCTGCCCGGCGCGCTGCAGATCTCCAGCGAAATGAACGACTACGGCGAAGTGCCGGTCGGCTCGACCGCTACGAAGACGTTCACGATCACGAACACCGGCGGCACGACCGTCACGATCACCAAGTCCAAGCCACCGAGCGGCGGCGCGTTCGAAGCGACCACCCTGCTGCCCGAGGGGACGACGATCGAAGCCGGCGCGAGCGTGACCGAGTCGGTCGCGTTCACGCCCACCGCCGCGGGCGAAGCGAGCGGAGCGTGGGTCATCAACGCCGACGACACGACCGGCCTGCACGAAGTCGACTTCAGCGGCGTGGGCACGGCCTCAGAACCGCCGCCCGAAGAAGAACAGCCGCCGTCCGAAGAAGAAAAACCTGCGCCGAAAGAAGAACCCAAACCGCCACCGCACGAAGAAGAAAAGCCCGCGCCCAAACATGAACCACCCGTCCAGGAAGCCCCGCTCCAAGCGCAACTCCCTGCCCAGGGCACGCTGCCGTTCAAAGCGATCGAAGTCGCGCCCACGCCAGATGTCCACCTGGGCAGCACCGAGCTGCACGCTCGCAGCGCGGGCTATGTCCATGTGCGGATCGGCTGCCCCGTGCGAGAGAGCCGCTGCTCCGGCACGATCACGCTGCGCACGCTCACCGCCATCCGCGCATCTGGCGCGGAAGTGCCGCCGAACGCCACCAAGGCTCGCATCCTCACGCTCGCGTCGCACTCGTTCACGCTCGCCGGCGGGCACCCGATCACCGTCGTGCTGCGCCTGACGCCGAGGGCTCGCGCGCTGCTCACTCGCATGCACGTCCTGCGCGCAAGCGCCACGATCCTCGCGCGCGACCCAGCGGCGAACACGCATACGACGCGAACCGTCGTAACGATCCGCAAAGCCCACGGGTAAATACGGAGCTTCGGCGAGCTCGCGCTAGATTGAGGGCCGTGCCGAGCAGCTCCGACACCGCGACCACAGCCGAAGCCCATCACATCGCCAAGCCGCCGCTCGACCGGGCCGACGGCGCGGCCGTCAGCGTCAAAGGACTCGTCAAGTCCTACGGATCGGTGCACGCGCTCGCGGGCGTCGATCTCGAGGTAGCGCCCGGCACGGTGCTCGGCCTGCTGGGGCCGAACGGAGCGGGCAAGACCACGATCATCCGCATCCTCACCACGCTGCTGCGACCCGACGCGGGCAGCGCGCGCGTGGCGGGCCTGGACGTGGTCGAGGACGCCGCCGCGCTGCGCGAGCGGATCGGCCTGGCGGGGCAGTACGCGGCGGTGGACGAGAACCTCACGGGCCTGGAGAACCTCACGATGGTGGGGCGCCTGTACGGTGAGCGGCGCGCAGCCGCCAAGCGCCGCGGAGAGGAGCTGCTCGAGCGCTTCGACCTGCTCGACGCGGCCGGCCGGCCGACGAAGACTTACTCCGGCGGCATGCGCCGGCGCCTCGATCTGGCCGCGGCGCTCGTCGCCAAGCCCCCGGTCCTGTTTCTGGACGAGCCCACCACGGGCCTCGACCCGCGCAGCCGCCTGCAGCTTTGGGAGACGATCGAGGGGCTCGTCGCGGACGGCACGACCGTGCTGCTGACGACGCAGTACCTCGACGAGGCCGACCGGCTCGCTACGGAGATCGCGGTGATCGACCACGGCAAGGTGCTCGCGGGGGGAACACCCGACGAGCTGAAGGATCGCGTCGGCGGCGAGCGCCTGGAGATCCGCCTCCAGGACAGCGCCCAGGCACAGCGCGCCGCGGAGGCGCTCGCCTCGCTCGGCGACGAGGCGCCCAACGTCACCGACGACCTCGTGACCGTGGGCGTGCGCCATCGCGGCGGCGCGATCGTGGACGCGGTGCGCCGCCTCGACGACGCGGCCGTGGGAGTGGAGGACATCGCGCTGCGTCGCCCCACGCTCGACGACGTGTTCCTCGCGCTCACCGGGCACGCCGCCGAAGCCGACGACGCGGAGGGGCAGGACGCATGAGGCGCCTCGTCACAGACACGCTCGTGATCGCCGAGCGAAACCTCATACGCCTGCCGCGCGCGCCCGAGCTGCTGGTCGCGTTCACCGTGCAGCCGATCATGTTCGTGCTGCTGTTCCGCTACGTGTTCGGCGGCGCCATCAACACGCCAGGGTTCAGCTACGCGGACTTCCTGATCCCCGGCATCATCGTGCAGAACATCGCCTTCGGCGGGTTCGTCACCGCGCTCGGCCTAAACGAGGATCTGCACAAGGGGCTGATCGACCGCTTCCGCTCGCTGCCGATGTCCCGCGCCGCGGTGCTCGCCGGGCGCACGCTCGCGGACATAGTCACGAACGCGCTTTCGGCCACGATCCTCGTCATCACCGGCTTGGTGATCGGCTTCTCCTTTCACGCCGGAGTGGGCCACGCGCTCGCCGGCTTCGTTCTGCTGCTCGCGTTCGGCTACGCCTTCTCATGGGTGTTCGCGTTCCTGGGGATGCTCGTCGCCTCGCCCGAGGCCGCCAACTCCGTCGGCTTCATCGCGGTGTTCCCGCTCACGTTCATCTCATCCGCGTTCGTGCCCGTGCACTCGATGCCGGCGGTTCTGCGCGACTTCGCGGAAGTGAACCCGTTCACGATCACCGTCGACGCGATGCGCTCGCTGTGGCTGGGCGCGCCCGCGGGCGACAACGTGTGGGGCGCGTTCGTGTGGGCGCTGGTGATCGTGGCGGTGTTCGCGCCGCTAGCCGTCGCTCGCTACCGCCGCGCCGCTGGGCAATGAGGATCGAGCCTTAGCGCCGATGGCCGCGACCGACGCACTCGGGCCGCTCGCGGACGCGCTCGTCAAGGCCGCCAAGGTCACGCCCCCCGACACCGCCAGCCCGCTCGTGAGCGTCTCCTTCGCGCTCGGCTGGCAGATCGCGGAGCTGTACCGGCCGACGTCGCGGCGACGGATGACCAAACTCGACGGCGACCTGCCCGGTCTTGGCTCGCTCGGCGACGAGCAGCGCGCCGCGATCCTCGTCTCGCAGGTCAAAGCCGGGCTCACGAAGCTGGCGCCCCAGATCAAGCAGAACGGGCTCGCGGAGGTCGATCTGGGTCCGCTCGAAGCGTGTCTGAAAGAGGGGCACGCGGAGCTTCAGACCGCGGTGGAGCAGGCGCACGAGAATCTGCTGCGCACGCTCACCGCGACCGACTTCCGCTTCGGCAAGGCATACGGTCTCGGCCGTGCGCTCGCCGACACGTGCCGCAAGCCCACCGACATGGATGTACTCAAAGAAGAGCTCGACGCGCACCGCATCGCAAACCTCCACGGCTGGCTGGACGACCTCAGCGGCGCGTTCCCCGCGCACGCCGCGCACAGCGTCGCCAGCTCGCTGCAGCGCTGGGTGGACTGGGCCGCCGGGAAGCGAGACACGGAGATCGACAAGGACGCCCTCGCGGCGCTGCGCCGCCAGGGAGAGCTGTGGCGCGCGCTGCTGTCCGCCGAGAAGAGCGGCACGGGCATGCTCGAGACCGACAACTACCTCGACGCCGCGCGCGAGCTCGCGCACCAGATGCACCTCGTATTGGGCGGCCTGATCCGCCGTCTGCCGTGGCTTGCCGGCCTCGCCACGCTGCTGCTGCTCGGGGGCGTGGCGCTGCTGATCGTCGGCGGCAGCTCGGAGATCGTCGCCGGCGCCGGCAGCCTCATCGCCGCGCTCGGGCTGACGTGGAAGGGCATCGGCGGGGCGCTCGGCCAGCTCGCGGGCAGGCTCGAGCAGCCGCTCTGGGGCGCGGTCCTCGACGACGCGATCGCCGACGCGATCACGCTCCTGCCGGGCAACCCGCGCGAGCGCCGCGCGCGCACGCAGGTCGCGCTGCAGATGGCCAAGCGGCCACAATAAGGTCCCCGTATGACCTACATCCCGCCACAGGAGATCCTCGAGCGCTACGCGTCCGTCCTCGTCGACTTCGCCCTCGGCGGCGGCGAGGGGGTGAAGCCCGGCGAGGTCGTCAGGGTCGTCGCGTCGGAGAGCGCCAAGCCCCTCTACGCCGAGCTGCACAAGGCGGTCTGGAGAGCCGGCGCGCACGCGATCGGCAGCTACCAACCCGACGACGATAAAAATATAAATCTCTCCCGCGACTTCTTCGAGCTCGCCAGCGAGGCGCAGCTCGACCACTTCTCCGCCCGCTACACGCGCGGGCTGGTGGACGAGATGGACCATCAGGTGTCGGTGATCGCCGACAGCGACCCGCACGCGCTCGACTCCGTCGACCCCGCGAAGATCATGCGCAGGGGCGAGGCGATGCGCCCGCTGCTGGACTGGCGCGGCGAGAAGGAGAACGCGGGGCGTTTCTCCTGGACGCTCGGCCTGTACGGCACACCCGCGATGGCGGCCGAGGCGAACATGACGGTCGAGGAGTACTGGGAGCAGATCATCCACGCGTGCTATCTCGACCAGCAGGACCCGCTCGCGCGCTGGCGCGAGGTCGGCCAGCGTCTGGATGAGACGCGCGAGCGCCTCGACGCGCTCGACATCGAGCGCGTGCACATCGTCGGCGAGGACGCCGATCTGTGGATCGGCCTCGGCGAGCGGCGGCGCTGGCTCGGCGGGCGCGGTCGCAACATCCCCAGCTTCGAGATCTTCACCAGCCCCGACTGGCGCGGCACCGAGGGCTGGATCTACTGCAACCAGCCGCTCTACCGGTACGGCAACCTCGTCAAGGGCGTGCGCCTCACGTTCGCCGACGGGCGCGTCACCGACGCCAAAGCGCAGGAGAACGAGCGCGTGCTCACCGAGATGATCGCCACCGAGGGCGCAGACCGCATCGGCGAGTTCTCGCTCACCGACAAGCGCCTCTCGAGGATCACGCGCTTCATGGCGCACACGCTGTACGACGAGAACGTGGGCGGCGAGTTCGGCAACACGCACATCGCCGTCGGGCGCTCCTACCAGGACGCCTACGACGGCGATGCCAGCGAGGTCAGTCCCGAGCGCTGGGAGGAGCTGGGCTTCAACAGCTCGAGCGTCCACACCGACATCGTCTCCACCACCGACCGCGTCGTCACCGCCACGCTGCGCGGCGGGAGCGAGCGCGTGATCTACCGCGACGGCGAATTCCAGCTCGACTAGCTCGTCGCCGCGCACGCTACGCCTACCTGTCTCATGACCAGCCCCACCGCCGACCACGCCGAGGTCATCGACCTGATGCACCTCGGCCACCCGCGCGTGATCGGCGCGTGGCGCGTCGAGGACGTGGTCGTCGACCCCGGCCCGAGCTCGTGTCTGGACAGGCTCCTGCCGGCGCTCGAACGTAACCCGCCGCGTGCGATCGCGCTCACGCACATCCATCTCGACCACGCCGGCGCGACCGGCACGCTGCTGCGCCGCTTCCCCGACGCGGAGGTGTGGGTGCACGAGCTCGGCGCCCACCACCTCGCCGACCCCTCGCGGCTGCTCGCCAGCGCCACCCGCCTGTACGGCGAGTACATGGACGTGCTGTGGGGCGAGGTGCTCGCGGTGCCCGACGAGCGCATCAGGGAACTGCGGGGCGGCGAGACGATCGGCCCGTTCCGGGTCGAGTACACCCCGGGTCACGCCTCACACCACGTCTCGTATTTCCACGAGCAGAGCGGGCGCGCGTTCACCGGCGACGTCGCCGGCGTGCGCATCGGCGAGGGGCCCGTGTTCGCGCCCACGCCGCCACCCGACATCGACCTCGCGGCGTGGCGCGAATCGCTCGATCTGATCGAAGCGTGGCAGCCGCGCAGCCTCGCGATCACGCACTTCGGCAGCTGCGAGGACGTCGAGGGTCACTTCGCCGCGCTGCGCGAGCGCCTCGACCGACTCGAGTCGATCGCCAGCGAGCTGGACGAGGAGCGCTTCGCGGTCGCGGTTCGTGCTGAGTTGAGCGAGTCGAGCGCGGAGACGATCGCCACGTATGAGCAGGCGATGCCGCCTGCGCAGAGCTTCCAAGGGCTCGCTCGTTACCTGCGGCGAAACGGTTCTTAGACAGCCAGCGGCTCGGGCGCCCGGGACGGCGCCGCCACACGTGAGAACTCCATCGCCCCGTCCTCGAGCTGGCCGCGCTTGAGGTTGAGGATGTCGAGCATGTAGTTCTGGTGCAGGCGCCACGGCGCACGCGCGCCCTGTTTGGGGAACCTGTCGATCGCGCGCATCACGTAGCCCGACTCGAGGTCGATGAACGGCTCGTCGTCGGGTTGCGGCTCGCGCGCCTGCGGCATGCACTGCTGATAGCCGTGCGCGTCCATGTGGTTGAGCAGGCGGCACACGTATTCGCACACCAGATCGGCCTTCAACGTCCACGACGCGTTCGTGTACCCCGACGTGAGCGCCATGTTCGGCACGCCGCTCAGCATCATGCCCTTGTAGCTCGTGGTCTGGGAGATGTCCATTTCGCGTCCGTCGATCGCCAGATCCATGCCGCCGAACGCCAGCAGGTTCAGACCCGTGGCGGTGACGATCACGTCCGCGTCCAGCTGCTTTCCCGAGGCGAGCCGGATGCCGGTCTCGGTGAACGTGTCTATGTGGTCGGTCTCGATCGACGCGCTGCCGTCGCTCAACGCCCTGAACAGGTCGCCGTCCGGCACCATGCACAGGCGCTGCGTCCACGGTCCGTAGCTGGGTTTGAAGTGCGTGTCCACGTCGAAGTCCGCCGGCAGACGACGCTCCACGCCCCGGCGCACGATCGCCTTCATCGCCCGCGGCCGGCGTTTGCTGAGCTGGACGCTCAGCATCGTCAACAGCACGTTCTTCCAGCGCACGATCGGATACGCCACGCGCGCTGAGAGCGTGCGGCGCAGGAAGTTCGCGATCGCGTCTTCGCCGGGGCGCGAGACGATGTACGTGGGGGAGCGCTGCAGCATCGTCACGTGGCCCGCGGACTTCGCCATCGCCGGCACGAGCGTCACCGCAGTCGCGCCGCTGCCGATGACCACCACGCTCTTGCCCGCGTAGTCGAGGTCGTCGGGCCATTGCTGCGGATGCACCACCCGTCCGGTGAACCGATCGATGCTGGGAAAGTTGGGCGTGTAGCCCTGCTGGTAGTCGTAGTAGCCGGTGCACACCAGCAGGAAGCCGCAGCTGATGAGGACAGTCTCCTGTGCGCCCGTGTCGGGGTCCGTGCGCGTTGCCTGCACCGTCCAGCGCGCGTCCGCCGTGGAGAAGTCCGCGCGCTGCACGCGGTGGTTGAAGCGGATGTGGCTGTCGATGCCACCCTCCGCAGAGGTCTCGCGGATGTAGCTGAGGATCGACGGGCCGTCCGCGATCGCCTTCGCCTCCGTCCACGGCCTGAACGAGTAGCCCAGCGTGTACATGTCTGAGTCCGAGCGGATGCCGGGGTAGCGGAACAGGTCCCACGTCCCGCCCACGCAATCGCGGCTCTCCAAGAGCGCAAACGTCTTGCCGGGGCAGTTGCTCTGCAGGTGGTGCGCCGCGCCGATGCCGGACAGGCCGGCTCCGACGATCAGCACGTCGACGTGTTCGAGCGACATGCAGGGAGCCTAGCTGGCCGTGCTTTCTGGCCTGTGACAGGGGTCTCGCTCACTCATTCGCTCAGGCGCGCGCGCTCGCCTGCGGGTCCAGGCGCGACATCGTCACCGAGGCTTTCAGCTCGGAGGCGGCGCCGCCCATGTAAAGGCCCTTCACGGGCGGCACGTCGGAGTAGAAGCGGCCGTGGCCGATCTTCACCGCAGGATGCTCCCGCCGTAGAGGCGCTTCAGCCATCGACGGTTGGAGAAACCGTGGGCCATGCTTCTGCTCAGCTGTCGCAACACGCCGCGCGGCTCAGCGCGGTCACACTCGCGCGACTTCAGTCGGGCCAGCGACCGTGACGGTCGAAGTGCTCGCGCGCGGCGTCCTCACGATCGCGCTCGAGATCGCCCGACGCGCCGATGCGGAACAGCCAATTGATGAAGTAGATAGCGAGGCCGGCGCTGAGGATGCTCGCGCCGCCCTCGAGCTCCGTTTCGCTGCCCATCGCCATGATCACGATCCCGGCGAGCGCCACCGCTGCGGGCAACGCGTAGCGAATCGCAAGGAGAGTCCATGCGGGCTTCGGTTGAGTTGATGCGCGCTCGCTCACCGTTCCATCTTAGGTTGGTGCGAGGTCCGTTCGACGGTTAATGTTTGATGGCGAATGCCTGATCCGTTCGGAGAACAGCCGACTCGCTGGTGGCAGAGCGAGTGGTGGCATGGCTTGTGGTCGACCTCGAAAAACGCAGCGCCGGTGCGATACTCACGCCCGGTGGCAGTCTTGTCCGCATTCGTGGTGTTCGCCACCGCTGGGGACCATTTCGGACTCGCAACGAGGATTGTCGTGATGTTGTTCATCTTGGGAGTCCCGTCGATCCTCCTCGAGCGTTGGTGGAAGGAGCGGCGTCGGTATGAATCGGAACAGCTGATGGTTCTCCCCGACGCGAGCGACCGTGACACTTCGTGACGACGCGTGCGCTGTGTGTAGCGTTACCGGCTCAGACCATGCCCACGATTGCCGACATCGCTATCGCTGACGGGCCCGAGCGTTGGGCTTCGTTGGGCTTCGCCGTCATCGACGGGGTCTGTCGCATCGGGGCCGTGCATCTGCGCTTCGCCGGCGAGCGGGCCGGTCGCGGCATCGTGGGCTGGTCGCTGCGAGCAGCGCATGGCACCGAACTCGACGGCCTACCCACGACGCTCTCGGCCGAATTGGTCCCGACTGACGCGCCGCCCGAGCACCCAAACGGCGTGGTCGCGATAGACCACGTCGTGGCGATGTCCCCCGACTTCGAGCGCAGCGTGGACGCGCTGACGCTCGCGGGCCTCGACCTGCGCCGCGTGCGCGAGGAACCGACGCCCGCGGGCGCGCCGCGCCAGGCGTTCTTCCGTCTCGGCGGTGAGATCCTCGAGCTGGTGCAGGAGCCCGACGAGATCGTGGAGCGGGCGGGTGGACCTGACCGCCCGGCGCGCTTCTGGGGCCTGGCGCTGCTCGTGGACGATCTCGACCGCACGGTGGAGCGCTTCGGCGAGCACTCCGGGGAGCCGCGCGCGGCCGTGCAGCCGGGACGCCGAATCGCCACTGTGCGCCGCTCCGCCGGCCTGACGGTGCCGCTCGCATTGATGAGCCGCGTCGAGGAGTGCGTACAGGCGGCGTTATGAGCGAGCAGCTTTGGAGCGACGTGGATCGCTACATCTCAGAGCATCTCCTCGGGGACGACCCCGTGCTCGACGCCGCGCTGCGCGACAGCGCCGCGGGCGGGCTGCCGCCGATCGCCGTGTCGCCTCCGCAGGGCAAGCTGCTGCACCTGCTCGCGCGCGTGCACGGCGCCCGCCGGATCCTCGAGGTGGGAACGCTCGGGGGCTACAGCACGATCTGGCTGGCGCGGGCGCTGCCCAAAGACGGCCAGATCGTGACGCTTGAGCTCGATCCGCACTACGCCGCGATTGCCCAGGCGAACGTCGAGCGGGCCGGCCTAGCCGGCCTCATAAATATCCAGGTGGGAGACGCCCAGGAGAGTCTGCGCGCGCTCGTCGCACAGCGGCCAGAGCCGTTCGACATGGTGTTCATCGACGCGGACAAGCAGAGCACGCCCGAGCACTTCAGCGCCGCGCTCGAACTGTCGCGCCCCGGCGGTGTGATCGTGGTGGACAACGTCGTGCGCGGCGGCGCGATCGTGGACGCCGATGGCGATGACCCGCGGGCGCAGGGGATGCGCCGCTTCCATGAGCTGCTCGCGCGCGAGGATCGCGTCAGCGCGACCACGATTCAGACGGTCGGCAGCAAGGGCTACGACGGGTTCACCGTGGCGCTGATCGACGGCGCTCGCGCGTGAGGACACGCGGTGCAGCGGCCGCGAGGCTGTAGGCTCGCAGCCGATGGCGCGCGATCTGAAGCTGGGCCTGAACACCGGCTACTGGACAGCCGGCCCGCCCGCGGGCGCGGCGGAGGCGGTCGCCGAAGCGGAGCGGCTGGGCTTCGACTCGATCTGGACCTCGGAGGCGTACGGCTCGGACTGCCTCACGCCGCTGGCCTGGTGGGGCTCCTCGACGGAGCGCGTGAAGCTCGGCACGGCGATCGTGCAGATGTCCGCGCGCCAGCCCACCGCGACTGCGATGGCCGCGATGACGATCGACCACCTGTCGAACGGGCGCTTCATCCTCGGCCTGGGTGTGTCCGGCCCGCAGGTCGTGGAGGGCTGGTATGGGATGGAGTTCGCCAAACCGCTCGCGCGCACCCGCGAGTACATCTCGATCCTGCGCGACGTGTGGGCGCGCAAGGGGCCCGTTACCGCGCCCGGCCCCGCGTATGAGCTGCCGCGCCCTGGCGGAACGGGCCTGGGTAAGCCGCTGAAGTCCTCGATCCACCCGCTGCGCGAGGACATCCCCATCTACCTCGGCGCGGAGGGCCCGAAGAACATCGCGCTGTGCGCGGAGCTGTGCGACGGCTGGCTGGCGATGCTGTTCTCGCCGGCCGTGTACGACGAGCTTTACAGGCCTTCGCTGGAGGAGGGCTGGGCGCGCGACGGCGCCCGCCGCGGCGCCGAGGACTTCGAGGTGTGCGCGACCGTGCCGCTGATCGTGACCGACGACGTCGAGGCGGCTGCGGACGCGCTGCGCCCGTTCTACGCGCTGTACTTCGGCGGCATGGGCGCGAAGGGCGCGAACTTTCACGCGAACGTGCCGATCCGCATGGGGTATGAGAAGGAGGTGGGGGAAATCCAGGACCTCTACCTGAGCGGCAAGAAGGTGGAGGCAGGCGCGAAGGTCCCCACGGCGCTGATCGAAGAGCTGTCGCTGATCGGCCCCGCGGAGAAGATCCGCGACGACCTGGAGCGCTGGCGCGAGTCGGTCGTCACGACGCTGCTGATCTCAGGCGACGCCGCCACGCTGCGCGCCGCCGCCGAGCTCGTCCTCGGCTGAGCCGTGGCGATCGAGCCGCAACAGCAGTTCGCGAACTTCCAGTACGAGATCTACGGCTACGGCCTTGCGGGCCAGACGCCGAAGCTGCCGATCTCCGTGGCGGCGCTGCAGGACGCGGCGCGCGAGGCGATGACTACGGAGGCGTACGGCTACGTGGCGGGCGGCGCGGGCACGGAGAAGACGATGCGCGCGAACCTGGACGCGTTCGAGCGCTGGGAGATCGTGCCGCGGATGCTGCGCGACGTGGACACGCGCGACCTGGGCGTGTCGGTGCTCGGCACGGCGATGCCCGCGCCGGTGATGCTCGCGCCGGTGGGCGTGCAGTCGATCGTGCACCCGGAGGGCGAGCTGGCGGTCGCGCGCGCCGCGGCGGCGCTGGGGCTCACGTCGATTCTCAGCACGGCGGCGTCGCACACGATCGAGGAAGTCGCGGCAGCTGTGGACCCCGCCCACCCGGCCAGCCGCTGGTATCAGCTGTACTGGCCGAAGGACCGCGACCTCGCGGCGAGCTTCGTGCGGCGCGCGGGCGAGGCGGGCTACGCGGCGATCGTGGTGACGCTCGACACGTGGATGCTCGGCTGGCGCCCGCGCGACCTTCAGAACGCGTACCTGCCGTTTCTGAAAGGCGAGGGCGTGGCGAACTACTTCAGCGACCCGGTGTTCCGTGTCGAAGCTGGAGCGCACCCCGGAGGAGGACCCGGGCGCGGCGATCGGGCAGTGGGCCTACCAGTTCGCGAACCCGACGGTGACGTGGGAGGACCTGGCGTGGCTGCGCGAGCAGACGGAGCTGCCGATCGTGCTGAAGGGCATCGTGCACGAGGACGACGCGCGGCGCGCTCTGGACGCGGGCGTGGACGGGCTGATCGTGTCGAACCACGGCGGGCGCCAGGTGGACGGCGCGATCGGCGCGCTGGACGCGCTGCCGGCGGTGCGCGACGTGGTGGGCGCGGACTTCACGGTTCTGTTCGACAGCGGCGTGCGCGGCGGTGCGGACGTGCTGAAGGCGCTGGCGCTGGGCGCGGACGCGGTGTGCGTCGGGCGGCTGTTCATGTGGGGCCTCGCGCTGGACGGGCAGGCGGGCGTGGAATACGTGCTGCGCTGTCTGCTGGGCGACTTCGACCTGTCGCTGGCGTTGAGCGGCTACACGGAGATCGCCCAGCTGGACGGCGCGGCGCTGCGACGACGCTCGGGCTGAGGAGGCGCCCGCGCGTGCCGGCTCGCAGCGACGCGTCGGTGAAGCGCCTGACGCTGATCGCGTGCATCCTCGGCTCGGGCATCGCGCTGCTGGACGGCACGGTGGTGAACGTGGCGCTGCCGACGATCCAGCGCGAGCTGGGTGGCGGCCTGGCGGCACAGCAGTGGGTGGTGAACGGCTACCTGCTGACGCTCGGCTCGCTGATCCTGGTGGGCGGCTCGCTGGGCGACCTGTACGGCGAGCGGCGCATCTTCGAGCTGGGCGTGACGGGCTTCGGGATCGCGTCGCTGGGCTGCGCTCTCGCGCCGACGATCGGCTGGCTGGTGGCGGCGAGGGCGCTGCAGGGCGTGACGAGCGCGCTGCTGACGCCGGCGTCGCTGGCGGTGATCGTGAACACGTTCTCCGACTCCGAGCGCGGAGGAGCGATCGGCTCGTGGACGGCGTGGGGGACGATTGCGGCGGTGCTCGGTCCGCTGCTGGGCGGCGAGCTGCTGGCGATCGCGTCGTGGCGGTGGATCTTCGTGATCAACGTCCCGTTTGTGATCGCGTGCGTGGCGCTGATCCGCATCGCGATCCCGCAGGCACCGGCGCGCGCGGGGGTGGGGGCCAGGCGCGTTGACGTGCCCGGCGCGCTGCTGTGCGCGGGCGGTCTTGGCGGCGCGGTGTTCGCGCTGATCGAGCAGCCGCGCCTGGGCTGGTCGAGCCCGGGCGTGCTGTTGCCGCTGCTGGGCGGCGCGGCGCTGCTGGGCGCGTTCGTTTTTTATGAGTCTCGAGCGAGGGACCCGATGTTGCCGCTACGGCTGTTCGCGCGGCGAAACTTCTCGGCTGGGAACGTGGAGACCTTCTCTATGTACGCGGGCCTTGCGATCGTGTTCTTCTTTCTGATCCTGTTCCTGCAGCAGATCGGCGGCTACTCGCCGCTGAAGAGCGGCCTGACGACGCTGCCGGTGACGGTGGTGATGTTCGTGCTCTCGCGCCGCTTCGGCGCGCTGGCGGACCGCTTCGGCCCGCGCCTGTTCATGGGCGGGGGGCCGCTGGTGTGCGCGGCAGGCCTGCTGCTGTTCCAGCGCACGGGCGTCCGCGTGGACTACCTCGGCGACGTGCTGCCACCGCTGTTGCTGTTCGCGTTGGGCCTGTCGCTGACGGTCGCGCCTTTGACGGCGGCGGTGCTGGCCGACGCGACGAAGGACGACGCGGGGATCGCCTCAGGCGTGAACAACGCGATCGCGCGCGTGGCCGGGCTGATGGGCACGGCGGCGGTCGGCGCGGCGGTCGCGGGGTCGTTCGTCTCCGACCTGCAGAGCCGTCTGGCGGGCGTGACGCTCGGCCCCGCGGCGCGCGCGGCGGTGGCGGCGGCGAAGCGCCTGCCGCTGGGCCGCCCCGATGTCCACGCGCTGCCAGCGGGTCAGGCGCGAGCCCTGACGAGCGCGGCGGAACAGGCGTCGCTGCACAGCTTCCACGTCGGCATGGCGATCGCTGCGGCGCTGCTGGCGGTCGGCGGGCTGATCGGCGCGATCGGTATCCGCAACGAGCGTGGGGTTGTGCCGGCAAAGGAGTGCGCTTCAGGGCAACTGTTCGGCAGCGGCCGGGAGCTGACCAACTGAAACTGGTGTAGAGCCCGCGAAGGTGAGAGACTTCACGCGATCGAGCCACTGCGATGATTGGTCAAACCCCAGATATCACGAAGGTAGAGGTTCCGCGACACGGCACGTTGCGGATCGTCTTCGCTGACGGCCTAAAGGGTGAGGCTGAGGTGCTCGGCCGTATGCACGGTCCGGTATTCGAGCGCGCCCGCACTGCGACAGGGTTCGTGGACGTTCGCGTCGACGCAGAGACGGGAACCGTGTGTTGGCCAGGGGGCGCCGACCTGGCCCCGGACGTGCTCTATGAGCGCATCCGAACTGGCGTCTGGCCAAGCCATAGCCGCGTGGCGTAGCGCCTAAATCCCCGCGCGCGCGTACTCGCGCATCGCCTCCACGATCGGCCCGAGCCTGCGCCCGCGCGCGGTCAGCCGATACTCGACGGTCGGCGGGCTCGACGGAATCACCTTGCGCTCTACGAGCCCCGCGCCCTCGAGGTCGCGCAGCCGCTCGGCGAGCATCCGCGGCGAGATGCCGGCGACGGCCTGGGCGAATTCGTTGAAGCGCAGCGCGCCGGTGAGCGCGGCGTAGATGATCGACAGCTGCCAGCGCCGCTCGAGGAGGTCCGCGGCCTCGCGGACCTCCATCGGGACGGGCTCACATCTAGGAGACATGCGCGGCGGCGCGGGCTGGCTCGAGCGCACGGTCGAGGACCTCCTGCACGGTCATCACGGGGTGGAACTTCATCTGCTCGCGCACCTCCTCGGGGATGTCGTCGAGGTCGCCGCGGTTTCGCTCCGGCAGGATCACGTCGGTGAGGCCGGCGGCGTGGGCGGCGAGCACCTTCTGCTTGAGCCCACCGATCGGCAGCACGCGTCCCTGCAGCGTGACCTCGCCGGTCATGCCGACGGTGTGCTTGACCGGGCGTCCCGACAAGAGCGACGCGAGCGCGGTGACCATCGTGACCCCGGCGCTTGGCCCGTCCTTGGGGATCGCGCCGGCTGGCACGTGCACGTGGAACTCGGTGTTCTCGAACGCGTGCTCGTCGATGCCGAGCTCCTCGGCGTGGCCGCGGACGTAGGAGAGCGCGATCTTGGCGGACTCCTTCATGACGTCGCCGAGCTGGCCGGTGAGCACGAGCGCGTTGCCGCCGGAGCTGCCGCTCTTCATGGTGGTGGCCTCGACGAACAGCACGTCTCCGCCGGTGCCGGTGACGGCGAGGCCTGTGGCGACGCCTGGGGTTGCGGTCCTGGCGGCGGACTCCTGGAAGAACTTCTGGCGTCCGAGCGCGTCGCGCACGTTGTCGAGCTCGATCTTGAGGGGCTTTCTGGCCTTGGTCTTCCTGGAGGCGATCTTGGTTGCGGCCTTGCGCAGCACGGTCCCGAGCTGGCGCTCGAGGCTTCTGACTCCGGCCTCGCGCGTGTACTCGGAGATGATCGTACGCAGCACCTCGTCTGATATCTCGACCTCGTCCTCGCGCAGGCCATTGCGGTCACGCTGGCGCGGCCACAGATAGCCCTTGGCGATGGCGAGCTTCTCCTCGGAGGTGTAGCCGTCGAAGCGGATCACCTCCATGCGGTCGAGCAGCGGCCCGGGGATCGTGTCGGCGACGTTGGCGGTGGCCAGGAACATCACCTGGCTGAGGTCGAGCTCGACGTCGAGGTAGTGGTCGCGGAAGGAGTGGTTCTGCGCGGGGTCGAGGACCTCGAGCAGCGCCGCGGAGGGGTCTCCGCGCCAATCCGCGCCGACCTTGTCGACCTCGTCCAGCAGGATCACCGGGTTCATGGTGCCGGCGTCGCGCAGCGCCCTGACGAGACGGCCGGGAAGCGCGCCGATGTATGTGCGCCGGTGTCCGCGGATCTCGGCCTCGTCGCGCACGCCGCCGAGCGACATGCGCACGAACTCGCGCCCGGTGGCGCGGGCGATGGACTCGCCGATGGACGTCTTACCGGTGCCGGGAGGCCCGATCAGCGTGAGGATGGCCCCGGACTTGGGGTCAGCCTCGATTTTGCGGTCCTGGCGCAGCTTGCGCACGGCGAGGTACTCGGTGATGCGGTCCTTGACGTCCTCCAGGCCGGCGTGGTCGGCGTCGAGCACCTCGCGCGCTTCTTGAACGATTCCCGCCCGCCCGAGGTGCTCCTCCGAGCGCTTGCCCCAGGGGACGGCGATGAGCCAGTCGAGGTAGGTGCGGATCATGGAGGACTCGCCGGTCTGCTCGCCCATGCGCTCCAGGCGCGCGAGCTCCTTGAGTGCCTGCTCCTTGACGGACTCGGGCATGTGGGCGTCGTCGATCTTGGTGCGGTACTCATCGGCGACGGACGCGTCGTCCTCGCCGAGCTCCTTGCGGATGGAGTCCATCTGCTTGCGCAGGAAGTACTCGCGCTGCTGCTTCTCGGCGCCCTCCTGGACGTCCTCGCGGATGCGCTTGCGCACCTGCAGCTCGGCGAGGCTCTCGCGCTGGAGCTTGACGGCCAGCTCGAGGCGCTCGGTGACATCGAGCGTGCGCAGCAGCTCGACCTTCTGCTCGTAGGAGAGGTTGGGGGAGTAGCCGGCGGAGTCGGCGAGCGCGCCGGGCTCTGCGATGGCGCGCAGGAACGCGGAGATGCGCCCGTCGTCGCCGCGCAGCTCGAGGATCTCCTCGACGGTGGCGCGGTACTCGCGCTCCAGCTCGCGGGTGCGTTTGTCGGTGGGCATCGCGTCGGGCCGCTCGTCGATCTCGACGCGCAGCTCTCCTTCGGGGCCGGTGACGGCGGCGCCGATGAGCGCGCGGTGCTCGCCGGAGATGGCGACCGCGCGTCCGCCGCCGGGGAGGCGGATCTGCTCGGAGACCTCGGCGATGGTGCCGACCTCGAGGAACTCGTTCTCGTGGCGTGGTACGAGAACGACGCGCTCGTCCTCGCCGACGTCGATCGTGAGCGTGATGCCCATGTTGGGGAACACGACGGTGTCGTCGAGTGGGATCAGCCGCATGCGGGGCGTGGGCGGGGAGGGCTGGATGGTGGGCTTGTCTGACGGTGAAGGCATAGGTAACCGCTCCATATGAGCTTACGAAAGTTTAGTTAGTATAGCGCGCGGTCGTTGTGTGTGCAAGTACTTTGGGGTTGTGTCGGATATGGCTTCGTAGAGCCGAAACGCGGCTACTCAGCCGCGTCGAAGCTGACCTCGACGTTCTCCTCGTCGATGCGCTCCTCGACCTCCGCCGATGAGGTGAGCGCGCGCCTATCGGCGTCGAGCAGGGGATCGGAGAAGAAGCTCCGCGGCCACAGCCGTCGGGCGCGCACAACATTGACCTCGGCGGCGATGAGCGTCACCTGCGCGCCCAGGTAGAGCCAGGCGAGCATGCCGAGCACCAGGGCGAAGAAGCCCGAAGTCTCCTTGGCGTTGCGAATGACGTGGTTGACGTACAGGCCGCCAACGTTCTGGAGAGCCAGCCAGAGGATCGCTCCGAAGATCACGCCAGGGAGCAGATCTCTCGTGTCGACCTCGGCAGCGGTGAGCAGCCTGAAGGCGGTGAAGAACAGCAGCAGGTTGACGATCAGCGCGACGAGCACTCCGCCAAGGGCGGCAAGGAAGCTTGGTCCTCCTGCAGTCACGAAGCCCGCGGCGACGGTGGAGACGATCGCGAGCGCGCCGAGAACGAACAGCAAGCCGAGACCTCGCAGGCGGGAGGTGAGGAAGTTAGGCCGGTCCTTGTGGGGAACGTGCCAGACCTGATTGAACGCGTTCTGGCTGGCCCCGGTGATGCCGAGGCCGGCGAGCAGCGATCCGACGAGGCCGATCGCGAGACCGACGCCGCTGCCCTTGAGCGAGTGGACGTTGGCCTGCAACTGAGTGCCGATGATGGGGAATTGTTTGAGCGTCGAGTGCAGGATGCTGGCCTGAGCGCTGGGATTGCCCTGCAGCACGAAGCCGAGCACCGTGACGAGAACGAGCAGCAGCGGGAACAGCGAGACGAAGCCGTAGTAGGCGATCAGCGCGGCGAGCTGCCCAGCTTGGTCGTCGCCGAACTTCTTCACGACGGCGGCGATGAAGCCGAGCCGAGGGCTCCGCTGCTGGCGGCGGTCGAGGGCGCGGAGGCGGTCGGCGAGGCTCATTGGGAGGGGGGTCTGCGGGCCGCGCCGTTCGACATACATATGTGTCTACCCGAAACGAGCCCCGAACACGAAGCGCGGGCGCGAGCTGGCGCTCGGATACAGGGCCTAGCGTTCCTTCTCTTCGATCGCTTGGCTTCCTGCCCGCGCGCGTCACGTTGCTCGAAGATCTGGAGAATCCCTGGTGGGCCATCAGTGCGGGTCTCCATTGGCTCCTCCACACAGCGCTCCACATAGGGCTCGGCGTAGCGATCGGACTGTTCGCGGCGCGCTACATGCGCCGTCATCACCTGCACTGGACGTGGACGCCAGCGATCCTCGCCTTTGTGCTGTATGCGCGTATCAGGATCGGAGGTTCTGTCGTCACGCCCATCCTCGCGTCCGTCGTTTCCGCTGTTCGCTCTCGATACTGGCACCGCGAAGACATCGAGTCCGGCGCGGATCTCGCGGAATTTGCGGAGCAACGGCACGGCCCGATGGATTTCCTGCGCACGATCGCAACGGCGCTCTATGAGCGGCGCGGCGTTCGGGCAGGTGCTGATGGACCGGACACTCAGCGGTTGGCGCTCGGTTGCGACGAAAGGGGCCGGAAGGTGACGATGCCCTTCGGGGAGCAGGCAGGTGCACGTCATACACTCGTAGTAGGGGCCACCGGCTCGGGGAAGACGGTGACCCAAACCCTGATGGTGGTCCATGCCATCAAGCGCGGTATGGGCGCGGTCGTCGTTGACCCGAAGGGCGATCATGGTATGCGCTCGGAGCTCCGGTGCGCAGCGCAGACTACGGGGCGTAAGTTCCTGGAGTGGACGCCTGCGGGAGCGTGCGTCTTCAACCCGTATGCGTACGGCAGTGAGACGGAGATCGCTGACAAGATGCTGGTGGGCGAGCGTTTCACCGAGCCTCATTACCTACGTCAGGCCCAGCGGTATCTCGGCCACGTTGTGCGCGCGCTGCGTGCGGCGGACGTCGAAGTGAGCCTAGCGGCGGTCGTTACGTACCTCGACCCCGATCGCCTGGAGGTTCTCGTCCGTGGCCTACCCAAGGACGGAGCGCAGGCGACTCAGGCGTATCTCGATTCGCTGAGCTCGCATCAGCGCCGCGACCTCGCGGGGGTCAGAGATCGACTGGCGATCCTGACCGAGTCCGACGTCGGGCCGTGGTTGGATCCGCAGACCCCCGACGTTCAGCAGTTCGACCTGCAGACGGCGGTGCGGGAACGCGCGATCGTGTACTTCAACCTCGAAGCAGACAGTCGGCCGTTGCTGGCGCAGATGCTCGGTGCAGCGATCATTCAGGATCTGCAGAGCACTGTAGCCGCGCTACAGGGGAATCCGATCGCGACGCTCGTGGTCATCGACGAGTTCTCAGCGTTGGCGGCTGAGCGCGTGGTGGGCCTGTTCGCACGGGCTCGGTCGGCCGGAATGAGCCTGCTGCTCGCGACACAGGAGCTTTCAGACCTGCGCCTGCCTGGACACGAGATGCTGCTCGAGCAGGTGATGGGCAATCTGTCCGTCGTGATCGCCCACCGTCAGGTCGTCCCCGAGTCGGCTGCGCTGATCTCCAGCATCTCCGGGAGGCACGGGGTCTGGAAAGTCTCTCGCCGAAGCGACGGCACTACCACGCGCACACGTATTCGGGAGGCGGTGCTCAATTCCGACAGGATCGCCGGTCTTGAGCAAGGGTGGGCGGCCGTTATCCTGCTCGGCGGTGCCGCGAGCGTGCGAGTCACGCGCATCACCACGCCCACTCAGCAACCCTTGACCTCGTAAGGCCTCGCACGTGACTCCTCGGAAGGACGTGCTGCTCGCCCGTGCAGAGTTGGTCGAGTGGGTGGCGCGTCTCGGCGCTGTCACCGCGGACGTGCTAGCCGAGCGCGAACGTTGCAGTGTGCAGGCCGCGCGTGGACGCCTGCGGGGGGCCAGGCAATCGGGACTGTTGTCGAGCGTGCGTCCATTGCAGAGTCGTCCCGCCATCTATACCGCGACCGCTGCCGGTCTGCGCGCAGCAGATCTGGAGCGTCTGGAGCCGGGCCGCGTAAGCGCCGCCAATGCCGCACACGCAATTGCCTGCGCGGAGGTCGCGGTGAGGCTCGAACACGCATACCCCGAGTACCGCGTGACGGGCGAGCGCTGGCTGCGAGGCGAAGAAGAGGAGGGCACACCACTTGGGAGCGCGATCCTCGGCCGGCGAGCAAACGGCTCACCGCTGCTACACAGACCCGACTTGGTGCTCTGGTCGATGTCGCACGAGAGCTTCGCGGAGGCGTCGTTGCCTGTTGCCGTTGAGGTCGAGTTGACGGTCAAGGCGCCGGGCAGACTGCTGGAGATCTGTCGCGCGTGGGCACGCAGCGACTGCGTGGACGGCGTGGTCTACTTCGCGGCGCTCGAGGTGCTACGGCCGCTCGGACGGGCAATCGCGAAGGCACACGCGGGCGAGCGGATTGTGGTGCTCGAGCTGTAGTAAAGGCCAGAGGTTGCGCTCAGGATCCCGGTCGCCTGCGGGTTAAGTGCCGCTATTCGACCGCAACGGCAGGGGTGTGCCGACTCCGCTGGTGGATGATGTCATACGTACGGGCTCGCTGGTTCTTTTCTGCTGGTTCCTTTCTTGGGCCTGAAATCGGCTTTCTAGAGCGGTTCGTGGTCTTCGCGTAGTCGGCTCGCGGCGTTTTCGAGGACTTCTGGGCTGGGCGGGTAGCCGCAGTCTTCGGGCGAAAATCGAAAAACTCGCCGCAGACGTATCTGCGCCGTTTGTTGCCGTCTGTTTGTCCGCGATGGTCTCGTGCTCGCGAACTTCGACCTCCTCGTGCCCTGCTAGCGGTGTTGTGATCGGGCTTGCGGCGGGGAAGGAGCCCTGGCTTCCGGCAAGTTAAGGCGGAAATCCCTTGCTGTATAGCGGTTATGGGCGTTTTTGAGTGTGGGGCTACGCGTCTGTGGTCAAGGCTGTGGCTGAGGCCGTGGTCGCCGAGTACGCCGTGTTCATCGTGTTCTCTGGAGCGCGTTTTGGAACTCAAATTCCCCAAATAGCGGGGAAGGGACGCAATGAGGTCAGCCGCTCATCCTTCGAGGGCTTTATCGTGACAAGCGTTCCCTAGGGGATTACCCGAGTGCACACGGCCCGGTACGGCGAACTCCCGTTGTAGGGGAGGGGCCGCACCGGGCCGCCGGGTACTGCTAACAACAAGACTATCGTTGCGTCGTAAGCATTGCGATCATCGAGCGGTCGCCGGGAGCAGCGTTTTCCTGCAAACTGCTCGGTCTTTGTGTCCGCTCATTCTCTCCGGTCAGCTGTGTCCCGGTCGGTATCCGGTCAGCCTCGTCGGGTCACTGCCTGGTCAGCTTGTGCTGGCAGTGGTGGCTCCGGTCGGTGTGTGCACCGGGCTTGGTGGCTACCCCACGATTGTTCTAGGCGGGCGCGTAAAGCAGCTTCATCAGGAGACTTAGGTAAAGCATCCTCTCCCCGGTGGTGATTTCGGCTATCCAGCGGAATGGGAACGGGTCGGAAAGGGTCTCCACTCGCTCGGCGTCGGTAAGGATGCTGGCCAGCTCAGCGGCGAACTGATCGCGCGAGATGGAGGCGGGTGGCTGCTCGGCGCTCAGATAGCCGTAGAGCAGTCTCAGGGTGCGTGGCGGTATCTCGCCATCGAATGCCCTTCGCAGGTCGGGGTCGGTCGCCTCTGAGAAGGGGCGGGGTTAGGCATGACTGGAGGCTAGGAGTGCGCACGCCGTCTTTTCCGAGTGTTGGTATCGTCGCGCCGAATGGCACCATCTGAGCGGGAGATGCAGAGCGAGCTACGCCGCGCTTGCTACGAGTTCGCTCCCCGGCATCCGGCGAAGGTCGTGCCCGAAAACAGCGGTTGGCGAATCGAGATTGGGACCTCGGCAGCCTATGGATAGAGGAGCATGGCGACGATGACCCGCACGTTGTCGTGCTGAGCAGCCACATCAGGAAGGTCCCCATTGATGCCACCAGCTTGGGATGGAGGTTTGCCTACGACGACCGCGTGTCGCTACGGCACGCTGTCTCGTGTGGGGTAGAGCACCTTCTCCGTGCGGCCCCTCCAGAGGTCCGCGCCCGATAGAACAGTTGCTCGCGCAGCACCAGAGGCCCAAGCGAAAGTAAGTAGTTTTCCGATCCGCTCTTATCCTTGTGAGACGCGAACGCGGTGAGGGCGGTGGAGGTCCGAGGTGCCATGAGGTGCTGAGGACCTGCCCTTACTTTCACGTTCGAGTCGTGAGTCGATTACCAAGACGAGGGAAGCCATACCCTCGTCTTGGTAGTCGTGCCTGTTCGTTCCCTGACCCGCCCTGCGCTCGCCCGAGATCGCGCCGTATTGGGCCGACAGTAGCCTCTACGCCCGCATCGACAGATATCCTGTCTGTATGCCTTTGTTCAGCAAGCGGCGCAAGCGAACTCTAGCCAGCGGGAGGCTGAATGTCGAGCTGGAGCACACGCTCCGCGTTCGTATCTGGCGCTTGATGGAACGCCACAATGACCACTTTCAGGAGGAAGGAAACTACACAAGCGATCTGGAGCAGCTTGAGACGGACCTTCTCGATGCGTATGGGACGAACCGACTTAAACGTAGAGCGGCCGGATGGGAGTCTCACGGACGAGAGACTTGAGACGTGGGTGCTTTACGGCCCCGCATACGGATTGCTCGATGCGATCGAGGGTTACGCGCGACACATCGAAGCTAGCTGGGGGTCGTTTTGCTCGGAGCTGAACAGCATCCTCGGTGAAGAGGACTCGAACTGGCGGCTTCTCGATAGCGAGTTCGTCCTTCTGGACTCAGTCTTCGTCCATGAGAGCATCGTGGCGGAGAGCCAGAGCACGTTGCACTCCGTCAAGTTCTCAGGCGCGGCGCAGGAGATGATGAACGCGCAGAATGCTCTCATAGATGGCGACGGTCGAGCGGTCGTGCATAACGCGGGCAAGTCCTTCGAGAGCGTGATGAAGGCGGCGCTCGATAAAGACCACCTGACCGCGCAGCAACTCATCGACGCCCTCTTGGAGGAGGGTTTCTTCGATGGCTTGCCGGAGGATCTGCGGGGCGGGTTTGCTAAGCAGGTTGTCATGGCGTTGCCCTGGATGCGCAATCGGCTCGGCGGACACGGCCAAGGCCGGGAGGCCCAGCCGGTCGGCGAGCCTTACGCACGTCTCGCCCTCGGGCTCGCGGCCGTCTTCAACGAGTTCATCGTGAGGCTCGCTATCGAACGCGATGGCTCGCTGGTTCAAGAGCAGGTTCCGCCGGTACCCAAGACGCTCGTCCCTGAACAGCCGGTCGTGCAGTCCGGAGCCGGTGACGACGACATACCGTTTTAGGAACCCTGTCGGGGAGGGGTGTCAGCACGCGCGTTACACAGTGCAGGCGGGTGTGGAACGCGGTACAATATCTCTGCCGTCGCGCAGGCTAGAAATCGAGGTTAGGAGAACATATGGAAGCAAGTAGAGAGTTCGGGAGATAGGTAAGAGTTATGACTTTCATCACGGCCTTGGTCGTGGTGCAGGTCGTTTATCTCATTGTGGTCCTTCTGGTATTTGAGGTGGTCGCGTACGGAGCGCCCAAAGATCAGGATCAGGAAGTCGAGGTGAAGCTCTTCCCCCCGAGTATTCGCCGCAAGGTCAAAGCAAAGTGACCAATGCTCTTGACGGTGGATGCCGATTCCCTAAATAAAACAACGATAAACCGAGCCGAATATGATCACAAAGATCAACATGCTCGGACTTTGTGAGCGATATACGCAGACCTTACGAGGACCAATGATAGAGGGAACGGATTTAACAAGCGGTCACATTTCAGTCTCACTCACATATGAGTAAAGTACGAAGAGCGGGTTTCCTTGATAGGAACCCGCTCTTCGTATTGTGTGACCGGCTTATGCTGCGAGAGCATCGGAGTCGCTCGCTTCTCCCGCCTTTTTCCTTCTCAGTTGCTCCAGGCTGAGGGCGTGCGTGATCGTGATGATTGCTGAGACCTCTAGGTTGACCTGGGATTGGCGGTAGAACCAGCGCTTGCTTTTGAGGAGCTTCCAGCGCTGCGTGAACTGGCTGCCGAACGCTCCCTCCTGTCCGTTGAAGCGAGCCTGCCCGTACTCCTTCGAGAGCGGATCATGGAACGTGAGGGGGTTACCGAAGTCGAACTCGGCGTGCTCTCGCTCGCTGGGCTTGCACTTCACAAACTTCGCATTCCCGGCGAGTCGCCAGAGGCCAGAGGTGATGAGGACGCTTCCGCATGTCGCGCACTCGCCCTTGATTCGGGCGACCGCCCTCCCGTCCCGGTCGATCTCGGCCACGCGACTCGTCTTGCCTTGCCCGCACTTGCAGACGATTTCTCTGTGGCCTGTGGCGAACCAGTCAGGATGCCCGTTGATCTTGAAACGCTTCTTCGTCCGTTCCTTGGCCTTCTGTTCGGAGCTTCCGCGTTTGGCGTGGCTTGAAAGATGCGTGTTCTCGATGATGCCGATGCTCCTGAGCGCGCGGCGCGTCTCATGGGAATGGAACGCGGCATCCGTCGTGAGGACTCGAAGTTCGGGGTCTCCGAGGGGTTTGAGCGCTTCCTTGATCTCGGGGACCATCTTCGCGAGCGTGTTGGGCTCGGGGATGTTCATCGCCACGTTGTGATGAGCGAGGACCGTGCCCTTGCTGCTCATCACGAAGACGATGTTCCAGCCCGCGCCCGAGTGGTCGGCATTACCGCCGTCGTTCGGCACGTACCCGGCATCGGGAGCTGTGATAGCGGGGACACGCTTCCCGTTGCGGCCCTTCTTCCATTCGTTCACGACTACACCGTCCTTGACCTTCGGCGGCGTCGCGTGGGTCTCCAGCTTGGAGCCGTCCGCGTAGAGGACCCGGCACTCCTCGCGAAACCCGGGGATCGTTGTCATCTTCTCGGTGAGCGCCCAGCGCTCCAGCTGTTCCATGAGCGAGGCTAGCTCGGACTCGGGCAGCCATTTCGTGCGGAAGTCGCTCATCCAGCCATCGGAGGGGATGCCGTCCATCCATTTTTTCGGCTTGCCGCCGTAATGCGTGCGCGGCCCGTCGAAGCCGAGGAGTACACGGGTCCGCGCGGCCTTGTCGGTCGTGAGCCAGTCGCGAGTGTGCTGCGTTGAATGGGAAGCGATGACGCGGCGCAGGATCTCCAGCCGCCAGTAATCGAGAGCGTGGTAGGAGGGCATCCGACCCCGGCGCTTCGTCTCGCCGGGCCTGGGGGAGAGGCGGCGATCGTCAGCGGCTTCGAGCGCTGGCCGGACGACCTCGCGGAAGCCTCGTAGCTGCTCTATCGCGAGAACGACCTCACCGGGCTCGATGCCGCGCAGATGGTCCCGTGAGGCCGCGTAATCGAGCGTGCGGTCATCAGGAGGAGAGGGAAGGCTCGTGCTCCGTCTCGCCCGGCGCTTACAGCCGGGGACGATCTCATCCGGGGTGACACGCGGCTCCGCAGGGAACGCGGACGCCTTTGCAGGCCCAACCTTGCGGGGAGTCTTCGTGCCTCTGCTCGCCTGATCCGGACCCACGAGACCCCGATAGGGCCTTCGAGATCCTGGACCGGACGGCTTCTCAGCTCAAGACGACGCGCCTCTTCCCAAACCTCCGCAGGGGTGGAGCTAAGGACTGGACAGTCGTATGACCGCCGCAGCGGCTCGCAAACGAGCTGAGCGCCACACGCGTGCTCGTGCTGTCCCGCACCGTCCGCCCGATGAGCAAAACTTGCCCGCTCATCGAGCGTCGCGAGGGAGGCAGGATGGACAAGGACGAGGTTACGCGCAGCATCTACTTCTACGAAGCTGAGGTTCCGCCCGGCCAAGCGTGGAACCGGGCGGCGATCCTGCGCGGGCTGGACGAACTCGCAGGCGATGACCGTCTCCTTGAGCTTGGCGACCAGGATTACGCTTGGGTCAAGGTTGACCGCATCCCAAGAACCCAGGAGGCAGGACGGTTGCGCTTCTTCCGCGACCGGAGGGCGAATCTTCCTGGGATGTCCTTGAACGGCAACATCGAAGACCTGCCCATCCCGGCGGATGCGGGCCTTGTAGAGCCCACGCACGTCGTCTTCGCCGGGGATGGGCTTATCGCTGCCGAGTACAACCATTATGCGCCTCGGGTTACGACGCAGCTTGCGTCGCTCTTGCGCACAAAGCTCTTGATGGAACTCACGATTGGGACGCTCGTTCAGGGCGACATCATCGACCAGCTAGACCGCCTCGACCGGGTGCAGGTGCTTGAGTTCTCGCTTGCCTCGACCCCGAACCTCGAAGAGGAACTACGCAACACCGGGCCGTTCGGAGATGCCGCTGTCGCACTGGCCCGCGTTGATGACGGGAAACGGCTCCACCTCACCCTCACCGGCTATAAGGAGTCCGAATCCTGGGGTCATGAAGCCGTCGCGTTCGCAAAGAAACTGATGGGGCTGCCAGCGCAGGAGCGGGTGACGAAGGTTCTGCGCGTGACCGGGCATGACCCGGCCTCCGACAAAGTAGAGGTCGTGGATCTCCTCAAGCAGAAGCTCGTTCGTCGCGTAGCAATGGCGAAGCCCGCTGGACGCTCGAAGGCTCTCGATGTCGGAGCAGCGTACAAACACATCGAAGACGCCATACGCGAGGTTCGCAAAACAGACTTGCCGAACGCACGGATGATCGTTTAGTGCGTCTCCTGACGTGAGACGCATAGCTGGGAATCTAGTTATCGAGCATCGCGGCAAGCTAGATGTGCTTGCCATTCTGCTCCTCGTCGCTGCCTATTTCGTGGGAGCGCAGTCCAAGAGCTTCGATGACGTTCTCGCGCCGTCTGGGCGTGCCTCGCTCTACGGCTCGCTCGCGACGACGAGCGGGGCACTACTCGGGTTCGCCTTGACAGCGCTCGCAATCCTCATCGCGCTGCCCTCGACCGAGCGCTTGGAAGCTCTGCGAGAACACTCGAAATGGGAGCGGGTACCGCGTGCCTTCTTCCGTGCTGCCTGGGCGCTGCTGCTCGCGCTTATCCTCTGCACCCTTGGGATCACCTTGGATGCCGGGAGTCGTCCCGCTCAGGGGTACGAGGCCGTGACAGTCGCTGCTCTTGCCCTCGCGCTTATCCGCGTTGTCGGCGCAATCATCGCGCTCGACCACGTTATGGGAGTCGCTCGAAATACGACACCGCTGAGGAGGCCTATTGATGACCCAGGACCCTGATGCCATCGTAGCTAATGCAGGAGTAGCAATGACCAAGCTACGCGCAGCCGCGTTGATAGGGGCGATCGCGGTGTTCGTCTTGCTCGTCGCGATGTCCTTCGTGCTGGAACACAATACTGCTGCCTCGCTTGGTCTAGCGTTTATGACAGCTAGCGGCCTACTTATAACCCCCGAGATTTTTGAGACCTTCGCGAAAGCACAGCTTCTCACGTTGGCAAGTAAAGAGGGTTGGCGCAAAAAGGTGTCGTGGGTGTCATCGCTCTTTACGCTGGCGGGATTTCTGCTGGGAGGATGGGGCATCGATGAAGGCCATGTCAGAAGTCCTGCTTCTCTTGGGCGTTCCCTCGTGCTAGGCGGCAGCGTGGCCCTTGTTTGCGGCCTGTTCGGCTTCACTGTCCTTTGGCTGGCAAGAATATTCAGAGATGTCAACGATAGTCTCGACGACAAAGAGTTGCGTGAAAAACTGAACCGTGGGCGTTGGCCGGTATCGCTAGCGGCAGTCTTCTTTGTTATCGGGACCATTCTCCAGTTCATCGCGACTGCAACTGGATGACTTACTGGAGTTAAATACAAGCAGTTCAGGAACGGCAAGAAGCGTAATGCTCACGGCCCATACTAGAAACGATAGCCCGGCACCAATCCACAAAAGCGTGACAATCATGTTGTGACTTTAGATGCCGCGCCGATAGCGTGCGTACATTTTGCCTAGCTCGTCTTGCGACTTAGTCGCCTGAGTACGTGCCGGTAAGTTCTTTGAGGGCAACGACAGCATCTCGGAGCGCTTGCAGGCTGCCTTCCTCGAAGTGCAGCCTCGCTCCCTTCAGGGTGACAGGCAAGTGTTTGCGGGCTTCTAGGACTTCGATGTTGTCGAGTTCGTTTGAGCTTTCCTGCTCGTCTTGAATCACGAGCTTCGCCGAGGCGACCCGGTCCCAAGTGCGAGCACTCACGTTTGCCGCAATCTCCTTCTCATCTTCTGTGCTAATCGTGATACTGGACTGAGCACCAATCGCGAGATAGCGATGTTTCACTAGCTCGACTTCAATGCGAGTGGCGATGCTCGCAAGGTCGCCTTGGAGGACCCGTGCAGCGCCCTTCGCGGCTGCGTGATCTTGTGACTTCTGAAGCTCGTAATTACCGAAGTAGGTTGCGAACCCACCCACAGCAGCCCCCGCGATGGCAGCGAGGGCAGCGATCACTGCCACGGTCAGATTGCTATTCCAACGGGGCTTTGGAGTACTGGGAGAGTCAGTCACGGTGTCGAGGGGCGTAGGTGATCGGGACGCGCGATATCAGAGCGCACACGTCGCGGGAGGCAAGCCGCCGACCTGTGAAGCACTCGCCGTCGAAATCTCGTATAGACCGTGCTGCCCAGCGAATACGACATGGTTGCCGTCAGCGCTCAGGCTGGCCCTTTTCAGATTGGAGGAGACAGGCAGGAGCACCGAATATTCGCCGGTCGTGAATGAGTACAGGTCAATGCCGCCGCTGCACACGAACTCAATGGTGTTGCCATCGCCGGATAGCGCGACCGTGTCATTGATCCCTCCGTTGAAGTTTATGCTTGAGCCTTCCAGAGAGATGCCCCGCGTGGATGGAGGGCCGCTTACGCTTGCCGTAGCGACGCTATAGCGAGTCACCCAATATTGTGGATGCGGCCCGCCGTTTGTTAGTGCGAACATTCCATCTTCAGACAACCAGTGAGTCTGCTCCGATAGCCACGGCAGCGTTGTTTGATGGTGCGTGGTGGTGTTGTAGATGACAGTGCTCTTCTGCCCGGCATACGCTTTTAGCTCCGCAAAAAGCACGATGTTCCCGTTCGCGCTCAAGTTGAGCCCGATCGTTTCAAGGCCAGGGCGCGAAGGGAGGAGAGCAAAATGACCTGTCCCTCGATTGTAAATGCCAAACGGCCCCGTGTGGCGTTCGTTGAGTCCTCTCGTAAGCAGCACATATTGACCATTGCTGCTCATTGCCTGAGCGTTGATGCCTAGCCCCAGAACCTTTGTATCGAGAATATAATTGGGGAGGAATGTGCGTGCATGGGTTGCGACGTTGTAAAACGCGGTCCCAGGACGGCCGTTACTCAAGGCGGCGTAAGCAATCCACTTGCCATCCGGGGAGATCGCAACACCGCCACCGTTGAGGTTGTAACCCAGATAGGTACGCTGCCAGTATGCACGTATCCGCGAGGAATCGACGCGCCGCACGCGACCGGCTATCCACAGGTACACCAACGGTTCCCCGCGCTTCGGTGTTATCTCGTAGGTGATGACGGAGCCGTTAGCAGAGACCGCCCAATCGATTGGTGCGGTCGCAGACGAGATAGGCGTAACCAGTGGCGTGGCGGACGCGTCGGACACGGCCACGACTAGCAGGATGGCAAGCGTCCCCATAGTCAGCAAGAGATCGCGGGGCTTCCAAGCCAGATTCCGTGAGAACAATTCGCGCCACCCTTTCATGGTGTATTCGTAGCTTGGAGTGCCGAGCTATTGAGTTGGACGGTGTGGCTGACCTCCGGGATGCGGCGCTACGCTACTTGCCCTCATTTAGACTGTCAAGACGGATTTGAGGGGGATTCGGTCGAACGGAAGATTTCCCCAGGATGGGGTTCTTCTGTCGCGCGAGCGATTGCCCAACGGTCAGCCATCGCGAACGTCCGCTTGCTCAGTCCAGGTCTGATGGTCCCGCGTCCGGGTAGAACCAGAGCATCGGGTTGCGCCGCCCGCGTCGGCGGTATTCACGGAGCTTGCGTGACTCAGGCTCATAAGCCTCGTCCGTGGGGTCCCAGACAGGCTGTGGATGACTGACATCACTGAGCACCCCACGAGGGAGGGCAAAATCTACTGCTGCGCCGTCCTCGATGCGTTCTCTCGGATGGTTGTGGGCTGGTCGATCGACAGCACCCAGACAGCGCTGCTGGTTGCGAACGCGCTCGGGATGGCCATCAAACGACGCAACCCAAGCACCGACGCGATCATCCATAGCGACAGGGGCGTGCAGTTCGCGTCGTGGGCCTTCAGCCAGAAGGTCCGAGAGGCCGGCCTGGCACCCTCGATGGGAGCTGTCGGCGCCCCATACGACAATGCAATGGTCGAGGCGTTCTGGGCCCGGATGCAGGTCGAGCTACTCAACCGCCGAAAGTGGAAGACACGCGTCGAGCTCGCCACCGCGATCCACGACTACATCGAGACCTGGCACAACACCCGTCGACGCCATAGCGCTCTGGAAATGCTCACACCCACAGAATTCGAGAACAACCACTAACAACAGCCCGCCGCCTGATTCCAGACCACCGACTCCGAGAAACCCAGGTCAGATCACGGTGTCCGCCGAACCGCGTCCACTCCACCTCGAAGTGGCGCGCGGGCACCTCAGCCTTGTTGATGCGCAAGCCCAACACCTCAAGAGCCACAAGCAAGAAAACCGCGAGTTCACAAGTCTCACAGGAATCAGCCTCACCCACGGCATCAGCAAGAACGCAGCAAAGACTTTCGTCACGAAGAACGGCTTTCCGCCCTACGCCTTCAATCTCCATCACATTCGCATATGGCGCTGGAGCGACATCAAAGCTCATCGCAAAGGCGAACCGTTCCCAGAACGAACGCCCGGCGAACTCCAGAACCAAGTGACGAACAGCATTGAGATGCGCCGGTTATGCGGACTCCCAATAGACGGCAGGCACGAGGAGCTCTGGCTAGCGTGCCCAGGCCTTCCGAAGCCAGCGGGCCGCGTCACGAACTACTGGTACTGGTGGCGCTCCGAGATTGACAGCTGGTCTCAGGCACACCCGGACCTCGCCCAGGCTCCTCTCCCGTGACGAGCCCGGCGCAGCCCGCGCTCCAGGCCAGACAGCTAAACGTGGATGACTCCAGCGCGCAGCCCGACATGCCCGAACACTTAGGGCGGCTACGCGGTCCAGCAGGACGCCCCCTTAGGACTGCCGGGCGAGGATGCGATAATGGCGGGCGTAGGTCGAGCACAGACGAACGAATATGAGCGAACAAGGAGCATCGTTATGAAAACAGGCTTTCGGGTCTAGGTAGGAGCTATGACCACCATCACGACCCAGGTCGTGGTGGTTGTCGCGCCTCTCATCGTTGTTTATCTGGTCTTCCTCGCAGTCGCTCACGGAGTGCGAGACGAGCAGAACTCCGAAGTCGAGGTAAAGCTCTTCCCCCCGACCATCCGCCGTAAGGTCAAGCGCGCAGACCGACGCGTCCTGAAAGCGGAAGCCGCCTCTAAGCAGTCAGAAGAAGATGGTTCCCCGACGCATTCCGTCGGCCAGACGCGGAGACCTCCAGATGGAGGCAATCCCGTTATCTCTTCCCGGAGACGTGAGCAGACCCAAAGAGAGTAGTTCAGGAAGGGTTACACGAAGTAAGGCGGTTTTAAGGATTCGGTCAGCGAAAAGAGCGGGGGACCCCGCTCTTTTCGTATCTAGACTCAGAGACCGAGCTGCCCAAGAAACAGGCCCCGGATGGTGACGTGTCACGAGTCGCAATATCGTCGTTTCGCTAAGCGCAGACAAGCGGCAGCGAAAAAGCCGCAAAACCGGAGCTAAGCCTCCAGATGCCCAAAGCACCCCCATTCTATAAGGGCCAAAAAGGAACCAGCGAACCCGTACGGGTTGGCTGGTTCTTTGCTGCTGGTTCCTTTCTTGGGCCTGAGATTGGCTTGCTAGAGCGGATTAGGACTACCTGAGCGCGTTGGGGGCGAGTCTTTCTGCTCAATTTCATCATCGCTCGATGCCGAACCTCCGCGTTAAGGCTGCTGACATCACGGACCCTGCCGTGATGTTGGAGCGCATCGCCTATCGCAACCATCGCATCATCTCGCGCGTAGGTCAGAACGGGAAGGAGCCTGTCTCGTTCTCGAAGTAGCTCGCTAGCCATACGCGGTCGGATATCAGGCGACTCGCTGAATTGCTCGGCGTGGAGTTGGACGAAACCGGTTGGAGCTAACGGGAAAAGCTGGCAGCCGTACGGGGCGCGCGTAACCTCGCTGAGTAGTGGTCAGCCGGGGGGCTGGCTGGCGGCAAGAGCCAAAGGTCAGCGCGCCTCGGTCCTTGTGAGCTCCTTCCCGTATGGGTCGTCTTGTTGCGACTTGGTGGAGCGCGTTTGGACACCTCAAGAACGAATCGGCTCTCACGCCGCTGCGGGTGCGTGGGATCGAGCGTGAGGATGCCCCCACGCCTCACGTGTTCGTCCTCATCGCCGGTTTGCGCCTCGACACGAGCCACCACGGCACCGACGTCGGCCCCAACCGCGCGGAGGACGGTCCGCGCTGGCGGATCCTCGATCGCATCCCCACTTGGGCGCACTGGTCGGTCAGCCACCCGCCGGGGTTGTAGGCTCCCGCACATGCCCTCCCGCAAGGTCGACTACCTGCTCATCGGCGGCGGTCTCGCGTCCGCCAACTGCGCGCGCTGGCTGCGCGAGGAAGGCGCCACGGGCGAGGTGCTGCTCGTCGGCCGCGAGCTCGACCCGCCGTACAACCGGCCGGAGTGCTCCAAGGGCTACCTGCGCGGCGAGGAGAGCCGCGAGGAGACGCTGTTTCGCCCCAATGACTGGTGGAGGGAGCAGAACATCGAGCTGCTCACCCGCACGAGCGTCATGGGTCTGGATCTGAAGGCGCGCACCGCGAAGCTCTCCAACAAGGAGGAGGTCTCCTTCGAGAAGGCGCTGATCGCGACGGGCGCGAACGTGCGTCGGTTGAACGTAGACGGCTGCGAGCTCGAGCAGATCCACTACCTGCGCACGCTCGGAAACGCCGACGCGATCCGCGAGGGCCTCGCGGACGCCGAGGACGTGGTGCTGATCGGCGGCTCCTACATCGGTTGCGAGGTGGCGGCGTCGCTGAGCATGATGGGCAAGCGCTGCACGATCGTGATGCAGGAGCACGCGACGCTCGAACGCGGCTTCGGCGCCACCGCGGGGCGCTTCTTCCAGGAACTGCTCGAAGCGCACGGCGTGACCGTGCACGGGGGCGATGAGCTGGAGCGCTTCGAGGGCGAGGGGCGTGTCAAGAAGGTGGTCACCCGCGGCGGCCTGGAGCTCGCCGCCGACGCCGTGGTGATCGGCGCGGGCGTCACGCCCGACGTGCAGTTGGCGCAGCGCGCGGGGCTCACGATCGGCGAGCGCGGCGGCGTGCTGTGCTCCTCGCGTCTGGAGAGCTCCACGCCCGGGGTGTTCGCGGCTGGAGACATCTGCGAGTACGAGTCCGTCGTGCACGGGGGCGCCGCGATGCGCATCGAGCACTGGGACGTGGCCTTCAACCACGGCAAGACCGCCGCGCTGAACATGCTCGGCCGCGACGTCGCGCACGACACCGTGCCGTACTTCTACTCCGTGCTCGGCGACTGGGGCGAACTCGAGTACGTCGGGCCCGCATACGGATGGGACGAGGAGATCGTGCGCGGCTCGCTCGAGGACGGCTCTTTCACGACCTGGTACCTGCGGGACGGCGCCGTCAAGGCGGCGCTCACGTTCGGCCGTTCCGACGACCTGGACCACGCGCGACGCCTGCTCGCGGAAGGTCCCGTGCTCAGCGACGCCCACCGCGGCGTGCTTGGCGACACGGACGCCGATCTGGACTCCGTCGGTCGCTGACGAGCGCTACGATCCAGCGACACATACGGTCGGTGGCCAAGGGAAGCCGGTGAGAATCCGGCGCGGACCCGCCACTGTGACCGGGGATGCCCACCGTGGCACGCCGTAGCGGCGTGCAGCCACTGACCCGCCTGTCGGCGGGATGGGAAGGCTAGGAGGGGTAGGCCCGGCAGCCAGGAGACCTGCCTCCGACCGCAAGCCCACAAGCCCTCGTGGAAAGGGGTCGGCTCCATGCTCACAACTCGTCGTATCCATCTGACTCTCGGTGCTCTACTTCCGAGCTTGCTCGCAATCGCTGCGCCAGCAACATCCTCCGCGCTTGCTGGACCGACCGTGACCGTCCGTATCGAGGGCGAAGCAGCGACGCTGCTGCCGAAGACATCCGTCACTCTGAACGCGCCCGAGCCCGTCAGCGGCTGCGCTGCTAACAGCGTTGCGGCCGCGATCAACCTCGCCGTCGGCGGGAACTGGGATCACGGCGAGGCCAGTGGCGGCGCCGGCAACTTCACACAGACGATTCTCGGTGAGACCCACTCGTTCACCAACGAATCCGACACCTGGGCGGAGTGGGTCAACTACAAATGGGGTGGCGGCATCTGCTCGGATCTCCTGAGCGAAGGCGACGAAGTCGTCATGGTGGCCGACCACGAGCCAGAACCTTTCTACTCGCCTACGGTGCTGCCGCTCGTCGTAGGCGAAGTGCCCATGAGTGTGCAGGCTGGAACGCCGTTCACGGTCAAGACCAGCGCCATCCACACGCCCGCAGAAGCGTTTGCTGAAAAAGGCAACGGCGAAGCGCAGCCAGCTGCGGGCGTGACCGTCTCCGGCGGCGGAGCGAGCGCAATCAGCGTCGCGGGCGGGCTCGCGACGCTGACGCTCAGCACCACAGGCAACGTCACTCTGCGCGCGACCAAAACAGGCGACGCCCCGTCGGCGGGCTTCGTCGTCTGCGTGCACAACGGCAACGACGGCAACTGTGGGACCGCATCCCCCAGCGGCACGACCACGTCCACGACCGGCAGCGGCGCGCCGTCGCCCGCGCCATACAAAGGCCCCTACGCGCTCGTCCCCGACGTGACCGGCCCGATCGACGGCCACGTCTACCCACGCCGCTCCGCCCCGAGGGTGCTGGCGGGCACGATCGTCGCGCACAGCGCCGTCACGGCGGTCAGCGCCGAGCTGCGTCGTCGCTACCGCGGACGCTGCTCCGCCTACGACGGCGTCAGGGCTCGCTTCCGTGCCGCGCGCTGCGGCAGCGGCGGTTTCTTCAAGCTCTCGGATGGCGGCGTGTTCTCCTACCTGCTGCCCGCGGCGCTCGGGCCGGGGCGTTACGTGCTCGACATCAAGGCGAGCGACGCGGCAGGCAACGTCACGACGCTCGCCCGTGGCAGCTCGCGCCGGGTGTTCTATGTCCGCTAGAAGGCTCTGCTGCTCGGTGTCGGCGGCGCTCGTCCTCGTGACGGCGCCGACGACAGCGACGGCCTCGGGCCCGAGGCCGTCGCGCCCCCCCGCCGCCGCGGCTGCGTCGGGTCCGAGGGTGCGCAGCGTGATCGTCGGCGTCGGTGGGCGGGTCCTCTCGAGGGCACGGACCGTCACCGCCTCCGCGAGTTCGGTGCGTATCGGTCGCCGTAGCTGTGCCGTGGCTGCCGGGACGCCGCTCGCAACGCTGCTCGCCGTTCGTCGCGCTGGCGGTCCCGGCTTCGCGCTGCGCGACTACGGTCATTGTGGAGCCTCGCCCGCGGACTCCGGCCAGCTGTTCGTGTACTCGCTCGGTGGGGAGAGGAACCGCGGCCAGAATGGCTGGGAGTACGAGGTCGACGGGGCCATCGGCAGCACCGGCGCAGGTGACCCCAGCGGCCCGAAGGGCGACGGCCGGCGCCTGCGCGCCGGGGAGCTGGTGGTGTGGTTCTGGTGCGAAGCCTATCGAGGCGGATGTAGGCGAAAGCCGTGATCAGATGGGCCGCAGCCCTTCTTGCGCCGCTCGCCGCCGCCGTGCTGGCGGGCTGCGGCCTCGGCGCAGGGCCCGCCCCGAGCGCGGTGGAGCTGTCGGTCACACGCGACTTCGGTGCGACCCACCTGCCTCACTCGGGCGCGCTGAAGATCAGCGGTCAGGAGACGGCGATGAGCCTGCTGATGCGCAACTACGGCGTGCGGACGCGCTACGGCGGCGCCTTCGTGCAGAGCGTCGACGGGCTCGCGGGCGGCGAAGAAGCGGGCAAGCCGGTCGATTGGTTCTACTACGTCAACGGCATCGAGGCGAGCAAGGGCGCGGCCTCATCGAACGTGGAGCCCGGCGATCACATCTGGTGGGACCGGCACGACTGGAGCCAGACAGAGCACATCCCCGCCGTCGTCGGATCGTTCCCCGAGCCGTTCCTCAACGGCATCGACGGCAAGCGCCTGCCGGTGCGGATCGAATGCGCGGTCGTCCGCGGCTACGTCTGCCGAACGGTCGCCGAGCGACTGCGCTCGCTCGACATTCCCGCCGCGATCGCGGGCGTGGGCATCGGCGGCGCAGCGGCGACGCTGCGCCTGCTCGTCGGACCGTGGGCGCAGGTGAAAGGCGATCTCGACGCGCGCAAAATCGCCGAAGGCCCGCGCGCCAGCGGCGTATACGCGCGCTTCTCCGCCGACGGGCGCACGCTCACGCTGCTCGACGAGGACGGCCGCGCGGCGCGCACGCTCTCCAGCGGCGCGGGGCTGGTGGCGGCGACGCGCCGCGCGGAATACGCGCCAGTGTGGGTCGTGACGGGAACCGACGAAGCGGGCCTGAACCTGGCGGCGCGCGCGTTCGACCAAAGCGCGCTTCACGATCGGTTCGCGGTCGCGCTCGCGGCCGGTGAAACCATCCCGCTGCCGGCGCGGACGGAGAAGCCGTGAGCGCGCCGACCCACATCGCGCCGATCGTCCGCCGCGGGCGCGCGAGCCGATGAGCACGCTGGCGGGCGTCAACCGCATCGCCTACCGCCGCCGCGCGAGTCCGCTGCACGCCGCACGCGCGCCGATCGCCGCCGCCTACGGGGCCGCCCTCGGGGCGTCCGCGCTGCTGCTCGAAAACCCCGTGCTCCTGGGCACGCTGCTGATCTCGGTGCTCGCCGCCGCCGCGGCCGCGGGGGTCGCACGCCAACTGCTGGGCGTGGTCCGCGCGACCACGCTGCCGGTGGTGGTGCTGATCGTGCTCGTGAACGTGCTCATCAGTCGCGGCGGGCTGACGGTGTTCGCGCGCCTGGGCGACTGGGGCGTGCTCGGACAGGTCAACCTCACCGTCGAGGCGGTTGTGTACGGGCTCGTCGTGGCGTTGCGCCTGCTCGTGGTGGCGCTCGCGTGTCTGCTCGCGGTGTGCGCTGCCGACCCCGACGAGCTGCTGCTCGCCTTTCGGCGCATCTCGCCGCACTCGGCGCTCACCGCGACGCTCGCCACGCGGTTGATCCCCGTGATCGGTGCGGACGCGCGGCGCCTGGCGGAGGCGCAGCGCTGCCGGCCCGACGGCGGCGCGCGCGGAGCGCGCGGCAAGCTGGCGGTCGTGCGCGCGACGGTCGGCGGCGCGCTGGACCGCTCGCTGGACGTGGCCGCGGTGCTCGAGATGCGAGGCTACGGCGCCCGCGGGCGAGTGCGCGCGCCACGAGCCAGGCGCCCGCTCTCGCGCCACGACCTCGCGTTCGCCGCCGCAGCGGCGGCGCTGCTCGGCGTCTCGGCGTTCGCCGCGCTCGGCGGGGGCGCGCCGTTTCAGGTCTACCCGCTCGTGAGCCTTCCCCTGTCGGTGAGCGTGTTCGCGCTCGCGGCGCTGTCGTTCGCGGTCGTGCTCGCCCCGTTCGCAAACCGGCGCGGGATCGAGCCATGAGCGTTCTCGGCTTCGAGCACGTCGGCTACCGCTACCCCACGGCCGAGGCGGACGCGTTGCACGACGTCAGCCTGTCGCTCGCGCCGGGCGAGTTCTGCGTGGTTGCGGGTCTGTCGGGGTCGGGAAAGTCGACGCTGCTGCGCGCCGCCGCGGGTCTCGTCCCGCACTTCCACGGCGGCAGCTTCGCCGGCCGCGTCACCGTAGCGGGCCTCGACACGCGCGAGCACACGCCCGCGGAGATCGGCGCGGCCGCCGGAACGCTGCTGCAGGACCCGGAGACACAGATCGTGATGAACACGGTGCGAGCTGAGCTCGCGCTCGTGCTGGAGAACCTCGGCGGCGGCGCCGGCGCGGTGGCGCGCGGGGTGGAGGAGACGTCGCTCGCGCTCGGCATCGGCCATCTGCTCGATCGCGCCACCGGCGAGCTGTCGGGCGGTGAGCTGCAGCGCGTCGCGCTCGCCGCGGCGCTCGTGGCGCGCCCGTCGCTCGTGCTGCTCGACGAGCCCACCTCGCAGCTCGACCCCGTCGCGGGCGATGAGCTGATCTGGCAGCTGCGACGGCTCAACCAGGAGGCCGACACGGCGGTGCTGCTGATCGAGCACCGGCTCGAGCGCTGCCTTGCGGCGGCCGACAGGGTGATCGCGATGGCCGACGGCGCGATCGTGTGCGACAGCGACCCGCGGGGGTTTCTCGAGTGGGCCGCCGAGCACGCCCCCGCCCTGCAGACGCCGGGTGCGCGGATGCTCGACCGCGTCGGGCTGCGCCCGCCGCCGACGGGGGTCAAGCAGGCGCGCGCCACGCTGCGCGCGCGCGGGCTGCTGCACGCGTCGGGCGCGTCTCCGTCCGCGAGCGGGCTCCCCGCCTCGCCGCCCGCAGCGGAGGGCCTGATCGCGCGCGCGAGGGCGCGGTTGCGATTGGGCGAGCGCGACGATGTGCCCGCGGCGCTCGCTATGCGCGGCGTGTGGCACGAGATCCGCGACGGTCCGGCGATCCTGCGCGGCCTGGAGCTGCGCCTGCGCCCCGGCGAGCCGGTCGTGCTGATGGGCCGCAACGGTGCGGGCAAGTCCACGCTGCTGCGCCACGCCGCGGGGCTGCTCGCGCCCACGCGCGGAACGATCGAGCGCAGCGGGCGGGTGGCGCTGCTGCTGCAGAACCCAGGCGACTACTTCCTGCACGAGCGCGTCGACGCGGAGGCGACGCCAGAGGCGCTCGAGGCGGTCGGCCTGGCGGGCCTGGGCGCGCGCCACCCGCGTGACCTCTCCGGCGGTCAGCGCCAGCGGCTGGCGCTCGCGATCGTGCTCGGCGGCGAGGAGCCCGCGGCGGTGCTGGCGCTGGACGAGCCGACGCGCGGAATGGACCGCCTGGCGAAGGGCGTGCTCGCGCGCTGGCTCGCCGAGCGCGCGGCGGCGGGCCTCGCGGTGATCGTCGCGACCCACGACGCGGAGTTCGCCGCGGAGTTCGCCACGCGCGCGGTGCTGCTCGCCGACGGCCGTGTGATCGCGGACGGCCCGGTCGAGGAGATCCTCTCGGGCGGCTGGTACTTCACAACCGAATCGGCGCGCATTCTCGATGGCGCGCCCGGCGCGCTGCGCCCCGATGAGGGCGCCGAGCTGCTGCGCGCGCGCATGTCCGGCCTGGGGGAACCCACGCCGTCGCCCCCGACTGCGGAGCGGGTGCATCGATGAGCTGGCAGCTGGCGTCGTTTTCGCTGGTGTTCGTGTCGCTGGCGCTCGCGTTCCGGTGGTATGAGCGCTCGCATCCGTCGGCGAAGCTGCTCGCGCTGGTGGCGACGCTCGCGACGATCGCCGCGCTCGGCCGCGACGCGTTCGCGGCCGTCCCGGACGTCAAGCCGACCACCGCGATCGTGCTGATCGGCGGCGTCGCCTTCGGCGCGGCGCCGGGCTTCGCCATCGGCGCGATCGCGGGCTTCGCGTCGAACTTCCTGCTCGGCCAGGGGCCGTGGACGCCGTGGCAGATGCTCGGCTGGGGCGTCGTGGGGCTGATCGGCGCTGCGCTCGGGCGCGCGAGCTCGCGACAGATGAGCCCGCTGGCGCTCGCGCTCGCGTGCGCCGCCTCCGCGGAGGTGTTCAATTTGATCGTCAACCTGTACACGTGGACGGGCGTCGGCAGTGAGACCGTGAGGGCGTTCGGTGTGGTGCTCGGCACGGCGGCCGTATTCGACGCGACGCACGTCATCGCGAGCTTCGCCTTCGGCCTCGCGTTCGGCCCGGCGCTGCTGCGAATGCTCACGCGCGTGAGGCTGCGCCTGGAGATCGACTGGAACCCGGCCGGGCCGCCAGCGTCGGGCAGCGCCGCATCCTCACCGCTGGCCCTTCCGCTCGTCGTGTTGGCGCTGGCGCTCCCGGCGATCGCATTCACCGCTTCCGCGGACCGGGCGCGCGCGACTGGCGGGACGAGCGCAGCCCGCCCACCAGCCGTGGCCGAAGCCGCCGCAGCCCGCGTCGCCGGCGCGCGCGAGGTCGCGTACCTCGTCAGGTCGCAGAACGCGGACGGCGGGTTCGGCGGCGCGCGGGGTCAGTCGAGCACGGAGCTGTTCTCCTCGTGGGCCGCGCTCGGCCTCGCCGCCGCGGGGCGCAACCCGCTGACCGTGCGCAGCGCCAGCGGCCACACTGTGCTCGACGCGATTCGGGCCCAGGCGTCGAGCCTGCACGGCGCGGGCGATCTCGAGCGGACGATCCTCGCGCTGCGCGCGTGCGGCGCCTCGACGCATTCGCTGCCGGGCGGCGATCCGGTCAGGCGGCTGCTGGGCTTCCGCGGCCGCGACGGCTCGTTCGGCGGGCTGGCGAACCTGACGGCGTTCGCAGCGCTGGCGCTGCGCGCGGCGGGCTACCCGGCCCGTGATCCGATCGTGCGCCGCGCGGCGAGCTGGCTGGCGCGACAGCAGGAATCGGATGGCGGCTTCGGGTTCGCCAAGCGCGGCGGCGGCAGCGACGTGGACGACACCGCCGCGGCGCTGCAGGCGCTCGTCGCCGCGGGCATCCGCGCGAGCCCCGCGGTCGCGCGCAGCTCGTCTTACATCCTCGCTGCGCAGAACCTCGACGGCGGCTTTCCCCAGCAGGCGGGCGGAGAATCGAACGCGCAGTCCACCGCCTGGGCGATCCAAGCGCTGGGCGCGACCGCGCACGACGTGCAGTCGGTCATGCGGCATGGCAGCCGCTCGCCGCTCGGCTACCTCGAGAGCCTGATCGCGCCGGACGGCAGCGTGCGTTACTCCCGCACGGGTGCGCAGACGCCGGTGTGGGTCACCGCCCAGGCGCTCACGGCGTTGACCGTCAGGCCGCTGCCGATCGCGCCCGTCCACGTCGCCCGCCATCACCGCGCCTCGGCTAGCGCCGCCGCCGCGTCGGGGGTGCTGCGAGCGCCGCTGCGGGCGGCGCTTGGGCGTGGCGTCGCGCGGGTCGCGGCGGCTCTCGGCGCGGCGCTGGGCGTGATCCTCGCGCCATCGTCCGGCTAAGACCTTGAGCGGGCGTTAAGCGGCCGTCGTACCCTTGAGAGCATGTCTGGACATGCCTACAGCGCACAGACGGCGCCTGTGAGACGTCCCGCGATGCCCGCCCGGTGGTCCGGTCCGGCGAGCGCGATCGGCATGGCGGCGCTGTGCGCAGCCGCGATGGTGGTGGTGTGGGTCGTGGCGGAGCTGGTGCCGGGCGCTCGCTACAAAGACGCGGTCGTGCTGAACGACTTCGCCCAGATGAGCGGTGAACGGGTGGACAGCGTGGGCAACTTCGTGCTGCACCTGCTCGATCCGACGCTTTTCATCCTCTGGGGGCTTGCGATCGTGGCGTTCGCGCTGGCGCGCCTGCGGCCGAGGGTGGCTGCGGCGGCGGTGGCGGTGATGTCTCTGGCCCCTTACACCGCGGAGACGCTCAAGCCGCTGCTCGCGCACCCTCATGTGACCGTCGGCTATGTGCAGATCGGCCCCGTGTCGTGGCCGAGCGGCCATGCGACGGCTGCGCTGGCGCTCGTGTTGAGCGCGGTGCTCGTCATGCCTGCGCGCGCTCGTCCGTTCGTGGCCCTGCTCGGCGCGATGTTCGCGGCGGCGGTGGGCTGCTTCCTGCTGATGCTGGGATGGCACATGCCGAGCGACGTGATCGGCGGCTATCTGGTGGCTGCGCTGTGGACGGCGCTGGCGCTCGCGGCCCTGCGGGCGGCCGAGCGGCGCTGGCCCACCGGCCGCCCGATCTAACTCGTCTCGGAGCCCTCATGGGCGCCGGGCGCCCACAGCGGCTCGCTGCGCGCCCCCGGCTCGGCCTGCGCGTTGGCGGCGCGGCTGAGAATGAAAAACAGGTCCGAGAGCCGATTGAGGTAGCGAACGACCTCCGGGTTGACCTCCTCGCCGACGGCGATCGTGCGCCGCTCCGCGCGCCGGCACACGGTGCGGCAGACGTGCAGGTGCGCGCCCGCGGGGGTTCCGCCGGGGATCACGAACGAGCGCAGCGGTTCGAGCCCTGAGTTGATCTCGTCGCACGCCTGCTCGAGCCACGCGGTGTACTCGCCGTCCACGCGCAGCCGCTCGCGGTCCGGCGCGCCCTCTCCGCCGGCCGTAGGCGCGGAGTCGGGAACGGACAGGTCGGCGCCGAGGTCGAGCAGATCGTTCTGCACGCGCCGCAGCCACGCGGCGAACTTCTCCGAGAGCCCGGGCGCGAGCAGCGCGAGCCCGATGACGGCGTTGAGCTCGTCCACGGTGCCGTAGGCCTCGACGCGTGGGTGGAGCTTGGAGACACGGCTCATGTCGCCGAGGTGGGTCTCTCCGCCGTCGCCGAGCTTTGTATAGATACGGGTCAGGTTGACGGTCATCTGAACCCAAGCTTCGCACACCGAGCCAACGCTCATCCGTTGGATCGGATACGTTCTCGCACCTCATGCGGATCGGTGTTCCGAAGGAGACCGCGGCGGGCGAGCATCGTGTGGCGCTCGTGCCGGAGGTCGTCAGCAAGCTGGGGGCCAAGGGCCTCGACGTCGTCGTGCAGGCGGGCGCCGGCGCGGACGCGCTGCTGACGGACGCTGCGTTCGAGCAGGCTGGCGCGAAGATCAGCCAGGACGCAGCCGAGGTGTGGGGCTGCGACGTGGTGGTGACGATCGCGCCGCCGGACCCGCAGGCGATCCGCGGCCTCGGCCAGGGCTCGATCCTGATCGGCTTCCTCGCGCCCCTGACGAGCCCGCAGACGACGCAGGCGCTGGCGGACGCGAAAGCGACGGCGTTCGCGATGGAGGCGATCCCGCGGATCTCGCGCGCGCAGGCGATGGACGCGCTGTCCTCGCAGGCGAACGTGGCGGGCTACCGCGCGGCGCTCTTGGGCGCGGAGGAGATGGGCCGCTTCTACCCGATGCTGATGACCGCCGCCGGGACGATCCCGCCGGCGAAGGTGCTCGTGCTGGGCGTGGGCGTGGCGGGGCTGCAGGCGCTCGCGACGGCCAAGCGCCTGGGCGCGCGCACGACCGGCTACGACGTCCGCCCGGAGGTCGCCGAGCAGGTGGAATCGCTCGGCGCGCAGTGGCTGGACCTGGGGATCGAGGCGAGCGGCGAGGGCGGCTACGCGCGCGAGCTGACGGAGGAGGAGCGCGCGCAGCAGCAGCAGGCTTTGACGGACGCGATCAAGGGCTTCGACGTGGTGATCACGACCGCGCTCGTGCCGGGCCGCCCGGCGCCGCGGCTGGTGACGGCGGAGGCGGTGGAAGGCATGAAGCCGGGCTCCGTGATCGTGGATTTGGCGGGCGAGGCGGGCGGCAACTGCGAGCTGACCGAGCCGGGGCAGACGGCGGTGAAGCACGACGTGAAGATCGTCTCGCCGCTGAACCTCCCGGCGGGCATGGCGGAGCACTCCTCGCAGCTGTTCGCGCGCAACGTGCAGGCGCTGCTGGACCTGTTCGTGGGCGAGGACGGCGCGCTGCAGCTCGACTTCGAGGATGAGATCGTGAAGGGCGCGTGCGTTACGCGCGACGGCGAGATCGTCCACCCGGGAGCCAAAGCGGCGGTGGAGGCAGCGAAATGATTGTTGCGAGCACCCTGACGACGAACCTCGCGATCCTCGTGTTGGCCGGCTTCATCGGCTTCGTGGTGATCTCGAAGGTGCCGAACACGCTGCACACGCCGCTGATGTCGGGTACGAACGCGATCCACGGGATCGTGCTGCTGGGCGGCCTTCTCGTGGTGGGCCTGTCGGGCAACGGCACGTTCAACAAGGTGATCCTGGTGATCGCGATCGCGTTCGGCACGATCAACGTGGTGGGCGGCTTCCTGGTGACGGACCGCATGCTGGAGATGTTCAAGTCGAAGCCGAAATCATCGGGCGACGGGGAGGGGAGGTCGTGAGCAGCGTGCCGCTCGCCACGTCCTTCCTGCAGAACCAGAGCTTCCTCGATGTTCTCTACATCGTCGCGTTCGCGCTGTTCATCCAGGGTCTGCGTGGGCTGTCCGGGCCGACGACGGCGGTGCGCGGAAACAGGATCGCGGCGGTCGGCATGGCGATCGCCGTCGTTGCGACGCTGCTGAACCGGGACGAGGGCAACTGGGCGTTGATCGTGGTGGGCGTGGCGCTCGGCACGGCCGTGGGCATCCCCGCGGCGCGTCAGGTGAAGATGACCGCGATGCCGCAGATGGTGGCGCTGTTCAACGGCGTGGGCGGCGGCGCGGTGTTCCTGATCTCGTGGTCTGAGTTCCGCCTCTCGGATGGCTTCACGGGCGCGCCCACGTACATCGCGATCTTCTCGCTGTTCGCGGCGATCGTCGGGTCGGTGTCGTTCTGGGGCTCGAACATCGCGTTCGGCAAGCTCCAGGAAATCATCCCCGGCAGGCCGATCACGCTCGGCTCCTCACAGCAGTTCGTGAATGCACTTCTGTTGCTCGTCGCTGTCGGCTGTGGCGTGGCGATCGCTGCCGGCGAACATTCCGAAGGCCTCTTCATCTTGCTGTTGCTCTCAGCCGGCCTGCTCGGCAACGCGGTCGTGTTCCCGATCGGCGGTGCCGACATGCCGGTCGTGATCTCGCTGCTGAACGCGTTCACGGGCCTGTCGGCGGCGGCGACGGGGATCGCGCTGGACAACCCCGCGCTGATCGTGGCGGGGATGATCGTGGGAGCCTCCGGCTCGATCCTCACGAACCTGATGGCGGTCGCGATGAACCGCTCGATCCCCGCGATCATCGCGGGTGGCTTCGGAGGGGGTGGCGCTGTCGAGGGCGCCAGCGGGGCAGGCGAGCATGCCGGCACGGTCCGTTCCACAACCGCCTCCGACGCAGCGATCCAACTTGCCTACGCCAATCGTGTCGTGATCGTCCCTGGCTACGGGATGGCCGTTGCGCAGGCCCAGCACGCGGTCAGGGAGCTGACCAAGGAGCTCGAAAAACGCCAGGTCGAGGTCAGCTACGCGATCCACCCGGTCGCGGGCCGGATGCCCGGACACATGAACGTGCTGCTGGCGGAGGCGGACGTGCCGTACGACCAGCTCAAGGAGATGGAGGAGGCAAACCCCGAGTTCGGGCGTACCGACGTCTCGCTGGTGATCGGCGCGAACGACGTGACCAACCCCGCGGCGAAGAACACGCCGTCGTCTCCGATCTACGGGATGCCGATCCTCGAGGTCTCAGACAGCCATTCTGTGATCGTGATCAAGCGTTCGATGAACCCCGGCTTCGCAGGTATCGAAAACGAGCTGTATTACGACCCGAAGACCGAGATGCTCTTCGGGGACGCGAAGTCGGCGGTGAGCGAGATCACCGCCGAGCTGGGCAACATCTAGAGCCCTCGCCCGCCTCGTCCTCTGCGAGACTGGGCGCGTGATCGAGCGCAGCCAAGCACTCGCGGCTCTAGCGCAGGACGAGTTCGACGTGGTTGTCGTCGGCGGCGGCATCACGGGCGCGGGCGTGGCCCTCGACGCGGCCACACGCGGCTACAGCGTGGCTTTGCTGGAGCGCGCGGACTTCGCGTCGGGCACCTCCAGCCGCTCGAGCAAGCTCGTCCACGGCGGCCTGCGCTACCTGCAGAACTTCGACCTGGGGCTCGTGCGCGAGGCGCTGCTGGAGCGCCAGCTCCTGGTGCAGCTGGCGCCGCATCTCGTGCGTCCGCTGCCGCTGGTGGTGCCCGCGTTCGACGGCGCGCACCCCGACCGGCTCGTGGGCGTGGGCCTGAACCTTTACGACGTGATGTCGCGCGAGCGTCTGCGCGGCCGACGAGGGAGACGGGTACGTGCAGAGCGAGCCCAGGGAGGCCCGGCGGTCGCCGGGGCACCGGGCGAGGAGGGCGAGTCCTGGAGTCCGGAGCGCCACCGTGTGATCTCCGGCGAGGAAGTCCTGGAGCTGCTGCCGGCGCTCGCCTCGCGCGAGCCGACGAGCGGCTACCTGTTCTACGACTGCCAGACCGACGACGTGCGCCTCGTGCTGACGGTGCTCGGCGAGGCTGAGCGCTTCGGCGCGGTATGCGCCAACCGCCTCGACGTGACCGGCCTGCTGGAGCGCGGCGGGCACGCGGCGGGCGTGCACGTGACCGATATGGAGAGCGGCGGCTCGCTTCGACGTGCGCGCCGCGAACGTGGTCAACGCGACGGGCGTGTGGGCCGATCAGCTGCGCCCGCGCGAGCTGCACGAGGAGGCCGAAATGCCGCGCATCCGCCCGAGCCGCGGCACGCACGTGATGCTCAGGCACGAGGATCTGCCGCTCGTCGGCGGGGCGATCGTGCCCGCGGGCGGCGGGCGCTCGATCTTCGCACTGCCGTGGCACGGGCACACGCTCGTGGGCACGACCGACAACGACTACGAGGAGGACGGCTCGCTCGCGCACATCCGCCCGTCGACCGACGACGTCGACTACCTGCTGGCGGCGACCAACGAGTTCTTCGCCACGGACTTCGGCCCGGGCGACCTGACGGGCGCGTTCGCGGGCGTGCGCCCGCTGATCTCCACGCGGCGACCCGAAGAAGTCGGTCGACATCTCGCGCAAGGCGGAGCTGTACGAGACCTCCTCGGGGATGATCACGATCACCGGCGGCAAGCTCACGACGTGGCGGCGGATGGCGAAGATGACGGTCGACCGGCTCGTGGAGCGCGACGCGCGCGACGCGCCATGCCGCACCCACGAGATCCCGCTAGGTCAGGCGATCGACGCCGACGAGCTGCCGCGCGTGGAGGGCGTGCCGGAGGACTCCTACCGCGCGCTCGCCGCGCGCTACGGCCACGCCGCCCACGACGTGCTCGCGCTCGCTCGCGAGCGCGGCGAACTGGCTCAGCCCGATCGTCGCGGGCTGCCCGGACCTGCTCGCGGAGGTCGCGCTCGCGGCCCGCCACGAGCAGGCGCGCTCGATCGGCGACGTGCTCCTGCGACGCACCCGCCTGGGGCTGCTGCAGGCGCGCGAGCTGAGCGTCAAACCCGCCGGCGGGGCGAGCCCGGTGGAGGTCGTGGGGAACATCCTCGCGCACGAGCTCGGCTGGGATGGCGAGCGCCTGGCGCTCGAGCTGGAGCGCTTCGCGCAAGAGGCGGATGCGGAGGGGATCGTCGCGGAGGTCGAGCGGCCGGACGCGTCTGACGCGGAAGGCGTCTCGCGCGATGGCACCGCGGACCCCGCCGCGCTGCGCGCCGCTCCAGCGACGGGCGGACCGCGCCCGGGCACCACGACGTGAGGGCGCCCGAGCACCGCGTCCGCGCCGCGGACATGACGCTCGAGCTGGGGTCACGTCCGTGGCTGATGGGGATCGTGAACGCCTCGCCGGACTCGTTCACCGACGGCGGGCGCTATGCGAGCCTGGACGCGCAGAGCGCGCTCGCGGCGGAGCTGCTCGCGGCGGGGGCGGACATCCTCGACGTCGGCGGCGAGTCCGCCTCGACGGGCCGCCCGCCGGTGGCGGTGGAGGAGGAGATCGAACGCGTCGCGCCGCTGATCGAACGCGTCGCGGGCGAGCTCGGCGCGGTCGTGTCGGTGGACACCTACAAGCCTGCGGTCGCGAGCGCGGCGATCGCCGCGGGCGCGAGGATCGTCAACGACGTCAGCGGCCTGCGCGACCCCGAGCTGGCGGACGTGTGCGCGCACACGGGCGCGGCGCTCGTGGTGATGCACACGCGCGCGGCGCCGCGCGAACGGCTGCAGGACCCCGACCTGTACGCGGACGTGACGAGCGAGGTGCTCGCGTTCCTCGCCGAGCGCGTCGCGCTCGCGGAAAGTCGCGGCGTCGCGCCCGAGCAGCTGATCCTCGACCCCGGCCCGGACTTCGCGAAGACGCCCGCGCAGACGATCGAGCTGCTGCGCCAGCACCGCACGGCTGCACGAGCTTCGACCGCCCGCTGCTGATGGCGATCTCGCGCAAGGACTTCATCGGCGCGCTCACCGACCGCGCGCCGCGCGAGCGCCTCGCGGGGACGCTCGCGGCGCTCGCGCACGGCGCTCGACAGCGGCGCGCACGTCTTCCGCGTGCACGACGTCGAGGCCGCGGCGCGACTTCCTGAAGGTGCGCGCGGCACTCGCGGGCGAGCTCGACGTGGGAAGGGATCTGGCGCTCACCGAGGAAATCCGGCACGAGCCTTCGCCGCGCGAAACGCTACGCTGAGGGTCAACGAACGGGTGCCCGCGCTGTCCAACGCGACGGGACGCCAACCGCCCTTACCACTAAGAAAGAAGGAACACCATGGCAGTACTCGAGCGCCCCGAGCTGGAGGCAAGCCCTCTCGCCGACCTCCACGCGATCGCCGATCAGATCGGCCTGGACGGGTTCAGGCGTCTTCGCAAGGCGGACCTCGTCGACGCGATCCTGGGGGAGAAGAGCGACAGCCCGGCAAGCACCTCGAACGGCTCAGACGACGAGGAGGAGTCGCCGCGCCCGCGCAGGCGCCGCTCTCCGCGCGCGCGCCGCGCCGCCGGCTCAGCCGCGAAGGACGAGTCGGCCGACGAGGCTGACGCGACGTCCGACGCTGAGGCGAAGTCAGACGCCGACAGCGGCAAGGACGCTGACGAGAGCTCCTCGCGCACGTCCACGAGCAGCGGCGCACGCCGCGCTCGTGGTGGCAGAAGCGCCCGCGGGGGCGCGGGACGCTCCTCATCCACTCGCTCAGGCTCGGCAAGCGACGACGGCGAGGCGACCGACGCCGGAGATTCCGAGAGCACCGGGCGCATCGCGGCCGGGGTGGTCGAGGTGCTCGGCAACGGCTCGGCGTTCCTGCGCGTCGACCCGCCGGAGCCCTCGGACGACGACGTGTACATCTCCGCCGCGCAGGTCCGTCGCTGCGAGCTCGTCAGCGGCGACCGCGTGACCGGCCCGGTGCGCACGCCGCGCCGCTCAGAGCGCTACCCCTCGCTGGTTCGCATCGACACGATCAACGGCACCTCCGCGGACGCGGTCTCAGACGGCGGACGCTACGAGGATCTGCCCGTGAGCTGGCCGAGCGAGCGTCTCGCGCTGGACTCCAAGGACGCGACGCTGGAGGCGATCGAGTGGCTCACCCCGCTCGGGCTCGGCTCGCGCGCGGTGATCGTGGGCGCGCGCCACGCCGGCAAGAGCGAGACGCTCAGGCGCCTGCTCGACGCGCTCAACGGCCGGGAGAATCTCGAGTTGAGCCTCGTGCTCGCGGGCGCGCGGCCCGAGGAGATCGCGCAGTGGCAGGAGGGCTCGGTAGCGCCCGTGGCGTCGCTCGGGTTCGCCGCGTCGTCGGACTCCCAGGGTCAGGCGATCGAGCGAGCGATCGACGCCGCCAAGCGCGTCGCCGCCCGCGGCGGGAACGCGCTCGTGCTGATCGACGGCCTCGACGGCATCAGCCAGCACGCCGCGCGCAAGGCGCTGTCCGCCGCGCGCAACCTGCGCGACGGCGGCTCGCTGACGATCGTCGCCACCGCATCCCAGCCGGTGGGAGGGGAGACGACCGTGATCGCGCTCAAGTCCACCGGCCGCCAGCCGATCGTGGACCTCGTGGGCAGCGGCACGTTGCGCCCGGAGCTGCTCGTCGGAGACGACGGCGCCGAGGCGATCGCCAAGGCGCGCGTGGAGGCTGCGGAGTAGAAGCTTTGCGCGAGCGGCGGGCTTGCTCGTCATCTGCGGTCGATCGACTGGGCCGCGCTGGTCGGCCCAGCGGCTGTGCTTAGCCGCGGTACGCGACCCGGCCCCAGGATGGCTCGGGGGCGAGCTCGATCGGCTCGTGGCTGCGTTCGGGCTGTACGTAGGCGAACGTGCCGCTCGCTTCGTCGAAGCAGACGGTCAGCTCGCCCTCCTTCACGCGCTGGTCGAGCCACGCGCCGCGGAAGACGAGGCGACGCAGCCAGTGCACGAGCGAGCGCTCGGCGGGGCCCACCAGCTCGGGCCAGCAGACGTTCACGTGCTCGCCCAGCGCGGAGGCGGGCTCTGAGATCTCGCCGTTGACGGCGAGGTTGACGAGATCTTCGAGCTCCTCCTCGCCGAGGCGTCCGCCGACGAAGCCGAGCTTCAGCGCGGCCTGCTCGCAGCGCTCGGAGAAGTCGGTCTCGTTGAACGTGAAGCGCAGCTCGCCGTATTCGAGCACGAAGTGCTCACCGGAGTCGTAGTTTTCGCGTCGCGCGGTTTCCATGGTTTCGAATGGGCGCGGTCGGCCGGCCCCAAAGTTCGTCGGGATCATACGGTGCGTTCCTGCTTTGGCGGTTGCCATGAATGGGATTTTGCACCGGCTGCGCCCGCGTCGCGCGGCGCCGCCGGCAGCGCGCCTGTATACGCTCCGAGGCTGATGGCGCGCCTGAGCCAACACGGATTGCGGCGGGTGCTCGGCACGAGCGCGCTGTTCTCGACGGCCTACGGCAACGTCGGCTCCTCGATCTACTACGCCCTCGGCCTGGTGGCCTCCTACGCGCTCGGCCTGACGCCGATCGTCTTCCTGATCACGGGCGTGATCTTCTACCTCACCGCCGCCACGTACGCGGAGGCGACGGCGATGTACCCCGAGGCGGGCGGCTCCTCGTCCTTCGCGCGTCACGCGTTCAACGAGCTGTGGTCGTTCTTCGCGGCCTGGGCGCAGATGCTCAACTACACGATCACGATCGCGATCTCCGCGTTCTTCGTGCCTCACTACCTCGGCGGGCTGTTCTGGCCGGCTCTGCAGCACGGCCCGGGCGACGTGCTGTTCGGGATCGCCGTGGTGATGGCGCTGTCGGTCATCAACGTCGTGGGCGTGAAAGAGGCCGCGGGGCTGAACATCGTGCTCGCGATCGTCGATCTAGCGACGCAGCTGCTGCTGGTGGCCGTGGGCGTCTTCCTGGTGCTCTCGCCCGACGTGCTGATCGACAACGTCAGCTTCGGCGTGGCGCCGACGTGGAAAAGCTTCCTCGTGGCGATCCCGATCGGGATGATCGCCTACACGGGCATCGAGACGATCTCGAACATGGCCGAGGAGGCCCTGGACGAGACGAAGACGGTGCCGCGCGCGATCAAATTCGTGGTGCTCGCGGTGTTCGCGATCTACGCGGCGCTGCCGATGGTGGCGCTGTCGGCGCTGCCGGTGCACAAAGGCGCCGACGGCAAGTACACCTCGCTGCTGGGCACCGACGAGGCGCACGGCGGCTTCGCGGGCGACCCGGTGCTGGGCATCGTCAAGCACCTGCACCTCGGCGCGCTGCAGTCGGCGGGTGAGATCTACGTCGGCCTGCTCGCGGCGACGATCCTGTTCATCGCCGCCAACGCGGGCATCATCGGTGCGTCGCGGCTGGTGTATTCGATGGGTCTGCACCGCCAGGTGCCCGACCGCCTCAGCCGCCTGCACCCGCGCTTCTCGACCCCGTGGATCGGGATCCTGCTGTTCGGCGGCGTGGCGTGCCTGACGATCATCCCTGGGCAGGCGGAATTCCTCGGCAACATGTACGCGTTCGGCGCGATGCTGTCGTTCACGATCGCGCACCTGTCGGTCATCCGCCTGCGCATCAAGCAGCCCGACGTCGAGCGTCCCTACCGCGGGCCCGGGACGATCACGATCGCCGGGCGCGAGCTGCCGGTGTTCGCGTTGCTGGGCATCGTCGGCACCGGCCTCGCGTTCGTGACCGTCACGATCCTGCACCTCGCGGTGGCGCTCGCGGGCGTGTTCTGGCTGTCGCTGGGGATGGCGGTGTACATCCTCTACCGCCGCCGTCACGGCCTCGACCTGCGCACGACCAGCCGCGCGCCGCGCCACGAGCGCCCCGCGGACTTCGAGGAGCTGGAGTACAAGACCGCGCTCGTGCCGATCTTCGGCGACGACGTGAGCGCCTCGGCGCTGAGCGCTGCGGCGAGGCTGATCGGCGAGGAGGGGGTGGTGTATGCGATCTACGTGCTGCCGGTGCCGAGCCAGCTGTCGCTGGACGCGGGCCTGGAGGTCGAGGAGGCGCACGGGCGCTCGGTGCTGGAGAGCGCGCGCATCCAGGCGAGGCGAGCGGGGATCAAGATCCACACGGGCCTGATCCGCACGCGCAATCCGGGCTCGGCGCTCGTGGAGGAAGCCGAACGCGTCCACTCGGACGTGATCTACTGGTCGGCGATCCATGCCCCCACCGGCGAGCAGAAGATCGGGCCGACCGCCACATATCTGCTGAGCAAGCGCCCGTGCCGGGTCATCATCGAGACGGAGAACCAGCAGCCACCGCCAGCGCGCGAAAAGGTCGCCGTGCCGGCCTGAATCGTCATGAAATCGTTATGCCGCGCGTGAGGATCGTCACGTCGGCGTAATGGGGTTGCGCCTAGCGTCGGGCTGGGATGGCACGCCTCTCAGAGCATGGACTGCGCCGCTCGGTCGGCGTCCCGGGCCTGTTCGCCACCGCGTACGGCAACGTCGGCTCCTCGATCTACTACGCGCTGGGGCTCGTCGCCGCCCACGCGCTGGGCCTCACGCCGCTCGTGTTCATGTTCGCGGGCGCGCTGTTCGTGCTCACCGCGAAGACGTACGCCGAGGGCGCGTCGATGTTCCCCGAGGCGGGCGGCTCCTCCTCGTTCGCGCGCCACGCGTTCAACGACGTGGTGTCGTTCTTCGCCGGCTGGGCGCTGAGCCTCGACTACATCATCACGATCGCGATCTCCGCGTTCTTCGTGCCGCACTACCTGGGCGCGTTCTTCCCCAGCCTGACGCACAACCCCGGCGACATCATCGGGGGGATCGTCACGATCGTGCTGCTCGCGGCGCTGAACATCCGCGGGCTGGGGGAGTCGGCGAAACTCAACCTGCTGCTCGCGGTGGCGGACCTGTGCACGCAGGTGCTGCTCGTGGGTCTCGGCGTGGTGCTCGTGCTGAACCCGTCGCTGCTCGTCAACCAGGTGCACCTCGGCACGGTGCCGAGCTGGACGCAGGTGATCTTTGCGCTGTCGGTCGCGATGGTCGCCTACACGGGCATCGAGACCGTGTCGAACATGGCCGAGGAGGCGAAGGACCCCGGCCGCGACATCCCCAAGGCGGTCAACCTCGTGCTCGTCGCGGTGCTCGGGGTATACGCGGGGATCTCCGTGGTGGCGCTCTCCGCGCTGCCCGTAATCCACCACGGCATCGGCTTCAGCGCGCCGCTGGCGGAAACGTACAAGCACGCCGGCTACGCGACCGCGCTCGGGGGGCACTTCGAAAACGACCCCGTGCTGGGAATCGTCTCGCGCCTGGGGCTGCACGGCGTGGTCCTGACGGTCGCCAAAGACTACGTCGGGGTGCTCGCGGCGACGATCCTGTTCATCGCCACGAACGCCGGGCTGATCGGGATCTCGCGGTTGTCGTGGTCGCTGGCCGAGCACCGCCAGCTGCCGAGTATCTTCTCCAACCTGCACCCGACGTTCCGCACGCCGTGGTTCACGATCGTCTTCTTCTCGATCCTCGCCGGCCTGCTGATCCTGCCGGGCGAAACGACGCTGCTGGGCAATCTCTACTCGTTCGGCGCGATGCTGTCGTTCACCACCGCGCACGTGTCGGTGGTGGCGCTGCGCCTCTCACAGCCCGACCGCGAGCGGCCCTATCGGATGCCGTGGAACGTGAACGTGCGCGGCCGCGCGATCCCGCTGACGGCGGTGCTCGGCGCGATCGGCACGTTCGCCGCGTGGTGCGCCGTCGTGGCGCTGCACCGCGAGGCGCGCACGATCGGCATCCCCTGGATGCTCGCCGGGATGGCCGGCTACTACGTGTACCGCCGCCGCCAGGGCCTGACGCTGCGCGACTCCTACCGCATCCCGCGCCCGGAACGCCCTCCGGACTTCGAGGAGTTGGAGTACCGCACCGCGCTCGTGCCGATCTTCGGCGACGACGTCAGCGCCTCCGCCCTGCGCAGCGCCGCGAAGCTGATCGGCGAAGAGGGCGTGGTGTATGCCATCTACGTGCTGCCCGTGCCGAGCCAGCTTTCACTTGAGGCGGGTTTGGAGCAGGAGGAGGCGCACGGGCGCTCGGTGCTGGAGAGCGCGCGGATTCAGGCGAAACGCGCGGGCATCAAGATCCACACCGGCCTGATCCGCACGCGCAACCCCGGCTCGGCGCTCGTGGAGGAAGCCGAACGCGTCGGAACAGACGTCATCTACTGGTCCACCATCCACGCGCCCGCGGGCGAGCAGAAGATCGGGCCGACGGCGACCTATCTGCTCAGCAAGCGCCCTTGTCGAGTCATCATCGAGACGCAGAACCGTCCCGTGACGCCGAACAGCGTCACGGTGCCAGCCCTGAGCGTTTGAGTGGGTTAGGCGAGGGCGGATCGCAGTGCGGGCTCCAACTGTGGGTGCTTGAACTCGTAGCCGAGCACCAGCGGCTTGGCCGGAACCGCGCGGGCGCCGGTCGTGACGATCTCCGCCATCTCGCCGTAGAGCGCGCGCAGCGCGAGGCCCGGCACGGGCAGCAGCGACGGACGGCGCAGCGCCTTGCCGAGCGCGTGTGAGAACGTCGCGTTCGTGACGGGTTCGGGCGCGGTCGCGTTGATCGGGCCGCTCCAGCGCTCGTCGTCGATCGCGGCGAGCATCATGCCCACTAGGTCGTCGGTGTGGATCCACGCCATGTACTGGCGCCCGCCCGCCACGGGCCCCCCGACGCCGAGGCGGAACGGGGTGAGCATCTTGGCGAGCGCGCCGCCCGCGGCGTCGAGCACCACGCCGGTGCGGACCTGCACGACGCGCACCCCCAGATCCTTCGCCTTCGCCGCCTCGGCCTCCCACTCGATGCACACCTGCGCCAGGAAGTCCGTCCCCGGCGGCGAGTCCTCATCCAGGGGCTCTTCGCCATGCGGGCCGTAGTAGCCGATCGCGGAGGAGGAGATCAGCGTGCGCGGCCGCCGGCGGTCGCCGGCCTCGTTGTGGGCTGTCCCGCCGCCGTGCGCGTGCCCGCCGGCTGGGTCCGAAATGGCCGCACCGCCGCTCGCGGTCTGACACCCCGCGAGCCCCGCCAACAGGTTGCGCGTGCCGGTCACGCGGCTCTCGCGGATCGCCCGCTTCGCACTAGCGCTCCAGCGCTGCGCCACCGGCTCGCCGGCGAGGTGCACCACGGCGTCGCGGCCGCCCAGCGCCTCGACGGGCGCGGCGTCCGCGAGCGGGTCCCATGCGAGCGCGGTGACGTCGCCGAGCTTCGATCGTGCGCGCTCGGGGTCGCGCGTCAGCACCGTCACCTCGGCGCCCTGCTCCAGCAGCGCCGCCGTCAGCTGCGGGCCGATCAGGCCGGTGGCGCCGGTGATCGTCACGCGCAGCGCGCTCACGGCTCAGCCCCTCACGTGCGCCCGTCGGCGCCAGCGCCGCCGGATGGTCCGACGGCGAGCGTTTCGGTGTCGCCCTGGGCGTAGCCGATCTCGTGCCCAGCGAGCGCGGTGCCGGCCTTGCGCGCCTGATCGGCGACGGCCGCGGCGACCGCGGGCGCGACGTCGCGGTTGAACACCGACGGGATGATGTAGTCCTCGCGCAGCTCGCTGTCGGAGATGATCGCGGCGATCGCCTCCGCGGCGGCCATCTTCATCGGCTCGGTGATCTGCGGGGCGCGCACGTCGAGCGCGCCGCGGAAGATGCCGGGGAAGCACAGCACGTTGTTGATCTGGTTGGGGTAGTCCGAGCGCCCGGTGGCCATGATGCGCACGTACGGCGCGGCCTCCTCGGGGTTGATCTCGGGGTTGGGGTTGGCCATCGCGAACACCATCGCGTCCTCGTTCATGCGGCCGAGCGCCTCGGCGGGCAGCACGCGCGCGCCGGAGAGGCCGATAACGAGGTCGGCGCCGTCGATCACGTCCGCGGGCTTGCCCGTGCGGCAGTCGGGGTTGGTCGACTCCGCGTACCAGCGCTTGATCTGCGTCATCGTGCCGTCGAGGTAGTCCTCGCGCTGGACGTGCAGCGCGCCCTGCGAGTCGGCGCCGACGATGTGCGTGACGCCCGCGGCGAGCATGATCTTCGTGACCGCCACGCCCGCGGCTCCGAGGCCGATGACGAGCACGCGCAGGTCGGCGAGGTTGCGCCCGGTGAGCTTGACCGCGTTCAGCAGCGCGGCCATCACGACGACGGCGGTGCCGTGCTGGTCGTCGTGGAAGACGGGGATGTCGAGCTCGTCGATCAGACGCTGCTCGATCTCGAAACAGCGCGGCGCGGATATGTCCTCCAGATTGATCCCGCCGAAGCCCGGCGCCAGCAGCTTGACCGTGCGCACGAGTTCGTCGGGGTCCTTCGTGTCGAGGCAGATGGGGAACGCGTCGACGTTGGCGAACTCCTTGAACAGACAACACTTGCCCTCCATCACGGGCATCGCCGCGCGTGGGCCGATGTCGCCGAGGCCGAGCACCGCGGTGCCGTCGGAGATCACGGCGACCGTGTTGCGCTTGATCGTGTACTGGAACGCCTTGTCGGGATCGTCGTGGATCGCGTGACAGACCCGCGCGACGCCCGGCGTGTAAGCCATCGAGAGGTCGTCGCGGGTCTTCAGCGGGTGCTTGTTGTGCTGCTCGATCTTGCCGCCCACGTGCAGCAGGAACGTGCGGTCGGTCGTGTCGATCACCTCGGCGCCGTCGATCGCGGCGATCGCGGCGAGGATCTGATCCCAGTGCGCGCGGTTGGAGGCGTCGACGACGATGTCGCGCAGGCTGTGGGGCCCGTCGACCTCGACGAGATCCACGGCGCCGACGATCCCGCCGGCCTCGCCGATCGCGCTCGTGACGCGTCCGAGGATGCCCGAGCTGTCCTCCAGCTTGACGCGGATGTTCAGGCGGTACTGCGCGCTTGGGGTGGCGCTCACGGACTCCGGCTCCCTCGATCGATTGGCGGCTGAGGATGTTATGAGGTATACGCCGCGAGCACTTGTTCGTGTGCCGGCGCTCGCCGAGGCGGCGTCGGGCGGCGCCTCGTAGAGTGCTCTGGCGATGGACGACAAGCGCCTGTTTCTGATCGACGGCCCGAGCCTCGTGTACCGCGCGTTCTTCGCGCTGCCGGAGTCGATCGCCACATCGACGGGCGTTCCGACGAACGCGATCTTCGGGTTCGCGTCGATGCTGGTGAAGATCGTCACCGAGTACGGCGTCTGCCCGACGGTCGTCGCGTGGGACGCGGGCACGTCGGGACGCAGCGAGCTGTTTCCCGAATACAAGGCACAGAGGCGCTCGCGCCCGGATCTGCTCAAACAGCAGTGGCCCGCGATGGAACCGCTGGTGGACGCGTTCGGGTATCGCAACGTGCGCGTCGAGGGCTACGAGGCGGACGACGTGATCGCCTCGATTGCGCAGCGCGCGCTGCAGTCCGACCCGCCGGTGCCGGTGATGATCGTGACGGGCGACCGCGACGTGTTCCAGCTGATCGACGAGCGCGGCCTCGTGAAGGTGATGGCGACCGCGCGCGGGATCACCGACACGAAGATCTACGACCGCCAGGCGGTGATCGACCGCTACGGCATCCCGCCCGAGCTGATCCCCGACTTCTACGGCCTGAAGGGCGACACCTCGGACAACATCCCCGGCGTCCCCGGCATCGGCGACAAGACCGCGAGCGAGCTGATCCAGAGCTTCGGCACGCTCGAGCAGGTGCTCGCGAGCATCGACGAGATCAAAGGCGCGAAACGCAAAGAGAACCTGATCGAGCACGCGGAGAACGCGCGCGTGTCGAAGAGCCTCGCGACGGTGCAGCGCGACGTGGACGTGGACGTGGACATCAAGCTCGAGGCAACACAGGAGCCGGATCGCTCGCGCGTGCGGGAGTTCTTCCGCGAGTACGAGCTGCGCGACCCGCTGCGACGGCTCGAGGAAGCGCTCGGCGACCCGGACGTGGCGGCGCCCGCGCCGGCCGCGGAGGTGACGCTGAAGGCGCGCGTGAAAGCGGGGGCGCCCGCGGACATCAAGCGCCTGGGAGTGGCGAGCGGGACGGCATCCGCAGGCGAGGGCGCGTCGGGCGGCGAGCTGTGCGTGGTGGTCCGCGCGAGCGAGGCGCCCGAGGGCGAGCTGTTCGCCGACGGCCCCGCGTGGCGCTTCGCCGCGGCGGCCGAGGGCGAGGTGCTCGTGGGGGAGTGCGCGGGCCCGGAGGAGGTCGTTGCGGCGTGCGGCGAGCGGCCGGTGGTGGCGCACGACGCGAAGGCGCTCGGCGCGGTGCCGCCGTCGCTCGCGCACGACACGCTGCTGGGCGCGTACCTGCTCGAGCCGGCGCGGCGCGGCTACCCGTTCGCGGAGCTTTGCGAGGAGCGGGGGATGGTCAGCGACGCGAAGGACCCCGTGGCGGCGGAGGCGGTGCTGCTGAGCGCGCTCGCGGCGTGGCAGCGCGAGCAGATCGCAGAGCGGGGCCTTGAGCCGTTGATGCGCGAGATCGAGTTGCCGCTCGTGGCCGTGCTGCGCGAGATGGAGCAGCTCGGTGTGCGGCTGAACCTGGAGCGCTTGGCGGAGATCACCGAGCGCGTGCGCAAGGAGATCGACGGCCTGGAACGCGACATCTTCGCGCTCGCGGAGGAGGAGTTCCTGATCTCCTCGCCGCAGCAGCTGGGGGAGATCCTGTTCGAGAAGCTCGGCCTGTCGCGCAAGCGCCGCGGCAAGACGGGCTTCTCGACCGACGCGCGCGTGCTGCAGGCGATCCGCGACGAGCACGAGATCGTGCCGAAAATCGAGCGCTGGCGCGAGCTGTCTACGCTCATCAAGACCTACCTGGACGTGCTGCCTCAGCAGGTGGACGAGCGCTCGCGCATCCACACGACGTTCCTGCAGGCGGTTGCGCAGACGGGGCGGCTGTCGAGCACGAACCCGAACATGCAGAACGTCCCCATCCGCACGCCGCTGGGACGCGAGATCCGCGGCTGCTTCGAGGCGGAGGAGGGGATGGCGCTGATCTCCGCGGACTACTCCCAGATCGAGTTGCGAGTGCTCGCGCACGCCGCCGGCGAGGAGGTGCTGATGGAGATCTTCTCGCGCGGCGAGGACGTGCACACGGCGACCGCGTCGCGCGTGTTCGGCGTCGAGGCGAAGGACATCGACCCGGGCATGCGCTCGAAGGCGAAGATGATCAACTACGGCATCGTCTACGGCCTGTCCGACTTCGGCCTCGCCGACCGCCTGAACATCCCGCGCGCGGAGGCGAAGGAGTTCATCGACGCCTACCTCGAGCGCTTCCCCGCGGTGGCGCGCTTCATGGCGGAGACGATCGAGCACGCGAAGGAGGCGGGCGACGTGACGACGCTGTGGGGCCGGCGCCGCCAGATCCCGGAGATTCGTGCCCGCAACTACCAGGTGCGCACGCTGGGCGAGCGCCTCGCGGTGAACACCGTCATCCAGGGCACCGCGGCGGACATCATCAAGCTCGCGATGGTCAGCTGCCACCGCGCGCTGGCCGAGTCGCCGCTGAAGACGCGGCTGCTGTTGACGATCCACGACGAGCTGCTGTTCGAAGGCCCGCCCGAGGAGACCGACGCGGCGCGCGAGCTGATCGAGCGCGAGATGTGCGCTGTGTGGGGCGACCGCCAACCGCCGATGGGCGTGGACATCGGCGCGGGCCGCACGTGGCTGGAGGCGAAGTGAGCCGCGGCCTGGCTGTCGCGGTGGGCATCGGCGCGGGCTGCCTCGTGGGCATGCAGGCGCCGATCAACTCGCGCCTCGGCAAGTCCGTCGGCAGCATCCAGGCGGCGAGCTTCTCGTTCCTCGTCGGCACCGCCGTGCTGCTGCTGATCGCGGCGTTCGTGCGCGGGGGCCTGGGCAACCTCGGCCACGTCGGCAAGGCCCCCTGGTGGGCGCTCGTGGGCGGCCTGCTCGGAGCCGTCTACGTCTCCGTGGCGCTCGTCGCCGTCAGAACCCTCGGCGCGAGCGGCCTCACGGCCGTCGTCATCACCGGCCAACTGGCGATCTCCGTGGCGATCGACCGCTTCGGCCTGTTCGGAGTGGCCCGCCAGCCCGTCGGCGTCCACCGCATCCTGGGCCTCGTCCTGCTCGTGGCAGGCGTCGTGCTGGTCGTGCGCAAGTAGCGCCGAGTCACCCGAGCGCCGTGCGAAACCCTTCGCGCCAGCTGGAGAACGCTGGGGTCCAGCCGAGTTCTCGCTTGGCGCGCTCGTTGGAAGCGCCCTGTGCTTCCGTCATGAGCGACACGCCGTAACTGCCGGCCGCAAGGCGGGCGAGCCAGGCGGGGACGCGTCGCGGCTTGCGCGCGCCGAGCGCCTCGGCGAGCGCGGGCAGCCACTGCACGACGGGCGCGGGGTCGTCGTCGACGATGTTGTACGCGCCTGGCGCACCTGTGGTGAGCGCGGCGACGGTGGCGCGTGCGGCGTCGTCGACGTGGATGAATGACCACACGCCTTGTCCGCGGCCGACGATCGGCATGCGCCCGCGCGCGACGTCCTCGCCCGTGGAGCCGCTTGCGGAGATGGCGCTGCCAGGTCCGTAGAAGTAGCCGTAGCGGAGCACCACGCCGTCGGCCTCTCCGACCGCCTGCTCGAGGTCGCGCAGGGCGAGCGCGGAGCGTTTGAACGGCTCGGGCGCGTCCACGTACAGCGGGTCGCTCTCGCCGTGCAGCGTCCCGGCGGGGCCGGGCGCGTAGGCGAACGCGATCGACTGTGCGAGGATGCGCGTCGCGCCTGCCGCCCGCGCGGCGTCCACGAGGATGCGCGTGCCCTCGCTGCGCAGCCGATCGTTCATGACGAAGTCGCGCGCGATCGTGCGCGGGTTGATGCGCGGCGGCAGCGCGGTCAGCTGATGGATGACCGCATCTGGGCGCGCGTCGCTCACGGCGTGCGTGACGGCGTGCGCGTCGAGCGCGTCCGCGACGACGGGCTCGGCGCCGGCAGCGCGCAACGCGTCGACCTTGTCCGGTGAGCGGGTCATGCCCGTTACCTCGTGCCCATCCGCGACCAGCATCGGCACGAGCCGTCGCCCGATCACGCCCGTGGCTCCCGCCAGGAAGACCCTCACGCGGAGGCGAGCGACGCGGGTGCGGAGTCGGTCTGCGAGCCGTTCGCGGCTGGCGCCCCGGTCGCGGTCGCAGGCCCGGCGGCAGCCTGCCCCTCCCGCTCGGGGATCGCGCACACCATCCCCTCGGTGAACCCCGCGGGGTTCATGTCGAACGCGCTGTTGAAGCGCGCGCGCATGTTCTCCAGAGCGATGATGTTCGTCAGCTCGACCATCTGGCGCTCGTCGAAGTGCTCGCGCAGCGCGGCGAACAGCTCGTCGGTGACGGTCGTGGGCGTGCGGCTGATGGCGACGGCGTAGTCGAGCACGAGCCGCTCCAGCTCGTTGAACGCGTCGCTGTCGCGGTAGTGGGGGAGGGCGAGCAGCTGCTCCTCGGTGACGCCTGCGTCGAGCGCGAGCGAGGAGGCGATGTCGCAGCAGAACTCGCAGTTGACGAGCGCCGCGGCCTTCGTCTCGGCGAGCACCTTCAGACGCTCCTCCACGCGGTGCTGTCGCGCGGTGGCCTTCTCGAACATGCCGTAGCCGGCGAGCAGGACGGGCGTGTGCGCGTACACCTCGATCGGCTCGACGGCACGCCCGAGTTCGCGCTTGGTGGCGCGGTAGGCGAAACGGACGATCGGGTTGGCGCCCTTGGCGGGGACGGTCGGTATGCGGCTCACGAGCTGCTCCCTTCGGTTTCCATGCTGGCCGCGCGCCACAGGTAGGCGAGCAGCAGCGTGGCTGGTGCGAGGGTGAAGAAGTCGAAGTAGCCCGCCCAGCGGGGGTGGGCGTTGGCTATGTCGACGAGGTGGTTGACGCTGTGCAGCGCGTACTGAAACGTGGTCAGCGCGAGCACCGGCGCGCGCCACGAGCGGCGTCGCAGAGAAACGAGCAGCGCGATGCCGATCGCGCCCTCGAACGAGGCGACGTCGCGCAGGTAGTGCGGGTTGAACACGTCGAACGGGCCGATCGCCTTGTAGAACGCGTGCGGCGCCACAGCCATGAACACCGCGAGCGCCAGCTCGGTGAACGCGAACACGGCGATCCCGATGTCGAGCGTTCCCAGCGGCGCGGTTCCGGGGCGGGCGATGGAGGTGGGCGACGCTGCCCGAGAGGAGATCATAAAAATCACGATATGGTCATCGTGGTGCATCGTAAAGGACCACTTCGACCATGAAAACGGGTACCACTTCTGGTCCGGAGCTGCTGCTGGAGCTCGACCGCACGGCCGCCCGCCCACTGCGCGCGCAGCTGGAGGACGGCCTGCGCGAGGCGGTGCGCTCGGGACGGCTGCCAGCGAACACGCGCGTGCCGGCCACGCGCGCGCTCGCATCCGACCTGCGCGTGTCGCGGCGCCTGGTGGTGGACGCCTATGCACAGTTGCTCGCGGAGGGCTATCTGCTGGCGCGCCGCGGGGCTGGCACGTACGTCGCCGCCACGGCAGCCGCGAGCGACAGCGCGCCGCCCGAGACGCCGGAGCGCGCGCCGCGGCTGGACTTCTTCCCCGGCGCGCCCGACCTGGCGGCGTTCCCGCGCACGCTGTGGATGCGCGCGCTGCGCGAGGTGATGCGCTCCGCGCCGCCCAGCGCGCTCGCCTACCCCAACCCGCGCGGCGCGCTGCAGCTGCGCGTGGCGCTCGCCGCCTACCTGCGGCGCGTGCGCGGCGTGGTCGCGGAGCCCGACTCGATCGTCGTGTGCGCCGGCGCCACGCAGGGCCTCGCGGTGCTCGGCCGCGCGCTCGCGCGCCTCGGCATCGGCGAGATCGCGGTCGAGGACCCCGGCCTGCCGCCGCATCGCGCGGTGCTCGCCTACGCGGGCCTGGACGTCCGCGGCGTGGGCCTCGACGCGCACGGCCTCGACGTGGCGGCGCTCGATGCGCCCGCCGTGCTCGCCACCCCCGCGCATCAGTGCCCCACCGGTGTGGTGCTCTCGCCCGCGCGTCGCGGGGAGCTCGTGCGCTGGGCTCGTGCCGGCGGGCTTGTCATCGAGGACGACTATGACGCCGAGTTTCGCTATGACCGCGCACCGCTCGGCGCCATCCAGGGCCTCGCGCCCGACCGCGTGGTGTACCTGGGGACCGCGTCCAAGACGCTCGCGCCGGGACTGCGGCTGGGGTGGCTGGTGCTGCCCGCGTGGCTGCTCGACGCGGTCGTGGAAGCGAAGCTGCTGGACGACCTCGGCTCGGCGACGATCGACCAGCTGGTGCTCGCGCACCTGATCGAGACCGCCGCGTATGACCGCCACCTGCGCAAGGCGCGGCGGCGCAACCGCGAGCGCCGCGACGCGCTGATCTCCGCCGTCGCGGAGCGCCTGCCGGGCGCGAGCGTGAGCGGCATCTCCGCCGGGCTGCACGCGCTCGTGCGCCTGCCGGGCGCCGTCGATGCGCACGAGCTGCTCGCGCGCGCCGCCAAGCGCTCGCTCGGCGTGTACCCGTTGACGCTGCACATGATCGACCCGCCCCGCCACACCGACGCGCTCGTCATGGGCTACGCCAGCCTCTCCGAGCCCGCGATCGCCGAGGGCGTGGGTGTGCTGGCGGAGGTCCTCGAAGAGCTCTACGAACAGGGAGACCACGCATGACACGACCAGCGGCACGACCAGTCCCCGGCAGGCGCCTCCCCGCGGCGCTGCTCAGCGCTCGCTTCGCCGCGCGCACCGCGCCGCGCGGCGCCCGCGATGTGGTCGAGCGGCCCCGCACGGGCTCGATCGAGGAGGTTGGGGCCTGCAAGCGCGCGCTGCTCGTCACGTACAAGCGCGACGGCACGCCCGTGCCGACGCCCGTGTGGGCCGCGCTGGGCGACGGCGTGTTGTACGTGCGCTCCGAGCGCAGCTCCGGCAAGCTCAAGCGCCTGCGCCGTGACGCGCGCATGCTCGTCGCCCCGTGCACAGTCCGCGGCGAGCCGCTCGGGGCGCCGTTCGAGGCCAGCGCCAGGGTGCTCGAGCCCGCCGAGGAGCTGCCAGCCGAGCGCGCGCTTGCCGCGCGCTACGGCCTCGGACGCGAGCTGTTCGAGCGCGCGATGGACATCCTGCGCGTGGACATGTGCTACCTCGAGATCGCGCCCGGGGCGTGGGATTCAGAGTCGGCGTGACGGTTCAGGACGCGGCCGCGGCGGCCAACGCGCCCGAGCGGGCGCTGACCCGCGGCCGCTCCCCGACGAACGACGGCGGGGCGATGTCGAGGTAGTGCCCGAAGCTCCACGCCGACAGCCTGCGGTTCTCCATCGCGGCGACGAACGCCGTGACGGCGCGGCTCGGCGTCATCTGCCCGACCGCGCGCTGCACGTTCAGCAGCCAGCGGTATTTGCGCGCGTGCGCCGCGGAGAACGCGCCGTAGCGCGCGAGCGCCTGCTCGCGCGTCTGGCTGCCCGCGACAACCGCGCGCAGCTCGCGCCCGCACGCCAGGCCGAAGTACAGCGCGGTGCGGATGCCCTCGGCTGTCAATGGGAGACAGTGCCCCGCCGAATCGCCCACGAAGAACACGTCGTCCTCCACCGCGGCGCGCAGCTCGTGCGGGATCCAGTTGCCCTGGTAGCCGTCTGGCGGCAGACCGAGGTCGCGTGCCAGCCTGACGGTGGGCTCCTTGACGTGGTGGGCAGGCCAGAACGAACCGACGCCCACACGCAGCTCGTCCTGCGCGGGGAAGCTCCAGCCGTAACCGGAGCGGATGTAGCTCGCGTCGATCCACAGCTCCATCTCCTGCCCGCTGCCCGGGGGGTGCACCTCCAGGCCGCGCGACAGGCGCGCGTTCGGCGGCTGGATCGGTTTCGCGTTCGACAGCACCCGCCGCCATCCGAGCGCGTCCACGACCAGCGGCGCGCGCAGCTCGCCGCGGTCGGTGTGGACCGTGAACCCCTCGCGGCCGATCACGGTCGCCGTCTCGAACTCGATTTCGGGCGAGTCGGCCTGGCCCCACAGCAGCGCGCACAGCTCGCGGTAGTCGAACGTGGAGAACGACCACGGCAGCTGCCAGCGCGAGGTGCGAAACGGCGTGTGCACCGTCAGCTCGTCGAAGCTCTGGCGCAGCGAGCCCCCCAGCTCGAGCGCCTCGAGCCACTCCGTCGGCATCGCGCACGCCGACGTCTGGCGCTCGCCGATCTCGTAGCGGTCGATCACGAGCACCCGCGCGCTGCTGCCGGCGAGCTCGCGCGCAATCGCCAGACCCGCAAAGCTGGAGCCACATACGAGCACGTCGCAGTCGCGCTCCAGGCGCGTTCGCGCCACTCCGCGCTTGGTCGCTCGAACGGGCATGTGCCCCGCAATGATACGGCTGCGCTACGCTTCGCCCGGTGCAAACGCTGATGGAGAACCCCCAGGCCCGCGTGGTCGATGGGTCAAACGGACTTCTGCTCGAAATCGACGGGCAGATCGTGCCCAACTACGACGCGACCTTCCGCGCGATCGAGGAGGGCGAGGTCGTCACCGGCCACGTCGTCCGGATCGACAAGGACGAGGTCCTCGTGGACATCGGCTACAAGTCCGAGGGCGTCATCCCCGCGAACGAGCTCTCGATCCGCAAGTCGGTCGACCCGAACGAGGAGGTGCACCTCGGCGAGGAGGTCGACGCGATCGTCATGACCAAGGAGGACCAGGACGGTCGCCTGATCATGTCCAAGAAGCGCGCCCGCTTCGAGAAGGCGTGGCGCCGCATCGAAACCGCCGCCGAGTCCGGCGAGCCGGTCGAGGGCACGGTCATCGAGGTCGTCAAGGGCGGCCTCATCATCGACCTCGGCGTGCGCGGCTTCCTGCCCGCGTCGCTCGTGGACATCCGCCGCGTGCCGAACCTCGACGAGTACATGGGCACGAAGATCGAGACCAAGGTCATCGAGCTCAACCGCTCGCGCAACAACGTCGTGCTCTCGCGCCGCGCGGTGCTCGAGGAGGAGCGCAAGGAGGTCCGCCAGCAGATCCTCGACCGCCTGCAGCCGGGCCTCGTCGTGGAGGGGCAGATCTCCAACATCGTGGACTTCGGCGCGTTCGTCGACCTCGACGGCATCGACGGCCTGATTCACATCTCCGAGCTGTCCTGGTCGCACGTGAACCACCCGAGCGAGATCCTCAACATCGGCGACACCGTCAAGGTCAAGGTGCTCGACATCGACCGCGACCGCCAGCGCATCTCGCTGGGTCTAAAGCAGACCCAGGAGGACCCGTGGCAGCGGATCGTCGACACCTACAACGTCGGCGACGAGCTCGCCGGCAAGGTCACGAAGGTCGTCACGTTCGGCGCGTTCGTGGAGATCCTCGACGGCGTCGAGGGCCTCGTGCACATCTCAGAGCTTGCTCCGCACCACGTCGAGAGCCCGCGCGAGATCGTCCACCCGGGCGACGAGATCCGCGTGAAGATCCTCGAGATCGACTCCGAGCGCCGGCGCCTGTCGCTGTCGGCCAAGCGGGTCGAGGACCAGCTTCTGCCGGTGTCGCGTCCCGGTGAACCGGCGCGCGAGCCCGTCGCGGAGGGCGAGTACGACGCATCGGCAGAGATTCCCGAGGCGTACGCGGATGCCGGTGTTGCCGAAGCTCCCGAGGCTGTGGCGGATGCAGGTTTGGCGGATGCAGGTTTGGCGGACGCCCCCGCGGCGGCTGTGGATGCCGGCGTCGCCGAGGGCGCCCCGAGCGAACCGGAGGCCGCAGCGGAGCAGGCGCCGGAAGCGGCAGTTGAGTTGGAGCAGGCGCCCGAGGCCGCGGTCGCGACGCCCGAGGTCTCCGAGGAGGCTCCTGCCGAGCCCGAGGCGGCTGAGCCCACGGCCAGCGCCGAGGACACCGCAGCGGCAGCGCCCGAGCAGCCGGACGAGGCGCCAGCGTCCGAGCCCGCCGCAGACGCAGAGCCTGCCCAGCAGGACTGACCCGCCAGAGCGGGGCCTGAGCCGGTGCGATCAGCCGTTCCCTTCGTCGGGCTGACCGGCGGCCTGGGGGCAGGCAAGTCGACGGCCCTGGAGGCGCTGGAGCGGCTCGGGGCGACGACGATCTCCTCCGACGCGGTCGTGCACGAGCTCTACGAAGGCGACCAACTGCGCGACGCGGTGGTCGAGCGCTTCGGCCCCGAGGTCGCCCCCGACGGCGTGGTGGACCGCTCCGCGGTGGCGCAGCGGGCATTTGCGGACCCGAACGACCGGAAATGGCTGGAGGAACAGATCTGGCCGCTCGTGGGCGCGCGCGTGGCCGGCTGGCTCGAGCAGGCGCGCGCGGCGACGCCCGTCCCGCGGGCAGCGGTGGTGGAGGTGCCGCTGTTGTTCGAGGCGGGCCTCGAAGGGCTCTACGACGCGACGATCGCTGTGATCTCCGAGGAGGCCGTGCGCGCGCAGCGCGCGGCAACACGTGGGCACGCGGTGGTTGACGAGCGCGCCGCGCGCCAGCTCTCCCAGGAGGAGAAGGCCAGGCGAGCTACGTTCGTGGTGCACAACGACGGCACGAAGGAGGATCTCGAGCGCCGGCTGTCGGCGGTGCTTGACAAGCTGTGAAGATGAGCCGAACCCTGGGCACCTGGACGGTCATCGCGATCGCGCTGCTGTGCGGGGTGCTCGTGCTGAGCGAGCTGCACCAGGCGACGAGCAACGCGCCGCTGCCGCTGAACGACGCGAGCATCATCCGCGAGCAGGCCGCCGACAAGCACCTCGACCCGGCGCTGATCGCGGCGGTCATCTACGCGGAGTCGAAATTCGAACCGCGCCCGTCGGCGGCGGGGGCGCAGGGCCTGATGCAGATCCTGCCCGCGACCGCCTACTACGTGGCCCACCTGTCCGGCGGCACGCGCTTCACCGCGAAAGACCTCGCCACGCCGAAAGTGAACCTCGCGTACGGCAGCTACTACCTGCGCTACCTGCTCGACCACTACGAAGGCGACGAGATGCTCGCGGTGGCGGCGTACAACGCGGGCCTCACGAACGTGGACAAGTGGGTCGCGCGCGCCCACGCCGGAGGAACGCACCTGAGCGTCGAAGCGATTCCCTTCCCCGAGACGCGCGAATACGTGCGCCGCGTGCTGGCCGCCAAGCGCGAGTACCGCGCCACGTACCCGCGGGCGCTGGGGATCGAGTAGCGCTTCGGCCGCAGGGCTCGACGCCTCCACGAGCTACTGTAGGAACGCCCCAGCGCATGCCCGACTTCAAGCTCGACTCAGTCTTCACTCCCACCGCCGATCAGCCGAAGGCGATCGAGTCGCTGGCCGAAGGGATCCTCGCGGGCGAGCGCTCGCAGACGCTGCTGGGTGCGACGGGCACGGGCAAGACGATGACGATGGCGGGCGTGATCGAGGCGGTGCAGCGCCCGGCGCTGGTGATCGCGCACAACAAGACGCTCGCGGCGCAGCTGTGCAACGAGTTCCGCACGTTCTTCCCGGACAACGCGGTGGAGTACTTCGTGTCCTACTACGACTACTACCAGCCCGAGGCGTACGTCCCCAGCCGCGACCTGTACATCGAGAAGGACTCCGCGATCAACCAGGAGGTCGACCGCCTGCGCCACGCCGCCACCGCGGCGGTGTTCGCGCGCAAGGACGTGATCGTGGTCGCGTCCGTGTCGTGCATCTACGGCCTCGGCTCGCCGGAGACGTACGAGATGAACATGCAGATCCTCAAGCGCGGCGAGACGATCGACCGCGACGCGCTGCTGCGCAAACTTGTCTCGATCCAGTACACGCGTAACGACAGCGTGCTCTCGCGCGGCACGTTCCGCGTGCGCGGCGAGACGCTGGAGGTGTTCCCCGCCTATGCCGAGACGGCGTTCCGCGCCACGATGTTCGGCGATGAAGTCGAGCGCCTGCAGCACTTCGACCCGCTCACGGGGGAGATGCTGGCGGACGACCTGGAGCACGTGGCGATCTGGCCGGCGACGCACTACAACGTCAAGGAGGGCACGATCGAAGACGGCGTGGCGGAGATCGGCCGCGAGCTGACCGAGCGCTGCGAGCAGCTCGAGTCGGAAGGCAAGCAGTTGGAGTCTCACCGCCTGCGCCAGCGCACGCAGTACGACATGGAGATGCTGCGCGAGGTGGGGTTCTGCTCGGGGATCGAGAACTACTCGCGGATCCTCGACGGGCGCCCGCCGGGGTCGCGGCCTTACTGCCTGATCGACTACTTCCCGAAGGATTTCGTCTGCTTCTGCGACGAGTCGCACCAGACGGTGCCGCAGATCGGTGGCATGTTCGAGGGCGACCGCTCGCGCAAGCAGACGCTCGTCGACTACGGCTTCAGGCTGCCGAGCGCGATGGACAACCGCCCGCAGACCTTCCAGGAGTTCCTGTCGATCACGCCGCAGCTGCTGTTCGTGTCGGCCACGCCGGGCGAATACGAGCGCACGCAGTCCACGCGCGTGGTCGAGCAGATCGTGCGCCCGACGGGGATCGTGGATCCGATGGTGGAGGTGCGCGAGACGAAGAACCAGATCGACGACCTGATGAACGAAGTGCGCGTGCGCGTGGATCGCAACGAGCGGGTGCTCGTGACGACGTTGACGAAGAAGATGAGCGAGGACTTGTCGCAGTACCTGTTGGAGATGGGCTTCAAGACGCGCTACCTGCACTCGGAGATCGACACGCTGGAGCGCATCCAGATCATCCGCGACCTGCGCCTGGGGGAGTACGACGTGCTCGTGGGGGTGAACCTGCTGCGCGAGGGCCTGGACCTGCCGGAGGTCTCGCTGGTGGCGATCCTCGACGCGGACAAGGAGGGATTCCTGCGCGGGGAGACGTCGCTGATCCAGACGATCGGCCGCGCGGCGCGCAACGTGGACGGCACGGTGCTGATGTACGCGGACAAGGAGACCCGCGCGATGAAAGCGGCGATCTCGGAGACCTCGCGCCGGCGCGAGATCCAGCTCGCGTACAACATCGAGCACGGCATCACAGCGGCGACGATCGTGAAGGGGATCTCCGACATCGCGGAGTTCCTCCAGGGCGAGTCGAAGGTGCCGCGCGGTCGCAAAAAACGCCGTACGGCGAAGCGCGGCAAGGCGGAGGAGATGCCGCAGAGCGAGCTGGAGCGGATGGTGGTGGAGCTGGAGGAGGAGATGATCGCGGCGGCGGACGAGCTGCGCTTCGAGTACGCGGCGCAGCTGCGCGACGAGCTGCGCGAGCTGCGGCGCGACCTGCAGGAGATGCAGACGGCGCAGGCCCCGGCGGGCGAGACCGCGGGTGAGATCGTGCCTGGCGAGACTGCCAGCCGCGACATGGCTTAGGATGCGCGCCGTGGACCTCGATCGGCAGGCAATCGAACGCAGGGACTTCCCGATCGGCCGCCGCGGATACGACCCGGCCGCGGTGGACGCCCACCTGCGGGGCCTGGCGGCGGAGTTCGACGAGCTGCAGCGCGCGGCTGTGAGCGGCGACGTTTCGCTCGCGTCGAGCGCGGGCAGCCAGGTCCAGAGCATCCTCGAGGCGGCTGAGACCGCGGCGGGCGAAATCGAGCGCCAGGCGCTGGAGAACGCCAGGCAGGTGCGCGAGGCCGCCGACCGCGACGCGGAACAGACGCGCGCGGAGGCCGTGGAGAAGGCGCGCGCGCACGTCGCGGGCGTGGCGAACGTCGCCGCGACGCTGCTGGAGCGCGTGGGTTCGATGGACGGCGAGGTGAGCGCGCTCGTGGAGAGCCTGCGCTCCGGCGCTAGCCGCCTCGCATCGGACCTGTCGGCCGTGGAGAACGGCATGGGCGAGCTCTACGATGCGGCGTCGGGCCGCAACCTCGCTCCAGCCGAAGAAATGCAGCCCCAGCCGCAGTTGCAGGCGCAGCCCCAGCCGCAGAGCATGTTCGAGGCGGAGCTGAACGACGCGCTGATCGCCGAGCAGGCGCCGGTGCAGCTAACCGTGCCCGTCGCGCAGGAGCCGCAGGCCGAGCCCGCATCCGCCGGCGGCGCGAATCCCGCCGACCTCGACGGCGCTCGCCTGATCGCGCTGAACATGGCCCTCAACGGCGAGTCCCGCTCCGACACTGAGCGCTACCTCGCGGAGAACTTCCAGCTGCCCGATCGGCTGAAGCTGATCGACGAGGTCTACGCGGCGATCGAAGGCTGAGAAGCCCGCCCTAGACGCTCGGGTCGAGGACCTGCAGGTCGCTGAAATAGTGGCGGTAGAAGCCGCGATCGCGGGTGAGCAGGCGATCGGCCTGAGTAAGTGCGTGGGCTCCGATGAGGAAGTCGGCGACGAGCCGCTCGCGGGTGCCGCCGGCCTTGCGGTAGGCCCGCCAACCCTCACCGGCTGTGGACGCGGATGGCATCTCGACGGGGGAGAACTCGACCCGCAGCTTCGCCATCGCCTCGCTGGCGTCTTGGCCCTTGCCGAAGTGGGCGGCGATCTCCGCCCAGACTGCGTCGCACGCGACCAGGGCTCCCTCTGCGAGGCAACGTCTCAGCGTTCGAGCTGAGCCAGGTCCGAACTCGGCGTTGGCGTCGAACACGTCGACGAGCACGCTGGTGTCGACGGCGGTGATCAAACCGCGTCGACTGGGCCGCGGAGTTCTTCGATGATCTCGTCGGTGCTGCGTCCTTCCGCGTCGTGGATGCCGTACACGGCAGCCACGGGATCGTCGGGCATCACCTTGGACAAGACGAGGCGCCCGCCGTCGTCGATGACGTCGAGCTCGTCGCCGGGGCGGATGCCGAGACCGTCCCGCAGGGCCTTGGGGACAGTGATCTGGCCCTTCTCGGAGATCTTCGTGCGCATGTCATACCAAAGTAGCATGATTTCCTACTTACTCATCCGACCTAGGAAGGAAGGGCGGGACACCCGAACGTCTGTTCGCTGTCATAGAATGGGCCGCAGATGGCCGCGGGCAATCAGATCGTCGTCTCAGGGGCGCGCGAGCACAACCTGAAGGACATCTCGCTGACGCTGCCGCGCGACGCGCTGGTGGTCGTGACAGGGCTGTCGGGGTCGGGCAAGTCGAGTCTCGCGTTCGACACGATTTACGCTGAGGGGCAGCGCCGCTACGTGGAGTCGCTGTCGGCGTACGCGCGCCAGTTCCTGGGGCAGATGGACAAGCCGGACGTGGACTCGATCGAGGGTCTCTCGCCGGCGATCTCGATCGACCAAAAGACGACGTCGCGCAATCCGCGCTCGACGGTCGGCACGGTGACGGAGATCTACGACTACCTGCGCCTGTTGTGGTCGCGGGTGGGCAAGCCGCACTGCCCGATCTGCGGCCGGCCGATCGTGGGTCAGTCGGCTGAGCAGATCATCGACCAGGTGATGGAGCTGGCGGAGGGCGCGCGCTTCATGGTGCTCGCGCCGGTGGTGCGGGGCCGCAAGGGCGAGTACGGCAAGCTGCTGGAGGAGCTGCGCGCGGACGGCTTCGCGCGCGTGAAGATCGACGACCGCGTGCGCCTGCTGGAGGAATCGATCGTCCTGGACAAGCGCTACAAGCACGACATCTCGGTCGTGGTGGACCGCCTGGCGATGCGCCACGACGTGCGCAAGCGCCTGGCGGACTCGATCGAGACGGCGGTCGGCCTCGCCGATGGGCTCGTGGAGATCGAGATCGTCGGCTCCTCCTCGAAAGGTCAGGCGGAGACGGAGCACACGAAAGGCGCGAAGGGCTCGCGCGCGGCCGGCGGGCAGATCGTGCCCGGCGCGCTGCCGGACCCGGGGACGCTGTTCACGTTCTCCGAGCGCTTCGCGTGCCCCGAGCACGGCCCGTCGCTGGTGGAGCTGGAGCCGCGGATCTTCTCGTTCAACTCGCCGCACGGCGCGTGCGACCGCTGCACGGGCCTGGGGGCGCAGATGGAGATCGACCCGGAGCTGGTGATCCCCGACCCGTCGCTGTCGATCGGCGAAGGCGCTCTGGCGCCGTGGGCGGGCAGTGCGTCGAACTACTACGAACAGGTCACGGAGGCGCTCGCGGAGCTGCACGACATCGACCTGGAAGCGCCGTGGGAAGACCTTCCGCAGGAGCACCGCGACGTGTTCCTGAACGGCACGAACGGCGAGCCGATCCAGGTGACGTACCGCAACCGCTACGGCCGCCAGCGCTCCTACGCGACGCGCTTCGAGGGGATCGTGGCGAACCTGCAGCGCCGCTACCGCGAGACGGACTCGGAGTGGACGCGCGAGAAGATCGAGGAGTACATGTCGCTGCGCCCGTGCCCGGCGTGCGGTGGGGCGAGGCTGCGCCCGGAGTCGCGCGCGGTGCTGGTGGCGGGCACGCGCATCGAGGACTTCTGCGCGCTCTCAGCGCGCCGGGCGCTGGAGTGGCTCGAGGAGGTGGAGCTGTCGGAGACCGACCGCCACGTGGCGCGTCTGATCCTGCGGGAGATCTCCGAGCGGCTGCAGTTCCTGGAGAACGTGGGCATCGGCTACCTGTCGATGGACCGCGCGGCGGCGACGCTGTCGGGCGGGGAGGCGCAGCGCATCCGCCTGGCGACGCAGATCGGCTCCTCGCTCGTGGGCGTGCTGTACATCCTCGACGAGCCGTCGATCGGCCTGCATCAGCGCGACAACACGAAGCTGATCGGCACGCTGGAGCGGCTGCGCGACCTGGGCAACACGGTGATCGTGGTGGAGCACGACGAGCAGACGATGCGCGCGGCGGACCACCTCGTGGACCTGGGCCCCGGCGCGGGCGAACACGGCGGGCGGATCGTGGCGCAGGGCACGGCGGCGCAAGTGCAGAAGGTGAAGGAGTCGCTCACCGGGCAGTTCCTCGCGGGTACGCGCGTCGTCGATGTGCCGGAGCGCCGGCGGGTGCCGAGCGGCTACGTGGAGATACTGGGCGCGGAGCAGCACAACCTGCGCGACATCGACGTGCACATCCCGCTGGGCGTGCTGACGTGCGTGACCGGGGTGTCGGGGTCGGGCAAGTCGACGCTGGTGAACGACGTGCTGTTCAAGGCGGTGGCGAACCGGCTGCATCGCGCGCGCAAGCGTCCGGGCTCGCACCGCGCGATCCACGGCCTGGAGCAGCTCGACAAGATCATCGCCGTCGACCAATCCCCGATCGGGCGCACGCCGCGCTCGAACCCGGCGACGTACACGGGCCTGTTCGACGTGATCCGCGACCTGTTCTCGAAGACGCAGGAGGCGCGCGCGCGCGGCTACAAGCCGGGGCGCTTCAGCTTCAACGTGAAGGGCGGGCGCTGCGAGGTGTGCCGCGGCGACGGGCAGATCAAGATCGAGATGCACTTCCTGCCGGACGTGTACGTGCCGTGCGAGCAGTGCCACGGCAAGCGCTACAACCGCGAGACGCTGGAGGTGCGCTTCAAGGGCAAGAGCATCGCGGACGTGCTGGACATGCCGATCGAGGAGGCGCTGAAGTTCTTCGAGCACATCCCGAAGGTGCGCCGACGGCTGGAGACGCTGGAGGCGGTGGGTCTCGGCTACGTGAAGCTGGGCCAGCCCGCGACGACGCTCTCCGGCGGCGAGGCGCAGCGGGTGAAGCTCGCCACCGAGCTGTCGAAGATCGCCACCGGCATGACGCTTTACATCCTGGACGAGCCCACGACGGGCCTGCACTTCGCGGACGTGCAGCGTCTGCTGGAGGTGCTGCAGCGCCTGGTGGACGCGGGCAACAGCGTGGTGGTGATCGAGCACAACCTGGACGTGATCAAGTGCGCGGACCGGCTGATCGACATGGGCCCGGAGGGCGGCGAGGAGGGAGGGCTGGCGATCGCGGTGGGGACGCCCGAGGAGGTCGCCGCGGAGCCCACGTCTCACACGGGTCAGTTCCTGGCGGAGCTGCTCACCCCGGCGAGCGCACCGGCCGGCGGCAGCTCGAAAGCGGGCAAGAAACCGCCGCGCAAACGGCGCGCGAAGGTCGCCGCCTAGATGGCCGAGCCCGCGGTCGGGCGCGCCCGGAGGGCACGATCCCGAGCATGAGCGAGCTGGCGCGCCAGGCGCGGCTGTGGGGGCAGAAGTGGCGCTGGTATGAGCGCAACTCGCTGCCGTGGAACCGCGCGAGCATCCACTGGCAGTTCATGCGCCGCGAAGCGTTCGTGCGCTGGCCGGTGCACGGCAACGTGCTGGAGGCGCTGCGCGAGGACCGGCTGCGGATCGGCGCGGGCGTCCTTCTGGAGCCGGACGTGTGGATAACGGCGCCGGGCGCGGCGCGCGTGAGCATCGGCGAGGGCACGTTCCTGAACAAAGGCGTGATGGTGGCGGCGCACGAGCTGGTGGAGATCGGCGCTCACTGCATGCTGGCGAACGGCTGCTTCGTGTCCGACGCGGGCCACCGCTACGACGACCCGGAGAAGCCGATCACGTGGCAGGGCTTCGAGAGCAAGGGCCCGACGCACATCGGCAATAATTGCTGGTTGGGCGCAAACGTCGTTGTCACCAGCGGCGTGACGATAGGCGAGCGCTGCGTGATCGGCGCGAACAGCGTGGTGACACGCGACATCGAGCCGTTCTCGATCGCGGCGGGCGCCCCCGCGAAGGTGCTCAGGCGCGTCGAATACGGCTAGTCCGAGGCGAGCTGCGACTTCAGCTCGGCCAACTCCGCGGGGTCGATCGAGTACGTGTGCTCGGGCGCGGGGTAGCGCCGCGCGCGCACGTCCTCGGCATACGCGCCGACGCCGTCGTTCATCTCCTGCTGGATGTTGGCGTAGCGCTTGACGAAGCGCGCGCCGAGCCCGTCGCGGATGCCGAGCAGGTCGTGGAAGACCAGCACCTGCCCATCAGTGGACGGGCCGGCGCCGATGCCGATGACGGGGATGTCGAGCAGCCCCATGAGCTCGTCGGTGACGGCGGCGGGGATCGCCTCGAAGACGAGCGCGAAGCAGCCGGCCTCCTGCAGCGCGAGCGCCTCGGCGGCGATGAGCGCGGCGGCGGCGGCGGTGCGTCCCTGCGCCTTCCAGCCGCCGAGCGCGGTGGAGGTCTGCGGGGTTAGCCCGACGTGGCCCATGACGGGGATGCCGGCGCCGACGATGGCGCGCGCGCGGCGCACGGAGGACTCGCCGCCGCCCTCGAGCTTGACGGCCTCACAGCCGGCCTCCTTGACCATGCGCATGGCGGTGGCGATCGCCTGCTCGTCTGAGACCTCGTAGGAGCCGAACGGCAGGTCGCCGATCATGAGCGGCGTGCGCAGCCCGCGACGCACGGCGCGCGCGAGCACGAGCATGTCGTCGAGCTCGACGGGCGTGGTGGCGTTGTAGCCGAGCATGGTGGTGGCGGCGGAGTCGCCGACGAGAACCAGATCGACGCCGGCGGCCTCGGCGGCGCGCGCGCTGGGGTAGTCGTAGGCGGTGACCATGACGATCGGTTCGGCGAGACGTTTCTTCTCGAACAGCAGCGGCAGCGTCATCGGCAGCCGGCCGGGGTCGGAGGGGGCTTTGACGGTGTTCGGTTGGCTGGACATGGTGATTCCTCTCTGAATCGGCCGGTTGACGCGCGCTCAGGAGAGCAGCGTCGCCACCGCGTCGTCGACTGTGATGATGCGATTCGTGCCGACCTCGACGTGCACGACGCGGGGCTCGTAGCGCTCGAGGTCGGCCTCGTCGTAGGTGCCGTAGGAGATGACGATGATGGTGTCGCCGCGGTGCACGAGGCGCGCGGCGGCGCCGTTGACGCACATAGCGCCTGAGCCGCGCTGCCCGGCGATGGTGTAGGTCTCAAAGCGCGCGCCGTTGTCGACGTCGACGACGTGGACCTGCTCGTGCTCGAGGATGTTGGCGGCCTCCAGCAGATCCGGGTCGATGGTGATCGAGCCGACGTAATGCAGGTCGCAGTCTGTGACGGTGGCGCGGTGGATCTTGGACTTGAGCATCACGCGCTGCATGTGGCGATCGCCTCTCCTTGGTTTTTCTTTTCATTTATTGAGCTGGGCCTCAAGGCTGCGTTGTCTATGAGCCGCACGGCGCCGACCCGCGCGGCGAGCACGAGCAGCGCGTCGGCCTCGAGGGTTTGCTCGACGGGCTCGAACGTGTGGGGGTGGACGAGCGAGGCGTACTCGACGTGCACGTCGAACGGGCGCATGGCCTCGTGCGCGGCGTCGAGCAGCGCCTCGGCGGAGCGCTCGCCGGCTGCGAGCAGCTCCTGGGCGGCGTCGAGCGCGGCGGGCAGCGCGAGCGCGCGGTGGCGCTCGTCGGGGGAGAGCAGCGCGTTGCGGCTGGACATGGCGAGGCCGTCTGCCTCGCGGACGGTGGGGACGGCGTGGATCTCGACGGGGAGGTTGAGGTCGGCGGCGAGGCGGCGGATGACGAGCAGCTGCTGGGCGTCCTTCTGGCCGAAGAACGCGACGTCGGGGAGCGCCATGCAGAGCAGCTTGGCGACGACGGTGGCGACGCCGCGGAAGTGCGACGCACCGCGCGAGGCGCCCTCGAGGCGCTCGGTGACGCCGAGCACTTCGACGGACGTGGCGAAGCCGTGCGGGTAGACCTCTTCGACGGAGGGCGCGAACAGCACGTCCGCGCCGGCGTCCTGCGCGAGCCGCGCGTCGTCCTGCTCGCGGCGCGGGTAGCGCTCGAGGTCGGAGGCCTCGTTGAACTGGGAGGGGTTGACGAACAGCGACACGACGACGACGTCGCAACGCTCGCGCGCGCGGCGGATGAGCGCGAGGTGCCCGTCGTGCAGTGCGCCCATGGTCGGCACGAGCCCGATCCGCAGCCCCTCGCGGCGCGCGAGCGCGAGCTGGGCGCGCAGCTCGTCCACGGAGCGCACGGTCCTCATGCGCGTGGCGAGGTGGGGTGGTGGGGGCTCATCGGCTTCGGTCCAGTTCCCTGCGGATACCGGCGCGACATCAGATGTGAGACGGGGCGCTGCGTCGGGTCCACCACGAGCGAACTCGTTGACGGCCTGACAAGAAGAGCATACGACAGATACCGGCGCGTGGGAAGGGAATTTTGGCGGTGTGTCGCATGTCACACGGGCGCGCTCGGCGTTCGACGGCGTAGAATCAGATCGTTCGAACGACGAGAGGGTGATCTAGATGGCGGCAGGCGATGGTGGTCCGTACGTGCAGGTGGCGGTGATCTGCGAGACGTGCATCAAAGGTGCGCAGACGGGTCAGCTGAGCCTGATCAACATCGTGGAGGGGTTCACGGTCGCGGGCGAGGACCCCGACCAGATGCCGCCGTTCTCGATCGGGCCGCCGCTGAAACTGGCGATCAACCTGTGGGCGGGCCGCACGAAAGGCCGCTACTCGCTGAAAGTGCGAGTGGAGGAGCCGAGCGGGCTGCAGGGGGAGACGATCAACGTGGGCGCGCTGCAGTTCGCGGACAGCGGAGCGCGCGGGGTCGACACAATCGTGCCGCTTCCCCCATATGAGGTCACAGAAGAGGGCACGCACTGGTTCGATGTGCTGTTCTCGCCGGGCGCGGGCGAGGAGGACAGGCTGCTGACGCGGATCCCGTTCTCGGTGATGTACCAGCCGCTGCCGAGCTTCTCCAACTGAGAGCGTAGGGCCGGCGGCGCTCACCAGGCGTCGACGTGGGGGCGCTTCTTGCCCGCCCTTCGCTGCCACCCCGCGGCGTTCTCCTCGAACAGCGTCGCGATCCAGCGGCGCGCGTCGGCGGGGTCGATGACGTCGTCGATCTCGCCGTAGGCGGCCATGTTGACGCCACGGCCGCGCTCATACGCGGCGGCGACGGTTGCCTGGAAGACGCGCTCGCGCTCCGTGTCGTCCTCGATCGCCTCCAGCTCGCGGCGCATCCCGAGGCGGACCGCGCCCTCGAGGCCCATCCCGCCGAACTCGGACGTCGGCCATGCGACCGTGAAGAGCGGCGACTTGAAGCTGCCGGCGGCCATCGCCTGCGCGCCGAGGCCGTAGCCCTTGCGCAGGACGATCGTGCCGGTGGGGACGGTCAGGATGGCGCCGACGACGAACATGCGCGCGAAGTGGCGGACGGTGGCGGTGCGCTCGGCGTCTGGGCCGACCATGAAGCCGGGCGTGTCGCACAGGAACAGGACCGGAAGCTCGAACGCGTCGCAGAGCTGCAGGAAGCGCGCGGCCTTGTCGGCGCCGTCGGCGTCGATCGCGCCGCCGAGGTGCGTGGGGTCGTTGGCGAGCACGCCGAGCGGGCGCCCGTCGATGCGGGCGAGCGCGGTGACCATGCCCGGCGCCGAACCCGTCGCGCAGCTCGAGCACGGAGCCCTCGTCGAACAGCGCGCGATGACGGTGCGGACGTCGTAGGCGCGCTTGCGGTGCTCGGGGATCAGCTCGCGCAGCTGGCGCTGGTCGGGCACGACGGCCGGCTCGGCGGCCGCGCCGGCGAAGTAGGAGAGGTAGCGCTTGGCGGCGGCGACCGCGTCGCGTTCGTCGGCGACGCGCAGATCGACGACGCCGTTTGCGTGCTGCACGTCGATCGGCCCGACCTCGGCGGGATGGTGGACGCCGAGGCCGCCGCCCTCGATCATCGCCGGGCCGCCCATGCCGATGCTCGAGTCCTCGGTGGCGATCACCACGTCGCAGCAGCCGAGCAGCGCGGCGTTGCCGGCGAAGCAGTAGCCGGAGGCGATCCCGACGAGCGGCACGAGGCCGGAGAGCGAGGCGAACAGCGCGAACGCGCGGCAGTCGAGGCCCGGCGACGATCGGCATGTCGACGTCGCCCGGCCGCCCGCCGCCGCCCTCGGCGAACAGCACGACCGGCAGTTTGCGCCGCTCGGCGAGCTCGAACAGGCGGTCCTTCTTGAGGTGGTTGCGCATCCCCTGCGTGCCGGCGAGCACGGTGTAGTCGTAGGACATGACCACGCACGGGCGGCCGTCGACCTCGCCGACGCCGCCGACGAGCCCGTCCGCGGGCGTGCGCGCGATCAGCTCCTCGCGCGAGCGGCGCCGCTCCTGCGCGGCGAAGAGCAGCGGCCCGTACTCCACGAACGTGCCCTCGTCGACCAGGTCGGCGAGGTTCTCGCGCGCGGTGCGCCGCCCGGCGTCGTGGCGGCGAGCGACGGCCTCGGCGCGCGCGGCGTCCAGGCCGATCTCGTGGCGGGCGCGCACCTCCGCGAGATCCGCGCGCTCGCCACCTGCGCCAGCGCTGGCCGGCTGCGCGACTTCGCCCGCGCCTTCGCCCCCGGGCTCCAATACGAGCAGCAGCTGATCCTCCTCGACGCTGTCGCCGACCGCGACGGCGAGTTCGACCACGATTCCGTCGATCTCCGCGAGCACCTCGTGCTCCATCTTCATCGCCTCCAGCACCGCCACAGCCGTGCCCGCGCCCACGTGTCCGTCAGCGCTGTGGGGCAGAGCGACGACGACCCCCGCGAAGGGGGCGGTCACAGAGACCGTGGCGCGCGAGGCCATGGCGAGATCATCGCTCACGCGCGAGGCCACGGTCGGGCGGGCGCGATCAAGCATCGCGGCACAGCTACGAACTACGATGCGAGCCGTGTCAGCCGAACCGAGCGAGCAGTCGGCCGCGGAGCGGCGCGAGGCCCTGAAGGAGGTGTTCGCGCAGGCGCGCGTGTGCACCCGCTGCGCGGAGCTGGCGGCGACGCGCAAGAACGTGGTGTTCGGCGCGGGCAACGCGAACGCGGAGCTGATGTTCATCGGCGAGGCTCCCGGCGCGAGCGAGGACGAGCAGGGCATCCCGTTCGTGGGACGCGCGGGCAAACTGCTGGAGAAACTGCTCGAGGAGATCGACATCAAGCGCGAGGACGTGTTCATCGGCAACACGCTCAAGTGCCGGCCCCCCGGCAACCGCGATCCGCTCCCGGTGGAGCTGGAGAACTGCCACGAGTATCTGCTGCGCCAGGTCGAGCTGATCGAGCCGACGGTGATCTGCACGCTGGGCAACTTCTCCACGAAGCTGCTGCGCGGCGACCCGACGGGCATCACGCGCCTGCACGGCCAGCCGGAGGTGCTCGTGCTGGGCAAGCGGGCGGTGCGGCTCTACCCGATCTACCACCCCGCGGCGGCCCTGTACACGCCGAGCATGCTCGAGACGCTGCGCGAGGATTTCTCACGGCTGCCGGCGCTGCTCGCGCTCGGCGCTCCCGAGCAGCCGCAGGAGATCCCCGAGCTGGCCGACGAGGCGCCTGCGGCGGCGCCCGAGCCGGCGAACGCGGACGACGCAAAGGCCGAAGCGGACCAGCTGGGCCTCTTCTAGAACAAACGTCCAGTGAGAACTTCCCTGCAAAGCAAGGGTTTTCGCGCGCGGCGAGAAAAAAGTTGGGCGAGGTCTCAAGTCAGGCACGGACGCTGCCGATACGGATCCTGTCTCCATCCCTCCAGGAGTAACGACCGGCCCGCGACCCATTCTCCCGCGGGTCGGTCTCTTTAACGGCCGACTACTAAAGTCCCGGCCGTGGCCGCGCGCAGCATCGAAACCACCGGTCCCGAGGAGACGGAAGCGATCGGCGCGGAGCTTGCGAGGGAGCTGAGCGACGGCGACGTGGTGCTCATCACGGGCGAGCTGGGCGCGGGGAAGACGACGCTTGTGCGCGGCGCCGCCCGCGCGCTGGGCGTGAGCGGCCCGGTGACGAGCCCGACGTTCAGCATCGGCCACCGCTACCCCGCACGTGATGTGACCGTGTCGCACCTCGACCTCTACCGCCTCGCGGGCCTCGAGCACGAGGACCCGGACCTGCTGGCCGACTATCTGGGGCCGGGACGGATCGCGTTCGTGGAGTGGCCCAGGGATGGCGAGCGCGACCTCGCGGGAGCACGTGTGCGCGTGAGCCTCAGCCACGGCGGCGGGGATCGCAGGCGAGTCGAGGTGGAGTCATGAGCGGCGGCGCCAACCCGGTTGCCGGCGGGCGGTCGGCGAGCGGCGCGGCCGGTCGGGCCCGGTCGCGCGATCCGATCGCGGCCCGGTCGGCGGCGCCAACCCGGTTGCCGGCGGCGGCCCGGTCGTCCTGGGCCTCGACACCGCCACCGCGTCCAGCGCCGTGGCGCTGCGTCTGGCGGACGGCAGCACCACGCAGGCGCGGGACGACCCCCGCCCAGGCGAGCATCCCGGTCACGCGACGAGGCTGCTGGAGATGGCCCACGAGCTGCTCGCCGAGGCGGGCGTGCGCTGGAGTGAAATCGAGCGGATCGCGGTGGGGGTCGGTCCGGGAACGTTCACGGGTCTGCGCGTCGGCGTGGCTACCGCGCGCGGCCTGGCGCAGTCGCTCTCTGCCGAGCTCGTCGGCGTGTCGAGCCTCGAGGCGCTCGCGAGCGCGGCGCTCGCCTGCCGAGACCGAACGTGACGCGATCCTGGCGGTGATCGACGCGCGCCGGGGCGAGGTGTTCGCGGCGGCGTATGAGCGCGCGGCTGGCGAGGAGCCGTCTCCGCGGACGCTCGTCGAGGCGAGCCCGCTCGCGCCCGAGGCGCTCGCAAGCGTGATCGAGCAGGCGCAGCGCGAGGGGGCGCGCCCGAGACGTTGGCTGGCGGTCGGCGACGGCGCTCTGCGCTATCCCGCGGCGATCGAGGCCCTTGACATCCCGTCCGCGCTCGCGGACTCGCCGCTGCACCTCGTGAGCGCGGCCGCGATCTGCGAGCTCGCCGCCCACGCGACCCCGGCGACCGCGGTGGAGGAGATCGTCCCCGACTACCGGCGTCGCCCGGACGCGGAGCTAGCCTTGGACGCAGCAGGGGCACGGAGGGCCCCACGATCATGAACGAGCGACTCGCCGCCCAGCACCAGGTCGACCAGACGCCGTCGGTGGAGATCCGGCGGCTGAGCTATCCCGACCTGCCGCAGGTGATCGCGATCGAGCGGCGCGTGTTCCCGACGCCGTGGTCGCTGGCGATGTTCGTGCTGGAGCTGTCCAAGCAGTCGGGAGTGTGCCTCGCGGCGGTCGGCGAGCAGGGGCTCGTGGGATATCTGATCTGCTCGCGCTACGACACGGTGTGGCACGTGATGAACGTCGCCGTGGACGTGGAGCACCAGCACAAGGGCCTCGCGTCGGCGATGCTGGCGGAGCTGTACGAGCGCGTGGAAGACGACCTCGCGCGCTTCACGCTGGAGGTGCGCCCGTCGAACGCGGTCGCTATCCACCTGTACGAACGCGAGGGCTTTCGCGCGGCTGGGATGCGTCGGCGCTACTACCAGGACAACGGCGAGGACGCGCTCGTGATGTGGCGCACGCCCGCGACGCTCGCGGGAACCCTGGAGGACGTGCCGAACCCCGACGGGCGGGCGGGGATCTAGTCCTTTGATCCTCGCTCTGGAGAGCAGCTGCGACGACACGTGCGCGGCGGTGATAGTCGCGGACGGGCGGATGCGCTCGAACGTGATCTCCTCCCAGCGAGCCCACGAGCGCTTCGGAGGAGTGGTCCCGGAGATCGCCTCGCGCCACCACCTGGAGATAGCCAACGCGGTCGTCGCGCAGGCGTTGAGCGAGGCGGGCACGACGCTCGACGACGTCGAGCTGGTGGCAGCCACGCAGGGTCCGGGCCTCGTGGGGGCGCTGCTCGTGGGGCTCTCCACGGCGAAGGCGCTCGCCGCGGCGCGCGAGCTTCCGTTCGTCGCGGTCGACCACCTGCAGGGGCACGTGGCGGCGAACTTCCTGCACGGCTACCCCGCGGACCCGCCGCCCGGCGCGCGTGCCGACCCGGCGCCCGCGGACGATCCGCGGGAGACGGCGGACGGCCCGTTCGAGCCGCCGTTTTTGTGCCTGATCGCCAGCGGCGGGCACACGCTGCTCGCGCACGTGACCGGGCACGAGGGCTTCGAGGTGCTTGGGCGCACGCTGGACGACGCCGCGGGGGAGGCGTTCGACAAGGGAGCGCGGATGCTGGGCCTGGGGTTTCCGGGCGGGCCGGCGCTGGAGCGCCTCGCGGCCGACGGCGACCCGCATGCTTTCCGCTTCCCGGGTGCGCGCGGCGAGCGCTCGCAGGCGGCGCGGGGGCGGCGCCGGCCCGGTCGGGCGGGGCACAAGGCGTTCGCGCAGGGCCTCGACTTCTCCTTCGCGGGCGTGAAGACCGCGCTGCTGTACGCGCTGCGCGAGATGTCGGAGACGGACGCGAAGGCCCGCGCGGCGGATCTCGCGGCCTCCTACCAGGAGGCGATCGTGGACAGTCTGATCGCGCGCACCGAACGGGCGCTGGAGCGCCTCGGCATCGACAGGCTGGCGGTCGGCGGCGGCGTGGCCGCGAACGGCGAGCTGCGCAGGCGCCTGCACGAGCTGCCGGTCGCGCTGCACGTGCCGCCGCGCGCGCTGTGCACCGACAACGCGGCGATGATCGCAAGCGCGGCCCGTTACGGCGAGCGCCTTGAGTATCCGCGCTACCTGACGCTCGACGCGTACGCGACCGGGGAACGGTCGCTTTGAGGACGGTGACGGTGTACTCGAAGCCCGACTGCCACCTGTGCGAGGATGCGATCGCGGCGCTCGAGGGTCTGCGCTTGCAGCTGGACTTCGAGCTTCTCGAGCTCGACATAACCGCCGACGAGGCGCTCCACCGCACGTATTTCGAGCGCATCCCCGTGGTCGCGCTCGACGGCGAGGAGTTGTGCGAATACTTCCTCGATGAGGCGCTCGTGCGCGAGCGTCTAGAGTCACGGCGATGAGCTTTGGAGAATCGAGCGCCAACGCGCTGGAGGCCGAGCAGGACGCGCCGAGCGCTCTCGGCGAGCGGCTCTCGCTGGGCGTCGCTGCGCGCCTGTCGCGCTACCTGCAGGTGCTCACGCAGGCGAAGAAGATGGGCAAGGAGACGATCTCCTCGCAGGAGCTGTCCGACTACACGCACGTCAACTCGACGCAGATCCGCCGCGACCTGTCGGGCTTCGGCAAGTTCGGCAAGCGCGGCGTTGGCTACAACGTCGAGGCGCTCGTCTCGCAGATCCGCAAGATCCTGCGCACCGCCGGGCAGCACAACATCGCGCTGATCGGCGCGGGGCACCTCGGCAAGGCGATCGCGTCCTCGGAAATCTTCGCGGACCACGGCTTTCGCGTGGTCGCGATCTTCGACAACGACGACCCCAAGGTGGGCACGCAGGTCGGTCCCCAGACGGTGCGCCACATCGACGAGCTGCGCCAGGTGGTGGAGGACGAGGACATCGTCGTGGGCGTGCTCGCGGTGCCCAACCATGCCGCGCAGGGCTTGGCGAATGAGCTCGTGGCGGCGGGCGTGAAGATCATCTTCAACTACTCCGAGTCGCTGCTGGACGTGCCGCCGGAGGTGACCGTCCACACCTCGAGCCCGGCGGTGGACCTGCTCTACGCGCTGTACTTCTATTTGACCTGACGCCTGCGCGATGAGCAGCCTGGATCTAGACCAAGCGGAGGCGACGTTCGCCGAGGCGACGGACTTCACCGTCGGCGTGGAGGAGGAGTTCGCGCTGCTCGATCCCGCGACGCTCGAGCTGACGCCGCGCTTCGAGGCTCTGCGCGATGCCGCGCAGAGCGACCCGTTGCTGCACGCGCACATCACCGGGGAGCTGATCTCCTCGGAGATCGAGATCATCTCCGGCGTCGGCGTGGACGTGCACGACGCCCTCACGCGCCAGCGCGAGCGGCGCAGACGGCTGTTCGCGTTCGCGGAGTCCCACGGCGTGGCGCTCGGCGCGACGGGCACGCATCCGTGGGCGGACTACCGCGAGCAGCCGATCATCGACACCGAGCACTACCGACGCGTGGAGGAGGGCCTGAAGTACGTGGCGTGGCGCAACAACACGTTCAGCCTGCACGTGCACCTCGGCGTGCGCGACCTCGATCGCGCGGTGCGCGTGTGCGACCGGCTGCGCCCGGTGCTGCCGCTGCTGCTGGCGATCTCCGCCAACTCGCCGTTCCTGGACGGACGCGACAGCGGCCTGCACTCCGCGCGCACGCAGAGCTTCACCAAGAGCTTCCCGCGCTGCGGCGTGCCGGACGCGTTCGGCGGCTGGCGCGCCTACCGCGAGTACATCGAGTTCCTGCAGCGGACCAGCTCGATCGTGGAGTTCACCCAGGTGTGGTGGTCGGTGCGGCCGCACTTCAGCTTCGGCACCGTCGAGCTGCGCATCTGCGACGTGCAGGCGAACGCGCAGGAGTCAGACGCGCTTGCGGCGCTGATGGTCGCGTGCATCGCGCAGGCCACCCGCGACGTGGACGAGGGCTTCCCGTTCGCGGACCCCGCGCCGCGCATGATCGAGGAGAACATGTGGCGGGCGATCCGCTTCGGCCTGGACGGCAAGCTGATCGACCTGGAGCGCGCCGAGGAGTACGACGCGCGCGCGGCGATCGAGCGGCTGGGCGCGTGGACCGCGCCGGTTCGCGCTGAGCTCGGCATCGACCTGGCCTTCCCCGAGCGCAACGGCGCGCAGCGCCAGCGCAGGCTGATCGACGCGGGCGCGACCCGCGAGGAGGTCTACGCGGCGATGGTCGCGGAGACGAGGCAGACTTACTCTGAGGAGGTGGCGGTTTGAGCGCACAAGAGGCGGGCGGCGCGGGCGGTCCGGGCACAGCGGCGGCGGGCGAGCCGAGCGAGGAGGAGCTGAGGGCGGCCTATGAGGCCGAGCTGAGCCGCATCACGACGACCGACATGATCGCCCAGGCGACGGTGTCGCTGCTGAACCTCGGCGCGCGCAGACTCGGGCCGCCGCCATCGCAGCAGGCCGAAGGCGCGGCCTCCGACGCGCCGGGCGCGAGCGAGCAGGACTCCGCCGCTGCGGCTGCTGCGGGACGCGACCTGGCCCAGGCGCGCGACGCGATCGACGCGGCGCGCGCGCTGCTGGCGATCCTCGAGCGCACGATTCCCAACGAGCTGAGGCCGCTGCGCGACGCGCTCTCCCAGCTGCAGATGGCCTATGCGCGCGAGGCCCAGGCGAACTCGGCCGAGGCACCGCCGCCGCCCGCGAACGGGCCCGCGGCGGGCGCCCAGCCCAAGCCGGCGGAGCCGAAGGCCCAGCCCGACGGGCAGGCGCCAGGGCCGGCGCAGGCCAGCGGGAGACTGTGGGTTCCCGGCCGCTGAAGGGCCGCTGAGGCCCGGCGAGCAGCCATTCCGCGGCCCTTCGCGATAGACTCGGCCCGCGTTTGCACCGGATCAGGCTCGCCCTGAGCGTTCCGGCCGTCAAATGTGCGCGCGACGATCCTCGCGCGGCACGCAAAATAGACCGCGGAGGATTTCTGTTGAGCAGCTTTCTGACGAACCATGGGGTCGTCGTCGCCCTCGTTTGCGCCGCATGTGCGGTGGTATATGGCCTGTTGACAACCCGCTCGCTGCTGGCGCTCTCGCCGGGCAACGAGAAGATGCAGAGCATCTCGCTGGCGGTGCAGCAGGGCGCCCGGGCGTACCTCAACCGCCAGTACGCGACGATCGCGGTGGTGGGCGTCGCGCTGTTCGTGGCGATCATCTTCATCCAGGACATCGCAGTGGCCGGCGGCTTCGCCATCGGCGGCCTGCTGTCCGGCGCGACCGGCTACATCGGCATGAACGTGTCGGTGCGCTCCAACGCGCGCGTCGCCGAGGCGGCCCGCTCGGGCGTCTCGCCGGCCTTGAAGGTGGCGTTCCGCGGTGGCGCGATCACCGGAATGCTCGTCGTCGGGCTCGCGCTGATCGGCGTGGCCGGCTACTACGGCGCGCTGACGTCGATCTTCAACGACAGCCAGAAGACGGCCGTCGACGCGCTGATCGGCCTGGGCTTCGGTGGCTCGCTGATCTCGGTGTTCGCCCGACTCGGCGGAGGCATCTTCACGAAGGCCGCCGACGTGGGCGCGGACCTCGTGGGCAAGGTCGAGGCCGGGATCCCCGAGGACGACCCGCGCAACCCCGCGACGATCGCCGACAACGTCGGCGACAACGTGGGCGACTGCGCCGGCATGGCCGCGGATCTGTTCGAGACCTACGCCGTGACAGCGGTCGCGGTGATGCTGCTGGGAGTGCTGACGTTCGGTCATGAAGAAGCGACCCGAGTGGTGCTGTACCCGCTGGTGATGGGCGGCGCGGCGATCATCGCGTCGATCCTGGGCACGTTCGCGGTGCGCACGAAAACCGACAACGTCGAGCGCGCACTGCTGCAGGGCCTGATGGTCTCGGGCCTGATCGCGGCGGCGGCGTTCGCGCCGATCACCTACTGGCTGATGCGTCCGCTGAACTTCCTCGTGACGGGCCCGACGGTGCACCCGCCGAGCTGGTCGCACTTCTACCTGTGCTCCCTGATCGGCATCGCCGTGACGGCGCTGCTGTTCGGACTGACCGAATACTACACCTCGACTCGCTTCTCGCCGGTGAAGAAGACGGCCAAAGCGTCGATCACCGGGCACGCGACGAACATCATCCAGGGCTTCTCCTCGGGCCTGCAGGCGACGGCGCTGCCGGCGATCGTGATCGTGCTCGGCATCCTCGGCGCGTGGAAGCTCGGCGGCGGCGGCGTGACCGGCATCTACGGCATCGGCGTCGCGGTCATGGGCCTCCTGTCGCTGACCGGCCTGATCGTCGCGCTCGACGCGTTCGGCCCGATCACCGACAACGCGGGCGGGATCGCCGAGATGGCGGACCTGCCGGAGGAGGTGCGGAAGGTGACGGACCGCCTCGACGCGGTCGGCAACACGACGAAGGCCGTGACGAAGGGTTACGCGATCGGCTCCGCGGTGCTCGCGGCGGTCGTGCTGTTCGCGGGCTTCCAGAAAGAAATCGAGGACAAGGTCGGCCACACGATCTCCTTCGGTATCAACGAACCGCCCGTCCTGATCGGCCTGCTGCTGGGTGGTCTGATGGTGTGCCTGTTCGCCTCGTTGTCGATCGAGGCGGTTGGCCGCGCCGGCGGCGCGGTCGTGGAGGAGGTGCGCCGCCAGTTCCGCGAGCACCCCGGGATCATGGACTACACCGAAGAGCCCGACTACGCGGCCTGCGTGGACATCGTCACGAAGACCGCGCAGCGCGAGATGATCCTGCCGTCGCTGCTGCCGATCGGCCTGACGCTGATCGTCGGCCTGATCGACCAGCAGGCGCTCGGCGGGCTGCTCATCGGCGTGATCGTGGTGGGCTTCTTCTTCGCGGTGATGATGACCGCGGGCGGTGGCGCGTGGGACAACGCGAAGAAGCTCATCGAGGACGGCTCCTTCGGCGGCAAGGGCTCGGAAGCCCACGCCGCGTCGGTCACGGGCGACACGGTCGGCGATCCCTTCAAGGACACGGCCGGTCCCGCGATCAACCCGATGATCAAGGTCGCGAACATCGTCGCGATTCTGATCATCCCGATCATCACCTGAGGCCAGAAATGCGTTGTGGCGGTCGTCGCGCCCGCGGGTTCACACCCGCGCGGCGCCGGCCGGCCCCGCGCTCCGGCCACTCGTGGAAGATCTAAGCTCAGAAGCTGAGATGAACGGCGGATGAGATGAACGGCGGACAGGTACACCGCGCGGGCACGTTCGTGTTCTCGCTGGCGATGATGGCGATCGGGCTGGCGCTGATCGTGCAGACGATCGCGGGCCACGCGAGCGCGATCGCCACGCGCCTAATAATCGGCGTGCTGTTCATGGCGGCTGGCATCGGACGCGCCTACGTGGAGATCCGCAGAGGTCGCGGCGAATGAGCGCGGGCGCGGGCGGGGAGGACGGCGAGCTCTCTCATCCGAGGGCAGGTGAGCGCATGGCCGCGGAGCTGGCGGCGCGCTCGCGCGTGATGGCGAGGCGCAGCATCGGCTCCCCGATGCTGTTCACGATCGTCTACTCCTCGCTGGCGAGCGCGATCTATTTCTCGCTCGGCGTTATCGCGGGCCACGCGCTGGGCCTCACGCCGGTCGTGTTCCTGCTCGCGGCGCTGCTGTTCACGCTGACGGCGATGACGTACGTCGAGGGCGCCTCGCTGCACCAGGACCGGGGCGGCTCGACGGTGTTCGCGCGCTACGCGTTCAACGAGCTCGTGAGCTTCGTCGCGGGCTGGGCGATCCTGCTCGACTACATCATCCTGATCGCAGTCACGGCGTACTCGGCGACGCAGTACCTGCGCACGTTCTGGAACCCGCTGGGAGAGCGCGGCGAGGCGCTCGGCCTGGCGCTGGCGTTCATCGCGCTCGTGGTGCTGAGCAACATCCGCGGCTTCGGCGGGCGACGCGCGCGGCGGGTGGGGATGCTCGTGGCGGGCGATCTGGCGCTGCAGGGCTTCATCGTGGTGCTGGGTCTGGTGCTGTTCTTCAACCCGCACACGCTGCTGGACCCGATCCACCTCGGCAGCTCGCCGAAGTGGTCGGATCTGATCTTCGCGCTGACGGTGGCGGTGATCTCCTTCACGAGCCTCGAGTCCGCGTCGGGTCTCGCGGGCGAGGTGAGGATCAGCCGCGGAGGTCTGAAGCGGATGGTCGCGAGCGGCACCGCGACTGTGGTGATCCTCTACGTGGGTATCGCGCTCGTGGCGATCACCGCGCTGCCGGTCCGCCACGGCCACACCGAACTGGCCAACCACTATCTGAACGCGCCGATGATCGGGATCGTGATGCACGTGCACCCGCACTGGCTGAGCAAGGCGCTGACGTACCTCGTGGCGGGCCTCGCGGCGGTGACGCTCGTGGCGGCGGCGAACTCCGCGATGCTGGGGCTCTCGCGGCTGGCGTACTCGCTGTCGACGAACCGCCAGATCCCGAGCGGCCTGGGGCGCCTGCACCCGCAGCGCTCGACGCCGTACGTGCTGATCATCCTCGCGGGCCTCGCGGCGGCGGCGCTGGTGGTGCCGGAGGACCTGGACTTCCTCGTGGGGATCTACGCGTTCGGCGCAATGCTGGCGTTCACGATCGCGCACCTGTCGATCTGCCGCCTGCGCTACACCGAGGCCGAGCGCGACCGCCCCTACCGCGTGCCGCTGTCGATCTCCTTCCGCGGCGGGCAGCTGCCGCTGCCGGCGGTGTTCGGCGCGTTCGTGTCAGCGGCGGGCTGGGTTGCGGTGATGATCGTGCACGAACCCGCCCGCTACGTCGGCCTCGGCTGGATGGCGCTGGGCGTGACGCTGTACGTGGGCTACCGCCGCGCGGATGAAACGTCGATCTTCAAGCGCGTGACGGTGCCCGCGCGCGTGCTGCGCGCCGAGCAGCAGCCGGAGCGCGACTACGGCTCGGTGCTGGTGCCGCTGTTCGGCACGGACCTGGACGACGACATCGTGCAGACGGCGGCGCTGCTCGTGGCGGGCGAGCAGACGGACGAGGCGGCGATCGACGCGGCGACGATCGAGGCGCTGTGGGTGTTCGTGATCCCGATGTCGCTGCCGCTGGACGCGAGCCTGCCGGACGCGCAGATCAAACATGCGCGCCAGGTGCTGGCGCGCGCGAAGGCGGTGGGGGAGGAGTACACGGGCGTGCAGGTCGCCACGGCGACGGTGCGCACGCGCAGGGCGGGCTTCGCGATCGTGGACGAGGCCAAAAGGCGCGGCGTGGAGGCGATCGTGCTGGGGGCTGAGGAACCGTCGCTGATCCGCGGCGGCGGGCGTCTGGGGGGGCGTGGCGGGCCGCTGGAAGGGTTCGTGGGGGACGTGACCAAGTACGTGGTGCGCAAGGCGGCGTGCCGCGTGATCGTGACCGCCCCGGCGGCGCGCGACTCGGCGGTGGAGCAGGCGCGCCGAGCGAACCGAGCCAGCGCCCCCATGGTCTAACCTCCGGCGTATGTTCAACTTCACGTCCAAATGTTCGTTCTGATCGTGGGCGCCGGGCGCGTCGGCTCGGCCGTCGCCAAGTCCGCGCTCGCCTCCGGCCACGAAGTGTCGGTGCTCGACCAGGACCCGCTCTCGCACGAGCGCCTGGACGCGGGCCAGACGCAGAGTTGGGAGGACTCGGGCGGCCAGTTCACCGTCGGAACGGCCCTGGAGACCGACGCGCTGATCCAGGCGGGCGTGGAGCGCGCTGACGTGTTCATCGCCTCCACGGCGGGCGACAACACGAACCTGGTGATCGCGCAGATCGCGCAGAAGCGCTTCGGCGTGGAGAAGACGATCGTGCGCGTGATGGACCCCGCGCGCGCGGATTGGTATGGCGCGCAGGGCCTGCAGACGATCTCCCCGACCAAGCACGCGATCGACATGTTCGAGCGCGCGCTACAGCCAGAAGCGGCATAGCAGCGTGTACGCGATCATCGCCGGCGCCGGCAAGGTCGGGCGCAACCTCGCACGCGAGCTGATCAGCAAGGACCACGAGGTCACGCTGATCGAGTCCTCGCGCCCGCGCTACCTGACGAGCGAGGAGGAATTCGAGCACGCGGTGCAGTACGGCGACGCGACGGAGCTGTGGGTGCTCGAGCGCGCGGGCATCCAGCGCGCGGACCTGGTGATCGCGGTGACGGGCGATGACGAGGACAACATCCTGGTGTGCCAGGTTGCGAAGGAGAAGTACCTGTGCGACCGCGTGATCGCGCGCGTGAACAACCCACGCAACCACGACCACTTCCGCCTCCTGGGCATCCAGCCGGCGGTGTCGGCGACGGACCTGATCCTGCGCCTGATCGAGCACGAGGTGCCCCGCTACGGCCTGGTGCACCTGCTGGCGCTGGAAGAGGAGCGCCTGGAGATCATCGAGCTGGAGGTCGCCCCTGACGCCCCCACGGTGGGCGAGCTGGTGGCGGACATCGCGTTGCCGGAGGGCAGCCTGATCATCTCGGTGCTGCGAGGCGGCGCGGGCTTCGTGCCGAAGCACGACACGACGATCGAGGCGGGCGACGAGGTGCTGCTCGTGCTCGATCCGGGCCTGGAGGAGGCCATCACGGCCTTCTTCGCGCCGAACGGGCACGCGGCGTCGTTCTAGAGCCGCCTTGGCGCTTGTGGCAGGGCGCTTGCGGCGCGGCGGAAACGCCGCCGGATTGGCTATTCTTCTTCGCTAGACACTGTCCGGGATAGTCCAATTGGCAGTGACGCCCGGTTCTGGTCCGGGAGATTGGGGTTCGAGTCCCTGTCCCGGAGTCCGCTCGCCGTTGTGTTGATGAGGCCGCGGGGGCCGACCTCCTAGTAGCCATCATCTGCCGGCAGGCTGGAGATCGGGCGTGCTTGTTTCTAGGTGCTGGACCGGTCAAAAGCCAGCGTGCGCCCCACTATTAGTGGCGTTCCGCTCTGCTGACTTCCAAGTACGATCTGCGCTTAGTTTGACAACTGATTCCCAACGGCTGCGCGACCTGCTACACATCGCGATGTGCTTCGGAGGAGGGCACGGCTTGTGTCTAAGACGGAGCACTGATAGGGGAGCCGGGCTTCCGACTGAGCTTTGGTTTCAAGCGACCGCTTGAGAGTCGGCTAAACCAACTGATCTCGATCGTTGAAAGCGAGATCTTCAATCCAACAGAGGCATGTACGACGTACCTGGGGATCCAGATCTGTGATCTGGGGCTTCAAATATGGCGTCCTGCCTCGTGTATGAGGAGCAAGTCAATGAGAATCATGAGAATCACAGGGACGCTGCTAGCGGCAGCGTGCGTGATAGGACTCGTCACAGCCGCGTCGGCCATGGCGCACGCAACCAATAATCCGCAGTGGGAAATATTATCGAAAATACTGAAAGCTGGAGAATCGGTCAAAGTCCATGCTATAGCTAATGGGGTACAGAAGCTCGCGAGCGTTGCAATAACTATCGAATGCGAAAGTTTCTCGCTTGCGCCTGGCGCTAAGCTGATCGGTAGCAATGCGCCCGCTCCGGGAACTTCGGAAGAGACAATTCAATATTCTGGATGCATTGTCACCGGTTTTCCGTTCTGCCTAATCAACGGTGCCAGCCCAGGAGCCATCACAACAAATCCTCTGCTCGATTTACTCGTGTTTTTGACGAAATTAGGCGCGTTAGACGAAAATGCCTTAGAATCGGGCACTTTGTTCGAGCCTAAGACAGCTCCAACTTTTGCCACCTTTGTGCTCTCAGGCACATGTCCAGTATCGGGCACCGTGAAAGTCGACGGGACCGGTGTCGTCGTCGACAACCTCCAAGCAGACGCATTATCTACGGTAAAAGAAATCCGGGCTCCCACAACTGCGCATAAAGCCTATTTTGTAAATGAACCTGGGTTAGTCGTAAAAGAAAAGACAGGAGTAAAGATAGAAGTTGCTGCCAGTCTTGCGGTATATTCCGGTTTAGCAAAGATATTACTGGAAAGCAAAGAGCATTGGGGGGTATTCAACTAGTTATTTAGGAGCAAGGTAAAGTGCCTGTGGTGCCGCGTACATACGCGGCACCACAGGGCCAATTGGACGCGGCGCATAGGTAAGCTTTGACTTGCTTGGCGCATATAGGAGGAGGGGATCTGGTGGTTTCGACGGTCAAGGCTTCTGCGGCGGTAGCTCGTGTTCCGGCGACCGCTATAATCATGGTTGCGCTTGCTATCGCAACGTCTTGTTGGACTGTCTCTGCGGCTGTGGCAACAGGCGACGTCAATGTCGCGGCATCATGCGCGAACGAAAGCTTTTCGGGATTCGCGGCATATCTTCCCGACTGCAGGGGGTTTGAATTGGTCACCCCGGCATACAAGGAGGGATATGCGGTTCAACCGGCGGCGATCTCAGATGACGGATCGCGTGTGTTGGGGTCGAGTCTCGGTGGTTTTGCTGGGGCCGTCGGTGGACCGCAAACGAGAGGTTCGATCGGCCTTTTCTACGAATTTGCGCGCGCCTCCAATGGCTGGCAGACGAATCCGTTGACCCCAGCGAATCCCCAGTTTCGTGAGGCGACGACTTTCTACACGGGGTCTGGCGATTTGTCGAGGACGCTCTTCAGCATGCCTACGGCTCCCGTGGGTCAGGATGATTTCTATGTCCGTGGCCCAGGAGCTTCCCTGATCGATGTGGGGCCGATCTATCCGCCCGCCGACGGACCAACTAAGCCTCCGGCGCCGGAAACCGGGATTTTCCTGGCCAACTTCCATATCGCAAGCGCGTCGCGGGATCTTTCTCACATCGTCTTCAGTCTCGATGGGAGCGTGGGATGGAATGGGGATCCAACTCTTGCGGGGCGCAACGATCTCTATGAGTACGTCGGGACCGGTAAATCCGAACCGGTGATGGTCGCGGTCACCGGTGGACCTGGCAGCACGGAACTGATCGGTCAGTGCGGCGCAGTCGTAGGCGGACCGACGCCTAGCAGTGAGTTCAACGCGGTTTCCGAAGACGGAGACATCGTCTTTTTCACGCCTGTTGCCAGAGACCACGATATAGCTTGCGGCGGAGCGGCTCCTGCTGTCGCGGAACTCTATGCGCGAGTGAGCGAGTCCGAAACGGTCGCGGTCTCTGTCCCGGAGTGTCTCAGTGGTTGTGCTGCGGGGCCGTTGTCGGATAGCGTGTTCGCGGGTGCGTCGCATGACGGGTCGAAAGTGTACTTTCTCAGCACCCAGAAGCTGACCGAACAGGCCAGCGAAGACGGTACCGGAGGGGATACAGCGGACCGCAAGGCCGGCAGTGGATGTCAACAGGCACAGGGAACAGGTTGCAATCTCTACGAGTACGATTTCAGTAAGCCGATCGGCGAAAGGCTGATGGCGGTGTCCGCTGGCAGCTCGACGCCGCATGTGCAGGGTGTGGTGCGGATTTCTGAGGATGGCTCGCACATATATTTTGTGGCACAGGGTAAGCTAACGAATGAAGTAAACGCTCGCGGCGAAGAAGCGCAGGCGGGCATGAACAACTTGTATGTCTTTGAACCGGGCCTCTCGGCGGAAGGCAGGGTGCGCTTCGTGACGGGCAAACTGATCGCGAGCGACCAAGAACTGTGGGGAAGCGTCTATGGGCTCGATAGCCGGCCCGCTCAGGCGACGCCGGACGGAGCGCATCTGGTATTTGAGAGCCACGCTGATCTCACCAGCGATGACACTAGCGAAGGCGTCTGGCAGGTCTTTGAGTACGACGCGACAACGGGGACGCTGAGGCGTATCTCGGTGGGAAACGGCGGCTTCAACAACAACGGCAACACGAATGAATACGACGCCACGATCCCAGGGACGCGCTTCGTATCGGAAGTGGGAGCGCTTCCAGCGCCGCTGGCGCTCTCGAATGATGGCAAGTATGTATTTTTTCAATCTGTCAATCACTTGACTGCGGGCATGGGCAGTCCAAAATCTGGCAACGCCACCCGCAACGTTTACGAGTACCACGAAGGCGCGGTGTATCTGATTTATCGTGGCGATGGCTACGAAGTGAGCTTTTTCGGGCCCTTTCTAGGGACGAGCGCAACCGGCAGTGATGCGTTCTTCCAAACCATAGACAAACTGGCGCCGGAAGACACAGATACACAGCCGGATATCTATGATGCGAGGATCAAGGGAGGGCGCTCGCTGCAAACGGTGCTGGAGAGATGTCAGGCGGAAAGCTGTCTGGGTGGGCTGGGCGGCGCTGCTGTGCTTGGGGTTCCTGGGAGCGCGACCTTGACCGGCGATGGCAACCTAACTCCGTTTCCGACGACGAGGCCCGGACCGAAGGTGATTAGGAAGAAGCCGCTTGCCAAATGCGTCAAAGGTAGGAAACGCGATCACGGGAGATGCGTCAAGGCGAAGACCAGGAAGAAGAGAAATATGAGGAATACCAGCTCTCACAAGGGAGGTAAGTGAATGGTTGATTTTTGTAGGATTCTCCCAGTGAGTAGCCGTGCGTTCCTGGCGGCGGTCTTGGCCGTGTTGTTTGGGGCGTTGGGGGGCAGCGTGTCCTCGGCGTCTGCTGTCGTCGCTAGCCCGCATTGGAAGCTGCAGGTGCTCTCTGCGCCGAGCGTGTTTTCACTGGCCCATGAAGGTGATAAGTATGTGATTTTGTTGACGAATACGGGAGCTGCGACGGTTCCGGCGAGTGGGGAACTCCCGGTGATCGTGAAAAGCGTGGTGTCACCGGAGCTCCGGGTGACGAATATTGAAGGCGAAGACTGGGCGTCGGCGGAAAACCTTGTCTGCAACGTCGAACAGTGCGAAGATCCCCTTCCGATCCCTGCTGATGACACGCTCCAGATCTGGGTTGAAGTCAGAGCGGAAGTTGCGACGGGTACCGCAGTGAGTGATGTGGCGGTGTCCGGTGGTGGTGTTGAAGGGATAGCTCAGCGCACAGAAACACCGGTCGGTGAAGGACAGGCGGGGTTCTCGATCCAGGATTTTAGCGTTGAAGGCACCGGGGTGAATGGGTTGTCGGAACTTCAGGCGGCCGGTCATCCGTATGAGCAGACGACAAGTTTTGAGTTGCCGAGTGACTCAAACGAACCGAGCTTTGAAGACAGCTATCGGCCCGCTAAAAACCCGAAGGATGTGACAGTTACCCTCCCAGAGGGTTTCGTCGGTAACCCGACGGCGGCGCCAGAGTGTCCGGTGAGTGCGCTTGAACACGAGGAATTCCGGTCGGGGGTGTACAGCCAGAATTTTGAAGCGGTCGCGTCATGTCCGAAGGGCAGCCGTGTTGGGTTGGTGACCCTGATCGCTGGCCGCGAGGGAGGGAGAGCAGTTGGGACGGTATTGCGCCGCCACGCTCAACTTGGTCTCACCCCGCTCTATAATTTGGTGCCTGAGGCTGGGCACGCGGCAGAGTTCGGGTTCGCGTATTTCAGTAAATATGCGATCGTGTTGTATGCCGATCTTGTGCACACGCGGGCGGGGTACCGTTTGCGAGCGTCTGTGCCCGGGGTGCCTCTCGTGAATGCGACGGGGGTGACGGTGACGCTCTTCGGAAACCCGGGAGCGCGAAACGAAGAAACGGGCCAGACCGGCGCGTTTTTGACGAACCCCGCGCAGTGCAGCGACGAACCATCGTCAGCAAGGCTCGAAATGAACTCATGGGAAGAACCCGGGAGCTGGATCAGTAAGGAAGCGGTGTCCTACCCGCATGTCGAAGGCTGCGATCTGCTGCAGTTCAGCCCTGAAGTGCTGGTCATGCCCGAAACGGAACAGGTGGATTCCCCGAATGGCTATGAAGTGGACCTGAAAGTCCCAAACGCGGAATCGCCGTGGAGCTTTCTCTCCTCACCGGAGCTGAAGGGTGTAACGGTCACACTGCCGGCCGGGGTGTCGATCTCGCCCTCGACGGCCGACGGCCTCGAAGACTGTGAAGCGACCGGTGCACATGGGATCGACATCCCGCACGGCATGGCTCATCCGGACGAAGCCGGTGAAGGCGAAGAAATCGGCCCGGACGGGCTGTCGCACCTGACGGCCGGGCACTGCCCGCCAAAATCGCAGATCGGGGAAGTGGAAATCTCAACGCCTCTGCTGAAACATCCCCTCACGGGCGCCGTGTACATAGCCCAGCCGAAGTGTGGTGGGGCGGGTCAGCCCGTGTGTACCGAAGCGAGCGCCACCAATGGCGAACTGTATGGCCTGTATCTGGAAGCTGCGGGCTCAGGTGTGGTCGTCAAGCTCGCGGGCAAGGTTTCAGCGAACCCGGTCACGGGACGGCTCACCACGACGTTCCAGGAAAATCCGGAGCTTCCCGTCAGCGAGGTCAAGGTCAAACTCCACGGTGGCCCGCGGGCACCACTCGCGAACCCGCAAACCTGCGGTACGGCTACGACGAGCACGGTGCTGGAACCGTGGAGCGCGCCGATCACGCCGGATGCGACCCCGACCTCGTCGTTCAACGTCACGGGGTGTGGCGCTTCGATGCCTTTCGCTCCGTCGTTCCTCGCGGGCACGTTGAATCCGTCGTCGGGCTCGTTCAGTCCGTTCACGTTGACGTTCTCCCGGGGCGATGGTGAACAGGACCTCTCGGGTCTCAGCGTCACGACGCCTCCCGGGCTCCTGGGTGTGCTCAGGGGCGTCGTGCAGTGTCCCGAACCGCAGGCGCAGAAAGGCGAATGCGGGCCAGAGAGCTTGATCGGCCACACCCAGGTCGCGGCCGGTGCCGGCTCTCACCCGTTCTGGGTTGGGGGGAGCGTATACCTCACTGGCCCCTACAAGGGCGCCCCGTTCGGACTGTCGGTAGTCGTTCCGGCTGTCGCCGGCCCCTTCAACCTGGGTGACGTGATCGTCAGGGCTCAAATCCACGTCAACCGGAGCACCTCGGCGCTGACGGCGACAAGCGATCCGCTGCCGCAGATCATCGACGGCGTCCCGCTGCGCGTAAAGACGGTACACGTGAACATCGACCGGCCCGGGTTCATATTCAACCCAACCAACTGCACTCAGCAGAGCATCGCGGCCACGATCACCGCCGCCCAAGGCGCAAGCGCAGCAGTCTCAAGCCCATTCGCCGCGACGGGCTGTAGCCACCTGCCGTTCAAGCCCAAATTTACGGTCTCCACGGGGGCGAGGGCGAGCAAAGCCAACGGAGCGTCGCTGCACGTCCAGATCCGTGTGGGCAAAGGCGAAGCGAACATCGCCAAGGTGAAGGTCGACCTCCCCAAGCAGCTGCCCTCACGCCTCACCACGCTGCAGAAAGCGTGCACCGCGGCGGTCTTCGAAGCGAATCCAGCAGGCTGTCCCACGGCATCGCTCGTAGGCACCGCGACCGCGACCACGCCGGTTCTGAACAGCAAGCTGGCAGGGCCGGCGTACCTCGTCTCTCACGGCGGCGCGGCGTTTCCCGACCTCGACATCGTCCTTCAAGGGGAAGGTGTAACGCTCATTCTGACGGGCAACACCACGATCAAGAAAGGGGTCACCTCGAGTACGTTCAAGACGGTGCCAGACGCGCCCGTCTCGAAATTCGACCTTGTCCTCCCCGCCGGGCCACATTCGGTCCTTGCAGCGTTCCTGCCCAAAAAGGCCAAAGGCAACATGTGTGGACAGGCTCTCGCAATACCGAATGTGTTCACGGGCCAAAACGGTGCGGAACTCCGTCAGACCAGCAAAATCACGGTTTTGGGCTGTCCGAAGCACAAGAAAACGCGACACAAGCACTGACGGTTGGCCTGATCGCTCGTTGCGATATGCAGCCACGTGCTTCGCCCGTGCTATAGCTGTTGCAAAGGGCCGCACGATCTGCTAACACATGAGAAGATCTTGCGTGTTGGAATCGAGATCTTCAATCCATCAGAGGCATGAACGGCGTACCCTGGGACTCAGATGTCGCTATCGGAGACCTCGATATGAAGTTCTGCTTCGCGTATGAGGAGCAGGGCAATGAAACGCATGAAAATCACAGGGACGCTAGCAGCGGCGTGTGTGATCGGGCTCGTTGCAGCCGCGTCGGCTATGGCGCACGCAACCAACAATCCACAGTGGCAGATATTATCGAAAGTACTGAAAGCTGGAGAAACGGCAGGCATCGGCGCTGAAGCGAATGGGGCGCAAAAGTTTTCTTTCCTGGGGCTGACTATCGAATGTGCAAAGTTCGGCCTGTTACCTGGCGCCGGCTTGATCGGTAGCAATGCTCCGGCTCCGGGAACGTCGGAAGGGACTATTCGATATTCCGAATGCATAGTCGTCAGTTCTCCGACCTGCAATATCAATGGTGCTATCCCAGGGGAAATCGAGACGAAGCTCTTGCGCGGCTTACTCGTGTTCTTGACAAAATCAGGAGCTTTAAACGAAGACGCGACCGCATCGGGCACCTTGTTCGAGCCTAACACAGCCCCGACCTTTGCCGAATTTGTACTCTCGGGCACATGTCCGCTCTCGGGCACCTTGAAAGTCGGCGGAACCGGCATCCTCGTCAACAACCTCAACGCAACCACATTATCTACGGTAAAAGAAATCGAAGCTCCCGCAGTCACAAAAAAAGCATATTTTGTGAATGAACCTGGGTTAGTCGTAAAAGAAAAGGCAGGCGTAAAAATAGAAGTTAGTGGTGCTGCTGCCACGTACAGCGGCAGGGCGAAGATTGTACTGGCAAGCAAAGACCACTGGGGTATATTCAACTAAAGCTCTTGGAGAACGTAAGCTGCATCGGTCCGTGGCACCGCGTATGTACGTGACGCCACGGACCCACGAAATTGGCTCCGGCAAACTCTACGCCGCCGCCTGCGCCGCCCAGTCCCTGTACAGCTCGTAATACCGACCCTCAGCGGCAATCAACTCGTCATGCGTCCCCTGCTCGGCGATTTTCCCATGCTCCAACACGACGATCCGCCCCGCCTGGCGAATCGTGGACAGCCGGTGTGCGATCACGATCGAGGTGCGTCCCGCGAGCAGGCGCCGCAGGCCCTGCTCGATGCGGGCCTCGGAGTGCAGGTCCACGTTCGAGGTGGCCTCGTCCAGCACGAGGATGCGGGGGTCGGCGATCAGGGCGCGGGCGAAGGCGATCAGCTGGCGTTGGCCGGCTGAGAGTTGGGAGCCCCGCTCGCCGACCTGGGTGTCGTAGCCGTGGGGGAGCTCTGAGATGAACTCCTCCGCGCCGACCGCCGCGGCGGCGGCGCGGATCTGGCTCTCATCCGCGTCGGGGCGGCCGAAGGCGATGTTCTCCGCGACGGTTCCCGAGAACAGGAACGCCTCCTGCGGCACGATCCCCATCTGCGAGCGCAGCGAGCTGCTGGCGACGTCACGCAGGTCGTGACCGTCGACGCGTACGCGTCCCTCGGTGGGGTCGTAGAAGCGCGCCACGAGCTTCGCCATCGTGGACTTGCCCGCGCCCGTGGCGCCCACGAGCGCGACCGTCTGGCCGGGCGGGATCAGCAGGCTGACGTGATCCAGCGCCAGCACCTGCTCGCCCTCGCCCTCGTGCTCGGTCTCCGGCGTCGTGCCGACACTGGCGCTGTGGGCATCGAGATCTCCGCGCGCGAGGGCGCGTTTGACGGGCCGCTTCGCGTAGGCGAACGAGACGTCGTCGAACTCCACTTCGCCGCTGATCCGACCCAGCTCGTGCGCGTCCGCGCGATCGGAAAGGTCGGGGCGCACATCGAGCAGCTGGAAGATCTTCTCCAGCGCCGCCATGCCGGACTGGTACGTGGCGTAGAGCTGGGAGAGCTGCTGGATCGGGTCGAACAGGTTCGACAGCGCCGCGACGAACGCGACAACCGTGCCGACGGTGATGTGGCCTTCGATCGCCTGCAGGCCGCCGTAGAGGACGATCATCGCGACCGCCACACCGGAGAGCGCTTCCACGGAGGGGAAGTACACGGCGTTCAGCTTCACCGTCGTCATGTTCGCGTCGGAGTTGTCCGCGTTCAGCTCGGTGAAGTTCGCCACGTGCACGCGCTCCTGGGCGAAGCTGCGCACCACGCGGATGCCGGACAGGGTCTCCTGCAGGTAGGCGGTGATCGCGCCGATCGTTTCGCGCGTGCGCCGGAACGCGCCCGCGGAGATGATGCGAAACCACAGCGAGCCGGCGAGCACGAGCGGCAGCACGAGGAACGTCAAAAGCGCGAGCTTCACGTCGAGCACGAGCAGGATCACGACGGTGCCGAGCAGCGTGAGACCCGACTGGAACAGCGTCACCACGGAGTCCGTCACGAGGCTGTCGAGCGCCTCCACGTCGTTGGTCATCCGCGAGATCAGCACGCCCGCGGGGCGGCTGTCATAGAAGCCGATCGGCTGCGTCTGCAGGTGGGTGAAGATGCGGATGCGCAGATCCGCGAGCACGCGCTGGCCGACCCAGCCGACGAGGTATGTCTGCGCGTACGTCATCGCCCACACGAGCACCGCGGAGACGAGGAACGCGATCACGACGAGCACAAGCGTGTTCGTGTCGTTGCGTTTGATCCCGCTGTCGATCGCGGTCTTCACCAACAGCGGCGGCGCGAGCGAGGCGGCGGTGCCGAGCAGCAGCGCCACGAGCGTCGTGATCGCGCGCGTGCGATACGGGCCGATCAGCCGCAGCAGGCCGCGCAGGTTGCGCCCGCGCGTGCCCTTGCTCGCGCGCTCGCCGGTCCATTCCGAGCCGGGGCCTCTGTGGACGGCGGGGCTCACAGGCCGCTCACCTCGCGTTCGAGCGGCGCGCGCGTCATGAACACCTGGTCGGGCAGGCCCTTCTCGACGATTTCGCGGTACAGCTCCGAGGCGTCGAGCAGTTCGTGGTGGTCGCCGTGCGCGGCGATCCGCCCGTGCTCGAGCACGACGATCTCATCCGCGAGCGAGATGGTGGACAGACGGTGAGCGATCACGAACGTCGTGCGCCCCGCCATCGCCTGGTCGAGCGCGAGCTTGATGCGCTGCTCGGTCGAGGCGTCCACGGCCGAGGTGGCGTCGTCGAGGATCAGCACGCGCGGGTCGGCCAGCAGTGCGCGCGCGATCGCGATCCGCTGGCGCTGGCCGCCTGAGAGCGACAGCCCGCGCTCGCCCACGCGCGTGTCGAAGCCCTGCGGCAGGTCCATCACGAAGTCGTACGCCTGCGCGCGGCGCGCCGCCTGCTCGATCTCCTCGAAGCTCGCGGTGGGACGCCCGTAGGCGATGTTCTCGGCGACCGACGCGGAGAACAGGAACGGGTCGTCGCTGACGAACGCCACCGCTTCGCGCAGCGAGGCGAGGCTGACGGTGCGGATGTCCGCGCCGTCGAGCAGGATGCGCCCCTCGCTGGCCTCGTAAAGCCGCGAGATGAGCGACACGAGGCTCGTCTTGCCGGACCCGGTGGCGCCGACGAGCGCCACCGTGCGCCCCGCGGCGATGTCGAGGTCGATGCCGCTGAGGACCGCGCGAGCGGGGACAGACCCATTCATCCGGTTCTCGTTCGTGTACGAGTACGCCGCCCCGAAGTCGTCGCTTTCGTCATAGCGCAGGCTCACGCCGCGGAACTCCACGTGCCCGGCTCCGTCGGGCAATGGCCCGGCGCCCGGCTCCTCCACGATCCGCGGCTCGCGGTCGAGGACCTGGAAGATGCGCGCGCCGGAGGCGGTGGCGCGCTGGGCGAGGCCGAGCAGCATGCCGAGCGAGCGCATCGGGACGATGAGCATGTTGAGGTACAGGTAGAACTGGCTGAACTCGCCGAGCGTGAGGTGCGCGTGGATGACGCTGCGCCCGCCGATCAGCAGCACCGCGGCGAGGCCGAGCTGCGGCAGGAAGCCGATCATGGGGTTGTACTTCGCCTCCAGGCGCGTCGAGACCATCGCCTGGTCGAACACGCGCGCGACCGAGTGGCGGAAGCGCTCGAGCTGGCGCGGCTCGCGCGCGAAGGACTTCACGACGCGCACGCCGGAGATGTTCTCCTCGACGTCCGCGGTCAGCTCGGCGATCCGCTGCTGGACCTCCTGCACGGCGGGGCGGGCGCTGCGCCCGTAGCGCTGGGAGATGACGACGACGAACGGCACGGGCGCCATCGCGATCAGGCCGAGCTTGGGGTTGATGAGGATCATCGCGACGCCCGCGAGCACGAGCGTGAGGATCGACTGCAGGATGAACACGAGCCCGTAGCCGAGGAAGAAGCGCACAGCCTGCAAATCGACGGTCGCGCGCGACATCAGTTGCCCGGTCTGCTGGCGGTCGAAGAAGCTCAGCTCCAGACGCTGGAAGTGGCCGTAGAGCAGGTTGCGCAGGTCGTATTCGATCGCGAGCGAGATCCGCCCGGCGATCATCCGCCGCGTGTACGTGAGCGCCCACCGCGCGATCACCGAGCCGACGATCACGAGCGCGAGCACGAGCAGCGTGTGGCGGTCGTGCGCGCGCAGCGAGAGCTGGTGGCGGGCGGCGTGTTCGCCGCCTTTCTCGATCGCTTCCACCGCGAGGCCCGTGAGGTGGGGGATCAGCACGGTCATGACCATCGCGGCGCTCGCGAGCAGCCACGATGCGGTCAGCCCCCGCTTGTAGGGGCGCAGAAATCCGAGTAGTCGGTAAAAGGTGGCCATAGTTGTGCGGTCAACGATTATCGCAGCTGCGGCTCCGCGCCGCACGACGGCGCGCGCCTAAGCTTCGATCCATGCCCGAGCGCCCGAGTCAGACCGCGCCTCGCAGCGGCCCCGCGGGGCTTTGCGAAACGTGCGCGCACCTGCAGGTGGTGCGCAACACGCGCGGCTCGACGTTCTTCCTGTGCAGGCGCTCGCGCGAGGACCCAGCTTATCCGCGCTACCCGCGCCTGCCGGTGCTGGAGTGCCGCGGGCACGAACTCAAGCCGCAGAGCTGAGCGCCGCCTCGGAGGAGCGATCGGCCGGCGGGCCGGCGGACGCGCCAGCGGGCGGGCCGCCGGAGGCGACGAAGTCGCGGCTGCGCACGAGCAGGAACGCGAGGGCCGAGCCGGCGAGCGCGATCCCCGCGGCGATCGTCGCGATCGTGGTGAACGCGCTGGCGAAACCTACGTGGTAGGCGTGCACGAGTGCGGGGCGCGCGGCGGGGGAGAGGGAGTGTGCGAAGCGCGTGACTTCGCCGGACTCGAGGATCGTGGCGAGCTGCCCGTGGGCGGCGCTCATGACCTCCTGCGTATGCCCACCGGCGTTCAGCGTGGCGGTGGTGGTCTTGGTGACGCCGTGCTGGAAGACCGCGCCCAGACCCGCGATCCCGGTGGCGATGCCGACCTGGCGGAACGTGGAGTTGATGCCGGAGGCCATGCCGCTGCGCTCGTGCGGCACCACTCCGATCGCGGTCGAGGCGAGCGGCGGGTTGATCATGCCGATGCCGGCGCCCCCGAGCAAAAAGCCCGGGACGAGGACGGTCCAGCTCGAGTCGGCGCTGACGACGGTCATCGCCAGCAGGCCCACCCCCGCCAGCGCGAGGCCCGCGCCGAGCAGCAGGCGCACCGGCACGCGCACGCTCAGCTTGCCCGCCACGGGCGCGACCGCGAAGGACAAAAGCGTCACGGGAAGGAAGCGCAGGCCCGCCTGCAGCGGGCTGAAGCCGAGCACGTCCTGGATGTATAGCGTGAGGTACAGGAACATCGCGAAGAACGACGCGGAGATGGCGAACGCGACGATGCTCGCGCCGGCGAACGCGGGGCGGCGGAACAGCGCGAGGTCGAGCATCGGGCGCTTCTGCAGGTGCTCGAACGCCACGAACGCGACCAGCAGCACCGCGGCGGCGATCAGCAGCGCGACGATCTCGGTGGAGCCCCAGCCCTTTTCGTTGCCCTGTACGAGCGCCAGCACGAGCAGGAACAGCGACGCGGAGAACGTCACGAGCCCGGCCCAGTCGACGCCGGTGGCGTTGGGGTCGCGCGAGTCGGCGACCTGCGTGAGCGTGACGAACACCGCGATCGCGCCGATCGGCACGTTGACGAAGAAGATCCACTCCCAGCCGATGCCCGACGTGATGACGCCGCCGAGCACGGGCCCGACCGCCACCGCGGCGCCGGTGACGGCGCCGAACGCGCCGAACGCGGTGCCGCGCTCCTTGCCGTGGAACGCCGCGGCGAGCAGCGCGAGGGAGGTGGCGAACATCATCGCGCCGCCGGTGCCCTGCACGGCGCGCGCGAGGTTCAGCATCAGCGGCGTCGTGGACAGCCCGCACAGCGCGGAGGCGGCCGTGAACACGAGCAGGCCGGCGACGAACACGCGCTTGCGCCCGATCAGATCGGAGATCGAGCCGGCCGTGAGCAGGAACGCGGCGAGCGTGAGCGAGTAGGCGTTGACGACCCACTGCAGGTCGGAGAAGGAGGAGTGCAGCGAGCGCTGGATGTCGGGCAGCGCGACGTTTACGACCGTGATGTCGAGCAGCAGCATGAAGATCGCCACGCACACCGCGATCAGGGTCCACCATTTGCGCTCCATGTCAGCCCTCTCCGAGCGTGCGCTCGAGGAACGGGACGATCTCGCGCCACAGCTTCGCGGCGGGCTCGGGGCGATAGCTGGGGCGGTAGTCGGCGATGAACGCGTGCCCGGCGCCCTCGTACACGTCGACTTTCACCTCCCAGCCGCTCTCCCGCGCGCGCTCGCCGATCTCGGCGCCGAGATCGGGCGAGGGGTTGTGGTCCTCGGCGCCGATCGCCACGAGCAGCGGACAGGTGATTTTCGGCGCGAGCTCCAGCGGCGGCGTGGGGCGCTCGGGCGTTGAGACCTCGTCGGGCGTGGCTTTGTCGGTGAACCCGCCCCAGCAGTCGACGGCCGCGTCGAGCGCATCGCTCGAACCGGCGAACAGCAGCGTGTAGCGACCGCCCATGCAGAAGCCGATGCAGCCGACGTTGCCGGAGGCGTCCTCGCGGGCGCGCAGAAACTCGGCGGCGCCTTCGAGGTCGCCGACGGCGGTGGCGTCGGACATGGAGAACAGCTTCTTCATCAGCGCGGGCAGGTCGTCCATGGGCGGCGGTCCGCCGTAGCGCGTGTACATGTCGACGCCGAGCGCGACGTAGCCGAGGTTGGCGAAGCGGTTGGTCATGTCACGGATGTGCTCGCCCAGGCCGCCCGCCTCGTGGATCACGATCAGCCCGGGCGCGCGGCCGCCGGCCGCGGCGTCGAGATCCGCGGGCCGCGCGAGGTAGCCGTTGACGAGCGTGCCTTCGGCGCCGGGGAACGTGATGTCCTCGCCCACCACGCGCGATGGGTTCGTCACCGCGCCTGGGACTCCCTCGGGACTGGCCTTCACCTCTGTGCTCGTCATCCGCGCCCCCTCCTGCTCGTGTTTGTTCAAAGAATCGCCTTCGGATACGCGCGCGTGGCTCCCACGAGCATTACCCCGAAGAACCCCGCGACGACCAGGAAGTCGAGCCACAGCTCCCCGGCCCCGCCGACGCCGACGAGCATCTGGCGCAGCGCCTGCACCTCGTACGTGAGCGGGTTGACGCGCGCCACCACGTGCAGCCAGCCGGGCATGAGGCTGAGCGGATACAGGGCGCTGGAGGCGAAGAACAGCGGCATCATGATGAGCTGCCCGATGCCCATGAAGCGCTCGCGCTCCTTGACGGCGGCGGCGAGCAGCATCGACATGCACGCGAACGCGGCGGTGCCGAGCGTGAGCATCGCGAGCGCGCCGGCGACGCCGAACACGTTCCAGCGCACGTCGATGCCGGCGACGGCGAGCACGAGCAGCAGCAGCAGACCCTGAGCGAGCGCGCGCACGCACGCGCCGGCGGCCTTGCCGAGCACGATCGACGTGCGCGACAGCGGCGTGGCGAGCAGCCGCTGCAGCTGCCCCACGTCGCGCTCCCAGATGACGGACAGGCCGTAGAAGATCGCGATGAACAGCGCGCCCTGCGCCATCACGCCGGGCGCGAGGTAGGCGCGGTAGTCGAGGCCGTGCAGGCGCAGCGCGCTGTTGTGGCGCAGCGCGGTGCCGAAGATGAACAGCCACAGCAGCGGCTGCACGGAGCGGGTGACGATGTCGAGGTGGTCGTGGCGGAGCTTTCGCAGCTCCGCCTGCGCCATCGCGAGCGTGCCCTCGGCCATCCGCGCGAGCGGCCCCTGCGCGAGCGCGGCGGGGCGGCGCTCAGCCGAGGCGGCGGGCGACGCGGCGCTGGGCGCGGACATCGGAGAGCCTCCCTTCCTCGTCGTCGTGGCCCTGCTCGTCGATCGGGCGGCCGGTGACGGCGCTGAAGACCGCTTCGAGGCTGTCGGCGCCGTGGCGTTCGAGCAGCTCGGCGGGCTCGCCCTGCTCGACGAGCCGGCCGCGGTCGATCACGCCGAGGCGGTCGCAGTGGCGCTCGGCCTCCGCCATGAGGTGCGTGGTGACGAGGATCGTCGTGCCGGCCTGCTCGCGCAGCGCCCGCAGCCGCTCCCACACCATCGTGCGCGCGTTGGGGTCGAGGCCGACGGTGGGCTCGTCGAGGAACAGCACGGCGGGGCGGTTCAGCAGCGCGCTTGCGATCTCCAGGCGCCTGAGCATGCCGCCGGAGAGCGTGCGCGCGAGACGATCGAGCATCGGCTGCAACTCCATCGTCTCGACCACCTCCGTGATCCGCTCGCGGCGCTCACGGCGCGGAACCCCGCTGACGCGCCCGTAGAAGTCGAGGTTCTCATACGCGGTGAGCGCGCCGTCGACGGAGATCGCCTGGGGGATGTAGCCGATCGACGCGCGCACGGCGAGGCTGTCGCGGCCGACGTCATAGCCCGCGACGAGCGCGCGCCCGGCGCTGGGCGCGAGCAGCGTGGTGAGCACTCGGATGGTGGTGGTCTTGCCGGCGCCGTTTGGTCCGAGCAGCCCGAACACCTCGCCGGGCGCGACCGCGAAGGACACTCCGCCGACGGCCTCCAGAGCGCCGAAGCGCACGACGAGGTCGTCCACGAGGACCGCGGGGGTGCTCACGCCTGCCCGCTCGGCTCGAGGGCGGCTTCGCGCAGCTTGCGCTTGACGCGCTTGCGCGTGTCGCACAGCTCTTGCTCGAGTTTGCCGAGCTCGCTCGCGCGGTGGCGCACGAGCTCGAGCTGGCGGTCGATGTGCCCGAGCGCCTCGCCGAGCAGCTCACGGCGGCGTCCCGCGCCGACGTCGTCGCGGCGCAGCTGCGCGCGCACCTCCGCGCGCGCCTCCTCGGCGGTGAGCAGCGTCTTCAGCTCCTCCAGGGTGACGCCGAGCAGGTGCTTGAGCCGCATGACCTCGCGCAGCCGCTCGACCTCCTCGTGCGTGTACGTGCGGTGCTGGCCGGAGGGGCGCGCGGGCGCCTCGGGCAGCAGGCCGATCTCCTCGTAGTAGCGGATGGTGCGCGGCGTGGTGCCGGCGAGCCGCGCGACGTCGCCGATGCGCAGGCCCTCACGCGGCGCGGGAGCGGGGGCGGGTCCGGCGGCGCTCACGGCGATCCCTCGGTGCTCATGGCGACCGACCCCGCGGGGACGGCGAGGCCGCCCTCGGCGCCGGCCTTGACGTGCGCGGGGCGCAGCAGGCAGACGAACACGCCGAGCAGCGACACGGCGGCGAGCGCCCACAGGGCGACGTGCATGTTGGCGATGAACGGCGCGAGCTTCTCCGCGGAGAGGCCCTTGGCGACGCCTGAGAAGATCGCGAACAGCGTGGCTTTGGGGACGGCGGAGGTGACGACGGCCATCACGAACGCGATCGACAGGACGGCGCCGGTGTTCTGCAGGAGCGTCCTCGCGCCGGCGGCGATTCCGCGCCGATGGGCGGGTACGACGCCCATCATGGCGGCGGTGTTGGGGCTGTTGAACATCCCCGAGCCGACCCCCACGAGCAGCAGCCACAGGGCGCTCTGCCAGTAGGCGGTGTGGACGTCGAGCGTGGTCATGGCGGCGAGCCCGGCGGCGCTTACGCCCATGCCGATGGCGGCGAGCGTGCGTGAGCCGTGGCGGTCGGCGTAGATGCCCGCGAGGGGGGAGGCGATGAGCATGCCGAGGGCGAGCGGGATCAGCTTGATGCCGGCGGTGATGGGCGTGTTGCCCTGCGCGCCCTGGTAGTAGAAGACGAACAGGAACATCAGCGCGAAGCGCGCGAGACCGTTGATGAACGCGGCGGCGCTGGCGGCGGCGAACAGGCGGTTGCGAAAGATCTGCAGGTCGAGCATCGGCGCGCGCGAGCGGCGCTCGATGAGCACCCACAGCGGCAGCAGCACCGCGGCGGCGGCGAGGCCGACGAGCACGATGGTGTCGTTCCAGCCGCTGAGCCCGCCGCGCGAGACGCCGAGCACGAGCCCGGTGAGGCCGACGACGAACGTGGTGGTTCCGAGCACGTCGTACCCGCGCACGGAGTCGGGTTTGGACAGCTCGCGCAGGATCAGCGCGCCCCAGACGGCGCCGCCGAGCGCGAAGGGGACGTTGAACCAGAACACCCAGTGCCAGGAGATCGCGACGAGCGCGCCGCCGAGCACGGGGCCGAGCACGAGGCCGATGGCGGCGACCATCGTGTTTGCGCCCATCGCGAGGCCGAGTTCCTCGCGCGGGAAGGCGTCGGTGACGAGCGCGGCGGCGTTCGCGAACAGGAACGCCGAGCCGATGCCCTGCAGGATGCGCCACAGGATCAGCACGGTCGCATCGCCTGAGAAGCCCGCGCCGAGCGACGCGGCGGCGAACACGAGAAAGCCGCCGACGTAGGCGCGCTTGCGCCCGAACAGGTCGCTGAGGCGCCCGGCCATCAGCACGAGCACGGTGGCGGCGATGAGGTAGGCGAGGATCACCCACACGAGCGCGAGCAGGCTCGCGTGCAGCGAGCGCTCGAGGTCCGGGAGCGCGATGATGAGCGTGCCCGAGTTGGTCGCCGCGAGCAGCATCCCGAGGCTGGTGCACGACAGAGCCCACCACTTGTAGTTCTCATGTCCCGCTGCGACGCCGAAACGCGACCCGAGATCTCTATTAGAAGTCTTTGGGCGCTCTGCTGTGATGCTCAACCGTGTCGCTCCAACGTTTGCGAGTTGCAAAACTGACGTGAACGTAAGGATTAAAATATTAGCACGGGTCGCGTGGCGCTCCGGCCGTCTCGGAGTGCTAAAACGTGGGCCATGTCATCCAGCGAGCCGAACGTCGTAAAGACAGAGCAGGAGTGGCGCGAGCAGCTGACGCCGGAGCAGTACGAGGTGCTGCGCAAGGCCGGCACGGAGGCGCCGTTCACGGGCGAGTACGTCTACAACAAGGACTCCGGCGAGTACCGCTGCGCGGCGTGCGACGCGGTGCTGTTCACGGCGGACACGAAGTTCGACTCGGGCACCGGCTGGCCGAGCTTCACCGAGCCGGCGGTGGCGGAGGCGGTGGAGCTGCGCCCCGACAACGGCTTGTTCATGCGCCGCACGGAGGTGGTGTGCCGCAACTGCGGCGGGCACCTGGGCCACGTGTTCGACGACGGCCCGGGCGCGACGGGCGAGCGCTATTGCATCAACTCCGCGGCGCTCGCGTTTCAGCCGAGCGACGAGTCCGCGGAGTAGCCCAGCGCTCGGGCGCGTGGGTGTCGGCGCGACGCGCCGGCGCGCGATCTGGGTAGCCTTTCGACCATGGTGATGTTCGAACAGTCCCGCCGGCTGTCTGAGCCGCTGCGCTGGGGACAGCGCGAGAAGGCGGCGATCGCGGCGCTGGCGACGTGCGTGGTGCTTGCGCTCGTGGCGCTCGGCATCTACGCCGCGACGACCGGCTCGCCCGCACGCGCGGACTGCGTGAAAATCGAATTCGCGAGCACGCTGGGCGGCGGCGAACTGCACGCGTGCGGCGCCAAGGCGCGCCAGGTTTGCGCGGGCGGAGCGCACAGCGGCGAGGCCGCGCAGCTGCGCGAGGCGTGCCGCCGCGCGGGCTTCCCGTTCGGCGACGGCTAGCGTCTTTCCGCCATTCGGCGGGCGCTGCCGGCGCCGTCTAGACAAATGTCGAAACGCCTCCGCGAAGTGTTGGCCACGATGGCCCTACCAGCGCTCCCCGATGCCGGATTTCATACCGGGACTGTCATTGGCGCACGGTGCCCGTCCGCATTGGGGGCGCTGGGAGCCATATCAACAACCGTAGGAAATGGAGGCCCATGTCCTGGCTGGCATATCCAAGTTGGCTGAACCCAGGCGATAACGCGTGGCAGATGACCGCGGCGACGTTCGTGGGCATGATGAGCCTGCCGGGCCTCGCGGTCCTGTACGGCGGAGTCATGCAGAAGCGCTGGTCGGTCAACAGCATGATGCTCACGTTCGTCGCCTTTTCCCTCGTGCTCGTGGCGTGGGTTCTGTGGGCGTTCAAGATGGGCTTCGGCACCCCGATCGGGGGTCTCGAACATCACGGATTCTTCGCCAGCATGTGGGGCAAGTCGGGCACCGTCTTGTCGCAAGGCGCCGAGCAGGGGCAGGCGATCATTCCGTCTATTTCGGAAGGACCGCCGTTCCACTTCCCGATGTCCTCGCTGGTGTATTTCCAGTTCGTGTTCGCGGGGATCACGCCGATCCTGATGCTGGGGTCGGTTCTGGGCCGCATCAGCTTCAAGGCCTGGATCCCGTTCGTGCTCCTGTGGATCACGTTCGTGTACACGGTCAACGCGTTCCTGATCTGGGGCGGCGGCTACTTCGCCTTCCACGGCGCGCTGGACTACTCCGGTGGTTACGTCATCCACCTCGCGGCCGGCATCTCCGGCTTCGTGGCGGCGGCTGTGATCGGGCCGAGGCTGCAACGCGATCGTGAGATCGACGCTCCGAACAACCTGCTGATGGTCGCGGCGGGCGCGGGGCTGCTGTGGCTGGGTTGGAACGGCTTCAACGGAGGTGACTCCTACTACGCGGGCGCTAACGCCTCCGCGGCGGTTCTGAACACGAACATCTGCACCGCGGTGGCGATGCTCGTGTGGATCGGGTGGGACTACATCTTCCGCGACAAGCCGTCGCTGATCGGCTCGGTCAACGGCATGATCACGGGGCTGGTGGCGATCACCCCCGGCGCCGGGTTCTTCACCGGCTGGGCGTCCATCGCCGTGGGCGCGATCGCGTCGACGATCGTGTGGATGTCGATCCGCTTCCTCAGCCGAGCGCCTGTGTTCCGCAACGTGGACGACACGTTGGGGGTGATCTACACTCACGGGATCGCCGGGTTGATGGGCGGTCTGCTGGTGGGAGTGTTCGCGGACCCCGCGGTTGTGCTCTACCACGGCGTGGGTGGCGCGAGCGACCTGCCTGGCAAAGCGGGCATCCTGCACGGCAGCTGGACGCTTCTGCGCTGGCAGGCCGAGGCGGGCCTGTGGGTGATCCTGTTCAGCGGCACGATGACGTTCATCCTGCTGAAGCTGATCTCGATCGTCCTGCCGCTTCGTCTCTCCGACGAGGAGCTGGAGATCGGCGATCACGCGATCCACGGCAACGAGGTGTACCCGTCGGACGTGCCCACGCTGGGCGGCCCCCACGCACCCGCGTGGCAGCCGGGCGGCGGTGGCGCGGCAGTGCCCGCAGGGGCTGGCGCGTAAACGCCCGCCGTCTCATTGGAGTGAGAAGCGAGAGAGCACGACGGCCCCGCCTTGGCGGGGCCGTCGCCCTTTAACTGGCGTGCCGAGGTCGCCGCAGCCCGCCCGCGAGGCCAATCTGCCGGAGCGACCGGGGCGAAGCTCGCCGCTTGGCGCTGCGAGCTGGCGCCGCTAACTGGCGATGCCGACGGGACAGGACACGCCGGTGCCGCCAAGCCCACAGTAGCCACCGGGATTGGACGCCGCGCGTTTCGGAGCGCGGACTGGTGCTGCCAGCGTTTACGGCTTCGGATGACGACGAAGACGACGAAGACCGCCCGTCACGGCGGTCTTCGAGCAAGACCCCTCGGCTGGTCGTCCAAGGCGGTGTTGCCGAAGGGTAGCGCTCGCCGAAAACCTCGTTGAGAGCCCCACTCCACCGACTGCGACGCGGAGGTATGCCTTAGTCACGTAGACGAGGCTGGCACCGGAAACTGCTTGGCACACAGCCTGAGCCGGTGGGCGCGAGGAGACGACCTTCGATCCGGCATGTAGCGATGCGGCGGTGCGCGGCGACGCGCAGGTGACAGCGGGCAGCGCCGACGAAGGGGAATCCGACGACCGTCTGGGCCGCGACCGCACATGAGCGTGAGGGCGCGCGGTGGAGCACCGGGGACGACGAGGCGAAAACGGGTCGATTTTCCTGAGCCTTTACGTTGGAGCTCTCCGAGGGATCGTCGATCTCCCGCCGCTCCAGCCCTGCCAACAGAGGGAGAGCGAGCTATGGCGTAGAGGGCATCGACGCATGGCTGCCACGGTGCGGGGTGCTCGCTCGGCGTCGGCGAGCACCCGGAGGAGCGTTTAGGCTCTGCGTCCAACCACAGCCGGCTTTCAAGAGAGACCCCATGAACACCACCGCCACCGTAGACCCAGGGCCACCCGGCGACTACTCCCTCCGCATCTCCCCGACCACCGTAGACAAGCTCGGCGTCAAGCTCTACGACAAGGTCAGTGCAGTAGTGGCGGAGCTACTGGCCAACGCGTACGACGCTGACGCTGAGCACGTCACCGTGCGCCTGCCCCTGGGCACCCAACTCGCCACGCAGGACAAGAAGACGAAGGAGATCACCGAGCCGAGTCCTCCCTGGATCATCGAGGTGGTGGACGACGGGCACGGGATGACGCCTGGCGAGGCTCGTCGCTTCTTCCTAGAGGTCGGCAGAGATCGGCGTGTCGATCCGCAGCAAGGCGCCAAGTCTCGTGAGAAGAATCGGGCGGTGCTAGGGCGCAAGGGGATCGGCAAGCTCGCGCCGTTCGGCATCTGCCGAGTGATTGAGGTCCAATCGTCGGGTGGCGCCAAGACGAGCGAGGGCTTCTACACGACGCACTTCTTTCTGGACTACGACGCGATCATGAAATCTGGTCAGGACGGGCAGGCCGCCCAAAACGCTGACACTCAGACCTCTGAGCGCGTGCCCGTCCGGGCGGGTGACAACGACGGCAAGTATCTGCCGAGTCGAGGAACGACTATTCGGCTGACCTCGTTCGCCGCGAAGCGCGTCCCAGACACGCAAACGTTCAAGCGACAGCTTGAGAGACGATTCGCTCTCGCCGCGTCTGACTTCCAGGTGACCGTGCACGACACGCGCACCTCTGCGCCGGACTTCGACTTGGAGCCGTTCAAGGTGCCCATCGTGCCCACGACGGAGATCGACTTGTCGCAGCGTCCGGTCCAGCTAGAGGATGGCGTCTCGCTTCCGGTCACCGGGAAGATCGGCATGGCGACTGAGTCCTACCGCGACGAGGAGATGGCAGGGGTGCGCATCTACGCTCGCGGGAAGATCATCGCCACTACGCGCGACTTCGAGCAACCAGCAGGGTTCACTGGCGAGTTCACGATCCGTTCTTACCTCGTGGGGGAGATTCACGCTGACTGGCTCGACCAAGACGACGGCGAGGACCTCATCCGCACGGATCGGCAGGACATCTTGTGGAGCTCTGAACTCGGCGAGGCGTTGCGGAAGTGGGGCGCGGAGCTCATCAAGGAGGTGGGCACGAAGGTGCGCGGTCCTCGGCGGGCCAGGACCCGTGCGGAGTTCGTGGAGAAGTCAAATATCGAGGAGGTGGCGCGCGAGAGGTTCGGCGACGAGCACGTGGTCAGCACGGCCGTCGAGCTGGCCGAGCAGATCGGCAACTTCGCGGCTGAGGACGAGCTAGAGGACGAGGACTACGTCAAAGGTCTCAGCGAGGTCATCCTGTCTGTTGCGCCGCACCGGGCGTTGATGACAGCCTTCGCAGAGTTCTCCAGCGACGTGATGGGTCAGGACGTGAAGCTAGAGAGCCTTGCCGATCTCTTTGGCAAGACCCATCTGGCCGAGATCGCGTCCTACGGACAGATCGCTCACGAGCGGGTGCGCGCGATCACCGAGCTACAAGACGCCCTGACCGCGGTCGTTCCTGACAAAGAGGAGCGGTTGCAAGAGATTCTGGCGAAGGCTCCCTATCTCATCGAGCCTTCTTGGTCGGTCATAACGACGAACGAGACCCTGAAGACCTTCAAGACGGCCTTTGAGACCGAATGGCGCCAAGCCACTGGCGAAGACATCGAGCTGACCATCGAATACTCAAACAAGCGCCCCGACTTCGTGCTCGCATACGTCGGGCAGCGACTGCACATCGTTGAGATCAAGGCTCCCAAGCACAAGTTCGGCAACGACGACTTTGACCGCCTAGCTCGATACGTGCGGGCGTTTCGAGACTTCAGTGAGAAGCACGATCAGATGATGTCCTCTTTCCCCGACGGGTGGCAGATTGATCTCGTGGCAGACGAGATCAACATCACCGATCCCGACAAGAGCGAGGCGTTTGAGCGGTTCAAGGAGCAGGGCGAGGTTAAGCCGGTCACGTGGATGGTCTTCCTGGCGAGAGCTCGCACGGCGCACGAACAGTTCCTACAGGCGTCCGACAAGGCCAAGGCCAAGGCGACGGAGCCATGACAGCGCTGCCTTCTGTCAGCTTGTTCAGCAACTGTGGCGCGGGTGACCTAGGTTACGCTCGCGCTGGGTTCGACTTCAAGGTGATGGCGGAGCTTGATCCTCGCCGTCTGTCGATTGCAAAGCTGAATCTGCCAGGTGCCGAGGTGGTGCCGGGTGACCTGCGCGAAACGTGGCCAGAGGTGGTCGCACGCTACCGCGAACAGTGTGGGGACGAGCCCCCTGCCCTCCTGGCTGCTTGTCCACCCTGTCAAGGGATGAGTTCTGCGCGTAGTGGGCGAGGAAAGGCCAACGACGCCGACGCTGGCAGCCGTGACGCACGGAATCTTTTGGTGGCTGTGATCGCCAGCGTGGCGCACGCGCTGAAGCCCAGGGTGATCCTGGTTGAGAACGTCCAGGCGTTTCTCGTGCGCGCGGTACGACACCCAAGAAGCGGGCATCCGATATCGGCAGCAGTCCTGCTGGCACGAAGCCTACGAGCTGGATATGAGGTCAGCGCCTTGAGCGCAGACCTCGCCGACTTTGGCGTCCCTCAACAGCGTAAGCGTGCCTTCCTCTGTTTCGTGCGTAGGGATGATCCGGTGTGTGGGCGTCTACGAGAGAGTGCGCGAGCGCCGTTTCCCCGCCCTACGCACGCTCCAGACTCTGGAGGGCAACACGTGTCTCTTCGATCTGCCCTGGAGAGGCTTGGTGCCGGTCCCCTCGACGCGGCCGCGGGCGATAGGGCTGGGAGTGGGATGCACTCGGTCCCGGTTTGGAGCGACAACCAGTATCGAATGGTCGCCGCGATCCCGCGCGATACGGGTGCAGGGGCGTGGGATAACGATGAGTGCGCAGAGTGTGGCGAGGCGGCAGGACGAGACGACGCGGAGTGCCGCTCCTGCGGTGCGGTGCTTCTGCGCCCAGTGGTGCGCGAACGTAGCGGCCGTGTTCGCTTGGTGCGTGGTTTCAGGACGTCGAGCTACACCAGGATGCACCCGGAGCGACCTGCCGCAACCGTTACGACGGCGAGCGGCCACCTCGGCAGCGACCGAACCGTTCATCCGTGGGAGAACCGTGTTTTGAGTCCCCTGGAGTGTGGCTACCTCCAGACGTTCCCGCCCGACTTCGTTTGGGGAGACGCATTGCGCCAGTGGGGAACAACCAATGTCCGCGCGATGATCGGAGAGGCTGTCCCGCCTCTGTTCACCGAACAGCACGGTGAGGTGTTGGCCGGCTTGCTGACGAGTCAACCCCGGCGCGCAGCTATTGCAGCGAGTGACACAAGGGTACGGAGGGCTCTCGATCGCCTCGCGCGAGCAGAGGCGAGCGCACGCGAGGAGGCAAGGGCACGGGATCGAGCAGCTTGACCGACCACCCTGCCCCGGCTCCGAGCACCGCCGCAACGCGCACGGTGATGTTGGCGAATCGGAGTCAGAACACTGGCCCAGAGTTGGCGTTGCGCAGAGTGCTCCACCGGCGGGGCTTTCGCTACCGCGTTCACTTCGCGCCAGTCCCTGGCCTGCGATGCCGGCCAGACATCGTGTTCACACGCCAGCGTGTCGTCGTCTTCGTTGATGGCTGTTATTGGCATCGGTGTCCTCAACACTCCGCATTTCCAAAGGCAAACGCTGAGTATTGGCAGGCCAAGTTCGAGCGAAACGTGCGACGAGATCGTAGGAACGACGTGGTCTTGACCTTGGCTGGCTGGACGGTCGTCCGGGTATGGGAGCACGAGAGCGCTGACGATGCTGCCGGGCGCGTCGCGGCTGCGCTCAAACGGTAGTCATTCTCGGGTCAGCGCCTGTGTTTCCGCTCGTTGCGGTCGCTCGCCTTGATGACCGCGGCGAGATCGGCGAGGGTCACGTCGAGGGCGCGCAGGAAGCGCATCACGGTGTGCCAGCGCACACCGCGCCGGCCGTTCTCGACCTGAGAGATGTAGGTCGCGTCGATCCCGAGACGGGCGCCCAGCTCGTCCTGTCGAAGCCCCGCGCGGTCGCGCAGCTCGCGGAGCCCTCGACCGAGCACGACTTGATCTTGCGTGGCTTCGTCCATCTCCATCGACTTTACGTTTTCGGTCAAGTTCGCTAGAGTCCTGCTCTGACTATGAAAAGTGCCCCCGCGCCGCTGTAACGGCCGGGGGCGTGGCACCGAAGGGATTAGCTTCGGCGCGATAGGCACGATACCTATGCGGTAGCGCTGCCTTCCTCGCCAGAACCCTCTCGGAGCCTCCGACCAACAAGGAGGAACCGAAGATGACGAGCACCGTGACGATCCCCACAGCAGGGATTGGCGTTACGCGCGAAGCGTTGTTGTGCGTGCTGAGTGAGCCGGTGGAAGCTATCGGGCACACGCTCACGCTCCCCGAGCACGAGCTTCACCCGGAATGGTTCGAGGAGGACCGCCGACGGTTCGAGGAGGTCTGTCGGCTGCTGGACGCGATCGGGTGGGATGCGGCTGCGCCGCCGCGAAAGGTGGAGGTCAGCAGCGAGGACGCGCACGCGATCCGTGGCGCGATCGAGGGCTACCTGCCGATGGTGGAGCAATGGCTTCACGAAGCCACGACGCTGCGCACGCGCCGCGAACATCGAGACGACGTGCAGGCGATGTGGGCGCTGCTCGACGTGCTCCCGCGGTTCGTCGCTGATGAGAAGGAAGCGGCCTGATGACGCGCGTCAACGATCCCGGCGAGTTCGGGCGTGTGGTGCGGGGACGCCGGCGTGAACTGGACGAGACGCAGGAGAGGATCGCCGACGTGACCGGCGTTCATAGAGCGTCGCTCGTCAAGCTGGAGAGCGGCGCCGGTGGTGTGCGGCTACAGATCGCGCTCTTGGTCGTGCAGACGTTGGGGCTGAACGTCGAGCTTGTTCCACGCGGAGCCTCCGTCCGCGGTCACGAGTGCTGCCGGCGCTGTGCGTCAAAAGGGCGCGCGTGATGGTCGAGCAGGAGAGCACGACGATCCTGGCGCAGGTTGTGGTGCTGCTGCGCGGGGCGCTTTACACGGAGCTGACGCGGGCTTGCGAGGACATGCCAGACACGATGCCCGCGACACACGAACGCGCGGGTTGGGCAGATGTGCTCGCGCGCCTCGACGGCGCCCGTGGCGCGCTCGACGTGATCGGATGGGAGGCGCCTGCCGAGCAGCAGGACGTGACGGTTGTGCTCGGCACGGCGATGATCGAGGCGCTGGAAGCTGACGCGGACCTGTGGGACTGGCTTTCGCATCAGGAGAAGACCGAATCAGCGGAGGGGCGCGAGCGGGCACGAGCCAAGGCCGACACGATTGAACGGTTCCTAGCCACCGTCACCGAGCACCCGTCGGCGTCGAAGGATGGTGAGGCGTGATGCTCGCCACGACCGCGCTCGCGTACCGCAGAACAGGCATTACGGGGTATCCCTCGGAGGACTCCGCGAGCGGCCCGCCGGCGGTGCTCGCGCTCGTCACTCAGGCGCTCGAGCTGGCCTCCCCGATCCGCGATGCCGGCGAGTTGGCGGCGGCGTTCCTCGCGGGCTACGGCCCGGCGACGCGCGAGGCATACGCGCGGGACCTGCGCGCGTGGGGCGACTACCTCGCGGGCCTCGGCGTCGAAGTCCTGGCCGCTCATCGCGTTCACGTCGATGCGTTCGTGCGCCAGGCCGAGGACGCCGGAGTGGCGCCGGCGACGATCGCGCGGCGCCTCTCAGCGCTGAGTGGCTTCTACGCCTACGGGCTGGACGAGAGCCTGATCGTGCGCTCGCCCGTCGCGCGGGTCCGCCGGCCGCGCGTGAGCGACGAGTCGCCACGTCTCGGTGTCGATCGCGCCGGGCTGCGCGCGCTGCTCGACACCGCGCAGGCATCCGGGCCGCGCGATCACGCGCTCGCGTGCCTGCTCGCGCTCAACGGCCTGCGCATTTCCGAGACGCTTGCGGCCGACGTGGCGGACCTGGCGCACGAGCGCGGACACCGCACGCTCAGACTGCGACGCAAGGGCGGCAAGCGGCAGACGACGGCGCTCGCGCCGCGCACCGCTGCCGCGCTCGACGTGATGCTCGCGGGTAGGACCGCCGGGCCGTTGTTCGCTACGCGCAGCGGCCGGCGCATGGATCGTCATGCGGCGCTGAAGGTTGTGCGACGCCTTGCGCGCGCGGCCGGGATCGAGCACGCCGTCTCGCCTCACTCGCTGCGCCACGGGTTCGTCACGGCCGCGCTCGATGCAGGCGTGCCGCTCCGCGATGTGCAGGACGCCGCCGGGCACGCCGATCCGCGCACCACCCGACGCTATGACCGCGGCCGGCACTCACTCGACCGCGCCGCGACCTACACCGTCACCGCCTATGTTGCGGGCTGACGGCTCGGCTGGCGGCTACAGCGCTCGGACGAGCTCGGCAAGGTCAACCTCGAGCGCGTCGGCGATCCGCTTAGCGGTGGGGATCGACGGCGCGTGCCAGCCGCGCTCTATCTCGCCGAGGTACTTGGCGTCCATGCGCGCGATGCGATGGGCGACCTGCTCAAGCGTCTCGCTGCGCTGCTTGCGAGCCTCGCGGACCCTCGCGCCGAACTGCTGCGCCACCGGGTCAGCGGCCGAGCGACGAGGCACAGACGGATTGGCGTTGGGGGAACATTGCACCCGCAGTCTCGGGTCGCCAACCCTCGGGCAAAACCCGACATGTTCCCCTTCTTGGTAAGTTGCGCGCCGATGACTCACCACCGATCGAACCGCCGGCTTTCACTCTCCTGCGTCGCCGTGGTTGCCGCGATGCTCCTGGTCATCTCAATCACGGGATGCGGGAGTGGGTCCAGCACGACCGCCGCGACCGTAACCCGAGCGTCATCACCGTCTACGCCGGCGGCAGCCATCGCTCCTACCAAAGCGCAGTTCATCGTGCGCGCCGACGCGATCTGCGCCCGCACCAACGCGAAGCTCAAGCCCGTACAGCAGCGCCTCACGGCGCTCGCGCGCGAGAGTGAATCGGCCGTCGAAACCGGCGGGTCCGCAGCTCTCAGACAGGGCGCGAAGATCACGCGCGAAGGGATCGCACAGCTTCAAGCACTGACAGTCCCGACCGGCGACGCCGCGACCGTGCAGAAGATCATCACCGCCTTGGACGACGAGGCTGCGGACATCGACAACATGGCGTCCGCGACCGCCAGCGGCGAAGCCGGCGCGATCGAAGCGGCCAAGCGAGCCGAGCAGACCACGAAGGCGACCTATGGCGGACTGGCACAGGGCTACGGCTTCAAGGTCTGCGGAGCCAGCTCGTGACCGCCCGACTCGACGCTCATGCGGCGACTGTCAAGGCGCTTGTCACCTCGTGCTGGCGGGCTCTCGTCACCATCTTCGCCGTCGGTGCGTAACGATGATCCTCGGCTTCCGACGCGCCCTGACCAGCTCTAGGTAAGGAGACTCACCACCCGAGCGAACCGCCGCAAAAGTACGCTTAAACGGGGGTGAAACGACTCCGCTTTCAGCGAGACATGCTTCCGGCGACGACCCGATCCATTCGTGCTAATCCGCTTGGATACTGGCTAAACAGCCGCGGACACGCATCGTCGAAGGCCGAGGCGCAGCGGCAGCGTAGTCCCCCTGCCAGACGCACGTCCCCACCGCCGACGCCGGTGCGATACTCGCGTAGCGTTCTCGTTTTACAGACGAGCGTCGTGCTTCCAGCGCCCGGTCAGCCTCCACGGCGGCCGGGCGCTTCCGGTTGCTATCCGGCGACTGAGCCATCCTTGTGCGTGGAGTCCGATGGCTCCCCGGAAGTCGAATGGAGGTAGCGATGCAGGATGCGACAGATGAGCCCTCGCCGATGCTGGCGGTGATCTACGCCGCCAAGTCCACGGCTGACCCGCGCGGCTCGATCGACACTCAGACGGCTGACTGCAAGGCGATGGCAACACGTGAGGGTTGGGCGGTCGCCGATGCCTACAGCGATGAGGCGGTGAGCGCCTATCACGGCAATCGCGGGGACGGGCTTGTGCAGGCCCGTGAGCACGCCGCGCGCTTGGCCGCTGAGCACGGCGAAGCGATGCTGCTCGTGCAGCACACCGACCGGCTCGCGCGCGGCGACGGCGTGGCCGCTCAGCATCTTGTCGAGGTTCTGCTGTGGGCACGGAACGCCGGTGTCCGTCTTCGCTCGGTTCAGGACGACAGCACCGGCGAGAACCTGCTCATGGCGGCAATGATGGGCGAGCGCAACCACGAGGACAGCAAGCGGAAGGCCGCGGCGACTGCGGCGGGCAGGCGACGAGCGGCCGAGCGTGGCGAATGGTGCGGGCCGGTGCCGGATGGCTACGACATCCAACGCACCGCCGACGGCGCCACCATCGTCCGGCGTGTCTTGATGCACCCGGAGCGTCAGGAGGTCTACCGGCTGCTGTGGGACATGGCGATCGACGGTGCGACGGTGAACAGCATCGTGCGCGAGTTCGCGGCCCGCGGCTACCGAACAACGCCCCGTCGCGCCCGCCCGCGACTATTCGATGCGACGCGTGTAGGGAAGGTGATCGTCAACCCCTTCTATGCCGGGCTGGTCTTCTCGCGCGGCGAGTTCATCCGGGCTGGCAACTGGCCAGCCTATGTCGAACCCGATCAGTGGTATCGGATACGGCGGGAGCGCAGCGAACGCGCGCGGCATCGGCCCGAGCCCATCGGCCGACCACGGAGTGGGCTACTGGCGCGACTCGCCCTGTGCGAATGTGGCGCCACCGCTGTCCAGCAGCTCGCCGGCCCGCGCAAGGACGGCAGTCGGCGACGAACCTACGTCTGTCGTACACACATGCACCGCCGGGACGGCTGCTCAGCGCTCCCCTTCGACGCGGATACGGTCGAGCGGATGGTGCTCGGCGGCCTTGACCGACTGCTCGGCGAGGGCGGGGCATGGGCCGATGCGCTACTCGCCGGCCGGGCAGCCGAGCGCGGTCGTCTTCAGACTGAAGTCGAGGCTGCCAAGGCAGAGTGCGCCGACTGCGAGCGCGCGATCGAGAAGCTGACAGACCTCTACGCCGCCGCAGCAATAACCGGCGATGAGAACGAGCTAGAGCTCGCGCGCCGGGCGCTCCCGAAGTGCCGCGAGAACATGCAGCGCGCTGGCATCCGCCTCAAGGCTGCTGAGGACGCGCTGGCGGGCCTCGACGACGGGTTCGAGGGCGACGGGGCTGACCTGGCAATCGCGCGGCTCTGGCAGTCCCTCAGCGGTGGTCTGTCAGCCTCAGCGGGCGACGTGAAGGCGATGAACGCGACGCTGCGAGAGACGTTCGACGCCTTCGAGCTGCACCGCGACGCCGGCGGGCTGCGCATCGTGCCGGTGCTCAGCGGCGACGCCGTAGCGCGGGCACTCCGCGACGCTTCAAGCCCGCATCGCGTGACCGCGACGCTCATGGGCGACGCCGAGCGCGGCACCGACCTTCTGACGATGCTCTCGCTGACGGGAGCCGACGACGCTGGCGCGAACCGGATGGCGCAAGCCGTCGTCGCTGAAGACGGCACGATCGCCTCGCACGTACACGAGCTTGGCGAGGGGCCCGCGGTCAGCGTTCTACGTAATGCGCTGGCCGAGCTTGTCGAGCAGGATCAGCCCGACCCGCGAGTCACGATCACAGGCGTAGGCCCAACACTGACCGACGACCTCGAGGACCTTGAGGCCGCGCAAGCGATCGGAGTCAGTGGGTCGTCGGCGCCGACTGCTGAGGCATCAGGCCAATCGGACACGCAACCCCCGTCCCACCTGCTCCACAATACGCGCCCGGATTCTTGGCTAGATACTGCTGGTGATAATCCTCGGCGTAATAGAACTGGTGGCTCGCGTCGGCCTCGGCGAGCTCGGTGGTGATCGTGCCGTGGCCCGCCGCTGAGAGCATCTGCTGGTAGGCGGCGAGCGACGCCTCCGCGGCGACGCGCTGGGCGTCGCCGTGCCACATGAGCAGCGAGCGGTACTGCGTGCCTTGGTCGTTGCCTTGGCGCATGCCCTGCGTGGGGTCGTGCCCCTCCCAGAACAGGCGCAGCATCTCAACGAAGCTCGTGCGCGCGGTGTCGAACGCGACGAGCACCACCTCCGCGTGCCCGGTCTGTCCGCTGCACGCCTCCTCATACGTGGGGTTGGGCGTGACTCCGCCCGCGTAGCCCACGGCGGTGGTGTACACGCCGTCGGCTTCCCAGAACAGCCGCTCGGCGCCCCAGAAGCAGCCCATGCCGAAGATCGCCGTGTCGACGCCGTCGGGGAACGGTCCCTGCAGCGGGGTGCCGAGCACCGCGTGGCGGTCGGGCACGCGCATCGTCTCGGCGCGCCCGGGCAGCGCGGCGGTCGGGTCGACCATGGCTGTCTTGTCGCGACCGAATAGACGCATGTGTTGAGGCTAGCGCGAGTAGACGGTGAAGAAGTCCCGATCGTCCGGTTCGAGGTAGCGGGAGGCGGAGCGGCTCATGCCGGGCAGCATGTTGGCGGGGTGTTCGGCGCCGGGCGTGCCGTAGGTGATGAAGCTGACCCAGTAGGAGTTGATGTCCAGCTCCATCGCGCGCACGGCGCCCGCGCGGATGAGCGTCCTGGCGAGGCTCGCGACCGTCTGGTCTTCGCCCGCGGCGTAGATCAGGTTGCCGCGTTCGTCGACGCCGACGGCGGAGCGCCACACGAGGATCGCGTTGCCCACCGTGGCGCCCCATTCGGAGCTGTTGGCGATGTTCGGGTTGGGCCTGCCGTGATCGACTATCAGTGGCAGGTTCTGGCGGGCGAAGGACACGCTGGCGGGCGCGCTCGCTCCACGGCGCCAGTCGATCACGTCGACGCGGCCGTCGGCGTAGCCGACGAGCGTGCCCTGCCCGTCGCGCATCGGCGCATAGGTGTGGCCGCGCAGCACGAACCCGCCGTGCGAGTCGCCGAGCTTGAAGCCGCTGTTGAAGCTCGCGAGCAGTTGCGGTCGTTTGCCGACAGGCACGTCCATGCTCCCGCGCGGGAGCGACACGGATGGCTCGAGGCGCCCGGCGTGCAGCGCGAGTCGCGTGCGCTTCGTGTCGATCCACGCGAGGCCCGCCACCACGCGTGGGTATTCGGGCTGGTTGCGGAGCGTGGTGAGCAGCACGGGCGGATGCGCTGCGAGACTCGGGCGGGTGGCGTGCCAGACGCCCTCGCCGGGGAGCGCGGGGCGCAGCAGCGCGTGCACTCGTGCGGGGCGGTATTCGCTGCGGAGCGCGATGCGTGGCGCGCCCGCGCCCGCGCCCGTGCCGCTGGCGCCCACCTGCGGCAGCGCGCGCAGCGTGGGTCCGCCCTTGCTGGGCGCGGTGATCGCGTAGTACGTGGACTCTACGCGCGCGACCAGGCCCGCGGCGCCGTTGTCGCGCAGCCACTCCACGCTGCGGATTCCAAAGCTCGAGTTGGAAGGCTCGCTCAGCGCGTGCACATATGAGAACGCGCCGGGAACGAGCGCGATCAGCGAGGCCATGAGCGCGATGCGACGCGCTCGCGCGAAGGCGTTGAGCTCCATGCGCTGACTGTATGAGCGACGCCGCGCGAGTCACGGATTACTTCAGGTGAATAAGTGAATTCTCACTAAGAATAGTCTCACTGCGAAACGTCTCCAATTGCAGTGAAACGGCCCGTGGGTGTGGAATCCTTGCCGCGGGTGGGTAGTGCGGGTTCGTTTCACCAATTGAGCGATTCAGCGGAGGTGTTCGCATCAGCCCACTCGAGGCAGTCAACGAGCAGCGCGAGGAGAATGTGGATGGCGCGCTGCATGCCGTCCTCGTCCCGCCCGCCCCGATCCGGCTGCGCCTGCGGGCGAGACCGTCGCTTGGGGCTCGCCTGCGCGTGCTGCTGCGCGCGTGCAGGCCGCGGCAGTGGAGCAAGAACCTGCTCGTGGTCGCGGCGCCGGCCGCGGCGGGCGTGCTCGGCAGGCCGCTCGTCGCCGCGCAGGTGGCGGGCGCGTTCGTGGTGCTGTGCTTCGTGTCGAGCGCTACGTATCTGGTGAACGACGTGCGCGACGTCGAGCAGGACCGCCGCCATCCGCGCAAGCGGCTGCGACCGATCGCGGCGGGTGAACTGGAGCCGCACACAGCGCTGCGCGTGGCGGGCGTGCTCGCGGTGCTGGGCATCGCGGCGGGCGCGGCGATCGCCCCAGGCCTGGGCGCGGCGGCGGTGGCCTATCTGGCGCTGACGGCGAGCTACTCGCTGTGGCTACGGCGCGTGGCGGTCGCGGACGTGCTGGCGATCGCGGCGGGGTTCGTGCTGCGCGCGTTCGCGGGTGGCCTTGCGAGCGACATCTACCTGTCGCGCTATTTCGTCATCGTCACGGGATGCTGCGCGATCTTCCTGGTGGTGGCGAAGCGCTACGCGGAGCTGCGCGAGCAGGACGGCCGAGCGCCCGCGCGCGCGACGCTGCGGCGCTACTCGCCAGGCCGTCTGCGCCTCGCGCTGGCGGCGGCCGCGACGGTGGCGGGCGTGGCCTACACCGGCTGGGCGTTCACGCGGCCCAATCACATCGTGTGGTACGGCCTGTCGATCGTGCCGTTCCTCGCGTGGCTCGCGCGCTACGCACGTCTGATCGGCGCGGGGGCGGGCGAAGCTCCGGAGGAGCTGATCCTGCGCGAGCGCATGCTGCTGGCGCTGGGCGTTGTGTGGGGCGCGCTGTTCGTGGGAGGCGTGTATGTCGGTCGCTGACGCCTACGGGACATGTGCGTCGGTCGCTGACGTTTGTAGGAGGTGCGCGTGTCTGTCGCTGAGCTGACGCGCAAGATGGGATCTGCCGCGACGGTCGAGCGGTCGCTGAGCGGGTGGGGGAGGACATCTCCCAGCCGCTGCCGGGTGCTTCGCGCGCGCGGCACGCAGGACGTGCTCGACGCGTTCGAGCGCGTGGCGCGCACTGGAGCGGGCGTGATCGCGCGCGGCGCTGGACGCGGCTACGGCGACGGCGCGCAGAACGACGGCGGCGAGGTGCTCGACATGACGGGCCTGGAGCTGGTCGTGTCGATCGACCGCGCGCAGGGCCTCGTCACGGCTCAGGCGGGCGCGACGGTCGCACAGCTGATGGCGCGCCTCTCCGCACACGGGCTGACGCTGCCGGTCGTGCCGGGCACGCGCCACGTGACGCTCGCGGGCGCGATCGCAAGCGACATCCACGGCAAGAACCACCACCGCGACGGCGCGTTCGCGCGTCACGTGGAGTCGATCTCGCTGTGCACGCCTGCACGTGGGCTCGTGGAGGTGACGGCGCAGAGCGACGGCGAGCTGTTCTACGCGACGCTCGGCGGCATGGGGCTGACGGGCGTGGTGGTGGAGGCGACGCTGCGCGCCGAGCCGCTCGCCTCGCCGTGGGTGGTGGCGGACGTGGACCGCACGGACGGCCTGGCGCAGACGCTCGAGCTGATGGACGGCGAGGAGCGCCACCGCTACTCCGTCGCGTGGCTGGATCTGCTGGCGCACGGCGCGAAGATGGGCCGCGCGATCGTCAGCCGCGCCGATCCGATGCCGGGCGCCGGTCGGACTCCCGGCGGCGATGCGGCGTGGCGCGCCGATTCGCCGTCGCGCGCCGATCCGACTTCGCCTGGTGCGCTGAGACTGCCGGCGCGCGGGCGGCGAGCCGCGAGCGCCAACTACCCGGGTGTGCTCTCGCGCGGCCCAGCTCTGTGTGTGCCGCGCGGCTTCCCCGGCGCGCTGCTGTGCCCGGCGAGCGTGCGCGCGTTCAACGCGCTGCGCTGGCGCTCGGCGCCGCGGCGCGAGCGCGGCCGTCCGCTGGCGCTGGTGCCGTACTTCTTCCCGCTGGACGCGCTTGGCGACTGGAACCGGCTGTACGGCACGGCGGGGCTCGTGCAGTACCAGCTCGCGATCCCCGCGAGCGAGCGCGAGGCGTTGGTGCGCTGCTTCGAGCTGATGCGCGCGCGGCGGCTGCCGGTGTACCTGGCGGTGTTCAAGCGCTTCGGCGCGCAGTTCGGCGGCCCGCTGTCGTTCCCGCTCGCCGGCTGGACGCTCGCGGTGGACGTACCCGCGTCGGCGCCCGGCCTGGAGGACACGCTGCGCGAGCTCGATGAGCTTGTGGCAGGCTGCGGCGGGCGCGTGTACCTGACGAAGGACTCGCGCCTGCGCGCGGACATGCTGCGCGCGATGTACCCGCGCCTGGAGCGATTCGAGACCGTCCGCGCGCGCGTGGATCCGGATGGGATGCTGCGCTCGGACCTCGCGCGGCGGCTGGGACTCGGCGGTGGGGCAAGATGAGCTCCTTGAACGCAGGCTCGGCGGGTACACGCGTGCTCGTGCTGGGCGGCACGTCTGAGATCGGGCTCGCAGTTGTGGCGGCGTTGCAGGCGCGCTCCCCGCGCGAGGTGGCGCTCGTCGGCCGCGACAGCGACGCGCTGGAGAACGCGGCGGATCGGCTGCGTGCCGCGGGAGCCGCGGCGGCGAGCACGTTCGTGTGCGACGCGCTGGACACCGCGCGCCACGCGGCTGTGCTCGAGCAGGCATTCGATCGACTCGGCTGCGTCGACCTGGCCATCGTCGCGGTGGGCGAGCTGGGCGATCGAGCGGGCATGCCGAGCGACATCGATGCGGCGGTGCGTACGATGGAGATCAACATGGTGGGCGCTGGGTCGCTGCTGCTGCACACGGCGCGCCTGATGCGCGAGCGCGGCTGCGGCACGATCGTGGTGCTGTCGTCGGTGGCGGCGGAGCGCCCGCGGCGCGCGAACTCGGTGTACGGCGCATCGAAGGCAGGGCTCGACTCGCTGGCGCAGGCGCTGGGCGACGAGCTGCACGGGTACGGCGTGCGCGTGCTCGTGGTGCGCCCGGGCTTCGTGCGCACGCGCATGACACGCGGTCTCGCGCCGGCGCCGCTGGCGTGCTCGCCCGAGGCGGTCGCTGACGCGGTGTTGGCGGGGCTCGACGGTCGCGCGCACACAGTGTGGGCGCCACGGCCGCTGCGCTGGATGATGCTCGCTGTGCGGCTGCTTCCGCGCGCGCTCTTCCGCAGGATCGAGCGATGAGCTTCGCCCAGCCGGAGGGCGAGACGCCCGCCCGCCACGGTGCGCCCGCCGCGGTGGCCGACATATCGAGTCTGCGTGTGCGTCGCCGCGAGGCGCGCAGGCGCACCCGCCTCGCGCGAGTGGACCTGGGCCTGGCGGTCGCTGCGGCTCTGGTGCTGCTGATCGCGACGCCGGGCGTCGCGATCGCAGGACTGGCGGCGGGGATAGTGATGGTGCTGTGCGCGGTGTCGTTCGCCGTGCAGCATCGCCGACGTGGGCGTCGCGGGCAGACAGAGCGGGAGCAGAGCTTCACAGAGCGCTAATGCCGACGGGTCTCGGCATGCGGTGCGCCAGTGGCAGGGCAGTGGGCGAGCGCTAGCGCGGCTCGAGCACGAATACGCCGATGTCGCGCGAGGTGCGCTCGTCGTACTCGTCGAAGCCGGAGTACTGCTGGTTGACCTTGCGCCACAGCTCAGCGCGCTCCTCGCCCTCGGCGAGCCGCGCGCGAAGCTCGCGCCGCTGGCCGCGGATCTGCACCTCGCAGTCGGGGTTTGCCTCGAGGTTGTAGGACCACGCGGGGGCGTTCTTGTTGCCTGCGTTGGAGCCGATCACCACGACGCGCTCGCCGTCGGCGAGAAACAGCACTGGCGCGGTGCGCGGCTGGCCGCTGCGCCGCCCGATGGACGTGAGCAGCAGCACTGGCGCGCGTCCCACGGTGCCCATCAGCCGCCCGCGCGTGAGGCGATAGATGGGCACGTTGAGCTTGCCGACCGCGCGCAGCATGCCGGCGGGCATCGACATGGACAGGCGCGAGTAGGCGTGGTCGCTGGGCATGGCGGCAGTATGAAGCCAGACGAGCGCGTGCGCCACCACGGGCGCGTCGATCGCATCCCGCGCGCGCACCGTCGCGCCGCTCGCGCGTGCTAGCGGCGCCGCTGCGAATGTAGAGTGCGCGGCATGGACGTTCGCTACGAGGTGTGCGACCGAATCGCGCGGCTCACGCTCAACCGTCCCGAGCGCGGCAACGGCATCACGCGGCGCCTGGTGGACGAGCTGGCGGAGTGCGTGGAGCGCGCGGACCTCGACCCGGCGGTGCACGTGCTGCTGCTCTCCGGCGAGGGTTCTGGTTTCTGCGGCGGCTATGACCTGGTGGACAGCGCGGAGGGCATGGGGATCACGGGGGATGACGAGCCTGATCGACCCCCGAGCGGCTCGCCGCTGGCCCCGATGGTGATGGCGATGAACCACGACCCGCATGGCACGTGGGATCCGATGGTGGACTACGCGATGATGAGCCGCAACGCGCGCGGCTTCATGAGCCTGTTCCACTGCGCCAAGCCGGTGGTGTGCATGGTGCACGGCTTCTGCGTTGCGGGCGGCACCGACATGGCCCTGTGCTCGGACCTGCTGGTGATCGCGCAGGACGCGAAGATCGGCTACCCGCCGGCGCGCGTGTGGGGCTCGCCGACGACGGCGCTGTGGGCACACCGCGTGGGCGCGCAGCGCGCGAAGCGCCTGCTGTTCACGGGCGACTCGCTTTCGGGCGTGGAGGCGCTGGAGTGGGGCCTGGCGATCGAGGCGCCGCCGGCGGAGCATCTGCGCGAGCGCACGGAGGTGCTGCTGGAGCGGATCGCGCGGATGCCGCTGAACCAGCTGACGATGATGAAGCTGCTCGTCAACCAGACCCTCTATGCGCAGGGCCTGCACTCCACGCAGGTGCTGGGCACGGTCTTTGACGGCATAGCGCGCCACACCGCGGAGGGCTATGCCTTCCAGCAGCGCGCCGCCGAAGCGGGCTTCCGCGAGGCGGTGCGAGAGCGCGACGAGCCATTCGGCGACGAGGGACGCTCGACGTTCAAGGGGTAGGGCTCGGGGCTGGCTCTCGCAGCGCCGTGGCGCAGGCGCCATGACAGCGCTGGACGCTCGCGGGCGGCGCGGGCTAGAATGGCCTGACCTTGCGGATGTAGCTCAGCTGGCTAGAGCGTCGCCTTGCCATGGCGAAGGTCGAGGGTTCGAATCCCTTCATCCGCTTCACACAAAACCTCCGGAAATCCCGGGGGTTTTGTTGTTTCTGGGGCGGGGTGGTGTGGAGGCTCTCGGCCCGTGGGTAGCAGCCGTGGGTAGCAAACGTGGCGGTGTGCGGTCGGTCAAGGTCCAGTCGCGAACAGCAATTGACGGCCCCATGGCCATAAAATCGCCGCCGCTGTCAGGCGTAGCCTCCAAGGCATGGGGCCATTGAGCGTGCTCTCAATCATCGGCTCGATCTGGCCGCGGGTCGTGTCTGTGGGTCTTGTTGTCGGCTTTGTGTTTTTCCCACACGATGCGACCGCCGCCTTCATGTGGGCTGTGCACTTCGAAGCCGCGCACATCACGTCGAGCCTTAAACACATGCTTGAAAGCCCGCTGCATCACGGCTGCCACGTTCGGGCCGGCAGTTGCCTTCGTTAGGCGCGGAACGATCTGGCCGGGGTCGTCCGTGCGTTTGCGTAGCTTGACGGCATATGCCCAGCAGCGAGGCAGCAGCGATCATCGCCGGTGCCAGCGCCGTGGGCGGCGGTGTGATCGTCGCCGTCAGCAACTACGCCATTGGTCTGCTCCAGGCGCACGAGGCGCGGCGCACAGAGCTTCGCCGAGTCCTCATTGAGTTCGGCTACATCGTGTATCGGATTGACCATTTGCTGAGAATGGAGCCGACGCCTGGCAAAACGGTGCGATTCATAAACGAGCAGATGGCTCGTCTCCCGCAGATCGATTACACCCTCGGGCGTACTCGGCGGCGTCTATTCGAGCCGCATCTCGACGCCTTCGCCATCGAGCTGACTCGTGCCATGACGGCAGCGTTGATGCTCGCACCCCTGAAGCTGCTGCCCTCCATGCAGGCGCTCACCGAAGCGATGTCCTCTGTCGATACGCGAGACGACGCATGGCGGCAGAAGTGGAACGCAGCACGAACGAGCTACTTCGTGGAATGTCGCAAGCTGTTTGGGTCTGGTGTGATCGACAGTCAGGGCGGGCCGTCCTAACCACGCTGCGGCCGTCCATCGTCTTCGGCGCGGGCGAAGATGGTCGCGAGGGGCGTGTCGAGTGCCTGAGCGATCCTGACGATGTTCGTGAGCGAGACGTTGCGCTCGCCGCGCTCGACGGCTCCGTAGTAGGAGCGATCGAGGCCGCACTTCAGCGCGAAGGCTTCCTGAGATACGCCCTGCTCTTTGCGTGCGGCTCGGATCGCCTCGCCGAATGCGAGCTAGTGCGGTGTTCCTGAAGTGCCTTGCTGTTGGCTATGGGGTGAGGTCTTTGACTATTTGGGCGGCTGGTCGGATGTCGGATATTCGGGTCACGTTCGCGCCCGCGTAGAGCGGCCCGGAGTCCAGAAGGCTGCGCGGCCCGTCATCCAGGGCCATCACCGCGCCGAGGAAGGGGAACGATGGTCGCTGGAACGCAAGCGCGCGATCCTGGATCGCTTCTGGCACGCGCATCGCCAGAGGCGAGGCGAGCCGGTTAGCAGTCCTGATCCAGCCCGGCCCGCGCGGGTCTGCGTCGAGCCAGCGCCGGGTTGCGGCGTTCGGGACCACCCGATGCGGCGCTTCCGCCCACCCGAGCCCGAACAGCTCGGTCAGCACCGTGCGGTCGGCCTGTAGGCAGCGCTGCTTGTACTCAGAATGCGCGCGGCTCTCATCGCTGAGCAGAAAGCGCGTGCCAAGGACCGCAGCGACCGCGCCTGCGTCGAGTGCCTCGCGCACGTCCCCCTGTTCAACGATCCCTCCGGCTGCCAGCACCGGAACCTTCACCGCAGCCCGGACGCTCTCGATCAAGTCGAGCAGCGGCGTCGTACCGCGGACGTGCCCGCCGGCCTCAATGCCCTGAGCTATCACCGCGTCGGCGCCCGCCGCCTCGGCGGCTCTTGCCTCCTCGACCGAGCCGCATTGATGGACCCATGTTCCGGGAGCGAGCCTGCGAGGCTCGCCCCAAAAGGTGACGATCACGTCGGCGTCCCTCGCGGCCTGCACATCGCCTGGCCGAAGCAGGTGCAGTATGAGGTTGACCGCGATAGGTCGGCCGGTCAACTCACGAGCGGCGGCCAACTCCTCAGCGATCCGTCCGCGAGCGCCGCCGATCGTCCCGAGCCCACCGGCCTCCGACACAGCCGCCGCGAGCTCATGGCGAGCTGCAGCACCCATCCCCGCCTGAACAATCGGTGCTGACAAATCACGGAAGTCGACCACAGTGGTCATCCGCGGACAGCCTACCGCCCGGGGCGTATCACCGGCACCGCCGCTAGTCACCAGGAGCGACGGCGGAAAACATCACCACCAAGGCCACCAAGACAAGCCACTTCAGGAACGCTGCACCAGCTGGTCAAAGTAGCCGGCTGAACTCTTCGCGGCTGATGCCAGGGTGCGCAGGATGTTGCCGAGGGTGCCCTTCTTGATCGGCTGGTTGCCGTGAATCGGGACGGGGATCGCGTCGGGGATGCTGGGGTGGCGCAGGATGTGGTGGCTGCCACGGATGCGCTTGACATACCAGCCTTGGCCTTCGAGGATCTTGACGAGCTGCTTGCCCGTGACGGCGGGGGTCTGGCTCACGCGGCGTGGACCGCTACGCGGTCGCGGTGCACCGAGGGGATGGGAAGGCCATCCTCGTGCATCACTTCGAGGTACCCCTCGATTGCCTCTTGGGCGTTCGTGCGTGCTTCCTCGATCGTCTCGCCCTGCGTGGCGACACTCGGCAGCTCGGGCACGAACACGCTGTAGCCGCCCTCCGGCTCGGCCACGATCACGACATCAAACATGCGCTCTGCGCTCATTGGTCTCTCAAACGATAGCGTCGACGCCGCGGCCGGTTTGGGATGACAGAAGAGGTGTCATTGGGGCGTCATCCCTCGATGTCTGCTGGCAGCTTCCCGAAGTTCTGGCGCGACCGCGAGTCCTTGTTGAAGCTGTGGTGAGAAATGTCCGCAACGGTCCCTAGCGTTGGCATCGCATGAGTAGCTGACCGTGGACAGGGACTATCGATGATGAGCAAACGCCGAAAAGGCACGGGCACTGAACCGCAGCCGCTGGTGCCTTCTGGAAGCTGGCCCGTTCGTTATCACCCCAAGGCTAGGGCGGAGGCAGACGCGCTCCCTGTGCAGGAGCAGAAAGCGATTGACAGCGCAGTCGACAAGCTCGCTTCGCGCGGGCCGCTGCTTCCGTTCCCGCACGCAAGCAAGGTTATGGGTGATCCTGGCGGTTCGCTGCGTGAGCTGCGCCCGCGTGCCGGGCGCAGCGCGTGGCGGTGCATCTACGGACGCATCGGCGACACGTTCGTGATCGGCGCCATCGGACCCGAGGCGCAGAAGAACAAAGCCGGGTTCGACAACGCCGTCAGCGTCGCCAAGGCGCGGCTCGCCGAGATCGAGCTGTAAGACACGCCGGCCCTATCACAAGTTTGGTATAGTCGCCGTAATGAAGCTCTCCGATCTCCCCACTCACGAGGAGGTGCTCGCCGGGCACCTGGACGCAGATCCCAACTACCGCCGGGAGTGGGAGCGCACGGCGCTCGCTCGTGCGGTGGCCGTGAAGGTGATCGCCTACCGCGCCGAGCGCGGGCTCAGTCAGACCGCGCTCGCCAAAAGGCTCAAGATGAGCCAGCCAGCCGTCGCGCGGCTGGAGAGCGGGGAGCACAACCCGACGTTCCCGATGCTTCTGCGGATCTCCGATGCACTTGGGGTCGAGCTTGCGATCGACATCACGCCGAGCGGTCGCGAGCCGCAGTTGATCGGCAAACGCGCGCGCCGCAACGCCCTCGAGTCCTTCCAGGGCAACGGCTGCGCGGTCGTCGTTGCAGCTACCTGAGCCATGCTCCCCGGCTCAGGCCCGGTGCTCCTCAGCCCTCGCCGTCTGTTGGCAGTTGCCCGAAGCGCTGGTCGAACTCGGCTGGGATCAGTTCGCGCTCGCCATGGTGGGAGAGCATAGCCTTAACGCTCGAGTCGGGGCGCAGAACCACACGGCCATCGGGACGACGTTCCTCGATCACGTAGTCGCCTGACAGGTCGCCGCTGAGCGTCACACGAGCCGATTCCATCGCTCGTACTGTCGCACGCTGCAATGACCGATCCAAGTCGGTCGTCGTCGCGGCTCTCTGCCGACGTGGTCCGCTTGCCAAAACTGCAACGACCTAACAGAGATGATGCACACACCTACTGGTGCCTGGCAGCCACGGTCTGAAAGACCTGCGCGGCTCACAGCCGATGACGTGATGGCTGCTCGCGATGTCGCCCGGCTCCTGCACGCGCCAGTCTCGACCGTCGAAGACTGGGCACGCCGAGGCATACTTCCGAGTGTCAAGATTGGCAGGCGCAGGCTCTACATCCGGCAGAACATAGAAACGGCATTGACTGGCGAGGGCGGGGAAGATCGCGCCATATGACGTGCCAGCGTTCGGGCGCGGGCAAGTTGGGTCGCCCAGCAAGGGGCCGCTTACAGGAAACGCCAGTTATAAGGCTAATTCCAAAATACAGGCTCGACACTGGCTGCGTGATCGATTATCGTCGAACCTATGTCGCAGAGATATTTGGTAAGGGTGCTTGCGGCTGCATTGGGATCGGTGTTCTTGGTGCTGCCGTGGAACGTGGCTGCCGGCGCGGCGCCAAGGTGGCTGGGGCCTGTTGATTTCGCAAGTACAGCCGGGTGGATATATGAGCCCGCTGTAGCCATCAACACGGAGGGCGACGCTGCGCTGGTGTGGCAGTCGGGCGACAGCAGCATCCAAACCTCCATCCGTCTTGGTGCTGGTGGCCTGTGGGAGATGCCCATGAGCTTGCTGCCGGTGGGGAGATACCCGCAGGTGGCACTCGATGCGAAGGGTGATGCTGTCGCTCTGTGGGCGTACTCGACCGGTCTACAAGTCGCGAAGAGGCTATCTGGAAGCGATATCTGGCAAACGCCCGTAGTTCTGTCGGGTGTCGGCGTGTGGGCAAATGAACCACAAATCGCTGTTGACGGAGTGGGCGACTCGATAGCGGTCTGGACTGAGTACAAGAACTCCGATTATGTGCTGGAGGCGGCGGTCATGCCAGGTGCGAGAGGCGTGTGGGGGCCAGTGGTGCAGCTCTCTCCAGACGGAAGTTCAGCGGCGTATCCACAGGTGGGCATGGATGCCCAGGGTAAAACGACCGTCGTGTGGCGTGAGTACAACCACACCACCGCACCGGTTGTGATGGCTGTGACTGGCTCGGGCTCCGTAGCCACAGGTAACTGGCAGGCACCGGTCATGATCTCAAGCGCAGGGGAAGAAATCGGAGAAGCACTCCAAGTTGCGGTCGATCATCATGACGATGCGGTCGCGCTCTGGAATCGCCGTGAATCTACCGGACAGTCCGTCGTTGCCGCTACTCGGCCGGGAAACGATCGAGGCTGGCTCCCGGCCGTTCGTCTGTCGGCCAGTGGTGTGTGGACGGTTCATCCTTCGTTGGCCGTGGATGCACAGGGCCATGCGGTCGCGGTCTGGCAAGTCTCGACTCCCAAGAAAATCAGTGTTCAAGCGGCCCTTGGCTCGACCACTGTAGGGGATTGGCAAGCACCCATCACGCTCGCCACCACCAGTCACGAAAGCGCCCGCAAATGCTCTGGGCCGGGCATAAGCTGCCCTCCCGGTCCGCCTCCGGCTGAACCTTGGGTGGCGATGAACGCGAGGGGTGATGCGGTCGCGGTATGGGAGGACTCGACCGGTCCTCGCTCTGCCCGCGGGATCGTTCAGGCTGCTCTCAAAAAACCGGGCGACAGCTCATGGCAAACGCCCGTTGATCTTTCCATAGCTGGCACATCTGGTCCTCGTGTTGCCCTCGACGGTCAGGGCGATGCTGTGACAGTTTGGACGCAGGCCAGCAATGGTTCGTCCATCGTGCAAACCGATACTCAAATTAACCATCTGACCATTGCAGGCGGAAGCCTTTCCCGCACTCGTCTGCGCATCTCTGGACAACGCCACACCTCGCGTGACGGTGGCAAGGGGATTCGTATTCGCTTTGTGCTTTCTGATGCCGCTCAGGTTCAGGTCACGATTGCTCACCTTGAATCAGGGATTCGACTCGGACGGCGATGCGAACCAGTTCACACCAGTGTTGCGACCAGCGCCAAGCGATGTACTCGCCGAACAATGCTCGGAATGCTCGTGAACCGTCAAGAGCCGCAGGGTGCAGTGAGTCTGCATTTCGACGGTGCACTTGCAGGTCGCTTGTTGAAGTTGGGGCACTACGAGTTGGTGCTTACCGCACACCGTAACAACGAACACTCGGCGCAGGTCAAGCTTCCTTTCACCGTCCAGCGTTAGATCTGACCTTACGCCTCGGCGTGCGCGGGTCCGAAAGTCAAGATCCCACGCGCCGAGCATCGAGCACAGTCGGATGCGCCCGCCGACCACGGCATGGATGGCATCGGCTTTACGCCAGGAGTGTCTCGGTACCATCCTGCACGTTAGGCGCGAAGGCCGCCGTGAACGCTTGGGCTTGCTCGGACACCGGGCGGGCGTGCAGGTAGCGGCTTGTGGTGCTGAGCGCGCTGTGGCCCATCGCCTTCTGGATTGTCACAACATCAACGCCGCGCGCGGCCAGCAGCGACCAAAATGTGTGCCGTAGGTCGTGGAAGCGCAGCGCGCGAACGCCGGACGCGATCTGGGCGCGCTTGTAGCGTCGTCGTAGCGCCGAACCATCGAGCGGACGCCCGAACACGGTGCGGAACACGAGGTCCTCGGGTGACGTGAAGTGATGGCGCCGGCTCATTCGATCCAGTGCTCCGGCGGCTTGGTCAGCGAGCGGCACGCGGCGTACATGCCCGGACTTCGTTGACGACTCCACGCCAGCGCTCATCGCACGAGCGATTGTCAGCGCGGAGCCGGCGAAATCAACATCGCGCCAGCGCAGCGCAAGCAGCTCGCCTTGTCTCAATCCGGCGTAGGCAGCGACTCGCACCAGCTCGGCATCCTGTTGGTCCTCGACCTGTCGCGCGAGGCTCTCTCCGTCGTTGACCGCCGGATACTCCGGATTGCGGTGGTGTCCCCCCGCGAGCGCGCGGGCGATGGCCTCGATCTCCTCCGGCGAGTAGAAAGGAGGGGAGCTTGGGGAGGCTCGCGCCGCTTGTCGGCTCCGTTCACGGGATTCGCTGGCAGCGCGAACGTGGACGGCTTGCATCCGTGGTTGAAGACGGACGAGACGACCGAGCGGTACTTGTTGACGGTGCTTGCCGACGCGCCCGTTGCGCTGATCGTCGCCAGCAGCTTGTCTATCTCCCGCGTCGTGATCTTCGCGGCCGGACGGTCACCGAGTGCGGCCATGACGTGTCCGAGCGTCTTGCCTTCGCCCCGCTTGCGCGGCAGTCCCGGCTCGCCCAACACCGCTTCTCGGTCTCGCAGCGTGGAGGGCTTGGCGCCTGCCACATCTGCCAGCCAGCGCATGTGGGAGTGGGCGACCTCGCGGAAGGTCACGCCGCGGGTACGGCGCTCCTGCTCGATGCGCTCTGCATTCGCCGCTTCGGCGACATGCGAGGCAACCAGATGGGCGGCAGCCACGATCGCGGCGCGTTCGTCAAAGGCACCCTCGGGTACCCGGCCGCGCCGCCGAACCCAGGCGCCCGTTTTCGGGTCACGGTCGAGCCACGCGGGGCCGATGCGCCTCTTGACCTGGCGCCCGAGATGCCGAAACTTCGCCTCGTAGAAGGGCTGGCCGCCGTGCTCGCGGATGATGATGTTGGCGTTTGGTTTCGCTTCTGGTATGGGCTTTGTGCGCGAACCTAGCAGGTGGGTACCACGTGGGTACCAGCGCGTGCCGTGGGTACCACGATGGGTACCAAACGAGCCAAAAGCCGTTTTTCTAAGCCATGTTGAGCGCCGCAAATCGCGCTAGTTTGCGCGTCTCGGGGTGTATTTCACGGGTTGCCATGGCGAAGGTCGAGGGTTCGAATCCCTTCATCCGCTTCGAGCGGAACCCCTGGAATTCGGGGGGGGTCTGTGCTTTGTGACCAAGGTTCCTGTGACGAGGAACGGTCATTTGCTTTCCGGCTCCGGTGGGTTTAGGAGCTGACGATCACGCTGGCGGACGCCGCCGCAGCCGCGACCCCATCCCGCTGCCAGTTCTCGAGGAACTCATTCGCGGCGTCCACGGTGAGCGGCCGCGCGTATAGGTAGCCCTGCCCGCTGTCGCACTGCTCCGCCTGCAGGAGGGACAGCTCCTGCTCGCGCTCGATGCCCTCGGCCAGCGTCTCGATCGAGAGGGCCTTGCCGAGCTGCACGAGCGTGCGGATCAGCGTTTCGCCTTCGGGGTTCTCCGCCAGCTGGGAGATGAACGAACGGTCGATCTTCAGCGAGTCGATCGGGAAGCGCTGGATGTGCGCGAGCGAGGAGTAGCCGGTGCCGAAGTCGTCGATCGCGATTCGCACGCCGAGGTCCTTCACCGCGCGCAGGCGCGTTGCGGTCTCTTCGGTGTTGCGCATCAGCGTCGTCTCGGTGATCTCAAGCGTCAGCGCCGATGGCGCGAGGCCGCTGCTGGCGAGCGCGTCCTTGACGTCGGTCACGAACTGGTCGCTGTCGAGCTGGCGGCCCGACACGTTCACCGCCACGCCGATCTCGTGGCCCGCGGCGCGCCACATGGCGCCCTGGCGGGTGGCCTGGTCGAGCACCCACTTGCCCACCTGAACGATCAGGCCCGTCTCCTCGAGCAGCGGGATGAAGTCGTTCGGCTGCACCGTGCCGCGCCCAGGGCGCTCCCAGCGCAGCAGCGCCTCGACGCCCGTGGGGTTCATGCCGCGCAGCGCGAACGTGGGCTGGTAGACGAGGAAGAACTCGTCGCGCTCGAGCGCGCCGCGCAGGTTCATCTCCAGTTCCATGCGCGTCTGCACCAGGTCCTGCATGCCCGACTCGAACATCACGTAGCGGTCGCGCCCGCCCCACTTGGCCTGATGCATCGCGATGTCCGCGTCGCGCAGCAGATCCTCCGCGCAGTTGCGCTCACCGCTTGCGATGCCGATGCTCGCGGTCACCGTCAGCTCGCTCGCACCCACCATGAACGGCGCTTTCAGCGCTTCCAGCAGACGCTCCGCGATCAGCTCGGGGCCCGCCGCGAGCGAGATCTCCTCCGCGAGCACCACGAACTCGTCACGGCCGAGACGACCCAGCGCGTCTGCGTCGCGCACCACGCCGTCCAGGCGCGCAGCGATCGCCTGCACGAGCTCATCGCCCACCGCGTGGCCGAACGTGTCGGTGATGCTGGTGAAGTTGTCCAGGTTGATGAACAGCGCCGCCACCGGCGTCTGGCGACGACGGGCGCGCGCGAACATCTGCTCCGCGCGATCCACGATCAGCGTGCGGTTCGGCAGGCCCGTCAGCTGGTCGTGCGTGGCCATGAACGCCAGCTCCTCCTGACGGCGCGCGAGCTCCTCGTCGGTGCGCTTGCGCTCGCTCTCGAACACCGCGCACATGCTCACCAGCGTCGCGTCGAGCGTCGAGCTGCGCCATCGACAGCGCACGCGTCAGCGCCTCCAGCGAGATGTCCATCTGCGCGGCGCTGTCGCGCAGCACGTCGCTCACCGCATCGCGCCAGCGCAGGCAGCGCTTGGTCACCTCATCGAGCGGGGTGGCGCGGTGAGCGGCCAGCTGGCCGAAGGTCTCGAACGCCGTATTCGCCGTGTCCTTGCCCGCGTCCGCCTTGCCGCCCGCCATCCACAGCGCAACCGCGCCCGTCGCCGCGCTGCCCACCGCTTCCCAGCCGCCGCGGATACCGTCGTCGATGTCCGCTCCCGCCGCGCGGGTGCGCCGCAGCACCTCGTCGGTCACCTCGGCTGTGCGTGCCTTCAGCGCTTCGCCCAGGCGCTGCAGCTCGAGATCGGCCTGCGCTTTCAGCGCGGCCTGCTCACGCTCGGCCCGCTCCCCTGTGCGGCCCGGTGTTGAGGGCATCCGTGGTCATCCCTTCCGGGCTCTGAGCTGATCCATCATCTCAAGCAACAGGTTCGACCGTGCGTGTCTCTGTCTTTAGAACTGTACGCTTGCCCTAGACGTGTGAAATGTCACTTGCAGGGGCTCGGGGCTGCGTCGGGATGTAGCGGCCGCCGTCGCCGCGACCCAGCAGGCCCATCAGCTCCAGCTCGCTCAGGGCCGCGAGCGCCTCGCCGAGATCCATCCCATCGCGGGCCAGATCGTCCGGCGTGTCGCTGCCCGCGCTCACGCGGCGGAGCACATCCTCGAGCCTCGGTTCCAGCGGCGCGCGCGACGGCTCATGCGCGCTGCCGGCCGCTGGCCGCGACCAGGTGATGTCCGTATGCGACGAGTCGATTTCATACAGCAGCTCGAGCACGTCCTCCGCGTCGAGCACCATCCGCGCGCCTTCGCGCAGCAGCGCGTTCGTCCCGCACGACAGGGGGGAGGTGACACGCCCAGGTACCGCCGCGACGGCTCTCCCCAACGCTTTTGCAAGCTCTGCCGCCGCGAGATCGGCCGCGGTCTGCTCCGCCTCCACGACGATCGCCACGCTCGCCAGCGCGACGACCGTGCGCTCGCTCGCGAGCTTCGCCCAGCGCCTGCCGTCACAGTCGCACGGAAGCTCCGACACCGCGCAGCCGACGCGCACCAGCCGGCCCAGCAGCGCACGGCGACGCACGGGGGAGGCCACGTCGAGACCGTCGCCCACGACGGCCACCGCGGCGCCGCCAGCCTCCAGCGCGCCACCGAGCGAGGCTACGGCGATGCCGTCCTGCCACGCGCAGACCACGCTCACCCCGCTCGCGCTCAACCCGCGCGCCAGTGCGCGAGCCACCTCCCGGCCGTAGTCGCTCGGGCGGGCGCTGCCGAGGATCGCCACCGTCGGCGCCGAGCACAGCTCGCCCAATCGCTCCACGCCGCCGCGCACGTGCAGCATCGGTGCAGCGCCGCGAACGCCGACGAGCCCTCGTGGATAGCGGGGATCGTGGCGGCAAAGCGACTCGCCACCGGTGTCTGCGCGCGCGTTGCGGTGGGGCGCCTCCGCAGCGGCGTCGTCATGAACTCCTCGCTGCTCAAACGAGCGGTAACGCTCACGCAACTCCACTCGGCGTCTGCCGCCGATCGCCTCGATCAGCTCGAGGTCGTCGAGCGCGAGCAGCGCCTGCAGACGCCCGCGGTCGCGCGCGCAGCAGTCCAGTGCGCCGCTCAGCGTCGCCAGGAGCCAGCTGCGGCGCAGGCAGTCAGCGCATGCGCCGCGTGCGTGCGACGTTGAGTCAGTCGCGCTCACGCGACGCGGCTGTGCCCGAAGCCTGCGCTCGTGCGCAGCGCAAGCGCGGCCCCAGCGTCGCGTGCCCGCACACGCTCATCGCCGCGGAGATCCGCGATCGTGCGCGCCACGCGCAGCGTGCGATGCTCTCCGCGCGCGCTCAGGAGCCCCCGCTCGCACGCCGCGCGCATCATCTCCTCGCCCTGCGCGTCCACGCGTGCGTGCTCGCGCAGCATGCGCGTGTCCATCTGCCCATTCACTGTCACGCCCGTCGCGCGCAGCCGGCGCGCCTGGCGCTCGCGCGCGACGAGCACCCGCTCGCGCGACTGCTCGGAGCTGACCGGCGACGCCGCCTCGCGCTCGCGTGCGGAGGCGCGCGTGACGTTCACCAGCAGGTCGATGCGGTCGAGCATCGGGCCGCTCAGGCGGCGCGCGTGGCGCGCCAGCTGCGTTTCGCTGCACCCGCAGCGCTCCAGCTCGCCCGCGTAGCCGCACGGGCACGGGTTCGTGGCGGCGATCAGCATGAAGCGGGCCGGGTACACCGCCGAGTGGTTGGCTCGCGCGATCGTCACGCGGCCGTCCTCCAGCGGCTGTCGCAACGCCTCCAGCGCCGCGCGCGAGAACTCCGACAGCTCGTCCAGGAACAGCACGCCGTTGTGCGCCAGCACCACCTCACCCACACTGCCGCGCCGTGCGCCGCCCACGAGGCCCGCCGCGGTCGTCGTGTGATGAGGCGCTCGAAACGGGCGCGCTCGCGCGAGGCGCTCCACGCGCGCGCCGTCCAGCAGGCTGTGGATGCGCGTCACCTCGATCGCCTCGCGCGTGCACAGCGGCGGCAGGATCGAGCAGATCCGCTGCGCGATCATCGTCTTGCCCGTGCCCGGCGCGCCGCTCAGGAGCATGTTGTGAGCGCCCGCCGCCGCGACGACGAGCGCCTCCACCGCGTGCGCCTGGCCGCGCACGTCAGCCAGATCCATGTCCGCTGCTGCCATCTCCTGCTCCGTCGAGGCCTGCGGTCTCGCGCGCGGCAACGGATCCCCGGCCCCTCCCTCTAGCACGCGCACAGCGCTGCGCAGGCTCTCGACCGCGGCCACGTCCAGCCCGTCGATCAGGCGCGCCTCGTGTGCCCGCGATGCCGCGAGTGTGAGGCAGTCGAGCCCTGTGGCGAGCGTCGCCTGCGCGACCGCGAGCGTGCCGTGCGCGCCGCGCACCGAGCCATCGAGCGCGAGCTCCCCGAACAGCGCCACGCGCTCCATTCGCTGCGCTCGCAGCTGCCCGCTCGCGGCGAGCAGCGCGCACGCGATCGCCAGGTCGAGACCCGGTCCCGCTTTGGGGATGTCCCCGGGAGCCAGGTTCGCGGTGATCCGCCGCGCTGGAAACTCATATCCGGAGTTACGGATCGCGGCCTGGATGCGCTCGCGCGCCTCACGCACCGCCGCGTCCGCGAGCCCCACGATCGTGAACGCCGGCAGGCCCTGGCGCACGTCCACCTCGACGGCCACGCGCCTGGTGTGAAGCCCATCGATTGTGAAGGCGTGCGCTCGCGCGAACATGGTGCGATCTCCTGTGGCGGCTGTCCCTGAACGGAGCAGCGCAAGCTAGATCGCGCTTGAGACGGGACGCTCGGCCGGGATCTTCTCCGCGGCCGAGCGATACTCCCACGTCTATAGGAGGTGCCTCTGTGTGCGGGTGAGAGCGTGCGCTACAGCCCGGCGGGGTGGCGCGCGACGTAGCCGGCCGTCGAGGTCATGCTGCCCGACCAGCGCGTGCCCGTCTCTGCCAGCGCGACCGTGTCGAAGCGCCTGCCGTCGATGACCATGAACGCGTGGCCCGCGTTCGCGTAGATCGTGATGTGCCTGCCTGGGCCAGCCTCGCCGTAGGACTCAAGCGAGCCCGAATCCTCGGGCGAGCTGAGCAGTCCCGCGCCGTGCAACGCGTAGGACACGGAGCCCGAGCAGTCGTAGCCGACCGACTGGAACGAGCCGTGACCCCCGCCCCACACATACGGGCGCGTCGCGATTTCATCGCCCGCGGCGATCACGCGCGCGACCACGCTCGATCCTTCGCCCGTGTCGCTGCTCGACCCGGACTTCGCCGATGCGGGCGGCGTGAGCGTTTCCTCGCCGTTGATGCCCACGAGCGCCCACGTCGCCGGGCCCACTACGCCGTCAACGCTCAGGCCGTGGCGGGCCTGCAGGCGACGTACCGCCGCCTCGGTGGCGGGACCGAATTCGCCGTCCGCCGACAGGCGCAGCGCGGCTTGCAGGCGCGCGACCGCGCTGCCACTCGCTTCGCCGCCTTCCGAGCCGCTGCTCGCCGCTGCGTGCGCGTGGTGATGGCGGTGGTGAGAGGCGGGGAGCGCCGAGGGCGGGGGGGTGAGCGTTTCCTGCGCACTTACGCCGATCGTGTTCCATGTCGCCGGACCGACCACACCGTCGACGCTCAGGCCGTGGCGGGCCTGCAGGCGGCGCACCGCCGCCTCGGTGGCGGGACCGAAGTCGCCGTCCACGGACAGGTGCAGGGCGGCCTGAAGCCGCTTCACCGCGCCCGCGGGGCTTTCTTCGCTCGAAGCGCCCGCCGAGGATTCTTCAATGGCGGATTCTCCGCTGCCCGAGCCTTCGTCCGAACCCGTCTTGCTCGAGCCGTTGCTGCTCGCGCCGGGGATCACCGTCGACAGGTTCGACGCGAACGCCGTGCCCGAGCCGCGCAGCGCAGCGCTCGTCGCGGCGCCCACGATCCCATCCACGGTCAGCCCCCTGCTCGCCTGGAACTTTTCCACCGCCGCTTCCGTTTCCGGGCCGAACACGCCGTCCACGGTCACGTTGCCGAGTGCCTGCTGAAGCAACTGGACCTGGCGGCCTTCATCGCCGGAGCTGAGCGCGATGACGTGTTCGCTTGTCGTCGTAGGTTCCGGGCCCGTTGCGGCAGACGTATTAACTGCTCCCGCACTGGCGAGGCTTGCGGTCGGTCCCACCGTCAGCGCCGCGAGAGCGCCCAGCGATGCGCGTTTGGCGCGCGTGCCGGTCGGCGCGAAACGGATCTCCGCCGCGCGTCGGCGTGCGCGCGAGCGACCGAGCGACAGCTGCCACGGGTGATCGTCCGCGAGGTCGCGCTCGCGCGGGAGGCTGCGCACGTCCAGCAGCAGCGACAGCGCCGAGCCGTCCTCGCAGGCGCGCAGGCGGCCGCCGTTGACGGCCCGCACGCGACGTTCGCGTGAGCGGCGTAGTGAAGAGTTCCAGTGAGCGAGCACTGCAAGATCGCGCGGGGATCCCGACATGCGTGGGCGTCCTTTCATCAATTCAATTGCATGGCGCCTACGGGGTTAGCTGTCGGGCTCGCGTAACCGTCTACGCTACGCCACACGTGTGGCGATTCGCCCCCGCAGCCTTTCTCGGCTGCAATGGATCCCCCGCTCCTCATGCCCCGTGGGGCCAAGGACTCGGCACGACGGGCGCCAAGCTACCAGATCCCTTTGCAAGATGCATCACATGGGGAGGTCTGCAAGGTTTCTTGCCGACGGGGGCGGCGCGCGGCGGCTGGTGCGTTGATAAGTTCGCTCTGTGCAGCGCAAACACACATCCCGCTCGCGTGTGCTCCCGCTGATCGCGGCGCTGGCGGTCGCTGCCGTGGGCGTAACGCTGCTCGCCATGGGCTGCTCCTCCGGCAAGGCCAAGCCCGCGAACCCACAGGCCGCGAACGCGAAATTCGCCGCAGCGGGACTCCTCACGCCCGTGCGCGCCGCACCGCCGCTCACGCTTCGCAACTACCTCGGCCAGCGCGTCAACATCGCCTCCTACCGCGGCAAGGCGGTGCTCGTCACGTTCCTCTACACCCACTGCCCCGACGTGTGCCCGCTCATCACGTCGAACCTGCGCGTCGCGCAGAACCTCATGGGGCCCGCGAAGGCCGCCAAAGCACAGATCATCGTCGTGTCCGTCGATCCGCGCGGCGACACACGCAGGAGCGTCACCAAATTTCTCGCCCAGCACGAGATGACCGGTCGTATGCAGTACCTGATCGGCTCGAGCTCCGAACTGGGACGCGTGTGGAAGGCGTGGGGGGTGGGTTCGCGCCGCGACGCGCAGCACCCCGATCTCGTCGAGCACGACGGGCTCATCTACGGCATCACCGGCTCGGGCAAGCGCCTGACGATCTACGCCGCGAACTTCCAGCCCAGCGACATCGTCCACGACGTGCCGCTGCTGGCCGCGCGCTGAGCGAGAGCTGATGGGACGCGCGCGAGTGCGACTGCTCGGGTGGATCGCGCTGGCGCTCGCAGCGATCGCCGCGCTCGCGGTGTTCGGGCTCGCCGGCGAACGCACGCCCGCCGAGGGTCGTCTCGCCCCGCAGCTTCCGCGCGAACGCCTACTCGGCCCCGCCAGCACCACGCTTGCGAGCATGCTCGCCGCCGACGGGCACAGGCCGCTCGCGGTCGTCTTCTGGGCAAGCTGGTGTGGGCCGTGCGAGCGCGAGGCGCCCGCTGTCGAGCGCTTCTCGCAAAGCCCCGCTGGCCGCGGGCGAATCGTGGGCGTCGACTGGAGCGACGCGCTCGCAGGCGCGCGGACGTTCCTCGCGCGCCACGCGTGGACGTTCCCCAACGTGCGCGACGCCGAAGGCACGGTCGGCAACGAATACCGCATGCGCAGCCTGCCCACCACGTTCGTGATCGACGGCGCCGGGCACATCCGCTCGGTGCTGCGCGGACCGCAGAGCGAACGCTCACTCGAAGCGGCGCTGCGAGCGGCGTGAGCGGCGCGGCCCCGTTCTTCACCCACAAGCACGCGGATTCGCGCAGTCGGATTTGTCTGTCCGCCGGGGCGGAAAGGATGTGCGCATGTTCATACCCGTGCTCGTCTTCCTCGGCGCGATGAGCGTCGGCGTGCTCGCCAGCGCTCGCTGGTTGCCGGATCTAGCCGATGGGCGCGTGGCGGGGATCGCGTTCTTCCTCGTGTGCGGCATGTTGGGCGCGGCGCTCGGGCTGGCGAGCATGCACATCTACGCGGTCGTGGAAGAACTCAACAGGTTCCACGACAACGACTACTTCGACAAGGGTCAGATCGTGGCAGGAGCACTCCGCACCACGGTGTTCGATTCGGGGTTGCTGGTGGGGCTCGCGAGCGCGGTGTATCTGCTCGCGCCGCCCCCCGACGATGAGGAGCCGCAGGCCGGGCCGGTCGCCGAGTTGGCCGCATAGCCTCCCGGTCAGGGCTGGCGCACGGCTGAGCAGCGGGTTACTCGAGCCCGTTCGGAGCGTCCGCCGCTGTCTCGCGGAACGGCAGCACGTCGATCAGGCCGGTGATCTCGAATAGGCGCTGCACGGCTCGGGGGCCGGGGACGAGCCAGAAGTCGTGCCCGTCGCGCTCGCAGATCTTGCTTGCGAGGATGATCGCCGCGAGCCCCGTGGAGTCGATGAACATCAGTTTGCTCAGGTCGATCGTGAGGCTGCTGAGCGGTCCGTCGCACACGCGTGCGACGGCGGCCTGGAGCGTGTTGGAGGAGCCAAGCTCGAGTTCGCCGCTGAGCGCGAGCGTGTACTCGCCGCCATCGGCGATCTCCTCGACGTCAAGACCTGAAAAGCGATTCGTCACAGTTCTCCCATCCGCCCTGCGCGCACGGAGTCGTTGGGCAGGCTTCTCGACCCTCTCGAGACGCATTTGCCGACGTGTTGATGTACGACGGTCCAGCCCGACCTCCTGCGGCTGTCGGGTCGGCCCTACGCGTGTTCCCGCATCCACGGACCCCTCCAGGAAGTCCCCAGACACTCATGACTCTAACTCATCTCAGACAGCGTCCACACCGGGTTGGGTCATGTGAAAACGCTCATGAGGCGTTCGCGTATGTCGTCACGCGACCTCTCGGCGCGTCGTTCGCGGACTGGCTCGCCGTGACGCACGAGCGGGGAGGGCTGGCGCTTGGCACGGGCCCGGTGAGCCTCGTACTGGCGGCGATGATCGCCGCGATAGTCGCCTATCTGACGGTCACTCGCAAGGACGTGCCCGAGCTGCGCTGACGCTCGCCGCGTCGCCGTCCGCTCTCCACGAGACCATGTATCCGGTGGCGCTGCTGCTCGCTGTCGACTGGCCGACCGTCGCTTCGCTTGCGACCGCGGCGGGCACGCTCGTGCTCGCCGTCGCGACGTTCTCCTCCGTGCGCTTTGGGCAGCGCTCGACCCGCATCGCCGAGCGCTCGACTGCGATCGCCGAGCGTGCGCTGCTGCTCGGCCTGCGCCCCGTCCTCGCTCCCTCGCGTGTGACCGACCCGCCCGAGACGGTCCGCTTCGGCGAGGGGCGGATGGTGAGCGTCGAAGGTGGAATGGCCGCGGTCGAGCGCGACGGCGAGAGCTACTACCTCGTGATCCCGCTGCGCAACGTCGGCAACGGCCTCGCGGTGCTGCAGGCATGGAGCCTCACGGCGCGGCGCCCCGAGCTGAACGCGGGGCACGCCGAGCCCGCGGAGCACCGCCCGCAGGCGCGCGACCTGTACGTACCCGCGGGCGACGTCGGTTTCTGGCAGGGCGCGATCCGAGATTCCGACGACCCCTTCCGCGACGGCCTGCGCGAGGCATTTCTCGTTGGCGAGACACTGACCGTCGATCTGCTTTACGGCGACCACGAGGGCGGACAGCTGACGATCAGTCGCTTCGTGCTGACGCGCGAGCAGGACGACCACTGGCGCCCCGCCGTCGTGCGCCACTGGCCGCTCGAAGGCAACGACCCGCGCCAGCGCCCCGAGCTGGACGGCTGACCCTGCGGATGCCGTGGCACACGACGAGCATCGCGGCCTCTGCCTTGGGCTCGCGCGGCCGGCCGCGCTTGTTGACCGTACTAGCGGCAGATGCAACACTGGGCCCATGGGCGTTGTTCACGCGAACGTCACCGACGGGTTCGTAGAGGCGATCCTCGCCAGAGACTTCACTCGCGCGAGCGGGCTGCTTCACCGCGACGTGGACTTCCGCGCGATGACGCCCACTCGGGTCTGGGAGGCTGACGGCTCCTCGGGCGTGGAGGAGGTGCTGCGCGCGTGGTTCGAGCACCCCGAACGTGACGTCCAGCGCGTCGAGCCGATCGAGCCCGGATCGGTGGAGGACACGCTGCGCGTCGGCTGGCGCGTGTACGGCAAGAACGCCGACGGGCCAATCGTCTACGAGCAGCAGGCGTACGTGCGCGAGCACGACGGGCAGATCGTGTGGCTGCGCGTGATGTGCAGCGGGCCGCGCCCCGTGCGCGGCGCATCCGGCGCATAGGCAAGCGCCGCGGGAGGACCCGAGCCGGGCGTTCGCCTGGCCGTCGCGTCGATCGTCCCGCACACGGATTGATGGGTCCGCTTCGAAAGCGAGCCTGTCAAGACTGCGCGCTGAGGTGTCGATACAGATCGCACGCCGATCTTCAGGCGCATTGGTCGCATGTCCCTGTTCGAGTCGAGATCCCGCGTGCTGTTCGTCGCCTTCGTCGCGATGGGCTTGGCGATCGCGTTTCACGCGCTGCATGGCGTGTTCGACCTCGGCGGTCGCACGCTGGATGGCTTCACCAGAGGCGCTCTGTACTCGGCGATCGAGTTCGTCGCGGTCGGCGTGTGCCTCGCGCGGGCGCTGCGACGCAGCGAGGACCGCGCCGCATGGCTGCTCATCAGCGCTGGCCTGCTCACCTGGACCGGCGGCGATCTGCTGTGGACGGTGTGGCTCGAAAACGCCGTCAATCCGCCGTACCCCTCGGTCGCGGACGCGCTCTACCTGGCGATGTATCCGACCTTCTACGTCGCGCTGCTGCTGATGATGCGCTCGCACTTCAACCACGTGGGCGTGGCGGTGTGGCTGGATGGCATCGTCGTGGGGCTCGCCACGGCGGCGATCAGCGCCGATCTGGTCTTCCCGACGGTGCTCGGCGCGAGCACGGACAGCGCGGCGGCGGTCGGCGTCAACCTCGCCTATCCGATCTGCGACTTCTTCCTGCTCGTGTTCCTCGCCGCGGGCGGAGCGCTGTCGGGCTGGCGGCCCGGACGCCAATGGCTGTCGCTGACGCTCGGGATCGGCATCTCCGCGGCCGCGGACATGATCTACGCCTACCAGGTGGCGAAGGGCACCTACGTGGCGGGCGGAGTTCTCGACACCATGTGGCCCGCCTCGATGGCGGTGCTCGCGCTGTCCGCGTGGCAGCCCAGCCCGTCGAGGACCGCGCGCGAGGTGGTGGCGCGCCACACGATCGTGCTGCCGGCCGCGTGCGCACTGGTGGCGCTCGGGCTGCTGGTGAGCGCGACCGTGCACCCGCTCACGCGTCTGTCGGTCGGCCTCGCGGCCGGTGCGCTGCTCGCGGGCGGCGTGCGCGCTGCGCTCACCTATCTGGAGAACGTGCGCATGCTCCAGCTGCGAACGCACGACGCGATCACCGACACGCTCACGGGCCTCGGCAACCGGCGGCGACTGATGGACGACTTGAACGTCGCGCTCGACCGCGGCCGAAGCGGTCAACCATCGACGCTCGCGTTCTTCGACCTGGACGGATTCAAGCGCTACAACGACAGCTTCGGCCACGGTGCCGGCGACGCGCTGCTGGCGCGCCTCGGCGGCGCGCTCGCAGCGAGCGTGGAGGGCATGGGCCAGGCCTACCGGCTCGGCGGCGATGAGTTCTGCGTGCTCGCGGCCGGTCGGTACCCCCGCGAAGACCCCTTGCTGGCCAGCGCCCAGGCGGCGCTCGCAGAGCACGGGGCGGGCTTCACCGTCACCGCCTCCTGCGGGGTGGTGTTCGTGCCCGGCGACGCCGACACCGTGAGCGCCGCGCTGAACCTGGCGGACGAGCGCATGTACGCGGAGAAGACCAGCACGGGCGGCTCCGGTCGCGCGTCGGCCCAGACTGTGTTGATGCAGCAACGCGTGCTTCTGCAGCTGCTCACCGAGCGCGAGCCCACGCTGCACGATCACGTGTGCGATGTGGGCCTGCTCGCGGTGGCGATGGGGCAGCGCTTCGAGCTCGACTCCGAAACGCTCGACGAGCTGCTGCCGCGCGGCCCAGCTCCACGACATCGGCAAGCTCGCGATCCCCGACCACATCCTCGAGAAGCCCGGCCCGCTGAGCGAGGAGGAGTGGCGCCTGATACGCCAGCACACGCTCATCGGCGAGCGCATCCTCAACGCCGCGCCCGCGCTGCGTCCGGTCGCGCTGCCTGGTGCGCTCGAGCCACGAGCGCTGGGACGGAGCGGGCTACCCCGATGGGCTGGCAGGCGAGGAGATACCGCTCGGCGCGCGCATCATCGCGGTGTGCGACGCGTACGACGCGATGATCTCCAAGCGCTCATACGACGCCGCGCGGCCGAGGGAGGAGGCGCTGGCGGAGCTGAGGCGCCACAGCGGAACGCAGTTCGACCCCGAGGTGGTGAGCGCGCTCTGTGAGCATCTGGAGGGCTCCGCATCTATGCCGGGCGGAGGGGCTGCGAGCGGCGCTCGCATGGCCGTGAGTTGAGGCGCTTTCGGCAGCTGAGCGCGCCACGCAGCGCGGACGCGGGAGATCCTCGAATGCTGGTTCAGGGAGCGCGACTGAGTGTCGTGAGACCAGCAGTCAGAAACAGCTCGCGGCGAGAAAAAGCGGGCTGATGCGCTTCCCGAGAAGGCTTTTGACCGCCCCATAGCCCCTGAGTACACTCGCCGCGCCGTTGCTCGGTTCGAGTCATCGAAGATGCGGGGAGAGTCTGAGGGCCATGAAAAGCGCGAAGATCACTCTCGCAGTCGGTGTTGTGCTGATCGCTGTCGCGGTGGCCTTCACACTGACGCGCTCGCCGCCGCGCGTACTGCGGGGCAGCTGGCACGGCTCACAAGCGGTGCTCGGCGCTCCGACCGGTGACGCGGCGGTGTGCCAGGACAACGAAGTGCTGCCGGCAGGCACGACCGCGGTGCGCCTGTCGATGTGGGCGTTCGTGGGTGCGCGCGTACGGGTGGTCGCCTACGACGGCACGCGGGTTCTCACCGAAGGCAGCCGCGGCCCCAACTGGACGAGCACGTCGGTGACGGTGCCGGTCAGATCGGTGCACAGCACGACGTCCGGAGCGCGGCTCTGTCTTGCCATCGGCCCGAACAGCGAGCCGATCCTCATGCTCGGTAACAACGTGCCGCCCGCCGAAGCGGCGGTGGCGCTCCCCGCGAGCGCGCCAGCGCCGCGGTCGGCGAGCCTTGAAGAAAAGCTTCCGGGTCGTGTGAACGTCGAATACCTCGGCTCGGGATCGGGCTCGTGGTGGTCGCGGATTTCGTCTGTGGCGGAACACGTCGGGTTCGGTCGCGCTTACAGCGGCACGTGGATCGTGGGGCTGATCGGGGCGCTCATGATCGCCGTGGGCGCGCTCGCGGTGCGCCTGACGTTGCGGGAGATGCCCGCGAACGGGGCCACCACTCGCGAACCGGGCGCAGGAGGACCGTCACCTGTGAGCGCCCACCCGCACAAGCGGCCTGGGCCGGAGAACCGCGCGTCGCGTTGGCAGCATTGGCCTGCCGGTGCGCGAGCGGCGCTGAAACGCGTCCCGAGGGCCGCGTGGATGTGTGTGCTGATCGCGGCTCTGAACGGCACGGCGTGGAGCGTGATCGTGCCGTCCTTTCAGGGTCACGACGAGGTCGACCACTTCGCCTACGTCGATCGTATTGCTCAATCGGGAACGCTGCCGGGAGGTCAGGGGGCTTTCGTGTACTCCCCCGCACAGTCGCTGGTGATGGGCGCGCTCGGCTATTACACAACCAGATTCACGCCGTTTGAGCCCTCGATCTCGACCGGCACACAGCAACACGCGCTGACGGAAGCGGCCAACGCCGGAGCGTCGCTGGAACAGCCCGAAGAAGTCGGCGTGGCGACAACCGAGCCGCCGCTCTACTACGCGACGCAGCTCATACCCTTCGAGCTCGGCAGCGGCAACATCCTCGTTCAGCTGCAGCTGATGCGTCTGCTCAGCGTGCTGCTGGCGGCGGCGACGGTGCTGCTGACGTTCCTGTTCCTGCGCGAGATCCTCCCAGGCGCCCCGTGGGCAGCGACGGTCGGCGCGTTGTGCGTGGCGCTCGAGCCGCAGTTGATGTCGGCGTCGAGCATCCTCAACCCGGACAGCCTGGACTTCACGATCACCGCCGCCGTCTTCCTGTGCCTCGCGCGCGCTTTTCACTGTGGCTTCACGCGTGCTCGCGCGGTGACGCTCGGGCTGCTCGTGGTAGCGGGCTTCCTCACGAAGCTCAACTTCGTGGGTGTTGCGCTGGGCCTCGTCGCGAGCGTGCTGATCCTGGCGGTGCGCGAGGTGCGGGCGCGAGGCTGGAGCGCGCTGAAGCCCGTCGCGACGGTCGCCGCCATCGGCGTGGTGCCGGCGATCCTCTATGCGATTCACAACGCCTCGACGGGACGCCCGACGTTCGGGATGATCTCGGGGAGCATCGAATCGTTCACCTCGCACGCCTCGTTCGACGAGCCCAGCTACATCTGGCAGCTGTATCTGCCGCGGCTGCCGGGCATGACGCACTACTTCGCGGGAGTGGCCACCTACAAGGACATCTGGTGGGATCGCTGGGTGGGGTTCTATGGCTGGATGGACACGACGTTCCCCGGCTGGGTCGCCAACGTCGCGCTGATACCGGGCACGATCATCGCCGGGCTCTGCGGGCGCGAGCTGTACGCGCAGCGCGCGACGCTGCGAGCTCGCCTGTCGGAGTTCGCGGGTTACGCCGCCGTCGGTGTCGGGGTGCTCGTGATGCTCGGGGTGTCGTCGTACAACGGAGATGTCATCGGCAAGACCAGCGCATTCGCCGAGCCGCGGTATCTCGTACCGCTGGTCCCGCTGCTGGGAGCCGTGTTTGTGTTGGCTGTGCGCGGAGCGGGACGGCGATGGGCTGCAATCGTCGGCGCGGCGGTCGTGATGCTGTGCCTCGGGCACGATCTCGTCAGCCAGCTTCAGGTGATCGGGCGTTATTACGGGTGAGATAGGGTCGCCGTCGGCGGATGGGGCGACGTGTGATCTCCGTCCCGAGATATGGCTTCCCCCGGCGTCTGCGTGTGCCGACTAGGGTTCAGCCGACATCACTTCGGAGGAGAACAATGGCCGACACCACCTGCCACATGTCGATCTCGCTCGACGGCTTCGTCGCCGGGCCGGATCAAAGCCGCGAAAACCCGCTCGGCAGGCGGGGCCGCGAGCTTCACGGCTGGCATCTTGGCGACGAGCGCGCGAACGACGCGGACGCCACGGCGGAACGCCGTTTGCTGCGCCCCTGCGGCGCCTACGTCATGGGCCGCAACATGTTCGGCCCGATCCGCGGCGAGTGGGATGAGGAGTGGGAGGGCTGGTGGGGGCCCGAGCCGCCATACCACGCGCCCGTCTTCGTCCTGACCCATCACCCTCACGCGCCGATCGAGATGGAGGGCGGCACGACGTTTCACTTCGTCACCGATGGCTTCGACGCGGCCTACGCGCAGGCCCGCGAGACCGCCGGCGCAGACGGCATCGACATCGCGGGCGGCGCTTCGACCGTCCGCCAAGCGCTGCTGGCGGGCGTCATCGACGAGCTCTGGCTCGACATCGCCCCCGTTCTGCTCGGGTCTGGCGAGAGGATCTTCGCCGGCGTCACAGAGTTCGATCTCGAGCCCGCCGAGGTTCTTCATTCCCCTCTGGCGACGCATGTGTGCTACCGCCGAGCGAGATGAGATGGGTGCCTGGCAGTGGGCGGTGCTGGGCTCGAAAACGAGACTGGGGGTCATCTCGGGCGCTGTCTCCCGTGCTTGCTGGCTTAGGAGCGCTCAGATGAGCTGAGATTTGCTCAAAACGGAACCACGAACGGAACCACGAGCAACGCCACCTGCTGCCCGATCTGCATGCGGCTCTCGGGCCGCAGCCGCTCTGACGCGGCCGGGCAGTGGGTGGCCATGCGCTGCATCTAGCGACCGTGCTGCGTGTCAAGCGTTCGTTCGTTGGTCTACGCGTGAGCCAACGCGCGCATCTCGCGCACCGGGTGACGCCCCAGCGTGCTCGACGTCGCGAACGCAGCGCTGTGACCGTGTGGCCTGAGCGTGACGCGCACACGAACACACCCCCGCAGCCGATCAACGATGCTGCGCGGGAACGGGATCAACATCAGCTCGATCTCCTCGTCCACGATCACTGTGGCGCGGCACTCCTCGGCGAGACTGCGCCACACCACCTCATCGGCCCAGTCCTTGTCGCCAGGAACGAACTCAACGTCATCCGGGTAGCCCAGACTCCCATCACAGTGGTTAGCGGCCATGAACAGCTCGTCTGTCTTCTTGTCGATAGTGCTCATCGTGTCGACTCCCAGCTACGGACGATATCGCTCCAGCCCTCCAAGAGCTTGATTTCTGCGGCATGCATCGCCTCATTCGACGGTCCATGCGTCACGACTGGCGGCTGCTTCTCCGACCCCACGTAGCGATGCTCATGGTGCTCGTCGGAAGCGTGGGCGTTATCGAAGGTCCGCACCGTTCGCCAGACACCACCGCGCTCAACGAGGAGCACGATCGCGTACTCAATCGGATGGGTACTGGACCGCTCAACCACGATCCGTACATCGTGCGCGACACGGCGACGGCGAATCCGATCCTTAGTCATGGGCCCGATGATCCATCGCCGTTAGGACGGGACAGTCGAGCGGCTTGCGCAGGCAACGCATTCGATCAGCCATCGAGCCCCTCTCCGAACGTCCGATCGCCGCCGCCATCGCGGTTCGAGGTGTGTCGCAGATAGTGGAGCGATGCCCCGGCGCGATCCCGGCCGCCTTCAGCGCGCGCCGGTATCGACGCATCAGCGCGCCGCGCTTGGACGCCTGGCGTGCCGCCGGACGAGTGGTCCTGTTGACGTCTTAGCCGCTTCTTTGGCCAGCTTTTGCAGTGAGTCGCCTGCTCCTTCAGCGCCTGCGTGCTGCTTCGCTGCGCAATCCCATGACGTAGACGGCCTCGCGTGTAGGTCCACCCACCTCCCGGGCAACACCAGACGGGACCACCACACCACGGACGATGACCGTCTCGCCCACGGAGGGTGGCCCGCTGGCCGCGGCGAGCGATGAAAGGCCGACGAACGCGAAGGCGCCAAGTTTGCTTCCGGTCAACACATATTCCGTTGCGAGCGGCGTGACGTCTGACGAGGAGGCGGTTAATTCCGAACGTACCTTGCCGACGAACTCGGTCGGTATGCCGTTGAGCTCAACCGCTTTAGCTGCCAATTCCGAGATCGAGTGATGCTCGACAGCGAGGCCATTCGTTTCCGTCAGCGAACCTTTGTCTGAGCCGGTCGCGTAACCGAAGGACTTGCCATAGAGCGTCGGCGTTCCCTGCCAGGGCGGTCGATGCCTCACCGCGTTTTCGAGGTCGAACTGTTCCCCTGCGCGGATTGCGAATCCGAAATAGATGGCCCGGGCCGCTTGGTAGGGGAGGGACGGGAGGCTCGTCACCAGCGGAGCAAGAATGATCACGATTAGGCCTGCAACCACGGTCGCCGCGACCACTACTCGAACCCGAAATCCAGGGACGGCTATGACGACTGTCTGAGAAGCTGGAGCGACTCGCGGCCAGCAACGCCGTTCCGCGTCCCTCAGCTCGCGTTGACCGGAGGCTCCGATGCGGGTTGGTCCCAAAGGCCATCATGCGGATCTTGAGCGAGTCTGCCGAGCCGATGCGGGTGCGGGACATACATGCTGAGGGTGAAGCCCTACTCGGCCAGCCTGTATCGCCCTCGGCGGTCAAGAACTGGCTGGCCCGCCATGCCCAAGGCGATCAGACGCTATTCGTGCGGTTGGGACGCGGCCGATATCTCCCGGCACCCAACCCTCGGGTCGACGAGATCGCGTAGTTCGCGGACGGACGGTGCTGCGGCCCGTATGCGTTGAGTCTCGCCGGGTGCGAGCATAGGCCGAGCGCGGTACGATGGGATGGATGCGTGCGGTATGTCGTATAAGCGTGTCGAGCTTCGTGATGAGCGTTGCGGGCTCCGCCGTCTGGGCAGCAATCGACCGCAATAGTCGAGACGTAGTGGTGGCTGCTATCCACGCTCCCAGTTGGCTTGTCTATGCCGCAGGGGTGCCAGTGGCGCTGACAGCGAGCGTTGCGTGGGCAACCCTCTGGAGTGGGCACTGGGATGAGACAACGCACTACGGGGAGAACCTACGTGAGATTCTGGCATTGGCGGCAATCTCAACGTTTGCCGCAGCCATGCCTGTCGGCCTTCTCGCGACTCTACAGGTTGTAACAGGAGCACGACTCGGTGGGACGCTGTTCGAGGTTCTTGCGTACTTTCCAGTTGGCATGACGACAGCGGGCCTCATTGCCGCAGTGTGGCTTCCTCCTTGCGTCGCAATCCTCGTGCTACGGGAAGAAGTTGAGCGTCTTGAAGCCGCAAAGGACGTTGGTCAGAGTTGATCGTCTGAACGTAGCGACGCGAGACTCTCAGTAAAGCGTCGCACAAGCGGCAGTGGGCGTCGCGTTCGCTTGGCTCCGGATCGGAATCGTGACGAGGCACCGCGGCAGCCCCCTGCGCCCCATCTGCTAACGCGGGGGCGGGTGAGCGGCGTGCCAAAGCCAAGGTGGACTTTCCATTTCAGCGGTGAGGAGACGAGCCAGCGCGCGCCCTTCATCGGTGAGTGCAACCCACCGACGCTTGTCCTGCCTAGGCGGCGCGACATAGGTGACCAATCCGCATTTCATAAGCTCATCCTCGGTAAACGATCGTCCCTCGTGATGCGCAACTGGCATTCCGACCGTCTCGCCGTTCTGTAGCTTGTCGATCTCATCCTCTCCAAGCTTCATCAAATTTCCGATCGCGTTTGGAGACAACTGAGCGAGCAGATGGAACTTTTCCAGCCCGACAGCTTCCGGGGGATATGACGTAAGCTCGACTAGCGCGTCGTCAGGCTTCGTCGCGCCAGCGACGCCCTTCCGCAGTCCGGCGCGTGTCCCTCTCTTTCGCACCTGACGGAACTCGAATACCGCGACCGGTACGGTGGCCACGAGGCCCGCGACTCCTGCGAGAATAGTCAGAAGTTCGGGACTCGCCACGCTACGCGAGCTCCCTGCTTGCCGCCGTGTCAGGGCCACCACGGGATGCAAGCGCTGCGATCGCGGTCACAACGCTGACACCGAATAGCCACCAAGAGAGCGAAAGTATGCTCGCAGCAGTATGATGCGATGGTGGCGCTTGGAGGCACCCGGCGGCGGCTTCGGTGGTCAGCGGCGCGCCGTGGTGAGTCAGACAAATGACGGCCTGGCCCTTGAGCGAAACCGTGCTAAACGCGAAATACGCGCCGGCCGCGAAGAAAATAAACAACAGACCAGCGCCGACGATAAGCGTCATAAGTCGGCGGGGGAAGCCTTTCTGACGCGGCAATAGGGTTGTATACAAAATTGCGGACGCTAGTACGGAAATCGCGACAAGTACGAGCTGCCCACGATCGATCGTGAGAGACCAAGGTTCTTCTTCGATAAGTGATGCGGCGATCAGCGGTGATAGCGAAAACGCCAGGCCGATGACCCAGACGCCGAGGCGCTCGGCAAGCGACTTGACATAGGGATGTTTGGCTTTGTCGCGCAAGGAAGTCATGTGACGGCAACTGCTGCCTACGCTTTGCGGGCCGTGGCGGTGCGCACGGTTCCTGTGGTCCGATGGTTGCCCACGCTACAACGCCGCCATCCGCGCGTCAATAGCCGGCGATGCAGTCGGTAGGAGGCGTCGACGCCCCTCGAATTGACGATCGAGGAGCTGGATGTCGCACACGAGCCGCGGGCCGTGATTCTACGAGCGGCCACGTCGCACAATCGGCGTCGTGCGACGCGCTACGGATGCAGAGCCGTCGCCGATGCAGCAACCCATTGTAGGCTCTCGCCGGGCTGAGCAATCAGCATGGAGAGAGCATCGGCATCGCCAACTCGTATGGCGAAAGCAGTGGCTATCCCACCCTGGTAGCTAACTGTTGTTTTGGCCGGCAATGGCACAATCTGATCAGCGCCCACGGCCTGCGTGACGGGCTTCAGATGAGCGTCCACCGAGGAGAACGCTTCGAGAACCGCTGTCACCGGGGCTGGCTTTCCATTGGCTGCCGTTAGCGCCCATTGAAGAACCGGCGTCGGTTCATCCCCGGCTTTTTCTGCCGGGACCACATGCGAACTCGCATAGGCACGACCTAGCACGTCACCAACCGAAGCGATCGCCCAAGAAAGAGCCCCTAGCCCGATAAGACCCAACGCCGCTACCTTGAGCGCCGGATCGACTTTTATATCAGCGAATTGCTGGACGACTGCAATCGCAGCGCCAGTTATCGCTGTGATTGCAGCAGCAAAACCAGCGGTCGTCGCGAAGCCGGTTGCTTTCCCTCCGACGATGTCTCCTTGGCTAGTGTCGGTGCTCTTGCTAACGATGCTTGTCAACGATGTCATTCTCTTGGTCCCCTGTCATTAGGTCCAGATAGCACCGGCAATCCTGACATATCGAACTCGCTGGCGTCAGTTAAGGTGGCCGCTTCGTGGACTGCATAGCCGCGGCAGCCGCCGCTACGCATCCTGGTGGCTCAAACACTCCGCAGTCCATGCGCTGCTGTCCAATCCCTTCTACTGCGGGAAGGCGATCTTGAAAGCGCATAACCTCAGCGGTGAGCGCGACCGCAAGCACCAGCACTACCTCAAGGGCACAATCTTCTGCGAGGACTGCGGACACCGCCTGTTCTACTCCCGCCACAAAGGCAACGGAGGCACCTTTGAGTACTTCATCTGCGGCCTCAACCAGCGCGGAGAGTGCCCCAACGGCTACCACCGCGCCGAGGAGATCGAAGCTGCCATCGAGCACCACTACAAGACCATCACTCTCAGGCCCGACGCCGGCGACCGTCTCGCGCGCCTCATCGAGCACCAGCTCGCCAAGCAGGCCACGACCAGCGAGAAAGAGCTACGCCGCTGCAACACCTCCTAGACCCTATGACGCGGGTCGCCCGTCGGGTTGACCGTCGGAGTTGGTAGGCCGGACACTCCTCGCGGGGGTTTGTCTGGCCGGAGATCGGCTCCGGCTGACCCCAATTCAATGAGGAGGTCCGGCCGTGACCGGAATGGTGACTTATGTGGGGCTTGATGTCCATGCCCGCTCGACTCACGCTGCGGCGATTGACGTTTCGACGGGCGAGGTGGTGCGTGCGAGGTTCGGGCCGGGCATCGTGGAACCTGTCGCGTGGCTTGCGGGTTTGCCCGGTCCGGTGCGCGCTTGCTATGAGGCGGGACCGACTGGGTTTGGGCTCTATCGCGCCGCGAGCGCGGCCGGGGTGGACGTTGAGGTGATCGCGCCGGGCAAGACACCAAGGGGGCCTTCAGACCGGGTGAAGACTGACCGCAAGGACGCGGAGCTGCTCGCGCGGTTGCTGTTGGCCGGCTCGTTGACTGCGGTTGTGGTCCCGCCCGTCGCGGTTGAGGCTGCCCGCGAGCTGATGCGCTCTCACGATGCGTGCCGGCGCGATCTGATGACGGCTCGTCACCGGGTCTCCAAGATGCTGTTGCGTCATGGGCGGGTCTATCCCGAGCCCACGACCTGGACCACCCGCCACCGGCGCTGGCTATCGGCTCAGCAGTTCGATGAGACGGCCTCAGGGCTGGTGTTCGCCGACTTGATCGCCGCCGTCGACGGTCTGACAGGACGCAAGGCAGCAATCGCGGAGCGGCTCTCGCGCTTGGCTCAGGATGAGCAGTGGTGGCCGACCATCGCACGACTGAGATGCTTCCGGGGCGTTGACACTCTCACGGCGTTTGCGCTACATCTCGAGCTTGGTGGTGACTGGGAGCGCTTCGTGCGAGCGAACGCGCTGAGCGCATGGCTCGGGCTCGTCCCGTCACTGCATCAGTCCGGTGAATCATCCCACCAGGGCTCGATCACTAAGACCGGATCGACGTTCGCTCGCAGGCTGCTGGTCGAGTCTGCCTGGCACTACGGACGCTCCCCGCGGATCGGGGTTACCCTCCAAAACCGTCAACAGGGCCAGCCCGACCATGTCCTACAGATCGCCAACCGCGCCCAACACCGGCTGCACCATGTCTACCACCGGATGCGCGCTCGCGGCAAGCCGCACAACGTGACCGTCGTCGCGTGCGCCCGCGAGCTGGCCTGCTTCCTCTGGGCAGCAGCAACCGCCGGCTAACCCCGCGGACAGCCCTACCGGTCGGGAGAGCGGGGTGCCGGGCCATCAGCGGCCGGCACGCGCGATTCAGCTATGAGCACCGCCCACCACAAGCGGCACGCTCGCTCCTAGACAGCGCAAGCCGGCAGCACGAAACCGGGCCCTGAGGTACCCAACCCTCGCATCATCAGACTGGCAACGCCGACACCGAGCCCGGCTCCCCGCTCTCCCGACCACCCCAAACGCCCGCCCCGCGGACGCGATCAACCACGCCCACTTGACAAACCACACGACATATCAGCTGACCTCAAAGAACAAGAACGCAAGCTCCTGCAAAGGCACTACAAAGACAAGATCTCAGAGGCGCTATACGACGAGGAGACCGTCCGCATCAAACGCGAACGCCTCGACGCCGAGGCCATCATGGCCCGCCTGACGATCCGCCACGACGAGCTAAGCGACTGCCTCGCGCTCGTGCTCAAACTCGCCAGCCTCGACCTACACCACCTCTACCTCTGCGCCAAGCCCCACGCCCGCTGCCTGATCAACCAAGCCATCTTCGAGGCCATCTGGATCGGAGACGCCGGAGAAGTCCGCCCCCAACTCGCCAGCCCCTTCAAGGAACTGCTGGAACTTGACGCCGAAGTCAAGGAAATGATCGAGCGGATCAAGGCCAAACGCCTCCTCAACCCCGACAAGCCCATCCCCAACACACAGGCGCCCCCGAAAACGACGAAGCCCCCGATCCCTGGGAGGAATCGGAGAACTTCGCCCTTGGTTCCAGTAGTACAGCAATGGTGGGCGATACTGGGCTCGAACCAGTGACCTCCGCCTTGTCGAGGCGGCGCTCTCCCAGCTGAGCTAATCGCCCTGGGACAGCCCAAGCCTATCAACGGCCCGCTAGGCTTGGTGGCCCAGCCTGGCGACGTGGCGGAGTGGCTACGCAGCGGCCTGCAAAGCCGTCTACACCGGTTCGATTCCGGTCGTCGCCTCTCTCTGCCGGGCCGCCGCAGACCAGCTCCCCATACCGTCCCCTCACCCCAGCGACGCGTACACCGCGTCCACGAGCGATCGGTTGAGTGGGCTCTGCCAGCGGGGGATCACGCGGTTCATCGCGTAGCCGAACGCCACGCCGGCGTCCGGGTCGGCGAAGCCCAGAGCGCCGCCCGTGCCGAAGTGGCCGTAGCTGCGGTCGTTGAGGCCGAGCGGCCGGCGTGGGGTGGTGAGCTGGAAGCCGAGGCCGAAGGACACCTCCTCGCCGAGGATCGGGCAGTGCCCCGTGGCGCGCGGGGCGGTCGCGGAGGCGAGGAGCTCGGGCGAGAGCAGGCGGCCTGGTTCGAGCAGCGCGGAGTAGATCCGCGCGATGCCGCAGGCGGAGGCGTGGCCGCTCGTGGAGCCGATCTGAGCGGAGCGCCATGCCGGCGTGTTCACGAGGCCGACCGATGAGTAGCCCGGCGGGTTGAAGTGAGCCAGCGCGTTCATCAGCAGATCCCCTTCGAGCGCGTCGAAGCTGTCGAGCACGGGCAGTGGCTGGGTGGGTGCCCACACGACATCGGCGCAGCGGTGCTGCTCGCTCACCGGCACGCCGAACCACACGTCCGCGTCCAGCGGCACTGCGACCGCCCGCAGTCGCTCGCCGGGCATTTGACCGCTCGCCCGGTGGATCAGCTCTCCCACGAGATGGCCGAACGTGTTGGTGTGGTACGCGACCCGCTCGCCCGGCACCCACCACGCCTCCGTCGCCGCCACGGCTCCGGTCATGCGCTCCCAGTCGAACAGCTCCTCGTCGGTGAGCGCCTCGCGGATCGCCGGAACGCCCGCGCGGTGACTGAGCGCATGGGCGACCGTGGCGCCGGCCTTGCCGCCTGCGGCGAACTCCGGCCACACATCGGCGACGGGCCGATCGAGCGCCAGCCGACCATCCTCGACGAGCTGCAGCACGAGCAGCGCGAGGATCGCCTTGCCCACGGAGTAGACGTCCACGATCGTGTCGTGGCGCCACGGCTGCAGGCGCTGCTCGTCCTTCCATCCGCCGACGAGATCGACGACCGTCTCGCCCGCGACGATCACGTGCACGGCCGCCCCGAGCTCTCCTCGCTCGGCGAAGTTGACCTCGAACGCTTCCCGGACCCGCGTGAACCCGGAGGCGCACCAGCCGTCGATCGGTGTGCTCACCCTGGGAAGTCTGACACCGGCGAGATCACAACCTCATCAAACCCGCTCAATTGTGTGCAAAACGTCAGAAAATCAATCGTCAAACCGTGTGAAGAACCTTGCGCATACCTTTCCGCAGCGCTACGCTTCCCGCATGAAGTTCCGCATTACCAGACACACGAGCGCGTCACCGCCGGAGCACGCTCTGGATCTCCTGAGCGAGCGGATGAGGGGACGGCACGAGGACGTGTCGTTCGCCCGTGTCGGGTCTGAGATCACCGCGAAGCTCGACCGCGACGACCCCGTCGCGATGACGCACGACGAACGCACCGACATCGGCCGCCGCGCGGTGCTCGGCGCGGTCGCCGAGATCTGCGAACGCACCCCCGAGCTGAAGCTCGACTGGTACGCCGTCAGCCCCTCGCGCTGGTAGCCGCTCGCCCTCGCTCGTGAGCGAGCCCACGACGTGAATCGCCGCGGGCTCGCTCGGTTGAAGGCTCCGACGCTCAGGTCGCGGTGATGTACCCGCTCATGTAGCCGGCATGCTGCATCGCCCAGCCGTTTGCGGTGTCGTCGCACGGGATCACGCAGAACCACGAGAAGCGGCCCTTTTCTTTCACCACCAGCTCGTAGGTGTGAACTCCCGGTTTGACGACGATGTTCACGCCGATCTGAGGCGAGGTGATGCTGTGTTCACCCTCGTCGGTGTTGTCGATCTTCAGATCCAGCTTCTGGCCCACCTTCACGCTGAATTCAGTCTTGTCGAAGGTGTCGTGCATGATTTTGTCCGGTCCGAGCTTCCCGCCCGCGATCACCTTCAGGCTGATGAGCTTCGGTGGTAGCGAGGCCGTGGCGTTCGCGGCCGTCGAACTGGTCGCCGGGGCTGCCACGCCGTTGGTGATCGTGACGGTGTTGTGTTCACTGCTCTGATTGAGCGCGATGATCGACATCAACAGCGCAGCGAAGATTCCCACGCCGGCAACGATCTCCAGCACCGTCTTGCCGCTCCTCGTGACCGTCTCGTCGAACGCCGCCTGATCGCGGATCTCGGTCTCCTGGTCTGGTACTGGGACGTGCATCTCCTCACCCGCCTTCGTTTTGCTGAGTGGCCCGTATTGACATGCTCCAAGCCAATCCGCTTTCGCCAGCCCATGCATCCGCCCCGGCCCGCCGGATGCGTCAGGGTTTAGCCGCAGCGCGAGCGGTCGCCAGAGGGCTGTGCTCGCTGCGCAGCAGACCCATACCGCTCCACGGGCGCATTGAGCGCGGCTCGCTACAGATGTCCAAAGCCGACGCGTGGATGCTGGCCAACGGACGCTTCACACCATGAAGGGCACACGTCATCGTGCCCATATGGCCGACCCAGAGATCATCGGCGGACCCACGCCGATTCAAGCGCCCCGACCCGGATTCACCTATCGCTGGAAGGTCCAGGACGGCCGCGCGGAAAAGCACGTGTACGTGCAGATCGCCGATTCGCTGAGCGCGGAGGCGTTCGAGGAGCCGCTGCGATCGGGAATCGCGTCGAAGGGCGAGTCCGTGCTGCGCAAGCTGCTCGAGCGCGGCAACGTTCCCATTCGAATCAAGATCACCTCCGCCGGCATCACGGAGGTGGGCATCGACCGCCGCTCGCGGCCCTGCTCGGTGTGACGCGCTTTCACTGAGTGGCGCTCCGTACTTTCCGTCGCGCGATATGTGGACGAACGCCGATGGTGCGCCGCGCACGGCGGATTAGCCTGCTTGGCAATGCTCCTTGTTTTGATTGTCGCCATCTGGCTCGCCGTTGTGGCATGTGTCACGGCGGCTTGTCAGATCGCCTCCGGGTCCAACTGACCCATCCATGCGCCCGCGCGCGGGTAGGATGCGCGCATGGCTGCGACCGGCATCGAGCACGCCGCGGGACTCGCGTACCGATCAGCGGGCGAGCGTTCCGAGCGTGCTGCGCTGTTCATACACGGCTACCCCGAGTCCTCGTTCATGTGGCAGCACGCGCTGGGCGCGCTCGCCGACGCGGGCTGGTGGGCGATCGCTCCCGACCTGCCCGGATACGGCGACTCCGAGCCCGATCCGCCGGCGACGTGGGAGCGCCACATGGAGGCGCTGGAGCGCTTCGTCGCGGAGCTGGAGCTGCCGCCGGTGGCGCTCGTGACGCACGACTGGGGCGTGCCGATCGGCCTGCGCTGGGCGTGCGACCACCCGGCCCGCGCGCGGGCGCTGGTGATCTCCGACGGCGGTTTCTTCGCCGATCGCAAGTGGCACGACCTCGCAAACGTGATGCGCACCCCTGGGAAGGGGGAGGAGCTGATCCGCGCCTACACGCGCGATGGTTTGGGCGCCGCTCTGAAAGCAGTCTCCCCGGGCATGACCGAGCGGGCGCTCGACGAGTACTGGAAGGCGTTCGCCGACGACACTCGCCGGATCGGTCAGCTCGAGCTGTACCGCTCGGGCGAGTTCGAAAAGCTGATCCCATATGAGGGCCGCTTCGCCGCGCTGGGGCTCCCCGCGCTCGTGGTGTGGGGCACGGAGGACCGCTTCGCGGGCGTGGCCATGGCCGAACGCTTCCAGCGCGAGCTGCCCGACTGCGAGCTGTGCCTGCTCGACGGCGCGGGGCACTTCGTGTGGGACGACCGGCCGGACGCCGCGGCGTCCGCGCTCGTGGACTTCCTGCAGCGCCGCGTTGCCTAGCCAGGAAGGTGCAGCTTCGCTCAGCCGGGAGCGCCCGCGGCGCTCAGAGGTCGGCTACGAGGGCACGCGGGCCCGTTCGACGGCCTCGCCGAGCCCGGCGAGGGTGATTTCAAGCGCCCCAGCGATGCGCCGCACGGTCGTCCAGGTGGGGTTTGCGTGGCCTCGCTCGATGCGCGCGAACGCGGCGACCGTCAGGCCGGCTCTGTGTGCCAGGTCCTCCTGCGTGTCGCCGCGCTCGGTGCGCAGGCGGCGCAGCGTGATCGCGAGCGCGCGGTCCGCTGGTATGGGTGCTGACACAATAAGAAACATTGCATTTCGTGACAGGCAATATCCAGTCAGTTGACTACTGGTATTTCGCTGCCTTCACATTATTCCTGCATGCGGCGTCGGCGTGGCCGGCGTCCGCGCGGACCACAGACGCCGGCCGTCGCTGGGTATTTCGGCTCGCGTCGCAGGCCGCGCGCCCTGCGGCTCAGGTGCCGGGCAGGCGGTACTTGCGCGTCTTGGGGCAGCGCTCCAGCAGCCCCAGCTCCACGAGCGTGAGCGCGTAGCGGTGCGCGGTGCTGGGGCTCATGCCGAGATCGCCGGCGAGTTCGACGATCCCGCGCGCCTCGCCATCGGGGCCGAAGCCCGTCAGCAGCGCGAGCCCCCGCAGCAGCGAGCGCGACAGGCGCGGGTCGGTCGTGTCGTTGGGCATGTAGCCGCCGCGCGGGCGCCGCGCGGCGGAGTCCTCGGCGGGCGGCGCTGGTCCGCCGTTGGCTTCTCCGGCGTCCGCGAGCGGAGCGCTCAGCGAGTCGGCGATCAACGTGGAGATGCTCGGCGCGCGGCTGCCGGAGGCCGCGCGGACGACCTCGTCGATCTGCGCGGGGGAGAGGGTGATGGAGATGGACACGGACTTGTCGTTGCTCATGGGGGCGACATTACACATACAGACAACTGTCTGCGTTTCGGGCTTCGCGACAGCTGTCGAGGCCCACACGCCGAGGACCGTAGTCCCAGGTGGGGCGCGTGTGGACGGCTGACCCGAGCACGTGTCCCACGCGGAACGCACCCGCGGCGGTAGCCTCCAGCGCTGCAATGTCCATCACGGTGACACTCCCCGACGGAAAGGCGCTCGAGTTGCCCGACGGCGCCACGGGCGCCGACGCGGCCGCGGCGATCGGCCCGGGCCTGGCGCGCGCGGCGCTCGCGATCGAACTTGGCGCGTACGGGTCCCCGCCGGACGCGCCGGGGGAGGTGCGCGACCTCGCACGCGCGCTGCCCGACGGCGCGCGCGTATCGATCATCACCGCCAAGAGCGGCGAGCCGGCGCTGGAGCTGATCCGCCACGACGCGGCGCACGTGCTGGCGGCGGCGGTGATGGAGCTGTACGACGGCGTGAAGATCTCGATCGGCCCGCCGATCGCGGACGGCTTCTACTACGACTTCGAGTTCCCCGACGGCACGGCGATCTCCGAGGCGGACTTCCCGCGCATCGAAGAGCGGATGCGCGCGCACATCAACGCCGCGGAGGGCTTCCAACGCGAGGACGTGCCCGTGGCGCAGGCGCGCGAGCGCTTCGTCTCCGAGCATCAGGACTACAAGGTCGAGCTGATCGACGACCTCGCGGCGGCGGGCGCGGACGCGGGCGAGCCGCTGGAGACGGTGTCGCTGTACACGAACGGCCCGTTCACCGACCTGTGCCGCGGACCGCACGCGCCGAGCACGAAGACGGTGGGCGCGTTCAAGCTCAGCTCGGTCGCGGGCGCGTACTGGCGCGGGGACTCCAAACGGACGATGCTCACGCGCATCTACGGCACGGCGTTCTTCTCCAAGGGCGAGCTGAAGGAGCACCTGGAGCGGATCGAGCAGGCGAAGGCGCGCGACCACCGAAAGCTCGGGCGAGAGCTGGGCCTGTTCACGTTCTCGGACGTCTCGCCCGGCGCTGCCTTCTGGCTGCCGCCGGGCACGGGCATCTTCAACGCGCTCGTGAGGCTGTCGCGCAAGATGGGCTCCGAGCGCGGCTACAGCGAGGTGAAGACGCCGCAGATCTTCGACGCGGAGCTGTGGAAGACCTCGGGGCACTGGGGCAAGTACCGCGAGAACATGTTCGAGGTGCAGGTGGAGGAGCGCGAGATGGCGGTCAAGCCGATGAACTGCCCCGGCCACGCGCACCTGTTCTCCACGCAGCGCCACTCCTACCGCGACCTGCCGATCCGCTACTTCGAGCCGGGCCTCTTGCACCGCAACGAGGCATCGGGCGTGCTGCACGGCCTGTTGCGGGTACGCCATTTCGCGCAGGACGACGGGCACACCTTCTGCACCGAGGAGCAGGTGCAGGACGAGGTGAAGGCGTGCCTGGAAATGGCATTCGACACCTACAAGCTGTTCGACTTCGACGTCAGCCTGGAGCTGTCGACGCGGCCGGAGCAGCGCGTGGGCACGGATGAGATGTGGGACCGCGCGGAGCGCAAGCTGAAGGACACGCTCGAGGAGCTGGACCTGGAGTACGAGCTGAACGAGGGCGACGGCGCGTTCTACGGGCCGAAGATCGACATGCACATGACCGACTCGCTGGGGCGCTCGTGGCAGTTGGGGACGGTGCAGCTGGACTACTCGATGCCGGAGCGCTTCGGCCTGGCGTACACGGGAGCGGACAACCAGGAGCATCGCCCGGTGATGATCCACCGCGCGATGTTCGGCTCCTACGAGCGCTTCATCGGGATCATGATCGAGCACTACGCGGGCGAGCTGCCGCTGTGGCTCGCGCCGGTGCAGGCGATCGTGCTGCCGGTGTCGGACCGCTTCAACGACTACGGCAGGCAGGTCAGAGACACGCTGCGGGGAGGCGAAGCGCGCGTGGATCTGGACGACCGCAGCGAGTCGATCGGGCGCAAGATCCGCGAGGCGGAGCTGCGAAAGATCCCTTACATGCTGGTGGTTGGCGAGCGCGAGCAGCAGGAGCGGACGGTGTCGGTGCGCGAGCATCGCGGCGGCGACGCGGGCGCCTCCACGGTGGAACAGTTCGCCGAGCGACTGCGCGGCTAGCTATACTGATGCGCATTGCAGCCTTGCAAATCCTCAGAGCGCCACGCCTAGCATTCGCTTGACGCGCGGACTTAACAGCTAGTGCCGGTTCCTCGCAGGTTCGACCGGCGCCCGCCCGAGCGGGACACTACGAAGATCAACGAGCGCATCCGCGTGCCGGAGGTTCGCCTGATCGACGACGAGGGTCAGCAGGTCGGCGTGCTGAAGACCGCTGACGCGCTGGTGTTCGCGCAGGAACGCGACCTCGACCTGGTGGAAGTCGCCCCCGAGGCGCGCCCGCCGGTGTGCCGCGTGCTGGACTACTCGAAGTACAAGTACGAGCAGGCCCAGAAGCTGAAGCAGGCGCGCAAGCACCAGCAGCAGATCACGGTGCGCGAGATCAAGTTCCGGCCGAAGATCGCCGAGCACGACTACGACACGAAGAAGCACCACGTGGCGCGCTTCCTCAAGCACAAGGACAAGGTCAAGGTGACGATCATGTTCCGCGGGCGCGAGGTGACGCACCCGGAGCGCGGCACGATGATCCTCGACCGGCTCGCGGAGGAGCTCGCGGAGTTGGGTGTGGTGGAGCAGCGCCCGATGCAGGAAGGACGCAACATGACGATGATGATGGCCCCCTCCAAAGCGGTCCTCGCGGGACGCGTCGATGGGGAGGAGCCGAGCAGCGAGCCCGCGGGCGAGGCACCCGCCGAGGCCGGCGCGGACGTCCCGGCTGTCGCGGCAGAGGCCGCCACGAACGGAACCGCGGCGGTCGCCGAGCAGCCGCCCGAGGCGTCTGAGGCGACATCCGCCGCGGAGGCCGAGCAGGCGCCGGCCGAGGACGCCGAGAGCGCCGAGCAGGCGCCCGCAGCGGCAGCCGATTCCCCCGTCGAGGACGACGGGGCCGCTGCCGCGGGCACGGCCGTGTCATAATCCCCGGCCGAAGACCCATGCCCAAGATGAAGACCCATTCCGGCGCGAAGAAGCGCTTCAAAGTGACCGCCAAAGGCAAGGTGCGCGGACGGCACCCCTTCACGAGCCACATCCTCGAGAAGAAGTCGCCGAAAAAGAAGCGCGCGCTGGGCGGTCCGAAGATGATCCACGACGATGACGTGCCGCGGATCAAGCGGATGCTGGGGGTGGGCAAGTGACACGCGTGAAGCGGTCTGTGAACGCGCGCAAGAAGCGCCGCGCGACGCTGGAGCTGACGAAGGGCTTCCGCGGCGAGGCGAACTCGAACTACAAGCGCGCGAAGGAGGCCCTGCTCAAGGCCGACAAATACGCCTACCGCGACAGGCGCAACCGCAAGCGCGACTTCCGCAGGCTGTGGATCACGCGCATCAACGCGGCGGCGCACATCAACGGCATGAACTACTCGCAGCTGATGCACGGCCTGAAACTGGCGGGCATCGAGCTGGACCGCAAGGTGCTGGCGGACATCGCGGTGCGCGACGCCGAGGCCTTCCGACGTATCGCCGAGGTCGCCCGCGAGGCGTCGGCGGCTGCCTGACTCCCGGCCCGGCCGGGAACCCGGCAATCGATTCGACAGCCTCCCGGGCGTCGCTCCTGAAAGGGACGGCGCCTTTTTTCATATCCAAACCAGGTACAGCACACCGAGAGAACCCAGCAGATGAGCCAGATCGCATCCCAACAGAACCCCCGTTTGAAGGCTGTGCGCCGCCTGCACTCAAAGCGCGAGCGCGCGCGGACGCGGACGTTCCTGGCCGAGGGCGAGGACCTGATCGCGGCGGCGGCCCAGGCGGGTGTACCGGTGGTGGAGGGCTTTCGCCTGGACGGATCGGGTCTCGGCGGCGACGACTTCTTTGATGTGGAGCGCTCCGCGCTCGCTCGTGCCTCAACGCTCGGTTCGGGCACACGGGTGATCGGGGTTTACGAGCAGCGCTGGGGTCCCGCGGTGGGGCCGCTGTGCGTGTATCTGCACGGCGTGCGCGACCCGGGCAACGTGGGCACGGTGCTGCGCTCCGCGCTGGCGTTCGGGGCGTCGTGCGTGGCGCTGGGGCCGGACTGCGCGGACCCGTATGGGCCGAAGGCAGTGCGCGCGAGCATGGGCGCGATCTTCACCGTCGCGCTCGCGCGGGTGACGGACGTGAGCGAGTTGCCAGGTGAGCGGGTGGCGCTGGTCGCGGACGCGCAGGAGACGCTGCGGGGGCCTGCGGATGAGGCGAGGGGCGAGCAGACGCATGCGCTCTCGGAGGTTCGGGACGGGGCGAGTGGCCCATCTGTGGACGCGCTTGGCGCCGGGGTGACGCTGCTCATCGGCGCCGAGCGTGAGGGGCTGCCGGCCGATGTGGTGGCGGCGTGCGATCGCGCGGCGCGGATCCCGATCGCGTCAGAGTCGCTGAACGCGGCGATGGCGGCAACGGTCGCGCTTTATGAGATGACCCGTGGACCGTCTAGGGTGCCGGCGTCATGATCGATCGCATCGAGCAGCTGAGCGCGGAGGGACAGGCGGCGATCTCCGCGGCCGACTCGAGCGCAGCGCTGGAGGAGCTGCGCGTGCGCTATCTGGGCCGCAAGGCGGAGCTGCCGCAGATGCTGCGCGAGGTCGCGAACCTCGAGCCTGCGCAGCGCGGCGGGGTGGGCAAGGCCGCCAACCAGGCGCGCCAGGCGCTGGAGGCGTTGATCGAGGCGCGCGCGGGGGAGATCTCCGCACGGGAGCTCGACGCGAGCCTGCAGGCGGACGAGGTCGACGTGACGCTGCCGGGCGCGCCGCCGCAGCCGATCGGACGGCTGCACGTGCTCACCGCCACGCGGCGCGAGCTGGAAGACATCTTCCTGGGGCTCGGCTTCGCCGTCATGGAGGGCCCGGAGGTGGAGAGCGTGCACTACAACTTCGACGCGCTCAACCACAGCCCAACGCACCCCGCGCGGGCGCGCACGGACACGTTCTACGTCTCCGAGGATTCCGTCCTGCGCACGCACACCTCGCCGATGCAGGTGCGCGCGATGGAGGCGCACCCGCCGCCGCTGTACGTGGTGATCCCTGGGCGGGTGTACCGCCCGGACTCCGACGCCACGCACACGCCGCAGTTCCACCAGATCGAGGGTCTGGCGGTGGACGAGGACATCACGCTCGCGGACCTCAAGGGCACGCTGCTGGCGTTCGCGCGTGCCGTGTTCGGCGATGAGCGCGACATCCGCCTGCGCCCGCACTTCTTCCCCTTCACCGAGCCGAGCGTGGAGATCGACGTGTCGTGCTTTCACTGCGACGGCAACGGCTTCCTGAAGGACGGCGCGCGCTGCTACCTGTGCAAGGGCGAGGGCTGGCTGGAGGTGCTCGGTGCGGGCGAGGTCGACCCCAACGTGTACTCCTACGTGCCCACCACCGACGCGAACGCGCCGGGTTATGACCCGGAGAAGGTGCAGGGGTTCGCGTGGGGGCTCGGCGTGGAGCGGATCGCGATGCTCAAGCATGGAATTCCCGACCTGCGCCTCTACTACGAAAACGACTTGAGATTCCTGGAGCAGTTCGGATGAGGGTTCCGCTTCCCTGGCTGCGCGAATACTGCGACCCGGATCTCGACGTGCGCGCGATCGAGGAGCGGCTGACGATGAGCGGCACGAAGGTCGAGGCGATCCACCACCACGGCGTCGCGTCCACCGAAGGGTTCGTCGTGGGGCGCGTGCTGAGCGCCGAGAAGCATCCCGACGCGGACAAGCTCAAGGCATGCACGGTCGACGTCGGCGGCGAGGAGCCGGCGAGCATCGTGTGCGGCGCACCCAACGTCGCGGCTGGCCAGACGGTCGCGGTCGCACTGCCCGGGGCGGTCATGCCCGGCGGTATGAAGATCGAGAAGCGCAAGCTCAGGGGCGTCGCCTCGGAGGGCATGATCTGCTCCGAGACCGAGCTGGAACTCGGCTCCGGCAGCGATGGAATTCTCGTCCTCGACGGCCTGACGCTCGACGCCGAGCTCGCCCCTGGCACGCCGCTGGATGAAGTGCTTCCCATCTCCACCGACGTGATCGAGCTGGAGATCACGCCCAACCGGCCCGACTGCCTCGGCGTGTACGGAGTCGCGCGCGAGCTGCACGCCGCCACGGGCGCGTCGCTCGCCGATGCTCCCTGGAGCGAGGACCCCGGCTCGACCGGGCCGGTCGCTGGGGCGGAGGTGCGCGTGGAGTGCCCCGACCTGTGCTCGCGGTTCACCGCGCGCGTGTTCGAGGACGTCACGATCGCGCCCTCGCCGCCGTGGCTGAAAGCGCGCCTCGCCGCTGCGGGGCAGCGCACGATCAACAACGTCGTCGACATCACCAACTACGCCATGCTGCTCAGCGGCCAGCCGCTGCACGCGTTCGACCTCGACCGCGTCGCCGGCGCCACGCTGACGGTGCGCCGCGCGCACGAGGGCGAGCAGGTGGAGACGCTCGACGGGCAGACGCGCACGCTCGACGGCGAGATGGTCGTGATCGAGGACGGCGACGGGCCGACGTCGATCGCGGGGCTGATGGGCGGCGCGCGCTCGGAGGTGGCGCCCGACACGACGCGCGTGCTGATGGAGGTCGCGACGTGGAACGGCCCCAACATCCACCGCGCCTCCTGGGCGCTCGGCCTGCGCAGCGAGGCGTCCGGCCGCTTCGAGAAGGGACTGCAGCCGGAGCAGTGCACGCACGCGCAGGCGATCGCCACGAAGCTCATGATCGAGCTGTGCGGCGCGCGCGTCGCGCCCGGCACGATCGACGTCGGCTGGGAGCCCGCGGCGGAGCAGACCGATCCGCCTGCGCGAGGCGCGCGTGCGGGCGATCCTCGGCGTGCCCGTGCCGGCGCAGCGCCAGGCGGAGATCCTGAACGCGCTCGACTTCGCCACGCAGCCCGCCGCGGACGGCCTCGACGTGACCGTGCCCGCGCTGCGCCGGCAGGACGTCACACGCGAGATCGACCTGATCGAGGAGGTCGCGCGCATCGACGGCCTGGAAGGACTGCCCGCCACCCTGCCCGCGCGCCGCGGCGCGGCCGGGAAGCTCACGCACGCCCAGCGCGTGCGCCGCGCCGCGGAGGACGCCATGGTCGGGCGCGGCCTGCACGAGATCGTCGGCTGGAGCTTCGCCGAGCCCGGCCTGCTCGACCGCCTGCGGTTGCCCGCCGAGGACCCCATGCGCCACGTGGTGGCGCTCGAAAACCCGCTGTCGGACGCGCACTCGATTCTGCGCCCGACGCTGCTCGGGTCGCTGCTCGACGCCGCCCAGCACAACGTCGCGCGCAACGGGCCCGACGTGGCGATCTTCGAGTCGGGCACCGTGTACCGCGCGTCGGACGGCGACGGCCACGCCGACGAACACCACGCGCTCGGCGCGCTGCTCACCGGCGCGCTCACGCCGCGCTCCTGGCGCGGCGAGCCGGCCGAGGCCGACTTCTTCGCCGCGAAGGCGCTGCTCGCCTCGCTGTTCGACCGCTTCCACCTCGACTGGTCGGTGGAGCGCGTGACGTGGCCGTTCCTGCACCCCGGCCGCAGCGCGGCGGTGCTTATCGACGATGTGCGCCTGGGGTTCGTCGGCGAGATCCACCCGCTCGTCGCCGACGCGTGGGACCTCGGCCGCACTGCCGCGTTCGCGGTCGACCTCGGCAAGCTCGCCGCGGCTGCGCCCGAGGTGGCGTCGTTCGAGGCGTTCGGTTCGTTCCCCACGCTGCGCCAGGACCTCGCCGTGACGCTGCCCGTGGACGTCGCCGCCGCCGACGTGCTCGACCGCGTCCGCGCCGCGGCCGGCAAGCAGCTGGGCGAGGTCGAGCGTGTTCGACGTGTACGAGGGCAAGCAGGTGGGGGAGGGCCGTCGCTCGCTCGCGCTAGCGCTGTCGTTCCGCTCGCTCGAGCGCACGCTCACCGACGAGGACATCGCGCCCGCGCGCGAGAAGATCGTCGCCGCGCTCGCGGAGATGGGGGGCGAGCTGCGTGGCTAGCCAGCTCACACAACCGTCAGCGCCCAACGGGCCGAAGGTGATCGTCGCCGGCGCGACCGGCTTCGCGGGCGCGCTCGCCGCGGATCTGCTGTGGCGCCACCCCGACTTCGAGCTCGTCGCCGTCACCGGCCGCTCGGAGGTCGGCAGGACCCTGCACGAGGTCTACCCGCGCTACCGCGTGCCGCTCGCGATCGAGCAGCTCGAGATGGCCAGCCTCGCGGGCATCGACGCCGCGATCGTCGCCTACCCGCACGCCGCCGCCGCGCCCACCGTCGCCGCGCTGCGGGAGATCGGCGCGCGCGTGATCGACCTCAGCGCGGACTTCCGCCTGTACTCGCTCGCGACATACGAGCGCTGGTACGGCGTGCACCCGCGCCCGGAGCTGCTCGGCGAGGCCGTCTACGGGCTGACCGAGCTTCACCGCGAGCGGATCGCCGCCGCGAACATCGTCGCCAACCCCGGCTGCTACCCCACCGCGTCGCTGCTCGCGCTCGCGCCGCTCGCCCGCGCTGGCCTGATCGCCGACGCCGTGATCGACGCCAAGCAGGGCGTCTCCGGCGCGGGGCGCGTGTTCGACGACACCACGCACCTGTCGATGGCGGGCGAGAACATCCTCCCGTACAAGGTCGCCGCGCACCGCCACACGCCCGAGATCGAGGAGCAGCTCGCGTTGCTCGGCGCCGATCTGAACGTCCAGTTCCAAGCGCACCTCGTGCCGCTCGACCAGGGCGAGATGGCCAGCTGCTACGTCACGCCCACTCGGACCGTATCCGTCGCGGAGCTGTCCGAGCTGTACGCCGCCGCCTACGACGCCGAGCCGTTCGTCGAGGTCGTGGACGCGCCGCCGGGCGTGCGCGAGGTCGCGCACACGAACTTCTGCCGCATCTTCGCCGCCGCCGACGAGCACACCGGCAAGGTGCTCGTGTTCTCCGCGATCGACAACCTCTGGAAGGGCACCTCCTCCCAGGCCGTGCAGAACCTCAACCTGATGTTCGGACTGTCGGAGACGAAGGGGTTGCTGTGAGCGCACAGGACCATGCGACGCTGCCGTTCTTCCACTCGCGCTGGGTGCCCGCGCCGACTCACGTGCGCGAACTCGGTCTCCACGCGGGGCTGCCGGGCGGGTTTCGCGCCGCGGGCGTCGCCGCGGGGCTGAAGCCGAGCGGCAACCCCGACGTCGGGCTGCTCGTGTGCGACGCCGAGACGCCCGTCAGCGCCGCGCGCTTCACCGCCACCGGCACGCCCGCCGCGCCCGTGCTCGTCAGCCGCGGCCGCTGCCACCTCGACGCGCTGCGCGCCGTGCTCGCCAACTCCGGCTGCGCCAACGCCGCCACCGGGCAACGCGGGCTCGACGACGCCGCCAAGACGCAGGGCGCAGCCGCGCTCGCCGTCGGCGTTCACCCCGCCGAGGTCGCGCTCGCCTCGACCGGCGGGATCAGCCATCTCCTGCCCGTCGACGAGGTGCTCAAAGGGATACTCGCCGCCCGTCCGCTGCTCGGCCAGGACGGCGACACGGCCTTCCAGCAGGCGATCCAGACGACCGACGCGTTCGAGAAGCGCGCCAATCTCGAGGTCGAGCTGCCCAGCGGCACGGTGCGCCTGAGCGCACAGTGCAAGGGCGCGGGCATGATCTCGCCGCGCTTCGCCACGATGCTGTGCTTCGTCGAGACCGACGCCGCGATGTCCGCCGCCACCGCCGACCTGCTGCTCGGCGTGTGCGTAAAGCGCTCCTTCGACCGCGCGTCCGTCGACGGGCAGCTCTCCACCAACGACACCGCGATCCTGATGTGCTCCGGCGCGAGCGGCGTCAACGTCGAGGCCGAGAGCGAGGACGAGCTGCGCTTCGGCGAGGCGCTCGACGCGCTGCTGCGCGCGCTCGCGATCATGATGGTCACCGACGGCGAGGGCGCCCGGCGGATCGCACGCGTGCGTCGTGCGCGGCGGAAACGTCGACGGCGTCGAGCGCGTCGCGCGCGCGGTCGCCAACTCGCCGCTCGTCAAGGCCGCGCTCCACGGCGGCGACCCCAACTGGGGACGCATCGTCCAGGCGGTCGGCGGGAGCACTGCCGGGCACCGCGCCGCTCGCGTTCGACATCACGATCGAGGGAATCCAGGTCTGCTCGGCCGGCGCCGCGATCCACTACGACGAGCAGGCCGTCGCCGCGGCGGTCCAGCGCCAGGAGGTCGAGTACGAGATCGACCTGCCGGGCGATGGAGCCGAGACGGAGGTCTTCTTCTCGGATCTCTCGCACGAGTACGTGACGATCAACGCGGACTACACCACATGAGCGAGGGGGTCGGAATGCGCGACGTCGGCACGCTGCTCGAGGCGCTGCCGTACATCCGGGAGTTCCACGGCAAGACGGTCGTCATCAAGTACGGCGGCGCGGCGATGGACGACCCCACGCTGCGCGAGGAGTTCGCGCGCGACGTCGTGCTGCTCAAGTACGTCGGCCTGAACCCGATCGTCGTGCACGGCGGCGGCCCCGAGATCACCGCCTACATGGAGCGGCTCGGCATGCCGGTCGAGTTCGTCGGCGGCCTGCGCGTGTCCGACGCCGAGACCGTCGAGGTCGCGAAGATGGTGCTCGTCGGCAAGGTCAACAAGGACATCGTGCTGCGCCTCAACCGCCACGGCCAGCCGGCGGTCGGCCTCTGCGGCGACGACGGCTCGCTGTTCCGCGTCGCACGTCGCGCCGCGCCCGGCGGCGAGGACATCGGCTTCGTCGGGCGCATCGAGCGCGTCAACGTCGGCGTGCATCGAGCACATCGCCAGCGACTACATCCCCGTCGTCGCCTCCGTCGGCGCCGACCGCGAGGGCAACTCCTACAACGTCAACGCCGACGAGGCCGCCGGCGCCGTCGCGGGCGCGCTCGGCGCGTACAAGGTCGTCTTCCTCACCGACGTGCCCGGCTGGCTCGCCGACCCCGCCGACCCGGACAGCCTGATCGGCCAGGCCAGCGCCGAGCAGGTGCGCGAGGCGCTCACGAGCATCGACGGCGGCATGCGCCCGAAGCTCGAGGCCTGCGTCGACGCGATCGACGGCGGCGTCAGCGCCGCGCACATCATCGACGGGCGCGTCGCCGCACTCGCTGCTGCTCGAGCTGTTCACCGACGCCGGCATCGGCACCAAGATCGAGATCGCTCCGTGAGCCTCGCCGAGCTGCAGGCGCTCGAGCGCGACAGCGTGATCCCCACCTACGCGCGCTACCCGGTCGAGTTCGTGCGCGGCGAGGGCGCGCGGCTGTGGGACGCCGACGGCGAACGAGTACCTCGACTTCCTCTGCGGCATCTCCGTCACCAACGTCGGCCACTGCCACCCGCGCGTCGTCGCCGCGATCCGCGAGCAGGCCGGGCGGCTGATGCACGTCGGCAACCTCTTCTACACCGAGCCCGCCATGCGCCTCGCCGAGCGGCTGTCGGAGTCGAGCCTCGGCGGCAAGGTGTTCTTCTGCAACTCCGGCGCCGAGGCCAACGAGGCGGCGATCAAGCTCGCGCGCAAGGCCACGCGCGGCGGCGACGTCGTGGTCGTGCACGGCGCCTTCCACGGGCGCACCTACGGCGCGCTGTCGGCGACGCCGCAGGAGTCCAAGCAGGCGCCGTTCGCGCCGCTCGTCCCCGGCTTCCGCGCCGTCGCGCCGACGCCCGAGGCGCTCGCCGCGGCCGTCGACGAGCGCACCGCCGCGGTGCTGCTCGAGCCGATCCAGGGCGAGACCGGCGTGCACGTGCTCTCCGAGGAGCTGCTGCAGGCCGCGCGCGCGGCCTGCGACGAGCACGGCGCGGCGCTGATCTTCGACGAGGTCCAGAGCGGCCTCGGGCGCACCGGCACGCTGTGGGCCTACGAGCAGACCGGCGTCGTCCCCGACGCGATCACGGTCGCCAAGGCGCTCGGCGGCGGCCTGCCGATCGGCGCGCTCGTCACCGGCGCCGCGCCTCGCCGACACGCTTCGCGCCCGGCGACCACGGCTCGACGTTCGCCGGCGGCCCGGTCGTCGCCGCCGCCGCGCTACGCCGCGCTCGACGTCTGACCGACGACGAGGCGCTGCTCGCGCGCGTGCGCGAGCTCGGCGAGCGGCTGCGCGGCCGGGCTCGAGCGCTGCCGCACGTGCTCGAGGTCCGCGGCCGCGGGCTGATGCTCGCCTGCGAGCTCGACGTCGCCGCGCCCGAGCGTCGTGCGCCGCGCGCTGCTCGAGCAGCGCCTCGTGCTCAACGCGACCGGCCCGACCACGGTGCGCCTGCTGCCGCCGCTGACGATCGGCGAGGGCGAGATCGAGGACGCCCTGCGGCGGCTGCGCGCGCTGCTCGGGGACTGAGCCGATGCGCACGCGCGCCCGCGGAGGGCTTCGAGCTCGACGACGACCCGGCGCGGATCGACGTCGACGCCGTGCACGCGTTCATCAGCGACGAGTCCTACTGGGGCCGAGGACGCCCGCGCGAGCTCGTCGTGCAGACGATCGCGCGGCTCGCTGCGCGTCGTCGGGCTCTACCGCGGCGATCGGCACGTCGGCTTCGCGCGCGCGGTCTCCGACGGCGCGACGCTCGCCTACATGGCCGACGTGTACGTGCTCGCGCCCTACCGCGGGCGCGGCCTCGGCCTGGCGCTCGTGCGCGAGCTGGTCGGACTCGGGACCGTGCCGCGATCTGCACTGGATGCTGCACACCGCGGACGCCCAGGGGCTCTACTCGAAGCTCGGCTTCGTCAGCGGCGCTGCGTGCGCTACCCGCTGATGGAACGCGCGCGCGCGCTAGGCTTCGCGCCCGTGAGCGACGCCGCCGAGCATCCACACCGCCCGCACCGCCTCCTACGAGGCCGACCCCGAGCGAGGTCCACCGCGTGCTGCTGCTCTACTCCGGCGGCCTCGACACGAGCGTGATGCTCAAGTGGATCCAGGACCCCTACGACGCCGAGGTCGTGCTGCCTGACCGTCAACCTCGGCCAGCCGGGCGAGGACTACGAGGTGATCGAGGGCAAGGCGCTGCAGCTCGGCGCGGTCGAGTGCCACGTCGTCGACGCGCGCGAGGAGTTCGCGCGCGAGTACGTCGCGCCGGCGATCAAGGCCAACGCGCTCTACGGCGGCGGCTACCCGCTGTTCACCGCGCTCGGGCGGCCGCTGATCGCCAAGCTCGCCGTCGAGTACGCGCGCAAGACGGGCTGCGACACGATCGCCCACGGCTGCACCGGCAAGGGCAACGACCAGGTGCGCATCGAGGCCACGATCGCCACGCTCGCGCCCGAGCTGAAGGTGATCGCGCCGGTGCGCTCCTGGCAGATGGGCCGCGAGGAGGAGATCGCCTACGCCCGCGAGCACGGCATCCCCGTCAAGGGCGGCACCGAGATCGCGCCCTACTCGATCGACGACAACCTCTGGGGCCGCTCCTCGGAGGGCCGCTGGATCGAGGACCTCGACCACGCCCCCGAGGACGACGTCTTCCAGCTCGTCACCCGCCCCGAGCAGGCGCCCGACGAGCCCGAGACGGTCGAGCTGAGCTTCGAGCGCGGCGTCCCGGTCGCGCTCGACGGCGAGCGCCTCGGGCTCGTCGAGCTGATCGAACGGGCCGCCGAGATCGGCGCGCGCCACGGCGTCGGCATCGTCGACCACATCGAGGACCGCATCGTCGGCCTGAAGGTGCGCGACATCTACGAGGCGCCCGCCGCCGGCGATCATCCTGCCCGCCCACCAGGAGCTCGAGCAGCTCGTCTGCACGATCCACCAGAACCAGTTCAAGGCCCAGCTCGACCACCAGTGGGCCTACCTCGTCTACGCCGGCCTGTGGTGGGAGCCGCTGCGCGGCGACCTCGACGCCTACATGGACAGCGTCAACGCGCAGGTCACCGGCACGATCGGCATCAAGCTCTACAAGGGCCACGCGCGCGTCGTCACGCGCTCCTCGCCCAACGCCGTCTACGACGCCAGCGCTCGCGTCCTTCTCGGAGTCCGGCGGCCTGTTCTCGCAGACCGCCTCGCCGGGCTTCATCGAGCTGTGGTCGCTGCAGTCGCGCATGGCCTGGCGCCTGCGCAACGAGTAGAGCCGGCCGCTCGCACCGTCCGGCGCGCCGCGTAGCTTGCCGGTCGATCGTGATGGCCGAGGGAGACGAGACACACGGGGGCGAGCGCGGCGGCTTCTCCGCGGGCTCGTCCGCCGCGCGCAGCGGCCGCAGCGAGGGCGACCTGCTCGCCGAACGCCGCGCGCGCCGCGCGGCCGAGAGCGGCGAGGTGGCGCTCACGCGCCGCGCGGAGGCCGCCGAAGCGACCGTGCAGACGCTCGAACGCCACGTCGCGAGCCTGCAGCAGCGCCTGCGGGAGGCCGAGGACGAGCAGCGCATGGCGAGCGGAGCTGCTCGAGGCGGAGCAAGACGGCCGCGCTCGAGCGCGAGCACGAGCTGCGCCGCGTCAAGCAGCGCGAGTACGCCGAGCAGCAGCTGCGCGTCGAGGCCGAGGAGCGGCTCAGCGGCAGCGACCGCGAAAGCCGCGCCGAGCTGGAGCGCCTCGCGCGCCGCCTGAGCGCCGGCGAACAGGACGCCGCCGAGCTGACGGACGCGCTCGAGGCCGTCCAGCGCCAGCTCGCCGAGGCCGAGCAGGCGGCCGCGTCCGAGCGCGCCGCGCTGCTCGTCGACCTGCGCTCCGCCGAGCAGGCGCTGCAGGCGCGCGTGGAGGCTCTCGAGCTGCGCGCCGCCGAGCTGCAGCAGGGGCTCGCCGCCGAGCGCGCCGCGCGCGAGCGCTCCGAGCGCCAGCTGCGAGACGATGCGCGAGGGACACAGCCAGATGGCGGCGCTGCTCGGCGACGTGCGCGGGCTGCTCGAGCGCCTCGCCACCGCCGCGACCGCACCGCGTGCGAACACGCCGCAGCCGCTGCCGTCCAGCCTCAGCACGACCGCCCACGTCGCCAAGCCGCGGCCGCCTGCGGTGAAGCCCGCACCGCCGGCGCGACCGATCGGCCAGGAGGCCCGCGGCGCGGAGATGGCCGACGCGCTCGCGGCCGCCGTGGAGCGTCTGCGCGAGCGCGCGCAGACGGCCGCGGAGCTGCGCCGGAGACCGTCGCGCCGCGCGCGGCGCGTCCGACGCACAAGCACACCATGTCGCTGATCGGCCGCTGGCGCATTAGGCGCAAACAGCGGCGCGGCAGCTGATCCTCCGCCGCTCGGCCGCCTAGCATGGAGAACCAGTGAGCACCCCGTCCTGCGCCCACCTGCACGTGCACTCCGAGTACTCGCTGCTCGACGGCGCGTGCAAGATCGAGGCGCTCGCCGAGCGCGCCGCGGAGTTCGGCCAGCCGGCGCTCGGGCTGACCGACCACGGCGTGATGAACGGCGCGGTCGAGCTGTACAAGGCGTGCAGGAAGCACGGCGTCAAGCCGATCATCGGCTGCGAGATCTACCTCGTCGACGACCACACCGCACAGCGGCCCGGGCAAGGTCGAGCGCAACCACCTGACGCTGCTCGCGGCCAACGACGCGGGCTACCGCAACCTCGTCAAGCTCTCCTCGGCGGGCTTCCTCGAAGGGCCTGCAGCGCGGCAAGCCGACCGTCGACCTGGCCCAGGTCGAGCGCCACTCCGAGGGCGTGATCGCGCTCACCGGCTGCCTCGCGTCGCGCTTCTGCCAGCGCCTGCTCGACGACCGCCCCGAGGACGCCCGCGCGCACGCCGACGACCTGCTGCGCGTGTTCGGCGCGGAGAACGTCTACTTCGAGGTGCAGAAGAACGGCCTCGCGCCGCAGGACAAGTGCAACGAGGGGATCGTGAGGATCGCACGCGAGGTCGGCGGCAGCCTGGTCGGCACCGGCGACGTGCACTACCTGCGCCGCGAGGACTACGACCACCACACCGCGCTGCTGTGCGTGCAGACCAAGAGCACGCATCGCCGAGCCGAAGCTGACGTTCGACACGAACGAGTTCTACCTGCGCGACAGCGCGGAGATGGTCGACGCGTTCGCCGAGTGGCCCGAGGCGATCGCGAGCACGCTGGAGATCGCCGAGCGCTGCTCGGTCGAGATCGAGCTCGGCAAGCAGCTGATCCCCAGCTACCAGACCCCCGACGGCACGTCCGAGCGCGAGTACCTGCGCGCCCGCGTCCAGGAGGGCCTGCGCCTGCGCTACGGCGACCCGCCGCCCGCCGAGGCGGTCGAGCGGATGGAGATGGAGCTCGGCGTGATCGACCGCATGGGCTTCAACGCCTACTTCCTGATCGTGTGGGACTTCGTCAAGTTCGCCAAGGAGAACGGCATCGCGGTCGGCCCCGGCCGTGGCTCGGCGGCGGGCTCGATCGTCGTCCTACTGCCTGGCGATCACCGACGTCGACCCGCTGCAGTACGACCTGCTGTTCGAGCGCTTCCTGAACCCCGAGCGCGTGTCGATGCCGGACATCGACATCGACTTCTCCGTGCGCGGGCGCGAGCGCGTGATGCGCTACGTGACCGAGAAGTACGGGCGCGAGTCGGTCGCGCAGATCGTGACGTTCGGCAAGATGTTCCCGCGCGCCGCCACGCGCGACGCCGCGCGCGTGCTCGGCTTCGACTACGGCACCGGCGATCGCCTCGCGAAGCTGATCCCCGACCCGATCATGGGCCGCTCGCCGTCGTTCGAGGAATGCATGAAGGCGGGCGAACCGCTGCGCAAGGCGTGCGACGAGGAGCCGGTCGCCCAGCGGATCGTCGACGTCGCGCGGGGCCTCGAGGGAATCGTGCGCAACTCCTCGATCCACGCCGCCGCGGTCGTGATCGCCGACCGGCCGCTGACGGACATCGTGCCGCTGCAGCTCGCCGACGCGGGCACCGACGAGAACGGCGAGCGCGCGTTCCGCACGGTGACGCAGTTCTCGATGAAACCGATCGAGGAGATCGGCCTGCTCAAGATGGACTTCCTCGGGCTGCGCAACCTCGACGTGATCGAGGATGCGCTCGACATCATCGAGCGCTCCACCGGCGAGCGACCCGGACATGGACGAAGCTGCCGCTCGACGACGCTGCGACGTACGAGATGCTCGCCCGCGGCGACTCGATCGGCGTGTTCCAGTTCGAGTCCGAGGGCATGCGCGAGGCGCTCAAGAAGGTGCGCCCCGACGAGTTCAACGACCTCGTCGCGCTCAACGCGCTCTATCGCCCCGGCGCGATGGACCAGATCCCGGTGTACGCGAAGGGCAAGCACAACCCGCAGGCGATCTCCTACCCGGACGAGCGCCTGCGCCCGATCCTCGAGTCCTCCAACGGCGTGATCCTCTACCAGGAGCAGGCGATGCAGATCTCCAAGGAGCTCGCCGGCTTCTCGGGGGCCAAGGCGGACGATCTGCGCAAGGCGATCGGCAAGAAGAACCGCGCAGGCGATGGCGGCGCTGAAGCCCGAGTTCGTCGAGGGCTGCAAGGCGTCGGGCACCAAATCGGACGTGATCGAGTTCCTGTGGAACACGAACGAGAAGTCCGCGGACTACTCGTTCAACAAGAGTCACGCCGCGTGCTACGGGCTGATCGCCTACCGCACCGCGTGGCTGAAGGCGAACTACACCGCCGAGTACATGGCCGCGCTGATCTCCTCGGTGATGTCCACGAAGGACAAGGTGCCGTTCTTCGTGGCGCGCTGCGAGGAGATGGGCATCGAGATCCTGCCGCCGGACGTGAACCTGTCAGACCACGAGTTCACGGTCGTCGAGCGCAACATCCGCTTCGGCCTGGACGCCGTCAAGGGCGTCGGCTACCAGGCGGTCGAGGCGATCAAACGCGCGCGCGAGGAGGCCGGCGAGTTCACCTCGATCTGGGACTTCTGCGAGCGCGTGGACAACCGCACGGTCAACAAGAAGGCGATCGAGGCGCTGATCAAGTGCGGCGCGCTGGGCTCCACCGGCGCGACGCGCAAGGGGATGCTCGAAGTGCTCGAGCAGGCCCAGGGCGCGGGCCAGAAGATCCAGCAGGACGCGCAGATCGGGCAGGGCTCGATCTTCGACCTGCAGGAAGACGCCTCGCCCGACCGCGCAGACCCCCGCCGGCGGCCCGCTGGGCCTCGCCCGGCCGCTGCACCCGCCGATCCCGACGGTCGAGTTCGAGCAGCCCGAGCTGCTGGCGGCGGAGAAGGAAGCGATCGGCCTGTTCGTCTCCGCGCACCCGCTGAAGCCGCTGCGCGAGGCGCTGCGCGCGAAGGTCGACTGCCAGCTCTCCGCGCTCGCCGACCGCCGCGACAAGGACTTCGTGACGGTCGGCGGAATCATCACCGAGGCGAAGAAGATCCGCACGCGCAACGGCGACCACATGATGTTCGCCACGCTCGACGACCTCGCCGGAGCGGTCGAGATCCTCGTGTTCGGCAAGGCGCTCGCCGAGCATGAATCCGTGCTCAAGGTCGACGAGGTGGTGATCGTGAAAGGCCGCGTCGATCACAAGGAAGCGGGCAAGACGTGCGTGGTCGTTCAGAGCATGCAGAGCTTCGCCCCCACCGAGGAGGAGATCGAGCGCGCCCGCTCCCAGGCGCAGGCCGCCGCCGCGTCCGCGACCGCGATGGCCCAGCCGCTCAAGCTGAGCGTCGCCGCGCGCGAGCTCTCGCACAGCGCGATCGAGGAGCTCAAGCAGCGGATCGAGGAAACCCCAGGCCCAGCCGAGGTCCAGGTCGAGATCCACACGAGCGCGGGCAAGCGCACGATCCGCCTCGGCGAGGAGTTCACGGTCCGCAACACCCCCACCGTGCGGGCTGAGCTGCAGGACGTCTTCGCGCCGGCCGCGTCAGCGGCGACGGGCTAGCTACAGCGTTCCCTAGGCTTCCGCGCGTGGAGCTGCAGCGGCGCATTGCCGAGGGGACTGGTGAGTTCTTGCTCTTCGCGCTGACGCCACCGCGCCTGACGACCGAACCCGAGCAAGCCGGTCAGATCGCCGCGAAGACGCTCGAGCGACTGCGCCCCGTGGGCATCGACGGTCTCATCCTCTACGACATCGATGACGAGAGCGACCGCAATCCCGAGGAACGCCCCTTTCCGTTCCTACCCACGATGGACCCGGCCGACTACCTCGCTCGCGATCTCGTCGGCCTGGAAGTGCCCGCCATCGTGTACCGCGCTGTCAGCAAGTACCCAGAGCAAGGTCTTCGCTCGTGGCTCAGCGAACAAGCCCCAACTCGAGCGCTGTCGGTGTTCGTCGGTGCGTCCTCTCGTGAGAAGGTGGTCGCAACCTCTCTGCCGCGGGCATACGAGCTCAGGACCGAGGTGCGTCCGGATCTCCTTCTCGGAGGTGTCGCGATCCCAGAGCGGCACGCGCGCGGGCGCGGCGAGCACCTCCGTCTGCTGACAAAGCAGGCTGCAGGTTGCTCGTTCTTTGTCACCCAGATCGTCTATGACGTCAATGCCGCGAAGGACTTGGTCTCTGACTATCACTACGAGTGCGCCGCTCGTGACTTCACACCGGCACCGATCGTCTTCACATTCTCGGTCTGCGGCTCGATGAAGACACTGGAGTTCGTTCAGTGGCTCGGAGTCGATGTGCCTCGCTGGATCGAGAACGAGCTGCGCCACGCTGATGACACGCTCGACGCGTCCTACGATCAAGCGGTCGCTACGGCCGTCGAGCTGATCGCATTCTGCCGGCGCGTCGGTGTTCCATTCGGGCTCAGCGTCGAGAGCGTCTCGATCCGCCAAGTAGAGATCGATGCCTCCGTCCGCCTCGCAACCCGCCTACGAGCAGAGCTGCGTCGCTAGTCCACACGACCTGCATCGCAGGCAGATACTGGGAACTAATCTACCCCCGGCTTGCGACCCCACGCTCGCGCAGCGACACCGCGAGCGCGACTTCCTCGGCGGTGGCGCCCTTGCGGTCCGGCCCCGGCGTCTCGAGGACACACGCGAGCCCCTCCAGGTGTGGCGCGGACAGGAACGCCGCGCAGCCCTCCTCGCCCAGCTCGCCGTCGGCGACGTCCGCGTGCCTGTCGCGGTTGGAGCCGAGCCCGGTCTGGGAGTCGTTGAGGTGCAGCGATCCCAAACGGTCGAGGCCGATCTTCTCGGCGACCTCCTCCATCAGCGCGTCCATCCCCGCAATGGTGCGGATGTCATAGCCCGACGCGTACAGGTGACACGAGTCGAGGCACAGCCCCACCCGCTCGTCGCCGTCGCACGCCTCGATCAGCAACGCCAGCTCATCGATCGACCGCCCGAGCGTGCCGCCCGCGCCGGCGGTGTTCTCCAGGTGCAGCGCGCACCCCTCGCTGTCGGCGAGCGCGTGCTTGATTGTCTCACCGGCGCGCGAGATCGCGCTGGGCACGTCGCCGGTCTTGGCGGAGCCGGGGTGCAGCACGACCCCGGTGGCGCCGATGTCGTGCCCGACGCGCAGCGAGTGCGTGAGCGAGGTGAGCGACTTGGCGGCGATGTCGGGATCGTCGCTGGCGCAGTTGAGCAGATACACGGCATGGATCAGCACCGCGTCGATGGGGCTCGCGGCCATCGCGTCACGAAACGCGGCGACGTCCTCCTCGCGGTAGGTGGTGGGTCGCCACATGCGCGGCGACTGGTTGAAGATCTGAATCGCGCGGCAGCCCCGCTCCACTCCCCGCTCGATCGCCTTGGGCAGGCCGCCGGAGGGCGAGACGTGCGCGCCTATCAGCACGGTGGGTGCACGCGGCGAGAGTCATCGTGGGCGGCGGCGAATAGCATGGCCGACGATTATGAGGGTTCGCTTCGCACCATCGCCCACGGGCGCGCTGCACATCGGCGGCGCGCGCACGGCGCTGTTCAACTGGCTGCTCGCCCGTCACGAAGGCGGCGCGATGGTGCTGCGCATCGAGGACACCGACCGCGAGCGCTCGACGCGGGAGAACGTGGAGCAGATCCTGGACGCGCTGCGCTGGCTGGAGCTGGACTGGGACGAGGGCCCGATCATGCAGACGGACCGCTCCGAGCGCCATGACGAGGCGCTTGCAGGCGCTGCTGGAGGCGGGCCACGCGTACCGATCGACCGCGACGGCGGAGGACGTGAAGGCCTACAAGGCGCGAGCACGGCGCGGAGCGCGGCTTTCGCGGGCAGCCGGCGAGCGGAGGGCGCGGTGCGCCTGCGTGTGCCGGACGACGGCGCGACGGTGGTGCACGACGTGATCCGCGGCGACACTCGTTTCGAGCACACGCACATGGACGACCCGGTGATCGCTCGCGCGGACGGGTCGGTGCTGTACAACTTCGCGGTCGCGATCGACGACCTGGACGCGGGCATCACGCACGTGGTGCGCGGCGAGGACCACCTGTCGAACACGCCGAAGCAGGTGCTGGTGCTGGAGGCCGGCAAACAGGTCGGCCTCGGCGCCGAGAAGCCGCTGCCGACGTATGCGCACCTGCCGCTGCTGCACGGCCCGGACGGGAAGAAGCTGTCGAAGCGCCACGGCGCGGCGTCGGTGCAAGAGCTGCGCGAGGCGGGCTACCTACCGGAGGCGGTGCGCAACTACCTGGCGCTGCTGGGCTGGGGCGCGGGCGACGACGAGACGGTGCTCTCGACGCCGGAGCTGGTCGAGCGCTTCACGCTGGAGCGCGTGAGCCGCAACCCGGCGCGCTTCGACGAGGTGAAGCTGAAGTGGCTGAACGGCCTGTACATCCGCCAGCTGCCGCTCGCGGAGCTGACGCGCCGGGTGGAGGAGTTCACGGGTCGCACGGGCCTGGAGGGCGCGGTGCGGATCAGCCGGGAGAAGATTCACACGCTGGCGGACTTCTGGCCGCTGGCGGGCTCGCTGTTCGACGGCCCGGTGGATGATCCGAAGGCGCGCGAGCGCTGGCTGGGGCAGGACGGCCTGGCGGCGCTGGCGGATGCGCGCGCGGCGCTGGCCGACTGCGATGGTTTCGACGAGCCGGCCGTGGAGAGGGCGCTGGCGGCTGTGCTGGAGCGCCGCGGCGCGAAGCCGCGCGAGCTGTATCAGCCGCTGCGCGTGGCGATCTGCGGCGGGACGGTGTCGCCGGGGATCTTCGAGTGCGTGGCGCTGATCGGCCGCGAGGAGACGCTGCGCCGCATCGACGCCGCTCTGGTGCAAGATCAATTGCAGAATTAGCTCTCAATACGCGAGCCGTTACTGCCGATAGGGCCTCAAATGAGATCTTCCGGCACCCCGATTGCCGGCGTGAACCCAAGGAAGGGGTTTTGAGGCATGCAGGCAGCTACGGTGGCAAAGAAGCTCAGCGCAGCACCCAAGCCGGCCGCGGCGAAGCCGCGTCGCGCTGCCGAGCCGAAGGGGCGTGCGGCTTCATCCGGCTCCGGTGAGCGCCACCAGAACGAGGGCCACGGCCGTCGTCTGACGATGGCATTCGAGGCGCTGGAGGCATTCCCAGCGCTTGCTGAGTCGCGCGACCGCCTGCTGTCTGTGATCGCGAAGGACCACATCGCCACGGCGGACGTGGTCTCGGCGGTCGAGTCTGACGTGGCGCTGATCATCGCGGTCCTGCGCCTGGCGAACCGCGCGCAGAGCGCGCGTGGCCGCGTGGACACGGCGGTGGGCGCGGTGGAGGCGCTGAGCGCGCAGACAGTGCAGGCGGTGGCGACGCGCGTACGCACGTTTGACTTCTTCGAGCGCGCGACGGTGTGGGACGCGGCGCCGGAGCGCTTCAGGCTGCACGCGCTGGCGACGCAGCACGCGGCGGACCGCATCGCGGCGGAGGTGGGTTATGAGAACCGCGATCGCCTGACTGTGACGAGCCTGCTGCACGACATCGGCAAGCTGGTGCTGCTGCACGCCTACCCGGGCTACCCCTCGCAGGTGCACCGCGGCGCGCGCACCCCGGAGGAGCGCATCCACCAGGAGCGCCGCGAGCTGGGCGTGGACCACGCGCTGGTGGGCGGCGTGCTGATCCGCCGTTGGGGCCTGCCGGCGACGATCGCGACGCCGATCGAGCGTCACCACAACCCGGACGCGGAGGGCGAGGCGGCGTTCATCCGCCTGGCGGACATGCTGGCGCACTACGAGCAGGGCCAGCGCGTGTCGCCTACGGAGATGCTGACGACGGCGCGCAGCGTGGGCCTCGGTCCGCGCGAGCTGCGGCGCGTGATGTACGAGCTGCCGAGCTCGCCGAGCCAGCGCCAGCGCCACGTCGACCCGTGCCCGCTGTCGGGCCGCGAGCTGGGCGTGCTGCAGCGACTGGCGGAGGGCAAGGTCTACAAGCAGATCGCGCACGAGCTGACGCTGTCGACGAGCACGGTGCGCACGCACCTGCACAACATCTACGGCAAGCTCGGCGCGGTGGACCGCGCGCAGGCCGTGCTGATCGCCACTGAGCGCGGCTGGCTCTAGCCGTCCGCCCCGGGCGCCCGATCGGTGCGGCGGGTAGCATCGCGTTAGCGCGATGATCTCGATCACGAGCAAGTCCCCATACGCGGTGCTCGCCCTGGCGGAGCTGGGCCGCGCGGCGGGCTCAGAGCCGGTGCCGATCGGCGAGCTCGCGCGCAGGCGCGAGGTGCCGGTGCAGTTCCTGGAGCAGCTGTTCGCGGTGCTCAGGCGCGCGGGTGTGATCAGCTCCCAGCGCGGCGTGAAGGGCGGCTACCGCTTCGCGCGCGACCCCTCGACGGTGACGGTGCTGGAGGTGGTGGAGCTGCTGGACGGTCCGCTGGGCCGCGACGCGGAGGGCGTGTTCGCGGACGCGTCACGCGCGGCGCGCAAGGTTCTCGAGGAGACGACGATCGCGGACGTGATCGAGCGCGAGCTGCGCGACGCGGGCGCGAGCATGTACCACATTTAGAGGGTCACGCGATAGGGACTGCTTGCCGACCGTGTCCCGGTTTCACGGATTCAGCCGGAGTAGCTGTGACCGTGCCCAGGACATTCAACCAGCGAACCGTGCGGAAACTGCTCATTGAAAACGGCTGGTCAGAAGTGCGTGGCGGTAAGCACATCGTCAAGATGACGAAGCCGGGCGAGCGACCCATAACGCTGCCGATGCACAAGCGCCGGGACTATGGACCGCGCCTCACTGCGTCGATACTTCGTCAGGCTGGTCTACAATGAGGAGCATGATGCCTGAGCAGATTGAGCTACGCGTCCGAGTTCACCACGAGGATGGCATGTACTGGGCGGAGGTCCCAGCTCACCCGGGGCTGTTCGCATCTGGCGAGACGATGGACGAGATGCTGGAAGCCGTCGGTGAGGCGTGGCATCTCTATACGCACGACGACGAGCCCGCACGGCCGGTGACAGTCCCGGCAACCCAGATGCTGCAGGTTTTGGTTCCAGCCTGAGCGCTTGAGCTTAGGCAGCGCCGTCGCTGCGAACGGACAATGCGCCTACTGCACTATTGTCGTGGGCTATGTCCCGAATCCCGATCAACATTGCGGAGCTTGTGGGCAGCACGCCGCTGGTTGGCCTGCCGAGCATGCTCGCAGGCACGCCCGCGGAGGCGGCGGGCGTTGAGCTGTTCGCGAAGCTGGAGGCGTTCAACCCGGGCGGGAGCGTGAAGGACCGCATCGGCGTGGCGATGATCGAGGCGGCTGAGGCGGAGGGCAGGATCGAGCCGGGGCGCACGACGATCGTGGAGGCGACGAGCGGCAACACGGGGATCGCGCTGGCGTTCGTGTGCGCGGCGAAGGGCTATGACCTGGTGCTGACGCTGCCGCAGGGGATGAGCCGCGAGCGCGAGAGCCTCTTGCGGCTGTACGGCGCGCGGGTGGACATCACGGAGTCGCTGGGGGGGATGGGCGAGGCGGTGGCGGCGGCGCGCGCGATGGCACGCAGCGACGACGTGTTCCTGCCGGACCAGTTCTCCAACCCGGCGAACCCGGAGGCGCACAGGCGCACGACGGGCCCTGAGATCGCGAGCGCGCTGGAGGGCCGGGTGGACGTTCTGGTGGCGGGCGTGGGCACGGGGGGAACGATCACGGGCGTGGGCGAGCACCTGCGCGAGCACGCGAACCCGAAGCTCCAGGTCGTGGCGGTGGAGCCCTTGGGCTCGGCGGTGCTGTCGGGCGCGCCCGCGGGCCCGCACCGTATCCAGGGAATCGGCGCGGGGTTCGTGCCGCCGGTGCTGAACCGCGAGCTGATCGACGAGGTGATCGCGGTGTCGGACGACGATGCGATCCAGACGGCGTGGGCGTGCGCGAAACGCGCGGGGCTGCTGGCGGGCATCTCCTGCGGCGCGGCTCTGTGGGCGGCCCTGCAGGTCGCGGCGCGCCCGGAGTCGAAGGGCAAGCGGATCGTGGTGATGATGCCGGACTCGGGCGAGCGCTACGTATCCCAGGCGTTCTTCGCCCCCTGAGCGCTCTCTTTTTATGAACGCCCTCCGGGCGTGCTCGGGTGGCGCGGTGGCCCTCCAGGCGCTTGTGTAACAGATGGAAACATTGCTTCCATCGGCAGTGCTGCGGAGCTAGATTCAGCAGGGGGGCTTTGTTCACTACGAGGAAAGGGATGTGAATGTCTCGTCGTCTGCTTTGCCTAACCGCGCTGGTCAGCGCCGTGATGGCCGTCGCGCTCACGCCGTCGCTGGCGAGCGCCTCCACGTCGTATGTTGCACTGGGTGACTCGTTCACCTCGGGTCCGCTGATCCTGCCGCCGGCGCTGGGCGCGCCGCTGGACTGTCTGCAGTCTGAGCGCGACTACCCGCACCTGACGGGCTTCGCCCTGGGACTGTCGCTGACCGACGTGAGCTGCTCGGGCGCGACCACGTCGAACTTCTCCACAGCGCAGTACTCAGACCAGCCGCCGCAGTTCAACGCGCTCACCTCCACCACGCAGGCGGTGTCGGTGGGGATCGGCGGAAACGACGGAGGGCTGTTCCTGAACACGCTGATCACGTGCGGCGCTGAGGATCTGGTGTTCCCGTTCGGCACGCCGTGCAAAAACACCTACGGGCACACGCTCGCGGAAAAAATCGCCGCGGACGGTCCAGTGGTGGGCGCGGCGCTGGCGCACATCCACGCGGTGTCGCCGGCGGCGAAGGTGTTCGTGGTGGGCTACCCGGACATCCTGCCGCAGAGCGGCAACTGCTGGCCGACGGTGCCGCTGACGACTGGCGACACGGCGTATCTGAACGGCGTGGAGAAAGAACTGAACGCGATGCTCGCGAGTCAGGCGGCGGCGAACGGCGCGACGTACGTGGACACGTTCACGCCGAGCATCGGCCACGACGCGTGCAAGTCGCAGAGCGTGCGCTGGGTCGAACCGGTGCTGCCGGAATCGGACGCGTTCTCGGTGCACCCGAACGAAAAAGGCATGGAAAGGGTCGCGTCGCTGCTCGAGGCGTCGATGATCGCGAAAGGCATCTAGAGGCAATAGACACGAGCTGGCCGGACCCGCGGCGCCGCTGGCGTTCGGGTCCGGCGCTCGGGCGGCCTATCGGGAGCAGGGCACGCCCTTGGCGGGCGTGGGCGGAGCGTGCGAATTGACCGCTACGCTGTTCGCATGCCCGGTCTCGGCAAGTTCGCACGGGTCGCGAAAGAGGTGCGTCGCGACGTGGTCGCGGCCCGCGACCGCGATCCCGCGGCGCGCGGCGTGGCGCGGATGGAGATCCTCGCGACGTGGCCCGGCATCCACGCGCTGTTGGCCTACCGGGTGGCGCACGCGCTGCATCTGTCGGGCGTGCCGCTGCTGCCGCGCGTGATCTCGATGTTCACGCGCGCGGTGACGGGCATCGAGATCCACCCCGCGGCGCAGATCGGCGAGGGCCTGTTCATCGACCACGGCGCGGGCGTGGTGATCGGCGAGACGGTTGAGATAGGGCGCGACGTGACGCTGTACCAGGGCGTGACGCTGGGCGGCACGGGCTTCGCGACGGGCAAGCGCCACCCGACTGTGCAGGACAACGTGACGATCGGCTCGGGCGCGAAGCTTTTGGGGCCGATCACGATCGGCCACGGCGCGAAGATCGGCGCGAACAGCGTGGTGATCACCGACGTGCCGCCGAACTCGACCGTGGTGGGCAACCCCGGTCATCCGGTGCGTGTGGACGGCCGCCGTGTGGAGGGTCCTGACGCGGATTGGATCCATCTGCCCGACCCGATCGCCGAGGCGATTCAGGCGCTGTCGAGCCGCATCGTGACGCTCGAACGGCTGATCGCGGAGATGGGCGACGGCGAGCCCCAGCCGCTGGCGGAGGTCAGACCGCTGCGGACTGTGAAGGGACCGAACCCAGCCGGGGGCTGACTCCCCCTCCGAGCCCGCATCTATGCTGGGGATCTGATGGCGGAGAATCCCCACGCGGAGCACCTGAAGGAGCTGCTGGAAGGGCTCAACGAGCCCCAGCGCGAGGCGGTCACGCACGGCGAGGGGCCGCTGTTGATCCTCGCGGGCGCGGGCAGTGGCAAGACGCGCGTGCTGGCGCACCGGATCGCGTTTTTGATCTACACCGACCAGGCGCAGGCGGGGGAGATTCTGGCGATCACGTTCACGAACAAGGCCGCCAAGGAGATGCGCGAGCGCGTCGAGCGGCTGCTCGGCTGGGGCACTCGGGGGATGTGGCTGATGACGTTCCATTCGGCGTGCGCGCGAATCCTGCGCTCGGAGGCGGAGCGTCTGGGCTACACGCGCCAGTTCACGATCTACGACCAGGCGGACTCGCGGCGGCTGGCGAAGCGCTCCGCGGACGCGGTGGGCGTGGACCCGAAGCGATTCACGCCCGCAGCGCTGCTCAACCAGATCTCCGCGGCGAAGAACAAGCTGATCGACGCGGAGTCCTACCAGCAGGCGGTGGGCTCGCAGTTCGAGGAGATGGTGGGAGAGGTGTACGCGATCTACGAGCGCGACCTGCTGCGCATGAACGCGATGGACTTCGACGATCTGCTGTTCCGCACGGTCAACCTGCTGGAGCTGTACCCCGAGGTGCGCGAGCGTTATTCCACCGCGTTCCGTCACGTGCTGGTGGACGAGTACCAGGACACCAACCACGCGCAGTATCGGATGCTGCAGCTGCTCGTCGGCGGAGGGCGCCCGCCGAGCGGCCAGGCTGAGCCGGGGGACAGGCCGACGTACGCGGGGCCCGTCGGCCACCGCAACCTCGCGGTGGTGGGTGATGACGCACAGTGCCTTGTGGCTGGCACACAGATCACGATGGCGGATGGGAGCCAGCGGCCAATCGAGGAGGTACGGGTGGGGGACCTCGTGATGGCGGCGCACGGAAGCGGTGATTTTCGGCCTTCTCGGGTGATTCGCTGCCACGAGACGCATGCTGTAGCCGGGACCGCGGTCGAGACCAGCTCAGGACGGCGGCTCGTGAGCACGGACGAGCACATCCATTTCGCTGGCTTCGTCGTCGGTAGGAGCCCACAGCTACATATGACCTATCTGATGTGGAAGCGCGGTTTCGGGTTCCGTATCGGGACGTCGCGGACCTACACGGCGGGGCAATCCAAGCCGGTCATTGGAGTTCGGCTCAGGCTCAACACCGAGAGCGCAGACGCGGCATGGGTGGTGTCTGTGCATGCCAGCGATGTCGAGGCCCGCGTGGCCGAGCACGTGCTTGCGGCGCGATACGGGCTGCCGACGCTTCCCTTCAATGCCCGCCGATCTGCTGCCAAAAGCGTCGATAGCGTAGTTGGCAACCAGGCGATGATCGACCGCGTGTTCGCTGAACTCGACACAGAGACGGCCGGACGCCGGTTGCTCGAGGATGAAGGGCTGAGTGTTCGCGTTCCTCATTTCACGCCGCAATCTCATACGTCGGGTCGGCTTGGCTCACCGCGGCTGCGCCGCCGGATGGTGCTTACGTTGTGCGGGGATCGCCGCGGCGCTACGCCGATGCATCGAATATCGATGTTCGGCTATGACGGACACGGCAGAGAGGCGCTCCAGGGCCTTGGGCTGAGCGTGAGGCCAGCGAGGCGCGGGTCTGATGGATGGCGCTATGAGACTGCATCAGCCGACATGCGCTCTCTGCTCTCGACGGTCAACCGGGTACGCGGCGTTCTCGACTTTCAGCTGCAGCTCAACGCTCGACTGGTGAGGAACCCCGAGAAAGTCGCGAGCGCACTGCCGTTCATGCCCGCCTCTTCCCTGAGACCCGGAATGGTGATGGCGGGCGCTGACGGGGGGTTCGACGTGATCGACACGGTAGAACAGGTTCCGATCGAGGGTTCGGTTTACGACCTAGACATCGAAGGCGTCCACAACTTCATCGCAAACGGTCTCGTCACCCACAACTCGATCTATAGCTTTCGGGGCGCTGATGTGAGAAATATCCTGGACTTCGAGGAGGACTTCCCCGACGCGCGCGTGGTGAAGCTGGAGCAGAACTACCGCTCCACGGAGACGATCCTCTCGGCGGCGAACTCGGTGATCTCGAACAACCGCGGCGGGATCTCGAAGAAGCTATGGAGCGATCTGGGGCAGGGCGATCAGATCCAGCTGCGCGCCCTCGACGACGAGCACGCCGAGGCGCGCTTCGTCGTCGGCGAGATCCAGCGGCTGGTCGACGAGGGCGCATCGCGCGCGGAGATCGCGGTGCTGTATCGCACGAACGGCATGTCGCGCGTCATCGAGGACACCCTCGTGCGCCAGGAGATCGCCTACCAGGTGATCGGCGGGACGAAGTTCTACGAGCGCGCGGAGATCAAGGACGCGATCGCGTACCTGTCGCTGCTGGCGAACCCGTTCGACGTGGTCAGCTTCACGCGCGTGGCCAACTCGCCGCGGCGCGGGCTGGGGCAGACGTCGCTGTCGCGGATCACAATGCACGCCGCGTCGATCGGCGTGTCGGTGTGGGAGGCCGCGCAGGCGCCCGACACGATCCCCGGCCTCGGCACCGCGGCGATCAAGGCGCTGCGGCGGTTCATGGACACGATGGAGGACCTGCGCGTGCTCACGGGCCTGCCGCCCGTCGGCGGCGATGCCGAACTCGGGGGCGGCGACCAGGCCGAGTTGGCGTCCGACGCGATGCCGGTGGCGGGAGACGACGCCCAGCCCGTGCCCGATGCGGATGCCCAGCCCGCGCGCGAGCCGGTTCCGATCGCGGAGCTGCTCGAAGCGATGCTCTCCCAGACGGGTTACATAGACGCGCTCGAGGCGGACCGCACGATCGAGGCGCAGGGGCGGATCGAGAACCTCGAGCAGCTCGTCGAGGTGGGCCGCGAGTTCGACGTGGAGGCGGGCGCGGGAGAGGGCGGCCTGGACGTGTTCCTGCAGCAGATCGCGCTCGTCGCGGACGCGGACTCGCGCAGCGACGAGGAGGGCCTCGTGACGCTGATGACGCTGCACAACGCCAAGGGCCTGGAGTACCCGATCGTGTTCATCGCCGGTTGCGAGGAGGGCGTGTTCCCGCACTCGCGCTCCGTCGACGAGGGCAGCCTGGAGGAGGAGCGCAGGCTGTTCTACGTCGGCATCACGCGCGCCATGCGCCAGCTCTACCTCACGTACGCGCGCCGCCGCGCGGTGTTCGGCGCGCAGACGTTCGGGCTGCCGAGCCGCTTCCTGGACGAGATCCCCGGCGACCTGATGGAGGAGCCCCAGCAGTCCGTCTTCCGCCCCGGCTTCGGCTCGGGCGGGGGTGGCGGCTGGAACGGCGCGACCGCGACGCTCGGCTCGCGCGGCGCGGGGCAGACGAGCTGGGCGGGGACGTCCGCCACGCGCTCGGAGCCGATCGTCGCGCGGCGCATCCGCGAGACCCAGCCAGCGGCCGGTCAGTTCCGTCTCGGCGAGGACGTGGTGCACGCGGCGTTCGGCGACGGGGTCGTCACGGGCGTCGAGCCGGGGGGCGTGATCGTGGTGCGCTTCGCCGAGGACGGCTCGGAGCGCAAGCTGATGGCCGAGTACGCGCCGGTCACTCGACGCTGAGGAAAGCGTTCTCAGGCGCGCGTTCGTGCTGATGCGCGCGTTCCGTTTCCGCTCTAGGGCATAGCATCTCCCACATGAGTGCCACGATCATCGACGGCAAGGCGATCGCCGCACGCGTGCGCGAGGAGCTCGCGCACGAGGTGATGGACTTCACCGAGCGCACAGGACGCGCGCCGGGCCTCGCGACGGTGCTCGTTGGCGATGATCCCGCCTCGGCGGTATACGTCGGCGGCAAGCAGCGCGCGTGCCTGGAGGTGGGGATGGTCCCGTTCGACCGCCGCCTGCCCGCCGACTCGAGCTTCGAGCAGGTCGCCGAGGAGCTGGACGCCCTCAACGGAGACGCCGCCGTCAGCGGGATCCTGCTGCAGCTGCCCGTGCCCGACCATCTCGACGGGCCCTCGCTGACCGCGATGATCGCGCCCGACAAGGACGTCGACGGCCTGACGCCCGTCAACACGGGGCTGCTCTCGCTCGGTCGTCCCGGCCTGCGCCCGTGCACGCCCTGCGGTGTGATGGAGCTGCTCGCGAGCGCCGACACGAAGCTCGAAGGCGTTGACGCGGTCGTCGTGGGGCGCTCGAACCTGTTCGGCAAGCCGATGGCGCAGCTGCTGCTGGCGGCGAACGCCACCGTCACCGTCTGCCACTCGCGCACGAGCGATCTGCGCGAGGTGTGCGCTCGAGCGGACGTGCTCATCGCCGCGGTCGGCCAGCCGCGGCTGATCGAGGCGGAGTTCGTCAAGCCCGGCGCGGTCGTGATCGACGTCGGCATGAACCGTCTCACGCCCGAGGAGGCCGGGAACAAGAGCGGCCTCGTGGGCGATGTGGACTTCGACGCCGTCAGCGAGATCGCCTCAGCGATCACGCCCGTGCCCGGCGGCGTGGGGCCGATGACGATCGCGTTCCTGCTGCGCAACACGCTGCAGGCGGCCAGCTATCACGCCGAGCTGGAGACCATGTTTGGCGAGCTCGGAGCGGAGGGGGGAAGATGAAGCTCAAGCAGTTCCGGGTCGGCGAGACGATCGTGTCGATCGGCGCCGTGCTGCTGATCGTGTCGCTGCTGAAGCCGTGGTATGAAACGCCGATCGGCACGCTCGACGCGTGGGACACGTTCGGACCCGCCGTGATCCTGCTGCTCACCGCGTTGTGCGCCGCGCTCGCGATGGTTCTGAGCGCCGTCACCGAGCGCAGCACCGCGCTGCCCGTCTCCATCGCCGTGTGGTGCGTGCTGCTCGGGCTGATCGCCACGGCCGCTGCGGTCGTCAGGGTGCTCGAGCGCCCCGAACACGCCACCTCGCTGTGCGCCGGCCCGTGGCTCGCGCTCGCCGGCGCGGTCGCGGTGCTGCTCGGCGCATGGCTCGCGCTGCGCGACGAACGGCCCTCGCTGTATGACCCCGCGACCCCGGAGCCCCGCCCACGGCCTTAGCGCGCCATGCAGGATCGAGGGCCGGAACGAGGAACTTTGTGACTACGGATGCAAAGTCCGGAATGAATCGACCATCGACCGCTGGGGGAGAGTTCAATGGGTTTCGATGTCAGCCGCCTGCGCCGCTCCGATCAGATCGTCGGCGTCAGCGCCATCGCTCTGTTCATCTTTCTGTTCTTCTTTAAGTGGTACGGCGTCAGCTCCAACGCGCCGTCGATCGGCGGGGTGAACATCAGCAGCAGCTACAGCGCCAACGGTTGGCACACGTTCACCGTCAGCCGCTGGCTGTGGCTGATCACGATCATCGTCGTGCTCGCCGCCGTCGCGATCTCCATGGGCGTGCTGCAGCTCAAACTGCCCATGCAGCCAGGAGTGCTCATCGCCGGACTCGGCGCGCTCTCCACGCTCGCGATCCTCTACAGGATCATCCATCACCCCACCGCCAGCGCCAGCTTCGGCAACTTCCACGCGTCCGTCGGCATCAAGATCGGCATCTGGCTCGGACTGATCGCTGCCGCTGGCATCGCCTACGGCGGCTATCTCGGCATGCAGGACGAAGGCACCTCGATCGCGGACGTGCGCGCGCAGGCGAGCGATGCCATGGGCAACCTCGGCGCCGCCGTCGGCGCGAGCCAGCCCGTTGGATCCGCGGCCACACCAGCCGGCGCCGCATCTGGAGCGCCCGCACCGCCGATACCGCCGCCGGCCGCACCAGCTGCGCCGGTCGGCTCCGAGCCGTCAAGCGACACGCCGGCCGAGCAGTAGGCGCACGCGCACCGCTTGGCAGGACGCGTTCTACGGCGCGCCGCGCTCGCGCCGTAGAATGCCGCCCTGTGATCGCACGCGATGAGGTTCTCCACGTGGCGCGCCTCGCTCGGCTGGCGCTGAGCGAGGATGAGATCGAGCCGATGGCGCGCGAGCTGTCGGCCGTGCTCGACCACATCGCCACGATCGGCGAGCTCGACCTCGACGACGTCGCGCCCACCTCGCACGTCGTGGAGATGACCGGCGCGCTCAGGCCCGACGAGCCGCGCGCGTCGCTCCCGCGCGAGGTCGCGCTCGCTCAGGCGCCCGCCGCGAGCGATCAGGGCTTCCTAGTCCCGAGTCCCCAGGCGTGAAGCCGACTCGGACGTGTTCGGCCTGTCCTGCGTGGTCAGGATGAGCGATGTAATCGACCTGTCCGCCGCCGACGCGGCGGCGGCGATCGCCGACGGGTCGCTGTCCGCGCGTGAGCTGTTCGACGTCTACCGCGAGCGCGCCGCCGCCGACCGCGCCGCGGGCGATGAGGGGCTGAACTGCTTCACGTGGGTCGCCGAGGGCGCGCCCGCGGAGGACAGCGCGAGTGCCCGACCGCTGGGCGGCGTGCCGCTCGCGGTCAAGGATCTGTTCTGCACCGAGGGCGTGCCCAGCCAGTCGGGCTCGCGCATCCTCGAGGGGTATCTGCCGCCGTACACCGCCACCGCCGTCAGGCGCCTGCGCCGATGCGGGCGCCACGCTGCTGGCGAAGACCAACCAGGACGAGTTCGCGATGGGCTCCTCCAACGAGAACTCCGGCTTCGGCACCGTGCGCAACCCGTGGGATCGCGCGCGCGTGCCCGGCGGCTCCTCCGGCGGCAGCGCCGCGGCGGTCGCCGCGGGCCTCGCGCCGTGGGCGCTCGGCACCGACACCGGCGGCTCCATCCGCCAGCCCGCCGCGCTGTGCGGCATCGTCGGGCTCAAACCCACCTACGGCTCCGTGTCGCGCTACGGCATGATCGCGTTCGCCTCCTCGCTCGACCAGGCCGGTCCGCTCACGCGCGACGTGCGCGACGCCGCGCTTCTGTTCGCGCACATGACCGGCCGCGACGAGTGCGACGCCACGTCGCTGCAGTTCCCCCATGCGATCGAGCTGCCCACCGCCGAGCGCCTCGACGGCGTCACGCTCGGCGTCCCCGACGAGCTCACCGGCGAGGGCATCGAAGCCGGCGTGCTCGACGCCTTCCGCGCGACCCTCGCAGCGCGCCGAGGAGCTGGGGGCGAGCGTCCGCGAGGTCAGCCTCCCACACGCCCCGCACGCGCTGTCCGCCTACTACGTGCTCGCGCCAGCCGAGGCGTCCTCCAATCTCGCGCGCTTCGACGGCGTGCGCTACGGCATGCGCGCACCGGACGCCGAGGACCTGCTCGACATGTACACCAGCACCCGCCACGACGGCTTCGGCGCGGAGGTCAAGCGCCGCATCATGCTCGGCACCTACGCGCTCTCCTCCGGCTACTACGACGCCTACTACAGCCGCGCGCAGCGCGTGCGCACGAAGATCTCCGACGACTTCCGCGCCGCGTTCGCCGACGTCGACTTCATCGTCACGCCAACCGCGCCCACGGTCGCGTTCAAGCTCGGAGAGAAGACCGCGCGACCCACTCGCGATGTACCTCAACGACTACTGCACCGTGCCCATGTCGCTCGCCGGCATCCCCGCCATCTCGATCCCCTGCGGCCTCAGCGCCGGACTGCCCGTCGGCCTACAGATCGCCGGCCCCGCGTTCAGCGAGAACCGTCTGCTCGACGCCGCCCACGCGATCGAACTCGCCACTCGCCTTCGACGGGAGCAGCGCTCGTGTCTGAGTACGAACCAGTCATCGGCCTGGAGATCCACGTCCAGCTCGCCACCGCCACGAAGATGTTCTGCGGCTGTGAGCTGTCCTTCGGCGAGGCGCCAAACACGCGCACGTGCCCCGTCTGCCTCGGCCTGCCCGGCAGCCTGCCCGTCGTCAACGCGCGCGCCGTGCACTTCGGGCTCATGATCGGCCTCGCGCTCGGCTCCAAGCTCGCGCCGCGCTCGATCTTCCACCGCAAGAACTACTTCTACCCCGACCTGCCCAAGGGCTACCAGATCTCCCAGTACGACGAGCCGCTGTGCCTCGGCGGACAGCTCGCCGACGTGCGCATCCACCGCGTGCATCTCGAGGAGGACGCCGCCAAGCTCACGCACGTCGGCTCAAGCGGGCGCATCCACGGCTCCGACGCGTCGATCGTCGACTTCAACCGCGGCGGCACGCCGCTCGCGGAGATCGTCACCGAGCCCGACGTGCGCTCCGCCGAGCAGGCCAGCGCGTGGCTGAAGCTGCTGCGCTCGACGCTGCGCGCGCTCGGCGTCAGCGACGTCAACATGGAGGAGGGCTCGCTGCGCTGCGACGCCAACATCTCGCTGCGCCCCGTCGGCAGCGACGGCTTGGGCGTCAAGACGGAGCTCAAGAACATGAACTCCTTCCGCTTCATCGAGCGCGGCATTCGCGCCGAGATAGCCCGCCAGGAGAAGATCCTCGCCGGTGGCGGCACCGTCACACAGGAGACGCTGCACTTCGATCCCGCCTCCGGCGCGATCACATCGCTGCGCTCCAAGGAGGAGGCGCACGACTACCGCTACTTCCCCGAGCCCGACCTGCTGCCCGTCGCGATCGAGCCCGCCATGGTCGACGCCGCGCGCGCCGACATGTCCGAGCTGCCCGCCGACCGCGCTGAGCGCCTCGCGCGCGAGCACTCCATCAGCGAGGAGAGCGCCCAGGTACTCGCGTTCCGCGCCGAGCTGGGCGACTTCTTCGAGGCCGCGCTCGCCGCAGGCACGGATTCCGCTGCGTCCGCGCCGCCCGCCGAAGCGCCGCCCGCGCAGGCGCTCGCCAACTGGATCACCGGAGAGCTGGTGGCGCGACTAGAGGACGGCGCCGACCCGGCCGACTCGAACGTCACGCCGGGCGCGCTCGCGTCGCTCGTGGCGATGGTCGCCGCCAAGCGCGTCAGCTCCGGCGCCGCGCGCAGCGTGCTCGACACGCTCGTAGCGGACGGTGGCGATCCCGAGACGATCGTCGAGGACGAGGGGCTCGCGGCGATGGACGACAGCTCCGAGCTCGAGGCGATCGTCGCCGCCGCGCTCGCCGCCAACGGCGACGCCGCCGAGCGCGTGCGCCAGGGCAACGCGAAGGCGATCGGGCCGATCGTCGGGCACGTCATGCGCGAGACCAAGGGCCGCGCCGACGGCACCGAGGTGGCGCGCCTGATCAACGCGCAGCTGGGCATCTAAAACAGCGCCGCCCGGCACATTTTGGACTGCGGTCCAATTGCTTCGCGGCCGCTCGCGCAAGGATGCTCCTGCAGTTGACGACGACCAGGATGGTCACGCAGTGTGTAACGGACTCCCTCCAATCGATCCCATCGTTCCGGCTTCCCTCGGCCGGTGACACACGGCGATTGCGGCCGGGCAGGGGTAGTACTTCCTGTCCGGTCGCATAGCCGTTAAGCTGATGCGCAGATGAACGAGTCATCTCCCAGGTCGTTCGGCAGGACCGTCGTCGCGGCGCTCATCTTCCTCGTCGCCGCGTGGCTGCTGCTCGGCTTCATCATCCACATCGTCTCGTTCCTGTTCAGCACGCTCATCTTCGTAGTCGCCGTGGTCGCCGTCATCTGGGCGCTGCGGGTCCTGCTGTAACGAGCGGCGCGCCGTCCGATGGCCTACGTCGTCATCGCACTCGCATTCGGTCTCGCCGGCGGCGTCGTCGGCAGGATCAAGGGCAGCTCCTTCGCGCTGTGGTTCCTCATCTCCGCCGCCGTGCCGTTCTTCGGCCTGATCGCCGCGATCGCCTACCGCTTCGAGCGCGACGAGCTGCGCCGCCAGTGCCCGCAGTGCGGGCACGTCACCAAGATCTACGACGCGCTCTGCACACGCTGCGGCGCCGAGTTCGAGTTCCCCGACGTCGCGATCGCGCCCGAGTCGTGGGAGCGCGAGCGCGCATCGGCAGCCTCCTCGCGCTGAGCGACCCGTCGTCCGTCCGCGCCCGCGTCGTCGCCGCGCCCGCGCCGCGGGGCGCTCGCCCGATTTCGGCCGCCCTAATCCGACGCTTTGCATACGCTGTGGATGGATGAGCGCGGAGGCCGAGATAGCACCCGAACACGAGTCGCTCATCGCGCGCCTGATTCACCGCGCGGGCTTCGCGCACGAGCGCGACTTCGTGCTGCGCGTCGTGCAGCCCGCGCTCGTCGGCATGATCGACGGGACCGTCTCCTCGCTCGCGCCGATCTTCGCCGCCGCGGTCGCGTCCAGCTCGCGCACCGCGCTGCTCGTCGGCTTCTCCACCGCGCTCGGCGCCGGCGTCAGCATGGGCTGGTCGGAGGCGCTGTCGGACACCGGCGAGCAGACCGGCCGCGGCTCCGCGGTCGTGCGCGGCGCGATCACCGGCGGAATGACCACGCTCGGCGGCATCTTCCACACGCTCCCGTTCATCATCTCCGACGTCAACAAGGCGCTCGTCGTCGCCGGGCGCCGTGGTCGCGTTCGAGCTGCTCGCGATCGCCTGGGTGCGCAAACGCTTCCTCGAAGTCTCGATGCGCTCCTCGCTGCTCGTCGTCACCGTCGCGGGAATCATCGTGCTCGCCATCGGGGTGGGATCGGATCGTCCTGAAAAGCGCGTGTAAACCCGCTGGTACACTGGCGTTTTCCCCAAATTGACAGGAAGGGAGGTCGGTGATATGCGGGCAGTCGATGCCTTGATGGAGTGTCTGAAGGCGGAGGGCGTGGACGTCGTCTTCGGCCTGCCCGGCGGCGCCAACCTCCCGACCTACGACGCGTTCGTCAACGGCGGCATCCGCCACATCCTCGTCCGCCACGAGGCCGGCGGCGGCCACGCCGCCGAGGGCTACGCCAAGGCGACCGGCAAGGTCGGCGTCGCGTTCGCCACCAGCGGCCCCGGCGCGACCAACCTCATCACGCCGATCTGCGACGCGATGATGGACTCCGTGCCCGGTCGTGTTCATCACCGGCCAGGTGCGCACCGAGCTGCTCGGCACCGACGGCTTCCAGGAGGCCGACACGATCGGCATCACGATGCCCGTCGTCAAGCACTCGTTCATGATCCAGGACCCGCAGGAGCTCCCGCGTGCGATCCACGAGGCATTCCACATCGCTCGCACCGGCCGCCCCGGCCCCGTGCTCGTGGACATCCCGATGGACCTCTCCCGCGCGGAGATCGACTACGAGCCCGTCACCGACGTGCGCCTGCCCGGCTACCAGCCGAAAACGGAAGGCAACCAGAAGCAGATCCGACAGGCCGCCAAGGCGCTTGCCGCGGCGCAGCGCCCCGTGATCTACGCGGGCGGCGGCGTCGTCAACGCGAACGCCTCCCAGGAGCTGATCGACTTCGTCAAATCCGACCGCTTCCCGATCACGTGCACGCTCATGGGCCTCGGCGCGTTCCCCGCCCCGCACGAGCAGTGGCTCGGGATGCTCGGCATGCACGGCACGCGCGCGGCCAACTACGCCATGGACGAGGCCGACCTGATCTGCGCCGTGGGCGCGCGCTTCGACGACCGCATCACCGGCAAGCTGTCCGAGTTCGCCCCGCGCGCGAAGTTCATCCACATCGACGTCGACCCCGCGGAGATCTCAAAGAACGTGCCCGCGCACATCCCCATCGTGGGCGACGCCAAGCACGTGCTCGCCAAGCTCGAGATCGAGTACCGCGCCCTCGAGGCCGACCCCGCGCGCCTGGACGCGTGGTGGAGCAGGATCGACGGCTGGAAAACCAAGTACCCGCTCGGCTGGGAGGAAAGCACCGACACCGAGATAAAGCCGCAGTACATGGTCAGGGCGCTGTGCGAGGCCACCGGCGGCGAGGCGATCGTCACCAGCGACGTCGGCCAGCACCAGATGTGGGCCGCGCAGTACTACGACTTCCCCGCGCCGCGGCGCTGGATCAACTCCGGCGGCCTCGGCACGATGGGCTTCGGCCTGCCCGCCGCGATGGGCGCAGCCGTCGGCGAGCCCGAGCGGCTCGTGTGCTGCATCGCCGGTGACGGCTCCGTGCAGATGAACGCGCAGGAGCTCGCCACGTGCGCGCAGAACAACATCCCGATCAAGGTTTTCATCATGAACAACGGCTACCTCGGCATGGTCCGCCAGTGGCAGGAGCTGTTCTGGGACGGCAAATACAGCCACGTCGACATGGGCGAGTTCCCCGACTTCGTCAAGCTCGCCGAGGCCTACGGCGTGACCGCGATGCGCCTCACCGACAAGACCACGCTCGTGGAGGACATGAAGCGAGCGATCGCCATCGACGGGCCCGTGCTCGTGGACGTGCGCGTCACGCGCGAGGAGAACACCTACCCGATGATCCCCGCCGGCACCGCCGCTCGCGAGATGGTGGGGTGACCATCATGGGCGAACCGGGAACCAAGGAGACGCTCAGCCTCGAGGAGCTGCAGGCTGCCACCAGCCTGCGCACGGGCCGCAAGCACGTGCTGTCGATCCTCGTGGAAAACAAGTCCGGCGTGCTCACGCGCATCGCCGGCCTGTTCGCCAGGCGCGGCTTCAACATCGACACGCTCACCGTCGGCCCCACCGAGGACGAGCAGATCTCGCGCGTCACGCTCACCGTCGACGGGGCGCTGCACCCGATCGACCAGGTCACCAAGCAGCTGCACAAGCTCGTCAACGTGCTCAAGATCCGCGACCTCGAGCCCGCCGACACCGTCGCGCGCGAGCTCGCGCTGTTCAAGGTCTCAGCCGACGGGACGCAGCGCGGCGAGCTGATGCAGATCGCTGAGATCTTCCGCGGCAAGGTCGTCGACGTGACCAAGCGCGCGATCATCATCGAGGTCACCGGCACCACCGACAAGATCGAGGCGTTCGAGACGATGGTCCGCCCGTTCGGCCTGATCGAGATGATGCGCACGGGGGAGATCGCCATCTCCCGCGGGCGCAGCGAGACCTAGGCCATTGCTGGACAACCGGCTCTCGCTCCCCCTTCACGCTGACGGAGGCCGATCGAGAGCGGCTGTCCGCGCGGCTGGCGCTGGCCGTGCGTCGCGCGCGACGCGGCGGGCGCGCGACGCTCGCCACGCTCTCCGTGCCGCTGCCCGGCGAGGTGGACCCGTCGGCGGTCGTGTGCGCCTCGCGCCGGCCCGGCGAGGCGTGGTTCGTGTTCGAGCAGCCCGACCGCGGCAGCGCCGCGCTGGCGGCGCTGGGGGAGACGTTAGTCATGCAGGCCGGCGGCTCCGAGCGCTTTGCGACCGTGGCGGAGCGTTGGCGCGGGCCTGTCCGCGGACGCGGTGTCGGACAGCGACGACGAGTCCGCCGGCCCCGTCGCGGTGGGCGGCTTCGCGTTCGCGCGCGACGGCGGCAGCGCGCCGCACTGGGACGGCTTCGAGCCCGCGTCGCTGACCGTGCCCGAGGTGGCGCTCGTGCGCAGGGACGGCAGAGTGCGCATGGCGCTCGCCGCGCTCGCCTCGCCTGACGATCTGCCCGAAGAGCTGCTCGAGCGCCTGGAGCGCCGTGTGGCGGAGCTGCGCCAACGTCCGCTGCCGCTGCTCGACCCTGCGCCCACGGGGCGCTTCCAGGTCGCGAGCACGATGCCCCCGGAGCACTTCGAGCAGGCGGTCGCGCGTGCGGTCGAGCGGATCGCGGCGGGAGAGCTGGAGAAGATCGTGCTCGCGCGCGAAGTGCAGGTGCACGCGCCGCAGGCGTACGACGTCGCTGCCGTGTTCGGCGTGCTGCGCGCGGAGTTCCCGTCGTGCTTCGTGTTCTGCGTCGGGCGCGGTGACGCCACGCTGATCGCCGCGAGCCCCGAGCTCTTGATCCGCCGCGAGGGCCACCGCGTGAGCACGCTCGCGCTCGCCGGCTCCACGCGCCGCAGCGCCGACCCCGCCGTCGACGAGCACCTCGGCGAGCAACTGCTGCGCGACGCGAGCTACCGCGAGGAGCACGCGATCGTGGCGCGGCGCATCGAGCGCACGCTGCGCCCGCACGCGATCTGGGTCGCCGCCGCCCCCGAGCCAGAGCTCGTGCGGATCGCCAACATCCAGCACCTCGCCACGCCCATCCGCGCGCAGCTCGCCACGCCCATGGAGGCGCTCGAGCTCGCGGGCTTGATGCACCCCACGCCGGCGGTCGGCGGCGAGCCGCTGGAGCGCGCCGCGCCGCTCATCCCCGCCCTCGAGGGCCTCGACCGCGGCTGGTACTCCGGCCCCGTCGGCTGGACCGACGCCACCGGCGACGGCGAATTCTGCGTCGCCCTACGCTGCGCGCTGCTGCGCGGCAACGTCGCCCGCTGCTACGCCGGCAACGGCATCGTCCGCGACTCCGACCCCGCGGCGGAGTTGGCGGAGACGGAGGTCAAGCTGCAGGCGTTGCTGCCGCTGCTTGCGGGTTGAGCGCCAGCGTTAAACGCGGAGCCCAGATCTGTCCGGACAGATGCCGTACACTTTGCTCATGGCTTCCGTCCCAACTACCAAGACACGCAGGATCGAGATCAGGATCACTGAGGAGGAGCGCGACCTCGAGCAGGCCGCCGCAGCCGTCAGCGGCGAGACCCTGAGCGAGTTCGTACGACGAGCCGCTCGCCACGCGGCCGAGCGCACCCTCGCTGAGCGCACCCGCTACGTAGTGGATGACGAAGCGGCGCAGCGGTTCCTCACCGCACTGGAGGAGCCCTCACCCGCCTCCGAACGAGGGTTGCGTCGGCTCGTCGAGAGGCCGAGCGTCCTGCCCGAGGCGTGACGCTGAAGCTCAGCGCGACCGCCTCGTTTGACCGCAAGGCACACCGCGTCGATCAGTTCAGCTGCGGCGAGGCACCTCTGGACCGTTGGCTGATCGCCTACGCAGGACAGAATCAGCAGCGCGATGCTGCCCGCACTTTCGTGACGGCCGAGCCAGACGGCAAAGTCGCCGGCTACTACACCCTCGTAGCGGCGCAAGTCGAGCACGAGCAGGCTACCTCCAGCGTGCGCCAGGGACTATCCCGGCACTTCCCCATTCCCGTGGCGCTCATCGCGCGCCTCGCGGTCACGGAGCAGCACCAGGATGCAGGCCTCGGACGCAGCCTCCTGCTCGACGCGCTCCAGCGCGTCCTACGCGCCTCCGACCAACTCGCCGTACGCACAGTAACCGTGGACGCACTGGATGACCGCGCCGCATCGTTCTATCGCCGCTTCGGGTTCGAGTCTTCACCGCTGACGCTGGACACACTGATGATTCCGCTCGATGCCGTCCGACGAACGCTGCGTCCTTGAAATGCCGCGGCCTCTGTTCGCGGCTTGCGCGCTGGCTCAGCCGCCGTTGCGCGGGTTCAACGCTCTCGACACCGTCTGCCAGACGGCGCGATGCAGCACCACGTTCTCCGCTCGCTTGGTGCGGACTTCGACGATGCTCGACTCCTCGCGCTCCATCGCTCGCTCGATCGCACTCCGGAAGCCCTGCCACGTCCTGGGCTCGGTCATGAGCGAAGCCAAACGCGGTGGCGACCTGCGCGAAGTCGAGGCCGGTGGGGGTGCTCACGTGCGTGGCGTAGATCCGCTCCTCGACCGTGTCGGTCTGCGCGATCGGTAGGAAGTCGAAGATCCCGCCGCCGCCGTTGTCGAGCAGCACGACCGTCAGCTTCAGTCCCGTCCGCCGCGCCGTGAGCAGCGCGCCGATGTCGTGGGCGAGCGCCACGTCGCCGATCAGCAGGACAACCGGCCCCTCGTGCGCGGCGGCCGCGCCGAACGCCGAGGAGACGGTCCCGTCGATGCCGTTCGCGCCGCGGTTGCAAAGCGTGCGTGGCGGGTCGGCTCGGACGGGCCAGAACGTCTCGATGTCGCGCACGGGCATCGAGGATGCGACGAACAGCGTGGCGCCCTCGGGCAGCAGCACGCCCAGCTCAGCCGCGACGGCCGGCTCCGAGAGCCCGCTCTCGGCGATCACGCCGAGCATCGCCTCGGCCGCGAGATCATCCGCGCTGCGCCAGCTCGAAAGCCAGTCCTCCTGTGCGGGTCTGAGCGCCTCCGTGGCCTGCGTGAGCGCCTGAACGGGGTCGATCGCGAGGCAGTCCGAGAGCACGGATGTTGGGTCCTGCCACGCGCCCTCCGGGTCGAGCGCCACCTGGCGCACCCCGCCGTCCGCGAGGCTCGCAAGCCACGTGCGCAGCGGCTTCGACACCGGCAGGTCGCCGACGCGCAGCACGAGGTCTGGCACGGCCCACTGTGCGAATGACTCCTCGCGCAACAGCGCATCGTAGTGGGCCACGGCCGCGGTACCGCGGCGCGCGCCGGAGAGCGGGTCCGCGAGCAGCGGCCAGCCGGCCGTCTGGGCAAACTCGGCCGCGACTTTGCCCAGTGGGGTGTTGCGCTCGTGGCGCCCGGCGACGATCACGCCTCGCCGCGCCGCCGCGATGAGCTGGTGCAGCTCGTTGTCGTTGGGTTTCGCGACGAGCCGCGTGACGGGCCGCGACACGTACGGCCTGCCGTCGGGGCGGCCGGAGTCGTCATCGGGCAGCGCTTCATCGGTTACGAGCGGCTCGCGCAGCGGGAAGTTCAGGTGAACTGCCCCCGGGCGGCCCTCCAACGCGGTCCAGTAAGCGCGGCAGGCGACCGTGCGCATCCACCGCAACCGCTCGGGGCTGGCGTCGTGCGTGCCGACCTCGAAGAACCACTTCGCCGCGCCGCCGAACAGCTTCAACTGGTCGATCGCTTGCCCGGCGCCGTTCTCGCGCAGCTCAGGCGGCCGGTCGGCGGTGAGCAGCAGCAGCGGCACACGCGCCTCATGTGCCTCGATCACCGCGGGCAGGAGCTCCGCCGCTGCGGTCCCAGAGGTGCACGTCACCGCGACGGGCAGCCCAGACGCCTTGGCGAGGCCGAGCGCGAAGAATCCCGCGCACCGCTCGTCCACGTGGGAGTAGCAGCGCAGGCGCTCCTCGCGCGCGAGCGAGAGCAGCAGCGGCGTGTTGCGCGAGCCGGGCGAGGTGCACGCCGCGCGCATGCCGCAGCGCGCCAGCTCATCCACGAAGGCCCTCAGCAGCGTGTAGGTGTCGGTGGCTGGAGTCATACGATGGGCCGATGCCGCCCGAGAACCTCGTCCTGCTGCACGGTTTCAGCGGCACCCGGCGTGCGTGGGACGGCGTGATCGAGCGGCTCGACCCCGAACGCTACCTGCCCCTGGCCCTCGACCTACCTGGCCATGGCGAGGCCGCCGACGCGCCCCGCCCGATCACGTTCGCCGGCTGCGTCGCCGCGGTCCTCGCACAGGCCCCAGAACGCTTCACGCTGTGCGGCTACTCGATGGGCGGGCGGGTGGCGCTGCACGTCGCGCTGGCGGCGCCCGAGCGCGTCGAGCGGCTGGTGCTCGTGTCGAGCACCGCGGGCATCGAGGACGACGCCGAGCGCGCAGAGCGGCGCCGCGCCGATCACCAACTTGCGGATGAACTGGAACGCATCCCGTTCGAGGAGTTCATCGCGCGCTGGCGCACGCAGCCGCTGTTCGCGGACGATCCGCCGGAGGTGGGGGAGCGGGCGGGCGAAGATCAGCGACGCAATCGACCGGACGCGCTGGCGGCGGTGTTGCGGGGCATCGGCACGGGCGAGATGGAGCCGCTGTGGGGCAGGTTGGGGGAGATGGGGATGCCGGTGACGGTCGTGGCGGGAGATCGAGACGCGAAGTTCCAGGCGCTCGGGCGGCGGATGGTGGGGCTGTTGCCTGACAGTGGGCTGGTCATCGCGTCCGGTGGTCACGGCTTGCCGCTCGAGAACCCGGTCGCTGTGGAGGATGTTGTGAATCGGCTATCCGTACTAAGAGACGGAACTTTCTCGTAAGAGCGGTGTTTGGGGTCCTGGCATGCGAGAGTTAGCGCGGCAAGATCGGACGATGGCGCTCTTGGCGTCGATCGCGATGATGATCCTGGCTCTCAGCCCGTCTCTTGCCAGTGCAGCTCCGTTGGAGTGGGTTGGCCAGATCTCACCTGAGAGTGTCGGTGGCTCGGGGCAATTCGCACGAGCTGTGGCCTGTCCCACGATGAGTCAGTGCACGGCCGTCGACAACCAGGGAGAACAGGTGACATTCGATCCGAACGCACCGGGCGACCCGATGTCGACCACCATTGACGCGGGATACGCCCTATCGGGTATCGACTGCCCGTCGAAAAGCCAATGCACGGCGGTCGACAACGAGGGGCGAGAGGTGACGTTCGATCCGGCTGCACCGAGCGCCGCGCACGTGACCATGGTGTCCGATACGAGCCTGTCCTCCATTGCGTGTCCTTCGACGAGCGAGTGCGTCGCGGTCGGAAACCCGACTGACAGCGTGGTTACATTCGATCCTGGAAATCCGCAGACCACGCTGGTCGCGGGGTTGGATCCCAGTAATGGCTTGGTTGCGGTGGCCTGTCCGTCGCTGACTCAGTGCACGGCGATCGATTCGCTCGGACGGGAGGTCACGTTCGATCCGGCCGCCCCAGGCAGCGCGGGGCCCCCAACCACGCTAGCCGCCGGGAGCCGCTTGCAGGGGGTCGCGTGTCCATCTACCAGCCAATGCACCGCAGTCGACAACACGGGCCGACAGGTGACGTTCAACCCGACCGCGCTGGGCAGTCCAACGTATCGAGTACTCGCTGCCGGAACGTGGCTGTGGGGCGTCGCGTGTCCGGCGGACAGCCAATGCACGGCCATTGGTGAATCGGGCGAGACGACTTTCAACCCGACCGAACCGAGCAGTCAGATGATCGGTGGGCCGCCCGCCGGCTCGCGGGGCGGTGTGGCGTGTCCGTCGACGGCTCAATGCACCGCCGTCGTAGGCTCGGAAGAGGTGACGTTCAACCCCGAGCAGCCGATCGCCGAATTTGGTCCGTATCCACCTGACTGTCGACGGGAATTGTCCGCATGCTTGACGGTACGCTCGTTGATCTTCGACGGTCGTCGGATCAGCGTCGAGTCACCGTCGGTGCAAAGGTGCGTCCCTCCCGGACAAAGGCTCGCGATCTCGCTGGTGATAGTGGTGATGGCACCTTTCCGACTCGCGCGATTCGAACCCGTGCGGGCAACGGTCTATCTCGACGGCGGGATCAGGCACAGCTACTGGAAGACCGTGCGAGCAAAGCATGGGCACAAGCGGAAAGTTGCCGTGACGACATACTCTGCGAACGCGACCACACGCCGTCTGCCTGCCAGTATCGAGTTGTCGGTTGCCCCGTTGTCTTCGGGTCTTCACAAGCTCACCGTCCACTTCGTATACAAGAGGATCGAGGGGATCGGCAAACGGCCTCGTCACCGCCGCGTCACTTCGACCGTGCGCACGCTGAGCACGAACTTCGCGGTCTGCTGAGGCATCGGCCGAGCGTCACCGAGCTGGCAGGAGCAGACTCTCAGAACGGCTCGACCCCCAACCCCGGCGCCCCAGGCAACGCAACCGCCCCCTCGCGTACGGGCAGCGGGTTCTCGAGGTCGGCGAACATGCCGAGCGTGGCGAGGCCGCAGTGCGGCATCGGCCCGCGCGAGGCGAGCGCCGCGGCGGCCTGCAACGCCGCGGCGACCCCGAGCGGTCCGTCGAGCGTCGACGCAAGGTAGACCTCGGCGCCGGTGGAGCGCACGAGCGCGGCGGCGGCGATGAGCCGCCCGATCCCGCCGCAGCGGGAGATCTTCAGGCATACCGCGTCGGCGACGCCCGCGGTCATGGCGCCGAGCTCGGCGGCGGTCTCGTCGATGGACACGCGCACGGCGACGCGCTCGCGCACCTCGCGCACCTCGTGCAGGCCGTGCGTGGGCTCCTCGACCAGCTCGAGGCCGGCGGGGGAGAGCGCGTCGATCGCGCTGATGGCCTGCTCGACGCTCCACGCGCCGTTGGCGTCGAGGCGCAGCGCGACGCGCGGCCCGGCGCCGGCGCGGGCCGCTGCGACGCGCCCGGCGTCGTCGCCGACGCCGACCTTGACCTTGAGGCAGGTGAAGCCTTCCTGCACGGCCTGTGCGGCCTGCTCGGCGGCGCCGGCGCGGTCGAGCGCGGAGAGCGTGGCGTTGACGGGCACGGCGAGCGCGTGGTCGTCGCTGAGCAGCCCCGCGATGGGCCGGTTCAACCGTCGCCCCGCGCGGTCCCACAGCGCCATGTCGATCGCGGCGAGCGCCTGCGGCAGCGGGTCGGCCTCCTGGCAGGCTTCGACGAGCCGCGCGCCGTTGGTCTCCTCGCCGTGCTCGAGCAGCGGCAGGTAGCGCTCCAGGGCCTGCTCGACGCGCTCGATGCTGACGCCGTCGTAGGCCTCGAGCGGCGCTGCTTCGCCGTAGCTGGTGAGCCCATCGCTGCCGGTGAGCTTGACGAGCAGCAGCTCGCGCTCGTGCACGGCGCCATAGGAGGTCTGGAGCGGCGTGCGCAGTCGCAGGCTGCGGCGTTCGAGCTGGAGCTTCACGCGCCGATGCCGCCGCTGGCGAGGATGCCCGCGGCGAACAGCAGGCAGAACAGCAGTTGCGCGGCGCCGGTCTTGGCGAGCGCGCCGTTGAGCGCGGGGCCGTCGGTGCGGGTGCGCACGACGGCGATGATGCGCAGCGCGAGCGGGATGGCGGCCCACGGCAAGAGCAGCCAAGCGGTCATCGACCCGAGCGCCCACGGCAGCGGCGCGGTGAGGAACGCGCCCGCGACCATCGCGGTGTACAGCCAGCGCGTGCGCGCCCGCCCGAGGCGCACAGCCAAAGTTCGCTTGCCGGCGCGCCGATCGGTCTCGAGGTCGCGGACGTTGTTGACGACGAGGATGGCGCTGGCGAGCAGCCCGACGGGGACGGCGCAGACGAACGCCTCCCAGGGGAGGTGCTGGACCTGGACGAAGTAGGAGCCGGCGACGGCGACGATGCCGAAGAACAGGAACACGAACACCTCGCCGAGGCCCTCGTAGCCGTAGGGGCGCGGGCCGCCGGTGTAGAGCACGCCCGCGAGGATCGAGGCGGCGCCGACGGCGAGGAGCTCCCAGCCGGCGACGGCGACTAGGTATGCGCCGCACGCGACGGCGAGCCCGAACGTGACGTACGTGGCGAGCAGCACCTGGCTGGGCGGCACGAGCCCGCCGGCGGTGACGCGCACTGGGCCGAGCCGGTCCTCGGTGTCGGCGCCGCGCCGCGCGTCGGAGTAGTCGTTGGACAGGTTCGTGCCGACCTGGATGAAGATCGCGCCGAGCAGCGCGGCTACGAACGCGAGCGGGTGGAAGTGGCCGGCGCCGAGCGCGAGCGAGGTGCCGACGAGCACGGGCGCGACCGCGGCGGGCAGCGTGCGCACGCGCGCCGCCATCACCCAGATGCGCACGGCGCTCAAGCTAGGCCCGCTTGGGGAAGCGCGAGAAGTCGGGCTTGCGCTTCTGCTTGTACGCGTCGCGTCCCTCCTGCGCCTCCTCGCTGCCGTAGAACAGCAGGTTGGCGTCGTGGGCGAGCTGCTGGATGCCCGACAGCCCATCCTCGGCGGCGTTGAAGCTGGCCTTGAGCAGCCGCAGCGAGAAGGGGGAGAGCGCGAGCATCTCGCGGCACCACTGCACGGTCTCCTCCTCGAGGCGCTCCAGGGGCACGACGGTGTTGACCATGCCCATCTCGCGGGCCTCCTCGGCGCTGTACTGCCGGCAGAGGAACCAGATCTCCTTGGCCTTCTTGGGACCTACGAGGTTCGCGAGCAGCCCGGCGCCGAAGCCGCCGTCGAAGGAGCCGACCTTGGGTCCGACCTGCCCGAAGCGCGCGTTGTCGGCGGCGATCGTCAAATCGCAGACGAGGTGCAGCACGTGCCCGCCGCCGATGGCGTAGCCGGCGACCATGGCGACGACGGGCTTGGGCAGGCGGCGGATCTGGATGTGCAGGTCGGTGACGTGGAAGCGGCCCACTCCCGCCCGTCCGGCATCGTCGTCATTGAGGTACCCGGAGTCGCCGCGCACGCGCTGGTCGCCGCCGGAGCAGAACGCGTCTGCGCCTTCGCCGGTGAGGACGATCACGCCGATGTCGGTGTCCTCGCGCGCGTCCTCGAGCGCGCGTGACATCTCGATGATGGTGCGCGGCCGAAACGCGTTGCGCACCTCGGGGCGGGCGATGGTGATCTTGGCGATCCCCTGATCGGGTGCGGCGGACTTCTCGTAGCGGATGTCTGTGTAGTCGCCATCGGCGGGCGCCGCGGCGGGAGTCCAAGTGGTGCTCATGGCGCGAAGGCTAGTTGAACGGCCTCGACGGGAACTCCGGCTAGCCTTGGCGCCATGGAAGTCGAGGGATGGCTGGCGCGGGCGGCCGCTGCGCAGCCGCACACCATGGCGGTGGAGACGCCGCGGGGGAGCTGGTCATACGGGCAGCTGCACACCGCCGCGCGCTTCGCGGCGGCGCGGTTGAGCGAGCGGGGCGCGGGTCCGGGCGCGCGCGTGGCGATCGCGCTGCCCGCGGGGCTGGACTTCGCGCAGGCGCTGCACGCGTGCCTGCTGTTGGGCGCGGTGGCGGTGCCGATCGACCCGCGCCTGACGGAGGGCGAGAGAGAGACGATCGCGGCGGGCTGCGAGGTGCGTGCGGAGGAGCCGATCGGCGAGGCGCCCGCTGTATCCGGGTCCGCGCCGACGCCCGCGCTTTCGACGCCGCCGCCCGCCGCGAGCCGCCACGACCTGGACGCGACGGCGGTGATCATCCACACCTCGGGCACGACCTCGGCGCCGCGCCCGGTGGAGCTGACGTACGGCAACATCCTGTGGAGCGCGCTCGGCTCGGCGGTGGCGCTCGGCGTGGACCCGCGCGAGCGCTGGCTGTGCGCGCTGCCGCTGTCGCACGTGGGCGGCCTGTCGATCCTGCTGCGCTCGGCGATCTACGCGACGACGGCGGTGGTGCACGAGCGCTTCGAGACGGACCGCGCGCTGCACGCGCTGCGCGAGGAGCGGATCACGCTGGTGAGCGTGGTGGCGACGACGCTCGCGCGCCTGCTCGACGCGGGCCTCGCCGATCCGCCGGCGCTGCGCTGTGCGCTGACGGGCGGCGGCCCGGTGCCGGCGGCGCTGGTGGAGCGCGCCGAGCGCGCGGGCGTCCCCGTGGGCCTGACGTACGGCCTGACCGAGGCGTGCTCGCAGGTGACGACGACGCCCGCGGCGGAACTGGGCGCTAACGGCGAGGATTTTTATGAAGATCGGCCTCACCGCCTGACGGCCGGGCCGGCGCTGTTCTGCACGGAGGTGCGCGTGGCCGCGGACGAGGAGATCCTGGTCCGGGGCCCGACAGTGGCGCCAGGCGCGGTCGCAGCCGACGGCTGGCTTCACACGGGCGATCTGGGTGCGTTGGACGAGCGCGGGCGGCTGCGTGTGACGGGGCGCAAGGCGGACACGATCGTGAGCGGCGGGGAGAACGTGGCGCCGGCGGAGGTGGAGGCGGTGCTGGAGGCGCACCCGGGCGTGTTGGAGGCGGCGGTGCTGGGGCGCAGCGACCCGCAGTGGGGCGAGGCGGTGACGGCGATCGTGCTGCCGCGGCCGGGCGCGCGGCTGGACGCAGAGGAGCTGCGCGCGCACTGCGCGGGCGCGCTGGCGCCGTACAAGGTGCCGAAGCGCTACACGTTGCGCGAGGAGCCGTTGCCGCGCACGCGCTCGGGCAAGCTTCTTCGAAGGGAGCTGGCATGAGCTTCGACGCGAACGCGCACCGCGACGCGAGCCTGGAGAACTGGGAAGAGGCGGCGTCGGGCTGGGTCAGCCAGGCGGAGCTGATGCGCGACTTCGCGGCGCCGGTGTCGCACTGGCTGCTCGACGCGATCGCGCCGCAGCCGGGGCACCGCGTGCTGGAACTGGCTGCGGGCCTGGGGGAGACGGCGATGCTGGCGGCGGAACTGGTAGCGCCGATGGGCGGCGTGGTCGTGTCAGACCAGGCGGAGGCTATGCTCGCGGGGGCACGTGCTCGCGCGGCGGCGCTGGGCTTGGAGAACCTGGAGTTCAGGGTGCTGAACGCGGAATGGATCGACCTGCCGGTGGCGAGCGTGGACGCGGTGATCTGCAGGTGGGGCTACATGCTGATGGCGGACCCGGCGGCGGCGCTGGGGGAGACACGGCGCGTGCTGCGCTCGGGCGGGCGCGTGGCGCTGGCGGTGTGGGACAGGCTCGACGCGAACCCGTGGGCGCTGCTGCCGACGCAGGAGCTGATCGAGCGCGGCCTCGTGCCGCGCCCCGACCCGGACGCGGAGCCCATGCCGGGGCCGTTCAGGCTGGGGGACGAGGCGCGTGTGCGCGAGCTGCTAGCCGAGGCGGGTTTCGCGGACGTGCACGTGGAGGCGCTCGAGCTGTCGCGCCGCCACGAGAGCTTCCAGGAGCTGTGGGACTCGACGCTGGACCTGTCGCGCAACTTCCACGACGCGGTGCTGTCCCAGCCAGCTGAGGAGATGGAGCAGATCAAGCTGTCGCTGGCGGAGCGCTTCTCGCCGTACACCGCGCCCGACGGGGCGCTCGAGATCCCGGGCCGCACGCTGGTGGCGTCCGCGAGCGCGTAGCGCGCCGCTCGGCCGCACCGGCGACGTCCAGCCCTGCCCGCGACGCCCAGCCGCGCCCGAGCGCGCGGCGGCCCACAGTTTGGATAGCCTGCGGCGAATGATCTACGACGACGACGCAGACCTCACGCTCCTCGACGGCAAGACCGTCGCAATCATCGGCTACGGCTCGCAGGGACACGCCCACGCCCTCAACCTGAAGGACTCCGGCGTGAAAGTCGTGGTCGGTCTGCGCGAGGACTCCGCCTCGGTCGCGGCGGCGCGCGAGGAGGGCCTGGAGGTGCTGTCGGTCGTGGACGCGGCGAGCCGCGGCGACCTGGTGATGATCCTGCTGCCGGACGAGCGCCACCACGACATCTGGGAGCAGGAGATCCGCGACGGGATCGCGGAGGGCAACATGATCCTGTTCGGCCACGGCTTCTCGATCCACTACAAGGAGATCGACCCGCCCGCGGGCGTGGACGTGGCGATGTGCGCGCCGAAGGGCCCGGGTCACCTGGTGCGCCGCCAGTACACCGAAGGCAGCGGCGTGCCGGGCCTGATCGCGGTCGAGCAGGACGCGACGGGCAACGCGCGCGCGCTGGCGCTGGCGTACGCGAAGGGCATCGGCTGCACGCGCGGCGGCGTGATCGAGACGACGTTCAAGGACGAGACGGAGACGGATCTGTTCGGCGAGCAGGCGGTGCTGTGCGGCGGCGCCTCGGAGCTGGTGCAGGCCGGTTTCGAGACGCTGGTCGAGGCGGGCTATGACCCGGAGATGGCGTACTTCGAGTGCCTGCACGAGCTGAAGCTGATCGTGGATTTGATGCACGAGAAGGGCCTCGCGGGGATGCGCTTCTCGATCTCCAACACGGCGGAGTACGGCGACTACACGCGCGGCAAGCGCGTGATCACGGACGAAACGCGCGCGAACATGCGTCAGATCCTGAAGGAGATCCAGGACGGCGACTTCGCGCGCGAGTGGATCGCGGAGAACCGCGCGGGACAGGAGAACTTCAAGCGCATGCGCGCGGAACAGGCGGACACCCAGGTGGAGCACGTGGGCGGCGAGCTGCGCTCGCACATGGACTGGATCAAGCCGGCGTTCTGAGGACCGCGGCCGCGCGATGCTCGCCTACGTCTTCTGGCACCGCCCGCGAGACGCGGGCGCGGTCGAGGCGTACGAGCACGCGCAGCTGACGTTCCACCGCTCGCTGGCGCACAGCCGCCCCGTGGGCATGCGCGCCTCGGCGGTGTTCCGCGTGGCGCAGAGACCGTGGCGCACCCACGGGTCCGAGGAGGGCATCTCCTATGAGGACTGGTATCTGCTGGAGGACTTCGCGGCGCTGGGGGTCCTGAACGAGGCGGCCGTCGGTCGCGGGCACCGCACGAGCCACGACGACGCGGCGAAGCGTTACGGCGGCGGCGCTGGCGGTCTCTACGGCCTGATCGAGGGCGAAGCGGGCAGCGACCTGCTCGCGAACGCGGCGGTCGCCGTGTGGGTGGCGCGTCCGCCGGGCTCGCCGCATCGGGGGCTGGGCGAGTTGCTCGGCGACGGCATCGAGCGGGGGCACGCGAGCCTGTGGCGGCGCCAGCTGGTGCTCGGCCCGGCGCCCGAATACTGCCTGCTCGCGGCCGACCGCTCACGGCTCAGCGACGCGTCGGGCGTGGCGGAGGGTCGCCTGCCCGAGGGCTGGAGCGCGACGGTGATCGAGCGCGAGGCGCTCTGGGTTCGCTAAACTCGCCCACGTCGTCGCGACTGGCGTTCGGGTGGAGCTAACCACCGGGAACCGGCGACATTCGGACCGCCGCGCGCCTGGGCACCTCAGATCATCGACATGGTCAGACCGAGCGAGGAGCCCCAATGACGACGAGCCCCGTGACAGAACCCCAGCAGTTGACGATTCCGGAGGAGCTGAAGCCCGCGGATGGGCGCTTCGGCTGCGGACCTTCGAAGGTGCGCCCGGAGGCGCTCGCGCGCCTGGCGGGCGACGGCGCGGCGCTGATGGGCACCTCACATCGCCAGAAGCCCGTGAAGGCGCTCGTGGGGGAGATCCGCGCGGGCCTGCGCGAGCTGTTCTCGGCGCCGGACGGCTATGAGGTGGCGCTCGGCAACGGCGGCGCGACGGCGTTCTGGGACGCGGCGGCTTTCGGCCTGATCGAGCGGCGCTCGCTGCACCTGGCGTTCGGCGAGTTCTCGCAGAAGTTCGCGTCGGTGGCGAAGGGCGCGCCGTTCCTGGCCGACCCGATCGTCGTCTCGGCGGACGTCGGGGACGCGCCCGACCCCGCGACCGTGGGTTCAGCCGCCGCGGAGGGTGGCGCGGACGTGCTGGCGTGGGCACACAACGAGACCTCCACCGGCGTGATGGCGCCGGTCGTCAGGCCAGACGGCGCGGACGGCGCGCTGGTGGCGATCGACGCGACATCGGGCGCGGGCGGCCTGCCGGTGGACCTGTCGCAGACGGACGCCTATTACTTCGCGCCGCAGAAGAGCTTCGCGGCGGACGGCGGGCTGTGGGTGGCGATGCTGAGCCCGGCGGCGCAGGAGCGGATCGCGAAGCTGCACGCCTCGGAGCGCTGGATCCCGGAGTTCCTGTCGCTGAGCACGGCGCTGGAGAACTCGGTGAAGGATCAGACGTACAACACGCCCGCGGTGGCGACGCTGTTCCTGCTCGCGGACCAGATCCGCTGGATGCTCGACGGCGGCGGACTGGACTGGTGCGTGAGCCGCACGCGCGCATCGTCGGAGCACCTGTACGGCTGGGCGGAGCGGACCGCTTACACCACGCCGTTCGTGAGCGACCCGGCGAAGCGCTCGCTGGTCGTGGGCACGGTCGACTTCGACGACTCGGTGAATGCGGCGGCGGTGGCGAAAACGCTGCGCGCGAACGGGATCGTGGACGTGGAGCCCTACCGCAAGCTGGGGCGCAACCAGCTGCGGGTCGGCATGTTCCCGGCGATCGACGCCGCGGACGTGCAGGCGCTGACGAATTGCATCGACTGGGTCGTGGAGAGGAAGGCGGCATGAGCACCCATACGGGCACTGACGAGCGGTTGAAGGTTCTGGTGAAGGAGCGGATCGGCGACTCGGGCGTGGCGCTGCTGGAAGAGCACTTCGACGTGGAGATCGGCGCAGACTGGGACGACGCTCAGCTGAGCGAGCGGATCGGCGAGTACGACGGCATCCTGATTCGCTCGGCGACGAAGCTGACGGCGGATCTGATCGAGCGCGGCACGCGCCTGCGGGTGATCGGGCGCGCGGGCGTGGGCGTGGACAACGTGGACGTGGACGCGGCGACGAAACGCGGGATCGTGGTTGCGAACGCGCCGCAGTCGAACGTGGTGACGGCGGCGGAGCACACGATGGCGCTGCTGCTGGCGTTGGCGCGCAACGTGCCGCAGGCGTACGCGTCGTTGACGGCTGGGAAGTGGGAGCGCTCGAAATTCTCGGGCGTTGAGCTTTATGACAAGACGCTGGGCATCCTCGGCTTCGGGCGCATCGGCCAGCTCGTGGCGGAGCGCGCGCGCGGCTTCGGCATGCGCGTGTTGGCGTTCGACCCGTTCGTGAGCGCGGAGCTTTACCGCGACCTGCGCGTGGAGAAGGCGGACAGCCCTGAGGACGTATACGCGCAGGCGGACTTCGTGACGATCCACCTACCGAAGACGGCGGAGACGGAAGACTTCCTGAACGCGGACGCGTTCGCGAAGATGCGCGACGGCGTGCGCGTGCTGAACGTGGCGCGCGGCGGGCTGGTGGACGAAGCGGCGCTCAAAGACGCCCTCGACGCGGGCAAGGTGGCCGGCGCGGCGCTGGACGTGTTCCCGAGCGAGCCGATGACGGAGAACCCGCTGTTCGCCTACCCGAACGTGATCGTGACGCCGCACCTGGGCGCGTCCACCGCGGAGGCGACCGACCGAGCTGGCTACCAGTCGGCGGAGCAGGTCGTGGCGGCGCTGACGGGCGGCGTGGTCTCCACCGCGGTGAACATCCCCGCGATCGGCCAGGAGGACATGGAGATGCTGGGGCCGTTCCTGCCGCTGGCGACGCAGCTTGGGCGCCTGGCGATGGAGCTGGCGGAGGGCAGTTCGGTGGAGCGCATCGAGGCGGCGTTCCTCGGCCGGATCGCGGACTTCGACACGCGCCTGCTCGGTCTCGCGGTGATCATGGGCGCGCTGCAGGGCCGCACGGAGGAGCAGGTGAACCTCGTGAACGCCCCCACTATGGCGCAGCAGCGCGGGATCGTGTTCGAGGCGAAAACGGTCTCCGAGGCGCAGGACTTCAACGAGCTGATCCGCGTGACGGTGATCGCAGGCGGCGAGCGCGTGGCGGTGGCGGGCACGGGCATCGGCCCGAACCGCGTGCCGCACCTCGTGGAGGTGCAGCGCCGCAGGCTGACGATCGAGCTGGAGCCGTACGTGACGGTGTTCCGCTACGAGGACCTGCCGGGCATGATCGGCCGCGTGGGCACGATCTTCGGCGCGCACGGGATCAACATCTCCTCGGCCGCGGTGGGGCACGTTCCGGACGGCGACGAGGAGGAGGACCGGCGGCTGGCGGCGATGGTCGTGACGACCGACGCGCAGGTTCCGCGCGACGTGCTGGAGGAGATCCTCGCGCAGGACGGGTTCGTGGCCGGCTGGTCGGTGAATCTCGATTGAGATCCTCTTAGTGACTGCTAAATAGGGTAGGCTGCGCGAGCGATGCGAGCGGTGGTCATAACCAAGCACGGCGGACCCGGTGTCCTGAAGGTCCAAGAGAAAGAGGACCCGACCCTCGGCGCGGGCGAGGTGCGGATCGCGGTGGCCGCGGCGGGCGTGAACTTCGCCGATGTGATGGCACGGCTTGGGCTGTACGCGGACGCGCCGGACACACCGTGCGTGGTGGGCTATGAGGTGGCGGGCACGATCCTCGAGCTGGGGGAGGGAGTGGAAGCGTCCCACCCGCAGCTGAGCCACGGCCAGCGCGTGTTTGCGAGCACGAAATTCGGCGGCTACGCCTCACAGGTGGCGGCGGCGGCGACCGACGTGATTCCGCTTCCAGACGAGCTCACGTTCGAGCAGGGCGCGGCGATCCCCGTGAACTACGGCACCGCATGGGCGGGCCTGGTTGGCTACGGCAGCCTGCACGCGGGCGAACGGGTGCTGATCCACTCCGCCGGTGGCGGCGTGGGAATCGCGGCGACGCAGATCGCCAAGCGCGTGGGCGCGGAGGTGTACGGCACGGCCTCGCCGGGCAAGCACGCGCGGATACTGGAACTGGGCGTGGACCACGCGCTGGACTACACGAAGGCTGGGTGGGACGCGGGACTGCCGAAGTTCGACGTGATCCTCGACGCGGTCGGCGGCAAGAGCTTCAGGCGCAGCTACTCCCAGCTGCGAGCCGGCGGCAGGCTGGTCGCGTTCGGCGCCTCCTCGGTCGTGTCCGGCGAGCGCAAAAATGTGGTCACGGCATTGCGCGCGGTGGTGCGGATGCCGCGCTTCAACATGATCAAGCAGATGTCCGAATCGAAGGCTGTGATCGGGCTGAACATGCTGTCGCTGTGGAAGGAGTTCGGCACGCTCGAGCCGTGGGTCACCCCGCTGCGCGAGCTGCTCGCCGACGGCACCGTCAATCCGGTGGTCGCGGGAGCGTTCAGCTTCGAGGAAGCCGGCGCGGGGCAGACGATGATCGTCGAGCGTCGGAATGTGGGCAAGGTAGTCCTGACGCCGTAGATCCGCATTTGGCAGCGCCCGATGGCGGTGCTAGCCTTGTTGGTCGAAATGTCGTTCCAGATCTCGCTTCTGCAGCTTCTCCTCCTCCCCCCTCGGGGGGAATAGCGCGTGGCGGCCGCGTAGCCGCATACCCAGCAGAGAGGAAGCCAAAGCGAGATATAGAAGGAGAACGAACGGCATGAGCAACTCAACGACAGAACGCGACGCGAACGACCGCGTGCTGATCTTCGACACGACGCTGCGCGACGGCGAGCAGTCGCCTGGCATATCGCTGAACAAGCAGGAAAAGCTGGAGATCGCCCACCAGCTGGCGCGCCTGGGCGTGGACATCATCGAGGCGGGTTTCCCGATCACCTCGCCCGGCGACTTCGAGTCGGTGCAGGCGATCGCGCGCGAGGTGGAAGGCCCCGTGATCTGCGGCCTGGCGCGCACGTCAGCCCAGGACATCGAGGCGGCGTGGAACGCGGTGAAGGACTCCGAGCGCCCGCGGATTCACACCTTCATAGCGACGAGCGACATCCACATCGAGCGCAAGCTGCAGACGACGCGAGAGGACGTGAAGGGCCAGGTGCGCGCGGCTGTGGCGCAGGCGCGCGAATACACCGACGACGTGGAGTTCTCACCCGAGGACGGCTCGCGCTCGGACGTGCAGTACATGGCGGAGGTGATCCAGATCGCGCTGGATGAGGGCGCCACGACGATCAACGTGCCCGACACGGTGGGCTACACGATGCCGCGCGAGTACGCGGCGATGTTCGAGGAGCTGTACCGCCTGGTTCCGGGCCTGCGCGACGTGGTGGTCTCAGTTCACTGTCACGACGACCTGGGCCTGGCGGTGGCGAACTCGCTGGCGGGCGTGGAAGCGGGCTGCCGTCAGGTGGAGTGCGCGATCAACGGCATCGGCGAGCGGGCGGGCAACGCGTCGCTGGAGGAGATCGTGATGCTGGCGCACACGCGCGAGCCGAGCCTGGGCCTGTGGACGGGCGTGGACACGACGGAGATCGCGCGCACGAGCCGGCTGGTGTCGCGTTTGACGGGCTATCAGGTGCAGCCGAACAAGGCGATCGTGGGCCGCAACGCGTTCGCGCACGAGGCGGGCATCCACCAGGACGGCGTGCTGAAGGAGCGCACGACGTACGAGATCATGGACGCGACGACGGTGGGCCTGCGCAGCAACTCGATCGTGCTGGGCAAGCACTCGGGCCGCCACGCGCTGAGCAAAGCGCTGGAGGAGATGGGCTTCGAGCTGGACGGCCAGGCGCTGAACACGGCGTTCAAGCGCTTCAAGGAGATCGCGGACCGCAAGAAGCAGGTGACGGCGATGGACCTGGAGGCGCTGGTGACGGACGAGCTGCGCGAGGAGATTCCGGGCTACACGCTGGAGTGGTTCGAGGTGGACGCCTCGTCGCTGAAACCGCCGCACGCGCGCGTGTCGGTGACGCTGCCGGACGGCTCCTCGGCGAAGGGCTCGTTCACGGGCGACGGCCCGATCGACGCTGTGTTCCAGGCGCTGAACGTCGCGACGGGTTTGGCGGCGAAGCTGAACGACTTCACGATCGGCGCGGTCACCGAGGGCCAGGACGCGCTGGGCGAGGTGTCGATAGTGGTGGAGATCGACGGCTTCACAGGCGCGGGGCAGGGTGTGTCGACGGACATCATCGACGCGGCGGCGCGCGCGTATGTGCGGGCGCTGTCGGTGGCGATTGCGCGGTCTCAGGTGGATGAGACGATCGGGTTGCCGGAGGCCACGGCTCCGTGAGTTGAACTCGATATGGAGCCCGTCTTCGCCTTTGCGGAGGCGGGCTCAAGCCTGAAGCGCAAGGCCAGACGGCAGGCGTCCGCCGGTCGCGCGAAGATTGGATCGGTGGGCTGCTATCTCTACATTGCGACCGAGTCGCGTATGCGGGCACGGGCCGAAGACGGGGATCCAATCACGGATGCGGTCTCTTCGCAAACGAGCCTCCGACGACGACAGGTTGCGATGGTTTCTTGGGATGGCGGGAGCATTCACGCCTTGGCGCTCATGACCCGTACGCGGAGCACTCTGTCATTCAAGACGAACTTCCGTTTGTCGCACTTCTATCACGTCCGGGAGAGCCCGCTGGATTCGCTGGCGGCCCGTCTCCCGCTCGAGGACAGAGCCAGGTTTGACGCCGTCCGGGGTGCGGGGGGAGCGCTGCCGGATGGAATCGCGTCGAAGCTGAAGGTGGTGTTCGACGGCGAGGAACGCGAGGGACCATGGCAAATCCTCGAAGCGCTCGCAGCAGCCACGCCGGCCGAGCTGTGGCCTGAGGATCGAGCACCCGTCGTGGCGTACGAGCGGGAGGCGGTTGGGCTGGCTCTGAGCGCTGCGGGCTTGAACCGTGCTCCGGTGATGAAGCTGTGGGACGGCAACGCGGAAGCCCCGTTCTTGGCTTCGCTGCGAGGGCTGGTTGCCCTGGAGCAAACGATCATCGATCACGACGCCCGCGTCTTCGGGGACTGGTCCGTCATCGCGAGCGGCATCGTAGGAGCAACAACGTTCGAACAGCGGGGGCGCCGGCTGACGATGGTAAACGTCAACCACAGCAAAGTCGAGCAAACCCTGGGGTGCGACCTCATCTACTACACCCATCGCTACGAAGCTTACGTACTGGTCCAGTACAAGCGCTTGCGTCGTGGAGGTGAGGGCTGGGAGTATCGTCCTGACAAGCAGCTGGCGATCGAGCTAGAGCGCATGCGCCGGATCACAAATCAGGCAAAATCCTCTCTGGAGCCGTCCTCGCATCGCCTCGGTGAGGACTTCTGTTTCGTAAAGCTGTGTCGCCCAGAGGTGGAGGATCCGTACTCCCTGGAAATGGCGGAGGGAATGTATTTTCCCTTGGGCCTGTGGGACAAGCTGGTGGACTCAGAGCAACTGCGAGGACCGAAAGGTGGGACCGTGTTCACTTATGAGAATGTGGACCGCTACCTCACCAACACGAATATCATCGGCCTCATCGAACGGTCGTGGATGGGGAGCTGTGGGCCGACGAGCGAGCAGATCGGGGACGTGATTCAAAATGCGCTCGCCTCGGGTAGCTCGGTGATGCTGGCAGTCGAGGCGAATCCCCTGCCGGCACCGAGACGAGGTTCGCTGAGGCGCTGAGGACGCAGGCGGCGCGGGCGCTCTCGATGGCGCGCTCACGCCGGGGTCGCGCGTAGCAGGACGTGGCGCGCGTCAGGCGAAGAAGTCGGCGACCGCGACCACCCAGCCGGGAACGGCGTCGCTGAGGTCGATGGCGCCATCGGTGTTGGTGCGCACGTCGTCGGGCGCTCTGTAGACGGTCGCGGTTCGCTCGGTGGGATCGAGCACAAGGATTGCGATCGTGCCAGCCGCCAGCCAGCCCAGTGCCTTCGAGTGCACCTCGGGTCGGCTGTCGTGAGGCGCATCGTCCCCGGAGGGGGAGACGACCTCGATCGCGAAATCTGGCGGGCCGGGCCAGAAGCGCTCCGTTCTGCCCACGGCCTCAACTCGGTCGCGACGGATGAAGGCGACATCCGGTGCCCGGATGGTTTCCGGATCGCTGGCCAGGATGAATCCGGTCCCGGCGCCGACCGCCACGCCGATCTCGGTCCCATGCACGTGGTTGTCCAGGAGCCAGCTCGCGGTGGACGTGACACGACCGTGAGCGACGCACGCGAGAGGCATGACCCTCAGCTGTCCTTCGACCAGTTCATGGCGCACGGCGTCGTCGGGGAGCTTCAAGAGTTCCTCTGCAGTGACTGTGGTCATGGGCGTGCCCATGCCCGAGAGGTTAGCGAGGGATCGGGCGCCGCTCTTCACGATCGGCGCCGTTACCAAGGGCCAGGACGAACCGCTGGAGCGAAGCATCTCAAGGGATGTGTAGAACCCACCACATGGCACCGGCAACCGGAACTGCTCTGCTCATCCTCGTGGCGTTCGTGCTGCCTGGGTTCATCACCCTGGTCGTACGCGAGTCGAGCTTCGTGATTCGTGACGTGACCGTTCCTTTCGAGAGACTCCTCCTCTCGCTTACCTACAGCGCGCTGATCTACGGGATCTTGGTCGTGTGCGGACTCGTGGCAGGAATGGACGCAGGCGATGTCGCCGCCTTTTACAACGGTAGGCGAGGCCTTGGTGAATATGCGGCCCTCGGCTTCATGGCCTTGTTGTTCCTGCCAATCGCCATATCTGAGATCGGGCGATACTGGTCTCGATCCAGTAGGTGGCGCGAGGCGACGCTCGCCGCGCTTCGCATTCCGACGACACACAGCACACGGTCGGCGTGGGATCATTTCTTCTCCGGCAACGCCGGTGCGCTCGTGCGAGCGACGCTCGATGACGGGCGAGTCGTTGCGGGCTACTTCGGTGAGTACAGCCTCGCCGCGTATTCGGAGCGCAAAGAGGATCTCTTTCTCGAGCGGCGCTGGGAGTTGGACGACGACGATTGGTTTCTGCGCCAAGCACCGTCGAGTCTCGGCCTGTGGCTTCCGCATGAGCGGGTAATCTCCTTGGAGGCCTATGAACCACTGATGCTAGATGATGGCGGAGTTGCTGTGAAGCCTTGGAGTGGAGACCGACGATGAGAGGACATGGGCGTACCGTCCGAGATATCCGAGGGATGCGCGATCGCAAGATCAAGCGGCCGATAGAAACGCGTGGCGGCTACATACCTCAAGGGCTGCCGCCTCCGCCGGTGAGCCCTCCGCCGAAGCCAAGCGACGCGAAAGCAAGCGCAAGGCCGCCGGCCAAGGCGTAGAGCGCCGTATACCAAGTTAGTTGGACTTATAGGAAAGAGCCTATATGCGCTCATAGCTCGTTAGAGCTCAAGATGAAGCACGCTTGAGATGAAACGCACGGCCGTACGACCGTCTGTGATAACGTACGCTTGTATGGCGACTGACACCCCATCTGGAGACCAGTTCGACTCCGCCGTGATCGGTGCGCGCGTGAAGGCGCTGCGCGAGTCCTCGGGCTTCTCCCTGCGCGACCTGTCGGAGCGCAGCGGCGTGAGCGCGCCGATGCTCTCACAGGTCGAGCGCGGCGAGACGAGCCCCACGCTGGCCGTCGCCTCGCGCATTGCCTCGGGCCTGGAGCTGCGTCTCTCCCAGCTGCTGCGCCTGGACGAGGGCGGGACGGTGACGATCGTGCGCGCCAAGGAGCGCCAGCGCGGCGGCAACAAAAAGCGTGGTCACAGCTTCGAGGTGCTCACCTCTGCCCAGCCCGGCCAGCGCGCGGAGCTTTCGCGCCACACGCTCGCACCCGGCGGCGCGACAGGCGCTACCGACGATCCGCCCATGCACGAGCCCGGCAGCCGCGAGACAGCGCTCGTGGAGCAAGGCGCCATCGCGCTGGTCTGCGACGGGCAGCGCCACGAGCTGAAGGAGGGCGACTGCGTGACGTTCGACGCCGATCTGCCGCACCACTTCGAGAACCCCACCGACGAGGACGCCTCCTTCCTGGCGGTCGTCTCCGCCGGACTGAGGCGCAGCTGATGTCCGTGCCACGCACGCCGAGCCTGACCCCGGAAGGGGTCCCCCTAAGAACGATCCCCCACGACCACGAGGACCGATGACGATGCCAGAGACGTTGTTCGACAAGATCTGGGAAGCGCACGAGGTGGCCGCCGGCCCGCCCGCCATCCTCTACATCGACCTGCACCTCGTGCACGAGGTCACCAGCCCGCAGGCGTTCGACGGGCTGCGCCTCGCCGGACGCACCGTGCGCCGCCCAGACCGCACGCTCGCCACCGCCGACCACAACACGCCCACCGACGGCACGCCCGTGGCCGCGCGCATCAAGGACGAGCTCTCGCGCGTGCAGGTCGAAACGCTCGAGCGCAACTGCGCGGAGTTCGGGATACCGGTGTACTCGCTCGGCTCCGACCGCCAGGGGATCGTGCACGTGATCGGGCCCGAGCTGGGCGTCACCCAGCCGGGCATGACGATCGTGTGCGGCGACTCGCACACCTCCACGCACGGCGCGTTCGGCGCGCTCGCGTTCGGCATCGGCACGAGCGAGGTCGAGCACGTGCTCGCCACGCAGTGCATGGTGCAGAACAAGCCGCGCTCGATGCGCGTGCGCTACGAGGGCGAACTCGGATTCGGCGTGACCGCCAAGGACTTGATCCTCGCCACGCTCGGACAGGTCGGCGTCGGTGGGCTCACCGGCCACGTGGTCGAGTACGTCGGGCCCCGCGATCGAGGCGCTGTCGATGGAGGGCCGCATGACCGTCTGCAACATGACCATCGAGGGCGGCGGGCGCGCGGGCATGATCGCGCCCGACGACACCACGTTCGCGTGGTTCACCGATAGGGAGCGCCCGGGAGCGCCGAAGGGCGCCGAGCTCGACGCGGCGATCGCAAGCTGGCGCGAGCTGCGCACCGACGACGGCGCGAGCTTCGACGCGGAAGTCGTCGTCGACGCGTCCGCGATCTCCCCGCAGGTCACGTGGGGCACGAACCCCGGCATGGTCCGCTCCGTCACCGAGCGCGTGCCCTCGCCTGGGGACTTCGACAGTCCCGCCGAGCGCGACGCCACCGAGCGCGCGCTCGCCTACATGGCGCTTACGGCTGGAACTCCCATTGATGAGATCGCGATCGACCGGGTGTTCATCGGCTCGTGCACCAACTCGCGCATCGGCGATCTGCGCGCCGCCGCCGAGGTGGTCGCCGGACGGAAGGTGTCGCCGAACGTGAGCGCGATGGTCGTGCCCGGCTCACAACAGGTCAAGAAACAGGCCGAGGCGGAGGGGCTCGACCAGGTGTTCCGCGACGCGGGCTTCGACTGGCGCGTCGCCGGGTGCTCCATGTGCCTCGGCATGAACCCCGACATCCTGCAGCCCGGCGAGCGCTGCGCGTCCACGTCCAACCGCAACTTCGAGGGCCGCCAGGGCCGCGGCGGGCGCACCCACCTCGTATCGCCGCAGATGGCCGCAGCCGCCGCCATCGAGGGCCATTTTGTCGACATTCGCGAGTGGGCCTCAGCGGCCCTGGAGGCCTGATCCATGGACCCGATAACCGTGATCACAGGACAGGTGAGCCATCTCGACCGTGCCGATGTGGACACCGATCAAATAATGCCCAAGCAGTTCCTGAAGAGGGTGCAGCGCACCGGGTTCGGCGAGTTCCTCTTCTACGACTGGGCCAAGGAGCCCGGCTGGGACCTGCCCGCCAACCCGATCCTCGTCGCCGGCGAGAACTTCGGCTGCGGCTCCTCGCGCGAGCACGCTCCGTGGGGGCTGCAGGACTACGGCTTCCAGGCGATCGTCGCGCCGTCGTTCGCGGACATCTTCTACTCCAACTGCACCAAGATCGGGCTGCTGCCCGTCGTGCTCAGCGACGAGGATTGCAAAGCGCTCGCGCGCGCGGGTGAGGGCGAGATCGACCTGCAGGAGCAGGAGGTCCGCTTCGCCGGGCGCCAGGTCGCGTTCGAGATCGACCACGAGATCCGCCACCGGCTGCTCGGCGGGCTGGACGACATCGCGCTGACGCTCAAACAGGACGACGCGATCGCCGCGTTCGAGGGCGACCGCGAGCGCACCGGTGGGCGGGACGAGTCTACAACGGCGCTGTAGGGGAGGAGACCAGATGGCACATCGCATCGTCACGCTGCCCGGCGACGGGATCGGCCCGGAGATCATGGCCCCGACGCTCGAGCTGCTCGGCCGGCTCGGCGACTTCGAGTTCGAGGAGCACGTCTTCGGCGGCGCGTCCATCGACGCGCACGGCGTCGCGCTCACCGACGACACGCTCGCCGCCTGCAGCGCCGCGGACGCGGTGCTGCTCGCGGCCGTCGGCGGACCGAAGTGGGACACCACCGACCCCGACAAACCCCGCCCCGAGCAGGGGCTGCTCGGCCTGCGCAAGGGGCTCGGGCTGTACGCCAACCTGCGGCCCGTCAAGCCGCATCCCCGCGCTGTACGACGCCTCGCCCTTGCGGCGCGAGCGGATCGAGGGCACCGACCTGCTCGTCGTGCGCGAGCTCACCGGCGGGATCTACTTCGGCGAGAAGACCCGCACCGCCGACGTCCGCCGTCTGACGTCTGCTCCTACACGACCGAGGAGATCGAGCGCATCGCGCGCACGCCTTCGGGCCGCGGCCGCGCGCGTGACGGTGGGTCAAGTGTCGACAAGGCCAACGTGCTGGAGACATCACGGCTGTGGCGCGAGGTGGTCGTCGGCCTGCACGAGCGCGAGTTCCCCACCATCGAGCTCGAGCACGTGCTGGTGGACAACGCCGCCATGCAGCTCGTCTCCGCGCCGCGCCACGTTCGACGTGATCCTCACGGAGAACATGTTCGGAGACATCCTCTCCGACGAGGCCGCCATGATCACCGGCTCGATCGGCATGCTCCCGAGCGCGTCGCTCGAGCGGCGACGGCCCCGGCATGTTCGAGCCGGTGCACGGCTCCGCGCCCGACATCGCGGGCACCGGGCGTCGCCAACCCGCTCGCGATGTTCCTCTCCGCCGCGATGCTGCTGCAGCACGGCCTCGGCTTGGCAAGCGAGGCCGCGGCTGTAGAATCGGCTGTGCAGAGCGCGCTCGCCGGCGGGCTGCGCACCCCCGATCTCGGTGGTGACGCGGGCACCGCGCAGGCAACAAGGGCAGTGCTGGACAACCTCGAATAGGAGCCTTGGTGAACGTGGACCCGACCGACCTCATCTGGATGAACGGAGAATTCGTCGCCTGGGAGGACGCCAAGGTCCACGTCCTGACGCACGGCCTGCACTACGGCACGGGAGTGTTCGAGGGCGTGCGCTGCTACGACACCGTGCTCGGCCCCGCCGTGTTCCGCAACGCCGAGCACGTCGAGCGGCTGTTCAAGTCGGCCGAGCTGTACTACATGGACATGCCGTTCACCGCGGAGGAACTGCGCACCGCCACGCACCGAGCTCGTCGCGCGCAACGGCATGAGCTCCTGCTACATCCGCCCGATCGTCTACCGCGGCTACGGCACCATGGGGCTCAACCCGCATCGACGCACCCATCGACGTCACGATCGCCTGCTGGGAGTGGGGCGTGTACCTCGGCGAGGAGGGCCAGCGCGACGGCGTCCGCGCGAAGGTGTCCTCCTGGCGGCGCATCAGCCCCGACTCCTCGATCCCGCACGCGAAGGCGTCCGGGCAGTACCTCAACAACGTGCTCGCCAAGATCGAGTCCGTCAAGTCGGGCTACGAGGAGGCGATCCTGCTCGACGACCACGGGTACGTGTGCGAGGGCACCGGCGAGAACATCTACCTCGTGCGCGACGGCGCGATCGTCACCCCCGGCCAGTCCAACTCGATCCTCGACGGCATCACCCGCCGCTCCGTGATCCAGATCGCGCGCGACCTCGGCTACACGGTCATCGAACGCGACATCGGCCGCGCGGAGATGTACCTCGCGGAGGAGATGTTCATGTCCGGCACCGCAGCCGAACTGGTGCCCGTGCGCGAAGTCGACGACCACAAGATCGGCACCGGCAAGCCCGGCGAGATAACGCGCGTGCTGCAAAAGGAATTCGACGACGCCATCCACGGACGCACCGAGCGCTACCGCGAGTGGCTCGACGTCGTGCGGCCGCGCGATCTCGAGACGCCCAGCGGCGACGCCGCGCAGCAGGCCGCAACCGCAGGCTAGGGAGGCTCTTGCCCGACATACAGCTATACGACGCCACCCTCCGCGACGGCATGGGCGGCGGCGGGCTGACGCTCACCGCCGAGGAGAAGGTCCGCGTCGTGCACGCCCTCGACGATCTCGGCGTGCACCTCATCGAGGCGGGCTTCCCGTCCTCGAACCCCAAGGAGCAGGAGCTGTTCGCGCTGCTCGCCGACGAGCGGCTGAGCGTCGCGGAGATCGTCGCGTTCGGCATGACGCGCCGGCGCGACGTCGCAGCCGAGCAAGACGAGGGGCTGCGGATCCTCGCCGACTGCTTCGCGCCGGTGTGCACGATCGTCGGCAAGGCCTCGGTGCTGCACGTGGAGAAGGTCGTGCGCGTCATCGCGCGAGGAGAACCTCTCGATGATCGCCGACTCCGTGCGCTTTCTCGTCGAGGCCGGCAAGCGCGTGCTGCTCGACGCGGAGCACTTCTTCGACGGCTTCGCGCTCGACCCCGGCTACGCCCTCGACTGCCTGCGCGCGGCCGCCGACGCCGGCGCGGAGCGGCTCGTGCTGTGCGACACGAACGGCGGCTCGCTGCCGCCGCAGATCCGCACCGCGTTCGCGGTGGTGCGCCGAAGCGCTCCCCGGCGTGGCGCTTGGCATCCACACGCACGACGACTCAGGCTGCGCGGTCGCCAACACGCTCACCGCCGTCGAAGCCGGCGCCACTCAGGTGCAGGGCACGATCAACGGCATCGGCGAGCGCACCGGCAACGCGAACCTCGTCACGATCATCGCCGACCTGCAGCTGAAGATGAACTGCCAGGTGCTCGAGCCCGCGCGCCTTGCGCGCCTCACCGAGACCGCGCACTTCCTCGACGAGCTGCTCAACCGCGCGCCCGACCCCGCGCAGCCCTACGTCGGCAAGCACGCCTTCGCACACAAGGCCGGCCTGCACGCCGCCGGCGTGCGCGCCGACTCGCAGACGTTCGAGCACGTCGACCCGACGGTGGTCGGCAACCAGAGCGACGTGCTGATCTCAGAGCTCTCAGGTCGCGCGACGATCGCGGAGAAGGCCCGCCAGGCGGGCATCTCCGGCGATGACGGGTTCGCACAGCGCGTCGTCGAACGCGTCAAGGAGCTCGAGCACGAGGGCTTCCAGTTCGAAGCGGCCGACGGCTCGTTCGAGCTGTTGATGCGCAAGGAGGCCGGAACGCACGAGCCGCTGTTCACGCTCGAGTCCTGGCGCGTGATCGTCGAGCAGAACGCGGAAGGAAGGTGCTGGACACCGAAGCGACGATCAAGCTCTGGGTCGGCGGCGAGCGCTTCGTGCGCAGCGCCAAAGGCAACGGTCCGGTCAACGCGCTCGACCAGGCGCTGCGAGACGCGATCGGCGAGCTCTTCCCGCAGCTCGAGAGCGTCGAGCTGATCGACTACAAGGTGCGACTGCTCGACCAGCACCACCACGGCACCGGCGCCACCACGCGGGTGCTCGTGGAGAGCTCCGACGGCCACGGCGAGTGGGGCACGATCGGCGTCAGCGAGAACATCATCGCCGCGTCCTGGCAGGCGCTCGTGGACGCGCTCGAGTACCGCCTGCAGCCAGGCGGGTCGAGCGGGCGTGGGGCCAACAAGGCGAGCGCGACCCCGGCCGCGTCGCCGCAGCGGTGAGCGACGACGAGGAGACCATCCCGCTCGCCAGACCGGTGCTCGGGGAGGCCGAGGAGAGCGCGGTGCTCGAGGTGCTGCGCTCGGGCCAGCTCTCGCTCGGCCCGCGTGTGGGCGAGTTCGAGCGCCTGTTCGCCGAGCGCGTGCGCGCGCCGCTTGCGTGCGCCGTCAGCAGCGGCACCGCGGGCCTTCACCTCGCGTTGCGCGCCGTCGGCGTGGGGGAGGGCGATGAGGTGATAACCAGCCCGTTCTCGTTCGTCGCCTCGGCGAACGCCGCGCTGTACGAGCGCGCACGGCCTGTGTTCGCGGACATCGACCCCGTCACGCTCAACCTCGACCCGGCCGCCGCGGCCGCGGCTGTCACCGAGCGCACGCCGCGCGCTGCTCCCGGTTCACATCTTCGGCTACCCCGCCGACATGCCCGCGTTCGAGTCGCTCGCCGCCGAGCACGATCTGGGGATCGTCGAGGACGCGTGCGAGGCGCTCGGCGCGTTCACACGCCGACGGCACGCCCGTCGGCGGTCGCGGCCACCCGGCGGTGTTCGGCTTCTACGCCAACAAGCAGCTCACCACCGGCGAGGGCGGGATGGTGACGCTCGCCGACCCGGCGGTGAAGGAGCGGCATCGACTCCGAGCGCAACCAGGGACGCGCGCCTGACATGGGCTGGCTCGACCACGACCGGCTCGGGTTCAACTACCGTCTGTCGGACATCGCGTGCGCGCTGGGGATCGCGCAGCTGGCGCGCCTGGAGGAGATGCTCGCCGGCCGCGCGCGCGTTGCGGCGCTCTACCGCGAAGCGCTGGCTGGGATCGAGGGCTTGGGTCTGCCCATGTGCGGACCGAGACGGAGACATGCGCGGCTGGTTCGTGTTCGTGGTGCAGTTGCCGCGAGGCGTCGATCGCGACGAGACGGTGCGCGCGCTCGGGCGCGCGGGCATCCAGAGCAAGCCCTACCTGCCCGCGATCCACCTGATGAGCTTCTACCGCGAGCGCTTCGGGCACCGCGAGGGCGAGTTCCCCGTCTGCGAGGACGTCGCGGCGCGCTCGCTGGCGCTGCCGTTCTTCCCCGCGATGGGCGAGGGGCAGGTGGCGCGGATCGCGGCGCAGCTGGAGCAGATCCTCACAGCAGACTAGATAAGAAAGAACATCAGCTATTCGTTTCCTTGACAGGACTCGAATGGTGTGCTGCACTGCGAGTCGCTGTTCCACCCGCCGACACGCGAGCTTCGCCTGCCGACCGGTGGTGGGATCGGCGTCAAGGGGCCTCTGCCGGAGAGCGACGAGCACCTCTAGGTCGATCGAACCAACTCCATGGGAGCTACGACGACAATGAGATGCATGAAGATGATGATTGGACTGGTCGCATTGGCCGCGTTTGCGGTCGGCGGAGAGGCGGGCACGACGGCGTCTGCCGAGCCGGAATTCTTACATTCTGGGAAAGAAGTGGTGAACAAGGGCTTCGTGGTCAACAGCAAAGCCGCAGGTGCGACGTTAGTCGAACTCGAAACAAAATACAAAATAGTGTGCGCGAGCAGCTCCACGGTCGGAAAAATAAAAGGCAAAAGCGAAGTTGATGGCGTGGTTGCAAAGTTCAGCGGCTGTAAGGCAAAAGAAGCCGAAGAAATACATGAATGCCCGGTCAACAGCACGAGCCCGCTGGGTGCCAAAGAAGAAATCATCACGAAGACGCTCAAAGGTCGGCTGGGCTTAGTGGCAAAAGCCGAAGCGGCCTCCGAAAGGGGTCTTCTGCTGTTACCATCGACGGGAACTGTCTACGTGACGATCGCTGGATCCACAGAATGTCTCCCCGCCGAAACATCGGAAGTCAAGGGGAGTTTGATAGGTGAAATCAAGCCAATCAAAACGCTGAAACTAAAAGGCGAACTGATTTACAAGACCAAAGAACAAAAAACGCAGTTACTCAAAAAATTCATCGGCGAAAGCGCGATGCACGAACTGGAAATCTTCGAAGTCAAAACTCCGCTTGAAGCGGCGGACACTGTTGAATACGAAGAATCCGTAGAAATAACATGAATCCATCAGTCAGCAGGCTTGACTGAAGGTTGAGTCCGTTGGGCTGCGTGGGGTGGCGGATGCTCCACGCAGCTGGCCGTCGGGCTGGATTCAGGCCATCTTTCGCCACTTTACACGCGATCCGAGATCGCGCTAATATGCGGCCTGCGCGGTCCGATGAGATCGCGCGCCAGTTGGGGGGATCGACGCATCAGGAGCTGCTACCTGGAGTCGGTCGCAGAACCTTCGAGGGGAGGATGATGACAATGAGACGCATGAGAAGGGTAAGCCTGGGTGTCGTGCTGGCATGCGCGTTGGGTGGGGTCGCCGCCACGGTGGCGCTGGCGGCGCCTGAATTTCTGCACGAAGGCAAAGAAGTCGTCAAAAAGGGCTTTACGGTAACAAGCACCACTGCCAAGATTTTCATCAATCTCGAAGCCAAATATAAAATATCCTGCACATCCAGTTCGGCGGCCGGCAAAATCAAAGGCACGAAAGAAGTCGAATCGGTCGTCATCAAATTCAAAGAATGCCGCGCGAAAGAAAACGAAGAATTTCACGAATGTCCGGTCAACAGCACGAGCCCGCTCGGTGCCAAAGAAGAAATCATCACAAAAACGCTCAAAGGTCGACTCGGGGCTGTGGCGCTCGCCGAATCGACATCCGAACGAGGCCTCGCGCTCGAAGCCACGACGGGAACCGGTTTCGCGGCTATCAGAGGCTCGACGGAATGTCTGCCGCAGGAAACCTCAGAAGTGAAAGGCGTGCTGTTCGGGGAAATCAAGCCGATCAAAACGCTGAAACTCAAAGGCGAACTCGTGTACAACGTGAAAGAAGAAAAAACGCAGAAGATCCGAAAATTCACGGGCGAATCGGGGATGCACGAACTGGAAGTATTCGAAGTCAAAACGCCACTGGAAGCCCTGGCGAAAACAGAATTCGAAGAAGCTGTTGAAGTGACGTAGTTCCATGGCGTGCGACTCCGTGTCTTGACAAGGGGGAAACCGACCGACTGCGCCTGGTCTCGGGGGTTTGCGCAGTTCGGTCGGTCTTCCTCCGCGGGTGGTGCTGGACATCCCGATCGGAATCTCGCTAGCATGCGGGCGCGCGATCAAGGGGTCGCCAGAGGGCGATACTTCGGGAGATGTAAATGCGGTCGGAGTCGCGGGCCAAGCGTCGGATGACAGCTAAGAGGACGATCGTGGCGCTGCTGCTTGCGGGCGCGACGCTGCCCTGCGCCGGCGCTCGTGCCGCAGGGTGTGAGGCGAACGGCGCTCTCGGGGGCTTTCGCGCCTTTCTGCCCGACTGCCGCGAGTACGAGATCGTCACGCCGCCGTACAAAGACGGCTCTCCCCCCGAAGAGCTTCCGAGCGGCCTTTCGACGATCTCCAGCGACGGCGACCACGTGCTGTTCACGGACACGGGCGGCTTCGCCGGCGCTGAAAGCGATGAACTGAACGGCAAGCAGAAGGGGGCGGTGTACGAAGCGACGCGGACGGCGAGCGGCTGGAGCACGGAAGCGATCGCGCCGGGGGCGCAAACATCGGCGCGCAGCGTGTTCGCCGCCGAGAGCTCCGACTTTGCGCGGTCGCTGTGGGAGCTCGGCGTGCAGGGAGAACCGGGCGAAGAAGTCCAGTCGCCGACGCAGCTGTTCACGCTCGCGCTCCGCGAAAAGATGCCTGACGGCACTGTGAATATGGTCGATGTCGGCCCGGAGGATCCCCCGGGCGCGCCAGCGCACAGCTTCTCGCTCGAAGGCTCGTCGAGTGATCTGAGCACGATCGTCTTCAGCAACGTCGGGAAAAAAACGCACTGGCCGGGCGATAGGACACGCCCGGGCGCTGCGTCGCTGTACGAGTACACCGGCGGCACGCACAACCGTGAACCGGTCCTCGTGGGCGTGAGGAACGAAGGGCCGCTCGTGGGAGCCACGGAGCGCAATGAACACGCCGAACTCATCGGCGAATGCGGCACTCAGCTCGGATCCGCCTCGGCGACGGAGCCGAGCACTCACAACGCGGTCTCGGGCGACGGCGCGATCGTTTACTTCACGGCATTGCATGGAAACTGCGAAGCGCCTGCCGTAGACGAACTGTACGCGCGCGTGGACGCTGAAAAGACTGTCGCGATCTCCGAGCCGGCGATGTCGCCGTCGCGCGAAAGTGAATGCTCGGGCGTCTGCCGCGAAGATGAGCTCTCCGAAAGCGACCGCGCTCCGGCGATCTTCCAGGGAGCGTCGAAAGACGGGGCGAAGGTGTTCTTCACGACCGAACAGCCGCTGCTCGATCTCGACCGCGACACGGGCAACGACCTCTACGAGGCCGAACTCGAAGGCGGGAGGCTCGCGCGGCTGACGATGGTCTCGCAAGGCCGCACCAGCGGCGGTCCCGGGGTCGAAGCCCCGACGCCCGGAGAAAACGCAGAAGTGTTCGCGGTGCCGCGCTCATCGGACAACGGGGAGCACGTGTACTTCATCGCGCGCGGCGAGTTGACCAAGGCCGTGAACGGCGTCGGCGAAGCGGCTCAGGCCGGTGCATACAACCTCTACGACTACGACAGCGTGACGGGCACGACGAGCCTCGTCGCGGTCCTGATCTCCACCCAGGAACTGCAGGGTCTCGAAGCGACGGTCGCCGCGAGGGTGGAAATACCGGCGCTTACGAAGCAGGCGCGATGCGAAAGCCTGCCGGGTCTCGGCGCCCCGCCAGAAGAAGTCGAAGAATGCGAAGCCGAACTGGCGGTGCTGCGCGAAGCGCTTCCGGCTCAGATCACACAGGCCGTCAGAGTCGCGGTTGAAGCCGAAACCGGACTCACCTCGCACGAAACGCTCGAACGGCTTTTCGCGACGACCGCCGATGGTCGTTACCTGATCTTCGAGAGCGCCAAGCGTCTGACGGGAGCCGAAGACACGAGCACCGTGAGACAGCTGTTCGAGTACGACGCCACCACAGGAGCACTCCGAAGGGCGTCGATCGGCGCGAACGGCTACAACCACAACGGCAACACCGAAAACCCCGAATTCGTGCCACGAATCGTCGTTCCGAACGATGCGCAGGGCGGAGAACCGACGGCCGCCGCGTCCTCTCTCTCGGTCTCCAACACAGGCAGCGTGTTCTTCACGAGCCGCGACCGCCTCACACCGAGCGCCATGGAAGGCCACGAAAACGTGTACGAGTACGAGCCGCCCGCAACTGGAGCCTGCGCCGCGGAAGCGATCGGCGGATGCCTCGCCCTCATCTCGCCGGGGGACGAAGCCTCCCCCGCCGAAGTCCGCAGAAAACCAAGGCTGCTCGGCACCGACCCGGCAGGCGAGAACGTCTTCTTCATGTCAGCGGACAGCCTTCTGCCGCGCGATGGCGACAGCCAGCTCGACTGGTACGACGCGAGAGTCGAAGGCGGCTTCGAAGAAGTCTCGGCCACACCGGGCTGTGGCGAAGGAGCCTGTCAAGGCCCCGCGGTCGCCGGGCCGCCCCTGCCGGCGCTGGACGGAAGCGCCATGCTTGGCGGCGAAGCCCCGGTCGCGCTCGTCCCCGAACCCCATGCCTTGACGCCGCACACCGCTAAGCCCATGACCTCAGCCCAAAGACTCGCCAAAGCGCTGAAAGCATGCCGTGCAATCCCACGCCAAAAGCGCCACGCGTGCGAGACGCGGACACGGAGGCGGTTTGCCAAGAAGCCGACCGCAAAGAGCCGCGGCAGGCAGAGCCGATGAGCGCGCCTCACCGCAGTGCGGCCGCATGGTGGGCGACCGTCGCGATGGGCGCTCTCTCGTTGGGGCTGCTCTCGCTGGGCACAAGCGTCTCGGTCGCGCGAGCGCATGGCGTCGCCCCCGGATGGGCGATCAGCTCACTGCCCCAGCCGAGCAACTTCTCCAACGCCGAAAACGGGCTGTGCGAACAGGCCGGTGAAACCTGCGATGCGTACGTCGTGACCGTCACGAACAGTGGCGAAGCGCCCTCGGACGGGACGCCCATAGTCATCACGGACAAGCTGCCGTCCGGCCTCGCGGCCCACAACCTCCAAGCGAAGGACATGGAAACGGGCCAGCCGCTGGGATGCCTGCCAGAACCGATCCCGCTACCCGAAGAAGGAAGCGAAGCGCCGCCTACAACCGAAGTCATCTGTACGTACAACGGCATTCTGCGTCCAGGCGATGCGCTGTTCATAAAACTCAACGTCACCGTCGCCACGAACGCCACATTCCCGGCCGTCACCAACTCCGTGGAAGTCCAGGGCGGAGGCGTCGCGACGATGAGCGGCACCGCTCCCCTCGTTTCGTCGAACAGCTTGAACTCAGAAGTCCCGGCGTTCGGGCCGCAGATCTTCGACGTGAGCGCATATGGTCGCGATGGCACTCCGGACGCGCAGGCAGGCGATCACCCCGGGCTGCTCGTCACCACCATCGACTACACGACGTTCGGCTATGCGTTCACGCACCCAGGATCCTCGTTCGCCGACTACTCCGTTCAGGAACCCAAGACGATAGTGGTCAACTTCCCCGTCGGGCTGGTCGGCAACCCGCTCTCCGCGGCCACGTGTCCAGAGGCCAACCTGCGCGAAAACGGACCCGGCTGTCCAGCTGACAGCCAGGTGGGCACGGTGATCGTGGACGAGCACGGACATCTCAGCGACAGCGAGAGCGAAGGCGTGTCGACCAGCATCTACAACATGGTGCCCCAGCACGGCAATCCGCTGGAGTTCGCGTTCACGGTGGCGAACGAGGGTGAGATAGCCATGTATCCGCGCTTCATTCCCACTGCCACGGGATATGCGCTCAGTATCTCCGTCCCTGCCCAGCCGCGATCTGCGCTCACCCCCATCGGCACGACGCTGATGTTCTTCGGCGATCCAGCCAGGCGCGGCGCGGAACTGCGCCAGCGCGCGGCCGAACGCGAAACCGGCCATTCGGTCGCTCTCGAACAGGTCACTCCGATGGCGATGTTCACCAATCCGACTGACTGCGACGCCGAACCCTCCTCGGCAACGCTCGAAATGAACTCCTGGGTCCAGCCCCAGCACTGGGTAACTGCGACCTCGAAGCTGTATGAACGAGACCCACTGCGACAGCTGGGCGAATGCTCCGCCCTGCAGTTCAACCCGCGCATCGAAGTGAAACCCGCAGAAACGCAGACCGACACGCCCTCGGGCTACACGATCGACATCAAGGTGCCCCAGGCGCCGAGCTTCTCGCCCGACCTCGCGACCCCTGATCTGAAGGACACCGAACTGCGCCTCCCGGTCGGCGTCGCGATCTCCCCGGCTGCCGGCACGGGGCTCGTGAGCTGCCGCGCTCTGGGGCCGGAAGGGATCAACATCAGTCACGGCTGGACGCCGACGGGCGCCCAGCCGCTCGACCCGGCCGCCCCGGAAGCGATGGAAATCGGCCCCGAAGGGCTGCCTCGCATCGCGCCGGGCCGCTGCCCCGAAGCGTCACAGGTCGGCTCGGTGGAAATCGCCACGCCGCTGCTCGCGCAGCCGTTGAAGGGCCACGTGTACATCGCCGAACCGGAATGCGGCCAGGAAGGCCGGCCCGCGTGTACGAACGCGGATGCCAGCAGCGGCCGGCTGTTCGGCCTCTACGCCGAAGCGGCGGGGTCGGGAATCATCATCAAGCTCCACGGCAGGATCCTCATCGACCCGATCACGGGGCAGATGATCGTCAAGTTCAAGGACTCGCCGCAGATGCCGTTCGGCGACCTGCAGCTGCGATTGAAGGGCGGAGATCGTGCGCTGCTCGCCAACCCGCAGGGATGCGCCGTCGCGCAGACCACGAGCCTGCTGACGCCGTGGGGCGCCCCGGCAGCGAACACCTCAGCACCGACCTCCGTCTTCGAACCGACGGGCTGCGGCTCCTCCGAGCCGTTCTCGCCAGGCTTCCTCGCGCAGACCGCGACGCCGATCGCCGCCGGCCCGAGCCCGTTGACGGTGCTCGTGTCCCGCCACGACGGCGAACAGGGCCTGCGAAGCCTGGAGGTGAGGTTCCCGCCCGGCGTGCTCGGCGTGCTGTCCCAGGTCCCCGACTGTCTCGAGCCGCAGGCCTCAGCCGGCGATTGCCAGCCGGAGAGCCAGGTCGGCCACATGCTGGTCGCCGTCGGCTCGGGCTCGCAGCCCGTGTGGAAGACCGGCGCGGTCTACCTCACCGGCCCCTACGAAGGCGCGCCGTTCGGACTGTCGATCGTCACACCCGCGCAGGTGGGACCGTTCAACCTCGGCGACGTGATCACGCGCGCCGCGATCCGCGTCGACCCGCACACGGCCGCGCTGACGATCGACGCCTTGAAATTGCCGCAGATCGTCGATGGCGTGCCGTTGCGCCTCCAGACGATCGCCATCACGATCGACCGACCGGGCTTCATCGTCAACCCCACCAACTGCACTCGGATGCAGATGGCTGCGACAGTCGCGGGCGCGCTCCCCAATGGGAGCCCTGGAGCCAATGCGGCCGTCTCGACGCCGTTCGCAGTCAACGGCTGCCGTGGCCTCGCGTTCGCGCCGAAGCTGACCGCGCTCGCCCACGCCAAGGCGAGCAAAGCGACGGGCGCCTATGTGCGAGTGAACGTCGCCGCGACGCCCGGACAGGACAACATCGGCAACGTCAAGGTCGTGCTCCCCAAGCAGCTGCCGTCGCGGCTGACGACGCTCCAGAAAGCATGCGTCGCGGCTGTGTTCGATGCCAACCCGGCGAACTGCCCGCCCGGCTCGGTCGTGGGGACGGGCACGGCGGTGACGCCGCTGTTGAACGCGCGACTCGCCGGGCCTGCCTTCCTGGTCTCCCACGGTGGCACGCAATTCCCCGATCTGGAGATCGTGCTGCAGGGCGAAGGGGTCACCTTCATGCTCGACGGCAGCACACAGATCGTCAGAGGCATCACCTCCAGCACGTTCAACGGCCTGCCCGACACGCCCTTGAACAGCTTCCAGCTCGTGCTGCCAAACGGCCCCAACGCGCTGCTCGGCGCCAACGCGAACCTCTGCTCGGCGAAGCTCGCGATGCCCACCACGATCACCGCGCAGAACGGCGCCGTGATCAAACAGGCGACCAGGGTCGCCGTGTCGGGCTGTCCGAAACACCGCGTCAAGAAGGCCAAGCAGGCCAGGAGCCGTCACCCGGTCACGCGCGCGAAGAAGCGCTGAGCAGGGCGCAAACCCGGTCAGCACGACGAGGCGAGCGCCTATGCGTCCGCGGCTTCGCTCGCCAGCTTGCCCGCGACCTCCGCGCCGACGAACGGGGCGATAGCGAAGTACGTCGCGCGAGGAGCCAGCTCGGGCAGCGCCTCCGCGCGACCCTGCAGCGTGTAGCTGAGGCACAGCTCGAAGACGCCGCCGAGGATCGCCTCGACCGCGACGGCCGGTGGCTTGTCCTTGCCGCGCGCGCTTTCGAATCCAGGTAACAGCAGCTGCGCGTAGGCGCTGATCCCCCGGCTCGCACGCTCGGCCGTGCGGTCGGTCGCCACGCGCGCGTCCACGAGCGCGAGGTGCGCGAACGCGGGCTCGGAGGCGAGAAAGTCGAACAGCGTCGCGATCGCCGCGCGGATCGCGCTGTGCCAGTTCGGCGCGGCGTCGTAGGCGCGCTCCACGATCGTGAGGCTCTTCGCGTGCCCCACCTCATACGCGACCAGGAACGCGTCCTCCTTGCCCTCGAAGTGCTCGTAGAAAGCGTCGAGGGAGACCGCCGCGTGCTCGGCGATGTCCTTCACCGTCACCGACGTGTAGCCCTTGCTCGCGCTGAGGTTCGCCACCGCGTCGAGGATGCGCTCGCGCTGGCTGTGCACCACGAAGCTGTGCGAGCCGACGTGCTCGCCGCGCAGGCCCCGGCGTTTGCTGGAGGACGGCGAGGGGGGAGAGAGGCTGCCCGGCGCGCGGCCGCCGACGAGGCCCGCGAACGGCGCTCCCGGGTGCGGGTCGCGCATCGTCACGATCGCTTCGGGTGCGGGGTAGTAGGAGGTGACCCAGTCCACCAGGTCGGGCACGAGTTTCTTCAAACGTCGCTCGCGTCCGACGCGCACCCACGAGTTCAACACGTGAGTCACGCCGCCGACGAGCGCGCGCAGGATCGGATTCGGGATCGTGCCCGTCCCGCGCTCGAGTTTGAGGCTTTCGCGCAGCAGCTGTTCGTAGGCGCCCACCAGCAGCTCGCGGCGCGCGGCGCCCGCGGGCCCGACCGCGCCGATCTCGACGAGCACGATGCGCACCTCCAGCGGGTTCTGGATCGCGCGCGAGAACAACACCTCGATGCCGGCGGCGATCGCATCCGCGCGCGAGCCCGCCGAACGGTAGGCGCGCGCCACCCGATCGACCCCTTCGGCCACGATCGAGTCGTAGGTCTGCAGAAAGCACTCCTCGCGGTTGGCGTAGTGCTCGTAGAACGCCTTGCGCGACACGCCCGCGATCGCGATCACGTCCGCGACGGTCGTCTTCGCGTAGCCCTGTTCCCCCACCGCGGTGGTCATCGCCGCGATCAGCCGCTGGCGCTGATTGCCGAGCACTTCCTCGCGGGAGAGCGAGTGCGGGCCGCGGGGCAACTCGCGGTCCGGCGAGGCAGAAGGACGTCCCGGCGTTGGTACCACAATGTGGAATTATGGCGCTCTGGGCGTCTGTACGTAGACTGACGCGGCATGTCGCGCTTCCACGAGCCCCAACACCCCGATTTTCAGCGTCTCAACTCGTCCCTCGCCTTCGACCGGCGTCTCTGGCCACAGGATCTGGCGCAGTCGAGGGCCCACGCGAACATGCTCGCCGCGCGAGGAATCATCGCCGCCCCCGATCGCGACGCGTTGCACGCGGGCCTCGACGCGGTCGAAGAGGAGCTCCTCGAGGGGCGCTTTCCGTTCTCGCCCGACGACGAAGACATCCACATGGCCGTCGAGCGGCGGCTGACGGAGATCGTCGGCCCGGTCGGCGGCCGGCTGCACACGGCGCGCTCGCGCAACGACCAGGTGGTGACGGACCTCGCGATGTACACGCGCGAGCGCGCCGCCGCCGCGCAGGGCCAGGTCGCGGCGCTGATGGCCGCGCTCTTGGCGCGCGCCGAGGAGCACGTCGACTGGCCGATGCCGGGCTACACGCATCTGCAGCGCGCCCAGCCGGTGTACCTCGGCCACCACCTGCTCGCGTACTTCTGGATGCTCGCACGCGACCGCTCGCGTTTCGCGCTCGCCGAGCGCGAGTGCGGGCGGCTGCCGCTCGGCTCGGGCGCGCTCGCCGGCGTGAACTTCGACACCGACCGCGAGATGCTCGCGCGCGAGCTGGGCTTCGCGGAGGTGGCGCCCAACTCGATCGACGCCGTCTCGGGGCGGGACTTCATCCTCGACTACCTCGGCGCCGCCGCCACCTGCTCGACGCACCTCTCGCGCCTCGGCGCCGAGCTGGTGCTGTGGTCGAGCGCCGAGTTCGGCTTCTGCGAGCTGCCCGACGCATGGAGCGCGGGCTCGTCGATCATGCCGCAGAAGAAGAACCCCGACGCGGCCGAGCTGCTGCGCGCCAAGGCGCCCCGCGTCGTCGGCCATCTGGCGGCTTTCCACGGCGTTTTGCACGCGCTGCCGTTGACCTACAACAAGGATCTCCAGGAGGACAAGGAGCACCTGTTCGACGCTGTCGACACGCTGGAGCTGACGCTCGCCGCGGCCACCGGCATGATCGCCGGCGCGGCGTTCGACCGCGAGCGCCTCGCGCAGGCGGCGTCTGACGAGATGATCGCCGCGACCGACGTGGCCGACCTGCTCGTGCGCCTGGGGATGCCGTTCCGCGAGGCGCACGGCGTCGTCGCGGGGCTCGTGCGCACCGCCGTGGACGGCGGCAAGGCGCTGTCGCAGCTGAGTGCCGCGGAGCTGGCGACGCACAGCGAGACGCTCGCCGAGCACGAGTCCGAGTACCGCGACGTGTTGGCGCAGAGCTCTTGGCTGGAGTCGAAGGTGTCCGAGGGCGCGACCTCGCTGGCGCGCGTGCGCGAGCAGATTGCTCTGGCGCGCGCGGTGCTCGCATCGTCCCCGGAGGGGGATGAAGGCTCTGGCGGCTGACTTCTACGACCGCCCTGTGCTCGAGGTCGCCCGCGAGCTGATCGGCTGCACCGTCGAGTATCGCGGCGCGGCGGGGGTGATCGTGGAGACGGAGGCCTACCACGAGAGCGAGCCCGCGTGCCACGCGTTCGTGGGTTTGACGCCGCGCACCAAGACCCTGTTCGGCGCGCCCGGCCGCGCGTATGTGTACCGCTCCTATGGCGTCCATGCGCTCCTCAACGCGGTCTGCGAGCCCGAGGGGGTCGGGGCGGCGGTGCTGATCCGTGCGCTCGCGCCGACGCGCGGCATCGAGGCGATGCGCTCGCGGCGCGGGGCGGTGGCGAACCGTGCGAGGGTGCGCGGCGCGGGCGGCCTGCACGAGCTCTGCTCCGGGCCGGGCAAGCTCACGCAGGCGCTCGGCATCTCGCTGGAGCAGAACGACAGCGACCTCAGCAGCGGCCCCATCCAGATCAAACCGCCGCACTCGGACTATCCCGAGCCGCGCGTGATCGCGGGCACCCGCATCGGGATCACTCGTGCGGTGGAGCTGCGGTGGCGCTTCTGCGTCGCGGGGGACCGCAACGTCTCCCGTCCGCGACCGAGGCTGGACGCGGACGCGCCCTGAGGTGCTAGCCGCTCGGGCTCACGCCGCCCGTCGGGGACGGCGATGAGGTGGCCGGCGCGGTTGGCGAGGAGGGAGATTCGCTCGGCGCTTCACGCGGGGTCGGTGGCGTCGGCGAAACCGGCGTGCTTGGGTGTTCGGGGCTCGGCGTGGCGGTGCCCGTTTCTTCGCTCTTGGTGCTCGGCGCGGGGGTGCGCTTGGCGGTCGATTTCTTGTTCGTGCCCTGCCTGCTTTCGCCCTGAGTGGAGCCGGCGGTCGAGGGGGTCGAGCTCGTTTCAGACGATCCCGTGGCGCTTTCGCCGCCGACGTGAGCGCCGGCCTTGCCTTCGGCGGCATGTTCGGCGCGTTCCTTTTCGATCTGCAGCGCCGAGTTCATGAAGCTGTGCCAGATCAGCGCCGGGAAGGTGCCGCCGAGCACGGGCTGGCCGTTGAACGCGGTCGTCATCGGGATCAGCTTGTTCGGGTAGCCGACCCACACGGCGACGGTGTACTTGGAGTTCCAGCCGACGAACCACGCGTCGCCGTAGTTGGAGGTGGTGCCGGTCTTGCCGGCCGCGAACTGGCCGATCGCGGCGGCGCGCCCCGTGCCGTACTGCACGACCGTCTCGAGCATCGACGTCTCCGTCTGGGCGATGTCCGCGGGCAGCACGCGCTTGGTGTGCACGCGGTTGGTGTCGCGGCGCGCGCCGTCCTGCAGAGGCTCGTGCCCGGCCGTCGACTTCCTGGATGCCGACGGGCCCGTCGTCGGAGACCATGCTGCCGCTCACGCGCAGACCGCCGTGTGCGATCGTCTCGTACGCGTGAGCCATGTCGATCGGCGTCACGCCGACGGTCAGACCCGCCGATCGTCATCGCGGGGTTGGTCGACAGCGGCGTCGTGATGCCCATGCGGTGGGCGAGCAGCGCGATCCTGCGCGTGCCCACTTTGAGTCCCACTTCGGCGTAGATCGAGTTGTCGGAGAAGGCCGTCGCGCCGGTCAGCGTGTTCGAGCCCGCGTATGCGCTTCTCGTCGTTGTGCACGACGAACCTTTCCGGGCCGTGGGAGCTCGGGACGACGAACACCTTCTGCTTTGAGGTCCACACCGAGCCTGGCGAGACTGCCGTCCTCGAGCGCCGCCGCGAGGTCGAACGCCTTGAACGACGAGCCGGGCTGGCGCTCGCCCTCGGTGGCGAGGTTGAAGGGGCTTTCGTTGTAGTTGCGCCCGCCCACCATCGCGCGCACCTCGCCGGTCGAGTTTTCGATCGCGACCATCGACGCGGTCGGGCCTTCGGGGTTGGCGAGGTAGTTGTCGACCGCCTGTTCGGCGGAGCGCTGCAGGCCGAGGTCGAGCGTCGTCTTGATCCGCAGGCCGCCGTTGAACGCGCGCGGCGCGCCGTAGCGTTCGATGATCTGCTGCTGCACCCAGCTGGTGAAGTAGCCCGCGTCGACGCCTTCGACCGTCTGCTCGCGCGGGGCCTGGATCTCCTCGGGCGCGGGGATCGCCTCGTTGACGCTCTCTTCGTACAAGCGAGCGCGTCAGGTAGCCCTGCTCGAACATCTGCTCGAGCACCACGTCGCGGCGGCGCCTGGCCGCCATCGGGTGCGTCGGCGGGGTCGTATTCGGTCGGCGAGCGGATGATTCCCGCCAGCAGCGCCGCCTCCCACGGCTGCGAGCTGCTCGACGCACAGCGTTCTTGCCGGGGGTGCCGCAGCCGAGGTGGTTGACGTCGTGGCCGAAGTAGGTCTGCGCGGCCGCCTCGATGCCGTACGCGCCGTTGCCGAAGTAGATCGTGTTGAGGTACGCCGTGATGATCTTGTCCTTGGACCACTTGTGCGAGAGCTGGAAGGCGAGCGCGGTCTCGCGGAGCTTCTCGAAGATCGTGCGGTGCGACTGGGCCTGCAGCGCGTTCTTGATGAACTGCTGCTCGATCGTCGAGGCGCCCTGGACGTTGCCCTTGTGGCGGATGTCTGCCACGAACGCGCGGGCGATGCCGCGCATGTCGATCCCGCTGTTGCTCTCGAAGCGCTTGTCCTCGATCGAGATCACCGCCTCCTTGACGATCTGCGGGATCTGTGCGGGCGTGACGATCACGCGGTTCTGCTGGCTGAGCACGCCGATCGGGTGCCCGAGGTCGTCGGTCAGGACGGAGCTCTGCTCGTCCTTGAACTGCGAGAAGCGCGTCAGCGAGGGGAGGTCCGAGGCGACCGACACGAAGATCCCGAACACGAACGACACGAGGCCGAGCAGCAGCAGCGAGAAGAGGATCGCGATGAAGCGCAGCCGCTTCAGCCGCGGCTTGGTGGCCGGTCTTGGCTCCGGAGGCGGTATGTCGGGGCGATCGTCATCGCTCATCGGCTGCGGCGGAGCAGAGCCCTCCGCGTCTCGGGAGGCGTCGTTCAGAGAACACGAGCCGCCTGCGCGCACGGCACGGTGGAACCCTCCGGATCGGCGAGAGTCTAGCATTGGCGCCTCATGCCGACCTCCACCGACGCAGGCCGCCGCCGAGGCTGCACAGCTCGCCCGCAACGCCGTCGACAGCCTGCCCGAGGGGGCGCTCGCGCAGAAGCTGCGCGTCGCCGCGCGCGGAGGGCCGCCAGCTGCGCGTGAAGCTCGGCATCGACCCGACCGCGCCGGACATCCACCTCGGGCACGCGGTCGTGCTGGGCAAGCTGCGCGAGTTCCAGGACGCGGGGCACCGGGTGGTGCTGATCGTCGGCGACTACACCGCGCGCGTGGGCGACCCCTCGGGGCGCTCGAGCCTGCGCCCGATGCTCACCGAGGCGGAGATCGAGGCCAACGCCGCCACCTTCCAGGAGCAGGCGCTGAAGATCCTCGACGCGGACCTCGAGCGCCTGGAGGTGCGTCGCAACAGCGAGTGGCTGGACATGTCGATGCTCGAGCTGCTGGCGCTGCTGCGCACGACGACCGTTGCGCAGCTGCTCGAGCGCGACGACTTCGCCAAACGCTTCGCCGGGCGCGAGCCGATCTCGATGCTCGAGCTGCTCTACCCGCTGCTGCAGGGCTATGACTCGGTGGCCGTACGCGCCGACGTCGAGCTCGGGGGCACCGACCAGAAGTTCAACCTGCTGCTCGGGCGCGACATCCAGCGCGCCTACGGACAGCCGGAGCAGGCGATGCTGACGATGCCGATCCTCGTCGGGACCGACGGCAGGCGCAAGATGTCCAAGTCGCTCGGCAACCAGATCGGCATCACCGACGAGCCGCAGGAGATGTACGGCAAGACGATGGCGATCCCCGACGAGGCGATCGCCGAGTACTACCGGCTGCTGCTGGGCGGCGAGCCGGAGCAGGCGGCGAGTACGTCGCCGCGGGACAGCAAAGCGCGCGCTGGCACGCGGGCTCGTGGCGTGGCTTGGAAGCGACGCCGACGCGCTCGCGGCGGAGGAGCACTTCGACCGTGTGTTCGTCCAGCGCGAAGCGCCGCAGGAGATCGACGAGGCGAGCTTCGAGGCCGAGGACGGGATGCTGCACCTGCCGGGCGCTGATCGCCAGCGAGTTCGAGATGTCGCGCTCCGAGGCCCGCCGCCTGATCGACCAGGGCGCCGTGACGCTCGGCGAGCAGTCGCTCCAGACGGGCGAGCACGACGTCGCGTCAGAGCGCGCCGACGGCCAGGTCCTGAAGGTCGGCAAGCGCCGATTTCGGCGTCTGCGCGCGGGCTGACCGCACGCCGCCGCCGGAGCGCTATACTCCGCGGTCGGCCCGCAGGCGCCCCTGGGCGTGGGTCGGATCGGTCTCCTCCAGAAGGAACCCCTTTCGGTGAGGCTTGGCGGTCTTTGAAAACTCAACAGCATGCGCATCTACGATCATTCGTGATCGTGGTGTGCGTCCAGGTTCGACCCGCCGACGGGAGCGCCTCTGGCGCGACCGGGTGGCGGTCAAGAGTCAAGTAGATGAAGTACCCCGTCATGGAAGCGGGACCACGGTGTATAGGTCTCGCTGTAGTGCCATGACAGCTTTTCGTGAAGTTCTTCACGGAGAGTTTGATCCTGGCTCAGGACGAACGCTGGCGGCGTGCTTAACACATGCAAGTGGAGCGACGAACCAGGGCTTGCCCTGGGGCAGAGCCGCGAACGGGTGAGTAACACGTGGGTTACCTGCCTCAATGACCGGGACAACCCGAGGAAACTCGGGCTAATACCGGATGTGCCCGCAAGGGGAAAGGAAGCTTCGGCCTCCGCATCGAGATGGGCCCGCGGCCCATTAGCTTGTTGGTGAGGTAACGGCTCACCAAGGCTTCGATGGGTAGCTGGTCTGAGAGGACGATCAGCCACACTGGGACTGAGACACGGCCCAGACTCCTACGGGAGGCAGCAGTGGGGAATCTTGCGCAATGCGCGAAAGCGTGACGCAGCAACGCCGCGTGGGGGAAGAAGGCTTTCGGGTTGTAAACCCCTTTCAGTTGGGACGAAGCTTCGGCGGTGAATAGCCGTTCGGAGTGACGGTACCTTCACAAGAAGCACCGGCTAACTACGTGCCAGCAGCCGCGGTAATACGTAGGGTGCAAGCGTTGTCCGGAATTATTGGGCGTAAAGAGCGTGTAGGCGGCCCGATTAGTCCGCTGTGAAAGTCCAGGGCTCAACCCTGGAATGCCGGTGGATACTGTCGGGCTAGAGTCCGGAAGGGGCGAGTGGAATTCCTGGTGTAGCGGTGAAATGCGCAGATATCAGGAGGAACACCAATGGCGAAGGCAGCTCGCTGGGACGTGACTGACGCTGAGACGCGAAAGCGTGGGGAGCAAACAGGATTAGATACCCTGGTAGTCCACGCTGTAAACGATGGCAACTAGATGTGGGGGGTGTCGACTCCCCCCGTGTCGAAGCTAACGCATTAAGTTGCCCGCCTGGGGAGTACGGCCGCAAGGCTAAAACTCAAAGGAATTGACGGGGGCCCGCACAAGCAGCGGAGCATGTGGTTTAATTCGACGCGACGCGAAGAACCTTACCTGGGCTTGACATGTGAGTGACCGGCGTGGAAACACGTCTTCCCTTCGGGGCACTTTCACAGGTGGTGCATGGCTGTCGTCAGCTCGTGTCGTGAGATGTTGGGTTAAGTCCCGCAACGAGCGCAACCCCCGTCGCATGTTGCCAGCATTTAGTTGGGGACTCATGCGAGACTGCCGGTGACAAACCGGAGGAAGGTGGGGATGACGTCAAGTCCTCATGCCCCTTATGTTCAGGGCTACACACGTGCTACATTGGCGCATACAGAGGGCTGCGATACCGCGAGGTGGAGCGAATCCCTTAAAGTGCGTCTCGGTTCGGATTGCAGGCTGAAATTCGCCTGCATGAAGGCGGAGTTGCTAGTAATCGCGGATCAGCATTGCCGCGGTGAATACGTTCCCGGGCCTTGTACACACCGCCCGTCACACCACGGGAGTGAGCAACACCCGAAGCCGGTGGCCTAACCCGCAAGGGAGGGAGCCGTCGAAGGTGGGGCTCGTGACTGGGGTGAAGTCGTAACAAGGTAGCCGTAGCGGAAGCTGCGGCTGGATCACCTCCTTTCTAGGGAGCACCTTCGGGTGCCCCGATCCTGCGGTCTCCCGCCCTCGAGGCGGGCGACGTCTAAGCGGATCGGGCCTAGCATGTCGACCGAACCTGGCTGGATGGCCGTCCGTTGGTTGGCCCCTACTACTTGGGGATCCCAGCTCACGGTGGCCGCAAACTACCCCAGCATGCTGTTGAGTTTTGAGAGACCGGCGTCCGCCGACTTCTCGCGTGGACACGTCCGAGTGACGTGACCGATAGTACGCAAGAGCGGCCGGCGTTTACGCCTCTCCACGGTCCTTGAAAACTGCACAGAAGCCACATCAGCCGCCATCGATAAGCGGCGGCTGAATAACGGGTATCACCGGGCCCCTTGCGATTCAATGCTCCGCAATGAGCGGAGGATCGAATTGGGCCAGATCACCGTCAAGATAGTAAGGGCGCATGGTGGATGCCTTGGCACCAAGAGTCGATGAAGGGCGTGAACGGCTGCGATAAGCCACGGTTAGGCGCTGAATAGCCTTTGACCCGTGGATTCCCGAATGGGGAAACCCAGCGCTGGTAATGCGGCGTTATCCCCGGTTGAACACATAGACCGGGTGAAGACAAGCGGGGGAAGTGAAACATCTCAGTACCCCGAGGAAAGAAAATCAACAGAGACTCCCTGAGTAGTGGCGAGCGAAAAGGGATCAGCCCAAACCTGGCAGATGTAAGCGGACACGCGTTGTCTGTCGGGGGTTGTAGGGCGCTTGTTCCGAGCCGTGTCCGGCTCGGCAGGAGTTACAAAATCATGTGGTAGTCGAAGCGCGTGGAACCGCGCACCATAGAGGGCAACCGTCCCGTAGACGAAACTGCATGATCTCCTGTCAGGCGTTCCTGAGTAAGTCCGCGCCCGTGAAACGCGGACTGAACCTGGGGGGACCACCCTCCAAGGCTAAGTACTCCTTGGTGACCGATAGCGGACTAGTACCGTGAGGGAAAGGTGAAAAGTACCCCGGAAGGGGAGTGAAATAGTACCTGAAACCGCGCGCCTACAAGCGGTGGGAGCAGACTTGTTCTGTGACCGCGTGCTTTTTGCATAACGAGCCGGCGAGTTACTCGTCTGCGGCAAGGTTAAGCGATGAGCGGAGCCGTAGCGAAAGCGAGTCCTAATAGGGCGACATAGTCGTAGGCGGTATACCCGAAACTGAGCGAGCTACCCATGGGCAGGCTGAAGCGGGGGTAAGACCTCGTGGAGGGCCGAACCGACCTAGGTTGAAAACTGGGCGGATGACCTGTGGGTCGGAGTGAAAGGCTAATCAAGCTCAGTGATATCTGGTTCTCTCCGAAATATATTTAGGTATAGCCTCGGATAAATTGCGTGTTGGCCGTAGAGCACTGTTTGGACTAGGGGCCCTACCAGGTTACCGACTTCAGGCAAACTCCGAAGACCAATCACGTTTACTCCGGGAGTCAGTTGCTGGGGGATAAACTTCAGCGTCAAAAGGGAAACAGCCCAGACCGCCAGCTAAGGTCCCTAAGTACTAGCTAAGTGGGAAACGATGTTCGAGTGCATAGACAACCAGGAGGTTGGCTTAGAGGCAGCCATCCTTGAAAGAGTGCGTAACAGCTCACTGGTCAAGTGTTCGAGCGCGGACAATGTAACGGGGCTCAAGCTAGTCACCGAAGCTGCGGGTGCGTGAGACCTTCGGGTCGATCGCGCGGTAGGAGAGCGTTCCCATGCCAGTAAAGCGGCGGCGTAAGCCAGCCGTGGAGGCATGGGAAGTGAGAATGCCGGCATAAGTAACGAAAGAGGGGTGAGAATCCCCTCCACCGATTGCCCAAGGATTCCTGAGTAAAGTTCGTCTGCTCAGGGTTAGTCGGGACCTAAGGCGAGGCCGAAAGGCGTAGTCGATGGCCAACAGGTTGATATTCCTGTACCACGTCGCTTCCGTTTGACCGATGGGGGGACGAGGAAGGCTAAGGGAACCCAGGTGATGGTTATCCTGGGGTAAGCATGTAGGGGTGGCCCTTGTTAAATGCGGGGCCGCATAACCTGAGGTGCGATGCCAGCTGGCATTAAGCCGGCGAGTCCCCGACGCCATACCTCCAAGAAAATCCTCTAGGGAGGAAGCGCGTGCCCGTACCAAAACCGACACAGGTGGGCAAGTAGAGAATACTAAGGTGATCGAGATAACCCTCGTTAAGGAACTCGGCAAAATCGCCCCGTAACTTCGGGATAAGGGGCGCCCCAGTAGGGTGAAGCTCTTCGCGAGTGGAGCCCGAGAGGGCCGCAGTGAATAGGCTGAAGCGACTGTTTACCAAAAACACAGGTCTCTGCTAAGTCGTAAGACGACGTATAGGGGCTGACGCCTGCCCGGTGCCGGAAGGTTACGTGGAGTTGTTAGGACTTCGGTCCGAAGCAGCGAAGCTAAGCCCCGGTAAACGGCGGCCGTAACTATAACGGTCCTAAGGTGAATGCAAGCTGCCTTAGTAAAACCTGGCTGTATGCTGGAAACTCCGAGTATCCGGCGCTACTGATCTTCGGATCCGTGACAATGTGTCGGGTGCGGACAATCAGCAGGGAAGTCGCCCGTAGTTGGGTTGACCCCTCAGAGACCATACGCCAGGGCCCAGTTTGGTGGGCAAGATATGGTCCGGTCTGCATGGCGACATGCAGAGGTCGACAGAAATGATCGGCCCGCTGAGCGAAGTTGACTCAGTCACGCCTAGGTGTGCGTAAGAGGAGCCTGGGCAGTAACAGTTCAAGCGAAATTCCTTGTCGGGTAAGTTCCGACCTGCACGAATGGCGTAACGACTTCAGCGCTGTCTCAACGAGGAGCTCGGTGAAATTGCAGTCTCGGTGAAGATGCCGAGTACCCGCGGCTAGACGGAAAGACCCCGTGAACCTTTACTACAACTTGGTATTGGAGTTCGGTGCATTTCGCTCAGGATAGGTGGGAGGCTTTGAAGCGCCGGTTGCGGCCGGCGTGGAGCCAACCTTGAGATACCACCCTTGGTGTATTGGATTTCTAACAGCATTCCGTGAATCCGGGTGCTGGACAGTTCCAGGCGGGTAGTTTGACTGGGGCGGTCGCCTCCCAAAATGTAACGGAGGCGCACAAAGGTTCCCTCAGCACGGTTGGAAATCGTGCGTAGAGCGTAAAGGTAGTAAGGGAGCTTGACTGCGAGACTGACAAGTCGAGCAGGTGCGAAAGCAGGTCTTAGTGATCCGGCGGTAGCAAGTGGAAGTGCCGTCGCTCAACGGATAAAAGGTACTCCGGGGATAACAGGCTTATCGGGCCCAAGAGTCCACATCGACGGCCCGGTTTGGCACCTCGATGTCGGCTCGTCGCATCCTGGGGGTGGAGTTGCTCCCAAGGGTTGGGCTGTTCGCCCATTAAAGCGGTACGCGAGCTGGGTTCAGAACGTCGTGAGACAGTTCGGTCCCTATCTGCCGTGGGCGTTGGAGAGTTGAGAGGATTTGTCCCTAGTACGAGAGGACCGGGATGAACGCACCTCTGGTGTATCTGTTGTCCTGCCAAGGGCATAGCAGGCTAGCTACGTGTGGATCGGATAACCGCTGAAAGCATCTAAGCGGGAAGCCGGCCTCAAGATGAGTTCTCCCATCCCCTAGAGGGAGTAAGACCCCTGGTAGACCACCAGGTTGATAGGCCGGATCTGGAAGGACGGCAACGTCCGTAGGAGACCGGTACTAATGGGTCGAGGGCTTGACGGATTTTTTTGTGATGCTCGTTGTGTGGCGCTGTGCAGTTTTGAAGGACCGGGAAGGCTGGTCTCTCGCCTTTTCCGGTGGCTTTAGCGAGGGGGAAACACCTCTTCCCATTCCGAACAGAGCAGTTAAGCCCCTCAGCGCCGATGGTACTTGGCCCGCAAGGGCCTGGGAGAGTAGGACGCCGCCGGTTTACTTGAACGCACGGGCCGCCCAAGGGCGGCCCGTCGTCGTTCCGTAACCGGAACGATTTGACACAGGCGTTGCTGCCGGGCGTACTGCGCTAGGAGTGGGAGACGCTTGTGGAGGTGGACGCCCTCGAGCGGGATAGTGGTATCGCTTCGCGGGGTACGTCCTCGCACGACTTGGCGGAGGGGAGCACGTTGAGCGAGAGAGGACGGGCGACGGTTTGGCGCGCCATTGGGGTTTGGGACGGCGTCGACGCGCCCGGTTGCAACCTCGCTCTGGTGCAGCGCCGCGACGCTAGGCGCGGCAGCTCTGGCGAGCGTGTGTGTGGGCACTTTGGGCGTTGGCACGGCAGGCGGAAACGGCATGCGCTCGGCATCCGGTCGTAGCGACGCTCGCGCGTACGGTCTCGCTGAGCGAGAGTGGCCGGCTGCGCCTGACGAGCAAGAGGGGCTTCACGCTCAACGAGCGTGGCTCGGCGTCGGGCACGATCGCCGGCTCGATCTACATCCACCTTCATCTCGTCTCGAGCACGCAGGGTCACGGCCGAAGTCAACATCTACCCGCGCGAAGGCTCGCTGACGGGCAGCGGCTCGGCGAGCTACCACGTGGTCGGGGGCTACGCGGCCTTCTCGGGCACGCTGTCGATCACGCGCGGCAGCGGTAAGTACGCGCGCGCTCGCGCTTCGGGTCTGCGCTTCACCGGCACGATCCAGCGCAGGGACGACTCGGTCTCGGTCCGGCTGAGCGGACCCCTGTCCTACTAGGCAACTGCGACCGTGCAGCGCCCAAGCGACTGATCGTCCTCGGCGGGGTGCTGCTCGCGTGCCTCGCCGCGGCGCCGTCGGCCATGGCCTCGGCGACGGCCGTCCTGCACACGTCGTTCTCGCCGAACCGACTCGGCGCCAGCACGACGATCGGCTTCGGCTTCGATATCGCCGGCCCGAACGGCACCGTCCCGCCGCCGTTGCGGAGCGTCAGCCTGAAGCTGCCGTCCGGCATCAACTACCTCACGACCACGCTCGGCCTGGCGATCTGCCAGCCGGCCGGCCCTGCTCGAACGCGGACTGGCCGGCTGCTCGCCCAACTCGCGCCTCGGCTTCGGCAGCGCCTACGTCGAAGTGCCGTTCGGCGAAACCTCGGGTCACGAGATCCCCGACATCCAAGCGCTGATGGGCCCGCCGCACGACGGCAACATCGTCGTGCTGTTCTACGCCGACGGGCGCGAACCCGTCTATGCGCAGCTCGTGTTCGCCGGCGAACTGATCGCAGGATCGCAGACGCTCAGCGGCAGCCTCAACGCCGCGATCCCGCTCGTCCCCAGCGTGCCCGCAGGTCCTCCGGTCTCGATCGTCAAGGTGCGCACGACGATCGGCCCGGCGCACTTGACCTACTACGAACGCAAGCACGGGCACACGATCAGCTTCCACCCGCAGGGCGTCTCGCTGCCCGCGCGCTGCCCCCGCGGCGGCTTCGTCTTCTCCGCTGGATTCTCCTTCGAGGACGGCACGAGCACCGTCGCGAACAGCACCGTTCCATGCCCGCCGCCGCGTAAGCCGGCCACCAGGCGCGGATCGCGAGAGTCCTCGCGCTAGCCGAGAGCGGATCGATGTCTGAGCCTCGTGGTCATCGAGCTGGACGCCTGTCGCTCACCGGCGCATTCGCCTGGGCGGCGCTGCGGTACTGGTTCACGGTCTTCCCCCAGGTCGCCTCGGAGCTACGGCACTGGCGCCGCAGCGCGGAGCGGATCGCAGATCCGGGCGCTGTCGGCGGCTGGCCCTCCAATCTCTGGCCAAGCGCGGGAACATGGAGGGCGCAGCGGCATTTGCGACCTTCGTGCCCGGCGCGCTCGCGGGAGCGTGATCCGTGCGCTCGTCGCGTTCCAGGCGATCTACAACTACGCGGACCTGCTCGCCGAGCAGTCCTCCGAGGACCCCGTCGGCAACGCGAGGGCCGTCCACCGAGCGCTGCTGATGGCGCTCGACCCGACCGGCGAGTCATCCGTGCGCGATTCCTATCTGGGAGGCGAGCGCGTCGATCGCGACTATCTGACCGAGCTGATCGACGGCTTGCGCTCGGCGCTCTTGCAGTTGCCGTCATACCCCACGTGGCCACGCAGCGGCTGCGGAGCGCGCCGAGCGGATCGTCGCCTTTCAGGTTCGTTAGCCTCGGCCGACGGACGGCGCTCAGTCCTGGGCACGAAAGCCAGACGCTACCGGCGCCGGGTCGAGTAGTGGGAGGTGGCCGCGGCCGCCGGCTCCTCGCTAGTACGTCCACGCGCTGATCGCCGCCGCCGCCTCGCCGGGGCTTCGCGAGGACGGGAGAGTCGCCATGATCGATGCTGCCTACTTCCCATGCATCGGCGCGCTGCACTCGCTGCTCGACAGCCTCGTCGATGAGCGGGAGGACATCGCGACCGGTCAGCTCAGGCTGCTCGGCTGCTATCCCTCACGGGGGCGAGGCCGAAGTTCGGGTGCTGCAACGGCTCGGCGAGACTGCGCTGGGTACCGGCCGCCGAGCTGCCGAACGGCCGGGACCACACGATGCTGGTCGTCGGCCATGGCCTGCAGCTACCTCGCCGCTCCGGAGGCCTCGTCCCGCCGGGCGTGGAAGTCGCGCAGGCGGTGCGTAGCTTCGATCGGCCTGCTGCCCGGCCGATCCTGCTCGTCTTCGCGCTTCACCGATTGGCCAGCAGACTCACGGATTCGACGCCGCGCGTCTTGCCGCCAGGGAGTCGCTCGCCGTCGATGGCCAGGTCGACCCGCCTGACGGCGGTCTCGGCCAGCGCCTCGCCCCAGGGTGCCGATGCTCGAGTTGCGTGAGCTCGTCAAGCACTACGAGCTCGTTGGGCGGCGAGCCGGTCCGCGCGGTCGACGGCGTGTCGCTCGAGGTGCCCGCCGGCGAGTTGCTCGCGCTCTACGGGCCGTCCGGGTCGGGCAAGACGACGCTGCTGCTGATGATCGCGGCGTTGCTCGAGCCGACGGCGGATCGGTGCTCGTCAACGGGCGCGACATCTCGTCGCTCACCGAGCGGAGGCGTCGCGGTTATCGCCTTTCCCAGATCGGCTTCATCCGCCAGAGCTTCGATCTGCTGCCGGGCGTCAACACGCTCGACAATGCCGTGCTGAAGCTGCTGAAGACGTGCCCTGGCGAGAGGCGCACGCGCGGATCGCGCCACTGCTCGGCAGGCTCGGGCTGGCAAGCGCCTCGACCAGCGCTCGGAGACGCTTTCGATGGGCGAGCGCCAGCGCGTGATGATCGCTCGTGCGCTATCGACAGAGCCGCGCCTGCTGCTCGCCGACGAGCCGACGGGAGCCTCGACACGCAGCGAAGCCA
>CAWEXM010000005.1:0-505551 GCA_963813055.1 uncultured Solirubrobacteraceae bacterium
GACGCAACGATGCTGTAGGACTGCAAGGTTTCCAGTTCAATTGCCGTCGGCTCATGAACATTCGGCGAAGTGGGTCGACACCATGCCGAGCAGCAAACCATCGCTGGTAAAGAACGGCGTGCTTTGAACTGCCCGGAAGCCGGCGTCGCGCGCATCCTTCAGGAACGCGGCAAAGTCGGCGTCCTTGTCCACATCGCTCACAACCACCGTTTTCCGGAGGCGGAGTGCGCGGCCACAAGCGCAGTTGTCGTTCTTGCCCACCCGCCGGAAGGCCATGAGAAACCGACCGGACAGGCCACGCTGCGCAACGATGGCCAGCGCATCGCCAATCGGCAATTGGACGTTGCCGTATTCCGCACCGAGCAAGGCAATCGTGTCGTCGAGGATGGTATCGATGGCCTCCTCGAAGGCGCGCACCGCATACAGACGTTTACTCAGGGGTAATAGCACTGAGACCGCCCCTCCGAACTCCGGCCACCGCCGTCAATCCAGTTAATACGTCTTTTGATATATCGTTCCGGGAGCCTAACGCATGTGCACCGGCGTCATGGCTGGTTGCCCTGGCCGGCCACCTTTCCTCGCGCCCGGGACTCGCCCCATATTCGGGGTCTGATGGCCAAATCCCCTCCGAAAAAGCCGAAAGATCCGGCTAAACCAACGCGCGCCAAAGCCGCGCGGCCGGACGATACGCCGACGCCGGATGCGCTCGCCAACCTGCTGAACCCCGGCATTGGCCGCGGCACCGCGGGCCTGGGTTCCGGCACCGGGCTCCAGCAGCCGCCGGACAATTCCTGGGACCGCCGCCGCGACTTCTCGGAGGCGCACAAGGCGCGCAAGTCCACACCCAAGGAATTGAACGAGGCGCCACAACGCGACTATTCGGCATCGCCCATTACGGGGCTCGATCCGGCGCTGGCGCAGGAACTAGGCCTCGGTGACGACGACGATGCTTCTTCACCCTCCCCTGCAGGGGGAGGGTCGCGCGCCGAAGGCGCGCGGGGTGGGGTGAGCGGCGCCGAAAAAGATTCACCCCCTCCCGCCGGCCGGAGCCTGTCATCGGGCCGCGCTTCGCGCGGACCCGTTGGGCCGGCGACCTCCCCCCTCCAGGGGCAGGTGAAGAAAGACGGAAAATATCGCCCGCCGCGCGCCGACCTGCCGACAGGCCCCGGCGGGCTGGCGTCGATGGGCGTCGCCGCGACCGCGGAGTCACTGGAAGGGTTGCTGCGCGAGGGCCGCCCTGAGCTCAGTCAGCAAGTCTGGACACCGCACCGCCCGCCGCGGCCGGAAAAATCCGAAGGCGGCAAGAAATTCGTCATCGCATCGCGACTCGAGCCGAAGGGCGACCAGCCGGAGGCGATCAAGGAACTGGTCGAGGGCGTCAAGCGCAGCGACCGCACGCAGGTGCTGCTCGGCGTCACCGGCTCGGGCAAGACCTTCACGATGGCCAAGGTGATCGAGGCGACGCAGCGCCCGGCGCTGATCCTCGCGCCGAACAAGACGCTTGCCGCGCAGCTCTATGGCGAGTTCAAGTCGTTCTTCCCGGACAACGCGGTGGAATATTTCGTCTCCTACTACGACTACTACCAGCCGGAAGCCTACATCCCGCGCACCGACACCTACATCGAGAAGGACTCCTCGATCAACGAGCAGATCGACCGCATGCGCCATTCGGCCACGCGCGCGCTGCTCGAACGCGACGACGTCATCATCGTCGCGTCCGTGTCCTGCATCTACGGCATCGGTTCGGTCGAAACCTATTCGGCGATGACCTTCACGCTCAAACACGGCGGCAAGATCGCCCAGCGGCAATTGATCGCCGACCTCGTGGCGCTGCAATACAAGCGCACGCAAGGCGATTTCTTCCGCGGCTCGTTCCGCGTGCGCGGCGACACCGTCGATATATTCCCGGCGCACTACGAGGACCGCGCCTGGCGCGTGCATCTGTTCGGTGACGAGATCGAGAAGATCGAGGAAATGGACCCGCTCACCGGCGCCAAGACCGACGAGCTGGAGTTCGTGAAGATCTATGCGAATTCACATTACGTCACGCCGCGCCCGACGCTGATCCAGGCGATGGCCGGCATCAAGCAGGAATTGCGCGCGCGCCTCGACCAGCTCAACGCCGCCGGCCGCTTGCTGGAAGCGCAGCGGCTCGAGCAGCGCACGACCTTCGACCTCGAAATGATGGAAGCGACCGGCAGCTGCGCCCGTGACATCCTCGGCCGTCTCTTGGCTCAGGGCGACGAGAGAAACGCGTTCGAAGGTGCCATCATCAAAATCGATGACGGCCGTCGCTTTAGCGGCCTTGCGGATAATGCCGTGCTTGCGAGAGCCAAGGAAACGGTAAACAACGCGATCGCTGGACTTGAACTTGGATGGATTGGTGACGGTCATATCATACACCCTTCCCGGGTTTTCCACAGATAAGACAGCACAGCGCGAAGATCGGATCGGCCTCCATATCACCATACCAATCGTATGGGGCGTTGCGATAGCCAACGATGACCAGTGGGCCGTTGAAAAAGCATCGGTGCTGCGTGCGACGTGCCGGGTTGTTGTACCCAGGCGGATTTAGATCAGGCACGCCTTGTTTCGTGAGTTTCATCGACTTTGCTCTTCGTGATCAGAGCACGAACAAGTGACCAGTCTGAGGGCCGTGCATGCCGGCAGGCTGGAGACACGCGCGGCAGCGGTTCGGCGAACTGTCAGGAAGTGCTTTCCGCGCGTCTGCACAGAAACCACACAGCCCCTTGAGCCAGCCCTCCCCGTACACGGCACCCGGTCGACCGCACTCGCACGCGACGCGCAAGGCTCCAGTACCATTAGGCCGATTGCTGCCCACATGCCCGTGTGATTTTCGCTTGGTCATCCCACTTCTATAATGCACGGGACGTGCCCTCAATTTTCCGATTGTAAGCGGATGATAAGCGGCCTGGATAGCTCCTTGTATGTAGCAATGAGGTCACAAACGGCGTGGTACTCAAGAGCCGGGTAAAGGGACACCCTCCCTAGGCCTTCCGTTTCTGCGGGTACTTGGGCTCCACCGAGATTGTACAGTATCCACCGCCATGCTTCTCATCGTCCGCAACGGTAATTCCGTAACGCACGCAGTCAGACATGCTTGACCACGAACCAACATGGAAGCCTACCCCGCGGGCGTCATGATCGTCCCAACGACCGGCAAGGCACTCCCAACGCATCACGTCGGCCTGGTCACGCAGCCAATAGCCCTTGGAAATCTTCCAAGCGTCGCACTCGCGCACACCGCAATCGGCGAGCAGTACGACCAAGCGCTGTTGAACGGTCGGCCTAGGATTGGGGGACCGCCGCCGCTTCGGCCGCATGCCCAGTGCCGAGCGCAAGGCAGTGAAATTATCGTCCTGAGCTGACTGAAGGGCGCGGATCGGCCGTATCCCCGTTTGCTCATGCAGGATCTCGGACAACAAGGCGTCCGCCTTTTCGACGAGACCGACCGCGCGTAGTTCCGCGGCTAGTTGCAAACGAGGGTCCATCATCTCACTTATGATTTATGGACGTTGCAGCAATGGACGTTGCAGCAATCAGTGTTGAATCTATCGGCATGCCTGTTGCCGTAGCCTCGATCTGAGCAGCTTCCCGCTTGGCCGCTTCGGCGTGTCTTCGCCGGTTGATTGAGGTGCAGAGGCGCTCCTTTACTTCAATCCTGCGCCTTGCACCGAGGCGTTTGTCAAAATACTGGCGACATGCATCAACCTGGTCCGTATCCCCAGCGTTGCGGATCAACCATCGACGATGCTCCTCGACGAGTTCACGTGTAAGCGCGCTTGGCGAAATGACTTCTGTACTCATCAGGTTATCCTTGGTCTTGACGGGCTTGTCTGCCGGCGCTTCCTCGGCACGGAACTGGGCCGCTGTTCCAGATGCCAGGCGCGCGATAGTCTCGTGGGTGTCAGCCTGCATCTTGGCGATGTCGGCCTTGGAGGCGTTCGGCGGCAGCTTCCCCTTCTTGCGCGGCTTGCTCAGAGTGACAACGGGCACAGCCATTACTCCACCGCCTCAACCTCGCAGCACGTTGAGGCCACGATCGGAAATTCTGCAATGGCCGCAGCTGCTTCGCCATGGCTGTTGAAGCGTGGAGACTGCTCACGCGTGGCACCGAATGCCGGACCAAAGCTGGTCATCTGACGGTAGTAGGACTTGGGGCTTAGATGATAGTAGATTACGAAGTAGGGAACTTTCGGTTGCTTGCCCATTTGGACCGATTGTTCCCTCGCCCTGTCCATGTAGTGTTTGGAGTCGGCCAACCCAAGTCCAGTGCGCGCACGGATCAGCTTGACGCAGCTGATAAGATCATGATTCCTTACACAGGCAGCCTCTTCCTCGGTTAGTTCACCATTCACTCCGAGTGTGAGCAGCCTGCTTTGGATCTCTTGATCGATGCTGTGCTTGAGGTCGGTCAGCTCTTGCGTGGAGAGCTTTGGCAGCAGCTGTGAAATACTTTCGGTGCTCATCTTAGACCTCGATGCCGTTCTCGGTGCAGGGGTGCACCGTCACGTGCGCCCTCGCTTTCTCTGCGCCTCGGCGAGTCTTGTACAGTTTCGCACAGTGGCCTCCGGGCCCGCACAGGGCTTCGGGGATGAACTCACCCGACACGGTCAGAATGAGGGCAAGGTTCGCCTGCGATCGGACCAGGAACCGGTTCACCGTCATGTCCAGGGTGTTCTTCATGGCTCTAGCTAGTGCTTACCGCGTGCCAGCTTACTGCTCGGCTGCAACGGAGTGAATGTACAGCACTCGGATCCTCACGACCAGCTCAAGGTGTTGCAGCCGGTATCCAGGGTGTGCTGATCGTACAGCACAAACTCCCTACAGGACAGCACAGCGACCAGCTGCTTATCGACGCGACAGTTCCTCACAGTTGACTGCCTGCTCAAGGAGGTCTCGCTGTTGCTTGGAGAGCGGACGGGCCAGTTGCTCGGCCTGCTGCGGGGTCAGCGACGCCTCGAGATTTGTGAACAGCTCCTGAAGCGGGTCGGGTCCCAGGGCGGCGAGCCGCGCGAGCACGGCGTCTCGCCAGCTGACACAGAGCATGCCGATCCCGACGCCGTTGGCGGAGGGGGTAGTCTCCGAGACCCTTCCCGCAAACTCCTCGAGTGCTTCGCGGTGCTTTGACGTCAGAGCCGTATCGTCGCGCAGTGCCATGAGCCCCGCCTCGATCGCTCGGGCGACCTTCCCAGTGATCCCGAGCGAGTGGTGAGACACTTCATTCAGGATGCGACGCGTCGCTCCATCCAGACTCCTACGTGCGGACAGCTCGTCTCTCCCTGTCATGGCAAGATCCCCGTCCCTCCACAGTCGAGGCACCTGCGCAGTTCCCTCGTCTCGCCGTCCCGGATGCGACCGTTGCCGAGACAGGTTCGGCACTCCTCGTCTTCCGACGGCGACGTCGGCGTCGCACCGAGCAGTCCCGGAACCACGGTCCGCAGGTCATGGGCGTTTAGGCCATACGCCTTCATGCGGAACCCGCCACTCTTGGTCAGGGCCACGGTGATGCCCGATGGACGCTGCTTCTTCGTCTTGGTTTTCGTCTTGACTGTCATGTCCTTATGCCTGTTATTTGGGGAATAGTCGTCACCGGCTGCAGATCCTAACTCTGACGACGGCGCTTACGTAGTCGTGCTGGTATTAAACGACATGTTTTTACTGGTTCCAAGAAGATCCGAGTGATGGCTATCGCTCAAATCTGGGAACTGTCAAGAAGCTGCTTGGTTATCCTCAGGACATGCCTCCTGGAGCACTTGTGAGGTTTGATCCGATCATTTTCGTTAGAGCCTCCAACGAAGCGCCGACTAAAGTAGAAGCATGCTCGTCCCACGAGCTGTCGTCTTCCCAATCCTCGAACTCTTCTTCACTGACAAGGGCGATCGGCAGCCCTTCGGACCAACGAGCCACGTCAAGTGCTCGGGCAAGGAAATGTAAAGGAGACGAGCGAGGCAGTACGATTTTCCCATGAAGTATCTGGTACGGTTGTCGTTGCAACGAAAGTAATAGTTCGTACCCACCTGAGGACGTCTCACTTCTTATGGAAGCGGTCTGACCCAGGTAACCGCCAGGCCCGGCTGCAACGTGAATCCAGGCACCGGACACGACTCCCAGTTGCCGCTGGTGCTGTCGTACACGTCGGCGGCCTCCAGAACGTCACCGGGCTCCAGCTGACAGCCGTGAACCGATTGACCGCCCGGCCAGGCACCACAGGTTTTGAACCGCTCAGCGGCGTGACGATTGAGGTGGGATGCAGGATCTTTCATGGTCTTTCCTTTTTGTTAAGAGCGGTTCTTCGCGGAATTCCTTTATGTGTCTGTGGCACGGTAGTCCTTTGTATGGAAGCAGTCCAGGTCCCCATCCGGCATGTTAGCGATGCCGTCTACGATGTACAGGATAATCCTGCGCGACTCTCTCGCGGTTCGCCTTCATGAGTGACGCCTTATCCGCCGCTCCACGGCGGATACCGTCGATCCTGAAGCGGATTGCATTTCGAGCATTGACAAAGCACATGCCGACAACGCCTGGGTACTGCTCGTCGGGGTCCTGGGTCGGGACTACGATCTCACCGTCTCGATCATTGGACTGATCCCACAGCACCTGCACTACACACCCGGTGCTGGAATCGCGAACCGTCGGATAGGTCCCCGCCCACGCACCGGTGTCTAGGCTGTATGCAATTGTGACGGGCATCACCGCACCGCCTGAATCTGCTTAGGGGCAGCTGAAACGCAGTTGAACATGTTTGATGATGCTGCCTATACCGTGCCACTCGAGCAAGGCCCCAACCTGCTGGATCTATTAGGACCGTGCCGAAGCAGCCGTCTAGAGTGTGGCACCTGGGATTCAGGGTGTGCCGTGTTCCAGAACCTTGTATGAACAGGCGCGGTCTTCTTGCACCACGTGCACAACGGGCGCTTGATCTAGGGGCCTTCCCATGGTGGGAGAGGCGCCTCCCATCAAGAAAGCAATTCTCATCGGTTAGCCCCATGCGAATTGTCAGTCCTGGTCAAGCACAACCACACCCGATCTACATGAACTTCGTCATTACGCTCGATCCCTACACACTGAACACCCTGCTCAGCCCCACACGTCGGGCACCCTGACAGCCGAATCGGGGGACACTGCCAGGATGGGTCAGAGGGCAAGGATAGACGACCAATAGCACAGCGTGCTTGCGCTCGGATCGTCCTGGGCACCGCGGGTTCATTTTTGGTGTCGTCGTGCTCTTGCGACATGCCCAGATCCTATCATTCACCAGTACTTATCGGCGATGCGGCCCCCACGAAAAGCTGCCGCGCATCTTCCAGACAGAATCAGGCAAGGCTCAATCCTCCGAGTCGGCATGCACTTTCCCTGAACCTCGATCCAGTGCCCGCACTGCAAGACGAGCTTCCAGCTGGCACCCCCTGGGATCTTCTCCACACGCGCCACCCTCATGCAACCCCCTCAACTTTGTCAGAATCCAGGCAAGCGTCACGGTGGTGACGCTTGCCTTTGTCGAGGGAGCTGCCGATACAGCGAACCCAGCTGCCCTGCTGACTACATTCGCACCTGTAACGGTAAGACGTACCGTTGGTCGAAATGCGGAACCTGTGTCCGTATTTGATCACGTTACGCACATGCATAACGCCACGAGCCGCGCATGCCCCTTCCGGATGCATGTCACCCATCACCGTGTACCGTCAGACTCCGTCGCCACCCAGTCGCCACGCAGCTCGGCCATGACGTAGATGACGTTACCGTCGAACAAGTGAAACTCGTGTGTTGCTTTGAATTCGGTGTCCATGGTGTTCTCTTGCTGCAGCCGTTACTTGCACTTGGGACAACAACAGGATTGCCCATGGGGTCCGTCGTAGGCAGCCCCCTGTCCGGCCATCGCTATCTGGTAGACACTTGGTTTCTCCCCGGGCGGGCACCCCGGAGCTTGGCTCGTATCCACCGTCGCCTCCACGAGGCGCGCGTCGGACTGCACCACTCCAGCACCCACGGTTGTATCTCCATCCTTCAGGTACTCACCCCACAGCTTACGGAACAGCTCCCTGTCGAGACGGCCTGACTCGACCAGCCATTTGGCAAAGTAGTCATCGACTCCCATCGCCGTGAACATGGCCGCGTGAGACTCCGTAGTGGGTGCCAAGGCCCTCTCAAGAGCTGCATTCTGCTCTTCGTTGGTCGGGCCGATCATCTGGTAAGTCCAGCGATTTCCCACCAGCTTAATCACGGTACAGAGGCACCCCTCTCGGCCAATGTCAACTACGAGAAATTCCATGCCGGCTTTCCAAGTGGGAACCGCCGTCCAATCCGTCGTCTTGCGACGATCAGGACGAGGGTTGGACAAATCCGCTGTGAGCTTGTAGTTACCTGGGGCGAGCATGTCCACCTTTTGGAGCACGACGTATGCCATGCCTCCTGCATGTGCAAACGCGTGATTTTATTTGTCCGTCCCGTCGTCTAGCTGTGCCAAGAGCACAACGGGTATTAAACTACCTGGATACCGGGAACCTCAGAGCTCAGGATACGCGATGCGCTCCTTGGGAGCGCGCTTGATCACGGGACCAGCCGGAGCGTGGGCCACAGGATCTCTACGTTGGCATGATCTGGCCCCGGGATTCTTTCCTGCAGCACGAACTGCCCCCGGATCTTGGAGGGCTGACCTGTCCTTGGGGGACCGACGCGCCAGGCAATTTTTCCTCCGTCCTCGTACCGGAACACCACGCCTACGGGAACTTGGCCTCTCGTCATAAAAATCCCTCGCAGATGGGAGGAAGTCCTTGTGCTTCGCGCTCACCGGCATTGGCGAAGGCAGCTTCCCACGTTGGTCCTTCGCCCAGGAGCAGCGGGCTGCACTTACGTCGCTTGGCGTCCGTCCAGAGCAGGTATCCTACCAGGCATCGGTTGACGCACTTCTTGATGCGAAGACAGACTTGCGCAGAGGATCCAAATTCCCCGCGAGATGCCCATCTTCGTGTCGCTTCTGCACGGGCTTGTGCTTTTGTCATGGTTAATCCTCGTCAACAAGAGCTCGACCCACGAGTTCCTCGTCAACGAGGGCACGGCCCACGAGCTCGCCAGAGAGGAGTCGTTGCTCGTAAGCTCGAAGCTTGTTCTCTGCCGCGTCAAGATCTCCCAGCAGCAAAGTCACCACTTGCGGCTGAGCCGCGACGATGTAGTCAAGCACGCCAGGAGCCCCCTGAAGATCGGGATGTCCGTCATGTCGCTGCACGGTCCCATGCAAGACGTTCCCGTCGCCACGAAATGTGCCAACGCGACGAAACGAATTTGACGTCTGGATGTCCCAGCGCCCAGGGACCTCATCCTGCATCCTGATCGCAAGCTGACGAAGAGTCTTGCGCGCCTCGTTCCCCTTTCCGATTCTTTTCGCAGACTCCGCATCGATTTTTGATGCGTTCATCCCGTACGTCGCCGCCATGATCCGTGCCTTCGCATCCTCCGGGGAGGTGTTGAACGCGCGGGCGGCGAGGTCGTAAAGATGCTTGAAGACGGGACGTTCACCCGTCGTCAAGGTTTGGACGAGATCTTCGGCAGACTCGAGCATGGCCTTCGAGACCTTGGGCCCTTCGATCTCGACTTCTGTGCAGTGGCCCTCTGCATGATCAACGATGAGACGGATGCGCGGCTTCATGAGAGGAGGCACATGCACGAGGCACGCCGTACAGTCCGAACGGTCAACCCGATGATGCCTCAAGCCAGTTAACAACCTTCGTAGCACCTTGAATACTGGGTATTTCTATACCCGTGTCTCGAAAGATCCAAGTACCCACAGATCCGAAGGGTCGCCCAGCTTATTTGCTGAGACTTAGCCGTGTGCCCTCGACGGCACAGCGCTCGCAATGACCTGTACACATGGCAAACGTCGATCTTATCGCTACCCTGAGGCATCTCCAGAGCACCGCCACCGATCAGGTTGCACAATGGCCGCAGTACAACGGGCACTTTGCGGGTTACAAGCTCGTGAGGATCAAGGCAGAGGTCAAGACGAAGGCAGGCCTGGCGTTCACCCAAGGCGAGTACGCGATCGCAACCCCGCATCGTGATCCGCTGCCCGGACTGCCGTCCAGTGGCAAGTTCGTCACTGTTTGGTCGCGCCGCAACAAGGTTGACACCAGCGTACGTGTTACGGAGGTAGAATGGTTGTAAAACCGAGTCCTCCTGGGCGACCTTTCGCGCTCGGTGCTACATCTATGCAATAGAGGTCCTCTACATGAGAATCGAAGAAGACGGCCATCTCAGTCTTGGCGAGGTAGAGCTGCTCCCGCACGTGCGGGGGAACGAATCACCGCTCACAGTTAAACTCTGGCCCCATAACTTCACCCGTGAAGCACGCATCGCCGCCTGGTACGCTCAGCAGTGCGGTGCCCGCATCAGTTTTGTGACCCCCGGTCGCCTCGAGTATTTCAACGTTAGTCAAGCAGCTTGGGCATGACCAAACTACACCCCGAGGACTGGGCGCGCATTTTCGCGCGCGGGACCGAAGTCATGATCGACCGCGTCGAGCTCCGCGACGAGGACGACCCGATGTCCCACGTATCTTGACCCTCGCGGATGACGAATACCCGCGTTACGAGCCACGCAACTTCGGGCAAAGACGGCACGTGCCTAGCAATAAGGTATCTCATGAATGCGCAGAAGCACACCTCTCTTATGCAGGCCCAGCCAATGCCCGCCAAGAGGCTCGCCAAGATCGCGCAACTCATGGATCACGACGTTATTTCGCGCCTATTGGGCGAAAGGCGGCAATCCCGGATTGGTCGCGGAGGTCCGGCGTTTGCAAGTCGCTTTGCGCGAGGCGTGCGACTGGGCAGACTGCGAGAGCGGCGAGGGTATCATCGAGCAACGGGCTGCAGTAGCTCGTCTCCGTGCCCTGGCGGGCGGATGATTGCATGACCGATTGCATGACCAATGCCCTCTGAGACGAGAACCTTGACCCCCACGGACGCCGAATACCCGTCCTGGCTACGCGCAGCTCCGGACCGTCCTCCAGTCGTGTACGTCCGCGGCAAACTTCCTTCTGATCGTCGTTGTGTTGCGTGCGTGGGCACGCGCCGACCGTCTACCTTCGGCAAGGGGGCCGCGCGCGGGATCTCTCGGTTCCTGGCTTCGCATGGCTGGAGCATCGTCAGCGGGCTGGCGATCGGCGTGGATACGCTCTGTCACGAGGCCGCGCTCGAGGCCGGTGGACATACCGTCGCGGTGCTCGCGAATGGGCTCGACTCCGTGTACCCGCGGCAGAACACGGGACTCGCTGAGCGGATCCTGGCTGCCGGTGGAGCACTCCTGAGCGAGCAGCCACCCGGTACCCCAGCACTCCCAAAACACCTGTTTCGGCGAAATCGCATCCAGAGCGGGATGTCTGCGGGAACAGTCGTGATGCAGACGGACATCGTCGGGGGCACAATGCACACGGCAAAGTACACCCTGCTGCAAGAGCGCTTGCTGATCGCCCCCATCCCCCAGGGAGAGCACGCAACGGAAGCCAAGAGCCGTGGGCTTCTCGCCCTGACGCAGCGGACGGGGACCGATCTTTCGAGACTCTTCGAGGCAAAAGGTGCTCTCGAGCAGCTACTGCTGGGAAAGTTCGCAGGGAGGCCTGTCGCCATGTCGCTGGCAGGACGGGAGGACTATGTCACGTTGCTTGAGGCTCTCGAAGCTTCCATGCGATCTGCCCCTGCTCTCACACGAGCAACCCCCTCACATCAGCTCGCATTCACGCTGGGTCCAACGGCTGTTGAACGGTAAGCTTTTGACCATGCCGAATCAAACAGTTACAGGTCTCTCGACGACCTACCCCTATGAGACGACCAGCCCCGGCGTTGCTCGCCATCAGTGCGACGAGTGTGGCGGGCGAGAGAGCAAATTAGGCACGGCAATCGTTGCGAAAGTGTCCGACAACTGTCCAACCAAAGGAATAAGCTTAGTGAAGACATTCTTACTGACTCTCGAAATTGACCGATCCGCGGATATTCTAGGCTGTTACGACAGCCTAGATAAAGCTCAGGACGCAGTCACAGACCTTGAGTGGAAGCCGCTAGACGGGGAAAACGTTCAGTCTCCGAGCAATAACATCGTTGCCGTGGCAAAGCCCCGGTGGGCTGCGCTTGCCAATCTTCCAAGCGATGACCGCTACGTCATTCGCGAATTTATGCTTAACGCCGCACTTCTCGCGTATTGCTGATTCGAGGGAGCATGCTTATCAGGTTATCACCCATCGCGCCCACCCCCTGGTGTCGTCGTGGGTAAGGGCGCCGTCCAATCCGTGCACGCGCCAGGAATCCCATGCGGGCTTCCGTCGCCCGGATCTCGACGCCAGTCGTCGGGATTCTTTGGCAACAAGATCGGCGACATGCGACCGATGCAGGCATCCGACGCGCTCGTGGCCCGTCCCGGTGAGTTGATCACATGCAAGCGGTGCCGCCGAATCGTGCGAATGCAGCGGGCACCGCATCCAGCGGGCTGCCTCTGTGACGACTGCACGGTAGCAACCGGCAAGGTGCATGCCGATGCAGACGCTGCGTGTGGGCGCGAATGGACGTGCCAGTGCGGCGCTTGCAAGCGCGCCCGCGAGATCAACATCCACCGCGCGTTCTCGAAGCTCGAGGACACCCAGCAGCGGCTCGAAACGATCCGCAAGATCAAGGCCCTGTAGCCTGGGTGCGTTGGGTGTCGAACCGGATAAGCCTGCGAGGGAGATTAACTACTTGAAGGACTCCGGCGACAGGGCTTCCAACTCCCAGTCCTGTCCATCAGGCCCCAAGAAGCCTACATAGCCGTTCATTGCCAGATTGGTGACCTCTGGCCCCCCGCGCCCTGCAGCCAGCTCACGCTTGAGCTTGCCGGCCTTGCGCTTGCTCAACAGGTGAGTCGCCCCACTCGCGTGGCGAAGAAACAAAATCGCTTCCATTGCGGAAGCTTACCGCACGCGTGCAGCGAGCTGCAACGTCTTTCTTTTGTGGTTGCAGTTTGTTAGAGTGTCCCCGTCGATCGGCATTCAGCAGCCGGTACTACTGTACCGCCTCGTAACCGCCCATCGACACAAAGAGGACACATGAAGGCGATCGTAACATTTGGCAACAGAGGCGACCAAAATCGGTTCAGCAAAATAGGGCTACGTCTGATCAGCGAAGGTGTTCATGATGTGGCCTTGATGGAGCTCCTGGAGGAGCGCTATCCAGGAATCTCGAGAAATGCGTCAGATCGTGCAAGCGCTCTCGACCTTACGATCCCGCTTCAAAGCTATGACAACCTCCCGTCTGGTGGGTCGATGCCTATCGATAGTGACGTGAGGATCTTACATAGTCAGGTGGCGGTGATTACCGCCGTGTACCGCGGACAGTCAACCATTCGACGACCGATAATTGCAGTTAACCATACGAGCCCTGGACCATGGGAAGTGTTTCTGTTCAAGGTAAACGGACGTGAATATCGGCACCCTCCGGTTTCGGCCCAGGTGTCGCCCGAATTGGCAGTTGCGATCGAGGACATCGTTCCCGGAGCTTTGATTACTGTGCATGCGGCCTATGGGGGAAATGATCCGGAAGGAGAGTTGTTCGGATGTGTCATCCAGGAAAATAAACGTCAATAGGTCATGACGTTTAGCTGGTGTCCTTCTGTTCCGTGAGGTCGGACCCCAGCAGCACGACACTCGATCATACGAGTGGTTGTTTCGTCTCAGTCTTTACCCGCAGTGGCCTGGCGCACCCGCTGGTGAGCAAATGGGCGGAGGCGCGCAAGATCGAAGTGATGCCTCGAGTGAACTGTCAGAACGTGGCCGACGAGGAACGCATCCTCGGCGATCTCGGCGCGAGGGAAACGATGATCTCCCAGCTGGCGGCGCTGTGTGAAACCTACGGCTACGACGGCGTTCAGATCGACTTCGAGGGCGCCCCGCCGACGGAGCGCAAACCGTTCACGGCCTTCATCACGGCGCTGGCCGAACGGCTGCACGCCCAGGGCGACAAGCTGTCCACGATCGCCACGGCGAAGTACTACAACATCATGAGCGGGCGCGCGGCGATGTACGACGACGCGGCGCTGTCGGTCGTGTCGGACTACATATTCGTGCTCGACTGGGGCATCCACTGGACCACCTCCGCCCCAGGCTCGATCGACGAAATGGCGTGGTTCAAGCGCGTGGCGGAATACACCGCCACGCTTCCCAACCGCGAGAAGTTCATCCTCGGCATGCCGATGTATGGGATCGACTGGGCGAACGGCGGGGGCCGCGCGAACCCCGGGACGCCGATGGAGTTCTCCGAAATCATGGATCTCGCCAGCCAGCTCGGCGTGGCGCCCGAATGGGAAGAACTCGCGCAGAGCCCGCACTTCTCCTACACCGACAGCAGCGGCGCGCCGCACCAGGTCTGGTACACGAACGCGCAGTCGATCGGAGCGCGCGCGACGCTCGCGCAGTCGCTCGGTCTGGGCGTGGGCCTGTGGCGCCTGGGTAGCGAGGACCAGGACGTGTGGGCGCTGTCGCCGCTCGGCGGAAGCGGCTGACGCTCGTACGCTTTCGTGACGTGATGCGCGGCAGGCTCACAGCTGGAATGGGAACGGCGGTGCTTGCGATCGCCGCTGGGCTGCTCCCGGCCGCTGGCGCGGAGGCACGAACTGCGTCGACGCACCACGCGAAGCATCGCCCGTCGCTGCAGGCGTTCCTCCTCACGAGCGCGCCCGACTCGCTGGCGGACTTCAAGACGCACGTGGGGGCGGTGGGCGCGGTGTACCCGACCTACTTCGACTGCGAGGTGGGCAGCGGGGCGGTGATCGGCAAAGACGTCCCCGCGACGAGCGCCTACATCAGGGCGCGCCACATCGCGGTCGAGCCCCGGTTCAACTGCCAGGACGGCGCGACGGTGCACCGCATCCTCACCGAACCGACGCTGCGCGCAGCGACGCTCGCGCGGCTGATCGCGATCGTCCGTGGCCGACGTTACGACGGTCTGTGCCTGGACCTGGAGAACGACGGCGCCGCGGACCGCGAAGCGCTGAGCTCGTTCGTGGCCTCGCTCGCTCGGTGGCTGCACGCGCACCGCAAGAAGCTCACCGTGGTGGTCGCGGGCGTGAGCAGCGACAACGCGAAGCTGTCGACGGCCTTCTACGACGACCGCGCGCTCGGCGCGGTGGCGGACAGCGTGTTCGTGATGGGGTGGGGGGCGCACTGGGCGGGCTCCCAGCCGGGCCCGATCGCGCCGCTCGCCTACGTCTCCGCGGTGGCGCAGTACTTGAAGGCGCTTCCGAACGCGTCGCGGTTCGTGCTCGGCGCGCCGATGTACGGGCTCGACTGGGCGGGCGAAGGCGGCCCGGGGACGCTGGCGAGCGCGTATCAGTACTCCGGGGTGCTCGCGCTCGTCGGTTCGGTTGGCGCCACCCCCGTGCGCGACCCCGCTTCGGGCGAGCTGACGTTCGCCTACACCTCCCCCGACGGAGTCGCGCACACCGTCTGGTACATGGACGCGCGCACAGTGCTCGACATCCTCGGCATCGCCCGCGCCAACGGACTCGCGGGCGGGCTGTGGCGGTTGGGCAGGGAGGACCAGGCGCTGTGGCGAGCGCCGTCACTCCGCCGGGGAGGGTGAGGGGGCTCGTCAGGAAGTCTCGACCGCGGCCTTGATGCGAGCGGCGAAGGCGTCCGCCTGCTTGCGGGCGGAACTCAACGCGAGGCGGGCGATCAGACCGCCGAAGCCGTGCCCCTCGAGCACGTTGAAGAGCGTCAGGCTCGTGCCGGCGCCGGCGCTCGAGAGGTCGTAGCCGCCTTCTGAGGAGACGACGAGGTTCTTGGAGATCTCGCTCCAGCGGATGCGCGTCGGCGCGTCGAACTCCGTGATCTTGATTTCGCGTTTGCTCTTCATGCCGGCGTCCTTGACTGTGCTCGTGAACACGGTGCCCACCCCGACGGGGCCGCCGGTGGTGTTCTCGATCTCGAGCACGCGCGGGCTGAACTTCGGGTCGTTGGTGCCCTCGGCGAGGAAGGCGAACACCTCCTCGATCGGCCGCTCGATCGTGGTCGTTGCTTCAAACCGTCCTGTCATCTGGCTCCCCTGTTCTCGTTTGGTCTCCCGCGCATTGTCGCGCGGTGCGTAGGCTAACCGCTGAAATGTTCGTGCTCATCCTGATCGGCGTGCCCGTGCTGGAGCTGTTCGTGCTCATCGAGGTCGGACACGCGATCGGCTTGCGGCTGCCGCTCCTGCTGCTGCTCGTCAGTTCGGTGCTCGGCGTCCGCGTCACGCGCGTCCAAGGGCGCGCGGCGATCGCGCGCGTGTCGCTCGCGGTATCCGAACGCCGCGCGCCCGGCAGCGCCGCCCTCGACGGCGCGCTCGGCTTCCTCGGAGGCCTCCTGCTCGCGATTCCCGGGTTCGTGACCGACGCGTTCGGCTTGCTGCTCCTGCTGGCGCCGACCCGGAGGCTGGCGCGCCGCTGGCTGACGCGCCGCTACGCCGGCCGCGCGATGCGCTTCGTCGCGGCGACCGGGCGCTTCGCGTCGCGCGGACCCGGCATGCGCCCGGTTGACGCCGAGTCGACGGCGGTCGAGGAGGACCTCGACGAGCTGGGCCGAGGTACTTGACAAGGCTCAACTGTACTGCCATTGTAAGTACGTGGCGACCGTAAAGGCTGAACGACTGCAGATCCGAGTGGAGCCGGGGGAGAAGGCTGTCTTGGAACGCGCTGCCGCAGCCGCCCATTTGAACGTCTCCGCGTTTGTGTTGCAGGCCGCGGCGTTCAGGGCGGAGGAGGTGCTCGCCGAGCGCCAGAGCATCCGACTGACGCCGCAGGCTGCGGCGGCTTTCACGGAGGCTCTGGAGCGCCCTGCGAATGTCAACCAGCGGCTCGCCGACGCGCTGCGTCGTCCCCGGAAGTTCGCCTGGCTTGACTGAGCTCCGTCGCCCGACGCTGCTCGACCTGACGCGGCACGACCGGACGGCGTTCGATTCAGGCGAGGCGGCGCTCGACGAATGGCTGCGCCGGTATGCCGGGCAGAACCGGCGCCGTGACACAGCTGCCACCTGGATCATCGCCGACGTCGATGAGGTGGTGGTGGCTTACGCGACCGTCGCGATGACGTCGATCGACCGCTCGGCCGCGCCGCTGAGCATGGCGCGCCAAGCGCCCGATCCGGTGCCAGCATTGCTGATCGGCCGCCTCGCTGTCGATCGCCACCACAGTGGACTCGGCATCGGCACTGCGCTCGTAGCGCATGTGCTGGCCACCACCGTTGAGCTCAACGCCAAGGCGGCGTGTCGCGCGCTCGTCGTCAGCGCGCTTCACGCCGAGGCCCGCGGCTGGTGGGAGCACCTCGGCTTCCAGCGATTCGACGAGCAATCGCTGGACCTCTATCTCCTCACCGCTGACATCGAGGCCACGCTCCAGCGGTTGCGCTGAGATGTGACACGGCAGAAGCGTAGTTCGAGGTCGCTACGACCAGTGCTCGGAGCTTGCTGATTCTAGACTGCCGGACTCGACGATAGGATGGCATCATTGACGACCATTTGGTCTCCCTCTCACGAAGGTATCTATGCGGTACACGTATTTTGAGTTCGAAAATTTCAAGGGCATCACGAAGTCTCGTCTGAATCTGGCGGCTCCTGGCTCAAGTGCACGTGTCTACACCCTGGTCGGGCTAAATGAGAGCGGCAAGACGACCGTTCTTGAGGGTATGGATATTTTTCAGGCCGACGACGAGGTAAGCCCAAAGCAGTTGGGTAAACTTGAGCCAGTCGATCTGCACTCTCTAATACCGATCGGAGAGCGTACAAATTTTAACGGGGACATCATAGTTCGCTGCGGCGTGGAACTCGATGAGGCGGACATCGCGGCCGCGAAGAGCTACCTCCATAAAGAATACGACGGGTTTCGCCTTGAGAGCATTCAGCCTGAGATTGTAATAAGTGATCACTATAGGTATGAGGATAGTCGCTACCAGGCACGGCACAGTATGTGGATTGGACCGTATGGGCTTGGCTACAAGAAGACTGGTTCCGTCAAAAGAAAGATCTCTTATAAGGATGAGCGTGAAGCATGGGTGAAGCTCACGCAGTTTGTCCGCGATCGTTTGCCTTCGATCTGGTTCTTCCCTAATTTCCTATTCGATTTTCCGGAGCGGATTTACATCGAGGAGGTGGAAGGGGAGAAGGCATCAAATAGGTTTTATCGGACGCTTTTCCAGGACATTCTCAATGCCCTCGATAGGGATCTAGATGTAAATAAGCATATCGTTGACCGCTATCGCTCGGGGGTCTCGTCTGACAAGACAAATCTACATCAGGTTCTTCTAGAAGCGGCAAGACATGTGACTAGCACGGTGGTAGCTTCATGGAACCAGATTTTCGGTGACAAGCTGATTGGGCAGAAGCGTGTTCTAATTGAAATCGGTAATGATCAGGACGAGATGGGGGTTCCGGGCCCGATCTGGGTCGAATTCCGTATCGAGGATACAGACGGATTGTTCAGGATCCGCGAGCGTTCGCTTGGGTTCCGCTGGTTCTTTGTGTATCTCATGCTGACGAGATACCGTGGGCGACGGAAGGAGACAGATAATAATATGCTTTATCTGTTTGATGAGCCGGCGTCGAATTTGCATCCCACTGCGCAGGGAATGCTTTTGCACAGCCTTTCAAGATTGTCAAGCGATGCTGTCGTTATATATACAACACATAGTCACTATCTCATAGAGCCAGCATGGCTCGGAAATACCTCGGTGGTGGCAAATCGAGGTCTTGGCGAGGAAGCGGTCTCAACTGAGTACACGGCAGGGCGGACGGATATTACCATTACTCCCTACCATGCCTTTGCGGGGCAGCATCCTAATCAGTCGCATTATTTTCAGCCTATCCTAGACGTTCTGGACTATTCACCATCAGCGATAGGTCTAGCGCCGGAAGCTACGATGGTCGAGGGCAAGAGCGATTTCTATCTCTTTCGATATTTTGAGGAGGTGATTCTCGGGCGACCGGCTCAGGCGCGGCTCAGCTGGATGCCGGGCGGAGGTGCTGGCAGTCTTGATGAGCTCATTCAGCTCTATATCGGTTGGGCGCGTCCATTTGTCGCACTGCTAGACAGCGATAGCGAGGGTAAGAGCCAGAAGCGCCGATACATCGACAAGTTTGGGCCGATCGTTGAGGGGCGTCTGGTCTTGCTTGCGGAAGCGTGCGGCCGCGACGTGCGTGGGATCGAGGGGCTGTTGACTGAGGCTGACATGCTTGCGTTTCAGCGAATAGTCGTACCAGAGAGTACTCAAGTAGACAAGAAGTGTGCGGCGCGAGGAGTCCAGGAGGCTCTTGTCACGAAATACAAGATCGAACTGTCAACGACAGCCCATGCGGCGTTAGAGGCAACTATTGAGTATCTACGACAAAAGCTGACCGAGGAGTGACTAGAATCGCGCGACGTGAAGAACAACTGTGCTGTGAAGGGCGGGGGCACTGGACGCGGACGCAGCGAGCGACGTGCGCTCTGCACGCGAGCGATCTAAGACAATGCCGCGGGCTGCGCCCACGAACCGCCCTCGAAGGCTACTTGATGAACAGCATCTCCGAGTACTTCGGCAGCGGCCAGAGGTCGTCCGCGACGAGCTTCTCGAGCCGGTCGGCGACCTCGCGGACGTCGTCCATGGCGGCGATCACCGTGTCGCGCATGTAGACGGCCTCCTTCTGCGCCGAGCCGTGGGGGTGGTTTTCGTCGAGGTTGGCGTCCTCCAGCTTCAGCAGCGCGAAGTGGAGCTCTTTGACGATCGGCTGCAGCTCGCCGACGAGCTCCTCCAGGCCGCTCGCGCTCAGCTCGTTGAGGTAGCGCACGGTCGCGGGCAGGATCATCGTGCGCGCGATCGAGGCCGCCGTCTCGGCCTCGATGTTGATGTTCATCACGTACTGCTCGGTGAACACGTCGTAGCGCGACTCGAGCTCGCGCTTGGAGAGCACTTTGTACTTTTTGAACGCGGCGACGGTCGATTTCTCGACGATCCACGGCAGCGCGTCGGGCGTCGTTTTGAGGTTCGCAAGGCCGCGCTTCTCGGCCTCTTTGTGCCACGCGTCGGAGTAGCCGTCGCCGTCGAAGACGACCTGCTTGTTGGCCGCCCACACGCCCTTGACCACGCTCGTGACGGCCTTCTCCAGGCTCGCGCCGGAGCCTTTCAGCGCCGCTTTGAGCTTGTCCGCGAGGTCGTCGACGGCTTCGGCGACGATCGTGTTCAGGACCGTGTTCGGGAACGCCGGCGAGGAGTTCGACCCCAGCGCGCGGAACTCGAACTTGTTGCCCGTGAACGCGAACGGGCTCGTGCGGTTGCGGTCGCCGCCGTGCAGCGGCAGCGCCGGGAGGACCGGAGTGCCGAGCCCGAGGAACGACCCCGGCTTCGACGCCTGCACCTTGCCCGCCTCGATCGCCGAGAAGACCTTCTCCAGCTCCGCGCCGAGGAAGATCGAGATGATCGCCGGCGGCGCCTCGTTGGCGCCGAGGCGGTGATCCTGTCCCGCGCTCGCGATCGACGCGCGCAGCAGCGCCTGATGCTTGTTCACGGCCTGGATCACGGCCGCGCAGAAGAACAGGAACTGCAGGTTTTCCGACGGGGTGTCGCCGGGCTCGAGCAGGTTCAGGCCGGTGTCGGTGCCCATCGACCAGTTGTTGTGCTTGCCCGAGCCGTTGACGCCCGCGAACGGCTTCTCGTGCAGCAGGCACACCAGGCCGTAGCGGCGCGCCGTGTTCTGCATGATCTGCATCGTGATCATCTGGTGGTCGGAGCCGACGTTCGAGTTCTCGAAGATCGGCGCCACCTCGTACTGGTTGGGGGCGACCTCGTTGTGGCGCGTCTTGATCGGCACGCCCAGCTTCGCCAGCTCCAGCTCGACCTCGAGCATGTAGGCGAGCACGCGCTCGGGGATCGAGCCGAAGTAGTGGTCGTCCAGCTCGTGGCCCTTCGGCGGTTTGGCGCCGAACAGCGTGCGGCCCGTCGTCAACAGGTCAGGACGTTCGAAGAAGTACTGCTCGTCGATCAGGAAGTACTCCTGCTCGCAGCCCGATCGTCGTGAACACCCGCTCCGCGTCGTCCACGCCGAGCAGATCCAGCGCGCGGATCGCCGCGCCGGAGAGCGCGTCCATCGAGCGCAGCAGCGGGATCTTGTTGTCGAGCGCCTCGCCGGTCCACGACGTGAAGGCGGTCGGGATGCACAGCAGCGCGCCGTTTGGGTTTTCGAGGATGAACGCCGGGCTGGTCGGATCCCACGCGGTGTAGCCGCGGGCCTCGAACGTCGCGCGGATGCCGCCGGTGGGGAACGAGGACGCGTCGGGCTCGCCCTGGATCAGCTCCTTGCCGGAGAAGTCCGCGATCGCGCTGCCGTCGCCCGCGGGGGCGTAGAAGGAGTCGTGCTTCTCCGCCGTGGAGCCGGTCAGCGGCTGGAACCAGTGCGTGTAGTGGGTGGCGCCTTTCTCCATCGCCCATTCCTTCATCGCCTGCGCGACGGCGTCCGCCAGCGAGGTGTCGAGCGCCTCGCCGCGCGCGAGTGTGCGTTGCAGCGCCTTGTACACGTGCTTGGGCAGGCGCTGGCGCTGGACGGCGGGGGAGAAGACGTTCGCGCCGAAGACCTGGTTGTCCGCGATCGTGAGGTCGGGCGAGCCGAGCGCGGATCCGTTGGCGGTCCACTGTGCTGCGGTGACGTTCTGCTGACGGGTCCTGGGCATGGGCTGAGTCGATTCCTCCTGGAAGAAGATTTGGTCGCCGACCCTTCGCTATCCCGATGAGGGCAGGCCGACCGCAATCGTAATACCAAGCCGCCCCAACGTCATCACCCAGTGGCGAAATCGTGCTGCCGATGTTTCGACAAGCGGCCAATGCGGCGCAGCGTCAAGCGGCTGGCGCCGCCGCACCCCAGCCCTACGGAGTGGTGGGAAAGACGCCCGGCACGATCTTGCCGGTCTTCGGATCCACGTGCGTGGTGGGAGGCGCGGGGGCGATGTCGACGGTGAAGTGGCCCTTCACCGGCCCTCCCGAGGCTAGCTTCGCCTTGGCCTTGCCCGCGAGGCCGGCCGCGACGGCGTAGCTCACCGTGTAGGTGCCCGCCTTCACCGGAACGACCTTCCATGTGAACGTTCGTGTCTTGCCCGGCGCGAGCGCGCCGAGCGCCCATGTGTTCACGTACGCGGTCTGCCCGCCGCCGGGGGGGCTCACCTCCTGGCTCTCCACCGGCGGGTTGGCGATCGCCCCCGGACCCTGTTCGATCGCCCAGATCGGACGTTTGCCCGCAGCCAGCTCGGCGAAGCTCGAGGTGTAGCTGAACGAGTCCACCGTCACGGCCACGTTCGGCACGGTGCTCGCGCCGGTGTTTCGCACCCTCAGCTCGAGCCGCGTCTGTCCCGCGACCGCCTGTCGCGCGGGGAAGCTCGCGTGGACGACCTTCAGCTCATAGGAGCCCGAGGATTCGTGCGCGTCCTGATGGGCGCCGCCACCGCAGCCGCTGACCAGCAACGCGAGCGTCGCGGCTGCCGGCAGATAGAAGACACTCCGCATCCCCCTCACGATCGGGCCACGATACCAGCGGCGATGGCGGCGGGCGCCCGTGTCAGAGATCGGCGCGGGGTGGGTTGGCGGTAGCGCGTTCAGGGGCGCATGGCGTACAGTTGTGGGATGGCCGATGAGCGTGCTGCGCCTGAGGGGGAGGAGTTCCGCTTCCACAGCGGCGAGATCCGTCCGTCCGGCGCGCCGGACGCGATCGAGTTCGTGGACGTGCACAAGTCGTTCGGGCGCAACCACGTGCTCAGGGGTCTGAACATGGCCCTGCCGGAGAACCAGATCTCGATGATCCTGGGGCCCTCCGGAACGGGGAAGTCGGTCTGCATCAAGCACATCGTCGGCCTGCTCTACCCCGACCAGGGCGATGTGATCGTGCACGGACAGTCGATCCCCAGCCTGCCCGACGGGGAGCTGTTCGAGTTGCGCAAGAAGTTCGGCGTGCTCTTCCAGGACGGAGCGCTGTTCGGTTCGATGAACCTCTACGACAACGTCGCCTTCCCGCTGCGCCAGCACACCGAGAAGGGCGAGGAGGAGATAGCGGAGATCGTCAACGGACGTCTGCGCGAGGTGGGGCTCGGCAGCGCGAACGAGAAGATGCCCAACGAGCTCTCCGGCGGGATGCGCAAGCGCGCCGGGTTTGCGCGCGCGCTCGTGCTCGAACCGGACATCGTGCTGTTCGACGAGCCCGACTCGGGCCTGGACCCCGTGCGCACCGCGCTGCTGTGCGAGCTGATCAAGGAGGTGCACGCGGAGAACGGCGGCTGCTACGTGGTGATCACCCACGACATCATGAGCGCGCGCCGTGTGGCCGAGCACATCTCCGTGCTGTGGAAGGGCAAGATCGTGGAGTCGGGGCCCGCGCAGGAGCTGTTCGCCTCGGAAAACCCGTTCGTGCGCCAGTTTCTCTCCGGCGAATCGGCCGGCCCGCTGGGCATGGAGTAAGCGCGGCGGCTCGGCCGTCGAGCCATTAGCCTCAGGACGGTGACTTCGGCTCGACTTCTCTCCGCCCTCGCGGGCGGCGCGGCGCGGCGTCCGCGCGCGGTGATCGCGGCAGCGATCGTGCTGGGGCTGGCGGGGGCGGGACTTGCGCTGCGGCTGCATCCGACGGCGGCTACGAGCACGTTCGTGTCGAGCTCCAGCGGGGAGTATCGCGCGACGCAGGGCTTCTACCGCAGCTTCGGCGAAGAGCCGATCGCGGTGGTGGTGCGGGGGAGCCTGCAGCAGCTCGTGCTGAGCTCGGACATCGAGCGGCTCGCCGGCCTCGAGGGCTGCCTGTCGGGCAACGTGCCCGCGAAGGCGCTCGCGGCGGAGGGCGGCGCGAACGGGCCATGCGGGCAGCTGGCGCGCGCGAAGACCGTCAAGGTGGTGTTCGGCCCCGGCACATTCATCACCGAGGCGGCCAACCAGATCAACGAACGGCTGGCGAAGGAAAGCCAGCACGCCAACGCGCAGGCCAAGCGCGCCGAACGCACCATCGCAAGCGCGGCGCGCGCGAAGGGACACTCGGCTGCCTACGCGCACAAGCTCGGCCTGCAGGCGCGCGCGCTGACGCTCGCCGAATTCAGGGCGCGGCTGGTCGAAATGGCGCTCGAACGCGGGTTGACGGCGAAGCCGAGCATCGACGACGCGAGCTTCGTGTCGTCGGTCGTGTTCGACTCCTCCAAGCGCGCGGGCACACCCAAGCAGCGCTTCGCCTACCTGTTCCCCAGCCGCGACACGGCGCTCGTGTCGGTGCGGATGAAGTCGGGGCTGTCGGAAAAGGCGCGCATCAGGACGATCGGCTTGATCCGCCAGGCGGTCGGCATGAGCCAGTGGCGGCTGCAGCACGGCGAGTCCTATCTGGTGACGGGCCAGCCGGTGATCGTGTCGGATCTGACGAAAGCGATCACGCACTCGATCGAGCTGCTGCTCGTGGCGGTGGCGCTGGTGATGGCGGGCACGCTGGGGCTGATCTTCCTCGGCCGGCCGAGACTGCTGCCGCTCGCGCTGGCGCTGCTCACGGCGGCGCTCACGTTCGGCGCGCTCGCCGCGGCGGGCGCGTCGCTGACGATGGCCTCGATCGCGGTGCTGCCGGTGTTGGTGGGGCTCGCGGTGGACTACGGCATCCAATTCCAGTCGCGCGTCGAGGAGGTCGCCGAGGGTGAGGGAGAGGGCGATCTCTCGACGGCCGGCGAGGGCGAGGGGCGCGCGCGGCTGATCGCGCGTGCCGCTGCCGCGGGCGCGCCCACGATCGCGACCGCCGCCGCGGCGAGCGCCGCGGCGATGCTCGTGCTGTTGCTCTCGCCCGTGCCGATGGTGCGCGGCTTCGGCGTGCTGCTCGTCGTCGGGGTGGCGCTGGCGCTGCTGTGCGCGCTGACCGCGGGGGCGGCGGCGCTGTCGCTCGGGCGCACCCAGGGCGAGCGGCTGCGCGTGAGCCGCATCGTCTTCCCGTCGCAGTTGACCGCGGCGTGGCGCGGAGCGCGCGAGCTGCTGCGCGAGAACCCGCTCACGCGCTTGCTCACGACCGCGGCGCTCGTCGAGTCGGTGCGTCGTCCCGAGCGCGTGCTGTGCGTGGGACTGGCGTTCGCGGCGCTCGGCTGGGGCCTCGACACGCAGACCAGGGTCGAGACCGACATCACGAAGCTGGTGCCGCAGGATCTCAGCTCGTTGCAGGCGCTCGGCACGCTCGAGCGGACCACAGGGGTGGGCGGCGAAATCGACCTGATGCTCTCCGGCAGGAACCTGACCAAGCCGGCGACGATCGAATGGATGAGCGCCTACCAGAGCACGGTGCTGCGTCGCTTCGGCTACAGCGCCTCGCGCGGCTGCGGCAGAGCCGAACTCTGCCCCGCGTTCTCGCTGCCGGATCTGTTCGCGGGGCAGGCGAGCGCCACCGCAACGCACAAGCTCACCGAGGGTCAGGTGAACGGACTGCTGGGGGTGATCCCGCAGTACTTCGCGCAGGCGGTGATCACGTCCGATCGGCGCGTTGCGACGCTCGCGTTCGGCATCCGCCTGATGGGGCTCGACCGTCAGCAGCACCTGATCGAACGGATGCGCTCGAGCCTGCACCCGCCCGCGGGCGTGAGCGCCACGCTCGTCGGCCTGCCGGTGCTGGCGGCCGCTTCGGGCTCGCAGGTGGCGAACCCCTGGCGGCGACTGGAGACGTTGCTGGCGGGACTGCTCGCGGTTGCGCTCGTGCTGCTCGTGGCGTTCCGCGGCGACCGTCGGCGTGCGCTCGTGCCGCTCGTGCCGATCGTGCTCGCGAGCGGGTGGTCCGCGCTGATCCTGTTTGCGGTGAGGGTTCCGCTGAACCCGATGTCGGTCACGCTCGGCGCGCTCGTGATCGCGATCTCGACCGAGTTCAGCGTGCTCCTGTCCGAGCGCCATCGCCAGGAGCGCCTCGCGGGTCACGACACCGTCGAGGCGCTGCGTCGCAGCTACAGCCGCACGGGCGCGGCGGTGGCGGCGTCGGGCGTCACCGCGATCGCCGGCTTCGGCGTGCTCGCGCTCTCAGAAATCACGATGCTTCGCGACTTCGGTCTCGTGACGCTGATTGACCTGAGCGTCTCGCTCGTGGGCGTGCTCGTGGCGCTGCCCGCGGCGCTCGTGATCGCCGAGCGCGAGCAGCCGCTGCGAGCGCTGGCCGGCTGGCGCAGGACCACACGACGGGTGCTCGGCGATGAGCCGGCCTGAAGCCGGCGCGACGGATCTCCAGGCGCCGCCCACGGTCGGCTGGCGCTCGCCAGAGGTCGAGGATGAGCTTCCCGCTCTGCGGCTCTTGAGCGTGGATGTGCAGGTAGCGCGCGAGGGGTCCTTGACGGGCGGCTCGGCCCCCGATGTGGAAGCGCGCCTGCGCGAGATGTCGAACCGCTTTCGCGGCGCGCGCGGCGTGAGCATCAGGCGCGAGCCCGTGCCGAGCGCCTACCGCGTGTTCTTCCGTCACATCGGACTGGACCCCGATACGGAGCGCACCCCGATCGAGTCCGCCGTGCTCGAGCGCATGCTGCACGGCGGCTTTCGCAGCGGCGGCCTGTTGGACGACGTGCTGCTGATCGCGCTGCTCGACACGGGCGTTCCGGTGTGGGCGCTCGACGCCGGCTCCGTGCAGGGGCAGCTGGGGATTCGCATCAGTCGCGACGGCGAGATGCTCGGACGCTCCTCCGGCGCGTTCGCGCTGCCCGCGGGGCAGCTCGTGGTGGCGGACGAGTCCGCGGCGCTGGCGATCCTGTTCGGGGACATGGGCGGTGGGCACCGGCCGAAGTCCAAGAGCCGGCGGCTCGTGCTGTTCAGCGTGCAGGTCGCCGGCGTGCCGACGATCTACGTCGAAGAGGCGCTGTGGGCGTGCCGCTCCGCGCTGCAACAGCCGTGAGAGCGAGCGCGCAACGTTCACAGCGCAGTCCCCCGCGCTGGTAGAATCGTGGCTCCCGGTAGATCCGGGAATGTCGGGAGGAGGCGGGTTCGATGTACCAGCAGCAGCTGATCGATCGGGGCGGGGCGCAGCAGGGATCAGACCTGGACGCCACGCGACGGAGCGGTCTGGGCGAGATCGCTCGCGACCGCTTCAGCCGCGATGGCGAGCGGGCGGCTCGCAGCGCTCTGAAGGAGCAGATCGCGCGCCTGGATCAAGAGATCTGCTCGATCGTCGCGGACAGGTTTCCGTACGTGCCGCCGCCAGCGCCCGTGGGCTCGCACGGTCCGCGCCTGCTCGACCTCGGGGAGCTGGAGCGCTCGCGCGATCGACTCGCCGGGCAGCTCCAGGAGCTGCGCGCGCGCTCGTCCGCTCGCGCTGCCCGCGAGCAGGAAGCGCGCGAGCAGCTGGAGCGGATGAAACTGGAGCCCGGTCGCTACAAGTTCGCCCGGCTGCCCGTCACCGACCTGGGGCAGGGCGGGTGCGGGGTGTGGGAGGTGCGCCCGCGCCTCGGCCTCGTGGGCATGCTCGCGGGCTGGTGGCAGGTCAAGCTCTCGTCAGGCTGTCCGTTAGCCAGGGGGTCGCGCTCCAAGCGTGACCCCGCTCCGCCGAGGTGAGCATCGTAGCGAGCGTCTGGCGCTGGCGGTCGGTCATCGACCCGATCGTCTTCTTCTCCGACATCGGGATCTGAGAGAGAAACTTGCGGCAGCGGGTCTGGCCCCAACGGTGCTGACTCAGCAGGAGGTCCGCGACGGCCATGCTCTCGGCCTCCCAGGGGCATTCGCGGATCACGTCCGCCACCTGGATCTCACCGTCGGCCACGCGGCGCTTGAGATCGGCACGCGCGAGACGCACCTTGTTGGCGCGCTCGAGGGCGCGCATGTACTGAGGACCGGCAGGGGCAATCGTCGCTGTCGCGTTCATGTGGGACTCTCCCCGTCGCCTTCGCGTGGCTCGCGCGAGGACGACATGCTTGCTCGAATTTTTGATGGGACTGCGCTCACGATGCCCGTGTGAGGTCCAACCGCACCAGAAGCGCGAATCGGTCCTACACCCCTCCCCGACAGCTTTGTGTGGGCGGACCACACGGTCATGCAGAGCGCATCTGGAAGCTACGTCAGGAGGGGGTCCGCGGTCAACCTCGCGCGCGCACTTCGTGCGCTAGAAGCGACCTTTTTTGTTTCCAGGGATGCTTGTGATAACGCGGACAAGCAGCGGCGCGAGTCAGTGCGAGCCCGGTCCCGGCAGCGGTCCGTGCTCGGCCTCGAACTCGCGCTTGACGCGCGCGAAGATCGTCGAGCGCGCGGTCGAGCGTGGGCGCGTCGTGGGTCGCCATCACGCTCGTGCGCAGCAGCGCGCCGCCGGGCGGCACCGCCGGGTGCAGGGCGATGTTGACGAACACGCCGGCGTCATAGAGCGCCTTCCACAGCAGCGCCGCCTTCCAGTCGTCGCCGACCAGCACTGGGACGATCGGCGTCACGATCGTGGCGTGCCGTCCGCTGCGCTCGCACGCCGGGCGTGCTCTGACGCTGCGTCGGTAGCACCTGCGGGGCGACGACCTCGAAGCCGAGATCCTCGAGGCCGTCGCGCAGCCGCCGCGCGTTGTCGAGCACCCGCGCGAGCAGCGGCGGCCCGTCGTCGGAGCGCAGCACGCGCAGCGCGGCCAGCGCGGCGCCGACCGCCGCCGGCACGCCGGAGGCGGTGAACAGGAACGCGCGCGACTGGAACGCGCAGGAAGTCGATCACCTCGGCGGAGCCCGGCGACGAAGCCGCCGCAGGAGGCCAGCGACTTGGAGAACGTGCCCATCCGCAGGTCGACGCGATCCTCGACGCCGAGCAGCTCGGCGGTCCCGGCGCCGCGCGCGCCGAGCACGCCCGGCGCCGTGCGCCTCGTCGACCATCAGCCGCGCGCCGTAGCGCGCGCACAGCTCGCAGATCTCCGGCAGCGGGGCGATGTCGCCCTCCATCGAGAAGACGCCGTCGACGACGACGAGCACGCCGCCGCCGTCGCTCTGGGCGCGCTCGAGCGTCTTCTCGAGCTTGTCGAGGCGGTTGTGGCGGAACGCGCGCAGCTTCGCGCGCGAGAGCAGGCAGCCGTCGAGGATCGAGGCGTGGTCGCCGGAGTCGACGATCACCGTGTCGCCGGGGCCGAGCAGCGTGCCGAGCGTGCCGACGTTCGCCTGGTGGCCGGTGGTGAAGACGAGCGCGTCCTCGGTGTCCATCCACTCGGCGATCTCGCGCTCGAGCTCGAGGTGCAGCGGGATCGTGCCGTTGAGCAGCCGCGAGCCGGTCAGGCCGGTGCCGTAGCGGTGCAGCGCGTCCTGCGCGCCCTTCATCACGCGCTCGTCGGCGGTCAGGCCGAGGTAGTTGTTGGAGCCGAGCATGATCCGCTGCGCGCCCTCCATCTCGACGACCGGCATCGCCGGCGAGTCGAGCACGTGGAAGTAGGGCAGCATGTCCGCGTCGCGGGCCGCGCGCAGCAGCTCTTCGCGCTCGTAGCCGCGGGTCTTGGCGAAGACGTCGATGCGAGGTGGGCATATAGGGTGGCGCCGCGATGCCGCTCGAGATCAGGCCCGTCGCGTCCCGACGCGAGCTGTCGACGTTCATCAAGCTGCCGTGGCCGGCTCTATCGTAACGAGCCCAGCTGGGTCGCACCGCTGCTGATGGATCTGAAGAAGCGCCTCGACCGCAAGCACAACCCGTTCTTCGAGCACGCCGAGGCCCAGTACTTCCTCGCCTGGCGCGACGGCCGCGCCGTCGGGCGCATCAGCGCGCACATCGACGACGCTTCAACGAGTTCCAGGACAACGACTGGGGCATGTTCGGGTTCTTCGAGTGCGAGGACGACCCCGAGGCGGCGAGCGCGCTGCTCGACGCGGCCGAGGCGTGGCTGCGCGAGCGCGGGCGCGACCGCATGGTCGGCCCGATGGACTTCACGACCAACGACGAGTGCGGCCTGCTGATCGAGGGCCACGAGCGCCCGCCGATCATCCTCTGCCCGTGGCACCACCCCTACTACCAGCGCGCTGCTCGAGAGGACGCGGCATCGTCAAGGCGATGGACCTGCTGATGTGGAGCCTGCACGTCACCGGCCGCGACGAAGTGCACCCGGCGATCTGGGAGATCGGCCGACAAGCGTCGAGGCCGAGCACGGGATCGTCTGCCGCGACGATGCGCAAGCGCGACCTCGAGGCCGAGGTCACGCGGTTCCTCGAGGTCTACAACGCGGCCTGGGAGCGCAACTGGGGGTTCGTGCCGCTGACCGAGGAGGAGGTCCGCCACTACGCCAAGGACCTGAAGCCGGTGCTCGACGAGAACTGGGCGATGATCGCCGAGCGCAAGGACACCGGCGAGGTCGTCGGCGCCGCGCTGACGCTGCCCGACTTCAACCAGGTGCTGGCCAAGCTCAACGGGCGGCTGCTGCCGTTCGGCTGGATCACGGCGCTGCGCGAGCGACCGAAGATCGACGCGGTGCGCGTGTTCGCGCTCGGCGTCAAGCCCGAGTACCAGCACACCGGCGTCGCGGCGCGCTTCTACCAGATGCACTTCGACGCCGCCGAACGCACGCCCGCAGAAGGGCGGCGAGATGGGCTGGATCCTCGAGACCAACAAGCCGATGAACCGCGCCATGGAGGGCATGGGCGGCGAGATCAAGCGCCGCTACCGCGTCTACGAGCGCATGCTCGACTGACTGTCGTCGTCAGTTACCTGCGCGAGTTCTGTCGTCTCACTCCATCGCTCGCCTGAGCGCGAGCGCGCCGAGCAGCATCGACCCGACCGCGAAGCCGACGAGCACCAGCATGTCGTGCCCGAACCCCTGCAGATCGGCGTAGAAGAGCGCCTGGCGCACGCCGTCGATCGCGTAGCGGGTCGGCACGACCCGGCTGACCGTCTGCAGCCATCCGGGCAGGAACGCGATCGTCGTGAAGCCGCCGCCGAGGAAGAACAGGTACGTCGAGACGATCACCGCCGCGAGCGCGACCAGTCGCGTGCGCTTGAGCCATACGCCGAGGAGCACGCCGAGCCCGACGGACATCACGGTGACGGCGACCAAGCAGCGCGATCAGCTGCAGCCAGTGCCCCGGTTGTGGGTCGAGGTTGCCGTTCCAGATCGCGAGCGCGACGACCGGGATCAGGACCGCCGCGGCGGCGAGCGTGCTGCCGAGGATCCGCCCGAGGATCAGCTGCAAGCGCCCGACCGGCGCGAGCAGGAGCGGCTTGGCCGTGCCTCGCTCGAGGTCGCGGGTCACGAGCAGCGCCGCGCCGAGCACCCCGAGGCTGATCACGAGCAGGATCAGGACCGGCTGCACCTGGTAGTCGAGGAACTCGACGTCGGTCTGGCGCAGGTCGGTCTCGGCGATGCCGACGTGGTAGGCGTTGTTCTGGGTGCTCCGCCTTCGGCGCATCCTCCTCGAAGGCGATCGCCGGAGCGTTGAAGCGTGCGACCGAGCGCGCGACGGCGCGGCGGATGTCGTCGGCGAAGTCGATGTCGATGTTGTTGAGCTCGAAATCGACCGCGGCGTCACCCCGGCCACCGCGGCGTCGAAGTCGGCCGGGATGGTGATGATCGCCGCCACCCGCTCGTCGGCGAGCATTGCCCGCGCCTGGGCGGCATTGGTCCGCGTGAGGAGATAGGCGTCGTCGTCGCTCTCGATGACGCTCGCCATCTTCGCCGTGCTCTGGCCGTGGCCGTCGACGACGAGCGCCACCGGCTGCTGGCCCACGGCGTTGCTGAGCAGCGTGAGGACGACCGCCATCGCGATCGGCGGGATCACCGCCGCAAGGATCGCCCAGGGGTTGCGCGCCCAGATCCGCAGGTCGAGCCAGGCGAGTGCCCAGACGCGTCTCATCGAGACACCGCCCCGCGCGCGCTGAGGAGCCGCAGCGGGTTGGCGACGGTCCGTCCGCCGACGACGCGCACGCCGTTCATCACGACGATCGCTAGCAACAGCGCGCCGACGGCCCACAGCGCCGTCACGAGAGCGTCGAACGAGACGGACTCGGGCGTGACCCGGTAGCCCTGGAAGGCATGCTCGAGGACCGCGATCGCCCAGTAGGTGGGCGTGTAGTGGCCGGCATGCCACAGGCCCTCGCCGTCGAAGCGAAGCGGCTCGAGCGAGCCGCTGGCGATGTAGAGCGGCAGCGACGGCGCCGAAGAGGATCGACGACGACCGGGCAGCGTGCGCCGCAGCAGCGCGCCGAGGCAGGCTCCGAGGCAGGCGAAGATGACGACGCATCCGAGCAGCACCGAGATCGCCTCGGGCCAGTGGCGCGGCGTGACGCCGTACCCGAGAACGACGATCGCCAGTGCCACCGCGACGCCCACGGTCGCAGCCGCGGCGCTGGCCAGGATCTTGCCGCCGAGCAGCGCGCCCGAGCCAGCCGGCGAGAGCCGCCACACCTTGACCGTGCCCTCCTCCCACTCGCGGGCGACCGCGGTGGCGGCGAGGACGCTCGCGAGGACGAGCGCGTCGAGGACGAGCGCGCTGACGATCAGGTATGCGATGTAGCCGGTGTCGTAGGGGACGTCGTCGTGCTCGACGGGGTTCGCGCGAATGCCCGGCTCGCGAAGGTGCTGTCCGAACGCGACGATCGCCGAGGGCAGCGCGCGACGGATGTCGTCGGTGAAGTCCGTGTCGACGTTGTCGATCACGAGCGGCAGGTTGGCCGTGCGACCGTGCCGCGAGGTCGTCGCCGAAGCCCTTGGGGATCGTGATGCTCGCGACGAGGGTTCCGGACTTGATCTTCGCCTCGGCCTGCTGCGGGCGGTCATCGGCTCGAGCCGGAACGAGTGGTGGGCTTCGCGAGGTAGGAGATGAACGCGCGCGATCGGGCGTGCGGTCGTGATCGAGGATCGCGGTCGGCGCTTTGCTCCCAGTCAGCCCGAACAGGCTCACCAGCACGAGGAACGTGATCGCCTCGAGCAGCACGAGCGCGAGGAAGACCTTCGACCTGCGCAGATGTTGAAACTCGATCCTCGCGCTGCCCCGCATCACCTGCCAGGTGCGGCTCACGAGGCTACCGCCGCGACCGCCCGGAAGACCTCCATCATGTCGGGCGCGCGGTGGCGGAAGCCGACGAGCGGCACGCTGCCGATCGCCGCGGTGACGACCTCCTCGGCGCGTCCTCCGTCGTGCAGGTAGACCCACAACCCGGTCTCGACCGTCTTGAAGTCGCGGACGTTCGGTAGCCCGCCGAGCGTGTCGGTGAGCACCGGCATGTGCTCGGGCGGGCAGTCGATCTCGACGCAGCGGCCGGCGCGCGTGATCAGTCCCGCGGGCGTGTCGACGGCGACGACCTTGCCGTCGCGCAGGACGACCGCCTCGTCGCAGAGCGCCTCGGCCTCGTCGAGGTAGTTGGTGCTGATGAGGACCGTCTTCCCGCGTGCGCGAAGGTCACGCACATGGCCCCAGATCGAGTGGCGCGCCTCGACGTCGACGCCGAGCGTCGGCTCGTCGAGGATCAGGAGCTCGGGATCGTGGATCAGCGCGCGCGCAATCGCCAGGCGCCGCTGCATCCCGCCCGAGAAGCCGCCGACGCGATCGTTGCGCCGGTCCCACAGCGCGACCGTCTCGAGCACCGAGCGGACGGCCCGATCCGCGTTTGGCACGCCGTAGAGCGCGGCGGAGAAGCGCAGGTTCTGAGCCGCCGAAAGCTCCTCGTAGAGGCCGGTCTCCTGCGGAACGACCCCGATCCGCCGCCGCAGCTTGCGCCCGCCGGAGGCGGGTTGCCCCAGCACGGTGACTTGCCCCGACGTCGGCCGGCGCAGGCCAGCCACCAGTGAGATCAGCGTCGTCTTGCCGGCCCCGTTCGGACCGAGCAGGCCGACCACACGCTGCGCTGGCACGGCCAGCGACACCGAGTCGAGCGCGAGGCGTGATCCGAACCGAACGCTCACATCGTCTACGACCAGCACCGGCTTTGCATCCATGAGGCCCCCTTTGCGCCGACGGCCAGCAGCCGCAGGGAGCCCACGGGCTCATCCTTGCGCGTGTCGGTTTCTAAGAATATTCTCATCGACTATACGCAAGTCGCAAGGCTCGGCCAAGCGGGGTAAGGACGATTAAAGGATGAGCTCGATTTGAGGGGCGGGTCGGGCGATCCACGACATGGGGTCTTTAGCGGTCTGAAGCGCTCTCTACACTTCGCGTGGTGAGCGATCCGCTTGAGCCAGATCCGGCCGCCGAGACTCACGCAGACGGTTCGATCGAACACGAAGGGCAGGTGCTGGACGCGCTGCCGGTCCTGTCCGGGCCGCCGCGGATCGTGGAGGGTCGAGCTTTCCGCAGGGCCACGGGCATCGAGCGGCGGGCAGTCGCGATGATCCCCGCGGCGCAGGCCGCCGCTGCCGCCGCAGGCGGCGTTTTGGCGGGAGCGGCGATGCTCGGGCTCGTACATCGCCGCCAGCGCCACGCGAGCGCTCTGAACGGCGGCCGACGGGCGGGCCGCGAGCTCGCCAGGCGCAGATCGCGCGGGCAGGGACGAGGCGATGAGCTACTGCAGATCGTCAGCAGCCGCACGCTGCTGCTCGACGTGCACCTGCTCGGTCGCCCCGGCGCTGACGCCGAACGCTGAAGGGCAAGTGTCGGGAGCGCTGAGCGAGCTGGTCGAGCTTCGCCGCGAGGTGACGCCCGCGGGCGCGTTTCGCCTGCCGCGCCGCAACGGCATGGACGGCATGACGCGCCGGCGCGGGAGCGTGCTGGAACGGCTGCTGCACCACGACGAGCAGCCGGTGCTCGTGCGGGTCGCGCAGACCGCGCCAGACGTGGTCCTGTTCGGCGCGTGGGCGCGAACGCGCGAGGCGGGCGAGTATGGGATCGGGCGGATGCGCTTCGCGCTGGGGGTGGACGACGACCTCGCCGCGTTCCAGCGCGAGTTCGCGCGCGACCCGCTGATCGGGCGCTCGGTCAGAGCGCGGCCATGGTTGCGCGTCGGGCGCCGGCCGGAGCCCTTCGAGGCGCTCGCGTGGGCGATCTGCGAGCAGTTGATCGAGTACGAGCGCGCCGCCGCGATCCAACGTCGCGTGCTCGGCGCGCTGGGTCGCCGCTGGGTCGCGCGCGAGGGCCTCGGCGACGGCCTGCGCGACCTGCCCACCGCGGCGGTGCTCGCAGCGACCGCGCCCGCGAGATTTCAATCGTTCGACCTCGCCGCGTGCAGGGCGCTGACGCTCGTGCGCGCCGCGCGCGAGGTGGCGCGTGGGCGCGTCGATCTGCGCGACTGCGAGCACGAGCGCGGCTGGCGGCGGCTGCGCGCGATCCCCGGCATCGGCTCGTGGACTGTCGAGATGCTGGCGCTGCACGGGCAGGGCCGCTACGACCAGGTCCCGGCTGGGGATCTGGGCCTGCTCGAGCTCGTCGGGCGCGCGCTCTCAGGCGGCGACCCCAACGCCTACGCGGAGGAGCATCAGGTGCGGGAGTTCTTCGCCCCCTACGGCCGCTGGGCGGGGTTGGCGGCTTCGCACATGTACGGCGGGTGAGCGACGGCTTCACACCGGCGGCGGCGGTTGGAGGTCGGCTCTCGGTGTGCGCCCTCAACCCGGGCGCCCGCCGCTGCGCGCGCGCGTCCTGTCGCGCTCCACGAGCAGCGCGAACGTGGGGCACGCGCGCGCGGCGCGGATCGCGTGCTCGACCTGCGAGCCGTGCAGCGGCGTGTCGTCGAGGATCGGATAGCCCCACTCGTCGAGCGTGATGCGCTCGGGCAGCAGCTCGGCGCACATGCCGTGCGCCTCGCACGCGATCGGGTTGACGCGGATGTGATGGCTCATCGCCGGGCCGTCGTCTCGCGTCGTGTCTGCTCGCTCACGGGCTGCGACGGCAGCGGCAGCTCCGCCGGACGTGCGCAGCCCTCGCAGGACCCGTGTCGCGCGTGGTCGGCGAACTCGCCCTGGAACGCGTCGAGCGAGCTGAGGATCAGGTTGAGCGCGCCGTCGGGGTGGCCGCACGCGCCGCGACGAGATACGAGCGAGGCGAGGTGCTCGACGCGTTCGTCGACCCTGGCCCCGGCGATGCCGGCGGCGACCTCCTCGATGGTGCCAGCCAGCGCATCCAGTCCGTTGACGCACGGACCGCATTGACGGGTGCTCTGTCCGGCGAGCCAGCGAGCGACGCGCGCGGTTTCCGCCACCGGGCAGGCGTGCTCTGAGAGCAGCAGCACGACGCCCGCTCCGAGCGTGGCCCCGTGCGGCGCGAGGTGCTCGGCGGAGAGCCCCACTCCACGCAGTTGGCCCGCGACGATCCACGTGCCCGCGTACCCGCCCACGAGCGCCGCGCGCACCCGTGCGGTCGCTCCGCCGCCGGCGTCGATCAGCGACGCGAGCGAGGCGCCGTGCTCGATCTCATAGACGCCCGGGTGCGCCACGGGCCCGCACAGCGTCACGAGCGTGGAGCCGGGTTGGGTGCTGGTCCCCAGCTGGCGGAACCAGCTCGCGCCATGGCGCGCGATCAGCGCCACGTGCGCGAGCGTCTCGGCGTTGTTGACGAGCGTGGGGCGCTTGCGCACGCCCTGTTCGAAGATCATCGGCGGCGTGTACAACGGCTTGGCGGGGCCGCCGTTCAGGTAGCTGACCAGCGCGGACTCCTGGCCGGCGGCGTAGTGGCTCGGCACCGTCGTCAGCTCGATCCGCGGGGCGGAGCCCGCCGGCGCGCGCGCTTGGCGTTCTTCGATCGCGCGCGCGACGCTCTCCACGCTCGCCGCGGCGGTCTCGCACACGCACACGATCGCCTCGTCCGCATTTACCGCTTCGGCGGCGATCACGGCGCCGTCGAGCACCAGGTGCGGCAGGGTCTCGAGCAGCGTGCGGTCCTTCAGGCTCGCGGGCTCGCCCTCGGCGGCGTTGACTACGACGATCGCGCGCCCGCGCGCGCTCGCCACCGCACGCAGCTTCGTCGCGGTCGGGAAGGCCGCGCCGCCGTGGCCGAGCAGCCCTGCGCGCTCGACCTCGTGGATCATCGCCGCGGCGTGGTTGCGGGCGCGCCTGCGTCTGCCGCCGCGCAGTGGCGTCACGGGTCCGTGGACCGCGACGTGCTCGTCGAGGCTCAGCGCCTCCTGGTCGGGGATCCCGGCCAGCAGTCGTGGCAGCGAGGGGACGGCGTCGAGTGGGCCGCTCGGCGGCCTGACCTCGGTCATGGCGGTGGTCGGCGAGGTCATTTCCTGCTCTTGTTCGAGGCTGAGGGGTGGGCGTGGGGCAGCAGCGCGCTGGGGGTGCCCGAGCGCCGCGGCCATTCGGAGCCGAGCGGGCCGGCTGGAAGCCACAGCACGAGGAACAGCGAGAACGCGCCCGCGCCGCCGAGCGCCGCTCCGCGGATGCGCAGGTGCTCAGGCCAGCCGGCGAGCACGCGCGCGAGCACGGCCGCGATGACCACCACCAGGCAGGCGATACTGAGCGCCAGCAGCCACGTGAACTTCACGTCGCTGCCGGTGCCGAAGCCGTGCAGCAGCGCGACGGGCCAGCTCGCGTACGTGAGCCAGTGGATTGCGCGCCAGCTGCCGTAGCCCATCCGCTGGCGCAGCAGGCTGGTGGCGATCACGGCGAGGATCAAATCGAAGGAGAACGCGCCGAGGCCGAGCCAGAACGGCCTGTAGGAGCCGACGAATGGCACCACAGCGTCGATCAGCGAGATCGGCGCGAAGCTGTCGAGCACCGAGGTGAGGATGTGCAGCATCAGGAAGACGAACGCCAGCAGCGAGAGGTTGCGGTGCAGCGTGTCGATGACGAAGCGCGGCCAGCGCGCCGTGCTCCAGCGCCGCACGTCCACCACGCCGAGCACGATCGCGAGCGTCAGCAGCAGCAGCGCGACCGCGCCGGTGGAGCGCGTCAGGTACCAGTACACGCTCGCTCCGCTGGCGGCAAGTGGCAGGCTCATGCCGCGAACGCCTCCTCGGCGGGCCAGCCGCCGACGATCGTCGCTGCGCCGTGCCTGTCGATCAGGCGCGCCGGCAGTTGCCGCTCGGCGAGCCACGACGGCGCATCCCCGGCGCGCACGAGCGCCGCGGTGCTGGCGATGTTCGCGTCCGCGCAGCTCTCCGCGGCGACGCTCACCGTGCGCCACGTGTCGCGTACGGGAGCCCCCGTGCGGGGGTCGATGATGTGGTGCATCGTGTGCCCGCGGTGGCTCCAGCGTCGTACCGCGGTGCTGGAGGTCGCGACGGCGCCCGAGTGGACCGCGATCGTCTGTCCCGGCGCGGAGCAGTCGCTGCGGTGGTCGTCGGTCACGTGGATCTTCCAGCCTTCGGCTGGCGCGGCGCCGGCCGTGGCGATGTCGCCGCCGAACGAGACCAGCGCCCCGCACCGGGTCGCGTCGGCGGCGGCCCGCGCGGCGCGATCGGCCGCCCACGCTTTCGCGGTCGCTCCGAGGTCGAGCACGATGCCCTCGGGGACGCGGACCGTCCCCGCCCGAGCTTCGAGGACGACGGTTCGCCAGCCCCGGAGCACCCGTGCGGTGATCGTCATCTCGCCCTCGGGCTCTCCCGTGGGCGCGGCGAGCTGGCGCCAGTCGCGGTCATGCCCGACGAGCTCGAGCGCGCGCCCGACGGTCGGGTCGACGTCGCCGTCGGTCAGCTCGGCGGCTCTGACCGCGAGCTCGAGCGCCTCCATGAGCAGCGGGCTCACGGCCACCGAGCGTCCCGCGCGCGCGTTGACCCACGTGATCTCCGAGTCCGCGCGAAAGCGACTGCACGCGAGGTCGATCGCCGCGAGGTCGTCTTCGACGGCCATCCGCGCGTCCGCCAGTCCGCTCGGGTCCGTGACGCGCAGCACGACGCTCGTCCCGAGCGCCTCCCAGCTCGCGCTCGCAAGCGCTTCGGAGGTGGCGCGATGGGCGAGTGTCACGAGCCCCCCGATACGACGGGGCCCGATTCTTCCGCCGGCGCCGGCGTCGATTCGACTGGTTCGGGCGTGGCTTCCGGCGCGGGTTCCGGTTCGCGGGTCGCTTCGGGCGCGGGCGCCGCTTCCTGGGCGGGCGCCGATTCCTGCGGTGGCGCGGATTCTTGCGAGGGAGCTTCCTGGGGAGGGGTTTCTTCCTTTGTGGTGCTCGGCGGCTGCGCGGGCGGTTTCAGCACGCCGGTGGGCGTGCTGGTGGAGTGTTTGCGTGCTTTGTGGTGAGTGGTAGCGCTCCGGCGCTTGGCGGCGCTCTTGCTCGATTTCCCTGAAAACGCGTTGGCGGCAACATCGGAGAGTACCCCGGTGAGCACGACGCTCCCGAGGATCATCCAACGGGTGACGCGGTTGAGCTCGCGCAGCGCGGCGTCGCGGGTGTGGGTTGTGTGAATCCGCATGTCCGGTCAGTGCTCGTGGAACAGGTTGGAGTTGTGAATCCAGGGGCCGAACTCCGGTATCACGAGAATCGCCAGCGCCACCCCGGCGACGAGTGCGCCGGCGAGCGCGAGCATGCGCCCAGCGCGACCTGTTACATCGCCTGTGAGCCTGGCTGCCGGTGCGTAGTCGGCGCGCAGCGCCGAGGGCAGCTCGAGGAGGTGTCCGAGGACGTGCAGCGCGAAGAAGACGCCCCAGATGATGAAGCTCACCTTGTGAATCGGCAGCAGCGTGTCGCGCGAGGAGGGGCCGACGAACAGCAGGGCGACGCCGCTGGCGAACACCACTGCGGTGCTCAGCACGACCACCGGCGCGATCATCCGCAGCAGCGTTGGCGGAGGGCCCTTGCGTAGATAATCCTGATTGTGGGTGTAGTAACGGATGAACCTGTAACCCGTGCTGGCGAGCTTGAGCAGAATCGGCGGGATCAACAGCATTCCCACGAACAGGTGCACTGACAGCAATGGACGCAGGCGCAGCAGCGTCACCCCGATCACTGCCAGCAGCACGATCAGCGCCGCGCCGGTGGCTGCGGTCAGTTGCTCGTTGCCGGTCGTCCCGCCGCCCGTCAGGTGGCGCGCATGCGCCCGTTGTGGGCGGGTGCTCATGTGCGTGCCGGGTGTGTGTCGGTCGATCGCCATTGGGGCAGTGTGTTCATACTGACTAAGGACTGGCTAACCCCTGGATGAGAAAGCTCATCGAATTGAGCCGCAGGAAAGTCACGTGGTCTTCGGTGCCTATGCTTGAGGGATGGGAAATGCGACCGACGCCCATCCGCGGCCAGCGCACGCCGCTCCGAGGGAGGATGCGAGCGCGCCGACGCCCACGGCCACCATCCTGCTGATCGAGGATGAGCCGGGGATCGTTGATTTCGTCACGCGCGGGTTCGAGGCGGAGGACTTCGCAGTGCAGTCGGCCCTCGACGGAGAGGAGGGCGAGAGGCTCGCGCTCAAGGGGATCTTCGATGCGATCGTGCTCGATCTGATGCTGCCAGGACGCAGCGGCCTAGAGGTTCTCGCGTCCGTACGCAGAGCGACCCCGAACGTGCCAGTGATCGTGCTGACCGCGCGGGGCGAGATCGAGGATCGCGTGGAGGGCCTGGAAGCTGGAGCGGTGGACTACTTGGTCAAGCCGTTCTCGATGGCCGAGCTCGTGGCGCGCATGCGCTCACAGCTGCGGGTGATCGCGCAGGCGTCGGCCAGCACGCTGGCGGCAGAGGGCATCGAAGTGGATCTGCTCACTCGCGCTGTGCGTCGCGATGAACGTTCGGTCGCACTCTCCACGACCGAGTTCGAGCTGCTCGTGTATCTCCTTCGCAACCACGGGACGGTCATTTCGCGCGAGGAGCTCCTCAGTTCCGTGTGGGGTTATGAGCACGATCCCGCGACCAACGTGGTCGACGTGTACGTCGGCTACCTGCGGCGCAAGCTCGGGGCGCCCGGCGATCCGGCTCCGATCCACACCGTGCGCGCGATCGGCTACCGACTCGGCGGTGCCGTCTGAGGCGCGTGGCCACCGTGCGCGAGACTCTCGCGCGCCTGCGCCCCACCGGCCTGCGCTGGCGCTTGGCGACCTGGCTCACGCTGGTCACGCTGCTGTGCACGGCGCTCGTGTTCGTGGTCGTCTATCGCGGAACCGCCAGCCAGCTGCGCCATCAGATCGATCAGGAGATCCGGGCCGACTCGAGTGAGCTTGTCGGGAATCTCGCGCCGGTGCGCGCGCGTACACCGGGTGGTGTGGCCGCGACGGCCGAGCGCTACGTGCGCGATCGATCTTTCAGCGCCAGCTCGATCATGGTGTTCGTGCTCGTACCGGGCGCTCCCCTGAATACGAACCGCCCCGAGCTGTTCGCGCAGAACCGCAGCTCGGCACCCATGCTGACGGCAGAGGAGGGGTACTCAACGGTCGTGCTTCCCTACATCGGCGATCTGCGTCTACTGAAGCGCATGGTCCGCGTTCGCGGGGGGCTCGTCGTGACGATCGGTGTGGGGGAGCCTCTCGCGGCGGTGGCGCACGCCCAGCGAAGCGTCGCGGGCGCGTTCGTGCTCGCAGGTCTGCTGGCGCTCGCGGGTGCGCTGCTCGCCTCGTACTTCCTCGGGGCGCGACTGTCGCGTCCGCTGCGGCGGATGGCCGCCGTGGCCGCGCGCATCAACGCGGGGGACCTGCACCCGCGGATCCACGATCCGGGCGGGCAGGGCGATGAGGTGAAGGTGCTGGCGGATGCGTTCAACCACATGCTCGACCGGCTGACCGACGCGTTCGCGGGGCAGCGCGCGTTTGTGGCCGACGCCTCGCACGAGCTGCGCACGCCGCTGACGGTGATCCGCGGACAGCTGGAGGTACTCGCGGCGCAGAGCGACCCTTCGGGCGAGGAGGTGCGCCGGGTGGAGCGTTTAGTGCAGGCGGAGATCGCGCGCGTCAGTCGCCTGGTGGACGACCTGCTGCTGTTGGCGAAGACCGAGCAGACCGAGTTCCTGCATGTCGAGCAGGTGGATCTGGCGGACTTCGTGCGCGAGCTGTGGGATGGGTTGAGCCTGATCGCCGATCGCCGCTTCGAGCTCGACTCAGTGCCGGCGGGCGTGCTGCGGGCTGACCCCGATCGGTTGGCGCAGGCTCTGCGCAATCTGCTCGGCAACGCGATCGACCACACCGCTCCCGGGCTAGGGGTCGTGCGGATGCGGGTGCGGCGGGCGGCTGGCGGGCGCCTGCGCTTCCTCGTCGAGGACGACGGGCCGGGAATCCCGGTGGATCAGCGTGAGCGGATCTTCCGTCGCTTCCACCGCACGGACACGGCGCGGGATCGCGCTTCTGGCGGGACGGGCCTGGGGCTGGCGATCGTGCGTGCGATCGCAGACGCGCACGGCGGGCAGGTGACCGCGGGAGCCTCGCCTGAGGGCGGGGCGTGCATCGAACTCGAGCTGCCAGGCTTCACACCGGCGCGCGAGCCGACGGCGGCGATGGCGTGAGGAGCTGCTCAGCACCTCAGTCTCCGACGGGTAGGCGGTAGCGACGAGTGCGCGAGTCCTGTTCGAGCAGGCCCACGGCCAGCAGCGTGGTCATGTAGCGGTGGGTCGTGCTGGCGCTCATGCCGAGGCGCTCGGCGATCTGTGTCACAGCGACGGTACTGCCGTCGGGTGGGAAGCACGCCAGCACGAGCAGCCCGAGCAGGAGCGAGCGCGACAGGCGCGGGCTGTCCGAGAGCGCTTCGAAGTCCGGCGTCGGCGCATGGCTGTCGGCGAGGCCGCGCATCAGGTCGGAGGCGAAGTCGCGTGTGGAGGCGCCGCGGATGATGCGGTCGACCTGCCTGCTCGTCAGCTCTATCGTGATTGCACTGTCTGTCATCGCGGGTCGATCGAGCAGTCGCACGTGAGCCGGGCGCCCAGGGGGCGCCCGGCTCACTCACTGGCGATACGAGAGCGGGCTCTGGACTTGGGTACGCATTTGACAGCGTTTTCATCCAGCGTCACGCACGAGCGATCATGGCGAAGAGGCGAATACGCGACAAGGGGAAAGTCCAATACTTGAGTCTCGAGTAACTTTCGGGCTCTAGGTGGTGGGCGCCACGTTGGCGAGCATCCGTTCGGTTTCGCGCCGAATGCGCAGCATCGCCATCGCCGGCCGGCCATGAGCTCCCATCGCTTCCATCACCCGCCGGACGACAGGTTGTGCGTCTGCCGTCTCGGCGCCCGGCGCCGAAAGGTAGAAGCTGGCCATCGCCGCGAGGATCAATGAATGTTGGGAGGCCTGCGGCACGGCGGCAGTGGCGCGCATCGCACGGGAGGCGATCGTGCCGAGCCGCACGGCTGCCTCCTCGGCGGAGGCGTAGTGTGCGACGAGACTGTGATGGCCAGCCTGCGTGTCGGCGGTGTGATCGATGAGGCTGTCCAGCAGCACGTGCAGCGCGCCGATCCAGGGGAAGTAGGCGATTTCCATCGCGTCTATCTCGCTGGCGAGGACCGTGGGCTGGGCGGCGGTGGCGAACAGGGAGAACACGCTCAGCGAGGAGGCCGTTCCGGCGGCGGTCTCCCACCAGAGCAGGTCGGCATCGGCTGGTGTGACGCTTGCGGCCCAGCTGGCAAGAGCACGCGTGTCGCTCGCGCCTGAGCAGGCTCCGTGGTTGAGGCTCTGGTAGATGACCATACGCCGGACGGCGCGCATAGCCGCAGTGAGCACCGCGTCGTAGGAAGGCAGCGCTGAGAGCGCCTCTCTGCATGCCGTGGTGAGGCTCTCGAGATAGCCGTTGTCGTGGCTGGTGGAACTGTGCCGGTAGTAGTCGCGATGCTCAGCGGCGGGGTCGAGCGCGGCAAGCAGCGCCTGGTGCAGCTGATAGCCGTTGGCGACCGGGTCACGGCTGGGTTGCTCGGCGAGCGAGTCGACATAGTCGTAGGCGACCTGGAAAGCCATCGTCGCGCGAACCACGTCTGTTCGGTGCGCGCGCGGGGCGAGCACCGCAAACGCGGCGGCGCCTTCGAGATTCCCGCGCTGGGCTCGCTGGGTGCTCAGGGCGTGGTGGCGCAACAGCGGATCGGAGATCTCTCCGGCGCGGCGGCGCCAGCGACGCATCTCGTGTCTGATTTGAGGAAAGACAGCGAACCAGTATCTGGCGGCAGACACCACAAACGCACTAACCAGCGCGACTCGACTGAGACTTTGGCCGGCCACACGAACAGTTTCGGCTTGTCGGATCGTTTACTACATATTTACTCCTGAAGACTCGTACGCGCCGGTGCTCTTGCAGCCGCCAACCCCGGTACCGAGATAACGGTCACGGCGATCGCGGCGAGCAGCATCAAGGTGAATGCGACGTTTCCGAGATCGAGCGAGAATGGCGCTGGGAAGCCAGTCTCGATCCGCAGCCAGCGGGTGGCCAACGCGTGACCGTAAACGCCCGCTAGCGCGCCGACGAGACACCCCACGCCGAGCACGATCACGCTCTCCAGCAGCAGCGCGCGCCACAGCTGTCCGGTCCCGTAGCCCTGGATCTTCAACGACGCGAGTCGGGCGCGCCGCTGCCAGATAGACGCGCTCAACGCCGAGGCGACGGCGAGCGCGGCGGCCACGAGCAGGAGCGTTGCGATCTCGCTCAACGCCTGAAGTCCCTGGCGCGAATCAGCTTCATACTGCGCGCTGCGTTGCGCAAACGTCTGGACGCCCAGGCCTGGCCGGTGGCCGAGCGCGCGCAGTATCGCCTGTGCCGTGGCGGCGGGTTTGACGCCGGGGCGCAGCGTCACCTCGAGTGCGGAGGGGTCTTCGGTCTGCCAATAGCGGCGGTAGTCGCTCGAGTTGATGATCACCGCGCCCGGCGACCAGCCGAGGTTGGTGATGGTGGCGGCGACGCTGAAGCTCGCCGCTCCGCTGGGGGTGGGCAACGAGAACGACGAGCCCACGCGGAGGTGATGTTCCTCGGCGAACTCGTCCGAGATCGCCGCCCAGCCTCCCGCACGCAGCAGCCGAGTCGCTCGCTGGACGCCGCCCTTCAGCGTCTGGCTGGCGGGTATGAGCGGGCTGTCGCCTGTCGGTCTGGCGATGATCCACAGTCGACGCGAGCCGTAGTCGAGGAAGCCACCTTGATATGCGCGTACGCTCTGCACGCCCGCGACACGAGCGATCGCGGCGGTGGCGCCTTGGTCGCTGAAGCTGTTCGTGGTGAGATCGTTGCCGCCGGTCGTCACCCATATGTCGGCGGTTCGCAGATATTCGTTGAAGTTGACGCTCAGGCCGCGCAGGAGATCGGCACGCGCACCGCCGATGGCGACGCTTCCATACACCGCCAGGGCGGCGATTCCGGCGAGCGCCACCGAGCGGGTGGTGATCGCGCGCAGCTCCGAGACGACCACGATCAGCGCGCTGCTGCGCAGGCGCTCGCCCGCCCACCGCAGCACGTGGGAGACGGCAACGAACAGATACGGAATCACACACAGGGTTCCCAGCGCGAGAGCCACACCGCCGACGATCGTGACCGTCGGCGCTGCGAGGACCGCCACGGTGATGAGCGCCACCGTCCCGACCCCCGCAAGCGAGAGGCGCGTCGCCATCCGCCTGGAGAGCGTTTCGCTGGTGCTGGAGCGATCGCGAAAGACGGCGTCGGCTGGGCGACTCGGGCGCAGGTCGAACACCGGCGAGAGCGACGCGAGCATCGTGGCGATCACGCCGCAGGCAAGCGCCAGCAGGATCGTGTCGGTGCTGAGCGTCTCCTGGCTGCCGATCGGGAACGCGGTCGTCAGATAGGCGGGTATGCGGTGAAAGAAGGCGTGGGAGAGAAAGTCTCCGAGCAGGATGCCGGCCGCCGAGGCCACGACGCCGAGCACCAGCGCCTGAAAACCTAGGAGCGCGAGGATCTGCCGCCAGTCGTAGCCCTGCATCCTCAGGTCGGCGATGAAGCGCCGTCGCTCGGGCACCGTCAACAACATCGCGTTGACCGCCAGTAGGAACCCGACCATCACGCTGATGGCCGCGAACAGCGACGTGGACTGGTCGTTCGGCTTCGCGGCGTGTTCGAGCAGGTGCAGCTCGTTGTCCGCCGTCACGACATCGAGGCGACCAGCCGCGAGCACACGCAGCTCGCGGGCGAGCAGAGCATCGGCGCCCTTGAGCGGCTCGAACAGCACCTCGGTCACTCGCCCGGTGCGCCCGGCGAGCCGCTGGGCGACCGCCAGCGGCGCGATCGCGACTGGGCTCGTATCGAGCGCGCCGACGGTGGAGCCGCCGAGAATCGTTCCAACGGGGATCCTCTGCATGCTGCCGCGCGCGAGCACGGTGACGATGTCACCCCTTCGCGTGCCGGTCGCTGCGGCCACGCTCGACGGCAGGATCAGCCCACCCCCGAAATGCAGCGCTCCGAGTTGTCGTGGGCTCGTTCCCAACCCGCCAAGGCTCACGACCCCAGGCGTGACACCCAAGATCTGCACCGCGTCGCGGCCGTGAGGACCTACGATCGTCACGCTCTCCCGCAACACGGGCGTCGCGGTGTGCACGCCGGGCAGGCGTTTAGCGGTCTTGACGACGCTCTGCGGAAAGCCGTCGGAGGAGCGGGCGGTCAGCTGCAGGCGCGCCGAGCCGACGACCTGGTCGATGAGCTGCCCAGCCGAGCTCGTCAGGCTCGTGTTGGCGACGAGCACCCCGAGCACGAGTGCGACGCCGATCGCGATGCCGCTGGCTGCGAGGAGCTCCTGGATCGCGTGCGAGCGAAGCCGAACGCGGTACAGATGGACCAGCATGCTGAGGCGAACCCCGGCGATGCGGGCGCGTGGAAGCTCGCTCACGGGGAGGTCGCTGCCAGCTCTGAGTCCATTCCGTCGATCAGGTGTCCGTCGCGGAGCGTGTAGACGCGGTCGACGAACCGTGTGGCTTCCAGGTCGTGCGTGACGAGCACCCCGGGGATTTCGCGTTCGTGGCAGACGTCGCGCATCAGGCCAAGTATCTCCTGGCTGCGGACGGAGTCGAGGTTGCCCGTCGGCTCATCCGCGAGCAGCAGTCGCGGATCGCTCACCAGCGCGCGCGCGATCGCGACCCGCTGACGCTCGCCCATCGACAGCTGCTCGGGCGTGTGCTCGATGCGCGCGGCCAGCCCCACCCGCTCGAGCCACGGCAGCGCCTGTCCGCGCGCCTCGCGCAGCGTGAACCCGCTGCCGGTGAGCTTGATCGTCGCGTTGTCCAGCGCGGAGGTGTGGGGCATGAGGTGGAAGGACTGAAAGACAAAGCCGACGTCCTGGCGGCGATAGCGAGCGCTGTCTCGCTCCGACAGCGCGCCGACGTTCTGCCCGTCGAAGAGCACGCTGCCGTCGTCGGGGGAGGTGAGCCCCGCGGCCAGCATCAGCAGGGTCGTCTTGCCCGACCCGCTCGGACCGTACAGCGCCACGAACTCGCCGCTGGAGACCGACAGCGACACCCGATTCACGGCGGTGACGGTCTCCACGGTGGTGGCGTAGCGCTTGCTGACCTCGCGCAGCTCGAGCGTGCTCACGATCCGGACAGCTCCGCGCGGGCGAGTCCTGGCCTGGGGAAGCGTGCGAGCATGCCGTGCTCGTCGGTCGAGCACAGCTCTCCTTCGGAGATCGACATGAGCACGTCGAAACCGCTCAGCGCAGCCATTTCCTCGGAGGCGACGAACAACGCCATGCCACGCTGGCGAGCCACGGAGCGCAGCAGTTCGTGGAACCTGCCGCGGTCGCCCGGGCTGGGCATCGCGGCGGGTTCGTCGAGCACGAGCAGGCGCGGCTCGCGCGCGAGCGCTCGCGCGAGCATCGCGCGAGCGCGTTCCGTCAGCGACAGCGACGCCGTCATCTGCTCCGCCGCGTGCGCGTCGATGCCGACGTGGTCGAGGATGCGCAGCGCCTTCTGCCTGGCGTCGCGCATCGTCAGACCCTGACTGCCGAGCGAGGTCGCGACGTGGTCGACGATGCTCTCGCCGGGGTTCGCGCGCCAGTCCTCGGCGCACATGAACGCGATCGCTCCGCGCAGCAGGCGCCCGCGTTCGCCGGAGGTCATCTGCGCCATGTCGCGTCCGCAGAAGCTGACCGACCCCGAGTCCGGCAGGGCGACCCCGGCGGCCATCCGCAGGAGCGTCGACTTGCCCGAGCGTCGCGGGCCGTACACGCCCACGGACGCGCCGGCGTCGATGTCGAGCGTGACACGGTCGAGGACGAGAATCTCCCGCCCGCCGTCGGGATAGCGCTTGGTCACGTTCAGGAATGAGAGCAGCGGCGTCATCGCACCGTCGACGCTATCCGTCGTGTTCCAGGAACTCGTTGATCCTCTGTCGCGTGCGCGCCGACCAGTCCACTTCGGTCTGCAGCTGTGCGTACACGGCGTCGCGTGTGCACTCCATGCACAGCGCCGCCCACGAGCGCGCCCGGATGTCCGACGGGCTGACGAGCTGCGCGAGCACGAGGCACTCGCGCTCGTATGCCCGCAGCGCGACCAGCAGGCGTGATGCGTCCTCCGCGCGCGCCACCGACAGCTTCGCCTGCAGGCCGAGGCGCACGGGCTCACGCGGCAGCAGCGTTTCCATCCACATCGTCAGCGCTTCGGAGGTCTCCTCGGTGGGGTGGTAGACCAGATGCGTGCGTCGCTGGTTGCCGCGCTTGGGCTCGTCGCGAGCGCTGGCGAGGCCCGTGCGCTCGAGCTGCTCCAGCAGCCGGTAGACGTCGTTCGTATCCACGCGCCACGTCTCGCCGAGGCGAGCGGCCAGCCGGTTGGCGAGATCGCCACCATGGCCGGGGCGTTCGAGCAGCAGCCCGAGCAGCGCGCCGCGCAGCGGCGTCGACGCTCCCCGCATCCATCTGGTCTTCTCTGGGCTGACGCTCGCCATCGCTCCTCATCTCCGCCGAGTGATGAGTGCAAGATACATCACCTGCCCGCCTACTACAGAACTGTTCCGACAGGCTGTCGCCGCGGGAGCGTGCACGAAGACGCAAATTGGGTCATGAGCGTCGCGCGCGCCGAGAGCGCTTGCGCCATATTGAGGCGATGAGCCACCCCGCGCAGCGCCGCGCCGCGGCCCCGTGCCTCTACTACAGCCACCCCGCTTGCCTGGAGCACGATCCGCGCGTGCACTCGCCCGGGCACCCCGACACGCCCGAGCGTCTGATCGCGCTCGAGCGGGCGCTCGCGGAACGGGACTGGCTGGGGTGGGGGCGGCGCGAGGCGCCCGCGGCGAGCGTCGAGCAGCTGGAGCTGGTGCACTCCGCGCGCCACGTGCGCGGGATCATGGATCTGTGCGCGGCCGGCGGCGGCGCGATCGACCCGGACACGTTCGTCGGCGAGCCGTCGTTTCGCGCCGCGCTGCACGCGGCCGGCGGGGCGTGCGAGATGACGCGGGCGCTGTTGGCCGGCGAGGCGCGCGTGGGGTTCTGCGGGGTCAGGCCGTCGGGCCACCACGCCGAGCGCGACCGCGCGATGGGCTTCTGCCTGTTCGACAACGTCGCGGTGGCGGCGGCGTGGGCGATCGCCGAGCTGGGGCTGCGCAGGGTGTTCGTGCTCGACTGGGACGTGCACCACGGCAACGGCACGGCGGAGATATTTCGCGAGCGCGCGGACGTGCTGTTCACGAGCATCCACGAGCAGGGGCTGTATCCAGGGACGGGCGCGCGCGAGGACACCGGCTCCGGCGAGGGACGCGGCTACACGCTCAACCTGCCCGTCCCAGCGGGTTCGCGCGAGCCGCTGTGGCTGGAGCTGCTCGAACGCACGATCCTGCCGGCGGCGGTGGCGTTCGAGCCGGAGTTGGTGCTCGTCTCCGCGGGCTTCGACGCGCACGCGGATGATCCGCTGGCGCACTGTGAGCTGCGCACGGAGTCGTTCCCGCGGATGGCGATGCTGGTGCGCGAGATGGCCGACGCGGCGGGCATCCCGCTGGGCCTGGTGCTGGAGGGCGGCTACAACCGGCGCGTGCTGGCGGAGTGCGTCTGCGCGACGCTCGAGGCGCTGGCGAGCGAGCCGGCGGCGGCCGATGCGGATCAGTCGCCGTAGGTCCGCCTGATCGTTTCCACTTCCGGCATGGCGTGCATGAACGCGTCGAGCATCTCGGGGTCGAAGTGCGTGCCGCGCTCTGCCTCCATCGTCTCGCGCGCGAGGCTGATGGGAAACGCGGGGCGATAGACGCGGTCGGAGGTGAGCGCGTCGAACACGTCTGCGATCGCGGCGATGCGCCCCTCGACCGGTATCGCCTCGCCGGCGAGGCGGCGCGGGTAGCCCTCGCCGTCCCAGCGCTCGTGGTGGGAGAGTGCGATCTGCGCGCCCATCTGCACCACGTCGGAGGTCGAGCCGGTGAGCATCTCGTGCCCGATCTCCGCGTGGGTCTTGATGACCTCGAACTCCGACTCGGTCAGCTTGCCCTGCTTGTGCAGGATGCTGTCGGGGATGGCGACCTTGCCGACGTCGTGCAGCTCGACTGGCGAGGCGCACGATCTCGCGGTGGCGCTCGGGCAGGCCGAGCTCGCACGCGAGGATCTCGCAGTAGGAACTCATGCGCTGGAGGTGGTGGCCGGTCTCCTCGTCGCGGAACTCCACCAGGCGTGCGAGGCGCAGAATCGTCTCGGCCTGCGAGACCCACACCTGGTTCTCCGACAGGCGCAGCTCCTGCAGCGCGTCCTCGAGCCTGTGGCTCGAGTCCTTGACGGCGTTCTCGAGGCTTCGCACCAGCTGTTGACGGTCGCGCTCGCTGCGTCGGCGGTGCAGGGCGTTGGCGACGTTGATGAGCAGCTCTCCCGATCTGACGGGCTTGACCATGTAGCCATACGCGCCGTGTTCGATCGCGTTCATCGCGAGCTTCGGGTCGTCCTCGCCGGTGACCATCACGACGGCGGTGGAGGGGAAGGCGGAGCGGATGTGGCTGAGCAGCTCCATGCCCGACTCGCCGGGCATGCGCACGTCGAGCAGCACCAGCGAGTAGGACTCGCTCGCAAGGCGCTCGCGCGCGTCGGCGGCGTTGCCCGCCCCGTCGCAGGCGTAGCCGCCGTCGGTCACGACGCGCTCCGCCCAGGTCCGCAGCGGCGCGTCGTCGTCCACGATCAGCAGTTCCGGCATCGAATGCCTTCCCACGCGCCTTCGCCTCCAGCCTGAGTCACTCTCAGACTGGCTGAACAGTCAGTATAGGCAGACTAATACGTAGAAACTCCGGATTGAGATCACTCAGATCCCCTGGCCGGGCAGAAACTCGTTGGTGAACGGCGGAAGCGCTTCGTTGGGATTGTGCTTCAGCAGCCCGCGGGAGAACATCCAGTTGCCGAACGTGGCCCACTCGCTGGGCTGCTGCCATCCGTAGGGATCGCTCGCCTTGGCGGGCTGGGAGGCGGGCAGCGTCTGCTGGATCGAGGCGAGCTGCAGCTTCGCTTCCAGCGACGGGTTGGCCTTCACGAGCAGGGCGGCGGCTGCGGTGGGGTTGGCGCGCACGGTGTGCTCGCCCTGGGTGAGCGCTTGCAGGAACGCGCGCAGATCCTGCCCGCGCGTGTGGGCCTCGCCTTCGCGCACCACCAGCACCAGCTCGTCGTACGCGGGCACGCCCGCCTTGTCCACGGGGATGACGACGGGATGCTTGTGCAGCATGCTGAGCTGGATCGCCTCGTAGTTCCAGAACCCGCCGAGCGTCGCGTCGACCTTCCCCGACAGCATCGCCGGCACGAGGTCGAAGCCGACGTTGACTTCACGCACGCTGCCGACGGGCACGCCGGCGTGGGCGAGCGCGGTGTGCAGCTCGGCCGCCTGGTAGGCGATGCCGGCCGTGCCGACGGTCTTGCCCGCGAGCGCGGCGACGCTATCGACGTGCTTGCCTGGCAGCGCGATGATGGAGGTGAGCGGGCGCTGCACGAGCGCGCCGATCGACACGAGCTTCAGGCCCTGATCACGCGCGAGCATCAGCTCGGGCTCGTAGGAGATCGACATGTCGACCTTGCCCGCGGCGAGCAGCTTCAGCGGTTCGGCGGTTTCGGCGGGCGCCTGCGGCTTGACGTCGAGGCCGACCTTGCGGAAGGCGCCGTTCGCCATCGCTGCATACAGCGGTGCGTGATCGGCGTTGGGGAAGAAGTCGAGCATCACGGTGAACGGCTTGGTGGCGGGCGCCGAGAGGGCGTCCTGCTTGCTCCCGCACGCGCCCAGTGCGAGCGCGCAGGCGGCGAGGGCGGTCGCGATGAGCGCCAGGCGGGTGCGGGCGGCGCGGCGGCGGGGCGCTGAGTCGGTCAAAGCGTGTCTCCTCGGGGTTGGATGCTCCAGGGGGCGAGCGTGCGCTCGGCGAGCGCGAGGGCGTGGAAGCAGGCGATGGCGAACACGAACAGCACCGCGGTGGCAGCGTATGCGCGCGGCGTCTGCAGGCCCACGTCGGTGATCGATCTCGCGTCCGAGCCCCGGATGGGCGCCGCTCGTGGGCGTGGTGGTCTCGGCGATGAACGCGCCGATCACGCCGACGGCGAGCGCGATGCGCGCGCCGCTGAGCGCGGCGGGCAGCGCGGCGGGCAGCTCGGCGAGGCGAAACGCCTGCCAGCGCGACGCGTCGAGCGTGCGCAGCAGCTTGCGCCGGTCGGGATCCACGGCGGCGAGCGCGTCGACGGTGGTGACGAGCACGGGGAAGAAGCAGATCAGCGCGATGACGACGAGCTTGGGGAAGATGCCGAACCCCCACCAGAACACGAGCAGCACGCCGATCACGGGGATGGGCACCGCCTGGGAGCCGACGGCGAGCGGGTAGACGGCGCGGCGCAAGAGCGGCGAGAGGTGGATGGCGACGGCAAGCGCGAAGCCGCAGGCGAGCGCGAGGCCCAGGCCGAGCACGACCTCCTGGAGCGTGACGGCGAAGTTGCTCCACATCAGCCCCGCGCTGTCCCACGCGGCTTCGGCGACGGCGTGCGGCGCGGGCAGCAGATAGGCCTGCACGCCCGCGAGGTCCACGTACAGCTCCCACGCGCCGAGCAGCGCGGCGGCGAGCACGAACGCGGGCGCCAGGCGCGCGGCTCGGCGCTTCACGCGCGGGCTCCCATGGCGAGCGCGTCGAGCGCCCGCTCGCGCAGCGCGATCACATCTGCGTCCGTGCGGGCGCGCGGACGCGCGATCTCGACGTGGAGCTGTGCGACCGCGCGGCCGGGGCGGGGCGAGAGCACGACGACGCGGTCGGCGAGCAGGATCGCCTCCTCGACGTCGTGGGTGACGAGCACGACGGTGCGCGGCTCGCTGGCGAGCGTGCGCGCGAGCCACTCCTGCATCTCCGCGCGCGTGATCGCGTCGAGCGCGCCGAACGGCTCGTCGAGGCACAGCAGGGGCTTGCCGGCGAGCAGCGTGCGCAGGAACGCGACGCGCTGGCGCATGCCGCCGGAGAGCTCGTGCGGCCTTGCGCGCTCGAAGCCGTGAAGGCCGAGCTCGACGAAGAGGGAGCGAGCGCACATGCGCGCCTGCGCGCGCGAGTGCCCCGCGACGCGCAGCGCGAGCGCGGCGTTGTCGAGCGCGCTGAGCCAGGGGAGCAGCAGGTCGCGCTGGGGCATGAGCACCGCGGGCGGGCACGCGAGCGAGCCGGTCTGCGGGTTTCGCAGCCGGCAGAGCAGTTCGAGCAGCGTGCTCTTGCCGCAGCCGCTGGGGCCGACGACGGCGAGCAGCTCGCCGCGCGCGACGCGCATGGACAGGCCGGCGATGGCCTGCACGGCGGGACCGCGTTCGCTGGGGTAGGCGAAGCCGACGCCCTCGAGCAGGACCTCCTCGCGTGCGCCGACCCCGGTCCGCGTTGCGGGCTTGGGGCGGGACTGAAGATCGCTCGGCACGTCGCTCCCTTCGCGGGCATTACCCCACAGGTTCAAAGGGTCGGCGCCGGTGGAGCGTGGGCTCCCGTGCGCCATCTCAGCCGGCCTTCCCGCCAGCACCCCTGGTGTCTTCTTCTGCTCGCTTCGATGCTAGCGCGGCGCCGCGACGACGGGGCGCGTGAGCGCGCGCACGAAGTCCTCGAGCTGGGCGGTGGTCCAGCACTCGAACGCGGTGCAGTGCTGTTCGTAGGCGGAGATGACGGAGTCGCCGTAGTTCCAGTAGAGGCGCGGCTCGGGGTTGAGCCAGAACGTGCGCCCGGCGCGCGCGGCGATCTGGGCGAAGATGTCCGCGCGCGGGTCGCGCCCGTTGGTGCGCGCATCGCCGAGCACGATGACGGTGGCGCGCGGGTGCAGGTCGTCCTCGACTTGGACGAGGAACTCCGACCACACGCGCCCGTAGTCGGTGTAGCCGGAGATGTCTGCGACGCCGGCGTCGCCGGAGATCTTCTCGCTGACGGCCTTGAAGTTGCGCTCGTGTTCGAATATGTCGGTGACCTCGGAGATGCGCTCGATGAACACGAACGAGCGCATCTTGCGGAACGTGTCGTGCAGCGCGTGCAGCACGGAGAGGAAGAACACGGACGCGGAGGTGACGCTGGTGGAGACGTCGCAGAGGACGTAGATCTCGGGTCGTTTGGGCCTACGGGGGCGGTACTTGAGCACGACGGGCGCTCCGCCGGTCTGAAGCGAGGCGCGCATGGTGCGCCTGACGTCGACGTGCGCGTGGCGACGGTGTCCGCGCGCCTGTAGGCCTTGCGTGGCGAGACGGCGGCGCAGCTGCGCGACGACGCGGTGCACGGCGGCGAGGTCGGCGAGCGGTCCGGAGGGCAGCGCGCGGTCCATTTCGCCGAGCGGGCGCGCGGGCGGCAGGTTGCCGGTGCGCTCGATCTGCCCGCGCTCGAGCTCGCGCCGCAGGAGCGCCTCGAAGCGACGCAGCGCGTCGCGCGGCAGCCCGTCGCGGCGCGGGTCCTCGGGGGGCAGCTCGGGCTGGGGCTCGGCGCGCAGCCCGAGCGCGCGGCGGATGCGCTGCACGTCGACGCCGATCACGCCGGAGCCCTCCTGTCGGCGGGCGAACGCGGCGATGGCCATGCGCGCGAGGTCGCGCATGGCGCCCTCCGCGCCGTCACGGAGGGCGGCGGCGATCTGGCTGCGCAGCGCGTCGAGCTCCTCCTCGGACAGCTCGCCGAGCGCGGATGAGAGGTCCTCCTCGCGGATGCCCTCGCGCGAGGCGGCTACCTCGACGGCGCGGAAGAAGAAGCGGTCGAACACGAGCTCGAACACGCGCCTGTCCTCCTGGCTCTTGGCGAGCGTGGCGGCGAGCGCCTCGCGGAAGTCCTCCTGCTGCGTCCAGGGGATCTCGCGCAGCACCTCGAACGCGTCGAGCAGCTCGGAGGTGCCGACGGCGACGCCTTCGCGGCGCAGCTCCTCGCCCAGCTCGAGTATCCGCGCGGGCAGGCCTTCGGGCTGCTGGCCTTGAAGCGGCGGGGCGTCGCGGTCAGGCGACATTTGGCGCAACGCCCGGCCCGGTCGCGGCGGGCGAGCCGAGCTTCAGGCCGACGCGGTCGGCGACCACGTCCATGTCGGTGCGGTGCTTGACGATGACGGACATGGTTTCCATGAACGTGTCGGAGTCGATGTCCTTGACGCCGAGCAGCAGCAGCGCCCTGGCCCAGTCGATCGACTCGGCGATGGAGGGGGGCTTCTTGAGGTCGAGGTCGCGCACCATGCCGACGACCTCGACGAGCCGGCGCGCGACGGTCTCGGACAGCTCGGGCGCGTGCAGGCGCACGATCTCGAGCTCGTGCTCGAGGTCGGGGTAGTCGAGCCACAGGTAGAGGCAGCGGCGCTTGAGCGCCTCGGTGAGCTCGCGGGAGTTGTTGGACGTGAGCAGCACGATGGGGTGCGTGCGCGCCTGTACGAGCCCCAGCTCGGGGATGGAGATCTGAAAGTCGGAGAGCACCTCCAGCAGCATCGCCTCGAACTCCTGGTCGGTCTTGTCGATCTCGTCGATCAGCAGCACGACGGGCTGCTCGGAGGCGATGGCGGTCATGAGCGGGCGCGCGAGCAGGAACTCCTCGCCGAAGATGTCCTCCTGCACGGCGTCCCAGCCGGTGTCGGTGGCCTCGGCCTGGATGCGCAGCAGCTGCTTGCGGTAGTTCCACTCATACAGCGCCTTGGCCTCGTCGAGGCCCTCGTAGCACTGCAGCCGCACGAGCTCGCGGCCGAGGTGGCGCGCGAGCGCCTTGGCGAGCTCGGTCTTGCCGACGCCCGCGGGCCCCTCGACGAGTACGGGCTTGCCGAGCTTGGTGGCGAGGAACGACACGAGCGCGGTGGACTCGCCTGGCAGGTAGCCGACGTCGCGCAAGCCCGCGGCCAGCTCTGCGACGGAGGACGGCGCCGGGGGCAGGGGAGCGGGCATCGTCGGAGGAATGATAGGCGCCGGTGGGTCGCCGGGCCGAGAGCGGGCCGTTGGCGGGGCTACTCGGCTGGCGTTGACGGGGTGTCCTCGAAGGACAGCTGCTCGGGCGTGTCGGACGGGGCTGGGGGGTAGGCGGGACGCGATGGGGATGGCTTGCGCGCTGGTGTGGGCCTGCGCGCGGCAGCCGCAGTCGGGGCTGTTGGCGCGGGCGGAGAGACGTCCTCGCGCAGTGAGCTGGTTCGCGCGGCGAGTACGTGGGTCTCGGGATCGACGGGAAGATCGACCGGTGTGCGCGGGCGTGGGTCGCGGCGCGAGCGCAGGCGCGGGGGCTCGGGCCGTTCGCTGGCGCGCATCCTCAGCCCGGCGAACGCTAGGCAGCCGGCGGCGACGAACGCGAGGAAGAATCCCCACTCGATCCCCACGGGGTAGCCGTCGCCGGCGGGGCGGCTGAAGACGCGGTAGAAGATCAGCAGCCCAGCCCAGGAGCCGGCGATGAGCACGATCGTGCCGTCGCCGCCGGGCAGGTGGAAGTCGCGCCCCTCGGCGCGCGCGAGCAGCATCGCGACGACGGCGACGGCGACGAGGAAGATGGCGGCCTCCACGAATGAGACGTCGCCGAAGGCGGAGATGTTGTGCGAGTAGATGGCCTTGGTCTTGACGTTGAGGCTCTGCAGGCCGTACCAGGGAAAGAACATCGTGACGAGCAGCGCAAACGAGGCGAGCGCGGCGAGGCGCTGCTCGGGACGCATGGCGCTCCAGGCGTGGGCTAGGCGGGACATTGGCGCGGGGGTGTGGTAGGGCGGTGCACTGGGGCTAAGTCTAGGCGTGGTGGGGCGGAACGTGGCTGAGGTGGGGTGCGCTGTGGGGAGGGCGAGGCGGAGTCAGAGACGTTTGAAGTCCAATAGATGACCTATGGAGTGCGCCTGTCGGAACGCTGGAATCCGTTTGTTGGTAACGGATTGCCTGTGCGTGCGCATGCTCGCAGAAGGGTTGGCCGACCGATAGTCGTAGACGCCGGTTGCGGGGGGCCGGTAGCGAGCGTATGGTCGCTACCGCACACGCTAGTTCCAGATTTCCGTGAAGGGTTTGTGGTCCGAGTGTGTGCGGTTTAGCAGAGTGCACTCTGCTAGATGCTTCTCCTAGGCTGCCAATAGGCAACTTAATGACTATCAAAGCAAAGGAGTAGTTCAATCAAATGATACGTAAATCAACAACAACAGCGTTGTTGACTCTGGTCGCGCTGGTAGTGCTCGGTGCGTTCTCGGCCGGGTCGGCGTTGGCAAAAGGTAAGCCCACTTCTACCTTTAAGTGGACCGGTGGGTTACCTGCGTTAGTTTTAGTGTTAAGTGACAACAACCAGATCTTCAAAACCGAACCGATGGCTCTAGCTGTTGAATGTGAACACTTTGGCGGTCACGGGATCTTGTCTAACGGGAAAGCGATGACAACAAAAGAGTTCACAGTAAGAGGGTTATATACCAAATGCCTTGCTGGCGGGCTTGCTCCGGCGACTGTCACACCAGCAGAATTCTTAGTCAACGCAGATGGATCGGTGTCTGTAGTGGGAGCACCGATTGTGATCACTATCCCGGCACTCGGATGTAGCATCAAAATCAGCAATAGTGCCGCAAACACAAATCTCAGGTTAATCTTATACTTAAACCTGAAAGAAGATATATTAGCGCATGTTGAGATCAGCAAAATTAACTCAGAAGGGTCTGGTGGCGAATGTGGAGAATTGGGTAAAGTAAAACCAGAAGGCTCGTACACTGGATTACTGTTAATTCGTGTCGATGGAGGCACGCTTCAGTGGCAGGAATAGTGGCCTGATGTTCCGCGTCGCACTATAAGTAACGGGTATGCTGTGGGTGGGAGCAGGATTTGGCTCCCACCCACAGATGTAATACAGGGCGTAGCTGTTTATTCACCCGGCGGTCGCTCGCTCGACCAGCCTGACACAGGGGGATGGATGAAGTCGTGATCGCTTTCGTCGGGATGAGAACCCAGAGATTCCTGCTCGTGCTCGCGTTGCTGTGTGTTGTGGCGTCTGTGTGTTCTACGAGAGCCCATGCCTTCACCGAGCCGGGAATCACAGGATCCTGGGCGGATTTCGCGAACTGTCCCGTCAACGTTATTGTGTCGCTGTCACCCATCGGTGCATGTGACCACTCGTACACCACAGGCGGTGTGGTTCAGATCGGCCATGCGATCGCACCGATCTCGATCCCCGGCGACACGTTCGATCTTGGAGTCACGGCTCTTGAAGGCGGAATCGCAATATCACCACCGCATGGCCTTCTTAATGGCCCGGCTCAGCCGGTGCCGGGTGGCCTCCTGGGTTCTGTGGGCAACGTCCAGCTTACGGGGGTCTTTGCTAGGCTCGAATGGGCAGCGGCTGTGCCGCCTGCGACCGCATTCGGCTTCACAGAAAACTGTCTAGGAGCAAACCCGCTTGTCACATTCGATTCGTGCAGGCTTCTAGGCAGCAAGCCGGGTACCGCAGTGACATTGAAGGTAAAGCTCCATCTTATAAGCTCGTTCTTGGGGTCGTCCTGTTACATCGGGTCGGCGACGCAGCCGATCGTGCTCGCGCTGACGACTGGCGTCACCAGCCCGCCGCCACCGGCCCTTCCTATCCATGGTAAATCGGTGGAATTCTTGTATGCATCGTCTGGGCAGTTTCAACAAGCGATCGGCATTAGGTTGGTGAACAACTCATTTTCCGTCCCGGTTGCGACTGGCTGTGGAACCTCTAGTGGCAATCTTGTCAACGCATCGATTAATCGTAAGCTCGGGTTGCCGTCTCCGCCAGGGCAAAATATGATTGCGATCGACGCTAACGCCGAGCAGGGAATCGCTAAAGAAGTACAAGCTCATGGGGTGATAGGTGAATAAGTGTATGAGTTTTCCGCGGCTGCCAAATAAAGGAACTGAAGCGCTCAGACACTACCGTTATCGTGTCGGCGGGCATTGGCGTCGACTCGTTCTAGTGGGTTTTTTGGGCGTGTTCGAGGCGCTGTTGGTCGTAAACGGTGCGCTCGCTGCGTTGCCGGACGGTCGGGGCTATGAGCTGGTCTCACCTGTGGCAAAGAGCGGAGTGAGCCCGTATGCAGCAGTTGCGTCCGCGGAAGGCGGGACAGTCAACTTTCAGGCGCGAGGTGCGTTCGCGGGTGCGACATCGGGTTCTCTGAACCTGTATCAAGCAGCTCGCACCAGCAGTGGCTGGGAGTCGGCGTCACTGACGCCGACTCAGACAAAGCCGTTGGGTGCGTTGGAAGAGCAGGTGCCGGTATGGTTCTCGTCCGATCTGACCCAGACCATTTTTACGACCCCCGAGTCCTACGCCTTCGGAGATAAAGATGGCGGTGCGCTCAGCCTGTACAAGCAAGATGCTGACGGCCGACTGACCCTACTCTCTCAGGGAACCCAGGGAGGCAGCGAACCTAAGGAGGCAACGTTCGATGGCGCCACCCCGGACGGTAGCCATGTCGTGTTTAGTGCAGCGACTCCCCTGCTGGCGGCTGCGACAGGACTTGGGTTGGGGGTGTTTCCGGAACCCGAGTATCTCTATGAACGTGACGTCTCAGACTCACAGACGCATCTATTGAGCCTTGACAACACGGGACAGCCGACCGACTCTGCGGCGACCACTCTAGCGCTCGAATACACACCGGGGTTCGGTGGGATCATCGTGGCTAGCGGGGAAGGCTTTGCTCCCGGTCAGTTCATAGCCGTGGGAGAAGGATCCTCGGCCGAAACTACGCAGATCGAACACATCCCTCACATAGAAGGACCGAATGCACGACTGGTGGTAGGGAAAGGAAGTGGACTGCCTAATCCTCATCCAGTTGGCACTCCTGTAAAGCATCTCTCGGAAGGAGCCATTCTCGGTGACGGCGGGCACTTGACTACGGGTTCCCCGCCCGCCAGTGAATATCTGCCGGCGAACACTGAAAGCGGTTCCACAACAAATGCGATCTCAAGCGACGGCTCGAAGGTGTTCTTTGAGAGCCCGAATCCAGCCGTCGGTGAGCCGGTTGGTCTCTATATGCGTCATGCAGGCACGACAGTGAAGATTGCCGGCGCAATAGCGAGTGGCAGCACGATTGCTGGCGGCGCTGAAACCGTAGAGGAAACGACGTTTGGCTCCGCTCTATACGAGGGTGCTGCGGCTGACGGGTCGCTCGTGTTCTTCACCTCTGAAGCAGGGCTGGGGACAGCCACCAACAAAGGCAAGGAGTTGTACGAGTTCAACAGCACCGACGAAGTCATGGGGGCCGATCCGCCGATGTCAGTCCTCCCGGTCTCGGTCGGATTGGGAGGTGATCGGACACCCTCGACCATCACTACGACCGCTAGCGGCAACGGAGCAGCAGTACTGAATGTCGCGGACACGGCAGGCTTCCATGCCGGGGAAACGGTGGCATTCGCGCCCTTTGAAATAAGTGGCGGCAAGCACGACGGCGGGCTGACGCTGGTAATCGCTTCTATTACTAGCCCAACGGAACTAACGCTAACCACTACCGTGCACGGCACCGGGTTCAGTGGTATGCCGGCAGGAACTGAAGTCTACGGAGTTCACCAGGCGTCTATGACGGCCGTTTCAAACGACGGTTCGCACGTCTACTTCATCTCCGATGGTGTTTTGGCGTCCAACCAGAACTCTGCAGGCGCCACGGCGACGTCGCTGAAGCCGAACCTGTACGTCTTCGACACCGCCACAGGCGGAACGACGTTCATTGCTACCGTGGCCGCAGGCGATGTCCAGACCGCCGAAGGGACTCCAAGGGGGCTGGTCGGCGAGCCCGACATCACGCGTCCCGCGGTCCCGTCGCCGGATGGTGGTGTGTTTGTGTTCGCGTCGGCGGGGAACCTGACGGGCCAGAATCCGTGGCAGGAATACACTGAGATCTATCGCTACTCCGTGGCGGGCCAATCGTTGGCGTGTCTGTCGTGTACGGCCCCTGGTATCAAGCCGACAGAGAACGCGACGTTCGGTGAAACCGCTGGTGGGACTTACGACCCGGCCGGGCTATCCTCTCCCATGAGCGAAGACGGCAGCCGAGTGTTCTTCCAGACACCGGATTCGCTTGTCCCGCAGGACACAAATGGAACGGCGCCGGTGAGCGCGAAGTTCGGCACGCCGACATCGACCGATGTGTATGAGTGGTCAGCCTCGGGTGGTGTGGGTCTGATCTCGAGTGGCAAGTCCTCGAACCCCTCGGTGCTTCAGGGCACGACGCCCAGCGGCGATGACGTGCTGTTCACGTCAACGGCGCAGTTGGTTCCGTCGGGTGCGGATGGCGGCTATGAAAATGTGTTTGATGCACGGGTTGGCGGTGGATTCCCTGCTGATTCGGGTGCTGGTGCACCTTCGTGCGTGGGTTCCTCGTGTCGCGCGGCGTTTGGTGTGGCTCCGGCTCCGGCGGCTGCTGCGCCTGGGAGCGCGAGTCCGCAGAGCGCGGGAGCTCCGCCTGTCGTGAAACCGAAGCCGAAAGGCTCAGTGTGTCGTAAGGGGTTCGTGAAGAAGCGCGTCAAAGGCAAGTTGACGTGCGTGCGGAAGAAGCCCGGTAAAGCGAAGGCGGGTCGAGTGGGGAAGGCCGCTGGCCGGGTTGTGCGTGGTGTTGGAGGTGTTCGTGTTCATGGGTCTCGGTAGTCGCGGGGGGATTGGGGTTATGTCGATGGATTTCTTGACGAGCAGGGCTGGCGTTTGCCGCGTGCTCAGGCTGGCGGTACCGAGCGCGTGCGTGCTGGTGCTCGCTCTCGCTGTGAGTGTTGCCGGCGCGTCGGGTGGGTTCGGTGTGTCGTCGTTCACGATGGGGACCAGCTCCTCGCAGGCTGGTGGGCATGTGGACTTCACCACCTCGTTCGCGTTCGGCCGCGAAGCGCTCGGAGGGCCCGCCGGACAGGTCAAGAACGTGACCGTCGTGCTGCCAGAGGGTCTCGTGGGCGATCCACAGGACATCCCGCGATGTTCGGTCAGCGAGCTGGTGGAATTCGATTGTCAGCCCTCAGCGCAGGTCGGGGTGTTGACGAGCAAGTTCTCGTTCCCCGCGAAAGAACCCGGTGAAGAACCGTTTGAATTCGAAGAACAGACCGGGGTCTACAACATGGTTCCCTCGCCCGGCCATCCCGCGACGTTCGCGACCTCATTGGCGTTTGCGACGGTCCTGATTCAGGCCGACGTCGCTCGAGACGGGACGTACAGGCTTGTGGCGAGTGTGCGGGAAATCTCGACTTTGGAGCCAGTGGTCTCTACGTCGCTGACGATGTGGGGCGTCCCGGCTGATTCGTCACACGATGGGCTGCGGTTTGGTCCCCCGCCGAGCTATGGAACACCGACGCGTGCGGGCGCCGCCCCCGCGCCGTTCATGATCAACTCGAGCGACTGCTCGGGCGGTCCGTTGTCGAGCAGCCTCACGGTGGAATCGTGGGAAGGCGAAAGTGCGTCGGCGAGCACCTCGATGCGCGCTCCGACGGGCTGTGGGCTGTTGGAAGTGTCTCCGTCGTTGTCGGTGGTGCCGGATACGAGGCGTGCCGGCGCGCCGGCTGGCTATGAAGTCGATCTCGCTGTTCCGCAGGAATTGGCGCCCTATGCGCTTGCGACCCCGGATCTCGAGAATGCGTCGGTGACGTTCCCCGCGGGGACGGTCGTCTCGCCGTCCTCGGCCAATGGGCTGCAGGCGTGCTCCCTGGAACAGATCGGTTTGAACACAGGTGCGCCGGTCGCGTGTCCGGATGCGTCGAAGATCGGGAAAGTCGAAGTCGTAACGCCACTGTTGGGGGCGCCTTTGAAGGGCTCGTTGTTCGTGGCGGCGCAGAACGCTAACCCGTTCAACACTCTCCTGGCCGTGTACCTGGTGGTGGAAGGTTCGGGTGTGCAGGTTAAGCTCGCGGGTCGGGTTACGGCAGACCCGGCGACGGGCCAGCTGACCACGAGCTTCTCGGGGAACCCGAAGGTCCCGTTCAGCGAACTGAAGGTGCAGCTGTTCGGCGGGGAAGGCGCGTCCGTGGCGAACCCGAGGGCGTGTAGGGAAGCGTTGAGCACGAGCCAGCTGACGTTCTATTCGAGCCCTGTGGCACTGACGCCGTCGAGCGCGTTCGAAGTGACGGGCTGCGCGGCGCCGCGGTTTGCTCCCTCGTTCATAGCCGGGACGACCGATCCCAGGGCCGGTGGGTTCAGCCCGTTGTCGGTCGCGATCTCCCGTGCGGATGCGGATCAGTATTTGAGTGGGGTGCAGGTCACGACGCCTCAAGGCCTGCTTGGGGTGCTAGCGGGTATACCGCTGTGCGCTGAAGAACAGGCCGCGACCGGGACATGCCCGGCTGCGTCGCAGATCGGGCATGTCCTGAGCACCGCGGGGCCGGGTGCGAGGCCGGTGGCTCTTCCGGGCGCCGGGGAACCGGAGGATCCTGTGTTCTTGACCGAATCATATAAGGGCGGCCCGTTCGGGTTGAGCATCGTCGTCCCCGCGATAGCGGGCCCGTTCAACCTTGGCACCGTGGTCGTTCGTGCTGCGGTGGGCGTTGATCCGACCACGGCGCAGGTCGTGGTCTCGAGCGATCCGTTGCCGCAGATCTTGCAGGGGATCCCGCTCCAGGTCCGCAGTGTGGATGTGGTGGTGGATCATCCTGGTGCCGGGTTCACGTTCAACCCGACGGGCTGTGAACCACGCGCCACCACAGGGGTCCTGACCTCCGCGGACGGAACCACTGCGGCAGTGAGCAGCCCGTTCCAGGACGCGGGCTGCAAGACCCTGGCGTTCCACCCGGTGTTCAAGGCCTCCACGCAGGCGAATGGGCGGTCGAAAGGCAATGGGGCCTCCCTGACGGTCAACGTGAGCACGCATCAGGGCCCCACCACAGCGGGTGCTGGGGAATCGAACATCGCGAAGGTCGACGTGCAGTTGCCCATCTCGCTCCCGTCGCGGTTGACGACGCTACAGAAAGCCTGCACTGAACAGCAGTTCGCGAAAGATCCGAGGGGTTGTCCGCCGGAGGCGATGGTCGGAACCGCAATCGCCCACACCCCGGTTCTCCCAGTCCCCCTGGAAGGTCCGGCGATCCTGGTGAGCCACGCGGGCGCCGGGTTCCCTGATCTGGACCTGGTTCTTCAGGGCTATGGGGTTACGGTGGTGTTGACGGGGCACACGCAGATCACGAAAGGGATCACGTTCAGCCACTTCGAAACGGTCCCCGACGCTCCGTTCTCGAGCTTCGAACTGAAACTCCCGGAGGGGCCGCACAGCATCCTCGCGGCATTTCTGCCGAAAGGCACGCTCTGCGAACCCTTGACCACGAAGACCGTCAAAAAGACCGTGACGATCAAAGTCAACGGGCAGACACGGCGCGTCAAACGCAACGTGAAAGAAACCGTGCGTGGGGGGCTGGTAATGCCGACCACGATCACGGCTCAGAACGGGGCGGTGTTGAAGCAGAATACGAAGGTCGCGGTGAAGGGCTGCCCCGGAGCGAAAGCGGCACGCACTGCCAAGAACGCTAGGCGGGCGCGGCGGGCGCGAACTGTGCACACCAACGGGAAGGCGGCCCACTGATGAGGACCCCATCGCAGACTCCTATCTGGGGCTCTCGTCGTGTGTTGCGGGGTGTGCTGAGCGCTGCAGCGCTTGGTCTTGCCGTGTCGGCTGCCTGGTCGCCTGCGGCTATGGCGGCGGCGCCTGCGGAACCGGTCACCGAACCCGCGACGGGCGTGACCGCGACCACCGCCGTGTTGAGCGGCGTGTTGAGCCCGGGCGTGCTGGGTGGAGAACTCGGCATCAGCTATGAATTCCTCTACAAGGCCACCGCGACCGTCACAAAGGCGGAATGCGAAGCCGGTGCGAGCAAAGCCCCCGAACCCGCAGGGATCGGGAACGGCGGGGAAAGCGAACCGGTGGCTGTCGGCGTCGAAGGTCTGACCCCGGGCACGGCGTATATCGCGTGTCTCGCGGCGACGAACACGGAAGCGGAAACGAGCTTTGGTGCGCCGGTGGCGTTCAAAACGGCGATCCCGCCCGAAACACCCGAAGTGCAGGCTGCGACGGGCGTGAAAGGGACCACAGCCTCGTTGCACGGGACCTTGAACCCGAACGGCACGGGAGAACCCGGCACCTATGAATTCGTCTACAGCCCGTCCTCTGAAGGGTGCCAGGCTGGCGGGGAAACCGTCACGGCGCCGGAACCGTCCACGGGTGCGGAAGGCGAAGAAGTCTCCGCGAGCGTGTCGGGGCTTGTGGGCGGCACCCCCTACACGTTCTGCCTACGCACCACCAACGGCGCGGGGGAAGTCGCGATGAGCTCGGGGCTGAGCTTCGTGACCCCGGCGGAAAAGCCTGTGGTCCTCAGCGAGACCGCGACCGGGATCACCCCGTTCGCCGCGGGGCTTCAGGCTGAAGTGAACCCGGAGAACGAGACCACCACCAGCTGCGCGTTCGAATACGGCAAAACGGTCACCGACAACAAAGTCCCGTGCGAACAGATCGAACTCACCGGCTCCAGCCCCGGAATCGTGACCCGCTCTCTGTCGGGCCTCACGCCCGGGAGCGTCTACCACTACCGGGTCGTCGTCGCCAACGCGACCGGGGAAACCGTCGGCCCTGAAGAAACCTTCGAAACGCTCGCCGCGGAAGCACCGGCCGTAGTGGGGGAGAGCGTCATCGGGATCACGCCGTTCCAGGCGCGTTTGGAAGGGGTGTTGAACCCGAACTTCCAGCTCACGCACTGCTCCTTCACCTACGGCGTCTCGGTCTCAGAAAACACGGTCGGCTGCGAACCGGAATTCCTGGAAGGCTCAGGCGAACAGCCAGTCGGCGTGACGATCGGCGGGCTGTCGCCGGCAACGACCTATCACTATCGAGTCGTCGCGAAAAACGCCTCGGGTAGCACGGAAGGCGGGGAACAGGAATTCACGACGCTCGCCCTCGAAGCCCCAATCTTCGCAAGCGAGGAAGCGACGGAAGTCACCACGACCGACGCGAAACTCTCCGCCCGCCTGAACCCCGACGCCCAGGAAACCACGTATAGCTTCGAATACTCCACCAGCGAAGCCGTCCTGCTGGAAGGCAAAGGGACCAGCATCCCCGGGGAAGGAGCACTACCACCGGTGTTCGAAGAAGTCACCGCGGGACCGGTGGATCTCGCCGGCGCTCTCGCGCCGGGGACGACGTACTTCTTCCGTGTGGTCGCAACAAACGCAACGGGAACCCTTGAAAGCCCCGTCTCCCAGTTCACCACGGCCCCGCCGGAACCCCCCGTCATCGTCTCCGAGAGCGCGTCCAACGTCACTGAAACCACGGTCAGCTTCGAAGCGCAGATCGACCCGCTCGGACAGGAAACGACCTACAGCTTCGAATACGCAACCGATGAAGGCTTCACGCAAAACGTCGGCAGCGTCGAAGGCGCAGAACCCCTGTTTGCGACCAACGAAGTGCTGCAGGCCGGGCCGGTCGAAGCAGAAGGCCTGGAAGGCGCGACTGTGTACTACTACCGCGTGTTCGCCACCAATCCCCTTATGGGCACCAGCGAAGGTCCCGTGCAGCAGTTCAAGACCCTCGGCAAACCAGCCGCGACCACCGGCGCGGCAGGGGAAACCACGAGAACCACGGCCACCGTCTCCGGGAGCGTGAACCCCGGCGGGGCAGCAACTACCTACAGGTTCCTCTACATCCCCGCCGCCGCCTACCAGGAAGGCGCTACGCAGTGTCCTGAAGAAGAAGCCTGCCCCTACGCCAACGGCGCCGCGACTCCCTACCGCAACATCGCCTCAACCAGCTACACCACCGAACCCGTCGGCCCGGAAACACTCACCGAACTCAAACCCGGCACCCTGTACCACTACGCCCTCCAAGCCACAAGCCAAACCGGCACCACCACCGGGCAAGATCAGACGTTCACAACCGGCCCTGCAACACCACCCACCGCGACGATCAACCCAGCCGCGAACATCACGGCGTCCTCGGCCACCCTCACGGGCAGCATCGACACCAAGGGCCTACCCGCAAGCAGCCAGTTCTTGATCGGCCAAGAATCAGGCAATCTAGCCACTACCCCGGCCACGGTCACGGCCCAGTCCGGGAACATCATCCAGGTCGCGGCCAGCCTGCAAGGCCTGCAGCCCGGTACGACCTACGTCTACCGGCTCGCCGTGACAGGCCAAGACGGTTCCATCGAAACCGTTCCCGGGGGGTCGTTCACGACCCTCGCAGGGCCCGCCGTGCCACCACTCGTGAGCGCGCTCCCGATCCTGTCATTCACCTCCATCGCCACGCTGAACGCCAAAGAAGCCAAGGAAAACAAGGAAAGCAGCCACGGGAAACCCACACGGGCACAGCTCCTGGCGAAAGCGCTCAAGGCCTGCCACAAGAAACATGGCCACAAGCGCACGGTCTGCGAACGTAAAGCCCACAAGAGGTACGGGCCGAGTAAACGATGAACGGTTTCGCGCGGGGGCGAGTCGCCGGGCGCTACTTGCGCCGCGAAACCACGATCGCCCCCGTCGCCGTAGCGAAGTTCCCCGCCAAATCCGTCGCCGTGAGCGTCACCGAGAACGTCCCGCCCTTCGCGGGCGTCACCCACAGCAGCTTGGGCTTGCCCCCCGGCACTGTCGCGCTGTTGCTCCAAACGACCCGCGCCCCCTTGCGCACGGTCAAGGCGACCCTCGAGATCTTCGACAGCGCGATCCGCACCCCACCGCGCGTCCCACCCCGCAGCTTCGTCGTGAGCAGCGCGATCACAGGCGGCGTTTTCGCATCGGCGTAGAACCGCTGCGCGGTCGTGCAGTAGATCTCATCGCCCGCGATCGGGACGCCCGTCGGCGCAGCTGCCACGGGCGCACTTGCAGCCGCCGCGCTGGCGCTAGCCCCGCCCGTGTTTGACCCGCCCGCGGCAGGCGGCACCGCCGACCCGGACCCAGGCGCGGCGCTGGGCGGCACGCCTCCCCCCGAGCCAGTCCCCGCGATCGGCGCCCCTTTGCGCGACCGTTCGCACAGGTGCTGCAGAAATTCAGCCAGGAGTTCGTGGTAGTTGAGGTTCGCTTCCCCGAACTGGTCGTACAGCGACCAGGCGCCCGTGTCGTAGTGCGGCACGAGCGCCCGTGCCTCCGCGTCGCCCGCTTCGAACAACGCCAACCCAAGCGGATCTTGCGTGATCGCCGTGTAGTCGTACAACCCCACGAGCGACTGGATGAACCCGTTGAGGATGCGGTCGCTGGGCGCGAAGGAGTACTGCGCATACAGCGCCCCCGCGGGCGTCGCCACGCGCACGCCCTGCGGTGGCGGGGTCTGGAAGATTCCGAGCGCCTGCTGCGCGGCGCTCAAGAAAGCGGTTTCTTTGAAGCGCGAGTAGGCGCGCGCGAGCATCTGCAGGCCGGTGCCCTGCGAGAGCCCGCTCGTCCACGGGGGAGAGCCGCCGTCGAAGTGGAACAGGTACTCCCACGCGATGCCGCTCGCGCGCTGCGTGGCGAGCGGGATGACTTCGCCGGCGAGCTGGCGCAGGTTGGCGTTTTCGTGGCCGGAGAGGAAGAAGCCGTTGCCCTGGCCGAACGTCGCGAGCCACTGGATCTCGAGGCCCTGGCCGGGGTAGTACTGCCAGATGAGCTTGCTTTCGGGGAAGCTGATCCGCTCGCCGCTGGAGAGCAGCGGTTCGGTGGTCCACCACTGGCGGTTGCGTTCGAGCGTGAGGAACACCGCCGCGAGGCGGGTGGGGATGAGCGCCCCCGCGGCGGCCATCTGCTGCACGTTGCTCAGCACCGCGCCCAGCTCCCTGCGGCGTGTGCCGCCGATGCGCCCGACGGAGCGTTTGGCGGCCACGTAAGCGGCGTAGTCCTGGCGGTAGACGGCTTCGGTGATCGCGCCGCCGCGCAGCAGGCCCTGCAGGGCGGCGGAGACGGTGGGGCCGCGTTTGGTGGCGGCGGCCGCGGTGGATGGGGATGTGGCCCCGGCCAGGGCTAGGACGACGCCGAGGACGAGCGCCGCTGAACGCATCGCACGCACCGCTGCGATGCTAACGACTCAATCTCTGTCTAGCTCCAGTTCGTCCACGCCGTCGAGGTCGTCCTCGTCCTCGTCGTCTTCATCATCGTCGTCTTCGTCGTCATCGTCGTCGTCCGCGGACAGCTCGCTCGTGCCCTGGTAGGCGAGCTGGAAGCGCTCCACCAGCTCGTCGCGCTTGGGTTCGTCCACGGGCGTGTCCTCGGCGATGAGCACCCACTCCTCGGCGTCGAACTCGTCCATCTCGAACAGCTCGTGGTCGACCTCTGGGGTGTCGTCGACGACGATCATGATCTCGGTCTGCGGGTTGAAATACGTGCCCGGACGGAGGGTCAGCTCGTCGATCTGAAAGCGGCGCGCGTTGGTCATGGCGCGTTTATACCCCACGGCGGAGCGGGATTGTGCGTCACGGGCTCATCTCCGCGAGCGTGCGCGTGACCTCAGCCTCCTCGTCCAGCGGCTCGAGGCCCTGGCGCACGCGCCGTTCGTTGCGCACGATCACCAGCTGGCGCACCTCCTCGACCAGTGCCGCATCGGGCTCCGAGCCCGCGCGCGCGGGCTCCAGCAGCCGCGCGAGCTCCGCGTCGACGTCGAGCGCGGGCTCGCCGCGGCGCACCATCCGCTCGCTGCGCGCGTGCAGCATCTGGCGGATCTCCCGCTCCTGCTCGGCGCTCGCCGCCGTCGACCCGGCCTCGGGCACGAGCATGCCGCTCGGCGGTCCTTCGCCTTCGCGCGAGAAGCCGCCGTGGCCGATCTGGTCGTAGATGCTGTTTTCACCGCTCGTGGCCGCGAACAGCAGGCACATCAGCACGGAGAACGCGACGGTGCCAAACACGACGAAGCTCAGCGCATTCTCGATGACGCCGAGCGTGAGGGTCGCCAGGGCGTAGTCCACAGGCTCATTGTTGCCGATTGGCCTGCCGTTCGCTACCCTCCGCTCTCTGGATTGACTGACCAGTCAATCTACGTCCGCGCCAACTTTCCGCGCCAGCCCGTAAGGAGATCAGAGAATGGTCGATTTCACGCTCACAGACGAGCAGAAGAACCTGCGCGAGATGGCGCACGACTTCGCCGTAAAAGAGATTCGCCCCGTCGCCTGGGAGTACGACAAGGACGGCACTTGGCCGCAGGACCTGATCGAGAAAGCGTGGGAGGTCGGCCTGATGAACTCCCACATCGAGGAGGCCTACGGCGGCGCGGGAGCCGGCTACCTCGACGGCTGCCTGATCGAGGAAGAGCTTTCGTGGGGCTGCTCCGGCATCCAGACCTCGCTCGGCTGCAACGGCCTGGCGACGGCGCCGATCGCGTTGGGCGGCTCTGAGGAGATCAAGAAGAAGTACCTCGGCATGCTCACCGAAGCGCCGAAGCTCGCGTCCTTCTGCCTGACCGAGCCCGACGCCGGCTCGGACGTCTCCGGCATGCGCACCACCGCGGTGAAGCAGGGCGACAAGTACGTCATCAACGGCTCGAAGTGCTTCATCACGAACGGCGGCTACGCGGACTACTACACGGTGTACGCGAAGACCGACAAGGACGCCGGCCACCGCGGCATCTCCGCGTTCGTGGTGGAGCGCGACTGGGGCGTCGTGGTGGACAAGAAGGAGGACAAGCTCGGGCAGCGCGCGTCGAACACCGCGACGATCTCGTTCAACGACGTGGAGGTCCCCGCGGAGAACCTGCTGGGCGAGGAGAACAAGGGTTTCAAGCTCGCGATGATGACGCTCGACCGCACCCGCCCGGGCGTGGCGGCGATGGCGACGGGCATCGCGCGCGCGGCGTTCGAGTTCGCGGTGGACTACTCGCGCGAACGCGTGCAGTTCGGCGTGCCGATCGCTATGCACCAGGCGATCCAGTTCATGATCGCCGACATGGCGACCGAAATCGAGGCGGCGCGCCTGCTGACGTGGAAGTCGGCGACGATGCTCGACAACGGCGAACGCAACACGCTCGTGTCCTCGCACGCGAAGCGGTTCGCGGCGGACGCGGCGATGAAAATCGCGACCGACGCGGTGCAGGTATACGGCGGCTACGGCTTCATCAAGGAGTACCCCGTGGAGAAGCTGTTCCGCGACGCGAAGATCATGCAGCTGTACGAGGGCACGTCGCAGATCCAGCGCCTGGTGATCGCGCGCGAAACGCTGCTGCCGCGGCGCGCCGAGGAGCCGACGGCGGTCCCCGCCTGATGTTCGTCTTCAAGGCCGCCGTCGTCGGGGCGGGAACGATGGGCGGGCAGATCGCACAGACGATCGCCGCGGCCGGCATACCGGTGGTGTTGAAGGACATCGACGACGCGCTCGTGCAGGCGGGCCTCGATGAGGCGCGCAACGTCACGAGCGGTCAGGTGGGCAAGCTGGCGGAGAAGGGCAAGATCACCGCGGAGCAGGCCGAGGAGCAGCTGAACGCGGTCATGGGCCGCATCCACGGCACGACCTCCTACGGCGCGTTCGGCGACGTGGACTTCGTGATCGAGGCGGTGCCGGAGCGGATGGAGATCAAGCAGAGCGTGTTCGCCGAGCTCGACGCCGCGACGCCCGGCCACGCGATCCTCGCGTCGAACACCTCCTCGCTGTCGATCACGGAGATCGGCGAAGCGACCCTGCGCCCGGAGAAGGTGGTCGGCTTCCATTACTTCTACCCGGCGTCGATCATGCCGCTGATCGAGATCGTGGAGGGCGAAGAAACCTCCGCGGAGACGGTCGGCGCGGCGATCACGTTCGCGCAGGCGATCCGCAAGCAGCCGATCACGTGCGCGGAGGTCCCCGGCTTCGTGGTCAACCGCATCCTCAACGCCGGCACCTCGGAGATCTGGCGCGAGCAGGAGACGAAGAGCCTGTCGATCAAGAAGATCGACGAGGGCCTCGGCGGCGCGGGCGTGATTCCGATCGGGCCGTACTACCTCGTGAACCTGCTTGGCCTGGACACGGTGCTGCACGTGGCGGAGCACCTGGTGGAGTCCTACGGCGAGGAACGCTTCTACGTACCGAAGGGCATGAAGAAGCTCGTCGCGGACGGCAAACTCGGCGCGAAGACGGGCGGCGACGGCTTCTATGACGCGCAGGGCGAGCCGAACATCTCCGGCGATAACGAGCCGGACATCGCGGAGCTGGTGGAGATGCTGTCGCTGAAGACGCTGATCGAGGCGTGCCTGGTGCTGGAGGAGGGTGTGGCTACCCACCGCGACATCGACTTCGGGATGATGGCGGGCGCCGGCCTGGACCCTCGCCGCGGCCTGATGCCGCCGTTCATGAAGGCCGACGTGGAGGGCCTGGACGCGATCCTCGAGCGGATGGAGAACGCGCAGGAGCGCTACGGCGAGCGCTTCACGCCGCCGACGATCCTGCGCCGCCTCGTAGCGCAGGGGCGCCTGGGGCAGAAGAGCGGCCAGGGCTTCTACGCCTACCCGCAGGCCGACGCGGAGCAGCCCGCTGAGGTGGTGAAGCTCGAGACGCGCGCCGACGGCGTGGCGATCGCGTGGCTGGCGAACGGTCAGATGAACTCGATCTCCCCGCAGGTGGTGGAGGACCTGGGCAAGGTGTGGAGCAAGGCGAAGAGCTCAGGTGTGCGCGCGCTGGTGATCGCCTCCTCGAACCCGTTCCTGTACTGCGCCGGCGCGGACATCAAGGCGTTCACGCAGATGGACGAGTCCGCCGGCGAGCAGCTGATCCACTCCGCGCACGCGCTGTTCAAAGAGCTCGGCGAGGACGGGATCGCGACGATCGCGGCGGTCAACGGCCTCGCGTTCGGCGGCGGCTGCGAGCTTGCGATGTCGTGCGACGTGCGCATCGCGGCGCGCTCGGCGATCTTCGGCCAGCCGGAGATCAAGCTGGGAATCATCCCCGGCTTCGGCGGCACGCAGCGACTGCCGCGCCTGGTGGGCACGAACAAGGCCCTGGAGATGAACCTCGTGGGCGACCCGATCCTGGCGGACGAAGCATTCGAGCTGGGGCTCGTGAACCGCCTCGTGGAGGATCACGAACTGCTCGACACCGCACTGGCGTGGGCGCGCAAGCTCGCCTCGCAGGCGCCGCTGGCGCTCGCGCAGATCAAGCAGGTCTCCGGGGCGGGCGACCTCGATCAGGGCGTCGAGGACGAGAAGCGCGCGTTCGCGGCCGTGTTCGCGAGCGCGGACGCCAAGGAGGGCATCTCCGCATTCCTCGGCAAACGCGCGCCGAGCTTCAAGGGCGAGTGAGCCGCAGCAGGCGGCGGCGCAGGCTCCGCTGCTGCGCTTAGCCGCGGACCGGGGGCCGCGAAACCACGAGCGGCTCATCGTCATAAGCGGCGAGCCGCTGCAGCGCGTCCTCGAGCCGCGCCTCGGCGGCCTGCGCGCGGGCGGCTTCGCGGTGGCGTTCGCGGTGCGCGTCGCGCAGCCGCTCGGCCGTGCGCTGATCCTGCGCGACGATCTCCGAAAGACGGTGTTCGGCGAGCGCGCGCGCGTCCTCGATCAATCTCAGCTCGCGGCGCACGTGGGGCCGGCTGAGGTCGAACTGGCGGGCGATCTCGGAGATCACGTCCGCGCGACGCTCGCCGTCGAGCGACAGCACGAGCGGGTGGTCGCCGGGGTCGCTGCGGGGCGAGAGGCCCGGCCACCAGATGCGCGCCGATTCGGGCGAGAGGGCGAGCTTGCGCCCGATCCCCTCGCGGAGTGGGTCGATCAGCTCCTCGGCGATGAAGCGGATCTGCGTCGCTGGGCCAAGGATGGGGCGCAGCTCCTGGAGCCACAGTGCGGTCTCCTCGCTCTCCTCATACAGCGCGATCCCCACGACCGGCTGCGCGCGATCGGTATGCAGCAGGTGGGCCTGCAGGTCGAGCAGCTCGCGCTCCTCGCGGAGGATCGCCGGGCGCTCGCTGAGCGTCGCGGGGCGCGACGGCGATCGCGGGTCGGCGGCGAGCGGCAACGTCATTGCGCGAGCCGGTAGCGACGCGTCCCGGGGTCGCGTTCGAGCAGGCCGACGGACACGAGCGTGGAGATGTAGCGGTGGGCTGTGCTCATGTTCATGTCGACACGCCGCGCGACCTCGGTGTTGCTCAGGTAGGAGCCGTCGGTGGGAAAGCACGCGAGCAGCAGCAGGCCTGAGAGCAGCGAGCGCGACAGGCGCCTGTCCTCGATCTGCTGGGGTGAGTCCTCGAGCGTCTGGCGTACTCCATCCAGCCCGGCCATCAGCACGGACATGGTCCCCGACTCCGAGGCGCCGCGAATGACGCGGTCGACCTGAGCCTTGGTGAGCTCGATGTAGACAGGTTCGGTTGCGCTCCCCCCGTTTGTCGCCGCGGGATGATTGCGCGTGTTAGTAAGCACCATTGGGCGATCATCACCGCAATCGACGGCGCTGCATAGGTCACGCCTGATGGGTTGTCAATTAGTTCGCAGTTAGAAACTCGAGATTTTCGGCTGTGGAACTGTTTTGTCCAGGGCAACCGATCGAGCTATCGCGTATCTTTGTGTCTGCAAATGGTCTGACTGGGGGCGGAGCAGTGTCGGCGGAGACGTCCGAGAAGAAGCAGGTGAGCGGCTCGCCGTTGCGGGGAGCGCTGCTGGCGCTGCTCGTGGGCGAGGGCGAGCAGCCGCTGGGTGGCTATCGGCTCGGGACGCTCGTCGAGCGGCGTCTGGGCCCGGCGTGGCGGGTGACTAGACAGAGCGTCTACGGCACCCTCGATCGACTCGAGGAGGACGGGCTCGTGTCCTCCAGCGTGAAGGTGACGGGCGGGCGCGTGGGCGAGGGACAGCGCGTCTACTCCCCCACGGAGCGAGCCGAGGCGGCGGTGGCGGCGTGGATGGAGACGCCCGTCGGCAAGGAGCCGATGCGCACGGAGCTGCAGGCGAAGATCGCGATGTCGAGCGCGCGCCACGCACCGGCGTTATTGAGGGCGCTCGACGGCTACGAACGCGACTGCTTCGCGATGCTGCGAAAGACCCAGGAGGCCGAGGTGCCGATGGGCTCCTGGGCGGGCCTCGCTATGAACCTGACGCGGATGGCGGTCGACGAGAGCCTGCAGGCGGAGCTGAAGTGGATCACGCTGGCGCGGCGGTGGATAGCGGAGTTCGTGGCCGACCAACCGGCGGGCGCGCTGCGATGAGCCTGCTCTCGCTGCAGCACGTCACCAAGGCCTACGCCGACGGACGCAGCGAGATCCGGGCGCTGGACGAGGTGTCGCTGGAAGTCGACGAGGGGGACTTCGTCGGCATCTGGGGCATGCGCCACTCGGGCAAGACGACGCTGCTGCGCGTCGCCGCGGCCGCCGAACTGCCTGACAGCGGATCGGTGCGCTTCGACGGTCGCGACGTGGCGAGCATGTCGGCTGACGCGCGCGCGAAGCTGCAGCGCTACCGCGGCATCGGGCTCGTCTCGACGGACTGGCGGCCCGGACGCAACAAGCCGGTGGTGGAGCACGTGGCGCTGCCGCTCTTGAGCGACGGCCTGAGCCTGCGCGAGGCGAAGGAGCCGGCCCACCTAGCGCTCGAACGGATGGGCGTCTCGCGCTGCGCGTACATGGCCACGGACCGTCTCTCGCGCGTCGAGCGGGTGCGGGTCGCGCTGGCGCGGGCGTTCGTGAACAAGCCACGCCTGCTGCTGGTCGACGAGCCGGCGGTGCTGCTGAGCCCGAGCGAGGCGGTGGAGCTTTATGAGCTGTTGTGCTCGCTGGGCGAGGACTCGCGCATGGCGATCGTGGTCGCCTCGGAGGAGGTGGCGCCGATTCGCCGCGCGCACCGGATGATGTCGATCGACCAGGGGCAGCTGCGCTCGATGGATCAGCCGGGCACCGTGGTCCAGTTCCCGGACCAGCGCGGGCCGGGTAGAGCACGCTCCTCGCCGTGAGCGCGCTCGAACTGCGAGATGTCGTAAAGCACTATCCGAGCGGCGCCGAGGTGGTCAACGCCGTGGATGGGGTCTCGCTGACGGTCTCCGCGGGTGAGTTCGTCGCGCTGTACGGGCCCAGCGGGTCGGGCAAGACGACGCTGCTGCTGCTCTCCGCGGGCCTGCTGGCGCCCGACGGCGGGAGGATCCTCTTCGACGGGCGCGAGATCTCGCGCATGAGCGCGAGCGAGAGCGCCGCCTACCGCCTGAAGGACGTCGGCTTCGTCTTCCAGACGTTCCATCTGATCGCGGGCGCCTCGGCGCTCGACAACGCGGCGATCAAGCTGCTGGGGCACGGCCTGAGTCTGCGCGAGGCCAGGCGCAGGGCGCAGCCGTGGCTGGAGCGGGTCGGCCTGGGTTCGCGCGCGGAACACACGCCCGACAGGCTCTCGATGGGCGAGCGCCAGCGCGTGGCGATCGCGCGGGCGCTCGTGAACGAGCCGCGGCTGCTGCTGACCGACGAGCCGACGGGCAACCTCGACTCCAGGCGCAGCAGCCAGACGCTCGAACTGCTGCGCGACATCTGCCACGAACGCCAGACCCCGGGGCTGCTCGTCACCCACGATCCGCACGCGAGCCAGCTGGTGGATCGCGTGCACACGCTCAGAGACGGGCGCCTGCAGGACGGCTTGGACCCGGACATGGCCCCTATCGCGGCGGAATGAGCTCGGGCAGGATGCGCAAGCCGACGGTGCTCGGCGTGCGGGTGAGCGCCCTGCTCGACCTGTATCGCTGGCGACTGAAGGATCACCGCGTCCAGGAGCTGCTCGCCGGCATGGGGATCGCGACGGGCGTGGCGCTGCTGTTCGGCGTGCTGGTGGCGAACACGAGCATCGACAGCTCCGCGAGCGATCTGGTGCACGCCGTGACGGGCTCGGCGCGCGTCGCGCTCGTGGCGCGTTCCTCGGACGGCTTCGACGAACGCCTGTCGACGCGCATCGGCCATCTGCGGGGGGTGAGGGTCGCCTCGCCGATCCTCAGGGAGGACGCGGCGATCGTCGGGCCGACGGGACGCCAGCCGATCCAGCTGCTCGGTGTGACGGCGAGCCTCGTCACGCTCGGGAGCTCCGCGACCAGGAACCTCGGCGCCGGCACGTCGCTGCTCACAGGAGGCGTGGGTCTGCCCGCGAGCGTGGCCGCGACGATCGGCGCGGAAACGGGGGGACGGTGAAGCTGCTCTCCGGGGGGGACGCCCACGAAGCGCTCGTGCGCGCGGTGCTCCCGGAACAGGTGGTGGGGTCGGTGGCGGACAGCCCGATCGTGCTCGCGCTGCTGCCCGTGGCGCAGCAGCTCACCGGCCGTGCGCGACGCGTGACTCAGGTGCTCGTGGAGCCGAGCCCGGGCCAGGACGCGCGCGTGGAACGCGAGCTGCGAGCGCTGGCGGGCGGGCGCCTGGACGTGGAGCCAGCCGACCACGAGCTCGCGCTGCTCGACCAGGCCAGCCGGCCGACCGGCCAGTCCACGACGCTGTTCGCGGCGATCAGCGCGATGGTGGGCTTCCTGCTGGCGCTGAACGCGATGCTCCTCACGGTGCCCGAGCGGCGCCGCTTCGTGGCTGAGCTGCGCACGCAGGGCTTCGGGCCGAGGCAGGTGCTGCTGATCCTTGCCTCGCAGGCGGCGATGCTGGGGGTCGTGGCATCGCTCGTGGGTGTGGCAGTGGGGAGCGTGCTGTCGCACACGCTGTTTCGTGAAATCCCCAGCTACCTGACGTTCGCTTTCCCGATCGGGCTGCACCAGGTCGTCCACCCCACGACGGTTCTGCTGGCCGCCGGCTGCGGAGTGCTCGCGGCGCTGCTCGCCTCGTTGCCGCCGCTGCTCGACATGCACCCCAGGCGTCCGGTCGACGCGGTGCTCCACGAGCAGGGCGAGGCGGGGCACGGCATCAGCCGGCGCGCGATCGCCTGGCTGGGAGGGCTCGGTGCGGCGCTGCTGGTGACGGTGACCGTCGCGGTGTACATGGCTCCCGGCCTGACGATCGCGGGCGGCGTGCTGCTGGCGCTCGCCGCCGTGTGCCTGATTCCGGGCGCGTTCGCGCTGACGGGCTCGCTCATCGGCCCCGTGAGCGAGCATCTGCGCGGCAGCATGCTCGCGCTCGCGGTGATCGAACTGCGCGCCACCGCCACGCGCTCGGTGGCGCTCGCCAGCGTGGCGGCGCTGGCGGTGTATGGGAGCGTCTCCATCCAGGGCGCCAGGCACGACCTCACGAGAGGGCTGGACGCGGCGATCGCGCAGTATCTGGGCACGGCGCAGATCTGGGTGAGCTCGGGTGAAAACGTGTTCACGACCGACAGCTTCTTCGCTCGCGGAGCCGCCGCGACGATCGCTCGCGCGCCGGGCGTGGCCTCTGTGCGCGTCTATCAGGGGGCGCTCTTGGACGTCGGCTCTCGCAGGCTGTGGATCCGCGCGCGGCCACCGAGCGACAGCGCGATGATCCAGTCCTCGCAGCTCTTGGAGGGCGATCTCGCCGATGCCACGCGCCTGCTGCGCGAGGGTGGCTGGGCGGCCATCTCCGACGGCTTCGCCGACGAACGCCATCTGGTGGTCGGCAGCCATTTCACGCTGCCGACTCCCGCGGGAGGGGAGCGTCTGGGCGTGGCGGCGGTCACCACGAACGCGGGCTGGCCGGCGGGGGCGATAACGCTGTCGAGCGCGGACTTCCGCCCTGCGTGGGGCAGCGCCGATCCGGCGGCTTTCGAGATCGATCTGCGCGCCGGCACGAGCCTCGCGCAGGGCGTGGCGGCTGTGCGCGCCGCGCTGAAGGGGCGTTCGGGGCTTTCGATCCAGACCCGCGCGCAGCGCGAAGGCCAGTTCAGGGCGAACGCCAGGCAGGCGTTGCGCAGCCTGGGGCAGATCTCGACCCTGCTGGTGCTCGTGGCGGCGCTGTCGGTCGCGTTCGCGCTCAGCGCGGCGATCTGGCAGCGGCGCGACAGGCTCGCGTCGTTGCGCTCGCAGGGCTTCGACAGCCGCCAGCTGTGGCGCTCGCTGCTGCTGGAGAGCGCGATCGTGCTGGGGATCGGCTGCGTCGACGGGGCGCTGTTCGGCCTCTACGGCCACGCGCTCGCGAGCCGCTGGCTGAAACTGGCGACGGGCTTTCCCGCGCCGTTCTCGCCGGACCTCGTGCAGGTGGGCTCGACGCTGATGCTCGTCGGCGGTATCGCGCTGACAGTTGTCGCCGTTCCGGGCCTCTCGGCGGCTCGCGTGTCGCCGCGCGCCAGCTTCGAGGACTGACTTTGGCAGTGACAGGACGCTGGCGATGTTGTGTGTATGAGCACAACACGCGAGCGTTTTCTATCGGCAGCCCTCTTCTCTCGGGTGGCTCTGCGCTACTGGCTCGGCGTCTATCCGCGCCTCGCCTGGGAGATGCGCCACTGGCGCTCGCGCGCGGACTCGATCGCCGACCCGCTGCTGCGCCGGATCGCGCTGGAGGCGCAGCGCGGAAAGCGGGGAAACATCGAGGGAGCGGCGGCGTTTGCGGTGCTCGTTCCCCGTGTTCGCCGCGGTTTGACGGTGAGGATGATCGTGGCCTGGCAGGCGGCGTACGACTACGCGGATCTGCTCGCTGAGCAGCCGTGCGCAGACCGCTCGGCGAACGCTCGCCAGCTGCACCTGGCGCTTCTGCGTGCGGTGCAGCCGGGCGTCCCTCACGACGACTACTACGCGCGCTACGAGCGCTCGGACGATGGCGACTATTTGCGGGACATGATTGATACGACTCGCGCCGCGCTGGCGCAAATGTCGAACATGCGTCCAGTTCTGGTACCCGCCAGAGAGGCGATTACTCGAATCATTGCCTATCAGGCCATGAATCAGGACGATCACGCCTATCTGGAGCGCTGGGCGCGGACGCAGACGGCGCCCGATGACGGGCTGCAGTGGTGGGAGACGGCAGCGGCCGGCGCGTCCTCGCTGGTCGTCCTCGCGCTGCTGGCGGCCTCGGCGGACCCGCGCCTGGGCGCGAGCGACATCGCGGCGATCGAGGGCGCCTACTACCCCTGGATCGGAGCGCTGCACACCCTGCTCGACAGCCTGATCGACATGCGCGAGGACGCCGCCACGGGGCAGATCGGCCTGCTCGCCCAATACGGCTCGCTGGAGGAAGCCGCCGCGCGGATGCAGACGATGACCGAGCGAGCGCTGGCTGCGGCTCGCGGCCTGCGCCGGGGCGGTCTGCACGCGCTCCTGTTCGCCGCCATGGCGAGCCTCTACCTGACGGCTCCCGAGGCGTCCCTCCCGGAGGCGGCGTCCGTATCCGAGCGCATCCTCGACGTGCTGGGCGCGGCGGCGATGCCGAGCATGGCGGTGCTGCGCGCTCGTCGTGCGGTGGGGCGCGCATGGGCGCTGGTTCGCCCCAGAGAGAAACAGTGCTGATGGGCTCTTCACCTGCAAGATATGTTGAGCCAATGGAACGTGCGTACTCGATCCGCGGCACGCGTCGCGCGCTCGCGTCGACGCTCGCCATGGTCATCGGCGCGGCGATCCTTGCCGTCGACCCGTCGATCGCAGACGGTGTCGTGCGCGGCGCGCCGCGTGCAGCGAAGGCGCGAATGCTGACGGTGCACGACGTGGCCAAGATGCACCTGGTGAATGCGGACGGCAACACGTTGATCGAGGAAGGCCGTGCGTACGGCAACCTCCCCGGCACGGCGCGGGTGACGCTGAGCTTCAACGGGTCGACCGTGACCTCGCGCTTCACTTTTCACCTCGCCGGGGGCGCGATCTCGGGTCGCGGCAGGGCAAGCCTGCACTCCGGCAGCGGCCACTTCGAAAGCTTCGGCGGCTCCGCGGCGATCGCGGGCGGCACGGGTCGATACGCGCACATATCGGGCAACGGCGGCTTCTACGGCGTGTTCGACCGCTCGAACTCCAATGCCGAAGTGCAGGTGATCGGCAAGCTGCGTCTGTAGTAGCGTCAGGGTCGCAATGGACGAACCGATCGCACTGCTCGAGCGCTGGCTGAGCGACGCGCGATCCGCCGAGGCGCCGCAGCCGGGAGCGTGCGCGTTCGTCACCGTCGGCGCATACGGACGGCCGTCCGCGCGAACGGTCTCGCTCAAGCGCGTGGAGGGCGAGGCGCTGGTGTTCACCTCGACGCTGTGGACCCGCAAAGCCCGCGAGATCGAGGTCAACCCGCACGTCGCGCTGCTGTTCCACTGGCCCACGATCGGCCGCCAGATCCACCTCAGCGGGCGAGCGGCGCTGGCCGAGCGGGAGCTCGCGGTCGAGCTGTTCTCCGAGCGCGAGCTCTCCCACCGCGTGCAGACGCTCGTCTCCCGCCAGGGCACGACGATCGAGGACATCGAGCCGTTGCGCGCCAGCCACGCACACCTCATGACGGTGCTCGAGGCCCCGCCCGTGTGTCCGCCCGACTGGGGCGCGATCCGCGTGATCCCCGAGGCGCTGGAGTTCTGGAGCGAGGCGGACGACCGGATGCACGAGCGGCTGTTGTTCGAGCGCGACGAGCAGGGCTGGCGCTCCTCGCTGCTCGCGCCGTGAGCGCTCACGCGCGCGGCCCGCAACTCGTCATCTTCGATTGCGACGGAGTGCTCGTGGACAGCGAGCGGATCTCCAACCGCGTGCTCGCGGAGATGCTGAGCGCGGAAGGCCTGGCGAAGACGCTCGCCGAAGCACGGCGCGATTACCAGGGCCTGCTGTTGGGCGACATCGTCGAGAGCGCCGAGGCCGAGCTCGGCCGCTCGCTGAGGCCGGGCTGGCTCGAGGCGTATGAGGACACGCGCGCGCAGGCGTTCGCGCGCGAGCTGAGGCCGGTGCCCGGAGCGGCGCAGGCCGTCGCGCGCGTGAGCGACGCGGGCGTGCGCGTGTGCGTGGCCTCGCAGGGCAAGCTGGAGAAGACGCGCCTGTCGCTGAAGCTCACCGGCCTGCGCGCCCTGTTCGCCGATCGCGCTCTGTTCTCGGCGCACTCCGTCGCCCGCGGCAAGCCGCACCCGGACCTGTTCCTCCACGCCGCGAGCACGATGGGTCTCGCCCCCGCCGCGTGCGTGGTGGTCGAGGACACCCCGTCGGGAGTGACCGCCGCGGTGGCCGCGGGCATGCGCGTTTACGGCTACTGCGCAGACAGCGACGAAGCGGCGCTGCGCCAAGCCGGCGCGGAGATCCTGCACACGATGGAGGAGCTGCCGGCACGGCTGGGACTGTCCGGCTGACGCCGACGGCGGCGGTCCAGCGCGCGCTCGCGAGCGCCGCTAGGCGGCGTGCGTGGCGTGTGCGAGCAGGTCTCGCTCGGGGTCGATGCCCCAGCGCTCGGCGACCTGGGCTAGGTCGTCGTCGAGGCCCCACTTGTCCGCGCTCGGAGAGCCCTCGTGCTCGACGCTCGCGCCCTTGAGTGACATGCAGCCGGTGTTCTCGCCGAACGCGCGGATCGCTCGCACCTCCTCCTCGCTCAGGAGGACCTCGGCGGTAACGGCGGCCAGCTCGGCGCGCTTGTCCTCAACTTGGCGCGCGTTTGGCCCGCTCTCCTGGATCAGCGACGGGACCACGCAGCGCACCTGCGGCTGGGCGAGATTCCATGCGCACGCCAGCTGCAGCATCGTCAGCCCGTGGCGCTCGGCATAGGGGCGCATCAGCTCGAGCTTCTCCCTGCCCGCCTCCACCCACCCCTCGGGACGGAACTTGCGGTGGTCGTATGTGGCGAAGGCGTGGCCGGGGAGCACATCGTCATGGAACATGCCGCCGTAGTCGACCACGCGCGTGATCAGCTTCACGCCGTGGCGTGCCGCCGCGTCGAGCACCAGCTCGCCGGGCCACGGCTCGAGCGGGCCGAGGATGATCATCGCCCAGTCGATCTGAGCGGCGAACCGCTCGATGCAGTCGATCAAGTCGAGCGTGAAGCCGTTCGCGGGGCCGGGCGCGACGCCCAGCTGCTCGGTCAGCCCGGCGTCGCGGACCGCCTGCATGCCGTCCCACACGGCCGGGCTTGAATAGCCGACGCGGTCGGGGTTGTGCAGCAGCAGCAGGTCGAAGCGCTCGACGCCGCAGCGCTCGAGGCTGCGTTCGGTGGCCTCGCGGATGTAGCTCGCGTACTCCTCCTCGCCACGCAGCCGCGCGTCGGTGAAGCGGGGGAAGCCCTTCGCGCCTTCGCGCTCGCCGCTGTAGAAGTCGTGCCCGATCGCGCCCACCAGGCAGTACTCCTCGCGCGGCACGCCGCGCAGCGCGCGGGCGAGCGCGAGGTCCGCCTCGCCGCTGCCGTACACGTCCGCGGTGATGACCGTGTCGATGCCGTCACCCGGGCGCAGGAGTGCGCTGAGGCGCTCGTCATCCAGCGGCTCGCCGAAGTGCATGAAGCGCCCGCCGCTCCAGGTGCCGATGGCTGTGGTGGTGGGATCCATGCTCACTGCAGAGTAAAGCCAGCCGCCGAGCGCGCGCGCAGCGCGGCCTCCAGGCGCTCGAGCGCGTGCGTGACGACCTCGCCGTCCACCTCCGTGGCTGGGTCTGCCAGCACGGCGCCCGCCTGCTCGGCGACGCCGGTGTGCAGCTGCTCCAGCTCGGCGATGCGGATCGCGAGATCCGGACGCGTCTGCGTGTTCAGCTCGGCGCTTGCCGCGAGGAGCGCTCGGTCGAGCTCCAGCGCGGCGTGCCGCGTGCGTCCGTGGTCGAGGTCCAGGCGAGCGCGCAGGGCGAGCTCCTCGCACACGAGCGCGCTCCCTCGCGCGCCAAGCAGCTGGGCGAGGCGCTCCTGCGGGCGAAGCGCCCGCGAGCGCGCTCGCCCGCCGCGCAGATGTCCCGACGCGCCGCGCCCGTCGCGCTTCCACGTGAGCGCCTGCGCGTGCAGCCAGCGACCGTCGGCCACCTGCTCGCCCTCGCCCCAGCCGGCCTTGATGGTGAGCGCCTGAGCGGGGGAGACCTCGTGCACGTATGGGTCCGCCGTGGCGATGCGGTGGGAGTGCAGCACGCGGTTGATCGTCGTGACGGTCGCGATCGCGTCGCGCTCGGCGTCGAGTTCCTCCAGCCACGCGCGCGCCTGATTCTCGGCCGACAGGGAGACGGGGTCGATGACCGTCACGCGCGTGGTGGCGACCGACTCGGGGTCGGGCTCCGGCTCGACCTCCACGGCGCCCGGCCGGCGCAGCAGCGATCCGCGTGTTGCCCTGCGCTCACGCGCGCTCGCCAGCCGTCCCGCTGCGAGCGTGTCGATGACGACCACGCGTTCGGGCTCGCCGTCGTTCTCGCCGCGCAGCAGGTATCGCCCGCCGGGCGGACCGAGGATCCATGGGAACTCCATCTGCACGAAGATGAACAGCCGTTGGCCCATCGCTGCACCGTATCCTTCCTCTGGCGCACGATGCCGTGCACCGTTCCCGGGCCCGCGGCCCGCAAGACTTCGAGAATCAGGAGCAGAGGATGTCCGACGCGAGCAATGTCGCCAGGAACCTGCGCGAGCGCCTTGGCGCGAACACCGAGGAGAAGCTCGGCAAGGCGCTCTCCGACCTGCTGGAAAACCCGCTGCTGACGGGCGCGATCGGTCGTGCGTTCGAGGCACGCGAGAAGGCCGCGCAGGCGCAGGAGGTGGCGCTGAGCGCGCTGAACATCCCCTCCGCGGCGGACATCGAACGCCTGACCAGGCGGCTGCGCTCGGTCTCGCACCGGCTGGAGGGAATCGAGGATGGCGTCGATCGCCTCGACCGCGGCACCTCGGTGGGCGGCGTCGAGGCGCGGCTGTCGGCGATCGAGCAGCAGCTGCGCGCGCTCACCGACAGGCTCGCTCCGGCGAGGCCGGCCGACGCGCCGCGGGCCAACCCGAAAGCGCGCGCCGCCAAACCCGCGACGAGCAAACCGGCGAGCGCCAAACGACCGGCGAGCGCAAAACCGAAAGCGAGTAAAGCGGCGGGCGCCAAACCGAAAGCGCGCAAAGCCGCGGCGTCGAAACCCAAAGCCAAAGCGAGCAGAGCCAAGCCGAAAGCGGCCTGACGCTGAGCGCTCAGGCGCTCAGCGCGGCGATCGCCGCGGCGCCCATCCTCTCGGCCGCTGCGAGCAGCGCATCGTCGGCGATGCGCTCGCGGTTGCCGTCCCCGTCGAACGTGTCGGACACGGCGAGCACGCAGCCGACGGGCACGCCCGCGCGAGCGCCGACGGCGAACAGCGTGGCGGCCTCCATCTCGACCGCCAGAGCATCGCTTCCCTCGCCTGGGTCGCCGCCGTCGTAGAACAAGTCGACACTCACGACCGCGCCCTCGCGTGCGCCTGGAGTCGCGCTCACCAGCGCCTGGGTGATGGCCGGGTCGGCCGCGACGCGCTCGCCGGCGCCGAGCGCGCGCGACGTCCCGTCCGCGCTGATCGCCTCGCTCGCCACCACCAGCTCGCCGAGCGCGAGGCCGGGCGCGAGCGCTCCGCAGGTGCCAACGCGAATCGCCCTGCGCGCGCCGAGCGCGATCAGCTCGTGCAGCACGATCGCCGCCGACGGGCCGCCCATGCCGGTCGCTTGGATCGTCACCGGCTCGCCGTCGGGCGCGGCGCCGGTGTATCCCCACAGGCCGCGGTGGTGGTTGAACATGCGCGGGTCTTGCAGCAGCGCCTGAGCCAGCATCAACGCACGTCCGGGGTCGCCGGGCAACAGCACACGCTCGCTCAGCGCGGCGGTGGGATGGATGTGGATGGAGCGCCGGAAGGCGCCCTGTGGACGGGGAGGATTGAGTGCCATCGGCCGCGACTTTAGACTTCCACGTATGGGAACGCCCGCCGCGCCGCGCCTCTGAGTTGCCCGAGTCACGAGCCGAGCCCGTGCGCGAGACCGGCGAGCTGACGCTCGCACAGGTGGCCGCGCGAGCGGGAGTGTCCGCGGCGACGGTGCGCCGCTGGGTGCAGAAGGGCCTCGTGCCCGGCTACGACGGACGCTGGACCCCGTCGGCGCTCGCGTACGTTCGCGTCGTCGCGCGGCTGCGCGCGCGCGGTCACACGCTGGAGAAGATCAAGCGAGCCAGCGACGACGGCCAGCTGGCGATCGGGCCGATCGAGAACATGCTGCGCAGCTCCGAGCCACGGCACACGCTGAAGGAGGCAGCGCGCGCGAGCGGCGTGAAGACGGAGCTGATCGAAGAGATGTACAGCACGATGGGGCTGGCGGGGCTGACCGCAGATGCGGTCTCAGACGAAGACCTGGAGATGATCAACTACGCCGCGGCCGTGCTCGGCGCGGGGTTCCCGCTGCCTGCGTTCCTGCAGCTGATGCGCGTGTACGGCCAGGTGATCGCGCAGATCGCCGACGCGGAGGTGCGCCTGATCCACCTGTACGTGCACGAGCCGCTGATGCGCGCGGGCGTGCCGAGCGTGGAGGTGGCCGAGGAGATGGAGGGCCTCGCGCGGGAGATCTTCCCGTTCGCGGCGCCGTTCATGAACTACCTGCACGGTCGCTTCCTGGCGCACTTCGTCGAGCAGGACATGATCGGCCACATGGAGGCCGACCTGCGCGAGGACGCGCTCGAGGAGGGCCGGCTGCGGGTGGCGATCGCGTTCGCGGATCTCGCGGGCTACGCGCGCCTGACGGTCGAACGCGGCGACGAGGCGGCGGTGAGCACGGTGGAAAGCTTCGTCAAGGCGGTCGCGCAGAGCCTGCCGCCGGACGCCCGCGTGATCAAGACGCTGGGCGACGAGGTGATGGTCGTGGGCTCCGACGTGGCGGCGCTGACCGAGTGGGCGGTGGACCTGCAGGAGCAGACCGCGCCGGGTGAGCCTCCGCCGCGGATCGGGGTGCACTACGGCGAGGCGCTGTATCGCGACGGCGACTACTTCGGACGCGAGGTCAACCAGGCGGCGCGCGTGGTCGCGCGCGCGGGCGGCGGCGAGGTGCTCGTGACGCGTTCGGTGGTCGAGGCGGCCCAGGGCGTGGACGGCCTGGAGTTCATCCGCATCGGCGAGGTGCGGCTGAAGGGCTTCTCCGAGCCGACCGAGCTGTTCGTCGCCTCGGCCCTCGAGGGGTAGGGGCGCGATGATCCGCGAGGAGGTCCTCGAGGCGGTCCGTGCTGGCGGCCTGCTCTCGCGCGAGCACGTGGGCGGTCGGTCGGTCGTGGCGATGCTCTCCGGCGGGCGCGACTCGGTGTGCCTGCTGGACGTGGCAGTAACGATGCTCGGCGCGGAGAGCGTGAGCGCGCTGCACGTCAACTACGGCCTGCGCGCGGCGGCCGAGCAGGACGAGCGCCACTGCGTGCGGCTGTGCGAGCGGCTGGGCGTGGAGCTGGAGGTGGTGCGCGCCAAGGACCGCGAGGACGGCGAGGGCGCCCCGAACGCCCCGAGCGCTCCGGGCGCGCCTGGCGCGGCGGGGAACGTGCAGGCGTGGGCGCGCGAGCTGCGATACGCGCATGCGACGCGCATCGCGGAGAGCCGCGACGCGCTGATCGCGACGGGACACACGGCGAGCGACCAGGTGGAGACGATCCTCTACCGGCTGGCGGCCTCGCCCGGGCGGCGCGCGCTGCAGGGCATGGTCGCGAGCGAGGGGCGGCTGATCCGCCCCCTGTTGGGTGTGACCCGCGAGCAGACTGCCGCGTACTGCGAATCCCGGGGGCTGGAGTGGCGCGAGGACGAGAGCAACGAGGACGAGCGTTACGCGCGCACGCGCGTGCGCAGCGGGCTGCTCGCGGCGCTGCGCGCGGTGCACCCCGCGGCCGAGGCGAACGTGTTGCGCACGGCGGCGCTGCTGCGCGAGGAGACGGAGCTGCTGGAGGAGCTCGTGGCGCGCGAGCTGGACGGCGGCGAAAGCATCGCAATCGAGCGGTTGGCGCAGCTGCCCGCGGCGCTCGCCCGGCAGGTGGTCGTGCGTCTCGCCGAGCAGGCTGCCGGCACGTACGTGCCGCAGGCGGGCGAGCGCGTGGCGGAGCTGCTCGCGCTGGGCCGGCGCGGCGGGCGCGCGGAGCTGCACGTGGGCGGGCTCGCGGGCGCGGTGATCGAGGACGGCGAGCTGAGGATGGTCGAGCTCCCGCCGCGCGCCCAGCGCGCCCCGCGCGGGCAGCCGCCGAACGGGGACTAGACTCCCTGCGGTGGCAACGCCCGCTCGCCTCTCAGTGGAGCCCGGTCTCGGCGAGGTGCTCGTCACCCCCGAGGATCTGAAGCGTCGCGTGGTGGAGCTGGGCGAGGAGATCTCGCGCGACTATGTGGGTAGGCCGCTGCTGCTGGTGGGCGTGTTGAAGGGCGCGGTGTTCTTCCTGAGCGATCTGATGCGCGTGATCGACATTCCCGTGGAGGTGGATTTCATGGCGGTCGCCTCCTACGGCTCCGCCACCGACTCCTCTGGCGTGGTGCGCATCCTCAAGGACCTCGACGCGTCGATCGAAGACCGCGACGTGCTGATCGTGGAGGACATCGTCGACTCGGGCCTGACGCTGCAGTACCTGCTGCGCAACCTCGGCTCGCGCAACCCCCGGACGCTCGAGGTGTGCGCCTTGTTGACCAAGCCCGAGCGGCGCAAGGTCGACCTGCCGACGCGCTACGTGGGCTTCGAGATTCCCGATCGCTTCGTCGTCGGATACGGCCTCGACCACGCCGAGCGCCACCGCAACCTGTCCTACGTGGCGGTGCTGGACAGCTGATATGTCGTGTGGTTTGTCAAGTGGGCGTGGTTGATCGCGTCCGCGGGGCGGGCGTTTGGGGTGGTCGGGAGAGCGGGGAGCCGGGCTCGGTGTCGGCGTTGCCAGTCTGATGATGCGAGGGTTGGGTACCTCAGGGCCCGGTTTCGTGCTGCCGGCTTGCGCTGTCTAGGAGCGAGCGTGCCGCTTGTGGTGGGCGGTGCTCATAGCTGAATCGCGCGTGCCGGCCGCTGATGGCCCGGCACCCCGCTCTCCCGACCGGTAGGGCTGTCCGCGGGGTTAGCCGGCGGTTGCTGCTGCCCAGAGGAAGCAGGCCAGCTCGCGGGCGCACGCGACGACGGTCACGTTGTGCGGCTTGCCGCGAGCGCGCATCCGGTGGTAGACATGGTGCAGCCGGTGTTGGGCGCGGTTGGCGATCTGTAGGACATGGTCGGGCTGGCCCTGTTGACGGTTTTGGAGGGTAACCCCGATCCGCGGGGAGCGTCCGTAGTGCCAGGCAGACTCGACCAGCAGCCTGCGAGCGAACGTCGATCCGGTCTTAGTGATCGAGCCCTGGTGGGATGATTCACCGGACTGATGCAGTGACGGGACGAGCCCGAGCCATGCGCTCAGCGCGTTCGCTCGCACGAAGCGCTCCCAGTCACCACCAAGCTCGAGATGTAGCGCAAACGCCGTGAGAGTGTCAACGCCCCGGAAGCATCTCAGTCGTGCGATGGTCGGCCACCACTGCTCATCCTGAGCCAAGCGCGAGAGCCGCTCCGCGATTGCTGCCTTGCGTCCTGTCAGACCGTCGACGGCGGCGATCAAGTCGGCGAACACCAGCCCTGAGGCCGTCTCATCGAACTGCTGAGCCGATAGCCAGCGCCGGTGGCGGGTGGTCCAGGTCGTGGGCTCGGGATAGACCCGCCCATGACGCAACAGCATCTTGGAGACCCGGTGACGAGCCGTCATCAGATCGCGCCGGCACGCATCGTGAGAGCGCATCAGCTCGCGGGCAGCCTCAACCGCGACGGGCGGGACCACAACCGCAGTCAACGAGCCGGCCAACAGCAACCGCGCGAGCAGCTCCGCGTCCTTGCGGTCAGTCTTCACCCGGTCTGAAGGCCCCCTTGGTGTCTTGCCCGGCGCGATCACCTCAACGTCCACCCCGGCCGCGCTCGCGGCGCGATAGAGCCCAAACCCAGTCGGTCCCGCCTCATAGCAAGCGCGCACCGGACCGGGCAAACCCGCAAGCCACGCGACAGGTTCCACGATGCCCGGCCCGAACCTCGCACGCACCACCTCGCCCGTCGAAACGTCAATCGCCGCAGCGTGAGTCGAGCGGGCATGGACATCAAGCCCCACATAAGTCACCATTCCGGTCACGGCCGGACCTCCTCATTGAATTGGGGTCAGCCGGAGCCGATCTCCGGCCAGACAAACCCCCGCGAGGAGTGTCCGGCCTACCAACTCCGACGGTCAACCCGACGGGCGACCCGCGTCATAGGGTCTAGAGGGAGCCCTCCGCCGGGCTTGGAGCGCCGCCGTCAACCGCCCGAAAGTCCAGCCCTGCATGGTACGCTGGATTCGGTGGTCACGACTTCAGACGGTGCCAGGAACCTCAGGAACTCGCCATGACCCGCTTCTTCAAGAGCGCCGCATTTCCGATCCTCATCGTCGTGGTGTTGGCGTTCCTGGCTGTCAAATTCTTCACGCCGAGCACCTCGAACCACCACCCGCACAGCTATCAGACGCTGGTCTCCAAGGAGATTCCGGGTCACGAAGTCAAGTCCGTCACCTTCAAGAACAAGGGCAAAGCTCTTGAAGTCAAGCTCAAGGGCGGCGAAAAGTACGAAACCGGCTACATCGAACAGATCACGCCTGAACTGACCAAGGAACTCAGGGCCGTCGGCGCCGAAGTCAACACCGAATCGGAAAAGAGCGACGCGCTCCTGACGTTGCTCGGCTACATCATCCCGATCCTGCTGTTCTTCGGTTTCTGGCTGTTCATCATGAACCAGGTCCAGGGCGGCGGCTCGAAAGTCATGTCGTTCGGCAAGTCGCGCGCGAAGCGCATGTCCGCGGACTCGCCGAAGATCACCTTCCGCGACGTCGCGGGCGTGGACGAGGCGGTGGAGGAGCTCCACGAGATCAAGGAGTTCCTGGAGAACCCCAAGAAGTTCCAGGCGCTCGGCGCGAGGATCCCCACGGGCGTGCTGCTGTACGGCCCCCCGGGCACGGGCAAGACGCTGCTCGCGCGCGCGGTCGCGGGCGAGGCGGGCGTGCCGTTCTTCTCGATCTCCGGCTCTGACTTCGTGGAGATGTTCGTCGGCGTGGGCGCCTCGCGCGTGCGGGACCTGTTCGAGCAGGCCAAGCAGAACAGCCCGTGCATCATCTTCATGGACGAGATCGACGCCGTCGGGCGCCACCGCGGCGCGGGCATGGGCGGCGGCCACGACGAGCGCGAGCAGACGCTCAACCAGCTGCTCGTGGAGATGGACGGCTTCGAGGCGAAGGACAACATCATCATGATCGCGGCCACCAACCGGCCCGACATCCTCGACCCCGCGCTGCTGCGCCCCGGGCGCTTCGACCGCCAGATCGCCGTCGACCGCCCCGACCGCAAGGGCCGCGCGAAGATCCTCGAGGTCCACACGCGCGGCAAGCCGCTCGCGAAGGTGATCGACATCGACGCGCTCGCGGGCCAGACGCCGGGCTTCACCGGCGCCGACCTCTCCAACCTGATCAACGAGGCGGCGCTGCTGTCCGCGCGCACGGGCAAGCGCGAGATCGGGCAGGTGGAGCTGGAGGAGGGGATCATGCGCGTGATCGCGGGCCCCGAGAAGAAGACACGCGTGATGAGCGAGAAAGAGCGACTCATCACCGCCTACCACGAGATGGGCCACGCGCTGGTCGGACACTTCCTCGAGCACGCCGACCCTGTGCACAAGATCTCCGTTATCTCGCGCGGCCAGGCGCTCGGCTACACGATCTCGATGCCCCAGGAGGACCGCTTCCTGACGACCCGCGCGGAGCTGGAGGACACGATGGCGATGACGCTGGGCGGCCGCGCGGCGGAGGAGATCGTCTTCGGCGAGATCACCACCGGCGCGTCGAACGACATCGAGAAGGTCACCGCTACGGCGAAGCAGATGGTGATGCGCTTCGGCATGAGCCAGAAGCTCGGACCGCGCGTGTTCGGGCACGACCACAGCCAGCCCTTCCTGGGACGCGAATTCTCGAGCGAACCCGACTACTCCGACGAGATCGCACGCGAGATCGACGACGAGATCCGCCGCATCATCGAGTCGGCACACAAACGCGCGACGAGCATCCTCTCCGAACACGAGCACGACCTGAAGAACATCTCCGAGATCCTCGTCAAACGCGAGACGATCGAGAAGGAGGAGTTCGCGGCGCTGCTCGCTGGCAAGAGCGAGGAGGAAGTGTTTGGCATCGAGGAGGGCTCCTCCACGCCCGAGCTGCCCGCGCCGCCGACTGCGGCCGACCGCGCCGAGCGCGAATCAGTGCCACGCACGGTGCCGCGTCCCGGGCTGGCTGGTGGCACGGCAGAGATCAGAGCGACGGACCAAGAGCGCCCTGAGCCTGCCTGACACGCCGCCGTTCCGAATCATGGGGGTGGTCAACGTGACCCCCGACTCGTTCTCCGACGGGGGTGAGTTCCTCGACTCCGGCGCCGCGATCGCGCACGCGCTGACGCTCGTGGCGGAGGGGGCGGACATCCTCGACGTGGGCGGCGAGTCGACGCGCCCTGGGGCGGAGCCGGTGTCGGGCGAGGAGGAGCTGCGCAGGGTGCTGCCGGTACTCGAGGGGATCGCCGCGACGGACTGGCCGTCCGCCCCGCCGCAGGTGTCGATCGACACGTCGAAGGCATCGGTTGCGCGCGCGGCGATCGCCGCTGGGGCGAGCATCGTCAACGACGTGAGCGCGCTCAGGACGGATTCGGAGATGGCGGCGCTCGTCGCGGAGAGCGGCGTCGAGTGCTGCCTGATGCACATGCTCGGCGAGCCGCGCACGATGCAGGGCACGGGCGGGGTGGGTGGGCCTCAATACGACGACGTGGTCGACGACGTGAAGGCGTTCCTGGAGGAGCGTTTGAGCTTCGCGGTCGAAGCGGGCATCGAAGAGCAGCGGATCATGCTCGACCCCGGCATCGGTTTCGGCAAGACGGTCGCGCACAACCTCGCGCTGCTCGCGCGTCTGGAGGAGCTGACGGCGCTCGGGCGGCCGCTGCTGGTGGGGACCTCGCGCAAGAGCTTTCTCGGGCGGCTGATCGCCGACGGCGCGGGCGAGGCCGAGCCGGTTGCGGCTCACGAGCGCCTGCCGGGGACGATCGCGACGAACGTGCTCGCATACGAGCGTGGCGCGAGCGTGTTTCGCGTGCACGACGTCGCGCCGCTGCGCGCCGCGCTCACCGTGACGGCTGCTACGTTGGACGAGTGGCCGACGACGAGGGGCGTGGCGAGGACCCAGACGAGCTAGACGACGACGCGGACCTCGAGGAGGACCGCGACGAGGCCGCTGAGTCCGTCACGATCGAGATCAGCGGACTGTCGCTGTTCACCCACCACGGCGTCAGCGAGGCCGAGCGCGAGGTCGGCCAGCGGCTGGTGCTCGATCTGCGCCTCGACATCGGCGAGACCGATGCGACCGTCACGGACTCGCTCGAGGACACGGTCGACTACGCCGAGGTCTGCCAGCTCGTGGCGCTGATCGCGCAACAGCGCTCGCACAAGACGCTCGAGCGCCTGTGCAGCACGATCGCCGACAGGCTGCTCGCCGACTACGACCTCGAGGGCGTGTGGGTGAAGGCCGCCAAGCCCGAGCCGCCGATCGCGCTGAGCGTGGATGAGATCTCGGTCGAGGTGTGGCGTGAAGCGCCAGATTGAACCCGCTCTTGACAAGTTAGTTAGCAGTCACTCATAATAAGCGGGTGCGGTCGAGCCAAAGCGATACGGGGTGAGCCAAAGATGACTTCGCGACTGTTGGCAATGGCAACCGGACACACGCGTCGAGTGCTGATCGTGGCGGGCGTCGTGTTCCTGCTCGCTGCCGCTCTGGGGGCGCCCGTGGTCTCGCTGCTGAAGAGCGAATCCTCAGACTTCCAGGACCCCCACGCTCAGAACCAGCAGGCGCTGCACGCGATCGAACGCGCCACCGGGCAGTCGGCGGGGTTCGGCGTGGCGGCGCTCGTGCCGAGCGCGACCGACGTGCGTGCCAACCCCGCGGCGGCCGCCAAAGCAAGCCAGGTGGTGGCGCTCCTGTCGAAGCAGCGAGGCTTCCAGCGCGCGATCGACTATCCGGCCACGCACCTGTCGGAGCTCGTGTCGGGCAACGGGCGCCTGACGGTCGTGCTGGCGGCGTTCGCCGACCGCGAACGCTCCAAGGACGCCGTCGACCACGTGCGCCCGATGCTGGCCGGCAGCGGCGTGACGTTCGGCGGCAACGACGTCGCGTTCAGCGAAATCAACGAACGCACGAGCACGGACCTGCAGCGCGCGGAGACGATCGCATTCCCGATCCTGCTGCTGCTGTCGCTGTGGGTGTTCCGCGGCCTGATAGCCGCCGCGCTGCCGCTGCTGGTGGGTGGCTTTGCGATCGTGAGCACGTTCCTGCTGCTGCGGCTGATCGACCAGTTCGCGGGCCTTTCGATCTTCGCGGTCAACCTCGTCACAGGCATCGGCCTCGGCCTCGGCATCGACTACAGCCTGTTCGTGCTCTCGCGCTATCGAGAAGAGCTGGCGCGCGGCGCCGACACGTCCACAGCGATCAGGCGCACGCTGGACACGGCCGGACGCACGGTGCTCTACAGCTCGCTGACGGTCGCGGGCGCGCTCTCCTGTCTGCTGGTGTTCCCGCTGCGCTTCCTCTACTCGATGGGCGTGGGCGGCGCGCTGGTGTCGCTGGCGGACGGCGCGGTGGCGCTCGTGGTGCTGCCCGCGGTGCTCGTGGCGCTGGGGCCGCGCATCGACTCGCTCGCGCCACGGTGGATGCAGCGCGGCTCGGTGACGGCGACTCACGCCTCCACGACCAGCGCGTGGTATCGACTCGCGCGCGGCGTGATGCGCAGGCCCGGGGCGATCGCGCTCGTGACGGCCGCCGCGTTGATCGCGATCTCGCTGCCGGCGCTGCGCCTGCAGCTCTCTCCGCCCGACGCGCGCGTGCTGCCGAGCGACTCCCAGCCGCGCCAGGTCGCCGAAACGCTGAACCACGACTTCCCCGTCAACGGCTCGCAGGCGATCACGCTCGTCGTGCGCGCCCCGGCCGGCGCTCATCAGACGGTGCAGGCGCTGGCGCGCCGCGCCCAGGCGGTCGCGGGCGCGCAGGCGAGCCTCGTTCCGCCCCGCTACTACGGGCGCGAAACGTGGCAGCTCGAATTGAACCCACGCGGCGAAGACGGCTCCGCCGCCAACCAGCGCCTGGTCAAGCGCCTGCGCGCACTCGCGCCCGCGCCGGGACTGCTCGTGGGCGGGCCGACAGCTTGGTTCGTAGACCAGAAGGCGGCCGTCGCGGCGAACGTCGCTCCGGCGCTCGTGATCCTCGCGCTCGTGACGTGCGGGATCCTGTTCCTGATGACCGGCTCGCTCGTGCTGCCCGTGCTCGCGCTACTGATGAACGTGCTCACGGTCGCAGTGGGCGCGGGCCTGTTGGTGGTGACCTTCCAGGACGGCCATCTCTCCTCGCTGATGGGCTTCAGCCCGATCGGCGGCCTGGAGGAGTCCAACCTGGTGCTGCTGTTCGTCGTCGCGTTCGCGCTCTCCACCGACTACGGCGTGTTCCTGTTCGCGCGCATCAAGGAGGCGCACGACCACGGGCTGTCCACCCGCGACGCGGTCGCGCAGGGCCTCGAGCGCACCGGGCGGCTGATCACCGCGGCGGCGCTGCTCCTGTGCGTGGCGATCGGAGCGTTCGTGCTGTCGCACATCTTCTTCGTCAAGCAGCTGGGCATCGGCGCGGCGTTCGCGGTGGCGATCGACGCGACGTTCGTGCGCGCGCTGCTAGTCCCCGCGCTGATCGGCCGACTCGGCGACCGCACGTGGTGGGCGCCGCGTCCGCTGCGCAGGCTGCACGCGCGCATCGGCCTGCGCGAGGGACCGTCGCAGGCGCCGCACGAGATGCCCGCATGAGACGTCCTGTGTCAACCTTGGGTGAGGGTTTTGTTGAGGGCTTTGTGTTGGGTGGGGTTGTAGGGCGTGTGGTCTTGCCAGCAGCGCCAGAGCACGCGGGTCCAGGCGCGGCCGAGGATGCGTATGGCGTGGGGGTGGCTGGCGCCGCGGGCGCGGGCGCGTTGGTAGACGTCGCGGGCCCAGGGGTGCCAGTGTCGTGTGCTGTCGGCGAGGACGCTCATGTGTTGGCGCAGGCGCTTGTCGCAGGCCCAGCGGAAGGTGGCGTTGTTGCGTTTGCCGGACTGGATCGTGACGGGGGCTTGCCCGGCGTCAGCGGCGAGCGAGTCGTTGGTGGGGTAGCGGGCGCGGTTGTCACCGATCTCGGCGAGCAGGCCGGCGGCTGTGATGACGCTCTTGCGGTCGCGGAAGAAGGCGAGGAAGATCGCTCCGTCGGGGTGTGCTCGGATGGCGCCTGCGATCTGGCTGGTGAGCTGGCTGATTTGCTCGACGATGGGGCGCAGCGTGGCGACGAGGCCGATCACTGCGTTGCGTCGGGCGTCTTGCTCGAGTTCTCCAGCGATGGCATTGGGTGCGTTGCGCAGCCGGGTGAGCAGCTCGGCGGGGGTGCGCCGGCCGCAGTAGGCGTTGCGTGCGAGGAAGCTTTCCAGGCGCTTCTCGCCGAGCCCGTGGGTGTCGGTGGGGCTGGGGTAGCGCTCCAGGAAAGCAAGTCCGATCGGGCTGTCAACGTCAGCGAAGATCCGTTCGGCGCCGGGCCAGAATGCTTGCAGCTGGGCGCGCAGCTGGTTGGCCAGGGCGACGCGTGCGTCGACGAGGTCCTCGCGGGTGCGCACGAGTGCCTTCAGCGCGAGTGTCTCGTCGCTGGAGGGCGCGAGCACGGGGAAGCGGTGTCGGTCGGTTCTGGCGAGCTCGCACAGCACGAACGCGTCGAAGCGGTCGTTCTTGCCCGCGGCGGCGCGAAAGCGATCGCGTGCTGCCTTGACCTGGTTGGGGTGGATAGCGAGCACAACGATCCCGGCCGCGAGCAGCCGTCCGACCAAGAGCCCGTCGGGACGCTCGATCGCGCAGCACTCCACGCGGTGGGCGAGCAGCAGCCTGATCAGTGCGCTGATGCCGGTCTCGTCGTGGCTGAACTGCTCAGCAGCGAGCAGCACTCCGTGCTCATCGGCGATGTGAACGTCGTGCCAGTCGCTGGCCCAGTCGATCCCGCAGATTGCGCGCATGGGTTCTCCTCCCCGTCAGGGGTTCGTTTGAAAAACGCCGACCAGGAGGTACCGTGGCGGGTGCTCATAGGCAGGCCCTCGGTGGGGCGACGCCCTGTCGCCGCTCTGGGTGCCTCACACCACCGGGAGGCGCTTGTCTCATGCGGGCCGTCTGAGCGGCAAGCGCGACTGGCGCTCTCCCGGCGGTGGTCAGCTATGTGCGCTGAGTCTCAGGCCTCGCCCAACCAGCAGTCGGGCGAGATCTCCCTCTCTCGGAAAGAAAACGAGAAAAACCCCACCACCCAGCAACCAGAGGTTGCCCTATGAGCACCGCCGCGCGCTTCCGCGCCGCGGTCGAGAGCTGGGACATCGACGCCGTCGGCGAGCTGCTCGCACCGGACGTGGTCTTCCACAGCCCCGCGACGTTCCACCCGTTCGTCGGGCGCGAGACGGTCACGCGGTTGCTCGGCCTCGTAGCGCAGACGTTCGAGGACTTCCGCTACACGGACGAGCTGCCCGGCGAGGACGCGCACGGGCTCGTGTTCCGCGCCGCGATAAACGGCAGGGAGCTCGAGGGCATCGACCTGCTGCGCTTCGACGCGGACGGTCTGATTGCGGACTTCACCGTGATGCTGCGCCCGATCTCCGGCCTCGTGCCGTTCGCCCAGGCGATGGGCGAGAAGGTCGCGCAGGCCGGACTGCAGACCACGCGCGCCTGACGTAGCGTTGCGCCGCACATGAGCGTGGCGAACGATCAGGTCGGGCTGCTCGGGCTCGGCTCCAACATCGGTGACCGTCGCGCGCACCTGCAGGCGGCGCTCGACGCGCTGGAGGGAGAGGGCGTGCGCGTCCTCTCGTCCTCCTCCGTCTACGACACCGACCCCGTCGGCGAGGTGCTCGACCAGCCGAGCTTCCTCAACGCGTGCCTGCGCGTGCGAACCGCGCTCGAGCCGCTGGAGCTGCTGGATCTGGTCAAGCGCTTGGAGCGAGAGCTCGGGCGCGCAGAGAGCGGCGGTCGCCATGCGCCGCGCTCGATCGACATCGACATCCTGCTGCTCGGCGAGTGCGAACTGCGCCACGAGCGCATGACTCTGCCCCACTCACAGCTGCTGAGCCGCCGCTTCGTGCTGATCCCAGCGCTCGAGCTCGACTTCCGGCTGCGCGCGCCCGACGGCAGCGCGCTCGCCGACGCGCTCGCCGCGCTGCCTCTGCAGGAGGGCGTGCGCTGGGCGGGCCCGCCGCTCGACGCGCCGCCCGGCGGCTGAAACCTCGAGCGCGCCGGGGACGGCCCATCCCCACAAGCTCTTGGAAACCTGTTCGACCAGGCTCTCAGCGAACGATGATCTTGCCCTTCATGCCTTCGGAGACGTGAATCGTGCAGTGGTAGTTGAACGTGCCCGAGCGCGTGAAGCGGACGCTGTAGGAGCCTTTGGACTGGGTGCGCGAGTGGAAGTGGTGGGGGAAGGTCACGTTGTGTTCGGTTTCGCCGTCGTGCCAGCCCCACGTGACGCTGTCGCCGCGGTTGATCGTCAGCGTCCCCGGGTGGAAGCGGAGGTTCTTCAGCGTCACCGAATGCCTCGCCGCCGCGTGCGCGCCGCCGAGCGCTGCCGCTGGGATCAGAGCGGCGCTCGCCAGCGCGAGTGCTGCCAACAACGTGAGTCTCTTGACGCTCATCCCGCGCTCCTTCGTCAGTGGTTGCCGGGCCGCTCGCTGCGTCGCCCGCGTGCACATGTAGACACCGACGCGTGTCGAAACTTCCCAATCGAGCGCCGGGCTCATCCGGTCGTCGTCTAGGCTGAGCGCTCGCGCCAGCTGGCCAGCGCGAGCAGGGTGGCGCTCGGTACGCCGCGCCCAGCGACCACGCACAGGTGTCCCTTGCGCAGCCACACGACGCTCCTCACGCCGTCTTCGCTCAGCAGTCGGTAGGGGTGGCCGTGGCGCGAGACCACCACGCCGCCGCTCGTGGTCGGCGCGGGCGCGTCCGCGAGGATCGCGTAGCCGATGCGCTCGCCGCGGGCGTTCGCGTAGAAGACGGTGTTCACCGTCCGCCCGGCGATCGTGTCGCGCCGCGCGCCGCTCGCGCGCCAGCCGAAGCGGCCCGTCCAGTAGGGGAACGACACGCCGTCGACGCTCTCCGTCAGCGCACCGCGTTCGCGCGGATCCTCGCGCGGCGCGGGCGCCGTGGAGGCGCGCAGCGTCGCCGCTGAGACCGCGCGCACGCTCAGCGGCGAGGCGCTGCCGCCTGCGAGCACGAGCACGAGGACGGCCACAGCCGCGACCGCGGCCACCCCGCCCAGCATCGGTCCACGGCCTCCCAGCCAGCGTGTGGGGATGCCCGCACCGCGTCGCGCCCGCGGAGGGCCCGCGCGCTCGGCGACGAGCGCCTGCACGCGCCGGTGAAGCTCTTCGGGCGCGCGCTCGTCGATCGCGCGTATGCGCTCGATCAGCTCCGTCTCTGGGTGTGGTCGTTGCTCGCTCATTGCGCCCCTTCTCCCGACAAGACTCCGCCGGCGTTCCTCTCTTCCCGCAGGCTCGACGTCGCCGGTCCAGATTTTGGCGCCTCGGGGGAGAGGCGCTTGACGATCTGCTTGCGCGCCCGGAACAGGCGCGTGGTGAGCGTCGCCTCGCGGACGCGCAGAGCGCGCGAGGCCTCGCGGTAGGAGAGGCCGAGGACGTCCACGGCGACGAGCGCCAGACGGAAGTCCTCCGGGAGCGTGGCGATCGTGGCGTACAGCTCCTTCACCTCGAGCGCCTCCGCTGGGCGCGCCATCGGCCGCGGGTCGGCCGTCACCACGTCCTCGAGCGTCGCGACCGTCACGGGCCGCCGCGACGCGGTGCGCAGCCCTGTGAGGAACGTGTTGCGCAGCACGCGCATCAGGTAGTACAGCTCGTCGTCGCCCGTCAGCACCCGCGGGCGCGAGAGCACACGCGCGAATGTCTCTTGGACGAGGTCCTCGGCGTCCTCGCGCGAGCCGCACAGCGCCCACGCGGCGCGGTAGAGGCGGTCCACGTGTTGGGTGAGAGACTGCGGGTCGAGGGTGCGCATGTGTCGCACCGCGACTGTAGCGCCGTGGGGCTCTATCGAGCGGCTGGGGCGGGGAGCCACTCCGCCGGCAGCACGCCCGCGGGGATGGCGCCGGCCTGCGGCGGGAAGTAGCGCGCGAGCGCCGCGCAGGGGCGGCCTTCGATCATGGGCCGCACGTCGCCGATCGTCAGCATCAGGCGAATCGAGCTGCCGATCTGCAGGTCCGCGGCGTTGGGCTGCTCGCCGCCCAGCAGACCCTCGGCGATCCACCCGTCGATGCGGTCGAGCTGGCTTGGGAGCGCCGCGAGATCCGCCCGTGCGTTCTCGTCCTTGGCCTTGTTCTTGATCGCCATCAGCCTTGCGGTGAGCGGCATCGCCGGGCGCAGCATCGGGCGCGGCAGCGGCAGTTTGGCGTCCTCCGCGTAGCTCTCGAGCGTGTCGGGGCGGCGGATGAACCCCGCGTCGATCACCCTGCGCGGCACGCTCTGCAGGACCTCATCGCCCCAGCGCTCGATCTCGAGGACGCGCGCATAGTTGGGGTCGCCGGGAGGCGGCAAAAGCGGCGGCTCGGCGACGAGCTCGTCCAGGCGGCGCATGATCGCGCGCGAGCCGACCAGGCGCTCGCCGTTGCCGCGGATGCCCGGCACGGTAGCGCCACCGTACAGCGGCGGGCCGGCGAGGATCTGCGTCATCGGCAGCAGATCGACGCGCTTGTAGGGGATCGACTTCATCTGCAGCGCGACCTCCACGGCCGCGCACGGGTGCGAGGCGGGGAGCGTGTAGAGCTTGAGCGTGCCTGCAGCCATCGTGCCTGAGCATAATGGTCGCCGATGCTGCTCGCAGTCGACGTCGGAAACACGCAGACCCACTTCGGGGCTTATCGCGGCGATGAGCTGCTCGAGCACTGGCGTTTTGCGACCGTGCGCCAGTCAACCGCGGACGAGTTGGGGGCGGCGCTGCGCAACCTGCTCGAGCTGCGCGGGTACGGATTCGCGGATCTGAAATCGTCGATCGTGTCTTCGACCGTGCCTCAATTGGAGCCCGAGTGGACGGAGATGGCGGGCCGCTATCTCGGACACGAGATGCTCGCGGTCGGGCCGGGGACCAAGACGGGCATGGCGATCCGCTACGACAACCCGCGCGAGATCGGCGCCGACAGGCTGGTCAACGCGGTCGCGATCCGCGCGCGCTTCGGCGGCGCGGCGGTGTGCGTGGACTTCGGCACGGCGACGACGTTCGACATCGTCTCGGGCGAGGGCGAGTACCTCGGCGGCGCGCTGATGACCGGCATCGAGATCTCCCTCGAAGCGCTGTCGGAGCGCGGCGCGCGGCTGCCCAAGGTGGACCTCGCGCCGCCGAAGAGCGTGATCGGCAAGAACACCATCGACGCGATCCGCTCGGGCGTGGTGTTCGGCTACGCGGGCGCCATCGACGCGATCCTGCGCCGCCTCTACGGCGAGCTGGGCGGGCGCACCGACGTGATCGCCACGGGTGGCCTGGCGCGGCTGGTGGTGCCGTACACGGAGGAGATCGAGCACGTCGACGACCTGCTCACGCTCACCGGGCTGCGCCTCTTGCATGAACTCAATACCTGAGCAGGCTCCGGCTCTCGCCACAATGGAGCGCGTGCCCGCCTCGCGATCGCTCACGGACTCCTGGACGCTCGGCTCGCTGAGCGTGCCCAACCGCGTGCTGCTCGCGCCGCTGGCGGGGATCGGCAACTGGTTCGTGCGGCTGCAGGCGAAGCGCTACGGGGCGGGGATGGCGGTCTCGGAGATGGTCTCCTCGCACGCGATTCACTACGGCAACGAGCGCACGTGCAAGGAGATGCTGCGCATCGACCCGCGCGAGCGCGAAAACGGACCCGTGTCGATCCAGCTGTTCGGCGAAGACCCCGCGACGATGCGCGAGGCGGCGGCCCACGTCGCGGCGCTGGGCGCGGACGCGATCGACATCAACATGGGCTGCCCCGTGCCGAAGGTGCGCAAGACGGGCGCGGGCGCCGCGCTGCTCGCCGATCCCGACCGCGCGGTGGCGGTCGCGCGCGCCGCGGTCGATGGGGCGGGTGGGATTGGGACGGGTGGGATACCCGTGACCGTCAAGTTGCGCTCGGGGTTGCGGGCCGGAGACACGAGCGGCTTCGAGGTTGCCCACCGCCTCGTCGAGGAGGCCGGCGTCGCGGCGATCGCTTTCCATCCCCGCTCCGCCGCTGTGCACCACAAGGGCGTGCCCGACTACGAGCTGGCGCGCCGGCTGGTGGACTCGCTCGACGCGCCCGTGATTCTCACCGGGGGTCTCAGCGACGCCGAGCACGCACGCGAGGCGTTCGAGTTGACGGGCGCGGCGGCGGTGATGCTGGCGCGCGGAGCGCTCGGCAACCCCTGGCTCTTCGCCCAGCTGCTCGGGACACGCGAGGAAGGCCCCACGCGCGCGGAGGTCCTGGAGGAGCTCGACTGGACGATCGAGCGCGCCGTGGAGCATCTCGGCGAGCCGCGCGCGACGCGCTATTTGCGCAAGTTCTACCCCTGGTACGTGACCCGTCTTCAGCTGCCATCGCAGGAGTCGAAGACGTTGCAGGAAACGCTGCAGAGTGCGGAGACGCTGGAGCAGGCGCGGCGTGCGCTGGAGTCCGCGCAGGCGGTCTCGGCGCTTGCCGTTTGAGGCGGTCCCGGGCCCTTGCCCGGTGGATCCCGCCCCCCGCTATACTGCTGCGCTCGCTGAAGCCCCCGGTCGGTCACGTCCCCGCTGCGAGCGGGGTTTTGTGTGCCCCCCGGACGGACCCTCAACCCGTGGAAACGAGTCCCGCCCGCCGACATGCCGAAGGACGTCATCCTCACACCCGAAGGTCTCCAGAAGCTCCAGGACGAGCTCGAGCTGCTCTCCACGGAGAAGCGCAAAGAGGTCGCGCAGCGCATCAAGGAGGCACGAGAGTTCGGAGACATATCCGAGAACTCCGAGTACGACGACGCCAAGAACGAGCAGGCGATGGTCGAGAGTCGCATCGCGCAGCTGCAGGAGAAGCTGCGCATGGCCACCGTGATCCAGGCCAAGGACCTCTCCACCGACGTCGTGCAGGTCGGCTCGGTGGTGCACGTCAAGGACGAAAAGACCGGCAAGTCGGTCAAATACACGATCGTCGGCTCAGCCGAGGCGAAGCCCGACGAGTACAAGCTCTCCAACGAGTCGCCTGTCGGCCGCGCGCTGATCGGCCACAAGCGCAACGACACCGTCGCCGTGCAGGTCCCCAAAGGCCCGGCGCGCAAGCTCAAGATCACCAAGATCGACGTCGGCCTCGAGTAGGCTCGCCGCGGTGAGCGGAAGCGAGCACCAGCCGCCCGAGGAGCGGCCCGCGGGCGAGTCGAGCAGGCACGGCCTGGAGGAGCTGATCGCCGAGCGGCGCGCGAAGGCGGAGCGCCTGCGCGCAGCGGACCCCGGCGCGTTCCCGTACGCGTTCGCGGACGTGGAGCCGATCGAGACGATCCTCTCCACCTACGCGCATCTGGAGAACGGGCAGGAAACCGAAGATTCGCACCGCGTCGCGGGCAGGATCGCCGCGCGCCGCGAGGCGGGCAAGATGGCGTTCCTCGACGTGGTCGACCGCAGCGGCAAGATCCAGCTGCACGCGCGCACCGACATCCTCGGCGAAGAGGCGTTCGAGCGGCTGACATCGCTTGACGTGGGCGACATCGTCGGCGTCGACGGCGCCGCGCTGCGCAGCCGCCGCGGTGAGATCTCGCTGCGAGTCGAGCGCTTCGAGGTGCTCGCCAAGGCGCTGCGCCCGCCGCCGGACAAGCACGCGGGCCTCAGCGACGTTCGAGCTGCGCTACCGCCGGCGCGAGCTGGACCTGATCGCGAGCGAGGACGCGCGCAAGCTGTTCGCGGACCGCGCACGGATCATCTCAGCGGTGCGCGCCTATCTGGACGGCGAGGGCTTTCTGGAGGTCGAGACGCCGGTCCTGCAGCCGCTCTACGGCGGCGCGCTGGCGCGGCCCTTCACGACCCATCACAACGCGCTCGAGCGCACGCTGTATCTGCGGATCGCGACCGAGCTGTACCTCAAGCGCCTGCTCGTGGGCGGCCTGGAGCGCGTGTACGAGCTGGGCAAGGACTTTCGCAACGAGGGCGTCTCCTCCAAGCACAACCCCGAGTTCACGATGGTCGAGTTCTACGAGGCCTACGCCGACTACGAGGACGTGGCTGCACGCCTGGAAGCGATCGTCGGCGGCGCGGCGCGCGCGATCGGCTACGCGGGCGAGATCGACTTCGCCACGCCGTGGCGACGGGTGGGCTTCGTCGAGGCGATCTCGCGGGCGACGGGGATCGACCTCGCCGAGGCTAGAAACAAAGATCGGCTTCTTCGCGAGATCGAACAGCGGGGCCTGGAGATCCGCACCGAGGGCGCCAGCTGGGAGCAGATGGCCGACGATCTGCTGTCGAAGTTCGTGGAGCCGACGCTCGTGCAGCCGACGTTCGTCATGGACTACCCCGTGGAGCTCTCGCCGTTCGCGCGCCAGCACCGCTCCAAGCCTGGATTGGTCGAGCGCTGGGAGGCGTTCGCGGGCGGCATGGAGATAGCGAACGCGTTCAGCGAGCTGACCGATCCGGACATCCAGCGCGAGCGCTTCGAGGCTCAGGTGCGCCTCGCGGACGCGGGTGGGGAGGAGGTCCAGCCCTACGACGAGCTGTTCGTCCAGGCGCTCGAGCAGGGCATGCCGCCGGCCGGCGGGGTCGGGCTCGGCATCGACCGGCTGGTGATGCTGCTGACCGGGCGCGACTCGATCCGCGAGGTCGTGCTGTTCCCTGCGATGCGCGACTGATCGGACGCGGATCAAGGCTCCTCGCACCGCTGCCGATGACCCCGATAGAGCAGGGGGACCGATTGGTAGACTGCTCAACAGGCGTTATCCGGACCACAAAGCTCCTTTGAGGCACCGTCCAAAGCAGGAAGGGATCACACAATGTTCGAGCGATTCACCGAACGGGCCCGGCAGGTGGTCGTTCTCGCGCAGGAGGAGGCGCGAACGCTCAAGCACAACTACATCGGCACCGAGCACATCCTGCTCGGGCTGCTGCGCGAGGAGGAGGGTCTGGCCGCCCGCGTACTGGAGAGCCTCGACATCACCGTCGAGCGCGTGCGCGCGCAGGTGGTGCGGATCGTCGGCTCCGGCGAGGAGGTCACCTCGGGCCAGATCCCGTTCACGCCGCGCGCGAAGAAGGTCCTCGAGCTGGCTCTGCGCGAGGCGCTGAGCCTCGGCCACAACTACATCGGCACCGAGCACATCCTGCTCGGCCTGGTGCGCGAGAACGAGGGCGTCGCGGCCCGCATCCTGCTCGACTTCGACGCCGACTCGGAGAAGATCCGCAACGAGGTGATCCGCATGCTCTCCGGCCCCGGTGGGCGCCGCCAGGGACAGGGCAGCGGCTCGGGCTCCGCCGCCGCGGGCGCGCCCGGCGAGGGCAAGAAGTCATCCAAGCTGCTCGACCAGTTCGGTCGCAACCTCACGAAGCTCGCCGCGGACGGCAAGCTCGACCCGTGCGTCGGGCGCGAGACCGAGATCGAGCGGATCATGCAGATCCTCTCCAGGCGTACGAAGAACAACCCCGTGCTCGTGGGCGAGCCCGGCGTGGGCAAGACCGCCGTGGTCGAGGGCCTCGCCCAGCGCATCACCAGCTCCGAGGTGCCGGAGCTGCTGAAGAACAAGCAGATCTACACGCTCGACCTGGCGGCGCTCGTGGCCGGCTCGAAGTACCGCGGCGAGTTCGAGGAGCGCCTGAAGAAGGTGATGAAGGAGATCACCCAGCGCGGCGACATCATCCTGTTCATCGACGAGCTCCACAACCTCGTCGGAGCGGGAGCCGCCGAGGGCGCGATCGACGCGGCGTCGATCCTCAAGCCGGCGTTGGCGAGAGGCGAGCTGCAGACGATCGGCGCAACCACCCTGGACGAGTACCGCAAGTACCTCGAGCGCGACTCGGCGCTCGAGCGGCGCTTCCAGAAGATCACGGTCAACGAGCCGACGATCGACCAGACCGTGGAGATCCTCCGCGGCCTGCGCGACCGCTACGAGCAGCACCACAAGGTGCAGATCACCGACGAGGCGCTGCGCGCCGCCGGCGAACTGGCGAGCCGCTACATCTCCGACCGCTTCCTGCCCGACAAGGCGATCGACCTGATCGACGAGGCCGCCTCGCGGATGCGCATCAAGTCGATGACCTCCCCGCCCGCCAACCGCGAGCTGGAGGGCGAAGTCGAGAGCACGCGCCGCGAGAAGGAGGCCGCGATCGAGGCCCAGGAGTTCGAGAAGGCGGCGGCGCTGCGCGACAAGGAGCGCAAGCTGACGAACAAGAAACGCGAGCTCGAGCAGGCATGGGAATCGGGCGAGTCAGGCGAGCGCCCCTCGATCGGCGAAGAGGAGATCGCGGACATCGTCTCGATGTGGACCGGCATCCCCGTGTTCAAGCTGACGGAGGCCGAGACGCAGAAGCTGATGCGCATGGAGGACGAACTGCACAAGCGCGTGATCGGGCAGCACCCGGCCGTCGAGGTCATCTCGAAGGCGATCCGCCGCTCGCGCGCGGGCCTGAAGGACCCCAAGCGCCCGACCGGCTCGTTCATCTTCCTCGGCCCCTCCGGGGTCGGCAAGACCGAGCTGGCGCGCACGCTCGCCGAGTTCCTGTTCGGCGACGACGACGCGCTCGTGCGGATCGACATGTCCGAGTACATGGAGAAGCACGCCGTCTCGCGGCTCGTGGGCTCGCCTCCGGGCTACATCGGTTACGACGAGGGCGGCCAGCTGACCGAGGCGATCCGGCGCAAGCCCTACAGCGTGCTGCTGCTGGACGAGATCGAGAAGGCGCACCCGGACGTGTTCAACATCCTGCTGCAGATCCTCGAGGACGGGCGCCTCACCGACGCGCAGGGACGCACCGTCGACTTCCGCCACGCGATCGTGATCATGACCTCGAACATCGGCGCCGCGGAGATCGCGCGCAACACGCCGCTCGGCTTCGCGGTCTCAGAGGACGAGACGGGCATCACCTACGACGACATGAAGAACCGCATCATGGGCGAGCTGAAGAAAGTCTTCCGCCCGGAGTTCCTCAACCGCATCGACGACGTGATCGTCTTCCACAAGCTGCAGAAGGAGGAGATCAAGCAGATCGTCGAGCTGCTGCTGCTGCGCATCCGCGAGTCGATGGCAGAGCGCGAGCTGCAGCTGGAGCTGACCGAGCCCGCGAAGGATCTGCTCGTGGAGAAGGGCTGGGACCCCGCGATGGGCGCGCGTCCGCTGCGTCGCGCGATCCAGCGCTACATCGAGGACCCGCTGGCCGACTTCGTCCTGCGCGAGCAGCTGATGCCCGGCGCGACCGTGGTGGTGGACCCCGCCGAAGGCGAGGAGGAGGGCGAGGTGCGCCTCTCGATCGTCAACCCCAAGAAGCAGAAGACGCCCGTCGCCGTCGGTGCCGAAGGCGCCGCTGCGGAGGAGATCGCCGAGAGCGACGTCCCGCCCGCGGACGAGCAGCCGGACGAGCTCGACGCCGACTGAGCCGTCCCCGCCGAGACGTAATCTGGGCCGATGGCCCGGACCACCATCCACGTCTGCTCTCAGTGCGCGTTCCAGTCGGCGCAGTGGCATGGGCAATGCCCCGGCTGTGAGGCCTGGAACACGCTCGTAGAGGAAGCCGTCGCCCCCAAGCGCGCGGGCGGACGCTCAGGCGCCACGGCGCGCCGCTCTGAGGGCGCCCCCAACGGCGCGGGCGGGGGCGCGAAGATCGTGCCGCTGCCGCTGCGAGAGGTCGGCGCCAACCCGGTGAAGCGGATGTCCACGGGCATCGGCGAGCTCGACCGCGTGCTCGGCGGGGGGCTCGTGCCGGGCTCGCTGGTGCTGCTCGGCGGCTCGCCGGGGATCGGCAAGTCGACGCTCACGAACATGGTGCTCGGGCACCTGCAGCAGGCGGGCCATCGCACGCTGTACGTCAGCGGCGAGGAGTCCGCCGAGCAGGTCAGGCTGCGCGCGGAACGGCTCGCGCCCGGCGCTCTGTACGTGCCCATCCTCGCGGAGACCGACCTCGACACTGTGCTCGACACGATCGCCGCGCAGGCGCCGCAGGTATGCGTGATCGACTCGGTGCAGACGCTCTGCGCGGCCGAACTCTCGGGCGCGCCCGGCTCGGTCGGGCAGGTGCGCGAGGTGGCGGGGAGGATCATGCAACTCGCCAAGGCGCAGAGCGTGGCGGTGATCCTCGTCGGCCACGTGACGAAGGACGGGGCGCTCGCGGGGCCACGGGTGCTGGAGCACCTGGTGGACTGCGTACTGCAGTTCGAGGGCGAGCGCGAGCGGCCCTACCGCGAGCTGCGCGCGCTGAAGAACCGCTTCGGCTCGACCAATGAGGCGGGGCTGTTCGAGATGCGCCAGGGCGGCCTCGTGGAGGTGCTCGACGCCTCCGCGCGATTCGTCGCCGAGGCGACGCGCGCCCCCGGCAGTGTGGTGCTCGCGGCGATGGAGGGCTCACGGCCGCTGCTCGTGGAGGTGCAGGCGCTCGTCGCGCCGTCGGAGCTCGAACAGCCGCGCCGCGTCGTCTCGGGCCTCGACCGCAACCGGCTGGCGTTGGTGCTCGCGATCCTCGGCCGCCACGGTCACGTGCGCACGGGCGGCTCGGACGTGTTCGTGAACGTCGTCGGCGGCGTGCGGGTGGATGAGCCGGGGTGCGATCTGGCGGTCGCGCTGGCGGTCGCGAGCGCCAGCCGCGGCGTCGCTCTCAAAGGCTCTCCGCGGGCGTGCTTCGGCGAGCTGGGGCTGACGGGCGAGCTGCGCTGGGTCGGCCACCCCGAGCGACGTCTGGACGAGGCCTCCAAGCATGGCCTCAGCGGCGTGATAGCGCCCCCTGAGAGCGGTGGGAGGGCGTGCGAGGTGGCGACGCTGCGCCAGGCCCTCGCGGCGGCGCTGCCGAGCCCAGACAGGCCGATGCGCAGTGTGGGAGCGGGCGGGCCGTCCATACGAACTGCTGAGAGATCGCTCAATGCCCTAGAATGAAGGATCGTGGCTCTACGATCCGGCGAAGATCAAGACAACGAAGTACGACCGGATCCAGGGCTGATGAGGGCACTGGAGATGATCGCGCCCGGCACCGCGCTGCGGGAGGGTATCGAGAGCATCCTCCATGCGCGCACGGGCGGTCTGATCGTGATCGGAGAGCCTGAGGATCTCAGCTTCCTGAACTCCGGCGGGATCAAGCTCGACATCGACTACACCCCCGCGTTCCTCTACCAGATCGCCAAGATGGACGGGGCGATCATCCTCAACGCGAACGCCACGAAGATCACGATGGCGAACGTGCAGCTGATGCCCGACCCGACGATCCTCTCGCACGAGACCGGCACCAGGCACCGGACCGCCGAGCGCGTCTCCAAGCAGACCGACGCGCTCGTGATCGCCGTATCCCAGCGCCGCGAGGTCGTCTCGGTGTACGTGGACGGCGTGAAGTACATCCTCGAAGACATCCCGATCGTGCTCGCCAAGGCCAACCAGGCGCTCGCGACGCTCGACAAGTTCCGCACTCGCCTCGACCAGGTCTCGACGCGCCTGACCGCGCTCGAGTTCGAGGGGGGCACGACGCTGCACGACGTGCTCACGGTGCTGCAGCGCTCCGAGCTGGTGACGCGCATGGCGGTCGAGATCGAGCGCTACATCGTCGAGCTCGGCAGCGAGGGCCGCCTGATCGAGATGCAGCTCGAGGAGACGATGGTCGGCGCCGCGGCTGAGAAGGCCGCGCTCGTGCGCGACTACCTCTCCAGCTACTCCGACGAGGCGTTCGCGGCGGCGCTGGAGGAGATCGGGCGCCTCGCCCACCAGGACCTGCTCGACTTCGGTCGTCTCGCCGAGCTGCTCGGCTACGACCGCAAGCTCAACACGCTCGACCACCCCGTCTCCCCGCGCGGCTACCGCGTGCTCGGGCGCATCCCCAGACTTCCCAAGATCGTCGTCTCGCAGATCGTCAGCGAGTTCGGCGGCCTGGACGAGCTGCTCTCTGCCGGCGATGCCGAGCTGGAGGGCGTCGAGGGCGTGGGCGAGATCCGCGCGAAGGACATCCGCGAGGGCCTGCGCAGGCTGCAGGAGCTGAACCTCGTGGACCGCTACCTACAGACTTGAGTCAAGGGCCGACCATGATGGTCGGTCGTAACGAAGGAGGACACCCATTCCCGCACAAGTAACCGAAGAAGCAGCGCTCGCAGACGACCTGGAGGTCACACGCGAGGTGGAATACATCGAGTTCGAGCTCGGTGACCAGGTCGTGTATCCCCATCACGGCGCGGGCAAGGTATTGAAGAAGGAGGAGATGGAGGTCCTCGGCGAACGCCGCGAGTACCTGACCATCAAGATCCTCCACAACGACATGACCGTCCGGGTCCCCACCGAGAACGCGGCCATCGCGGGCCTGCGCAGAGTCATCGACGAGGAAACCGTCAAGAAGGTCCTCAACGTGCTGCGCGACGAGGTCTCGGAGATGCCGAAGAACTGGAACCGCCGCTTCAAGCACAACCGCGACAAGATCAAGACCGGCGACATCTACGAGCTGGCCGAGGTCGTGCGCAACCTCTCGCTGCGCGAGAGCGAGAAGGGTCTGTCGACGGGTGAGAAGCAGATGTACACACGCACGAAGAAGATCCTCGCCTCCGAGCTGATGTACGCGCTCGACAAGGACGAGGAAGAGGCAGAGAACTACCTCGACGAGCTGCTCGCGGACTCGGCCACCAGCCAAATGGCCGTGGCCGGAGCCAAGTAGTCAGGGCTCTCGCGCACGCGGCAGGACCAGCCTTGGCTTCATTGCCGCGTGCGCGACAGCCGACCTGGCGATGACCGTCGCACTGATCGTCGCCGCCGGCAGCGGCGAGCGCCTCGGGGCCGATAGGCCCAAGGCGCTCGTCGAGCTCGCCGGCCAGCCGATGCTGCAGTGGAGCATCGACGCGCTCTCTCAGGTGAGTGGCGTCGAGCGGATCGTCGTCGCGCTGCCGCCTGGCGCACCCGCTCCAGATGGCGTCGAGCGGATCGCCGCCGCGCTGCAGCCGCGGACGCCGCCCCGGGCCGGCGTCGTAGCCGTGGACGGCGGCGCGGTGCGCTCGGACTCCGTGCGCAGGGCGCTCCTGGCGGCTGGGGAGGGCGGCGAGGGGCAGCTCGTGCTCGTCCACGACGCCGCCCGGCCACTGCTCACCGTCGAGCTCGCGGAAGCCATGATCGCGGCGCTGGAGGCGGACCTGAGCGCCGATGCGGCGATCGCGGCGGTGCCCGTCACCGACACGATCAAGCGCGCGAACGGCGAGGGCGCCGTCGTGGAGACGCTGGAGCGCGGCGAGCTGTGGGCGGTGCAGACGCCGCAGGTGTTCCGCCGTCGGGCGCTCGAGCGCGCGCTGGACGTGCCGGCGGACGAGCTGGCGCGCGCCAGCGACGACGCCTGGCTCGTCGAGCGGGCGGGCGGCAGGGTGCTGGTGGTGGCGGCGAGCGACGAGAACCTCAAGGTGACCACGCCGACCGACCTGCGGTTGGCCGAGCTGCTGATCGCCGAGCGCTCCCGCGGTTGACGCGCGCGGATTCCTGCTTGAATCGCACCCGCCAAGGATGCTCACCGACTACCACCTCCACCTCCGGCCCGACGGCCTCGACGCCACCGCCTCCGAGTACTTCACCGAGGCCAACGCGGAGCGCTACCGCGCCGCCGCGAGCGAGCGCGGGATCGCCGAGCTGGGCGTCTCCGAGCACGTGTACCGCTTCACGCAGGTGCTCGACGTGTGGGCACACCCCTTCTGGCGCGCGAACGCGAGCGACGACATCGACGAGTACTGCGCGTTCGTGCGCGAGCGCACCGACCTGCGGCTGGGGATCGAGGCGGACTTCGTGCCCGGCGCGGAGGACCGCATGGCCAACCTGCTGCAGGCGCGCAACTTCGACTACGTCGTCGGATCGGTGCACTTCCTGCGCGACGGCGCCGTCGACATGGACGACTACGGCGTGTGGCAGTCCGGCCGCAGCGCAGAGGAGATCTGGCGGCGCTACTTCGAGTCGATCGCGGAGGCCGCGCGCAGCGGCCTGTTCGACGTCCTCGCCCACCCTGACCTCGTGAAGTATTGGGGCTCCGCACGCACCGATCGACCGCTGCCGGAGGGCGACCTGCGCCGCTACTACGAGCCCGCGATCGAAGCGATCGCCGACACGGGCATCGCTGTTGAGCTGTCCACGGCTGGGCTGCGCAAGCCTGCTGGCGAGATGTACCCCTCGCCCGCCTTCCTGGAGATGGTCCTCGAAACGGGCGCGCCGATCGCGCTCTCAAGCGACGCCCACCGCCCCGAGGACATCGGCGCGGACTACGACCAAGCGCTCGAGCTGCTCGACCGGCTCGAGGTGCGCGAGCTGTGCGTGTTCGACGGGCGTGAGCGCCGCCTCGAGCCGATCGGCGCGACCGACGCGGGCGAGGTGCGATCCACATGACGCTCATGGGGATCGGCTTCGACTCCCACCGTCTCGTCGAGGGCCGCAGGCTCGTGATCGGCGGCGTGGAGATCCCCAACGAGCGAGGCCTGGAGGGACATTCCGACTCCGATGTGCTCGCGCACGCGCTGATCGACGCGCTGCTCGGTGCGTGTGGCCTGGGAGACATCGGCGAGCACTTCCCCGACACCGACGAGCGCTGGCGCGACGCCGACTCGATCGGCCTGCTGGAGGAGGTCGTAGCGATGGTGGCGCGCGAGGGCCTTGAGGTCGTCAACGTCGACACCACCGTGATAATGGAGGCGCCCAAGCTCGCGCCGCACCGCGAGGCGATCCGCGAGCGTCTCGCGCGGGCGCTCGCGCTGGACGCCCGGCGCGTGAACGTGAAGGCCAGCACGGGCGAGCGGATCGGGTTCGTCGGGCGCGGCGAGGGCGTCGCGGCGCTCGCGGTCGCAAACCTTCGCGAGCTGTGACGCACGCCCGCTAGGGTTGCGCGGCGATGCGAGAGATCCTCCTCCACGACACGCTCAGCGGCAAGCTCCAGCCGCTCTCGCCGCGCGACCCCGGCCGCGTCGGCATCTACGCGTGCGGGCCGACCGTGTACAGCCGCATCCACATCGGCAACGCGCGCCCGTTCGTCGTGTTCAGCCTGCTGCGGCGCTTCCTCGCGCACGAGGGCTACGAGGCGAGCCTCGTGGTGAACGTCACCGACGTCAACGACAAGATCTACGACGCCGCGCGCGCGCAGGGAGTCCCCAGCGCGCAGCTCGCTGTGGAGATGACCGCGCACTACATGTCCGACACCGACGGCCTAGGCCTCGGCCGGCCCGACCACGAGCCGCTCGCGTCGGAGACGATGGGGCCGATCGTCGAGTACATCGCCACGCTGATCGAGCGCGGCCACGCCTACGCGGCCGACGGCGACGTGTACTTCCGCGTGCGCTCCGACGAGGGCTACGGCAGCCTCTCCCACCGGCTGCTGGAGAACATGGACCAGGGCGAGGGGATCGAAGGCACGGAGCGCAAGGAGGACCCGCTGGACTTCGCGCTGTGGAAGGCGCGCAAGGACGGCGAGGACACGTGGTGGGACTCGCCCTGGGGGCAGGGCCGCCCCGGCTGGCACATCGAGTGCTCGGCGATGGCCGAGCAGCTGCTCGGCGTGGGCTTCGACATCCATGGCGGCGGATCGGACCTGGTGTTCCCCCACCACGAGAACGAGGCCGCGCAGACGCGCTCGGCGCGCGGCGCGGAGCTGACGAAGCTGTGGATGCACAACGGCATGATCCAGCTCACCGGCGAGAAGATGGCCAAGTCGGTCGGCAACATCGCGCTGCTGCACGAGGTGCTCGCGGCCAACGGCCCGCTCGTGGTCGTGATGTACCTCGTCTCCGGCCACTACCGCCAGCCGCTCGCGTTCTCCGACGCCGCGCTCGAGCAGGCGCGGGCGAACGTCAACCGCATCCGCGAGGCCGGCAGGCGCCTGAGCCCCGGCTCCTCGCCCGCTGAGCTGCATCCGCTGCGCGATCGCTTCTTCGACGCGCTCGCGCGCGACTTCAACACGCCCGAGGCGCTCGCCGTCGTGAACGAGTGGATCCGCCAGGCGGGCGCGCTGAGCGCCGCCGGAGCCGCCGCGACGGGTGACTCGCACCTGCGCGAGATGCTCGACGTGCTCGGCCTGGAGGCGCTGCTCGATGCCGCCGAAGAGGCGCCCGCCGCGGTGCGCGAGCTGGCTGAACGCCGTGAGCGGGCGCGCGCCGAGAGGGACTTCGCGGCCTCGGATCGCCTGCGCGAGGAGATCGCCGCGCAGGGCTGGGAGGTCCGCGACGGGGCCGGCCGCTTCGAGCTGCTGCCGCTGTGATCCTCTACGGGCGCAACCCCGTTAGGGAGGCGCTGCGGGGTCGGCGCGCGCACCAGGTGAGCGATGTGTGGGTCACCGCGGGAGCGGCGCGCGAGCCCTGGCTCGGGGGCGTGAAGGCGCACGCCGTCACCGCGGAGGAGATCGAGCGCCGCTGTGGCTCCAGCGCACACCAGGGGATCTGCGCTGAGGCGGGCTCCTACCACTACGCCGGCGCGGATGAGCTGCTCGCGAAGGAGAACCCGCTGCTGGTGGCGCTCGACCAGATCCAGGACCCGCAGAACCTCGGCTCCATCTGCCGCACCGCTGAGTGCGTGGGCGCGGCCGGCGTGGTGATCCCCGAGCGTCGCGCCGCGGAGGTCACGTCCGCGGTGTGCAAGGCATCGGCGGGGGCCGTCGAGCACCTGCCGGTGGCGCGCGTGCGCAACCTCGCTGACTTCCTCGCCGACGCGCGCCGCGCGGGGTGTTGGTGCTACGGGGCGAGCGCCGAGGGCGCGGACGGCAAGCCGGCGATCTCCTATGACGCGCCGCAATACGGCGGCGCGGGGATGGTGCTGGTGCTCGGCAGCGAGGGCAGTGGCCTGCGCCCGCGCGTGGCGAGCGCATGCGATGAGCTGATCTCGCTGCCGCTGCTCGGCACGATCGAGTCGCTGGGGGTCAGCGCCGCGGCGGCGGCGGCGCTGTATGAGATCTTGCAGATTCGCAGTCGGGTCGCTTGACAGGGGTTCATAACTGTGTAAGGCTGCCGCAGACTTAACGCTGAACCTAAGGTTGAGAAACCTTGGGAATTGAATAGCTTTGGCGCCAGGGGAGGAGTGCGCCACGGAGCAATTTTGGGGGCCGCCATGGAGGTGGGCCCAAGAAAGGATCTGCTCGTGGCTCGAATATCGCATAACCCTAACTCTGAACCTAAGGTCGAAGACCTTTTCCTGATTGCGCTTGCGAAGCAGGGAGACCGCAACGCGTATGACCGTCTCGTAAGGCGCTACCACGGCTTCGTGCGCCTGAAGGCCTCGTCGTACTTCCTCGCGGGAGGCGACTCCGAAGACCTCATCCAGGAGGGCCTCGTGGGCCTGTACAAGGCGATCCGCGACTTCCGCACCGACCGCGAGTCGAGCTTCCGCAACTTCGCGGAGCTCTGCATCACCCGTCAGATCATCACCGCGGTGAAGACCGCCACGCGCAACAAGCACACGCCGCTGAACCAGTACGTGTCGTTCTCCTCCACGCCCGCGGGCAGCGGGGAAGACGTGCCCACGCTCGACCAGATGCTGCCGGGGCCGACGGTCCACGACCCCGTCAACCAGGTCATCTCCTCAGAGGAGCTGCGCTCGCTCGTGGGCTGCCTCTCCACGGCGCTCTCCGAGCTGGAGAGCCGCGTGCTGTCGCTGTATCTCGACGGCTACTCCTACGAGCAGGTCGGCGAGCGTCTCGAGCTGCGACACGAAGACGGTCGACAACGCGCTGCAACGCGTCAAGCGCAAGGTCGGAGCGCACCTCGACTCGCGCGCCGTCGCCGCCTGAGCGATCCATCTGCACGACGGCGCCCGCCGCCTTGGCGGGCGCTCAGGCGCTCGGACATCCCTCCTCCATATACGTCTGTGGCCGCCCCCCTCGCGGGAGACGGCCACAGTGCGTGTCTCGTTGCCTCTCTAGGCGTCCCCTCGAGTGCTAGAGCTTGCCCTGCGACGGCTGGGTCGAGTTGCCGGGGGCTTCCGGCGTGAGCGTCGCGGGCGCCGGCGGGTTCACGGTGATGGTGAAGTTGGCGCTCACCGTGCCGCCGTTCTGAGGATCGCCGGGCACCTTCACGCGGTACACGCTCGTGCCGGGCGAGTAGATCGTGTGGGCGATCGAGTACGTCGAGCCCGCGCCGATCACCGCCACCTCCACCACGTGGAACGAGGTCCCCGAGGCGTTCTGGCGCTCGAGGTAGATCACGTGGCCGGTGTGGTCAGGTGTGACCGCGCCTTTGAACGTGACCGTCTGTCCCGCGGAGATGGTCGTGGGGGACGCTTCCGCGCTGAGCACGTCTTTGACGCCCTCGTACAGCACCGCGGAGGATTTGCCCGCGCCCTGCACTCGGTAGAACGTGCTCGCCACCGGCGACTGCGCCGGGAACGTGTAGTTGCCGCTGCCGTCCGTGCTGACCTGCGCGACGGGCGAGAACCTGCCGTGGCGGGTGTGCGCGAGCAGCGTCATCGGCATGTTCGCCGCTCCCGCGGCTGTGCCGCTGATCGTCACCGATTCGCCGTAGGTGATCGGGTCCTTCGAGCTCGAGATCGTCAGCTCCGGGTTCTGAGCCTGGGAGATCTGGTAGTTGAGCACGTTGGAGACGCTCGGCACGTTGCGCCGATGGCTGCGCACGAGCACGCGGATGTTCGCGTCGCCCGGAACGCGGAACACGTGCTCGATCGAGAACGTGCCGTCCGGGTTGACCCGGCCGACCTGGATGCGGTGCCAGTCGTTGCCCGTGAGGGCGTTCTGGCGCTGCAGCACCACGAGCGCGCCAGCGTCGGGCGGGGTGACGGTGCCGGTGAACGTCACGCGGTTCGGCCGCCCCGTCTTGAGCGACGTGAGGATCTGCGTGCCTTCGGCGGGCCCTACGAGCGTCACCTGCGCCGCGACGCGCACCACCCGGTTCGCGCTGCGCGCGCCATGCGCGATCACGTAGAACGCGCTGTTGGCGGTGATCGAGTTGGCGGTGATCGCGTAGAAGCCGTGTTCGTCGGTCGTGCCCGTGCCGACCACGCCGAAGCCCGGCGAGCCGATCGAGTGCTCATACAGCGTCACCGTCTGTCCCGGCTGGTTGGCGGGGAGATCGCACGTGAGCTGCCCGTAGGCGAGCGCCGATTCGCCCGCCGTGAGCAGGCGCGGCGCGACGTTCAGCCGCACGCGGCAGCCCGGGCCGGGGGTTCCGTGTCGGTGGTGGATCTCTGCGCGTTTGTGGTGGGTCTCGGGGTGTCCTCCGCGCGCCGCCGCACCGGCCGGAGCCAGTAGCAGCAGAGCGCCCGCGGCCGCGATGGCCGCGTTCAGCTTTTTCGAACGCATCTGTGCCTCTCCTTCGGGTCAGGGGTCTTGTGTGCGACCTTCCTCTGGCTCACTAAACCCCGCTCGCAGGTATTCGATGCGGTGCGTCCAGCGGCTCTAGACGAGGGCTATGATTGAGCGTGGGATGGAGGCAGCGGTAACTGAGTCGGGCGCACGCGATCTGGCGGCCAACGCGCCGACGATCGCCGCGGCGTTTCGGATCACCGCCGCCACGCGCGCGGACGACATAGCGATCCGCACGAAGGGCGATGCGATCACGCTCACGTGGGGTGAGCTGCGCGAACGGGTGGACGCGCTTGCGGGAGCGCTCGCCGAGCTGGGTCTCCGGCGCGGCGACACGCTCGCGCTGATGCTCTCCAACCGCCCCGAGTTCCACGTGTGCGACCTCGCGGGCATGATGCTCGGCGCGGCGCCGTTCTCGATCTACAACACGTACACCGCCGAGCAGATCCGCTACCTCGTCGAGGATGCCGCCGCGAAGGTGCTGATCTGCGAGCAGCAGTATCTGCAGCGCGTGCTCGAGGCGCGGCGCGAGCTGCCTGAGCTGGAACACGTGATCGTGGTCGACGGCGGGGCGCCTGAGGGCACGCTGGCGTTGGCGGACGTGGAGGCGATGGAGACGAGCTTCGATGTCGAGGCATCCGTCGCTCAGATCCAGCCGAGCGACGTGCTGACGCTGATCTACACCTCGGGGACCACCGGCCCGCCGAAGGGCGTGCAGCTGATCCACCGCAATCTGCTCGCTGCGGTGGAGGGATTGGACGAGCTGATCGAGTTCCCCAAGGACGGGCGCGTGATCTCGTGGCTGCCGAGCGCGCACGTGGCTGAGCGCAACGCGCATCACTACTTGCCGATCGTGTTCGGCCTGCAGATCACCTGCTGCGACGATCCCCGCCAGGTGCTCTCCTACCTGCCCGAAGTGCGCCCCAGCTGGTTCTTCGCCGTGCCGCGCATTTGGGAGAAGCTGAAGGCGGGCCTGGAGACGATGGTTGCGGGGCAGCCCGAGGAGCAGCGCGAGAAGCTGCAGACGGCGCTGGATGCGGGCATCGAGAAAGTGCGCCTGGAGCAGCGCGGCGAGCCGGTGCCGGAGGCGCTCGCCGAGCAGGTCGCCACGGCAGACATTGAGATCTTCGCGGGCCTGCGCTCGATGCTGGGCCTCGACCAGGTCGAGGCGATCAACGTCGGCGCCGCGCCGACGCCCGTGGAGGTGCTCGAGTTCTTCCACGCCATCGGGCTGCCGCTGGCGGAGCTGTGGGGCATGAGCGAGACGTGCGGCGCGGGCAGCGTGAACCCCAACGCGAGGATCAAGATCGGCACCGTCGGGCCGCCCGCGCCGGGCGTGCAGATCAAGCTCGACAGCGACGGCGAGGTGCTCGTCAAATCCGAAGTGGTGATGCTCGGATACCGCAACCTGCCGCAGAAGACCGCCGAATCGTTCACCGACGACGGTTGGCTGCGCACGGGCGACATCGGACGCTTCGACGAGGACGGCTACCTGACGATCGTGGATCGCAAGAAGGAGCTCATCATCAGCGCGGGCGGCAAGAACATGTCCCCCGCGAACATCGAGGCCACGATCAAGACCGCCTCGCCGCTGATCGGCCAGGCGTGCTGCATCGGCGACTCCCGCCCCTACAACACCGCGCTGATCGTGCTCGACACGGACTTCGCGCCCGCGTGGGCCGCGCAGCAGGGCATCGAGAACACGACCCTCGAGTCGCTCGCGCAAGACGAGCGCGTTTGCGCGGAGGTGCAGAAGGGCGTGGACGCAGCCAACGAGAAGCTCGCGAAAGTGGAACAAATAAAGAAGTTCACCATCGTCGAGGGCGACTGGCTGCCAGGCGGCGATGAGCTCACACCGACGATGAAGCTCAAGCGCAAGCCGATCGCCGAGAAGTACGCCGAGGCGATCGAGGGGATGTACCGGCCCTAGCGCGCCGTTCTCAGAGTCGCTTGTCGATCCGTGGCGTGCTGGCACGGATGGGCGCAGGCATTCAGAGCTGAAACGAGCTCCCATTGGTAGGCGCTGGTTGGAGTCCGAGTGATTTCAAAACCGTACGCCGGTGGTGTGGCGACATGACGTTGGGAGCAGAAAGCCAGCCGATCGCGTGGCGTTTGAGCAGGAGGGAGCGCCCACGCAGCGGGACGGTCCGATAATTGTCCTCGACGCGTGCGATCCAACTGGGAAGCTCCTCGCACAGTATTGTCAGGTCTGCAGCGGCGAACGCACCCAACAGTATCTGCAGCTCGTACAGAGTGAGTCCTTTACTGGGAGATGTCGGCAGAATGAGCTCAATAGCTGGCCTCAGTGCGGCTGACGGAAAGATCCACCGCGGCACGTCGACGAAAAGCCCAGCGGCGCCGTAGCCTTGCGCGAATAGTGCGATGTTGTTCGGATTCTCGTCAAGTTGTCGCATCTCCCTGGCAAGTCGGTCGGCCAACGAGTCATCCGCGAGCCATGCGATCACCGCCTCGGGCTGATCCACCCAGAGGTTGAATAGGGAAGCCGCGAGCGCCCCGAGGCCGGCATGCTCGTATTGACGCCGCAACCATCCATCTTCGAGGGCACGATCCATGAATCGAAGCTTGTCCTCAGCGGACCGGTCGCGCGCGAACCTCAGGACGTTGGCTACGGGTCCGAAATATGCCTTGCTCCATTGCCGAGGTGTGGCTCGATCGACCACGGCTGTGGCAAGCGCGTTGATTAGATCGCTCCGCCCGTGCTGGCTCAGGGCCTTTACCGCGCGTGTGAACACTTCCGGGTTCTCGGGTCTTCGCGCCATAACCTGGCGATGCCATGTCTCGGCGTTTATGTCGTTGATCACACGTGTGCCCGGCGGCCAGACCTCGACGAGCCTCAAGAGGTCGGCAACGTGGGAACGTCCTGCTACGCGTGCGATAACACTCGTGCCAGCCTCTGACTCGAGTTCGGTCAGGGCTGCGTTGAGCTCGTCGGGCACCGAGATCTTGCCGTCGAGGGTAACCACTATGCCATCGATCGACGTGTCTACTATGCACCGTTTCAGAGCTTCGCGCCCTTCGCCAGAGTTGAGCCACCTTTTCAATGCCAGTACCTGTTCAGGGGCGACGCGCTCGATCAGCGATATGAGCGTAGCCAGGTCGTCCACGCGGCCGGAGCACAACCCGCGGCCGAGGTCCGCGATGCCTTCATCGTCGAGCTCACGAAAGACCTCGCGGGCGAGATCCGGATCGAGCTCCACGATCCGTGCGAGTAGGGGTGCCGCTGCACGGATGCCACGACCGACGAGCATCAGCCGCAACCCGCTGAGGCCTTCAGGACGACTGAGGGCTCTGAGAACCGACGCCCGAGTCTTTGGCCGTCGCTTCAACGAGTCGAGGAAATGGCTCAGGTCTCCAGACCAAACGCGGGAGCTGCCGCGAGACAAGGCGCGCCGTGCTCGGTTGGTCCTCAGCAACCGCTCTGTCTCGTGGCCGAGGCGCGCCAGTGACTGATTGCCGTCCGAACGGATCTTCGTGTCGTTCGCTGCCACCAACGCCGCGAGCGTGTCCCACATGCCTTGGAGTGCCGCGTCCAAGACGAGGCCCTCCAGGTTGGAGTCTCCCCCTGTCAGCACGTCGGCAAGTGCCGTCAATCCACGTCGTTTTCCCAGCACGGCGAGTAGTAAGTTGACCGCACCGGGGTCGCCTTCGCGGATTGCTTGTGCGAGTACGTCTGCACGGGATACGAGTGAGGCGTCGAGATCCGCCTCCGAGCACACGCCGTCCTTGACAAGGCCAGCCAGGGTCAGCGCAGTGGTGCGCAGAGGCGCTTCGTGAATCATCCGATCTAGGAGATGGGGGGTACTCCACTTCGCGCGGAGTAGCGCGCTGACCTTTTGTGCAGTTACGCCGTCTGCGCGCCTGGCCAAGCTGAGAGCAGCCGGGAGCGCGTTCATGGCTGTCTCGATAGCGAGCGCATCGAGGTCTTCCTCGCTGAACCCCGCAGCCTGCGAGATCAAGGTGCCGAGGCCGGGGTGAACAAGCGTGTAACGGCGCTCGCCAAGCAAACCGTGGCGACTCTCGATGACTATTCCATGTTTCACCGTGTGAGAGAGTTCGTGGCCGTGGGGAAGCGCTTGCGGTGGTACGCCGATCTCATACCTCGCAAGCGCGGCGATGCGAAAGAGGCTCTCCCGCTCGCTGTCGCTTGCATCCGCTATGTACTGGCTGTGCACGTAGTCCAGCGTGTCTTGATACGAAAGGCTCCATGTGCGCCGTAGCGTCTCTAGGCCCCCCGCCTCGATCCGACTTTGCAACGCGAGGCTGAACGCCACGAGGTCTCCGCCGAACGTCTTCTCCCAGACGCGGAGAGCGTCGTCTGGCACGCGTGCGGCTTCGCCCTTTCGCATGAGAAGTCGCCGTGCGATGCCGCCCAGGTCTTCGGGCGAGGCCACGAGGTGAATCGCCTGCTCGGTCAGACGGGACAACGGCCGGCCCCCGACACGGTCTTGGAGGGTCGACGTGAATCGGGCGAGCACAAGCAAGCTGCTTCCGTTTCCCTGACGGACCCAGTGATCGTGCAGCAGCAGTGCCGCGCGCGACGCCAAGTGAGCGTTGTCGATGATGAACAGAACTCCAGGCTGGCTCACGCTCGACAGGACCTCCAGTGCCTGTGGGACAGCCTGCGTTTGGTCGTTGTCGGAAAGATCTAAGTAGTAGAAGCGAGCCCACTCGGAGGAAAGCGCCATATGGGCCCCGAGCACGGTCTTTCCCGCCGCGCCCCGGCCAAGCACCACACAGAAGCGCTCCGAGACCAAGCGCTCCCGCGCTTCTGTGAACGCCGTAGGGCGATGGACAGCACCGCTCTCAAACTCGGCACGCGATGGGCGGAACAGCCCCGGCTCGTCCGAGAACAGGTCTCGCGACTGGCTGTCTTCGAAGGGGAAGGCATGCGTGTGCAAGGCGAGCTCGTCCACGAGCAGGCGCCCATACTGGGGGTCACGCAGCAGAGTCTGGACCAGCTCCTGCGCAAAAACGAAAGTGATGCGATCAGCGGCCAAACCACAATCGATCAACGCTCGCGCCGCGGTTTGAAGCACGGTTCCCCCCGGCGTTGGCGCCCATGCGAAGAATGTGAAGCCGGCGATCGTCCCCGGCTCACTCTTCTGGATTCTGGCGATGTCATCTTCCAGGTGGCTCATGGCTGCCGGAGCGGTCGCTCGCCGAGTCACTGAGACAACATCGAGCTTCGCGCCATCCGTGAGTGCGAACAGGTCGGGCCAGCCGGTGACGGTCTCGCCCCCCACGTTTGTGCCTCGTCGATGTAGGTTGCCGTATCTCGCACGGTCGCGGACTCCCAAAAACGCAGCGGCAAACTCCTCGAGACGTCCGTGCGCTAGGAAGGCCTCGTCGAGTCGTTGGGTGAGTTGTAGCCTGTTGATCTGCACTTACCAGAGCCCAACGAATGCGAAGAGAGTCCTGCAGTCTTTCACGGTTTGCTCCCACCCTGCACATCTGGCGCAACGCGCTCGGTGACGACGGTGGCGGCGAGTGCCGCTCACGCGACTACACTGTGCCGATGGATCTCTACACCTGCCCCGCACGAACCCACGGCGCGAACGCGCCGCTCTACAAGCACCCGTGCGGCGTGGCCGCCAAGGCTCTCGACGAGGCGGGACACACCTACACGGTGAAGATCGCCGGCGGCTTCAAAAAGGTGCCGTTCAGTCGCAGGGGCAAGCGCAAGGAGATCCTCGAGCTGACCGGGCAGGAAGACGTGCCGGTGCTCGTGCTCGACGACGGCGACACCGTCACCGGCACCGCTGCGATCGTCGAGTGGGCGACCGCCCACAGCGCCGCCACCGCCTGAGCTGCCTGCGGCTTCTCCTCCAGCTGCCGGCTGGACGATCCTACGCCTGATGAATCGTCTCGTCCTGCTCGACCCAGTCGAAGGAGCGCGTGACGGCCTTCTTCCATTTGGCGTACTCGCGCTCGCGCACGGCCTCCTCCATCTCGGGCTCCCAGCGCCTGTCCTGCGCCCAGCGCTCGCGCAGCTCATCCAGGCCCGACCAGAAGCCGCACGCCAACCCGGCCGCGAACGCCGCGCCGAGCGCCGTCGTCTCGCTCACCTTCGGACGCACAACGGGCACGCCGAGGACGTCTGATTGAAACTGCATCAAAAGCTCGTTCGCGGTCATGCCGCCGTCCACCCGCAGCTCGGTCAGGGCGGCGCCCGTTACGGCCCTCGCCTCGTCTATCACCTCGCGGGACTGCCATGCGGTCGCCTCCAGAGCCGCGCGCGCGATGTGGCCCTTATTTGAAAAAGCCGTCAGGCCGACGATCACGCCGCGCGCGTCGTCGCGCCAGTAGGGCGCGAACAGGCCGGAGAACGCCGGCACGAAGTACACGCCGCCGTTGTCCTCCACGGTGCGCGCGAGCGTCTCCACCTCTGCCGCGGTGTCGATCAGGCCGAGACGGTCGCGCAGCCACTGTACGAGCGCGCCCGTGACCGCGATCGAGCCCTCCAGCACATACGACGGCTCGCCGTCGCCGAGCTTGTAGCCGACGCTCGTCAGCAGCTTCTGCGAGCGCACCACCTCCGCGCCCGTGTTCAGCAGCAGGAACGATCCCGTGCCGTACGTGTTCTTCGCCTCGCCCCGCTCGAAGCACGTCTGCCCGAACAGCGCAGCCTGCTGGTCGCCGAGGATGCCCGCGATCGCGCGCCCGCCCGCGGCCGTGCCCGACACCTCGCCGTAGACCTCGCTGGAGGAGCGGATCTCCGGCAGTATCGAGCGCGGGATGCCCATCAGCTGCAGGCTCGGCTCGTGCCAATCGAGCGTGTGCAGATCCATCAGCATCGTGCGGCTCGCGTTCGTCACGTCCGTCGCGTGCACGCCGCCGCGCGCGCCGCCCGTGAGGTTCCACAGCACCCACGTGTCCATCGTGCCGAACGCCAGCTCGCCGCTCTCCGCGCGCTCGCGCGCGCCCGCGACGTTGTCGAGCAGCCACGTGACCTTCGGGCCGGAGAAGTACGTCGACAGCGGCAGGCCCACGCGCTCGCGCAGCCGGTCCACGCCCGCATCGCCCGCCAGCTCGCGCACGAGCCGGTCCGTGCGCGTGTCCTGCCACACGATCGCGTTGTGGATCGGCTCGCCCGTCTCGCGGTCCCACACCACGGTGCTCTCGCGCTGGTTCGTGATCCCGATCGCCGCCACGTCGCCCGCCTCCGCGTTGGACTGCGCCAGCGCCCCGCCGATCACTTCGCGCGTGCGCCGCCAGATCTCCGTCGCGTCGTGCTCCACCCAGCCGGCCCGTGGGTTGAGCTGCTCGTGCTCGCGCTGGTCCACCGCCGCGATCCGCCCGTCGCCGTCGAACAGGATGAAGCGAGTGCTCGTGGTTCCCTGGTCGATGGCGCCGATGTACTTGGGCAAAAGCCGGAGAGGGGTCTCGAACCCCTGACCTCCTGTTTACAAGACAGGTGCTCTACCAGCTCGAGCTACTCCGGCGAAGGAGTTCGCATGGTACCGCTGCCGGCGCCGCGGATTATGGCACTTGTTATTCGTCTTGTGGCCTCTTTGCTGATAATGTGGTCACATGCATGAGATCGGAGTCCGCGAGTTGAAGATGACGTTGAGCCAGACGCTGCGCGCGGTCGCCCGCGGTCAGCAGGTGCGCGTAACCCTTCGCGGTAGGCCGCTGGCTGACATCGTCCCGGCCGGCGCCTCGACCAGCGATGATCGCTTGCGTGGGCTGGTGGCTGACGGGCGGCTGATTGCGCCCGCACGCGCGCGGCCAAAGAGAGCGCCCCGACTTGTGAATAGCACTCACAGCGCATCGGCGTTGGTGCTGGCCGAGCGGGAAGCCGAGCGCTGAACCTCTATCTCGACGCCAGCGCGCTGGTCAAGCGTTACGTCGCTGAGCCCGGCAGCGACACCATTCGCGACGCGATGAACCGTGCCGACGGCTGGTTCATGTGTCGTGTCGGCTTCGTGGAGAGCGTCCGTGCCGTAGGCATGAGTTCGGGTTTGGCGGCCGCCAAAACCGTGCGTGAGGAGTGGCCTGCGCTCGGCGTGATCGAGGTGAACCAGCGCCTAGTCGAGGATGCCGCCAAGCTCGCGATCGACCGAGAACTGCGTAGCCTAGACGCCCTGCATCTCGCTGCCGCCCTCATACTCCCCCGCGACGATCTCTTCTTCGCCACATGGGACCGCCGCCTCCACGCGGCTGCCGGCGCTGAACGACTGGCGCTCATTCCAGAACGGCTCGACTGACTCGTTTGCCGCTATTCGAGGTTGGCTGCCCTGCCCTGGTCGGTGCGCGGGCGTATCGAGAGATAGGCCCAGAACGAGCCCAGCCGTGATGACCTGTTCCTTCAACGATCGCCAAGCGTCGCGGATGGTTCGATATCGAGCGGGCGCGTGGCCCCCGACGGGCTCCGCCAGCTTGCTGGATCGATGAGCCCAGCGATGCGGATCGGGGGACGCGCGAACCGGGGATCGGCATCGCTTGCAAGTCGCGCCGGAACGAAGCTGAACATTCCATCGACGGGATCTTCGAAGGTCGCTCCGCGGTAAAGCGTGAGCTCGGCGTCCACATCGACCGCGCACTCTGGCGTTGCGGACCCGGGTCCGCAACCACACCCTGACACCGTCGTTTGCCCGATTGGTCGTGCCGTGCACGTCAGGAACGCCTCGCCGACGTCCAGATCACCCGCAGCATCGGCCGACCACCGCTGTTTCGAGGCAACGACGAACACCGTGTCCAGACAGAACTCGCCCGCGATCCTCGATCCGAAGCAGATGACCGAGCCACGCTGCAATTCCTGCATCGAGGTCGGCACGCGGCGCGGCGCGGCGGTTGACCGGCGAGACTGCATGCGGGTCTGTCTGCAGTTGCTGTAGAGCATACGCTCACCCCATACCCATGGATCGGTGTTGTGGCGAAAGCTTGGCGTCATAGGCGTCGCCGAGTACGGACGATGCAGCGCACGCGGGAGTCGTCCCGATGCCGGCCAGCGGAGCTCGATCTGCGACGGTGGCTCCCACTCCCCCCAGAAGATGAGCTCGGCTTCATCGACGCGCTAATCGACGTCGACGAAGCGTCCTGCCTCGACGAGGAACTTACGACGGTGGGCAGGCCCGGTATTCCATGGCACGTCGTCGGTGCGGGCTGTGCACTCAACGCCGGGATGCGGAAACTGCACAAATGAACCGCATCTGGGCAAGGATCAACTGTAACGGCGCCGCCGCAAACGGTGTACTTGACGCATGGCCCTCCAGTCCCTCCAGGCCCCCGCAGAGACCCCCTCGAGCCGTGAGCTGACGCTCCAGCCGGACGCGCCCAGCACGGACCTGAACAGCTTCCGCGAGCACGCGCTCAACCGCGGCGTGAATCCGTTCGTGTACTGGCCCGTGCGCGCGCTGCTGCTGCCGTTCTTCCTCGTGTACTTCCGCCTGCAGCGTGTCGGGCGCGAGCACCTGCCGCGCACGGGGCCGCTGCTGCTGGCGGCGAACCACCGCAGCTTCCTCGATCCGTTCGTGATCGGCGCGCTGGTGCGCCGGCCCGTGTACTACATGGCCAAGCGCGAGCTGTTCGAAAAGCGCTGGCAGGCATGGTTACTGAACGCGCTCGGCGCATTCCCCGTCGATCGCGGCGCTGGCGACGGCGATGCGATGGCCACCGCGCGCGCAATTCTGCAGCGCGGCGACTGCGTGGTGTTGTTTCCAGAGGGCACGCGCGTGCGCAAGGGACCGCTGCGCGACCCGCGCCGCGGCATCGGGCGCCTGGCGCTGGAAACGGGCACGCCCGTGGCGCCCGTGGCGGTGATCGGCACCGAACACGTGCGCCGCGGCTGGCGCATCCGCCCGCGCAAGGTCAGCCTGCGTGTGGGCGCGCCGCTGCGCTTCCCCGTCGTGGAGGACTGCTCGCCGTCGCTCGCGCAGGGCGTGACGGAACGCATCTGGGCGTGCATCCGCCTGCAATGGGGCTGGTTCGGCGGCGCCCAGCCGACGCTCGCGCCGCCCGTCGATGAGGCTCCCGCGCGCGAGATCTCGCGCGCGGCCTGACCGAACGCCGCTGCGCGGATAGTGTGCAATGAGTGTCCGAGCAGACAAGCCGCAAGCCCAAGGCTCAGCTCGACGCGGAGTTCTCCGAGCTGTACCGCGCGCACCTGCGCGACGTGTACAGCTACGCGTACTACCGCATCGGCAACCATCACGACGCGGAGGACCTGACCGAGCAGACGTTCCTGCAGGCCTACCGCCACTTCGAGCGCGCGCAGCGCGAATCGGATGGGCGCCCGCTGCGGCCGTGGCTGATCCGCATCGCGCACAACCTCGCCGCGAACCTCTACCGCGACCGCTCGCGCAAGCCCGCCTCGCCGATCGACGACACGACGACGCTCGCGGCGCTGCACACCACCGAGCAGCTGGTGGAGGGCCGCGACGAGCTGAGCAGGGTGCTCGACGGGGTGGGCAAGTTGCCGGACGACCGCCGCGAGGCGCTGATCATGCGCTTCGCGCTCGGCATGGACAACCGCGAGATCGCGCGTGCGCTGGGGCGCAGCGACGGGGCCACCAAGGTGCTGATCCATCGCGCGATCAAGCAGTTGGAGGAGATCGTGGGAGATCGCGCCGGCAGCCAGCCCGCGGCCGCGGATGGCGCCTCGCGCAACGGTCGCGTGACCGGCGGCGAGGTGCGCCTGGACGCGGGGGCGAGGGGATCGGATGACTGAAGCGACCTCCAGCTTCGAGGGACTGCTGCGCGAAGCGCTCGCGCCCGTGGAGCCGCCCGCGGAACTGATCGAACGCCTGGAGGGCACGCTCAGGAGCATCACCGAGATGGCCGCGGACGAGCTCGAGGTGTGGGAGCTCTCCGCGATGCGCGACCCGCGCAACTGGGTGCGTCCGGCCGCGGCTCTGATCGCGGGCAGTGCCGCTGGGACCGCGCTGGTGATCCTGCGCGCGCGCCGCCGCGCGCCGCGCTCGAGCGCCGAGTTGAGCGCGCTCAAAGACAGCGCCGAGCGCACGATGCGCGACCTCGGCCGCGAGACTCGCAAGCTGCTCGGCGACCGCTGAGCAGCGGCGCCGGCCCGCTAGGCTCTCCTTGCGCCATGGCCACCTGCTACCGCCACCCCTCGCGCGAGACGGGCGTGTCCTGCTCCAACTGCGGACGACCGATCTGTCCCGACTGCATGACCACCACGCCCGTGGGCATGCGCTGCCCGGAGTGCTCCAAGCAGCGCACCAAGGTGATGCGCATGCGCGACATGGCGTCCGTGCCTCAGGTCACCTACGCGTTGATCGCGATCAACGTGGTGGCGTTCCTCGCCGAGGGCAACCTCTCCATCGGCGGGCGGCCGACGAACAGCGTTTACGAGAAAGGCGCGCTGCTGGGCAGCTACCAGGGCCTGCCGGGCGAGGGCGTGGCGCACGGTCAGTGGTGGCGGATCGTCAGCGGCGGCTTCCTGCACGAGAGCCTGCTGCACATCGGCTTCAACATGTACATCCTGTACGTGCTCGGCATGCAGTTGGAGCCGGCGCTCGGACGCGTCAGGTTCGGCGCGATCTACGCCGTATCCCTGCTCACGGGCTCGCTCGGCGCGCTGCTCGTCTCCCCTCACGCGATCACCGTGGGCGCCTCCGGCGCGGTGTTCGGCATCATGGGCGCCACGGCCGTGGAGATGCGCGCGCGCCAGATCCCCGTGATGCAGAGCGGCGTGGGCACGCTGATCGCGATCAACCTCGTGATCTCCTTCGCGCTGCCGGGCATCTCCTGGGGCGGGCACGTCGGCGGCCTGATCGGTGGCGCGCTCGCCACGCTCGTGTTGCAGTACGGAGAGCGGATGCGCCAGCCCGTGCTGGCTCTGGCCGGATGCGCGGTCATCGCCGCCGCGACGGTCGCGGGCTCGATCGCCACGGCCAAGTCCAGCGAAGTCGAACCTTCCGCTGGTCTTCCAGCGGGTCTCGTGGGCCCAGAACCGTAGCCCCGACGACGCGCGAGATCAGGCCTGTCTCGTCAGCGCTCAGCTCGACACGGCGACATCGACCGCGAGCGCCTGCGCGCCCGCCGGCGCCTCGGGCACGCACTCGGGATGCAGGATGTGCGCGAGCAGCTCCAGGCCATCGGTCAGCCGCGGGCCGGGCCGCGAGAAGTACGCGGACGCGTCCACCGCGACGATCTTCTTCGCACCGAGCCCCGCGAGCTCGTCCGTGTGACCCTCCGCCTCGACGAGCGCGCGCGGCGCGTCGTAGCCGCACGGCATCACCACGACCACATCCGGCTTCGCGGCGGCGACGGTCTCCCAGCTGACGCACACGGACGGTTCCCCAGGCATCGCCAGCACGTCCTCGCCGCCCGCCAGCTCGATCAGCTGCGGCGTCCAATGGCCGGCGACGTACACGGGGTCGAGCCACTCGAGCGCGGCGACGCGCGGGCGCGTCTGTCCTCGCACGGCGAGCTTGACGCGGTCGATGCGCGCGGCGAACCCCTGGATGAGATCGACGCCCGCGTCGCGCCGCTCGGTGGCCTGCGCGAGCGTGCGCACGTCGCCGAACGTCTCGCCGAGCGTCTTGGGGTCGAGCGCGATCACGCTGGGCGACGAGGGCAGGTCCTTGGCGACCTCGGCGACCTCGTCGTAGGAGACGGCGCACACGGGGCAGAGCGCCTGCGTGACGATCAGGTCGGGCTGGAGCGCGGCGAGCTTGTCGCGGTCGAGCGCGTAGATGGCCTCGCCCGCGAGCGCGCGCTCGCGCACGGCTGCGTCGATCTCCGCAGCGCTGAGGCCGCCGGGGAGCACGTCGCGCGTGACCTGCGCGAGCGCGAGCGCGGCGGGCGGGAAGTCGCACTCGTGCGTGACGCCGACGAGCTCGTCGCCGAGGCCGAGCGCGTACAGCAGCTCGGTGGCGTGCGGAACGAGGCTGACGATGCGCATCCCAGGACTGTACGCGCCCGGATCGCCGATTCCAGCATCGGCGTGGTCGTGCCCAAGCGCCGACTCCACCGCCGACGCGCGCTAACCTCGCACGTGGATGGCACCGCTGGAGCACGCCGAGATAGAGCAGCGCCTCGCCGACAGCGCGGGCTGGGCGTTGGGCGAGGACGGCGGCTCGATCGAGCGCGAATGGAAGTTCGCGGACTTCGCGGAGGCGAAGGGGTTCGTGGACCGCGTGGCAGAGCTGGCGGAGCGCGCGAACCATCACCCCGACATCCTGCTGCACGGCTGGAACCACGTGCGCCTGACGCTGTCGACGCACTCGCAGGGCGGGCTTACGGACGCCGACTTCCAGCTCGCGGGCGAGGTCGATCGCCTCGTCTGACACGGCCCGCACCGCCGCTGTTCCGACCATCGCGCTTGCTAGGTTTGAGAGGTCGACAAGCGCGATGAACGACGACGAAGAAGATCACCCCCGAAGTAGCGTGGCTCCCGCCGGTCGCGCGTGAACGGGCTAAAGCTCACGTTCGCGGCGCTGCTCGTCGCGATCAACGCGTTCTTCGTGATCGCGGAGTACGCGCTCGTGCGCTCGCGCCGGGCGCGCCTGGAAGTGCTGCGCGACGAGGGCGCGAAGGGCGCGACGCTCGCGTTGCACCAGCTGGGCAACGTGAACGAGTACATCTCGGCGGTGCAGATCGGCGTGACGATGACGTCGATCGGCATCGGAGCGCTGGGCGAGCCCGCGCTGGCGGAGATCCTGAAGGGCGCGTTCGGAGACACGATCAGCCATGGCATCGCGGTGGCTGTGGCGGTGGTGGTGGCGTTCCTGATCATCGCCTCGGCGCAGCTGATCGCGGGCGAGATGGTGCCGAAGTTCTACGCGATCGACCGCGCGGAGGCGGTCGCTCGTCGCGTCGCCCGCCCGCTGGGCGCATTCAGCTTGCTGTTTCGCCCGGTGATCGTGGCGCTGACTGCAGTCTCGGATCGCATCCTGCGGCTGCTGGGCGTGGACATGAGCCTGGAGCGCCACGGCGGCTCCTCGGACGAGCTGAAGCGGCTGATCGCGGAGTCGCACGAGGGCGGGCACATCGACCGCGGCGAGGCGGGCATGCTGACGGGCGTGTTCCACCTGCACGAGCAGGAGGCGCGCCAGGTGATGACGCCGATCCCCGCGGTGGTGACGATCGACAGCTCGCAGGACGTGGAGAGCGCGCTGCGGCTGTGCGTGTCGAGCGGCCACACGCGGCTGGTGGTGACCGAAGAGGAAGACCGCGACCGCGTGCGCGGCCTGGTGCACGTGAGCTCGCTGGTGCGCCAGCTGATGCAGGACGGGCCGAGCTCGCCGGTGGAGCCGCTGGTGCACGACGCGCTGATCGTGCCGGAGACGAAGCCGCTGGACGACCTGTTGGCGGATCTGCAGCGCGAGCGCACGTCGATGGCGATCGTGGTCGACGAGTACGGGCGCGTCGTGGGCGTGGTGACGGTGGAGGACATCATCGAGGAGATCGTGGGGGAGATCGCGGATGAGACCGACCCGAGCACGGGCGAGATCCGCCGCCTGGCGGACGGCGACTGGTTCGTGCGCGGGCACGTGGCGGTGACGGACCTGGCCGACTACGGCCTGGATCTGCCGGTGGACACCGACGCGTACAACTCGGTGGGCGGGTTCGTGTTCGCGGAGCTTGGGCGCCTGCCGCGCCGCGGCGACACGGTCAACGCGGACGGGTTCTCGATCAGGGTGGAGTCGGTGCGCGACAACCGCATCGAGGCGGTGCGCATCCGCGAGCGCAGGCGCGTGGTGCCGAGCGATGGGCGCGAAGCGCAAGGCTGAGCGGCCCGTTAAACACGACCGGCCCGCGGGGGGAGCGGGCCGGACCGTGTGCACTGGGAGGAGGCGGGTGTGCGATGCGACTGTCTGGGTCGCATGAACCAGTATCGCCACGCGGATCAACGGCAGCTAAAAGCCAGCTCATTGTTGGCGAAATGTTCCTATCCGTATGTGTGAAAACCGCGCCCGCTCTTGCGTCCGAGCGCGCCGTCGGCGATCAGCTGCTCGACTCTGGCGGGCACCTCCGCGCCGATCGTCTCGCCGATCGCCTTGGAGACGTCGAGGCCGACGAGGTCGAGCAGCGCGAGCGGTCCCATGGGGTGCCCGGCGCCGAGGCGCATGCACGTGTCGACGTCGGCGGGCTCCATGCCGGTCTCTTCGACGAGCCGCACGGCGCTGAACAGATAGGGGAACAGCAGGCGGTTGACGACGAACCCGGGCACGTCGGGGACCTGGACGGGCGTCTTGTCGAACTTCTCGCACAGCTTGACGGCCCGCGCGCGCGTCTCCTCGTTGGCGGCCTCAGGGAAGATCAGCTCGACGAGCTGCATCTTGGTGACGGGGTTGAACACGTGCAGGCCGACGAAGCGCTCGGGCCGCCCGCTGGCCTGCGCGAGGCGCTCGACGGACAGCGAGGAGGTGGTGCTGGCGAGGATCGCCTCCGGCCCGACGATCGCGTGGAGCTCGCCGAGCAGCGCGGCCTTGACGTCGTGATCCTCAACGACTGCCTCGACGACGAACGTCGCTTCGGCGAGCGCACCCGGGTCGGTGACGATTTCGACGTGCTCGGGGTCGACCTCGGCGCGCAGGCGCGCGAGCGTCTTCTCGACGGTGGCGCGCGCGCGCTCGGCGGAGCTCTGAGAGCGCGCGAGCAGCAGCACGGGTCCGTGGTGTGCGGCGGTGGCGGCAAGGCCGCAGGCGATGGCGCCGCTGCCGGCGACGGCGAGGCGTTTGCTGACTTTGCTCTCCATGTGGGTGTCGGTCTCTTTCCTGGTTGACTGACCAGTCAATCTATGGCCGTTAACGCGGTAGAGTACTTGCAAAGACTTCCTAGGAGGACTCCCCACATGAGGCAACAAGAGGGCCGCGAAGTAGTGATCGTAGAGGCGGTGCGCACGCCGATCGGCCGTGGGCACAAGGAGAAGGGCTACTACAAGGACACCCACCCGAACACGCTGTTGGCGAAGACGTACACCGAGGTGATCGAGCGCTCGGGCATCGACGCGTCAGAGGTGGAGGATGTGATCGCTGGCTGCGTGCAGCAGTTCGGCGAGCAGGGCTTCAACATCGCGCGCAACGCGTGGCTGCAGGCGGGCCTGCCGATCGAGACGCCGGGCACGACGGTGGACCGCCAGTGCGGCTCGGCGCAGCAGGCGGTGAACTTCTCCGCGGCGCTGATCGCGGCGGGCGTGCACGACGCGATGATCGGCTCGGGCGTTGAGCACATGGGCCACTTCCCGTTCGCTGCGGGCATGAAGACGCAGGAGGAGTTCGGCTTCGCGTTCACGCCGGAGCTGATGGCGAAGCACAACATCGTGGGCCAGGGCCTGGGCGCGGAGATGATCGCGGACCAGTGGGAGATCTCCCGCTCTGAGCTTGACGAGCTGGCGGTGCGCTCGCACCGACTGGCGCACCAGGCGACGGAGGAGGGCCGCTTCGAGCGCGAGATCGTGCCGATGACGGTGGACGGCGAGACGTACGTGACCGACCAGGGCATCCGCCCTGAAACGAGCCTGGAGGCGCTGTCGCAGCTGAAGCCGGCGTTCAAGCCGGACGGCAAGATCACGGCGGGCAACGCGTCGCAGATCTCAGACGGCGCGGCGGCGGTGCTGCTGATGTCGGGCGAGAAGGCGAAGGCGCTGGGCCTGACGGCGCGCGCGCGGATCGTGGACCAGACGACGGTGGGCTGTGACCCGGTGAAAATGCTCGAGGGGCCGATCCCGGCGACGCGCAAAATCCTGGAGCGCAACGGGATGGCGATCGGCGACATCGACCTGTTCGAGATCAACGAGGCGTTCGCGCCCGTGGTGGCCGCGTGGCGCCGCGAGCTGAGCCCGGACATGGACCGCGTGAACGTGAACGGCGGCGCGATGGCCCTGGGCCACCCGCTCGGCTCGACGGGCGCGCGCCTGATCACGACGCTGCTGCACGAGCTGGAGCGCTCCGACAAGGAGATCGGCCTCGTGACGATGTGCTGCGGCGGCGGTCTCGGCACCGGCACTCTCATCCAGAGGGTCTGAAAGACGTTTTAGGGGCCGGCCTCAGGGCCGGCTCTCGGGTCGCGGGGCGCTTCGTCGGAGGTGCTCCGCGATCCAACTCCAAATTTGTCCAAACGCTTGGAGTTGCGCTAGCTGCCCAGCTCGCCAGTCTCGATTTTGCGTCTGATCTCGGCGGCGCCGGGCCAACGCGGCTCGATGCCTGCGTTTCGCAGCAAATTATAGCGAACGGCGAGGAACTGCTCTGCCGTTTCGCCGGGCCCTAGCACGAAACCGCGCGGGCCCTGGGCTAGGCTCCGATCCTCGATATCAGCTGGTAGATCTCGTTTGGTAGCCATGGCGGCTGTCCTGGCCTCCCCTCGATACGTTCGCGCATGAGCAGCGCGTAGGTTTCAGCGATCAGCTCATGGATGTACTCCCGACGAGGATAGTTTCCTCGCCGGATGCGCTCGCGTATTCCATCTGGAGCGAGCGCAAGGAGTCTCGCGCCCTCATCGGGGTTGTGGGGGGAGATGTTCGTGACGCTGAGCGCATGGCCCCACTCGTGCCATGCGACCCAGGTGAGCAGGGCTTCGCGAGTTGCGGGATCGGCGTTGAGGAGCGCGGGATGCATCTCGTTGACCAGCACCAGATGAAGATCGGGGATCCACATCCCAAGGGCTTGGTTGTCTGCCTCCGTCTGCGCTTTGATCGGCGCTATCGCACCTGCCGACCTCATGCGCTCGTCCGCGGCGTGGCCAAGGCCCTTGTCGACGATCTCCCACTGCGACGCGCCGACATGCGTCAGCAGCTCACGATGAGACGACGGAAACGCGTCCCATGCCAGTTGGACAAGCTCATCTGTGTTTAGGTCGTGCACTCGGCCGTCTACGCTTCGGCGCGAGTCGGGTCACTTCCTGCCCTGGAACGCGTGGTTGCGATCAGCCGCTGGGTCCAGCGCCGGTCCAGTCCACGGCGACGGGCGGGAGGGCCAGAAGCGCGGTCCACGTGGCGGCGTCGGCTGCGCCGCTCGCGGGGATGCCGTGGGCGGTCTGGAACGACGCGAGGTTGGCGGTGGTCTGCGAGCCGAAGACGCCGGTGGTTTCCTGCGTGGGGACGGCGCTGGCGAGGTGCTCCTGCAGCCACAGCACCTGGTCGCCCTTGCTGCCGCTGTGCAGTTCGGGGTAGGAGGTGTTGGGCGTGACGGCGGTGAGGGGCTGGAGGGGGGCGGCGAGCGCAGCCCAGCCGCCGGCGCTGGTTTCCTGCCAGTCCCAGAAGGACCAGCCGCCGGCGCCGTAGTCGACTGCCTCCTCGCGGAAGCGCAGCAGATCGGCGGCGGAGACGCCGCCGTAGGTCTGCCCGAGCGGGTAGATGGGGCGGGCGTAGATGCGGTTGGCGATGTACGTGTTCGCGTAGACGGTGTCGACGGAGGTGCCGATCGCCTTCCAGTACATCTGCGGCGCGTTGAACTGCGCGCCGTTCGGGCCGAGGAACACGGAGAAGGGCAGCGAGGGGTGGTAGGAGACGTAGGGGAAAGACGCGAGCCCGACGGGATAGTTGGGGCCGACCTTGGCGCGCAGTTCGGCGATGTAGCGCTGCGCGGAGCCGTAGCGCCCTTCGTACTCGGCCTCCGCGTCGATCACTAGGCAGTCGGCGCCGGCCGCGGCGGCCTGCGCGCCGAGCGCCGCCTCGCCGACGGGGTTGGTGCCGTAGACGTACTGCCAAGCGCACGCCTTCAGTCCGTTGGCGTGCAGTTCGGCGACGAGCTGCGGAGAGAACTGACTCCAGTAGTTGCTGGGGCCGTCGGAGCTCTTGACGAACACCGTGGTGACGCCCGCGGCGTGCGCCTGCGCGACGATCGCGGCGACGCTGCCGCCGCTGGACTGCCCGACGTACCAGATCCACATGCCCTGGCCTTCGAAGCCGCTGCCGCCTGGAGTGGTCCCGCCGGTGACCGCGGGCACCGGTTTGGGCGGGGGGTGGAGCGCGTGGCGGTACACGTAGATCGGCCCGTATGAGCTCGTGTGGCGGCCGTGGCTGAGCAGCACCATGATGTGCCCGGAGTGGGCGCTCGCGGGAACCGTGACGAGCAGCCCGAGGCTCGTGTGGCGCAGGCGAGAGACGGGCGAGCGGCTGCTGATGCGCGCGCCGCCGCTGCGGGGGAACCCCACGACCATGTTCGTCCTCAGGCCGGGGCCGCTCATCAGCAGCGTGCCGTGCGTGGAGACCTGGTGGGGGTTGCCGCTGCAGCGCGGCGCCGGCACGCAGCTGACGGTTTTGATGCGCACGCTCGTGACGTGCGCGGAGGGGCTGCTCGGCGTCGTGGGTTTCGCCTGCGCGGGGGCGGATGGGGAGCTCCCGGCGGGCGTGCCGCCGGCGCTGGCCGCGAGCGAGGGCTTCGGCGCTACGGCCGCGACGACGAGCACGAGTGCGATCGTGACCGTCGTGAGCGACCTGGGAGGCATGTAACGCAAACCTGCGCGCGGCACGAGAGTTGCGGTCAACCCCAGCGGAAGCCGAGCTGCGACGGCGTGGGGGGCAGCGGGCTGGAGGGCAGCCCGGCGGGCGGCTCGGGGAGGTTGAAACCGGTGGGCGCGACGTCGTTGGGGGCGTCGGCGTGGAAGATCGACGCGAGGTACTGGTTCTGGCCGCGCCCCACGCCGAGCTCGAACTGCCCGCCGCCGTAGTTGCCGATGCCACGCGCGGCGCAGTAGTCGTACGCGTCGAGCAGGCTGCGCAGCCCACCGAGGCGCGAGGGCTTGATGTTGACCATCCGCGGCGGGTACGGCAGCGCCTCGATGTCTGCGATGGAGTGGATCGGCGCGTCCCACGAGAAGCGCTCGCGGTGCGCTGCGAGCACCGGGTCGGTCTCATCGGTCAGCGCGGGGTCCTCGATCCACGCGTCGGGGAACGCCTCGGCGACGCGCCCGTACAGGACGGGGTCGGCGGGCTGGTCGACGATCGAGCCGACGTAGTAGCCCTTGAAGTCGACCGAGTCCACGGCGCCCGTGGCGACCAGCTCGGCGATCAACCGCTCGTCCCACGAACTGGTGGGGTCGAGCTTGAAGCGCAGCGTGGGGTAGCGCTCCAGGCGCCGGCGCAGCGGCTCGAGCGTGGGCGGCTCGCCGAGGCGCAGCGACACGACGAAGCGCACCGGCTGGGGCTCGCGGCCGAGAGCGGCGTGCAGCGTGGTCCCGGCCTGGCGCAGCGAGAGGTCGAGCGCGGCGGACTCGTACGCCCACGTGCGGTACAGCTGCGAGACCTCGCGCTGGGGCGCCTCGGGGAACAGCGACAGGCCCGCGAGGTGCTCGCAGAACGACGCGAGCGTGTAGGAGCCTGGCAGCGGTCGCGTCGGGGCCGTTCGCCTGCAGGATGTCGTGGTCGATGGCGTCATAGGTGACGTCCTCGCCGAGTCCCTCCTCGCCGCGGCCACGGAGGCGGATGACGGTGCTCTTGCGCTCGAAATCGCTCGACACGGTCGCCTGCAACGGGTCGAGCGCGTACTCATCGATCTCCACCTCGAGGCCCGCGAGTGTGTCCCACGTGCTCACGGCCTCCATCTCCGGGCTCGTGCGCGGGTGCTCCCGCGCCTCATGTTCACGACCCGACCTCGAGGCCCGCGACGGTGTTAGAGCCGCTCACGCGCCGGCCTCCTGTTCGAGGCGCGCGACGAGCTCGTCCAAGCGCAGCTCCTCGAGCGCCCCGCCGACAGCGGTGAGCTGGCTGGCGCACAGCTCGATCAGCGCCTTGCCCTCGCCGAGCAGCGCGAGCGTCTCGTCGAGGCTCGCCTCGCCGGAGTCCAGACGGCGGATGATCTCCTCCACGCGGCTGGCCGCGGCCTCGTACGTGAGCGGCTGCTCGGGGGCCGGTGTCTCGGGCGGGTTGCTCATTGCTCTTCCTCGACCTTAGCCGCGAGCGCGCCGTCGGCGAAGCGCAGCATCAGACTCCTGCGCCGCGCGCGCGTCGGCCGCGGTCAGGACCGGCTCGCCGCTGGGCGTCTGCGCGAGCACGTAGCCGCGCTCGAGCGTGCGCTGCGGGTCGTGGCTGGCGAGCGCCAGCGCGAGGCGCTCCAGCTCGCGCGGGCGGCGCTCGCGGCAGTCCACCACCGCGGAGTCGCGCTTGCGCGCCAATACGACCGCGCGCCGCGCGCCGAGGCGCCGCTCGGACTCGATCCGCCTCCGTGCGCCCGCGCGGATCTCGCGCAGCTGCTGGTGCAGGCGCGTGCGCTGGCGCTCCAGGTGCGCGGAGGGCGCGCGCGAGAGGCCGGCGAGTTGGCGCGCGCGCGAGAGCACCGCGCGGCGGCCGTGGTCGCGCAGCCGCCTCGCAGCGGCGGCCTGGTCGGCGCGCGCGAGGGCGCAGTCCACGCCGACGGCGGCCTCGGCGGCGTGCGTGGGCGTGGAGCAGCTGACGGCGGCGACGTCGTCGAGCAGCGTGCGGTCGGTGTGATGCCCCACGGACGCGATCACCGGCACGCCCAGCAGCGCGACGGTGCGGCAGAGCGTCTCGTCGCAGAAGCACAGCAGGTCCGCGAGCGAGCCGCCGCCGCGCGCGACGATCACCGCGTCCACGTCCGCCACGGCGGCGAGATCGCCGAGCGCGCGCACGATCGCGGGCGCCGCGTGGCGGTCCTGCACGGGCGTGAAAGCCCACACGAGCCGCCCCGCCCAGCCGCGCCGGCCGAGCGCCGCGAGCACGTCGTCGCGCGCCTTGCCGCCCTCGCCCGTGACCACGCCGATCGTGCGCGGCAAGCAGCGGCAGCGCCAGGCGCTTCTGGCAGCTCCAGCAGGCCCTCCGCGTGGAGCTGCTTGCGCAGCCGCTCGATCCGCGCGAGCAGATCGCCCTCGCCGGCGACGCGCAGGTCGCTTGACCGCGAAGGAGAAGCTGGGGGAGGAGGTGGAGCTGCCGGTGTAGTAGTCGCAGCCGCCCGCCACCACCACCTGCATGCCCTCCGCGGGCGCGCCGCCGCGCGCCGACCATCGCCTCCCAATCCTGGCGCCACGCGCTGCACGGGATCGCGCCGCTGGCGTCGCGCAGCTCGAAGTACACGCGCGCCCGCGACGGGCGCAGGTTGACCAGCTCGCCCATCAGCTGCACGTGCGTGAACGAGCGCAGCTTCGAGCGCAGCGCCGCGGCGTACTCGCCGACCGGGTAGGGGCCCGCGAGCGCGCTGTCCGGGATACCCGCGCGCTCTGCCGGCGCGGGGGAGGAGAGCGTGGACATCAACACCAAGGATAGGCGCCCATCCCGACACGCCCCAGCCGCTACGATCGACGGCGATGCGGTGCAGAGAACCCCGGCCCGGCGCCTGAGCGGAAGCGGTGGCGAAGCGCAACACCGGCCGGCGCGCACGCTCGCGCAAGCGCCGCCCCGCGCCGCGGCCAGTGGAGGCGGCGACGCCCGCCGAGCAGGCGGCTTCGCCCTCGGGCACACAGGCGGCTGCCGGCAAGCCGACATCGGCGAAGGCCGCCTCGCGGGGCAAGGGGCGCGCGAGCGCGCCCGCGTACAAAGACCCGATGTCCGTTGGCGAGCGCCCGCAGGCGCCGTGGCACCCGCTGCCGCTGTCGGAGCTGTTGATCCTCGTCGGCGCGATCGGCACGATCGTGGCGATCACGCGCGGCGCGACCAATGGCGGGGCGGCGCTGATCGCGAGCCTCGCGGCGGTGGCGATCGGCACGGTCGAGGTGACGCTGCGCGAGCACCTCGCGGGCTACCGCTCGCACACGCTGATCCTCTCGCTGCTGCCGACGATCGCGTTCCACTCCGCGGTGATCCTCATCGTGGCCGCGTTCGTGGCGGTGCCGCGCGCGTTGACCACGGGGATGCTCGTGCTCGACGTGGCGCTGTTCGCGTTCCTGTTCAAACTGCTGCGCGCGCGGTTCCTGGACGCGACCCGTGAGCGGACGTTCGCTCGGCGGCGGTAGATATATGAAAAGTTGTCAGGCGCCCGTCGGTTAGGGCGCCACGCGCTCCACGCTGAGCGACGGCAACGGGCGCTCGCCCGAGGTGGCTCCCTCGCCGCGCGTCTCACCGGTCAGGCCCAGCTGCTGCAGGCGCGTGATCTCGCGCTCTCCTTCGACGCGCGCAGGATGATCGGCGGGCAGGTCGCGGATGAGCTTCGCGATGCGGTTGCGCAACTGCAGCGCGAAGTGCGGCGTCGACGCGCCCATCAGTTGGCGCACGTCCTCGACGGTCGCCTCGTGGGCGCTCGAACGGCGGGGATCCTCTGCTTGGCTCAATGCGTTTCTTTGACGGTTTTTGCAGTCGGCGCTTCGGTTCGGGTCGGTGCTTCGGCCTGTGCGACAGCTGGTTCTTCGGGCGCTTCTTCGGGTGCTTCTTCGCGCTCTGTGATCTCCAGCAGCGAGTCCAGTTCGGCCTGCGCTGTGGCTGAGATCGCGCGTTCGTCGCCGATCAGCCAGCCGTGATTGTAGACGCCTTTCACGGGCCTCACAGCGGCGGTGTAGGCGGGTTTGATGTTGCCCAGATAGCCCGACAGCGGGCGAGGGGATCTGGGTGGCGTATTCGAGCAGCAGCAGCGGGCCGTAGTCGCCCGTGGCGGACAGCATCGCCGCCGCGGGCGCGTCCAGCGGGCGGGCGGCGTTCGCGAACACCAGCCCGTGGCCCGGTTCTTTGACGCCCCAGCCGAACGTGCCGTCGGTGAAGCGCGCCACGGTCACCGCGCCTGCGGCCGCGCCCCCGCCTTCGCTCGCGGCCGGCGCGATCGGGATCACCGCGCCGTAGCGGCCGAGCGCGTCAAGCGCCACGCTTCCCACCCCTGCGGGGTCGACGACGTAGATCGACGGGCGGTGCATGCTCCTGAGCGCGTGCGCGGTGGCGGCGGGCACGTGGCCGGGTCTGACGAACAGGATCGGCGCGCCGCTCTGCGCCGCGAGTCCCGCCGCTGGCGCCGTCAACGCGCGCGGCGCGCTCGCGGACACGACGATCGCCTGACGGGGGGCCTTGCCGCCGTTGGCGCGCACGAGCAGCCGCTCCACGGCCGCCGCCGTCACCGCAGCCGCTGCCCTCGGCAGCGCGTGGACGACGTAGCCCGTCGGCGTCGCAGCGTTCGTAGCGATGCGGATCACCTGCGCGGCGTCCAGCGCGCTCGCGCCCGGCGGCGCCAGCGCGGCGAGCGTCTTTTGTGTGACCTCGGGCAGCGAGTCGCCTTCGGCGTACAGCAGCGGCGCGCCCAGCGGCGCGCCCGCGAGCGCCGAGGCGGCGAGGGCGGCGGGCCAGTCGCGCTCGTCTACCAGCACCACCGCCTGCGGGCGCGACGTCGCGGTCAGGCCCGGATATGCCGTGCGCGCGACGCTCGCGGCGTCCGTGGCCACGTCCGCGCCGCCCAGCCGCGTGGTGTTGCGCGTGGCGACGCTCACCGCGCCCGCGGGAGCGGTCGGCGCGAGCGCACGCGCTGGGCCGCCGCTCGGCAGGGGCGTGCGCGCCCCCTTGCCGCAGCCGGCGAGCAGCACGGCGGCGACGACGATGACAACCGTCATCGTGGGCGCGGACGGGCGCGGCAGGGCGAGGCGCATCGACAGGACCCTATCGACCGCATCGGAGCGCGAAAAACGGTGCACGCGACGCAGTCGTCATCGCGGTTTGCTAGCGTGCCGCCCACAAGCCGAGTCCCTGGCCAGGCGCCAGGGAACGGGGGACCCAGATTGTTGGGGCTAATCCCACGGTAGGACCGTGAGAAGCGCAGGCTCTTTCAGCGCTAGCCCGTCAGCTAACCCCGCAGGCCAACGAAAGAGGTTGTTGTTTTGTGGTCACGTTCCGTTAGCGCGGTTTTGTGCAGCTTCACTATTGCGGCGATCGGCGCTTCCAGCGCTCTCGCGGCCAGCACCGGAGGGGCAGCAGCCGGCGGCGCGCCCGCGGCGGGAACCCCCGCCAAACCCCTCCTGCACACGGCGCCCGTGACGTCGCGCTCGACGAACATCGCCTACACCGGCCCCGTCTACATGAAGACGGCCACAGGCGAAGTCGTCCCCTACGCGCCCGTCGCCTCCGCGGGCGCCGTCCCGCAGGTCGGCGCCACGACCGGCGGCAGCCCCGTCACAGCGCCCGTCCCCGCTGTGCCAGCCAAGCCTCAACTGCTCGTCCCAGGCTCGCGCGCGCGCTACGTCAACGGCATCGCCGCCGCGCCCATGTCCGCGCCGCCGGTCGTCCAGCAGATCATCTGGTCGGGCGACCAGATCATCGGCCTGCCCTACATCTTCGGCGGCGGGCACAAGTCGTTCACCGCCCCCGGCTACGACTGCTCGGGCACGGTCTCCTTCGCTCTGCACGGCGCCAGCCTGCTGAGCACCCCAGAGGACTCCTCGGAATTCGAAAGATGGGGCTCACACGGGGTCGGCCGTTGGGTGACGATCTTCTCCAACCCCGGCCACGCGTACATGACCGTCGCGGGGCTGCGCCTCGACACGAGCGCCGCGGATGACCCCAGCAACCAGCAGGGCCCGCGCTGGCGCCCGCTGCGCACGGGCAACGGCGGCTACAGGGTCCGCCACCCTCTCGGCCTCTGAGCAGCGAAGACGTTCGTCGGCCGCACGGGTGCCGCAGCGCCGCGCGTCGGCTACGCTAGAAGCCGTTCGGCCGAGTCCAGATCGGCCCCCGTGGAAAAGCAATAGGAGGATCGTATGGCCGGCCTGACCGGGCGCATGTCTACCGTCGTGAAGGCCAAGGTCTCCAAACTGCTGGATCGGGCCGAAGATCCAGCCGAGACCCTGGACTACAGCTACCAGAAGCAGGTCGAACAGCTGCAGAACGTGAAGAAGGGCATCGCCGACGTGGTGACGGCGAAGAAGCGCCTGCAGATGCAGGAAAGCTCGCTGCAGCAGAGCGTCGTGAAGCTCGACACGCAGGCCCGCCAGGCGCTCGCCGCCGGCAAGGAGGACCTCGCGCGCACCGCCCTCGAACGCAAGAACGTCGCGCAGACCGAGCTGCAGGGCCTCGACACGCAGGTCAGCGAACTGGAGACCCAGCAGCAGAAGCTGACCGAATCCGAGCAGAAACTGCGCGTCAAGATCGAAGCGTTTCGCACCAAGAAGGAGGTCATCAAGGCGCAGTACTCCGCCGCTGAGGCCCAGGTGCGGATCTCCGAGGCCGCCACGGGCGTGGGCGAGCAGATGGCCGACGTGGGCCTGGCGATGCAGCGCGCGGTCGACAAGACGGAGAACATGCGCGCCCGCGCGGACGCCGTGCAGGAGCTCGAAGCGGCTGGCACGTTCGACGACGTCACCCAGCTCGGCGGCGGCGAAGACGACATCGACCGCCAGCTGAAGGAGCTCTCCAGCCAGCCCGCCGTGGATGATGAGCTGGCGAAGATGAAGGCCGAGCTCGGAGGCGGCTCCGCGGCCCCGGCGGCGCCGCAGATTGCCCAGGGCGATGCGGCCCCCGCGAGCGAAGGCGGCCAGTCATGATCGTGCGCATCTCCGGCGAGGACCAGTACCGCCTCGCCGACGAGGACGCGCAACGGCTGAACGAGCTGGAGAGCGCGGTCGTCGCGATCGTGGAGTCCGGTGGCGAGGATGGGTTCGCCGACGCGTTCGCGGCGATGCTGGACTATGTGCGCGCCAATGGCGAGCGGATCGGCGACGACGAGATCGAGAGCTCCGACGTGATCCTCCCGCCCGCCGACGTCACGTTCGCCGAGGCCAGCGAGGACTTCACGGGCGAGGGGTTGATTCCGGACTGAGGGTCGATGAGTCAGGGAGCGCTCCAGATGTGCCGTTCCGAAAAGACTCGTTTGAGTTCTCGCAGAGACAGCTGAACCGCTCTGATGTGTGCAAGCAAGTAGTGTTTGATCGCTTTAGTTGATCTTTGTCGATGTTTCATAGGCCACAATTGCATGAAGCTTGGACGGGCGGGCAGGAGCATCCTGCCCGCCCGTCCAAGGGGCGTTTGATAGTGGTTAGGCTACCGTGTGACGGGAGCGTCTAGTCATCCCATGCAATTTTCCCACCGGGCTCTTCTATGAAGACTAATAGTTCCCCGTTGTATATGCCGTTTTTTAACTCACCAGTAGGCCCACAGATGCCGCCTGTGGCTAAGTATGAGATGTTGGACACGTGGCTCTTGATGATTATTGCGTCCGCGTTATCGGGGTCAATGAACTTTAAGAGGTCTTTGAGGTTTTGATTGCCGGCAGCTCCGACTTTTACGCTGCATTTGCCGATACTCGATGTGACGACAATGGTGTTGAGTACGTTGACGGTGTGGTCGGCGTTAAATTGGTATTCAGCTGGTGAGACTGTAACCCCTGAGCCAAATGCTGAGCAGCCGGTATAGGTGACCGTAGCCGCTTGAGATTTTGCCGAAAGGGCTAGGGTGGTGCCACTGCCTTTAGCTTTTGTGCATTCCACGTTGCCGGCATCAGTTTTGAATACTTGAGTGTTGAGTTGGTTGCCTTTGATTGTGGCATTCACGGCGCTTGCTAAGAAGACGCTCGCTGATGCCGGCGCCACGACCGCGATGCTCAGGGCGCATACCGCGAGTACGGCTAGACCTATGATGTTGAGAGTTCTCATTGGGTCATTGAACCTTTCATGAGTTATGCGATCGGCCCGACGGGCCTGTGTGATCCGGTCCCCTCCGGGCCGATCCTTGATAGTCGATCGACGGGTGACATTCCAGCATACGGGCATCGCGTGTGTCAAGGAAACGGGGTGACTGTTTCCGACTACGCTCGCGACACAATTAACAAGCCAGGCGTAGGGGTGCGGTGCATGCGACCGAGCTACGGAGCGTTTATGCGAGAGCGGCAGCTGAATAGCGCCGACATCGCACAAGCCGCTACCTAATCCTGCCGCCTGCCGACGTCCCGTTCGAGGAGGCCAGCGAGGACTTCACGGGCGAGGGGTTGATTCCGGACTGGGGTCGATCCTAGTCATCGACCCTCTGAGGTCATCGACCTCTGCGCCGTGCCTTGGTGGCTTTAGCCTTTTTCGGGCAGCCGGTGACGCTGATCTTGGTCGTCTGTTTGACCACGGCACCGTTCTGGCCTGTGATTTGAGTGGGCATTCGTAGTTGCTGCTTGCAGAGGTCGCCGTTCGCCGCGAGCACCGAGAACTTGCCCTGGGGAAGGTGGAGTGCGAAGGATGTCACGGGGACATCGGGGAGGCTCCGGAACGTGGAAGTGGTGATTCCCTTTTTGATGTTCGTGTTCCCGATCAAGTCCACCCTGACGCCTTCGCCCTGGAGGACCAGCACCAGATTGGGGAAGGCTTCGCCTCCGTGCGAGACGAGATAGGCGGGACCCGTCAGCTCAGACGGCAGGATCGGCGTCTTGGCATGCACGATGCCGACGACCGATTCAGCCGGGCACTTCGCGGGATCTGATTCGAAGACCGCGGCGGTGCAGGCGCGCTGCAACGTTGACAGGCGTGAAGGCAACGCGATGGGTAGAGCCACCTTGACCGAGCGAATGTTCGCCTCGTGGCCTGTGGGAACGGCGACCTTGACGTCCAGGCTGGCGCCGTTGCGTTTGCTCGTCTTCCCCTTCGTCGAGGCCGAAAAGCGCGGCTTGAAGGACAGATACGGGCAGCCTTCCACTGCGAACGGGCTCGAAACGCTCTCCATGGTGCCCTGTGCTCCCGAGATCGTGCCGGTGATGCTGTGCTGTTCGCAGTTGGATGGGTTGAGCATGAAGCCCGCTCGGTCGATCGTGACGTGGACTGTCTGCAGGCGGATGGGGATTCCATCCTTCATCTGCGGCAGCGGGTCGCTCGTGACCGTCACTGCCGCGGTCTTCGGGTCCACCGTGATCCTTGCCCTGATGACTTCGTTGCCGAGGTTGAACGGCCCCGCCTTGGCGGGGACGACGATCGACAGGCCAAATGGCGCACCGTGATATGGGCCCGTGAGGAAGACCTTGCCGCTGAGCCAGTAGGGGTATGCCCCCGCGCCCGCGGCTACCGAGGTCGTACCGATCCGCGAGGCTTCAGAACACCCACCCGCGGCGGCCTGTGGTTCCTCACACAGCGGGACCTGTGCAAGCTTGCCCAGCAGACCTGGCGGGAGCGTGGTGTTGACTCCAACAAGATATTGCTCGCCGTCTTGTCTGCCGATCGTCAGCGTGAATGCACTCGAGCCTGCGGCGTTCGGAACGAGCGTACCGGCGCTGAAAGTCGGTGCGAACGGAACGGGGTTGGCGCAGCCCGTGAGCTGGAAGGATGAGGACGGAGTGGCGTCTGGCGTGGCGGGCGCGCTCCACGGCGTCAGGTCGGAGGTCGTCGTGAACGTGCCGCAGTTTTGCGGGTTGGCCAATGACGCCGCTGCTCCACCTTTCATGTGGACGCGGAGTTCGCTGAACGGGAGCTGTGGGTTTTCCTTGAACGTGGCTGTCAGCTGTCCGGTGATCGGATTGGCTGAGACGGACCCCTTGAGCTTGATGACGATCCCGTAGCCTTCGACGGCCAGATACAGCCCGAAGAGTTCCCCGTTGGTAGCGCTCGCTTGTGTGCATGCCGGCTGGCCTTGGCCTCCGCACTTGGGTTGAGCGACATACACGCTTCCGCGGAGCGGTTTTTCAAGGAGCGGTGTGATGACTTCCACATCGCCGATGTTCGACTGTCTCGGGCATCCCGCGGGTGCGTTGCCGTCCGTTCCGAGTTGCGCTTCCGAGCAGGCCTGCAGCCCGTTCGCCGAGGACGCCGAGATGACCGTGCCCGATGGGAGGGCCACAACGGCATCGCGTAGGCTCGGGGTGGCGAGGCTTTCCTGTGATTCGGTTTGAGGCACCTTCAGGTTTACCGAGTAGCCAGAGGGCGTTTCTGTCGCTGCGAGGTCCGGCTGCACTTCAAGCGAGGGCGCGAATGACAGAGCTTCGCAGCCGGTGATCCCCGGAATGTGCGTCGGTGGCTCTGAGAAGAACGCCTCCGGGTTCTGCCACGAGTTACCGGAGAATTCGATCGCGAGTTCTTCATCGGAGCATCTGGTTGGGAGTGTCAAAAACGGCTTTTCTCCGCCGTGAGCGGTGCAGCCTTCTGTACAGCTTCCCCCTTGGCGCTCTCTGTCGTGACCACTGGCTGCTGGTATGCCCCACATTGTCAAGATGCCCGCCTGCACAACGTCCACCTCGCTGATGCCTTTCAGGTCTGCGGTGAGCCCGTAGTCGCCATTGCTGCGGACGTGGAAGAACATCGGAATGTGAAAGAAGCCTCCGACCGTGAAGCCAAGCTCAGCCGGCTGACCCGGCGGGGGTTCCACATTGTAGACGGGTGCATATTGGACTGCGGTGCCATTGCCGTAGAAGAACAACTGAAGCGCTCCGACCTGCGTGTCCGCGGAACAGTTGTTGATGCCGTAGTTTTGGAAAGCTGTCTGACTACACCGGGGCACCGCCAGCGGGTTGCCGACCAGTCCCGCAGGCAGCGCGACGCTCAAGTCCTTCGGGTCGAAGTTCAGTTCTGGGCAGCCGTGAAGCTGCTGTGGTTGGCATTCCTCGAATGTGTTCACGGCCCCCACGTTGAAGGACAGGATCGACGTGAATCCATAGGGGTGGGATCCCGCCGCCTGAGTGTTGATGGCGCCGTCTTCGCTGGCGATATGGGACACTAGTGATGCGCCCAACGGCACCGGTTCTGAGCTGACGGGCGTCGAACTGGTCGCGTGTCCCGGTTCGGTATCGCCGCCGGTGATCGTGACGTTGTTCGTGAGCGAGCCAGAAGCAGCGGGCGACACTGAGACGATGATCTTCACCCGCACGACTTCGCCCGGTCGAACGATGGTCGCGACGCTACAACTAACGGTCGCTGTGGAGCATGTCATGCTTTCCCGGCTGTTAGGGTACTCGGCTGTGTAGGTTAGGCCTCCAATTGCTGTCGCCGTAACTCCGGTCGGCAGGGTATCGGTCAGACTGATTGCACTGCCGCTCGTTCCTGCGCCACCATCGTTGACAGCGAGGACTTCGAAATAGTCACCGACATCACCAGGCTTGAAGTAGGTTGGGCCAGCGGTGGAGAGGATCGTCCAGTGAGCGGCGGGTGTCGTTGCCGATGCCAGGCATGGTGACAGAAGGGCGCTAGCGGCCGCGAAGGTCAGTGCCACGGCCAAGCTCGTGAAGGCTCTTCCTGTACGCATTATCGTGCTCTCCCATGATTCGTGCGGCTGTGTCTCGGCTTTGGGCATCGCTTGAGCGCCCTCGCGCGGGCTTTACGGTTCGCTAGCCTCTTGGCCTTGGTTTTACAAGTAAGAGGCTTCGCCTTATTCCTAGGCTTGGGCGAAGGCGTCGCCTTGCTGGCTACGCTGCCGAGAACCCGTTGCGATCCCGGCGCTGAGGAGAACGGTGGCGAGCTGATCCCTTCACTGGAGCAACTGGCGGAGCATTGGGAGGAGCCGGAAGGGGGTGTGGTACCTCCCCCAGCGCGGGCATCGTAGACGTCGAACAGGCCATCGTCGTCGGTTGAGGCCAACTGGCTGACACTGGCGAAGAAGATATTGGATCCCGAGGCGTCCGCATCCAAGAAGACATCCACGGCTGCTCCTGCTCCGCTGGAGCCGCTGGAGATACGATAGAGGCAGCCGCGTTCCGCATGGCAGCTGCCGGCCCCGGGCTGCTCGTACTCAAACAGCTTTGTGGAGGGAGTGGTATCGCCTGGGAGCAGAGGGTCGGGCGAGGAGAAAAAGAGCCTACCGCCGTCGTCGCTCAGGATCCGTGGTTGATGGAAAGCTGTGCTGGCGAGTTCTTGTGGGCTCGCGCCTGTGAATGCGCCGCCTACCGGTGGCGCGCCGTTAGGATCGCATGACGCGCAAGCCAGCGCGCTGGATTCTGCGCTGTACTCATATATCTCCGTAACCGCTTGATGACTAGCGCGATCGTGATTGTCATACCCGGTGAGGCTGTTGAGGGACGCAAACGCGAGATGACGGCCGTCAGGCGTCACATACGCACGTAGCCTTGCCGGCGTGGCTGTCCAGTCTGCCGAGTCGCCTTCGGCCAGCGTCGCGATGAACTTGAGTTCCGTCGCGTGTGTGCCGGCATCTTCATGCCATAGGTAAAGATTGGGTTGTCCGTCAACGCCCTTGCCGCTGACGAGCTGTCCCGTCGCGACGAAGTAGAGGTATGAGCCATCGTCACTGACGCCCGCGACACCCTGAACGCCGGCACCGGTCGATGTGTCTATCGGGTTGGTGTCCACCGTGAGGTCCGTCAGGGCATCATTGTCAACGTCATAGCGGTAGAGATCTGAGCTGTTGTTTTCCGATCCGGTGTTTGAGTTGGTCGTGAGCTCGGCGCTGCTCGTGAAGAATGCCAGTGAGCCGTCGCGTGAGGCGGCCCAAAACTGGGCTGGCTCGGGGTTTGTGTTCGCTGGCGTCGCACCTGCGGCAGGTGCAGACACCTCGACCGTCTGAGTTCCGTCAATGCGTACATAGAGCTCGGCCATGCCGCTCTGAGATGGGTCCGGGGCGCCTCCATCGGCGATCGCTGTGAAAAAGACCCGCGTCCCGTCTGCGGAGATCGCGTGGTTGACATTAGACCATCCAACGCCGGAGATCGCGGTTGTTTCGGCGGCCGCGCCTCCCCCGGCGCCGGGGCGTGCCCCTTCGGGTGCAATTACGCCGTCTGGCAAGATCCCTACGAGATGCAACTGCCCAGCGGAGCTTTCATACAGGTTTTCGACAAAACCACCGGGGGCACCTGTGCCCAGCAAGCTGTCTTTTGTCTCAAACAGGATTCGGTCAAAGTTGCTCGACGCGCCAGCGAAGGCGGCGAGGTCAAAGAGGGCAAAACATTCGAAATGTTCGTAACATTCCGAACCTTCTGGCGCAAATTCGGACGGAGCGGCCGTGTTCAAGAGCGAAAAGCTGCCATTTCGAGCCAGGAAGAGGTTGTAGAGCTGTTCGCCCGATGGCGCGCGCGGAGGGCTGACGGCCTTGACGACCCATTGTGAGAGATCCTCGGAGAAGTCGTAGTCCACTGCGCCGGCTGACAACCCGTTGGATGGGGTTGCTATGAGCGATGCTGGCGTCACATCGGATGTCTGCCAGCCCGCGCTGCCTCTGCTGCTGAGGTGCGCATTGGGAAAGAAGCTGCCTGACGCGCCCGGGAAAGGGCCATTGCTCATGTACACGACGCCTTCTCCTGTTGGGGCGGCGTGTGCTGGAAATTGGATGAAAGAGAGCGGAGAGATAGCGTCATATCCACCCTTGGCGACGGGAGATACCTGCTCGTAGGCCCTGCAGTCAGGGAGCGCTCCAGATGAGCCGTTACGCAGCGACTGGTTTGGGCACGCTTCGGCAAGCGCTGCCGGTGCGGTGAAGGTGCCAGCGACCGATCCGCAGAGCGTGAGGCCGAACAGAAAAGTCATCAAGACACGACTACAGGGATGTGATGGGTTCATGGCTTATCCTCGGTTTGCTTGATGTGAGAGCACCAGGAGCCGACATCATTGGCGGTGAATGCCTTGCGGAAGAATCTAATCGCAATGCGGGTGAAAGTCCAAGTGGCGTTTCTGACTGGCGTGTGTGTCTTGTTGGCAGCGTCCCACAATTGCACGCAGGCGCGGAAGTTAGCGCTTGGACGGGCAGATTGCCTACCTGCCCGTCCAAGTCTTGGGCGTTGAGTTTGATAGAAGTGAGGCTACCGTCCGACGGGATAGTCTACGTCTACGGTATGGTTGGATCCCAGGCGATTGTCCCGCCATCCACAAAGACTAAAAATTCCCCATTGTATATACCGTTGTGTAACTCACCTGTGGGTCCGCAGACGCCACCAGTGGCTAAGTATAAGATCCCGGAGACCTCGGCCTTGATGATTAGTTTGTCAGTGTTAGGGTGGTCTGGTAAGAATAAAACTTTACTGAGATTTTGATTGCCGAAGGGCGAGACTTTGACGCTACATTTCCCAATGCTGGATGTGATGACAATTGTGTTAAGTACACTGGTAGTGTTGTCGGCATTAAACTGATATGAGGCCGGCGTGACGGTGACTGCGGAACCAAAAGCGTTGCAGCTTGTATAGGTGGCAGTCGCTGTTTGAGATTTTGCTGACTGAGCTACGGTGATGCCATGGCCTTTCACTTTCGTGCATTCCACGTTGCCGGCGTCGGTTTTAAACACTTGAGTGTTGAGTTGGTTGCCTAAGATTAAGAGGCCTGCGGCGCTGGCTAAGAAGACGTTCGCTGATGCCGGTGCTACCACCGCGACGCTAAGAGCACACGCCGTGAGTACGGCTACACCTATGATTTTGAGAGTTCTCATTGAGTTGTTGAACCTTTCATGAATTGGGCGACCGGCCGGTGGGCTTGTTGATGTGGTTCCCCTATGGGCCGATCCGGGTAAGTCGATCGACAGGGCTGATTCCAGCAGACGGGCACAGCCTGTGTCAAGCGGATGGCGAAAAGGTTTCTGACTAGGCGGCTTGGGGCAGTTTCTAACTGTCTGTACGAGACAGCTAGATCGGAAAGGCCCCGCTAGATCGGAATCCCCCACAAGGGAAACCACCGCTCCAATTCCGGCTCGATCGGTAGTTCTGAGGCCATCTGCGCCTTGATCTGCAGCTCCCTCTCGGTGGAGCGCTCCTGTGGCCCGCCGGGCTCCGGCACGAACGGATACCAAAACCCGCGCTTGTAGTTGTAGATGAAGTAGATGCGCCGCTTGCGCGCGTCGACGAAGCCGAACACCGCGCACAGCAGCCGCTCGCCATACCCCGCCGTCTCGATCGAGCTGGACACCGCGTTGATCCCCACGGCGAGGTCTTCGACGCTGGGCGCCCCATCGGGGTTGCGCAGCACCATCCAGCGGTAGCCGTAGCTGTCGTCCTGCGTGGCGACCTTGGTGCCGCTCTCCCCGCCGGTGGCGGTGACGACTTCTTCCATGTCGCGCAGAGTGGTTTCGAACTCACTCGTGGCGAGCGACTGGAAGACGATCGCGGCAGTACCCACGGGCTCGATCTGGTGCTCGGCCTGGAGCGTGACGTAGGCGGTTGAGATCGCGAACAGGCGGTCGGGCGCGGGGCCCTTGACCTGGTGGCGGCCGGTGAGGATGTCGCGCAGGCCCACTAGACGGTCGACGCCACGGTCGTGCGGTGGCTCAGACGGCGCCCTGGAGCTGAGACTCCAGGCGCTCGAGCGCGGCGAGGCGCTGCTCGAGCGGGGGGTGGTCGGCGAACAGATTCATGAGCGACTTCTTGGTGCGCGCGGGGATGATAAAGAACGCGCTCATGCCTTCCGCGGCGCGCAGATCCTGGTTGGGCACGCGCTCCATCGTGCCGCTGATCTTCAGCAGCGCGGAGGCGAGCGCGCTGGGGCGCCCGGTGAGCACGGCGGAGCCGCGGTCGGCGGCGAACTCGCGGTAGCGCGACAGCGCGCGCAGCAGCAGGAAGGAGATCGCGTACACGGCCATGGAGACGAGCAGCACGTAGATGATCCCGCTCTCCTCGTCGTCATCGTTGTTGCCGTAACCGCCGCCGTAACCGCCGCCGAAGAAGAAAGAGAACTGGATGATCATCGACGCGAGCGAGGCGAAGAAGCTGGCGAGCGTCATGACCATGACGTCGCGGTTGATGACGTGCGTGAGCTCGTGCGCCATCACGCCTTCGAGCTCCGCGGGCGAGAGCAGGTCGAGGATGCCGCGGGTGGCGCACACGGTGGTGGACTTCTTGGAGCGCCCCATGGCGAACGCGTTTGGCATTGAGGTTTCCATGACGCACACGCGCGGCTTGGGCAGGTCGGCCTGCACGCACAGCCGCTCGACGATGCCGTGCAGCTCGGGCTCCTGCGCGGGCGTGGTCTCCTTGACGCCGAGCGTGGCCATGGCGAGTTTGTCGGAGGCGAACAGCTGCACGAGCAGCAGCACGACGGCGACGACGACGATCACGCTCGCGCCGGCGCCGGCGGCGAACAGCACTCCCACGAACACGACGTAGACGAGGCCGAGCAGGAACATCGTCAGCAGCATCCGCGCTTGCAGCGCTGTGTCCCTGCCGAAGCTCGAAGGTCGGGAAGCCATGCGCGGATGATTGTCGCAGACAGAGATACAGGTGCCATAAAGTGGCGCGAGGACACGATGCCCCGCACGAGCACGCCATGAAGCCGGAGATCCACGTATTGGGCATCTCGATCAAGACGTTCGGCGTGATGTTCGCGCTGGGCTTCCTCGCGTGCGGGACAGTGATCGCGCGTCGTCTGCGCGAGCTGGGCAGGCCGGTGGACTGGGCGTATGAGATCGTGTTCGCTGCACTGGCGGGCGGCGTGATCGGCGCACGCGGCTACTACCTGATCGAGAACTACGACCAGGTCAAGCACGACCTGCTGGGCAGCGTGTTCTCGGGCTCGGGCCTCGTTTGGTACGGCGGCGCGATCGGCGGCGCGATCGCGGTGATCGCGTGGATGCGCTGGCGCGATGCGCTGCAACTGCGCATGGTGGACGCGATCGCGACGGCGCTGGCGCTGGGCTATGCGATCGGCCGCATCGGCTGCCAGGTCTCGGGCGACGGCGACTACGGCATCCGCTCGAACCTGCCGTGGGCGATGGGCTACCCGCACGGCACGGTGCCGACGCCGCCGGGCGTGCGCGTGCAGCCGACGCCGATCTACGAGACGCTGGCGATGTGCATGCTGGCGTACGCGCTGTGGCGGCTGCGCGACCGCGTGCGGCCGGGGGTGGTGTTCGCGCTGTATCTCGTGGGCAGCGGTCTGGAGCGCTTCCTGGTGGAGTTCGTGCGCCGCAACGAAGTGGTGTTCGCGGGGCTGACGACGCCCCAGCTGGAGAGCCTTGGGCTGGCGGCGATCGGCCTGTCGTTGCTGGCGCTGATGGCCCGCCAGGGTGGCGTGGCGGCGCTGCGCCCGACGAGCGCCTGAACGGCACGCGATAATCACCGGCGATGTCCACCGGCACACAACTCTCCAGGGCGTTCCCGATCGGCAGCCGGCTGAACGAGCTGGGCCGCTTGGAGATCGGCGGCTGCGACACGATCGAGCTGGCGAAGGAGTTCGGCACACCGGCTTACGTGGTGGCGGAGGACGACGTGCGAACGCGCGCGCGGGCGTTCCTGAGCGCGGGCAGGGAGTCGGGCCACGCCGACTTCCACGTGGTGTTCGCCTCGAAGGCGTTCCCCTGCACGGCGGTGCTGTCGCTGCTGGCGAGCGAGGGACTGTGGTGCGACGCGGCCTCGGCGGGGGAGCTTCACCTGGCGCTCGCCGCGGGCTTCAGCCCGGAGCGGATCGTGCTGCACGGCAACGCGAAGTCGGAGGCGGAGCTGCGGATGGCGCTGCGCCACAGGGTGGGCGCGATAGTGCTCGACAATTTTGATGAGATCGCTCGGCTCGCGCAGCTCGTGGCCGACGGTGCGCTGGCGGACCGCGGCGCGCAGCCTGTGCTGTTGCGCGTAACGCCCGACGTGAGGGGAGAGACGCACGAGAAGATCTCCACGGGGCAGGCGGACTCGAAGTTCGGCTTCGCGATGGCGGATGCGGCGCGGGCGATCGAGCGCGTGGGCGAGGTGGCGGGTCTCGAGCTGCGGGGCCTGCACGCGCACATCGGCTCGCAGTTGTTGAGCGTGGAGCCGTTCGAACGCGCCGCTGCGGAGCTGGCGAAGCTGGGCGACTTCCCCGTGTGGGACGTGGGCGGCGGGCTGGGCGTGCAGTACACCGACGATCAGGCGGCGGGGCCGGAGATCGAGGAGTACGTGAGCGCGGTCGTGCGCGCGGCGCGGGCGAACGGCCACGGCGAGGGCAAGCGGCTGATGATCGAGCCGGGGCGCTCGCTGGTAGCGAACGCGGGCGTGACGCTTTACACGGTGGAGAGCGTCAAGCAGAACGTCTCGCGCTGGGTGGCGGTGGACGGCGGCATGTCCGACAACCTGCGCCCGATGCTGTACGGAGCGCGCTACGAAGCGCACGTGGCGGACCGCTTCGGCGGCGCGACGGAGTGCGTGCTGGCGGGCAAGCACTGCGAGTCGGGCGATGTGATCGTGCGCGAGGCGCTGCTGGACGACCCCGTGCCGGGCGATGTCGTGGTGACGCCCGCGACGGGCGCGTACGGCTTCGCGATGGCGAGCAACTACAACGGCGTGCCGCGTCCGCCGGTGGTGTTCTGCAGGGACGGCGACGCGCGCGTGGTGGTGCGCCGCGAGAGCTTCGAGGATCTGACCGCGCGCGATGTCTGCTGAGCCGTTTCGCATCGGGCTGCTGGGGCACGGCACGGTCGGCGCTGCGTTCGCGGAGCTGCTGGACGAGCGCGCCGCGGAGATCGAGCGCTTCAACGGCCGCGCGCCGCTCATCACGGGCGTGCTCACGCGCTCCCGCGGCACGTTCGAGGAGGTGCTCTCCAAGGCGGATCTGGTGGTCGAGCTGATGGGCGGGGTCGAACCGGCGCGCGAGTACCTGCTGGCGGCGATGGGCGCGGGCAAGGACGTGGTGAGCGCGAACAAGCAGCTGCTCTCCCAGCACGGCGAGGAGCTGTTCGAGTTCGCGCGCGAGCGCGGCGTGCACCTGCGCTTCGAGGCGGCGGTGGCGGGCGCGGTGCCGGTGGTGCGGCTGCTGGAGGAGTCGCTCGCGGCGACGCCGATCGAACGCATCCACGGGATCGTCAACGGCACGACGAACTTCATCCTCAGCGAGATGACGCGCGGCAGCACCTACCCGGAGGCGCTGGCGGAGGCGCAGCGCAAGGGCTACGCGGAGGCGGACCCGAGCGACGACGTGAGCGGCCGCGACGCGGCGGCGAAGATGGCGATCCTCGCGCGCCTGGCGTTCGGCGCGCCGGTGCACCTGGACGACGTGTCGTATGAGGGCATCGAGCACCTGCACGGCGACGATCTGGAGTACGCGCGCGAGTTCGGCCTGGGCCTGAAGCTGATCGGCAGCGCGGAACGGCGCGAGGGCGGCATCTCCGTGCGCGTGCACCCGGCGTTCCTCTACGCGGGCCATCCCCTCTCCTCGGTGTCGGGGCCGTTCAACGCTGTGACGGTCGAATCCGAGACGATCACCGAGATCACGATGTCCGGGCCGGGCGCGGGCGGGCGCCAGACGGCGAGCGCGGTGCTGGGCGACGTGGTGAGCGTGATGACGGGCGGCGCGCGCCCGCCGGCGCCGCCGCTCGAGCTGCGCCTGATCGAGGACGTGGAGAGCGCGTTCTACCTGCACATGGACGTCGCCGACCGCCCCAGCGTGCTCGCCGCGGTGACGGCGGTGCTGGGCGAGCAGGGCGTGTCGATCAAGTCGATCCTGCAGCGCGGCCTGGGCGAAGACGCGCGCCTGGTGATGGTCACCCACCCCGTGCTCGAGTCGAGTCTGCGCGTGGCCGTCGAGCGCGTCGGCGAGTTCGAGTTCGTGCGTTCCACCCCGCGTACCATCCGCGTGATCGAAGAGGAGTTCGTATGAGAGCTTACGAGCCGGTGCCGCTGCCGCTGGTGGAAGGCGCGGCGTTCTCGGGCACCCACGTGCCCCTGATCGAGCGCTATCACGAGCGGCTGCCGTTCGAGGCGGGCGACAAACTGGTCAGCCTGCAGGAGGGCTCGACTCCCCTGCTGCAGGCGCCGGTGCTGTCGAAGATGGTCGGCGCGACGGTGAGGCTGAAGCTGGAGGGCGCCAACCCGACGGGCTCGTTCAAGGACCGCGGCATGACGTGCGCCGTCTCCGCGGCGGTGCGCGAAGGCGCGAAGGCGGTGATCTGCGCCTCGACCGGCAACACGGCGGCGAGCGCCGCGGCCTACGCGGCGCGCGCCGGCATCACGTGCGCGGTGATCGTGCCGGAGGGCAAGATCGCGCAGGGCAAGATGGCCCAGACGCTGGTTCATGGCGCGCGCGTGATCTCGCTGGACGGGAACTTCGACCAGGCGCTGACGATGGTGCGCGAGTTGACGGCGTCGCATCCGATCGCGCTCGTCAACTCGGTCAACGAGTTCCGCATCGAAGGTCAGAAGACGGCGGCGTTCGAGATCCACGAGGCGCTCGAAGGCGGCATCGAAGCGCTCTGCATCCCGGTCGGCAACGCCGGCAACATCACCTCCTACTGGCGTGGCTTTCGCGAGATGGGCGCCGCGCCGAGGATGTTCGGCTTCCAGGCCGAGGGCGCGGCGCCGCTCGTCGCGGGGCACCCGATCGAGCACCCGGAAACGGTCGCCAGCGCGATCAGGATCGGCAACCCCGTGCGCTGGGAGGACGCGATGGCCGCGGCGACGGACTCGCGCGGAGCGATCCGGGTCGTGAGCGACCGCGAGATCCTCGACGCGTACAAGCTGCTGGCCTACAGGGAAGGGATGTTCTGCGAGCCCGCCTCGGCGGCGTCGGTGGCGGGGCTGTTGAAGTACGGCGCCGACGGCGCGGAGCAGGTCGTGTGCGTGCTCACGGGCAGGGGCCTGAAGGACCCGGAGACGGCGATCGCCAACAACGAAGGCAGGATCATCTCCTGCCCGGTCGAGATGGGTCCGATCGAAGAAGCGGTGCTGGGTGATCCGTAGACGGGGTGCTGCGTGATCCGTCGCCGGGTCGTGCGGGCGCCGGCGTCCTCGGCGAATCTGGGGCCGGGGTTCGACTGCATGGCTGCCGCGCTGTCGTTGCGGCTGGAGCTGGAGGTGGTGGAGACGGGCACGTTCGCGGTCGAGACCGAGCTGCCGGTCGCGAAGGGACGCGAAAACCTGTGCGTGCGCGCGTTCGAGCGCCTGCACCCGGCGGACGGCTTCGAGTTCAGGATGCGCTCCGACATTCCGCTGTCGGGCGGCCTGGGCTCGAGCGCGGCGGCGATCGTGGCGGGGCTGATGGCGGCGGATCACATGTTCGAGCTGGACGCGGACCTGCTGGCGCTGGCGAGCGAGCTGGAGGGCCACCCGGACAACGTGGCCGCGTCGCTGCTGGGCGGCTTCGTGATCTGCGCGGACGGGGAGGCGACGCGCTTCGATCCGCCGACGGGCCTGGAGGCATTGGCGGTGGTGCCGCGCGAGGCGGTGCACACGCGCGCGGCGCGCGCGGCGCTGGCGGCGGAGGTGCCGCTGGAGGAGGCGGTGTTCAACGTGGCTCACGGCGCGCTGCTGACGCTGGGCCTGGCGCGCGGGGACTGGGATCTGCTGGCGCGCGGCCTGCACGACCGGCTGCACCAGCAGCGCCGCTCGCACCTGTTCCCGCGCTCGTTCGAGCTGGCGGGCCGGGCGCGCGAGCTGGGCGCGCTCGGCGCGACGATCTCCGGCGCGGGACCGACGGTGCTGGTGTGGTGCTTCTACGAGCAGACGGGCGCCGTGGCGGAGGCGCTCGCGGGCGAGACGGAGGGCTGGGCGAGCGTGCTGCGCGCGTCGTTCGAGCCGCAGGGCGCCTACGTGGAGGAGCTGTAGCGGGGATGGATCGCGGCTACTTCCCCGCCGGCAGCTCGGTCTTGCGAATGGTCCACCAGGAGAAGGCGGTCGGCCTGCTCTACGGGCAGCGCGCGCTGTGCATAGGCGCGATCAAGCCGCTCAACTACGTCGGCACGAGCGAACACACCGCCAGCAAGCGCACGCCGTTCCGGCGGATCACGCACACCGCGGCGATGTTCGAGCTCGTATTCCTGGGCACGTGCGCGGAGGCCGACCGGGTGCTGGCGATGGTCGCTCACATGCACGAGCGAGTGGTGGGCGTGCTGCCCCATGACGCCGGCCCGCACTACCCGGCCGGCACGCCCTACTCCGCGCTGGACCCGGAGCTGATGCTGTGGACGGTCGCGGTGATCGCCGACTCGGCGCAGTGGTTCTACGAGCGTCTCGTGCGCCGGCTGTCCGACGCCGAGCGCGAAGCGCTGTGGCAGGACTACATCCGCTTCGGCGAGCTCTTCGCGCTGCCCCGCGCGGCCATGCCGGCGAGCTACGACGCCTTCCGCGCCTGGTATTCGGAGCAGCTCGCGGGCGAGGATCTGCATCTGACCGAGGAGGCCCGCTACATGGGCCACGCCTCCGCGTTCGAAATCCCGATGCCTGCCAGCAGCCAGCCGTTCAAGCGCGTCCACGACCTGCTGATGCTCGGCTCGCTGCCGCCGCCCGTGCGCGAGCTGTATGGCCTGCGCTACACGCCCGCCGCCGCCGCGGCATTCGCCGCGACGCAGGCGGCGGCTCGCTTCGCGCGTCTGATCGCTCCGCGCTCGCTCACCCGCGGCTCGTGCGCGCAGGCGTTCGATCTGGTCGCCGGCACGGAGCTGCGTCGGATCAAGCTGGGGCGGGCGACGCCACAGCTCACGAGCTGAGCCGATCTCGTTCAGCGCAGCTGCGCAAGCGCTGTGCGCGCCGCATCCAAGCCCGGCAGCCGCTCCAGCAGTTCCCCGCTCAGCGAGACGTAGTCCGCGCCCAGGTCGGCGCGATGGTCGAGGATCGAGCAGGCGCGCTCGGCCGACTCGGCGTAGGCGATGGAGGAGCGGATGACGGTGTCGAAGACCTGCTCGCCGAAGCTCTCCTTGAGCGAGGCGAGCGCCTCGCGCGAGTGGACGGTGCGCATGTCGGCGAGGTTGAGCACGACGCCGAGCAGCTCGAGCGGCTGGTTGAGGCTCTCGCGCGCCAGCTCGACGACCTCGAGCGCCTGCTCGACGCCCTGCAGCGCGAAGTACTGCGCCTCGGCCGTCACGAGCGCGCGGTCGGCGGCGACGAGCGCGTTGACCGTCAGCAGGCCGAGCGAGGGCGGGCAGTCGATCATGATCACGTCGTAGTCGCCCGACACGGGCGCGAGCGCGCGCCTGAGCGTGAGCTCGCGGCCCATCTTGCCGCCCAGCATCAGCTCGGCCTCGGCGAGCGTCAGGTTGGCGGGGATGATGTCCTCGTGGATCGCCTCGGCCGCCTTGGCGCGCCCGGAGAGCACGTCGGCGATCGTCGGCTCGACGTCGGCGGGCAGGTCGAAGTAGTCGGACAGGTTGCCCTGCGGGTCGAGGTCGACCGCGAGCGTGCGCAGCCCGCAGCGGCGCAGGACGTCTGTGATGGTGCGTACGGCGGTGGTCTTGCCGGTGCCGCCCTTCTGCGAGAGCACCGCGATCGTGTGGGCCATGGCCGCGATACTACGCGGCCGCTCGCTCAGCGGAGGCTCGGCACGGGCTGAGGCGCGCCTCGACCGGGCAAGGCTGACTCGTCGTCCTCTCCGGCGAGGCTGATGAACGACAGCCTGTAGCGCCCGATGATGATCTCGTCGCCGTCGCGCAGCGTCCTGCCGTCGACGCGCGCGCCGTTGACGAACACGCCGTTGAGGCTGCGGTCGTCGAGCAGGCGCACGCCGTCGGGCTGGCGAACGATCAGCGCGTGGCGGCGTGAGACGGTGGGGTCGTCGAAGCGCACGTCCGCGGCGAGGCTGCGCCCGATGCGCGTCCACTCGCGCGTGAGCGCGACCGTGTGCAGCTCCTCGCTCTCTTCGTAGCAGAGGTACTCGCCGGGCTCGTCGATCAGATCGCGCGCCTTCGCGAGCTGCTCGTCGTGGCCGTCGGGTGCGGGGCGCAGCAGCGTGGCGCCGACGCGATCGGACTCGATGCGCTCGGTGCTGAACATGGATGCGCGCACGAAGCTCGTGTTGCCGCACCCGGGGCATTCGCTGAGCAGGTCGGAGGCTTCGAGCGTGAGCGCGTAGTCGCAGCGCTCGCAGCGAAACGATCCCGCACCGACGAACGTTCCCGAAGTGACTGAGTCCATCATCTGCTCCTCCCTCATTCTCGACGCTGCCTAAGGGGGCGCTCCCTCGCCGGAACTCGTGACGATCATAACAAGCCTGTCAATACCCAAATTGACGTTCCGACTGGTGAAACCTAACAGAGATCTGACGAGGATGCCCTTAAGCCGGTGAGCCGTGAATACCCGCGTTCTCGCCTTTCCAAACCCGCAGATTCTCCTCGTGCACGGGCAGGAGCGCCGTCGGCGATGACGAAATCCGACGCACCATGTCATTCATCGCCAGCCACGTGGAGCAGCTCGAGCGCGTTCTGTTGCGACGTGGCCTGGGCGTGCTGGAGGCCGACAGGAGCTGCTGTGCGGACTGCGGGCGCACCCCCCTGGTGGGCGAGCACGTGCACGTGTACGGCGGACGCCAGCAGCGGATGGTGTGCGAGCTGTGCCGCTCCGCGCGCAGCGAGATCCCGGTGGCGAGCGAGATCGTGCGCCACTTCGAGCACGGCCACACCGTGCGCCTGACCGCGCGCGCAGCGTAGGCGCCGGGCGGCCATCTGCAGCCGAGCCCGCCTCGAATCGGCCCGGGACGCGGGCCAATAGACTTCGCCTCTCCGTGGATCCTCTGAGCGTCTCGATAGTCATCTCCGCGCCGCGCGAGCGCGTGTTCGACTACCTCCAGGACATCGCGAACCACCCCGAGTTCACCGACCACTACCTCGTCGACTGGCACCTGACGAGGATCGACTCGGTGGGGCGCGGCGCGGGTGCGCGCTTCCGCGTGACCGCGCCGGGCAACCGCTTCAGCTGGGGCGACGTGACGTTCACGGAGGTCGAGGCGCCGCACCGCATCGTGGAGGTGGGGCGCACGGGGAAGAACAACCGCGTTCGCACGCTCGGCGTGTACGAGCTGACCGACGCGCAGGCGGGCGCGACGCGCGTGAGCTTCACGCTGCAGACGGACCCCGCGACGCTGTCGGACCGCCTGATGGAGGGCCTGGGGGCGCGCAAATGGCTGCGCCGCCACAACCGGCGGGCGATGCACCGGCTGCGCGCGATCCTCGAGGAAGACGGCCGCGGCGGGCGCCGTGTGCGCCGCGGACAGCGCGTCACGGTCGCGGGCGGATAGACTGCCGCGTCGCATGTCCAGCCGCCCGTGCAAGTTCCTGCTCGCCGTACTCGCCCTCGGCGCCGCGCTCGCGCTGAGCGCGTGCGGCGACTCGCACACGCGCATCATCACCGGCACCTACGCGGGCGAGTCTGGGGCGAACGCTCCGTACCTCGACGTGGGCGAGCTCAGCTACGAGGTGCAGCTCTCGCGCGAGCTCAACCCGACGAACTCCGAAGACTCCTCCTTCCTGCAGGGCCTGAGCCCGGCGGTGCGCAAGCTCGAACCGGGCCAGGAGTGGTTCGCGGTGTTCGTGCAGGTCTACAACAACGGCTCCCACGCGCAGCCCTCCTCGACGGACCTCACGATCGCGGACACCCAGGGCAACGTCTACACGCCGATCTCCCCCGCGGCGATCAACCCATACGCCTACCGCGCGGGAACGGTGCCGGCCGAAGGTCAGATCCCGGCGCCCGACACGACCGCCTCCTACGGCGGCACGCAGGGCGCGCTGCTGCTTTACAAGATCCAGGTGGTCTCGCTCGACAACCGTCCACTCGAGCTGAAGGTCGTGGACCCCACAGACCCATCGCAAACGGCTTCAGCCGAGCTCGACGTCTGACGGGCGCCTCCTCGCCCCTGGCGGCGTCCTCGGCTCGCCTCCGCCACCAGCGCTGGCGCTCGCCTCAGCGGCTGGCCTGCAGGCCAGCCTCCAGCACCTGCTTTGCGACGGGCGCGGCGGTGTCTCCGCCGGCGCCGTCTTTGACGAGCATCACGCACACGGCGATCCGTGGGTGCAGCGCTGGAGCGAACGCGGCGAACCACGCGTCGGTGTTGCTGGCTTCGTGTTCGCCCGCCTGACAGGTTTCCTTGCCGGATTCGGTTTCGCCCGCTTCGCCGGATTCGCTCGTTTCCGCGGCGGTCGTGGTGGTGGGGCAGGCGCTCTTCAGTTCGGCAGTTCCGGTCTTGCCGGCGACGGTCACGCCGGGGATCGCGGCGGAGCCGCCGGTGCCGATGCGCACGACGGCGATCATCAGGTGGCGCACGGTCCGCGCGACGGTGGCGCTCATGGCGCGTTCGCGGGCGTAGCGCACCTTGCCGGGGACGAACTTCGCCAGCGGCCGCCGGCCGCCGTCGGCGATCGTCGCGGCGACGGTGGCCATCTGCAGCGGGCGTCGCGAGCACCTGTCCCTGGCCGATGGCGGTGGAGCCGATCTCGAGTTCTCCCTGCAGCTCGGCAGCCGTGGGCAGCGTGCTCTCGGCGGCGCCTTCGATGCCGGTGGGGTGGTTGAAGCCGAGCTGTTCGGCGCTGGCGACGAGGCGCGTGGCGCCGAGCCTGACGCCGAGCGGGCTGAAGACGGAGTTGCACGACACGGCGAAGGCCAGTTCGAGGCTGCCGCCGCAGTTCTCGCCGTTGGCGTTGCTGAGCTTGACGCCGTCGAGCGTGGCGTAGCTGGCGTAGGGGTACGAGGAGTCGGCGGCTGGCGATGCCGGCTTCGAGCGCGCCGCTGAGCGTGACCATCTTGAACGTGGAGCCGGGCGGCTGCAGGCCTTCGAGGCCGATGCCCGCGACGGCGAGGATCTCGCCCGTGCGCGGGTCGAGCGCGACGATCCCGCCGTACTGTCCGCCAAGTGCCGTGACGGCAGCACGCTGAACGGCCGGCGAGATGCTCGAACGCACGGCTGAGGCGGCGTGGGGCGGCACGTAGGCGAGCAGGCGTGTGCCCTCGAACAGCGCGCCACCCTGCCTGCCGCGCAGGCGTTCGTCGAGCGTGCGCTCGACGCCGGGGGGGCTTTCGGCGAGCACGCTGCCGTCGCGCGCGAGCAGCGTGGCGCGTCGCGGAAGGGCGGTGCGGCTGGTGAGCGTCTCGCCGGATCGCAGACCGGGAAACGCGAGCGAGCGCGACCAGCGGATGCGCGGACCGGATTCGCCTTCCTCGCCGATGCGCAGCGTGTAGCGCAGCGACAGCACGCCGAACAGGCGGGTGCGCACGGTGACGGGCACGACGACGTTCGCGCTGGGGCCGTGCGGACGGCCGGCGATGCGCATGCTGACGGCGGTGGACGTCGTGAGCGCCTGGCGGTAGGCGGCCGCGAACTCGCTCACGGACGTGGCGCGCCGCGAGGGCGCGTCGAGGTCGGAGTACATGGTGGCGTAGTCCTGGCGCGTCCACGCGTCGAGGAACTCGTCGGCGAGCCGGTAGGCGGGGGAGCCGCCGTGGTGGTTGGCTCCGACGATCGCCCCGGCGGCGAACGCCACGAGCGCGAACGCGACCACGGGGCGCGCGCGTCGCTGGCGCTGGTTGTGGCTTTCAGTCACGGAGCTTGTAGAACATGGCAGGTGACGCAGTTGGACTGGATCATCGTGGCGTTCGCCGCCATCTTCGCCCTTTTCGGATTTCGGCAGGGGTTCATCGTGGGCGTGCTGTCCTTCGGCGGCTTCGCGGTGGGGGCCTTCCTGGGTACCCGCCTGGGTCCTGTTCTACTTCCGAAGGGCTCCTCCTCGCCGTACGCCCCAGCCTTCGGACTGCTGGGCGCGCTGCTGGGCGGGGCGATCCTCGCGAGCGGGCTGGAGGGCCTGGGCTTCAAACTGCGCCGCACGTTGATGGTCCCGGGCCTGGGGCTGCTCGACGGCCTGCTGGGGGCGCTGCTGGGCGGCGTGCTGGCGTTGGGGATCGTGTGGATCGTGGCCGCGGTCGCGGGGCAGACGCCTGGGGAGGAGCGGCTGCGCGCGGACATCCAGCGCTCGGAGATCCTGCGCAACCTCAACGCGGTGCTGCCCCCGTCGGGCTCGGTCCTGAACGCGCTCGCGCGTTTGGATCCGCTGCCGTCGATCACGGGCCCCTCGCCGAACGTGGCGGCGCCCGCGCCGGCGGTGGCCCGCGCGCCGGGGGTGCGGCGGGCGGCGCGCAGCGTGGTGCGCGTGGACGGCACGGCTTGCGGTTTGGCGATCGAGGGATCGGGGTGGGTTGCGGCGCCGGAAACGGTGGTGACGAACGCGCACGTGGTGGCGGGCGAGCAGGACACGACGGTGGAGGTCGGCGGGGCCTCGCCGGGCCTCGCGGCGCAGCCGATCGCGTTCGACCCGACGGACGACGTGGCGGTGCTGCACGTCGCGGGACTGGGGCTGCCGTCGCTGTCCTCCGCGGGCAGCTCTCCGGCCGATGGCACGCCGGGCGCGATCCTCGGCTATCCGGAGAACGGGCCGTTCGACGTGCAGCCGGGGCGCATCGGGCACACGCAGACGGTGGACACGCAGGACGCCTACGGCGAGGGGCCGGTGTCGCGGCTGCTGACGCCGCTGCGCGGGCTGGTCAGGCCGGGGAACTCGGGCGGCCCGCTGGTGGACACCGATGGGCGCGTGCTGACGACGGTGTTCGCGAGCACCGTCGGCGGTCGCCCTCGGGGCGGCTACGGGGTGGCGAACGAGACGGTCGCGGCGGTGCTGAGCGAAGCGCAGAGGCACGCTAGCGCGGGGCTGCAGGTGAGTACCGAGGGGTGCACGCAGGGGTGAGCGGCGGACGGTCGGGTGCGGCTGGCGCTCGGGCGCGTCGTGCGTGGTGGCTCAGGTGCCGGCTGGCGCTGGGCGCGTCGTGCCGCGGGGCCTCGGTGTGCGCTTGGGGGCGTCGCTCGGCGCGGGCTGCCTTGGCGGGGCGAGCACGGGCGGGGACGGCGACCTGTGGCGGCTCCTCCTCGGCGCCCGCTCCGGCGGCGCGCGCGTCGATCGCGGCCTGCACGGTGGCGAGGCGGCGCACGAGCTGCGTGCGCACCTCCTCGAGCTCCTCCGCGCTGAGCAGCGACGGGCCGACGCCGGCGCGGATGCCGCCGGGCGTGGACGCGACGCCGGGGTGGGACGCTTCGATCTCGGCGAGCGCTCGCTCGAGCGCGGCGATCTGGGTGCGCAGCAGCCGGCGTCGCGCGAGCGCGTCGTCGTTCGCGCCGGCGGGCGCCTCGGCTGGATACGTACAGAGCCGCTGCCACGTCGCGCGGGTTCACGCCCGTCTCGAGCGCCTCTCGGGCGGCGCTGGCGGCGATCTTGCCGACCGCGGAGACCTGCCGCGGCGCGGCGGTGACGAACGTGCCGCTGCCCTGGTGGCTGGCGATCAGCCCCTCGGCCTCGAGGCGCTGATAGACGGCGCGGGCGGTGTTCACGTTGATCTGAGCCGCCTCGGCCATCTCGCGCAGGCCGGGGAGGCGCTGGCCGGCCGTGAGCCGTCCGTCACCGATGCGCGAGCGCAGTGCCCACGCGAGCTGCACCCCGATCGGGACCTCCGCGTCGCGGTCGATGGCGAGGTCGCCGAAGTCGAGCATCGACGGGTTGTCAACAGCGGGCTTCTCCATCCCCGCAACGTTAGCGCTCCGCAGGCGAGGTTGCACAGTGTGCTAGTCAACTACTACACTGTAAGTATGGAGGAGGCGCAGACGACACGAGCACTCGCGGGGCGGGCGTTCCTGCCCACGAAGAGCGTGCTCGAGGAAATCGGCGACATGATGCTCCTGACGGGCAAGACGGTCCGCTCGGCGCTGATGCCGCCCTACCCCTACGGCGGCGAGTTCGTGTCGCAGTTGCTGTTCGCGCTGCGTCTGTGCTGGCTGCCGCTGATGCTCTCGACGGTGGCGATCAACTACGGCGCGGCGGGGCTGCAGGCGGCGAACATCCTCAACCTGATCGGCTCGCTCGACCGTCTGGGCGGTTTCTTCGTGCTCGCGGCGATCCGCGAAATCGGGCCGCTGATCACCTCGATCGTGCTCGCGGGCGTGGCGGGCACGGCGATCACGGCGGACCTCGGCGCGCGCAAGGTGCGCGAGGAGCTCGACGCGCTGCAGGTGCTCGGCGTGGACACGGTCAAGAACCTCGTCGTGCCGCGCTTTTTGGCGCTGATGCTCGTGACGGGCCTGTTCAACATCTACGCGATCCTGTTCGGCCTGTTCGGCGGGATGCTGGCGGAGGTCGTGAGCGGCCAGCCGCTGGGGCCGTTCTGGACGACGCTGTTCTCGAACGCGACCGTGACGGACCTGTGGGGCTCGGTGCTGAAGACGACGATCTTCGGCGCGATCGTCGCGATCGTGTGCTGTTACAAGGGCATGAGCGCCTCCGGCGGCGCGGAGGGCGTGGGCAGCGCGGTCAACCAGGCGGTGGTGACGTCGTTGCTGATGATCGGGGCGTTCAACTACGTGTTCAGGGAGATCCTGCTCGCGTCGCACCCGAACCTGCTGGTGATCAAGTGATGGACGAGCTGCTGGCGCTGCCGCGCGAGTGGCTCGCCTCGGCGGGTGACATCGGCGGGTTCATGGCGCGCGTCGTGGGCGAGGTGTACGGGCTGCGCGTGTTCCGTTTCTTCGGCGAGACGCTGCGCCAGGCGGGCGTGCTGATCGTCTCCTCGACGGTCGTCATCTGGGGGCTGGTGTTCTTCACCGGGTTCGGCACGTGCGGCATCGAGGGCGCTTACTTCGCCGAGGCGCAGGGCACGCGCGGCGGTGTCGGGCATCTTCGCCGCGTGGTGCAACCTGCGCGAGGCGGTGCCGTACGCGTTCGGCTACATGATGGCCGCGAAGGTCGGCACGGGGATCGTGGCGGAGATCGGCGCGATGCGGATCTACGACGAGATCGACGCGCTGGAGGTGATGGGGATCGACTCGATGACGTTCCTGTGCGCGACGCGCCTGCTGGCGGCGTGGCTGGTGCTGCCGTTCATGTACCTGTCGGCGATCGGCGTGGCGTACCTGGCGTCCTACGTGGCGGTGGTGGACCAGGTCGGATACGTCTCCTCCGGCGGTTACCTGCTCGTGTTCTGGCAGTTCCAGAACCCGCCGGACGTGTTGTTCAGCCTGACGAAGGGCATGTTCATGGCCACGGCGGTGGTGCTGGTGGGCTGCTACTACGGCTACAAAGCGAGCGGCGGTCCGGTGGGAGTGGGCACGGCGACGGCGAAGTCGATGGTGCTGAACATCGTGCTCGTGAACATGATCGGGATGCTCGGCAGCCAGATCTTCTGGGGATCGCATCCGCGGGCTCCGATCGGGGGCTAGATCCCGTTTCGAGGGCGGGCCGCTACGCTGACCGCCATGTCGAAGACCCTGCTGATCGCCGAGAAGCCCTCCGTGGGCCAGGACCTGGCGCGCGTGCTGAAGGGTCCGTTCAAGAAGGGCGAGGGCTTCCTGGAGGGTCCGGAGCACGTGGTGACGTGGGCGGTCGGGCACCTCGTGCAGCTCGCCGAACCGGAAGCGTACGACGCGAAGTTCAAGAGCTGGCGGATGGCGGACCTGCCGATCGTGCCCGACAAGTTCAAGCTGGACGTGCGCGACGAGCGCTCGCGCAAGCAGATGACGGTGGTGAGCAAACAGCTCAAGCGCGAGGACGTCGAGGAGGTCGTGAACGCGTGCGACGCGGGGCGCGAGGGCGAGCTGATCTTCGCGTACCTGTACGAGAAGGCGAAAGCGAGCAAGCCGGTCAAACGGCTGTGGCTGAGCTCGATGACCAACCAGGCGATGAAGGCGGCGCTCGAGTCGCTGCGCCCCGCGGAGGAGTTCGCGAAACTCGAGGAGGCGGCGCGCTCGCGCTCGGAGGCGGACTGGATCGTGGGCATGAACGCGACGCGCGCGGCGACGATCCGCCTGCGCAGCTCCTTCGACGGGGCGGTGTCGCTGGGCCGCGTGCAGACCCCGACGCTCGCGATCGTGGCGCGCCGCGAGGAGGAGATCAAGGCGTTCAAGCCCGAGCCGTACTGGCTGGTGGACGCGACGTTCGCGGCCGGGCCGTTGCAGGGGGAGGCCGGCGGAGAGCGCACGTACGTGGGTCACTTCCAGGCCCCGGCTGGCAGCCCTGGAAACACGAAGGGTCCGCGCATCGGCACCGAGGAGGAGGCGCAGGCGATCGTCGCGGCGTGCGAGGGCCGCCCGGGGACGATCACGAAGCTGGAGAAGAAAGAGCAGCGCGAGAAAGCGCCGATGCTGTACGACCTGACGACGCTGCAGCGCGAGGCGAACAACCGCTACGGCTTCACCGCCAAACGCACGCTCGCGGCGGCGCAGCGCCTGTACGAGGAGCACAAGGCGCTGACGTACCCGCGGACGAACTCGCGCTACCTGACGACGGACATGGTCGAGGAGATCAAGCCGATCGCGGAGCTGGTGGGGGCGCACAAGCAGTTCGCGAAAGGCGCGCATTACGTGGTCGGCCTGGACGTGCTGCCGCTGGGGCGCGTGGTGAACGACGAGAAGGTCACAGACCACCACGCGATCATCCCCACCCGCTCGGAGCACAACCTCGAGAAAATGGGCTCGGACGACCTGCGCATCTACGACATGGCGGTGCGGCGCTTCCTGGCGGTGTTCCACCCCGAGGCGGTGTTCGAGAACACGCGCGTCGAGACGACGGTGGAGGCGGCGGACGGCGAGAGCTCACACGTGTTCCGCACGCGCGGCAAGCTGCTGCAGGTGCCGGGCTGGCGCGGCGTGTACGACGAGATCTCAGCCGACGCGAAGGCCGCGGAGGCGCAGGAGCGCGGCGATGAGGACGAGGAGACCGACCAGCAGCTGCCGAGACTGCTCCAGGACGAGGCTGTGCAGACGCGCGAGCTGGCGAGTGCGCGCAAGGAAACGAAACCGCCGCGGCGCTACAGCGACGCGTCGCTGCTGGGCGCGATGGAGACGGCGGGCAAGCTGGTGGACGACGACGAGCTGCGCGAGGCGATGAAGGACTCGGGCATCGGCACGCCGGCGACGCGCGCGGCGATGATCGAGCGGCTGATCACGGTGGGCTACATCGAGCGCGACGGACGTGCGTTGGTGGCGACGGAGAAGGGCCTGAACGTGATCCGGCTGCTGAACGAGCACGCGCTCACCTCGCCGGGTCTGACGGGCAGTTGGGAGCAGCGCCTGGGCAAGATCGAGCGCGGCGAGGACTCGCGCAAGCAGTTCATGCGCGATATCGCGGGCTTCGCGCAGGAGACGGTCAAAGAGCTGGATGAGACGCTCAAAGACGTGCGCATCCCGCGCGCGCGTCTGGGACCGTGCCCGGTGTGCGGCCACGAGATCGTGGAGAACCGCAAGGGCTACTCCTGCTGGGCGCGCGACGACGCTGGCTGCGGCTTCGTGATCTGGAAGTCCAAAGCCGGCAAGACGCTGCCGCTGGCGGTCGCGAAGGAGCTGATCAAGACGGGCTACACCGCGCAGGCGGTGACGGGCTTTCGCGGCCGCAGCGGCCGCAGCTTCCGCGCGCACCTCGCGCTGCAGCAGACCGAGGAGGGCAAATGGCGCGTCGAGTTCGACGAGCTGTGGGCCAAGGAGGGCGCCAAAGCCGCCCGAGGCCGAGGCGGGAGGAGCCCGCCGCCGTCTCCACCGCTGCTGCCTAGAGTTCGGAATAGTGAGAAACAGGGGGTTGTCGTCCTCTCCGGGGTCGGGTAGAACTCGCGGTTGGGGGTTGCTCAATCTAGGGAGAGGTGAGGGATGCGACGCAGTCGTTTCGTTGGTGTTCTCGCGGCTGTGGCCGCTATTTTTTCGTTCGCCACGGCGTCTGCGCTGGGAGCCCCGGAAGCTCCGACGATCGCACCCGTTGAATTCGAAGGCACGGAATCCGGAGGCATGCTTGCGAAGGCAAAAGGCGTCCTGAACCCGGGCGCTCCGGGCGAAGCCGGCTTCTACGAATTCCTCTACAGAGCTGTCCGAAACCGAATGCGCAGGCGAATCGTCGACGGGCCCGGCGGAAGCTGCCGGCGCGCAGGAAGAAGCGGTTTCTGCGCAATTCGGCGTGCAGCCGAGCGCGATCTACTCGTTCTGCCTGCGCGCGCTAAACGGAGCGCAAGAAACGGCCGACAGCGCGATCGAAACCGTTACGACGCCCGCCGCACCACCCCAGGTCTTCGGCAATGGCTTCGAAGCAGTGGCGGGTACGGCCGCGACGCTGGTAGCGACAACCAACCCCAACAATCAGGAAACGACGTACGAATTCGAATATTCGACCGAAGCGACAGGCGAAACGCTCGAAGGCACGATCATCAAAGTTCCTAGCTCCGGACCGCTGTCCGGCTTCGGGGAACAGAGGACGGAAGCGAGGGTCGAATCGCTGCAGTCCAACACGCAGTACTTCTTCCGCGTAGTTGCAACGAACGCTGCGAAAGAAACGACGGCCGGGAACGTGGAACATTTCACCACGGCACTCGTTCCAGAAGCCCCCACGATCGAACCGGTCGAACTGGAAGGCCTGACAGCGAAGCTGAAAGGCGTGCTGAACCCGAGCGGCACGCCCGAAATCAACTCCACCTACGAATTCCTCTACAGGCTGTCGGCAACCGAATGCGAACCCGAATCGAGCACCGGTACGGTTGCGGAGATCGGCATAGAAAAAGAGCCAGTTGAAGCACAATCCGCGCTGCTGCAGCCGAACGCGACCTACGCGTTCTGCCTTCTCGCGCGCAACGCTGTGGGCGACGTCGCCCACAGCTCGGTGCAAACGATCGAAACGCCGCCGGCGCCGCCTGCGATCGACTCCGAGAGCAGTTCGAGCGTGCCTGTGACGAGCACGGACGCGACTTTGTCGGGGCTGATCAACCCCAATAACCAGGAAACGACCTACACGTTCGAATACGCGACCAACAAACCGCTGGAAGGCGCGATTCAGGTTCCCGGCGCCTCGCCGCTGTCCGGGTTTGGCGACCAGGCAGTGGAAACCAACCTCGAATCGCTCGCGCCCCGTACGCAGTACTTCTGGCGCATCTCCGCGACGAACGCCACGAACGAAACGACGAACGGCACTACGGAAGAATTCACGACGCTCGACAAGCCGCTCGTCACCGCTGAAGCGGCCCAGGCCGTGACCCGCACGACCGCGGCGATTGGCGGGACGGTCAACCCCGGGGGCCTCTCGACGCACTCGCACCTCGTGTACGTGGAAGACGCGCAATACAAACCGGGCGCGAACGAATGCCCCCAGGCTGTGGCGTGCGCGTACGGCGAAAGCGCGAAAACGACACCGAGCGAACTGATCGGCGGAGCCGACTACAGTCCTCACAACGTAGGCCCGCTGCCCCTTGAAGAACTCAAGCCGGGGACGACCTACCACTACGCGCTGATCGCCACCAACTCGGAAGGCACGCGGGTAACGGCGGACCAGACGTTCACGACGTCGCCCGCCACCCCGCCGAGCGCGAGCACGGGCGAAGCGAGCGGCGTGACGCAGCTGTCGGCGACGCTCAGCGGGACGGCCGACACGCGTGGTCTGCCGGGTACGCTGGCGTTCCAGGTGGCTCTCAGCCCCGAAGGCGGCTCGCCGGAGCCTGCCTCGGTGGTCTCCGGCTCGCAGTCCGGCACGAGCGTGTCGATCACGTTCTCGTTCGGCCCCTACCTGCAGCCCGGTACGACGTACTACTACCGCGCGTATGCAACCAACGCCGATGGCACAGCCGCGGGCGAATGGCGCTCGTTTACGACCGGCACGTTCCCGTCGCCGTTCGCGGCGGGCCCGCCGTCGATCCCGCTGCTGACGATTCCGCCCGAAGCGAAAGAACCTTCTGGCACAGTGACTCCGCCCCTCACGCGGGCCCAGAAGCTCAAGAAAGCGCTGAAGGCGTGCCACAAGCTCAAGAAGAGCAAGCGCGCCAAGTGCGAACGCCAAGCCCGTCGCAAATACGGGCCGGCGAAGCACAAGAAAAAGTAGCGCGCCGTCGTATGCAAACGCTGAGCTGACGCTGCGGAGCCCTATGCCCCGGGCTGCTTGGGGGCGTGGGGCGTATCGCGGCGCTGCCGCCGAGGCCACCACCTTTTCCGCGCAGGAACCCCCGGATGCGCGTCCGGGCGAGAAGCTGCGCCCTACTTCCGCTACGGCGTGATCTCGAAGGCCAGGAATAGATCCTGAGCCCTCGGGGAGCTGCGCCGCATGCCCAGATGACATCTACAGCCACTGCTTCCCCGAGTATTCAGTAGTTAACTACCAGTCAGAAACCTTACTTGACGGCGAGGTCATCCCCTGGGAAAGTAACTGTCTGTTAGACGAATCCACCGAGTAAACAAGATTATATGGTTACGGATCGCAAGACGTAGCTGACTGGGCTCATCGACAAACACTTGGAGAGGTATTTGTGAGACGCAGCTTTGGGGAAGCGGTGCGTGCGGCTACGCGCGGGCCGTTTGGATCGACTGGCTCGACGCGCTCAATCAGAGCGCTCGCCGTCTTTGGCCTAGCTGCAATCGGCGCCCTGGCGCCCGGAAGCGCGTTCGCCAGCTGCGGGAACGAAGCTCTGCGGCGCGGCCCATCCCAGTCGCTGCCCGACTGCCGCGCGTACGAGCAGGTATCTCCGGTGCAAAAGGGTGGATATGACGCGGTCTCGAGAATCGCCACCTCGCAGTATCCGGCGAATGGCGCCCCCAATGGAGACGCGGTCTCATATATGGGCAATGGTCCTTTTTCGGGCGCCCGTGGCAGTTTGCTGCCGGATGCACGGCGAAGCTCGCGAGGAGCAGAAGGCTGGATCACGACAGATGTGACTCCTCCCACGCCTCACGCGACGTCCATAGGGGGTATGCCGATCGGATACGACTTCTCTGAGGATCTCTCTCAGCTGTTGATCAAGGTACCCCTGCAGCCTTTGACCCAAGGGATGCCGCAGGGCACCGAAGGCTTGTACAACCTCTTCCTTCGGCATCCGGATGGCACCTACTCACTCATGAATTCGGCTGCGCCGACGGTGATTCCGCCCAGCGACTGTGAAGGATGCAACCAGATCATGGACGTCGTCGCATTCGCCGGCGCGTCGAGCGACTTCAGCCACATCCTGTTCGAGGCCGACGACATCCTGGAAGGCACAGGCGCGTTGTCTGACTTCCCAATGGGGAATCTGTACGAAAAGTCAGGCGAAGCGCTGCGCCTCGTGGGGGTGCTTCCCGATGGAGCTGTCGCTATTGGCGGGACCGGGCCTGGCGCGGGCGGCACGTTCTTCAGCGGGGTCCTCTACTCGAGCGTCTCTACGAACGCTTGGCTCAGAGTGAACCACGCGATCTCAGAAGATGGATCCAAAGTCGTCTTTCAAGCCATCGCGGATGGCGGCCAGCCAGATCCAGCGCAGATCGAAATGTCCGAGATCTACGACCGCCTCGACGGCGAAGAAACGATCGAGATCTCCGCGCGGGCACCGGGCCCCTCTCCGGCGAACCCAAAAGCAGAGCCGGCCCAGTTCTGGGCGGCATCCACCGATGGCTCGCTCGTGTTCTTCACGAGCAGCGCCGAGCTGACGAGCGCCTCAAAAACTGGGCCGGCGAACAACAGTCAGGATCTCTACAGGTTCGATGTCGGCACGAGGCAGACGACCGATCTCACTGTTGACACCAACCCGGCGGATGCGGAAAGCGGCGCGGGCGTCCTGGGTGTCGTGGGGACGTCGAACGACGGCTCCTACGTATATTTCGTCGCAACTGGCGAACTCGTTCAAGGAAAGGGCGTCGACGGTCAGCCGAATCTCTACGTACAGCACGAAGACCCCGAAAGCCACGTGAGCGAAATGCGCTTCATCGCGACGCTCTCGCCCAGCGACTCGAACGATTGGACCGCAATACCAGCGGAATTGCAGGCCTATGTCACGCCGGATGGGAGGCATCTGGCGTTCATGTCTCTCAACGAACTGACGGGATACGACAACACCGACCAAAACACCGAAACACCCGACAGCGAGGTCTACGAATACGGTGCGGACGCGGCGGTGCTCGCATGTGCGTCTTGTGATCCAAGTGGACGGAGGCCCGTCGGTAGCGCATTCCTGGGAGCCACGCTCCATCACCTCGCCAGCACGCCATTCCATCAGCCACGAGTGATGAGCGACGACGGCAACCGACTCTTCTTCTCCTCGCCGGACAGGCTCGTGGCGAGAGCAGACAGCCTCCATGTGAAGATCTACGAGCACGAGCAAGCTGGGGACGGCAGCTGCATCGACGAACAGGGCTGCGTGTTCCTCATCTCCAGCGCCTCGAACGCCACAGACGATGTGTTCCTCGACGCAAGCGATGACGGCAGCGATATCTTCTACGCAACGCTCAGCCAGCAGGCTGCGACGGATACAGACAACCTCGGAGACGTCTACGACGCCCGTGTCGGCGGGGGCTTCGCAGAAGCTGTCGCTCCCAATGAATGCACCGACACGTGCCAACGACCGCAGAGTGCACCGACGCCACCTCTGATTGCGACCGGCTCCAGCGACGTATCAGGCAACCTGACCGCGGCCAAGCAGAAGAAGATCGCTACGAAGGCTCAAAAACTTGCGAAAGCGATACGCGCCTGTCCTCGGCGACCGGAGAAAAAGCGGGCCAGATGCATAGCGCGCGCCAGGAAAAGATATGGCGTGAAGACGAAGGGCGCTCTGGCTGTGCACCACGTTCCCGCTTCGCATCGGAGGGCACGCTCATGAGCGCTGTTCGTGCCAGGGTTGCACGTGCTCTGCACAGGCCCGCCGCATTTGCCGTCGCCACGACGTGCGCGGTGGTTGTGGCGGTTGTGTTTGCGATGCTCATGCCAGCAATGGGCGTCGCTGCCACGCAGCAACCCCACTGGGCGATCATCTCGACCTCGGCGCCGACCTATTTCAAGCCTGGCGATCAAGGCGATTTCTACGAAATCATCGCCGTCAACGACGGTGGCGCGCCGACGGATGGCAGCCCATTCGTGGTGGCGGCCAGCCTGCCGAGCGACGTGACCGCGACTGCGAGCTACGGAGATGCGATCCTCGAACTGCACGGCCTGACCGCGCAAGGAATGAGCTGTCCGACCACCGAACGGTGCGAAAGCGTCGCAGTGGTGCCGGCGGGCGAACTCGTCAAGATGAAGATTCTCGTCACGGTCAGCCCGCAGGCAGCGGGTGAGCTCCGCGGCTCCGTCACAATCTCCGGTGGTGGGGCTGCGCCTGCGACGGCGGACATCACAACGACTGTGAGCTCGGCCAAAGTGCCCTTCGGAGCCTCGTTGACGAGTGACATCGCAACCAGCGCCGGCATCGGACAGCAAGCCGGGTCGCACCCGGAGGCCTTTACGACGATCCTGGCGCTCAACGTATCGAGCGTCAACAAGACGGAAATTTGCACGCTCATTACGAGCCAAACGCCAGGATGCGCGCTCTTGAACAGCGACGTGAAGGACTTGGAAGTGCCCTTGCCGCCAGGGCTGATCGGTGATCCAACAGCTATGCCCCGCTGCAGCCAAGCGGCTTTTCAGGAAATCCACAACAACAACTGTCCGGCCGACACACAGGTCGGCGTCATGCACCTCGGCTTTTACGGAAGCGGCACGATTCTCCAATACGCTCCGGTCTATAATGTGGAGCCACCTCCGGGGCAGCCGGCGGAGCTCGGCTTTACGGTGGGAGGGCTGTTCCACATACCGATGTACTTCCGCGCGGACGGCGAGCGAGGGTATGCGCTTGATGCGCAGCTTGCGAAGATCAGCGAGGCTGATCCCGTGCACTTTGGTGCATTGACGATTTGGGGCCAGCCCGCGTTGGCCATCCACGACCTCCAACGCGAAGGTACGCAGAGGGGCACGCCGTGCGAACTCGAAGGGTGCTCGATCGCCGTGGACCACGAAGCGCCCTTCTTGAGGTTGCCGACGAGCTGCTCGAGCAACGAACTGGAGATAGGGGTCTCAGGCGACTCGTGGCAGGAGCCTGGGACGTTGGAAAACCTGCCGCTGCTCGCGGTTGCTCGCATCCCGGCGATGATCGGCTGTGAAGCGCTGTCGTTCGCGCCCTCGGTCGAGGTGAAAGCCGACACTCTCCAGGCTGGCGTGCCCGCGAGCTACGGTGTGCAGATTGACGTTCCTCAGAACCCCGATGCCGAAGGTCTTGCGACCTCGGATGTTCGCGACGTGGAGCTGACGCTTCCGCAGGGCACAGTGGTCTCACCTGCGGCAGCAAATGGCCTATCGGCGTGCAGTGAACAGCAGTTCGAATTGCGCGTCGCCCGCGCGGGCCACTGCCCATCACAAGCGAAGATCGGTCAGGTCAGCATCACCACGCCTCTGCTCGAAGCGCCACTGCGTGGCAGCGTGTTTCTTGGATCTCCCGAATGCGCGCCATGCTCCGCCGCGGATGCACAGGCCGGGAAGATGGTGCCCCTGCTGATCGAAGCGGAGGGCTCTGGCGTGGTCATAAAGCTGGCGGGCCACACGCGCATCGACCAGTCGACGGGCCAGCTGACGACCGTATTCACGGAAAACCCGCAGCTTCCGTTCAGCACCGTTGAAGTGGCGCTGAAGGGTGGCGACAATGCCCCTCTGGTAAACCCGGCAGCGTGCGGGGACGCGGTGGCGGTGGCCAAGCTGACACCGTGGAGCTCGATGACCGCGACCGACGTCAGCGCTCCGCCGCTCCCCATCTCCGGGTGTTCGGTGTCCGGGTTCAATCCAGTGCTGAGTGCGGGCGCTGCAAAGGCGCAGGCGGGAGCCTTCACGGGCTTCTCGCTGACGCTGTCGCGCGCTGACGGCCAGCAGAAACTGAGCTCGGTGGTGGTGCACATGCCGCCCGGTCTGCTGGGGATGCTCTCGAGAGTGGAGCAGTGCGATGAAGCGCGAGCCAACGCAGGCACATGTCCGGCGGGGTCGGAAATCGGGACGGCGTCGGCGACCGTGGGGTCGGGCTCACAACCGCTGACGATCGGTGGAGGCAAGGTGTATCTGACCGGGCCATATCAAAACAGTCCCTTCGGCCTGTCGATCGTCACCCCGACCGAAGCTGGCCCTTTCCAGCTGGCGGGGAACACCGGCGGAGCGACGGAGGTGGTGCGAGCCGCAATCTCCGTCGACTCGCACACGGGCGCGGTATCGGTCTCGAGCGATGCGTTGCCGAACCAGCTGGAGGGCGTGCCCCTGGACATCCGTGCCGTCGAGGTGGACATCGACCGAGCCGGATTCATGTTCAACCCCACCAACTGCGACGCGCTTTCGATTGCCGGTACGGTCAAGAGCACGACTGGGACGAGTGCTGACGTGGCATTCCCGTTCCAGGCGGTCAACTGTGCAAAGCTCCCGTTCAAGCCGAGGTTCTCGGTCTCGACGCAGGCAAAGACGAGCAAATCGCGCGGCGCCTCCTTGCACGTGAAAGTCACGTCTGGGCAGGGGCAGGCGAACATCGGCAAGGTAAAGGTGGATCTCCCAAAGCAGTTGCCGTCGCGGCTGGCGACGCTGCAGAAAGCTTGTGTGGCAAGCGTGTTCGAATCGAACCCCGCGAAATGCCCGGCAGCCTCGGTCGTCGGCACAAGCAGGGCGGTCACGCCAGTTTTGAACGCGCCGCTCGTCGGACCGGCCTACCTCGTCTCCCACGGAGGAGCCGCGTTTCCAGACCTCGAGATCGTCCTTCAGGGGCAGGGGGTCACACTCATCCTCGATGGCGCTACGCGCATCAAGAAGGGCATCACGTCGAGCACGTTCAGATCTGTACCTGACGCGCCGATCAGCACGTTTGACCTCACGTTGCCCGAGGGGCCACATTCGGTGCTTGCCACCAACCTCCCGGTGCGCGCTCATCACAGCATGTGCGGCCAGAAATTGACGATGCCCACTGTGCTCACGGGTCAGAACGGAGCGGTCATCGAAAAGAGCACGGTGATCTCAGTTGCGGGTTGCCAGACGCATCGCTCCAAGACGCGCTGAGAGTTCAGAAAATATGCGGCTTTGCCAGCGCCAGCGCCTCACCGGGGCTGCGTGCCGGTGAAGCCCGGACGCTTGATGTGAATAAGAAACATTGATGGTAAATCCCTTGACGATTGTCATGTGGTTTGCCATAGTGAATACACCTATTCCGTAAGGAGTGGGAATGATTTGGCTGACGTCAGGTCTTGTCGCTGCGCACTTTCGGGGTGTGGGTGATGGTCTGCGTTGTCAGTCAACCAACGAAGATAAGGAGCAGTAAAGTGAGACAAATCAAAGTGATAGCGCTTGCGGTGATGGGCGCTTGCATATTGAGCATGGCGATGGCGGCGGGCGCGTCGGCACAGAAGTTCCACGCGAGCAAAACGGGAAACCTCAAAGGCTTCGCGTTAAACACGCAGGTGTTCAACACGGGTAGCGGTAACGTGGAATGCACGGCGGCGGCATCTTCTGGCACCGTGACGACTCTCGAAACGTTAACGCAGGCAATCAACGTCAAATACTCTGGATGCAAAGCATTCGGCTTCATCAACACAGACATCAGTGAAGCCCACTACGTATTCAGCGCCGATGGTTCGGTGGCGGTGACCAACACGATCACCATCACCCCATTAGGTGCGGGCTGCACGGTGACCGTCGGTCCTCAGACTCTGAAAGAAGTGAAATTCAAAAACAGCGGCAGCAAGATCACTGAGGAAACGAACGTCAAAAACATCGTTTCGACGAGCTCGGGTGGGCTGTGCGGCTCAAGCTCGACGACCGGTACATACACTGGTAACAACGACATTGAACTCGAAGGTGGGACAATTAGCTGGTCGTAAGGGCTGGGTTCCGGAAGTAAGGCATTAGAAGAAGAGGCGGGCCGGCGGGTGCCGGTCCGCCTCTTCGCCGTCTCGGATAGAGATCGGAAGACCGCTCGGATGGCGCAGGCCCGGAGTGTTTCGTAGCGGGCATGGAGGGCGAGTGAGCTGTATGTCGGCGGGGTGCGCGACCATTGGCTCATGTCGATCGCGCTAGTCACGGGGCCCGCCAACGCGGGCAAGGCCCAGATTGTCTTGGGGGCCATGCGGGGTCATCTCGCCCGTGGCGAAGCGCCGCTGCTGATCGTGCCCACTCGCGCGGACGCCGAGCGCTACCTGCATGAGCTGGCTGGCGAGGGCGCCGCGATGGGCGCGCGCGTGGAGCGCTTCGCGGGACTGATCGAGGAGGCGGTGCGGCGTGCGGGGTTGCGAGAGGCCGTGCTCGGGGCCGTGGCCCGTCAGCGCGTCGTCGAGGCGATCGCGGTGGGCGACGGAGGGGACTCGGTGGGCGCTGGGTTCGTGAGCGCGCTCGCGGCGGTGATCGCAGAGCTGCAGGTGCGGCGCGTCACGCCCGCGCGGCTCGAGGCGGCGCTTGGCGAGTGGAGCGTCGCTGATGGCGAGAGCGCCGCGCGGCACGATCTGGGGCGACTGTTCGCCGCCTACCGCGAGACGCTCAGGCGCATCGGTCGCCTCGACGTCGAGCAGCGCGCCGTGCGGGCGCTCGATGCGCTGCGGCGCAAGCCCGCGCTGTGGGGAGCCACTCCCGTGCTGTTTTACGGCTTCGACGATCTCACGCGACTGCAGCTCGACGCGATCGAGACGCTCGGCAGGGTGGTGGGGGCGAGGGTGATGGTGTCGCTCACGTTCCAGGCTGGCCGCACCGCGTTCGCCGGTCGCGCCGCCACGTTCGCAGCGCTCGCGCCTATCGCCGATGAGCATCGACAGCTGCCCGCGCGCGATGACTACTACGCGCCGCACGCGCGCGGCGCGCTCGGGCACCTGGAGCGCGCCCTGTTCGAGCCCGATGCCGAACGGGCCGACCCGTCGGGCGCGGTGCGGCTCCTGGAGGGCGGTGGCGAGCGCGCGGAGCTGGAGCTCGTCGCCGGCGAGATATCGCGTCTGCTGGACGAGGGCATGGCGCCAGAGGAGATCGCGATAGCCGCACGTGCTCCCGGGGCGGGCGCTGATCTGCTCGAGGAGGTTCTTTCGCATACGCGTATTCCGTACGCGCTTCAGCGGCGCAGGCCGTTCGCCGGCACTGCGATCGGGCGGGCGCTGGTGGGGCTGCTGCGCTGTGCCTGCGGTGGGGGCGAGCTGGGGGACCTGCTGGGCTGGCTGCGCGCGCCGGGTGTGCTCGAGCGCCCTGAGTTGGCGGACGCGCTCGAGCTGCGGGCGCGGCGCACCGGCATCACCAGCGCGCAGGGCGCACGCGCCCTATGGGAGCAGCGCAACTGGCCGCTCGACACGATCGATCACCTGCGCGAGTCGGCCGAGCGTGGCGCGCCCGCGCTGATCGAGCGCGCGACGCGCGAGCTGCAGCGGCTGTTCGACGCGCCCAGGCGCGGGCAGGCGTGCGTGCTCGACGCTGAGGAGATGGACGAGGCCAGCGGGCTCGCCGCCGGACGGCGCGCGCTGGTTGAGCTGCGCGAGCTGGCGCGTCTGGCTCCCGAGCTCGCGCCCAGCGACGCCGGCGAGCTGGCGCGTGCGCTCGAGGGCGTTGAGATCCTCAGCGGCGAGCGCCCCACACCGGGTGCTGTCGCAGTGCTCGACCCGCTCGCGCTGCGCGCGCGGCGCGTGCGCGCATTGTTCGTGTGCGGGCTGCAGGAGGGCGTGTTTCCCGCGCGCGCGCGCCCACAGCCATTCCTCGCGGAGGAGGAGCGTAGGCGGCTGGCCGAAACGTCGGGGTTGCGCCTGGGTGAGCCGCAGGACGCGCTCGCCGCCGAGCGCTATCTGTTCTACGCGGCCGTCTCGCGGCCCGAGGAGCTCCTGTATCTCAGCTGGCACGTGGCGGACGACGACGGCGAGCCCGCATCGAGATCGCTGTTCGTGGACGACGTGTGCGACCTGTTCACGGATGGTCTCCTCGAGCAGCGTGCGCGCCGCCCCCTTGGCGCGGCCGATGTCTCGCCGGCGGTGGACCTCGCGCCATCCGCGGCGACGCTCGCGCCAGCGCGGGACAGGACCCTGCGCGATCCCCAACTGCTGCACGACCTGCGCGAGCAGGTGTGGTCGGCATCCTCGCTGCAGGTGTGGATCGGCTGCCCGGTGCGCTGGTTCGTGGAGCGCACGCTGCGGCCGGGCTCCTTCGACCCCGACGCTGAGCCGCTCGCTCGCGGCGGGCTCGCGCACGCCGCGCTGAAGGACACGCTCGAAGGGTTGCGCCGCGACACTGGCTCGGCGCGACTCACGCCCGGCAACGTCGCGCGCGCTCGCGAGCTGCTCGCCGAGGCGCTGCGCAGCAACGAGGCGGACTATCCATTGTCGGTCGCGCCCGAGCGCAGGCCCGGCGTGCGGCGGCGGCTGCGTGCCGACCTGGAGCGCTACCTGCTCTATGCAGCCGAATCGGAAAGCCAGCTCGAGCCGAGCCGCCTGGAGCTCGGGTTCGGCTTCGAGCCCGACGATGAGCGCGGCGAGCAGGGCGACCTGCCCGCGTTCGACCTCGGCGGCGGCGTTCGCATGCGCGGTCGGATCGACCGCGTCGACGTCGGCGAGAGCGGCGCTGCTGTGGTTTACGACTACAAGAGCAGCCTCGCGCCCGCGCCCGCGAAGTGGATCCGCGAGCGCAACCTGCAGGTAGCGCTGTACATGCGCGCCGTCGAGGACCTGATCGGTGTCCGCGCCGTGGGCGGCTTCTACCAGCCGCTCTCCGGCGCCGACCTGCGCGCGCGCGGCGTGCTCGAGAACGACAGCGGTGTGCAGCTCGACTGCGTGCGCGGCGACGTGCGCGAGCACGACGACGTGCGCGAGCTGCTCGACGAAGCGCTCGCCCAGGCGCGCACCGCGGCTGCGCAGGCCGCGCGCGGCGCCCTCGAGCCGAGACCGCAGACATGCGCGTTCCACGGTGGCTGCATGTATCCCACGATCTGCCGCTGCGAGCGCTGAGCGTGCCGACGCGAGCGTTCACCGACGAGCAAGAGCAGGCGGTCGCGCGCCGCGGCGAGCCGCTGCTGCTGTCAGCCGCGGCGGGCAGCGGCAAGACCTCGGTGCTGGTGGAGCGCTTCGTCAGGGCGGTCCGCGAGGACGGCGTCGCGCCGGGGCGAATCCTTGCGATCACGTTCACCGAGCGCGCCGCGGGCGAGCTGCGAGAGCGAGTGCGCGCGCGTTTTCTCGAGCTGGACGAGCGCGAAGCCGCACGCGACACCGAGGCGGCGTTCGTGGGCACTTTCCATGGCTTCTGCGCGCGCCTGCTGCGCGCGCACCCGCTCATGGTGGGTCTGGACCCGGACTTCGCGATCCTCGACGAGGGACTCGCGGGACGGCTGCGCGATCGCGCGTTCTCAATGGCGCTCCGTGACTTCGTTCACGAGGAGCGACCCGCCGAGGTCGATCTGCTCGCCACCTACGGGGTGGACCGCGTGCGCGGGATGGTCGCGGCGGTTCACGCGCAGCTGCGCAGCCAGGGGCAGCGTCTGCCACGGCTGCCGGCGGCGGGCGGCAGGGCACACGCGCGCAGCGCGCCAGAGAGCCCTGAGCCGGGACGCGAGCCCGTCGAGACCGGCGGGACCGAGGACGCCGAGGCGGCTGCCGCATGCGGCCTGTTCGACGAGCTGCTCGCGGGCTTTGGGGCTGCGTATGAGCAGCTCAAGCGCACCCGCGGCGCGGTCGACTTCGACGACCTCGAGCTGTGCGCACGCGAGCTGCTCGACGAGCGCCCGAGCGTGCGCGACTCGTGGTCGCAGCGCTTCGAGCTGCTGATGGTCGACGAGTTCCAGGACACCAATCCACGCCAGCTCGCGATCCTGCGCGCGCTCGAGCGCGACAACCTCTTCACAGTCGGCGACGAGCTGCAGTCGATCTACGGCTTTCAGACACGCCGACGTGAGCCTCTTCCGCGCCCGCCGCGCCGAGCTGTCGGAGCGAGGCGGGAGCATCGCGCTGCGCAGCAACTTCCGCAGTCGCCCCGAGCTGCTGCACGTCGTCAACGCCGCGTTCGCGGAGCGTTTCCTCGACTTCGAGCCGCTGATCGCCGGCCGCGAGGTCACGCCCCCGCCGACGGATGAGCAGCCGCGCGCCGAGCTGCTGCTGACGTCCAGATCGGGCTGGGAGGAGCACGACCCGCTCGCCGCTCAGATCGCCGACGGATTGCCCACCGCGCCGCTTTGGCGCCAGGCGGAGGCGCGCCTGATGGCACAGCGGGTGGCCGAGCTGATCGACGACGGCGAGGCGCGCGCGGGGGAGATCGTCGTGTTGTTACGCGCGATGGGAGACCTCGACGTGTACGAGCGGGCGCTGCAGCTGTGCGGGGTGCGCACGCTCGCCGCCGTCGGCGGCTTCTGGGAGCACCAGCAGGTGGGCGATCTGCTCGCCTATCTGCGCGCGCTCGCCAACCCGCTGGACGAGGAGGCGCTGTACGCCGCGCTCGCCAGTCCGCTCGCGGGCGTCTCGTTCGACGGTCTCGGGCTCATCGCGCGCGCCGCCCGCGAGGGCAGGCGCGGCGCATGGGAGGTGGCGCTCGCGGTCAGCACCGAGGGCAGCGCCGCTCCGGCTGGGCTCTCCGCGTCTGACCGCAGCTCGTTGGTGGCTTTCTGCGAGCGGCTGCGCGCCGAGCGCGCAGCCGCGTCGCGCAGGAGCGTCGCTCAGCTGCTCGTGCGCGCGATCGACGCATCCGGCTACCGCGACCACGTGCTCGCCCTGGAGTGGGGACAGAGGCGCCTTGCGAATGTCCACAAGCTGCTGCGCCTCGCCCGCCGCTTCGAGGTCTCCGAAGGGCGCGACCTGCGCGGGTTCCTCGACCACGTCGCCCACCTGCGCGACACGCAGAGCAGCGCCGAGCCGGATGCGCCGGTCGACGGCGTCGAACCGGACGCGGTGCGGCTGATGACGATTCACGCGGCCAAGGGCCTGGAGTTCCCCGTCGTGTGCGTCGTCGACCTCGGCCGCGCGCAGAACACCCGCGTCGGCGACCTGCTCGTGGACGGCGAGCGCGTGGGACTGCAGCTCGCGCACCTCGACGGCTCCAAGCCCACGCCCGCGCTCGACTACGAGCGCCTCTGCCAGGAGCGCCGCGCTGCGGAAGCGCAGGAGGAGGACCGCATCGTCTACGTAGCCATGACCCGCGCCCGCGAGCGACTGGTCCTCAGCGGCGCCGTCGAGTTCGACCGCTGGCCCGAGTGGCGCCCGGGCGGGAGCACGATCTCCTGGCTCGGCCCCGCGCTCGCTCCCGAGCTGCCGGCGCTCATCCAGGACACGGAGGGGCCTTCGCTGGATCTCACCGTCGGCGAGGCGCGCATGCGCTGCCTGCTGAACGCGCCCAGGAGCGTCGGCGCCGTGCTCCGCCTCGACCCGAGTCCAGGCGCGAACGCCCCCGCTTCACCAGACCTCGTCCCGACCGCTGAGAGCGACATCGCTGTCCTGTGGGGTTCGGAGTCATCATTCGGCGCGAGTGAGCGACGCATCGTCCCTCCAGCCTCGCTCAGCTACACAGCGCTCAGCGAGCTGGAGCGCTGCGCGTACCGCTACTACCTCGAACGCGTGCTCGGACTGCGCGAGGATCGTGCCGCCGCCGCGCGGGCACACACGGCGGAAGGCGGAGGGCTCGAGGCGCGGGCGCGCGGGACGCTGGCGCACAGGCTGCTCGAGTCGGTCGACTTCGCCCATCCGCTGGCGCCGTCCTCGGAGGACGTCGCGCGCGTGGCTCGCGAGCTGGGAATGAGAGTCCGACGCGAGGAGCGAGAGGAGCTCGCCGAGCTGATCGGCGCGGCACTCCCAACCGCGCTGGCAGCGCGCGTGGGCGCCGCGACGAGCGTCAACCGCGAGCGCTCGTTCGCGTTCTCGCTCGCGCCGCGCGAGCCGCTGATCACGGGCGTCGTCGACCTGCTCGCCCACGAGGCTGACGGCGGGCTGCTGGTAGTTGACTACAAGAGCGATCGCGTCGGGCCGGACGTGGACCTCGGCGCGCTCGTGGAGCGCGATTACGGCGTCCAGCGGCTGCTGTACGCGCTTGCCGTCCTGCGCCATGGAGCGGCGCGCGTCGAGGTCGTCCACTGGTTCCTGCAGCGCCCGCACGAGTCGGTCGCCGCACGCTTCGCCGCGTCAGAGCGCGAGGGGCTCGAACGGCGCCTGGCGGAGCTCCTGGAGCGAGCGCGCGAGCGCATGCGGACCTTCGACGTCAGCCCCGAGCCCCACCGCGGCCTGTGCCTCACCTGTCCCGGCAGAGGCGGCCTTTGCAGCTGGGGGGAGATGGAGACGATGCGCGAGGATCCATTGGCCGACCTGGCCGTCGGAGGGCAGCTGCCGCTGACCCCCTGATGACGGCGATACACGCCGTTTCGACGGCCGAGGAGATTCCGTCGCCCGGCGCGTTTGCGCCTTCCCCGCGCTGCTACGCTTTCTGGCTCCGCCTCAGGTGCCCGCCTGCCTGCGCCACGGTGGGTACGCCCGCAAAGGGTGTCCAACTCCGCGCGGGATGCACCGTCCCAAGGGAGCACTTTCATGAACCCGCACAACATGCAGCCGCCAAAGGCCGTCGGCCTCTACGACCCTCGCTTCGAGCACGACGCGTGCGGCGTGGGCATGGTGGCTCGGCTGGACAACCAGCCAACCCACGAGGTGGTCTCCTGGGCGCTGACGGCGCTGGAGAACCTTGAGCATCGCGGCGCCTCCGGGGCGGACCCGAACACGGGCGATGGCGCGGGGATCCTGATGCAGATGCCAGACGAGCTGCTGCGCGCGGTCGTCGACTTCGAGCTGCCCGCGCAGGGCTCCTACGGCGTGCTGATGTGCTTCCTGCCGACCGACATCTCCGTGCGCGTGCGTCTGGAGTCGCTGTTGGAGCGGACCGTCGAGGCCGAGGGCCAGCAGCTGCTCGGCTGGCGCGACGTGCCCGTCTGCGAGGAGCACACCGGCACGGTCGCGGGCGCCTGTCGCCCGGTGATCCGCCAGCTGTTCGTCGGCGCCGGGCCGGCCGAGCAGGACGACCAGGACGCGTTCGAGCGCAAGCTTTACGTGATCCGCCGGATCTGCGAGCTGAACGCCGAGGACCCCGGCCTGTATGTCACTTCCAGCTCCTCGCGCACGATCAACTACAAGGGCATGCTGATCAGCTTCCAGCTTGCGGCGTTCTACAGCGACCTGCGCGACGAGCGCTGCAAGAGCGCGCTCGCGCTCGTGCATTCGCGCTTCTCCACGAACACGTTCCCCAGCTGGGAGCTCGCGCACCCCTACCGGGTGATCTGCCACAACGGCGAGATCAACACCGTGATGGGCAACGTCAACTGGATGCGCGCCCGCGAGAGCGAGCTCTCGAGCGAGCTGTTCGGCGCAGACCTCGAGAAGATCCTGCCCGTCGTCAGCGAGGGCAACTCCGACTCGGCGACGTTCGACAACGTGCTCGAGCTGTTGATGCTCGGCGGGCGCTCGCTGCCGCACGCGGCGATGATGATGATCCCCGAGGCCTACCGCAACCGCGAGGACCTGCCCGACTACCTGAAGGGCTTCTACGCCTTCCACTCCTGCCTGATGGAGCCGTGGGACGGACCCGCATCGGTGGCGTTCACCGACGGGCGCGTGGTCGGCGCGACGCTCGACCGCAACGGCCTGCGGCCCGGACGCTGGGTGGAGACGACCGACGGGCACGTCGTGCTCGGCTCCGAGTCGGGCCTGCTCGACGTCGAGCCCGAGCGCGTGCGTCGCCTGGGGCGCCTGCAGCCCGGCAAGCTCTTCCTCGTCGACCTGCAGCGCGGGCGGATCGTGGAGGACGAGGAGGTCAAGCGCGAGGTCGCCACGCACCGCCCCTACGGCGAGTGGTTCGAGCGCAACGCCGTGCGTTTCGCCGAACTGCCCCCGTCGAGCGAAGTGACGCTCTCAGACCAGCCGCTGCGACTGCGCCAGCGCGCCTTCGGCTACAGCCAGGAGGACCTGCGCGTGCTGCTCGCGCCGAGCGCCGTGGACGGCGCAGAGCCGATCGGCTCGATGGGCAACGACCTCGCGCTGGCGGTGCTCTCAGACCAGGCGCCGCCGCTGTTCTCCTACTTCAAGCAGCTGTTCGCGCAGGTCACCAACCCACCGATCGACCCGATCCGCGAGGAAATCGTGATGAGCCTCGCCACGAGCCTCGGCAACGAGCGCAACCTCTTCGACGAGACGCCCGAGCACGCGCACAAGCTGCTGCTCGACCAGCCGATCCTGCTCAACCGCGAGCTCGAGACGCTCCGCCACGTCGACCACGACGTCTACAAAGCGCGCACCATCGACATCACCTGGTCGATCCTCGACGGTGACAGCGTCGAGCGCACGCCCGAGGCGGGCATGGGCGAGGCGATCCACCGCATTTGCACACAGGCGCGCGAGGCGATCGCCGAAGGCGTCAACATCATCATCCTCTCCGACCGACTCGTCGGCCCGCGCCGCGCGCCGATGCCATCGCTGCTGGCGGTCGCCGCGGTGCACCACCACCTCGTGCTCGAGGGCACGCGCCTGCGCGCGGGCATCATCGTCGAGTCCGGCGAGCCGCGCGAGGTCCACCACTTCGCCACGCTGATCGGCTACGGCGCCAGCGCGATCAACCCCTACCTGATGCTCGAGACGCTCGACGAGCTGGTAGCCGAAGGGCGCGTCGCAAAGCCCGACGCGGACGGCGCATCCGTGCCGCTGAGCGCCGAGCAGGCCGCGCAGAACGTGGTCAAAGCGATCGGCAAAGGGCTGCTGAAGACGATCTCCAAGATGGGCATCTCCACGATCCAGTCCTACCGCGGCGCGCAGATCTTCGAGGCCGTGGGCCTCGAGCGCGACCTGATCGACCTGCACTTCACGGGCACCGCCTCGCGTATCGGCGGCATCGGCCTGAGGGAGCTCGCGACCGAGGCGATCGAGCGCCACGAACGGGCGTATCCGACCACGCACGACGAGCTGCTGCCCGTCGGCGGCGTGTACGCGTGGCGGCGCGACGGCGAGCACCACATGTGGAACCCCGAGACGATCGCGCTCGTCCAGCACGCCGTGCGTGCGGCGAACGGGAACGTCGCGCAGGCGCTCGCGGGCGACCGCGACGCGCACGAGCAGGTGCGCGAGAGTCCCGCGTTCGAGAAGTACCGCGAGTACGCACGCACGGTCAACGAGGATGCCTCGCGCCGCGCCACGCTGCGCGGCCTGCTGAGGATCGGCCACGTCGGCGCGCAGCCGATACCGCTCGAGCAGGTCGAGCCGGCGAGTGAGATCGTCAAGCGCTTCTGCACCGGCGCGATGAGCCTCGGCTCGATCTCGCGCGAGGCGCACGAGACGCTCGCTATCGCGATGAACCGCCTCGGCGGGCGCTCCAACACGGGCGAGGGCGGGGAGGACCCGTCGCGCTTCCTGCCTGACAAGAACGGCGACCGCCGCCGCTCGGCGATCAAGCAGGTCGCCTCGGGGCGCTTCGGCGTGACGATCCACTACCTCGTCAACGCGGACGAGCTGCAGATCAAGATGGCCCAGGGCGCGAAGCCCGGCGAGGGCGGCCAGTTGCCGGGGCACAAGGTCGACGAGTACATCGGCTCGATCCGCCACACCACGCCCGGCGTGGGCCTGATCTCCCCGCCGCCGCACCACGACATCTACTCGATCGAGGACCTCAAGCAGCTGATCTACGACCTGCGCTGCGCCAACCCAAAGGCACAGGTGTCCGTCAAGCTCGTATCCGAGGTGGGCGTTGGCACGGTCGCCGCGGGCGTGTCGAAGGCCAACGCGGATCGCGTGCTGATCGCCGGACACGACGGCGGCACGGGCGCCTCGCCGCTGTCCTCGATCCAGGCGGCGGGCGTCCCCTGGGAGATCGGCCTGGCGGAGACCCAGCAGACGCTGCTCCTCAACGACCTGCGCTCGCGCATCGTCGTGCAGACCGACGGGCAGCTGAAGACCGGACGCGACGTGGTCGTGGCGGCGATGTTGGGGGCGGATGAGATGGGCTTCTCCACCGCGCCGCTGATCGCCACCGGCTGCATCATGATGCGCGCCTGCCACCTGAACACCTGCCCGGTGGGCATCGCCACGCAGGACCCCGAGCTGCGCAAGCGCTTCAAGGGCACGCCCGAGCACGTGGTGAACTTCTTCTTCTTCGTCGCCGAGGAAGTGCGCGAGATCCTCTCGTCCGTGGGCCTGCGCTCGCTCGACGAGGCCACCGGCCGCGTGGACATGCTCGGCGCGGCCGAGGCGATCGACCACTGGAAGGCGCGCGGCGTGGACCTCACGCACCTGCTGACGCACGTCGAGCTGCCAGGCGACTCGCCGAGGCGGCGCGTGGAAGCACCGCCGAAGGTGCTCGAGGACGCGCTCGACTGGGAGCTCGTGGAGCGCTCGCAGTTGGCGCTCGAACGCCGCGAGCCGGTCAAGCTGGCGCTCGAGATCCGCAATCGCAATCGCTGCGTGGGCGGCATCCTCTCCAGCCACATCGCCGAGCGTTGTGGCGCGGCGGGCCTGGAGGACGACTCGATCGTGGTCGACTTCGAGGGCTCCGCCGGGCAGAGCTTCGGCGGCTGGCTGGCGCCCGGCGTGACGTTCACGCTGCGCGGCGACGCGAACGACTACGCCGGCAAGGGCCTCTCGGGCGGCGTGTTCGCGATCCGCCCGCGCGAGGGCATGGGCGAGCACTTCAAGGCCGAGCAGAACGTGATCGTCGGCAACACCGTCCTCTACGGCGCCACCGCCGGACGCGCGTTCTTCCGCGGGCTCGCGGGCGAGCGCTTCGCCGTGCGCAACTCCGGCGCTTGGACCGTGGTCGAGGGCGTGGGCGACCACGGCTGCGAGTACATGACGGGCGGCCGCGTGGTCGTGCTCGGACCGACGGGACGCAACTTCGCCGCCGGGATGAGCGGCGGCGTGGCCTACGTGCTCGACGAGGTCGGCGCGTTCGCGGAGCGCTGCAACATGGGCATGGTCGGCTTCGAGGAGCTCTCCGACGCCGACGCGATCGAGCTGCGCGCGATGATCGAAGAGCACCAGCGGCGCACCGGCTCGCCCGTCGCCGCACGCGTGCTGGGCCAGTGGGAGGAACTGCTCGGCAAAGGCGCGTTCGTGAAGGTGATGCCGCACGACTACAAGCGCGTGCTCGCCGAGCGCGCGCTGGAAGAGGCGCAGGCCGCGGCCGCCGCCAACAACGGCGGGCTGGCAGCTGCTCGTCCGCTGGACGCGACCGGACCGGGAGACACTCGCTCCGCTCGCGTCTCCGAACCGGCCAGCGACGAGGCTGGCGTCTGATGGGCAAGCTCGGGGGTTTCCTGAAGATCGAGCGCCACGGAGTCCCGCAACGGGATCCCGTCGAGCGTGCGCACGACTACCGCGAGTTCCAGCTCGAGCGGCCCGTGGAGGAGCTGCGCGAGCAGGGCGCCCGCTGCATGGACTGCGGCGTGCCGTTCTGCCACAACGGCTGTCCCGCTGGGCAACCTGATCCCCGACTGGAACGACCTCGTCTACCGCGACCGCTTCCAGGACGCGATCGCGCAGCTGCACGCGACGAACAACTTCCCCGAGTTCACCGGACGCCTGTGCCCCGCGCCGTGCGAGGCGGCGTGCGTACTGGAGATCCGCGAGGGCGACGCGGTCACGATCAAACAGATCGAGAACACGATCATCGACCGCGCGTGGGCCGAGGGCTGGGTCGTACCCAAGCCGCCCCGGCGCGAGAGCGGCCAGTCGGTCGCGGTCGTGGGCTCCGGTCCCGCGGGCATGGCCGCCGCCCAGCAGCTGCGCCGCGCGGGCCACAGCGTGACGCTGTTCGAGCGCGACGAGGCCGTCGGCGGACTCGTGCGCTTCGGCGTGCCCGACTTCAAGATCGAGAAGACCGTCGTGCAGCGCCGCGTGGAGCAGATGCTCGCCGAGGGCGTGGAGATCCGCTGCGGCGTGGACGTCGGCAGCGACGTGAGCGTGGAGCAGCTGCACGAGGACTACGACGCGATCGTGCTCGCGACCGGCTCGCGCACGCCGCGCGATCTGCCGATCCCCGGCCGCGAGCTCGACGGCGTGCACTTCGCGATGGACTACCTCTACCAGCGCAACCGCTGGGTGGCGCGCGAATTCGGACCCGAGCCCACCACGCCGCAGCCCGCGATCGAGAAGCGCATCACCGCCAAGGACAAGGACGTGGTGGTCATCGGAGGCGGCGATACGGGCGCTGACTGCGTCGGCAACTCGCTGCGCGAGGGCGCCCGCTCGATCGTGCAGCTCGAGCTGCTTCCCGAGCCGCCCGCGCACCGCCCCGACGATCGCACCCCGTGGCCGCTGTGGCCGCAGAAGTACCGCCTCAGCTATGCGATGGAGGAGACGAAGAAGCTCGGCGTGGGCGAGCAGGACTACTCGATCACCACGACGCGCTTCTCAGACGACGGCAACGGCGCGCTCGCCGCGATGCACATCGCCCAGGCGGAGCCCGCGCCCCCGTTCGCGGCCATCCCCGGCAGCGACCGCGAGCTGCCCGCCCATCTGGTGCTGCTCGCGATGGGCTTCCTGCACCCCGAGCAGGGGCTGCTCGACCAGCTCGGCGTGGAGAAGGACCCGCGCGGCAACGTCAAGGCCGTCAAGCCCTACACGACGTCCGTCGAGGGAGTGTTCGCGGCGGGCGACGCGCGCCGCGGACAGTCGCTGATCGTGTGGGCGATCAACGAGGGACGCCAGTGCGCGCGCATGGTCGAGCGCTACCTCGCGTCTCGCGCTGGAGCGAGAGCAGCGATCGAGGACGACGGCCTGGCCGGTCACGCCGACGCGGATGAGGGCCCGGAGGGTCCGCCGCAGCACGTCGGGCCCGGCGTGGGAGCCGGCGAGCGACCATGAAGGCGTGCGTCATCGGCGCGGGCTCCTCCGGTATCGCCGCCGCCAAGGCGCTGCACGAGCGTGGCATCGACTTCGACTGCTTCGAGAAGTCCGACAGGATCGGCGGCAACTGGGTGTTCGAAAACACCAACGGCATGTCCGCCGCCTACCGCGACCTGTTCATCAACACCTCGCGCCCGAAGATGGAGTACTCGGACTTCCCGATGCCCGACTCCTACCCGGACTTCCCCCACCACACCCAGATAGCGGCGTACTTCGAGTCCTACGTCGACCACTTCGGCTTCCGCGAGAGGATCGTCTTCCAGACGGGCGTCCAGCACGTCGCGCGCGAGACCGACGGCTCCTGGACGGTCGAGCTGGACACCGGCGAGCGGCGCACATACGACGCGCTGCTCGTGGCGAACGGCCACCACTGGCTCCCGCGCTGGCCCGAACCGGCGTTCCCCGGCGCGGACACTTTCGCAGGCCACCAACTGCACGCCCACTCCTACGTGGACAACACGATCTTCGAGGGCAAGCGCGTGGTGGTGCTGGGGATGGGCAACTCCGCGATGGACATCGCCGTGGAGAGCTCCTATGTGGCCGAGAGCACCTACCTCGCCGCGCGCCAGGGAGTGTGGATCATCCCGAAGTACATCTTCGGCAAACCTGTAGACCAGCTGCGCAACGACCCCCGCGTGCCGTTCAAGATTCGCCAGCGCTTCATCCAACAGCTGGTCAAGACCTACGCCGGCACGCCCGAGCGCTTCGGCCTGCCCAAGCCCAACCACCGTTTCGGCGAGGCGCACCCCACGGTCTCAGGGCGCATCCTCGATCGCATTCAGCACGGCACGGTCACGCCGATGCCGAACATCGCCTCGCTTCGAGGGCTCGCGGGTGCGCTTCGAGGACGGCAGCGTGGTGGAGGCAGACGTGGTCGTTTACTGCACCGGCTACAAGATCTCCTTCCCGTTCTTCGACGAGGACTTCATCTCCGCGCCCGACAATCACATCGAGCTGTTCCGCCGGGTCTTCCACCCCGACATCGACGGCGTGTACTTCATCGGCCTGCTGCAGCCGCTCGGCGCGATCATGCCGCTGGCGGAGGCGCAGGGCGAGTGGGTGGGCGACCACCTGCTGGGCGACTATGCGCTGCCCAGCGACGCCGAAATCCGCGCCGACATCGACGCCGACCAGGCGGCGATGCGCAAGCGCTACGTCGCCTCCAAGCGCCACACGATCCAGGTCGACTACGACGACTACCTCTACGCGCTCGCCAAAGAGCGCCGAGCGGGCGCCGAGAGGGCGCGCGCGAACGGCTATCTCCCACCGGCACGATGCCGAGCTTCTGTCGCCACGACCGCTTCGTAGAGCGCTGCCCGATCTGCAGCAAGAGCCTGCCGGGTAACGAGCCGAGCAGCGCCTCGCCGCGGGCGAAGGGCAAACGCGCCACGACGCGCGCTCGCGGAGCGGCGTCCACGGGCGTCACTCGCAGCCGACGCGCGCGCGGCGACGATCTGCGCGTGCGCCGCGAGGGGCGCGCGGTGGAGGACGGCTACGGCTCCCCGCTGATCCCCGGGGTGCGCGCCTCGGCCGACGCGCTGCGCCTGGCGGAGGAGATCGCGTTCGCGAGCGGGCGCCTGCTCGCGCTCGCCACGGACCCGCCCGGCCTCTACGCAGAGGTGCGCGCGCTCGCCGCCACGGACATCGAGCAGGCCACGTGGATCTGCTTCCTGGCGGCTTACCTCTCACCGTTGGAGGGCGAGGATCCCTTCGCGGGCATCCGCCTCGCGCTCGCGAGCACGCCCGACGGCGGCGATCGCGCCGCGGGCCAGCTCCCCGACCTGCAAGACGTGCCACTCGGTCCACGCACCTCACACGACCCCGCGCGCGGCACGCGCACGTTGAGCGCCTACCGCCAGTGGGTGGGACGCTCCGGCGGCACGCAGGCGCTGGCGTTCGGCGGCGACGAAGCGTGGACGCCGCAGCGGCGCTTCGAGCGTTTGCACGAGCGGATCGCCCTACCCGGCTTCTGGCGCATGGGCCGCTACGAGCTGCTCGTGACGCTCGGCCGCCTGGGCCTCTACGAGCTGAGCCCCGGCTCGCTGCACCTGACGGGAGCGCCCGCCGACGACCTCACCACCCTGGGGGCCAAGCGCGTGTTCGGGATCGGCGACCCGCTGCTGCTGGAGCGCCGTACGGCGGCGCTCGCACAGGCCGCTGAGGTGCCGATCGAGACGCTCGACGTGGCCCTCGCCAACTGGGCCGCGCCGACGCGCGCGACCCTGGGCATGGCGCCCGACAGCGGCGACGCGGACGCGCTCGAGCGCGCGGGCGCCGCCCTCGATCTCTGAGCGCACGGCGGCCAAAAGAGCCGTCCACACGGCCGCCTACAGTCCCTGGGGCAATTTGTTCCTAACTCCCCGGGAGCCGCAATGCCACTCTGCTTCATCGAGCCTCAGGATGCGATCCGCGTCATCGCCGAGTCGGTCGGACGCGAGGCGCGCCGTCAGCTCGTCGGCGAGGTGGTCCGCGCATGGGTCGACGACATCCCCGACCAGGAACTGTGCGTCCACTACGCCAAGGCGATCGCCGACCTCGACGAGGAGGATCTCCACCTGCTCGCCGCCTGGCACGCTTCGTTGGAGGTCGGTCAGCCGATCCCCAACACGGACTTCCTCGTCGGAGTGTTCCCCAGCCTCGGCGAGAATCGCCGCGAGGCCTGAAGATCGCCGCCGGCTTCCGCGGCGAGGAAGCCTTCCAGGCCGGCGTCGCCGAGGACCAGGCGCTCGACACGGTGCTCCCGCGCCTCTCCAGCGAGCGCGCGATCGAGCTCGCGAACGAGTGCATCCAGCTGTACATGTGGGACAGATTGGGTTGCGACAACTAGCCGGCGGCTAGACTGGCTGGCATGACCGACGCGGCGGCTGTGCTCACCGAAGAAGACGTGATGGACGCTCTGTCGAACGTGATCGACCCGGAGCTGGGGTTGGACTTCGTGGAGCTGGGGCTGATCTACGGCGTGGAGGTGTCGGGCGGCGACGTGAAGGTGACGTTCACGCTGACGACGCCAGGGTGCCCGATCGGCCCGCAGGTGAACGAACAGATCGAAGAGTTCGTGGGCGAACTGGACGGCGTGGCGAGCGTCGAATCGGAGATGGTGTTCACGCCACCGTGGTCGCCGGAGATGATGAGCGAAGACGCGAAGTTCGCGCTCGGCTACTGAGCCGTCGCGGTGCGCCGCCGCTAGGCGGGCGAGACGGCCGATTCGTGCTCGTGCGCGAGCGCGACGAAGTTGGCCGAGTTCCGCGGCGATGTCCCTGCCGATCGTGTCGATGTCCGGCAGCGCGTCGAAGTCGCCAAGCAGGCCGAAGTTCATCTGGCCGTTGTAGGACATGATCGCGATCGCCAGCGCGTGGTTCTCCGGCAGGAACGCCACGGGGATCGCCTGCAGCATCTCGCGTCCGAGCACATACAGCGGGAACTGCGGGCCGGGGACGTTGGTGACGATCAGGTTGAACAGGCGCGTGGAGAAGTTCAGGCGCGAGGCCTGCGCGAGGATCGTGGGGGGCGCGAAGTTCTGCGCGCCGGCGATCACCTCCGCGCCGAGCGCCTGCTTGGACTCCTTCAGGCCGTCCATGGCGCTCGAGACGAAGCGCAGGCGGTTGAGCGGGTCGGAGATGTAGACGGGCAGCGGGCCGCGCATCACCACGATGCGGTTGCCGCCGCCGTCGTGCTCGCCCTCGGTGCGCACCGACACGGGCACGAGCGCGCGCATCTCCACGCCCGCGGTGCGCCGCCCGCGAGACTGCAGGAACGAGCGCAGGGCGCCCGCGACGACCGCGAGCACGACGTCGTTGACCGTGCCGCCGAACGCGTTCTTGACGGTCTTCAGATCCGCCAGCTGGCTCCTCACGGCGACGAACCTGCGGTGCGGGCCGATGGGGACGTTGAGCGGAGTTTCGGGAGCCGGGTTGAGCCCCGCCCAGATGATCTCGCCGATGCCCTCCGCGGCTTCCCGCGCGCGCACCAGGGCGCGATCGGGGTGCGCGATCGCGTCCAGGGCGCCCTCCACGAGCGTCACGCCGGTCCGCGCCGCGCCGGTCATCCCGGAGGCGAGCAGGTGCGCGGTGCTCGGTTCGGGGTGCGGCTGCCACGGGCGCCCGGAGTGCGGGATCTGCGGCGGATCGGGTGAGAGGTCGAACAGCACCGTCGCGAGGTCCACGCCCGCGATCCCGTCGATCAGCGAGTGGTGGGTCTTGGTGATGAGCGCGAAGCGGTTCTGCTCGAGGCCCTCGATCAGCCACATCTCCCACAGCGGCTTGGAGCGATCGAGCTGCTGGGAGAAGATCCTCGCGGTCAGGTCCTGCAGCTGCTCCCAGCCGCCGGGGGCGGGCAATGCGGTGTGGCGGATGTGGTACTCGAGGTTGAAGCTGGGGTCGTCGATCCACACCGGGCGACCGCTGTCGATGGCGGTGTAGGCGAGCTTGTGGCGGTAGCGCGGGACGAGGTGCAGCCGCCTGCGGATCTGTTCGAGGAACTCCTCCGTCGTCGGAGGCGGGCCTTCCATGATCGTGACGCCGCCGATGTGCATGTGCGAGACGGGGCCCTCCTGGTGCAGGAAGGAAGCGTCCACAGGAGTCAATCTGTCGAGGTGGCGTTGCGGCATCGGGGCTTAGCGTACCTGGCCCCCAGTACACCTACAATGGCCTGGTGTCCAATACCGTCGAGAAGCTCGTCCTCGCCGCTCCGCGCGGCTACTGCGCGGGCGTGGATCGCGCTGTGCAGACGGTCGAACGGGCGCTCGAGATCCACGGCGCGCCGGTGTACGTGCGCAAGGAGATCGTCCACAACAAGCACGTGGTGGAGTCGCTGCGCGAGCGCGGCGCGATCTTCGTGGACGAGCACACCGAGGTGCCGAAGGGCGCGGTGTGCGTGTTCTCCGCCCACGGCGTCGCGCCGAGCGTGCACGCGGGCGCGGCTGAGCGCGGCCTGCGCACGATCGACGCGACGTGCCCGCTCGTGACGAAGGTCCATCGTGAGGCGCTGCGCTTCGCCGAAGATGGCTACACGATCGTGCTCGTCGGCCACGAGGGCCACGAGGAGGTGGAAGGCACGATGGGCGAGGCGCCGGATCGGATCGTGCTGGTGCAGAGCGAGGACGACGTGGATGGCCTGGAGGTGGAGGACCCCGAGCGCGTCGCGTACGTGACGCAGACGACGCTTGCGGTGGACGAAACGGCCGCCATCCTCGCCCGGCTGAGCGAGCGCTTCCCCAGCATCGTCGGTCCTCGCACGGATGACATCTGCTACGCCACGACCAATCGCCAGACAGCGGTCAAGCAGATGGCCGGCGGCTGTGATCTGGTGCTGGTGATCGGGTCGCGCAACTCCTCCAACTCCGTTCGCCTCGTGGAGGTGGCCCGCGACTGTGGCACAGACGCGCATCTGATCGACAACGCGAGCGAGATCCAGGAGCAGTGGCTCGAAGGGGCGCGCATCGTGGGCGTGTCCTCGGGCGCGAGCGCGCCGGAGAACCTCGTCTCGAGCCTCGTGGACTTCTTCCGCGCGCGCGGCGTGGAGGACGTGTCGGAGTTCGAGGTCGTGAGCGAGGACGTGCGCTTCATGCTGCCGAAGCAGATCCGCGAAGCCGTCGCGGCCGGCGAGGCATCCTGACTCGCACGCTGATCCTCTCCGACCTGCACTTGGGCAGCACCTCCGGCGCTGACCTGCTGCGCAACCCAATGCTGCGCGCGCCGCTGCTCGAGGCGGTCGCGGACGTCGATCGTGCGGTGCTGCTGGGAGACGTGCTGGAGCTGCGCCACGGCCCGCTGCGCGACGCGATGGCGGCAGCGCGCCCGTTCTTCGAGGATCTCGGGCAGGCGCTCGCGGGCGGCGAGTTGGTGATCGCGTCAGGCAATCACGACCACGCGCTCGTCGAACCGTGGCTCGATGCCCGTGGCGCGGAGGCCGAGCCACCACCGCTTGGAGTCGAGCAGCTGCTCGAGCCGGAGCAGGTCTCGCCCGCGTATGCGCGCATCGCCGAATGGGCCTCGCCCGCAAGGGCGCGCATCGCCTTTCCCGGCGTCTGGGTGCGCGCGGACGTATATGCGACGCATGGGCATTACCTGGACAGCCACCTGACGATCCCCACGCTGGAGCGTCTCAGCGTTGGGGCGATGGGTCGGCTGCTCGGACGCTCGCCCGCGTCGTTCGCCTGCGTCGATGACTACGAGGCCGTGAGCGCCCCGGTGTTCGCCTGGCGAGACGCGGTCGCGCGCGACTCGCTCTCGGGCACGGGCGGCGTGCCGCGAGGCCTCGACATGGTCAGCGCATGGAAGACGCTGCGCAAAGCCGACCAGCCCGACTCCGAGTCTGATCGGGGGGCGGTTCACGCCTCGAGCAACGGCGGCGCGTCACGGCGTCGCCCGCGTTGGCGCGGGCGAGCGTGGGCGATGTACAAGCTCCGCAGGCGCGCGTTCGTGGCGGCGTTCCCGCTGGCGGTCGCGGCGCTCAACCGTGCGGGGCTCGGGCCGTTGAAGACGGACATCTCGCTCGAGGAGCTGCGCCGTGCGGGGCTGAGCGCGATGGGCGAGGTGGCCGCGCGACTGGACCTTGGCGATGCATACGTGGTCTTCGGCCACACGCACCGTACGGGGCCGCTGCCGGGCGATGAGGAGCAGGAGTGGCGTGGGCGTGGCGGCGCGCGGCTCATCAACGCGGGCAGCTGGACGTACTCGTCGGTCTTTCTCACTGCCAAGCCGAGTGAGAGTCCGTACTGGCCGGGCGGGTGTGTGTCCGTGGAAGACGAGGGGCCGCCCGTCGTGAAGCGCCTGCTGATCGACCGGAACCACGCGGAGCTGGCTCCGATCGAGCCTATGCCTTCCTTCTAGCTGCGCGCGCGGGTTTGTGTTTGGGGCAGCCGGTGGCGGTGATCTTGGTCGTCTGTTCGACGACCTTGCCGTTTTGCCCGGTGATGATCGTCGGCATCCTGAGCTTGCTCGTGCACAGGTTCCCAAACGCCCCAAGGGCGGAGTGCGGCCCCTCGGGCAGATTGCCAGGGAGATTGCAAGTCCCAAAATATGGACTGGTGACTATCTGTGGGGTGCGATCTTGCAAACTCCTGCGATATGCAGGGGTTTTAGTATCTGGGACAGATATTCGGATGAGGGAAACAGTTGCGCAAGCTACGCGACGCCAGGCGTAAAACAGGTCACCAGGCAGCGCACCCCATCTCCGGGTTCCAGCTCGACGACCCCGGACGTGTGGCTGCTGTGCTCGATCAGCGGGTATGCGCCGGGCCCCGCGACCTCGAGGTCCTCACCATTGACCCGCAGCACGTCGGACCCTTCGACAATCGCCCACACGCCGCCGGCCTCATACGGCCCCGAGTATGCGCCCTCGCGATCCTCGCTCGGCGCGATGAGGCGCGCCCCCGGCGCGTCCTCCGGCCGGACTGGCGCGAGCGGCTCCATCTCGACGCCCAGAAGCTCCTGGATCGCGAGCTCGGTCTCCTCGTACGCGCCTTCGCCGTAGTGGTACTCGAACAGTCGCGCGCGGCCGTCGAACAGGTAGCGCGCCGGCCACCCCGCGTTCTCGTACTCGCTCCACAGCTCCAGCTCGCTGTCGATCAGCACGGGGTAGTCGATGCCCAGCCGCGCCACCGCATTCCTCACGGCCTGCTCGTCGCGGGAGATGTCGAAGCCGGGGCAGTGCACACCGATCACGCGCAGACCCGCGTCTGCGTAGCGCTCGTGCCAGGCCCTCATGTACGGCAGCGTGCGGATCGAGTTGGGCCGGCAGAAGTCCCAGAACTCGACCAGCATCGGGCGCCCTCGCTGGAGGGTGGCCTGCGGTCCGCTCGCGTTCACCCACGGCAGTTTCGTGGGGAACAGCGGCGCCGCGATTCGATCCGGCGGGGCGCGCATCTAGAAGGTGGGGCCAGCGGGGTCAGTCATTCTGGGGCTTGTAGTGCCCGGGCCATTCCCTGTGCGGGATCCGGTTGATGCGCACGATCTCGCCGAGGCGGCTCCACTGGTTCGCGCCCAGGCGCGCCAGTGGCCTGAGCTTCTCCGCGTCGGGGCGCCCATCGGTGATCGCGTCCTCGGAGACCGCTGCGTGCACGACGCGCCCGAACACCACCGTCGAGTCGCCGAAGGAGAGCGTGTCGTGCAGCACGCACTCGAGCGCCACCGGCGACTCCGCCACGCGCGGCGGGCGCACGCGCAGGCTCGGCTCGCGGCTCACGCCGATCGCCTCGAACTCGCTCACCTCCGGCGGGAAGTCCGTGCCCGACGCGTTGACCTGCTCGAACAGCCACTCCGGGGTCGAGCACACGACGAACTCGCCCGTCGCTTCGACGTTGTTGAGCGAGTCCTTGCGCCCAACCGACGTGAACTGCACCACCGGCGGGCTCGCGCACGCCACCGTGAAGAACGAGTGTGGCGCGAGGTTCTCGACCCCGTCCGCCGACACGCTCGACACCCACGCGATCGGCCGCGGAAGCACGACGCTCGTCAGCAGTCCGTAGAACGCGTGGCCCAGTTGGGCTGGGTCGAAGTCAGTGCGCATCGGAGGCGTACCCACGCCTCAGCCGATTGAGCCGACCATCTCCAGCTGTATCAGGCGGTTGAGCTCCACCGCGTACTCCATCGGCAGCTCCTTCGTCACCGGCTCGATGAAGCCGTTGACGATCATCGCCGCTGCCTCGTCCTCGGTGAAGCCGCGCGAGCCCATGTAGAAGAGCTGGTCGTCGGAGATGCGCCCCACGGTGGCCTCGTGCGCGACGGTCACGTGGGGGTTCTGGATCTGGATGTCCGGCCACGTGTCGGATTTCGATTCGCCGTCCATCATCAGACCGTCGCACTGCACGCGCGCTTTCGAGCCGGCGGAGTTGTGGCCCATCTTGACCAGGCCGCGGTAGCCCATGATCCCGCCGTCCTTGGAGATCGACTTGGCGAGGATGTTCGACGTGGTGTTCGGCGCGAGGTGCACGACCTTCGCGCCGGTGTCCTTGTGAACGCCTTTGCCCGCGACGCCCACGTTGAGGTGATCCGCGCGCGCGCCCTCGCCCATCAGGAACGAGCCGGGGTAGAGCATCACGTACTTCGCGCCCATCGAGCCGCCGACCCACTCCACGGTGCCGTGCGCGTCGACCACGGCGCGCTTGGTGTTGAGGTTGTAGACGTCCTTGGACCAGTTCTGCACGGTCGTATAGCGCGCCTTGGCGCCCTCGTGCACGAAGATCTCGACGACCGCGGAGTGCATCGAGTTGACGCTGTAGGTCTGCGCGGTGCAGCCCTCGATGTAGTTCACCTCCGAGCCCTCGTCGGCGACGATCAGCGTGTGCTCGAACGTGCCCTCGCCGGCGCCCTCCATGCGGAAGTAGGACTGCAGCGGCAGGTCGCACTTGACGCCCTTGGGGATGTAGCAGAACGCTCCGCCTGACCAGACCGCACCGTGCAGCGCCGAGAACTTGTTGTCCTGCGGCGGCACGCATTTGTTCATGAAGTATTTCTGCACCAGCTCCGGGTACTCGGTGATGGCGGTGTCCATCGAGCAGAACAGGATCCCCTGCTTGGCGTACTCCTCCTTCAGCCCCTCGTACACGGGCTCCTGGCGCCACACGCCGACGACGCCCGCGAGGTGCTCGCGCTCGGCCTGGGGGATGCCGAGGTCCTCATACGTCTGCTTCATCTCCTGCGGCACTTCGTCCCAGCTGTTGAAGCGCCCCGCGGTGGGCGGGGAGTAGAGCACCAGCTCGTCCAGGTTCAGTCCGCCGAGGTCGGGGCCCCACGTCGGGATCGGCTTGCGTTCGAAGATTTCAAGCGACTTGATCCGTTTCTCGGCCATCCAGTCGGGCTCGCCCTTGATCTTCGACAGCTCGCTCACGACCTCGCGGGAGATGCCCTGGCGAGCGCGCAGCTGGCCCTGCTCGTCCTCGACGATCGGGCTCGGTTTGACGATCTTGGTGCGGTCAATCGTGGCCATGAAGCTCCTCGCTAGCGAATCCTGTGCTGGGCAGTAGGAATTGTATCGCGGCCCTCAGGCGGGCCAGGCGTGATCGCCCGTTACCGCGCCGCGCACGACCTTGAGGTTCAACAGCGCGCACTTGCGCCGCGTCGCGGATACGGGGATGCCGAGCAGCTCGATCATCCAGTCCGCGTCCAGCTCGCCGACCTCCTCGAGCGTCATGCCCTTCAGCTCCTCGGAGGCGATCGATGCGGAGGCCTGGGAGATGGCGCAGCCGTGGCCGTGGAAGCGGATGTCCTCGATGCGGCCGTCGTTGACGCGGATGTGAACGCCGAGCTCGTCGCCGCAGAGGGGGTTGTGCTCGAGCGCCTCGAGGTCGTGAGGGTCGAGCTCGCCGAAGTTCTGCGGGCGCTTGTAGTGCTCGAGGATGTAGTCGCGGTACAGGTCGTCCATTTGCTCAGGCTCCGTCCGTGCCGTCCAGCGCGAACACCTCGCGCGCCGCCAGCAATGCGCCCACGAGCGCGTCGACGTCGGAGCGCTCGTTGTACACGCCCACGCTCGCGCGCGCCGTGGCGCCCACGCCGAGGCAGCGCATGAGCGGCTGCGCGCAGTGGTGGCCCGCGCGTATGCACACGCCGTCACGGCTGCACAGCTCGGCGATGTCGTGCGGGTGAATGCCCTCCAAGGTGAACGACGCGAGGCCGCCGCGGCGCTCCGCCTCCGGCGGTCCCACGACGCGCAACCCCGGGACCGTGGCGAGACCGTCGAGCATGTACGCGGTCAGCGCGCGCTCGTGCTCGCGCACGCGCTCCATGCCGAGCGCCGACAGGTAGTCCACAGCCGCGGCCAGCCCAACTGCCTCCGCGACGGGCGGCGTGCCGGCTTCGAACTTCCATGGCAGCTCGTTCCACGTCGCGCCGTCGAAGTCCACCGAAGCGATCATGTCGCCGCCCGTGAGGAACGGCTCCATCGCCTCCAGCAGCTCGCGGCGGCCGTGCAGCACGCCGATCCCCGTGGGGCCGAGCGCCTTGTGGCCCGTCCACGCGTAAAAGTCCGCGCCCACCTCGGCCACGTCGACGGGCATCTGCGGCACCGCCTGCGCGCCGTCCACGAGCGACACCGCGCCCGCGGCGCGCACGCGCGCGCACATCTCGCCGACGGGGTTGATCGTGCCGAGCACGTTCGACACGTGCGCGAACGCCACCAGCCGCACGTCGCCGCGCGCCAGCTCCGCGTCGAGCGCGTCCAGAGACAGCTCGCCGCGCTCGTCCACCTCGAGGTAGCGCAGCGTGGCGCCGCGCTCGCTGCACAGCACCTGCCAGGGCACCAGGTTCGCGTGGTGCTCCATCTGCGTCACCAGCACCGCGTCGCCCGCGCTCACGTGCGCGCGTCCCCACGCGTACGCGACGAGGTTGATCGCCTCGGTGACGTTCTTCGTGAAGACGGTCGTCGCGGCCTCGGCGCCGACGAACGCGGCGATCCGCTCGCGTGCGCCCTCGAACGCCGCGTCGGCCTCCTGTGCGAGCGGGTACACGCCGCGGTGCACGTTCGCGTTGCGCGCCGCCATGTGCTCGCCTACCGCGTCGATCACCGCACGCGGCTTCTGCGACGTCGCGCCCGAGTCGAGATAGATCAGCGGCGCACCGCCGAAGGTCCGCTCGAAGATCGGGAAGTCCGCGCGCACGTGCAGGCCGCTGGCGGGCGCCGCCACGCCGCTCATCGCCGCGAGGTCCCGGCGCAGCCAGCCCGCACGCCGGCCCGACCCCCGGAGGGGGTCCTCATAAGAAGGCCGTTCTCAGCGACTTGCGGCATACGCCTCGATGTCCTCGCGCGCGGACGCGAGCTTCACCGCGACCTTCTCGCGCACGACCTGCTCCAGAGCCTCGTCCTGGAGCTCCGCGACGAGCGGCTCGAAGAAGCCCTCCACGATCACGCGCACCGCCGCCGCGCGGTCGAGGCCGCGGGTCTGCATGTAGTAGATCAGCCCCTCGTCCAGCTCGCCCACCGTGCCGCCGTGTGACGCGGACACGTCGTCCGCGGACACGAGCACGGAGGGGATCGCGTCGATGCGCGCCTTGGGCGAAAGCATCATGGAGTGGAACTGCAGATACGTGTGCGTCTGCTGCGCGCCCGGGTCGATCTGGATCAGCCCCTCGAAGCTCGCGCGGCTCTCGCCCGCGGCGGTGCCGCGCCAGTGCACGTCCCCGCCCGACGGGCCCGTCTCGTGCAGGTCCACGGCGAACACGTCCAGGTGCTCGTGCTCCTCGGCGAAGAACAGGCCGCGGAACGCCATGTCGCCGCCCGGCTCCGACACGGCGATCTCGAGGTGCTGGCGCACGAGGTGCCCGCCGAGCAGCGACGGCAGCCAGTGGCAGTACGCGTCGCGGCCCACGCCGACGAAGCGCGTGGAGGCGTCGAACACCTCGCCGGAGCCCCAGTCCTGCACCTGCGCGAGGCGGCAGCGCGCGCCGTCCTGCAGATACAGCTCGAACGCGCCCGCGTGCAGCGCCTGACCGTCGAAGTTCTCCGCGAGGTCGTACTCGTGCACGCGGAAGTCGCTGTTCGCCGCGCCCACGACGAGCGTGCGCCCGTACTGAGCCACGCCGGGTCGGTCGATCGCGTAGACGATCTCGAACGGGTCCTCCACGACGACGCCCGCGGGCACGTGCAGGAACGCGCCGCCGCTCCAGAACGCCGCGTTTGCGGCCTCCAGCTTGTGGCGGTCGATGCGCAGGCGCTTGGAGAACCACTCGCCCACCAGCTCCGCATGGTCACGGAAGGCGTCCTCGCAGCGAGCACAGGATCACGCCACGCTCGGCGAGTGCGGGGTCGAGCTCCACGTGAACGACCCGGTTGCCGTTCTGGATCAGCTGGCCCGCGCGGGCGCGGTCGGGGAGCGTGCGCGTGACCACGTCGGGGACGCCCGCCGATGACTCGGCGCCAGCCGCGCCGGCCGGGTCGAGCTTGACGGCGTCCACGTCGAGGCTCTGCAGGTTCGTGGTCCAGAACCCCGAGCGCCGCCACACGGGCAGCTCCAGCACGTCATACGCGGCGCGCGCCGCCGCGCGCAGCTGCTCGAGCGAGCGTCCGTCGCCGTCGCCCGCGCCGGCGAGCGCGTGGTAGAGGCTCGCCTCGCGGTGGCGTCCGGGCTTGACGGCCACCGTCTCAGGCGGCACCAGCGCCGACCTCCTGGCGGATCTGGTCGTAGCCCTCGCGCTCGAGGCGCTCCACCAGCTCGACGCCGCCCTCGAGCACGATGCGCCCGTCCATGAGGATGTGCACGAACTGGGGCTTCACGTAATGGAGGATGCGCTGGTAGTGGGTGATGATGAGCGCGCCGAGGCCCTGCTCGTCGTGCAGCCGCTGCACGCCCTCGGCGACGGTGCGCAGCGCGTCGATGTCGAGGCCGGAGTCGGTCTCGTCGAGGATCGCGATGTCGGGCTGCAGCATCGCCATCTGCAGGATCTCCGCGCGCTTCTTCTCGCCGCCGGAGAACCCGTCGTTGAGGTGGCGCGAGGTGAACGAGCGGTCCACGTCGAGCAGGTCGATCGCGTGCTGCAGCTGCGTGCGGAACTCCTTCACCTGGATCGGCTCCTCGCGCTTCGCGTTGATCGCCATGCGCAGGAAGTTCGCCACCGACACGCCGGGGATCGACACGGGGTACTGGAACGCGAGGAACAGGCCCGCCTTCGCGCGGTCGTGCGGCTCGGCCTCGGTGATGTCCTCGCCTTTGAACGCGATCGAGCCCTGCGTGATCTCGTAGGAGGGGTGGCCGAGGAGCGTGTTGGCGAGCGTGGACTTGCCGGAGCCGTTGGGGCCCATCAGCGCGTGGATCTCACCGCGGTTTATCTCCAGGTCGACGCCGCGCAGGATCTCGCGGTCCTCGGTGCGCACGTGCAGGTCTTTGATCTCTAGGTCGGCCATGTTCTCCGTTCAGGCTCCGGTCGTGAGGGGTTCGATTTGCAGAGGGGGTGTGAGCGCCGCGACGGCGGGGAAAGCGCTCGGCTTCCCCTTCGCGGCGACGGGGGCGGGAAGCAGGTCGGCGAGCGTGGTGTCGCGCAGCGTGCTGACGATCGAGCCGCGCACGCGCGTCCACAGGAGCTTCGTCGGGCACACGTGGCCCGGACTGGACTCGCGCGAGCACACGATCGAGCCGTCGGCGGCCTCGGAGATGCACTCGATCGGCGCGATCGAGCCCTCCAGAGCCTGCACGACCTCGGCCATGGTGATCTCGCCGGCGGGGCGCGCGAGCATGTAGCCGCCGCGCGAGCCGCGGCGCGAGTCCACCAGTCCGGCCTTGCGCAGACGCGCGACGAGGTGCTCCAGATACGCGAGCGGCAGGCCGTCGTGCGCGGCGATCTCCGCCAGCGGGATCGGATCCCCGCCAGCGCGCCGAGCAAGCTCGACCATCACGCGTACGCCGTACTCGGCCTTGGTTGAGAACATCATCGCCAGATCTCCTACCTGCGAGCTAGGGTATCAGTCGCTCAGCAGCTTCCCGATGTCGTGCGAGAGCGATTCGGGCGTGAGCTGTTCCAGTTGGTAGAGCACGCGCTCATCGCCGCGCCGGTCGATCAGCAGCACGGAGGCGTGGCGCGCGAACGCGGCGCGGCCGGCGTTGGCGGGGGTGACGCGGTACGCGCGCCACAGCTCGCGCAGTCGCGCGGGCGGGCCGGTGAGGTAGCGCGCACGGCCGGTGAGCGACACCTCCGCGAGGAAGCGCCCGACGCTCGCGGGCGTGTCCGCGCGCGGGTCGGCGCTGACGATCACCACCGGCACGGGCTTGCGCAGTTCGTCCAGCGCGCCGCGGATCTGATCGGCGATCACCACGCACGCGCCGCCGCACGTCGCGTAGAGGAACGTCAGCACGGTGATCTGGCCGCGAAACTGCTTTATGGATATGGAGCTGCCGTATTGGTCGGTGAGCGTGAAGTCGGGAGCCGGGATTCCAGCGGGCAGCGCCGCGCCGTCGAAGCCGCTCGCGCCGACGGGGTTGGTGTCCGTGGCGGGGGCTGGGTTGCCGTGGGAGCCGCAGCCGCAGAGCAGCGCGATCGCCAGCGCCAGCGCGAGCAGCGGCGAGGCGGTCGCGGGTCGGGGGCGCATCGCTCGCCAGCGTACCCAGCGTCGGGTGGGGGCGGCGGGAGGAGATCGGGGGGTGGGCGGCGTACCTTCCACATATGCGTACGCGTCGAAGCTCTTCCACTTCTCAGCCCGGGTCCACGTTTCTCGCCGTATCGGCGGCGCTCACGCTCGCGGCGCTGCTGTCGCTGACGCTCGCGGGTGTGGCGGGCGCGCTCACGGCCGCCGAACCGTCGGTGCCCGCGAACGACACACTCGCGGCGGCGCAGCACGTCAACAGCCTGCCCGCCACGATCGACGGCACGACGGTGGCTGCGACGACCGAAGCGGGCGAACGTGAATCGAACTGCGCGGGGCCGACACGCAGCTCGGTGTGGTACACGCTGCGCACGCCCGTGCGCCAGCGCGTGGCGGTGGACATCGCCGCGAAGGGCGCGCTCGACGGGGCGATCGACGTCTACCACGCGGTGCGCTCGCAGATGATCTCCGTGGCGTGCGACGCGACGGACTCCCACGGCAAGGCGTCGCTGACGTTCGTGTCGTCGAAGAACGGGGTGTACTACGTGCGCGTCGCCGCGCGCGTGAACTCGCAACTCGCGGGCTTCACGCTCGACGTGTTCCTGCCGACGCCCGCGGTCGAGCCGCCCGGCCCACGCCTGCCCGCCGCCGGCGCGAGCGGCCACGTGGACCGCATCCAGAACATCAACGCGGCGTACTCGTTCGTGCTGCGCTCCGGCGTCAGCTACCTGATCAGCCTCGCCAACGAGACCCAGGGCGCGTGTGTGAGCGGGGCGCTGTACCCGCCCGGCACGCGCTCCTTCGAAGAAGGCTCGTCCGTGAAGCACATCAGCTGCGGCGGCTACGTGCTGTTCACGCCGGGCCCGGGGCAGGGCGGTCTCTACAGCTTCCAGATCACCCCGCGGCTGTCGCGCGGCATCCAGCGCTTCCACCTGCAGGTCGCACCCGCCGGCCGGGCGGAAACGGCGCCGGGCCTGTCGCTGGGCAACTACGAGCACGCGCACGGGCGCCTCGACGGGCGCGGCGTTCGCGTGCTGCGCCTGTATCGCCTCGACGTCACGAGCCACTCCAACCTCACGCTCCGTCTGAGCGCCCCCGGCTCGGCGGACTTCAACCTACAACTGCGAAACGAAGCGGGCCACGTGATCGAATGCGAGTGCGGCGGCAGCGGCCCGGAGACGCTCCAGCACCAGCTGAAGCCGGGGCGCTACTACGCCGTCGTGTCCGTGCGCGACGCCACCGCGGGCAACTTCACGCTGGTGCGCGAGTCGCGCACGATCACCGCCACTAGCCTGTCGTTCTCGACCTCCAAGGCGAGCGCCGGGCAGGGCATGTCGATCGACGTGAAGGTCACGCCGGCCGCATCGGGGCCGGTGACGGTCGACATCGAGCGCTTCGACCCGGTGTTCGGCTGGCAGTTCTACCGCGAGGAACACGCGTCGGTGAGCGGCGGGTCGGCGAGCGTGGCGTTCACGCCGCCTGCCGTCGGGCGCTGGCGTGCAAAGGCCGAATACGCGGGCTCGCGCACGGCCAGCCCGAGCGCGGTGGGCTTCTCGTATCTGACGGTCTCCTGAACCCGTAGGCCCGGGGCGGGTCAGCCCCGGCTGCTGCGTTGCCGGGGCCTTCAAGGGTGTGCCGTATGGCGCTACACTTTTTGAAGTCCCCGAATCCCGACCGTGGTTTAGGAGTTTTCCTGATGAGCCCCTCCGGCGCGGAGCTTCTCCGCCAAGTCAAGAGCCAGATCGAAGAGGTAGACCCTTCCGAGGTGCGCGAGCTGATCGACGAGGGCGCGGTGATCGTGGACGTGCGCGAGACCGACGAGTTCGCCGCCGGGCACCTACCTGGCGCGACGCACGTGCCGCGCAGCTATCTGGAGACGCGCATCGAGGGCGCCGTGCCCGACCGCTCCACCCAGGTGATCCTGTACTGCCAGTCGGGCAACCGCTCGGCGTGGGCCACGCGCACGCTCGTCGACGAGCTCGGCTACGAGCACGTGCGCTCGATGACGGGCGGCATCACGCTGTGGAAGGACCGCGGCTACGAGGTCGTGGTGCCGCGCGCGCTGAGCGCCGAGCAGCGCGACCGCTACTCGCGCCACGTGCTGATCCCGGAGATCGGCATCGAGGGTCAGCTGAAGCTGCTCGACGCGAAGGTGCTGCTGCTGGGCGCGGGCGGCCTCGGCTCGCCGACCGCCCTGTACCTCGCGGCCGCCGGCGTGGGCACGCTCGGCATCGTGGACGACGACGTGGTGGACCTGTCGAACCTGCAGCGCCAGGTGATCCACTCCACCCAGCGCGTGGGCATCCCGAAGGTGGACTCGGCGGAGGAGTCGATCCACGCGCTGAACCCGGACGTGAACGTGGTGAAGTACCAGACGCGCATCGACGCGTCGAACATCATGGAGATCATCGACGGCTACGACGTGATCGTGGACGGCGTTGACAACTTCCCCACGCGCTACCTGCTCAACGACGCGACCGTGCGGCTGAAGATCCCCGTGGTGTCCGCCTCGATCCTCGGCTTCGACGGTCAGCTGTCCGTGTTCAAACCGTACGACGGCCCGTGCTACCGCTGCCTGTTCCGCGAGCCGCCGCCCGCCGAGCTGGCGCCGTCCTGCGGCGCGAACGGCGTGCTGGGCGTGCTGCCGGGCACGATGGGGCTGCTGCAGGCCACGGAGGTGGTGAAGCTGATCCTCGACGTGGGCGAGCCGGCGATCGGGCGGCTGCTGCTGTACGACGCGCTCGGCGCGACGCTCACGGAGGTAAAAGTCCACCGCGACCCCGAGTGCCCGATCTGCTCGCGCGAGCCGGATGAGATCTCGGACGAGGAGATGGGCGTGTTCCCCGATTACGAGGCGTTCTGCGCCGCAGCAGGGTAGTCTGCGCGTCCGAGATGGCCACGATCAAGATTCCTCCAGTGCTGCGCGCTTCGGTCGGCGGCGAGAAGCAGGTTGACGCGAGCGGCGCGAACGTCGGCGAGGTGCTGCGCGACCTCGCCACGAGCCACCCCGCGACAGAGACCCAGCTGTTCGGAGCGGACGGCGCGCTGAACCGCTACGTCAACGTGTACCTGAACGACGAGGACGTGCGCGTGCTCGACGGGCTCGACACCGCAGTGGGCGAGTCGGACACGCTCGTGATTCTCCCGGCAATGGCCGGGGGGATGTTCTAACAGTCGGGCTTCCGCCGCGCCTCCTAATACGCTTCGCGTCCAGGTTCGCGCTGCGGACCTAAGACTCTGCCGGCCACCGGACGAATGGGATGCGGCATATGAGAACACGTGTTTCACTCTGCACGCTTCTGACGGCGCTCGCCGTCGCGGCGCTGCCCGCGTCCGCATTCGCGTCTGCTCACGGCCCGCGGTACACCTTGAAGGTCGACGAGGGCGTGACGACGTTGCCCGAATACGAACACCCCAACTGGGTCAGCGCCGGGATCGAAAACTCGAAAGCGGAAGTCTTCTTGGAGGTCGTACACGCCGGGCTCGTGGCCGGTCAGGACTCGGGCAAAAACGGAGAAGGAGCGTGGGTCTCGCCGGGGCCGCAGGTGGGCGATGAAGTCGTGTTCGAATCTCCCCGGGGCACGGCGATCGCGAAGTTCGTGTACGACGGACTGCCGGCCCTCGATCCAACGGTTTGCGCTGGCTCGACGAACTTCTCGGGCGCGAACAGCCCTGGTGACGTGGTCGAAGGCTTCTACGTCAAGAACGTGCTCGAAACCCCGTACCACCAGTCCACGCGACCGGTCCAGAAGGCGTTTGGCGAAGCGCAGGTCAAAACCCTGTCGGGCACCGCGTTCGGCGGCAACTTCCTCAAGCCGCTCGAATTCGGCGAGAACGTTGGCGCCGTCGAGTCGCTCAAAACGGCGCTTGCGGGCGAAGCGACCTACACGTACACGAGCGAATACGAGCGTCCCGTGGGCGCGTGCCCCGCTCTGCCCGCGCTGCCTCCGCCTCCGCCGCCGCTCCAGGGCGTGATCGTGAAGCTCATCCACACGACGATCCACAAGCTGCTGAAGCTCGGCCTGAGCGACGTCGTGAGCATCAACCAGCCCGGGACCGTCACACAGGATCTCTACCTGCAGGGCGGCTCGCTGCCTGCGCTCGCCGCATCCGCCAAGCACAAGCACAAGCGCCGCGCGAAGCCCGCGCTGCTGCTCGCGCGCGGCACGGTCACGGCGACAGTCGCAGGAGACGTGACGGTGCACCTGAAGCTCACCAAGCGTGGGCGGGCCAGGCTCAAAGGCGCCAGGCACGCGAAGGCGACGTTGATCACGACGCTGCGCACTCCCGGTGGGCAGACGTTGAGCCTGGGACGCCGCACCGTCTCACTCCACCGCTGAGGAGCCGGACGATCGCGCGCCACGTGTTGGGGCTCGCGCTGAGCGCGGCGCTGTGGCTGACGCCTCCACCGGTGCTGCCAGCCCCGTCGCGCACCGGTCCCGAAGGGCCGCCGCAGCCCTACGGCGCGACACCGCGGATCGGCCCCGCGCCTTCGGCCACGCCCGGAGCGTTGCTGCGCGCGCAGAACCGCGCGCTGCTCGACGGCCCGTTCCCCGAAGGGGGCATGGCGCGAGGAGTGTCAGACGGAACGCTGCTGTTGAGCGCGAACCCGGGCGTGCGGCAGCTCGCTGTCGGGCGCATCCGAGACGCGGGCGCGACCGTTGTGCGCATCCCCGTCGACTGGCGCGAATCGGTCATCGCCGATCCGCCAACGGGGTTCGACGCGCGCGACCCCGCGAGCCCGGCGTACCGCTTCGCGCTCGTCGACGCGGCGGTGATCAGCGCGGAGTATGCGGGTCTGCGCCCGCTGCTGGTGGTCTCCCACGCGCCCGCGTTCGCCGAGGCGCCCGGGCGCTGGCGGTATGCCTACCCAGGCAGTTGGGCGCCTGATCCCGCCGCGCTGGAAGCGTTCGCGGTGGCGCTGGCGCGTCGCTACGACGGCACGTTCGCCGACGCGTCCGCGCCCGGCGGGGTGCTTCCGCGCGTGAGTTTCCTGCAGGGGTGGAACGAGCCGAACCTGGCGCGCTACCTGGAGCCGCAGTGGGTTGCGCGCGACGGGCGCTGGAGCGCGTTCTCGCCGCTGCTGTACCGGCAGATGCTGAACGCGTTCTACGCGGGCGTGAAGTCGGTGCAGCCGCACGACGTGGTGGTCGGGGCGGGCGTGGCGCCCAACGGCGACCGCGCGGGCGAAGGGAGGATGGCGCCGATCGAGTTCCTGCGAGGGATGCTGTGCCTGACCACTGGGCGCGGCGGTCGCGCGATCCGTTCGGCGGGCTGTGCCGACCCGCCGCACTTCGACGTGCTCGCCTACCACCCGCTGTCGATCCGCAGCCCCGATCGGCCGGCCGTGTCCTCACTGGACGTGTCGATCGCAGACGCCGCGAAGGTCACGCGGTTGCTGGCGCAGGCGCGGCGGCTGCGCACGGCGCTGCCCGCGGCGCGCAAGCCGGTGTGGGCGACGGAGCTGAACTGGGAAAGCGCGCCGCAGGCGCCGGGCGGGGTGGCGCCCGCGCTGCAGGCGCGATGGGTTTCCCGCGCACTGCACCGCCTGTGGATCGCGGGCGTGGGGCTCGTGACGTGGCAGTTCCTCGTCGACCCGTTTCCCGGTGTGCGCGTCAGCTCCCCCAGCGGAGGGATAGTGGAATACCCGCGGCCCGCGGGCCTCTACAGCGCGGGTGCCGGCGGGAACATCGCAAGCGCCGCGCCGAAGGAGTTCCTGCGCGGCTTCGCGTTGCCGTTCGACCCGCTGCGCGTGGATCGTCGCCGGGTGCGCGTGTGGGCGCTGCTGAGGCAGGCGCATCAGATGGCGTCGCTGCAGCGGCTCTCACGCGACGGCACGTGGCGCACGATCGCGACCCTGCGTTCCGATTTCCACGGCGTTCTCAACAAGCTGGTCGCGATACGTGGGGCGGTGTGGTTACGGATGACCAGCTGGGAACGGGTGAGCGCACCGGTGAGCGTTCCGCTGCGACGACAGGCGGGATGAGACACTCAGCGCGGTTGCCTGCGGGCTTCCCACGCATAAGTCATCGCGATCCGCTGCACGATCGTGGGGTGGTCTGCATAGAGGACGTAAGACCACGTGGGTTGGTCGGGGTCGTCGAGGCTGGCCGTGGCGAGCTTGACGAACAGGGCCCGCGCGACCGCGGGTTCGTGGGTGGCTTGCAGCGCGGACCAGTCCGCCTCGGCCTCGTCGCGGCGGGAGACGACGTTCAGCAGCGGCGAGGCGAGCAGGTGCAGCGCGACGAGCACGAACAGCGCGATCGGCACGTTCTCGGGGCTTGCGAGTCCGCCGCGCCTGCGCGTTAGGCGCGCGATGAGCGCCGCGGCCGGTATGAGGAACAGCGCGAGCCAGCCGATGCCCTTGAGGATGTGATGGTGCGCGAGGTGTCCGAGCTCGTGGCCGACGACCATGCGGACCTCGGCTTTGCTGAATCGGTGGTCGAGCAGGGTGTCCCACAGGATCACCGTGCGTGTGGAGCCCAGGCCGGTCGACTCGGCGTTGGGGTCGGTGGTGAAGCGGTGCACGTCCTGGATGCGCACCTTCACGCCGCTCACCCCCTCCTTGCGCTCGAGCACGTGCGTCTGGGCGAGCAGCTGGGGGTTGTGCAGTGGATGCGTGTTGGGGATCAGATACGGCCCGACGAACGTGTAGAGCAGCGCGAGCGCGGCGAGTGCGGGCGCGGCGAGCGCCCACCACCACCGTCTGGTCACGCCGGCGATGCCCATGACGACGACGAGCGCGAGCGAGATGAATACGAACTTGCCGCCGAGTGAGAGGAAGCTGTCGACGGCCGAGGCGACGTAGCCCTGGTGGGAGACGTGGTAGCGGCGCTGCCACCACAGCGCCACGAGGCCGAAGGGCAGCTCGGCGAGCCACACGAACGCGAAGCCGAGCATCCCCAGCAGCATGCCCGTGCCGATGCGTCCCGCGGCGGACTCGCGCGCGAACCGGTGCCCGCGCCGGCCGTACAGGGCGAGCACCGCGAGGACGGTGACGTCCGCGAGCACCCCCTCGACGTCGAGGAAGCGCGCGTAGCTGGCGCTGCGGTGCAGGAACTGAGCGCTGAAGAACCGCGTGGGCGAGACGTGCGGCAGCTGCAGGGACGCGGGCACGGTGGAGGGCAGCAGCGCGTGCGCGCACACGGCCCACAGCGCCGCGCCGGCGGCGAGCGCGATCAGCCAGCGGAGGGAGCTTCGATGCAAGGGCCGCTGTAGGGGTAGGCGCCGGTCACCACGGTCAGGTAGCCCAGGGTCTGGGCCGAGTACCGGAGCGCAAGCGCGCCCGTGTTGCGCAGGCCGACCGGCATCCTGCCGGTGGCGAGCGCCGCGAACCAGCCGAGGATCGCGACGACGAACAGCAGCGAGCCGTAAGCGCTCCCGAGCAGCAGCGCAGGGATCGCGAGCGGTCCGCGTGCGAGCACGCTCCAGCGGTTCTGGCGTTCACGCTCGGCGGCGTGCAGTTCGATCGGGTAGCTGTCCTTCGCGCCGGTGAAGCCGGGGAAGGGGTTGGCGATGAGGTAGAGGAACGCGTTGACGTGGAGCTGGTAGCGCATGTAGGCGAGCAGGAAGCGACGCAGGCCTTTGGCTGGAGTGCCCGTGATGAGGGTCCAAAGCCAGTTCAGGATCGCCGCGAGCATGGCGAGCAGGCCCCACAGCGTGAGCCAGACGAGGTGTGGGGCGGCGAGCGGGAGGCGGAAGAACACAGTCAGGCGGCTGCGGCGCGGTTGATCTGCGACCCGCACTCGCAACGGGTCCGAGCGGGTGGGGAGGACTCCGATCGTTGTGAGCGGGTCGCTGGAGGGGAAGCGATCGGTCAACAGGAAGACGTAGCCCCAGAACTGGGCGCCGTATGAGAGCGAGTAGGCGGCGAGGTCGCGCAGGCCGCGCGGCATGCGCCCGCGCGCCACGGCGACGAACCAGCCGAGGAACGCGGCGACGGTGAGCAGGCCGACGTTGCCGAAGCCCCGGGAGGAGGAGGCGGCGACGTTCGCGCCCGAGCCGACGAGCGCCGTCATGAGCAGCGCGGCTGGGATCGCGAGGATGAGCCGGAACGCGACGCTCCAGCGGTTCTGGTCGGCGGGCGGGTCGATCTGCACGTCGATCGCGTACCCGGGCTTGCCGTCGAAGCCGGGAAGCGGCTCGGCGGCGAGGTTGAAGTACGCGTACACGTGCGTCGCGTATCTCACGTAGCGCGCGAGGAACGCGTGTGGAGTGTCTGGGGTGCGCCCGAGCATGAGCGTGGTCACCCAGGCGGCGAACGCGACGAAGACGGTCGCGACGCTCCAGATAGCGAGCCACAACAGCAGTGGCAGGGCGAGCCACGCGCGGAAGAACGCGCTGCCGTGGCCGCGGCGCAGGTCGTCGGCGATCGTGAGTCGGATTGGGTGTCGCATCGCGTCTATTCGTATTGCGAGCGCCGGACGCGACCGTCGCGCCGGGCTCACGCGTGAGCCCGCGCGCGCCCGGTCTCGAGGCCCGCGACCCTCACGCACGGCTTTCCCCATACGATCCCCGCCGATGCGGCCACTGACCTCGGCGCGGGACGAGCCGGGCGTTCCCGCGCCGGCGGCTGACCCGTGGGAATCGCTGGCGCGTGAGCTGGACGCGATCGGCGACGCGGTGCGCGCCGACCTTGGCGCGAACGACCGCGCGTACATCACGCGTGTGATCGCGACTCAGCGCCACCTCGAGGTGGCGGGGCGCGCGCTGCTGCTCGGCGCGCGCTTCGCTCCGGCGGCCGTGCTCGGCACGGCGGTGCTGGCGCTGGCGAAGATCCTGGAGAACATGGAGATCGGTCACAACGTGATGCACGGGCAGTGGGACTGGATGCAGGACCCGGACATCAACTCGGCGTCGTGGGAGTGGGATGCGGCCTCGACGGCGGAGTCGTGGAAGTACGCGCACAACTTCCAGCACCACTTCTACACGAACGTCCTGGGGCGCGACCGCGACCTGGGTTATTCGGCGATGCGCGTCGAGGCGGAGCAGGCGTGGCATCCGGTTTATCTCGCTCAGCCGCTGTACTTCTTCCTGATGGCGCTGGTGTTCGAGTGGGGCATCGCGCTGTACGACCTGGAGCTGGACGCGGTGCGCAGGGGCGAGAAGTCGCAAGCGAAGGCACGCGGGGAGGCGCTCGCGCTGCTGCGCAAGGCGCGCGGGCAGGTGCTCAAGGACTACGCGCTGTTCCCCGCGCTCGCGGGTCGCAGGGGGGCGCGCAGGGCGCTGGTCGGAAACGTCGCGGCGAACATGATCCGCAACATGTGGGTGCACACGATCGTGTTCTGCGGACACATCCCCGACGGCGCGGAGACGTTCACCGAGGAGCAGTGCCTCGGCGAGACCCGCGGCGGCTGGTATCGCCGCCAGCTGCTCGGCTCGTGCAACCTGGAGGGCAGCCGGCTGTTTCACCTGCTGAGCGGCAACCTGTCGTTCCAGATCGAGCACCACCTGTTCCCCGACCTGCCGAGCAACCGCTACGCGGAGATCGCGCCGAAAGTGAGGGCGGTGTGCGAACGCCACGGCCTGCCGTACAACAGCGGCCGCCTGGGACGCCAGTACCGCTCGGTCTACAAGCAGGTCCTCAGGCGCGCGTTCCCCGGATAGGGTGAGCCGATGAGCCATCCCAACGACGAGCTGATCCAACGCTTCTACGCGGCCTTCGCCAAGCACGACGGCGACGCGATGGCCGCCTGCTACGCGCCGGACGCGCGCTTCTCAGACCCGGTGTTCCCCGATCTGCGCGCGGGCGAGCCGGGCGCGATGTGGCGGATGCTGACCGGCCGCGCGGAGGATCTCGAGGTGAAGCTGCTCGAGCACGAGGCCGACGAGGAGCGCGGCAGCGCGCATTGGCTGGCCGACTACACGTTCTCCACGACCGGCCGCAAGGTCCACAACGACGTGCGCGCGGAGTTCCGCTTCCGAGACGGCCTGATCGCCGAGCACCGCGACACGTTCTCCTTCTACGCGTGGTCACGCCAGGCCTTGGGACCCGCAGGCCTCGTGCTCGGCTGGGCCCCGCTGATCCACGGCAAGGTCAAGCGCCAAGCGCGTGCCGGCTTGGATGAGTTCCTGGCGCGCGGCTGAAGTTAGCGCCGGCTCGGCTCCTCCGTGCCCTCCGCCTCGCCCAGACGTTCGAGTCGGTCGCGCACGAACGCCAAGCCAGCAAGGGCCTGCGGTGTCTCGCCGTAGGTGTCGAGGAGTCTCGTGGCGATGGTGAGTGATTCTTCGTAGGCGGTTTTAGCGGCTGCAGGGTCTCCTTCGGCTTGGTGTGTGTCGCCGAGCTTGTTGAGGCTGATGGAGAGGTCGCGGAGTGTTTGTGGTGTCTCGCCGTAGGTGTCGAGGAGTTCCCGGGCGAGGGTGAGTGATTCTGCGTAGGCGGCTTTGGCTGCGGTGTGGTTGCCTTCGGCTCGGTGTGCTTCGCCGAGCCTCTCAAAGATTACGGAGAGGTCGCGGAGTGTTTGTGGTGTTTCGTCGTAGGTGTCGAGGAGTTGTCTCCTGAAAGTGAGCGATTCTTCGTAGGCGGTCTTGGCTGCGGTTTGGTTGCCTTCGGCTTGGTGTGCTTCGCCGAGCTTGTTGAGGCTGATGGAGAGGTCGCGGAGTGTTTGTGGTGTCTCGCCGTAGGTGTCGAGGAGTCGTCTGGCGATGGTAAGTGATTCCTCGTAGGCGGTTTTGGCGGCGGTGACGTTGCCTTCGGCTTGGTGTGTGTTTCCGAGCCTCTCGAGGCTGATGGAGAGGTCGCGGAGTGTTTGTGGTGTTTCGCCGTAGGTGTCGAGGAGTCGTCTGGCGATGGTAAGTGATTCTTCGTAGGCGGTTTTGGCGGCGGTGACGTTGCTTTCGGCTTGGTGTACTTCGCCGAGATTGTCGAGGCTGATGGAGAGGTCGCGGAGTGTTTGTGGTGTTTCGCCGTAGGTGTCGAGGAGTCGTCTGGCGATGGTGAGTGATTCTTCGTAGGCGGTTTTGGCTGCGGTTTGGTTGCCTTCGGCTTGGTGTGTGTTTCCGAGCTTGTTGAGGCTGATGGAGAGGTCGTGGAGTGTTTGTGGTGTTTCGCCGTAGGTGTCGAGGAGTCTCGTGGCGAGGGTGAGTGATTCTTCGTAGGCGGTTTTGGCGGCGGTGACGTTGCCTTCGGCTTGGTGTACTTCGCCGAGATTGTCGAGGCTGATGGAGAGGTCGCGGAGTGTTTGTGGTGTTTCGCCGTAGGTGTCGAGGAGGCGTCTTCTGAGGGTGAGTGATTCTTCGTAGGCGGTTTTGGCGGCGGTGAGGTTGCCTTCGTCTTGGTGCGCTTCGCCGAGATCGTCGAGACTTATGGAGAGGTCGCGGAGTGTTTGTGGGGTCTCGCCGTTCAGGAGAATGAGCGCACGTAGTCGCTCCACCTGCTCGCTGAACAGCACGATGGCCTGTGTCAGATCGCCGCGGGCATGGGCCAACTCGCCCAGTTGTCCGAGGAGCGGAGCGAATGTAGCGTCGGCATCCGGATCGCCACGCAGCAACTCGACGGCTTCGCTGAGATGTCCGGCGGCGGCAGCGGGATCGTTCGCACTCTCGATCGCGCCGACTGCGGCGAGCGCACCGGCCAGTAGCCCGGGGTGGGCAAGCTCGCGCGCGCGCGCAATTGCGGCGTGTCCAAGCTCCACCGCCTCGGCGATGCGGTTGGTGCCGGCGAGCCGCTCGGTCTGGTGGATCTCACCCAGGACGTCGCGCGCTGCGCCCTCGTCGAGGCTGCCTCGCAGGTCATCGAGGGAGAGGGCGACCGGCCCGAGCGCCACCGAGAGGGCCATCTCTCGTGGCTCGATCGATCGGTCGGCTCTACCCCGTGGCGGCAACACGTCGTGTGCCGCCGGGATGTCGAGGACGAGCGTACGTATCGACCACAGGTCGGGCGCCACGGCTCGGACGTTGGCCTTTACATCGGCCGGTGCGCAGATCGCGAGTCCGGCGTTGAGGCGGTCGCGCAGCCGCTCGCGCGCCTGGTTGAGCGCGAGTAGGGCCTGCTCCCAGGCGGTCTCCCAAGGACCGTCGGGTATCCCGGGCGCGTCGGCGAACACGGCCTCCACCCATATGCAGCCGAGCGCGTCCGCTCCGGCTCGCTCCGCTTCAGCGAGCTCGAGCACCTGCTGCGTGACGCTGGCCAGCTCCGCCGGAGAGCTGAGCTTGAGCACAACCTGCCTGCGGGCGTGCGTTTGCAGTATCCGCGCGGTTCGCTGCTCGAGGATGCGCACGCTGCCGATCGAGCGCGCAAACACGAACGCGAGCCAGAAGCCGTCGGCAAGCTCGAGGTGGCGGCGAAGACGGGTCCACTGGGCCTCGCCCTCGGGCGCTAGGTATGTGTCAGGTGTCAGCGCCTCGCTCATGCTGGGCGCGCGCCTCTAGGGCGAAGGCGGCGTCGGAGCGGCAGACATCGCCCGTGCGATGCTCGCGATCTCCTCGCGCACGAGCGGGTGGACGTCGTACCACTCCTCGCCGTTGCGGTAGCAGAGAACGAGGTTCGAGTCGAGAAATGTGACAAGCCGCGGCAGTCGTTGGATGTCCTCCAGCGACACCTCGTGGGTGTCGGCGATGCGCTGAAGCCAGCGCGCGTCGTCCTCCGCTATCGGCAGCAGATCGCTGCGCATCTGGGTGATCGCGCGCTGCACGGTCTGCGCGGGCACCGGCAGCTCATCGGCGCGCAGGATGATCTCGCTCAGCATCCTCAGGAGGTCGCGGAGGTGTCCCCCGGACTCCAGAGACAGCGTGTCGAGCACGTCGCGATCGCCGAGCAGCCGCGTCCACTCGCCGCGCGCGCTGACCACCTTGTGGAGGGCCTCCAGAGATGCGGGGACCGATGTTCTGGCGCTATCGGGCTGGCGGACCTTGAGCGGGTGGAGTACCTGGAGTCCTCCTGAGAAGCGTTTGCTGAGCCCGGGCGCGCGGATCTTCAGCCACGGGGGCACCGTGTAGACCATGTGGATCTGCGGCAGGTGGAGGTGCTCTGAATGGCTGGTGAAGAGACGCTCGACCGACTCCTGCACGGCTTGTGCGTTTGAGAGCGTCCCGCTGATCCTCTCCAGCGAGTCGACCATGAGAACGACGCCAGCCTTGCGTTTGTCTTCTGGAACCGCGGCGACGGTCTCCTGAACATATGAGCGCATGTCTTCCACGAGTGCCGCCAGATGTCCGGCCGCGCGTTCCTGCAGCCGTTGGCGAAACGTGGGGTCGGCGCTCAGATTCGCCTTGATCTCGAGCGGGCCGAGGCCCGCCACGATCTCCTGGAACTCGACCCTGGTGTCGAGGAACGCCTTCAGCCGTTCCCAGTAGCTGCTGCGTCCTGCACCCTGTGGCAGCGCGCCCGACTCCTCCAGGAGATCGCTGAAGGCGCCCGCGATCACCATCAGGAAGTCGCTCACGTCGAGGGGAAGAGAGGGCGTGAGGTAGTCGAAGACGTCGAACAGCAGAACGAGATAGCCGCGTTCTGTCAGCTGCTTGCGCAGTCGCCGCAGCTCGGTGCTCTTGCCGGCGCCGCGGAACCCTGAGAAGAGCTGTGCGCTTTCGTCTTTCGGCGCCCATTCGATGCTCCGCGCGAGCAGCGCCACGGGATCCTCCAACCCCAGCGATGGATCGCTGTATAGGCCCACGTAGGCGGGGTCGTCGGGATCGAGCGGTCGGTTCTCGACCGCCCGGTAGAAGTCCCGCAAGTAGCGATCCTGCTCTGCGTCCACGTGCTGATCCTAGCGAGCGGCTTGGGGCTCGTTGGGGAGAGGCCGCCGTCGTCGGATGGCGTGCCGGATGATCGTATCGATGCTGGTTTCTAGGCCGCCGCGGAAACCCCTGCGACCGAAGGCTCCCCCATCCCCGCCGCCGGGATCTGGCTCATGGCATGCTCGGCGAGCGCGGTGATCGTGAGGGAGGGATTGACGCCGACGTTGGCGGGGATCGCGGAGCCGTCGCAGACGAGCAGGTTCTCATAGCCGAAGACGTGCTGGTCGGCGTCGACGACGCCCTGGCTGGGGTCGGGGGCGATGACGGCGCCGCCGAGGATGTGCGCGGTGGTGGGGATGTTGAACAGCGCCTCGGTGAGGGAGCTCTGGGCGATGCCGCCGGTGCGCTTGGCGAACCATTCGGCGGCCTTGTTGGCGACGGGGATGAACGTGGGGTTGGGGCGCTCGGGGTCCTGCTCGGTAGCGAGCCAGAAGGCGCCGAACGGTCCTTTGCGAGGGCGCAGCGCGATGGCGTTGTCGAGCGTCTGCATGACGAGCAGGATGATCGTGCGCCGCGACCAGTGTTTGGCGAACAGGATCTTCGCTAGACGCCCAGGGTGCATGACGAGCTGCACGAGCAGCTTCAGCGGCCGCGTGACGCGCGTGCCGTCGCCGACGAGCAGCGTGTAGAGCAGGCGCATGGAGTCGCCGTCGTCGCCGTAGGTGACGGTCTCGATGTGGGTGTGCGCGTCGGGGTATATGGAGGAGGTGATGGCGACGCGCTTGACGAGGTCGTCCTTGTAGTCCTCGGGCACGGTGACGGTGAGGATCGACTCGGAGTTCGTGCGCACGAGCTCGCCGAGGCGCGTCGAGATACGCGGCAGCGAGCCCTCCAGGCGGCAGCGCGCGAGCAGCTTGTTGGTGCCGAGCGGGCCGGCGGAGACGACGACGCCGCGCGCGCGGTGGACCTGGCGTTCCTTGCGCAGCCACGCGCCCGAGCGCACGCTTTCGATCTCATAGCCGTCGCTGCCGTCGGCCGCGCCGAGCGGGCGGATGTCGACGACGGTGCGTTCGGGCATCACGCGCGCGCCGCGCTTCTCGGCGAAGTAGAGGTAGTTCTTGACGAGCGTGTTCTTGGCGCCGTGCTGGCAGCCGACCATGCAGCGCCCGCACAGGTGGCAGCCGGTCCTGTCGGGCCCCTCGCCGCCGAAGAACGGGTCGGCGACGGTGATGCCCGCCCCGCCCTCCCCGCCGAAGTAGATGCCCACGGGCGTGCGTTTGTAGGTGTCATCGACGCCGAGCTCTTGGCCGAGCTCGCGCAGGAGCTGGTCGGCGGGATCCTCGTGCGGGTTTTCGACCACGCCGAGCATGCGCTGCGCCTCGGCGTAGTGGGGGGCGAGCGCGCTCTGCCAGTCCTGCATGCCCGCCCACTGGCGGTCTTCGAAGAACGGCTTGGGCGGCACGTAGAGGGTGTTGGCGTAGCCGAGGCTGCCGCCGCCGACGCCGCAGCCGGAGACGACGGAGACGTCTTTGAACGTTGTCAGGCGGAAGATGCCCTTCATCCCGAGGCGGGGGTTCCAGAAGTAGCGCCGCAGGTCGGAGGTGGAGCTGGCGAACTCGTCGTCGGCGAAGCGCCTGCCACACTCGAGCACGCCGACGGAGTAGCCCTTCTCGGACAGGCGCAGCGCGGAGACGCTGCCGCCGAAGCCCGAGCCTACGATCAGCCAGTCGAAGTCGAATCCGTCGCGTGCTGCGGCCATACGTTCCACGCCCCTCGATCGCGGTTTCAGAGAGGGATCTTAGTGGTTGCTTGGCCGCCCAGCCAGAGCCCTTTCGATGCCTCGGCCAGACCTCGCTATATTCCGTGAAGTAATGGCGGTAGAGCGGCTCAGGAACCGGCCTTGCGGGGGCCGCTATGGGGACATCGTCCAGGCGATCGGCAACACGCCGCTGGTCGAGCTGCCGAACCTGTCGCCGAAGCCGGGCGTGCACATCTGGGCGAAGCTCGAGTCGCACAACCCGACGGGTTCGGTGAAGGATCGGGTGGCTCGCGCGCTGATCGAAGACGCGGAGGAGAAGGGCGCGCTCAGCCCGGGCCAGACGATCCTGGAACCGACATCTGGAAACACCGGCATCTCGCTGGCGCTGATCTGCAAACTGAGGGGCTACCGGCTGAAGGTGGTGATGCCGGAGAACGTGACCCCGGAGCGCACCCAGCTGTTGAAGATGTACGGCGCGGAGATCGTGTACTCGCCGGGCGACCAGGGCTCCAATGGCGCGGTGGCGATGTCGCTGGAGATGGCCGCGGAAGATCCCTCTTGCTACATGCCCTACCAGTACGGCAACCCGGCGAACCCGGCGGCGCACTACAACGGCACGGCGCTGGAGGTCCTCGAAGAGCTCGACGAGGTGGCGGCGTTCGTGGCTGGCCTGGGCACGGGCGGCACGTTGATGGGCAACGGCCGCCGGTTGAAGGAGACGCTGGGCGACGCGGTGAAGATCGTCGCGGCGGAGCCGATGCAGGGCGAGCCGGTGCAGGGCCTGCGCTCGTTGGACGACGGCTTCATCCCGCCGATCATCGACATCTCGCTGCTGGACCGCAAGATCTTCGTGACGAACCGCGACGCGATCGTGTGGACGCGCAAGCTGCTCGACGAGGAGGGTGTGTTCGCGGGCGTCTCGAGCGGCGCGATCGCGAGCATCGCGGTGCGGATCGCGAACGAGCTGGACGAGGGCAACGTGGTGTTCGTGGTGGCGGACGACGGCTGGAAGTACCTGTCGAGCGGCATCTACACGCTGCCGGTGGACGAGATCGAGAACCTCGAGTCGACTGTCTGGTGGTAACAGCCCAGGCTCACCGGCGCTCGCGCGCGCTCTAGCGATGGTCATCGCCGCCGCCCTGCTGGAGGACATCGTCGCGCACGCGCGCGAGGAGTACGACGCGGAGTGCTGCGGCATGGTGGCCTACTCGGACGCCGACAACGGCGGTGGCGAGGCGCGCGCGACGCGGGTCCACCGCGCGCGCAACGTGCACGCGGGACGCAAGGACGCGGGCGGCAAAGACGCGGGGCGCAAGCGCTTCGAGATCGACGGCAAGGAGCTGCTGCGCACGCTGGGGGAGTTCGAGGACGAGGGCTGGGAGCTGGGAGCGATCTACCACTCCCACACCCACACCGCTCCCTATCCGTCGCAGACGGACATCAACTTCGCCGCCAACTGGCCGGGCCTGGAGTGGGTGATCGTGGGCATGGCGAGCGACGAGCCGGAGGTGCGCTGCTACCTGATCGAGGGGGCGGAGGTGCGAGAGGTTGCGCTGGAGGTGCGCTGATGGACGCGGGGCGGCTGCGATGTCCGAGCTGCGAGCGTGAGCATCCCGCGAGCGAGCGCTTCTGCGAGCGGTGTGGCATGCCGCTCGTGGCGGCGGGCGCGGGCGCGGAGGAGCCGGCGGTGAGCGAGCGGCGCGAGACTGCGCGCAAGATCAACCCGCAGTACACGGAGGGCAGGCTTGTGAAGGTGGCGCGCGGCGGCAGTCAGCCGGAGGCGGAATTCATCGCGGGGCTGCTGCTGGAGGAGGGCATCCCGAGCATGCTGATCCGCTCGGGCGGTGCGGACGTGCCGGACTTCATGGCGGCGGGACCGCGCGACATCATGGTGCCGGAATCGGGGGCGCAGGCGGCGCGAGAAGCGCTGGCGTTCAAGGACGACGCGCTGTAGGCGGCGGCCGTTGGGCTGCGCGATGGTGCCCTAGACGAGAACGGGCTGCTTGCTGCTGGTGCTGGCCGGCACGGCGGCTTCGCTGGTGATCGAGCGGATCTCTTCGGAGGCGCGCTCGAACTCGGCGTCGGAGAGCACGGGCGTGCCCTCGAAGGGGAGTTCGCGCTGCAGCTCGATCCAGGCGTTGGGGCCGATGTAGTCGTCCTTGACCTTGACGGTGACGGGACGGGGGATGCGGTAGGTGCGCAGCAGCAGCACGTGCAGCGGCTGGCGCCCGCGCCAGCCGAGGCGCTTTTCGGCGTAGTCGGGCGTCCACACGTAGAAGGGGGAGAGCGCGTCGACGCAGCGCGGGTCGACGATGGTGAAGTGGTCGGTGACTTCGGCCCACGCGCGGATGCGCACGCGGTCGGGCTGCTGCAGCGGGACGCCGGAGACGAAGCTGTTGAGCGGCGGCTCGCCGTCGCTCCACACGCCCTCCTCGAGCGCGCGGCGCAGCTCGGGCTGGTGAGACTCGCGGACGAGGTCGCCGGGCTGGTGGTCAAACGTGGGGTAGAGGAAGAAGCGCTCGTGGGCGAGGCGGAACGGCTTGTCGTCCTGCTGAGGCAGGCCCTTGCGGAGCGTTATGAGCTGCTCACCTTCCGCTAGGGCGCGGACGGTGACGGCCCATTCTTTGAAAGCAATTGGCATGAAAGAAAGACGAGACGAGATGAGAGGGAAACAAACGCTGAAATCTGGGCGCGCCCCCGTGAGGGAGCAGTCACCGATGCGTTAACGATACGAAACATCAGCGTAAATCCCAAATCCCCTGCAAATAGCGGGTTTTTTTGGCCATCCGGCCAGTTTGGGGGTTGTTATCGGGCGCTCACAGGCGGCGTCCGGCGAGCCCCTCGGCGGCCTCGATGATGGCGGCGTAGTCGCGCTCGCCGTGGCCGCGTGCAATGGTTGCCGTGAGGAGGTCCTGCGCGTGCGCGGCTGAGGGAAACGGCACTTCGGCGCTCTGTGCCTCCTGGAGACATAGGCGTACGTCCTTGAGCATGTGCGCCGCCTTGAACAGGGTGGTGTAGTCGTGCTCTCGCATGGGGCGGGACTTCATCTCGAGCTGCAGCGACGCGCCGGAGCCGGCCGAGACGACCTGCACGAGCGCGTCGAGGTCGATGCCGGTGGCCTTGGCGAGCAGCAGCGCCTCGGCGACGGCGGCGGCGTTGGCGGCGCCGAGGGTGTTGTTGATGAGCTTGAGCATCTGGCCCTGTCCGAGTTCGCCGACGTGGACGACGAGGCTGCCCATCGTGTCGAGCAGCGGACGGACGCGCTGGAACTGCTGTACGTCCCCGCCGCACATGATGGTGAGCGTGCCGTCCTCGGCGCGCGGTGAGGAGCCGGTGACGGGCGCGTCGAGTATGGCGACGTCGCGCGCGGCGAGCCGCTCGGCGATGTCACGCGCGGCGGTTGGGCCGATGGTGGACATGTCGACGCACAAGAGGCCCGGGTGGGCGGCTTCGGCTACGCCGTGCGCGCCGCACAGCACGGAGGCGACCTGCGCGCCGTCGATGACCATGCTGACGACGACGTCGCTTTGCTCGGCGACCGCGGCGGGCGTGTCGAGCGCGGTGGCGCCGTGGTGCTCGGCGGCCCAGCGCTGGGCCTTGCGGGGCGTGTGCGTCCACACGCTGAGTGGGAAGCCGGCGCGCGCGACGTTGGCGGCCATGCGCGAGCCCATGATGCCGAGGCCGAGGAAGCCGATCCGCTCTCGTGTCTGGCTCTCAGGCATCGCCATATCCTCCTCCGCCGGGCGTTTCGATGCGCAGTCGCTGTCCGGGGGAGAGCGTGCCGGTGACCTTGCCGGGCAGCGGCTCGCCGTCGAGCTCCTCGCGCCCGGGCGCGCCGTCGCCTCCTCCGCACGCGCCCCGCGGGGCGTGCAGGCGGCGCTCGCCGATGAGCGAGAAGGTCATGTCGGCGAGCGCCTCGATCTCGCGCACGACGCCGTCGCCGCCGCGCCGCGCGCCGTCCCCGCCTGATCCGCGGCGCAGCGCGTACTGGACGACGCGCAGCGGGAATTCGCGCTCGAGCGCCTCGACGGGGGTGTTGAGGGTGTTGCTCATGGCGACGTGCACGCCGCTGGGGCCGTCGGCCTCAGCGCACGCGCCCTGCCCGCCGCCGAGCGTCTCGTAGTAGGTGAACTGGGGGTTGCCGAGCGTGAGGTTGTTCATGGTGCCCTGACCCTGTGCGCGTCCGAAGGCGCTGAGGACGAGGTCGGCGACGCGCGATGAGGTCTCGGTGTTGCCGGCGGCGACGGCGGCGCCGGGGCGGGCGTTGAGGATGCGGCCGAGCGGGACGCGCAGCTCGATTGGCCGGTATGCGCCGGCGGTGGGCGGGATGTCGGGGTCGGTGAGGACGCGCACGGCGAAGAGGCAGGCGGAGAGCGTGACGGCGAGCGGGCAGTTGAGGTTGCCGTGGTGCTGGGGCGCGCTGCCTGCGAAGTCGAGCACGAGCCGCTCGCCCTCGACGCTGGCGCGCAGCCGCAGGATCAGATCGCCGCCGCCGGGCGCCTCGAGCACGTCCTCGGCCTCGCGCACCCCGTCGGGCAGCGCTGCTAGGCAGGCGCGGGTGCGCCGCTCGGAGTAGTCGAGCACGGCGTCGGTGCCGTCGCGCAGCGTGGGGCCGCCGCTGCGCTGGAGACGCTGCGCGATCTCGCGCAGGCGCGTGGCGCCGACGTGGTTGGCGGCGAGCTGGGCGCGCAGGTCGGCGCGGCGCTCCTGCGGTTGGCGCATCCGCGCGACGAGCTCGTCGATGGTGGCGTCGTCGAGCGGGCGGGGAGAGATGACGACGCCCTCTTCGGCGAGCGTGTGACTGTCGGCGGGCATGGAGCCGGGGACGCGCCCGCCGACGTCGGCGTGGTGGGCGCGGCTGGCGGCGAAGCCGAGCAGCTCGCCGCCGTGGGAGCCCGGCTGGTCCTCGTCGGCGAAGACGGGGGTGAGGACGGTGATGTCGGGCAGGTGGGTGCCGCCGGCGAAGGGGTCGTTGAGGATCCAGGAGACGCCGGGCGCGTGCGTGTGGCCGATGACGGCGGCGACGGCGGCGGGCATGGCGCCGAGGTGCACGGGGATGTGCTCGGCCTGCATGATCATCTGGCCGTCGGCGTCGAACAGCGCGGTGGAGGCGTCGCGGCGCTCCTTGATGTTGGAGGAGTGCGCGGAGTGGATGAGCACGACGCCCATCTCTTCGCACGCGGCGCGCAGCCCGCCGGCGAGCACCTGCAGCTCGATGGCGTCGATCATGGCTGGCTCCCTGTGAGGGCGGCGTCGTGGTGGAGGTGGATGGTGCCGTGCTGGTCGACCTGGCCGCTCCAGCCTGGGGGCACGAGCAGCGTGGACTGCCCCAGCGCGCAGAGGGCGGGGCCGGCGACGGTGGCGCCGGGCGGCAGCTCGCCGCGGTAGACGGCGCTGAGCACGGGCTCACCGTCGAAGACGACGCGGCGGACCTCGGCGACGGGCATGGGGGCCTGCTCGGCGCGTGGCTCCAGCGTGGGCGCGGCGCCCCAGGCGGAGACGCGGATGGTGACGAGCTCGATGTGGGCATCGTCGTCGCGGTAGCCGTAGCGCTGCTCGTGCTCGGCGGCGAACGCGTGGCGCAGAGCGTCCGGCCCGAGCGGCTCAGCTGCCCCGCCCGCGCTATCAGCGTGGAGATCCTCCTCGACGGGCAGCTCGAAGGACTGGCCGCGGTAGCGCAGCTCGTGGCGTACGCGGACGCGGATGGGCGGCTCGGCGAGCGCGCTGGAGGCCTCGGCGACGAGGGCGCTGCGGTGCGCGTCGAGGCTTTCGGGCGTGAGCGCGTTGGCGTCGAGCAGGACGGTGCGGGCGACGTCGCGGCGTGGCGCGGCTGAGGCGAGGCCGAGCGCGCTGAGCACGCCGCAGGCGCGGGGGCAGAGGACGTGCAGGATGCGGAGCTCGCGGGCGAGCGCGGCGGCGTGCAGCGGGCCGGCGCCGCCGAAGGGCATGAGCGCGTACTCGCGCGGGTCGATGCCGCGCTCCACGCTCATGACGCGCAGCGCGCCGAGCATCTGGGACTCGGCGACGCGGACGATCCCCTCGGCGCAGGCGAGCAGGTCCATCTCCAGCTCGCGCGCGAGGCGCGCGACGGCGCGCTCGGCGGCGGCGCGGTCGAGCGCGCCTTCGCCCGCGAGCGGTGCGTCCGCGAGCAGCCTGCCGAGCAGCAGGTTGGCGTCGGTGACGGTGGGTTCGGTGCCGCCGTGCGCGTAGCAGGCGGGTCCTGGCTGGGCGCCGGCGGAGGCGGGCCCGACGCGCAGCGCGCCGCCGGGGTCGCGCCAGGCGATGGAGCCACCGCCGGAGCCGACGGTGTGGATGTCGAGCGCGGGCAGCGAGACGGGCCGTTCGGCGATGGCGCGCTGGGCGGTCTCGGCGACGACGCCGTGGTCGATGAGGCAGACGTCGCAGGAGGTGCCGCCCATGTCGAAGCAGAGGACCTGCTGGTGTCCGGCGAGCGCGGCGAGGGCGAGCGCGCCGCGGACGCCGCCGGCGGGGCCGGAGAGGACGGTGAGCGCGGCGTGGGCGCTGGCGCGGTCGATGTTGGCGAGCCCGCCGGAGGACTGCATGATGTGCGGCTCGACGAGGCCGAGCTCGCGCGACTCGCGGGCGAGGGAGCGCAGATAGGTGGACAGGAGCGGGGAGAGCGCGGCGTCGAGGACGGTGGTGGCGGTGCGCTCGAACTCGCGGAACGTGCCGACGAGAACGCTTGAGAGCGAGACGTGGACCTCAGGCATGAGCTCGGCGAGCAGCTCGGCGAGCAACTGCTCGTGCTGGGGGTGGGCGTAGGAGTGCAGCAGCGACACGGCGACGGCCTCCGCCCCGGTGCGGGCGATCTCCTCCACGAGCGCTCGCGCGGCGCTGGGCTCGAGCGGCTGCAGAACTCCCTCGGGCCCCATGCGCTCGGGCGCGGCGAAGCGCAGCTCGGCGGGGACGAGCGGCTGGGGCGCGGCGCGGCAGAGGTCGTAGAGGTGTGGGCGCGCCTGGCGGCCGAGCTCGATGACGTCGGTGAAGCCGGCGGTGGCGATGAGCGCGGTGCGGGCGGCGCGGCCCTCGAGCAGGGCGTTGGTGGCGACGGTCATGCCGTGCGCGAAGCGCGTGACGTCGCTGGGCGCGGCGCTGGCGCGCTGGAGTACGAGTCGCACCGCATCGAGCACGCCGAGCGACTCGCGCGCGGGCGTGGAGGGCACCTTGGCGGTGTGGACGACGGAGTGGCCGTCGATGAGGACGGCGTCGGTGAAGGTGCCGCCGACGTCTACGCCGAGGAGCATGCGCGGAGCCTACGGCACGCTCGCGGGCCGCTCGCGCGGTGCGAGGCGCCTATGCGGCGGCGAGCTCGCGGTTCTCGGTGTCGGCGAGGTGCTGGTGGGAGGGGCAGTAGCCGTTGTGCGCGAGCGGCGTGCGCTGGCAGGCGGAGCCCTTGCGGGTGGTGGCGCGGCACTGCGGCGGGGCGCCGCTGACGGCGGTGTAGCCCTCGTGGGGGTGCTCGGCGAGGAACCGCTGCGCGTAGCCCATATAGCACTCGACGACGGCGTGGACGTGGGCCTGGGCGGACATGGGGAAGTAGTTGCGGATGTCGTGGAAGAGCGTGCGAGCGGGGTGGGCGAAATAGTGGCGGTCGGTTGCGAGGCGCGTGACGACCTCCTCGCAGGCGTGCAGCACGGCGGCGTGGTTGCTCGCGGCGGGCATGCCGGCGGGCGGCGCCACGATCTGGGGCGAGAGCTCCCGATAGATGGCCCGACTGAACTGGTACATGGCTGCTGCTCCTCACCTCTGTGGTTGCGATCCGTGGTCTTGGAGCACACCCGCCAACCTTTGAGACTCCTACTCCCCATGGACCTTCCACCAGTCCAGAACACGTCTGCTACGGCAAAGGTTCGACATAAAGATCGGCGGTCCGATTTCTTATGAAAGGACCCCGTTGGGGTCCGGCTCGGCGTGCGTTGTGGCGCCGCTTTCGGTTGGCGAGGAGCCCCGCTGGTGGGCTAAACCCAGGTTTCCCAGGCGACGTCGTTCTCGCCGCTGACGACGACGTGGCGGTGGTCGAGCGAGGGGTCGCGCTGGGGGTGGTCGGTGCGCTGGTGCGCGCCGCGGCTCTCGACGCGGGCGAGCGCGCAGCGGGCGATGAGCCGGGTGAGGGGGTGGGGCGAGTCGAGCAGGCGGGTGAGCCCCTCGGGGGAGCGCACGATGCCTGCGTCGCGCCACAGCGCCTCGCGGTCGGCGCGCTCGGCCATGGTGGGCGCCGGTAGCGCGCGCAGCAGATCGAGGTTGGCGGTGGGGGGCTGGTGTGCGGGCGCGGAGAGCGCGTGCAGAACGGCGCGGCGGGCGAACACGAAGCACTCGCTGAGGGAGTTGGACGCGAGGCGGTTGGCGCCGTGCAGACCGGTGCAGGAGGCCTCGCCGACGGCGTAGAGGCCGGGGATGGAGGCGCGCGCGTCGAGGTCGGTGACGATGCCGCCCATCATGTAGTGCGCGGCTGGCGCGACGGGGACGAGCTCGTGGGTTGGGTCCAGGCCGGAGTCGCGCAGCGCGGCGACGATGTTGGGGAAGTGCGCGGGATCGACGGCGCGCATGTCCAGGCCGACGGACTGCTGTCCGCTCTCCTCGAGCTTGCGCTGGATCGCGCGGGAGACCTCGTCGCGGGGCGCTAGCTCGTCGACGAAGCGCTCACCGTCGGCGTCGTGGAGCGTGGCGCCCTCGCCGCGGATCGCCTCGGTGACGAGGAAGCCCTCGCGGCCGGTGACGCCGATGACGGCGGTGGGGTGGAACTGCATCAGCTCGAGGTCGGCGAGCGCGGCGCCGGCGGCGTGCGCGAGCTGCAGGCCGATGCCCTGCGAGCCGGGCGGGTTGGTGGTGCGCGACCACATCGCGGCGGCGCCGCCGGTGGCGATGACGACGGCGCGCGCGGAGATGACGCGCCCGTCGTCGCAGACGAGGCCGACGCAGCGTCCGCTGGTTTGCCACAACGCCTGCGCGCGAGCACCCTCGAGGACGACGATGCGCGACTCTTCGGCGGCGAGCGCGGAGAGCTGGCGCACGACGCGCCGGCCGGTGGCGCTGCCGCCGGCGTGCACGACGCGCCTGACAGCGTGCCCGCCCTCGAGCCCGAGCGCGAGGTGTCCGTAGCGGTCGGCGTCGAAGCGGACGCCGAGCGCCTGCAGGTCGTGGACGCGGGCGGGCGCCTCGCGCACGAGGATCTCGGCGGCGGAGCGGCGCACGAGGTCGCGTCCGGCGAGCTCGGTGTCGCGCAGGTGCAGCTCGAAGCTGTCGTCGGGGGCGAGCGTGGCGGCTAGCCCGCCCTGCGCCCAGTAGCTGGCGGTCTGGGCGAGCGGCGTGGCGGAGACGAGCACCACGCGGGCGCCCTCGCGCGCGGCGCACAGCGCGGCGTAGAGGCCCGCGCCGCCGGCGCCGACGACGGCGATATCGGCTTCGGTCACTTGCCGGGGAGCCCGAGTTTGCGCAGTCGTTCGGCGGTGTCTTTTTTGAGCCGCGTGAGGTCGATGCCGCCGAGGGGGCCTTTGGCTTTGGCGTTGGCTTTGACTTCGCCGCCGGGCGCGGTCGCGCCGCCGTTGGGCGGTTGCGCGGTGGTGGTCTTCGGCAGGCCGAATTGAGTGCCGGTGCCGCTGCCGGTTGTGGGCGTGGTGGCGGTGGTTTTGGGCAGCAGGCCGAGTCCGCTGGGCGCGGTGGTGGTCACGGCGGCGGCGGTTGTGACGGTGGTGGTCTGCGTCGAGGCGGCGGGCGTGCCGCCGGCGAGCTTGACGAGCGACCCGGCGAGCACGCCGAGGGACAGCACGAGCAGTACTACGAGCGCGAGGATGGGGCCGCGCCAGCCGGGGGAGGAGGCGAGGCGGGTGCGCGCGGCGGCGCCGCACTGCAGGCACCACTCCTGCTCGGGGTGCAGCGGCGCGCCGCACAGCGGGCACGCCTCGCGCAGCGGTTGCGGCGCGCTGGGGGTCGCGGTCCCGGCACTGCCGGAGGCGCCCGACGGTGGCGGCGCGGTGACGCTCACGGCCCGGGCGGCTCGGGGTGGATGATCTCGGTGGGCTGCTCGGAGTCGGCGCCCGATAGCGCCGCCGAGGCGGGCTCAGCGGGCGTGTCCTGCGCGGAGGGCGGGGTCTTGGAGGTGAAGCTGGGGCGGCGCGCGGCGGCCGGCGAGGCGGCGTGCACGGCCGTTGCTGGTGGCGTGGGATCGGGAGCCAGCATGTCGGCGGGTGCGGCCGTGTGCGCCGCGGTTGCCGGTGGTGCGGGAGTCTGAGCGGCCGTCGGCGCAGATGGGCCTGCGGCGGGATCTGTGGCCGCTGTGGATGGTGCAGGCTGGGGCGGCGGGGTGAGAGCCGAAACGGCGGGAGGGGCGGCGATGGGCGCCGAGGCGGGCGTCGCCGGTGCGGGTGTTGTGGCGGGCGTTGACGTCGTGCTGGGGGCGGCGGCGCCGGCGATGGGCAGGTCGGCGTGACGGCCCATGGAGAGGCCGCAGTTGGGGCAGAAGCGGTCTTCGCTGGAGTGGATGGCGGCGCAGCGCGGGCAGGCGTTGATGCCGGCCTCGCGCAGGACGGTGACGGGTTCGCGCTCGCCGAGCGCGCCTTCGAGCGTGCGCAACTCGGCGTCGATCTGCCCGACGGTTGTGAGCTTGGCGAGCACGAGCTCGTCGTTGCGCGCGCCGAAACGGTGCAGGTTGAACACCAGCCCGCCGAGGTCGCGGTAGGCGAGCTCGCGGGCTTTGCGCAGGAAGCGCGCGCGACGGCGGGCGCGCCCGCGTGAGCCGAAGCCGGACTGCTGCGGCGCGGCGAGCGAGCCAGCGGGCGGCTGACCGTTCTGCTGCGTCTGCGGTGGGGCGTCTGTGGGCGTCACGCCAGATATCTCCTCCACGACCATTCCATGCTACCCCGATGGCTGCTGGGATCGCTCCAGCGCTCGCCGCCAGGCGTCGCGGACGCGCTCGGCCATGGCGGCGGCGGAGAAGCGCTGGACGGCGACGCGGCCGTTGACGCGCGGGTCGGCAGAGCGCAGATGCGGCTCCAACGCGGCTCGCCAGACGGCGAGGTCGAACGGCGCGCACAGCGCTCCGTCGACGCCGGCGAGCGCGTCGGGGGCGATGCCGACGGGCGTTGCGAGCACGGGCACGTCGCACGCGAGCGCCTCGAGCGCGGCCAGCCCGAACCCCTCGCGGTCGGAGGGCACGAGCACGGCGTTGGCGGCGTTGATCCACAGCGGCACGAGCGCGGGGTCGGTGTGCCCGAGCGTGAGCAGCTCCACGCTGGCGGCGTGCGCGAGCGCGACGGCGAGGTCGTGGCGCTTGTCCTGGCGGGAGGGGTGGGAGACGAACAGCAAGTACGGGCGCTCGGCGTCGAGGCGCAGCTCGGCGCGCGCCTGCGCGCGCTGCAGCGGCCGGAAGCGCTCGACGTCGATGCCGCACGGCAGCACCTCGGCGCGTCGTCGCGCCCAGCGGGGGAGGTGCTGGGCGAGCGTGGCGGACACGGCGGCGAGCAGGTCGATCTTGGGCAGGATGGCGGCGGTGGCGAGGCGCGTGCGGGGGTGGTAGACGTCCTTGCCGTGGACGGTGAGCGCGCGCACGCGCGCCGGCGCGGCGAGCGCGGGCCAGGCGGAGAGTCCGAAGTGGGCGTGCACGACGTCCCAGGGCGGCGCGGCGGGGCGGCGCGAGAGCGTGGAGGGGCCGCCGTGGAGGCGGCGCAGCTCGACGGCGGCGCGCGCGAGCGCGCGTGGGCCGGGGGGGAACTCGAACAGCTCGACCTCGACGTCGTCGAGTTGGCGCAGCGCGGCGACCTGGTCGCGGACGAAGCGTCCGAGCTCGGGGCGGGCCTCGTCGGGCTTCATGTTGGAGACGACGAGCGCGCGCACGGCACCCGACGGTAGCGCTCTGGAATGATGGCCCGCATGAACGCGCCACGCAAACGCAGCTACGGACGGGCCTCCGACGAGCTGCGCCCGACGGAGATCGAGCCGGGCTTCATGCGCACGGCGACCGGCTCGGCGCTGATCTCGGTGGGCGAGACGCGCGTGATCTGCACGGCGTCGGCGCAGGAGAACGTGCCGCGCTGGATGGCTGGCCGCGGCCGCGGCTGGGTGACGGCGGAGTACGGCATGCTGCCGGCGTCGACGGGCGATCGCAAGCAGCGCGACGCGACGAAGGGCCGCCAGGACGGGCGCACGGTGGAGATCCAGCGCCTGATCGGCCGCTCGCTGCGCGGCGTGATCGACTTCCACGCGTTGGGCGAGCGCACGATCTACCTGGACTGCGACGTGCTGCAGGCCGACGGCGGCACGCGCTGCGCGTCGATCACGGGCGCGTACGTGGCGCTGGCGCTGGCGTGCGCGCGGCTGCAGGCGACGGGGAAGCTGGAGCGCTCGCCGCTGACGGGCGTGGTGGCGGCGGTGTCGTGCGGGATGATCGACGGCGCGGCGCTGCTCGACCTGGACTACCCGGAGGACTCGAACGCGGAGGTGGATGCGAACGTGGTGATGACGGGCGAGGGCGGTCTGCTGGAGGTGCAGGCGACGGCTGAGCGCACGCCGCTGTCGCGCGCGCACCTGGACGAGCTGCTGGCGCTGGCGGGCAAGGGCATCGAGGAGCTGCGCGTCGCGCAGGACGAGGCGATCGAGCGCGGTCTCGCGGCGATGGGCGGCGGCGAGACGAGCGCGAGCGACAGCGGCGAAGCGGGCGCGCAGGCTTGAGCGCCGGCACGGGCGCGTCGCCGCGGCTGCTGTTGGCGACGCACAACGAGCACAAGCGGCGGGAGTTCGAGCGGCTGCTGGCGGGCCGCTGGGAGGTGGACACGCTGCCGGAGGGCGTGGAGCTGCCGCCGGAGGACGGCGAGACGTTCGCGGAGAACGCGCTCGGCAAGGCGCGAGCGGCGGCGCGGGCGAGCGGTCGGGCGAGCTTCGCGGATGACTCGGGGATCGCGGCGGCGGCGCTGGGCGGCGCGCCGGGCGTGCGCTCGGCGCGCTACGCGAGCGAGCACGCGAGCGACGAGGAGAACCTGGCGAAGCTGTTGCGAGAGGTGCCCGCGGGCGGGGCGCTGGAGTACGTGTGCGCGATCGCGTACGTGGACTCGGAGGCGGGCGTGGAGCGCGTGTTCGAGGGTCGCTGCGCGGGGCGCCTGGCGGCGCAGCCACGCGGAGAGGGCGGCTTTGGCTACGACCCGGCGTTCCTGCCGCAGGAGGGGCCGTCGACGCTGACGATGGCGCAGTTGAGCGACGAGCAGAAGGACGCGATCAGCCATCGCGGGCGCGCGGCGCGCGCGCTGCTGGAGTGGCTGGAGAGCCGCGGGGCCGCTACAGCAGGTTGATGGCGGCGGCGATCGCGACGGCCAGGCCGAGGCCGGCGTAGCCGTTGTAGCCGGATACGAGCAGCAGCACGGCGGTGATGAGCGCCACGATCACGGTGGCGATCCAGGCGATGCGCTCGACGGCCATTCGCGCATTGTTGCGGATGCGCCCGTCCGCTCGCGGTGTTAGCTTCGATGCAACGTCTTACGAACCGAGGAGGACGAAGTGACGAAGTCCGAGCTGGTCGAACAGGTTGCGGATCGCGCCGATCTGACCAGGCAGGATGCATCGCGCGCGGTCGACGCGGTGCTGGCCACGGTCGAGGACGCGTTGCGCCGCGGCAGCGAGGTGACGGTGTCCGGCTTCGGCAAGTTCCACGTCAGCGAGCGCGGCGCGCGCGCGGGCGTGAACCCGCGCACGGGCGAGCGCATCCAGATCGCCGCGTCGCGCGTCCCGCGCTTCACGGCGGGCAGCGGCTTGAAGAGCGCGGTGAAGGGTCGCTGACGCCGAGGGATTCCTTCGGCGAGACGCTGGCGAGGCGGGTCGCGGGGCGCGAGTCGCAGCTGGTGCTCGGCCTCGACCCGAACCCGGCCGCGCTGTGGCCTGAGGGCGGAGCGGCTGTGGCGGTGCACGGTTCGGCGCCCGCGCCGACGCACGGCTCGGACTCCGCAGCGGCTCCAGCGCCGACGCCGGCGCAGGGTTCCTCCTCGGCGGCGGCGCACGCGGCGGCAGCGGCGGTGCAGGCGCACTGCTGCGCGCTGATCGACGCGACGGCGCACGCGTGCGTGGCGGTGAAGCCGCAGCTGGCGCGCTTCGAGGTGTTCGGCGCGGCGGGGCGCGCGGCGCTGGGCGCGGTGGCGGCGCACGCGCGCGCGGCGGGCCTGCTGGTGATCGCGGACGGCAAGCGCGGCGACATCGACGTGACGGCGCAGGCGTATGCGAGTTCGCTGTTCGGCGGGCTGGACACGCCGTTCGGGCATGTGGAGGGGCTGGGGGCGGACTTGGCGACGGTCAACCCGCTGATGGGCATGGACGCGCTGGAGCCGTTCGTGAGCGCGGCGCGCGCGTGCGGCGCGGGGGTGCTGGTGCTGGTGCGCACGTCCAACCCCGGCGCGGCGGACGTGGAGGATCTGCGCGTGGAGGGCGGCGCGAGGGTGTGGGAGCGCCTCGCGGCGATGGTCGAGGAGCTGGGCCGGCCCGCGGTGGGAGACGCGGGCCTGAGCGATGTGGGCGCGGTGGTGGGCGCGACGGAGCCGCGGCATCTGGCGCGCGCTCGCGAGCTGATGCCGGCGGCGACGTTCCTGCTGCCGGGCGTGGGCGCGCAGGGCGGGCGCGTGGAGGATCTCGCGCCGGCGTTCGCGCCGGGGCGCGCGGGCGGGCTGGTGAGCGCCTCGCGGAGCATCGCGGACGCGCATCGAAAGGCCGGTGGCACGCCGGCGGCGGCCGCGCGCGCGGAGGCGGAGCGGCTGCGCGAGGCGGCGTGGGCGCTGTCGGAGCGGGCGCTCACGTCGGGCTGATCGCCGCGAGCGCCGCACCCGAGCGCGCATCTGGACCGGCAACGGTGGCGGACGATTCCGCTAGCCTGTGGATCGTGCACGCCAGGGCATCGTTTGCCGTTCAGGCGCGCCGGAAGGTGGGTACAGAGCGACGATGATCATCACGGTCACGCTCAACGCGGCGATCGACAAGTCGTTGGTGGTGCCGAACTTCAGGCTCGGACGACGCCACCGCACGGTCGAACAGCGCACGATGGCGGGCGGCAAGGGCGTGAACATCGCGCGCACCCTGAAGGCGCTCGGCCAGCCGGTGATCGCGACGGGCTTCACGGGCGGGGCGACGGGCACGCACATCGTGGAGCAGCTGACGGAGGAGTCGATCCTGAACGACTTCGTGCGCATCCGCGACGAGTCGCGCACGAACACGTCGGTGCTCGACCCGACGACGGGCGAGCAGACGGAGATCAACGAACGTGGGCCGGCGGTGACGGAGCGCGAGGTGGAGCTGTTCCGCGACAAGCTGGTGTACCTGGCGAAGGGCGCGGCGATCGTGGTGTTCGCGGGGTCGCTGCCGAGGGGCGTGGAGCCGGACTTATACGCGTCGCTGATCAGGGACCTGGAGCGACTGGACGTGACGACGGTGGTGGACACCGACGGCGAGCCGCTGCGCCAGGCGGTCCGCGCGGAGCCGGACGTGGTCTCGCCGAACGTGCTGGAGGCGGAGGAGCTCGTGGGCCACGAGTTCTCCAGCGAGGAGGAGCGTCTGGCGGCGGTGGGAGAGATCGTGGCGCTGGGGCCGAGCGAGGCGATCATGACGCTCGCGGACGGCTGCGTGGCGCACGTGCTCGTTGACGGGCAGCGGCGGTTGAAGCGCGCGCGCATCGAGCCGCGCGAGCCGATCGCCAAACGCGGCTCGGGCGACGCGTTCCTGGCGGGCTACGTGGCGGCGCGCTACGAAGGCCGCGCGCCGGACCAGTGCCTGCGCTTCGCGGTCGCGTGTGGAGCGGAGTCCACGGCGCGCCTGGGCGCCGGTTTGATCGACGCGCGCGAGGCGCGGCGACTGATGGGCGATGTGGACCTGTCGATCGTCGATCTGCCGGCTCAGGTAACGTGAGTGGTGTGAGGGTGTGGAATCTTGCCGCGTTGGGGTGCGCGGCCACTGTGTTGGCGGCGACGGGCGCGGGCTGCGGCTCGAGTTCCAGCTCCAGCTCGACGTCGAGTTCGGCGAAGGCCAAAACCGCGACGCCGACGACGAAAGCTACCGCGCCGACGAACCCGAACACGTTTGGCGAGATCTCGCTGACGAGCGCGGCGTTCCAGAACGGTCACGAGCTGCCGGCGCAGTACACGTGCGCGGGTGCGAACATCTCGCCGCCGCTGCACTGGAGCAAGCTGCCGGCGGAAGCGAAGGAACTGCTGATCATCGCGCTGCAGGTGCGCAAGAGCGGGCGCAACAAGATCGTGTGGGCGTTCGGCGGCATCGAGCCGAGCGCGGCTCAGATCGCGGCGGGGTCGCTCCCGCCCGGCGCGATCCTGGGCCAGAACCAGACGGGCAGGGAAAAGTGGGGCGGCGTGTGCGGCGGCAAGAAGGGCGAACGCCAGCGCATCGCGTTCCTGATGTACGCGCTGCGCAGCAAGCTGAAACTGAAGCCCGGCTTCGACCCGATCGCGATCCGGCCGAAACTCAAAGCGTCGACGATCTCGACGGGCCTGACGATCGCCGGCTACAGCCCGAAGTAGGCCGCAGCCGAGCGCTTCCTACCCGCCGGCGACGTCGCGGCGCAGGAACACGAGATACGCGGCGAGCAGCGACGGGACGGCATACAGCGCGCAGACCCAGGCCGAGTGCACGATCGGCGCCCAGTCGGTGGGCGTGCGCATGAGGCCCTGCCAGGACTGGAACTGCTGCGTGAGCAGATACGGGTGGATGCCTTCGAGGCCGGGGATGGTGGAGACGATGTAGAGCAGGATCACGAGGCCGATCGTGCCGACGACCGCGCCGGCGCTGTTGCGCGTGGCGCTGGACAGCAGCACGCCGATCGATACGACCGCGAACAGCGGCATCAGGTACATGAGGTTGGCCGCGAGCACCAGCAAAAGGCCCTTGGGCGCGAGCACGACGGTGCCGGACAGCGTGCGGATGGGGTGAAAGCCCCAGGAGGCGATCCCCGCGACGGTCGCGACGGCGGCGGACAGGTAGACGGCGATCGCGGCGTAGATCATCGCGGCGATGGCCTTCGCGGCGAACACCTGGCCGCGGTCGACGGAGCGTGTGAGGATCGTCTTGAGCGTGCCGTTGCCGTCCTCGTTGGCGACGACGTCTCCCGCGACGAGCGAGGCGATCAGCGGCAGCATGAAGGCGGACAGGAACAGCAGCATCAGCACCGGCGTGGCGAGACCTGACTGCGTGATCTCCGAGGCGAAGATCCCGTCACCGCCGTGATCGTGCTGGTGGCGCAGGTTCTCGACGAGCACGAAGATCAACGGCAGCGCGACCGCGAGCGCGAAGCCGAGATAGGTGCGCTTCTGCGACACCAGCTTGCGCAGCTCCCAGCGCAGCACCGTCAACGTCGACGGGCGGCGCGCGCGCAGCGGCTCGGGCACGGCGCGGACGGGGGCGGTCGCGGCGGCGCTGCTCATCGGCTCTCCTCGAGCGCACGAGCGGTGGCGGCGAGCCCCGACACGGCGGCTCCCAGTCGGCCACCGGACGGCGGGGCACTGCCGCCCGGCTCGCTGGCCGTGACGTCGAGTGCGTCCCCGCCACCCTCGGTCAGCCGGAAGAACAGATCCTCGAGCGTGGCGAGCTCGGGCGTGAGCGCGAGGATGCCGATCCCGGCCTGCCCGAGCGCGAGCGACAGCCTGCCCACGTCGGACTCCTGGGCCTGGAAGGTGAGACCGTGCTCGCCGACGTCGGCTTCGTCGATCCCGGGCTGCGTGCGCGCGAGCGCCAACGCGCGCTCGTCGTCGCTGGTGCGCAGCCTGTAGCCCGCACCGCCCTGGCGGCGCAGGTCGGCGAGCGCGCCCTCGTAGACGACGCGGCCGGTCTGCACGATCGCGACGCGGTCGCACAGTTCCTCCACCTCGGGCAGCTGATGGCTCGAGAGCAGCACGGTGATGCCGTCGTCGGCGAGGCGGCGGATCAGTAGGCGCATGTCGCGCATGCCCGCGGGATCGAGGCCCGTGGCGGGCTCGTCCAAGATCAGCAGCCGCGGGCGGCGCAGCAGGGCGGCGGCGATCCCGAGGCGCTGGCGCATGCCGTGGGAGAACCCGCCGACCCTGTGGCCCGCGCGGGGGGTCAGCTCGACCGTGTCGAGCACCTCGCCGATGCGCTCGCGGGCGCCCGCGCCGTCGAGCGCGGCGAGCAGCTCGAGGTTCTTGCGCGCGGTCATGTACGGGTAGAAGCGCGGCGCCTCCACGAACCCCGCGACGCCCTCGAGCGCGCGTGCGCCGTGGCGCAGCGGGTCGCGGCCGAACAGCTCCACGCTCCCCTCCGTTGGTGTGATCAGCCCGAGGGCCATGCGCAACGTGGTGGTCTTGCCGGCGCCGTTGGGGCCGAGAAATCCATAAACATCGCCCGCGCGGACGTTGAGGTCGACGTGGTCGACAGCCAACACCTCCTTGTAGCGCTTCACCAGCCCGCGCGCCTTGACCGGCTGGGCGTCCTCGATCACGCTAGAGGCCCCGCGCGATTTCCTCGATCGCGCTGGGCGCCACCGCGCCGGCGAGCACGTAGCGCACGCCGCCGCGCTCGAAGCTCAACAGCGTGCCCAGATCGGTGCGCAGCTCGCTGGCGCTCGTGCCGTCGATGCTCACCTGCGGCAGCCCTGAGAGCGGTTCGCCGCCCTTGGTCGCCCCCGTGGAGGAAGTCTTGTCTTCGACCACCGCGATCGTGGACAGGCCCTTGCCGTGCGTCGTCAGCTTGGGCTTTCCGCCAGAGTGCGAGGTGCTGGTGGAGGTGCTGCCGTCGGAGGGGGCGATGTCTTCGATCTTGGTGCCTGCGGGCGGCGTGAACGCGAACACCGAGTCGGACACCGGGCCGTAGCTGATCTGCGTGGCCGCGAGTTCGATCACGGGGGAGGACTTGCCCGTCGCGTAGACGGCCGCGCGCAGCGGGGCGCCGTTGTTGGCGTCGAAGGACAGCTCCGCGGCGCCCAGCAGGCTGCCCGCTTCCTTGGGCGAGACGCGCACCGTGTACGCGGGCTGGCCGCCCACGTCGGTGGGCGTGGCGCCGGACACGTTCGCGTGCTTGCTCAGCTTGGCGATCGCTTCTTCGATCTTCGCCACCGTGGGCGCTTCGTGCGCGGAGTGGCCGCTCGTGGACGACACATCCCAGCTGCTCGCACCCGAGCCGGCCGTCGAGCCGGCTTCGTGGGCGGGCGGCGTGTAGCGGTAGAGCGTGCTGGTGGCGGCGTCGTACAGCGACAGCGTGTGTCCGTCGTAGAGGATCTCCGTGTCGCCTCCTTCGGCCTGCAGCTCGATCCGCGCGTGGCCGTCCTTGGACAGCCACAGACGGCCGCTCGCGCCCGACAGCAGCGGGCTGGAGGCGAGCGAGCCGCCGGCGCTGCCGTCGCCGGCGGCGAGGCTCGCGCCTTCGAGCAGGTGGTTGGTGAGCTGGATGCGCGCGCTCACGCCCTGGACCTGTTCCCCGCTCGAGCCGGCGAGCGCGTCGTGCACGGCCTGCGCGAGCGGCTTCGCGGGCGGCACGGGGCCTGAGCCGAGCGTCGAGGCGAGCGCGGTCGCGGAGACGCCGAGCGCGACTGCGAGCGCGCACAGTGCCAGCAGGCGATTGAGGGGGATGCGGCGCAGGAAGTTCATTGGCTTGGGAGCGCTTCGCTTGACGATTCGACCGTTCCAACAGACAGGTTAGCGCCGCACCTTGCGCGCTCCTAAAGGTGGGAGGGCTCTCATCGCGGCGCGACTGTGGAGCGCGGCCGTCGCCCGTGGGCGAGGGCTATCGACCTTTCTGCGCCGCCACCCGATATCTTCCCGCGCGCATGCTCATCCCGTTCCTACTCCTCTGGATCGTGCTCGGCCTCGGCGTATTCTTCGTCGCGATGGGCCGCGGGCCGCGCGGCGCGCGCCAGTCGCTGCACACCGACTCGCACGTCGGCCAGCGGTTCGTGACCCTGGGGATCATCGTGCTGGTCGTGTTCGGCCTCGCGGTTCCGGGCCTGGTGCTGGCGTTCAACGGCGAGCACAAGGCGAGCGTGAGCGTGGGCGGCTTGCACCTGAACGCTGATGAGCAGAAGGGCCGCGAACTGTTCGCGCACAGCTGCGCGGTCTGCCACACGCTGGCGGCGGTCAAGTCGGTGGGCCGCGTTGGTCCGAACCTGGACGTGAAGGTCGGCGAGGGCATCGCGACGAACTCGGGCCGCAAGGCGCTCGTGCTGAGCGCGATCGCCGAAGGCCGCGCGCGCGGCCTCGGCCAGATGCCGGCGCTGCTGTACCAGGGCAAGGAAGCCGAACAGGTCGCGGACTTCGTAGCCGCGGTAGCGGGCCGCTGAGCCGGCGCGTCTTTGGCCAACCGTCGATAGCGGTCGGCGCGGGGCATAGGTAAGGTCAGGCCAGATGGGCGATCAACCGAAGACCGCGGAGGACGTGAAGGCGCTCGTGCAGGAGCGCGACATCCGCTTCATCCGCTTCTGGTTCACCGACATCCTCGGCCAGCTGAAGTCGTTCTCGATCAACGCGGCGGAGCTGGACGACGCGTTCGAGGCGGGCATGGGCTTCGATGGGTCATCGATCACGGGCTTCAACGCGATCGAGGAGTCGGACATGATCGCGATGCCCGACCCGAGCACGTTCGCGGTGCTGCCGTGGCGCCCGGAGGAGCAGGGTGTGGGGCGGATGTTCTGCGACGTGATCACGCCGGAGAAAACGCCGTACGAGGGCGACCCGCGCCATGTGCTGAGGCGCGCGGTGGAGCGCGCGCACGCGATGGGCTTCGACACGTTCAACGTGGGGCCGGAGCTGGAGTACTTCCTGTTCAAGGATTCGCGCTCCACGGAGGTGCTCGACGAAGGCGGCTACTTCGACCTGACGACGCTGGACGCGGGCTCGGACGTGCGCCGCGAGACGGTGCTCGCGCTGGAGCAGCTGGGAATCCACGTTGAGTACACCCACCACGAGGTGGGCCCGTCCCAGCACGAGATCGACATGCGCTACGCGGACGCGATGAAGATGGCGGACGACTGCATGACGTACCGCATCACGGTGAAGGAGTACGCGATGAAGTACGGCTGGCACGCGACGTTCATGCCGAAGCCGCTGTTCGGCGAGAACGGCTCGGGGATGCACACGCACCAGTCGCTGTTCAGCGGCGGCAAGAACGCGTTCTATGATCCCGACGACCAGTACTTCTTGTCAGACGTCGGCAAGGCGTTCATCGCGGGCCAGCTCAAGCACTCGCGCGAGATCTGCTCGATCTTCGCGCAGTGGGTGAACTCCTACAAGCGCCTCGTGCCGGGCTTCGAGGCGCCGGTGTACGTGGCGTGGTCGCGCCGCAACCGCTCCGCGCTGGTGCGCGTGCCGCTGTACCACCCCGGCCGCGAGAAGGCGACGCGCATGGAGCTGCGCTGCCCCGACCCGGCGTGCAACCCCTATCTGACGTTCGCGGTGCTGCTGCAGGCGGGCCTGGAGGGCATCGAGAAGGGCTACGAGCTGCCTGAGCCGATGGAGAAGAACCTCTACCACCTCTCCGGCGAGGAGCGCAAGCGCCTGGGCGTGGAGCAGCTGCCGGAGAGCCTCGGCGAGGCGATCGAGATCACCGCGGAGTCGGAGCTCGCGCTGCGCACTCTCGGCGAGCACATGTTCAACCGCTACGTCGAGATCAAGCGCCAGGAGTGGGACGACTACCGCGTGAACGTCACGCAGTGGGAGCTCGACCGCTACCTGGCGATTCTTTAGCCGCGCCTGGCACCGCACAGGCGATCGGCCTCGCCGGCTGCAGATACCAGTGCAGCGCCTGCAGCAGGTGGGCGAACGAGGTCGGGTGCCGCGGGGCGATCTCGTGCAGCAGGCGCAGGACGGACACGGCGTGGCGCTCGTACTCCTGCACGCCGCTCAGCTGGGACAGGCGCAGCAGTCCGAGCGCGGCGCTCGACGCACCGGCGGGGATGGGCGAGTCCTCGAGGTCCTTGCGTCTGGCGATCAGCTTTTCGCCGTCGGCGGCGGTGGAGAAGAAGCCGCCGCGCTCGGGGTCGGCGAAGCGCGCGATCGTCTCGTCCGCAAGCGCGATCGCCGCCTCGTACCAACGCTCCTCGCACGTGGCTTCGAACAACGCGATGAGCGCCTCGAGCAGGAACGCGTGGTCCTCGAGGTAGGCGCCGATCTTGGCCTGACCGTGGTTGTAAGTGCGCAGCAGGCGACCGTCGGTATCGCGCATCTCGCGCAGCACGAAATCCGCGCACGCGACGGCCGCGTCCAGATAGCGCGGCTCGCTCAACGCCGCGCCCGCGTCCGCAAGCGCGCAGATCATCAGCGCGTTCCAGCTCGTCAGCCGCTTGTCGTCCAGCGCGGGGCGCACGCGCAGCTCGCGCGCTGCCAGCAGGCGCGTGCGGATGCGCTCGCGGGTCTCACCGTCCGGGCGCGGCCCGCGGTCCTGCAGAACGTTCAACCCCGGCTGCGGGTGGTGGGGGTCTTCGAAGTTGCCGTTCGCGGTGGCGCCGAACCACGCGATCGCCGCGTCGGCGTCGGCGTCGAGCGCGTCGTGCAGCTCGCTGACGCTCCACACGTAGAAGCGTCCCTCGACGCCCTCGGAGTCGGCGTCGAGAGCGCTGTAGAAGGCGCCCTCCGGTCCGCGCATCTCGCGCAGCGCCCACTCCAGCGTGCTCACGCACACCGCGCGCAGCTCGTCGTCCCCCGAGGCCTGCCAGCCGTGCAGGTAGGCGCGCGCGAGCAGCGCGTTGTCGTAGAGCATCTTCTCGAAGTGCGGCACCGTCCAGGTGGCGTCGACGCTGTAGCGCGCGAAGCCGCCGCCGAGCTGGTCGTGGATGCCGCCGCTGGCCATCGCGTGCAGCGTTCCCAGCGCCATCGCCCGCTCGCCGCGCGCGAGCAGCAGCTCGATCGCCGATGCGGGCGGGAACTTGGGCGCGCCGCCAAAGCCGCCGTTGCGGGCGTCATAGCTCTCCTGGAGGTTCGCCACGGCCACGTTCGAGCGTCTCCTCGCGCAGCGGCTGCCCCGACGGCGACAGCTGCGCGCCACCGGAGAGGCGCTCGCGGATGCGCTCGCCTCCGGCGCGGATCTCCGCGCTGTTCTCGCTCCAGGACTCGGAGATCGCGAGCAGCACCTGCGTCCACGCGGGCATGCCGTGGCGGGGGTCGGGCGGGAAGTACGTGCCGCCGTAGAACGGCAGCTGCTCGGGCGTGAGGAACACGTTGAGCGGCCAGCCGCCGCGGCCGGTCATGCCCTGCACCGCCTCCATGTAGAGCGCGTCCACGTCGGGGCGCTCCTCGCGGTCGACCTTGACGCACACGAAGCTGTCGTTCATCAGCGCGGCCGTGCGCTCGTCCTCGAAGGACTCGTGCTCCATCACGTGGCACCAGTGGCAGGAGGAGTAGCCGATCGACACGAGCACCGGCCGGTCCAGCTCGCGTGCGCGCGCGAACGCGTCAGGACCCCAGGGCAGCCAGTCGACGGGGTTCTCCGCGTGCTGGCGCAGGTAGGGCGAGGTCTCCTGCGCAAGCGCGTTGGTCACGCGCTCAGCGTAGCCGCGGAGGTGCGCTCTTCCGTCGCTCGGGCAGAGCCGTGGCGGTGCTGCTCACCCGCCGCCAGGGCGAGATCCGCCGCGCGCGAGCAACTCGCGGATCGTCGCCTGCGAGGGCCATTCGTCCGTGTGGGCGCTCGACAGTCGTACCTTCGCTCGCGTGAGGCTGAAGTGCCTGCCGCCGAGCGTGCCGCTGATCCGCGGGGCGCTCGAGCCGGCCCGCAGAGTCCCGCTCGCGGCTTGGGCGCCGGAGATGCGGATCGTGCTGAGCTGGAACGTGCCGTTTCGCACTGGGAATGTGCCGGTGAGCTGCAGGCCGGGGACGAGCGAGAAGTCGTGCAGTACGACGGAGTGGGAGATGAGGCGCGCATAGCCGCCGTGCAGGCCGCCGAAGCTCGTGCCGCTTGGGAGTTCCTGGTTGACCTGCAGCGTGGCGGTGATGATCTGGCGTTTGAGGTCCACGAGCGTGTCGAGCGCCGCGACGACGGTCTCGCCCGGCTTGCCCCCGAGCGTGGCGGGGGGATGCACGCGGGCGAGCTTCGTGGGAGTGACGGGGGTGGGGGTGAACACGTTTGCGGTCGGGCCGCACGGTTGCACGGGGGCGCCGGCGAAGAAGGCGCCGACCGCGTCGGATGAGCAGTGGCTGAGGTCGTAGCCGGCGACGGAGTGCCCGGTGAACGGCACGACCAGCAGCTGGGCGTCGGGGATCATCGCCGCGACGGCGCGCGCGTTGCTGGTGGGCGTTCTGAGGTCCTGCTCGCCGGAGAGGATCAGCGTGGGCACGTTCGGCAGCGCACGGTTGGAGGGTGGCGGCGGAGACTCATCCGGCCACGACGCGCAATTGGGTATCGCGCTGTCTGCGAAGGCGACGGCGGAGTTGAACGGGTAGAACGCGGCGGCGGGCTGGGCGTGGAGATAGTTGCTCGCTTCGGCCAGCCTGGTGGCCGCTGGCGCCGAGCGCGACCACGGGAACGGGCTCTCCTCGCAGATCGTCGTCGCGAACAGCGCTTCGTCGAGCTCGGGCGCCGGTTCGGCGGAGGCGTGCGCCTGCAGAGCGGACGGCACGAGGCCGTCCACGAGCATGGTCAGGCGCAGCAGCGGGTCGGGTTCGCCTCGCAGCGCCGACTTGACGGCCGCGGGCAGCAGCGCTCGCACGGCGGGATTGAGATCGCCGGCGGTCATGACGTCGAACAGGCCGGTGGCGTCTAGCGAGACCGCGTGACGCCGCCCCGCTCCGTCGTACACCGAACCGTGCAGCGCGCGCCGACGCATCGAGGTGACGAGGTGGGCGATGTCGGCGACGGGGTTGGAGGTGATGCTCGCGCAGGCACGGGCTTCGCAGAGCTCGCTGAGCGCGGGTGCGACCGCCTGGAAGCTCGGGGCGTGCAGCGGTTCGGACCCGTCGGGCGGAACGACCGAGTCGAGCACCAGCGCTTCGACGTTCTGGGGGTAGGCGGCGGCATAGTCGAGCGCGACCTTGGTGCCGTAGGAGACGCCCTGCAGGACGAGCTTTTCATAGCCGCCGGCCTGTCGGAGGGCCTCGATGTCCTGCACGGATTCCTGCGTGGTGAAGGCGCCGCGGACCGGTCCGAGCTCGACGGCGCAGCGTTCGTAGAGGTGAGCGAGCGAGCCGGTGATGCTGGGGTTTTCGAACGCCGGGCAGCTCAGCGGGTCCGACGTGCCGGTGCCGCGCTGGTCGAACAGCAGCAGATCGCGCGAGCCGAGCGCGGGCGCGACTGCCTGGGCGATGAACGCCGACAGCGGGAGCGCCGCCTGGCCGGGTCCGCCGGCGAGCGCGACGACGGCGCTGCGGCTGGGCGCGAGCCCCGCGAGCTTGCGCTCGACGCTGAGCGAGAGCGTGCCGGGGACGGTGCCGCTGCGATCGAGCGGCACGGGCAGCGACGTGCACGTGAAGGTCGAGTCCTGCGGGCAGGCGACGAAGCTAAGGCTGGACCCAGAGGAGGAGGCGGGCGAGCTCGCGTATGCGAGCAAGGGCAACAGGGCGGCCATCAGCCGCAGTGGTGCTCGCCTGCGCATTCCCACCGACAATAGCCGTGCTCGCGCGGGAATTCGCCGGCAGCACCACGTGGCCCCCGCCGAGCGTGCCGACGAGCGCGTGGTGGGCGCCCAGCGTGAGCGTGCCGTGCGCGTCCCCGGAGCCGCCGATGCGCAACTCGACGCTTTCGGACTTGACGGTCCCCGAGACGGTCACGCCGGGCACGTAGGAGACGCCGTGCAGGACGAACGCGCCGTGCGCGTACTCCGCCCAGCCGGCGCGCAGTCCGCCCGCGCGCAGCGTCGGCAGCGAGAGCGCTTCGGCGAGGCTGACGTTTCGCAGCCGCAGCAGCAGCTGGCGCAGCGTGTCGGTGAGCGTGAGCGCGACGGCGTGCAGCGTGCGTCCGGGCAGCCCGTGTGAGCCGGGCGCGGCGGAGAGCTGCGCGAGGTGCAGCGGCGGCAGCGGCGGCGGGCGCAGCGAGGCGGGGGTGCCCGTGGCGGGGCACGCCTTGATGGGCTTGGCCTTGAACATGGCCTGCAGCGCGCGCGTGGCGCATTCGCCGGGCTCGTTGGTGAGGACGGAGTGGCCTGCGCCGGGGACCACCAGCAGGTGCGCGTCGGGGATCTGCGCGGCGACTTCGCGCGCGTTGGCGGTCGGCGTGCGCAGATCGTCGGCTCCGCTGAGGATCAGGGTGGGGACGTTGGGGAACGGCCTTTCGTCGAGCGGCGGCGCGGGCGGTTTGGACGGCCAGTGGGCGCAGGCCCGGAGGTCGCCGGCTTCGAGCGCGTCGATCGCGGTGAACGGCGCGAACGTGCTCGCTCCCAGCGCGAGCGCGGCCTTGCGCGCCTGGGCCATGCGCGCGCCCGCGCTCACGGCGCGGTTCCAGGGAAAGTTGACCTCTTCGCAGACGGTCGCGAAGTAGAGCGGAGAGTTGAAGTCTTCGCCTTCCCCGCCGCCGCTGTGGTCGAACAGCGACACGAGGCGCTCGAGCGGCGCGGTGTCGGAGCGCGCGGCGGCCGCGACGCCGGTGAGCAGTTCGGCGCGCAGCAGGTTGGAGAAGTCGCCCGCGAGCAGGATCTCGAGCAGTTCGCTCGCGTCGACCGCTTCCTCGTGCGCCTTGCCGAACCCGTCGATGACCTTGCCCCGCAGGGCGCCACCGCGCATAGCCGCGATCACGCGCGCGAGGTCGGAGGTGGGGCTGGAGGTGACGTGCGCGCACGCGTGCGCGGCGCAGATCTGGCTGAGGATCCGCGGTATGGCCGCGAACGTTGGCCGGTTGAGGGCGTCGGGCCCGTTGGGTGGCACGACCGAGTCGAGTACGAGCGCTTCGACGTGGCTGGGGTATGTCTGCGCGTAGAGCTCGGCGACCTTCGTGCCATAGCTGGTGCCGTACAGGACGAGCTTTTCGTAGCCGCCCGCCTGACGGATCGCCTCGATGTCGGCGACCGTGGCGGCGGTGGTGTAGAGCGAGCGGGTCGGCCCGAGCTGGGAGGCGCACGTTTCTATCAACTGCCCCAGCGAGTGCGACAGGCGCGGGGTTTCGAATGCGTGGCAGGACAGCGGGTGCGACAGGCCGATGCCGCGCTGGTCGAAGACGATCAGATCGCGCGTGGCGGCGATCGGGCCGAGCAGTTCGTCGAACGCTTCGGTGAACGGGAGCGCCGGCTGCCCGGGCCCGCCGGCGAGCGCGATGACCGCGCTGCGCGGGTCTCCGACAGAGGAGCGGTGGCGCTGCAGCGCGAGCGTGATCGTGCCGGGCACGGCGCCGCTGGGGTCGAGCGCGACCGTCACGTGGCCGCAGGCGATTTCGTTGCCGTCGGCGCACGGCGTCCACGCGATGTCCGCCTGAGCGGAGCTCGCCACCGCGGCGATCGCGAACGCCGTGGCGAGGATGGCGAGGGCGAGTCGTGTGACGGTGGTACGCACAGATGGAATCTATCTGCTTCGTGACGTGCGATGGGTCGCTCCCGCTGGTGCGCGTCGGTTAGGCTCGGGCATGTGAGCGATGTGAGCGGCGAGCGCGAGATCGTCGACGCCCCGGGTGCGCCTGCGGCGATCGGTCCCTACAGCCATGCGGTCAAGGCGGGCGGGCTGCTCGTGTGCTCCGGACAGATCCCGCTCGACCCCGCCACGGGCGAGCTGGTGGGCGCGACGGCAGCCGAGCAGGCGAGGCGTTGTCTGGAGAACCTGCAGGCGGTGTGCGCGGCCGGCGGGACGTCGCTGGCGCGCGCGGTGCGGATGACGATCTACATGACCGACCTGGGCGAGTTCGCGGCGGTCAACGAGGTGTACGGGTCGTTCTTCCCCGCCGAGCCGCCCGCGCGGGTGACGGTCGGGGTGGCGGCCCTGCCGAAGGGCGCCTACGTGGAGATCGACGCGCTCGTGGCGCTGTAGACGTCCACGTCGGTCGGCTCGACGCTGCGCAGCGCGCGGTTGAGCAGCTCGCGCAGCGTGCGGCGCTCGTCGGCGTCGAGCGCGGCGAGGACGTGGTCCTCGATCGTCACCTGCGCGCGTTCGGCGACGCTCAGCGCCTTGCGGCCTGGGGGCGTGATCTGGACGAGATGTCGCCGCCGGTCGCTGGGGTCGCGCACGCGGGTGGTGTAGCCGAGCTGCTCGAGCTCGTTTAGAAGGAGGACGACGTTGTTGGCGTCCATGCAGAACGCGTCGGCGAGATCCTGCTGCGGGCAGCCGTCGTGATCGCTGACGTAGCTGAGCGCGACGAGGTGGCGCAGGTGCATCCCCAGCTGATCCTCGTTGGAGCGGCGGTACACCTGCTTGGCGAGACGGCTCAGCAGCACCGCCGAGCCGGGGGCACATTCGCGCTGATCGTCCACGCTCTGAAGTCTATACGTCATCTAAGCACCAATCATCACATTATCAGCGATCGTTAAATTTTTCGTAGATCATCCTTGCAAGATGGATGATAGTTGCTATGGTGCTTTCTCCGCAACCTTGGAGGAACCACATGACAGCTCTGCTGAGCAAATCCGCCCACACCGACGAGTCCGCCGTCTCGGAGCGCCGCCGCTGGCTCGCGCTCGCGGTCCTGTGCCTGGGGCAGCTGATGATGGTTCTGGACGCGACGATCGTGAACGTGGCGCTGCCCTCGATCCAGCACGAGCTGCGCTTCACGCAGGCGAACCTCACGTGGGTGATCGACGGTTACATGATCACGTTCGGCGGCTTTCTGCTGTTGGCGGGCCGCTTCGGCGACCTCGTGGGTCGCAAGCGGGTGTTCCTGAGCGGCCTCGTGCTGTTCGTGGCGGCGTCGATCCTGTGCGGGGTGGCGGACAGCCAGGAGATGCTGATCGCCGCGCGGCTGATCCAGGGCGTGGGCGGCGCGGTGGCGTCGAGCGTGATCCTGGCGATCATCGTGACGGAGTTCCCCGAGCGCGTGGAGCAGGCGAAGGCGATGGGGATGTACGCGTTCGTGTCGGCGGGCGGCGGTTCGATCGGGCTGCTGGCGGGCGGCGCGCTGACGCAGTCGCTGAGCTGGCACTGGATCTTCTTCGTGAACGTGCCGATCGGCGCGGTGGCGCTGCTGCTGGGCTGGATGCTGATCGAGGAGAACGAGGGCATCGGCCTGGCGGGCGGCGTGGACGTGCTCGGCTCGATCCTGATCACGCTCGCGACGATGATCGGCGCGTTCGCGATCGTGAAGTCGAGCGACTTCGGGCTCACCTCCGCGCGTACGCTCGGCGCGGGCGGAGCGTCGCTGGCGCTGCTGGGCGCGTTCCTGGCGTATGAGGCGCGCGTGGCGAACCCGATCATGCCGCTGCGGATCCTGCGGCTGCGCTCGCTGATGGGCTCGAGCCTCGTGCGGGGGCTGCTCGTGACGGGCATGTTCTCGGCGTTCTTCCTCGGCGCGCTGTACCTGGAGCGCGTGCTGGGCTACGACGCGATCGACACGGGGCTGGCGTTCATGCCGCTGACGATCGCGATCGCGACGATGTCGATGGGCGTCTCGGCGCGGCTGGTGGAACGCGTCGGCTCGGTCCCCACGCTCGCGGGCGGCCTGGTGGGGATCGTGGTGGGCCTGTTGCTGCTCGCGGACGCGGGCGTGCACGCGAGCTACTTCCCGGGCCTGTTCTTCGCGTTCCTGGCGCTCGGGCTGGGGGCGGGCGCATCGTTCCTGCCGCTGCTGACGATCGGCATGGCCGACGCGCCCGCGCGCGACGCGGGCCTCGCGTCGGGGATCATCAACGTGTCGGTGCAGCTGTTCGGCGCGATCGGCCTGGCGACGCTGGGCACGATCGCGACCGACCACACGAAGGCGCTGAGCGCCGGCGGGCAGCCGCTGGTGAGCGCGCTGACGGGCGGCTACCACCTCGCGTACGTGGTCGGGGCGGTGTGCGTCGCGGGAGGCATCCTCGCGTCGTTCCTGCTGCTGCGGCCCCCCGCGGCGTCACAGCCGCAGGAGGTTCACGAGGAGGAGCACGTACACGGCGAGCGCGCCGGCGTGCCGCAGCCGGCCATGCAGGCGGCCTGAGATCCGCTGGCGGGCGGCGCGGAGGCTTCCGCGTCAGCCCGCCCGCAGCTCGGCCCGCTTGATCTTGCCGCTGGCGGTCTTCGGCAGCTCCTCGACGAAGTCGACGATGCGCGGGTACTTGTAGGGGGCGGTCTCGCGCTTGACGTGCTCCTGCAACTCGATCACCAGCTCGGGCGAGGGCGTGTAGGGGGCGCGCAGGACGACCACCGCGCGCACGACAGCGCCACGCTCCTCGTCGGGGGCCGCGACGGCGGCGGCCTCCGCGACAGCGGGGTGGGCCACCAGCGCCGACTCGACCTCGAACGGGCCGATGCGGTAGCCCGCGGAGACGATCACGTCGTCTTCGCGCCCTTCGAAGTACAGCCAGCCGTCGTCGTCCTCGCGCACGTGATCGCCCGTACGCCAAGGGCCGGCGGCGCGGCGATCCTGCCCGCTCCAGGAGCCGTCCTCGTCGCGGAAGACGTGCTCGTGGAGGTAGCCGAGGAAGAACGTGGGAACGGTCGCGGGATCGACCGTCAGCTCGCCGTCGAGGATCGACAGCGACATGCCCGGCAGCGCCCTGCCCATCGACCCGGCCCGTGCGGCGAGCCCCAGCGGCGCGCCGGTCAGCTGCCCGGTCTCGGTCTGGCCGTAGCCGTCGCGGATCTCCAGGCCCGTGGCCTGCAGCCATGCGCGCAGAACCTCCGGGTTGAGCGCCTCGCCGGCGGCGACCATCCCGCGCAGATGCGGCAGCGGGCGCAGCGTGGCGCGCTTGGCGATCACGCGGTACTCGGTGGGCGCCATGCACAGCACGTTCACGCGCTCGCTCTGGAGGATCTCCAGGCGCTCGTGCGGGTCGAAGCGCTCGTCGTGCATCAGTGCGGCGGCGCCTGAGATCCACGGCGCGATGAACACGTTGCGCGCCGACTTCGACCAGCCACTCGCGGCGGTGCACCACACCAGCTCGCCCGCGCGCGCCGACAGCCAGTTGGCGGCCTGCACGCGCTGTCCGTCGAGGTAACGATGGGCGTGGACGACCGCCTTGGGCTCGCCGGCGGTGCCGCTGGTGAACGTGATCAGGCATGGGTCGCTTTCCTCGAGCTCCGCGATCGGCGCGGGCTGGCCGTCGAAGAGCGTCTCGTCGGGCACGTGCAGCACCGGGATGGCGCCGCCGTTCGCGGCCTCGAGCTCCGCGCGGTTGCGCTCGTCGGCGACGATCAGCTGCGGTTGGGCGACGTCGATGCGCAGCCGCAGGTCTTTCGCCCGCAGCTGCTCGGTGCAGGGGAGTACGACGGCGCCGATGCGGAAGCACGCCATCATCGTGAGCGCCCACTCGGGGCGGTTGCCGATCAACGTCATCACCACGTCACCGCGGGTGACGCCGCTGCGCTGCAGTGCGCCCGCGAGCCGCGCGGAGCGCTCGGCGATCTCGCCGAAGCTCCACTCCCGCCGCGAGCCGTCGCGCGCCAGCTCCAGCAGCGCGAGGGCCTGCGGATCGACGGGCTCGAATACCTCGCTAAAGAAGTTCACGCCGGTATTCTCCCCGTATACAGCGAGAGAGCCCATCCCGAACCTGGAGCGTTCCTGACAATGGCCGTAGCCGCATCCCCGCACACTGAGATGACCGACGAGCAGAAGGCGATCATCGAGATGGTCCACCAGTTCGCCGACGAGCAGATCCTGCCGAACGCCGAGCACTACGACCACGAGGACTCCTTCCCGGAGCCGATCGTGGAGCAGATGAAGGAGCTGGGGCTGTTCGGTGTGACGATCCCGGAGGAGTACGGCGGGATGGGGCTGGACCTGACGACGTACGCGATGATCGTGGAGGAGCTCTCGCGTGGCTGGATCTCGATCTCGGGCGTCATCAACACGCACTTCATCGGCTCCTACCTGCTGATGAAGTTCGGCTCGGAGGAGCAGCGTCAGAAGTACCTGCCGCGGATGGCCACGGGTGAGATCCGCGCGGCGTTCTCGCTCTCAGAGCCCGAGCTCGGCTCCGACGTGCAGGCGATCAAAACGTCGGCGAAGAAGGCGGACGACGGCGCGTATGAGATCAACGGCCAGAAGATGTGGGTCACCAACGGCCTGCGCTCGGACCTCGTGTTCGTGCTCGTGAAGACCGACCCGAACGCTGAGAAGGCCCACCGCGGTATGACGTGCTTCATCGCGGAGAAGGAGGCCGGCGCCCACGAGAACACGGGCGCATACGCCGGGCTGACGGTCCCGCCGCAGCTGCGCAAGATGGGCTACAAGGGCGTCGAGTCCACGGAGCTGGTGTTCGACGGCTACCGCTGTCCGGCGGAGAACATCCTCGGCGGCGAGGACGCAGGCCTGAACAGCGGCTTCTCGCAGATGATGGACGCGCTGGAGGTTGGGCGCGTGAACGTGGCGGCGCGCGGAGTGGGCATCGCCCAGCGCGCACTGGAGCTGGCGCTGCGCTACTCGCAGGAGCGCAAGACGTTCGGCAAGCCGATCTCAGAGCACCAGGCGATCCAGTTCAAGCTTGCCGATATGGCCACGCAGGTGGACGCTGCGCGCCTGCTGACGCTGCGCGCGGCGCGTATGAAGGACGCGGGCGTGCGCTCCGATCTGGAGGCGGGGATGGCGAAGCTGTTCGCCTCCGAGGCGGGCCGCTTCTGCGTCGAGGAGTCTTTCCGCATACACGGTGGCTACGGATACTCGAAGGAGTACGAGATCGAGCGCCTGTACCGCGACGCGCCGCTGCTTCTGATCGGCGAGGGCACGTCGGAGATCCAGCGTATGGTGATCGGGCGCAAGTTGCTCCAGCGTCATAAGATTTGACGCGAAGACGCGAAGACGAGAGCGGGTCTGACAAGACAGCCATGGGTCGTCACGCGGCCCAACGAGGGGAGAAAGCCATATGGCCGAAGACGCCAAGGCCCTGATCGAACTTGCGGTGCGCAGGTTCCTCGGTGAAGTGCCGGCGCTCGGGCCGATCAAGCTGGTGGTCGGGGTGGAGTTGCGGGGCAGGGGGGATGTGCAGCACTTCAGGCTGGAGATGCCCGACATCAAGGTCACGAAGGGGCCGGCCGCGGACGCGCGCGTGCGGGTGGACATGCGACGGGAGTTCTTCAACGTGATGGCGCGCGAAGCGAAGGTGCCCGACTGGGTGGAGGCGTTCACGTACGGCCAGGCGAAGGCGTCGGGGCCGGATCAGTTCATCAAGCTGATCGTGAGCGTCGTAGAGCGCCAGCAGGAGCGCGAACGCACGCCGAAGGCGCGCAAACACTAGGCGCCGCGAGAATCGCGCCCGAATGGGCGTGTGCGGTCTAGTGGTAGGACGTGAGCTGCTGCGCCAGGAACGCGAGCGAGGCGAGCAGAAAGATGCACATCACGATGAGGGAGAAGTTTTCGTTCATCGGCTCGATCTCACGATAGACGACTCGGCGGGCGCTGCGCAAGCGCCTGGGCTCAGGCGAGGACGGCGCTGTCGTCGTAGAGCTTGATGACCTTTACGGCGTTGGCCGGCGAAGCGTCGAGACAGAGACGGCAGAGCACGCACTCGTCGAGGTTCTTCTCGACGATCTCAAGGGCGCCGTCTGCGCTCTGGGCGTAGATGTCGACCGGGCAGGCCTCCGTGAGCTTGCGCGCGAGCTCCGAGTCGGCGGCGGCCTCATCGGCGACCTCGACGGCGATGAAGACTCCATCGGCTCTCATGCTGCGCTCCTCTCGGCGATCTTGGCCTTGACCAGATCGGGAATCTCGTCGATCCGCTGCACCACGGGGATGCCGGCCGCCTCTAGGCGGGCGATCTTCTCGGTCGCGCTGTCCTCCTTGCCCTCGACGATCGTGCCGGCGTGCCCGAAGGACATGCCCTGCATCTCCTCGTCGTCCATGAACTTGCCGGCCATGAAGGCGACGATCGGCAGGCGCGAGTCGTTGTCCTTGACCCACTGTGCGAGCTGTGCCTCCATGCGGCCACCGGGCTCGGTGTAGATGACGATCGCCTGGGTCTGCGGGTCGGCCTCGAAGTACGGCATCAGCTCGGCGTAGGTCGAGCCGATGATCGCGTCGCCGCCGATCGACACCGCCGTGGAGACGCCGAGTCCCGCTGCGGTCAACGTGGAGGAGATCTCGGTGGTCATCCCGCCGGAGCGACTCATCACGCCGACTGCGCCGGGTTGGTAGGCGACGGCGGCGTTGCGCGCTGGGCCGCCGATGCCGCCCATCTTGGCGACTCCGGGGACGATCAGGCCGAGGCAGTTGGGCCCGATGATCCGCGCGCCCTTGGCGTCGGCCAGCTCGACCATCATCGCCACGTCGCGGCGGGGGATTCGCTCGGTGACGATCACGATCGTCTTGATGCCGGCGTGCAGCGCCTCGAAGACGGCGTCGCGCGTGCCGGCGGGCGGGACGGTGACGACCGAGCCGTCCGGCACGACGCCGCCGTTGTGCTCCACGACCTGCTCGACGGTGTCGAACACGGGCACGCCGTGGACCTCGCGGCCCTTGCGGCCGGGGGTCACGCCGCCGACGATCTTCGAGCCGTAGTCGAGGCACTCGCGCGTGAGGTTGACGGCCTCACGCCCGGTGATGCCCTGGATGATGAACGTGGTGTCCTGGTCGATGAGGATGCTCATGCGGCTCCTTGAATCTTGGCGACGGCCCGACCGGCGGCCTCCCACAACGAAACGGAGCGGTCGCAGTACTCGATCCCGTAGGAGTCGAGGATCTTGAAGCCCTCCTCCTCCCAGGCGCCGGGGATGCGGAAGATCGCGACCGTCTCGCCGGGATCCTTGCCCAGCTCGAGGCACGCCTTGATCACGCCGCGCGCGACGATGTCCACGCGCGTGTTGGAGACGATCGACATCATCACGGCGATCTTCTCCACGCCGTCTTTCTGGAGGACCTCCTTGGCCAGGCCGCACGCCTTGGCGACGGACGGATTGCCGCCGATCTCGGAGTAGTTGGCGGGCCGTCCGCCCTGCTGGCGCACGGCGTCGGTGAGCGTGAGCGAGCCACCGCCCGCGCCGATCACGAGGCCGATGTTGCCGTTGAAGCCGGTGTCCTTGCCCTGGATGACGCCGCGATGGTCGGCGGCGTCGATGGCCTTGACGGCCTCTTCGAACGCGGTCGGCGTGTGGTCCTCGCGGGTGCCCTCGTCCTTGCCGATCCCCAGCGCCTCGAGCAGAGCCTTCTGACGCGGCATGCCCTCGTTCTCCATCTCCATGTGCGCGTCGAGCGCGACGAACGAGCCGTCCTTCAACTCGGCCAGCGGGTTGATCTCGGCGAGCGTCATGTCGTTGTCGAGGAACAGCCGGGCCAGGCGAGCGAGCACCGGGGTGGCGCGCTGCAGCGCCTTGCCGGTGACGCCGGCGGCGGCGATGACCTGCTTGGCCTGGAAGTCGGAGAATGGCTCGAGCGTGGAGAAGTGTCCGCGGCCGACGTGGTCGGGGTGCTCCTCGGCGACCTGCTCGATGTCGATGCCGCCCATGTCGCTGAACAGCATCAGCGGCTTCTTGGCGGTGCCGTCCCAGACGACGCCCGCGTAGTACTCCTGCGCGACCTCGGCCTTGGGGTCGACGAGCACGCCGCGCGGCGAGTGGCCGTTGATCTCGAGCTGCAGGATGTCTCTGGCGTGGCTCTCGGCTTCCTCGGGCGTGTCGGCGAACTTGACCCCGCCGGCCTTCATGCGCCCGCCGGTGAGCACCTGGGACTTGATGACTGTGGGGCCGCCGATCCGCTGCGCGATCTCGCGCGCCTCGGCGGCGTCGGTGGTGAAGCCGTAGTCGGTGACCGGGATGCCGGCGCGCTTGACGACCTCGCGGGCCTCGAACTCGAAGAATCTCATGCGGCGCGGAAGCCTATACGGCGGCGAGGAATCCGTACGCCTCGGCCAGCTCGGGGTCCTTGCTTGGCGAGCATTTCGGCGAGGTTGACCATCACCTTGCACTGCTTCCAGGTGGCGTCGTCCTGCATCTTGCCGTCGATCATGTGCACGCCGCGGCCGTCGGGGATCGCCTCGATGACCTTCTTCGCGAACGCGACCTCGTCGGGGTCGGGCGAGTAGACCTTCTTGGCGATCGCGATCTGCGCGGGGTGCAGCGACCAGGCGCCGACGCAGCCGAGCAGGAAGGCGGCGCGGAACTGGGTCTCGCAGCCCTCGGTGTCGCGGATGTCGCCGTACGGGCCGTAGAAGGGCAGCGCGCCGACGGACGTGCAGGCGTCGACCATGCGCGCGATCGAGTAGTGCCACGGGTCCTGCTGGTAGCTGGCGCGCGGCGCGTCGGGGTTCTCGGGGTCGGGGTCGGCGATCGTGCGGTAGCCGGGGTGCCCGCCGCCGACGCGGGTGGTCTTCATCCGCCGCGAGGCGGCGAGGTCGGCGGGGCCGAAGCTCATGCCCTGGATGCGCGGGGAGGCGCAGGCGATCTCCTCGAGGTTGGCGACGCCCTGGGCGGTCTCGAGGATCGCGTGCACCAGGATCGGGCGCTCGATCCCGGCCTTCGCCTCGAGTTGGGCGAGCAGGCGGTCGACGTAGTGGATGTCCCACGGACCCTCGACCTTGGGGATCATGATGACGTCGAGCTTGTCGCCGATCTCGGCGACGAGTTCGGTGAGGTCGTCGAGCACCCACGGCGAGGCGAGCTCGTTGACGCGGGTCCACAGCGCGGTGTCGCCGAGCTCCATCTCGCGGCCCACCTTGATCAGGCCGGCGCGCGCGGCGAGCTTGCGGTCGACCGGCACGGCGTCCTCGAGGTTGCCGAGCAGGATGTCGACCGTCGGCGCGATGTCGGGCACCTTGGCGACCATCTTCTCGTTGGAGAAGTCGAGGAAGTGGATCATCCGCGAGGGCTTGAAGGGGATCTCGCGGGCGGGCTCGGGGGCGCCGATGGCGAGGGGCTTGAGGAAGTCGCGGGGGTTGCGCAAGTCTGCTCTCCTGGGGTCGTCGTGGACGGCTGCAACGGTACAGCGCCAGAGGTCAGAGTTGACGCTCCACATCGTCAAGGAGACCTCGAGAAGACCCATGAGTGAGACCCGATTCCGTCGAGACCGACCAGGCCGCTCGCGAGGCGAGCGGCGCGCACCCGTACGGCCGCTACCTGGAGGAGTTCGAGGTCGGCGCCGTCTACAAGCACTGGCCCGCCAAGACCGTGACCGAGTCCGACGACCACCTGTTCTGCCTGATCACGATGAACCACCACCCGCTGCACATCAACGACGTCTACGCGGGCAAGTCCCAGCAGGGCCGCAACGTCGTCGTCGGTCCGCTCGTCTACTCGCTCGCGCTCGGCATGAGCGTCTCCGACGTCAGCGGCAAGGCGATCGCGAACCTCGCGACCGAGGAGCTCAAGCACCCGGCGCCGGTGTTCCACGGCGACACGCTGTTCTGCGAGTCCGAGGTGCTGGAGAAGCGGGAGTCCCAGTCCAAGCCCGACCGCGGCACCGTGAAGGTGCACACGCGCGTGCTCAACCAGGACGGCGTGCTCGTGGCCGAGTTCAAGCGGCTCGTGCTCGTCCCCCGCAAGCACCCGGGGCGCTGGCGCGAGGCACGTCGAGTGCAGCGGCTCCTGCGACTCGCGCCCATGGCAGCTCCGGAGGCCGGCGACGCCACCGAAGCTGCAAGGAGTCCCCGACATGGCCACACCGCACCGACATCGCAACGACCACGAGCCCTGCTCGCCTGGGTCGAGGAGATCGCGGCGCTGACCGAGCCCGACGAGATCCACTGGTGCGACGGCTCGGCGGAGGAGTACGACCGGCTCTGCCAGGAGCTGGTCGACGCGGGCACGTTCGAGCGCCTGTCGGACGCCAAGCGCCCGAACTCCTACCTCGCGCTGTCCGACCCGGGCGACGTGGCGCGCGTCGAGGACCGCACGTTCATCTGCTCGGCGACCGAGCAGGACGCCGGCCCGACGAACAACTGGCGCGATCCGGCCGAGATGCGCGGGCATGCTGACGGCCTGTTCGACGGGCTCGATGCGCGGGCGCACGATGTACGTCGTGCCGTTCTCGATGGGCCCGCTCGGCTCGCCAATCGCCACATCGGCGTGCAGCTGACCGACTCGCCGTACGTCGCGGTGAACATGCGGATCATGACCCGCATGGGCCAGGGCGCGCTCGACGTGCTCGGCGACGACGGCGAGTTCGTGCCCTGCCTGCACTCGGTCGGCATGCCGCTCGCGGACGGCGTCGAGGACGTGCCGTGGCCGTGCAACGCCGAGAACAAGTACATCGTGCACTTCCCCGAGACGCGCGAGATCTGGTCCTACGGCTCGGGCTACGGCGGCAACGCGCTGCTGGGCAAGAAGTGCTTCGCGCTGCGGATCGCCTCGGTGATGGCGCGCGACGAGGGCTGGATGGCCGAGCACATGCTGATCCTCAAGCTGACCTCGCCCGAGGGCGAGGTCAAGTACATCACCGGCGCGTTCCCGAGCGCCTGCGGCAAGACGAACCTCGCGATGCTGATCCCGACGCTCGAGGGCTGGACGGTCGAGACGATCGGCGACGACATCGCCTGGATGAAGTTCGGCGACGACGGCCGGCTGTACGCGATCAACCCCGAGGCGGGCTTCTTCGGCGTCGCGCCCGGCACCGGCGAGGAGACGAACCCGAACGCGATCGCGCACGATCGAGCGCAACACGATCTTCACCAACTGCGCGCAGACCGACGACGGCGACGTCTGGTGGGAGGGCATGACCGAAGGAGCCGCCCGCGCACCTGATCGACTGGCACGGCAACGACTGGACGCCCGAGTCGGAGACGCCCGCGGCGCACCCGAACGCGCGCTTCACGACGCCGGCGGCCCAGGACCCGGCGATCGCGCCCGAGTGGGAGGACCCGGCCGGCGTGCCGATCGACGCGATCCTGTTCGGCGGCCGGCGCTCGACGGTCGTGCCGCTCGTGCACCGAGGCGCTTCGACTGGGAGCACGGCGTGTTCCTCGGCTCGACGATGAGCTCGGAGACGACCGCCGCGGCCGCCGGCGACGGTCGGCAAGCTGCGCTTCGACCCGTTCGCGATGCTGCCGTTCTGCGGCTACAACATGGGCGACTACTTCGCGCACTGGCTGGAGATCGGGCCGCCGCGAGGGCGCCAAGCTGCCGAAGATCTTCTACGTCAACTGGTTCCGCAAGGACGAGGACGGCCACTTCCTGTGGCCCGGCTACGGCGAGAACTCGCGCGTGCTGGCGTGGGTCTTCGCGCCGCTGCGCGGGCACGGCGCGGCGATCGAGACGCCGATCGGCTGGTGCCGCCCGTCGGCCGGAGGGGATCGACACGCGCGGCCTCGACGTCGCCGACGAGGCGATGGCGCGAGCTGCTGCGGGTCGACGTCGGACGGAGTGGCAGGCCCAGCTGCCGCAGTTCCGCGAGCACTTCGCGAAGTTCGGCGAGACCTGCCGGCTGAGCTCGCCGCGCAGCTCGACGCGCTGGAACAGCGCCTCGGCTAGACACGGCTTCTAGAAGGTCGATGGTCAAGCCAGGCAAGGACGCAGGAAGCGTGGCGTGCGTGAGCACGCGAGCGACCGAGGACGCCGCATGGCGCAGGCCAGCGGCCTTCTAGTCGTGGCCGTGCGCTCGCCGGTGGTCGCCGGCGGGCGTGACTCCTCGGCCAGCGAGGTGATCGTGAGCGCGCCGCGCGCGGCCGACTCGAGCACCTCGGTCGCCTCGTCGAGCGAGCGCGCGTAGAGCTCGACGAGCAGGTGCACGGTGATGCGCCCGTCGTCCTCGTGCTTGTGGAAGCGCACGTGCGTGAAGAACTCGCGCACGCCGTGGTCGCCGAACGCCGCGTAGGAGAGCGCGTCGCCGGCCTCGGGGCCGGAGCAGCTCTCGACGTCGTCGGCGTCGACCGTGACGGTGCACGAGGCGACCCACGGGGTGCCGGTGACCATCCGCTCCCAGCGGTCCTCGACCGGCTCGACGCGCCCGTCGACGAAGCCGAGGTGGGGCTGGTCGTGCATGCAGTCGAGGCACTGCACGACCGCCTCCTGGATCTCGTCGACGACCTCGGCGCGCTCGCCCGTGACGGGGTCGATCTTGTGGATCCCCTCGTAGTGGACCTGCACCTCGAGGTCTGTCGACCAGCAGCGGTAGCAGCGCAGCCAGTTGCGTGCGCTGTCTCGGCCATCGAACCCTCCATCGCGCACATTGTAGGCATGTGAGCCGTTCGCGCCGCTCGCTAGGCTGTCAGCTCTATCCATCGACGTACGAAGGGGGGACTCATGAAGCCAAGATCCATCACGGCGGCATTGCTCGCGGGCGGATCGCTGTGTGCGCTGGCCGTGCCCTCCGGGGTGAGCGCGCACCGGGCGCTGGCGGCGGCGGGGCCGTGCACGCCGGTGACGAACATCGAGGCGATCGTCGACGACTCGGGCTCGATGGCGGGGACCGATCCGAACAGGCTGCGCGTGCAGGCGCTGGATTTGCTGATCGAAACACCCGGCAACGAAGGGATCACGTTCGGCGCGATCGAGTTCGGCGGTGCGATCTTCACCTCCGAACCGGCGGCGGACACGCTGTTCGCGCCCGAGGCGATCGGCCCGAACGCGGGCGCGATGCAGGCGGCGCTGAACGAAAAGATCAAAGCGGACAACGGCACGACCGACTACAACGCGGCGTTCGCCAAGGCCAAGGCGGACAATCCGGGCGCGAACGCGCGGCTGTTCTTGACGGACGGCGGCCACGACGTGGGCGAATACGAAAACGGCCACCGCGGCGGCCCCCCGACGTATGTGATCGGCTTCAGCAGCGCGATCACGGGTCCGGACGGCGAACGTCTGCAGCAGATCGCCAACGAGACGGGCGGCAAATACTTCCCGCAGACCGACTCGAGCTCGCTGCAGGCGGTGGTGAACCAGATCGGCACGACGCTGACGTGCCAGTCTGTGCCGGCGACGTTCAAAGACGCGTTCTCGAAGGTCGGCCAGAAATCCGCGCACGCGGTCGCGCTGGGCAGCAAAACCCACTCGGCGCAGCTGACGCTCTCCTGGGACAGCCCGCTGGACGCGTTCACGATCTCGAACCTGAAGATCGTCAAGCACGGCAAGACCGTGGCGGTGGCGGCGCGCAAGCGCAAAATCAAGGTGACCAGACGTCAGGGCACCACGTTCCTCGTGCTGAAGCTGTCGAACCTCACGCGCGGGAGCCTGCGCTTCAACGTGCGGGCGAGCAAGATCGGCTCGGGCGCGCCGAAGGTGAGCTTGACGACGCAGGTGACGCAGGGGCACTGACGGGAGCGCTCGCACCGCGACGATCTGCCGGCTTCGGAGCACGCTCCGGGCGCGGCAGATCGCGGTGCGGGCCGCGCCCTGTCCTATCGGATTCGCGCGAGCCCTATCTCTATCCGAACGTGAACGCGTAGCCGCTGACGCCCGGCGCGAAGCGCAGCGACAGATGGCGCTGTTCGTCGCCTGGAAGCGAGACGAGCGAGTAGAGGCGCTGGCGACGGACGGTGACGACGCCGTGGTGGACGTCCGCGCCGGCATCGTCGGCGGAGATGGGGCGCCCGTCGAGCAGCACGCGGACCGGCAGCGGTCGTTCGCCAGGTGAGCTGAGCACGAGATAGGCGTTCTTGGCCTCGAACTCCAGGTCCACGCCGGCTCCCGCGAGGGCTGTGGCAGGCTGGCCGGCAATGTTCCAGACGCCGCTGTAGGCGAAGTCGTTGAGCGACAGTTGCCCGGAGGGGGCGGGGCCGTAGTCGTGCTGGCCGTCCTTCGGCCCGTCGATCCAGCCCTGAGCGCGCTCGGTGCCGAGATACGTCTCGGGCGTGGCGACCACCGATGGCGTGACCACGTCGGTGGGGTGGCTCCTGCCGCCGATCCTTGCTCCGGCTTCGGCGAGCAGCGCGCGGATGGCCGTTTCGGTCTTGTCGTAGTCGCCCTCGCCGAAGGCGGTGTAGCGGACCTGCCCGTTCGCGTCGATGAGATAGTCGGCGGGCCAGTATTGGTTGGCGTACGCGTTCCACGTGCCCATGTCGTTGTCCTGGACGACGGGGTAGTGCAGCCCGAACTGGCCGATCGCGTCGCGCACGTTGCCGGCGTCGTGCTCGAAGGCGAACTCGGGCGTGTGCACGCCGACGATCGTGAGGCCGTCGCGTCGGTAGGCCTGATCCCATGCCTTCAGGTAAGGGAGGGTGCGGATGCAGTTGATGCACGTGTACGTCCAGAAGTCGACGAGCACGACCCGGCCGCGCAGCGATGAGAGCGTGAGCGGCCGATCGCCGGGCGTGTTGAACCAGTCCTGGGTTTCGGTGAATTCGGGCGCGGGGCCGAGCGATTCGAGCGAGCGCGCGTCCGCGAGCAGCGTGGCCTGGGAGGCGCCCTTGGCGGCGACTCGAATGCTGGTGGCAGACCCGCCGTGACAGGTGGATGAGCCGTTGGCGGGGGCGAAGCGGGCGTGGCGCCCGGTGATCTCGTGCAGCCGTCCGGTGACGGCGCTCGAGCACTCGAGTCCCGCGGTGAGGTTCACGTCGGGGATGTTTTTGGCGACGAACTGGTCGAAGGTGATGTCGAGGTTGCTGAGCATGGCGACGGCGGTGAGCAGCATGATCGTGGCGAGCGCGCGTTGCAGCAGCGGCCCGCGCCCGGCGCTGCGGAGGCGATCGAACACGCGCCGCCCGCCGAGGCACAGCGCGAGCAGCACGACCGCGGAGCCGGCGGCATAGGCGAGCGCGAGCACGACCGTGCGACCGGAGGCGGCGCTGACGGAGATGACGGCGGCGAGGATGGGGCTCGCGCAGGGCGTGTACACGAAGCCGAGCGCGCCGCCGACGAGCAAGCCGGAGGCGAACCCGTCCCCGCGCGTGTGCGGACCGAAACGAGCGAGGCGCGATAGCGGAGCCTCGATCCGCGCGGCCGCCTCGGGCACGAGCAGGACGGCGCCGAACGCGAGCAGCACGACGATCGCGACGTCGCGCAGCGGATCGCTGCCGAGACCGACGCCGTCGACGACGCTGGCGAGCCCGACGATCGTGACGGTGAACGTGACCGACAGCCCGAGCACGATCCCCAACGGCCGCCTGCGCCCGCCGACGCCACCGGCGGACAGCAGCGCGGGCAGAACGGGCAGCACGCACGGCGAGAGCGCGGTGCCGGCGCCCGCGAGCACGGCGAAGACGAGGAGAACGATCATGGTCCCAGGACTACAGTCTGGCGAGCGACGCTCGCGTTACACGCCGGTTCGCGCCGCGTCGGCGCGGTACGGCTCATCGCCTGAGCAGCACGTACACGGTGCTGGCGGCGAACGCCATCTGCCCGAATGCGAGCGCGGTGCCGAGGTTGGGCGCGCCGAGCGCGCCGGCGAGCGCGCTCGTGAGGGCGAACGCGCTGAGGACGATCAGCAGATCTCGCACGACCTTCACTTCGCGTCCTCGGGCTCGTTGCCCGTCGTTGCTTCGGCCGTTGCCATCCTGCCCTCGAGCGCGGCGACGAGCGCCGGCACCTCGAGGCCGGGGTCTTCCGCGGCGAGCAGATCCTGCGCCGCGGCGCGCCCGCCGAGCGCGCGCAGGCCGCGCTCGCCGTGCTCGACGACGAAGTCGGTCAGCGCGCCCGCGCGGCGCGTGCGCAGCCGTCGCTCGGCTATGTCGAGTTCGGCGCGGTGCTCCTGCAGGGCATCGACCAACTCATCGATGCCGTTGGCCGGAGGCAGCGAGGACACGGCGAGCACGCGCGTGCTGCCGGGGCCGAGGGAGCGCAGCGCGGCGCTGAGGTCGCGCCTCGTGCGCATGGCGATCTGGCCGAGGTCGGCCTTGGTGACGACGAGCACGTCAGGGGTTTCCATGATGCCGGACTTGAGGAACTGCAGCACGTCGCCGCTGCCGGGCTGCACGACGACGGCGACGGTGTCGGCGACGTCGGCGACCTCGGTCTCGGCCTGTCCCACGCCGACGGTCTCGATGACGACGACGTCGAAGGCGGCGGCGAGCGCGTGCGCGGCGGCGCGGGTGGCCCACGCGAGCCCGCCGAGGCGCTCGCCGGCGGCGGTGGAGCGGATCAGCACGCCGCGGTCGGCGGGGTCGAAGTCGATCCGCGCGCGGTCGCCGAGCAGCGAGCCGCCGGAGCGGCGCGAGCTGGGGTCGACGGCGAGCATGGCGACCGTCTGGCCGTTCTCGCGCCACGCTCGCAGCAGCGCGGAGAGGAGCGTGGACTTGCCGGCGCCGGGTGGGCCGGTGATCCCGATTACGTGCCCAGGCGCCTCGCCGCCGAGCGCTGCGGGTGAGACCTCGTGCAGCAGCGCGGCTGCCTGCTCGCGGTCGGCTGGGGCGGTGCTCTCGAGCAGGTTCAGCGCCGGCGGGCGCGGCGCTGAGGTCGCGCTCGCGCAAGCGCGCTCCGAGGGCGGATCCGACCACGCCCGCCGAGCCGGCCAGCGGCGCTCCGCTCACGCCGAGCCGTTGGCGGAGGTGCCCCCCACGGCGATCGGGGTTCGCTGCGCGTCCGCGCCGACGAGCGCGACGATGTCGCGCATGATGCGGTTGATGTCGAAGTCCTTGGGGGTGTAGACGGCGGCGACGCCCGCGCTCTTGAGCCCCGCGACGTCCTGCTCGGGGATGATGCCGCCGACGACGACGGGTGCGGACACGCCGGACTCGCGCAGCGCGTCGAGCACGGCGGGGATCAGCTCGCGGTGCGAGCCGGAGAGGATCGACAGGCCGATCACGTGCACACCCTCCTGCAGCGCCGAGGCGGCGATCTGCGCGGGGGTGAGGCGGATGCCTTCGTAGACGACGTCCATGCCGGCGTCGCGCGCCCGCACGGCGATCTGCTCGGCGCCGTTTGAGTGCCCGTCGAGGCCTGGCTTCCCGACGAGGATCTTGGGCCTGCGGCCGAGCGTCTCCTGCAGACGCGCCACCTCGCCGCGCAGCTCGCTGAGGTCGTGGTCGGCGGGCGCGGCGCTGGCCTCGCCGACGCCGGTGGGGGCGCGGTAGCTGCCGAACACCTCGCGCAGCGTGCGCGACCACTCGCCGGTGGTGGCCCCGGCGCGCGCGGCGGCGATCGTGGAGACCATCAGGTTCTCGCTCGAATGCTCGTCGCGGGCGACCTCGGCGAGGCGCGCGAGCGCGGCGTCGACGGCGGCCTGGTCGCGCGTGGAGCGCCATGCGCGCACAGCGTCTGCCTGCTCGGCTTCGAGGGCGGGGTCGACGACGAGGATGCCGCCCTCGGCGTCGGAGGTGAGCGGCGAGTCCTCGGACTCGGTGAAGCGGTTCTGGCCGACGACGACGTGCTCGCCGGACTCGATCTGGCGGATGCGCTGGCGGTGGGAGTCGACGAGCGCACCCTTCATGTAGGGGACGGCTTCGACCGCGCCGCCGTGCTCGGCGACGACGGCCATCTCCGCGCGCGCGCCTTCGAGCAGCTCCTCGACGAGCCCTTCCATGACCTTGGAGCCCTCGAAGATGTCGGGGTACTCGAGGATGTCGGTCTCGTAGGCGAGCACCTGCTGGATGCGCAGCGACCACTGCTGGTCCCATGGGCGCGGCAGGCCGAGCGCCTCGTTCCACGCGGGCAGCTGGATGGCGCGTGCGCGCGCGTCGCGCCCGAGCGTGACGGCGAGCGCCTCGAGCACGATCCGCTGCACGTTGTTCTCAGGCTGGGCCTCGGTGAGGCCGAGGGAGTTGACCTGCACGCCGTAGCGGAAGCGCAGGTGGCGCGGATCCTCGACGCCGTAGCGCTCGCGGCCGAGCTCCTCCCAGAGGATCGACATGGCGCGCAGCTTGGCGTGCTCCTCGACGAAGCGCACGCCGGCGTTGACGAAGAAGGAGATGCGCCCGAAGACCTGTTCCATGATCTCGGGGCTCTGCTCGCCGACACGCTCGCGCGCGGCGTCGAGCACGGCGATGGCGTTGCTCATCGCGTAGGCGATCTCCTGCACGGGCGTCGCGCCGGCCTCCTGCAGGTGGTAGGAGCAGATGTTGATGGGGTTCCACTTGGGGACGTGCTCGACGGTGTAGGCGATCATGTCCGCGATCAGGCGCATCGAGGGCGCGGGCGGGAAGGCGTAGGTGCCGCGGGCGAGGAACTCCTTGACGATGTCGTTCTGGGTGGTGCCCTGGAGGTGGGACTGCTCGACGCCCTGCTCTTCGGCGGCGACGATGTACAGGGCGAGCAGCCACGCGGCGGTGGCGTTGATCGTCATCGACGTGTTCATGTCGCCGAGCGGGATGCCGTCCATCAGCGCGGCCATGTCGCCGCGGTGGGACACGGGCACTCCGACCTTGCCGACCTCGCCGCGCGCGAGCTCGTCGTCGGGGTCATAGCCGGTCTGCGTGGGCAGGTCGAAGGCGACCGACAGGCCCGTCTGGCCCTTCTGCAGGTTGCGTCGGTACAGCTCGTTGGAGGCCTTGGCGGTGGAGTGCCCCGCGTAGGTGCGCATCATCCAGGGCCGGTCACGCTCGGGGAGGCGTACGGAATCGTGCTCGCTCATGCGTGCATTGTACGTGCGCGCCGTGGGCTTTATCCTGCCGCCATGGGTCAAACGATCGAGATTCCCCGCTCGGGCACCCCCGGGGGCGGGTTGGGGGGCGTGTGGAAGGTGATCGTATGCAACGACGATCACAACACTTTCGAGCACGTGGCGCGCACGTTGGCGCGCTTCATACCGGGGATCACGCCGACGCGCGGCATGGAGATCGCCAACGTCATCCACGGCTCGGGCAGGGCGGTCGTGTTCAGCGGCCAGCAGGAGCCGGCGGAGCACTACTGGGAGCAGCTGAAGAGCGCGGGGCTCACCATGGCCCCGCTGGAGAAAGACTGAGAGCGGCCCGCGGCTTGGGCGCGTATCCGCTCAGCCGGCGTGGACGCCGTTGCCGTGGCCGTTCCCGGCCGCCACGACCACCTCATCGGCGACGCCGCCGCTGGCGGTGAGGTCCCACCAGCCGTAGAGCACGGGGATCTGGTACCAGCTGGAGTGCTTGGCGCGGAAGTACGTCATCTCGGGGCCTTCCCAGAAACGTTCCCACTGGATGTGCTCCTCGAAGGCGGCGAGCTGCTGGAAGCGGTAGCGATCGTCGCGCTGGCGGTAGACGGCGTAGGAGGTGGCGCCGTAGCGCAGCGCGGTCGCGGCGACCTCGCCGAGCGCCTCCTCGAAGCCGTCGGCGCGAAAGCCGGTGGCATACCAGGGGACGATCACCGTGCCGGCCATCAGGCCCCCACCTCTGCGTGGATGGCGCCGGGTCCATCTGCGGTCTTGCCCTGGCCCTCGGCGTCTGCGCCGACGAGGATGGAGATCTTGCCGAGGTGCTTGTTTTCGAGCATCAGCTGGTGCGCTTCGGCGACGCCGTCGAAGCCGAGCGTGCGCCACAGCACGGGCCGGATCTGGCCACTCTCGATCAACTCGTTGGCCTTGGTGCACTCGTAGGCGTTGGCGAAGTGCGAGCCGAGGATCTCCTTCTGGCGCATCCACAGGTAGGCGACGTTGAAGTCGAGGTCGATGCCGGTGGTGCCGGCGCAGATGACGATTTTGCCGAACGTCTTGGCCGTGAACACGGATGTGGGGAAGGTCGCTTTGCCGACGTGCTCGAAGACGATCTCGGGCGCGTCGCCGAGGATGCTCTGGACGCGCTTGGCGAAGGCGCGGGAGACGGCGAAGCGCTCCTTCTCCTCCTCGGCGGTCTCGCCGCCCTTGCGCATCATCCCGGCGAACTCGTCGCGGTTGATGTAGTCGACGGCGCCGAGGCGCTTGACCAGCTCGCCCTTCTCCTCGGATGAGACCACGCCCACGCAGTTCGCGCCGGCGGCCGCGCAGATCTGCGTGGCGAACACGCCGAGGCCGCCAGCGGCGCCCCAGATCAGGACGTTGGCGCCCGCCTGGAGTTTGCAGCGGGTGATGAGCATGCGGTAGGCGGTGAAGTAGACGAGCCCGTAGGAGGCCGCCTCCTCCCAGTTCAGCGCCTTGGGCTTGGGCAGCAGCTGCTGGGCCTGGACCTTGGTGAACTGGGCGAAGGAGCCCCAGGTGGTCTCATAGCCCCAGATCTTCTGCGACGGCGCGGCCATCGGGTCGAGACCGTGGACCTCGGGGTCCTCGTAGGAGGCCTGGTTGCAGTGCACGACGACCTCGTCGCCGACCTTCCAGCGGGTCACGCCCGCGCCGACCTTCCAGACGACGCCGGAGGCGTCGGAGCCGCCGATGTGGTGGCCGAACTCGGGGTGGTCGCCGTAGCGCATGACCGACACGGGCTTGCCGAGGGCGGCCCAGACGTTGTTGTAGTTGACGCCGGCGGCCATGACGCGCACGATCACCTCGAACGCGCCCGGCTCGGGCACCTCGATCTCCTCGATCTGAAAGGCGTCCTTGGGTTCGCCGAAGCGCTCCTCGCGGATGACCCACGCGGCCATCGTCTTGGGCAGCTCGCCGGGCTCGACGTCGACGGCGGAGACTTGTTGAAGATCGATTGCCACGTGCTCTGGAACCTCGTGTGTCGGGGGTAGGGAAGAAAGCTCAATCCTACCCAGGGGTGGCGCGCGGCGCTCTAGACGTTGGTGACGGTCTCGGTGGCGGAGGCGCTCAGGGGCGCGTCGCGCTCGCTGGAGCGGCTCTGCGCAGATGTCTCTCGCCCGATGAGTCTCCACGCCGACAGCGCCCCGATCAGCGCGACCGCGGAGCCGAGGCGCAGCCCGTTCTGCAGTGCGTAGACGAACGCGCTGTCGCTGGCGGAGACGATCTGCGCGGGCACGCCGTGCACGCCGATGGAGCCGAGGCTGGCGGCGAGGTGGGCGCGCTGGGCGTCCGGCACGCTCGGCAGCAGCGTGTCGATCCTGGAGCGCCCGAGCGTGGCGACGAGCGCGCCGAGCACGGCGACGCCGAACGTGCCGCCGACCATGCGGTTCATCGACAGGATGCCGGAGGCGACGCCGGCCTTGGTCTGCTCGACGGAGTTCATGGCGGCGGTGCTCATGGGCGACATGACGAACGCCATGCCGATGCCCATGAGCATGAAGCCGGGCAGCAGCGCGCCGTAGCCGCTGGAGACGGTGAGGTGGGACTGCCAGAACAGCGCGCCGGAGACGCACAGCAGGCCGAACACGATCAGCCGTCGCGGCCCGACGCTGTCGGCGAGGCGCCCGGCGGCGGGCGCGAGCAGCACGATCATGAGCGTGGAGGGCAGGAAGCGCAGGCCGGCCTGCAGGGGCGTGTAGTGGAGCACGTTCTGCATGTACAGCGCCATGAAGAAGAACATGGCGAGCATGGCGAAGGAGACGATGAAGGCGACGATGTTGGCGCCGAGGAACGTGCGCGAGCGGAAGAAGCCGAAGTCCACCATGGGAGCCGATTGGCGGCGCTCGACGAGCGCGAAGGCGCCGAGCGCGAGCGCGGCGATGACGAACAGCGCGACCTCGCGCGTGGAGCTCCAATGCCACGTGTTGCCCTCGACGAGCGCGAGCACGAGCGCGGCGAGGCCGCTGGTGAGCGCGAGCACACCGGGCACGTCGACGCGCTGGGCGACGGTCTGATCGCGCGACTCGCGCACGGCGAACAGCGTGACGAGGATCGCGCCGACGGCGACGGGGAGGTTGAGGAAGAAGATCGACTGCCAGCTGACGGACTCCACGAGAAAGCCGCCCAGCACGGGACCGATGGCGAGCGCCATGGCGGACACGCCCGCCCACGTGCCGATCGCCTTGCCGCGCTCGGCGGGGGGGAAGGCGTTCGTGATGATGGACAGCGTGGCGGGCATCATCATCGCTGAGCCCATGCCCTGCACGGCGCGCCAGGCGACGAGCCAGGTGTCGCTGGGGGAGAAGCCGATCGCGCCGCTGGAGAGCGCGAACACGACCACGCCTGCGAGGAACACGCGGCGGCGGCCGAACAGGTCCCCGAGGCGCCCCCCGGTGACGAGCAGCACGGCGAAGGACAGCGTGTACGCGTTGACGGTCCACTCGAGCGATGCGGTGGAGGCGTGCAGGCTGCGCTGGATCGACGGCAGCGCGACGTTGACGACGGTGTTGTCGAGCATGATCATGAACAGCGCGAAGCACATCGCCGCGAGCGCCCACCAGCGGCGGTTGTGCTCGTTCATTCGCAGCGATCGAGTTCTGTTGGCCATCGGCGCTCCTCTCTGTCCGCGGGCGTGGTTGCCTGCTTCGACTGTAGAGGCCGACAGGGACTGTCTGCGTGTCGCACGGCACACATCCGACCCGATGGGGCCTCGTCGGATATCGCCCAGGGCACGCGGTGCGGGCTTGCGCACCGACCCGCACCGCGTGGTGCTCGGGGCGTTAGCTGAAAATTCCCCACTGCGCCAGGCTGGTACCGCCAGGTAAGTGGACTGACAGTAGTGCGATGCCGTCGAGTGAGGCGGCGACACCGGCGACGGAGAGCGCTGCGACGATGTGTTTCAGGGCGGAGGCTTTTTCGACGAAGATTAAGTTCGGATGCGGGAACGCAACTTCACCGTGTTGCGACACGAATAAGGATTCTTGGCCTTCGAGCACCACGGGGGCTCCTCCCACTCGAGCCGCACCGACGACGCTCCCTGTCACGGCGGCGCTGGCAAGGACGCAGCCCGTTCCGGTGAATTTGATCGTGCTTAGAACGGAGCCTTTTTCCGGCTCGAAGAGCACTAACGCGGACCCGGAGCGTGCCTTGCTGAATCCCAGTAAGCCGAGAATGGGGACTGTTGCGATTAACTGATTTACAATCGTGCAGGGTGTTCCGTTGCCTGTCTGCGTGCACGCGGTGAAATCAATCACCATTTTGCTCAGATCGCCGTTCCCTGGAGATGCTCCGATGAGCTGCATCTGTTTGTCTACCGGCGCCGACAGCGCGGTACACGTGATGGTGAGACTCAGGGTTGGGACTAAGAATCTGAATGCTTCCTTGGCCGACGCTAAGAGTAAGACTTCTTCGTTTGGGGCCAGCTGGTTGCCGTCGACCTTGAAGAACGGGCCTTCTTTGGCCGGCGAGGACGCCGGGGTCACGAGCGCGACCATGGCGAGTGAGGCTACCGTTGCAAATATGAGTGACTTCGTACGAATCATTCCATCTCCTTGATTTTAGAAACTGGCACTTACGGGTTTAGCACGAGCCCCGTTTGGGTGCAAGGAGAAAGGCGGAATGGTGCGGCTGTGAGAATGCGCTCGGTCGAGCTGTCACACGCCGAAGGGAAGCTCGAGGACCTCGGCGCTGACGCCGTGCTCTCCGACCGCGACGGTGCTCCCGGGCTCGGCCTCGCGTCGCACGAGCGCGAGCGCGATCGGGCCGAGGCGCGGCGAGACGGTGACGCTGCCCAAATGGCCGACTGTCCGCTCGCCGAGCAGCAGCGCATCGCCGGTGCTCGCGGGTGCGGACAGGCGCAGCCCGCGCAGGTGGCGGTTGGGCTTGCCCTTGTAGAACAGGCGCGCGACGGTCTCCTGGCCGACGTAGCAGCCCTTGGTGAAGCTGACGGCGCGCTCGTTGAGGCCGGCCTCCTGGGGAATGACGGTGTCGTCCAGGTCGATCCCGTAGCGAGGGCGGCCGCGTTCGATGCGCAGGCACTCCGTCGCTGGTTCTCCGACGGTCACGGCTCCGCGCTTGCGCAGCGCTGCGGCGAGCCGCTCGGTGTCGGAGGCGCCGCAGAGGAGGTCGATCCCCACGTCGGTGCGCACGGCGATCACGGCGATGCCTTCCAGCTCCGTGGCGAGGTTCGCGTGCTCCCCCTCGCCGAGTCCCCTGATCTCCGCGACCGCCCCCGCGTGGGGCCCGATGAGCGACAGCAGGCCGCGCTCGAGCGTGCGTTTGTGCAGCCCGACCTCGTACCCGACCTTGAAGCGGCGGATCATGTCGAACAGCGCCTGCAGCGCGGAGCGCTCGGTGTCGAGCAGCAGCTCAGACGGGGCTTGCGCCCCCGCCTCGCCGACGGCGAGGATGCGCAGGTCGCCGAGCATCTTGCCCTTGTGCGTGAGGAACGCGGCGTAGCAGCCGTCGCCGGGCGCGAGCGTGGACAGCTCGTTGGTGACCTGCCCGTTCAGGAACTCGACCGCGCCGGCGCCGCTCAAGGCGAGCTTGCCGCGCTCGGAGCGGTCGAAGAGGCCGCAGCCCTCGATGAGCGCGCGGTGCTCCGCGGCGAACGCGACGGCGTCGTCGATTGGCGCGCGCGCCAAGGGTGTGTCTGTGCCTGCCACTGCTTCGAGAATAGCCCGCGGTAGGCTTTCCTCCGATGGCTCTCGCGGACACGTTCAAGCGCACGATCGACTCGCTGCCGGAGGACTGGACGGATCTGGAGCTGGATCTGCGGATCGCGGACGAGTCGCGCTACGTGGAAGCGGCGCTGTATCTGACGACGTGCAACGCGCGTCCGTACTCCCACCACGACTGGCACTGGCGCCTGCTGGTGGCGCACCATTTCGGCCACGCGGCGGCGGCGCAGACGGTGCACGGCGCGCTGAAGCTGCTCGACGACGCGGGCATCGCGGGCGAGATGGTGGTGCGCGAGACGCGCAGCGGGCGCGTGGAGGTGACGCAGATGTGGGGCCGTCCGCAGTCCGCGCGCGAAGAGTTTCGCCGCCTGCGGGCTCAGTAGCGGTGGCGAACGTCGCGCTGCTGAGCGCGGACCTGCTGTTCGGCTCGCAGGTGCAGGGCGCGCTGAGCGCGGCGGGACACGAGGTGCGGACGGTCGGAGACGGGCAGCGGCTGCGCGAGCGGCTGTCAGACGAGGCACAGCCGACGGTGGACGTGCTCGTGGTCGATCTCACCGACGAGGCGCTCTGCGGCGCGAGCATCGTGGAGTCGCTCGCGGGGACCGCCGCCCTGGGCGCGACGCGCACGCTGGGCTTCTACTCGCACGTGGACGTGGCGGCGCGCGAAGCGGCGGAGCGGGCGGGCTTCGACGTGGTGGTGCCCCGCTCGCGCATGGCGCGCGAGGGCGCTGAGCTGGTGGCGCGACTGGCCGTTAGCTGAGCGGCACGAGCGCGCCGTTGGCGACGCGCGTGACGCCGTCCATGCTGTGACCTGAGCGCCGGTAGAGCGCGGCGCGGATGACCATGCCGTGGCAGACGACGAGCGCGGGCAGCTCGCTGTCCCGTTCGATCTCCTCGAGCGCGGCGCAGACGCGCTCCTCCTGCGCGGTGAACGACTCGCCGCCGGGGAACGCGAACGCGGGGTCGCAGGCGACGAACGCGTCGAACAGCGCGGGGGACTCGGCGCGCACGTCCTGGAAGCTCCTGTCGGTCCAGTCGCCCGCGTCGGTCTCCATCAGCCGGGCGTCCTCGCGCGCCTGGAGGCCGAGCTTCGCGCCAACCGCGTCGGCGGTTTCGCGGGCGCGCAGCAGCGGGCTGCACCACAGCGCGCGGAAGCCGTGCTTGGCGGCGCGCTCGGCTAGATCGAGCGCCTGCGCGCGGCCGGTGTCGTCGAGCGGAACGGCCTGCTGGCCCTGGAAACGACCCTGGAGGTTGTAGGCGGTCTGGCCGTGGCGGGCCAGGTAGACGGTCGCGGGCGTCACGCCCTCAGGTTACGGCTGCTGCCCCGGCCTCGGGCTCGGCGTCGGGCGCGCCCATGAACAGGTAGTGGTAGAGCAGCGCGGCGACCGCCGCGCCGAGCGCCGGACCGGCGTACCAGACCCAGCCGTTGGCCCAGTGATTGCCGACGAGCTGCGGGCCGAACGCGCGCGACGGGTTCATCGCGGCGCCGGTGAACGGTCCGCCGAAGAGTACGTCGATGGAGATCGTGAGGCCGATCGCGAGCCCGGCGACGGAGTTGAAGGGGTTGCGTTCGTCGACCGCCGCGCCGAACACGACGAGCACGAGGAAGAACGTGAGGATCGCCTCCAGCAGGAAGCCGGAGCTGGCGTTGATGCCGTGTCCGAGCGCCGGGACGCCGAGGCCCACGGCTTCGGTGGTGGCGCGCGGGAGCAGCTCCTTGACGAACAGGGCGGCGAGCGCGGCGCCGCCGAGCTGGAACACCCAGTAGAGCGCGGCAAGGCCGGGCTTGATGCGGCGAGTGACGAGGAAGCCGAGGGTGACGGCTGGGTTGAAGTGCCCGCCGGAGATGGGGCCGAGCGCGCAGACCATCACCCCGATCGCGAGCCCGTTGGCGATCGCGACTCCAATGAGGGCGGTGTCGTGAATGCCGCCCGCGGCGGCTGCCGCTCCGGCTCCGATGAACGTCAACGTGAAGGCGCCGATCATCTCTGCGACGGCACGGCGAAGGGTGTCTTTGGGCATGAACACAACCTAAGAGGCGCGCCGGACGGACGCGGGCGCGCCTCTGGCGATCCACGGGGCGAGAGCGTTTCGCGACCGCCTACACTCGGGGCATGCGTCGTCGGGTCACCTTCTCGCGCAACCTGACGCTGTCGCTGTCGCGTACTTGCCAGTGCTACTGCAAGTACTGCGCGTTCGCGACGCACACGGCGCACCTGTACTCCCCGGAGGAGGTGATGGAGATCCTCGACGGCGCGCGCAAGCGCCAGGTGAAGGAGCTGCTGGTGCTGACGGGCGAGCGCCCGGAGGTCAATCCTCAGGTGGCCTCGAAACTGGCGGAGTACGGCCACGGGGACTTCACGTCGTACGTGGTGTGGGTGTGCGAGCGGGCGCTCGAGCGGGGCCTGTTGCCGCACACGAACCTGGGCGTGCTCTCGCACGATGATCTCGCGCGCCTGCGGGAGGTGACGGCGTCGCAGGGGCTGATGCTGGAGTCGGCGTCGGAGCGGCTGATGGAGACGGTGCACGCGGGCTCGCCGACGAAGCACCCGGCGCGGCGCCTGGAGACGATCGCGGCGGCGGGCGAGCTGAGGATCCCGTTCACGAGCGGCATCCTCGTGGGTATCGGCGAGACGGAGCAGGAGCGCGTCGAATCGCTGGAGGCGCTGGCGGAGCTGCACGAGCGCCACGGCCACATCCAGGAGGTGATCCTGCAGAACTTCGTGCCCCATCAGCGCTACTACGGCCAGGAGCCTGCGCGGATCGCGGACGCGGCGGCGCGCGAGTACTGGCGCACGGGCGTGGCGGACTCGCGCCCGGACCTGCCGCTGCCGGCGTGGGCGTGTCCGGTGAACATCGAGGACATGAAGCGCCTGATCTCAGAGACCCGCAGGCTGATGCCGGACGTGGGCATACAGATCCCGCCGAACCTGGCGGACTGGTGGGGCGAGCTGGTGGCGGCGGGCGCGACCGACCTCGGCGGCCTGAGCGCGAACGGCGACCACATCTCCCCTGAGCACCCGTTCCCCTCGCCGCATCAGGTGCGCAAGCAGCTCCAGGCGGACGGGGTGGCGTTGACGGAGCGGCTGTGCGTGTACCCGCGGTACATCGACCCGGAGTGGATCTCGGCGGCGGTGATGGACACGATCAAGGTGAAGTTCTGGAGCTTCATCCCGAGGCGGGGATCCGGTCGCTCGGACCCCCCCGCGGCGATCCGCGCGGACCTCGTGGCGGGCGCGATCGAGAAGGGGCGAGACGGTCAGCCGCTGAGCGCGGACGAGCTGACGGCGATGTTCGCGGAGACGCGCGCGGAGGCGATCGAGGAGATGCGCGAGGCGGCGGACGAGCTGCGGGCGGAGCTGGCGGGGGAGACGGTGACGTTCGTGGTGAACCGGAACATCAACGTGTCGAACGTGTGCACGGTGGGCTGCGCGTTCTGCGGGTTCGGCCAGGGCAAGCGCTCGCCGGACGCGTACGAGCACGACGAGCAGGAGTTCGTGTCGCGCATCCACGCGGCGATCGAGTACGGCGCGAGCGAGCTGTGCATCCAGTCGGGCATCCACCCGGACTGGCATCTGGAGGACTACCTGGGCTGGCTGCGCGTGGCGAAGCGCACGGCGCGGGAGGCGGGCACGGACCTGCACCTGCACGCGTACAGTCCGATGGAGATCGCGCACATGTGCGACATCTCGGGTCTCCCTCCGTCGGAGGTGTTCGCGCGGCTGCGCGACGCGGGCCTGGGCTCGACGCCGGGGACGGCGGCGGAGGTGCTGCACGACGGCGTGCGCGAGCGGATCTCGCCGAACAAGCTGCCGGTGGCGCGCTGGGTGGAGATCATCGAGGCGTCGCACAACGCGGGCCTGCGTTCGACGTCGACGGTGATGTTCGGCCACATCGAGGAGCCGTGGGAGCTGGCGGAGCACATGCGCGTGGTGCGCGAGCTGCAGGAACGCACGGGCGGGATCACGGAGTTCGTGCCGCTGTCGTTCATCCCGTTCCAGACGCTGCTGGGGCGCACGCACGGGGTGGAGGAGATCTCGCGCGAGGAGAACCTGAAGCACACGGCGGTGTTCCGCCTGGCGCTGGGGCGCACGATCGGCAGCCTGCAGGCGAGCTGGGTGAAGATGGGGCTGGAGGCGGCGACGGAGTCGCTGCGCTGGGGGGTGAACGACCTGGGCGGGACGCTGATGGAGGAGTCGATCAGCCGCCTGGCGGGCAGCTACCACGGCACGAAGCTCGACCCGGAGCAGCTGGTTGCGGCGGCGCACGAGGCGGGCCGCCCGGCGGCGGAGCGCACGACGCTGTACGAGATTCGCCGTCGCTACGAGCTGCCGGTCGCGGCGTAGCGAGCGTGCGGCGCCCTCAGGCGGTGCCGCGAGCTGCCCCGTCCTCCTGCAGCTCCACGACCAGCGGCACCGCGGTGGAGAACCAGCTGCGGTGCAGCTCGTCGATCTTCGCGCGGGTCGGCAGGCCGGGGCGATGGAAGGCGCACTCGACGTAGTCGAAAGGGGTGACGGACCGGAGGTAAACGGCGCGCGCCTCCTCGATCTCCGCAGCGTCGTGCAGCTCGCGTGCACGCCCTGCGAAGTTGCCGCCGCGGATGCGCAGCCGCACCCGTGGGTCGGCGCGTATGTTCAGCAGCCAGGCGGAGATCGCGTTTACGGCGATCGTGTGGGGGGCGAGGCGCAGCATGAGGATGTAGACCTTCCCGCCGTCACGCACCGCGTGGATGCATTTGCGCCGCTGCTTGCCGGTCTTGCGCCCTGTGGTGGTGAGCACCCCGAAGCCGCGGGGCGGCAGCACCGTGAAGTACGGCCGCATCATCGCGCTCAGCAGCTTGCCGCCGTGGAAGCGGCCACCGGTCTTGGTGAATGGATTGCGTTTGCGCTCGAACTCGAGCGGCGACGGGTCGGGCATCACAGTTCTTTCTGAATGGTTCGTCTCGAACCGTACGTACCGTAGGATAAAATGCGGCGCGTGTCAAATGTGCGCTTGACGGAGACCTCTTACATCGTTCTCGGCCTGCTCGAGCAGCTTGGGCCGGCGACTCCGTATGACCTCAAGCGGACGGCGCAGGTGAGCACGATCAACTTCTGGAGCGTGCCTCATACGCAGCTTTACACCGAGTGCGCGCGTCTGGCGAGGGAGGGTCTGCTGGCGGAGGAGCGCGAGGAGATCGGCCGGCGCCGGCGGATCTACCGCCTGACCGATCGCGGAAGTGAGGCGCTCGAGCGCTGGCGCTCCGCGCCTACCGAAGAGCTGGAGGAGGTCCGCGATGCGGGCACGCTCAAGCTGTTCTTCGGCGGCGATCCCGCCACGCTGGCTGTCGCTCAGCTCGCGGCCCACAGACGCCAGCTCGAGCTGTGCGAACGGCTCATCGAGCAGTTGGGCGTCGGCGGGTCCGACGTGCCGCGTGGTTGGCGTCTTGCGCTGGAAGCGGGCATCGGGCACGAGCGTGAGTTCGTGCGCTTTTGGTCGCTGTTGGCGGAGGGGGCGTAGCCCCACGCCCTTTTCAGCCGCCGAGGCTCTGTACTGCGGCGGCGATGGCGTCGGGGTGCGTGTAGGGCGCCATGTGCCCGCCGCTGACCATGACGAGCCGCGCGTGTGGCAGCGTGGCGGCGAGGCGGCGGCCGTGGGCGGGCTTGACGAGCTCGTCGTGGTCGCCCTGGATGACGACGGCGGGCGTGGTTATGGCGTCGAGCCCTGCGTCCACCCGCGCGATGACTTCGTTGGCGGCGAGCTGCTCGCCGGCGAGCGCCTCGAGGTTGCCGTGGGTCATGTTGATGGCGAGCACGCGGTGGTGGTGGGCGGAGGCGACGGCCTGGGGGTGGAACGCTTCGTCCTCGCCGCGCTTGACGGACACGGTGAGCAGCAGTTGGCCGAACGTGGCGTTGGCGATCTGCCTGACGACGGGCGCCTGCAGCACCTGCACGAGGTGCGCCTGCACCTGCGCGAACGTGCCGAGCTTCTGCCCGGCGGCGGCTGCGTCGACGAGCACGAGGCCGGCGACCTCGCTGGGGTGACGCTCGGCGAACCCGAGCGAGATGGTGCCGCCGTAGGAGTGCCCGACGAGGATGGCGCGCGCGATGTGCAGCCGGTGGAGCAGTTCGTCGATCGCCTGGATCTGTCTGTCGAAGGGGACGTAGCCGCCGCTTGAGTAGCCGAAGCCGGGCCGGTCGATGGCGATGGTGCGGTGTCCGGCGAGCATGGGCACGACGTCTTCGAAGTCCTGGGCGGTGCCGGGCAGCCCGTGGATGAGCAGCACGGGCGTGCCGGCGCCGGGGCGTTCGAGGTAGCGGACGCGCAGCTTGCCGAGCTGGATGAAGGAGCCGCTGGCCTTGGGCTCGGCGGGCAGCCTTCCGTAGGTCCAGTTGAGCGCGACGACGACGAGCAGCAGTACGAAGAGCAGCCTGCGGGGTCGAAGCAGCGCGAACATCTCCGGGGAGCCTATCCGCGGCAGCGGGCGCGTTGCGCGAAATCGCTAGCGGAACATGTCCTCTTCGAGCGAACGCAGCAGTGCGACAGCGCCGGGGCCGTCCTCGGCGGTGACGAATCGCTCGAGCCCGTCGAGGACGACGACGGGTTCGCGGGAGTCCTTGGCGCGCGCGAGGTCGGCGGCGGCGGCGGCGGCGTCGGCGATGGCGAGCCAGGTGGCGTTGAGCTCCAGGCCGCTGGCGTCGGTGCGCCCGCGCCAGTCGTCGAGCGGTGCGAGGCCGGCGAGGCCGATGGCGACGTCGACCTGTCCGTGGCGCCAGGCGCGGCCGAAGCTGTCGGTGATGAGCACGGCGGGCGGCGGGGCGCCGGTGAGCTGGCGCAGGCGCGCGCGGATGCGCCGCGCTGAGGCGTCGGGGTCGCGAGGGAGCAAAATCAGCGTCTCGCCATCTCCATTGGCAGAGGCGTTGGACGCGTCGACGCCGGCGTTGGCGCAGACGAAGCCGTGGTGGGTGCGGCAGATGAGCACGCCGCGCTCGGCGCGGAGCACCTGGGCGGACTGGTCCAGCACTACCTGCACGGCGCGCGGGTCCTTGCGCTGCTGGGCGGCGAGTTGGAGCGCGCGCTCGCTCGGGGCGATGCCGTCGAGCGCAGCGAGTGCGCCCTCGGCCTTTGAGACGACGGTGTGGGCGATGGCGATGACCTGGTCGGCGTGCGGTGCGCTGTGTGCGAGCGCGTCGAGGATCAGGGCGGCGAGGTCCTCGCCGGGGCGCACCTCGGGGATGCCTGGGATGCCGCGGGCGTGGAGGCTCGACACTGAGCGGCCGGTCTCAGGCTGTGGTTGGGATTGTTATGAGATCTGTGCGTTCGGGCTGGCCGAGTACAGCGCGTGTGCGGGAGGCTCGCTCGTTGTGCCCGCTCAGACGGTCTCGCAGCGCGGCGAGGTCGGCGCCGGTGTCGATGTCGAGCAGCAGCGACGCGAGCTGCTCGACGCGCGGGACGATGCCGGCGTCGCGCGCGAGCTGTGTGTGGCGCGCGCAGCTGTCGGGCCCGAAGCTCGGCGCGATCGCGTCGGGCGGGCAGAGCAGCAGCCCGTTGGTGCCTGTGCCGTGACGGTCGGGGACGATGGTGACGGTGGGCGCGCGGTGGGTGCTGTCGGCGCGGCCGGGGCCGTCGGCGGTGTCGGGGTTCGCGTGGTCGGTGGGCGCGACGGCTGCGGCGCGCAGCAGTGCGTCGAGCTCGGCGGGGTCGAGCGCGGGGCAGTCACCGGGGACGCAGAGAACGCGCTGGAAGCCGTCGGCGAGCGCGCGCTCGATGCCGAGGCTGGCGGCGGCGGACTGCCCTTCCTCGGCGTGATCCTCGACCACGAGCGCGCCCAGCTCGGCTGCGGATCGCGCGACCGACGCCTCACGGGTGACGACGATGGTGCACTCGATGGACTGGGTTTGCGCGAGCGCGAGCAGCACGTCGGCGACCATGGCGCGCGCGAGTTCGAGTCGCAGCCGATCGGCGACGGTGGCGCCGAGGCGCTGCTTGGCGCGGGCGAAGCTCTTGACGGGGAGAACCGCGGCGGTGCGCATCGCAAGAGCGTATCCAGCGAGACAGGCTCGCCCGTCGGCTCGTGCACGCACGGACGCGGGCTCGCGCGCGGCGTCTCACCACTGCAGCAGCATCAGCCCGATCGTCACCCCGGGGCCGATGGTGACGACGAGACCGAGTTCGCCCGGCTGCGGGCGGCGCTGCTCGATGGTGCTGTTGAGCACGTAGAAGATCGACGGCGTGCCGACGTTTCCGTGGTCGGCGAGCGATTGCCAGCTGATGGCTGCGTCCTCGTCGGAGAGCGCTAGCGCCTCCTGGACGCCTTCGATGATGCGTCGGCCGCCTGGATGGAGGACCCAGTGGTCGATGCCGGAGCGCTCGAGGCGGTGGTGGAGCAGGAACTCCTCCACGAGCGCGCCCACGCCGGCGGCGGCGAGGTCGGGCAGCTCGCGCGCGAGCTGCAGGTAGCTGTCGTGCGGCGCGAGCGCGAGACTGACGGCATGGAGCGTGCCGGGGATCTGGTGGACCTGGCTGGCGAGAATCGTGGGGCCGGCGCTGTTGGCGCGCCTGGCGGCGGTCGCGTCGCTGGAGAGCAGCGCGGCGGCGCAGCCGTCGCCGAAGATCGCGGAGCCGACGGTCTTGGCTTTGGTGTCGTCGGGGCGGGCGGGCATGAGCAGCGAGCTCATGCTCTCGGCGGCGACGACGAGCGCGTGCTTGTGCGGGTGCTGGTGCAGCGATCCGGCGGCGAGTCGCAGCAGCGGCACGACGCTCGCGCAGCCGACGCCGACGACGTGATACTTGTCGGTGGTGGGGTCCATGCGGTAGTGCTCGACGAGCCGATGGGCGAGCGTGGGGCCGCCGAGCGAGTAGAAACTGGCGCTGAGGACCGTTCCGATCGTGTCCGGATCGACGTCGAGCGCGTCGATCGCCTCGACGGCCTGCCGCATCAGATCCTCCTCGACGACCGCGGCGCGGCCCTGCAACGTACGCGCGAGAAAGTCGCTCGAGAGGTTGAGATGACGACGCTGGACGCCGCAGCGGGCGAAGATGCCCGCGGCGAACTCATCGTCCGCGAGGCCCAGCCGCTCGAGCACCTCGGCCTGCGTGAAGACGTCGGGGGAGTCGGCGACGGCGAGACCGGCGATGCGCGGACTGGCGCGCCGGATGCCGAACTGCCCCCAGGCGCGCTCACGCGAATGCGTGATCTTGTCGTGCGGACGTAGGTCGGCGGGGTTCATTGGTGACTGTATTTTCGAACGCCCGACCGACCGCTGGCGCTCAGCCGGCGAGGGCTTGGGCGAACGACAGCGTCTCCTGGGCGAGGCGCGCGCGCGCGGCGGCGTCGTCCATGCGGGTGTCGGTTTGTAACGTGGGGACGGTGGCGACGTTCTCGTCGGCGACGATGCCGTCGAGCAGCTCGCCGTAGAAGTCGGCGATGCCGGACGCGCTGAGCTCGAGCGCGGCGAACGCCATGAACGAGGCGGTGGGGCCCTTGAGCACCTGCCCGCCGACGATCGGGCTGACGGCGATGACGGGCGCGGCCGCGGCGAGCAGCGCCTCGCGGATGCCGGGCACGGCGAGGATGGGCGCGATCGAGACGAGCGGGTTGGACGGCCCGATGACGATGGCGCTTGCGCCTGCGATCGCGGCGAGCACCTCGGCGCTGGGCTTGGCCTGCTCGGCGCCGCGGTACTCGACGCCCTCGATGAGCCCCTGGGCGCGCTCGCGGATCATGAACTCCTGGAAGGCGCACCAGCCGGCGGAGGCGCTGCGGACCCACGTGCGGACGGGATCGTCGCTCATGGGCAGCACGGCGGAGCGCACGCCGAGCGCGTCGTTCAGGCGCGCGAGCGCGGCGGTGGGGGTGGCGCCCTCTGCGAGCACCCTGGCGCGCTCGAGACACCACGCGAGGTCGCGGTCGCCGAGGTTGAACCACACCTCGACGCCGAGCTGGCGCAGCGCGTCCATGACGGCGAACGTGTCGTCGCGCAGCCCCCAGCCGCGCTCGTCGATGACGTCGGCGAGCCAGAACGAGACGAGGTCGGGGTCGGGCGATACGTGCGCGCCGTAGATCTCGATGTCGTCGCCGGTGTTGACGAGCACGGCGAGGCGCTCGGCGCCGACGGCGTCGGCCATGCCGCGCGCGAGCTTCGCGCCGCCGGAACCGCCGGAGAGCAGCAGGACGTCGGGCGCGCTCACTCCCACAGCCGATCGGGCAGGTTGGTGAGGCGGACGCCAGCGTGGGCCTTGTAGCGGGAGTTGACGGCGATCAGCATCGCGGTGAGCGACTCGGTGGTGCGCGACATCTCCAGGCGCCCGCAGTCGACGCAGCGCAGGCCGTCGATGAGCTCGATCAGCGCGGCGGCCTCGCGCTTGTCGGCGCGCGAGTCGCCGCACACGAGCACGTCCTGTTCGAGTGGGTGCTCGAGGTTGGACAGCGACGCGGCGCTGACGGTGTGAAGCGCGGAGACGACGCGCACGCCGTCGGGGGTCATCTCCGCGGCCTGCTGCGCGGCGGAGCCCTGCCACACGCCGAGCATGCGCGTGGCCTTGCCGCTGACGGCGGCGGCGAGCGGCACGGTGGCGTCGATCAAGAGCTGGCCGGGCTGGAGGGCGTCCTTGAGGTTGGTGAGCGTCTCGGACTGGCTGCGGAAGGGCACGCTGAGGATGACGGTCTGCGCGGCGCGCGCGGCGCTGGCGTTGTCGTGCGCGGTGAACGCGCCGTCGGGCACGATCTCTCGGGCGCGCTCCGCGGTCTCCTCGGCGCGAGCGAGCTCGCGTGAACCGATGGCGATCGGCACGCCGACGCGGGCCAGCCTGATGGCGAGTCCGAAGCCGAGCGCGCCGGAGGCGCCGATGACGGCGACGGAATCGTGGTTGGAGGGTGGCACGGCGGCCGAGTATAGGCTTCGGGGGGTGAGCATCGAGGCCCCCATCGCGCGTGCCGCCCGCGGCTCGCTGGCGTTGTGAGCGAGCGGATGGCGGATCTGCCGAGCAGCGTGCGCGTGCGCGAGGTGGGCCCGCGCGACGGCTTTCAGAACGAGCCGGAGGTGCTGCCGACGGAGCGCAAGGTGGAGCTGATCGACGCGCTGGCGCGCACGGGCGTGTCGCGTCTGGAGGTGACGAGCTTCGTGCGCGCGGACGTGATCCCGCAGCTGGCGGACGCGGCGGAGGTGCTGGAGCGTGCGAGCGTCCCGGAGGGGGTGTCGGTGAGCGTGCTGGTGCCGAACGAGCGCGGCCTGGACGCGGCGCTGGAGCACCGCGAGCGGATCGACGAGATCAACGTGTTCCTGTCGGCGTCGGAGACGCACAACCGCAAGAACGTGAACCGCTCGATCGCGGAGTCGCTGGCGGGGCTCGAGGTGGTGTTGGCGCGCGCGCGTGAGGCGGGGCTGCGCTGCGAGGGGGTGATCTCGACGTCTTTTGGCTGCCCGTACGAGGGCCACGTGCCGCAGGAGCGGGTGCTGGAGATCGCGGCGGCGCTGCGCGACGCGGGCGCGCAGGAGGTGGGCTTCGGCGACACCACGGGCATGGCGAACCCGCGCCAGGTGCGCGAGCTGTTCACCGTGGCGGGCGAGCGGCTGGGGGCGGAGCTGGAGCTGACGGCGCACTTCCACAACACGCGCGGGCAGGGACTGGCGAACGCACTGGCGGCGCTGGAGGCGGGCGTGACGAGCCTGGAGTCGAGCGTCGGCGAGCTGGGCGGCTGCCCGGTGCCGGCGGGCGCGACGGGCAACATCGCAACGGAGGACCTCGTGTCGATGCTGCACGAGATGGGCATCGACACTGGCATCGACCTGGACGCGCTGCTCGCGTGTGCGCGCCGCGCGCAGGAGATCCTGGGGCGGCCGCTCGGCAGCCACACGCTGGTGGCTGGCCCCGTGGACTGGCGCTCCTGATGTGCGGGCGTCGTCGCCCGGCGCGCCTGAGTCCCCAGCCCGCGAGACGGTCCTAGACCACGGCCTCCTCGGCCTGGCGGACCTGCTCGCGCACGGCGGCTACGCAGTACTCCTGCACCGACACCTCCATCTCGAGCGACTGCGCGAGCGTGGGACGGGCGGAGGCGTCGATGACGCGCTTGGCGCGCCCGACGGCGATGTGGGAGTTGGCGAGCAGTTCCTCGACGAGCGCGTCGGTGGCCCGATCGAGCTCCTCGGCTGGCACGGCGCGGTTGACCAGGCCGATGCGCTCGGCCTCGGTGGCGTCGATCAGGCGGGCGGTCATGATGAGCTCCTTCGCGCGTCCGAGACCGACGACGGCGGGCAGACGGGTGGATCCGCCGACGTCGGGGATGATCCCGAACTTGACCTCGGGGAGCCCGAGCTTGGAGTCGCTGGAGGCGATCCGAAGGTCACAGCCGAGCGCGACCTCGAGCGCGCCGCCGACGCACGTGCGGTGGATCTGGCAGATGACCGGCTTGGCCATCGATTCGCACAGGTTGGCGCACTCGAGGAACACGTTCCTGAACGGACGCAGCGCGGAGGGCTCGGCGGCGAACGAGCCCAGCTCCTCGAGGTCGACGCCGGCGGAGAACACGGGCCCCTCGCCGCGCAGGACGACGCAGTGCACGGAGCTGTCGTCCGCGGCCGCGCGCAGCTCCCTGCTGAGCGCGAGCAGCAGCACCTGGTTCATCGCATTGCGCTTCTCCGGGCGGTTCAAGACGATGTGGCGGACCGCGCCGCGGTCCTCTGTGACGACGATGCTCATGGCGGGCTCCTCGAGTGGGTGGCGTGGTCCACCAGCCTAAACCGCGGGCCGCAGTGAAACGAGCGCCGACCCCGCGGGCCGCGGGTGCGTAATAGGCTGCGGGGAGCGAATCGGAGAAACACGAGCGGAGGGTCTCATGGCGCATCGGATCGAGAAGGTGGGAGTGCTTGGTGCCGGGCTGATGGGTCACGGCATCGCGCAGGTGGCCGCGGCGGCGGGTTACGACGTGGTGCTGCGCGAGGTCGACGAGGCAACGCTCGCGAAGGGGATCGGCAAGATCGAGAAGCAGCTCGCGCGCGCTGTGGAGAAGGGCAAGTCCTCTCAGGAGGACGCCGACGCGATCCGCGGGCGCATCAACGCAACCGTCGACTACGGCGAGCTGGCGGACTGCGACCTGGTGATCGAGGCGATCACGGAGAACCTCGCGCTGAAGCTCGAGATGTGGAAAGAGGTCGACCGGATCGTCAAGCCCGACGCGGTGTTCGCGACGAACACGTCATCGCTGTCAGTGATCGACCAGGCCGCCGCCACGGGCCGCCCCGGCCAGTTCGTGGGGCTTCACTACTTCAACCCCGCACAGGTGATGAAGCTGGTCGAGGTGGTCCGCTGCGTGACGACCACCGACGAGGCGTTCGACACGGCGCTGGAGTTCGCGCGCTCAGAGGGCAAGCTGGCGATCCCCACGAAGGACAAGGCGGGGTTCATCGTCAACCGCCTGCTCGTGCCGTACATGCTCGACGCGATCCGCGCCTACGAAGAGGGCGTCGGCTCGGTGGACGAGATCGACGAGGCGATGAAGGCCGGCGCGGGGCACCCCATGGGCCCGCTGACGCTCGCGGACTTCGTCGGGTTGGACACGCTCGGCTCGATCTGCGACGTGCTGTTCGACGAGTTCCGGGAGCGCCGCTTCGCGCGCCCGCCGGTGCTGCGCAAGATGCTCGCCGCGGGCTGGTTCGGGCGCAAGTCGGGGCTCGGCTTCTACGACTACTCCGGCGACGCTCCGACGCCGAATCCGGCTTTCTGAGCGGGGTCTCGGCATGAGCGTCCCGTCAAGCCGCGCCACACGCCGCGGGCCGTCCGGTCGCCGGCGCCGCTCATGAGCGAGTTCGAGCGCGCGAGTGCGCGGGCGCTGGCGGGCGGCCCCGAGCGCCACCACGACAAGGCGCGCGAGCAGGGCAAGCTTCCAGTGCGCGAACGCGTCGCGCTGCTCGTGGACGAGGGCTCGTTCGCGGAGGAGGCGTTGCTCGCCAACTGGGACGGCGACGGGCTCGGCGCGGACGGCGTGGTCACGGGCGTCGGCACGGTGGAGGGCCGCACGGTCGCGCTGATGGCCAACGACCCGACCGTCAAGGCGGGGTCGTGGGGGCCGAAGACGGTGGAGAAGATCCTGCGCATCCAGGAGCGCGCGCTGTCGCTGAGCGTGCCGATGGTCTACCTGGTGGACTCCGCCGGCGCGCGCATCACCGAGCAGGTGCAGATGTTCCCCGGCCGCCGCGGCGCGGGGCGGATCTTCCACAACCAGGTGAAGCTCTCCGGCGTGGTGCCGCAGGTGTGCGTGCTGTTCGGCCCGAGCGCCGCGGGTGGCGCGTACATCCCCGCGTTCTGCGACATCGTGATCATGCGCGAGGGCAACGCGTCGATGTACCTCGGCTCGCCGCGCATGGCGGAGATGGTGATCGGCGAGAAGGTCTCGCTCGAGGAGATGGGTGGGGCACGCATGCACACGGGCGTCTCCGGGTGCGGCCACCAACTGGTCAAGACGGACGCCGACGGGATCCAGTGCGCACGCCGCTATCTCTCTTATCTTCCCGGCGATTGGACGCAGCCGCCCCCGGTCGCCCAGCCCGCGCCGCCGCGCGCGCAGCCGGACGGCCGCTCCATCGGCGAGCTGATCCCCGCGGATGAGAACAAGCCGTTCGACATCAAGACGCTCATAGAGGCGCTCGTGGACGAGGGCTCGCTGATGGAGATCCACCCGCGTTGGGCGAGGGAGATCGTCGTTGGCTACGCGCGCCTGGAGGGCCACGCGATCGGGATCGTCGCCAACCAGCCGAAGCACAAGGGCGGCGTGCTGTTCTCCGACTCCGCCGACAAGGCCGCGCGCTTCATCTGGAACTGCAACGCGTTCAACGTGCCGCTGCTGTTCCTAGCGGACGTGCCCGGGTTCATGATCGGCACGCAGGTGGAGCGCGACGGGATCATCCGCCACGGCGCGAAGATGATCAGCGCCGTCAGCGAGGCGACCGTGGCGAAGATCTCCGTCGTCGTGCGCAAGGCGTACGGCGCGGGGCTGTACGCGATGGCGGGGCCAGCGTTCGACCCCGACTGCTGCATCGCGCTGCCCACCGCGTCGATCGCCGTGATGGGGCCGCAGGCGGCGATCAACGCGGTCTACTACAACCAGCTGCAGGCGATCGACGACGACGCGCAGCGCGCCGCCAAGACGGAGGAGCTGCGCGAGGAGTACTCGCGCGACATCGACATCCTGCACCTCGCCTCCGAAATGGTCATCGACGCGGTGATCGAGCCCGACCAGCTGCGCGAGGAGCTCGTGCGACGCTTCGCGCACGCGACTCGCAAGCAGCGCAGCTGGCCGGCCAAGCGCAACGCCGTCACGCCCGTCTGAGCGCCGCGCCCTTCACGCTCGCGTGATTCAGGCGGTCCCGGGGATCCCCGCGGTGCGCGTCTGCTCGTCCTGGAACGGCGGGTAGGTCTCGGTGAGCAGGTACACATACGCGTCGCTGCGCGCGTTGTAGGAGTTCGCCAGCACCATCAGGTCGAACAGCCCGCGCGGCATCTTGCCGGTGATGACGATCACGACCCACGCCGCGAACGCTCCGATCTCCAGCAGGATGCCCATCGCGTAGCGCACCACCAGGATCGGGATCGCGAGGATGCAGCGGAAGAACGTCTTCACGCGGCTGTAGCCCTCCAGCGGCCCCGCGAAGTTCATCCGCACCGGGTAGGCGGGATCGTCCTTGCCGTTGAACGCGGGATACGGATCGCTCAGCAGCGCCGCGTACGCGGTGGTGCGCGTGATGAAGCGCGTGAAGCTGGCCACGAAATTGTAGAGGCCTTGCGGGTACTTGCCCGTGATCACGATCGCGAACCATGCGATGACGATCGCGACCGTCGCGACGATCCCGTACAGGTACAGCCACACCATCAGCGGAATGGCCAGGATCAGGCGAAAGAACGCCGTCAACCTGCTGCGCTTCTCGACATAGTCAGCTTCGAACGTCACTGGATATGACACTTGATCGCTCCCCCTCTTGGTGTCTTGGGATCCTCCCCTGCCGCGTCATCGTAGGCGCGCATGCGGCGGATTGGGCGAGCTTCCAATAGATTGCGTGGGAGATGGATTCCGTCGATCTCGCCTACGCAGGAATCGCCCGCCAGGCCGAGCTGATCGCCGCGGGCGAGGTCTCCTCACGTGAGCTCGTGGAGGTTTACCTGGAGCGCATCGCGCGCCTGGACACGAAGCTGAACGCGTTTCGCGTGGTGCTCGCCGAACGCGTGCTGATGGAAGCCGACCAGGCGGATGCGCGCCGGGCGGCTGGCGCGGAGCGTCCACTGCTGGGCGTGCCGATCGCGGTGAAGGACGACATCGACGTGGCGGGTGAGATGACCGCGTACGGCACCAACGCCACCGACGGCCGCGCGAGCGCCGACGCGGAGGTGGTGCGCCGCCTGCGCGAGGCGGGCGCGGTGATCGTGGGCAAGACGAACGTCCCCGAGCTGACGCTGTGGCCGTTCACCGAGACGAACACGTTCGGCGCCACGCGCAACCCGTGGGATCTGCAGCGCGCGCCCGGCGGCTCCAGCGGAGGCAGCGCAGCGGCGGTCGCCGCGGGCCTCGTCGGCGCGGCGCTCGGCTCCGACGGCGCCGGCTCGATCCGCATCCCCGCCGCGTGGTGCGGCCTGTTCGGCCTCAAGCCCCAGCGCGGCCGCGTGTCGATGGCGCCGCGCGCGCGCGGCTGGTACGGGCTGTCGGTCAACGGCGTGCTCGCGCGCAGCGTCGCCGACACGGCGCTGTTCCACGACGTCGCCTCTGGCGCGATCGACACCGACGACGACAGCGCGCCGACGCCGGAGGTCTCCTTCGCGCAGGCCGCCGCCACGCCGCCCTCGCACCTGCGCATCGCGTACTCCACGAAGGTGCCGTTCGGGGTCGTCTCCCGCCTCGATGAGGACGCGCGGCGAGCGCTCGAGGACACGGTCGCGCTGCTGCGCTCGCTCGGACACGACGTCGCCGAGCACGACCCCGACTACGGCCTCGACACGATCCCCGCGGTGCTCGTGCGCTACCTGCGCGGCGCCCACCAGGACGCCGAGGCGCTCGCGCACCCCGAGCGCATGGAACGCCGCACGCGCGCGATCGCGCGCCTCGGCGGGCTGATCCCCAAGGGGCTGCTCGAGCGCGCGCTCGCCGCGGAGGCGGCGCTCGCGGCGAGGCTCAACCGCGTGCTGGAGAGCCACGACGTGCTGATCACGCCCGCCACCGCGTCGATGCCGCCGCGCATCGGCCAGCTGCAGGGCCACGGCGCGATCTGGACGCTCAACACGGTCGCGGGCATGGTTCCGTACAACGGCGTGTGGAACGTCACGGGGCAGCCCGCCGCGTCGGTGCCGACGGGCTTCGGCGCGGACGGCCTGCCGCGCGCGGTGCAGCTCGTGGGGCGCCCCAGCGACGAGGCGACGCTGCTGTCGCTCGCGGGGCAGCTCGAGGCGGAGCGCCCCTGGGCTGCGCAGCGCCCGCCCGAGTTCGCGTGAGCGAGGCGCACGCGCAGGGCGACGCAGCCGTCGACGCCGACGCATTGCTGGACGTGGCGGTCGACGCGGCGCGCATGGCGGGCGCGCTGCTGCTCGAACGCGTCGCGCGCGGCGCGGAGGCGAGCGTGTCGAGCAAGACCACGCCCACGGATCTCGTCAGCGAGGCGGACCTCGCAGCGGAGAGCGCCATCCGCGAGCTGCTGCGCGAGCGCCGTCCGCACGACGGCTTCATCGGCGAGGAGGGCGGCAGCGAGCGGGGCACGAGCGGCCTCAGCTGGGTGGTGGACCCGCTCGACGGCACGGTGAACTTCCTCTTCGGCATACCGCAGTGGTGCGTGAGCGTCGCCGTGCGCGACGAGCTCCAGACGCTTGCGGGCGCCGTTTACGACCCCAACCGCGACGAGCTGTTCATCGCCACGCGCGATGGGTGCGCGCTGCTCGTGGGGGAGGAGCGCGAGGCGGCCGAGTTGACTGGGCCGACGCGCGACTCGCATCTCGCCACGGCGATGGTCGCCACGGGGTTCGCCTACGACGCGGACGTGCGCGCCGCGCAGGCGCCCGTGCTCGCGAGGCTCGTGCCGCGCGTGCGCGACGTGCGCCGCATGGGCAGCGCGGCGCTCGACCTCGCGTGGACCGCCGCGGGGCGCTATGACGCGTACTTCGAGCGCACCGTCAAGCCGTGGGACATAGCGGCGGGCGCGCTCGTGTGCGAACGCGCGGGACTGGAGGTGCGCGAGTTGCCGGTTCACGAGAACCTGCCGTGGGGGATTCTCGTGGCTCCGCCCGCGCTGGCGGAGCCGCTGCTGGAGCTGGTGTCCGGGCCGTAGGCCGATTCGAATGCGGCGGGTGGGAGTCGAACCCACACGCCCTTGCGGACAGAGGCTTTTGAGGCCTCCGCGTCTACCGTTCCGCCACCGCCGCAATCCGCTCGACCGCTCCGAGAATACTCGGCCGCCGCAGGTTGGTTCTCAGGCGATTCGCGGGCTGGCTCTCAGGCGGGGTGCGGCGGCGCTCCCGGATACGCTCCGGGGCCGACGCCGCCGGCGTTGGGGTCGCGGCGCTCGAGCTCCACGTTCCAGCCCTGTTTGAAGCCGCGCATGGCGAACGTTACGAGCAGCATCTGCACCGGCACGATCAGCAGGGTGATCAGGCCGAGGAGGTTCGCGTCGAGATACTGCGGCGCCTCGAAGCCGGTCTTGTCGCGCGCGAACCAGCCGGGGCCGGCGACGAGCGCGAAGATCAGCAGCAGCACCGCGAGCACCGCTGCCACGGGCAGCACGCCGCGGTTCCAGCGCGCGGCGTAGAACGCGAGAATGAGATACACGAGCACGTACCCGATCTGCACCGGCACGGCGCCCTGCAGCACGTTCCACCCGCTGATCGTGACGAGCAGCGTCAGCGCGGCAGAGACGATGAGCAGCAGCACGACGGTCGCGCGCGTCGCCTGCACGGCGGGCTTGTCGCGATTGGGATGCGTGACGATCACGCCACGCTGCCCCTCCCGGGCTGCGATCGAAGACATAACGCCCCTCACCTTACAAGCTCCCGCGGCCCCGGTACGCTCTGCTGCGCGTTAGCGGGCGTGGTGGAATTGGTAGACACGCCGGCCTTAGGAGCCGGTGGGCGAAAGCCCTTGGGGGTTCAAGTCCCTCCGCCCGCATTTCCGCCGTGTGTCTGGCGGCGGCAGCCTGAGCTGCCGTCAAGCGTGCTCAGTGCGCGTCAGCCACGGATGGGATGCGTTCTATGGTCGCGGTCGCGGGGAAGGGTGTCCGGAGCCGCCGCGTCCCTCTTGAATGCCGATGGACGTCGACGGCTGCTTGATTTCCTGTGGTGGCAGCGGCTTGGGCGTCATTGTTCCTACTGTACCGCCAGCGCAGCCAGCCACGAGATCGTCTGCGCGATCATCAGAATTCCAACGCCGCCGGAGAGCCATGACATGACTCGCACGGTGTCTGCGTTCTCTTCGCGTAGCGCCTGATACCCATAGCCCGCAGCAGCGAGCCAGCCCAGCGTGTCCGCGTCGGCTTCAGCTTCAGCCTTTGGATACAGCTCGTCGTACAACTCGCGTGCATCCACCGCGAACTTGAGCTGCCATGGCGCGAGAAGAACTGCGGAGAGGCAGAGGCCGAGCACCAGAGCCGTCAGCGCGATCCATCCGAGCGCTTCGAGGCCGTGCGCGCGGATTGTGGCGGCGCCCAGGAACGAGGCGACCAGTGCGTGGGCTGCGAGAAGCGTCCCCGTGCGCTGGCGGATGCCAGAGACGAGCGCCTCCTGGTCGGCAAGTGCTTGGCGGCCAGCCTCATACGTGATTTCCTCCAGACGCGGCATGACGCAACCGTACGAGCCGCTGCGGACCTTTCACGCGGCCCGACTCAGTCCCCCGTGGCGGAGAAGTGCTCGGGGTCGATCAGCCCGAGGACTCCGCCCACGAGCTTCACCGGCCCGGGGTATTTGCTTAGAGCGGCGATCAGCTGGGCTGGGTCGGTCACGTCGACGGCGCCGCCGGGGTAGACGGTGGTCTCGTGGTTGCTCAGTCCCGCGGGGGCGCTGAAGGCGCCCGCGGCGTTGAGCTGCGCCTGTTCGTAGAAGGTTCTGTAGCCGCTCGTAACGGTGCCCGCCCAGCCGTGCAGCGAGGCCCACTGCAGGATCGGCACGATCCACGAGGCGATCGGCTTGGAGCGCGGGTTCCACGCGGTCTGGGGCACCTGCGCGTGCTGGCCCGCGATGCCCGAGTTCGCCTGGGCGCTTTCGAACGACGCGGCGGAGTTGCCGCTGGGGAGGACGATCCCCGCCTTCCGGGCGGCCCTGATCTCGCGGCGGATTTCCGCGTCAGATGGTGCGCCAGAGGCGATGCGCACCTTGCCTTCGGCAAGGATGCGGTCGGAGGACGCATCGATGCGGGCGACGACGCTGCGGGGTTTCGCTGGCGCCGCGGGCTTGTGGTTTGCGTGTGCGACGTGCGTGCTCGCGACGACCTTGCCCGGGACCGTCGCTTCTCCGCAGCCCGCCGTCTCCACGGCGCCAATCGCTGCCACGAGCGCGAGCGAGACCCTGGCCAAAGTCCGTGTGAACTCCCTCGGCATCGCCATCGGATCAGTCTGTCAGACAGGGCTGTTGACCCGCCGGCGCTGGCGGGTGCGTCAGCCGGCCGTGGGCGAGGTCTCGCGTGCGACTTTCCAGCCGGCCTTCAGCGGCGCGAGGAAGTAGGGGGGCTCGTCGACCGCGAGGCGCTGGTCGTAGTTGTAGTTCTTGATGTAGCCCGTTCCGCCGCTCGTGCCGACGATCCCGCGGTAGTTCTGCGCGATGACTCCGAACACGTTGAGGTTTTCGAGTTTTTCGCCGCAGTTGAAGTTGTCCACGATGAACGAGTGCGAAGTCGAGAGGATCGCCGCGTAGATCCAGGGGCTCGTTTGCGAGCCGGTGGCGTTGGGCGCGTTGCAGTACGTGACTTCTTCGCCGCCAGATTGGACCGATTCATTCGTATAGACGCACGTGGTGGAGTTTTCTTCTTTGTCTTTGAACACATGTTCCGAGACGGTCTTTTCTTTGCAGCTGCTTTTGGCCGACTTCGAGTACGTTTCTTCCACCGGGTGGTACACGCGAACGTAGTTGTTCGCGATCAGTCCGAGCACTGCGGTGCCGGCCGGTTCGCTGCCGAGGGCGACGCCTGTTGGCGTGATGTTGCCGTTGACGATCACGTCGTCGGAGGAGCCGATCGTCAGCGGTTTGCTGTATGTGCCACTGACATACACGTTGCCGCATTCGGTCTCTTGGGCTTCCTCGGCTTTGTTGTCGGCTTCGTGCGGTTCATATTTATATTCGCATGCCCCTTTGCCGCTCTTGACCCAGAGCAGGCCGTTGCTGGGCCAGGCGAGAGTTTTCGTGCTGCCTTTGTTCGTCACGGAGATCGTGTTGCTCGCGCCGTCGAGTACAAGGCGTGTGACACCCGCGAATTGGTTTTCCCCGAGCGCGTAGGTTTCAAGGCTGGTGTCGCTTTCCGGCGGTTCCATGCTTGAGCCCTTGGCGTATTTGCCCGTCAGTGTGTTGTATTTGCCGGTGCCGCCGCAGCTGCCGTTGAGGCCCCGGAAGAATTCCACGACGTCTTTGGGGGTGTGCCCTTCTCGACCGAAGGATGCTGAGCCGCCGACGCACACGGCGTCGTTCGTGTGCATCGGGCCTTTGACGGCGTCACCCGTTGCGAACTGGATAATATTGCATTTTGAGGTTTCCGGGTAGTACGAGTGATTGTTTTTGCATGTCGCCGATGCTTCATACAGCGCGGGATCCTCGATCTCATGATTTGTGAAGTACACGAAGTTCAGAAAGCCGATGACCTGGAACGTGGCGACAATCGAACGCATGACGATTTTGGATCCGGCTGCGCCTTCAGCCGGGCATTTCGCGATGATCTTCGGGCCGGCGCAGCCGACGGACCGGATACGAAAGGTGTTCGCGTTGGTCCCGGTGGACTCAATCGCGGATTCGATCGGACTGCTCGTGAGGCAGGTCGTAATACCTTTGGGAGCCGATTCGGCTACAAGAATTTCGTCTTCGTAGCGCGTGCCGGTTTCTTCTGAGGACAAGCTTGACGGTGTGGGGCAGTTCTGCCAGTAGTTGGGATTAGCCTGCATCCGATACTCGAACTGTTGGACGCCCGCAAGCGCGGCGTAGTAAGCCTGCTTCTGCAGGGTGTCGCGACGCGATGTGCCGATGTCTCCGTTGGTTGCGGCAAAGCCGGCCACAAGCAGCAGGCTCGTAATCAGCATGACGCTGAGTACGAGCATCATTGTGAAGCCGTCCTGGGAGCGCAGCATTGCGCGCATTTTGTGGAAGGTCATTGACATGGCGCGTCATGGATCGGTGTTTCAGAGTCGGGTACACTGAAGGCAAAGGTCACCTGGCTGCTTAGCTGCAGGCTTCGGTTGAGGGTCGTTTTCCCGCTGGCGGGCGCGGTGTTGAAGCTGATGAGAACCGATGCGGCTTCAGTGGCTTGTTCTTTACTCAGTGACGCGCCTTTCAGCGCTTCGGTGTTGAGGGTGCTGACCGGCAGCGCTTCGCCCGAGGTCGTTTCTTCTGCGTAGCTGAAGTACTGGAAGATAGGGATCTTTTCGCCGCCGACTTCGTTCTGTGAAACGTTTGATGCGATCAGGGTTTCGGTTGTCGCTCCGAACGCAAGCGTTTCAACAGGGGCCTTGGCGTGCTTGTCTGTGAGTGTGCGTTTTGCTCCATTCCAGACTATTTCATGGAGTTCGGCTTCCGGTATTTCGGCCTTGGCGCTAAATGCCGTGATAAAGCGGAGTTCCGTTTCGGAACTTTTTTCCCTGATCGGCGTAAACTGCGGTTTAATGCACGCCGAGTGCAGCTCGTCGACGATCTTGGTCATTGCGGTGCGTCCGGTCTGGTCGGCCTGGACCTTGTCCGAGAGGGCGGCCGTCTCCTTCGTGGAGAAGTTCAGAACCGCGAAAAGCGCTCCTGCGACGATCGTTGCGCTCAGCATCGCCACTAGTAGCTCGATGAGGCTGAAGCCCTGCGCGTCGCGGGCAAGAGATAGGGGTGGTAGCAGTTTCATCAGCACGTGTTCGTTGCTTGTTTTTCAGCAACCGTAATTCCCACGAGTGTTTCGCCGCTGCCTTCAGAGTACGGGCCAGCTGCGTTTTTGAGAAAGAAATTGAATTTGGAGCCCGCCGCCGCGAGGTTTTCGTAGGTGGCGGTGTAGGTCTTTTTCGCAGCTTCGTTGTAGAGGCATAGCTTGAACTTGCCAAAGGGCTGATAGGGGTTGGTGAGATGCCCTTCGATGGCGGAATTAGGGTGTTCGTAGGTCGCCTTGTAAGCATTGAGCGGCGTGGCCGCGAGCGGCGAGGTGCAGCTGAGGTTCGTGATCTTGACCGGGTATTTTTCAGTCGCCAGGCCTTCGGATTCTTTGGTGCCTTTGTACACGTTGAGCGCCACGTTGGACATGGGCACTGAAACATTGACGCTACCGCCCGGAGGAACGACTCCGCTGCCCGCTGTAGCACCTTTATATTTTGCGGGATTGTTGACGGAGCAGTCGCCGGCGTACACGGTCCACGACTGTTTGAACGGAAAGAGGTTCCCGTTCGGATAGTGCGTAGGTTCTCTCGGGGTGGTGGCGGTTGTCGCGTATTTGCCAGGTACCGTCGCGTATTCGCCTGCAGCGTTGAACGTAATTCCATTTGCAGTGCTGCCAGCGATCAATTCGGGGCTCGTCTTGGTTTCGCTGTTCGCGGCGACGAACGTATCGCCCGAGACTTCTTTCCCTCCGTAGGTGAAGGTGGCGGTTATAAAGCCGCCCGGCGCGAGAGTGAGCGGCTTGTGCGTGATGACGTTGGGGGCGATCGAGACTTCTTTGGCGAAGTATGTGAATTCGCCGTTTGGGATCACGTAACCGGGCTTGAACGCTTCGACTTCGGTCGTCGTCGAGGGGATGCCGTTGTAGATTACGCATCCGTTTTCGCCAGTCGTCGTTTCGACGCCTTCGTCGAGCACCGCGACGCCAGATACCGGGGTTTCCGGCGAGCCGCCGTTGGTCACGTCGACCTCGAGCGCGGAGCCCACGGGTGGCGTGATGAGGCTCGACTCGGTGACAGGGGGTCGTGTTTTGCCGAGCGAGGACCACGAGACCGTCGAGGTGATGCGGACGTAGTTGCTGGCTTCGGCGGAGTGCCCGGCGGCGGCGTTGCATGTCGCGGTTTCGCCGGTGCCCTGCTTGAAGACGGCGGTTTGGGTGATCGTGTATTTGGTGCCCTGGACGGTCTGGGTGTAGACGTGTCCGCCCTGGTTGACGAGTTCGTTGAGCGCGGTCGCAGGGTCGCTTCGCAGCGCCTCCTGCGACTGCGCGGCGAGGACGGTGGCCTGGTTGTGGTGGCGCTGGTCGGCGTCGCCCTTGCCGAGCGCGTCGAACCCGGCGAACGTGCCGAGCGTGACGATGCCCACGATGACGCTGCTGATGAGCACTTCGATGAGCGTCATGCCGTCCTGGGAGCGAAGCGTGGAGGCTTGCTCGCCATGGTCACGGCGAACTCGCTGGCGCAAACGCGTCAGGAGTCGAGAGGTGGGCCGGATCGGCTCAAGGAAAGTGATCATTGTTACAAGATGTTCCAGGGGCTATTCGAGGTGTCGGCACCCGCGGAGGCGGGCTTTAGCTTCTGTGCCGGGCGTTTAGGTCATCCGTGCGGGATCGCACAGGCGCCAAGACTCAGGTGGAGATCGATGCGCGTATGGCCTGATCGCGAGTGATTGTTCCTCCGGGCAGGGCAGCGATCCCCAAACGCCTACAATTCCGGCTCCTCGGGGGACTGGTGTATCGGTAACACGGTGGTCTCCAAAACCGCAACGCGAGGTTCGACTCCTCGGTCCCCCGCTCAGGAAAACGCCCCGGAAACGGAGCGTTCCGCTTTCTAGAGCCGAATGAGTGGTGATGTTGGCGCGGATGGCGATCCGCACCGATCCGCTGGAATCCGCTCCGGCGGCGGAGTTTCGGTCCCTACGACGGTCTCTAGCCGCACAGGGTCTTGGTCTAGGAAGGGGGCTCGGGGTCGACCCAGTCCTCGGGCGCTTCGATCTTGGCGTCGATGCCGACGTGTTCGCTTAGGAGGAAAAGAAGGCCGCTTCCATCGATGAGTTCTAGCGGCTTGCCGTTGGCGAATTCGTGGGAGGCCTTTCCGTAGCCGCTGGTTGTCACGAGGATGCCCTTCGTCGCGCCCTCGTTTTGCATGGTGCCGAAGAGGTCTCTCACGGCGCTCACTCCGACTGTGTTCTTGTAGCGCTTGGCTTGCCTCCCCGCAGACACGTGTGCCGCAACATTTGTCCCATGTCCCGGGACTAGGGACGCTTGTGTTAGGTTTTGGTCATGCTCAAGGGTGAGGACATCGTTGTTCTGCTCAGGCTGACGGCGCATCCGCCATCCTGGACGGTTCGTTCGCTTGAGGCCGAACTCGGGATTCCGCGTAGCGTGATCCAGCGCTCCCTCGTGCGTCTCGAGCAGGCGGGTTTGCTGGAGCAGGGGCGCCGTCGGGCGAACAACGGGCGCGCCGAGGAGTTCCTGCTCCACGGGCTGAGGTACGTGTTCCCGTCGGTCAGGGGTGGTGAAACGCGTGGGGTGCCGACGGCGTGGGCAACAGCTCCGTTGCAGGACAAGCTCTCGGACTCTGGCGAACTGCCGCCGGTTTGGCCTGACCCAATGGGGCGTGTTCGTGGGATCTCGCTTGAGCCGCTCCACGAGTCTGCGCCTGAGATCTCGCGTCGTGACCCGGCGCTTGCGGAGCTTCTGGCGCTGACCGACGGCCTGCGGCTTGGGGATGCGCGTGTGCGCGGACTTGCTGAGAAACTGCTGCGCGCGCGGCTGAGGTCAGCGGCGCCGGCGTGAGCTTCGAGCTTCTCGAGCATGCCGCGCAGACGCTGGAGCCCGTCCTCGGCGAGGTCGTGTTCCTTGGTGGCGCGAGCATCGTGCTGTGGATCACCGACCCGGCTGCGCCTGCTCCCCGGCCAACCAAGGATGTCGATGTTGTTGTTGAGGTGACCTCGCGAACTGCGTTTCACGCGTTCGAGGGGCGGCTGCGCTCGCTGGGTTTCAACGAGGACCAGGAGGACGGCATCATCTGCCGGTGGCGTCACCGAGACAGCGATCTGATCCTGGACGCGATGCCCGCGGACGCGACCATCCTCGGGTTCGAGAATCGCTGGCAAGGAGCGTCGATCCCGCACGCTGTCGAGCGCATTTTGTTTTCTGGCGCGAGGATCCGTGCGGCGCCCCCTGCCTACCTGCTGGCGACGAAGATCGAGGCCTTCAACGGCCGAGGGGGCGAGGACTTCCTCGCGAGCAGCGACTTCGAAGACATGATCGCGCTGATCGATGGTCGCGAGGAGCTCCCAGGCGAGGTCCAAGCCTCCGATCCCGACGTCCGCGCCTACCTGGCGAGCGAGCTCAAGCGCCTGAGTGCTCATGCGCGTTTCCGCGAGGGCGTGTCGGGTGCGCTTCGAGCTGACTTCGCGAGTCAGGCTCGTGTCGAGTCCGTGGCGCTCCCGCGCATAGAGCAGCTGATCGGAGAGCCCCGAGCCTGAACGGGAGGCGACGCGCCGCTGAGAGCACTTCGGCCTTGCATTTCGTTTTCGAGTTGAGTCCCTAGAGCGGTCCCCGCGAACACAAAGCCCAGTGCTTACGGGCCAAAACACCACAAATAGATGGTCTCCAAAACCGCAACGCGAGGTTCGACTCCTCGGTCCCCCGCTCCGAGAAATGGCTCTACAGCGCCAGATTTCGTGCTGTAGAGGCCAGATCGCGCCGCAGCGCGACGCACACGCCATCCCCATAGATCCCCCCGAGTCACCTCCGAATTCGGGGCGTTGGTCCCTACATTGGTCCCTCCGGAGCGTGCGTCGTGAGCCGTGGTGTCTTGGAGCCTGGCCTGACGAGAGAGGACCGGCGGCGGTGAGCAAGATCATCGACGGCCCGGACCAGTACTCACTGGAGCGCTGCATGAGGGGCCAGAAGTGCATGTGCGCGCGGCACCGGCCGTCACGGCTGGCCTGGCGGGACCGTGGGTCGTGTTGACGCCGAGCGGCGCGCAATACAATGTGGGTATGACGACGAAGGAGCGGCTGCATCGACTCGTAGACACGCTGACCGACCGGGAAGCCGAGGATGCCTTGCGGCTGCTTGACGCCGAGCATCAAGCGCTGGTTGGCTCCAGGCCGTCAGGTGGGAGCGATGAGGAAGGTGCGCTCGCAGCGTTGCCGGAGGGGTGGGGTACGACGTTGACGGGGGAGCCGATGCCCGACGTAGCAGCCGCTGTCCGTCGCTCACGCGCGATGCACTGACACGCGCGATGCACTGACGACGTGCTTGTCGTTGATGCAGCCTTGGTGGTCGAGCTTGCGCTGGACAGGGTCGGGGAGCAGGCCGGAAGCCTGCTTGGCGATCAGGAGCTGGTAGCACCGTGTCTGCTGTGGAGCGAGGTGCCATCGGTCATCAACGAGATGGCCTTCCGCGGCGAAATCTCTCGTGGTCTCGCAGACAGCGCGCTTGAGCGCTTTCTCGCCGGCAAGCTCGATGTGAGCGAGCGTCGGCACGCCGATCTGACGACTACCGCGTTGAGCATCGCGGGGGCGCTCGGATGGGCAAAAACCTATGACGCCGAGTATCTCGCTCTGGCGCGGCTACTCGATACACGGGTTGTCACGATCGATATGCGCCTACGCCGTGGCGCCGAGCGGCTGGGGCTCGCCGTGACACCGACGGAGCTGACTGGTGCAGCAGAGGTGGAGTCGACGGCAGACTCAGACGAGACGCCCATGGCGTCGAGCTGACCACCGCTTTCTCCCGATGACAAGACGCCGGTCAGCGGTCATCCAAGCGCTTCATCCCCGTGTCGTCGCGGCTATCACGACGTTGCAGGTTGCGCACCACGGCCTTGTCGTGTCGATACTGTCGAGCGATGCGCCCTCTTGAGCGAGACCCCGCCGGCATCGATCCTGACGGGCGCGCCTCACCCCCGCAGAACGTCAGCGACGAGCTCCAACGCTGGCTCGAGGCCGACGGTGAGAAGACGCTCGCGGGCCTGATCGACCTGTTCGGGCAGCGGAGCTTCGCGATCCTGTTCGTCGTGCTGCTGGGGCTCCCTGCGCTCCCGCTCCCGACGGGCGGCGCGACGCACGTGTTCGAGCTGATAGCGATGCTGGTGGCGCTGGAGCTGATCGCGGGGCGCGAGAACATCTGGCTGCCCGCGCGCTGGCGCAAGCTGGAGCTCGCGGGGGGCAGGCGCGAACGGTTCGTGACGTCGTTGATGCGGCTGATCCGCCGGCTGGAGCGTCTTTCCACGCCTCGTCTGCGGTTCGTGTTCGGCCTGCGCGTGAGCAACATCGCGTTTGGCCTGTTCGTGATCGCGGGCTCGGTGGCGGCGTTCGTGGCGCCGCCGTTCAGCGGGCTCGACACGGTGCCCGCGCTGGGAGTCGTGCTGCTGTCGCTGGGGGTCCTGCTGGAGGACTTCCTGATCGTCGTGGTTGGGTTCCTCGCGGGGGTCGCGGGCGTAGCGCTCGAGGTGGTGCTCGGCGGCGCGGCGCTGCACGGTCTCAGCTCGCTGCTCTGAAAGCCGAACCTAAACGTGCCCTTGGAGGACGTCCGCGCGGCTGCTATTCTTCAGTAATAAGATTGAGAATCTGAGCAATGAGGATCGACGTACACCAACACCTTTGGACCGAGCCGCTCGTGGAGGCGTTGGCGGCGCGTCGCGAGCTTCCGTTCGTGCGGATGGAGCACGGCTTGACGGTGCTGTACCTGGCGGGCGAGCGCCCGTACGTGATCGACCTCCACAGCGAGGCGCCGGCGGAGCGCGCTGCGCTGGTGGAGCGAGACGGCCTGGACCGCGCGCTGCTGTGCCTGTCGAGCCCCCTCGGCGTGGAGTGGCTCCCGCGCGAGCAGTCCCGCGAGCTGATCGACGCCTACCACGACGGAGCCCTGTCGGCCGCGGAGCCGTTCGGGGTGTGGGGCGCGATCGCGCTCCAGCGTGCCGACCCCGACGACGTCGACCGCGCGCTGGCGCGCGGCTGCGTGGGGATCTCGCTGCCCGCGGGCGCGCTTGCGAGCGTCGAGGCGATAGCGCGGCTGCGCGAGGTGCTCTCGCGCCTGGAGCTGCGCGGCGCACCGCTGTTCGTGCACCCTGGTCCAGGTGCCAGCGCGGGGATGTCGCGGGTGATCGGCGGCGCGTCGTTCGAAGACCCGCTGTGGTGGCCCGCGCTGACGAGCTACGTCGCGGGGATGCACGCCGCGTGGCTGGCGTTCATCGCGGCGGGGCGAGCGAGGCATCCGACGCTGCGCGTCGTGTTCTCGATGCTCGCAGGGCTGGCTCCGCTGCACGCCGAGCGCCTGGCCTGCCGCGGGGGGCCAGGTACCTCACTGCGCGACCCGCTCACTTTCTATGACGTCTCCTCCTACGGCGCTGGCGCGATCGGCGCGATCGAGGATGTGGTCGGCTCGGCGCAGCTGCTGTACGGCTCCGACCGGCCCGTCGTCGATCCGAGCGCGCTGGGCATGCCCGGTGGGCTGGACTGGGACGCGGCGATCGACGGCACGCGACGGGCGCTCGACGTACCGAAGGTGGTGCTCGCGTGATGAGCGCTCCGGCGACCCTCACGCGCTCGCAGCTGCCCGCACGGTTGGCGCCCGCTCAGCCGCTCGCGCAGCCGATGCCCGCCGGGGCCAGCGCATTGCCCCTCGCCGGCGTGCTCCGCCCGCGCGGGCGTGACCTCTCCGCGGTGGAGCTGCAGGCGTTCGTGGGCGAGCTCGCGGACCGGCCGGAGCTTTGGATAGACCTCGTCAAGCACGACGCCACCCAGCGCGTGTACGAGGAGCTGTTCGCGGACGAGCACGTCACGGCGTGGCTGATCTGCTGGATGGACGAGCACGACACGGGCTTCCACGACCACGACGTGTCGGCGGGCGCGGTGGCGGTGCTGAGCGGGGCGGTGTCGGAGGAGCGCCTCACGATCGGCGGGCTGCCGCGCAAGCGCACGGTGAAGGCGGGCGGGAGCTTCCACTTCGCGCCCACGGACATCCACCGCGTATGCCACGCGGGGGACGATCCGGCGGTGACGCTGCACGTGTACTCGCCGCCGCTGCTGCGCATGGGCTCCTATGAGATCGGCGCGGACGGCGTGCTCGCTCGCCACCCGATGTCCTACCGCGAGGAGCTGCGCGCGACCGCGCCGACGGCCGCGGCCGCGTAGCTCAGCCGACGGGCTTGGCGCCGTCGCGCCGCTCCACACCGCCCTCGCCGGCGATCAGGATGGTGCTGACCATCTCGGGGGCGAACAGCCCGTGGTCGATCACGCCGGGCGTGGCGCTGAGCCGTGCGGCGAGCTCGCGCGTGTCTCCGACTTCGCCGAGATAGTCCGCGATCAGCCCGCCGTCGGGGCTGTGCTCCACGTCGCGCAACTGCACGGGGGCGAGCGTGGCGAGCGTGCGCTGCACGCCGAAGCGCAGCAGCTCGAGCGGGATCGGCGCGGCGATCTCGTGGACGAGCTTCTCTGCGGAGACGATGACGACGAAGCGCGCGGAGGCGGCGGCGACGATCTTCTCGCGTGTGTGCGCGCCGCCGCCGCCCTTGACGAGCCAGCCGCGCGGGTCGACCTGGTCGGCGCCGTCGATCGCGATGTCGAGCTGGAGGAGTTCGTCGAGCGTGTGCACCGCGAGGCCGAGCGCCTGAGCGGCGCGCTCGGTGGCGGGGGAGGTGGCGACGCAGCGCAGATCGCGCAGGCCGCGCGCGGCGATCGCGGGCAGCAGGTGCGCGACGGTGGAGCCCGTGCCGAGACCCACGCGCATGCCGTCCTCGATCAGCTCCGCTGCGGCGGCGGCGGCGGCCTGCTTATGGCGCTCTACGGGGTCAGCGATGTGAGCGCCGCTCAGCGCCGCTCGCTGCCGCTCAGTCGCACCAGAGGGCGCCATGGGGCGGACGTTACCGATCCGACGGTGTCCCTGAGGCGAACGCGCTCGGGCGAGGCGGGGCCGTGCAGCAGGAAGCCCTGCCCGACGACGCAGTCGAGCTCGCGCGCGAGGGCGAGCTGGCGGTTGGTCTCGATGCCGACGGCCACCGCGGTGAGGCCGGCCTCCTTGGCGAGCGCGATGGTGGCGGCGAACATGGCGCGCCGCTCCTTGTCGCGGTCGAAGCTGGATACGAGCGTGCGGTCGAGCTTGACGACGTCGAGCGGCAGCTCGCTGGGCAGGCCGAGCGAGTACTGCCCGGAGCCGAATTTGTCCAAGGCGATCGACACGCCGAGGCGCTTGACGTCCTTGAGCGCGGCGCGCGCGCGGTCGGGGTCGCGCAGCACGGCGTCCTCGCTCACCTCGAGGCACAGCGCGCGGCCGGGCAGGCGGCAGTAGGCGAGCTCCTCGCGCACGCGCTCGGCGAGGTCCATCTCGGTGAGCTCACGCGCGGAGACGTTCACCGACACCGGGATGGCGATCCCGCCGCGGCGCCAGATCTCGGCCTGCGCGAGTGCGGCGTGGAGCACCCAGTTGCCGATCTGCACGATCAGGTCGCTCTCCTCGGCGGGCGGCAGGAACGTGGCGGGGAGCAGGTCGCTGCTGGCGCTGGTGCGGTTGGCGTCGCGGGGGCGCCAGCGCACGAGCGCCTCGCAGCCGATCGCCTGCCCGCCGGCGAGCGGCAGGATCGGCTGGTAGGCGAGCAGCAGCTCGTGGCGCGGCAGCGCGTCGCGCAGGCGCCCGCCGATCTGCATCTGCTCGCTGACTTCGCGGCGCAGCCTCTCGTCGAAGATCTCAAGGCGCCTGCCGCCGGCGCCCTTGGCGCGATACATCGCGAGGTCGGCCTCGCGGAGCATGTTCTCGGGGTCGGTGTCGGGGCTGTGGGAGACGGACACGCCGACGCTCGCGAGCATCGCGAGTTCGGCGGAGCCGACGGGGAACGGCCGCTCGAGCGCGTCGAGCACGCGTTCGGCGAGCGCGAGCGCTTCGCCGTCGCTGTCGATGTCCTCGGCGAGGATCACGAACTCGTCGCCGCCGAGGCGCGCGACGGTGTCGCTGTCGCGCATCAGTTCGGACAGCCGCGCGGCGATGCCCACGAGCAGCCGGTCGCCGACGGCGTGGCCGAGGTTGTCGTTGACGGCCTTGAACTTGTCGAGGTCGATGAACAGCATCGCCACGACGCCGCCTGAGCGGTGCAGGCGCGCGAGCGCCTGGTGGGCGCGGTCCATCAGCAGCAGGCGGTTGGGCAGGTGCGTGAGCGGGTCGTGCAGCGCCTGGCGCTCGAGCAGCATGCGGTCGGTGACGTCCTTGGCGGACGCGTACCACGTGTCGCCGTCGCGGCGTGCGCTCCACAGCAGCCAGCGCCAGGAGCCGTCGCGGTGGCGGTAGCGGTTGCTGAAGCTCTCGAGCTCCTCCTGCTCGGGCAGGTTCTCCTCGCCGGTGCGGATCAGCAGCATGGTCTGCTGGGCGTCCTCGGGGTGGATGAACTCCTCGATGGGGCGCGACTGCAGTTCTTGCAGCGTCCAGCCGAGCAGGTGCTCCCAGGCTGGGTTCAGGAGCGTGAAGCGCCCGTCGAGCGAGATCGTGGCGAGCAGGTCGCTGGTCATCTCGAACAGCCGGGCGATCTTCGCCTCGCCGTTCGGAGCGGAACCGTTGCGCCCACTGGCAGGGGTGCTCGTCAGATGCTCATACATTCCTGCCCAACACGTCGGTCCGCGGGCCCGCGTGCTCGGGTCCTGGGCGTCCCACTGGACGTATTGTCTAGGGGTACTTTCCGATAGTCGGGAGTTGCGCCTGGGGAAGCTCAGGCGGAGCTGGCGCCGAGCTGCGCGCCCGTGTCGGACGCTTCGTCCACGGGGCCGGGCGCGCCGTCCGTGGGGCCGGCGGGCAGGTCGAGCCCCGCGGGGTCGCTGCGCAGGAAGCGCCACACGGACAGGCACATCATCACGGTCATGATCCCCGCGCTCGATGCGCACCACTCGCAGATGGCGTGGATGGAGAACAGCTCGCGGTAGGTGAGGTAGGCGCTGAAGCCGAAGCCGACGAGCGTAAACGCCATCGTGGCGAGCCGGCTGTTCTCGTTTTCGGGCACGAGCAGCGAGCCGAGGATGGCGACGTAGCCGAGCAGGCCGATCAGCGCGACGGGAACCCCAGCGAGCTTGGAGTAGATCGAGGACTGCACCTTCAGGCAGCTGCCGCCGGCGGTGCACACGGGCTTGATGCCGGCGTAGTGGATGTAGGTGAGGTAGCTGGCGACGCCGAGGCCGATCACCGCGAGGACGGTCAGCGTGATCCTCAGGGTGCGGGCGCTCATCGTGATCTCAGAGCTACTTCTTGAGCAGCTTTTCGATCGCTTCGTTGAACCCGGAGGGGTCGGTGAGCGAGCTGTATTCGTACTTGGCCATGGCGCCGCCGGAGTGGCCGATCAGGAACGATGGCGTGCCGTTGAAGCCGTTGCTGGCGGCGGCTTCGCCGTCGATGGCGAGCTGTTTGGTGAACGTGCCTTCGTTACGGTCGCTGGTCCACTTGGTGAGGCTCAGACCTGGCACCTGCTTGGCGATGCCCTGGAGGAAGCTTTCGGTCACGTAGCCAGAGCTCTCTTCGCCCTGCTCGTGGTAGAAGGTCTCGATGAAGTCCCACATCTTGTCCTGATTGCCCGCGGCGAGCGCGGCGACCTGCTGCGTGTTGAAGATTTCCTGTTCGCGCGTGGCCGTCTGCAGCGAGCGGTATTCGATCCGCATCTTGCCGGTGCGCACCCACTTCTGGATCAGCGTGGGCAGCGCGCCGAGCGTGAAGTCTCTGCAGATGGGGCACTCCAGGTCGCCGAAGTACTCCATCGTGACCGGAGCGGTGGGGCTGCCGAGCACGCTGCCCTTCTGTGGGATGCTGGCGAGCAGCGAGCTGACGGTCTTTTGTGTTTCTACCGCGGGTTTGCTGCCGGGCGCGACTTTTTTGGATCCGCCACCGCCGCCGGTGGCGAGGAGGATGACGACGATCGCCACGACGACCACGGCGACGACGCTCGCCAGCTGGGTCAGCCTCCGCCGTCGCGCCGCGCTTGCGGCCTCGGCTTCCTCCATGGCGCGGCGCTGCGAGCGCGCCTGCTCGCGGCGCTCCTTGCGGGTCAGGTCCTCTGCGTCGCTGTCAACTGGGCTCATGGGGGGAACTTTTACAGATTTCTGCTCAACCGTGCCTAAGTATTGTTTGACGTGCCCTGCAGGGCAGACCGTGCGGGGCGTGTGGGTATGCCCCCGTAGCTCAGCTGGATAGAGCATCGGACTTCTAATCCGAGGGTCGCTGGTTCGAATCCAGCCGGGGGCATGGTGAGTGGGAGGAGGTGGCGCCGACATGTGGGCCTCACCCGGGCCTCATCCGGGCCTCACCCGGGTCGCAGCCGCACTGGGCGACCGCTCAGCGGACTGAGCCCAACATGCAGTACGTTTCGCGCAATGAGGAGCGGATTGGTCAGGGGCGCCGCTGTAACCCGCGCGCTGTGCGCGCTCACGCTGATGGCGGCTGCCGGCGCGTCGCCGTGGATTCTGGGCGACGCGGTCGCGGCGCCGGCGGGGGCGATCACGGAGTTCTCCGCGGGCTTGAACGGCGGCAGCGCGCCGGGCGCGATCGCGCCGGGATCGGACGGCAACGTGTGGTTCGCCGACGAAGGCTCCACCCCCGCGATCGGGCGGATCACGCAGGCGGGTGCGATCACGGAGTTCTCGACGGGGTTGAGCGCGGAAAGCAGGCCATATGGCATCGCCGCAGGACCGGACGGCAGCTTGTGGTTCACAGACCGCGGCAAACCGAGCGCGGTCGGGGTGATCACGCAGGCGGGTGCGATCACGGAGTTCTCGGCGGGGTTGAACACGGGCAGCAGGCCGTTCGACATCACGCTGGGAGCGGACGGCAACCTGTGGTTCGTGGATCGAGGCACGACGAAGGCGATCGGACGGGTCACGCAGGCGGGTGCGATCACGGAGTTCTCGACGGGGTTGAACGAAGGCGCCGATCCACACTCGATCGCGCCGGGCGCGGATGGGAATCTGTGGTTCACCGACGAAGGCACCACGAACGCGATCGGGCGGATCACGCCGAGCGGCGCGATCACGGAGTTCTCGGCGGGTCTCAAGTCCCCGAGCGTGCCCTGGGGCATCGCTGCGGGCCCAGACGGCAACATGTGGTTCACGGACCTCGTCGCGGCGGTGGGGCGGATCACGCCGAGTGGCGCGATCACGGAGTTCTCGGCTGGACTGGGCGAAAAAAGCATCCCTGTGGGCATCGCGACGGGCGCCGACGGGAACCTGTGGTTCACGGTCATAGGCTCTGAACCGGCGATCGGGCAGATCACGCCGGCGGGCGCGATCACGGAGTTCAAGGCTGGTCTGGGCGCGAACGCCGGCCCGGTGTCGATCGCGGCGGGCGCGGACGGCAACATGTGGTTCGGCGACCAGGGCACGGAAAAAAGCCCGGCCGTCGGGCAGATCGGCACGGGCGCGGCGCCCGCGCTGCTCACGCCGCCGACGATCGCGGGCGCGGGCCGAGTTGGCGTGGGTCAACAGTGCGCGGGCGACACGTGGTCGACGTGGGCGTCGGTGCAGCCGTCGGCGAGCCTGTTCGGCTTCGACGGCTACCGCTGGCAGCTGGGGGGCGCGGAAGTGGCTGCCGGCCCGTCCTACACGCCGGCGGCGAGCAGCATCGGCAAGCCGCTGTCGTGCACGGCGACGGTGACGTACCCGCTGCTGGACGTGACCGTGTCGGCGCCGAGCGCGGCTGTGACGGTGGCGCCGCCGATGCCGACGATCGGCGGCGTGCGCGAGTCGAGCCGCCGTTGGCGCGAGGGCCGCAGGCGCGCGCGCATCAGCAGCGCGTCGCGCCCGCGGGTGGGCACGACGATCGCGTTCACCGCGAGCGAACCGGTCAAGGTGGTCATGAAGTTCAGCCGGCTGCTGCCGGGCCGTGCTCAGGGCGCGAGGTGCGTGGCGAGGACGAGAAGGAACGCGAGACACCACAGCTGCGAGCGCGAGGTGCCGGCGGCGTCGCTGTCGCTGGCGGGCCACGGCGGCGCGAACAAGCTGCTGTTCCAGGGCCGCATCTCGGCGAAGCGGAAGCTCGCGCTGGGCCGCTACACGCTGACGCTGACGGGCGTGAACACGTACGGTGTGCGCTCCGCGCCGGTGTCGCTGAGCTTCACGATCGTGAAGTAGCGGCTCTTGGGAGCGCTAGGCTCCCACGCGCTCTGATGTTCCTGGCAACCGTGCTGCTGTACCCGTGCGTGCTCGCTGCGCTGTGCGTGGGCGCGGGACTGCTGGTGGATCGCGTGAGCGGTGATTTCTTGCCGGCGCCGCTGCTGGCGAGCGTGGGCGCGGCGGGCCTGATCGCGCTGTCGCAGCTGAGCACGTATGTGCACCGGCTGGCCCCGGCGACGCCGTATGCGATGGCGGCGGTGGCGTTGGCGGGCTTTTGGCTGGGGCGGCGCAGGGCGCGGGATCTGATCGCGCGCGCTCGTGGCGGGGCGCGGTTGCTGGCGGCGGCGACGGCGGTGCTGGCGTACGCGCTGGCGCTGGCGCCGGTGCTGGCGGCGGGACGGGCGAGCTTCTCCTCGTACATGGCGTTGGCGGACTCGGCGGTGCACATGCTGGGCGCGGACTACCTGATCCGCCACGGTCAGGATTACGCGCACCTGGACGTGCGCAATTCCTACGGCCAGTTCGTGAGCGCGTACTACGGCACGAGCTACCCGTCGGGCGCGGACACGCTGTTCGGTGCCAGCGCGGCGCTGTTGCGGCTGCCTTTGATCTGGGCGTTCCAGCCGTTCAACGCGCTGATGCTGGCGCTGGCGGTGGGGCCGGCGTGGCTGCTGGCGCGCCGACTGGGCCTGAACGGCGCGCTGGCTGCGCTGGCGGCGCTGACGGCGGTGGTGCCGGCGCTGGTGTACGCGTACGAGCTGCTGGGGTCGGTGAAGGAGGTGGCGTCGGTGGGGCTGATCCTGACGCTGGGCTGCCTGGTGGTTTTGCACGGCAGCTGGCTGCGTGGACCGCCGCGGCGGGCGATCCCGTTCGCGCTGGTGTGCGCGAGCGGCGTGTCGGCGCTGGGGATCGCGTTCAGCGCATGGGCGCTCGTGGCGGCGCTGGTGCTCGCTGCGATCCTCGTGCTCGACGTGCGCTCGCAGCGCGTGCGCATTGGCGCGACCCTGAAGCTGGTGGAGTGGGCGGTGGCGGTGTTGCTGGTCGCGGCGTGGCCGACTTGGATTAATTTGTCTGGCTCGGTTCGCGTGGCGCAGAGCATCGCGGCGACGGACAACCCGGGCAATCTGGCGACGCCGTTGCGGGCGATTCAGGTGTTGGGCGTGTGGCTGGGCGGCAGCTACAAGCTCGAACCGGGCGGCGGCGCGCTCGCTGCGACGCACTGGCTGATGGGGGTGACGCTGCTGGCGGCGGTGCTGGGCGCGGTGCACGTGCTGCGGCGGCGGGCGTATGCGCTGGCGGGCTGGCTGGCGCTGATGCTGGTGGCGTGGCTGGTGGTGAGCGAGCTGGTGACGACGTGGGGGGGAGCGAAGACGCTGATGCTGACCTCGCCGGCGGTGGTGCTGATGGCGTGGGGCGGGGTGGCGGCGCTGAAAGCGCTGGTGGCGAGCAGGTGGCTGGCGGGCGCGCTCGCGGCGCTGCTGTCGCTGGCGTTGGCGGGCGGGGTGCTGGCGTCGGACGCGCTGCAGTACCACGCGTCGAACCTGGCGCCGACGGCGCGCTACGAAGAGCTGGCGTCGCTCGAGTCGCACTTCGCGGGGCAGGGCCCGACGCTGTTGACGGACTTCGACGAATGGTCGCTGTACGTGCTGCGCGACATGGACGTGGGCGGCCCGGACTTCGTGTACCCGCCGCGCGCGCTGGCGGCGGCGGCGAGCGGCTACGGCGGCCCGGTGGACCTCGACCGGATCGCACCGGCGGCGCTGCGCGACTATCCGCTGATCGTGACGCGCCGCGACCCGACTGCGAGCCGCCCGCCGGCTGCGTATGAGCTGGTGTGGCAGCGCTCCTACTACCAGGTGTGGCGCCGCAGGCCGGGCGCGATCCCGGCGCGCGTGCACGTGGCGTTGAGCGGCACGCGCGCGGCGCAGTGCAGGGAGATCGGGCGCGTGGCGAGGATGGGGCGCAGGCGCGCGCACTTGGTGGCGGCGCAGGCGCCGAGAAATGTGAGCGTGTCGCTGAAGCGCGCGTCGCATCCGCGGGGCTGGGGGCGCGAGCGCGAAGGCCTCGTGATGAAGCGCGCGGGGCGGCTGGAAGCGAGCTTCCACGTCCCGGCGGCGGGGATGTGGGAGGTGTGGGTGAAGGGGCGGATCATGCCGACGGTGCGGCTGAGCATCGACGGGCGCGCGGTGGCGTCGTTGGGCGGCCAGCTGAGCGGCAACTCGCTGGTGATCGCCAGCGCGCCGCCGGTGGGAGTGCTGCTGCGCGCGGGCGCGCACCGGCTGGTGCTGGAGCGCACGACGCACGCCCTCGAGCCGGGCGACGGCGGCGCGGCGGTGTTGGACGCGATCGTGCTGACGCCCGCGTCGACGCCCTCGAGCGGCGTGCTGCGCCGCGCGCGCGTGCGCCGCTGGCGCAGGCTGTGCGGGCGCAGGTATGAGTGGGTGGAGCTGATCCCCGCTGGACGTGGCGTTCGGCACGGCGGAGCGACTCCGTCTGCGGCCAAAACGTAGTGTGGTTGGCGTGAGCGAGCGGAGCGGAGCTTTGGCGGAGAACCAGATCCTGCTGGGCGACAACGCGGAGCTGTTGCCGGCGTTCGCGTCGGGGTCGGTTCCAGCTGGTGTACATCGACCCGCCGTTCAACACGGGCAGGGTGCAGACGCGAAGGACGCTGCAGGTGGTGGGCGATGCGGAGGGGAAGCGCACGGGCTTTCAGGGGCGCCGCTACCGCACGGAGCTCCTGGCGCAGTCGAGCTACAAAGACCTGTTCGACGACTACCTGGCGTTCCTGGCGCCGCGCCTGGAGGAAGCGCGCAGGCTGCTGCGCGAGGAGGGGACGCTGTACTTCCACATCGACTACCGCGAGGCGCACCACTGCAAGCTGCTGTTGGACGAGATCTTCGGGCGGGAGTGCTTCCTGAACGAGCTGATCTGGGCGTACGACTACGGCGCGCGCACGAAACGCCGCTGGCCGGCGAAGCACGACACGATCCTGGTGTACGTGAAGGATGCGAACGCGTATTACTTCGACTCGGAGCAGGTGGACCGCGAGCCGTACATGGCGCCGGGCCTGGTGACGCCGGAGAAGGCGGCGCGGGGGAAGCTGCCGACGGACGTGTGGTGGCACACGATCGTGCCGACGAACGGGAGCGAGAAGACTGGCTACCCGACGCAGAAGCCCGAAGGCGTGCTGAGGCGGATCGTGCAGGCGTCGACGCGCCCGGGCGACTGGTGCATGGACTTCTTCGCGGGCAGCGGCACGCTGGGGGCGGTGGCGGCGAAGCTGGACCGCCGCTACGTGCTGATCGATTCGAACCCGGAGGCGGTGCGGATCATGCGCGAGCGCCTGCGACGTGGGAGCCTGTGAGCTGTGTTCCACGTCGAGCTGCGCCAGTTCCCCCACAACCACGCGCGCTTCAACCTGAGCGACGGCGAGCTGGTGGCGCTGGTGGACCCGTGGGTGCGCGAGCAGTGGGTGGAGATGGGCGAACGCAAATGGAACCGCAACCTGGCGAGCATGAAGATCGTGGAAGGCCCGGAGCTGCCGGTGCAGAAGCTGTCGATGGGCCGCGGCTGGAGCACAGCGCAGCGCGAGGGCGAGGACGTGACGGAGCGGGTGATGGCGGCGGCGAAAGCGGCGATGGAGCGCGCGGGGCAGGCGCCTGGCGGCAATGGCGCGCCGGGGGCGGCTGTCGGCTCGGGACGCGGTGGAGCGGCAGGTGATCACTCGTCGCTCGGCGCGCAGGTCGACCCGGGCGGGCTGGCGAGGCTGCTGGGCGCTGACGCGCCGCGGCTGCTGGAGGCGTGGCAAGCCGCGGCGGCCACATCCCCAGACCTCGCGCCGAGCGAGAGCCTCGCGCTGGCCGAACGCCAGCTCAGCGCATCGGGCACAAGCGAGGTCTAGCGGCCGCTAAACTTCGGTCTCGCGTCACGTGGTGGGCGTAGCTCAGCTGGTAGAGCTCCTGGTTGTGGTCCAGGCGGTCGCGGGTTCGAATCCCGTCGCTCACCCCTCTTGAAGCGATGACCGACCTGGGTCGTGCACGACGGATCCCTGATGGGTGTTTATCTCGGCAACCCAGCCATGCGAACTCGAAGAATCTGACTCGCTCAGCCGGGATACGGGTAGTTCGCGCCGTGCCCTTGAACGATCCTTGCAGGATGGCTAACATCCTAAATCGAGATGTCTGCTATCCCACCGATAGGCGCTGATCGAGCGGATGTGCTCTTGCGTGCGCTTGGCGAGCAGCTCGCGTTGCTCGGGGAGTCGCGTACGCTGGCTGTGGTTGGTGGCGCCTCGTTGCTGGCACTGGGGCTCGTCACACGGACCACGCGTGACGTTGACGTGGTCGCGCTAGTCGAGGGGGACCGGCTTGTCTCCGCGCAACCGCTCCCGGCGGTGTTGCGTGAGGCGGCGGGCATCGTGGCTGGCGACTTCGGGTTGCCGAGCGACTGGCTCAATCCGGGTCCGGCGTCGATGCTGGACCTCGGGCTGCCCGAGGGTTTCGTCGAGCGGGCGTTGAGGCGCAGCTACGGCGATGCGCTGACGGTGTTGTTCGCGTCGCGGCTGGATCAGATCCATTTCAAGCTCTACGCAGTTGTCGACCAGGGGCCGGGTCGGCATCTGTCGGATCTGCAAGCACTGCAGCCAAGTGGGATCGAGTTGTTGCGCGCGGCGCGGTGGTCTCGCAGGCATGAACCGTCTGAGGGCTATCGCGGCGTCCTTGTTGAGGTCCTCGAGCATCTTGGAGTTAGCGATGGACTTGACGGCATTTAGCGAACAGCTACGAGCGCAGCTGCTGGAGTTCGCTTGGGACGAGTGGGCGCAGATGGGCCTTTCGGCTGCGCCGCGCCGCGTGAGTCGATGTGCGCAGGATCCCGAGGCTCTGATCGTCTTCACGCTCGAGGTCGCGCGGTCGGATCCGCGCCTGTTCGATGAGCTGCTCGATTGGATGCTTCGCAACGAGTCGCTCCTCACGGTGCGTCGGCTGCGCGCGGTGTGCATCGACGACACCGATAGGGCGCTCGTGGCAGGAGCGATGGCGTGGATAGCGCGGCGTCGCCCACGGGCTCGGCTGACCGGCTCCGACAGGCTGCCCGCACCACCAGACCTCGAGGAGCTCTTCGAGAGTGGGGTCCGGGTTCGAAACCCGGACCCAGATTTCGCTGCGGCAGGGTTCATGCGCACCGTCGTCGAGCCATCTGGCAAGTCGCTGGCGCCGGACTTCACCAGTCCGGTCAATCTCGCTTTCCGTCTGCGCGCGATTCTGGGCGTGGGCATCCGCGCAGAGGTCGTGCGCATCCTGCTCTGTACGGATGCCCCGCGGATGACGGCGTCGGCGCTCGCGCGCTCCAGCGTGTACGCCAAGCGCAACGTGCACGACGCGCTCACCGGCCTGGCCGACGCCCGCGTCGTATCGGCGTTCACCGTCGGCGGCGAACAGCGCTACATGATCGACAAGCCGGCATGGGGCACTCTGCTCAGCGTCGCTTCCGGCGAGATGCCGCGCCACAGGGAGTGGCCTCAGCTACTCGGTGTGCTTCGCACGATCCTGCGGTGGTCCCGCCGCGACGACGTGGCAACGGCCTCTGAGTACATGCAGGCCAGTGCCGCCAGGCAGCTGCTCGAGGCGCTCCGCCCCGAGCTCGCATTCGCGGGAGTCACGAACAACCTCCGCGCCACCGCAGAGCAAGCCCCCGGCGCGCTGGAAACTGTAGTCGCGGCGATCCTCCGCGACCTGTAGCGGGGCCGTCAGCCGGCTTCGTCGCTCCGCTGCAGCAACTGCAGCGACTGCCCGCAACTCGTGTCCGGCACCGTCCACAGGTGGCGCACACCGCCGCCGAGCACGATGGGCTCACGGACCTCCTCACGGCGGTCGGGGCCGGTGAAACGCACGCCGCGCTCGTGCATCGCGGCGGCGACCGCGTCCAGGTCGCCCACTTCATACGCGGCGTGGTCGAGCAGAATGCTGTGCCCGCCGAGACGCTCCTCGAGCAGGCGCTCGTCGGTGATCGTGAACAGCTCTACGCTGCCGCTGCCCTGCCCGAGGTAGTGGCCGAGGATGGAGTACTGCGGCAGCTCCACTGGGCGCACGATCTCCAGGGCGAAACGCTGCTTCCACTCGGCGAGGGCCGCGTCGAGATCGAGGACGAGATAGCCGACGTGATCGAGTGGGCCGAGCACGGTCAGCGAGAGTACTGCAACGTCCGACACTGCGGAGAACCCCGGATGCTCAGGACGGGCTCGTCTCACATCCTTCGCGTATGCAACCCGCAGCCACGCCGCTATCTCCACGCACGCCGGCCATCGAGGACAGGGCCTCCGCCAAAGTTGCCATCGGCGCCGAGCGCGACGCGGCGATTCACACCGTTGGCCTGTGCAAGCGCTACGGCGACACCGTGGCGCTCGACCGGCTCGACCTGACGGTCCACGCGGGGGAGGTGTACGGGTTTCTCGGGCCGAACGGCGCGGGTAAGACGACGACGATCAGGCTGCTGTTGGGGCTGCACCGCTCGAGCGCCGGCCGCGCCGAGGTGTTCGGCGTGGACGTGTGGCGCGATCCGGTGGAGGCGCACCGGCGCGTGGCGTACGTCCCGGGGGAGCCGTTCCTGTGGCCGGCGCTGACGAGCGCGGAGACGTTCGAGTTCCTCGCGCGCCTGCGCGGCGGCTCGGACGTGGCGTACCGCGACGTGCTGGTGGAGCGCTTCCAGCTCGACACGGCGAAGAAGATCAGGGCGCTGTCGAAGGGCAACCGCCAGAAGGTGCAGCTGATCGCGGCGTTCGCGAGCCGTGCGGATCTGCTGCTGCTGGACGAGCCGACCGCGGGCCTCGACCCGCTGATGGAGGTGGCGTTCCGCGAGACGGTCACGGAAGCGAAGCGGCGCGGCCAGGCGATCTTCCTCTCTTCGCACATCCTCAGCGAGGTGGAGGCGCTGTGCGACCGCGTGGGCATCCTGCGCGACGGGCGGCTCGTGGACGAGGGGACGCTCGCGGAGCTGCGCCATCTGAGCGCGCAGACGATCGAGGTGACGTTCGCCGGCCCGGAGCCGCAGCTCGCCGCGCTGCCGGGGGTGCAAGCGCAGAGCGTCGGCCCGAACGCGACGCGCTTCGAGGTGATGGGCGGGGTCGGTCCGTTGATCGCCGCGCTCGCGGAGCATCCGGTCGCGACCCTGACGAGTCGCGAGCCTTCGCTGGAGGAGATATTCCTGCATCACTACGACGGCTCCGATGCCGGTGTCCAGCGCTAGCGCGCCCGGCTCGCCACTTGCGTGGTCGCCCGCGCCGAGGGTCACGGCGCTCGCGCCGATGCGCGCGCTGTCGCGGCGCGCGTTCCGCGACGCACGCGTGCGCACGATCTCGTTCGCGTATCTGTTCGCGCTGTACTCCTACATCCAGCCAGTCGGCTACCGCCACGCCTTCCCCACGCTCGCGGAGCGGCTCGCGTTCGCGCACAGCTTCGCCGGCAACGACGCGCTGCGCCTGTTCTATGGCTTCCCGTTCGATCCGCTGACGGTGAACGGATACACCGCGTGGCGGGTGGGAGGGACGGTGGCGATCCTGGCGGCGGTGTTCGGGGTGCTGGCGGCGGTGCGCGCGCTGCGCGGCGAGGAGGACACGGGCCGGATGGAGATGGTTCTCTCCGGATCGCTGGGCAGACGCGCGGCGTATGTGTCGGCTATGGGCGCGGGGGCGGCAGGCGCGCTGATCCTGTGGGCGGCGGAGCTCGCGGGCTTCGTGCTGGCGGGCCTGCCGTTTGGCGGCTCGGCCTACATGGCGCTGGCGAGCGCGTCGGTCATACCGGTGTTCGCGGGGGTGGGCGCGCTCGTGAGTCAGCTCGCGCCGACGCGACGCGTGGCGATCGAGCTGTGCAGCGCGATCGTGGGCGTGTGCCTGCTGGTGCGCGTGATCGCGGACACCTCCTCCGGCGCGGGCTGGCTGCGCTGGGCGACACCCCTCGGCTGGGCTGAGGAACTGCGCCCGTTCACCGACCCGAGGCCGCTCGCGCTGCTGCTTCCGGCTGCGACGAGCGCTCTGCTGCTGGTGCTCGCGGCGCGGATCGCGCAGCGGCGCGACATCGGCACGGGCCTGCTCGCCACGCACGATCGCGCCTCGCCGCGCCTTGGGCTGCTGTCCTCGCCGACGGCGCAGGCGCTGCGCTCCGAGCGGGCAAGCTTGATCGTGTGGACGGGCAGCGTCGCGGCGTGGGCGTTCGTGCTGGGCGCGGTCTCCACGAGCATCTCCTCCGCGGGGCTCTCGCCGAGCGTGCGGCGCGAGGTGGCGAAGCTGGGCGCGGGCTCGATCGAGACGCCGGGCGGGTATCTGGCGTTCGTGTTCATGTTCTTCATCCTCGCCGCGAGCCTGTTCGCGTGCGCGCAGATCGCCGCCGCGCGCCACGAGGAAGCGGACGAGCGACTGGAGACGCTGCTCTCCCAGCCGGTCGGCCGCAGTAGCTGGATGGCCGGCCGTCTGGCGCTCGCGACGGTCGGCCTGGCGACGATATCGCTGGTGGCGGGGTTCTTCGCGTGGGCGGGCGCGGCGTCGCAGGGCGTGAGCATCTCGCTGGCGCGGATGCTCGAGGCGGGCGCCAACTGCATGCCGGTGGCGTTGCTGTTCCTCGGGGTATCAGCGCTCGCGTTCTCGCTCGTGCCGCAGGCCGGCACGGGGATCGCGTACGGCCTGGTGGCGGTGACGTTCCTGTGGCAGCTGACGGGGTCGCTGCTGGACGCACCCAAGTGGCTGGTGGAACTGACGCCGTTCGCTCACGTGGGTCTCGTGCCCGAGCAGTCGTTCAGGGCGACGGCGGCGGTGGCGATGGTCGCGATCGCAGCGGCGAGCGCCCTCGCGGCGACATGGATCTTCAAGCAGCGCGACCTGACAGGAGCGTGAGAGCAGATGGCACGAGTGGGATTGCTTACCGGAGGCGGCGACTGCCCGGGTCTGAACGCGGTCATCCGGGCGGTGGTGAGGAGCGGCTCGGCGAAGGGCGAGCACAGCTTCGTGGGCTTTCGCTACGGCTGGGCGGGGGCGCTGGGGAACGACGCGTTCGCGCTCGGCGTGGAGCACACGGCGGGGATCCTGCCGCGCGGCGGCACGATCCTGGGAACCTCGCGCACGAATCCCTTCGCGGACGGGCGCGACGGCACGGCTGACATCCGCCGCACGTTGAGCGAGCAGGGCGTCGACGCGCTGATCCCGATCGGCGGCGAGGACACGCTCGGCGTCGCGCTGCGCCTGCACCGCGAGGGGATCCCCGTGGTGGGCGTGCCGAAGACGATCGACAACGACCTTGCGGCGACGGACATGACGGTCGGCTTTCACACGGCGGTGCAGATCGTGACCGACGCGATCGACCGGCTGCACACGACCGCGGAGTCGCACAACCGCGTGATGGTGCTCGAGGTGATGGGTCGCCACGCGGGGTGGATCGCCACGCACGCGGGGCTGGCGGGCGGCGCGGATGCGATCCTGGTGCCGGAGCGGCCGTTCGACATTGAGGAGGTGTGCGCGCACCTGCGCCGCCGGCACGAGCGTGGTCGCAGCTTCTCGATCGTCGTGGTCGCGGAGGGCGCCGCGCCACGGGAAGGAACGCTGGAGGTGCGCGCCGACGCGCCTCTGGACGCGTTCGGGCACGCTCGCCTGGGCGGCATCGGCGTGACGCTGGAGCACGAGATCGAGGCGCGCACGGGCTTCGAGACGCGCGTGACGATCCTCGGCCACGTGCAGCGGGGCGGCACGCCGACGGCGTTCGACCGCGTGCTCGCGACTCGTTTGGGCGTGGCTGCGATGGAGGCCGTCGCGGCGGGGCGCTTCGGGGCGATGGTCGCGCTGCGCGGCACGGAGATCGTGGAGGTCGATCTGGAGGACGCGCTGCGCGTGCCGAAGCTGTTGGACCCGTCGCTGTATGAAACCGCGGAGCTGTTCTTCGGCTGAGGCGACGAGCGCACGCTGAGGAAGTGTCGAACGCGAGCGGGGCCTGGTGTCTCGGTACGATCGCCCGTCGATGGCCGTCGCAGACCACATGGCCTGGGCGCGGGAGCGCGTGGCGCGGGCTCTCGCGCAGGGCGGCCCCGAGCGGGTGGTCGCCGTGCTCGTCGGCTCGGAGGACCTCGTGGCGGCGGTTGACGGGCGCACGGCTGGGCTGAGCTCAGAGGCCGATCGCGCGATCATGCGCGCGTGGCGCGAGGTCGCGGACGTGCTGCTGGTGGGGACTGGAACGCTGATGAGCGAGCTGTACTCGGGCGCGATCGTGTCGCAGGACGGCCGCGAGCGCCGCACGCGGGAAGGCCGACCGCCACTGCCGCCGATCCTCACCGTCGACCGCTCGGGCAGCCTCGACGTGGATGTCGCACTGCGCGGCGATGATCCGCCGCCGCTGATCGTGTATGTGGGTACAGGGTGCGCGGGCTCGGACCCAAGGGTGACATGGGTCGAGCTCCCCTCGCTGAGCCTCGACCGTGTGCTGGAGGACGTCAGAGGGAGGCTCGATGCGCGGCTCATAGTCACGGAGGGCGGTCCCAAGCTGCTGCAGGCCGCGCTGGAGCAGGGTGTCGTGACGGACATGAGCCTGACGATCGCGCCGATACGGCTGGGCTCTGGACCGCGGCTGTTTGCGACCGAGAGCGAGCCTCCTCACGTCGAGCTGCTTCCCGCCGAGGTGATCGACGGGTGCACGTTTGCCCATTGGGACCTGACGGGCGCGAGCTAGTCGTCGAGGAGCCAGCGACCTTCCGACATGATCGTGCGACCGGGCAGCTCATTCGCCTCGCGCCACACCTGCATGCTCTGCGGAGCAAGGACGAAGTAGTGGGAGGGAAGCTCCGTCCCCGTTCTGGGATCCCAGTCGGACTGGCTCGCGTACACATCGGCGATCTCGGGCGGTGCGGTCTTGACGGGTACTGCCGTGTCGAGCAGCGCGTCGATCAGCACGACGTCATCGGTGGCGCCGATCGCCAGCCGCGCTCGCTCTGAAGCGAAGAGATTCCTGGCCGTGGGGCTTTTGGTGGAGGTCGCGACGATCAGCCTGCCGTCCGTCCAGGCGTAGCTGATGGGGATCAGGTACGGCAGCGGCAGCTCAGGGGATGCCGTCGCGATCCACAGATGGTTCTCGGCCGCGATACGCGCCAGTGCGTCGATCTGACGCTGAATTTTCGGTCGTACGGGCGCAGCCAAGAAATGCGCCCGAGTGGACTCGAACCACCACGGACCGTGAAGTCCACAAGGCCCTCAACCTTGCGCGTCTACCAATTCCGCCACGGGCGCAGAGTGGGCGAGTATAGCCTCGGGATGGCGCTTGCAGCGGGCGGGCGACGGGCGCCCGGCGTTGCATCCGTCCACGGCCGCCGCTACAGTGCGAACACATGTTCGTCGCTGCACACAGTCCACCCGAGCGGGGAGGCATCCAGGCATGGATCTGACCAAGCGCCAGCAGGAGATCTTCGACTTCATCCGCAAGTACTCGGCCAAGTACGGCTACCCACCCACGGTGCGCGACATCGGCAAGGCCGTGGGCCTCGCATCGTCCTCGACGGTGCATGCCCATCTGGCGAACCTGGAGAAGATCGGGCTGCTGCGACGCGACCCGTCGAAGCCGCGCGCGATCGAGCTGCTCGACCGGGCGGTCGAAAGCGCGGTGGACAGCGTGCGGAGCATCGTCCGGGCGGAAGGTCTGCCGCTCGTCGGCTCGGTCGCCGCGGGCCAGCCGACGTTGGCGGAGGAGAACATCGAGGAATACGTGTCGATCCCCGAAATCGCGGGCGGCGCGGATGGCGAGTACGTGCTGCGCATCCGAGGAGACTCGATGAAGGACGCCGGCATCCTCGAGGGCGATTATGTGGTGGTGCATCCGCAGGACACGGCCACCGATGGGGACGTGGTGGTGGCGCTGCTGGGCGAGGAGGCCACCGTGAAGCGTTTCTTCCGCGAAGACGACCACGTTCGCCTGCAGCCGGAGAACGAGACCATGGAGCCGATCCGCAGCAAAGAGGTCAAGGTGCTGGGCCGGGTCGTGGGTCTGCTCAGGCGCGTCTGACGGCGCGCAGGTCGATGGCGTGCCCCGGGATCGGGCACGCGAGCCCAGGCCTTCACATGAGCCGGTCCGCGCGCTAGGTTGACGTTGCAGGTCAGGCAGCCGCGGAGGCGCGAGCCTTCGAGGAAAGTCCGGACATCACAGGGCAGGGTGGTCGAGGTGTCGACCCGGGGAAACCCGCGGGAAAGTGCCACAGAAACAAACCGCCGATGGGGCCGTCCCACGTGAACGGCCCACAGGCAAGGGTGAAATGGTGCGGTAAGAGCGCACCAGCGCCGCGGTGACGCGGCGGCTGGGCAAACCCCACTCGATGCAAGGCCAAACAGGACCGCTTGCAGGCTGCCCGCCAAGGTCCAGGTAGGCCGCTCAGATGGATGGCTGCTCAACGACAGGATCCGGCTTATCGACCCGCTAAGGAAAAGCCCCGCAAATGCGGGGCTTTTCTATGTGGTCAGTAGCTAAGGACTAAACACGCTAAGCGTCTGCATCGAGATCCTGCGGCGATTTCTATGGGATCGCTCGGCGCGGGCACCCGGCCTCTGGCCGGCAATGCTCCACACCGCGACGCAAGTTCTAGCAGGGACGTCGGTCGTCCGCAACGCGCCTGCGTGGGATGGAGCGATCAGCGTTGTACCGCCTTGTCAGCGTCGATGGCCGCGTCTGAAGGTTGCCTTGTATGCAAGGCATCGTGCACAGTGCTAGTCAGACAAAGACTTTCCGCGTCTCAGGTCCTATGGTCCCCAGAGGTTGCGTGACTGTATTTGGTGCGGCTCGGCGTGCGGGAAAGCTCTCACTCCAGAGAAGCCCTGCGCGTCGAGCCTTGCCAGCTCAGAGAGAGTCTTTAGCAAGAACCGACGCCGGCGGGCGTCGTCAGCAGTGACGGCTGCGTACGTCTTAGGGTTGGTGGCATGAGCTGCGGCCTCGAACGCGAGAACACCCAGAATCCAGCGCGGCGAACGCGAACGGAATCCCGACTTCCGTGATCCCGCGCCGCGGACGACGCAGCTCAGTGGCGTTGTTGCACTCCAGCCAGTCAGGTGGTCACGGAGGGCGTTTCCTGCTGGGTTCGCGCGGGCGTTAGGAGTCCGTCTGTGAGCGCTTGGACGGCGTTGTGCATCTCTTCGGAGGCTACATGGGCGTAGCGGCTGACGGTGGAGAGGTCGGCGTGCCCGAGATACTCCGCGACGAGTCTCGCGTCGCCGGTGTCTTGGCGCATCCAGGTCGCGGCTGTGTGTCGCAGGGTGTGTGCGGTGACGTGCTTGGAGAGCCCTGCGCGGGCTGTGCTGCGGGCGATGATCCGCGTCAAGGCGGTGGGCGAGAGTCGTCCGCCCTCGAGTCCGCAGAAAACCGGGTCCGTCTCGTCCGGCTCGCGCACAGCACGCCAGTCCTCGAGTTCCCGCACGAGTTGGAAGGGGAGGGGCTGTCGGCGTGGCTTGGCGCCCTTGCCCTTGCGGACCAGCAGCGACGGGTGGGGCCCATCGAGCGATACGTCACGCCATTCCACAGTCATCAGCTCCGCGCGACGCAGAGCCGTCACGACCAGCGCGATCAACACGAGGCGATCACGAGCAGCCAGCCCCGGCCTGTTTCGCTCGGGCCGGCCGGCAGCTACAAGGAGCTGCATGAACTCCTCATGGGTGAGCCAGTCGCTGACCTGTCTGGGCTTAGGCGGCGCTTGGAGTTCTAGGAACGGGTCGGGTGTGCCGTTACGTCGGCTGAACCACTGCATGAACCGCCGTAGCAACACAAACCGGCGGTGGTAGGTCGCAGGAGCGGGCGCCTTGCTTCGACGGTAGTCGTCGAGGTAGTCGACGATTGCGCCCTCCTCGAACAGCTCCGGCGTGCGCTGTGTCCGCTCGGCCCACGCGAGAAGACTCCCGACCGCGATGCGGTACGCGTCGATCGTGCTCTGGCTGCGTCCCGCGCTTTCCAGCCGGCGAAGCCATGCGCGCAGATCACGCGAGACGAGTCGTCGCGCTCCTGAAGGGACCGCGCGCACGCCGAGCTCTGCGAGAGAGCCCGCAAGGACCTCCAGTGCCGGGCGTGGATCGCACCCATCGCGCGCCTGTAAGAGCGATGCCTCGACGGCACCTAGAGCAAGTCTGTCAGCGGGAGTCAGCCCCATGACCACCCGTCGGGCAACAAGGCGCATTCCCCCCACGACAAATTCGCTCGGTGCTCTCGTCCGGTACATGGTTTGGAAGATGAGCGATGAGATCAGGGTCAGGCGCCTGCTGTCGGGCAAGGTCGTCACCGTGTTTAGTAGCCAGCGAAGAGATCAAGCTCGAAGGAGGTGTGCGGACGCCGGCGACATGGGCTGGAGCTGAATGGGGGCGATCCCAGGTACATCCGAGCACTCCCAGGGATCAGCGCGAAGCCGGGTTCGCGGCGTGCAGTGGGCGCTGTGCGTAGTTCAAGCGCACGCGACAGTTCGACTCCAGACTGCTCACCGTCTGCGAATGAGATGCCACTTCATGGCTTCTTCCCGACATACACGGTGCAGATGCCTGGTGTCTTCGTCACGACCTGCTCGCATCCGGCGGCCGGCATGATCGCAGCGAACTTCTTGCGCGCTCCTCGAACTCGGCGACAGATTGCTGGAACGCGTGCCGAGTAAAGTCTGGCCACGTCCCTGCCTGGTGGGGCGAGGGTCGGCCGACGGCTGAACCCATGTGTCATCGGTTCTACGTCGGGAGTCCTCGGTCGTGAGGCGAAGCCGCACGGGCGCCGAGATGGTCACAAGGTCCAGAAGATCGATCTCGCTCACACCGTGCATGATGGCGCGCGGTCCGGGGGAGACTGGCTGTCGTCTAGCGGCGGCTCGTTGCCACGTGCGGTCAATCCGAGGTGTAGCCGTCGGGTGATGGCGAGGACCTTCATAGCGACGCTCGACGGCGGCATCCCGATACCGACGGCCGGTGCCGAGTCGAGAGCGAGTCAACTCCTCACGAGCGCGCGACGGACAGGAAACAGAACCGGTTTGCGTGGTCCAAGTCGAACCCTTGGATCGAGCGAGCGCGTCGTGCGCGGTAGCTCGCATGGTGCGGGGGCCGGCTTGCCCGGCCATTGTCGCATCCCCTGTGGGGATGCGACCGGGGCTGCGACCGGCTCCGCATCGGGCGGGGCCAACCATCCGAAGGAGGGCGGCAATGTCCGCTGGACTCACAGACTCAGACTCGATGTTCTCGGTGCGCGTTACGCCGTGGCACGGGTTCGGTGCCGTACTCGATCGGCCGCCGGTGAGCGTTGGCGAGGCGATCGAGGCATCGGGTCTTGGCTGGAGCGTGGCGAAGGAGCCCATCGCGATTGACCGTGGCGAGGCCTCGGCCGCTTGCTGGTCGCTCCCGCGCTGCCAGGAGATCCCTGGCTACTACGCGACCGTTCGTCAGGACACGCGTGAAGTGCTCGGGGTTGTCGGGGAGCGTTACCGCATCGTGCAGAACCACGAGGCGTTCGCGTTCGTCGACCAACTGCTCGGCAGCGAGATCCATTTTGAGACCGCTGGGAGCCTGCATGGTGGCCGTCGTGTGTGGGTGCTTGCCACCCTCCCTGAGCATGTCGAAGTCGGCGGTGATCCCGTCCGGCCCTACGTGCTGCTGATGAACAGCCACGACGGCTCGACCGCAGTGGTTGCGGCGACGACCCCAATCCGTGTGGTCTGCCAGAACACGCTCAACTGGGGTCTGAGCAGAGCGCAGCAGAAGTTCTCGATCCGACACACTGAAGCCGTCACGCAGCGCGTACACGAGGCGAGGCGGGTGCTAGACCTGTCGATCAACTACGCGCAGTTCAAGCGCTATGGCGACGAGCTCGCCTCCGAGCGCTGCACCGAGCGCCAGCTCAGGAAGGTGCTCAATGAACTCTACCCAGACCAAGGACCGGATCGCCGAGCTGTTCCTCATGGGAGATACGCAGGGCAACGCGCCGGGGTCCAAGTGGGCGGCGGTCAACGCGATCGTGGAGTACGGCGACTGGATTCGCCCGCTGCGCGCGAACAGTCAGCGTTTCGCTCGAGTGCTCGACGACGGAGCCGAGAAGACCCGCGCGCTTCAGTTGATCGCTGCAGCCTGACACAACACGGCACGGCGGGCACAGGGCTCGCCGTGCCGCTCATCGCGACGCGAACCCAGGGGCCTCAACCGTGGCCGGTCTCAGGCGTGTGGCTCTCCATCGGGGCACGGCACGCGCGTCCTCACGGTCGCTTGTTCTCCGGTGATGAACGTGAGATGTGCGGTGAATGGGAATCCACGATGGGGGCAGGTGCGTGGTAGGAGAATTCCTCTGGGTTTGTATTTGATCGTGTGGCCGTGGATCTCTTCGTGGTAGGTAAGGCTCTTGGGTCCAATATTGGCGTCGAGTTGTGTAAGTGATGCGTAGGGGCCTTCTGGGACGATCCTGAGTAGGGGTACGGTGATTTGGAGTGTTTCCTGGATTGCGTTTGTGCCGGGGAGAAGGATGCCGGGGTCGATGAGTTGAGCGCTCAGGGGGGTGTGTGCGTCAATGTAAAAGTACATTGCGATGTGGCCTTGTTGTTCGGGTGCTCTTATGACGGATATGTCGGCGATTTGGGAGATGTTTTCTGGCCCGAGTGGCATTTCTGCGATGGCGTGGCCTTGTCCCATGCGGGAGTTGAGGGGGCAGCCTTCGTCACCGATTATTTCGAGTGTCTTCAGTGGGCAGCTGGCGAGGCCAAGTTCGCCGGTCGCGAGTCCGAGGCTGCTGGGGTAGCTCAGCTCGAGTTGGGTGATGGGTGTCGGGAGCTGCCCCTGGGGGGTGTGGATGTGGAGCCCGAACGCGAGGTTTGTGTCGTGTCCAAGGTGCTCGGGGTTCAGGGAGACGTGGAGGGTCGCAGGTGGTGTTGCGAGTGCGCTTGCAGGGAGGCAGGCGGTCCCGAGTAGCACGGCGAGGAGATGGCTGGTTCGGCGCAATTGCCCGCTGGTTCGCCGAGGTGTGAGGCTCAGTAGTAGAGCGTGCCTTGTGTCTGGAGGATCACGGAGTCGGTTCGTCGGTCGAACGTTCCGTACAGGCCGGCGTGGCCTCGTATGTGGGCGTACCGGCCGGTGCCGCCGGTGGCCGTGAAGATTCCTTTGAAGCTTTGGTAGCGCTTTGAGCCGTGTGGGGTTGCGGTTCCGCTTCCGGATATTGACCCGTTGTGTGTGCGGATAGTGAACGAGCCGTGGAACTGGGCGCCTGTGTGCACATGAGCTCTGGCGGTGCCGTGTAGGAGGCCGGAGACGGGGCCTTCCTCAATGAGTTCAGAGCCGTTTGGCTTGACGAGGCGAAGGGCGGCGGTCGCGGTTCCGCTGAGCGCTCGCGAACTGTGCGCTACTGGGGTGCCGGCTAGGGCAGCTGAGGATACGCTTGCTGTGAGGGCAGTTAGCGCAGCGATCGGTAGTAGCGCGAGCCTGCGGGTGGGGTTGGGTTGAGGCATGCGCGTTCGCCGGGCTTTGGTGTGTCGGTAGAGCATTTATCGGAACGATACCGTGGGTAGGATGTCCGTGTGTCGCTCACAGCATTGGCCAGCGACGCAGTTCGCGGTGGTGGTTGCAGAGCCCGCTGGGCCCTGCTGTTTGGGCTTCGCCGCCTGTCTGGGTCGGGTGGGTGCTCGGTATCGAGTGGTGAGTTCTTGTGCGCGTCCTGTGGGGACTGAGACACGGCCTGGCGTGCGGCCGTATCCGGTTCGTTCCAGCTGGCGCAGGATCTCGCGATATAGCGTGCCGGAGACCCCGATCGCGCGTTGACCGTGTTTCAGGAGCGGGATCGCGCCCATCCCGTCTGCGTAGAGTGCGTCGACGCGGGGGATCTGGTCTTTGAGGAGTTCTTCGCGGCTCCCGGGGTGGGGGAACCCGAAGCGCTGGATGGCGCTCCGGGGGATGTAGATGCGTCCGTTGGCGAGGTCTTCGTCTATGTCGCGGAGGATGTTGGTCCATTGCATCGCGGCTCCGAGGGTTTCCATCTTCTGCTCGGCGTCCGGGTGGCGTGTGCCGAGTAGGCCGCAGAGCATGACTCCGACGGTCCCGCCCGCGAGCAGGCAGTAGCGCTCGAAGTCGGCGTCTGTCTCTATCTCAGGGCCGTCAAGGTCGTGGCGCATGCCTTCGCAGAAGCGCTGGATCGCGTCGGGGGAGATCGGGTGGGTTTGGGTGAGGTGTTCGAGTGTGTGGGTCTCGGGGGTCTCGGGAGGGCTCCCGTTCGCCCATCGTTCGAGGGCGTGCACTCGTCGTGCGGCGTCTGGGTGCTGCTCGTCGACGAGGTCGTCAATCGTGCGTAGAACCTTGTAAAGCTCGCGTGCGTCTCTCTGGATGCGCGGCGGTAGTAGCAGTAGTCCTGCGCTGAAAGTGCTCGCCGCGAGGACGGTGGCGGGGTCACGGCGTGGGTTTATCGCTGCGTCGCTTGTCGCTGTCCATGCTGCCCGTTGATGGGGTGTTGGGAGTTTGGGCATGCTGTGCGAACTTACAGCGCCTCGGTGTTTTCCGCGAGCTACCGTGTTTCGTTGGTTCTCTCACTCTGCGGAAAACCCGAGTTGTGCCTCGAGGCTTCGAGCTTGGTAGACGGCCACGAGCGTCGCGACTCCTGAAATCGCGCCGGCAATGAGGAGGGTTTGGGCGGCGACTTTCCATGCGGGGGCGTAGTGGACGGACGCGCCGGTCGTTTCATGCAGCCACCCGTCAATCAGGAGTTGTCCGACCAGGCCGGCTGCGAGTCCGATCACGCAGCCACTGAGCAGCACGCTCACGCTCTCATAGCTGACGAGCCGCGCGAACTGGCCGGTGCTCAACCCGATCGATATCAGCGAGTTCAGCCGCCCCCGGCGCTGCCAGATCGCTCCAATCATCAGCGCGATCACGGACACGATCGTCGCGATGATCACCACGATCGTCGTGTCGTTCAGGCGTTGCAGAGTGCTCCCGAGAACGGCGCTCACTTCGGCGCGGCGTTCGCTGCTGGTCTTCACCGCGAGCGCAGACCCCGATGGTAGAGCTGCCTGAACGGCCCGTCGTCCTTCGTCCGGCGAGACCCCCGGTCTGAGTGAGACGGCGAGCTCGGATGCTGTGTTGCTTCTCCAGAGCTTTGCGTGGTCTGCGGCGCTCATCACGATCGCACCCGGTAGCCACCCGTAGTTCGCGATCGTCGCGGCGAGCCTGAAGCTCGCGTACCCGGCCGGTGTCGGGAGCTGGAAGACCTTGCCGATGTGGAGGTGTTTTTCCTGGGCGATGGGCTCGCTTACCGCGACCCAGCCTCCTTCGCGGATGTGCTCATCGGCTGTGGGGAGTGAGCCTTTGATCATCTGACTCGGCGCGATCTGATCGGGTGTCTCGCCCGGCACGCCGAGGACCCACACCCGCCGCCCCGGAAGATCAAGGAACGAGTCCCGCCACGCCTGGACTGAGCTGACGAGGGGGCTTTGCTGGATATGGGCTTGCGTGTTCTGATAGTTGAATGGTTGTGTGGTGTAGACGTTCTCAGCGCCGCCGGGCTTCACCCACACGCTCGCGCTGGACAGCAGGTCGGAGGCTCCCCGCGAGGCTGCGTGCTGGACATCTGCCACAGACCCGCCAATCACGACCATCAGCAGCGCCGCGACGGTCCCAGTCGCAAGGAGTGCGATCGAGCGGGCTGGCGACTCGCGTAGCTGCGCGATCGACAGCCGAGCACTCGGATCGCCCGAGCGCTGCGACGCAGCTGCCGCGAACGCAAGGAGGTAACGCGCGATCATCGGGAGACACACAACCAAGCCGCCGGTCAGCCCCAGCAGCGCGACCACCGTTAGCTTCGGCGCTAGCAGCGCGGCAGCGATCGAGGCGCAAAACAGCACCGCGCCGAACGCAACGACGACCGTATCTGAGAGGCGTAGCTTGCGGGTGATGGAGAGCGCACGGCCGACCGCCTCGGGTTCGATGGCCGCACTCGCTCGCAGAATCACGAACGCCGGGATGCCCGCCGCGATGAACGCCGCAGCCACGCCACACCCGAACGCCAACAGGACCGTTTCCAGGCCGATCACACGCTGCCCCCCGATCGCGAACGCCGCCGCGATATACCCCGGCACCGACCGATAAGCAAGGAGCGAGATCAAATCACCCGCAATCAGTCCTACCACCGAGCCGATCACTCCGAGGACGAGAGCGTCGAACACCAGTGAAGCAACGATCAGCCCGTCCGGGGTTCCGCGTTCCAGGAGAGAGGTGATGAATCGTCCGCGCTCCTCACTCGCGAGCAACAGCGCGTTGAAAGCAAGGATGATCCCCGCGAGGAGGCTGATCGCGCCGAACAGCAGGGTCACCTCCTTTTCCGGGCCCGCCGCCCCACCCAGCAGCTTCGCTTCCGTATTGACCGGACGCACGTTCAAGTACCCACCGAACCGCCTTGAAAATTCGGAGCGCACAGCAGTCTCACGGCCGGGCAGAGGCTCCACGAGCACGCGCGTTACATGTCCCTGCAGACCGGCGAGGCTCTGCACGATCGCGAGGGGCGCCGCCGCGATCGGGCTTTCCGCAGCCGTCCCCAGTTCATCCGAGGACACAGTCGCGTCAAGAGCGACGTGTTCGGTGCGCTCCCCGATCAGGACCCGCACGTTCTGGCCGGGCCGCACGCCGATCGCGCTCGCTGTTGGTGCGGTCAGCACAATCAGGCCGCGCCGATTGGATTCCGCGACGTGCAGGAAACGACGAGAGAGTGCTCCACCAAGCGGCGTGATTTGTTCGGTAGCGCCGACCAACGTGAGCGCCCGCCGTCCACGCGGACCAGCGACAACGATCGGCTCCGCGACGACCGGGGCGGACGCCTTCACCCCAGGCATGTGTTCGATTTCTTCAGCAATCTTGTCGCTGAACCCTTCTGGGCTGCGGGCGGCGACTTCGAGGGTCGCTCTACCCGCGACGCCATGCGAGATTTCTTCAAAGGAGCCCGTGATGCTGCGGTGCGCGACCTGGACCGAGAACAACAACGCGACCCCCGCCGCGACTCCGCCGAGCGCCATCAGCTCCCGCAACGGCTGCACCCGCAGATGCCGCCGATAGAACGTCACAAGCAGCCGCGCGTAGTCGGTCATTTCGCGGAGGCCGGGAGCGCCTCGCGCTCGATCTCCGTGAGCTTCCCATCACGCATGCGCAACACCCGGTCAGCGTAAGCGGCGACCCTCGCGTCATGAGTCACAATCACCGCAGCCGCGCCACGCTCGCGCGGAAGTGTGCTCAGCAACGCGAGAACTTGATCGCCCGTCTCGCTATCAAGATTCCCGGTCGGCTCATCAGCGAGGATCAACTTCGGCTCGCCGACGAGCGCCCGCGCGATAGCGACACGCTGGCGCTCCCCACCAGAGAGACGATCCGGCATATGACCAGAGCGCTGCGCGAGACCGACATCCTCAAGTGCAGCGCGCGCCCGGTGATGGGCCTCGCCCTTTCGGACTCCCCGGATGAGGAGCGTTAGGGCGACGTTTTCCTCAGCACTCATGCCATCGGTGAGATTGAAGTCCTGAAAGACAAACCCGATGTTCATGCGCCGGTAGCTCAGCCCCTCGCTTTTGGAGAGATCCCCAAGATCCACACCTTCAAAGCGAACGCTGCCGGAGTCCGCCCGCAGCAGGCCCGCTGCTAGGTTGAGCAGCGTTGTCTTGCCGGATCCGCTTGGCCCGAAGATCGCTGCAAACTCTCGCGCCAGAAGCGTCAGGCTCACGTCATCGACCGCGTGAATTTGCTCACCCGGGCTGTCGTAGTACTTGCGAGCGTTCTCCAACTCAAGCATCGGCAGCCCAGCGCGAGAGCACCGAAGGGAAGCTATACAGCTTGCCCTGCTCGCCGCCGCGCTCCGTCGCAAGCATCTCTCCGTCACGCAAATACATGAGCTGGCTTGCGCGCATGAGTGACTCCGCGTCACTGCTCGTCGCCAGTACAGCCACCTGGCCGTTGCGGGCAAGCTCGGCAAGCAGGTGCATGATCATTTCCCGCTCCGGCAGCGACAGGCTGGCCGCAGGAGTGTCAGCGAGCACAACCTTCGGCTCGCTCACCAGCGCCCGCGCGAGCGCAACCCGCTGACGCTCACCGTCGGAGAGATCACGCATCTCCATTCCTTGACACTGCGCAGCCTCGCAGATCAGCAGCATTTGCTGCGCCCGCGAGAGCGCGAGACGCCGGTCGCATCCATCCACCAGCAGTGGCAGCGCCACATAGTCGATCACGGTCAGACGCTCTTGAGGTTCTTGATTGGACCACACGCACGCAATCTCCCGGCGCCGGAAGCGCTTGCGCTCCGCGACCGACATGCGATCAAGACGCTGGCCGCGGTAGCTCACCCAGCCCGAGTCCACAGGCAGCATGCCCGCAGCGATACGCAGAAGCGTTGTCTTGCCCGCTGCGCTCGGCCCGAACACCCCCACGACTTCTCCCGCTCCGACCTCGAAGGACACCCCGCTGAGCGCGCGCTTGCTCTCCCCTCCGCCGGTCCGCTCAAAGCGCTTGGACACTTCATTGAAACGAAGCATCACATGCCGACCTTCGCCCCGATCCACCAGCAACACATACGTGGCTCACTCTCCATGCGCCGCGTCTTCCCCGCCAGGCAGCACATCGAGGCGACTCTCGAGCATCCTGCGATACATGGCTTGCAGCGCCTCCTCGCGATCCCTCGCTTCAGTAGCATCGCTCTGCGCGCTGGCGGCACCCCACGGTGAGCCTTTCTCGCTGACAGCAGTAATGGTCTTTCGGAAGAGCCTCGCTGCATGTAGCTGTGCTTCAACCTGCATCAGTTCGTAGATCGTGGCGCAACGCTTCAACAGCCGCTCTGCAACGACGGGATACAGCGGGATCTTGTCACAGACATCTTGTAGCTCCTTGAGCTTGTGTACGCATTCAGTTTCGTAGGTCGTGAGGCGCTCAAGCGATGCCTCGCAGCGCTCAGGGCCACCAAGGTTTATCTTCGCAAGGAACTCAGGGCTCGACACGCTCACACCAGTCGCGTGACCCACAAGCCACCGCTCTGCCTGGGCCAGTCCGTCCTCCGTCGGCTCCACGACACGCTTACGGCCCTGCGATTCGCCTGCTCCACCGACGGGGCGCACGAGGCCTTCCTTCTCGAGCGTTTTGAGCTCGCGGGACATTTGCCCCGAATTGATCTCCCACGCCGGCCCGAGCTTCGCCTGCAACCGCTGGTTCAGCAGATACCCATGAGCAGGTCCCTCCTCAGCGAGTAACGCCAGCAACGCATGCCTACTGGCCGACATCTGAACATCCCCCTTGCTCGACCGCGTCAGAGCGCGCCGATGCCGTTCCGCAGGCGTATTCCATAGTCCGCAACATTACACGCAGTCATCACGCCCCGTCCAGAATCCCAGCAGGGCAACTAGCTGCTTGCAGCTACTACGTAAGGGTCTCCGAGGGCCGCAAAACGCCGACGCTGCAACTCCTCGCAAATGTTTCTGACTGCCCGCAACTCTTTCTGTGGAGCCAAATCTAGCGCCACCGCCAGAGCTAATACCAAGCGTGGCTAGACCATAAAATCAGCGGTTCTCAATAGCTGCATGACGCTATTGACTTCCGTCTGTCAGGCCGTCGAAGCTCCAACGTATGAACAGACGTCGCCCCGCCAGCCGAGCGGGACAGCCCCCTAAACAGGACCCAACGGAGCAGCACGAGACGCCGCGGGCATCACTTGAAGGGTCGCGTCTCCTGCCGAGCGTGACGCCTCCAACCTCACGCCGTCTCAAAAGTGTTCCCCCAGGGAATGCCAGCCCTCCGACATCCCGACGCGATTCTGGCGCCGCGAGACCTGTCCGCGGGTCAGGCGGATGGGAGAAGGCGCTGCTTCCCCGCCTGGAGTTCGAGAGTGTCATGGGTGAGCGCCTCCCGCTACGGATGCTCGCATCCGGGTGGCTCGTGATCTACTGCTACCCAGGCGCGCCGAAGGACGGTGCGCCCGAAAGCCATCGCGAAGACATCCGCCAGCACGAAGCATTTTCTAGACGTGTCGAGGAGTTCCGTCGCCGGGCGGTAAGCATCGCGGCCCTCAGCAGCCAGCCGGAAGAGGAGCAAATCCCAACAAAGTTCCTGCTCGATCTTAGACACCACCTCCTGCTCGACCCCGAGCTTGCCCTCGCCAAATATCTCGGTCTACCGACCGCCACTATCGGCGGCCGCCGATGCTACTCCCGGCGAACCATCATCATCCGAGAAGGCCGCATCGAACGCGTCCTCCGCTCCGACAGCGACCCCAGCCGGAGCCCTTACCAAGTCGAGGCATGGATGCAGACCCATGGCTGGTGAGCGCTCCGCCAGCACACGCGGCCCGATGGCGCCCGCGCGTTCTTCAGATGGCACCACCGCTGAGCAGCTGCGCGAGGCGCATACAGAACGCCATCGCGACGCGTTGTCTGCGACCGACCTTTCAGCTGGTGAAGCGAGAGCCTCGCTTGAGCTTTCGCGGGCGCAGGTGGATGGGGTCATGCGGGAATTGTCTGGAGGTGGGGCCGCCCTAACGGTGTTGATGGGCCGACTTGGAGGTGTCAGCGCACGCTTCGAGCGACCGCCGGCTGAGCTTGCTGACAGGCGGATGTCTCAATCGTTCGGGCTGGGTTTGAGGGTATTGGCGTGTTTTCCGATCGACCAGGCCTACCTAAGTAACACGGAGGTCGCCGCGAAATGTGACATGAATATGAGCACGGCTCATCGCTATATCTCGACGCTGGTCGCGGTGGGTTTGCTTGAGCGTGAGCCTAAGTCACGCCGGTATCGAATTGCGTGGCGTGGCGTCGAGAGCGAGGCGGGTGCGCTCTCACGCAATGCCGAGGCGCCTGCTGAGCCTGGGGCGGGGGTAGTCATCACTTTGTCACGAGAGCAGGCCAAGCAGGTGGTTCGTGATGCGGCCGGTTCGGGTGCGATGTCAATTCTGTTTTGTGGCCGCGAGGAAATCCGCGAGATTCTCGAGGCGGAAGAAGAGATGTTTGAGGATTCGCGGCTTTCACAATCATTGATTCAGGGCTTGTTGATTTTCGTGATGTTCCCGCTCGACGGAGGCTATCTCGGTGTCACTGAATTGGCAGGCTTGCTCGCGGCCAACCCAAGCACGACTCACCGATACCTCATGACCTTGCTTTCGCTCGGCCTCCTCGAGCGAGATCGCAAAACGCGTCGTTACAGGCTCGCGCTATGACCCCGGACGCTGACTGCGCCCACTGTGCGGAGGAGCCGCGGAGGAGCCGCGGCTCGGATAGGCCTGGCGCGGGTGTTCCTGGGGCCATGCCGTCCGATGCTCGGTCCGATCTTGTCGTGGTGCGCGACGAGTCGGGGTTGGAGGGGATGGTGAGCGAGCTCCTCTCGGATGAGCGGGTGTGGCCGGTAGTGGGGGTCGTCTCCGCGATAGGGGGGGCGCCGGTGGTGTCTCTGGGTGGTGTTTATGCGGCTGTGGGTGGCGGCCGTGCAAGGGTGTATCTCCTAGAGAACGAATCGCTGCTCCGTGAGCTACGGAAGCGCCTCGGCTCCAAGCTCGCATTGCGACCAGACTCGTTGCGGGTTTGGTGGCCCGAACTGACGCGTCGCAGCGACCCTGAAGACCATCCCTTGGTGCTCGTGCTGGAGGGCCAAAGCGAGCCGGAGATACTTGCCGAGCTGACACAGCAGTTCGACCTATCCCGGCCGCACGTGAGGCGGGAGATCAAGATCATCGAAGACGCAAGACGCCTCGCCGAACACAGACGCGAAGACGCTGAGAGTCAAAGCGAGACGAACGCGGAGCGGGTACGCGACGCGCACAAGGAACGTCATCGCGCAGTCATCGTGGCCGAGCAGGCGGAGACCGCTCGTGAGACCGCAGGATCGCGGACCGAAGTGCGGCTGATCGGGCTCGGCCCTGATGAGCCAGAAACCGATAGCACGCTGCGTATGTTCGGCGCTCGTCTGAAGGCACTGCGCGCTGCGGCTGGCCTATCACAGCGGGACCTGGAGTGGCGTTGCTTCCTCCCTGACGGGCACGTCTCGCGCTTTGAGCGTGGTGTCAGCGTCCCCAACCTTCTTGTGCTGGGAGTCCTAGCGCACTCTCTCGCGGTGTCCGTAGGGGATCTCACCGATGGTCTAGCGCCAACGTTCCGGAACGCCACTACGCGGCGCATCCTCGAGATGGCTGCCCGCGAGCCACGGCCCGATACGTCCGCGATCGTGGAGTCCCTCGGCCTACCGGCACCGTATGTTCGCCGGACCATCTCCTATTTGCAATCCGTCGGCGAACTCCAAGACGGGAAAGACGGATGGGAGCCAGCCACACAGCACGGGAAGACCACGTGAGCGCGACGCCGCCAACGGCACTCCTCGTCGTTAACGGCGTGGCCATCGAGCTACGCCGCACGCTCCTGGCGGCGCGACGGTCCCCGTCGGAACAACTCCTCGAGCGCGTCCCGCTATCGGTTCTCACGATCCTCAGCCGTGACATCGTGGGGCGCCTAGCTCGGGTAACGGCTCACCGAACGCTCCTGCAAACGGTTGGAGCCGCGGGCTATGCGCCAGAGTTCACGATCACCGATGCGGCGCCCCGGTTACTCGCGCGACAACTCCTCACTGCGCGCCGTAACGCGATCACCCTAGCGCTCGCAAACCCAACAGGAGACAGCTACGGAAGTTGCTCGCCAAGGGGGACGCAGTCGCGTAGCTCGGGGCAACTCACAACCACAGAGGCCCGCGCTGGCGTCGGGGTTGGCCCGAGGATCTACCCCATAGCCGATGAGCGGCTGCTTGAGTTCCAGCAGCTGCCGCAAAAGCTCGCGCTCGCCTCGGGCAGCAGCGCACGGATATGGCAGCCCGGGCTCAGCCGCGAGAGCGACCCCGACGACCACCTTCTCGGCGCGCTCCGTGGCGCACCGCGAGAGTTGAGCGTCAGCGTAGTGCTTTGCCCCTCATTCGAGGTGTGTTGTTCTGGGCGAGCTTGCCGACAAGCCTCCTATACATGAACGGTCAGCAGCAGCCGAGACACGGCATGGTGGCAACTGAGACACTCGATTCAAGACCAGCAGGCCACGAGGGCTTTGCGGACTCTCATCACGAAGTGGCCCGCGTAACAGTTGCTGTCGGGCGCTTCGATCCGCTCGTAGGACGAGGGCTGATTGACGTGTTGCGCGGCGATGCCAACCTCGCGCTCAGCAACAGCCACGATGGCTTGACGCCCGAACGCATCGCAGGGCTGCCACGAGGCGCAGTCATGATCCTCAGTGCGGAAGCAGAGCGCCTGGAGGCGGCCGAATTATCCTCCGCTCGCCCAGATATGGGGGTCGTGGTCCTGGCGCATGAGCCGCCCCACAGCTACGGGATGCTGTTGCTCGCGGCAGGAGTGACGTGTATTCCTTGGTGTGCCCCCGTCGCAGCGATTATCTATGGCGTCTACCTCGCATCTCACGGCGGGTGCCTTTTTCTGCCTGCGAGCGGCGAGATCATCGAACGTCGTGATCGTCGTAAGGACCCAGTGCTAACGAAACGCGAGATGGACATCCTCGAACGCTCATGCGCCAGCATGTCACCGACCGAGATCGCCACCGAGCTGAGCATCAGTGTCGAAACCGTTCGAGACTATACGTCGCGCCTACGGCGCAAGCTAATGGTTCCGACCGCCCGGGAGCTGACGGGCCTGTATCTCCCGCCTGTCCTGACGCTTAGCTAGTGTATTACAAACACTTTAGGCTACAAATTGCATACCCCAAAACCCGCAAAATTGGGGATAGACAGACTCCCTAGAGCACGCTACGGTCTCGTGAGACTGTTCGACTAAGTTCGATAACTGGCGGGGGGATTACATGCCGATTGCTGCGCGACGACTAATCAGATGCCTGCTGCTCTCGCTGGGCGTGCTATGTGCGGTCTCCGCTGTAGCGCCGACAGCTGTCTTTGCCCTTGAATCGGAATCGGGCGTGTTTGGTGCTCCATTGGCTGGAGAACCGTTGTTGGATGAAGGCGGGCTGCAGGCTGCTGCAGAAGCAGAACGGATGAACCCCGAAGCTATTCGGACGCGCGAACAATCCGGCACCGAGTTCGAGGGCTTGAGTGGCGAACATGCCGCATCCTTGGCAGCAGAAACGTTCCCGATGGTCATCAACGTGCCCGCTGGCGGACCGCCTCAGCTGCCTGCTGGGCAGAAGGTCACAGGCTTCCTAACGAGTACAGCAGCGGAAATTGACGTTGGTGGCGGTCGTCGGGCAGTACTCGATACAACTCAGCCGATCGCGACCCAGACATCCTCTGGGGCGTTCGCGCCGGTCGATCTAGGGCTCCGCAATAGGGGGCGCATCTTTGAACCGGCGAATGCGGTCGCCAATCTTCGGATACCAAAGCAGTTGAGCGGCGGGGTGGCGCTACCCAACGTTGGCGTGTCGCTGGTACCTGCCGACGGGTCTGGAAAGGCATTGGCCGGGTCAGAAGGCGTTGTCGATGGTGCAGCGGTGCTCTATGCCAACACGCAGACAGACATGGACTCACTGATCAAGCCCACCACAGAAGGATTCGAGGCAGATACACTGCTCCGGTCGGTGGAAAGTCCGAGGCGGCTGTACTTCAAAGTTGGGTTGCCGGCGGGGGCAAGTTTGGTGCAGGCCAAGGATGGGGCGGGGATTGTGGACGTCGTGAAGGAAGGCGCGGTCATGATGATTGTCCTCCCTGTAAGCGCACGCGACGCGGCTGGTTCTTCGGTGCCGGTCTCGATGTCGGTGTCGGGGGACACGCTTGTGTTGAGCGTGGAAGATCGCTCCGCAGAAGTCCAGTACCCCCTTGAGGTAGACCCGACGTTCATTGAAGAACATTACACGCCTAGCGGCAGCAAGCGCTCGAACTGGCAGTGGGAAACCAGCAATTCGTCAAGGTTCGCCTCGAAACCGACTGATAACACCGTAACCAAAGAACTTAGCGAAGCCAGTCCCGGGTTTTTGGAGACATATGGTACAGCAGCATACGCGGAAAGTGAAAAGGCGTATTGGGCGTATCAGACCCAGGGTGTGTCCAAAATCTACATGTTCACTGCGGAAACGGAAGCAAAAAACACCGAAGATCACATCGAAAGCTTCCTTGAACTTGAGGCTCACGGGACGGGCGCCAACGAAAGCAAGGAGCCACTCTCGAACGAAGCTGAAAAAACGTCCGAATACTCCCGCAAGCCGGCGGGCGCCATCTGCCCAAAGAACAGCGAAGGTGTCCAAGAATGCACCTCCACTGCCGGAGGCGCCGGGAACGCTGTGCGCTTTCAGCAGTCGGTCGTCAATAAACCGACCAGTAAATACTCGTTCTCCGATTTCCTCTACAAAGGAGAAGTGTACCTCTCCGAGCCTCCGGGTACGCACGCTACAACCAAAGAGAATACTAGTAGCCCGGAATTTGAAATCGAAGTCGAAAATGCCAAAAAAGAAAAAGTCAAAGAAAAACGCGCGAACGCGCTGTATGGGTCAAGCACTTGGCTGAGCGAATATCATGGCGCCCTCGAATTCATCGCTGAAGATCCCGGCATCGGGGTTGCGGCCACGAAGCTGGAATACGAAAGCGCCCCAGGCGCATGGGAACAGCTCACTGAACACAATTACCTGACAGAAGGTAACTGCACGGGGGTGCAGTGCAATCCGAAACACAATGAACTGTGGACTTTGAATACCAAACTTCCGAACGGCGCAGATAAGATTCGGTATAGAGCAGAAGACGCGATGGGCGCCGCAACACATGAAACAGAGTCGCTCACCACAGAAGGCACAGCAACCATCAAAGTCGACTACTCCAAGCCGCACGACATTTTTCTCAGCGGGCTGCCGTATGGCAATGAACTCACCCAAAAATCCTACGAACTCGCGGCGTACGCCGGAGACGGTGAAGGCCTGACCGTTCCCAGTTCGGGGGTTGCGTCGATCGAAGTGTACGTAGACGGCAAGTCGATCAAAGCCCTCAACTCAGGCGAAGGGAAATGCACGCTACCGAGGGGCGAATGCACGGCGAGCGCAAAATACAAAATTGAAGGCTCGGAACTCGGCGCGGGGCACCACGCGATCGTGATCGTGGTCAAAGACAACGCTGGAAACGAAGAACGTGAGGAAGAAACAATCTCGATTCGCCACTCGACGCCGGTGCCGATGGCCCCCGGCTCGCTCGATTTGCAGTCTGGCGACTTCACGCTGGATCCCAGTGACGTCTCCTTGGGGTCTGGGCTGTCCGTGTCGCGCGTCTATAGCTCGCGGGATCTGACGGCGGGTGGGGAAGCATCGTTGCTGGGACCGCAATGGAGCCTCAGCACCGGCAGTGAGGAGACACTCACCGAAATGGTCAACCACAGTGTGCTCGTGACGAGTGGAACTGGTGAACAAACTATCTTCGCCGCGATCCTAAACAGCAAACAGGAACCGACGGGAAAATTCGAAGTACCGCCCGGTGACTCGAACCTGACGATGACACTAGAAGAAAACGGACAAAAAGAAAAGGTCGCGTACTATCTCAAGGACCCCGCTGCGAATTCCTCAACAAAGTTCTCGCCAAGCAGCACTCCGACAGTCTGGCTGCCGGAAATGCAGGAAGGCCCGGTCGCTACGGCCACAGTGACATATCTCTATGAAACGGTTGAAGTGGGGGGCAAAAAAGTCACAAGGCCCAAGGAAGAGCTCGCAGCGCACCCGAAAGTGTCGTGCCCTGAAAAAGCAATGGTGCCGGGCTGTCGGGCGCTAAAGTTTACGTACGCCACAAAAACCAAGGCAGAAATCGGCGAAGGCCCCTCAGAATGGGGCGAATACGAACACCACCTCACCAAAGTCTCCTACGAAGGGTACAACCCAGCTACGAAAAAAATGACGGAAACCCCGGTGCCGGTTGCGGAATACGTCTATGACAAACAAGGCCGACTACGCGCCGAGTGGGACCCACGCATCTCTCCCGCGCTGAAGACGACCTACGGCTACGACACAGAAGGCCACGTCGTTACGGTCAATCCTCCGGGGCAACAGCCGTGGCTACTGCACTACGGCACGATTGCTGGGGACACCGGGACCGGGCGGCTGCTGTCGGTCACCCGGCCGCCCGCCTCGACTCCGGCCGAACTGGAAAAAGCCGACGGGTACGCTCTCCCAGTCAACACCTCGGCGCCGACGCTGTCAAGCACCACCCCGGTGGAAGGCACGAGTCTGACGGTGACCTCACACGGGACATGGAGCAACAGCCCACTGAGTTACAACTACCAGTGGGAAACGTGCTTGTTCAAATCATGCAAGGCGATCCCAGGCGCCACCAGCACCACCTTCACTCCGAGCAGCTCGCAATACCACAACGAGTTGAGGGTCAAAGTCACAGCAACCAACGATGACGGCGCGGCGTTGGGGGCGAGCGCGGAAACAGGTGAAGTAAAAAATATCGCCCCGACCTATGTGACTGAGTTTGGAAAAGGAACCCTGAGCACAAAAGTGACCTCCGAATATTCGCTGTACTCGGGTGCTACCGCTGTCGCTGTCGATCCGAGCGGGAACGTATGGGTGCTCAACACAAACAGCGCCGAAGCCGTCAAGGCATACGTATACAACTCATCAGGCACAACACTGCTGCATACTTATACGGTCACAGGGCGCGGGGTGGGGACCAGCATCGCGATCAACCAGAGCACCGGCAAAGTTTACGTCGGCGACGCCGAAAACAACAAGGTCTGGGAGTTGAGTTCGACGGGGGAAGCAAAGGGCTCGATCAAATTGAAAGGCTTCGAACAAGAAAAAGAAGGAGGAACAGGCAAGAAAGGCTGGGTGGCCGTCGCAATCGACTCATCCGGAAACGTTTGGACGACCAGCCGCAATTCAGGGTACGCGGAAGAGTTCACCGAAACCGGCGAATTCCTTACGCAGTTCTTGGTAGGCCAAGAAGAAGGAGCTTACGGCCCTGACGGAATCGTCGTAACACATGGGTATCTATATATAAAACTTTACGGATCAAAAAGTAATGTGGTGAAGTACAATTACGAAGGCAAGAAACAGTGGCAGCCAGAAGACGTAAGGCTTCCTCCTGGCATGGCATTGGAACCAAAAAACAGCTACATGTACGCCTTTGAAGGAAAAAATGCGTATGAGTACCTGCTGACCGAAGGAAAGGAACAGGCCGAAAGTAGCTGCTCGAGCAGCAGTTGCCAGCTCGCTACTTTTGGGTCGGAAAAGCTGACCGAACCGCTCGGTCTCGGGGTGAATACCACTGCGCATGACCTTTACGTCGTCGATCACGGCACCGGCGAAGTCGAGGAGTGGACAGCGCCAAACCCGGAATTCAAACCTCCTCCTCCGCCAACGATCGGCGCGAACGCTGTTACGACGATCGAGTACCAGGTGCCACTGTCAGGCAGTAGCGGCCTGCAAAACATGACCTCCAGCGAAGTGGCGAAATGGGGCCAAAAAAGCGAAGAGGCGCCTGTCGAAGCGACAGCAATCTTCCCACCCGACTCGCCCCAGAACTGGCCACCGGCAAGCTATACGCGTGCGAACGTCTACTATCTTGACGAACACGGCCGGCTGGTAAATGTCGCCACCCCGAGCAGCGGTACATACGGTGCGGTCTCCACGACGGAATACAACGAAACTAACGACGTAGTCCGCACGCTCTCGCCGGACAACCGCGCAACAGCACTCGCGGCGGGGAGCAAATCAGAAGAAGTCGCCAGCCTAGTAAGTACGTTCAACACCTATAGAAATAAGTGCAGCGCCGAATCGGAATTTGCTGAAGAACGCGAAAGCACAGAACCAGGGACACGGCTGTGCGAAACCGAAGGCCCAGCCCACGCCGTGAAATACACGGCGGGCAAAGAACAACTAGAAGCTACCTATGCGCGGAAGCACGCCACCTATTTTTACGACCAAAAAGTGCCGGCCGAAGGACCAAACAAAGAATCGTTCAGCAACGTTACCTTCAATCTTTCGACCAAGACACAAGTTCTAACTAAGATCGTCAACAGCAAAGGCGAAAAGCTTCAGGAAGTGGAGCCACGTGCAACGGTCACCTCGTACTCCGGGCAGAACAACCTCGGCTGGAAGCTACGCGAGCCGACCTCGACCACCGTCGACCCGGAAGGCGTGAAAAGTACCGACACGACGCTTTACTACGAAGAAGGCAATGAAGCGATGGGACAGGTGATGGAAACAAGAGGGCCAAAAGGTCCTTCCGGCAACTCCGCGTACGACCAGAAGATCGTCTACTACAGCCAAGAAGAAAACAAAGAACACACGGAATGCGGTCAGCATCCAGAGTGGGCCGGGTTGGTATGCGAGACGCTTCCCTCTAAACAACCGCCTGAAACGACCGGCCTACCGAAGCTGCCAGAAACCATCACCACGTACAACATCTGGGATGAGCCAGAAACGGTCGTCAAGACGTTTCCGAAAGATGCGACCTTCGCGCAACAGACGCGCACAAAGAAAGAGGAATACGACGCGGCCGGACGCATGACGACCAGTGAAGTGACATCCACCGCGACTACGGAAACCACGGATAAGAAACTGCCGAAGGTCACGAACCTTTACAACGAAAAAACCGGAATCCTCGAAAAGCAAAGCACGACCGTGGGGGAAAAAACTAAGACGATCACGAGTACCTACAACACGCTCGGGCAGCCCGAAGGCCAAACCGACGCTGACGGTAACGTCGCAAAATTCAAATGGGGCGGACCTGAAACCGACGGCCTTCTAGCAGAAATGAGCGATGGTAGCCACGAAGGTAAAAGTAGTCAAAAATACACCTACAGCGCGACCACTAAGCAGCTGGCGACCCTGGTGGACTCGGCTGCGGGAACGTTCACGGCGGCCTACGACACTGAAGGGAAGCTCGCGAGCGAGATCTACCCGAACGGCATGTGCGCGATCTACACCCACAACTCGATCGGCGAAGCGACACACGTGGCATACACTAAGACGACGAGCTGCTCAGAAACACAAGGCGTATGGTTCAGCGAAAGCACGGCTCCCTCTGTGCGTGGCGAAGCGATGAGCCGAACAAGCACGCTCTCCAGCGAGAGCTACACCTACGATAGCCTCGGCCGGCTCACGGAAACTCAGGAAACACCAGCAGGCCAGTACTGCAAGACCCGAATCTACAGCTACGATGAAGAATCCAACCGCATAGAATCCATCGCGCGCGAACCGAACAGCAAAAAAGAATGTGCCACGGAAGGCGGCACAGTCGAAAAACACACCTTCGATGAAGCAAACCGTCTCACCGACGCGGGCATCACCTACGACCCCCTTGGGAACGTCACGAAGCTTCCTGCCAGCGACGCGGAAGGTCACGCCCTGGAAAGCAGCTTCTACGCGGATAACGCAGTCGCGACGCAAACCCAGAACGGGGTGACGAACAACTACTATCTCGACCCAGCCGGACGGATCCGCGAAACCATCACAGGCGCGAAGAAAGTGATCACTCATTACGATAGTTCTGGAGAAGCGATCGCATGGATCTGCGAAGGCGCCGAAAAAGCCGAAGCATGCGAAACGACTGCCAACTGGACACGAAACATCCCCGGCATCGACGGAGCACTCACAGCGATCCAGAACGGCACAGGCGCGACCGCCGAAACACCCATCCTGCAACTTCACGACCTCGAGGGCAACGTTGTCGCTACGATGAAAGACAAAACCGGCGAAACGACGCTTGAATCGACGTACAACAGCACTGAGTTTGGAGTCCCCAACGCAGGCAAAGAACCCCCCAAGTACGCCTGGCTGGGAGCCGGGGGAGTCGAAAGGTCACTCGCCTCGGGTGTGGTCACAGAGGGCGCCACGTCCTACGTGCCACAAACCGGAATGGCCCTACAAAGCGAACAAGTTGCACCACCTGGTCTGCCAGGGGGGTCCGGGGCCGGCGCTCCCTATATCTTCCAAGAGGAACCATGGGTCCTGCAAGGCGCCACCCGCGAGGCCAACGAAGCACCAGGACTAGAAGCAGGACGAGAAAAAGAAGCTGCAGAAGCGGCTTGTAGAGCAAACATTCTAGCGTGTCCGGTCGAAATAGAAGATCCTCACTGGATCTGGACGTTTACGATCGCTCAAGCACAGCAACTTGCCGGCGAGTTCGAGTACCCCAAGGCGCTTTCGTTCACAAAGGTAGGAGATGACCTTAAGGCTCTATTCGGCATCGACTTCGCTGCGCAGGTAGAAGCAAAAGTTGAGCAGGCGATCGCAGGGTTCGACCAAGGTGAAGTTGAGGACTGGGCGTACAACATTGGGAGAGGTCTTAGCGTATGCGTCTATGACGCGGAGATAAAACTCGGACATCCCCACAACCCGCACTGCTGGGTGTATGTAACAACGAACCGCTACCATGTCGGCATTCACTCTGTTCTAGGGTTCATCGGAGCGATTTTCGAGCTGCCGGCGTTTAAGAAGGAGGCGCAGGTGGCGTACTGTCTGAAAGGGGCGACGTACTGTTATGAAGTCTAGGTGGCGCAGGCGTGAGAAGAGGGCGGCAGTTGTGGCACGTACACTGTCTATGATGGCGATGGGAGTTAGCTTTGCCGGACTCATGGCGTGTGGTACGACAGGTGTCCGCGTTGTGGGCGACGGGACGTCTATGGCGTTCTTCGACCATCTAAATACCTGCCTAAAAGCGCACGGAGTCGCCAATCCGGAACGGACGGCGAGGGTGGTTAACGTGGAACACATGATTCCTGCGCTTGTGGGAACCCAGGGGATTCCGGTCCCGCGTGGAGTAACAAAGACTCAGTATGCAGCGGCACTAACGCAATGCGGAGTTACGAACGCGCAGGTCGGACCAGCGGCGATCACTAGTTCGGTAGTGAGGGGAAAGATACGGGCAGTCAGGACGTGTCTGGCCAAGAACGGGTTCACCGTGCCAGCGGCGAACTTCTCTGGCTCAGGGTCCGTACTCGACACGAGCGGAATTGATGTCGGTAGTGCGCGGTGGATGGCGACAGCCATGGGATGTAGCGTTACCGACGGTCTAACGCAAGCGGCTCTTATTGGGTGTATGGGGACGGACGCCTTGACAGGTCGGGCAACGGGACGTAAGTTCGAAGATCACCTTCTTTCATTGCCGGCGTGTCTGAAGAGGGGCGGGCTGTGAGTGTTCCTTTCGTGGGAAAGAGAACTTCAACCGATGGGGCGGCGTGGTCGGCCACACGCCTGAAGTGGAGCGGGAGGTTGATGCTGTGATGGGCTCGCGCACCCAACCAAGGTTACCGGGCGTGCTTGTTTATATGGTGGTCGTCGTAGCAGTTGTTTTGCTAGCGACTGGCTGCGGGAGGAGCAGTCGCCATGTGGCCGGCCACGCGAGTACGCTGAGCAGTACCGGCACGACCCAGCCGGGTCGGGTCTACCGAGTGCCGTCGGAGTCGATGGAACCCGCTCTACCTATCGGGACGATGGTCCTCGTGAAGACGCAATCGCCCGCGGTGGGTTCCATTGTGGTGTTTCACCCGCCAGAAGGTGCCGAACAGCAGGAGTGTGGGCCGAAACCCCACGTTCTCAGACCCGGCGGTGCCTCGTGTGATACGCCGGTTCCTCGCGAGTCCGAGACAGTCGAGATGATCAGGCGCATCGTCGCCGGGCCTGGGGATGAGATCTATGTTCGCGCGGGCCACGTCTATCGCAAGGCTATGGGCTCGGGTAGGTTCGTCCGTGAGAGGGATTCCTACATCCGTGGGTGCGGTGCGAGCCCGGAGTGCGACTTTCCAGTTCCGATCAAGATTTCCGCGGGGCATTGGTTTTTGATGGGGGACAACCGTGGGGCGTCTGACGACAGTCGCGCTTGGGGGCCAGTGCCGACAGCGTGGATTGTTGGTGGTGCAACCAGATCCACTACAAGGCGTCATTCGACGGCGCGGAAACGCCCGTCACAGCACGTCCCATTTCGTAGGCGGGCGGTCGCAGAGGTGGCGGCATGTCTGCTCAAGGCTGGCGTCGCAATACCTCGCACCGACTCGGCGTTGCTCTCGAGCACGAGCGGGATCAAAACGCACAGTCCGCGAGTCAAGGCGATCATCGCTAAGTGCCGGAGTAGACTCTGAGAATCATGGGAGACGAACTGTTGCGCTCACACGACGCTATCCGGGCAGCTCACTGCACGCAATCAACGGGCGTGGTCGTGGGCAGGCGTCTAGCGCTGGCGCTGATTAGCGGTGTCGTGCTCCTACTTGTCCTGGTGGTGGTCGCTCGAGCGGAAGCGGCACCTTCGTGGCTAGCAGTCGCCAACCTCGCTGAAGAAGGCCAGGCAGCGTCCGCGCCGCAGGTTGCTTTCGATCGGGAGGGTGACGCGCTTGTGGTGTGGGCACGCAGGGAAGGCGCGGAAGAGTCGGTGCAGGCTGCATTCAGGCCGGCGGGCGGAGCGTGGCAGGCTCCGGTGAGTATTGCGTCGTGCGGGGAAAGCTCGTGCGAAGCGCATGCCGCGTTGAATTCGCATGGCGATGCGGTTGTGGTCTGGAACGCCTACAACGCGCTTAACTCAGGCGCTCAATTTCGTGTTCAGGCTGCTGTCCGGCCGATGGGTGGCACTTGGCAAGCCCCCGTCTACCTTTCCTCGGCAGAAGTCCCGGCCACGGCACATCCGCAGGTCGCTGTTGACGGGCAAGGCGACGCGATCGCGATCTGGAATCGGGGAGGGCCGTGGGGCGGCTCGGTGGAAGAGGCATTCATGTCAGCCGGCGGGACGTGGCACGCGCCTGTCGACATCACTGAAAGCAAAGTGGGTGATGAACCGCAGATTGCGTTCGACAAGCTGGGGAACGCGTTGGCGCTCTGGCAGGGCTACGACGGCGGCGGCATCAACGAATGGGTTCTGGAGTCCGCGTTCAAGCCGGCGGGCGGCGGGTGGCAGGCCCCGGTCACGGTTTCTGCACCCGGTCTGGCCGGAGAGCCCCATCTCGCTTTCAACGAACAGGGGAGCGCCGCTGCCGTGTGGGATCAGTGGACGAGCGGATTCCTTTCCACCCGCACTGTGCAGGCTACGCTCATGCCTGCCGGCGGCGCCTGGCAGGCTCCCGTCGACATCATCGGAGAAGCCGACGAACTCGACCAGCCAAAAGAAGCGGGAGAACCGGGGATCGCAGTCGACGGCCAAGGCGATGCAGTCGCGGTCTGGGCCTGGACATTCGGCAACCCCGTCATCCAGGCTGCGTTCAAGACGACGGGAGGAGCTTGGCAAACCCCCGTCAAGATCTCGGCCTCGGGGGAAGGCATGTCCTCTCCCCAGGTCGCTTTCGACGGGCAGGGCAACGCGCTCGCGGTCTGGGATGGCGGACACGGGGTCGTGCAGGCGGCGTCAAAGCCCGTGGGTAGAGCGTGGCAAGCTCCCGTCTATATCGGCCTTGGGGGCGGGCCCCACGTCGCTTTTGACGGGCAGGGAGACGCGCTCGCGGTCTGGAATGGCGAACACGGCATCCAAGGTGCGGGCTACGCCGCGGCAGGACCCCTACTAAACGGCGTCTCGATGCCGACCACAGGCGTAGTAGGCCAGTCGCTTACGTTCTCCGTCGCGCCGCTTGATGTGTGGTCGGTCCTCACGGCAACGAGCTGGAGCTTTGGCGACAGCGCTACCACGAGCGGCACAAGCGTCACCCATACCTACTCTGCCGCAGGCAGCTACGAAGTGACGCTCCACAGCGCCGACGTGTTCGGCAACGCCACGAGCACTTCCGGCACGGTCACAATCGCGCCAGCGACATCCACGCCACCCGTCTCTGCACCAGCTTCCGCGCCCACCACCGAACCGCCACCGACGATCAGTGCGGTCAGCCAGTCGGCTCCAATCTGGCGCGAGAGTGGAAAGGCACCCGTCGGGACGAACTTCTCGCTCTCGCTCAACGAGCGGGCCACAGTGCACTTCAGGTTCGCTCGCCGCGTAAACGGTCGAATGGTCGGCCACAAGTGCCTCACTGAGAGCCCAACGAACATCAAGCACCAGACCTGCAGCCGCACCATCACTGCAGGCCTGCTCTCCTTCACCGGCCACCGCGGCGCAAACAAGACTGAGTTCCAGGGCCGTGTCTCGCGCTCCACGAAGCTCAACCCCGGCCATTACACACTCGTCATTGCCGCTACAAACACCGTCGGAGAGCGCTCGCTCCCAAAGTCGCTCAGTTTTACAATCATGAAATAACGTAGTCAACGAGTACGCTTTATGCTCGCGAGCGAGCAGCACGCTTCGCGTGGGGACTGCTGAATCTCGGGCGCTCTGTGGTTGCCGAGTCGTGAAGTAATGCACCGCGTAAGCACCGGCCGACGAAGGAAAGCCCGCTTGCCTGCTCCGCAGCCCACACCGCGGACGTCAAAGGGGAGGTCCGAGTGGTGGCGGGCGTTCGTTACCGGAGGGGCTTCGTAGACGCAACACTGGTTGCGCTGAATGGCCGACTAGAGAAGACACCCCGGTCTTTTTCCTGTATACAGGGGTGTGTCCGTTGTGGATTTGGACTGGAGAGGCTACGGATTTGGCGGCTTTGGACTTGACGGGAGCGCGATGACTCATCCGGGGGTTTGGGATGGGCTGGTCTGCGCTGAGGATTGGGCGTTCCTCTCGGAGGCTCTCAGCGACGATCGGCTACTCGATCTTCATGGCGTCTTTCTTGAGTGCTCGGCTGATCTTCGCCGGGATGTCGTGGCGGAACTCAGGAGAGTTGCTGCGCTTGGTGATCGCGCCGTCGTGCACGCGCTTGCTCGCATCACGGAGCGCTCCGAGTCGCGGGATGCAGAGGTGTTGCGGTGAGCGCCCAGGCGGTTCTGGCTCCACAGACGCCTAGGCAGCACGCGAAGCGGATCGCGGAGCAGAACTACGACGCGTTGGAAGGCGAGGTCGTCCGGGCTGTTGGTCGTCGCCTTGCGGTGCGGAACATGCGCTTGGATGATTCGGACTTGGAAGAGGCCTACTGCCTCGCGTGGCAGGGTGTGTGGGAGAAGATCAGCGCTGGCGCGAAGGTCGCGAATCTCACGGGGATGCTGGTTGAGGTCACGTGGCGGCGGGCGGTTGATAGCTACCGGGAGATGCGCCCGAGTCAGCATGCAGATGTCGATGTGGCTGATCGCGGCGTGCAGGTTGATGTCGATGAGCGTCTGGATGACCACGCGAAGCTGCAGCGGTTCATTCAGCGGCTGAAGGGTCGGCTAAGCCGGAGGGAGTGCGAAGCGGTCAGCTTGTGTTTGATCCAGGGGTATACACGCCCGGAAGCGAGAGAGCTGCTTGGTATCGATAGCGAAGAACGTATGCAGAAACTGATGGACGGGGCGACGAGGAAGATCGGGGGCATCGTCGCGTCGATCAACGCGCGTGGCTGTGGCGGGGACGAGTGGGCACGGATGATGCGCTCCTACGCGTTTGGGACGCTTGCCGAGAGCGACCGCGACTACCAGCGGGCCGCGGCCCACATCGAGGATTGCGCGGCTTGTCGTCGCTACGTGATGGGTCTGCGAGGGTTGGCTGCTGTGATCCCGCCGATTGGGGTGCCGTTCTTGCCCGTCACCGGACACGAGGCGGGCATCTTTGGGTTCTTGGCGCGTTTGCTCAGGGGTCACGGCTCGGCGAATGCGACGAGTGGCGCGCTGCAGACGGCCGCGGCTGGCGGGAGCGCTGCTGGCGGTGGCGCGGGTGTAGCGGGCTCGTTGAGCACGGTGAAGGTCGCGGCGGTGCTGGCGGCCGCGGCTGCATCGGCTGGTGCGGTGGCTGTGAGCGTCAGCGTGGTTCCGCATCATCGTCATGCCACGCGTCATGTCCACGTCGCTCGAGCAGCGCCAGTGCTGCCAACAGCGTCGGCGGTGTCGGTGGGCACGGTTGGCGCTCGTGAAAGCGCCTCAAGCGCGACTCGCGGCACGACTCATTCTGGTGCCGGGTCGGGCCGCGTAACACCAGTGGAACGCGAGTTCGGTATCGAAGGCGAACACATCGCGCAGACGCCGAGTGCGCCTGCTGCCCGGCATGTGAGTGCGTCTACTGCTTCGACGGCTGCGAGCGCCCCGCGAGCTGCCTCGGGTGCGGGCTCCGTGGAAAAGGAGTTCGGTCCGGAGCACTGACTTGCGGGCCGTTGTGGCTGGGCGCGAAAATTTGTTAGGGGGGAAAGCGGTCGTCGCCCCGACGAGGTAGCGGTTCTCTGAACGCGCTGCCAATGCTCGATCGCTCTGCATCCAACCTTTTCCAACCGGCCTCCGACAGTCGAGAGCCCGCGGCGACCGTACCCGCTGAGGAGGAGCGGACCAGGCCATTCCGGGCCGCGAGCGGCGCTTCGTCGCGGCGTCTGCGCGCGAGTCGGCATTCGCGACTCGCGTCAGCTGGCGCGGTAAAAGCGCTGCGTCGCACGGGTCCGCGGATCCGTCGTGCTGGACGCTACCTGCCGCTCTCGATCGGCGTTCTCGTTTTCGCTTATCACGCCATGATTGGCGGCGGACGACCTGTAGCGCGCCAAACGGCCGGTGTCACCACCCCTGCGCCACAAGCCACGCGTGAGCGGCCCGTACCGTCTCGCACGGCGCTGCCAGTGAAGCGCCTCGTGGGCGATAGGCGTACGCGCGAAAAGAAGCGCGGCGTCGTACTGGTCAGCGATTCATCACGCCATCGTCACGGAATGCGTCCGGTGCCTCACCGGACCCGAGGCGTGCTCGCGCCGGAAGGGCCGATCCCGTCTGTCGCGAGTGATGGCTCCGCTGTGTCTCGCGTGGTCGCTGCGGCGTCGGCTGATGAGGAGTTCGGCTTTGAGCACTAGTTGCAGTTCCGTTGTCAAGAAACCCGTATCTGGAGGAAGTATGCCCCGAAATATCACACCGTTGCGCGTTCGAGTTGCTCGTGCACTACCACTGTTCACTTCACAGCTTGCCTGCATTGTGGTTCTGAAGGCGGGCGTGGTGCCGCTTCTGTTCAAGAGTGATTTGGGGGTGCCGGAATCCTCGAAGATGGAAGGCATCGACAAGTTCGCGGCGTTCATGGCGTCGCTGTCTACGCCGCTGCTGGTAGCGCTTGCGTCTGTTGCTCCGATCGCGTTGATCTTTGGTGCTGGCGCGCTGTTGATGGGTAACAAGAAAGCGCTCACGATCATCGCCTCAACCGTGGGGGCGCTAGCGCTCGCGGCCAGCGCGACGGGCCTCGTCAACTAGGCCCTATGCTCCTATCGCGCGACAGCGTGGCCACCCGGCCTTTGATCGGCGCTCCGCGCCCGCGGCGTGTCGCTCTTGTGGGCGGTGTGGCGGGCATGACCTTGACGGGCCTGCTGGTCGTGTCGCTGAGTCGTCCGGCGGCGGCGCATGCCAGCCTGCCGCTTGGGGAAATCCCCGTGATCGGGCCGCCGCTTGAAGTGATCAAAACCGCGCTCCGCCCGATCGGCGGGGCGGTGGTCGACGCGCTGTTGAAAGTGCTGCAGGCCATCTTCGGCGGGGTTGAGGCAAAGCTGATCACGGGGGTCATCAACGCGCTGCTCACGATCCCCAACTTCGATAACGGCCAGGTCGCTGGACTTGAGAAAACGACCGTCGCGATCGCGATGGGGATGCTCTCAGCGGTCCTGACACTGTCGATCGTGCGCTACTACGTCGCTGGCCTGACGGACAGTGGGTCGGGCGGGTTTGAGGCTCTACAGGGCCTCGTGCGCGTGATCGGCGCGGTCAGCTTCATCGTTGTGTGGCCCGGCCTCTTTAACGAGGTGGTGAAGATCCCGCGGCTGTTCAACGCGGCGCTGCTCGGTAGCGGCAGCGTGCAGCGCAACGTCGCGCTGCTGTTCGACGCCGCGCTCGTTTTCGGGGCCGGTGCGTTCGCGGTCGGGGGAGGCATCGGGTTGATCTTCCCGATCACTATCGGGCTCATCGCAGCGGTCGTGTTCATTCTGCTGCTGTGGATGAAGGTGCAGCTCGCGATCCTTTTGATGTTCCTGTATGTGAGCATGCCTCTTGCGGTGGTGCTCTGGCCGGTCCCGGAGCTTTCGTGGCTTTCCACCTCGGCGTTGAAGACGTTGTTCGTCGCGTTGATCGTGCCGTGCGTGTGGGCGATCTTGTTTGCACTCTCGGCCGCGATCAACACCGATGTGCTGACGTGGGTACCGACTCACAGTGTCATCGACACCGTGATCGTGAGGCCGCTCGCGGGGATCACTTTGATGATCCTGTGCATCACGATCCCGCGGTTCTTGATGCGAACGGCGATGATCGGCCCACAAGGACAGCCCGGCGGGGGGCGCATGTTGCGGATGGTCGCCCTCGGGGTGCTTGGCGCACGCGCAGCGACCGGCGCCGGGCGAGCAGTCGCGGCAGCCGCAGCCGAGGGCAACCCGGGGGCACAGCGGATGATCGACGCGCTGCCCTCGCCGGTGCGCCCGCCGTCTGGCCCCGGGGAGGGCAGCGTTGGCGCCCGCGTCGTCTTTGGCCGCAGCGGATTCGGGAGCGCTCCGGCAGGCGGCAACACGCCCAGCGGACGCGGAGGCCCAGCCGACGGTGGCGCGGGGGAGGGGAGAGAGGGCGCAGCGAGCGCGATTGCTCGCAGTCGAGAGAGCCTCGGTGTCGCCGGGATTGAGCGCCCGGAGTTCGACCGGAACATCGTCAACCAGGCCGGTCAGGAGATGCACGCCAGGTCGCGCATCGCGCCGCCCAGCGCCGCCACGGTATCGGCAGCGATGGCCGAGTTCCCGGCTGAGACCCAGCGAGGCCTCGCTGATTTCAACGCAGCGAATCCGTTGAAGCTCCGCGAGTTCGCAGCCCAGCATCTGCACTCGAGCAGCTTGAGCGAGCCCCAGCGCGACGCTCTGATGACCATCGGCAGTGCCCGCGCTGACGCGGTCGATCTCGGGATGAACCAAGCGCTTACCTCCCTCGACGCCCACGAAGCATCCCACCAGTCCGCAGGCCAGGACGCGCCCGCGATCGCCAGTCAACCCAGCCAGGCCAATCCTGCCGCACAGACACCAACAAAGCCGTCCGCGAGCACGCCGGGGGGGTCGCCGGCATCGAGCGGGGCGGTCGAGCCGCCGGCGTCCAGCAGCGGCCCAGGCGTCGGGGATGCGGCGCCGCCGCGGATTGTCGAGCAGCCATCACCGCCGGCACCGGATACGCCGCCACCTGACCCGACCGAGCCCTTCCTCGACTAAGCGAAAGCCCGCGCGTGATGAATCCTGCCTACAAGCACCTCTCAGACCGGCTGCGGATCGGCGAGCTGACGATCCCGCAAATCATCAGCCTCTTTTGCGGGCTGATGAGCGGATTGGTATTCGCGCTTTACCTCTCGCCGTTTGGCGCGTATCTCACGCTTTTCATCTCGATCTACATCGCGAGCATCCCGTGCGGGGCGGTGCTCCTCGCGAGCACCACCGAGTTCGACGTGTGGCTCTACATCAGGGCCGCCATGCACGACCGGCTCACCGATGGGCGCTACATCGCCGGGGCGGGAGTGAGCCTGCAGGGGTATGCGATCGACCCGGACGAGGACGGCGGGAGATCTGCCCGGAGCGTCGAGATGGCCGCTGTCGACTTGGGGGCGATATGGGACGTCTGAAACCATCACGGGAGCCTCACCGTATGAAGGAAGCTGGCGACCTTCTGGATCTGGAGGCGATCGATCGCACGGGTCTGGCTGTGACGAGCGAGGGCGCGTTTGTTCGCATTTTGGATGTCACGCCGCCGAACCCGTTGATCCTCTCAGCGCAGGAGCGGGTGCGGATCGCTCAAGGCTACTGCCATCTCCTCACGCGGCTGAGGGCGGATCAGGCCCTTCAGTTCTATGTTCAGTCACGGCCGGTGAATCTCGATGAGATCCTCGCGGACGCCCGTGAGGAAGTGAAATATTCGGCGGGTGACCCGCCAGAGTCCCTCGAAGGCGAGGTCGATGAGCTGGCGGTATCGCGGTGGCGGCTGTATGCGGCGATGGAGGAGTCGTTGCGGTTGCACGCCGATCAGCAGGCGGCGGTGCAGACCAGCTTCTATGTGGTGTGTCCATATCTCCCGGTGCGGGGGCGTCGTGGGCTGATTCGTGAGATGCGCTCGCGTGGCGGGAAGTTGCCGTCCGTGCCGTTGCGGCGCGGGCTGAAGGCGCACCGGCGTGCGGTGCGGGAGAGCCTTGCGTTCACTGAAACGGTTCGCAGTGAGCTCGATGCTCTCTCGCTCCCGAGCCGGCTGCTCAACGGCGAGGAGTTCGTTGCGGCGCTGTGGTCGCGGTTTAACCCGACTCAGGCAGACCGCGGGCGTACCCAGCCTCCGCGCGCGACGGAGATCTTTGGCGAGCTGGACCGGCAGGTCGACGTCGAGGAGGCAAGGGAGGTCGCGCGGCGCCTACGCGGCCTAGTCGCGCAATCCCCGCTGGATTTCGATCGCTCGCCGCATCATGTCGAGGTCGACCGGGACATCGAGCAGACGATCTGGGTCGCGACGACGGCTGATAGCACGCAGATGGGTTGGCTGATGGGCGCGATGATGACCCGAGAGCCGTTCACGCTCTCGGTGCACGTGAGGGCGCTTGACCGCCGCCGCGAGCGCAGCCGGCTGAAGATGCGCTACCGGCGCGTTTACACCGTCAACCGGGGGGCGGAGGCCCGCGGGAGGGTTCCCGACTTCGACCGCTACGCCCAGGAGGAGGAGTCCGCGCACCTGCTGCGCGAGATGGCCGGCCACGAGCGCGCGAGCCTGTTCCAAACCAGCATCTATCTCACGGTCCGGGCGCGTGGCCCCGAGCCGGATCTCGCGGCGCTCTCCGAGGCAGTGGACTTCTGCGCTGAGCAGCTGAGTTCCGCCTCGGATGCGGCGGTGAATCGGGGCGCGCACCACCAGAAGCGGCTTTGGACCTCCACGCTGCCGCTTGGGCGAGACGTGGCGGGCTATAGCTGTAAGTACGCCACGCGGAATGTCGGGGACTGCGTGCCGCTGGTCGGCACGAGCTGCGGCAGCCCGGTCGGTATCCCGTTCTCCTTCAGCTCGCCGGGCCGGGTCCTCGAGCTGCTGAACCCGACAGACCGGATGCACGACAACCAGTCGCTCGTGATCGTCGGGAAGATGGGGTCCGGCAAGACGATGATGACGAACACGATCCTCGCGCGGTGCCTCGCGCTCGGGGTCGGCCGTGCGTTCGTGATCGACCGGGCGGGGCACTACTCGATCCTCACGAGCCTCGTCGAGGGCGCCCGCCAGCTCGTGATCGGCTCGGATGACTCGCCTTGGGCGATCAACCCCTGGGACACGCCGAACCAAGCGGCTGTCCCCCGCGAGAAGGTCGCATTCCTCACCGCGTTGCACGCGACGATGATGGGCGATGAGGGCTTGAGCGTCCTCGAGCGCGCCCACCTCGGGACAGCGATCCGCCAAGTCTACGCGAACGCTCACGAGCAAGGCGTCAGCGCGCGAGAGTCGATGCTGCAGCGTGTCCTCCTCGACCGCGCTGCCGGAGAAGCGGACGCGGGGGCAGTTGAGATCGCGGCGACGCTTCGCAACCTCGCGGGGCGTCTTGGGGAGTTCTGTGGCGAGGGCGCCTACTCCTACTTGCTGGACAGGGAGACGAACATTCCCAGTGACAGCCCGCTGGTGGTGTTTGACACCAAGCCGTGCCCGGAGGCGATCCTTGGGCCGGTGATGTTCTCGATCATTGAGTACGTCACCCGCGCAGTCGTGCGCTACGGCGAGGAGCGATCGCACCTCGTGGGGGAGCCGGATGTCCCGCTGCTGTTGCAGCTGTGCATTCTGGTGATCGACGAGGCGTGGCACAAGGTCGCAGGCCCGGAGGCGGGGATCCATGTAGCGGGGCTCGCCCGCCAAGCCAGACATCTCGGGCTGCTGGTCATCGTCCTGACGCAGCTGCTCTCCGATCTCGGGACCGAGCACGGCCTTCCGCTGCTGCGCAACTGCTCGATGGCCGTTCTGCTCAAGCAGCGCGACGCGGACGAGCTCGAGTTCATGCAGCGCGCGTTGGCGCTCAGCCCGGAGCAGGCCGCGATCGTCGGGAACCTGCAGACGGTCAAGGGCCGCTACGCCGAGTTCTTCTGGATCAACGGGGCGCGCGGCGCCGGCAGAGAGCGCCTGCCGGTCGGGCCGACTGAGTATTGGTGTTTCACCTCTGAGCCGCTGAAGGACGTCCCGATGCGCAACGCGATGATCGCCAAGCACCAAGGGCAGGTGTGGCCAGCAATCCGTGAGCTCGCGCGCAACGGCGTACCAGTAGGGACCGGGGAGTAGACAGTGGGCCAGCAGAGAGTAAGCCAGCCGCTGCTGAGCGCCGCAGCTATCGCCCTTTTCGCCGTCCTCGCTGCGGTGCTCAGCATGGTCGTCCTCATCAGCGTGATCTTTCCCTCAAGCGGGGTGTCCTGCCAAAACCCCGACAGCAACGGATTGGCGGTGAGCACCGTAAACGTCCCGGCCGGGTTGAGTGCGATGGCCCGCGAACTCTGGGACAAACCACTCGCTATGCAGCCCGGACACTGGTACCCGGTCGGCGCGACCGAGTACGACGGCGCGAGCGGCGGGCACTACGGGTCGATCCCCAACCCCGCACAGTCAAACCTCGATCAGCACCCGGACAGCTTCGCCGAGCTCTCGCTAGACCCCGTGAACCCCGCCAACACGGCCCGCGGGTTCACCTTCCATGACGCCAACGCGCTCGGAGAACTCCCATACATGACCGGCCTGCGAGTAGCCCGCAACGGAAAGAGCATCGTCGTCTACAAGCGCGACATCGGCTACGGACAAGGCCCCAGCGAACACACCCAACAGGGGTTTGAGTACCGAGTCGACCTGTGGGGGCCAGCAGCCCGCGCGCTCGGCGTATCCAAGGACCAGGTCGATATCCAGCTCGCGCCGAAGACCGGCACAGGCGAAGTCCTTGAAGCGACGCCCGCCACGAGCGAACCCGGCACGCCGGAAGGCACGCCGAGCGGGGAAGCGGGCTGCTTGGGTGAACCGGATGCGAGCGGACCGCTGCCGCTGACCTCTGGAGAATCAGCGCAGGTCCTCCAGAGCGGGCTCGCGGCCGCCCCGAAGAACGCGCCCGCGGCGGTGAAGGCAATGATCGCCGCCGGGAACCGTCTCTACGGGACGAGCTACGTGCGGGGTGGCGCGCACGGCACGCCGCTCAGCACTCTGCAGCCTGGGTATGACTGCTCCTCGGCTGTCTCCTATGTCCTTTACGCCGGCGGCGTGTTCGGTGAATACGCAGAGGACTCCACGGGTCTTGAGAGCTACGGCGCCGCTGGCCCTGGGCAGTGGGTGACGGTTTACGCGAACTCGCAGCACGCGTTCATGTACGTCGCTGGGCTGCGGTTCGACACCAGTTTCAACGGCACCGACACCGGCCCGAACGCAGGCAAGGGCGGGCCGCGCTGGCGCGTCTTGAACCACGTCCCCACCTGGGCTCCGTGGGTGCTCCGCCACCCACCCGGGCTCTAGCAACAAAGAGAGGCACGCATGAGAGCAAAGACCATCACCACGTTCCTTCTATCCATCACGCTCGCGCTGCTCGCCACCGGATGCGGGCTCGCCGCCAACATCCACCACACCTCGGCGAGCACGCCTGCCGCAGCGAACACGGGGGAGAGCCAGGGAACCATCCCCGCCTCAAAACGGGAAGCCGGCCCATCACATCCGGCGGCGAGCGCACGGCAAGCGATTCTCGCCTACGCCTCGCTCTACATCAACTGGAACTACCGCACGCTCGCCCGCCAAGAGACACAGCTAGCGGGGATAGCTGTCGGGGATGCAAGGCTCGCCGAGCAGCAAGCCGCCGCGCAAGCCAAGCGCGACTCAAACATCACCCAAGCACGGATCTACAACCGCGGGACCGTCGTCACCGTCGGCCCGGTGATCGGCGGGAGCAGCGGACAGTACGTGCTCGTCACGCGGGAGGAAACCGGCGGCAACCCGGAATACGCCGGCCTACAGGCCGCGTTTCACATCACGCTCGTGACCGTAACGAGAACACGGGGCACTTGGGCGGTGAGCGAGTGGCTACCCCAGAACTAACGAAAACCGCCTTTGCATCGTATGCAACCAGCCCTCTGAGACATGCTCTCCTTCACCCCAATAACCCGACCGTGGCGTGGCTTGCGCGGTACACGCGGCGTGAGTACCGGCGGGCTCTGCGCGCCAGGCCTGTCGTTCACCGAAATGCCGGGGCCGCTGCTGGCGGTCGTCGGATTGTGTGGTGGCGCAGGCGCAAGCACTATCGCGTATCTCACAGCCGCTACCGCCGCCATGCAGTCCGATCTTCCCGTGCTCGTGTGTGACACCGGCGGGCCAACCGCAGGGCTCGCCGCCTACGCGGGCGTGCGCTCACCCCTCACGCTCGCCGACGCATCAGAGCGCATCGCCTCCTGCCAGCCCGTAGACGGGTCACTGTTCGCGATCGACCGGCACGGGCTGCGGGTGATCGCCGGCGAGCCACAGTTCACAGTCCAGGGCGAGCCGGCAGGCATCCAACGGATCCTCGAGGACGCACGAAACGCGCACGTGTTGAGCGTCCTCGATTGCGGGACGCTTGCCCGAGCGGCCGAGCAGACCGCGATGAGTCTCGCGACACACATCGCTTGGGTCCTCCCGGCGAACGAGAACGCCGTCGTCCGCGCCGGCCGCGTCCTCGACCGGATCGCAGCGCTTTCACGACCGGAGATCCTCATTGCGCGCGCCACGCCAGGCAAGGCATCCCTCGATGCTCTCGCGGACCTCGCCGATGAGCGGCGCGCGCCGCTGCTGCTGATGCCGAGCGTGGGCGATGTCCTCGAGCAGCCCGTGTTTGAGGTCGCAGACGAAGCAGCGATCACCTTGCAAGCCATCGGCGGGTTCCTTCGGCGATGAGACCAAGCCGCGTCACAGCGCTCGTCCTCGCCTACCTCTCGACCGTCGCGGCGGCCGCCGGCCTGGCGACCAGCCTTGGGGGGTTCGGGGCGCCTGTGCGAGGCGTGCTGCGCGTCCACTTCACCACGATCGCTCACCACGTGGGGGAGGCGGTCGGGATATGGGTCCACAACGCGACGATCGTGGCCGGGTTCGCGATCTTCCTCGGGGGCGCCCGGCTGGCTCAACGTGACCCCACGGCCTCCCGCGCAGAACGCGCGATCCTGCGCGCGTGTGACCTTGCGCTGCTCGCGTGGGCGAATGGGTCAGCGATCCTCGCGGGGCTGCTCACCGGCGCGTATGGCCCACGCCAGCTCCATGCGTTCTTGCCGCAAGCGCCGGTCGAGATCACCGCCTGGGCTCTCCTGATCGCGCTCTACATCGATGTTCGCCGCCAGCGCGCAACGGTGCTTGAGATCGTGTGGGGCTTCGGTGTGGTGCTCGCGCTGCTCGCGGCCGGCGCGGTCCTTGAGCTGTGGGCCGGAGCGTGAACCTTGGGGATCCGTGTTTCCCACATTCTGCTGTTGCTGATCGGGTTCTTGATGTCGGTCGTGCTGCTCGCTGTCATGATCCCGAAGCTCTCGCATCTTGGTATCGCCAAGCCGGTAGCTCCGACCGCGACAGCCAAAACCACGATCCAGACATCGCCGGTGCGTGCGGCGCATCATGGGTGGCTCACGTTCGGTCACGTCCTGCTGATCATTGGCGTGAGTTTCCTTCTGAGCGTCCTATCGCTCGCTGGATGGGGGGTCTACATCGCGCGTCGGCGGCTTGCGAACAGGCTGCTTAGGGAGTACGGGCTGTATGAGATCAAGCTCTCGATGCACGACGAAGCGAAGGAGCAAGACCTCGCTGACATGGTCGAGGCGCTCGCGAACACCGTCAGAGAGTTCCCCGAGCAGCGCAGCCGCGACGGGCAGCCCTTCATCGCATTCGAGGCGCACTACGGCCCTGGCCCCGCCGGGGAGATGGAGTGGGTGCTCTGCGTCCGCTGCGAGAAGCCCCTTGCGGCGAGCATCGACGGGATCATCAGCAGCGCCTATCCCGACGTTCGCGTTGGCTACGAGTTCATCGGCCCACCCAAAGAGATCGGCGGCACGCTCCCTGTTCCTGGGCACGTGCTGCGGTTCCGCAAGGACCGGAGCTTTGTCTACCCCATCAGCGACGACGGCGAAAAGGCGTCCTCGAGCCCGATCGAAGCGATCGCGCAGACACAGGTCGCGGCCGGGGTGCCGAGCACTGTCCGCTTCCAGCTGCATCGCGCCCGTCGCACGGTGTCGCTCTGCGTCGTCTGAGAGGAGTTCCCATGAGTAGCCAGCACGCAGACCAACCATCGGCAGTTATCTCCCCTGGAGCGGTGAGGGTCACTGTCACGACCGTCCGCTACGACGAACCCGGCGGTGAGCCCACATGGCTCCGCGAGAGCACCGCTGAAGGCCAGTTCGATGAGGCCGTCCTAGAAGCCCTCTCAGCGCGGCTCGCGGGCTGGGCGCTTCACCAAGTCCTGGGACGGGTCCTCGCGCGCCGTCCCGGCCACGAGCAGCCCATCGAATACGAGGGCATGTTCTCCCCACTGCGCCACCTACTCATCCTCGTCCTGCCCCTCCACCACGACGACGCGGCCAGCCAGATCCCGGTGCGAGAGCTGCCTGGCCTGTGCCTCCCCGACCACGACCGTTCCGTTCTCGCTGGCGCTACCTGAGCGAGGAGAGAGCCATGCACATTGATCCTCACATCCTCCCCCGCAGCTGCGTGAGCGTGTCATCGAGCACCGCATCTTCCAGCGCTCATCGTCGCCCAAACGACACGCCAGCCCGCCACCGCCGCAGAGCAGGCCAGCGAGTTGCAGGCCATCGCCAGCGAGGTCGGCGACCTCGACGCCGAAAGCAGCCGACGTGATCGTCCAAGCCGGCCTGTTCCAGGACGTCGTCTACGGCTGACCCAGGTCCACCACGACAACCAAGGAGGCACACACGTGTCGCAGTCACATGGAGAGCACAGCGGCTACCCAGGGGCGCTCGTAGGCCCTGACGGTGAGATCTATTTCCGCCGCGAAGGCACAGCCCCGGACGAAGCACCTGAGGGCAAGGACGCTGCCCATCCCGCAGCACCACCCGCATCAACTCTCAGCCATCCGACAGGAAGGACGCACAGCAATGACGACAGCACCGACAGCCACCGTTGACATCTCAACCATCACCCACACCGACGGATTCCAGCACGTCTACCACGCTGCCACGAGAAGCATCGCCGACGCTCTACGCCTGATCTCCGAGCACGCGCCGGCACCTGTGAACGTCGCTGTACGCCGTCGCATCGAACGCGACCAGGGCGGAGTCATCCAGATCGGCCAGATCACTGCAGCGATCACCGTGCACGCCTGAGCCCAGCAGCCACCGGGCCAGAAGCCCGACACGCGCATCACCGGAGCCCCAGTCACGGGGCTCTTTTCAGTTAACCCACCAGGAGGACAACGATGACCGAGCAGCAGACCGCACGTGAGATCGCCGAGCAGGGACGCGACGATGCTCTACGCCAGCTCGCCGAGCAGATCGAGCAAGAGAACGCACAGCTGCGAGCCGTGCACGCAGCTAGGTGGCAAGGCGGGCTGCTCAACAGCCGCGGCCTACTGCTCCTCGCCCGCTAGTCCCATCTCCCCATCCATTCCTGTGTCGCACAGGGAAACCGAAAGGACGACCCACGATGCGTCGCATCACATTCCTGCGCGTCGTCATCGCGCTGGCGCTGCTGAGTGCCGTAAGCCGCGAGGACACGGCAGCCCTTGTTGACCTGATCGCGTTCCCGCTGGCGATCTCGCTGTACCTCATCGCCCCGGCGACCGTGCTCGCGGTGCTGCTCTCCCCGTTCGCGGCGGCATGGGCCGTGTGGCACTACGCCCGCAGAGACGGGCGCCAGCGCCCGACGTTCGCGGGACTCATCGCACGCGGTAGACGGATGACACACGGCTGGCCGCTGGCCGAGCGCCTGATCGCGAGCGTGGATGCGGGCGTCGCCGCTGCCACAAGCGCATGGACCCAGCAGCCGCAGCCGCAGCCGAGCGAGCCCGCTGGGCCGCCGGAGCGCGATAGCGCCAGTCAGACGACGACTGGCTAAGCGCGCGGCAGCCAGCCTGCTGGCCCCGATGTCTTCGAGGCGACCGCCGCGCAAACGACGCCCTCTGTGGGGCGAAGTCCCTCGCGGCGGTCATCTCGCAGCCAGCAATTTGTGTGGGGGAACAGCAGGCCAAATCCAGACAACGCAATGGAGGACACATTGGCAAGCCTTCTCGACATCAGCCCACCCCAAGTGGCGATCGACCCGGAGTCCTACGACGCCGCCCGGCTAACACGCCTTGCGCTGCTCCCGGTCCGGCTCGAGCTAGGCAAGCTCGCTCGTGTCATCGCGCTTCACGAGGCCGGCAAGAGCATCGCGGCGATTGCGCGCCAGACACGGCTAGATCCCGTCGTCGTCGCACTCGAACTACAGCGAGCGCCGGATTACGCGCTGCTGAGCACCCGCGAGATGAACAGCCTCGCACGCGACACCCACATCCCCAACCGGCAGCTGCGGGACCTCATCGAGCACGAGATCCAGCGAACTCCCGGCTTGACGCTCAACGCCATCCTGCAAGCCGCAGGCGTGAGCGACAACAGCCACGGCCGGCGAATGCTCGGCTACGCGCCGCACTCATGCTCAGCGCGCCCCGCGCAGACCATCGAGGTCGCATACGCGGAACGGATCACGGACGCGCTCGGCATAGCGCACGTCGAGGTCGAAGGACTATGACCCGGCGACCCTCCACCGACGAGCCTGCTGCGACCGGCCCCGCGGCGCTCCGTCGAACCTACACACACCGTGACTGCGGCAAGCGAGTGGTGCTCGTCGCAGTGAGCGCCGCCGACGTCTGGTCGGTCTATGACATTCCCGAGGCACCGTCCCCCGACCGCACGGGATGGCTCGTCGAGCAACTCCGGGGCTTCGATGACCGACTCGACTCAGCTCTCTCGCTGATGACCGAGTACGTCGCCGACCAGGACGCGTTTCACAACGGCGAACGCGAGGACTCACCACTACCCAAGCCGCCCACGATCGCGCTCACCGCCATCCACCAGGACACCGCACGGGCGCGTCGCGTCATCGGCGATCACTCCAAAGACGACCAGCCAGCGGCCCGCAAAGCCGCCTGAGACGGGACACACACCAATGACAAACACAGCGACAGCTGAGAACCCTCCGCGCGCCGCCCGGAGTAACACGGAACTACCGATCGTCCAGAGGCTACGAGGCGGTCAACTCCTCGAAGGCGAGCTACCTGCCCATTGCCACCAGGAACTGCATCTACGGATGCTCCACGCCCACACCCGTGGTCTCGTGGAGATCGCAGCAGGACGCCGGGACACCAAAGGCGAGCTACACATCTACACCCGCAAGTGCCCCGACCATTTCCTTCCCGGTGGAGGGAGCGGAGACCCACAGTGGCTCGAGCGTCTGATGCGTCTCGTCACGATCCACCACGAGCGCGGCGAGGAGGTGTTCGTCGGCCCAGCCACACACGCCCGTCCCTCGGCGAACAAGGAGGACATCCACTGGAGCGGCTGGGCGTGGCTGGACATAGACGGCCCCGAGCACCTCGGACGAGTCGACGCGCTGCTGCACAAAAAGCCCGCCGCCCTGCGCGTCCTCACAGGCGGCTCCGGCGGCGAGCACGTCTACTTCCCACTGAGAAGACCGCTGCCCGCACGAACAATCACCGTCGGGAATCACCAGATCATCAACCCTGTCGAGGTGACCGAGCCCACTCCCGCCGGGGGCTCACGCCTAGTTGGCTACCGCGACACCCGCACAGGCGAACTGCTCAGCGGGGTACCCGCGGTGCACTGGATCGAGAAGGCCAACATGCGGCTGATCCACAGCCTCGGGCACACCACCCGCCACGAACAGCGCGTCTACGTCGCGGACATCAAGTGCCGCAACCGAAGCCGGCTGATGCGACTCGCCGGAACCGTCCACGGTGGCAGCGGCGAGTTCGCCCGCATCTCCTACCTAGACCATCGCCTGCCAGCGTATGACCCCAGGGTTCTATTCGGAGATCTCCCGGACCCTACGGGCATGCGCGCTCGCCGCCGCCGCGGGCTACGCCGCTTCGCGGCCGACCCCTACAGGCAGATCCCGGCGGACCTGTACTTCCTGCGGCTCGCCGGGATCGAACTACCGGCCCGCGGGAACATCTCCTGCCCATCCCCGACACACCCTGACCGGAAACCGTCCTGCAGCGTCGCTGACTACGTGTTCTTCTGCCACGCCGACCAGTGCGAAGCTCAGGGAACCATCTATGACCTCTGGGCACTCCTACACGGATACCCCACAGGTGACGCGCTCGCCCGCGCCCCCAGCTCGACGTTCAGAGAAGTGCAGCAAGGCGTGCGCAACGCGTTCGGCCCGCCCTAACGCCGTGACCTAGCAACCCCCTCGGCGTCGCCGAGACGTTCAACTCAAAAGAAACCCGGCCCCGCGCCGGCCACGTTTCACACCAAGGCCCGTCCCCGAAACAGAGGGGCGGGCCTTTTGTCGTTCACCCACCAACCAGGAGCCACACAATGCCAAAACAGACAGACCAGCAGACAGCAGCGCTCGCGCGTGTGAGCACCGACATGCACGGCACACGCATCGAGGCCCACCTGATCGATTCCGGCGATCTCGTTGCCGACTTCCGCGCAGTCGGACACCGATTCCGGTTTCGCATCAACCCAGACGGCGAAGTAACTGAGCGCTCATGCGTTTCCGACCACATCGGCGTTTTCTCCCACGCCGAGCTCGGCGCACTGTCGGTCCTCACCACCCGCGAGCTCGACGCCGAGGATGAGGATGCCCAGCACCTCGACCCACTGCAGGACGCCGAGTTGATCGCCGCCATCACAACAGCCCACGCGAAGCTCGCAGTCGCGATCGATACCAGCCGCTTCCTGACCGACCAAGAGCACGACGTTCTTACCCGAGCGCTCGAGGACTACCGGGACGCCGTACACACCGAAATCGACGACCGCGGCAGACGCGAGTTCCTTATCCGGCATCTCAACTCCCTCGAGCGCAAGCTCGGCACACGCAGCTAGCAACCCCTGGAAGCCCGCATGCGAAGAGTGGATCGCAGTTGGACACCTTCGCTGCCTTCCCACGTCTCACCACACGTCTGACCGCATCACCACCTGGCAGCCCCTTCTCACGGTGCTGCCCAATAACCAGCACAACGCGAAAGCGAGAACCCATGACCCACCACGTAATCGTGCGCCACCGTCCCATCCCCGTTTGCAATGGCATCGCAGACGTTGGGGCAGGGGGCGTAACAGAGGAGTACGTGTGCAGCGACGAGGAGCTGGAGCGCGCTGGCTTCCGGCTCGTCGACACGAGCGAAATGCCCGAGCACGAGTAGCAGTTCGCCGCTGAGCCGTGGGGTGGCGACGCACCACAGATCCGCCCAGGTGCGGGGCTCGGTGAGCTGGTCGAGTTGTTCGACCCCGAGCCTCACCCGCCCGCGGCAGCGTGAGGGCTCGCGGCCCGCTTCTACTCCGGCCCGTCAGTGCCGAGCCGGACCGGCCCGAGAGCACCCCAGCGCGCCCGGACCTGACTCTGCGACGAGGAAGTCGCGCGGTCTACGAGCGCCATGTGCGCTGACGCAGCACGGCCGGGACGCCCGGCCTCACAGCCTCCTGCCCGAACACGGCAGTTATCCACCAACCAAAGGAGCCGACCCATGCCCATCAGCACAGACGAAGCACGCCGCATCGCCTCAGAGTGGCACGGCGGCCAGAGCACCGCCCTGTACGAGTTCACCAGCAGCGGCAAGATCGCCAGTTACAGCCGCCTGCTCTCCGAGATCGAGCGCGACCTGAGCGGTACGATCGACGACGCCGAGGCCGCCGTCGAGTTGCGTGAGTTGCAGCAGTGGGTCAGCGCCCGCGACGCCGAGCGCCAGCGGCTACTCGCCGACATCCTGATCGGCGCTGTCGAGGGCGGCACCGGCTACTGGGCCACGGTCAGCGACTACCAGCACAGCGGCCCCGCCGCCGAGACCAGCGTCACCCTGCACGAGATCGAGCCGGGCGACGACGAGCACCCCGACGGTAGGGAAGTGACGACCGAGACGATCGAGGTAGGCATCCAGAAGATCCTCGACCCGTACTTCCGGGTCTGCACGCACCTACGAGCAGCGATCACGCACGCCCACAACGAAGGCGACGCCAGCGCCATCGACGCCGAAGCAGCCGACGTGATCGTCCAGGCCGGCCTATTCGGAGAGATCGTCTACGGCTGACCATTCAACCCGAGCAAAGGAGACACGCCGTGACCCCCAGCAAAGGAGACCACAGCCAAATACCCAGGTGCGCTAGTCGGCCCCGAGGGCGAGATCTACTCGTGACAGCGAGCCTTCCCATCAACCAGCAGCACTACTCGAAAGCGAGTGAACAATGACCCACCATGTAACAAGGCATCATCGTCCGACCCCTGACTCCGACGGAATCGCGAACATTGGGACGGGTGGCGTCACAGAGGAGTACGAGTGCACCGACGCGGAGCTGGAGCGCGCCGGCTTCCGCGTCGTCAACGCCGGAGAGATGCCCGAACACGAGTCGGAGTTCTGCGCGGACCCCTGGGGCGGCGACGCACCACAGTTCCGCACGGGCGCAGGGCTCGGCGAGCTGATCGAGTTGTACGGCCCCGACCCGTACCCGCCCGAGGCGGCGTGAGCGCGGCGTTGGCGATGACCGGCAGGCGCCCGCCAACCACAGTCGAGGACGCGCCGGCCAAGGATGCAGGGACTCTCCTGACATTCGACGGGCGGCGCATCCTCGACCCCGACGGCATCGTGCTCGCAGTCCTCGGCGACGATGACCGCTGGCACACAAGCGACGGGGTGCCGTGCCACGGGCTAGCAATACCCGTGCCGCGAGCGCAGCCGCAGGTTCACCCAGACGATCGCGCGGCAGCATCCCGCGCGGCCGACGGCGTCTGGATGGACGGGGCAGTCGAAGCGATTGCCCGCCTCGCAGTAACACAGGAAACGATGACAGGCGACGACGTGTGGGTGGAGCTTCTGATGCCGCCCCGCGAGCCGCGCATGATCGGAAACGCACTGAACCGTGCTCGCGGCCTCGGGCTTATAGAGCCGACAGACAAGCACCGGCCGTCCGATCGCAAGCGCAACAACCACTCCCGTCCGATCCGGGTGTGGCGCTCACTGACACACCAGCAAACCCGGCTCTGCTGAGCACGGCGGCCACGGCCGCCCGCAAAGCCAACACGACACCGAAGCCGCAGCAAGCCTGCGGAGACAAGAAAGGGAACATCCCGTGACCAGCACGACCGTAGCCAACCCTGCGCCCGCGCAGGCAACAACAGTTAACGCACTGCTGCTCCCAGCCGACCCCTCAATGCCGATACGCGGCCTGACGGTAGAAGGACTCAACGATGTCTGCCGAGCAGTCGGCGGGCATGTCGAGGGATTCGCGAGCGCCTCCGACCCGTCGCTGTGGGGATACACCAGCGCCGGCGGCGTGCTCGCCGGCGGCACAGCGAACGCCCGCGCCACGTCGCTGCTGAAACCGGACGGCGCCTGGATCGTCGGCGATGCCGTGCTCGCCGCCTGCGAGAACCACCAGCACGACAGGTGCGAGTTGCCGCCCAGACTCGCAGCGCTGATCGCCGACCCGCCGGTCCTGCCAGACCCGACGATCAGCGCCCGCGGTAACACCGCCGCGTTCCACGCATGGGAGCTGGCGCGAGACGAGCGCGGAGGGAGAGTGATGGCGGTACTCACCCTCAGCCTCTGCCCGGCGCTTGAGGAGCCCGTCGGGCTCGCCGAGGAATACACCGCCATGCTCGCCACCAGGCGAGAGGGACCTGACCTGTTCGGCGGGCGGGTGTGCATCGACGGGCTCACCTCCGTGCATTGCGTACTGCGCGAGCGCGGCAGCGCGATCGGCCGAAACAACACAAGCCGATTCGCCGGCCTCGCGCTCGCCACCGTCAAAGCGCTGTACGCCGTCGGCGACGAGCGGATCACGGATCACTTCACCGCGCCCGCTGACAGCGACAGCGTCTTCGCCAGCCAGGCCGCCTGACGGTCCCGCGCGGCCACCGAACCGAGACCGGCCGGAGGCAACGGTACCCCGGCCGGTTCTCACACAAACGCCTCGAGAGGAGCCACAGAATGAGCCCCACCGCTGTAACAACGCTGCTGGATGGATACCACGCAGCCAGGCACGAGCAGCAGACCGCCGCTGACTTGGACGCCAGGCGTGCCGCGCACGCCGAGGTGATCCGGCTCGGCGGCGAGATCGCCACGCACGGGATCTTCGTGTTCAACGGCGACTACCACGACCTCGCCCAGATCATCCCGTTCATCGACGACTACTGGACGATTTACAAGGAGCTGATCGCCGCCGGCAAATACCCCTACGACGACAGGTTCACGGGGCGAATCCCCGGCCTGGCAGGCGCACTGCCACGAGAGGAAACGCCGATCTACCTCCTGCAGGGGCTTCGGGGCCTGGTCGAGGGACACGACCTGCTCGCCGGCTTTCTCGAGGAAGGCTACGTGCGGCTCACCGAGCTCTCGGTGCAAGAACGATTCGCCGCCGTCGTCGTGTTCGACCAGTTCTACCGCCCGCATCCATACGAGCAGGCACGAGTCACACCCGACGCGCAGCACAACCCGAGTCACCTGCTGCCGAAGGGCAGAAGGACGCGCGGCCGGCGACTCGGATCGCTCGACCAGGTGTACGTCCGGGCCTGACGCCGCCAGCACCGCATCAACTCGCCTTACGGAACTCACACGAGAGGAATCACCATGCCCACAGCTAGACAGCCGCAATCTCAAGACGACAGGTCGATGAGCACCGCCGACATCGCGGCAAGGGAGGCCGCGCACATCTTCAACTACGGGACAAGCCGGCAACCCGACACGCACTCAGAAGACCGCCGCATCCGCGACCTGCTGCGTCGCGGTGCCGGCGTCACACAAATCCTGCGGGAGATCGGCGCCCGAGGTGACACCGTCGCAGACACGCTCGCCCGAGCGGCCCGTCTTCGCGTCATCCTCGAGAGCCTGCGTGCCGCCGCCGATCCGCACGCCCCGCAGCTCGCGCCACGGAAGTTCACCAGAACCCTCGCGTACCTGGATCACCGCATGCGCCTCCTGCAGGCCGAGGTCGAGTGGGCGCACCACAGCCGGCCAAGGCGCGCTGTCACCACCGACAGCTACGGGGTGAAGGTGCAAGTACAAGACGGATTGCCGGCCTTCACGATGATCGGCGTCCGCGATCGCCCACAGCACATCATCGGCGAGAACCTGCGCAAACGCCTCGGCGCTTTCTGGCCTGAGCGCCGGATCACCGTCGTGATCCCTGATGGCTGGACACCCAACGACCTAACTCTGATGGCGCTTGCGCGCGCGATCCACGTCGATCACACCTACTGACCAGGCGCCGCCCCGCTGCCGGGCGACACGCCCAAGCCACGCTCGGTCGCATCGCAGCCGTCAAGACCGAACGGCGCGGCGCTAAACCGTCACGACAAAAGGGAGCACAAACATGGACCGCATCGAACGCTACGAGCACGCGGGCATGACAGTCGAGATCACGATCGACCCCATGCCCCAGGACTGCAACCCACGCGAGTACACCAACGTCGGGGTGATGCTCTGCAGCCACCGCCGTTACAACCTCGGCGACGAGCAAATCACCGGCGATGACTTCAGCCCAACCATCACCTGCCCCAGTTGCAACGGGACCGGCGAAAACCCATCGCGAGGCAAGCTGTGGCGCCGGTGCCCATACGGTTGGGTGACGATCGGCTCCGGAAGCATCGAGTCGATGCAAGGCGAGATGGCCAGCCTGATCGCCCGCGCCGCGAGAGCCGGACGGACCCAGGAAGCCGCCGAGTTGATGGTCGAGGCGTGCGACTGCCCACGCTGCGAAGGCGACGCCGAAATCGAAGCGCCCCTCGCCGACTACCTGCGCGCGGAACGAGGCGCAACCGTGATCCTGCCGCTCGGCCTGATTGACCACTCCGGGATCTCCATGTACGTCGGGGCGGGCGCGCATCGACACGACCCCGGCGGGTGGGACAGCGGACAGGTCGGAGTCATCTTCGACACCGCCGAGACGCGGAACGAGTGCGGGCTAGAGGACGCCTCCCGCGAGGACATCGAGCGCGCACTCAGAGGCGAGGTAAACGCCTACGACCAGTTCCTTCGCGGGGAGGTGTACTGCTTTGCGATCACCGATCCGGAAGGTGAACACATCGATTCCTGTTGCGGGTTTCTCGGCGACCTCGCATACGTCCAAAGCCAAGCCAACGAAGCCGCCGAGCACGCCGCGCAAGCCGTCTCGCGCGAGCAGGACGAGAAGCACCTGATGGCTTGCCGGGACATCGAAACCGTCTGAGCAGCTCAAACCCGACACCACTCACAAGGGAGGTAAACGTCCCATGCACAGCATCCAAACAACACCAAGAAGCGATGCGGTGGAACGCCAGCAGGAGGACGGGCCGCTCGACCTGCCCGACACGGCGCCGTACCAACTCCAAGGGCCGTGGGACCGGCCGGACACCCTTTACTTCTGGTCCGGACCTTACTCGAGCTTCGCGATCATCCGGCAGGGACTCACCCTGCCAGCCGGTTATCTCCGGCACGAGAAGGGCGAGATGTGCACCGCGTACTCGCGCGAGAGCTACTTCCAAGCCTGCAAGGCGCAGGACCGCGACACGTTCTGGAGATCCTGGGAGCCAGACCGGTCATCGCCAAGGAACTCGGCGGACGAAACGGCATCGTGCAGCTGCGAGAGGACTGGGACCGCGTTCGCTACGCAGTGATGCTCACGTTCAACCGGCTCCAGTGGCGCCTCGGCGGCTGGCGAGCGCTGCTGCTGATGACCGGCCAGCACACCCTCGCCGAGCTCTCGCCCTTCGACGGCGAATGGGGATGTAAGGACCGACGCAGCGGCAGCCTCACCGGACGCAACCTGCTCGGCATCTGCCACATGCAGGTCCGCGAAGAACTCCGTCAGGAGACCTACGACCAGTTCACCGGGGACCGCCCGTTCCTGCGCACCCGAAGCCAAGTCGGCGTCGCGTAGCTCCCGCCGCCGTTCACCAGCGACGGCCTGACCAACTCGATCGCGTTGTCACTCAAACGCGATCCCCAAACCTGCCGTAATGGCATTTAACTAGGAAGGCAACCGAAATGCGCGTATCTCTGAACCCCGTGAAAGTTGTGCCGGACAGAATCACGCCGAACATGGCAGCGCCACTGATCGTGGATAGCACCCACCCAGTCGGAGACCTGACGTCCGGCAGATGTACCGAAAGGCTCTTTGACGAAGCGATCGCCGTAGGTGCTCTTGTCGGGTCTGGCCTGCGCCTTCAGTGCGTCGGCAACGACGAAGGCGGAGTCGGACGCAACGGACTCCGAGGCAGCACGTTCGTCCTGATCGCACAGATCGGCAACGGCGAAAGCGCGCGTGGAGCAACGACTGGCCGCCAGCCGACGTGGCGCGTCGGCGTGCTCGAGGAGGAGCCCGACTGCCGCGAGGAGAGCGTCCTAAGAGCGCTCGGCTACTTCGCGTCTGAGTTGAACTACGCGATCGACGGCTGGCGACTAGCCAACCGCATCATCCACGCTCGAGAAGCATTCCTCGACCTGTTCATTCCCAGGCCGTAACACAGCGCCGCGCCGAGCACGGCGCACACAGATCAACAGAGGCCCGTCCCAGCAGTTGGGGCGGGCCTCTTTTCGTTCACGACCGGGCCGGCGAGCCAGCCCGAGCGAAGGGAGCATCTTGGCTACCTCACCAACAGCCGCCGCGAAGCGTGGCGCACTGACAGGCGGCGCGCTTACCGAGGAGGTAATGGACTCCTCCAGGGACACCCTTTCTCCGACACGCCGGTTCACCACTACTGCATCTGGCCGGAGCCCGGCCAGGGCGCAGACGACGCCCCGTCACACCGACGCTTGCGCGGCGCGCTGACACGCCTGCGCCGCGTCGGCCGGCGCTAGCGGCTAGCCGCCCGGCCGCCAGCCACGCTGAGCTAGCCAGCGCACGGCGGCCTCCAACTTCGGCGGGCTAGCTCCCGCCGCCAACGACTACCGCGAGGTAGAGCCGCCCGCGCATTCGCGCGGACGGTCACACAGCGCTCTCAACGACCGGCAGCGACCGGCCGGGAGCACATTCACAAATCTGGTGACGGCGGGGCGATCCCGTCTGCGCCGACCGGGAAAAGGAGAACCCGATGGCTCTAAGAAGCATGTGGAGCGGAGCGCTCCGCATCAACTCACTCCTGCAGGCGCAAGTCGCGGTCTGCAAGGGCTCGGAGTCCTACCGAGGCAAGGAGGACTTGAAGGAGGTATGCGAGTGCCACCAGCAGCCATTCACCCGTGAAACGGTGTGTGAGGGCGGCAGGCGCCGCCTGACCGAAGAGATGACCAAGGCCGGTGAAACGGAGAACACCACCGCAGCGGTCAAAGGCGTCGAAACGGGCGATGACAAGTACGTCGTGCTCGACGACACGCAGCTGGAGGCGATCGCCAAGGCGGGAACGTCGGACACGATCGAGCTCGAAGGCGTGATCGACGCGGCCGACGCTCCGCTGGAGCGCACCGCCGGCCTGTACTACGTGCGGCCCGACAAAAAGGTCAAGGGCGCAGCAGGCGTGCTCGCCGTGTTCTTCGCCGCGCTCGAACACTCCGGCAAGGTGGCGATCGGCAAGTGGGCGCCGCGCGGGCGAGAGCAGCTCGTCGCGATTCACCCCGTCAACGGGGCGCTCGTCCTCAGCGTCCTGATGTATGAGTCTGAGGTCCGCCCGCCGGACGAGTCGTGCCTGATCAGCCTCGACGGAGTGGCAGATCCAGAAGTAGACATGGCAGTGCAACTGCTCGAAGGGCTCCCCGGCGAGTTCGACTTCCAGGCAGCCGAGGACTCGACCGTGCTCGTTCGCCAGGAGGCGATCGAGGCAGCCCGCAAAGGCAAGCCGATCCCCAAGCGCGAGCCCGACAGCAAACCCGAGGCCGTGCCAGATCTCATGGAGGCGCTGCGAGCAGCGACGAAAGGGACGCCGGCCGCCAAGGCCAAAAAAGCCGCGTCCAAGAACGGCAAGGTGCCCGCTGGCGCCACCGCCTGACCGAGCCGGAAACGGGATGGCGGCAGGCGCCGCCATCCCCCCGGCCGACCGACCGAGCTGCGCAACCGCGCAGTAACCACCCCCCTCGCCCCGATACCGGGGCCAAAGGAGAGAACCACCTTGCTACGTGAACCGATGCTCGCAGCAAAAGGACGGGACGTCCCGACGGGGCCGCAGTGGCTGATGGAGCCCAAGTACGACGGATGGCGCGCAGTCGCATCCACCATCGACGGAGTGCGGCTGGATACCCGCGCCGGCAACGAGATCACCCAAGTCCCTTACATCGCGTCAGCGCTCGCCGAACGTCTCCCGAAGGACACGATCATCGACGGCGAGATGGTGGCGCTCCATCACGGCCGCCAGTGGAACCGCACCGAGCAAATCCTCTCGACCACGCGCGGCGGCTACCAACACAAACCCACCGCAGACGATCCGCCACTGACCTACGTCGTGTTCGACGTGCTGCAGATCGCGCGCGAAGACCTACGACGGCTCCCGCTCGTCGAGCGCAAGGCACGGCTCATCGAACTGCTGCCTGACCTCGGCACAGACGACCTGCTCATGCACTGTCCGATCCACGAAGCCAGCGAGCAGGGCCTTGACGATCTCGTCGCCGAAGGCTTCGAGGGCGTCGTCGCCAAGGACGTCAACAGCATCTACGTCTGCGGCGGCCGCCGCCACGGATGGGTAAAGATCAAGCCCAACGAGGAGATCGAGGCGATTTGCACCGGCACCTACCCGGCTAAACCAGGAAGCAAGTACGCCCCGATCAAAGACGGCGAGCCTCAGCCTTGGGCCGTCGGCGGGATCTGCTTCCGCGTCGAGCATCCAGACGGACGCTCCTACGAGGGCCGCGCCGCCGGCATGGACGACAAGCTACGACGCGAACTGCACGAGCACCCCGAGCGTTTCATCGGCCTGGTCGTCGAGCTTCACCACTGGGGCGTACACGAGAGCGGCGCGCTCCGCTCGCCCAACTACCGGCGATTCCGCTCACCGACGGACAAGACCGCGCCATCCAAAGCGGGCAGCCGAAAAAGCCCGCGCCGAGGATCCAAAGCGAAGGCGTCGCCCCCGCCCGCATCCAGCGGAAAACGGCGGATGCGCAACTACGCGCAGATGTTGAAACCGAAGCTGCTCGCGTCGATCGACAGCCTCGAGAAACGCGAAGGCGAGGCATACGACAAGTGCATGAACACCGGGTCCTGTGACCCCGCCGCGGACCTTGTCGTCGCGCGACGAGTAGCCCGCGAAAAGCAGTTCGTCTGAACCAACCCAAACGGGACACGGCTGGCTGCACGCGCACTGCGCGAGCGCCGGCCGCCCCGTTTCACACAAATCACTTCCACGGAAGGAGCGCCAGCCGTGCTGTTCCTGCACGCCGGATCACTGCAACGCATACAAGCCAACCACCACCCCAACATCGGACGGCTCCTACAGCCCCGCGACTTCAGTCGCCTGCGCGACACGCTCGACGCCGGCTACCGGGTCGGCATCGACAACGACGGCTACCAGGGCGTCGATTTCCCCCGCTTCGACCGGATGCTCGCGAACATTAGAACGGCGATCGCGGGCGAGCCGACCCGGTATTGCGAGCAGCCACCGCCGGCGAACCTCCTTTGGGTTCTCGTGCCCGATGTTCCACGCGACGCGAGAGCGACCCGTGAGCTGTTCGACGCGCTGCACGAATCAATGGGTGACCTTCCAGTCGCCTACGCGGTACAGGACGGAGCTGCCGACTACGGCATCCCATTCGACGCGCCAAACCTACGAGCCCTATTCCTCGCCGGTAGTAACGCCTACAAGGAATCCCGAGAGATGGCCGACATCGCGGCCGCCGCCAAGAAGCAGGGCCTTTGGCTTCACGGGGCGCCTTGTAACGGTGCACGACGAGCGCGACTGTTCGCCTCGCTCGGCTGCGACAGCTTCGACGGGACGGGCGCCAGCAAGTTTCCCAGCCTGATACCGCGCTACCTGAGGTGGGCCACCGAGCTCGCCTGACCATCCGCGAACAAGGAGCCGACTGATGGGTCGCTCACATCACCCGAGGGAGGACCAGCTGACGCTGTTCGCTTCCGACCCCCACCAAATCATCCAAACCGCCTGGGACCGCCACGGCAAGCACATCATTCGGCGAACCGCGCTGCTCAGCGGCGGAAACGACTCCTCAACCCTTGCCCACTGGCTGGCCTGGCACGGCTACATCGACGAGCTGTTGTTCCTCGACACAGGCACAGGGATCAAAGAGACCATTCAGTTCGTCCGCCGGTTCGCCGACTACCTCGGGCTGCCGCTACAAGAGTGGCACGCACCGCCCGGCGCATACGAGCAAATGATCATCACGATCAGCGGCGGATTTCCCGGCCCGGCCGCGCACAGCATCGCCTACCAGCGGCTCAAGGAACGGCCGCTCGCCGACTATCTCGCCTACCGCAAGCGGGGACACCACAGGCAAAGCAAGATCCTGCTGATGTCCGGCATCCGGCGGGCCGAGTCTGCCAAACGAATGCGGATCGCCACCAAGGCCATCGACGCCGACGGAGTGAAGCTGTGGGTAGCACCGTTCCTCGACTGGACGAGGGCCGACCTAAGCGTGTGGCGCGAGGCTCACGACATCCCACGCAACCCGGTAGCCGACGTTCTGCACTACTCCGGCGAGTGCCTATGTGGCGCAAACGCGGCGGACGGCGAGTTCGAGTTCATCCAGCAGTTCTACCCCGCCGCCGCAAAGGAGATCCTGCGGTTGCTGCGCCTCGCAGACAGGCTCGGTATCGCCCGAGCCCGCTGGGGCGAGAACTCGCGCGAGCCGGCGAGCGCCACAGGCCCAGCGTGCGGAGACTGCCAGATGCGCCTCGCCTCACTCGCGGACTGTCCCGTCCGACCAGTGCTGCGCCGCAGCGAGCCAACAGTCCACAGCTACGGCCCAAAGGAGCCGGTCACGATCACCGCTCGCATCCACTCTCCCGGCCGCGAACCTGGCCCCGACGCCTTCGAGGTGCACGGCGCCCCGCTCGTGGAGATCGACGAGTACGGGGTTCACCTCGCGGAGACGACGGTCGGGCGGTTCGCTGAGGGGGACGGCGGCAAGCTCACCCTCACAGCGCCGAACGGCCCCGCCTCGCCCGCCCGGACACTGCTTGAGGAACACCACGGCAGCGAGCAGACAGCGATCGACCTCGTGTGTTGGTGTGAGTGCAAGCGCATACGCGGCCGTCTGCCGGCATCATGTCCTCACCAGCCGGGACTCGCGGTGTGGATGATCACCGAACCGGGTGACTCGCCATTCCTCACGCTCGGGCCGATCCGTGTGACCAACGGCAACGGCCGGAGCGTGTTCGACCGAGTGCGGGTGATCGACCGCATCCTGCTCTTGCAGGACCACATCACAGGCCGCCTGACGCTGCGCGGCGATGACGCGCACCGCCTCACCGGGCAGCACGGCTTCTGGCAAATCCCAGGAATGGGAGCTTTCAGGGCCGTACTGCTCGCCCGTAATAAGGACGCGCAGGCTATTGAGGAGCACTGGCGCAGTAAGGACATCGAGCCCGGCTACCGGCTGCCATCGGTCGATCCAGACCGTTACGAGGCAGTAACAGTGGCAGCCCGCTCACCCGGCGAATCAGAGCCAAGGCTGCTCAACACGCTACCGGCAGAGCTTTGGACACCCGAGGACCCTAAGCCCGAACGGACCCCTCCCCGGCTGTCAAAGCCACAGATGCAGACGCCACCCACGGTGCGAGAAGTGCGCCCCGCCGCCTAGCCAGCACCCCGGCGTCAGCCACCCAACCGCTCACGACGTGAAAGGAGGCCATTTGGAGATCAGCGACCGATCGACCACAGGGCCAGTGCCGAGCAACGAAGACGTCGTAATCAGCGTGGCGCTCGCAGTTCTAGAAGGCAAAGGCTGGATCGAAGAACCATCAGACGAGCTGATCGAAACTCTGAAACGGCTCTACCAGGCACAGCCGCTCTGCCAGATCAAGGTGAGCTACACCGGCGAGATGCTGCACGACCTACTTGCCGGCCGCCCAGGGGAAATCCTCGTCGGCGAATTTGAGAGGGAGTGCGAGGAACACTGGGAGCGAGAAGAGGCAGAGCGCTGGAGCTGCCCATGTGGTGTCACATTCGGGCTGTACCCGTTTAGTGAGCGCAACATTCACTTTTACACCCTCACCGACGAAGGCCTGTTTGACCAGGCTGTAACCGACTGCCCTCGCTGTACCCGAAACCTCAAGAAAGTCCGCGAAGAACACGCAGACGGACAACTCGGCTTCGCCTTCTAGGCGAGCCAAAGCAGCACACCCACCACCCGCCCAACACGGGCGCATAAAGAACAATCGAAAGGAGGCCAGCGATGGCCGCCCAAATCACCCCATCAGTCAACGCCGACCCGCGACCGCGTGCCGGCCGTAAGCACCGCCACGTAGGCAACGTGGAACCGCTGACCCCCAAGCAGGAGCGCCAGCTCGCGATACGGATCGAGCGCGGCGACTTCGACGCAAAGACCCACATGATCGAAGCGAACCTCCGGCTCGTCGCCTCTATCGCCCACAAGTCCACCGGTCCCGGGCTGCCCTCAGCAGACCTGTTCCAAGAGGGAGTGATAGGCCTCATACGCGCAGCCGAGAAGTTCGACTACCGCAAGGGCCACAAATTCTCGACCTACGCCAGCCTGTGGATTCGCGAGTCAATACACCGCGGACTGCAAAAGAAGGGACGCATCGTCTACCTGCCCGCCGACGTATGGCGCGCAATGTCACGAATCCGGCGCTGCCGAGCAACCCTGACACAGCAGCTCGGACGGGAGCCCCACAGCCACGAGATCGCCGCCAAGCTTCGGATGCCCGAGGAAGAAGTCAAAGCGGTTACGCAGGCGTTCCGCGAAGCGGTGTCCCTAAACGCGGCAAAACCCGGCGCCGAGGACATCGAGCTCGGCGAGACGCTGCTCGACACCAACAGCCCAGCACCAGACCGCGAAGGACAGGCTGCCGCGCTGAAGCGCGCCGTGGCACGCAGCCTGGGCGCCCTCGAGAGCAAGCCGCGGGAAGTCATCGAACTCCGCTACGGAGTGGGCCGCCAAAGCGGGGAGTGCACGGTCACCCAGGCCGCCGCGCGCCTGAAGAGCCCGCGCAGCGAGCTCCTGCGACTCGAGCGCGAAGCGATGGCGCGTCTCTCGCTTGACGGGTCGCTGGCCGCCTGGACATCGGACGAGATCGAGGCCACCCCGCGCAACGTTCGGCGGGCAGCATGAGCGGCCATCCAGTAGCTCCCAGCAACCCGGAGCGGAGCCAAACCGTAACCAGCGCCGTGGCAGCCTCCGAAGGCTGCCCGGCGTGCGACGCGACGGGATATGACGAACAGACCGATGAGTGCTGCCCGCAATGTCACGGGACCGGCGCATACAGCGGCATCCCCGACGCTTCGGGCCGTTACGGCGTCGATGCCGTCTACGTCGAAACCGACCAAGAGACGAGCGATCCGCGCAGGCTGGTGTGCCTGCACACGTTCACCAGCGAAACGGCACTGACCGGTGAAGGCGCCGAGGAGCTGATAGCGCGCCTCTGCCAGGCGGTCCGCGAAATCGGCCTTCAAGACGCAGAGGCCGCGCTTGCAGCAGCGCTCGCCGCCGGCGAGCGTCCCCTGCAGTCCATACGCGATGAACTTGGTCCGCGAGCGTTCAACTGTCTCGCCCGCCACGGCGTGTTGACGATCGAGCAAGCCGCCGCGAGGACCGACGAGGAGCTGCTGTGCATAGTGAACCTCGGCGTCACCTCACTGGAGCGCATTCGCTCCGTCGTAGGGCACACCCCTGGACCGGAAGCAAGCGACCCGGCGTGAAGCCCCGACGCCGCCGGGTACTCCGCTAGCCCACGAGCACGCAGCTAGCTCGCGCGCCGACCTCCGGCCATGCGGCTGAGTTGACAGCGCCCAGCCGTCGACGCTCGCGGCCGTAACCACGGCGCGCAGCGACCGGGTGCGTCACATCGCGACGAACGCCTGCGCCGCTGACTGCGGCGAGCGCCGCCAGCCGCCGGGCGAAGCACCCCGCCTGTCGGCTGGCAGGCGCATTTACCTCTAACCACTAAGAAAGGAGCGTACCCGGTGTCACGTCAATCCCACGACCCAAGCGCTCCCGAGCGGGTCGAAGAAGATTGTCCGCCGATCCCGGACGGCGCAGAGACCGTCAACGCCATCCAGATCCGGTCGCGCGCCCTTGAAGAACTGAACCCCGAACAGCGGATCGCCGTGACGCACGACCCGACGCCGCTTCTGGTAATCGCACCGGCCGGCACCGGCAAGACGAGGGTTCTGACACACCGGATCGCGTGGCTCATCGGCAGCGATCAGGTAGAGCCCGAGGGGGTTCTAGCGATCACTCTCACCAACAAGGCGGCGCACGAGATGGTTGACCGGCTGCGGCGCCTGTGCGGGCCGGTCGCTGAGCGCATTCACGTCGGCACGTTCCACGCGACGTGTGCCCGTGTGCTGCGCGCCTACCCCGAGGAGATCGACCGATCGGCGCGGTTCACGATCTACGACGAACTCGATGGGCGCGCCGTGATCCAAAAAGCGCTGACCCAGGCCGAGCGCGCGAGGCTGACCGCCAAGAAGGTTCAGAAAGAGATTTCGCTCAACAAGAACCAGACGCTCACCGTCGAGAGGTACGCGAAGTTCGCAGCTGACGAGCCGAGTCGGATCGTCGCACGGGTCTGGCGGGTCTATGAGGAAGAGCTCAAGCGCTCAGACGCCTTGGACTTTGACGACCTGCTTATCCGCACGGTCAACCTCCTCCACAGGAATCCGGAAATACGCGAGGGGTTCCAGCGGCAGTGGCGGGCCGTGCTGGTCGACGAGTACCAGGACACCAACCCGATCCAAGCCCGGCTGCTGCGGATGCTCGTCGGCGGGAACGGAACCCGCAACTTCACCTTCGTCGGCGACGACCGGCAGGTGATTTACGGGTTCAGGCTCGCCGATATTCGCCTGATCCTCGAATTTGAGCAGGAATTTCATGGGGCGAAAGTGCTCACGCTTGAGGAGAACTACCGCAGCACCCAGACGATCCTCGACACGGCGAACCGGGTGATGGAGAACAACCCCCGTCAGCGTCATTTGCGGCTACGTCCCGCCGACAGCACCGACCCCGGCCCGCCGATCGTGTATCACGGCCTCAGTAGCGAGGTCGAGGAAGCGCAGTGGATAGCGCTACAGATCCAGAAGGCGATCGACCGGGGCGTCCCGGAGAAGGACATCGCCGTGATCGGCCGCTGGGGAAGCACGCTAGAACGGTACATCGAGCAGGCGCTTGTCGCGGCCGGAATCAGTTATGAACTCGTCGCGGGCCGCAGGTTCTTCGAGCGCAAGGAGATACGTCTCGCGCTTTCCCATCTGAGGGTGCTCGTGAACCCTCGGGACGAGGCGGCGTTTGCGCACGCCCTCGCGATCCGGCCGGAGGTCGGGAACAAGACGATCGCCAAGGTCATCACCTACGCGAATCACCACGGGCTGACGCTGCTGGAGGCAGCCGCCGCCGTGCACATGATCTCGGAGGTCAATACGCGCATCACCCGCGAAAACGTCAGCCAATTCGCCTACGACATGCTCGCCTTCACCGGCCGGCTGGATACCGAGGCAATCGGCGAGCTCGCCTACGACGTAATCCACATGCCGCGAGGCGTCGCGGAATACATCTCCAAGGACGAGAAGGCCGAACTGATGATCGAGCGGCTGAAGACGCTCCCCGACGCCGCGCACGCCTACGAGCGCCAGCACGATCATCCCAAGCTCGAGGAGTGGCTAAAGGATGCCCTTCTGGCAGGCCGCCCGGACCGCGCCGGGCCGGACAGCGAGCGGGGACGCGTGTTCCTCGGAACGATCCATGCGGCCAAGGGGCTGGAGTGGCCCGTGGTATTCGGTGTGGCCGTCGCGGTAGGGATACTGCCCGCGTTCTGGGCGGGCACCCGCGCCGCGATCGAAGAAGAGCGACGCATGTACTACGTGCTCATCACACGCTCAAAGCGGGTGCTGGTGATCTGTTACCCGCGAACCCGCGAAGGCCGCCGTTCCGGGCCGAGCCAATTCATCAGCGAGGGCGTCCTACCCGAGCTGCTCGCCGCCTGAGCAGCCGCGCCTCATCAGATACCGCCGCCTCACCCTCGCGCCGACGCGCGGCGCGAGGCGGCGCTCATAGTCGAAAGGAACAGCAATGCCAGTCACATCCCTGCCCGCGAGGACATACGCGGACGCTCTCCCGTACCTGCGGGCGCCCTACACGGCGAGCGTGATCCGGTTCCGTATCCAGTCGGTTCCCGACAAACCCAACGCCCCTTACGTGATCGTGCTTTTCGTCAACAGCGAGACCGTCATGGATCGCTTCAACATCGTGTGCGGTTCGCAGTGGACGAGGCCGGAGTTCACCGTCCTGAAGCACCGTGAAGAGAAATCGTCAAACAGGACGACGCATCACGTCAAGGTGCGCGCGACGTTCACCGTCTTCGGCGAGGTGTTCACCGACACGGCGGAGGCCAGCGGTCAAAGCGAAGTACAAGCCGAATTCAACGCCAATGCAAGAGCGTTTAAGCGTGCCGCGAGATGGCCCGGTCCCGGCCAATCCCTCTACCAGCCGAGCGCGATCAAGATGTTCCGAGGCGACGGGGCCGACCGGCTGCGGGTCTGGAACAACGACGCGTCGAAACCGCACATCGACGAGCGCGCGGAGAAGTTCCTGCTCGACCACTACAAGAAAGTGCTGGCGGAGAAGATCATCCCGATCTACGGCCAGCCGTTCGACCACCTGCAAGCACTCGGCGGCGGGGCCAGCACAAGCGCGACCGTTGAAAGCACCGCCGATGTGGCGCCGCCAGCGGCGATTTCCCTGGCGCCTGCCACCCCAGCATCGTCCGTCGTCGCATCGCCTGCGCCGGTTCAGCAGCTCGCCGCTGCCGCAAACAGCGAGGCGCCGCCGTTAGCAGCCACGCCCGCGGCGCAGCTAACGCGCCAGCGGGCAGCGAGCAGCAGCGAGACAACGGCGATCCTGGAGCAGGCCAGGAAGGACGGCTACTCTGACACGCTGAGCGAAGCGCTGATGAGGCTCGCTCGCGAGAACGACGAGACCCCTCTGACCACGCCATTCGCCGAATGCGTCAAGGCGTGGATCTCCGTGCTCGGCAAAGGCAAGGTCGAGGAGGCGAAGATCCTCGAAGCCGTTACGTTCGCCCTCGATAACTGCGCGAGTCGGCAAGGCGCGCAGGTGAGGTTCGGCCAGTGGGTCGCCGCGAAGGCCAAGACTCCCGCGCCGAAGCAGGCGGCGCCCGTGCCGGCAACGGTCGCCGAGGGCGAGCCATCGCCGCAACCAACGGCCGAGACCGGCGAGCCGCAGGATGGCGGCGATCCGCAGGTCGAACTGGCCGCCGCGATGCGGGAGCTAAAGGAGGCGATAGACCGTCACGACTACACCGAGCGCGCAGCGGCACGGATCGCGGCGCTCGCGATCGGTTCGGACCCTGACCGCAAGATCGACCTGGCGAAAATCCAGCCAGGGACGCTGCGCTGCGTCGGTGAACTGCTCGACGCGGCGGCGACGCTCGAGTGGAGCACCGGCAAGCTCGATGAGGAGATCAGCCGCGCTCACAACAGCACCCAACAGGGAACGAGCGCAAGCCGCTTCGGCGCGTTCGCGATTCACCTCATCAACTCAGCAGAAGCACGAGCTGAGGAGGACGCCCTAGCCGCAGCAGCGGCTGGGTCTGTCTGACTCGGCCTTCGCGCCGACGTAAGCAGCGCCGCCCGCATTTTCACGCGGGCGAACAACCTGCCGGCCCTGATCGGGCCGGCCGTTGAACAACCTCCTGCGGCGGAAGGACTCGCCGTGCGCCAACCAGAGAAAGGAAGCACAGAATGGCCGCAACAAACATCAACCGGGTAGTGATGACCGGCAACCTGACCACCGACCCCGAGCTGCGCTCGACACGAAGCGGAATGTCGGTATGTCACCTGAGACTCGCTTGCAACACGCGCCGCAAGGACCCCGACACCGGCGAGTGGGGCGATAAGCCGAACTACTTCAACATCACCGTCTGGGGCCCCCAGGGCGAGAACGCAGCCAGATACCTCGCCAAGGGCCGGCCGATCGCGATCGACGGTCGGCTGGAGTGGCGCGAGTGGGAAAACGCCAATGGCGAAAAGCGCCAGGGCACAGAAATCATCGCCGACTCGGTGCAATTCCTTGGCTCGCCCGACAACCGCGGCAACGGATTCAGTGACTCCGCGCCAGCCGAGTCCGATTTTGTGCCGGTGCCGGTCGCCGCAGGCGCCGGCGCCGACGACCCCGAGATTCCCTTCTGATCGATGCCACGGGCGTCAGTGACCCAGCGCGGGTCGCTGACGCCCGCTCTCACCACAACCCCCGGAGGACCAATGTCGTCTGACACCCGAGTCGGGCAAGGCAAGGACGCGCGGCAGCGCCGACTACGCCGCGAACAAGAACGCAGGGACAGAGAAGCCGAGAGCCGCCGGCTCCACGGCCAAGACCTTGGAGAGCTCGAACCGTGCGCCTGGTGCGGGAAAGGCCATCGGCCGAACTTCTGCTGCGACCCCGCCGAGCACCTGGACCCGCTCTATAGGTGGCACTGGAACCAGCCGGTACACGGTGGCGAGTCGATCAACACCGACCAGCGCCGCACCCGCACACGAAAGGACGAGCGCTGCTTGTTGCTCGCCCGCCGTCCGGGCGGACTCGCCCTCGTCGAGTTCGAGGACCGCACACGCGCCCTCGTCCCGACACGAGGGCTCCGAGCGATCAGAAGCCCGCCGCTCGCACCCGGCGGAAGGGCCACGCCGCTCGGCCGCGCCCGGCCGCCGCCCAGGGCTCGCGGCACCGCACATCCCGGACAACCAACACAACAACAGATACCCAAAAACACAACACGAAAAGGAGTCACAAGTGCCAAGCACAGTGACAGCAGACCCCACGGCCACCAGCGCCGACGCATCCAAGCAGGAGACCTACGTCCTGCCGAATGAAGTAGACGGCCTCGAACTCGGAAAGGTGAAGATCGACGACATCATCATCCCCGACGATCGGCACAAGCGGCGCAGCCGCGAGAAAGCCGACCAGCTCGGCGAGTCAATGGAGGAGCTGGGACTCGACACGCCCCTGCTGCTCTCGCCCGCCCCGGCCGGAAAGTACGTGCTCGTTGCCGGCGGAGGGCGACTCGAACAGGCCAAGGCTCAGGGCTGGACGGAAATCCACGGCATCATCAAGGTCCGCACCGCCAAGCAGCTCGCCGCGTCCACGGCTGCAGAGAACATGGCGCGCGAGGATCTATCGCCCGCAGAAGAGGCCGATGCTCTCGAAGCGATGCTCAAGGCCGGCCACGACCTGCGCGAAGCCGCGAAAAAGGTCGGGCTGACGCAGACGAAGGGCACCCTGCGGCTCCCGCTGATCGAAGTGCCAGAGGAGATCCGCGCGGCGTTTCACCACGGCGGCCTGCCGCCCAGTGTCGCGCAGCTCGTCAAAGAGCTGTACGACGGCAACCACGAGATAGGACTGGCGATCGGCCGCCTCGGCGCCAAGAACCCGGGGTCGGTGTACGGCTACCTCAGCCGCGGCATGAGCGAAATCCTCGGGCAGCTCCCCCGGCTTTACCGGCAGGAGAAGATGAAGGGCAAGCCGCCGTTCGTGGTCCCATTCCGCCGCGGATGGAGCAGGGAATTGGCCCTGCACTGGGACACCTACGGAATCCCGCTCAAGGGCAAGGCCGCGAAGTGGTTCCGCGAACAGGTAGCTGCAGTCCGCTATGCCGACGAAGCGCCGAAGATCGTGTTCAGCGAGGAGGACCTGGATCAGGCCGTGGCCGTCGGTGTCGCATACCACACTCCCGGTGAGGAAGGCGACATCTGGATTCACGACCGCGCCTGGTTGACCGCGCACGTCAACGACATAGTGCTTCCACGGATGCACAAAGAGTGGGAGGCCAAGTCGAAAGCGGCAGAAAAAACGAAAAAAACATCAGGGAGCAAAGCGAGCCTCGCTGACGCGGACCCGGCGGACCTCGCTCCGAAGTTGGGGCGCAAATTCAAGAAAGACCTTCAGCCGACGGCCCACCACGCCAATACCGACCTCGGGCGTGCGATCGTCATGGGGCTCGAGGTGAAGGAGATCACCCGTGATCTCGCGCTGTTCCTCGCGCACGAGACGCTAGGCAAGGCGGACAGGCACGCTCGCAAGTACGACGAGAGCGCCCTTCGCATCGCCGAATGCGCCGCCCGTGTCATGGACGGCTGGTACACGATCGAGCGGTGGGAGCTCAAGAGCGGCGAGAAGCGCTGGAAGGCGGTGTACCTCGAAGGCGCGGACGCCGAGAAGAAGATGTGGGACTACATCAACGCCGCGAAAACGCCGCTGGAGATCATCCAGCGCGCGCTTCACATGCACGCGGCTGCGCTCGCGTTCAGGCGGGAGTGCGGCGCGGATGGCCGCGAACCGCGCGCCCAGGCGCCTGAGAACACTGTCGCCGCGAAGGCACTGGCGAAAATAGTGAAGCCGGTGATCCCCGCGACGATGAAGCGCATGGACCGCGAGATACGACAGTTCAACCCAACGGAGGAGGCAGAAAAACAAATCGCGGAGGCGAAGGCCGAGCGCGACGCCGAGGTGAACGACGAGCAGGCCGGCGGGGCGACCGTGACGGACACCGCGAAGGCGAAGGCACGTCGCGGCTCGCAAAGCGCGCAGGCGGTGAAACACATCAAGGCCGCGCCGGGCATCACGATCCCGGCGCTCGCGGCGAAGATGGAGGTGAAGCAGCACACCCTCTACAAGCTCCTGCCGGCCTTGGAGAGTGAGGGCAAGATCGCAAAGAGCGGTCGCGGCTGGTTCGCCGCCGGCGCCGAGCCACAAACGCTCGCGCAGGCCGCTTAGCGCGCTGGGCGCGCGAGCGCCCGGACACTCGGATCGCAGAGGGCCGGATCGCCTCGGCGGTCGCAAAGTCCGCAAGGTCGTGTTCCTCGACACCAAGCGGGCCGCATGGGTCGCCGAACGTCGAATCACGACCGCGAACGACGACGCCCAGACCGCGCAAGCGGCCTGAGCGAACTCCCCGGCGAGCCCGCCGGACCAAGGCGGCCTAGCGGCGTCCGGGCTCACCTGAGCCCGGACGCCGGGCCGAGGCCGCAACAGCTACCCAGCCGCCCGCAGCAGCGTGCAGAGAGGAATCCATGAACACCGACGACGCCCAGCTACGATCCTGCGCGATGACGACAGAGCCAACCCCACGGCTGTACGGCTCGATCGCCGAGCTCCGCGAGGCGAACAAAGCCGCCGGCCAGCACTGGTTCGACAAGGACACACTGCGGTCCTCTGACGGCATCGTCCCGGAAGATCAACCAATGATCCACGGACGACTGTTCGTCAGCTCCGAGCAGTTCGACAGCAGAACGCCGCGATGCCACACGCTGCGGTACGGCACCGCCAGCGGAGGCGTCAACACCCTGGGCACGATGGGGCAGTTTGCGAGCTTCGACGAGGCGCGCGATGCGCTGATCAACGCAATCGCCGAAGGTGTGACCGTGAGGCAGGTATCCGGGGAGCCGGGCGCAGATCCCAGCCACTACCACTGGCAGGTGCACCTCGGCGAGCTGCCGCTCGACTGCGCCCACACCAAGGCGGACGCCGACAAACAAGCGGCGGAACTCGAGATCGTGCTCGCAAGCGAGGCGCCAGAAAGCACAGCGGGCGACTACGAGATCGACGACGAACCTACCGAGTGGACGTGTGAGCGCGACGTGCTCGGCGTAACGCTCCACTTCGAGTGGTCTGGCGGCATCTACATCGACGTGAGCCTCGCCGGTCAGGCACCAGCGGAAGTCATCAACATCAGCGGCGAGAGCGGCGGCGCGAGGATCGAGCGCCGCCAGCAGGCTTTCGAGCACGAGGTAGACGAGTGGATCGAGCGCTACCCGCCCGAGAGCCTGCTGCACGACATCCAGAACTGGTGAACCGCCCGCTGTAACGCGGGCGGCATCCTCGCCCCGCCGGGACACTCGGCGGGCCAGCTTCGCATCGCAGGTCACTACCCGCCGCTGCCTCGACACGACGGTCGAGGTTGCAGCACGCCTGCGTACACGGGAGCGCATCGACAATCAAAGGAGCGATATGAGTAGTAACCACTCGGGCCACCGACCCACCGGCGTGCCGGAAAACGCCGTGCGGGTCGTTCTCCCGCACTCGGAGGTCTGCATGCACATGCGGGTCGCCGGACAGACGCGATGGGTCGCGCCCGTCGAGAGCGGCATGGCGCAGATCTACAACGACAGCGGCTCGCGGTTCTCAGCGCCCATCACGCGCGGCGAGGCGGGCCTAGACGAGCACGGCCAGCCGATGTCTCAAGCGCGGGTCGCCGCCTGAGAACCCGGCCCCTCGCGCGGCGCGCAAAGCACCGCGCGGGCATCCCCCGGCGCCCGAACACACACGAGCGCCGGCCAGTTCCCGCCGCGGCGGTCCTGCTCTCAGCGAGCTCGACCGGCGGGCGGCCCATCCACAACAAAGAGAGAAGAGAATGACCGACGACCACAAAGGCCGCGATAGCGCCGTCACCGAGGACCCCGATCCGGCGAGCATCATCGATCGCTACATAGAGGGCAGCGACAGCGAGCGAGACGTGATCGCCGCCGACCATCCGCAGCTGATCACCGACGAGATCACACAACGCGCCGAGCAGACCCGGCCAGGACCGCAACGGACCTGGATGAACATCGGCGCCAGCTACACGACACCGGAGCGCCGGCCGGACGTTCTGCGCGCGATTGCCTCGCTCGAGTGGCAGGACGTCACGAGCGGCGAGCCGATGCAGGCTCCGGTCTCACCGGGCCTCGCGATCAATGCGTGCATCCGCGAGCTTCGGATGCCGCGAGTCGATCAAGTCGCCTGGCACGGCTCGGCGAGCGCCGTGGACTGGCACGACCGCGACAAAGCCGAAGGCGAGCACTACGCGATCTACGGAATCCAGGCGAACTACCAGAACGGCCGCGCCCGCCTGTACGTGATCGACATCGGCACAGCGACGATCCCGCTCGCATCGGACTTCTGGCCACCGGCAAACGAGAAGACGGCGGTGAGCAAATGACCGACGCCGAGCCGGTCCCCGAGCGCTGGACATACCTCGGGCGCCGCAAAACCAAGGGCGGCATGCTCGGCGCGATGTGGAAGAACGCCGCCGGCGAGGAAATGCTGTTCAACGCCAAACGCCACCCGAAGGTCGTCGGCGGGATCTACGACGTCACGGTCGACGACCGCAACCCGGACGGGATCAGCATCGGCGCGTCCCCGCCGTTCGTGGAAGCCCCTGATCCCGACGACAGCGACGCCGCGAGATGGGAGGCCGAAGACCGGACAGCCGTAACCGCCGCCGCGATTCTCAAAGCGGAGGGCAAGGCCCACCGGGCCTCGCCCGAACGATTCGGTGCGCTCACGCTCACCGAACTGCGGGAGCTCTACCTGCGCCAGCCGCCGATCCAGGCCGCTGCGTTGCTCGGGCAGCTCCTCCGCTTCCTCCGCGCGGCCTGAAACGTCACGCTCGCGGCTGGCCCAGACACACGCACCGCCCGCCGCCACCCAACACAAACACGAAACGAAGACAGGAGAGAACACCTATGAAGGTCTTGATGCACGACGGACACGTATTGACCCATGCCATTCACTTTGGGCAGCAGGCCGGCCGGGAGCTTTGACCTACTCGATGCCGAGGGCACCGCCACAACAGGCGTCGTCTCGAACACTGCCGACGCCACGCTGCCCGGGCTCGTCAACAGCGGCGCTGCTCGCGAGAACGCCATCACAACACCGGCGGAGCTGATGAGAGATCTCCGCTTCATCCATCAGCGCCTCATCGACATCAGCGACGGCGCCGAGGTCGGAATCGAACACACACGGTCAGGGTACAGGTTGCTGATCCCCGATCAGGCACGCGCGCCACGCGAGTCGGTCGACGTGGGCGACCACTGCGCGTTCAACGCGCAGGCCCGCCCCAAAGCCCTCCTGAACACCCACGGCGTAGTTGAGAGCATCAAGGGCGACAAAGCGACCATTAGGCTCGACGAGGGCGACCGTCAGCGGTTGATCCGCGCAACCGGCAAGGACTACCCGGCCAACGCGAGCGCACCGATCAGCATCCTCGACAAGGTGACGGACACCAAGTAGCAACCGCCGTACTGCCGGCCGCCCCTCACCGCGGGCGCGCCGGCCAGCGGCTTCCATTTTTTTTTGCCCTTTATTCTGAGATCGGGACAACGCCCTTTCCCGATGTCCGTAATGGCGCGGTCCAGGGGCCGAAATCTACAGGGGGGAAACCCGCCCCACGGCCCGACGGGTTGTCGTACCGATCACGCGCTGAGCACTACATCCCTGCGTGCGATCCCGCAACCCACGAAAGGGGAGACTCATGGCTGCAACCAACATCAACCGGGTCGTGATGACGGGCAATCTGACCAAAGACCCGGAGCTTCGCACGCTGCCGAGCGGCACGCCAGTTTGTGATCTGAGGATCGCGTGCAACACGCGCCGTAAGGATCACGATTCCGGGGAATGGGTCGACAAGCCCAACTACTTCAACGTCGTGGCTTGGGGGCCACAGGCCGAGTCGGCCGCGCGGTATCTGTCGAAGGGTCGCGCAGTAGCGATCGACGGGCGCTTGGAGTGGCGGGAGTGGGAGTCCCAGGACGGAACCAAACGCCAAGCGGTGAGCATCATCGCGGACTCCGTCCAGTTCCTCGGCCCCCGCGACCAGGATCCACGCAGCGACGACGCTCCCGAGCAGTCCCGCGAGGAGGACTTGCAGCCCGTTCAGGCAGGAGGCGACGACGACATCCCCTTCTGATGTGGCGAGCATTTCCCCGGAAAATCCAGGGTCGTCTCTTGCGCGCGATAGGCACGCACGGGTAGTTTGCCCCTAGACGCGGAACCGAGCCGCAAAGAGCGAGGCCACCGAGGTGTGAGGCCGCGCCACCACGAACCAGCTGAGCTGAGAGGCAAAGCTGGGGCAGGGTTCCTCAAGCGGCGCGGGGCCGCGTCTTCTATCGCTCTTGCCCAGCGACGACAGGCCGGCGCACGGCCCCACCCTGCGGCGCCGGTCCTCGTCGCGGAAAAGCCGGCCCGGCAGGCTCATTTTTTTTTGTGCTGCTGCTACCGGGAACGTTGGATCGCCTCCGGCTTTGCAAGGCATGCTTGCACTCCGGGCCTCGGCCGGAACACTTCGTTCGGGCTGCTGGTGGACGCTGGATGCTGGGATCTCGGGGTGTCGAAAAATTCGTGGGGGGGAAGACGGCCTCCTTCTACGACAAGCATGGATGAGTCGGCACGACGGGCTACCGCTGTGTCCGAGGACGACCGTGAACCAATCCGCGAGATGCCAAGACGAGGACACGTGCCGGTGGTGCAGCGAACATCCAAATGGGTCATGCCTTGCGTGTACGCACCGCAGACGCAAGGCTGTGCGTCTGCACGAACGGGACATGCCCGTGGAGGCGATCGCGGCCGACATGAGGATCGGTGTGGGCCGCGTGCAGCGGCTCCTCGAGCAGGAGGCCGACCGGCGTGAACTCCAGCAATACACCTGTGACGAGGTCCCGGTCGAGCGCATCCGAGACTTGTTCGAGGCCCGAGGAGAGCGTGAGCCCGGCTTCTCGATCGCGGAGTTGGCCCGCCTCGCTGGGTACAAGGATCCGATCAAGGTCTCGCGGCTGCTCGGCTACGCGCCGACTAAGAGCAGCACAAAGAACGGCAAGCACTACCCGGGCCGTCTATCAACGACGATCAACGTCGAGCACGCAGGGCGGATCGTGCGCGCCCTCGGCTTCGCTGCCCACGAAGTCGAAGACCTATGACCACCGGCTGGCTAACACGCCCCGGCGCGAGCCGCTTCCGCGATCCATTACGGAGGTCAGATGAATGCCGGGAGCACGCGCAGCTCCGAGGGGCGGGCCGGTGAGCGTCGGCGCGCGTCAGCGCTGGCGCGTCACTACCGCGACGTCGAGCATCTCACGATCGTGCAGATCGCGGCAAGGCTTGGGCGAAAGCCCGCGACGGTCAAGAGCTATCTGTATGACCCCGATGGCATTAGGGCCCGCCGGGTCAAGGATTCCTACCGCGGTGCATGTGATGGGTGCGGTGCCCCGACGAGCGGTGGTGATGGGCCAGGCCGAGCAAAGGCGTTGTGCGTGGTGTGTGCTGGACGCGCGTCGAGCAAGTGGAGCACGCAGCGCATCGAAGCCGCGCTGCGTGCGTGGCGGCGGCGGTATGGCAGGCCAGCCGTCAGCACGGACCTCTCCCGCAGCTACGCGGATCGCTACGGCGGCGAGCATGTACGTCGACTGGAGGCAGGCTGGGAGGGCGGACCGTGGCCAGCGCTCAGCGTCGTGCAGTATCACTTCGGCACGCTTCGCCGGGCCAACGAAATCGCGCTCGACGGGCCAGCCCGGCCGGAGGACGCGAGCCCGTGAGCGTCTGAACACGCGCGTGCGCGTGTTTCGGTGCTGCGCGCTTTCTGCGGCTGGGGTCCTATCTTGTTGATCATGAGGAGCACGGCTGTGGGCAGAATCCTCACGGGGGGTGTACTGCTCTGTTGCACGGTGGCGTGCTCACCGGCATCGGGCGAGGTCGGCGTGCCAGCGGGCACGAGTGAGCAGGCAAGCGCTGACGCGTTGTTCTTGCAGGGCGCTCCCGCCCCGGCTACCCCCGGGATTATCTGTCTGGTGGATTCCGGGGTCGACGCGAACCCTGATACGAGTTCGATCCTTGCTGGAAGCTACGCGCTGTCTGCCGGCACGAGCACGGGCGATGAACTCGCTGCGCTGAACCCGCCGCTGCCTGGGGGGCACCCGGATGGGCACGGTACGTACATGGCGATGCTCGCTGCCGCGCCCGCGAACGGGTGGGGGATGGTCGGTATCGCCCCGACCAGCGTCCATGTCTATGACCTTAAGGTCCTGGCGGCAGGACAAACGACTTTCCAGTTCTCGGAGTACGCGATCGCGATATCGCGCTGTCAGGCGTTGAGCGGCTCGCTACCGGTCACGGTCGTGAATCTCAGTCTTGGCTCGAGTACACAGCCGACTGGCAAGAGCCTCGAAACGCTCGAAAGCTATGTTCAGTCAGCGAACGCGCACGGACTCAGCGTCGTCGCGGCGGCCGGCAACGAAGCCGGCGAAGTCCAAGCACCAGCGTCAACACCGGGCGTGCTTGGTGTTGGGGCATCTGACGCGAACCCGGCGAACCTTGGGTCGCTCTGTGCGTTCAGTAATCGTGGCTCTGCTGTCGCGCTGCTTGCGCCTGGTTGCGGCACCGCGCTTGGGGGAGGCAGCGGCATAGAAATCGCGTTCAGCGATGACGGGTCGCCCGCATGGGCTCAGGGCACGAGCGAGTCTGCGGTGATCGTCTCAGCAGCGGAGGCAAGCATCCGGGCGTACTCGCCGACGATCACCTACTCACAGGCCCAAGGCTGCATCACCTCGACCCTCAACCATGGAAGCCTCGATGTCGCAGCGGCGTTCCAGGCGTGCGGTCTCGGGCAGATCGTCAACGAAGGCATGGCCGCGTATCGAGCTGCAAACCAGACGGCGACCGGTGCTCCGCAGGCCGCGACGCTCACGACTACAAGCGAACCGGACGAGCGCAAGCCGCGGATCACGAGGATCTCCTTCCAGAAGCATCGCCTCACGATCACTCTCGCCAGTATCCCCAAGGGCTTGCGTGTGCAGATCGTCGTGCAGGAGCGGACCCGCAGAGGACGCCTGGTGACGCTCAAGCGGATCACCAGTACCCACCGGAAGATCAGGCTTCACGCGCCGCGCTGGGACCGGATCACCGCACGGTTCCTGGAAGGCGCAAGGCTCCTCCCGGCCACGATCGTGACGAGTGCCACCCACACCCGCGGTGGCACTCGATGAAGCGGCGCCTCCTACTCGCCGTGATCGCTCTCGCCGTCCCCGTGATGAGGGCGGTTCCGGCTGCCGTGGCGGGCACCTATCAGGTGCAAGCGTGCGCAGCCGCGTTTCCGGCTGTCAACAACTCCTGGGAACCGTTCAACAACAACGCGACGTATCTCGAAACCAGCTCGAACTGCGGTGTCCCCGACATCACCGAAGGCAGCAAAGCGACCTCGGGGCTAGCCGCCGCGGATGTTCTGCAGCTCGCTACGAACGTTCCCGCCGGCGCGCTCGCGGGCTGGCGCATCACTGCCCCTGCGGGCGAGAAGATCACTGCGGTTACGATGGATCGCGATCTCTACGACCAAGCCGAAGGCTGGTCGCCGCAGATCGTTGACGCCTCAGGCAATCCCCTACCGGGGGAGACGTGTCCAGCTGTTGCCAGCGAAGGCGGCTGTGAGGCATCTGGAACCGTAACGCACACGGCTTTGAGCACGACGAGTCTCGCGATCGAGTTGCTATGCCACCCCGAACCCGTCGAACTGACGGTGTGCGGTAACGGGTTCTCCCAGCACTTCGCGCGTGTGGAGCTCAACGGCGCGACCGTCACGATCACCGACGAACAACCCCCCGAAATCAACTCCATGAGCGGCTCGCTGTTCGCCGGGGAACTCGAGCGCGGCACCCTATCGGGCACCATTCAGGCAGCAGACGGTAGCGGCGTACAAGCCACCCAACTCTACGTCGATGGCAGACAGGTCGCCCAGCAGCCACACCCGTGCGACTTCACGCACACCACGCCGTGCCCCGCGACCGCGAGTGATGCGTTCAGCCTCGACACGAGCAGCCTCCCTGACGGCCCGCACCAGATCCAGGCAGCCGCCGTTGACGCTGCCGGCAACCAGACGCTCGCCAGCCCGGTTCAGATCACCGTCCAGAACACGAGCCCCCGCCCGCCCGACGCTCTCCAGGTCAACGCCAGCGCGAGCGGCACATGGATCAACCGGCCCGCCACCATCACGTGGATGAACGCAGCGCAGCCCTCCGGGGATCCAATCAGCCAGGTCAACTGGATCGCGTGCGCCGGCACCCAGAGCAACATCCCCCCAAGCGGATGCAACCCGCCCCAACAGCAGACCAGCCCACTGGCCTCGCTGACTTTCAACCCCGCGCAAGACCCTGCGTACGCGGCTCATCCACAGGGGACATACACCGTCTTTGTCTGGCTCCAAGACGCGATCGGTAACACCACAGCAGCCAACGCTTCAACGATCACGTTCGGCTACCAAACCAGCCCGCCGCCAACCCCGACCTCGATCAAGGCAACCGGGCAAGGACCGTTCACGATCGCGCTCGGCGCGGCTGCGGACATCGCCCCGCTCACCGCCACGAACTGGATCGCCTGCAATCACAGCGGCGCGTGCACACCAACCCAGACGAGCCCCGGCCTGGCCTTCGTGTTCGACCCCGCGCACACACCGCTGTTCCAGCACGCACCGTTTGGCAGCTACACAATCCGCGCCTGGCTACAGGACGCAGCGGGAAACACCAGCTTCGCGAACAGCGCAATCCTCACGGTCACATTCCGCTCCCACAGCAAGCCCAGCCCGCAGCTGCACATCCTCAGCCTCACCCGCAGCAAGCACACGCTGCACACCCGCGGCAGCGCCGCACAGGGCTTCTCAGAGCGCATCACGATCGTCGTGCACTACCTCCTCGGCGGGCGCGTCCGTACGGCGCGGAAGACGATCACGGCGACGCGCGGGCAGTGGGCCGCGGGCATCGGGATGCCAGCCGGTTCACGAACACTGCACGTCACGCTAGTGCACCACACCACCACGCGCTGGCGCGCACAAACCGTGACCCGCTACGTGCATCACCGCGCCCGAAGCGCCCGCTGAAACCCGGCCTGGCTAGCTGACAGCAAGCAGTACGCCATCTCTTGCCAGGAGAGTTCTGATGGGCTACATTGTCGGCTCAGTCTGGACAACAGGGAACGCACGGATGATCGGACCCGAACCCATACCGGCTGCACGCGCACGGGAAGCGTAGGAGACAGCGAGCGCGAAACTTGGCAGGGGGGAAGGCACGGTCGCCCGCGACGGGAGGCCATGTGGAGATGTCCCTCGCGCAACGCCAGGAGATGCCGATGAGCAGCCCAACCCCGAAATTTGTGTGGGGGAACGGCGTGGTTTCCACCGACGAGAGACCATGAACAAACCACCCATCCGCGCGCCGCGACCCCGCGTGCGCAGACAGATCAGCACGTTCGTCGCAGTGTCCGGCCTCATGCTGTTCGTGATGCCGGCGACCGCGGGCGCGAGCAGCTACCACGACTTCCTCTGTCGTATTCCCTACGGCCCGAGCGCCGGGCGCGCCGCGCCAACCGACGGCGTGTCCTACGCCCCCAACGGCAGCTTCGTTTTCTCGGGAGACAGCTGCGCCTCGGGCGGATCGCTCTACGCCGCCATCTCCGGGGAAACGACACACCCCTACGGTGCGAGCGCCACAACCGCGTTCACCGCGCCCGCCGGCATGACGATCCGCCAGTTCGCCGTTTGGCGCTACGAGCAGGACGGCCCGGTCCAGCCGTTCGGGGCACCCGCATCCAACCTCCAATACAGCCCCGGCCCAGCATCCGTCGAGGGCCTTTGCGCGCAGTCGCTCGGGTGCAGCGTGCGAGGCACACCAAACTCCGCTCTTGACCCGTCAAACGCGGTCGGCGTTACCAGCCTCAGCGGTGTCACACAGATCATTTGGAGCGCCGCGTGCGGCGGCGGCCCCGGAGGGACATGCCCTGCATCCGGCACCGCATCCTCCTCCCGGTACGACGTGTATGCCGCTGATGTTGATCTCACCGACAACACCCCTCCAGCCGTCACGAGCATCGCCGGGCCGCTGGTAGCGAGCGGCACCCTGACAGGCGAACAGAGCGTCTCCTTCACCGCAAGCGACGGACAGTCAGGCATCTACAGCGGATCACTCATCGTGGACGGCCACCCCGTCGTCTCACAGATCCTCGACAGCAACGGCGGTGCCTGCCAGTCGCTCGGAATCACAAGCGACGGACAGCGCTCCTTTGAACACGCCCAGCCATGCAAGAGCACAGTGAGCACAATCCTCACGCTCAACACCAGCCACCTGACCGCCGGCCAACACACCCTCCAGCTGCTCGTCGAAGACGCCGCCGGAAACCACACGATCGCCTACAACGCGACCATCACCGCAGCCGGCCCACCACCAATCGAAGTCGACGGCGGGCCGATCACAGGCGGCCACACAGCCCCCCACATCGCCAACGGCGACCCATGCGCCGGCGAGAAACTAGACCTCCTCGTCAACGGACTACACCACACACCAACCACGAGATTCGGAAAGCCAGTCACCGTCAAAGGCGTACTGCACTGCGGCACCATCCCCGTCCGCGGCGCCCAAATCCTCATCACCACCGTGGGCGCCACAGCAACAACAGCGATCAACAGCACCATACAAACCGGCCTTGACGGCTCGTTCTCGTATGTGGTGCCGAAGGGGCCTGGCAGGTTGTTGCAGTTCAGCTACACGGCGTATAGCGATGACCCGGGGCCGTCGGCGACCGCTACCGCGACGATCTCTATCCGGCCGGCAATCAAGCTCCGGATCAGCCCACGCTTCACCCGCAACGGCCACGCGATCCACTGGAAGGGCACGATCTTCGGCGGACCGTTTCCGCCGCAGGGCGTGACGCTCGACGTCGAGGTGCGCCAGGGCCGACACTGGAAGATCTTCGATCAGGTCGTGGCGAGCAGGACGGGCCGGTTTCACTACAGCTACCGCTTCCACGCCACCAACGAACCCACCACCTACTGGTTCCGTGTCGCGCTACCCGCCAACGGGTCAGGCGGCTACCCATACACCCCAGGAGCGAGCAACCCCATCCATGTACGCGTCAACCCCTAATCCGCCCCGACCCGTGCCGCGCCTCGCCGCAGCGCGAGCGCGCGTGATGCTCACCGCGATCCTCCTCGCTTGCCTACTCGCGCTTGCAATGGCCGGCGACGCGAGCGCCGGGACCTACGTGATCAGCAACTGCCCCGCCGCGGTGATACCGAACGGCGACCCTGGCCCGTGGACGATCTTCAATAGCCCCCAGCCGAGCAAGGGAAGCTGCGGCGGCGGGAGCGGCGATTGGATCGGGCCACGCGCCGGAAGCATGGGCTGGGAAACCATCGACGGAGTACAAGTCACCACGCCCAAAGGCAGCGGGATCACGATCCGCGAAGCAAAGGTCTGGTGGTCGGTCCCACACGAGATCGAAGGGGCACTCACCTACGCCCTCGTATTCGCCAACGGCAGCATCGTCGGGGAATACACGACCCCAGCAGAATGGAAGCTCGCGCCCGCCGTCTACGTCCTCCCGTCCACGACCACCACGTTCACGCTTGAGGACTTCTGCTCCAATAGCGCCGCCGACCACAACTGCGTCTTCGGCAGCGGACTGAACCCCAATCTCCAGCTCTACGGCTCAGAGCTTACGCTCGACGAGAACACGCTCCCTACAGGAGCCGTGACAGGAGGAAACCTCTCCACAACAAGCACCCTCTCTGGCACAGCGACACTCGCCTACGCCGCCCAGGACGCTAACTCCGGCGTTCGCCGAGCACAACTCATCATCGACGGGAAAGCAGTCGCCGAAAAAGACTACGCACCCCAATGCCCATACGCGAACTTCGCCGCCTGCCCAACCAGCCTCTCCGACGAACTCCACTGGACCACCACCGAAGCAAGCAACGGAACACACGAAGCCGCGCTACGCATCACCAGCGCCGCCGGCACCACAGCACTCCTCGACGAGCACACCATCACGATCAACAACCAGCCCACCCAAACCAGCAACGAGTCCATCACCGGCAGCGGCCCAACGGCACAGCACATCGCCAATGGGCAGCCATGTGCAGGCGAGAAAATTGACCTCGAGATCAACGGCCAACACGCCCCCACCACCGCCTACGGCCACCAGACAACCATCAAAGGCGTCCTGCACTGCGGCACCGTCCCAATCCGAAACGCACGAATCGCGATCACCACCCTCGACAGCACCACGACCACAGCGATCAACACCAGCATCGAAACCGCTCTCGATGGCTCGTTTTCTTACGTGGTGCCGAGGGGCCCGGACAGGTTGTTGCAGTTCAGCTACACGGCGTATAGCGATGACCCGGGGCCGTCGGCGACCGCGGCCGCGACGATCTCTATCCGCCCGGCGATCAAGCTCCGGATCAGCCCGCGCTACACCCGTAACGGCCGCGCGATTCGCTGGACGGGCGCGATCGCGGGTGGCCCGCTTCCGGCGCAGGGTGTGACGCTTGACGTCGAGGTGCGCCAAGGACGGCACTGGCGAATATTCGACCAGGTGGTCGCGACCAGAACGGGCCGCTTCCACTACATCTACCGCTTCCACGCCACCAACGAACCCACCACCTACAAGTTCCGAGTCGCGCTACCAGCCAACGGATCACAAGGCTACCCCTACACACCCGGCCCAAGCAACACAGTCGCGATCCACGTCACGCCATAGAACGACGCTCCCAGCCGGATCGACGGCCTACCCGACCGCAGCTGCCCCGTCATTCGTAGACCATTGCAGTCGTTTGACCGCCCCACGCAGCTGATGCGCGTTTACCCGCGTATAGCGTTGCGTTGAGTCCAAGTGCTTGTGCCCCAGCAGCTCTTGAATCTGGCGGAGGTTCGCCCCGGCACCCAAGAGCTCCGTAGCGAACACGTGGCGCAGGGTGTGGGGGGTCACGCACTTGTGCTTGCTCACGCCGGCAACCTCCGCATAACGGCGGAACGTCTGAGCCAGGATGTTCGGGGAGAGACGTTTGCCGAGGACACCGAGGAACAGCGCGTCGTCCTTGGACTCTGGCCTGACCTGCAGGTAGGCGACGAACAAGGGGACCAGGCCGGGATGGATCGGCACGACACGCTGACGCCCACCCTTCGCTTTGCGCACGCGGATTAGACGCTGTTCGAGGTCAAGGTCATACACATCCAGTCCGAGCAGCTCTGAGCGGCGCAGACCACCGAATGCGAAAAGGGCTAGCAGCAGAGAGTCGCGCTGCACCTTGCCGGCATGCAGACGCTTCCACACGCCCGCCTGCGCCGGTGCGTCGAGGAGCCGGTTGCGCTCGCCGCGATTCAAGACGTCCGGAAGCGCCTCCCGCTTCTTGGGCGTGCGCAGGACGTGAGCCGGATCTTTCTCAAGGTACTCGCTCTCTACGCAGAAGCGGAAGAAGCCCCGAAGCGCCGCGACGGTCTGCGTCTGGCTCGACGGTGAGGGACGGCGCGTGGCCTCATCAGCGATAAAGCGACGCAGATCGGGCGTGCGAACCTCCGCGAGCGCGGCGATACCCTGGCTGCGCAGAAACGCGATGCACTTGCGGACATTTCGCTCGTACGCGATACAAGTCGCGTCCGCGAGACGACGCTCCACTCGCAGGTAGATCACGTAGTCAGCTACGGCATTCAACATGTAGGCCTGCTTTCGGGCAGGCCGCAGGATTCGATGCCTCTTAGTGTGTCTAGTCTCCGGCTTATCGACCCGCTAAGGAAAAGCCCCGCTCCGGCGGGGCTTTTCTATGTGTCGATCTGCTGGGTTCTCCGACCGAGGCTCGTGCCTATTCCAATAGCGGGCAGTTGCCCTCCTGGGATCAGGCCGACTCCCGTGATGGCCGAGAAGCGGACGGCTTTTCCTGCGGTGCTGCGGACTGAGCGTGCAACGACATCTCGCAGCTGGCTGATTTCCCGTTTGATCTCGGTATCCGTGAGGGAGTCCAGGGACCGAATCCAACTCCGGAACTCACGAACCTCGTCGCTATTCAATATCTCAAGCAGGCGCGGCAGATCGATGTCGTGCGTATTCGGGTCTGGGTCAGCCTCGGGAAGCCCGGAGATCTCCAGTACGTGCTCGAAGCGTTCCGCGTGCGCTTCGGGAGCGAGCTCCCGGACAAGGAAGGCCAACTTAGCATCGAACAGGGGCAGCTCGTCGGCACGGAATCCAGTCACACCCTTGAACCGCTGCATGAATTCGATTCGCTGGCAAAGGCTGGCGACCCCAAGGATGCCTTTCGAGATGAGCTCGTGAGCTTGCAACGGATCGATGCCTAGCCTCTTGCTGAGATCACTCTCGCTGCGGAACCCTTCTTCAGAGCCACCCCGCTCTACGTGCAGCTCGAAGTCGGTTGGTTGGAGTTGTCTGTTGAGCTGTTTCGCGATCGTCAGTGACACGGACTGCTTGACTACGGGCGCCGCGGAGACCTCGAAGGCGCGTGTCGCCAGAAGCCGTCCGCGGCCATCGAGTACTGCGGCGTGGTGGGTCTGCGCGTGCGCGTCGACGCCGCCGATGACTCGATGGCGCTCCTCGTTCATGCTGTGCATTGCTATCCCTCTCTGATAGGTGGGACAGCCGGTCGGGTGGGCGGACACAACAGTGACGAGGCACTTGTCGCAAGCAGGTTCCTATGAGGTCACGCTCCGCCTTCCCGGCCGCCCCTCTTGGGTCGGTCAGGCGATCCGTTCGAGACCGACAGGTCCCAGCAATGACACCCCCGCAGGGGGCCAGTTTGACGGCAAGTCAGATCCCGAACAGAACGCCCCCAGCATCTTCACTGCTTGACGGGTAGGGGCGATGCGTGGCCTCCTGGGCGAGGAAGCGACGCAGATCGGGCGTGCGAATGTTGACCAGCGCTGTGATGCCCTGCTCGCTCAGGTGCTCAAGGCAAGCTCGGGTATCGCGTGCATACGCTTTGCACGTTGGGTCAGCCAGCCGGTGCTCGACACGGCAGTAGATCAGGAAGTCAGCTAGGGCATCGAGCATCGCTCCTCCGTTCCAGCAGGCCACCGCAATATCTACCTGATCCCAGTAGCTCGAAACGGTCGCGCGACGGTAGACGACCCCCATGCCACCACGCCGACGTGCCGACGTGCCCAGGCGACCGCCGAGGCGTCGCCAGGCAGCAGCTCGGTGGCCTTCACTGCAGTCGCTAGAACTCGCGATCCGTCAGCTGCTCGATGTGCTCGAGCGTGTCCCTATCCAGCCCATCCAGACTGAACACCCGCTCAGAGAGCAGACGTCGCCGCTCGGCGCGGTCCTCGTCGCTCAGCTCAGGCGTCTCGGCGGTCGGGGTGGTGTTCACAACGTGCGGTCGCGTTGTTGTTGGCGCACAGTCAGAATCCTGTCCTGCATCTGGGGCAGCCGGACTGTCCTGAACTGATCGGGCAGCCGCTCGTCATCGAGCACGGCGTCGAAAGCATCGATCCCTCTGTCGGACGCGAGCGCCGAGCAGCGGTCTTGCTGCGCGAAACGGAAGATGCGCTCGTTGAGCTTCAGAACGTCGCGGACCGCGGCCTCGCCGCGCTCATCGAGTAGTAGTTGGCTGAACGCACGCGCGCAGAGGATGGAGGCTCGGAGCTGGCGCCAGGCGAGGTCCGTTTGCTTGTTCGAGAGAGCGCTGTTGTGGACGCGGCTCTCCATGCAGCGCTCTGGGTGCATCACCCAGACATGAACGAGCCGATCATCTTCCACGAGCAACTCTGCCTCGATGGCTGTCTGCCTGATGTCGTCGGAGCTCATCCCGTAGACGCTCGTCATGACATCGAGGCGACGCTCGTGACCTGCGCCGTCGAGGAAGATGGCGACGCCGGCGAGCGGGGTACGGCCCTCCCAAGTGGCTACGCGGATACGTCCGCCGAGTAGTTCGGCTGACTGTCGGAGGTCCGAGGAGTTGCCGAGAAGATCGATATCTCGACTCGCCACTGCCTCGACGAGCGTGTCCGCTATCCGATCTGCGAGCTTCGATGCCCAAATGGCGACTGCCTGTCCACCGACAAGGACGACTCGCCGATCGCGGACGACTTGCGCGAGCCGAGCGATGATGCGCTCGGTTTCGTCGATCTTCAGCGGAGGCAGCTCGGCCTCGCTCTGATGCTCCTCAGCCACGTGTGCGGCTCTGGAATCGTCGCTCAGGAAAGAGAGTGCGCTGAGTCGAGGTTGATCCGAATGCGACTCGGCGGAAGCGCAAAGACCTCGTTTTCGCGCTTGAGTTGCTCGTGCGTCTTACGTCCAGATCGCAGCGCCACCTCATCGGCGCGGCGATCCCTCTCCTCTTCATCGAGAAGCACCTGAACATCGACATGTTCTATCCGCAAAGTCATCGCAAATCAGAGCGTAACGCCTCCTGTGGAGGCTATCCAGCCAATCGGCATACTCGCCGTCCTTCTGAAGCAGGTCGGCGGCGCGTCCTTACCGAGTCCCAAACCTCCGGCTTATCGACCCGCTAAGGAAAAGCCCCGCTCCGGCGGGGCTTTTCTAGTGGGGGTAGGTGCCCCAGATGGAGGGGGCGACTGTCCTTGAGCCCAGGATGATGTCACGCATGCTACCATGACATCATGCGTCAGATGACACTGCGAGTCCCCGAAGAGCTCGCCGAGCGACTCAAGGGTACGGCTAGCGAACGCCATGAGAGCGTCAACGGATATGCCGTCAAGGTCCTCTCAGCCGCGGTGGACCCAGATCTCGCGGGCGATGAGATCACCGGACTGCGAGAGCGCCTCGCCCAAGCCGGACTGCTGCTGACGCCCGAGCATCTCTCCGCGAAGCGTCCCTCAGCACGAGCGCTCAACCGCGCTCGTGCTGCCGCGGGGCGCGGCAAGCCACTGTCGGACTTCGTCGCAGAAGGCCGCAGCTGAGCACGTTCGCGGACTCTTCGGCGCTCGTAAAGCTCTACGCGGACGAGCCCGGATACCGCCCGATCCGTGCGCTCGACACGCTGGCCGTCTCAGCGCTCGCACGCGTGGAGGTGCCCGCGGCGTTATGGCGCAAGACGCGGACCGGCGAACTCGAGGACGCAGCAGCGAGTGTCCTTGTGAGCGCGTTCGAGGTCGACTTCCACGGCGACTCCGATTCAGGCTCACGCTTCGCGGTCCTTTCGTTGACAGAGTCGGTGCTGGTCGCGGCCGCGCGAGGGGCGGCGCATCACGAGCTGCGCGCATATGACGCGGTCCAGCTCGCAAGCGCGCTCGCGGTGCGCGACCTCGATGCACGCTGCAGCCAATTTGCGTGCTTCGACTCCGGGCTGCGACGCGCTGCCAGCCGGGCTGGCTTTCTGCTGCTGCCAGAGTCTGATTGATCTCGCCGCCGCGTAGGACAGTTCCATTCTTTCGTATGATTGGCCGTCGAGATGGACGTCAAGCACTGCATCGCTCCCAGCTACGCGCGGCTGCGCCCGTTCAAGGACGACGAGACCGAGACCTTCCCCGTCTATGGCGACCTCGTAGAGAAACTCGCCGCCGCCGAGACGCACCCGGACACGACGATCGCGCACGTGATGGCTGTGTGCTCCGCGTACGCGTACTCCGACGTGCAGACCGTCGCGACGATCATGGCGCGCATGGGACTCCAGGAGAACCATTGCGTGATGATCGAGGAGTACGTCGACGCGATGTTCATCACCTCGACGTCCTTCGTCGTCCAGAGCGCTGACGGCCGCGTGGCGATCCTGTGTTACCGCGGCACCCCGCCGACGAGCCTCATCACGTGGCTGACCGACGCGAACATCGACCCCACGCGCATCGAAATGCCATCGCCGAGCGGCTCGATCGACGGCCACGTGCACGGCGGCTTCTACCGCAACGTGCGCGCGACGCGCTACGAGATACTCAACTGCCTCAAACGCGCAACCGAAGGCGAATCGGTCATACCTGAACGCGGCAAGGTCGCCAACCGGCTGCAGGCGCTCTACATAACCGGCCACAGTCTCGGCGCGGCGAGTGCGTCGATGCTCGCGCTGATGCTCGCCGTAGAGCCCGCCTACCAAGACCCGATCGTGAGTCGGCTGAAGGCGGTGTACACCTACGGCGGGCCGATGATCGCAAGCCCCGAGCTGGCGGAGGGCTGCAATCGGAGCGAGCTCCTGCGCGAGCGGGTGATCCGCTACGTATACGCCAACGACATCGTTCCCCAGCTGCCGCCCGCGGCGTCGGGTACGTTCGCGCACTTCGGCGCCGGCTACCAGTACAAACGCAAGGGGGGCGAGGGTGACTGGGAGCGCAACGACGCGCCGCGCAAGCAGCTGCACAACCTCCTGAACATCGTCGCTGCGCCGCTGTCGATCCTCGCGGGGGACATCAAACTGACGCGTCGTCTGCAGTTTCACGCGTCGCTGAGAGACCACCTGCCGGAGTACTACATCGACGCGCTCACGCCACCCGGAGTCCGCAGCGAGTTCGGCGACTGAGCTTCACTCGGGGAGGGGCTCGTGATCTCCCGCGCCGCGCACCGCGCGCCGCACGGAGCGCTCGACCTTGCGCCCGCGCGCTGTGAGCTCCCACGCGTTCGACGTTCCGTTCGCCTGCCCGCGACCCCGGTTGACGATCAGCCCGAGCTGGGCGAGACGCCCGAGCAGCTTGGACATCTGACCCTGATCGGTGACGCCCGCGCGAAAGCCGATGTCGCGGTTGCTGAGACGCGGCTGCGCGGCGATCGTGGAGAGCACGCTCATGGTCCTGTACGTGAGTCGCATGTCGAGCCCCTCCAACGGGTCTGGGATGATCGTCTGCGCGCGCGGGATCGCCGGAGCCGGAAGCGGGCGCGACAGCTCCGCTGCCGCAGCGTTCCCGCCGAGATAGGGGAGGGCGATGAACCCCATCAACGGGTTGATGAGCGCGCTGAGCATCTCCGGGCGCGGATGTTGCAGGCGGGTCTGGACGATCGCGAGCACGCCGCCGACGACCGCCTCGGCGGTGAGGGGCGAGGGCTGGTGGCGCGCGGAGGTGCGGCCTTCGTCCACCACGTCGGCGAGCTTGGAGAGCACGTCGCGTCGATACGCCACCACCTCCGGGCCCGCGATCGCCGAGTAGATCACGCACAGGCGCGCCAGGCGCGGCTCGCTGTCGAAGAATTCCAGCAGCGCGAGCAGGCCCGCGCGCATGCGATCCACCCACCGCTCGTTTGGCGCGCCGGCCTCTACAACGGTGTCCCTCGCCAGCGTGATCGCCCGTTCGATCGCCGCGAGGAGGCAGTCGTTGCGGTCCTCGAACAGTTCGTAGAACGTCTTGCGCGACACTCCGGCGATCGCGATCACCTGCGCGACGGTGACCAGCTCAGGCCCCTGGTCGCCCACGGCCTGGGCCATGGCCCACAGGATCCGTGCCCGTTTCGTCTCGCGAACCTGATCTCGTGCGGCCGGTCGCCCCGTCCGACTCGTCACAGTCACCCGCTAAGCCTGAATATAGACGTACGTGTACCTCATCCCGGGCGGGAACATATCCCTTTATCTCGACGGAGTTGGCCATACAATGCTGACTGCCCAGCCGCCGCTGCCAGTTTGAGAAAAACGTCAAAACTGTATTTATGTGAATCTGCCGCACGGCGGCTCGGCAAGACGGGGTGCGCGGTCAGCGTTCGAGCTGGGCCCGTCGTAAACGCCGTCGTACCTGGATGGCAGGCTGGCGCTCCGGAGGGCGGTTAAGAGCGCAGCGCCCGGCGCGCGCCGTCCATCAGCGACTCGCCGCTCTTCAAATCCTCGAGCGCCGCGAGCATTGCGTCCAGCTCGCAGTCCACCTTCGCCGGCCACGGCTTCTGCGGGTGGTCGTACAGCGTCTTCAGGCCGTTGCCCGTGATGATCGCCACCACGGTGTCGTCCGGCGCGAAGCGCCCCACCGCCGCGAGCTTCTCCAGCACCGCGATCGTCGTGCCGCCCGCGGGCTCCGTCAGCAGCCCCTCCGTCGCCGCCAGCAGGTCGATGCCCGCGAAGATCTCCGGATCGCTCGCGAAGCCGCCCGTGCCGCCGCGTTTGCGCACCGCGTCGATCACCAGGTAGCCGTCGCCGGGGGCGCCGATCGCCAGCGAGTGCGCCGCCGTCTCCGGCGTCACCGGGTGGACCTCCGCCTCCTCCGCCAGGATCGCCGTCGCGATCGGGTTGCAGCCGCTCGGCTGCGCTATGTGGATGCGCGTGCTGTCCGTCTCGGACAGGCCGAGGAGCTGCAGCTCGCCGAGGCCCTTGTGCAGGCGCGAGGACAGCGTGCCGCCCGCGGCCGCGGTGATGATGTGATCCGGCGCGTTCCAGCCCAGCTGCTCCACGATCTCGAACGCCGCCGTCTTCGCGCCCTCCGCGTAAAACGGGCGCAGCGTGATGTTCGCGAAGTCCATGCCCGTCGCTTCGGCGATCTCGCGACAGCGGCGGTTCGCTTCGTCGTAGTTGCCCTCCACCTGCAGCACCTTCGCGCCCAGCGCCATGCACGCGCGCGCCTTTGTGTCCTCCAGCGCGTTGGGGTAGAAGACGTACGCGTCCACGCCCGCCTTCGCCGCCAGCGACGCAACCGCCGTGCCCACGTTGCCGGTGGACACGCAGCCGATCTCCGTCTTGCCGCGCTCCAAGAGGCGCGCCACGGACATCGACACCACGCGGTCCTTGTATGAGAGGCTCGGGCGGTTGCTCGAGTCGTCCTTCAGGTACAGGTTGCTCAACCCCAGCTCAGCGCCCAGGCGATCCGCGCGGATCAGCGGCGTGTAGCCGGAGAACTGACCCACGCGCGCCTGCGCCGAGGCGTCCACGATCGGCAGCAGCTCCTCGAAGTGCCAGATGTTCTGCGGCCGCTGCGAGGAGGGGAAGTCCTTGAAGTGGCTCGCTGCGAGCTCGTAGTCGTACACCACGTCCAGGCCCTTGCCGCAGTCGGGGCACGCGAACACGGTGTCCTCGAGCGGGTAGTGCTTGTCGCAGCGGTGGCACGCGAGGCCCGTCGCGCAGGAGCGCGTCCGCTGCTTGGAAGGGCTCTGTGCGGTCTGGACGCTCATGCGAGTACCTGAGACGATACGCCCGGCCACGGCGTCTGTGTGGCGTGCTCGTCGTTGCCGAGCGCCATCCACAGCTCCTCCGCCAGGTGCGGCGCGAATGGGCCGAGCGTCCGCGCGAGCACGCCCAGCGCCTCCAGCAGCGCGTCGAGGTTTGCCCTGCTCAGCTGCTCCTGCCTGGAGAGCACGCGTTTCTCGAAGTCCTTGATGCGGTCGAACAGGCGCATCACGTTGCGCACCGCGCTGTGCATCTCCAGCGTCTCCATGTCCTCGGTGATCTTCTCCACGCCGTTCGCGCACCACTTCGACAGCTGCGCCCTGAAGTGCTCCGTGTTGTCTCTCACCGGCTCGCCGTCCTCGCCCACCGAGGTGTCTGCGGCTGCGACCTCGGGACCGGTGGCCGCGAGCGCGATGCGCGCGTGCGAGTGCTCCCACACCTGCGTCAGGAAGCGGTGGCAGCGCAGCACCGCCGAGTCGCTCCAGTTCAGCGAGCGCTGCGGGCGCGCCGCGTACAGCACCGCCAAGCGCACCGTGTCAGCGCCGTAGCGCGCGATCAGCTCATCCGGGTCGACCACGTTGCCCAGATGCTTGCTCATCTTGCGGCCCTCGCTTATGACCATCTCGTGAAACAGGCAGCCCGCGAACGGCTCGCCGTCCTCCAGGAACGCCAGCGGGCCGATGTCGCGCAGCGCCTTCGTCACCGTGCGCTGGTCGAACACGAAGTTGCCGCTGTCGGAGCCCGCCACGAGGCGCTCCGACGGCAGCCAGTGGCGCAGGTCCGCCAGCGCCAAGATCTCCTCCAGGGAGTCCTCGCGATTCTCTGGCGGCACGCACGCCGGAACCCACAGCCACAGCGCGTCGAAGTGGCAGTCCAGCGTGTCCGTCTCGCGCCGCGCCAGCCCACCGCACGCAGGGCACGTGGTGTTGACGAACTCCTCCATCTCCGCCAGCGGGTTGCCGGTGCCGGTGGGGTGGATGTCCAGCGGCAGCAGCACCGGCAGCTGATTGAGCGGAACCGGCACCGTGCCGCAGGCGTCGCAGTACACGATCGGGATCGGCGTGCCCCACGAGCGCTGGCGCGAGACCACGAAGTCGAACGCGCGGTAGCGCACCGCCGGCTCGCCCAGCGTCGAGGAGTCGGTCGCGCCGTCGCTCGCGGACGCTGCAGCGCCATCGCCAGTCGAGGCTGCGCCGGCACCGTTCTCGCTTGCCTCGCCCATCGGCGCTGTCTCGTCGGCCGCGTCCGGCATCTCGATCCCAAGCCGCCCCGCGAGCACCTCGTCCGTGCGGTCGCGCGAGGGCACGCCCAGCACCGCCGTCGGACCGAAGCGCGAATCCACCACCGGCGATACGAGCACCGGCAGCTCCGCGCCGTCCGGGCCCGCGACCCTGCGCCCCGTGTCGATCACGGGGATCGTCTCCGCCTCGCGCGCGCTGCGCTCCCAGCCGCCGGCGCGCAGCTGCTCCAGCTGCTCCGACACACCCGCATCCGAGGCCCAGCGCTCCACGTCGGGGTGGCGCGCCGACAGCAGCACGAAGCGCGCCTCTGACAAAGCGTCGCCGTACGGCGTGAACACCGTCAGCCGCTCGCCGGCCGCGTCCGCGACGCTCACCTCCACGCCGTCCACGCGCCCCAGCACGATCTGCTGAGACGCCAGCGACACCTCGTCCCAGATTCCGCTGTCCGCCCTCTCCTGCAGCCGCGCGTCGTTCTCATGCAGATAGGCGCTGATGCGCAGATACCACTGCGGCAGCTCGATCAACCTGACCGGTCCGTGACAGCGCCAGCAGGTGCCGCCCGCCTCGACCTGGATCGACGCCAACGTGGTTTCGCAGTTGTCGCACCAGTCCACGTTGCCCGTGCCGTGGTAGATCAGGCCCGCGTCCAGCAATGTCAGGAACAACCACTGCGACCAGCGGTACATGTTCGCGTCGGAGCTCAGGAACGAGCGCTCCCAGTCGAAGGAGAAGCCCAGCCGGTCGAGCTGCCCCGTCATGTGCTCCGCGCAGCGGTTCACCCACTCGCTGGGGGACTCGCCGCCCGCGATCGCTCCCAGCTCCGCGGGAAGCCCGAACGCGTCGAAGCCGAACGCGAACAGCACCGCCTCGCCGCGCGCGCGGCGATAGCGCGCGTACGCGTCTCCGATCGAGTAGCTGCGCACGTGCCCGATGTGCACGTTGCCCGACGTGAACGGCGCGGAGGGCTTGATGTACAGGTGCGGCTGCGACTCGATCAGCGGCGGCGTCTTGAACGCGTCGCGCTCGCGCCACGCCGCCTGGCGACGCGCCTCGATCTCATGCGGTTGATAGCGCGCGTTCGCCGTGTTGCCCATACCGATCGAGCATATCCAAGGGCAATAGGCCGGGGGCGGCGATTGCTATGCTCGTCTTCACTTGGCAGCGGTCACCAACAAGGCTCTTCTGGCGCCCCGCCAACCCTCTTCCGGCCCCGTTCCGCGCGGGGTCGCCTCGCCTGTGCCCCAGAGGGTATCCGCGGCAACTGGGAGGATCCGGCAATGGAGATAGAAATCGGCCGCGGCAAGAAAGCTCGCCGTGCTTATGGATTCGACGACATCGCAATCGTTCCCTCCCGGCGCACGCGCGACCCCGACGACATCGACATCTCCTGGAAGCTCGGCCCCTACCAGTTCGAGCTGCCGATGCTCGCCTCCGCCATGGACGGTGTCGTCTCGCCCGAGACCGCCGGCATCATCGGCCGCCTCGGCGGCCTCGCGGTGCTCAACCTCGAGGGGATCTTCACCCGCTACGAGGACGCGGAGGAGCAGCTCGAGCGGATCTCGGGGCTGCCCAAGGAGCAGGCCACGCGCGAGATGCAGGAGATCTACGCCGAGCCCGTCAAGCCCGAGCTGATCGCGCAGCGCATCCGCGAGATCAAGGAACAGAAAGTCGTCGTCGCCGCGTCGCTCACGCCGCAGCGCGTGACGCAGTACCACGAGATCGCCATGGAGGCGGGCCTCGACGTGCTCGTCATCCAGGGCACCGTGGTATCGGGCGAGCACGTCTCCACGGTCTCCGAGCCGCTCAACCTGAAGGAGTTCATCCCCACGCTCGACGTGCCCGTCGTCGTCGGCGGCTGCGCCTCCTACCACACGGGTCTTCACCTGATGCGCACCGGCGCCGCCGGCGTGCTCGTCGGCGTCGGCCCGGGCGCGGCGTGCACCACGCGCGGTGTGCTCGGCATCGGCGTGCCGCAGGCCACCGCGATCGCCGATGTGGCGCACGCGCGCTCCACGCACATGCTCGAGACGGGCGAGTACAGCCAGGTGATCGCCGACGGCGGGATGCGCAACGGCGGCGACGTCGCCAAGGCGATCGCGCTCGGCGCGGACGCCGTGATGATCGGCTCGCCGCTCGCACGCGCCTACGAGGCGCCCGGCCGCGGCTTTCACTGGGGCATGGCCACGTTCCATCCCACGCTCCCGCGCGGCGCGCGCGTCGCCACCACGCAGAACGGCACGCTTGAAGAGATCCTCACCGGTCCCGCGCGCGAGAACGACGGCACGTTCAACCTGTTCGGCGGCCTGCGCACCTCGATGGCCACGTGCGGACACAAGGACCTCGCGGAGTTCAACCGCGCCGAGGTCGTCGTCGCGCCCGCCCTGCAGACCGAGGGCAAGGCGCTGCAGCGCGACCAGGGCGTCGGCATGGGCGCCACCAACGGGAAGGTCGCACAGCTCGTAAATGACTAACGCGGCTGTCACGGCGTCCGAGGCAGTCGCCGAGCGGCCGAGCATCGCGCCTGCGGCGACCGAAGAGATCGTCGTCCTGGACTACGGGGGTCAGTACTCGCAGCTGATCGCTCGCAGGGTCCGGGACTGCGGCGTGTTCAGCGAGCTGCTGCCGCATCACGTGCCGCTGGAGGAGGTCGCGCGCCGCAAACCGCGTGGGATCATCCTCTCCGGCGGGCCCGCGTCGGTGTACGCCGACGGCGCGCCGCCGCTCGATCTCGGGCTGCTCGAGCTGGGCGTGCCCGTGATGGGCATCTGTTACGGCATGCAGCTGCTCGTGCACACCCTCGGCGGGCGCGTGGAGCAGGCGGACGTGGGGGAGTTCGGACGCTCCGATCTGCACGTCACCGACACGGGCACGCTGCTGAAGGGCATGCCGCGCGAGCAGACGTGCTGGATGTCGCACCGCGACACCGTGTACGAGGCGCCGCCGGGCTTCACCGCGCTCGCATCCTCCACCAGCTCGCCCGTCGCCGCCGTCGAGGAAGTGGAGCGCTCGATCTACGGCATCCAGTTCCACCCCGAGGTCGTCCACACCCCCTATGGCCAGGAGATCCTCACGCGCTTCCTCACCGAGGTGTGCGGCTGCGAGCCCACGTGGTCCGCCGCGTCGATCGTGGAGGAACAGATCCGCCGCATCCGCGAGCAGGTGGGGGATGGCAACGTCATCTGCGGGCTCTCCGGCGGCGTGGACTCCTCCGTGGCGGCGCTGCTCGTGCACCGCGCCGTCGGCGAGCAGCTCACGTGCGTGTTCGTGGACCACGGCCTGATGCGCAAGGACGAGGGCGAACAGGTGGTGAAGACGTTCCGCGACACGTTCAAGGTGCCGCTCGTCGCGGTCGACGCGGAGACGCGCTTCCTGGACAAGCTCAAAGGAGTCACCGAGCCCGAGGCGAAGCGCAAAGCGATCGGCGCGGAGTTCATCCGCGTGTTCGAGGAGGAGGCCGAGAAGCTCGTCGGCTCAGACGGCGGGGAGAGCGCCGCGTTCCTCGTCCAGGGCACGCTCTACTCCGACGTGATCGAGTCCGGCGGCGGCACCGGCGCGGCAACGATCAAGTCCCACCACAACGTCGGCGGGCTGCCCGACGACCTTCAGTTCGAGCTCGTCGAGCCGCTGCGCGCCCTGTTCAAGGACGAGGTGCGCGCCGTCGGCGCCGAGCTGGGGCTGCCCGAACGGCTCGTCTGGCGCCAGCCCTTCCCCGGACCGGGTCTCGCGATCCGTGTCGTCGGCGGCGAAGCCACGAAGGAGCGCCTCGACGTGCTGCGCGAGGCGGATCACATCCTCCAGGAGGAGATCCGCAAGGCGGGCCTCTACCGCGAGCTGTGGCAGTCCTTCTGCGTGCTCCCCGACGTGCGCACCGTCGGCGTGCAGGGCGATGAGCGCACGTACGGCTACGTCGTCGTCGTGCGCGCCGTCACCAGCGACGACGCCATGACAGCCGACTGGGCCAGGCTCCCGTACGACCTGCTCGAGACGATCGCCTCGCGCATGATCAACGAGCTGCGCGAGGTCAACCGCGTCGTGCTGGACATAACCAGCAAGCCGCCGGGCACCATCGAGTGGGAGTAGTCCGCGAGCGAACGCAACTTCGCCTATGATGCACGCAGCGCCGCGCGCTTACGCGTGGCCTTTTTCACGTTATGGCCCCCTCCCAGAAGACATACGTAGCGAAGCCGACCGACCGTGAGCGCAACTGGCTCATCGTCGACGCTAACGGCAAGACGCTCGGACGCCTCGCGACGCAGATCGCGGACGTGCTGCGCGGTAAGCGCAAGCCCGAGTACACGCCGCACATCGACACGGGCGACTTCGTCGTGGTGGTCAACGCGGAGAAGATCCACGTGAGCGGCAACAAGCGCGCGGACAAGCGCTACTACCGCCACTCCGGCTACCCCGGCGGACTGCGCTCGCGCACGTTCGAGGAGATGCTCGCCAGGCGCCCCGAGGAGATCATCCGCCTCGCGGTCAAGGGCATGATGCCTCGCAACCGGCTCGCGCGCAAGCAGATCACGAAGCTGAAGATCTACGCCGGGCCAGAGCACCCGCACGTCGCGCAGAACCCCCAACCACTTGAGATCGAGGCCTGATGGCAGACGACGAGACAACCGAGACGCCGACACCAGACGAGCACGTCCCCGCGGGCGAGGGCCACGCGGTCCCGACGGCCGACGCGGAGGAGATCGCGGGCTCGGTCGAGGACGCTCCGCTGGAGGCGCTAGAGGAGGCCCAGGACGCCGTGGCCGTCGAGGCGGCGGTGGAGGAGGACGAGGAGGACGAGCCCGCCCCGCGCGAGAAGCCCGCGGTGCCCGGCGCGCACCTGGAAGTTGACATCGTCCCTGAGGGCGTCGACCCGCTCGGCCGCGGTGGCAGCGCCGCGGAGGAATACGTCGACCCGTACGCGATCGGCGAGGAGTCGGAGGACACCGAGCAGGACGCGGAGGAGGAGCAGGACGAACCGCTCGCCGAACCGATCTCGACCGCCGCTATCGACCTCGCCTCGGGCGCGCGCTACCGCGCGACTGGCAAGCGCAAGACGGCGATCGCGCGCGTGACGTTGCGTCCCGGTACGGGCACGTACACGATCAACGGCCGCACGCTCGAGCAGCACTTCCCGCGCATCACGCTGCAGCGCAACATCCGCCAGCCCCTGGAGACGGTGGGCTTTCAGGAGAAGATGGACGTCGTCGCGCGACTGCACGGCGGCGGCATCTCCGCGCAGGCGGGCGCGCTGCGCCACGGCGTCTCGCGCGCGCTGCTGGAGGCCGACCCGAACCTGCGTGGCGAGCTCAAGCGCAGGGGCTTCCTGACGCGCGACTCGCGCGCGAAGGAGCGCAAGAAGGCCGGTCTGAAGAAGGCGCGCAAGAAGCCGCAGTTCTCCAAGCGCTAGCAGCGCGAAGCGCTGGGGCGGCACAGTCCAGACGAAGGGGGCGGCATGACCCGCAAGTTGTTCGGGACAGACGGCGTTCGCGGCGTCGCGGGAGAGTTTCTGACGGCCGAGCTGGCGCTGGGTCTGGGCCGCGCGGCGACGCACCAGACGGGCGTGGAGCACGCGCGCGTGCTGATCGTGCGCGACACGCGTCAGTCGGGGGAGATGCTGCAGGCGGCGCTCGCCGCGGGCGTGAGCGCCGCGGGCGGCGACGCGCTGCTGGGCGGCGTGCTGCCGACGCCCGCCGCGCCGCTGTTGATCGGCCGCTACGGCTTCGACCTCGCGGTGGTGCTGTCCGCGTCGCACAACCCCTACCAGGACAACGGCATCAAGTTCTTCGGCGGTGATGGCTACAAGCTCACCGACGAGACGGAGCTGGCGATCGAGCGGGAGCTGTCGAGCCCCGCGCGCCCGGACGCTGCGTCGAAGATTGGGCACGTGCGCGAGCTGCGCGGCGCGCCGGAGGACTACCTGCGCGAGCTGCACACGCGCTTCGTGGAGCTAGACCTGCACGGCGTGGACGTGCTGCTGGACTGTGCCAACGGCGCGACGTTCCAGGTCGCGCCGGAGATCTTCAGGCGCCTGGGCGCGAACGTGTCGGTGATCGCGGACACGCCCGACGGGCGCAACATCAACGCGGGCTGCGGCTCGACGCACATCGACAGCCTCGCCGAGCGGGTCGTGGCGGGCGGCCACGCGATCGGCTTCGCGTTCGACGGCGACGGCGATCGCGTGCTGGCGGTGGACGACCGCGGCGTGGTCGTGGACGGCGACGAGCTGATGGCGCTCGCGACGCTCCACCTGCGCGACAGCGGCCGCCTCGCGGGCAACGGCGTGGCGGTGACGGTGATGACCAACTACGGCTTCCACGCGGCGATGAAACGCGAGGGGGTGGAGGTGGCGACGGCGAACGTGGGCGACCGCTACGTGCTGGAGGAGCTGCGCGCGCGCGGCTGGATGCTCGGCGGCGAGCAGTCGGGGCACATCATCGAGATGGGCTTCAACCGCACCGGCGACGGCATCGCGAGCGCGCTGCTGACGCTCGAGGCGCTCGCTGGCCGCAAGCTGAGCGAGCGCGACGCGATGACGAAGCTCCCGCAGCGCCTCGTGAACGTGCGCGTGCGCGACCGCGACGCGATCAAGGACGCGGCCGACGTGGACGCCGCGGTCGGCGACGCCGCGCGCGAGCTGAGCGGCCGCGGCCGCGTGCTCGTGCGCCCCAGCGGCACCGAGCCGCTCGTGCGCGTGATGGTGGAGGCGCCCACCGACGAGGAGGCGCAGGACGTTTGCATGCGCCTCGTCGGGATAGTCGAGCGCGAGCTGGCCTGAGACGGCCGAGGGTCTGCGCGCTCGCCGGTCGCCCCGGTTCTTTTCAAGAACCCCGAATATCCACGAATGCAGGCGAAATCCTCCGAAAGTGCTGGATGACCATGGCACTATTTGTGGATGTTCGCGGGCATTTTAGACCGCAGGAGGACCGCAGCAGCGGGCAAATGGAACGCAGGAGACCGCTGCTCTGGCTGCGTCGGACGACACGAACGGTCGGCACAAGAGTCCAATCGCGCGTTGCGTCCGCGCGATTGGTGTCTTTCGTCGCAGAGGCGTTGTGTTTCCGCGGGCCTCGTCTCGGTGGCTTCTGGCTTTGGACTTCCGTGGGAGCGAAAGTTATGCTGCACATGTGCGGCGTGGAGCGTGGGGTGCCGAGTGAGGTCGGAGCGGGGACACGGAGGCTGCCGGCACGCTGCGGCGTTGATCTTGCGTTCAGGCGCATCGGATAGAAGTCCCGTGGCCGACGTCCACTCGATAGAAAGATATTTCGCTGATGCCATCGCCGCACGACCTGATTGTTGACTTCGAGAACGCTCCCGTCACGGACGTGACGCTCGCCGTGCAGTTGCAGGGTGCGACTCTCGATACCTCACGCGCGATCAGCGCGTTCTATCCGACTGTCCGGGACCGCTATCCGAGCATCGTGTCGCAGCCTCGCGTGCCTCCGATCCAGGAAAGCTTCGAGATCCCGTCGCAGGGCACGATCGCATTCCAGCTCTTCGGGGGTCCGGACACGCAGAGTTGGGCATTTGTGAGCGAGGACCAGCTGGAGACTCTTTCGGTGCAGCCGGACCGGCTGATGTACGGCTGGAGCAAAGAGGACAGCGACGTGGACTATCCGCACTATGGGCCGATTCGGGATCGTTTCGAGAGCGCCTACAGGTCCTACCTCGATGTTGCTGGCGGAGAGGTCGAGGCAACGTGGTGCGAGATCGCTTACGCGAACCCAATTTGGCAGCAACATGGCTACCCTCGTCCGGACCTCTCGACGCTGCTGAGGCGGGTGGTGCCGCAGCCGTTGCCGGGGTTGCCGAGCCCATACAACACAGGGTTGGAGGAACGGTTCCAGCTTGAGCGTGATGGGGAGCCCTACGCGCGTTTTTTCATCAACGTGACGTCCACGGTCGGGAACCAACGTGCACTCGGGTACACGATCGCTCTCATGATGCGTGGCCGACCGCAGTCGCGCGACCTGGCTGGTGTCCTAGCGTTCTTCGATGAGGGGAGAGAGAGGATCGTGACGACCTTTCGGGAGATCACGACGGACGACCGTCATGCCGAATGGGGGCTCCGGTGAGTCCCCTGGCACCGCCCGTCCCGCTGGAAGCGCAGCCGGTTTGGTCGGTGCGGATCGAGGCACCTGAGAAGCAGCCCTCTGAAGGCCCGGCTGTCTGGAGAATAGAGGCGCCCGATGCCTCTCCTTGGTACCGAGACGCCCTGGACAGGATCAGTGCCCTTACGGCACTCGCCCCTGGCTGGAACGGATACGACGCTCTCGAAGTGAAAGCTGACTCTGCGATCGAAGCGGCGAAGTTCCTGACGAAGGTGGCGTTTCCCGGCATCGCCGCTCCTTCTATCGTGCCCACATCCGACGGTGGCGTTCAGGTCGAGTGGCATCGGGGCGGCCTCGACGTTGAGATCGCGTTCTCCGACGATGACCCCGGTGTATACGTGGAGGACCGTGAGGCCGCCGAGCCACAGGAACTCGCTCTCTCCGAGGCGGCCCCGATCATCGCTCGGTACTGGCGGCGGCTCCAAGAGTCGTGATACCTAACGATGCGCCGGTCCCGGATGAGATGAGCCTTTATCGCCGGGTACATCCGACAGAGATCGTCTGGAGCGACAACGATGGTTGCGCTCGGCCGAATAGCAGCGTGTTCAAAGACGAAGAGATGTCGGTCCATTTAGACGACGTGCTTCAGAACGAGAAGCGTGAGCCTGAGTCAGTGCTGAGCGGTAGGCCCACACACTCGCTCGTTTCGTTGACGACTGACTTCGTAAAGGGCGAGGAGCAGACAGTTCGTCGCACTCCCAAATCCGACGACACGTCGCACGGTGACGTGTGTGGCAAGAAGCCTCAGGGGCGCCGCAGGCGGTTTGCGCACGCGGCACGCTTCGTAGTGCTCCGCGAGGACGCCCTAGAGCCCGGTGTGCTGGCGAAGATGCGCGCAGCCGTCGAGGCCGAGACGGCCGCGCCCGAGTCTCCCTAAGACGAACAGTAGTGCCAGAGCACCTCCCGGACTGATCGTAGCCTGCGGTCCAGACCTAGTGTCGCGGTCGCTGTTCCTGGGACGATCTGGGACTTCAGACCGCAGAACGACCGCCGATCTCGAAAAATCCCATCAGAAAGCCAACTCTAACCGAGCGCCCCGACCCTTGGGTCGGCCTTCTGTCCACCCCCACTGGAGCCGTGGGGCGCCGCTGGTATCTTCGGAAACGTGTGCGGCATCGTCGGCTACGTTGGCTCGCGGCCCGTTCGGGAGATCCTGCTCGCGGGGCTGACGAAGCTGGAGTACCGCGGCTATGACTCGGCGGGCATCTCGGTCATAGCGGAAGACCGCATCGACGCGGTGCGCGCGGTGGGCAACCTGTCGGCGCTGCAGGCGAAGCTGGACCACAACGACGAGGCCGCGTCTCGCAACGGTGGCGGCGCCGTAGCGGTGGCTGAACGCGTGGCGACGACGGGCATCGGCCACACGCGCTGGGCGACGCACGGGCGCGTGACGGAGGAGAACGCGCACCCGCACTACGACACGGGCGACCGCGTGCACGTGGTGGTGAACGGGATCGTGGAGAACTACATGGCGCTGAAGGAGCGCCTGAGCGAGCGGGGCAGCACGTTCACCTCGGAGACGGACGCGGAGGTGATCGCGCACCTGATCGCGGACCTCTACGACGGCGACCTCGCGGACGCGGTGCGCGCGGCTTACGCGCAGCTGGAGGGCCACTACGCGTTCGTGGCGATGAGCGCGGAGGAGCCGGAGGTGCTGGTGGGCGCGCGCAAGGAGTGCCCGCTGATCGTGGGCCGCGGCGACGGGGAGCAGTTCATCGCCTCGGCGGTGCCGGGCTTCCTGAAGGAGACCCGGCGCGTGCAGTACCTGGAAAACGGCGAGATCGCGGTGATGACGCCGCAGGGCGTGACGATCACGACGGCCACGGGCGAGCCGGTGGAGCGCGCGGAGCACACGGTGGACTGGGACGAGGAGACCGCGGAGAAGGGCGGTTTCGAGACGTTCATGCTGAAGGAGATCCACGAACAGGCGGACGCGGTGGCGGACGCCGTGTCGGACCGCACCGCGCGCGGCGACGGCGTGGATCTGGCGGAGGAGGGCGCGCTGGACGAGGCGCTGCTGCAGGACGTGAAGCGGATCGTGATCGTGGCGTGCGGCACCTCCTACCACGCGGGCATGATCGGCCGCTACGCGATCGAAGAGTGGGCGCGCGTGCCGGTGGAGATGGACGTGGCGTCGGAGTACCGCTACCGCAACCCGATCGTGGGTCCTGGGGATCTGGTGATCGGGATGACGCAGTCGGGCGAGACGGCGGACACGCTCGCGGCGATGCGCCTGGCGCGCGAGCGCGGCGCGCGGGTGTTAGCGGTGACGAACGTGATGGGCTCGCAGGCGACGCGCGACTGCGACGGCGTGCTGTTCACGCGCGCGGGCCTGGAGGTCGGGGTGGCGGCGACGAAGACGTTCCTGTGCCAGGTGGCGGTGATGTACCTGCTGGGCCTGCGCCTGGCGGAGCTGCGCGGCACGCTCGCGCCGCAGCGCCTGACGGAGCTGGTGGGCGAGATGAAGCGTCTGCCGCACCGCATCGAGCAGGTGCTCGCGGGGGTGGAGGCGCAGGTGACGCCGGTGGCGGAGCGCTACTGGCGCAGCGATTTCTTTCTTTATATAGGCCGCCACATCGGCCTGCCCGCCGCACTGGAGGGCGCTTTGAAGCTGAAGGAGATCTCCTACATCGCAACCGACGCGTACGCGGCGGGCGAGATGAAGCACGGCCCGATCGCGCTGCTGGACGACTCGACGCCGGTGGTGTGCGTGGCGACGGACTCGCCGGTGCTGGAGAAGGTGGCGTCGAACATGCAGGAGGTACGCGCGCGCGGCGCGCAGGTGATCGCGGTGGCGAGCGAGGGCGATGAACGCGTGGCGCAGCAGGCGGACGCGGTGCTGACGGTGCCGGCGATCGACTGGATGCTCCAGCCGATGCTCGCGGTGATCCCACTGCAGGTGCTCGCGTACGACATCGCGCGGCGCCGCGGGCTGAACGTGGACCAGCCGCGAAATCTCGCCAAGACGGTCACCGTCGAGTAGTCGGAACCCTCTCTTTCGGGACGCTGGAGACACGGCGTGTGATCGACGGAGCGACCATTTAGCATCGCTGCCGGTGACCGCACTGCCCTCCTGGCTGACGCCGCTGCTGCCCGCCGAGTCGATGCGCGCGGCGGACCGCTGGGCGATCGAGGAGCGCGGCGTGGCGGGCGTCGATCTGATGGAGCGCGCGGGCGCGGCGGTGGTGCGCGCGGTCGAACGGATCGCGCCGGACGGGCCGGTGACGGTCGTGTGCGGCAAGGGCAACAACGGCGGCGACGGGCTCGTGGTGGCGCGCCTGCTGCGCGACGCGGGGCGCGCGGTGACGGTGCTGTGCGCGAATGCCGACAGTGAACAAGTGCCTTCGATAGGCCCGTCGGTTGTAGTGGTGGATGCGCTACTTGGCACGGGCTTCAAGGGCGAGCCTCATGGGGCGGTTGCCGAAGCGATCGACGCGATCAACGCGACCGAAGCGCACATCGTCAGCGTTGACATCCCCAGCGGTGTGGACGCGTCCACGGGGATGATCCTCGCCAATGCCGTGAAGGCGGATACGACGGTGACGTTCCACGCCGGCAAGCCCGGGCTGTGGATTCGCCCGGGCAAGGCGCACGCTGGCAAGGTGGAGACGGTCGAGATCGGCATCCCGCGCGGCGCGCCGGAAGAGACCACGATCGGGCTGATCGACGCGGCGGTGCTGGAGCAGCTGCCGCGCAGGGGTCCGTCGGCGACGAAGTTCACCTCGGGGCACGTGCTCGTGGCGGGCGGCTCGCGTGGGCTGACGGGCGCGCCGACGATGACGGCACACGCGGCGATGCGCACGGGCGCGGGCTACGTGACGGCGTGCGTGCCCTCCTCGCTTCAGGCGATCCTCGCGTCGAGCGGCACGCCGGAGCTGATGACGGTGGGCCTCCCGGACGAGGACGGCGCGCTCACAGCGGACGGCGTCGCCGAGGTGCTGCGCGCGGCCGAGCGCGGCGGGGCGCTGGCGCTCGGCCCGGGCCTGGGGCACAGCGACGGCGCGGAGGCGTTCGCGCGCACGCTGGCACGCGAGGCGAAGATCGCGCTGGTGCTGGATGCGGACGGGCTGAACGCGCACGCCGGCAGGCTCGAGGATCTCGCGGGCAGGCGCGCGCCGACGGTGCTGACGCCGCACGCGGGGGAGATGGCGAGGCTGCTGGAGCTGGACGGCGGCGGCGAGGAGGTGGAACGCGACCGGCTGCGCCACGCGCGCGCCGCGGCGGAGCGCTCGGCGGCGGTGGTGGTGCTGAAGGGCGACGACACGCTCGTGGCGGCGCCCGACGGGAGGGTGGCGGTGAGCCGCGGAGCGAGCCCCGCGCTCGCGACGGCCGGCACCGGGGACGTGCTGACGGGCGTGATCGCGGCGCTGCTCGCACAGGACGTGGAAGCGTTCGCGGCGGCGGCGGCGGGCGTGTGGCTGCACGCGCGCGCTGGCAGGGAGGCCGCGCGCGGAGTCGAACTAGCCGAGGGGGTAATGGCGAGCGACGTGATAGACGCAATCGCGTCGGCGCGTGCCGTCGGACACCGGGAGTGGCGAGAGGAGCGGGGCACAGATGGTTGAGTCGAGCGGCGCTGGGGAGACCCAAGACACGCAGCTGGCCGCGCTGCGGGCACAGGCGCGGGTGAACGTGGCCGCGATCGCGCGCAACTGCGCGCGTCTGCGCACTGAGCTGCGCCCGGACGCGGCGCTGTGCGCGGTGGTGAAGGCGAACGGCTACGGCCACGGAGCGGTGCAGAGCGCGCGCGCGGCGATCGCGGGCGGCGCGAGCTGGCTGGCGGTGGCGAGTCCGCACGAGGCGCGCGAGCTGCGCGACGCGGGCCTGCGCGACGTGCGCCTGCTGGTGATGGGGCCGCTCACGCAGGTGGAGCTGGAGCAGGCGCTGGCGGCGGACGCCGACGTGGTGGTGTGGAACGAGGCGTACCTGGGGGCGGTGTCGGCGGCGGGCGGCGGGCGTGTGCACGTGAAGTTCGACTCCGGCATGGGGCGCCTCGGCACGCGCGACCCTGTGGAGGCGCAGCGCGTCGCGGCCGCTGCGCGGGCGACGCCGGGGGTGGAGCTGGTGGGCGCGATGACGCACTTCGCCACCGCTGACGACCTGAGCGACGACGGGTTCTTCGCGGGACAGCTGGCGGCGTTCACGTCGTGGGCGCGGAGGCTGAAGGACGAGCAGCCGGGGTTGATCGTGCACGCGGCGAACAGCGCGGCGATGCTGCGCGAGGAAGAGGCGCAGTTCGACATGGTGCGCTGCGGGATCGCGATCTACGGCATGGACCCGTTCGGCAAGGACCCCGCGTCGCGGGCTCTGGAGCCGGCGCTGGAGCTGAGCTCGTATGTGGCGGAGGTGAAGCCGTGCGGGGTGGGCGAGAGCGCGGGCTACGGACGCCAGTTCGTGGCCGAGCACGACACGTGCATCGCGGTGCTGCCGATCGGCTACGGCGACGGCTGGCGGCGGGGTCTGTCGAACAACGCGGACGTGCTCATCGGCGGGCATCGCCATCCGCTGGTGGGGACGGTGAGCATGGACAGCATCACGGTGGATCTGGGCTCGGAGGAGGGCGTGGGAGAGCTGCGCGGCGAGCGCGCGATCCTGATCGGCATCCAGGGCAACGAGCGCATCACCGCTGAGGAGGTGGCGCGCAGGCTGGACACGATCAACTACGAGGTGACGTGCGCGCTGACGCCGCGCGTGCCGCGGATCTACCACCGCGACTGCGTGCCGCTCGACGGCGCTGCGCCTGCGTGAGAGACGCTCGCGCGCGAGCGCGATCCGCGTCGCACCGATCGCGGCGAGCGCGCTTCGCGTCGCTGTGGACTTAACTGTCTGGACATGAGCTCGGGTCTGGACGTCGTCCGCACAGCGCTCGCCGGCACGCCGGCGTGGCTGGTGGGCGGCGCCGTCCGCGACGAGTTGCTCGGAAGAGAGACAGCTCGACGTCGACGTCGTCGTGGCAGGCGACCCCGCGCAGGCGGCGCGCGCCGTGGCGCAGGCTGGCGGGCGGGCGGCGTGCTTCGCGCTGTCGGAGGAGTTCGGCTCGTGGCGCGTGGTGGCGCGCGACCGCTCGTGGCAGGTGGACGTGGAGCCGTTGCGCGGCGGGTCGATCGAGGCGGATCTGGCGCTGCGCGACTTCACGGTCAACGCGATCGCGCGCGAGCTGGGCGGCGGGGAGCCGATCGACCCGCTGGGCGGGATCGAGGACGTGCGCGCGCGTCGGCTGCGGGTGGCGGGGCCGGGCGCGTTCGCGGACGATCCGCTGCGCGTACTGCGCCTGGTGCGCGTGGCGGTGGAGCTGGAGATGGAGCCGGACGACCAGACGCTCGCCGCGGCGAGCGCGCAGGCGCACGGCCTGGGCGGAGTGTCGGGGGAGCGCGTGTTCGTGGAGCTGCGCCGGATCATCGCCACGCCGCGCGCGTGCGATGGCATCGAGACGATGCGCGCGATCGGCGCGACCGCGGCGGTGCTGCCGGAGCTGGACGCGTTGCGCGGCGTAGAGCAGAGCCGCTTTCACCACCTGGACGTGTACGGGCACACGCTGGCGGTGCTGCAGGGCGCGGTCGAGCTGACCGCGGGCGCGGCGAGCCCGACTGCACGGGTCGACGCCGACCCAGGCGCGGGCGCTGCGCCATCGCCGAGCGCCATTGGCGAGCTGGACGCAGCTCTTGGCGAGCACGCCGACCGCGTGGCTGCGTTCCTGGCGCAGCCGCTGGCGGATGAGCTGACGCGCGGGGAAGCGCTGCGCTGGGGCGCGCTGCTGCACGACGCGGCAAAGCCGGCGACGCGCGCGGTGCGCCCGCTGGACCGCCGCGTGACGTTCATCGGCCACGACGAGCTGGGCGCGCAGTTGGCCCGCACGGTGCTCACGCGGCTGCGCGCGAGCGAGCGGCTGCGCGCGCACGTGGCGGCGCTCGTGCGCCATCACCTGCGCGCGGGCTTCCTCGTGCACGAGCCCCAGCCGCTGTCGCGGCGCACCGTGTTCGCATATCTGCGCACGTGCTCGCCGGTGGAGGTGGACGTGACGCTGCTCTCGGCGGTCGATCGCCTCGCCACGCGCGGAGACAAGGCGGAGAAGGCGATCGAGAGACACATGCGCGTGGCGCGCCAGCTGCTCGCGGACGGCCTGGACTGGCAGGCGGACGGCCCGCCACGGCCGCTGCTGCGCGGCGATGAGATGGCGGCGGAGCTGGGCATCCCCGCGGGGCCGCTCGTGGGGGATCTGCTGGAGCGCCTGGCGGAGGCGCAATACGCGGGGGAGATCGGCACGCGCGAGGCGGCGGTGGCGCTCGCACGCAAGCTCGCCAAGCGGATGTGAGACGGTCGATCCGCGCCACGACGCGTTCAACCAATTAGGCTTGCAGACGATGAGCGACCCAGACTGCATCTTCTGCAAGATCCTCGCCGGTGAGCTGCCGGCGCAGATCGTGGACGAAGACGAGCGAACGATCGCGTTCATGGACATCGCGCCCGCCACACGTGGGCACGCGCTCGTGATCCCGCGTGCGCACGCGAGCGACCTTCTGAGCGTCGACGCGGAGGATCTGCAGGCCGTGGCGCTCGCCGCGCAGCGGCTCGCGGGTCGTATGAAGGAGCGGCTGGGCGCGGACGGGGTCAACCTGCTGAACGCGTGCGGCGCGAGCGCTTGGCAGACGGTCTTCCACTTCCACGTGCACGTGATCCCGCGCTACGACGGCGATCCGCTGCGGCTGCCGTGGGTTCCGTCGGCGGGCGATTCGCAGGAGATCGCGGCCGCGGCGCAGGAACTCGGCGGCCGGTAGCGAAACTATGCAACCGCTACATCGAGCACCGGGGCGTGTTGAATGGCACATATGAGACGCATACACCTAGCCATCGCAGCGATCGTCGCGATCGCGCTCATCCTCCCGGCCGCCGCGCCGGCGACTCTGAGCGAAGTGGGCGTGATCGGCGCCACGACGCCGGTTACCGCGCCCAGCTGTCCCGCGACCCCGTGCCTGGCGGTGAGCCGCACGACGGGCTTCCAGGTCAAGGTGGGCTCCGCGCGCAACATCCTCAGCTCCCCCCGCACGGGCACGATCGTCGCGTGGACGATCACGCTCGGCAAGCCGAACGCGACGCAGATCAAGTTCTTCAACACCAACGAGGGCGGCCCCTCCGAAGCGGGCATCTCGATCGTGCGCGCGGTGCGCAAACCGAATCTGACGTACAAGCTGATCGCGCAGAGCCCGATGGTCAAACTGGAACCGTACTTCGGCAAGACGGCGCAGTTCGCGCTGGAAAGGACGCTCCCGATCAGGAAGGGCGACGTGGTCGCCCTGACCGTCCCCTCGTGGGCGCCGGCGCTGGCGCTGGGCTTCGGCAACGACACGTCCTGGCGCGCGAGCAGGCCGAAGAGCGGCTGCACGAGCACGAGCTCGCAGACCACGCAGACGACGATCGGCGCGTCCACGCAGTACTTCTGCCTCTACCAGACCGCGCGCCTCACATACAGCGCGACTCTGGTCTCGACTCCGTAGGGGGCCCCTACCGTCCGCGCGCTCTATTTGGGCGCGCTGGCGCCGCCGGTGGGGCTGCCTTCGGCTTCTGATTCTTTTTTGGCTTCTTCTTTGGGCGCGGCTTTTTCTTTTTCGCCCGCGGAGGAGCCGCCGGAGGCGCCAGTTTCGCTGGTGCCGGCCGAGGAGGACGATTCGCCGCTCGAGCTTTCGCCTTCGGAAGATTCGGCCGAGGATTTTTCGCCGCTGGAGGAGCTGGAGGATGTTTTGGTCGTGGTGGACGACGTGGCGGTCGTCTGCACGGCGGCCTTTTCGGCGCTCGTGTCCGTCGGCGGGGTGATTTCGGGCGTGCTCTTGGGCACCGCGTCGGACACGCTGCTGGAGCCGCACGCTCCGAGCGATACGCCCACGAGCAGCGCCACGCACACGCTCAGCGCAACGCGAGGGGCTCTCACAGCGGGCCCATGCGCCTTTGGCAGGTGGGGCACTCGTTGAGATCGCGCTGCGCCATCTGGTCGCACCACGGGCAGAAACGGAGGTTCTCCACTGCCCACGGAAGGCGCGAGGAGGAGGGGGCGAGCGGCAGCACCTTGCCGACCACCTCGAGCTTCTGTCCGCTGTCGCGGTCGAGGTAGATCTCGCCGGGCGTGGCGGTGGAGAGGATCTCGCGTCCGGTGGCGGGGTTGCGCAGGCGGTAGCGCTGTTGTGTGCTCATGGCTGGCACTTTACCTGAGCGGGATTGGGCGCGGTTGTGCGCTCGCGGGGCTCGCGCGACGCTCGTCGGGCGGCCGTCGAAGCAGCCGCCCGTTCGGATAGTGTTCCGCCCGCTAATGACCATCTTCCACACACACGCCACCCCGAACGCCGCGCCAAGCACGACCCTGCGCGACCTCGCGCTGCGCGCCAGATCGGGAGGCCTGCTGGTGGCGCTTGCGCTGGCGGCGGGCGGCTGCTCGGTGAAGGGCGCGGACAACGCGAACCTGATCGCGGGCAAGCAGGCGTTCGTCGCCAAATGCGGCTCCTGCCACACGCTCGCGCGCGCCAGCACGAAGGGCGTCGTGGGGCCGAACCTGGACGAAGCGTTCCGCGCGAGCATCGCGGAAGGGCTGGAGCGCAACGCCGTGCGCGGCGTCGTCGAAGGCCAGGTGCGCAACCCCGACCGCGAGGGCGTGATGCCGAAAGACATCACCAGCGGCGCGACGCTGCGCAACATCGCCGCGTATGTGGCGGACGCGGTCGACCGCTCGGGCAAGGACAAGGGCCTGCTCGCGACCGCGGTCGAAACTCCGGGTTCGGGCAAGCCCGCGGTCGAGAAGGCTGGCAAGCTGCAGCTCGACGCGAGCCCCTCCGGCCAGCTCGCCTACACCGCCAACAAGGCCGAAGCGAAACCCGGTCCTGTGACGCTCGTGATGGGCAACACCTCCGGCGTGTCGCACAACATCGCCATCGAAGCGGGCGCCGGCGGCGCGAGCGGAAGCGGCGCGGTGCTCGGTGCGAGCTCGTTCACGACGAAGACCGCAGCGACGGTCTCGGTCAACCTGAAACCAGGCACCTACACGTTCTTCTGCCAGGCACCCGGCCACAGAGTGGCGGGGATGTACGGCACGCTCACCGTCAAGTAGCGCGCGACAGCTCCGCTTGGCGGAGAGGTTGGTGCGTGTGAGGACAGGCGGTCTGAATGCGAGGATTGTCAGATGGACGCTGACGAGCGACTGCGTGCTGGCCGTCTGGCGGCGCAGCGGCTGACGCCTGCAACGGCGTGCAAGAGCGCCGAGGAGGCGGCTTTGGCTGTAATCGGCGTCCAGGCTCAGGATCTGCGCGCCGCGGCTCTTGCACTGCGCTCGCGCGTGCCCGGCCTCACCCGAAGCGCCGTCCGCGCCGCGCCGCTCCTGCGCACGTGGACGGTTCGCGGCACGGTGCACCTGATTGCGGCATCCGATCGTCCCTGGCTGCACGCGCTGTTCGCCAGGCGAAATGCCCGCGTGTTTGGCGCGCGCTTCGAGCGCTTCGGCATCGTGGAGGAGGTGAACGCCATGCGCGGGGACGTCGTTGAGCTCTGCGGCGAGCGCCCCCGCGACCGGCCGTCGCTGCTGCGCGCGCTCCTCGAGCGCGGCCACCCGTCGCTCGAGCAGGGTCCGATCAACACATTCGTTCCCTGGCTCTCGACGCAGGGGCTCGTCGTCACCGACACTGCCGGCCTGCTGCACGCGGCCGATCCGCCCTCGGCGGTCGACCCCGACGAGGCGCTCGCGATCCTTGGCGCCCGCTACCGCGCGGGCTACGGCCCCTGCGACGCAACCGACCTCGCGAAGTGGTCCTCGCTGCCCATCACACAGGCGCGCCGGGCGCTCGAAGCCGCCGGAGCACCGAGCGACGTTGACGCATTGTCCACCGATGACACGCCCCCCTGTCTGCTGCTCGCCGCCTTTGACACGCTCATGCTCGGGTATCGCACTCGCGAGCCATTCGTCGCCGCCGAGCACGACCATCACATCCTGAGGGGCGGCGGGATGCTCAAACCCGTCGTGCTCAATCGCGGAGCAGCAACGGGTACCTGGTCCATCAAGAAGGGCCACCCCGAGCCGGCGTGGTTCGCGCGGCCCACGCCCGCTCCGGCACTCGCCCGCGAGATTGCGGACATCGAGCGCTTCCTCGCCTCGTAACTGGTCTAGAAGATCGCGCGGGCGAGCAGCACAACCGCGATGATGACGACGAACACCGCGATCGCGTAGAGCAGCACACGAAACGCCTCGTCCTCGGAGCGCAACGGATTCAGCACGGGTGGGCCTCCGACGGCTGGCTTTAGAGGATGTACACCGTGGTGTACACCACGATCCACATGATGTCGACGAAGTGCCAGTAGATGCCGGGCACCTCTACGCCGCGGTGCTCCTCGGGGCTGTAGTGGCCTCGGAAGGCGCGGATCGTGACGAACAGGAGCAGCAGCAGGCCGATGAACACGTGCGCGCCGTGCAGGCCCGTGAGCGAGTAGAAGATCGTCTGCTGCGCGGCGTCCTGGGGGGCGAAGCCGATGTTGGCGTACTCGTTGATCTGGATGAACAGGAACGAGCAGCCGAGCAGGAACGTGGTCAGCATGCCGGCCTTCAGGCCGAAGTGGTTGCCTTTCTTGATCGCCTGCTCGGCCCAGTGGATCGTGAAGGACGAGGAGATCAGGATCGCGGTGTTCATGCCAGCGACGCCCACCGGCAGCGTCGTGCCGTGGGCTGGCCACGGGTCGCCGTTGGCGATGCGGATGAAGAAGTACGCGGTGAAGAACGCGCCGAAGACCATCACCTCGGAGATGATGAAAAGCAGCATTCCCAGCAGCGGCGGCTCGACCCGCGAGCTCTTGTGCGCCGGCGGCGGTCCGTGGTGCTCGTGTGCTGTGTGCGCGATGCTGGCGGCCTCCATCGTCCCTCGCTAAGCGGCCGGGGCCGCGGTCGGGTTGGCCTGCGGGTCAACGACGACGTGCTCGACGTGCGCGTGGGTCGCGGCGCGGACGCGCTCGATCAGGTTGGAGCGCAGCCAGCCGGAGCGCTCGCCGGGGAGCGTGGAGATGACGACGTCGTCGACCCTGAACAGCTCCAGCGCGTTGATCGCCGCCGTGTAGGGGTCGGGGTCGCCGATCATGCCCGAGCTCAGCAGGTCGTTCGCGCCCATGCGGTCGAGCATCGTCGCCAGACGGGAGCGCGCCTCGGCGGGCGAATGACCGCTGCCGTCGAGCTGCGGGACGACGGCGATGAACAGGTGCTGCGCGCCGTCCAGTCGTCTTCGCCTTGAGGTGCTCCATGAGCTCCTCGCCGCTGGAGGTCTTGTTGGCGAGCACGAGCGTCACCTTGAACGGCAGCCCCTCGTGCTCGAGGTCGATCACGATGTGCTCCACGGGGAGCCCCGAGGCGTTCTGGATGCGCTCGAGCAGGTCGCGACGCAGCCAGCCCGACTGGGTGTCGGGGTGCGTGGAGATGATGATCTCGTCGGGCGTGCGCTCGCGCGATCGGCGTCCATCGTCGCGAGGAACGGGTCGGGGTCGCCGACTTCGCCGCTGGCCTCGATGCCCTCGGTCGGCGACCGCGGAGAGCGCGAGGTCGACGCGCACCTGAGCCGATTCGCGCACGGCCTCGTCGTAGATCACGAGACCCGCCGACGGCTTGCTCTGGGGGACCACGAGGCGGAAGCGGACCGGCTCGGTCTGGGCGGCGCGCTCGCGCACGGCCTCGAGCAGCTTGGCGTCCGCCGAGCGTGCGGTTGGCTACGACGAGGACTTCCTTCATCGCTCGAGTCTCCTCGTCATTGGCTGGGGGCGTGTAGGACGGGCGCCCCCGCGGCAGCTGCCGGAGCGGGAGCGAAGATTCCGTGGACCGCGCCGGGCACGCCGTACTCGTAGGGGCCGCCGACGACGGTCGGCACGCGGTCGAAGTTGAAGATCGGCGGCGGCGAGGAGACCTGCCACTCGAGCGTCATCGCGCGCCACGGGTTGGCGACCGCGCGCGGCCCGCCGCGCCAGCTGGTGACGATGTTGTAGACGAAGATCAGCATGCTCAGGCCGAGCGCGAAGCTCGCGATCGAGATGAACAGGTTCATGCCGGCGAACTGCGAGGAGTACGTCGCGACGCGCCGCGGCATGCCCTGCAGGCCGAGGATGTGCATGGGCGCGAAGGTGAGGTTCATGAACACCAGCGTCGTCCAGAAGTGCCACTTGCCGAGGCGCTCGTCGTACATGCGCCCGGTCATCTTCGGGAACCAGTAGTACACGCCCGCGAAGATCGTCATCAGCGAGCCGCCGAACAGCACGTAGTGGATGTGCGCGACGATGAAGTACGTCGCGCTGACGTGGATGTCGAACGGCACCATCGCGAGCATGATCCCGCTGATCCCGCCGAGCGTGAACGTCGTGATGAAGCCCGAGCGCGAACAGCATCGCGGTGTCGAGGTGCAGCACGCCGCGCCACAGCGTCGCCAGCCACGAGAAGATCTTGATGCCGGTCGGCACGGCGATGATCGCGGTCGTGATCTCCATCGGGATGCGGATCCAGCCGGACATGCCCGAGGTGAACATGTGGTGCGCCCACACCGTGAAGCCGAGTCCGACGATCGCCAGCAGCGAGAAGGCCATCATGCGGTAGCCGAAGATCGGCTTGCGCGCCTTCACGGCGATGATCTCGCTGATGATCCCGAAGCCGGGCAGGATCATGATGTAGACCGCCGGGTGGGAGTAGAACCAGAAGACGTGCTGGTACATGAGCACGTCGCCGCCGTGCGCGGCGTTGAAGAAGTTGAAGCCGAGCGCACGGTCGAGCAGCACGAAGAACTGCGACGCGGCCACGAACGGGGTGGCGATGACCACCAGCAGCGAGGTGGCGAAGTTGGCCCACACGAGCAGCGGCATGCGGAAGAAGCTCATCCCCGGCGCGCGCATCGTGATGATCGTCACGAGGAAGTTGAGCGCGGTCATGATCGAGGAGGCGCCCGCGAACTGCACGCCGATCGAGAAGAACGTCTGGCCGACCGGCGCGGTGTCCGACAGCGGCGCGTAGGCGGTCCAGCCGTCGGCGAACGCCCCGCCGGGCGCGAGGAAGCTCGAGCAGCATCATCGTGCCCGCCAGCGGCAGCAGCCAGAAGGACAGCGCGTTCAGGCGCGGGAAGGCCATGTCGGGCGCGCCGATCATCAGCGGGATCACGAAGTTGCCGAAGCCCGCGAACACGGGGATCATGAACAGGAAGATCAGCAGCGTCGCGTGGACGGAGAACAGCCCGTTGAACGTGTTGCCGTCGACGAAGTGCGAGCCGGGCTGGGCGAGCTGCGCGCGCATCAGCATCGCGATCAGGCCGCCGACGAGCAGGAAGAAGAACGAGTTGACGAGGTACTGGACGCCGATCACCTTGTGGTCGGTGTTGATGCGGAAGTAGTCCTTCCAGCTGGTCGCGCCGTGGCCGGAGTGGTCCTCGGGCCGTGTGGGGCGCCCGGCCGCCCAGTAGAACCAGTAGTCGAAGCCGCCGAGGCCGATCAGGAACGCGAGCGGCACGGAGATCAGCGACACGGTGAGGATCGCTTCGCCGGACAGGTAGTGGTGGAACGTCGCGTGGCCGGTGGCCATGCGCACGAGCCACGTGATGCCGGTGGCGAGCGCCACGCCGCCGACCATCATCGCGCCGGCGCGGTAGAAGCCCGGGGCGCGGAGCTTGGCGGCCATCAGCGTGTCACCTGCGAGCGGGTCATCGGATCGCTCCACATTATCCCGTAGCTCCGCCGGCGGTGGAGCCGGCGCCCGTCGTGCTCGAGGAGGCGCTCAGCTGGCTGTCGAGCCACGCGTGGAACTTCGCCGGCGTGACCACGTGAACGGTTGAGCGCATCAGCGAGTGGCCGAGGCCGCACAGCAGGTTGCACACGACCGGGTAGCTGCCGAGGCGGTCGGGCGTCGCGCGCCAGTGGGTGGTGATGCCCGGCACGACGTCCTCCTGGATGCGGAACGCGGGGATCCAGAAGGCGTGGATCACGTCCTCGCTGTGCATCTCGAAGTTGACCGATTCGCCCTCCGGCAGGTACAGCTGGTCGCTGTCGATCGCCTTGCCTGCCCGTGACGGCCGGCGGGTACTGATAGGACCACGCGAACTGCTGGCCGGTCACGCCGATCTCGATCTCGCGGGCGGGTTTCTTCTCGTTGTCGTGCAGGATCACGAACGAGTAGCCGACGAGGCCGAGCAGCAGCACGGTCGGCAGCGCGGTCCAGATCACCTCCAGGCGCGTGTTGCCGTGGATCGGCGGCCCGTCCTTGAGCTCCTCGCCGGGCTTCATGCGGAACTGCCACACGGAGAACAGGACGACGGTCACGACGAGCACGAAGATCGGGATCGACGCGATCATCAGCACGTGGTAGAGCAGGTCCGTGTTCTTCGCCTGCGTGGACGCCTGCGCGGGGAACCAGTGGATCGCGTAGCTGATCGCGATGCCGATCGCCGTGGCGATCAGGGCCGCGGCGGCGGCGATCGTTATCGAGCGCTGCCTGCTCACGAGCGCGCGCTCCGCGCGGGCGAGTGGAAGTGTGGTGCGGGCCTCTCCATCGGGGCGTGATCCTAATGCCTCCGCCCACGGACCGCTCGGACCTTGACGACGACGCCTTCAGCGACTACATTGAGGCAATAGTTGCAAATGCCCGTGGACGTGCTTACACAGGCGCTCGAGTGGGTATCCGGTGATGGCGATGGAGCTTCCGGAAGGCGCGTGAGAACAGGCGATGCAGGTCAGCGAAGGCATGAGTCGGATGGTCCTCACGGTGGGCCCGGGCCACACCCTTCGAGCAGTCGCGCGCCTGATGTCAGAGCGCGCGGTGGGAGCCGCCGTGGTGATGGACCCCGACGGAGCCGGCCCGGGGATCATCACCGAGCGCGACATCCTCGTGGCGATCGGGAACGGGCAGGACCCCGACCGCGAGCACGTGGCCGAGCATCTCACGCACGACGTGGTCTACGCGGCGCCCGACTGGTCGCTGGAGGAGGCCGCCGCGGCGATGGTGCGAGGCGGCTTCCGGCATCTGATCGTCCTTGAGCAGGCGGAGACGGTCGGCATCCTCTCGGTCCGCGACGTTGTGCGGTGCTGGACCGAGGACGGAGCGATCTGTCCGGTGCCTGCCAAGGTGGCCGTCGGTTAGGGGTGGGCACGCCTCCGCTTTGGGGAGCGGGCGCGTGCCAACGGCCATAGCTCTGCCCGCGAAGAGCCCTGACTGGCTCTCAGAGCGTTCTCAGCGCTCGCTGGGGGCGTCGAGCGGAAGCTCGTCGATTTCGCTGGCGCGTATCTTTGATCCAGCGCACGACGCAGCCGAGCGTCAGCAGGCCGCCGAGCGATCGGTGAGCTCGATGAACGTCGTCACGCCCACGAGCGCAGCGTGATGCCCGACCGCGGTCAGCAGCGGCAGGATCGAGGGCCCGGGGAGGTGGATCTCCTCGCCGGCGGGCGGCACGTCCGGCTCGAGCGCGCTCACGAGACGTAGATCGCGGCGACCACGAACGTGATGCCGAACATGAACATGCAGATCCCGCCACGATCAGGCCGGTGCGGATGTTCTTGCGTGCCAGGCGTCGGTCATCATGCGCGCGCGAATTCTACAGGTGCGCGTCGGCGACCATCGCGCAGAACAGCAGCGCCAGGTAGGCGAGCGAGAAGAGGTAGAGCTGCAGCGCGATGCGGCGGTCGGCGCGCCGGTACAGGCGCACCGCGCCGGAGATGAAGCCGAGCCCGAGCATCATCGAGGCGGCGAGGTAGATCGCGCCGAAGCCGCCCGCGCAGAACGGCAGCTGCGTGACCGCGTAGAGCAGGACCGAGTACAGCAGGATCTGCCGGCGCGTCTCGGCCTCGCCGCGGACGACCGGCATCATCGGCACGCCGACCTTGCGTACTCGTCCTTCATCAGCAGGCGACAGCGCCCAGAAGTGCGGCGGCGTCCAGAAGAAGACGATCGCGAACAGCAGCACCGCGGTCCCGCTGACGTGCCCGGTCACCGCCGCCCAGCCGACGAGCGGCGGGACGGCGCCGGCGGCGCCGCCGATCACGATGTTCTGCGGCGTGCGGCGCTTGAGCCAGATGGTGTAGACGAACACGTAGCCGACGAAGCCCGAGAACGAGAGCGCGGCGGCGAGCACGTTGACGGTCAGCGACAGCTCGAGCAGCGACAGCGCCGCGAGCACGCAGCCGAAGAGTCAGCGCGGCGCGCGGGGTGATCCGCCCGGCCGGGATCGGCCGGTTGGCGGTGCGCGTCATGCGCGCGTCGATGTCGCGGTCGAAGTAGTGGTTGACCGCGCCGGCGCCGCCGGCCGAGAGGTAGCCGCCGAGGCAGGTCAGCGCGACCAGCAGCGGCGGAGGGGTCGCCGGCGACGTACATCGTCGTGATCGTCGTCAGCAGCAGCAGCGACTGGACCTTCGGCTTGGTCAGCTCGACGTAGTCGCTCAGCAGCTGGCGCGTGCGCGGGGCGAGGCCAAGCGCTGGCACCTCGAGCGCCGGCCGTGCGGCGCCAGGTGCGGTAGTCGGTGGGCGCTCATCCGTGCACCTGCCTGCCGTCATCTAGACACCGACCTGCGTGGCCCCCGTCGGGACCGTGGCCGCGCCGGGCGCCGCGGGCGCCGCTGCCGCGCCGCTCGATCTCGCGGCGGATGTCCTTCATCGGCTCGACCGAGCGCACGCGCGGGATCACGTCGAAGTTGTTCACCGGCGGCGGCGAGGGGGTGAACCACTCGAGCGTGTTGGCCTTCCACGGGTCGGGCCCGGCGATCGCGCCGCCCTTGAGGCTGCGCACGACGTTGACGACCGTCACGAGCACGCCGAGCGCGAGGATGAACGAGCCGACGGTCGAGATCTGGTTGTAGAGCTCGAGGTGGCCGACGTTGTCGTACTCGTAGACGCGCCGCGGCATCCCGTCGAGGCCGAGCAAGTGCTGGATCAGGAACGTGACGAGGATGCCGACGAACATCAGCCAGAAGCTCAGCTTCGCCGAGGCACTCGCTGAGCATCCGCCCGGTGATCTTCGGGAACCAGTAGTAGATGCCCGCGAAGATCGCGAAGACCGCGCCGCCGATCAGCACGAAGTGGAGGTGCGCGACGACGAAGTAGGTTTCGTTGAGCTGCCAGTCGACGGGGAAGATCGCCAGGAAGACGCCGGTGATGCCGCCGATCATGAACAGCGAGATGAAGCCCGCGCAGAACAGCAGCGGCGTCTTGAACTCGATCGAGCCCTGCCACAGCGTGCGCGATCCAGTTGAAGATCTTCACGCCCGTCGGCACCGCGATCAGGAACGAGCTGATCATCGCGAAGATCGAGCGATCGCCTCGGGATCGGCGTCGTGAACATGTGGTGCGTCCACGTCAGGAAGCCGAGGAACGCGATCAGGACCGTCGAGGCCGCGATCGCCTTGTAGCCGAAGATCGGCTTGCGCGCGAACACCGGCAGGATCTCGGAGACGATCCCGAAGCCGGGCAGGACCATGATGTAGACCTCGGGGTGGCCGAAGAACCAGAACAGGTTCTGCCACAGCAGCGCCGAGCCGCCCTGGGTGGGGTCGAAGAAGTGGGTGCCGAAGTGGCGGTCGAGCAGCAGCATCGTGACCGCGGCCGCGATCACCGGCATCGCGATGATCAGGAGGATCGAGTAGGTCAGGATCGACCAGACGAACAGCGGCAGCCGCGACCAGGTCATGCCGCGGCGCGCGCATGTTGGCGATCGTCGCGTAGAAGTTGATCGCGCCCAGGAGCGAGGAGATGCCGGTCAGGTGGATCAGGTAGATCCACGCGTCCTCGCCGCCCGCCGGGCGAGTAGAGCTGATCGACAGCGGCAGCGTAGCTCGTCCAGCCGGCTTCCGGCGGGTTCCAGAAGATCGAGGCGTAGAAGACGATGCCGCCCGCCAGGAACAGCCAGTAGGAGAGCGCGTTCAGGCGCGGGAAGGCCATGTCGCGCGCGCCGATCATCAGCGGCACGAAGTAGTTGGCGAGGCCCGCCATCATCGGCACGACGAAGAGGAAGATCATCGTCGTGCCGTGCATCGTGAAGAGCTGGTTGTAGACCTCGGGGGTGACGAGCGTGTTGTTCGGCGCGCCCAGCTGCAGGCGCATCATCAGCGCCTCGACGCCGCCGAGCATGAAGAACACGAACGTCGTGACCATGTAGAGGATCCCGATCCGCTTGTGGTCGGTCGTCGTCAGCCAGCTCGTCCAGCCGCGCGGCTCGCGCTCGCGCGGTGGGCGACGATCTGGGGGATCGGGCTCGGGTGGCCATGTCGGGCTGGTCTCCTCGACGTCATGTTCACGGGTTCTCGACCTGGCCGGCGCCGGTCTGCGCGTTCAGCTTCGCGCGCGCCTCCTTGGCGGCGGCGTTGGCTTCTGCGATCTGCTGCTTCTGGTGCGCCAGCCACGCGTCGAACTGCGCCGGCGGCACCGCCCTGACCTCGGCGATCATGCGCGCGTGGCCGCGCCCGCAGAGGAACGCGCACTGGCCGGTGTAGACGCCGGGCTTGGCGATCTTGAACCACGTGTAGTTGTGGTAGCCGGGCACCGCCTGGAACTTGCCGCCGAGCTGGGGGATCCACCACGAGTGCACGACGTCCTGCGGAGACGATGTCGAGCGCTGACGGTCGTGTTCGTCGGCACGACCATCTCCTGGTAGGAGTAGGGCGCGTCGAGACCGTCCGCTTCGGTCTGGCCGGGGTAGATGAAGTGCCAGATGTACTGCCGGCCGATGACCTGATGTCAGCGCCTTGCCGTTCGGCGGCAGCTTGCGCTCGGTGCTCGCGTACAGCAGCCCGTTCTGCTGGGCCAGCTCGGTCGCCGGTGGCGCCGGAGTTGGGCGGGTTGTGGATCGAGGCGAGCTTCGCGAAGGTGAGGATCGCGAGCGCGACCAGGATCACGGCCGCGCCGACCGTCCAGCCGATCTCCAGGCGCGTGTTGCCGTGGATCTGCGCGGCGACCGCGCCCTTGCGCTTGCGGAAGCGGATCAGCGCGTAGATCAGCGCGCCCTCGACGGCGACGAAGATCACGAGCGCGATGACGAGCGTGATCTTGTAGAGGTCGTCGATCTGGTTGGCGTTCGGCGAGCCGCCCGAGAGCGGGGTGAAGAACGCGAGCGTTGAGGGGAGCAGATGGCCCAAGGCGGCGGGGATTCTATTCAGCCCCGGACGGGATGCGCTTGATGACGTTTGCCACGAGCCTCTATCGCCCCGAGAATCGGGTCGGCGCGCTTCTCCATGAAGGCCACCGCGCCCTCGACGAAGTCGTCGCTTCCGGCCATCTCCTGCTGGATCTGCGCCTCGAGCTCGAGCTGCTCGTCCATGCGCGCGTAGAGCCAGTTGTTGAGCTGGCGCTTGGTGCCGGCGTAGGAGCGCGTGGGACCCGCGGCGAGTCGCGCGGCGAGCTCCGCGGTCTCCGCCTGCAGGCGATCGTCGGCGACGACGCGGTTGATCAGACCCCACTCGAGCGCCTTGGGCGCGGGCAGCCGCTCGCCGAGCATCGACAGCTCGGTGGCGCGCGCCATGCCCACGCGCGTGGGCACGAACAGCGACGAGCCGCCGTCGGGGACGAGGCCGATGTTGACGAACGCGAGCAGGAAGTACGCGCTCTCGGCTGGCGATGATCAGGTCGCAGCACAGGGCGAGCGAGCAGCCGATGCCGACGGCCGGTCCGTTGACGGAGGCGAGCACCGGCTTGGGCACCTCGCGGATCGCGCGCATGATCGGGTGGTAGCGCTCGGTGAGCGTCTTGTACACGTTGGGGCGCCCGTCGGGCGTGGTCTCCCCGCCGCTGACGTCCTTCAGGTCGGCGCCGGAGGAGAACGCGCGCCCGGCGCCCGTCAGCACGATCGCGCGCACCGCCTCGTCGGCCGCGGCGCCGTGCAGGGCCGCGAGCAGGTCTGCGCCGAACTGCGCGTTCCACGCGTTCAGCGCCGACGGCCGGTTCAGCTCGATCGTCGCGGTGGCGGCGTCGACGCGCACGTTGACCGTCTCGAGCTCGATGTTCGAATCGCTGTGCCCGTCAGGGTGCTCATGCGTCTCCTCTCAGGACCGAGAGATCGTAGTGGGGCGGCTGGAGTGCGAGAAGCCCGTGCGGCATCCTATGGTTTACGACATGCGACGTCCCGTGATCGGCATCTGCACGGCGCTCGAGCGCGCCCGCTGGAGCGTGTGGGACCAGCAGGCGGCGCTGCTGCCGCTGCAACTATCTCGCGGCGGTCCAGCGCGCGGGCGGCGCTGGCGCTGCTGCTGGCGCCGGACGACCGGCTGGCGGAGGACCCCGACCAGGCGCTCGACCTGCTCGACGGCCTGCTGCTCGCGGGCGGCGCGGACATCGACGCGGCCTCCTACGACCAGACGCCGCACGCGGAGACGGTCGACACGGTGCCCGAGCGCGACGCGTTCGAGATCGCGCTGGTGCGCGGGGCGATCGAGCGCGACATGCCCGTGCTCGGCATCTGCCGCGGGATGCAGCTCATCAACGTGGCGCTCGGCGGCACGCTCGTGCAGCACCTGCCCGAGCTGCTCGGCCACGAGGAGCACCGGCGCGTGCTCGGCTCCTTCGACGGCTCCGAGCACGACGTGCTGCCTCATCGAGGGCTCGCTCGCGGCGAGCGCGGCCGGCGAGCTGGCGCACACGACGAAGTCCCACCACCACCAGGGCGTGGACCGCCTCGGCGAGGGCCTGCTCGTGACGGGCGCTCGACGCTGGACGACTTCCCCGAGGCGATCGAGCTGCCGGACCGGCGGTTCGTGCTCGGCGTGCAGTGGCATCCCGAGGCGGACGAGGCCAGCCGGGTGGTCGGCGCGCTCGTGCGGCGGCCGCGCGCGCGCGGTTTCGCAGCGCAGCGTCGACCGGCCACACGTGCGACCGCTCGGGCCTCATATACTCCCCGCGCAGTGCGGCTGTCGAGGGCGATCAGAGCGACCGCCTGGGGAATCGTCGCGGCGGGTGTGGCCGCGCCGCTCGTGCGCAAGCGCGTGCAGCGCGCCGCCGCTCGTGACGCAGACGGTCGCGTACGCGGCGCCCGTCGGCCCTGTGCGTCGCGGTGCCGCGCTCGCGCACACGCGACGTGGCCGACGTGCACGCTGCAGATGTGGGCGTACCTCGCCGGCGTACAAGTCGCCGCACGACGACGCGGACGCGCAGCAGCTGCGCGTGCACATGCGCTACCCGATCGAGGTCGACCGCGTGCTCGGCCTCGGCGAGCTGCCGACGCGTGCGCCTGCAGCGCTCGCTCGCGCGCCTCGGCCGACGGCGGGCAGGAGTGGCGACGCGCTCGACAGCGTGCTGGTGTGGGCGCACTGGAGCTGGTTCTTCGTGCCGCACGGCACGGTCGCGTACATGCTCGTGCGCCATCCCGAGCGCTTCTCGCGCGCGGCGGTGATGACCTACGCGGTGTTCAACCTCGGCGCGATCGTCTACTGGCTCGTGCCGACCGCGCCGCCCTGGTACGCGGCATCGCTTCGGCGAACGGCGGACCGCAGGCGCCGGAGGTGCGGCGGATGATGGTCGAGTACGGCGAGCACTTCTGGAGAGATGGCTGGGGGTCGCTCTACAGTGTGTTTGGAGGCAACCCCTTGGCTGCGATGCCCTCTCTGCACTTCGCGACATCCGTGATGGCCGCCCTTCTGCTCGCTGAGGTGGGCCCGCTGCCGGGCGCGCTCGGCGTGCGGCTACGCGGCGACGCTCGGGTTCGCGCTGGTGTACCTGGGGGAGCACTACGTCGTCGATCTGCTCGCGGGGGCCGCGCTGACGGGAGCGGTGCGGCGGCTCGCGCCGCGCGCAGGCCCCGCGCTGGCGGGCATGGGCAGGGCCGTGGCGGCACTGGAGGCGATGGCACACGAGGCGGCTTAGAGCGGGAGGAGGTGAGCGCGAGCGAGATGGTGTGGGGTGAGGCCGATGGGGGGAGCGACGACGGGCAGAGCCAGATCCCGGCCGGTGCGCCGAGCGCGGCCGAGGAGGAGATGCCGCGCGTGCTGCTCACGCGCCGGCAGATCGTGGCGTTCGGCGTGTTCATCCTGTCGGCGGTCGGGTTCCTGTACTTCGTGCTGCCGAAGCTCGCGGGGGTCGGCAAGACGGTGCACCGGCTCGAGGGCGGGAACACGTGGTGGATCGCCGTCGGCGTCGTGTTGGAGCTGCGCGTCGTTCGCCGGCTACATGGTGCTGTTCCGGGCGGTGTTCGTCACGGACCCAGCCGCCGGGCAGGATCGGCTGGCGGGAGAGCTACGAGATCACGATGGCGGGCCTGGTCGCCACGCGTCTGTTCGCGGCGGCGGGCGCGGGCGGCATCGCGCTGACCGCGTGGGCGCTGCGTCGCTCGGGGATGGCGCCACGGCTGGTGGCGTGCCGGATGGTGGCGTTCATGGTGCTGCTGTACGTGATCTTCGCTCTCTCGCTGCTGCTCGACGGGATCGGGCTCGGCACGGGGCTGTTCCCGGGCGGCGGCTCGTTCGCGATCACGATCGTCCCCGCGATCATCGCGGCGGGGCTGTTCGCGGCGGCGGGCGTGATGGCGCTGCTGCCGGGCGACTTCGAGCGGCGCCTGCAGCGGTTGGCGTCGAGCTCGGGCGCGCGGGGCTCGTTTCATGACACGCGCGGTCGCCGTGCCGGCGCTCGTGGCCACCGGCATTCGCACGGCGATCGGGCTCGTCCGCGAGCGCGAGTCGGGCCTGCTGGGCGCGGTCGCGTGGTGGGGCTTCGACATGTCGGTGCTGTGGGCGATGTTCCACGCGTTCGGCGACGCGCCGCCGTTCACGGTGATCTGGATGGCCTACTTCGTGGGCATGCTCGGCAACCTGCTGCCGCTGCCGGGGGGAGTGGGCGGCGTGGAGGGCGGGATGATCGGCGCGCTGGCGGCGTTCGGCGTGGATCTCCAGTTGGCGGTCGCCGCGGTGCTCGCCTATCGCGCCATCTCCTTCTGGCTGCCCACCCTTCCCGGCGCGGTGGCGTATTTCCAGCTGCGGCGCACGGTCGCGCGCTGGCAGGACGAGCACCAGCCTGCGACGGCGGCGACGGTCGAGCCGGCGGGTGTTCTGCAGGGCTCGTGAGTGGTACACTTTACAAAGTAAAGTGACTAGGAGATAGATGAGATGAGCGACGTCGAGAACGTGATCATCGTCGGCAGCGGTCCGGCCGGCTACACAGCCGCGCTGTACACCGCGCGCGCGAACCTGAGCCCGCTGGTGATCGAGGGTTTCGCATGGGGTGGGCTGCTGCAGCAGACGACCGACGTGGAGAACTACCCCGGCTTCCCCGAGGGCGTGATGGGCCCGGAGATGATGCAGAAGTTCCGCGACCAGGCGGAGCGCTTCGGCGCGCGGCTGCTGACCGACCAGGCCGACCGCGTTGAGCTCTCCAGCGAGCTGGGCGGCGTGCACAGCGTGTGGGTGGGCGACACCGAGCACCGCGCGCGCACGGTGGTGCTGGCGATGGGCGCGGAGCACAAGAAGCTCGGCGTGAGCGGCGAGGAGGAGCTGTCGGGCCGTGGCGTGAGCTACTGCGCGACGTGCGACGCGGCGTTCTTCCGCGACGCGCCGACGATCATCGTCGGCGGCGGCGACTCGGCGATGGAGGAGGCGATCTTCCTGTCGAAGTTCGCGTCGAAGGTGATCGTGGTGCATCGACGCGACGAGTTCCGCGCGTCGAAGATCATGCTCGAGCGGGCGCGTGCGCAGGAGAACATCGAGTTCCTGACGCCGTACCGCGTGGATGAGTTCGTCGCAGGCGACAGCGGCACTCTGGGTCACGCGCGGCTGGTGAACACCGAGACGGGCGAGGAGCGCGAGGTTCCAGTGTCGGGCACGTTCATCGCCGTCGGCCACGAGCCGCAGTCGGCGCTCGTGAGCGGCCAGATCGACGTTGACGAGAACGGCTACGTGAAGACGCAAGGCAAGTCCACGCTGACGAACCGCCCCGGCGTGTTCGCCGCGGGCGACCTCGTTGACCACACCTACCGCCAGGCCATCACCGCCGCCGCATCCGGATGCCAGGCGGCGCTGGACGCCGAGTGGTACCTGCGCGACACGCCCGGGGTGCCGGTGCCGGCGGGGATGCCGAAGGGCGACCCGGCCGAAGCGCAGTGGGCGACGTCCGTGGCCGACTCGGCGTAGCCGCTTGGAGCAGGATGCTGCCTATGCGGCGCTGCTGTAGGTGATCGTCTCGTGCATCTGGACGCCGAGAGCGTCGGCGATGCTCTGGAGTCGGTCGAGGTTGACGCCGCTGTAGCCGTTGGCCTCCCAGCGTTGGATCTGCTGCTCGGCGAGACCGATGCGTGTGGCGAGTTGGCGCTGAGTTAGTTTCGCGGCGATGCGCGCTTCGATCAGTGCGGTGGGTAGCTCGTGCAGGGAGGTGATCTCTCGCCTGGTGATGCGTCCATCGCGGAGCTTCTCGTAGTGGTCGATCTGCTCTCGCAGCGTTTCGATCCAGCTGGCGATCGCATCGTGCATCAGCTTCGGCATACCGGGGTCGATGTTGGGCGGGAGATCACGCGGGTCTCGGGCGTCGTTAGCGATCAGACCTTCTTCGAAGCGGGCGAGTTCGACCTTGGTGCTCCGATATTGGCGTTGATTTTGAATGATCACGGGAGGCCTGCCAGGTCGATGGCGACGATGCCCTTCGGCTGCTCGGTGATGCGGTCGCGTTGGAAGAGATCACGAAAGGTTGTGCCATCGCCCTGCGCTGGCCAATCGGCGGGATAGAGCTCTCCGCCGTAGCGTGCCTTCTGTGCCGCGCATTTGTTGCTGAAGTCCTGCAGCTCAGGGTCCAGGCGATTGAAAACGACGTCGGCGGACTCCCAGCAGACGTCGAAGTCTGCGGGATGCTCCGCGGCGGTCACGAAGCTGCCGTCGAGATACGCGGTGCCACAGCCCGCGGCATTCAGCGAGCGCAGCGCGTCCAGAAGCCCGTCGAGCAGATCTCTGCGATGGGTGCTGGTCGAGTAGCGAGTCACGATCTCGGTCCAGGTCGCGTCGTGGATGCCGGGCGGGAGGTTTCCGCGCTCGTCGAACTCTGGAATCATAACACAACGATATGATTGGGTTGAGACGATACTCTCGGGCGAGGTCGTTGACCTCCTATGTTTGTGCGCTCAGCGGCTGGGGTCGAGCTGCGGCGTCAACGCTCCCTCCAGCTCCAACAGCCACCGCTTCCGGTCCAGTCCCCCGCCGTAGCCACCGAGGTTGCCTCCGGTGCGCAGCACGCGGTGGCAGGGGATGACGATGGGGATGGGGTTGGAGCCGAGCGCGTTGCCCGCGGCGCGCGAGCCGCGCGGGCTGCCGGCCTCGGCGGCGACCTCGGAGTAGCTGAGCACGCCGCCGTAGGGGATCTCGGACGTCACGGTCAGCACCTTGCGGCCAAACGGCCCGATCAGCGACCAGTCGAGGTCGAGCTGGAACTCGCGCCTGCGTCCCGCGAAGTACTCGTCCAACTCGCGCAGCAGCGGTTGCGGTGCGCTGGGCGCCTCGAGAATCCGCGGCGACAGTCGCTCGGCGAGCCGTTCGAGGACCGTGTCGACGCTCTCCTCGGGGAACGCCAGGCGAACGAGCCCCTGCTCGGTGCTCGCCGCCAGCAGGTTGCCGAACGGTGAGTCCACCGTCGCGTATGTCACATCCACGAGACCCTCCTCGATCGCTCTTTGCGCCACGCGACGCGCGGCCTGTGCGGCTGCGCGGCTCATGCCAGCACCGCCTTCCTCAGCTTGGCGAGACCCTCGTGCAGCGAGCGGCGCGCGGCGTCCTCCGAGCAGCCGATCGCGGCGGCGATCTCGCGGTGTGGGAGGTCGGCCATGAAGCGCAGCGTGACCGCCGAGCGCTGGCGCTCGGGCAGCGCGCCGACGGCGTCCCACAACTCCCCATCGTGCTCGTGCGGCTCGGCCGCCGCGGCGCGATCCTGCACGGCCGCGGGCTCGGCCACCGGCAGCGCCCTGCGTGCGCGTCCGCGGTGCGCGTCGAGCGCCTTGCGGTGCGCGATCGTGAGCACCCACGCGCGCAGGTTCGAGTCGGCGCGCAGCTTGGGGTAGGCGCGCAGCGCGGATATGAACGTCTCTTGAAAACAGTCGTCTGCCTCAGAGCGCCCCACCGACGCCACCAGGAAGCGCCACACCACGTCGCGTTCGGTGTCGAGGAAGCGCTGGAACGGTGGCAGTGAATCGCTCACGGTGGTCTAACGCCCCCGGCGGTCAAAACGTGAGATCGACTCAGCTCTCGTACTCGAAGAATCCGGCGCCCTCGGCGCGGCCGAGGCGCCCAGCGGCGAGCAGCTTGCGCAGCGCAGGCGCGGGGCGGTAGCGCTCCTCGCGGTACTCCTCGTACAGCCCCTGCAGCACGGCGAGCACGTGCTCCATGCCGATCGCGTCCGCCCACTCGAACGGGCCGTGGGGGTGGCTCAGCCCGAGCACCATTCCCTGGTCGATGTCGCGCGCGCTGCCGACGCCCTCGCCGAGCGCGAACGCGGACTCGTTGACGATCTGGCACACGATCCGTCCGAGCACGAGGCCGGGCGCGTCGCCGACCCACGCGACGTGCTTGCCGAGCGCCGCGAAGAAGCGCTCCGCGCGCTCGGCGGCGACCGGCGAGGAGCTGTCGTTGCGCGTCAGCTCCACCAGCTTCGCGTCGCACAGCGGCGGCAGTGCGTGGAAGCCCACCGCGCTGCCACCCGGGTCGAGCGCGCCGAGCGAGCCTCCCGCGCACAGCAGCAGGCGCGCGCCGCCCGGCTTGGTCGGGTGCGTGCCGCGGCGGTCCGGGCGGCCGCGCGGCGCTTGCGCCTGCGTGGAGCCTCGGGCGTGGTTGGAAGCGGAGGCGGTCGGGTCGCACTCGATCGCCAGCGACGGCAACGTGCCGCCGCTCGGCTCGTGCGGGCCGCGCACCTCGTATCCGGCGCGCGTGGCCGCGTCGCGCAGTTCTTCCGCGAGCACGCCCTCGCCGGAGATCACCACCACGCCCTGCGGCGCGAGCCGGCCGGGCGGCGCGACCGGGCCGGCGCCGCCCAACCCGGTTGCGCTCGCGCCCGTGCCGGGCTCGATCGGCTCGGGGTCCTGCGCGCGGTAGGCGGTGCCGCCGGTCTTCGGGCCGTCGGGATAGGTGTAGTAGCCACGGCCGCTCTTGCGCCCGTGCAGGCCCGCGGCGACGTAGAGCGCGGCGATCATCGACGGGCGCCAGCGCGGCTCGCCGAAGCTCTGCTCGTAGAAGCTCTTGGAGATCTCAAAGCCCGTGTCCACGCCCACGAGGTCCATCAGCTCGAACGGGCCCATGCGAAACCCGCCGTGCATGCGGCACACGCGGTCGATCGTCTCCACGTCCGCGATCCGCTCCTGCAGCAGCCGCAGCGCCTCCAGGCCGAACGGGCGGTTGCAGCGGTTCACGAGGAAACCCGGCCCGTCGTGCGCGCGGATCACCGTCTTGCCCATCGCCTCGCCCGTCGCGTGCGCGATCTGGAGCGCCCGCTCCCCTGACTGCTCGCCCGCGACGACCTCCAGCAGGCGCATCACCGGCGCGGGGTTGAAGAAGTGCATCCCCACCACGCGCTCCGGGTGGCTCGCGGCGGCCGCGATCGCGGTGACGAGCAGCGATGAGGTGTTGCTCGCGAGCACGCACTCCGCGCTCACGATCTGCGACAGACGTGCGTACAGCTCGTGCTTCAGCTCGATCCGCTCGGGGACAGCCTCGATCACCAGCTCGCACGGCGCGAACTCCTCCAGCGAGTCCACGGTCTGCAGCCGCTCGGCGCTCGCTGCCGCCTCCTCCGCGCTGAGCTTCCCGCGCGCCGCTTCTTTCTCCAACCCATCGCGAGCCCGCGCGAGCCCGCGCTGCAGCGCCTCGGGGATCGGGTCGTGCAGCAGCGTCTTCGCGCCCGAGCGCGCCGCCAGTTGCGCGATGCCGGAGCCCATCGTGCCGGCTCCCAGCACGCCGATCACGGCCGCCGCGCGACCCGAGCTGCCGGCTGTGCCGGCCTTCTCAAAACCCTCCACGCGCTCGGGGTCCGACATCGCTCTCTAGGAGGGCAGGAGCGCGTTGATGCCCGTCATCGCGCGTCCGATGATCAGCTTCTGGATCTGGGAGGTGCCCTCGTACAGCGTCGTGACGCGCACGTCGCGGAAGTAGCGCTCCACGGGGTGGTCGTCCACGTAGCCCGCGCCGCCGTGCACTTGGATCGCGGTGTTCGCGCACTCCACCGCCGCCTCCGTCGCGTGGAGCTTCGCCACCGAGGTCTCCAGCGTGTTCGGTCGGCCCAGGTCCTTCAGCCAGCCGGCGCGCCACACGAGCATCCGCGACGCGTCCGTCTTCAGCACCATGTCCGCGATCATCGCCTGCACCAATTGGAAGCTCGCGATCGGCTTGCCGAACTGTTCGCGCTCCTTCGCGTACTTCACCGACTCCTCGACGCACCCCTGGCACACGCCCACGCAGCCCGCGGCGACCGAGTAGCGGCCGGAGTCGAGCGATGACATCGCGACCTTGAAGCCGTCGCCGATCGTGCCCAGCAGCTGGTCGTCTGACACCTCGACGTCTTCCAGCGCGATCGACGCGGTGTCGGAGGCGTGCAGCCCCATCTTGTGCTCGATCGGCGCCGGTTTGTAGCCCGCCTGGTCGGTGTCCACGATGAAGCAGCCGAGGCCCTTGTAGCCGAGCGCGGGGTCCGTCTGGGCGAAGATCAGCGCCACCTTCGCGTAGTTGCCCATCGAGATCCACATCTTCGCGCCGTTGATCACCCAGCCCGTGTCGGTCTTCTTCGCGCGCGTCTTCTGGTTCGCCGCGTCCGAGCCCGTGTCCGGCTCGGTCAGCCCGAAGCAGCCGAGCCACTCGCCCGAGGTCAGCTTCGGCAGGTACTTCTGCTTCTGCTCCTCCGTGCCCCACTTCAAGAACGCCGAGCACACGAGCGAGGTCTGCACCGAGACGACAGTCCTCACCGAGGAGCAGCCGCGGCCGATCTCCTCCACCACGAGACCGTAGCTCATGTAGTCGAGGCCCGCGCCGCCGTACTCCTGCGGCACGATCGCGCCGAGGTAGCCCTGGGTGGCGAGCTTCTTGACGATCTCCATGTCGAAGTGGTGGTTGCGCGCGTTTTCGCGCGACTGCACCACGATCTCGTTGTCGGTGAACTCGCGCGCCGTCTGCTTGATCAGGCGCTGCTCGTCGCTCAGTTCGAAGTCCATCGCTGCTCCTCTCGCGCTACGTGGGTATCGATTGCTTCGGGGTCTTCCACGGCGCGTTCACGCGCCGCTCGATCTCCTGCGCGATGCCCTCGATCGGCAGGCGCTCCTGCGCGAGCGAGTCGCGGTCGCGCAACGTCACGGTGCGATCTTCGATGCTCTGGTGGTCGATCGTCAGACAGAATGGCGTGCCGATCTCGTCCTGGCGGCGGTAGCGCTTGCCGATCGAGCCGCCCTCGTCGTACTCCGACTGCACGAGCGAGCGCAGCGCCCTGTGCACCTCGTGCGCGAGCTCCGGCTGGCCGTCCTTCTTCACCAGCGGCAGCACCGCCGCCTTGATCGGCGCGAGGCGCGGGTGCAGCCGCAGAAGCGTGCGCTGCTCGCCGTCGCCCGCGCCCTCTTCGGAGACCAGTTCCTCGTCGTAGGCGTCCACGAGGAACGCCAGCGTCGCGCGGTCCGCGCCTGCCGCGGGCTCGATCACGTGGGGGACGTAGCGCTCGCCGCTCGACTGGTCGAAGTACTCGAGCTTCTCGCCCGAGAACGTCGCGTGCTGGGTGAGATCGAAGTCGCCGCGGTTGGCGATCCCCTCCAGCTCCTGCCAGCCGATGGGAAACAGGTATTCCACGTCCGAGGTGCCCGAGGAGTAGTGCGACAGCTCGTCCTCGTCGTGCGCGCGCAGGCGCAAATGGTCGGGGCGGATGCCCAGCTCGGTGTACCAGCGCTCGCGCTCTGCGAGCCAGTGCTCGAACCACTGGGCGGCCTCAGTGGGCGGTACGAAGAACTCCATCTCCATCTGCTCGAACTCGCGCGTGCGGAACACGAAGTTGCCGGGCGTGATCTCGTTGCGGAAGGACTTGCCAACTTGGGCGATCCCGAACGGCGGCTTCTTGCGCGAGAACTGCAGCACGTTCTTGAAGTTCACGAAGATCCCCTGCGCCGTCTCCGGGCGCAGGTACGCGGTCGAGCCGGACTCCTTCACCGGGCCGATCGTCGTCTCGAACATCAGGTTGAAGTCGCGCGCCTCCGTCAGGTCGCACTCCTCGCTCTCGCCCGGGTGCTTCGACGGTTTGCGCCCGCATGGGAGATCCTGCAGGTGGTCAGCGCGGAAGCGCTGCCCGCACGTCTTGCAGTCCACCATCGGGTCGGTGAAGCCCGCCAGGTGGCCAGAGGCCTCCCACACGCGCGGGTGCTGCAGGATCGCCGAGTCGATCGCCACGATGTCGTCGCGCTCCTTGAGCATCGCGCGCCACCACTCGTTCTTCACGTTCGTCTTCAGCAGCACGCCGTAGTGGCCGTAGTCGTACGTCGAGCCCACGCCGCCGTAGATCTCAGAGGACGGGAAGATGAAGCCGCGCCGCTTGCACAGCGCGACGATCTTCTCCATGGTCACGGGCTCGCTCATCGCGGCGGGATGCTATTCGAGTCTTGGGTGGTTACTCTCCGCCGCCGTGGCGCGCATGCTCATCGTCGGCGGAGGCTGTCCCGGGCGCCAGCTCGCGGCGGAGCTCGTGGCGGAGGGGCACGCGGTGCGCATCACCACTCGCACCGAGGCCGGCCGCGCCGCGATCGAGTCCGCCGGCGCCGAGTGCTGGGTCGGCACGCCCGATCGGCTCGCTACGCTGCGCGGCGCGCTCGACAGCGTCACGCTCGTGTTCTGGCTGCTCGGCGGCGCCGTCGGAGCCGAGGAGGATCTGCACGCGCTCTACGGCACGCGCTTGGAGCTGTTCCTCACGCAGGCGATCGACACCACCGTGCGCGGGTTCGTCTACGGCGCGCGCGGCACGCGCGTGCCCGCTGAGGTGCTCGCGGATGGGGAGCGCACGGTGCGCGCGATGACGGCGCGCAGCGCGATCCCCGCGGCGTTCCTCACGAGCGACCCCAGCGACGTCGCAAGCTGGGTCGCGGAGGCGCGCGGCGCCGTCGGCGAGCTGCTCGGCGTGTGACGGACGATCCTCAGCCGGGGGTCAAGCCGACCGCTGCGTCGGCCGATGAGATCTGGTCATGGCCGACGAACGCTCCCGCTACGGGTTGATGGTCTCAGCGCTCGGCGCGATCCTGCTCGCCGTGTCTGTGTTCCTGCCGTGGTACGGCGTCAGCTTCACCGCCGCGGGCGTCGCCGCGGCGCAGCAGATGAGCCAGCAGGTGATCTCCGAGTTCGGCAACGCGGCGCTGCAGTCCCACACCAGCGGCCTGCAAGCCAGCCTCGGCGGGCTCGCGGGGCACCAGCTAGGGGCGGTCAGCGCGCACGAGGCGTTGAAGTACATGAACGTCGTGCTGCTGGTGATCGCGGGGCTGGCGCTGCTGGACGTGATGCTGCCGCTCGCGCGGCCGCTGCCGTCGATCCCCGACGGCGCGGGCGGCTCCGCGGTGCTGCTCGGCGCGATCGCCGCGGTGTGCGTGGTCTTTCGCATGGTTGACCGCCCCGTCCCACTGCAGGGCGTCGTGTCGCTGTCGCTGCGCGAGGGCGTGTGGCTCGCGCTGCTCGGCTCGATCGCGATGGTGCTCGGCGGCATGTGGCCGCGCGTCACGGGCGGCACGCTCGCGAGCTCTGAGAAGCCGCTCGAAAGCACCTGGACGGCCCTCTCGGGCTGGACCCCCGGCGCTTGAGCGCCTGGCGCTATCCTGTTCTGTAATACCCGTAAATCGGATCAGGATTTATTTAGAAGGGCGGATATCAATGACGCTGCAACTTGGCGAGGAAGCACCGGACTTCGAGGCCGACACCACCGAGGGCCGCATCAAATTCCACGACTGGATCGGCGACTCGTGGGCGGTGCTGTTCTCGCACCCCAAGGACTTCACCCCCGTGTGCACCACGGAGCTCGGCTACATGGCCAAGGCGAAGCCGGAGTTCGACAAGCGCGACGTGAAGATCATCGGCCTGTCGGTCGACGCGCTCGACAACCACGAGGCGTGGGCGAAGGACATCGAGGAGACCCAGGGCGCGGCCCCCAACTACCCGATCATCAGCGACAGCGACTTCAACGTGTCGAAGCTCTACGGGATGCTCCCCGCGAGCACCTCCGGCGACCCGCTCACGCGCACGCCCGCCGACAACCAGACGGTGCGCAACGTGTTCGTGATCGGACCCGACAAGAAGGTCAAGCTGATCCTCGTCTACCCGATGACCACGGGGCGCAACTTCGACGAGGTGCTGCGCGTGATCGACTCGCTGCAGCTGACCGCCAAGCACAAGGTCGCCACGCCTGTGAACTGGCAGCGCGGCGAGAAGGTCATCATCGCGGGCTCCGTGTCGAACGACGAAGCCAAAGAGATCTACCCCGACGGGTGGGAGGAGCCGCGCCCCTACATCCGCTTGGTGCCTGAGCCCGCCGCCTAAGCGGGCGAGGGCAGGCTGAAGCCGTCGGGAGCGGCCGTCCGCAGCCACTCGAGCAGGTGCTCGAGGATGCGGGCGGTCGCGCCCCACACGACGTGCTCGTCGATCACGAACGCGTCCGTCTCGAACGTGAACCCGCGGCGTTCGAGCTGCGTGGTGGTCTTGCCGGCGCGGATCGCCGACAGCGGCAGCTCGAGCACCGCGTCGACCTCTCTGGCCGAGAGTCGCCAGGCCAGGCCCGCGGGGATCGTGCCGACGAACGGGTGGATGACGTAGTTGGTGACGAACGTGGAGGTGGGCGCCAGCTCGCCGATCAGGCTCACCTGGGCGCGCTCGAGCCCGATCTCCTCCTCGGCCTCGCGCAGCGCGGTGTCCGCGAGGGTCGCGTCCTCGGGGTCGCGCCGCCCGCCCGGGAACGAGATCTCGCCGGCATGGCGGCGCAGGTCGGCGCGGCGTCTGGTGAGCACAACGTGCGGCTCCGCGCCCGCGCTCGTGTCGGTGAGGAACAGCGGTACGAGGACCGCGGCAGGGACCTGCCCGGCCTCGGCACGGGGCTCGGCCGGTTGTGTGACGGCGTCCGCGCTGGCGGGCGGCTCAGGCGGCCAGGTGAACGCGCTCAATGCGCTCCATGAACATGACCTCGCCGTCGAGCGCGCGGTGCACGGGGCACTTCGCCGCGATCACCTTCAGGCGTTCCACCTGCTCCTCGGGCAGGTCATCCGGCAGGCGCATGATCAGCTGGAACTTCGTCGGGCAGCCGCGCTCGGCGGGGCTGTACTCGACGGCTACCTCCACGTGGCCGATGTCCCAGCCCTTGCGCGCCGCGTACATCTCCATCGTGATCGCCGTACACGACGCGAGGCTCGCCGCGAGCAGCTCCTGAGGGTCCGGTCCAGCGTCGTCGCCGCCCGCGTTCAGCGGCTCGTCGACCATCACCTGATGGTCGCGCACCTGCACCGTGTGCCTGAACGACCCGCCATCGCGTCGAGCGGTGGCCTTCATCCGTGTGAGCCCTTGCGTTTCAGCCATTTACGATCCCTTCAATCGTTCCTGCATCCCTCGCCCTCCGATGATACCCCCCGGCCCGGCTAGGACAGGGGGTTGAACAGCAGGCCGGTGAGCAGCTTTGGGTAGAAAAACGTCGACTTGGGCGGCATGTTCTCACCCGCCGCGGCCACGTCGCGAACCTGCTCCACGGGCGTGGGACGCATGAAGAACGCCGCGTCGAACTCGCCCGAGCGGACCTTCGCGAGCGCCTCGGCGGTGTCGCGCGCGTAGAACAGACCGTTGAAGTGCGAGATGTCGTCGTCGCTCAGCCCGAGCGCGTTCTTGAGCAGCAGTGTCTCCAGCACTCCAGTGTCCAGGTGGCGATAGGCCTCCGAGCGCCCCGGCAGCGCCGCGTCCGCGATCGCCTGGTCCTTGAGTGTGAGCCGCAGCGCTCGGTTGTGGAAGTGGTCTATGTACCCGAGCTGCAACGGCCCGCCGCCCGGCTCGGGCGCGATCTGCCCGACAGGGACCTCTGTGATGTCGAAGTCGCGCTCGAGCGCCTCGCGCAGCGCGGTGCGCTTCGTCTCGTCGAGGTTGCCGATCAGGCGGTGCGTTGGGAACACCGTCAGGCCGGGGTCCTCCAGGGCGACGAGGCACATGAGGATGTAGTTGTGCTCGCCGGGGCCGCCGATCTCCTCGGCGTACGTGCGCATGGTCTCGTAGCGGTGGTGGCCGTCGGCGATCAGCAGCTCCGCGTCGCGCGTGGCGGCCTGCACCGCGGCGATCACGTCGGGGTCGCTGACGCGCCATAGGCGGTGGACGGTGCCGTCGCCGTCGGTGACCTCGCCCCACGGCGGCGCGGCGGTCGCTGGTTCGAGCGCGCGCCACGCGGCTTGCGTGGGGTCGGAGTAGAGCGAGAAGATGGGGGACACGTTGGCGCGCGTGGCGCGCGTGAGCCGCAGACGGTCCTCCTTAGGCCCGGGGTGCGTACGCTCGTGCGGGCGCACCCGGCCGGGGCCATACTCCTCGATGCGCACACGGCAGAAGAAGCCGCGCCGCGTGCGCGCCACACCGTCGGGGCCCTGGTAGTCCTGCGTGTGCGCCCAGATCGCCGGCTCGCCGTCGCGCGCGAGCGCGCCCTGCAGCTGCCAGCTCTCGAACAGCTCGCCAGCGGCCGCGTAGGGGTCCTGCGCGTTGGAGCCGACGTTAGGGAGGTCCACGGCGACGACGTTGAATGGAGATCGTTCGAGCAACTGCGCGCGCTGCGTCGCGTCGATCACGTCATAGGGGGGCGCCACGACGTTGGAGAGCGGGCCGACCACGGCGGGGTCGTAGTGGAAGGCGCGCAGCGGTTGGACGTCGGCCATGGGCGGGGGCGGAGGCTAGCAGTCGGGGGCTGGTGGGCCTCGTCGGCGCGAGAGTTCCGTCGCAGGTGGATGGGAACATGTGTTCGTAATGACGCATGCTCCATATCTACGCGAGAAGGCGCGCAAGATGCGCGTCGAGCGCCAGCTCTCGATCGACGAGCTCGCGGAGCGGCTGGCGCTTTCGCGGAGCACGATCTACTACTGGGTGCGGGATCTGCCGATTGCTGGCTCCGGGCCTGGTGGCGGGTGGCCGGAGGGGGCGAGTCGCAAGGGGAACCTGACGATGCGGCGGAAGCGTCGGCTGATGCGCGAAGGGGCGTATCGGCAGGGCGTTGAGGAATACGAGAGGCTTGTGGCCGATCCCACGTTTCGCGATTTCGTGTGCTTGTACATCGCGGAGGGCTACAAGCGCGACCGGAACATCGTGGCGCTCTGCAACTCCGATCCGGCGGTCTTGACGCTTGGCTTGCGCTGGATTCGTCGCTTGAGCGAGAAGACGCCGACCTTTTGGATCCAATACCACGCTGACCAGGAGCTGGAGGTCTTGCGCCAGTTCTGGGGAGCGACTCTCGACATTGATCCGGCCTGCATTCAGTTCCAACGCAAGTCGAACAGCAATCAGATGGCCGGCCGCATCTGGCGTTCGCGCCACGGGGTTCTGACCGTGCGCGTCTGCGAAACGCTGTTTCGAGCGAGATTGCAGGCCTGGATGGATCGCATCCGTGCCGAATGGCAGTAGACTCGGACGCAGCGTCGGGGCGTGGCGCAGCCTGGTAGCGCGCGCCGTTTGGGTCGGCGAGGTCCCGAGTTCGAATCTCGGCGCCCCGATTAGTGGTTGGTAGATGCCGGGAGGGCTGGGGGACTCCCCAGCTTCGAGATTTGGCTCTGGGACAGGGATTGAGAGGCATTGGGGCCGATGCTGTCGAGCCGGCCGAAAAAGGCGGCGCGGAAGCCGACCGCACACGAGGCGCGGGGTGGACCGCACACGATCCGGCCCAGTCATCGCAGGTTCAGGTCCGCGAAAATGCCCGCAGACGCTTGGACGTTGCGCGGTTGCTTTCGCGTGTGAACGTAGCTGGTCGGGGGCTCGGTGACCGCAAACGGACTGCACCAAATCGCATCGGGATTTTCGACTGGCTGTCCGGTCGCGATCACACCGAGCCGAGCACAGGTGCTCAATATGTTCATCGAGCCGCGCCTGGTAGCGGCGAAACGCTTACGAGCCCGAGCATGCGACGTGTCGTTCGCTCTGTAGAAGTAGGGGACGTCAGTATCCCCAGCTTATGCCATCAAGCCGCGTGAGGAGCGGCTGCGCGAGGTCGGGACGAACCATGTTCAACGCATACACGTGGCCGTATATGAACTCCTTGTATCGTCTCCGTTCAGTTCCACGGCGAGCGAGGTGTGCGTCTACGCCAAAACGTTCAAGATAGTAGAGCTCTTGGCGCAGCCACCGGCGGCGGTCGCGCGGCCAGTTCGCCACTTCGTTCACAACGACGCCCGTAACACTCTGTCTCGTCGAACGACGGAGGTAGCGTGTCTTTGCCTCGTTTGGACGAAAGCCCGAGTCGCGAACGATCGTCTCGATCATCCGCTTTGCTCGGTAGTGGGCGATGAAGGGCCCTGAAAACGTAAGGTCGTCGGCGTATCGTGTGTATATCAATCCGTGACTAGAGGCGAATCCCGCGAGGCGCCTGTCCATTTCAGTGGCGATCAAGTTCGCGAGTTGAGGGCTGGCTGGCGACCCTTGTGGCAATCCGCCGTTCAGGGTCACCAGAGATGTGAGGAGGCGTGCCACTGATGGTGAATAGCCCACGCGTCGAAAGAGACGAAACACGGATGGCCATCGCACCGACGGGAAAAAATCAATCAGATCGAGCTTGAGCACCAAATCATGTCTTACGTGTGGCGCGGCATTCGTGGCGATTGATCGGCCCCTAACAAATCCGTGGCAGGCGGAATGCACTTCTAGCTCGGTAAGGATGTGCTGATGCACCCAGCGTTGGAACGTGCTTGAGTGCAGGTCTGGGAGCGGACAATTCCCGCGAGCCTCCCTGACGCTTTGGGATGCGAAACTTCGCGTATTGTCGGTCGGGCAGAGCTGACAGCCAGCCAACGACCGACGGCCTGAGGCCGGTCACGAAAGCGACGTGCTGTAGGTCGAAGAGTACGGGGAGGCCGCGACGCAAAAGGATCTCGGCGTAGACGACGGCGTCACGCCGTCGCTGCGGGTCGGCGATCGCCGAATTACCCCGTAGCTGAGCGAGATAGTGTTCGTCGGAGCTTGTTAGATCGCGTTCGGAGAACACCGAGTCAGCTACTCAAAAAGTCATTCCGGCGAAGCCGGAATGCGCTCTGTTCCATTTCCCTGTTGCGAGCATGCTCGTAACTTCGTAAGACACTTCACGAATGGCGTGGCGACTCGCCACACCAACGGCGTAATCCGTCAACTAGCCGACCTCGGTGTTCTCCTCACACGGTCATAGTCTGATCGGACGGCATGTAGCCGTCGAATGGTCGATATCGTTTTCGGGCGTGTGGGGCGATATCCTCCATCGCCGAACGCATCTGAAGGCCTAGCGTGTGGCCACGTGATGTCAGCTGCCAGTTTGCTGCATGCGCCTCGACGAACCCAAGATGCTGCGCTTCCTCAAGTAGACGCCCAAGCTCCAAGGACGATAGCCCCTGAAATCGTAGGAATGTGCGCTCGGTACGGCTAGTTACGGGCCCGAATCGCTCCATGAGCCAAGACAGTTGCGCGACCTCGTAGAACCCCTTTGTGTGGTAGGGCAAGGCACGCGTCATGCTGTTGTCGGTAGGGCTGTCAGGACGCGAGTGTTGATGTGGTGAAGAACGACGTTCTCAACCTCCAGCGCCAGTTGACAGGAACTCAGGTCCGGCGACAGCCATTGGCGCGTAAGCTGTACATCGACTGCGTCGGAGGGCCGGCTCGTCTCGATACCAGACGAATCGCGTCATATCCGCACCGCTGAACTGGTCAACGACGGCGAGGGCGTCGCGGTCCTTCGCGAATAGCACGACTACGGCGCCGTGCGCGGCACGCACGTATGACAGGCGCTGCTCCAATGCTGGCTCGTCGTCTCGCGGCGCTGGCAGATTGGTGAACAAGACCACTTTGAGCCCCTCTTCTCTAAGCTCTTGCTCGATCTGGAGGACCTTGCGGGTGAGGCGCCCAGACTCAGCTGGTGGCGTCTTGGGAAGGTGTGCCGACGACGCATCGACCAAGACGACGGGCGGTGCGAGCAGAGTAGACGCGACGCGGCGTACGACCTCGGTTGCATAGGCAGCACGGTCCTTGATATCGAACGGGGCGCGTCTTGTGAACAGAGGGCGGGTGCCGCTCGTAGCCTCCCAGTTCGTAAGGTCTCGTGCAACTTTTGTAGCGAGATCAGCAGCGTCGGTGAAGTACTGTGGATCGACAGTTACCTCAGCTTGGATAGTGTCGCGAAGATTGCGTAGCTTGTTTTTCGCAGGGATAGGCTCAGGTGACGAAGCGACCTGAGCGTCGAAGTCGTTCTTGATATAGGCAAATACAGGTACGCCGATTGCCTGTGCATGCTCATACTCAGCCTCTGTATAGGAGATGTCTCCCCCGGGGAGACGCGACCCGTACCGAAATCCGAGAATGCACACGCATCCGTCCGAGTCGTCGAGGGCAGCGAGGCATGTGGCAAGCGGCGTGCCGGGTCTACTACCGAAGTTCTCCATATTGCGAAGCTCGTAGCTGGGAGCGAGCTTTCGAATCACGGCGGCGCGCTCTTCTGTCAGGTCGCGGTAGGTCGAGCTAATGAAGGGATGCTCCATCCATCCGCTATTCAGCGAGCCCTGCAAAAGCCCTTGGCGTCCCGCGGAGGTGCCCCGAAGGTCTCGCGCAGTGAGCGAGGTTGCTCTCGTGGGTCCGAACGCCCGCGACGGTCTGGATGAGCGCATGGACGGCAGTCAAGGGCGACTCGCGCTTTCTTTTGCGGGCGGGGGTGCGCGGCGGTCGCTCGGTGCCCGTCTCGGGGTGCGTGGCGGCCGCGATCGAGGGGCTCGAGGACACGGCGGTTGCTGTGCCCCCGGAGGGGCCTGCATATAGTCTGTGCGGGATTTTTGCTGTGCCAGCGGGCGTGTCCTGGGGCAGCGGTGAGCATCGGTGGCTGGGGTCGCGCCGGGATGCCGTGGGGTGGGATGATTCTGTGGTGGTGCGGGTGACTGACGTAGCGAAGCGCGGGCGTCAGGGCTTGTGGCCTGCCGCGCGGCTGTGCCCTTCGAGGGCTTGTTGGATGCGCGCCCCGGTGTCGCGCCCGCACCACCCTTCGATGCGCTCGTGCCAGTCATCGCCGCCGATAGGCGAGCTCGGCTTGGTGTTGCAGCTCGCGCTCGGCCGCGCGCTGGCCGGGGGTCTGGCTCACGGGCGGGCCGCCGTGGCGACGTGGTAGCGGTCGGGCGCCGGCGAGGAGTTCTAGGCGGCGCGTCTTCTGTCGGGTCAGCGATGGGCGCGCGAACGCGTAGTCCTGGTCCTTCGTGAGGAGATGCCAGCACAGCACGACGAGCTTGCGAGCAACCGCGACCGCCGCGATCTGCGCGCCACGACGAGCACGAACACGCTCACCGAACGCCTTCAGCGGTCCGGGGCTTCGGATCGAGATCCACGCCGCCTCGACCAGCACCGAACGGGCCTGCGCGTCGCCGCGCTTTGAGATGTGCCCATAGCGCGCGGGCTCGGACCCGGACTGACGAACCTTCGGGTCCAAACCCAAGTACGCAACGAGCTGGCCGGGGCTCTGAAAACGGGAGATGTCCCCGACGGCTGCGATCACGGCGGCGGCTGTGCCGACATCGACGCCGGGGATCGTCAACAGCCGCTGAAACCCTGGGGCCGCGAGGGCCTGCTGAGCGATCCGCCGATCCAGGCCGGTGATCTCCCCACCGAGGAAATCGATGTGCCGCAGACAGCTCTTGACGGTCTCGGCCTCCTCCTCGGGCAACTCCTGCTCAAGCAGCCACACACGGCCCTTCTTCCCGAACAGATCACTCACCGGTGGGCGGCCGATCAGACACCTCGCGAGCACGGCGTGAACCTCGTTCTTCACCCGCGTGCGAGCACGGACCAATCCGCCCGTCGGGCGACACGTCGCCGCAGCGAGCTCGTCGCTTCATCCGGCACCCACACCGCTTTGAGCCTCCCGGCCGACAGCAGCTTGGCGAGCATCGCCGCGTCGAAACGGTCGGACTTCACACGCGCGTGGGAGATAGCTCGCGTCTCCGCCGCGTTGCACACAACGACCTGCCCGACATCGCTCTCTTCGAGTAGCCGGGCGATCATCATCGCGCCGCAGCTGGCCTTTAACACCACCCGATCGCTGCTCCTGAGATCGCGGGCGAACTCGCGGATCGCCTCCGGGGTGCTCGCGATCCGGCCGACCCGCGAGACCTGGCCATCCTCGGATCCCGATCTTCCAGGTGGGGGATGAGATCGTGGCGGAGTGGCTCGCTGGCGGTAAACGCGCGGGGAGCGTGATGGGCCTATCTTCGATGTTCGCCGATGCGGCCTCGATGAAGGCCGGACGGCTGATCGATCGCAAGCCGTTCGAGAAGCTCGGGATCTCACGCGGCAAGGGCAGGCGTGACCAGCAGCCGCCGACCGAGGGGGAAGCGTGGGAGATCATCGCGCGCGGTCGGCGGCCGGCTGAGCATCGATGTAACCCGACGCGCGCGCCTGCAAGGCGATGCTGCGGATGGATTCGATGCGTCCTGGATAGTCGAGATAGATCGGTAGCGTCTTCTGACGACTGGGACGACCGGGACCGGCATCGCCATCATTGCGGGCGCTGACGCAGATTCCGCGGCCGCGTCGGCGTGGTCGCCCGCGACGCGGATGCCTACGATCGCGACAACGCCGATTGCCGCCAGGGCGGCGAGAGAGAGGTCCTGAAAGGCGCGCATGAAGGGCTCCTGGGCGTTATTCGGCGGCTTTTTCGGCGTGGGGCGTCGTATGAGCGCCGGGCGTATGCGCTTGCGGCGGCCGCCCCCTCTCGTCCCTCGCGAGCCCGTTCAATAAGGGCATAGAGTAGACAGGCACGAAGATCAGCGTCAGCAGGAAGTCGCAGCGACCATCCGCCGAAGACGGCGGTGCCGAGCGACTGTCGGCTGGCGGCGCCCGCGCCACTCGCGAACGATAAGCGGCAGCACGCCGAAAATGAAGGCGAAGGCGGTGATCAGGATCGGTCGTAGGCGGTAGTCGCCTCGCCTCCATTGCGGCCTCGATGAGGGCAAGCCTTCCTCGCGACGTCGTTTGGCGAATTCGACGATCAGGATGCCGTTCTTGCGGCCGTAGGCCGATCAGCATGACAAAGCCGATCTGCGAATAGACATCGACCTGCATCCCGCGGAGCATAGATCGCGCCCAGCGCCCCGACCAACGCCAGGGGCGCGGACGAGAGCACCATGAAGGGCATCGACCAACTCTGGATTGCGCGGCGAGAATCGACGAACACAAAGAAGATTGCGAGCGCGGTAGCACGATCGCGGCGAGCGAGCCCGCGCTGAGCTCCTGGAAGGTCACGCCCGTCCATTCGTAGCCGAGATCGTGAGGCGGAGCGCCTCGGCCGCCGCACGTTGCGTCGCGACCACCGACGTGGCCGGAGCTGAGGCCCGGCGGCGGCGACCATCGACGGCGGGACGCGTAATTGTTATAATGCGGCACGGGTCCCGGCCCGACGATCGGCTTGCAGAGTTCGAAGCACGTTCAAGGGAATCATGCCGCCGGACGAGTTGCGGACGGAAAAAGAAGCTTGCTGAGATCCGACGGAGAGGCGCGCGATTTCGTGTCGGCCTGCATCGTGACGCGGAACGTGTGGCCGAACAGATTGAAGTCGTTCACATAGAGGGAGCCGAGATAGATCTGCAGCGTATTGAACACGTCCGGCAGGCTGAGGCCGAGCAGCTTCGCCTTCGTCCGGTCGAGGTCATAGAAGAGCTGGGCGTCGAAGCAGAGAACGAGGTGAACAAGGATTGCGGGTTGAGCTCCGGCTGCTTGCGCGCGGCGGCGATCAGAGCCTGAGTTGCTTCGCTGAGTTGCGCGCCGCCGCGCCCCGCCAGATCCTCGACCTCGAATTCGAAACCCGCCCGTCGTGCCGAGCCCATTGACCGAAGGCGGATCAAAGCTCAGCGCAAAGGCCTCGGGGATCGCAAGCAGCTTCGGTCGCACCGAGGCGACCAAGGCCGACGCGTTCTCGTCCGGTCCGCGCTCGCTCCACGGCTTCAGTACCGCGAATTCGATGGCCGAGTTCGACTGCGCCGCGTTGGTCAGGAAATTGAGGCCGCTGATGAAGCCCGCGATCTGGACGCCCGGCGTCGCCTGCAGGACGTCGCGCACCTTCTGCGCCACGGCGTCGGTGCGCTCGAGCGAAGCGCCGTCCGGCAGTTGTACGATGACGAAGAAATAGCCCTGATCTTCGACCGGCAAAAAAGTGGTCGGGATGGAGCGCGACAGCACATAGGCGCCGCCGACAAACAGAAAAAAGATGGCGACCAGCGCCCAGCCGAAGCGAATGAACTGCCTGACGGCGCGCGCATAAAAGTTCGCGAGCCAATCGAAGCCGGCGTTGAACCAGCGGAACAGAATGAATTGCCCTTTCGGGCCGTGACGCAGAAACGCGGCGCTTAAGGCTGGGCTCAACGTCAGCGAGTTGAAGGCCGAGATCTCGACTGAGATCGCCACGGTGAGGGCGAACTGGTTATAGAGTTGCCCGGCGACGCCAGGAATGAAGGCCACGGGAATGAAAACCGCCATTAGCACGGCGGTCGTGGCGATGATCGGCCCGGTCACCTCCGACATCGCCTTCTTCGCCGCCTGAAGCGGCGGCAGCCCGGCCTCGAGCTGGCGCTCGACATTCTCCACGACGACAATCGCGTCATCGACGACGAGGCCGATCGCTAGCACCATGCCGAGGAGGCTCAGCATGTTGAGCGAGAAACCTAGGACCTGCATCACCGCCAGCGTCGCGATGAGCGAAACGGGAATGGCGATCGTGGGAATGATCGTCGCGCGCCAGCTCTGCAAAAAGACGAAGACGACGAGCACAACGAGGAGGAGCGCCTCGATCAAGTGATGACCACGTCGATGCATCGCGGCCGACACGAAACGCGTCGTGTCGTAGTGCATCGCATAGGCGATTCCAGGCGGGAAGCGCTTCGAAAGCTCCTCCACTTCGTCTTGACCGGCTTCTCGCGGAAGTCGAAGGGCATTCGAGCCCGGCATCTGGAAGATGCCCATCACGACTGTGGGATCTTTGCCAAAGATAGGCGGAGGACGAGTATTGGAGCGCCCCAAGTTCGACGCGTCCTATGTCCCGCAAGCGCACAACGGCGCCGCTCGCCGGATCGGCGCGCACGATGATGTCTGAAAACTCCTGCGGATCGGTGAGCCGCCCTTGGGCGTTGACCTGTAACTCGAAACGCGGTTCCCGGAGGAGCAGGAGACTGGCCGATCTTGCCCGCGGCGACCTGGACGTTTTCTGCTCGGCGATCGCGTTCTGGACGTCTCGATACGGCGTCGTACGCCGAGTGGCCAGCTTGTCCGGATCCAGCCACACTCGCATCGAGTAGCGCCGCTCGCCGAACATCTGAACATCGCCGACGCCTGGCAGCCGCTTCGAACTCGTCGAGGATTTGGCAAGTAGGCGTAGTTCGACAGCGTCACCGCGTCGACCGAACGGTCCGGCGAGACGAGATTGACGATGAGAACAAAGTTCGGATTGGCTTCTTGATCGTCACCCCGCCCTGATTGACGATCGCCGCAAGCGAGCACGCTGCCTGCGACACGCGGTTCTGCACGTCGACCGCGGCGATGTTGAGCGGATAGCCGACCTTGAACGTGACGGTGATTGTCGAGGAGCCGTCATTTGAGCTCGCCGAAGACATGTAAGTCATGCCCTCGACCCCGTTGATCTGCTCCTCGAGCGGAGTTGTCACAGTATCCGCGACGACCTGCGCGCTTGCCCCAGGATAATTGGCGCTAACGACGACCTGTGGGGCGTGATCTCCGGAAATTGCGAGACCGGCAGCAGGAAAAAACAGATCCCGCCCGCGAGCACGAGGATCGCGGCGATCGCCGAGGCGAAGATTGGGCGCTGGATGAAGATGCCGACCACGGGACCGCCTCGGCTTCACCGGAAGAGGGTCAGCCGCAGAGCGATGCTCCGCATTCGCCGCCCGTCGTGCGTCCCGTGGGCCGCGCTAGAAGGAGCGGTCCACGAAACCAGCCGCGCCGGCCGAGATCCTGCCCCACCTGTACGGTGGCCGCGAACCGTGACTTTGTGATGCGACGGGCCGTCCCATCCAGCAGGGTCTTCAGAGCCTGGGGCTCCACGTGGTCGGCGAGCATGACTTTCTGAATGAGCGCGTCCGCCAGAAGGTCGTCGATTCGTCTGGGCGCGATACGCCATGGCGGTGTTCCTTTCGACTAAGGCGTCCGGCTTGTTAACCGCGGCGGTTTGACTTTACAAGCGCGCGATGGAACCCGCGTCGGTATCGCGATCAGATACCCGATCGGTAACGGGTTCGTCAAGCACCATGAACAAAGAAAAATCAAATCCGGATCCGGATGTCCAAATTCCCCGGGTTGGGAAGCCTCGCGACCGCATCTTCGACTGCGCGCAGGATCTCTTTCACCGCAAGGGCATCCGAGGTGTCGGCGTCGAAGCGATCGCCGAGGCCGCGGGCACCAGCAAGATGGCGCTTTACCGCCACTTCGACTTCAAGGACGAGCTTATTATCGAGTATCTGAATTACAAAGGGCGAAGTCGGACGAAATCTGGGCAGAAATCGAGGCTGCAAATCCCGGAGACCCCGGCGGTCAGCTTTACGGCTTCATGGACAAGGCCGCGATCTTCATCGCCGAGGACGAACGCGGCTGCGATCTCGCCACGAGCATCGAATTGACGGAGCAGGGGCATCCGGGTCTTCGTGTGATTGAGTAATTCAAGGTCCGCCAACGCAATCCGCTTCACGAACCTTTGTAAGGCCGCCGGCGCCCCTCCCCAACCGGAGCTCGCCGACACACTCTTTCTCCTAATCCAGGGCGCGCGGTAAGCCGCCGCAGTGTCGGAAAAATGGCCCCAGCGCCAATCTCGTGCGCACCAGCCGCGGCGTCATTGCCTCCTTCGGCGTTCCGGCTCGCGAGCCTCGCCTGTCCGTCCTGGAGGCAGAGCTTCAGCGCGCGCTAAGCGCCGAGTTCGCGCGGCCGAAACCAAGCCTGGAACAATCGCCAGAGGCGCCGGTTAGCTCGCGCCGTGACTCCTGATCGAGCGGGTTTTCCGGGTAACTCGCCTGATGGGAGCGCCCGTCTGCGCGCGCCCTCTCGTCAGGCCAGACTTTGCCTCAGCCGGCCGAGGCGCGCCTTCTCCTCGGCTCGCGCCTTGAGCGCCGTCTCGATATCGACCTTGACGAAGCGCGCCGGCTGATGCGGCTGCAACTGGCCGATCAGGTCCATGTCGGCGGAGATGACCGTGCCGAGCATGAAATAGCCGCCGCCCGAAACCGCGTCGCGATGCAGGACGATCGGCTCGGTGCCGCCGGGGACCTGGATCGAGCCATAGGGATAGCAGCTGTCGACGATGTTGGAGGGATCCGAGCCCGCGCCGAACGGCTGCTTGCGCGGCACGAATGCGAGCGGACGACCGCCGCGGAAGCGATAGCCGATGCGGTCGGCCTCGGGCGCGACCTTCCAGGTGTCCTCGAAGAAATGCACGCCGGCTTCCTCGGTGACGCGGTGCCAGTAGAGCCCCGGCACGACGCGCAGTTCGGCCGACTTGCGGGCAAGGCGGCGCAGGTCCGGCGCAACGCTGCGGCCGCTTTCGCCGGCCGCGGCGTGCGTCGCCGAGCGCGAGCTTGTCGCCGGCTTTCAGCGGCACGTCCCTCGATGGCCGCCGAGCGCGCCGAGCGGATAGGTCGAGCGCGATCCGAGCACGACCGGCACGTCGATGCCGCCGGAGACGGCGATATAGGCGCGCGCGCCGCCCTTGAGATAGCCGAAGGACAGCGTCTGGCCGGCCTTGACCGTGAACGACGTCCAGCCCGGCTGCTCCACGCCGTCGACCTTCGGCGGCATTTCGGCGCCGGTCACCGCGACGACGCAGTCGCGCGAAACGCGGATCTCGGGCCCCTGAAAGACCGCCTCCAGCACCGCGGCGCTCTCCGGATTGCCGACCAGCAGATTGGCCGCGGCGAGCGAATAGCGATCCATGCCGCCCGGATTCGGGAATGCCGAGATGATAGTAGCCCGGCCGGCCGAGGTCCTGGACCGTGGTCGAGAGGCCCGGCTTCACGATTTCAAGCGCCATGGAGCGCCTCCAGAATCTTGGCGTTGGTCGCGGCGGGATCGGCGTGAAACTCGTCGAGAGAGAAGGTCACCGGCCGGATCGGCGGCTCGAATTTCCCCTTGTCCACCTGCTTCGACCGCGGCGTCGTAACCGTCGCGGTCGACCGGCTTGAACTTCACGATGTCGCCCGGCTTGAAGAAGATCATGAAGTCGCGGAGATAGGACACCTCCTGCTTCGGATCGTAGATCGGCATCGGCGTGATGCCGAACATCTGGTAGCCGCCGGCGCCGCGCACCGAATAGATGCAGCCGAAACAGCCGCCGTGGCCGACCGTCAGCTTCGGCGTGTCGGTGCGCGGGCGCAGATATTTCGGCACCTCGATCTGCTTCGCCCGCTCGACCATCTGGTACATGAACGGCAGGCCGGCGACGAAGCCGACCATCGAGACGAACCACGGCGCGCCCGAATGCGCCTCGATGAAGCTCGTCGACGCTCGCCATAGCCGTTGATCTTGGCCGCGTATTCGAGGTCGGTCGAGTCCGGCTCCTGATGCCGCTCGCGAAAGCGCATCAGCGTCTCGTGCGTCCAGGGATCGTTGTAGTAGACGGGGATCTCGATGATCCGCGTCTTGAGCGTTCGCGTCGGACTTGTCCGCCGCCGATTCGAGCCGCTTGAGTTCGGCCAGCATGTCTCCGGGCTGATCAGGTCGGGATCGAAGCGGATCTGAAGCGACGCGTTGGCGGGGCAGATTTCCGTCACGCCCTTGATGCGGCTGTCGCGCACCGCGTTGGTCATCGACAGCGACTTGAAGAACGCCTCGAGCGACATTTCTTCGTCGACCTCGACGAAAACATGCTCGTCGCCGCCGAACGAATATCGCGTCTTCATCGCCATGCCTCCCTCCGCGCTCTCAGGCGGCCTTGCCCGTGCGCCAAGCGGCCGCGACGCCAGCCAGCCCTCGAGCCAGCGCGTGTGCACGGCGCCGGCCTTCACCTCGTCGCTCGTCCAGCAGCGCGAGATGCAAGGATCGCGTCGTCGGCACGCCCTCGATCGTGAGCTCGCCAAGCGCCGAGCGCAGCCGCGCGAGCGCCGCTGGCCGCGTCTCGCCGCCCGACGATCAGCTTGCCGAGCAGGCTATCGTAGAACGGCGGAACGACATAACCCTCGTAGAGCATCGTGTCGAAGCGCACGCCCGCGCCCTCGGGCGTCGCGAGCGCGGTCACCCGCCCGGCGCCGGCATGAAGTTCCTCGCCGGGTCCTCGGCGTTGATGCGCACTTCGATCGCGTGGCCGCGGATCGCGATGTCGGACTGGCGGAAGGGCAGCGGCTCGCCGCCCGCGATGCGCATCATCGCCTGCACGAGATCGACGCCGGTGATCATCTCGGTGACCGGATGCTCGACCTGGATGCGCGTGTTCATCTCGATGAAGAAGAACTCGCGCGTCGTTTCGTCGTAGAGATATTCGAGCGTGCCAGCGCCCTCGATAGCTGACGCTCTTCGCCAGCCGCACGGCGGAAGCGCAGAGCGCCTCGCGCAGAGCCGGCGTCAGGCAGGCGGCTGGCGCCTCCTCCCAGACCTTCTGCCGCCGGCGCTGCAGCGAACATTCGCGCTCGTAGAGATGGATCGCGTCCTTGCCGTCGCCGAGCACCTGCACTTCGATATGCCGGGCGCGCGCCACGAAGCGCTCGAGATAAAGGCCGCCATCGCCGAATGCGGCGCTGCGCTTCGGCGGCTGGCCTCCGGAATCTGCTTGCGAAGCTCGTCCGGCGTCTCGGCGACGCGAATGCCACGCCCGCCGCCGCCCGCCGCAGCCTTGATCATCAGCGGATAGCCGATGCGCCAGCGCCGCGCTTCGATCGCCGCATCGACGCCCTCGATCCGTCCTTCCGAGCCGGGGACGATGCGGACATCCGCGCGCGCCGCCATCTCGCGCGCCGTCGCCTTGTCGCCCATCGCGCGGATCGTCTCCGGCTTCGGGCCGACGAAGATCAGTCCCGCCGCCTCGACCATCTCAGCGAAATCCGCGTTCTCGGCGAGGAAGCCGTAGCCCGGATGAACGGCGTCGGCGCCGCTCGCGACGGCGGCCGCCACGACCGCATCCTTGTTCAGATAGGATTTGCCGGCGTGCGCCGGGCCGATCTCGACCGTCTCGTCGGCAAGCCGGACGGCCAGCATGTCCCTGTCCGCGGCGCTCGCCGCCTGCACGGTCTTGATTCCGAGCGCCTTGGCCGCGCGGATGATCCGGACCGCGATCTCGCCGCGGTTGGCGATGAAGAGCTTCCGAATGGCCATGAGCCAGCTATACTTCGAGGTCGTAGAGCGGCTGGCCGGCCATGATCGGGTCTTCGTTCTCGACATGGAAGGCGGCGATCTTTCCCGCCTCCTCCGCCGTCACGGCCGTGAAGGTCTTCATGACCTCGATCAGACCGATCGTGTCGCCGACCGCAACCGCGTCGCCCTCCCCCTTGAACGGCGGCTGGTCCGGCGAAGGCCGGCGATAGAACGTGCCTGGTATCGGGGCGTCGATCGTCTTGATCGCCATTGGGGAAATGTCCTCGGAGCAAAAGATCTTAGTGGGTCGCGGCGCGCGCCGCGATGAAGCCTTCCTCGACCAGCCGGTCGTGCACCGCCTTGGCGACGATATCCGCGCCCGGCGTGTCGGAATGGACGCAGATGGTCTCGGCGGCGACGCGCACCTCCTTGCCGCCGACCGAGCGCACAAGGCCCTCTTTGAGCGCCCGCACCGCCCGGTCCGCCGCAACCTCCGGCGCGACAGCCTCATGCTCGCGCGTGATGATGAGCTTTCCGTCATCCGCATAGTCGAGATCGACGTAAAACTCGCCGATAAAGCGATGGCCGCGGGCCTTATAGACGCGCTCGTGCTCCGTGTTGATCATGCCGAGAATGGGCGTCTTGAACACGTCCGCCGCATCGCAGACAGCGTTAGCGATCTCGGGATCGCGAGCCGCCATGCCATAGAGCGATCCATGCGGCTTGATATGGTGGAGGCTCATGCCCTCGGCTTCGAGAAAGCCCTTGAGCGCACCGATCTGGTAGATGAGGCAATTGGCTAGCTCCTCACGGCCGATCTTCATCTCCCGCCGTCCGAAGCCCTGGCGATCCGGCAGGGACGGATGAGCCCCCACCTTGACGTCATGCTTCTTCGCAAGCTGGACCGTCGCGCGCATGTGATTGAAATCCGAGGCGTGGAAGCCGCAGGCGACATTGGCGATATGGATCGAGGGCATGATGCGCTGGTCGTCGCCGAGGCGCCAAATCCCGTAGCTCTCGCCCATGTCGCAGTTCAGCAACGTCGCGATATTCGACGACAACGTCAGCCCCTCCATCCCAGTCAGCGCGCCACGGTGGCAAAGTCCGACGAGATTGTAAAATCGGGAATGGGATGGGCTTTCCGTTTCAAAACGAAAGCCGCAAAGGACCTCCGGATCGGCGCCTCGTCGAGCCCTTTGCAAATGAACACGATCCGTGTGCGGCGGTCGTCGCTCGGCCAGCCTGCGAGATGGGTCGGCGCGTGGACGAGCTGCTGGACGCCATTCACTGCGACGGGGGCGCTTTCTCCGGCAATGGACAAGATGCCCTTCACCCGCAGTATCGCCTCTCCGTGGCGGTTGAGAAGAGCCGACAGCCATAAGCCGAACGCCGTCCAGTCGATCGGCTCATCGAAGACGAAGGAAAAGGCTCGGATGTCGTCACCGTGGCGGTTTGGATCATGGGCGTGCGCGTGGGGATGGCCGTGATCTTGCCCACCCCTATGGCGATGATCGTCGTCATCGATCCCTAGCCCCGCCTCCTCCTCGAACCAGCGCATCACCTCCCGGCTCTTGGTTGCAATGTCGAAGAGATCGCGCCCGATCAGCTCCGCGGGATCGAGGTCCTCGTCCATCGCGAAGCGGACCGGGGCGGTGGGATTGAGGCGTCGCAGGCGCGCGACGAGAGCGGCGGTGACGTCGGAATCGGCGATATCGGTCTTGGTCACCACCAACCGGTCGGCGACCGCGGCCTGTTTCAGGGATTCCGGTTGCCGGTCGAGATGACTCATGCCGTTGACTGCGTCCACCGTCGTCACTACCAGGCCGAGCCGGTAATGATGGCGCAACGCGGGCTCCGCCGTGATCGTGGTGAGGATCGGCAGCGGATCGGCGAGGCCCGTGCTTTCGATCATGAGCCGCCGGTAGACAGGGATCTCGCCCCGAGCGCGTCGCGAGTGCAGCGACTTGATCGCGTCGGCAAGCTCTCCCCGGATCGTGCAACACAAGCAGCCGGACTGGAGCAGCACCGTGTTCTCGTCCACGCGCTCGATGAGTTCGTGGTCGAGGCCGACCTGGCCGAATTCGTTGATCAGGACCGCTGTGTCGGCAAGCGCAGGTGACGCCAGCATGCGCTTGAGGAGCGTCGTCTTGCCTGAGCCAAGGAAGCCCGAGATCAGGTTGACCGGCGTGAACTCCGGGACATGCCTCGGCGAAGGGCTCATGCATTCATCGCCTCGCGCCGCTCCAGAACCTCGGGGTCGAGCGGATCGAGCGGCCGACCGGCCAGAGCTTCGGCCGCCGGCCAGAGCGCGGCTAGGTCCGCGACAACCTTGGTTTTCCCGGTCCGGTTGCGCAAGATGTAGGAATCTGCCCGCCAGTCCTCGAGCGACAGGCCGACGAGGCCGAGAATAGCGTTGGCTTCAGCGATCCGCCGCCTTCGCTCGCGCCTGCGGTCAGCCGGCTCCCCGCCTGGAGCGTAGACGCCTTCCCGCTTGACCGGCGCGGTCCAATGCTCCCTGCCGCCCAGAACGCCGCATAACGCGCACATCAGCAAACTCCTCAATGCGACCCAGCCGGCGCAGCCGGCTCCAATGAAGGCCGCCGGCGTCGCCATTGCAAGTCAGCCACGCCTGCGATAACGCCGAAATCCTTTGCGACATTGTTTTGAATATGGCGTCGAAACGACAAAAGCCTGCCGCAACCGCTCCCGCAATCCACCGGCGGAGGAGCCTCAAGGTGCTCGGCACCTTCATCTCGCTGTCTGGAGGCCGTGAGGGAGCGCGCGACGGCCGACCTTGGCTTCGACCTCGAATTCGAGGTGCTCAATTTCCAGGATTGCCAGCGCAAGGCGGCGCTTCACCCGGAATCCTACCACGTCTACGACCAGACTTTTCATAATCTGTCGATCGTTTGGTCCTGGAGCGCGCTGCAGCCGCTCGATACCGAGCGGATTGCCCGCTGGGGTTCAGTTGGGCCCGCTTACGCGGCTCGGCGGCGTCGACAAATACGCAAGCCGCGGCGTCGGCGATGCGCCCGCGAACACGCTTTACGTCCAGCCCGACAATTCGCTCGGCCCGGAGCCGACGAGGCGCATCGCCATGCTGCCGGCGGTGCACAATTTCGATTCTTTCGGCTACGACAAGCGCATTTTCGCCGACGACCGCTTGGCCGCGGGAAAGCTGGGCCATGCTGTTCGACCCGCGCGCGAAAGGCCGGCTTGCCCTGGTGGACGAGCCCGCGATCGGACTGTTCGACGCCGCGCTCGCAGCGGAGGCGTCAGGCGCGGTGCGCTTCGAGAATATCGGCAACATGACGCCCGCAGAACTCGCGGCCTTGTTCCGGTTCCTGCGCGCCCGGCTTGAGGAGGGCTTCTTCGTCCGTTGCTGGACCACCAATGAGGAAGGCGCGAGCCTGCTGCGACGCGGGGAGACGGCGATTCAGAGCATGTGGTCGCCGATCTATAACGCGCTCGGCGCCCGTCGCCCCGTTCGTCCGCGAAGCCGTGCCCGAAGAAGGCTACCGCGCCTGGCATGGCGGCATGAGCATCGCGCGGCACGTCTCGGGAGCGCATCTCGACATGGCCTACGAATATCTCGACTGGTGGCTCTCGGGCTGGGCAGGCGCGACCATGGCGCGTCAAGGCTATTATATCTCGGCGCCCGATGCGATCAGAGGCTATCTCACCCCCGCCGAATGGGCCTATTGGTACGACGGCAAGGAGGCCGCAACCGACCTCGTCGGCGTCGACGGCGAAACCCTCGTTGTGCCGAAGGGCGCAAAGCGATCCGGCGGCAGCTATGTGGAGCGCGCGCGCCGCATCGCGATGTGGAATACGGCGATGGACGAGTACAATTACGCCTCCCGGCTCTGGTCGCGTTTTGTGGCCGACGTGAACAAGGCGCGATGAATCCGCGCCGCGCCCGCGTCGAAACGTCGAAGCGTTACGAGCTTGTCGCGGCTGCCTTGCGCGTCAATATCGCGGCGGGACGTCTGCCTCCGGGGCTCGTCTTGTTGGAAGGGTCGATCGCTGGTCTGCTCAAGACAAGCCGCGCTCCCGTACAGGCGGCGCTGCGCATCCTCGAGGAGGAGGACCTCGTCCGCAGGTTCGAGGGGCGCGGCTATCTGGTGGGAGGACGCGAAATCCACCGAGAAGCCCCTTCGCACGGACCTTACGAAGCTCGGACTGTCGGTGTCGGACGAGATCGACAGCGCCTTGCAGAATCGCGGCCTTTGGGAGCGCGTCTATGAGGAGGTCGAGACGGCGGTCGCCGCGTCGCTCGTTTTCGGCGACTTTCGCATCATCGAATCGGAACTCGGCGACTATTACGGGGTCAGCCGGACGGTCGTCCGCGACGTGCTCTCCCGCCTGCACGAACGCGGCCTGATCGCCAAGACGGCGAGTTCGCACTGGGTGGTCAACGCACTCACCGCCCAGTCCGTGCGCGAGCGGTTCAAGCTGCGGGAGATCCTTGGAGCCCGAGGCGCTCCGGCTCGCCGCCGACACCATGGAATACGACATGATCGGCGAGGCGCTACGGCGGGAACGCGAACGCGATCCCGGCGTAGAGGATCCGAGCGCATGGGATCGACCTCGACAAGGCGCTGATGACTTACGGCCTCGCGCGAGCGCCGAATGGCCATCTCGTCGAGCTCATCGAGCAGAATCGCCTGCCTCTAGCGGCGGCCTCCCGGGCCCTCACAAAGCTCGGGCTTCCGAACGATGCGGTCGCGACCAGCGAATATCTGGTGCTGTTTGAGTTGATCGCCGGACGAGCGATCGACGCCGCGGCGACTTATTGGCGCAGTCGTCTCGCAACGCTCGCCGAGAAAAATCTTGCGAGGTTGAAGATCGTCGCGGTCATCCCGGACCCTCCGGTCGACGTCCCCTATCTTACCCGACGAGACGCCTAAAGGAATGAGTTTTGCATACAAGCATGATTATTAATCAAGCCGATCTGCACAAGTCGCGATCATGAGGTGCGCGGAAAACAGGCGTCCTTCCCAAGTTTCTAAAAATCTGATCGTCAGACGAATGAATTCGGTTGCATACACTAGGCATTTTTGCTTTCATCAATCTCAGTAGAGACCGAACGGACCAAGAGCCGCTGACCGGCTGCATGCGTCCGGTCTCCCACTCGAATAGAGCATGAGGCCGTGGCCGAAGTTCCCGTCCTGAGACTGGAAGGCTTGACCAAACTCTTTGGCGAGCGCGCCGGTGCTCGATTCCGTCTCCTTCTCGGTCAATTCGGGAGAGTATGTTTCCCTGCTTGGACCGAGCGGCTCGGGCAAGACTGTCCTCCTTCGCGCGATCGCAGGCTTCGAGCCGCTGCAAGGCGGACGCGTGCTCCTGAAGGACGAGGACGTAACCGACCGGCCTCCTTATTTGCGTGGCGTCGGTTTCGTGTTCCAGAACTTCGCCCTGTTCCCGCATCTTTCCGTCTTCGACAATGTCGCCTTCGGCTTGCGCAACGGAGCCCAGCCGGTCAGCCGACAGCGAAGCTCGCTCGCGCACGCTCGACATGCTGGAGCTCGTCGGCCTCAAAGGCCTCGAGGACCGCGGCCGTCGACCAGATCTCCGGCGGACAGAAGCAGCGCGTGGCGCTTGCGCGGACGCTGGTGATCAGGCCGAGACTCGTGCTCCTCGACGAGCCTCTCGGCGCGCTCGACGCCAATCTCCGCCTACGAATGCGCAGCGAGCTTCGGCGCATCCGCGAGGAGCTCGCCATTCCCGTTCCTTCACGTGACCGGAAGCGAGACCGAGGCGCTGGCGATGGGCGATCGCCTCATCGTGCTCGACAGACGGTCGCGTCATGCAGTTCGGCAGGCCGAGCGAAATCTACGACCGTCCGGCGAATCCGCTCGTCGCACGCTACCTCAATTGCTACAATGTGTTCGACGGCTCGATCGAAGGCGACGGATTCCGGACGCCTTACGGCAAGTTTTCGCTTGGCCCGCGAGTGGCCTCGCGCAGCCGGCTTATGCGGTGCGCTACGATCGAATGCAGCCGAACGGCGAAGGCCCTGGCCTCTCGGCGGCCTATGTCGCGAGCGAATATCTTGGCTCGACGATTCGTGCATTTCTTCGAGGCAAGGACGGAAAGGTCGTCGAGGTCGAACATCACTTGAGCAACGGTCCTCCCGATTCCTTTTCGCCCGGCGCAGACCTACCGTCTGGCGTGGAACGCCAGACGACGGCATCGCGTTCGGCTGAGACGCCGTCATGACAACGACAGACCTCTCCGCTTCGGCCGTCGAAACGGCCCCTCGGAATTCGTCGAAGGCCGCCGGAGGCGCTTATCTCCTGATTGCGCCCGCCGTCGTGTGGATGACCCTGTTCCTCGTCGTTCCGATGGCGATGATTGTCTACGTGTCGTTCTGGACGCAGACCACCTTCAAGATCGAGAGCACGCTGACACTCGCGAGCTGGCGGACCTTCTTCGTCGTCCGACACCTATCTCGACCTCGCTCTGGACGACGATCCGCATCTGGCTGACCGTGCTCGTTCACGACCTTCGTGGTCGGCTATCCGACGGCGTTGTTCGTCGGCCTGTTCGTCAAGAACAAGACGGTGCAGACGACCCTGCTCGTCCTCTGCGTCATTCCCTTCTGGACCTCGTTCCTGATCCGCGTCGTGGCCTGGCGGCCGATGCTCGGCAAGGAGGGCGCGATCAACATCCTCCTGATGAAGGCGGGCATCATCCACCAGCCGATCGACGCGCTGCTGTTCACCGACCTCTCGGTCGTCATCGGCATGACGCAGATCTACGTCGTCTTCATGGTCGGGCCGATCGCCTTCATGCTCGGCCGCATCGACCCGAACATTCTCGAGGCGGCGCGCGATCTCGGCGCCGGCTTCTGGCGCGTGTTGCGCAAGATCATCTTCCCGCTCAGCCTGCCCGGCGTCGTGGTCGGCGCGATCTTCGTCAGCGTCATGGTGCTCGGCGAATTCGCGACGAGCGCCGCGCTCTCGGGCCGCAAGGTCAACCTGCTCGGCAACATCATCGTCACCCAGGTCGGCTCGCTCAAATGGGCGTTCGCCTCGGTCGTCGGCGTCATCCTGACCATCATCATGGCGATTGTGATCGCGGGCCTCCTGCGCATCGTCGACCTGAAGAAGGAGCTCTGAGAGCGATGCAGGTCGCGGCTCCTCAAGCCCATTCTCGCCGTCTACGTCGGCCTGTTCCTCCTCTTCCTCTATGGGCCCGTTCATCGTGCTCGGCATCCTGTCCTTCCAGAAGGGCCCGGAGGGCGGCCCGCAGTTCCCGATCGAGGAATGGTCGCTCTTCTGGTACGGCACATCCTCGGCCTCGCGCCGCCTTCGCGCGTCTCGCCGCTGCCGATCGGCATTTCGCTGGTGCGCTCGCTGAGCTCTGGCCTTCATGACGATGGTCACCTCGACCGTGCTCGGCGTCATGGCGGCGCAGGCGTTCCGGCGGAATTTTCGCGGCCGCGGCTTCGTCTTCTATCTGATCGTGCTCGGCATGATCGTTCCCGGCGTGCTCGTCGGCCTCGGCACGGCGCTCGTCGCCACAACGACCGGGCATCGAGCGGCACTGGTACACGACGGCGTTCGCGACGCATGTCGTCTACACGCTGCCCTTCTGCTTCCTGGTCATGCTGGCGATCTTCAACCGCTTCGACGGCTCGGTCGAGGAGGCGGCCTGGTCGCTCGGCGTGTCGCCGGCGACCACCTTCCGCAAGATCACTTTCCCGCTGATCTTTCCGGGCGTGCTCTCGGCGATGCTGTTCGCCTTCACGCTCTCCTATGACGAGTTCTCGCGCACCCTGTTCTCCTCCGGCCGCGAGCAGACGTTGCCGCTCGCGATCTATTCGACATTCGCGGTCGAGATCCATCCCAACGTCTTCGCCTTCGGGGTGCTGACGACTCTGTTTTCGTTCGCGCTGCTCGCGGTCTACGCGATCCTGATGTCGCTCAGCGTGCGGCGCGCCCGGCGCATCGCGATCCAGGAGGCCGTCTGATGAAGCAGCGCCGTCATCACCGGCGCGGGCTCGGGAATCGGACGCGCCGTGCGCCCTGCGCCTCGCCGCGGACGGCTATCGGCGTGACGGTCAACGACCTGCGCTCCGAGGCGGCGCAGGCCGTCGCGGCGGAGATCAAGGCGAGCGGGCGGAACCGCGATCGCGGCGGCGGGCGACGTCGTCGCAGCGAAGCCGACGTCGGACGTCGATCGCCGCGGCTGCGCGGGCCGCCTTTGGCGATCCCACCCATCTCGTCAACAACGCCGGGCTACGTCCACCAGGCCCTGTTCGTCGACCTGACGCCCGCGGACTTCGACCGCATGTTCGCCGTCCATGTCCGCGGCGTGTTCCTGATGACGCAAGGCGCGTCCTGCCCGCGATGCTCGCGCGCAAGTCCGGCGTCATCGTCAACATGGCCTCGCAGCTCGGACAGATCGGCGGCGTCGAGCTCGTCCACTACAGCGCCGCGAAGGCGGCGATCATCGGCCTGACCAAGTCGCTCGCCCGCGAGGTGAGCGCGCTTGGCGTCCGCGTCAACGCCGTCGCGCCCGGCCCGATCAACACCCCGCTCGTGCATGGCGCTGTCCGAGGATTGGCGCAAGGCCAAGGCCAGCGGAGCTGCCGCTCGGGCGATTTGGCGAGCCCGAGGAGGTCGCCGCAGCGGTGGCTTTCCTCTGCTCGCGAGCGAGGCGAGCCTATTCGTCGGCCAGACGATCGGGCCGAATTCCGGAGACGTGATGCTGTGAGCAGAGACCGTTCTCATTACCGGCGCCGGCATCGGCATCGGCCGCGCGACCGCGCAAGGCCTTCGCCAAGGCCGGCTACACACGTCGTCGTGACCGACGTCCTCGAGAAAGAAGGCGCGGCGGTCGCCGACGAGATCGCGCGCGAGGGCGGCAAGGCCGAGTTCCACAAGCTCGACGTCCGCTCGACGCGAGGCCGCGAACGCCGTCGTCGCCGCAGCCGAGAAGACGTACGGCGGCATCGACGCGATCGTCGCCAACGCCGGCATCGCCCACCGCGTCCCGCTCGCCACGCTCGACGACGAGAAGTGGGACCACACCTTCGACATCGACCTCAAGGGCATCTTTCGCGTCGTCCGCCCGGCGATCGCCGGCATGCGGGCGCGCAAGAGGGGCGCGATCGTCTGCCTCTCCTCGATCATGGGCGTCGCCTATGGCTGGGACGAGCATGTCCACTATTCGTCGGCGAAGGCCGGCGTCGTCGGCCTCGTGCGCGGCCTCGCGGTCGAGCTGGCGAAGGACGGCGTCCGCGTGAACGGCGTCGCGCCCGGCTACATCCGCACCGCGCAGCTCCTGAGCGAGGAGCATTCGCTCGGGCCGAAGGGCGCGGAGGCGGCTGGCGCCTTCATTCCGATGGGCCGGATCGGCGAGCCGGAGGAGATCGCCGACGTCATCGTGTTTCTGGCGTCGACGGCCGCCCGCTACATGACGGGCCAGGTGGTGGTGGTGGACGGCGGATTGCTTGTCGGACGGTACTGATCCGAGGTGCGCCGCCGACGAATGGCTAAACAGGAGGAGGAAGCAATGAAGAAATTCGATCTATCACGCCGTACGTTCATGAAAGGCGCCGCAGGCGGCGTCGCAGTCGTCGGCGTGCGGCACGCCCTTTCGGCGCGCAGCAGGCCTATCGCGGCAGGTCTGGCGGATCAGGAGCTGCGCACCGTCGGACTTTCGGTCACGGTGCAGGAGCGCATCCTCGCCGACTTCAAGAAGAAGTCTGGCGTCAAGGCGGTCGTCCGGCACGGGCGCGATCTTCCCGGACACGCAGACAGAGCTGCTTTCCGGCTCAAACGCCTATGATTGCTGGGAGACGATCGGCGAGCGTCTGCCCGCGGTCATCGCGACCAACAAGATCGAGCCGATCCCGACGTCCGCGCTCAAGAACTGGACCGACATCCGCGATACCTTCACCAAGCCCATCGCCCAAATGGGCGCCGAAGGCGCAGATCGTCGGCCAGATCTGGACGGACGACAAGCGAGACCGACCTCTGGATGGTGCCGACCGTCTACAACTACGACTCGATCGGCTACCGCCCGGACCTCGTCTCGGCCGAGGAGGCCAATACCTGGACCGCGATCTTCGACGACAAGTTCAAGGGCAAGTCGCGGCCTCAACGTCGATCCGCTGATCGCCTTCGGCCAGGCGGTCCTGGCGATGAACTCGCTCAAGCTTCTCGATGTGCCGAACCCCGGCAATCCGGACAAGAAGGCGATCGACGAAGCCTCGAAGTTCCTCATCTCGAAGAAGAAGGGCGGCCAGTTCCGCGCGCTCTGGGGCGATTTCGGCGAGCTCGTCAATCTCCTGGCCTCAGGCGAGATGGTGATCTGCGGACGCCTGGCAGCCGGCGGTCATGGCGGTGAAGGCGCAGGGCACGCCCTGCGCCTACGCCGTGCCGAAGGAAGGCTATCGCGCCTGGGCGATCGGCGTCTCGCGAGATCACCGGCACGCCCAACAAGGACGCGGTCACCGCCTACGCCGACTACTGGCTGTCGGGCCCGCCCGGCATCACGGTCTCCGAGCAGGGCTACTACTCGCCGACGACCAACATCCAGAAGGTCATGTCTCCCGAGAAATACGCGTTCTGGTACGAGGGCAAGCCCTGGGTCGGCGCCGCCGGAGCGCGGCATCAAGGAGGGCGATCTGCGCGACGGCGGCTCGCTCGCGAACGCGCGCCGGCCACGTCGCCTACTGGCACCAGTGGCCGGACGAGTACGACTATCTGATGCAGAAGTGGGACGAGTTCCTCAGCGCATGAGGACTGGCTTCGGGTCCCGGCTCCCTCGGCATGCAAGGAGCCGGAACGACCCACAGGCGAAAGTCGCGTGACCTACGATCTCGAGCTCATCAACGTCGGGAAGGTCTATGACGGCGGAACTCCGGCCGTCATCGACTTCAACCTGAGCGTGACCAAGGGCGAATTCATCGCCTTCCTGGGTCCGTCCGGCTGCGGCAAGACCACGACGCTGCGCATGATCGCCGGATTCGAATCCGATCACGTCGGGCGACATCCTCATCCGCGGCAAGCGGGTCAACGACGTGCCGCCCGAGCGGCGTCCGACCGCGATGATCTTCCAGAACTATGCGCTCTTTCCCCACATGACGCGTGCGCGACAACGTGCGCTTCGGCCTCGACGTCAAGAAGATGCCGCAAGGCCGAGCGCGACGCCAAGGTCGAGCGCATTCTCGAGACGCTCGGGCTTGACCGACATCGGCGACGTGCGCCCCGACAGGCTGTCCGGCGGCCAGAAGCAGCGCATCGCGCTCGCCCGCGGCGCTGGTGGTCGAGCCCGACATTCTGTTGCTCGACGAGCCGCTCGGCGCGCTCGACGCCAATCTTGCGCAAGAGCATCCAGAACGAGCTGAAGCTGCTGCAGCGGCGCCTCGGCGTCACCTTCGTCTTCGTGACCCACGCGCAGTCCGAGGCGCTGGCGCTCTCCGATCGGATCGTGGTGATGAACGCCGGGCAGGGTCGAGCAGATCAGCGCGCCCTACGAACTCTACACCCGGCCGAAGACGCTGTTCGTCGCCAAATTCATCGGCCGCAACGCGCTCGATTCCAGGCACGCGTACTCGCTGACGAACGATGGCGGCGTGACACTCGACACGGCCTTTGGGCAACTCGTCGGCGCCGCCCTCGAGACAGCGCGCAGGCGTTGGCAGCGAGGCGAGCCTCGCTGTCCCGGCCGAAGCAATCGACGTCCTGCCGCTCTCGACCTCGCACGAGCAGCTCATCGCCGGTCTATGGCGGCAATCCGGTCAAGGCGACGCGTCAGAGTCAGTCGAGCAGGTTGGCCACATCGTGCAGATCGACGCGGCGATCGGCGCCTCCGAGCCGGTCCTGGTCGAGTTTCATGCTGACAAATATGCTGTCCGATACGCATCCGGCGACGACGTGCTGCTCGCGTGGCGCCGCGACGCCGCAACGCTGATCTCGCATTGAGCGCGCGAATGCCTGCCGGATCAAAGCCTGTCGCATCAAGGCCTGCCGCCACCGCCGCCAAGCTCGGATCGGACTTGCGCGCCGGAAGAACCGACGCCTGCGATCTGATCGAGGAGACGCTCGCGGCCATCGCTCGCTATCCTGACAAGGCGATCTTCACGGAAGTGACCGCGGAGCGCGCTCGACGCGAAGCAAACGCTGCCAGGGCGCGCCTGAAGGCCGGAAAGCCGCTGAGCCCGCTGGACGGCGTCCCCTGTGCGTGGAAGGATCTTTTTGACGTTGAAGGCCGCGTGACCACTATGGGCTCGCGCGTGCTCGCGCGCGATCCTCCGGCCAAGGAGGATGCGGCGCTGATCAAAGCGGCCGGGCGGGCGGGCCTCGTCATGATCGGCCTCCTCAACATGACCGAGTTCGCCTATTCCGGCATCGGCCTCAATCCGCATTTCGGCACGCCGCGCAATCCGCGCGACCCGAACATTGCGCGCTCGCCGGGCGGCTCATCGTCGGGCTCCGGCGCGGTCGTCGCAGCAGGCCTGACGCCGCTCGCCATCGGCACCGACACCGGCGGCTCCGTGCGCGTGCCCGCGAGCTTCAACGGCGTTGTGGGGTACAAGTCTTCCACCGGACATTTCCCGATGGAGGGCGTGTTCCCGCTATCGCGCACGCTCGACACGATCGGGCCGCTCGCGCACACGGTCGAGGATTGCGTACTCGCCGACGCGGCTCTGCGCGGCGAGGAACCCGCAAAGGCACATGCTGCGTCGATCCGAGACGCTTAAGCTCTTCGTCCCGGAGACGATCGTCCTGGACGGCTGCCAGGATGAAGTCCTCGCAAATTTCGAGGCGGCGCTTGCGCGACTTGAGGCGCAAGGGGCGAAGATCGAGCGTGGGCCGATGCCGGAACTTGCCGAGATTTCAGAACTCACCGCAAAGCACGGAAGCTTGCTCGGCGTCGAAGCGCTGCATGTTCACAGAGCACGCGTCAACGGGCCCGACGCCGAGCGCATGGACAGGCGCGTCGTCGCCCGCATCCGTCTCGCGGAGTCGATGACAGCGGTCGACCTGCTTGAGATCCTGGAGACGCGCAAGCGGCTCATCGGCCAAGCGAACGCCCGCATTGGCGACCGCTTCGTCGCCTTTCCGACGACACCGCATGTCGCGATGCCGATCGCGCCGCTCGAGGCCGACTTCGCGGTGTTCGTCCGAGAGAATCTCAAGACCTTGCGCAACACGTCAGTCGGTAATTTCCTCGACTGGTGCGGCGTCGCCATCCCAAGCGGGAATGACGCCGAAGGTATGCCGACAAGCTTTTTGCTTTCGGCGACGCATGGCCGGGACACTGAAGTCCTGTCGGCCGCCCTGTCCGCCGAGCCGTTTATCCGCCCCGCGGAATAGAACCATGCCCGAAGCGTTGCCTATTCCGTTCTCGTCCATAGCCTTTGCAGGCCATGCGCCTGCCCGTCGCATCCACTCTGTCGCGCTGCACGACTGGGCGCCCTTCGACCGAGAACATCTATCCGATCATCGTTTCATTGAGGGCTGGCCGGCTGTCGCGCGGATGAACCCACAATGGCCAACAACCTGGTGAGGAGACAAAAATGGGCAAGACGATACTCTGTGGCTTTGGCGTCGACGTCGACGCGGTTGCAGGCTGGCTCGGTTCTTATGGCGGCGAAGACAGCCCGGACGACATTTCGCGCGGCTTGTTCTCGGGCGAGGTCGGCTCGCCGCGCCTCGTCCAGCTCTTCGATCGATTGGGCGTCAAGACGACCTGGTTCATCCCCGGCCACTCGATCGAAACCTTTCCCGAGCAGATGAAGCTGGTTGCCGACGCCGGCCACGAGATCGGCATTCATGGCTACAGCCACGAGAACCCGATCGAGATGACCCGCGAGCAGGAGAGCTACATTCTCGACAAATGTATCGAGCTCGTCGCCAAGCTCTCCGGCAAGCAACCGACCGGCTACGTCGCGCCCTGGTGGGAGTTCTCCAACGTCAGCAATGAGCTCCTGCTCGAACGCGGCATCAAATACGACCACTCGCTGATGCATCATGACCATCAGCCCTATTACGTGCGCGTCGGCGATAGCTGGACAAAGATCGACTATTCCAAGCATCCGTCCGCCTGGATGACGCCGCTCAAGCGCGGCCGCGAGACCGATCTGATCGAGATCCCGGCCAGCTGGTATCTCGACGACCTTCCGCCGATGATGTTCATCAAGAAGTCGCCGAACAGCCACGGATTCGTGAACCCGCGCGACATCGAACAGATGTGGAAGGATCAGTTCGACTGGGTCTATCGCGAATACGATTACGCGGTGTTCCCGATGACGATCCATCCCGACGTCTCGGGACGCCCACACGTCTTGATGATCCTCGAGCGACTCTACCACCACATGATCGCGCAGCCGGGCGTCAAGTTCGTCACGATGAACGAGATGGCGGACGACTTCGCGAAGAGGTTCCCTCGCAAGAAGTGAGTTGAACAACGTGGGCAGAGCAGGTCCTGGAGGAAATGTTCGACGATTTGATCACCGCCGAGTACGCGCGCGAGCCTATGGCGTCGTGCTCACGCCCGCCGAGCGCAGCGTCTCGAGTGCGCCGCTGACAACATGGAGACAACAACGATGACCCGCATTATCGATCTTTCGCTGCTGATCGAAGACAACATGCCCGCGCACAAGCTCTTCCAGCGGCCGATCTATCTTCGAGCATCTGACCCACGAGACCTCGAAAGCGCAGAATCTTGGCGTGCCGGGCGATCCGATGACGTTCCAGACGAACTTCATCGGCATGCTCGACCATGTCGGCACGCATGTCGACGCTTTCCGCCACGTGAATCCCAAGGGAAAGTCAGTCGACGAAATGCCGCTCGATCTCTTCATGGGCAAGGCCGTCTGCTTCGACCTGCAGCACATCCCCGATCTCGGCGACATCACGGCGGCCGACATGGAGAAGGCGGAGGCCAAGTCCGGCGTCAAGGTCGACGGCCATATTGTCTTGCTCTGCACCGGCTTCCACAAACGCAACTATCCCTCGCTCGACAGCGTATGGAAGAATCCGCTGCTCACCGTCGAGGCGACGCGCTGGCTCTACGATCGCGGCTCGCGCATGCACGGCGTCGAAGGACCTTCAACCGACAAGCCGACCGACAATATCTTCGCCCAGCACCGCCTGTGCCGCGATCTCGGCATTTCGCACTGGGAATGGCTGGTCAATCTCGAAGAGCTGCTCGGCAAGGGCGAGTTCCAGTTCTTCGGCGCGCCGCTGAAGTTCAAAGGCGGCTCCGGCTCGCCGGTGCGCGCCTTCGCCATCGTCAACGACTGAGCCCATGGGCGACGAGCTCTTCGCTCTGACCGCGCGCGAGACGGCGAGGCTCATCGGCGCGGAAAGAGCTGTCGCCGGTCGAGGTCGTTCGCCGGGCGCTCGATGAGGCCGAGGCGACGCAGGCGACGCTGAACGCCTTCACGGTCCTTCGCCGCGACGAGGCGCTGAGCGAGGCGCGGGCAGCCGAGGCCGCCGTGATGCGTGGCGATGCTCTCGGCGCGCTGCATGGCCTGCCGTTCTCCGCGAAGGATCTGATCTCGGTCGAAGGCCTGCCCTACGCCTTCGGCTCACGGGCGATGGCGGACAATATCGGCAAGGTCGACGCGCCCTCGGTCGAGCGCGCGCGCGCGGCAGGGGCGATCCTGATCGGCAAGACAACGACGAGCGAATTTGGCTGCAAGCCGGTCGGCGATTTGCCGCTGACCGGCGTGACCCGCAATCCGCTCGACCTCTCGCTGACGCCGGGCGGCTCGAGCGCCGGCTGCGCCGCGTCCGTCGCCGCCGGGATCACGCCCTTCGGACTCGGCACCGACGGCGGAGGTTCGATCCGCATTCCCGCGGCCTTCACCGGAACCTTCGGTTTCAAGGCCAACTTCGGCCGCGTGCCGGTCTGGCCGGTCTCGGCGACGCCGACGCTTGCGCACGTCTGCCCGCTCGCCCGCAACGTCCGCGACGCCGCTCTTGCTGCTGCAGGCGGTCGCGGGCTACGATCCGCGCGATCCCGGCTGCCATCGCTGGGCCCGTCCCCGATTACGTCGCGGCCTGCGACGCGCCGCTTCAAGGGCCCTGCAAAATCGCCTGGAGCCCGACGCTCGGCTACGCAAAGCCCGACCCCGAGGTCGTGGAGATCTGCGGCCGCGCCGCGCGTCTCCTCGAGCGTGCGGGCTGCATGGTCGAGGAGGTTGAGCGCGTCTTCGCCGCCGACCCGGAAGATATGTGGTCCGCGGAGTTCTACGCCGGCGTCGGCACGCGACTGCGGCCGATCCTCGAAACGCGGCGGGACCTGCTTGATCCGGCCGTCGCGGACATTCTGGACGCGGCGCTGAAACAGGAGATGCGCGCCTATTACGACGCTGTCTTCCGACGCTACGCGCTGCGCGACGAGATGGCGGCTTTCTTCAGCCGCTACGACGCGCTGCTCAGCCCCACTCTGCCCGTCTCCGCGCTCGAGGCGGGCCGCAACATCCCGGACGGGATCGAGGACAGAAGTCTCGTGTCCTGGGTCTATTACACCTATCCGTTCAACCTCACCGGCCAGCCTGCGGCGTCGCTGCCCGCCGGGCGTTCCACCCGCGGCCTGCCGGTCGGCCTGCAGATCGTCACGCCCCGCAACGACGAGGAAATGGCGCTCCGGATTGCCGCTTGGCTCGAGGGCGAACTCGCCAATTCTAAGTCTGATACGATCGGATGAGATCGCCCTGCGCTTGCGCGCGCCATCCGGGATGAAGCGTTGTTTTCCCCGAGAGGGCGCCTAAGGGCCCTTGTCGATGCGCCAAAATCGCGCCCATGCGGCCGTTCACGCCGCCTGCCTGGAAAGACGTTTGACTTCCTGCATGACCAGCGTTCGGTACGGCCCGTCCACCTTCAACAAGCTCTCGGGTTCGCCGTCCTGCACGATCTTGCCCCTCCTCAAGAGGACAATCCTGTCGAAATTCCGCAGCGTGGAAAGCCGATGCGCGGCGGCGATGACGGTCCGTCCTTGCATAAGACGCGAAAGCGCGTCGCGGATCGCCTCTTCGGCTTCGCTGTCGAGGGCGGAGGTTGCTTCGTCGAGCAAAAGGATGGGCGAATTCTTCAAGAAGGCCCGCGCGATCGCGACGCGTTGACGCTGACCGCCGGACAATTGCGCGCCGCGGTCGCCGACGATGGTGTCGAGGCTCGCCGGCAGATTCTCGATGAAGTCGCCGCATCTCGCAGCGAGCGCCGCTTCCCAGACCTGCGCGTCAGTCGCTTCCGGACGGCCGTAGCGGATGTTGTCCATCAGCGAACGGTTGAGCAGCGGCGCGTCTTGCGGCACGACGGCGATGGCTTGCCGGAGGCTCTCCTGCGTCGCTCGCGAAATGTCATGTCCGTCAACCAGGACGCGGCCGCCCTGCAGATCGTAAAATCTCTGCAAGAGCGCAATGAGTGTGGACTTGCCGCCTCCTGACGGTCCCACCAAGCCGATCTTCTGACCGGGCTCGACGGCGAGAGTGAGCTCATCGAAGACCTGCCGATTCCCTGGATAGGCGAAGCTGATCCGCTCGAAGACGATGCGCGCGCCGCCCTTCGGCGCGAGCGCCGCGGCTTGCGGATGATCTGTCAGCTCGTGCGGAGAGAGCAACGTGACGAGCGCCTCCGACAGACGCGCGAAGTGTTGCGTGACGTCGACCAGCGCAACGGCGAAGATCGCGAGTCGCGCTGAGCACCGAGATGCCCAGCGTGCAGACCAGTACGACGTCGCCAACGGTCGCCTCATGGCGCTGCCAGAGATGGATCGCCCAGGCCAGCAATCCGAGAATCAAAATGACGGTGACGAGGGCGTGCGTCAGCCTCAACCTCTCGAGGTAAAGCAGGCTGCGGCGGCGAGCTTTCAGCTCCTGCGCGACGGTCGCGTCGAAACGACGCTGCTCACGCGACAGACCGCCGAAGGCTTTCACGAGCGAGATATTGCCGATGACGTCCACCATTTCGCCGTCGACGGCCGCCGCTTTGTCGGCGAAATCGTGGTGCAGCGGTTTGCCGGCGGCGGCGATGTGGAAAATAATGACAATCATGCCGCACGAAACGACAGCCAGTAGGGCGGCCATCCAGACATTGACCATCGCGAGAAAAGCAATCGCGCCGACGGTCGCCAAGCAGGGCGGCGCGACGTTCCAGACGAACATGTTTTCGATGGTGAAGACGGCGTTCGACGTCGCCGTAACCCGGCTTGTCAACATGCCAGGCATCCGCTTGGCGAAGTAGCCAGGCGCGTGGCCCGTCAAATGTCTGAAGAGATCGGCGCGGATGTCGCCGGTGACGCGCACGAACGTGTAGCTGCCCAACAAGGCCAGCCACGCGCCAGAACAAGTTGTCCGCCGCAATGAAGAACAACAAGATGCCAAAAGGCGAACCAGGGGCTTCCGCTCTTCGACGGCGATGACAGCGCGTCGACCAGCCTCTTGACGCCATATTGCGTGCTGACGGAACAAGTGACCGCCGCCACCACCGCGAACGCGATCGCAGCGTGAGGCGCTGCGCGCGCGCGAATGTAGCGGCCAAGAAAGGCTAACGTTCGAGATCCGTATGTTGGTGAGGTCGGTTTCGCCCATGCCCATCGACGCGGAAATGTTTGGGCAAAAATGGGTCAAAGTTGGGCGATACGATGCAAAGCAGCGATTCCAAAGACATCCCTGAGATGGAAAAATAATCTCTCGCCGGAACCTATATCGCGCTAGAGCGTTTTGCCCTTTCGCCGCTGCTCGGCTCGACCAAACATCCACGAACCCACCGTTCATCGCGAGTTGCAGCGTGCCAACACACGGAGTGGAAGGAAGATGCGGATTGCTCAGATATCGCCGCTGACTGAAGCCGTGCCGCCGAAACTTTATGGCGGAACAGAACGGGTGATCTCATGGCTGACCGAGGAGCTCGTCGCGCTCGGACACGAGGTTACGCTGTTTGCAAGCGGGGATTCCGTCACGAGCGCGCGTCTCGAGCCGATGTGGCCCACCGCTCTCAGACTCGATGGCTCGGTGCGTGATCCGAACGCTCTTCACGTCAGCATGATCGAACAGGTGGCGCGGCGCGCGAAGGAATTCGACCTCTTGCATTTCCATCTCGACTATTACCCGTTCTCGGTGATGTCCCGGCAGTCGACACCCTTTCTCACGACGCTGCATGGACGTCTCGATTTGCCCGAGCATGAGCCGGTTTTCGAGACCTTTCCAACGGTTCCGGTGGTGTCGATTTCAAACGCGCAGCGGCGACCCGCGCCGAACGCGCATTGGATCGGCACGGTCTATCACGGGATGCCCGAAGGAGCTTCTCAGGCCGGTTCCCTCCGAGCCGTCCTATCTCGCTTTTCTGGGTCGCATTTCGCCGGAGAAGCGAGTTGATCGCGCGATTCACATCGCCGAGCGCTGCGGACTGCCGCTCAAGATCGCGGCAAAAGTCGACGCCGTCGATCACGACTATTTCGAGGAGATGATCAAGCCGCTCCTCGCCAAACCGACATGTCGAATTCATCGGGGAGATCTCCGACTGCGCAGAAGTCCGAGTTTCTGAGCGGCGCCCTCGCGCTGATCGTGCCGATCGACTGGCCGGAGCCTTTCGGACTGGTCATGATCGAAGCCATGGCTTGTGGCGCGCCGGTGATCGCCTTCAATCGCGGCGCGGTTCCGGAATTGATCGAGGACGGCGTGACGGGTTTCGTTGTCGAGGACGAAACGAGCGCGGTCGGCGCCCTGCGTCATCTCTCGCGATTGTCGCGGCCTGCGATCAGAAAGCGCTTTGAGGAGCGATTCACGGCGCGCCGCATGGCGAAAGACTATTTGGCGGTTTACCGGGATTTGCTCGGCGCAACCGCGCGTCGTCCCAGAATCGCTTCGATCTCAGGGTGATGCGTTCAGTCCTTCTTCTTCATTCGGCCGCGTTTCGGGCATCGCCAGCCATACTGCGGACAGACCAACGAGTCCGAACCCCGCCATCATCAGAAACGCCGTCGGGCTGTCGAAGCGATCGCTGACGTATCCCGCGAGTGTTGTGCTGATCGACGCGCCGACCCCGACCGCACAACCGACGGCGCCTTGGGCGAGATTGAAATGACCCGTGTCGCCAGCAACGTCAGCGATGATCAGTGGAACCAACACCGCCAGCGCCGCGCCTGAGACGCCGTCGAGGAGTTGCGCCGCCATCAGCAGATACGGATTGTTCAGAAACGCAAACAACAGACCGCGGATCGCCAAGGCGACAAAGCAAAGAACGAGCAATGGGCGCCGTCCCCATTGCTCGGCCTTGCGGCCGACCCAAGGCGAAAGCACAGCGACGATAAGTTGAGGCGCGACAATCGAGGTGGCGACTAGGATGGTGGCGAACTTGCTCGAGCGCAAGGTCATCATGCTCGCCGCCAACGGCAGCATCGCGGCGTTGGCGAGTTGAAACAGGGCGATGCAGCCCGCGAAGATCAGGAGCGGACGGATCTCAAACAGGCTGAGCAGACCGGCTATGGCGTTTCCATGCTCGGATTTCGCGACGCCGCCATGCGCTCTTGTCGGATCGATTTCGTGCGGTCGTATTTGAAAGAGAGCGAACAGCGCAGGCACGGTCATGCTCGCGGCAAGGATAAATGCCGCGCGGTTGGAAATGTAATATGCAAAAGCGCCCATGCCCGCCGCCGCGACGCCCGAGCCGACTGAAGCGAAGGCCGCGTTGCGACCGAGACGCGTGCTGATCCCCCGCCGGCCAACGAGGCCAAGGCTGATCGCCGCGATCGCGGGACCCAGCACACAACTCGCGCCGGCTTGCAAAATCCGAGACGCGAAGACGACGACAAAAATCGGCGACATAGCGAGAGCGAAGGCGCTGATTCCCACCGTGGCCACGGCCACCGCCGCCACCCACCGCTGTGAACGCGCCGCGTCGACAATCGCCCCGCCGGGGATCTGACCGACCAAGCCGACGATAGCCCCGGCCGTCAGCACAAGACCGATATCGGTTTGGGTCCATTTTTCAGTGGTCAAATAGACGGATACGAAGGCCCCAAATCCGGTCTGCACGTCCGCCAAAAAAAAGACGAACCAGTCCAGGCCGCGGCGGCTCGCGAGGGACGGCGCAGGAGAGCCGGTCGGTTGGCGATTATCGGGCGAAGGCGCCGCAGACGGTCTCTGGTGTCGCGACGCGATTTCCTTCTCGGCAGTCCGGCTCCTAGGAAATCGGACATGAGTTCCCGGCGGCGTCAGTCCGAAAGATCGGTCATCACGTCGAAATGACTATCGAACGCGGCGCTCCTCTATGGCTTCACCGGACCGCCGATCATGACGACCGGCTCGGCCGCCTTGTAAACCGGCGCAACCCGCAATTGATCCTTCGTCAGATCGACGACGACGGCGGCCGCCTTCTTGGGGTCAAAATGCAACGACCGCCAGTCGACGGCGATCTTGCGGGAGCCAACGCCCAGGAAACCGCCAAAATCGATGATGGCCGCTCTGATCTGGCCGGTGCGATCGACGATAATGTCGACAATGCGTCCCATGTCTTCGCCAGTCGAACTCAGCGCTTCGATGCCGAGAACACTCTCGAGCTGCTCCCCGTCGACGACGGTGGCCTGAACACTGAGACTTTTCTTCCTTGGTCTTGTCGTCATTCTGCGGCGACGGCGTGACGGCGCTTGGCTTCTGCGAGGGCGGGGCGGGGACTGTTTGCGGGGAAGGCGTCGCTTGAGCCAAGCGCCAAGGGAACGGCCCAGAATTGCGAGTCGCGGCGGTCGTCGGCTGCTGCGCTGCGAGCAAAGCGATGGCAACGAAGACGGCCGCCTCCCCTTTGGAGCGGCGCCAGCCGCGAAGGCAACACATCACCGAGGCGGCAAACGTAGGCATGGCCGTGCCTCCCTTCCGTTGATCCCTCGCGGTGACGGACGGACGAGCTTCCGCACGCCAACTCCGGGTCCGTTGCTCTAGTCGACACCTCCTCAATCTTTTGGTCGGTCAATGTCAATATTGGGACCGAGAAGAATGGATACAGTCCCCGCCGGGCCCTGTGGTTTCATGTCGCGCGCGAGCGGAGATAGCGAGAAATCGGGGCGATGTCGCCGTTGCTGTTGTGTGTCTTCGGTCCAGTGGCTATCGTGAAACGAGAACATAAGACGGCTGGAGGCGGAACGATGCGGCTTGGGGCCATTCTCATCGGCGCGGCGATGATCGTGACTGCGTACGCGGCGAAGGCGGAGGACAAACCGCTCATCGTCTATGTCTCGCCCAATCCGATAGGGGTGAACGACTTTCTTAAGCTCGGAAAGGCCGGAGCGGAGAAGGTCGCAGCCGAACTAGGCGCGGTCGCCAAGATCTATGAGAGCACGGATCCGACGACCCAGCGCCAGAACCTGGTAGCCGCGGCGAAGGAAGGCGCGAAAGTCGTCGTCGCCATCGGCTTCGAGTTTACCGATATCGTGCCGGATGTCGCGGCCGCGTATCCCAAGGTGAACTTCCTTATCGTCGACACGTGCCCGAAGACCCTGCATCCGAACATTTTTTGCTCGGTGTTCCGCGAATACGAGCCGAGCTTCCTCGCCGGCGCCGAGGCCGCGCTGACCAGCAAGACAGGCAAGGTCGGCGCCATCGGCGCGCTCGATATCCCCTTCATCCATCGCTACACCGACGCATTCAACGAAGGCGCGAGACACGCGAAACCTGACGTCACGGTCGCACCAAGCCTCTGGGTCGGCGGAAACAATCCATTCTCTGATCCGGCGAGGGGCCAGCAACGCGCAAGCGTGATGGTCTCCGACGATGTCGATCGCGTCTTCGCCGCGGCTTCGGGCTCGAACGGCGGCATTTTCAAAGCGATGGCCGACTTGCCGGGCGCCGCGGCGTTCGGCGTCGACGCCAACCAATGCCCGCAGGCGCCCGGGCTGGTGATGGACAATGTCGAGAAGCGCACCGACGTCGTGGTCGAGAAGGGGGTCGCCGGCATCTTCAAGGGCGACCAGCCGCAGGTCGCGGCGCTGGGCCTGTCCGAGGGCGGCATGACGCTGACCGGCCTCGAGCCCGGCGTCGACAAGTCCGGCTGCCTCATCGCCAAATATCCGGACGTCATCGACAAGGTGAAGGCGATCCGAGAGGAGATCGTCTCCGGCAAGCTCAAGATCGAAGACCCGATGAAACTCGCCAAGTGAGCGGCGCCAATGGCGGCCGAGCTGGAAGCAATCGGCATCGTCAAGCGCTACGGTTCGCTTGTCGCCAACGACCAAGTCAATCTCGCGGTCGAGCGCGGCGAAACGCACGCGGTCATGGGCGAGAACGGCGCCGGAAAATCGACGTTGATGTCGATCTCTACGGTCTGCAAGCGCCTGACGAGGGACGGATCCTGCTGCGGGGCAGGGAAGTCCGCTATCGCTCTCCGCTTGACGCCATCGCCGAAGGCGTAAGCATGGTCCACCAGGCTTTCAAGCTCTTCAATTCGCTGACGGTCTGGGAGAACGTGGTCTATGGCCGCGAGCCGCAGCGCGCTGGCTTCCTCGATCGTGCGGCGGCGATCGCCCAACTTGGCGCGCTCGCCGAGCGCTATCATCTCCAGGTCGATCCCGGTGCGATCGTCGGGCGTCTGTCGGTCGGCGTGCGGCAGAGGGTGGAGATTCTGAAGGCGCTCTATCGCGACGCAAGGATCCTGATCTTAGACGAACCCACCGCGGTGCTGACGCCTCAGGAGCGCGACGGTCTGTTCGCTGTGATCCGCAATCTGACCGCGGACGGGCGCACGGTCATCTTCGTCACGCACAAGCTGCACGAGACCATGGCCGTCGCAGAGCGGGTGACAGTCCTTCGCGGCGGACGCGTCGCCGCTTCGATGGCGACAAGGGAAACCTCTCCGTCCGAAATCATCCGCGCGATGACAGGCCGCGCCGTCAATCTGACGGTCGAGAAAGACCCGGCGAAGCTCGGCGCTGCTCGGCTCGAGGTCGATGGGCTAACGGTGCGCGGCGTGGGCAGGCCTGCGGTCGACCGTGCAAGCTTCATTGTCCGCGCTGGCGAAATCGTCGGGATCGCCGGCGTCGCCGGCAATGGCCAGACCGAACTTATCGAAGCGCTGACGGGCTTGCGCGCGCCCGACGAAGGCCGGGTGAAAATCGCGGGGCGCGACGTCACGAGGGCGGACGTCGAGGATCATCGCCGCGCCGGCCTCGCCTACATCCCCGAAGATCGCGCGACGACCGGCGCGGCGCTGCAGGCCTCGGCGGCGGACAATCTCGCGATGGGCTTCCATCGCGACCCGCCGCTTGCTGGTCGCGCGCTCCTCGACCATCGCGCTGTTGCCGCGCATGCGCGGCGCCTCATCGCGCGCTTCGATGTTCGGATCGGCGGCGAATCCCAGAAGGTTGGTTCGCTGTCAGGCGGCAACTTGCAGAAGCTTGTCGCAGCGCGGGAACTCACGCATGAGGGCCCGCTGCTGATCGCCGAGCAGCCGACGCGCGGCGTCGACGTGGGCGCGACCGAATTCATCCACGGCCTTTTGATCGCTGAGCGCGACAAGGGTCGCGCCATCTTGCTCGTCTCGGCTGAGCTTAGCGAGATCATGGCGCTTTCCGACCGCATCCTGGTGATGTTCGAAGGCCGCGTTCTGGCTGACATGCCGAGCGGCGAGGCCGACGAGGAGACGCTCGGCTTCCTCATGGCGGGTCGTATCCGCGAAGCGGCGTGAGCGCTCCGCTCACATGAGCGCCCTGCCATCTCGCCGACCGTCGCGAATTCCAGCAGCGCCGCTGGCGATCCTGATCGGCGTGGCGGTGGGCGCGCTTCTCATTCTCGTGTCCGGCGGGAATCCGTTGACTGCCTATTGGGCGATCCTTCGCGGCGCGCTCGCGCCGGCGAACTTGCCGGATACTTTGAACTGGGCCGTGCCGCTCGTCGGCATGACGCTGGTCGCCGCCCTGCCGCTTCGCGGCGGCCTGGTCAATCTCGGCGGGGACGGACAGCTCGTCGTCGGCGGCCTCGTCGCCGCGCTCACGCCGCTCTATCTGACGGCGCCAGGGCCGATCGCCGCGGCCGTCGCGATCGTCGCGGCGATGTTGGCGTCAGGTCTCTACGCCTCGCTCGCCGCCTGGGGAGAGACGCGCCTCGGCGTGCCTATGCTGATTTCGAGCCTGCTGCTTTCCTATCCCGCCATGGGGCTGACCTCCTACATCGTCGGATTCCCGTTTCGCGACACGACGACCGGCCTGGCGCAGACTGTGATGATTCCTCGGGCCGCCCGACTGGCGACGATCTTTGGTCCGCTGAACATCGGGCTCATCCTGATGGCGGTTGTCGCCGCGCTCGCCGTTTTTTATGACCGCAGGACGGTCGGCGGATATGAGCTCAGGATCAGGGGACTCAACGCGCGCTTCGCAGGCTACGGCGGCGTTCGGCTTGGCTTCGCAGACGGTGCGCGTGATGTTTGCGAGCGGGGCCATTGCGGGTCTGGTCGGCGCGACGATCGTGCTCGGCTCGCAATTCCGCTTTCAGGACGGCGCGCTTATCTCGCCGAGCTACACCTGGTCCGGTCTCATGGCCGCGCTCCTTGCCGGCGGCGATCCGGTCGGAGCGACAGCGGCGGGGCTCTTCTTCGCCGCCCTTCAAACAGGGGGCTTCGCCATGCAGCGCGAGACCTCGATTCCGCGCGTCCTGACCATGGTGCTGCAAGCCATCATCATCCTGTTTCTGGCGATCCGCCATGGCGTCGGTCGCCGTGCGCCATGATGAGTTTCATCACTCCAGCGCTTGTCAATTCCGCCGTGCAGGCGATGACCCCCATTCTTCTCGCCACGCTGGCCGGCGTCCTTTGCGGTCGGGTCGGCGTCTTCAACATGGCGATGGAAGGTCAGCTTCTCGTGGGCGCGTTCGCGGGCGTCGCCGGCAGTTATTTCCTCGGGAGCGCGTGGGGCGGGGTGACGGTTGCGGTCGTGGCGACGGTCGTCTTCTCCCTGATCCTCGCCTATGGCGCGACGGTCTTTCGGGGCGATCCCGTTGTGATCTGCATCGGCATGAATCTGCTCGCCTCTGGCCTGACCGCTTATCTGCTTCGCGAGATGTTCGGCGTGTCCGGGACTTTCAGCGCTCCCGGCATCGTCGGCCTCGAGAAGATCCGGATCGAGGCCATCAACGCGACGCCCTGGATCGGCTGGATCTTTTCACGCCAGACGGCGATCACTTGGATCGCGTGGCTCCTCGTCGACGCTCGTGACGATCGTGATGTTCCGCACAACCGTCGGTCTTCGGCTTCGGGGCGTCGGCGAGGACGCGAGCGCGGCGGAAGCCATGGGCGTCGACGTTTTGCGCTATCGCGTCGTCGCCGTTCTGACCGGCGGCGCGATGACCGGCCTTGGCGGCGCGCAACTCTCGCTCGGCGGAGTCGACGTCTTTTCGGAGGACATGAGCGCCGGCCGCGGGTGGATCGCCGTGGTCGCGGTGATGCTCGGACGCAACCATCCGCTATGGGCGTCGTTGGCTTGCGTGTTGTTCGGCGCCGCCGACGCGCTCTCCGTTCGGCTGCAAGGACAAGGCCTGCCGAACCAATTGACCGACGTTCTTCCCTATGTGGTGACGCTCGTCGTCCTGGCCTTCAGCCATCGGCGGCGAAAAGGCCAAGTCTATGTCGAAACGGTCGCCGCTCGCTTTTGAAGGACTTCTGCTCGTGACTCAACCTTGCCGAATGATCATCGATGTAGACCCCGGCATCGATGACGCGATGGCGATCTTTTATGCGGTGCGGCGTCCCGGCATAAAGCTCGAGGCGCTCACAACGACTTTCGGCAACACGGATACGGCGATCACGACCGAGAACACGCTGCGGGTGCTTGAGTTGCTGAAGCGACCGGACATTCCGGTCGCCAGGGGCGTCGGGCGCTCGCTCATTCATCCCTTCGTGCGCCGCGCCGATCACGTTCATGGCGCCAATGGAATTGGCGATATCGAGCTCCCGGCGCCGAGGATAAAAGAAACGGGAGAACACGCCGCCGATCTCATCATTCGCCTGGCGAAAGAAAACCCAGGAGAGATCGTGCTCTGTCCGGTCGGGCCTTTGACCAATGTCGCCCTTGCGTTCGTCAAGGCGCCGGAGGTCGCGAAGCTCCTCCGCAAGGTTGTCATCATGGGCTCGACGATCTTCCATCCGGGCATCCATGGGCCAGCGGCGCCCATGGTGGACGCGAATTTCGCCAACGATCCCGAGGCCGCGCATATCGTGCTTCAGGCCGGCGCGAACGTGACGCTGGTCGGCATGGACGTCACCATGACCACGCTGTTCTCGACGGACATGATCGACGAGGTGGCCCGCGAAGGCGACGAGGCGGCCAAGGTTCTCATGCGCATGACGGATTTTTACGTGCGTTCTTACCAGACGATGTATCCCGGCATCCAGGGCTGCGGGCTGCACGATCCGCTGGCGGTCGCGATCGCGGAGGATCCCAGCCTCGCGGAGACGGAACGCATGCTGGTCGACGTCGAACTGAATGGCGCGCTCACGCGAGGGCAAACCGTCGCCGATCGTCGGCGGACGGCCGAACCTTTGCGCAACGCCCAGGTCTGCACGGGCGTCGATCGCGCCCGCTTCACGGCCGATTTTCTCGCCGCGATTAAGGGAGGAGCAGGGCGTGTCAGAAGCCGCTGGTCGCCTGTCGAAGGGACGTGAGTGACCTGGCGCGAGTGAAATCAGGCAGGGATCGAACCTACCGTTTCCAGCCGTCTGCCGGTTATCGCTACGTCGCAGATACCATGATATCTTCGTGCTAAAGCGCGATCTTGTTAGGCTGAAGCATATCCTGCGTTCCTGAAGTAGTTTGCGCATTCTGCGCGCGTGAAGCAGTTGAGCAGCGCGCCGAGGGTTCGCCAGGTTTCTTCGATTGTTCGGGCGTCGGCTTTGCGCAGCAAGGTCTTCATTTTGGCGAAGGCCTTGCTCGATCGGATTGAGGTCTGGCGAGTAGGCGGGCAGGAAAAAGAGCTTGGCTTTGGCGGCGCGGATGGCGGCGCGAACGGCGCGGCCCTTGTGGCTGCCGAGGTTGTTCATGGACGATGTCGCCGGGCGCAAGGATGGGCATGAGAACCTGCTCGACATAAGCGCGGAAGCTTGCGCCGTTGATCGGTCCGTCGATGACGCAGGGCCGGTGAGCCCGTCGCAACGCAGCGCCGCCAGAAACGTCAGCGTCCGCCATCGGCCGAAGGGCGTTTTGGCGACCAGGCGTTGGTCTCTGGCGCATCGGCCATGGGTGCGCGTCATGTTGGTTTTGGCCCAGAGCCTGCCCCCGCGAAGGCGGGGGTCTCGTCGATGAAGACAAGCCGCCGCGGATCGATCGTCGCCTGACGCGCCTTCCACCGCTCACGCCGTCTGGCGACGTCCGGCGGTCCTGTTCGGAGGCGCGAAGGCTTTTTTTGAACGTCACGCCTTCGTGCTGGAGAAAATGCCAAAGCGCATAGTAACTTACCACCAGGCCGCGCTCGGCCAGTTCCTTAAGCAAAGATCGCAGCGTGAGATCGGGCTTCTCGGCGATCCGCGAAAGAACCCAGTCCCTCTCGCACGCCACAAGGTAAGGTCTGCAGCCGCCCATTTTCAGCGCCGCCGGGCTGCCGACGGCGCGCTGGCGCTGCGACCACTTCACAACGCTCGCGACGCTGATCATAAAGGTCTTGGCCACCGAACGGCAGGACTGACCCGAAGCCGCCGCCCCAACCACCCGCTCCCGCAGATCCAAAGAATAGGCGCGCGCCATCCCTGCTGGCCCCCCAATCCAGTCAGCAAGGTTAAATCTCACTCGCGCTCCTTTGGGAATCCCCCTCGATTTAGCCAAAGCAGATCGCGCTCGAGCTATCGGCGGGTTTGTTCTGCCATCCCATCATGGACCCCCTGAAACTCCGCGCCTCAGGTAAGCTGCCCCAACTCTGGACCAGGTCGGCTGGGAGATTCCGGCTTCATCCTCGGCTCGGCTGGTCGGGGGCGCCAGGCCGCGGAGGAAGCTCGCTCGGCGTTTGCCGCCAAGGAAGCAGCTATGCGGACGGCGTTGTTATAGTCTTTACGCTAAGCCCCGCATTTTCGCCGAGCTTCGTGAGCATCGTCATGAAAGATGTGGGTCCAAAGCGCGGTCAAAGCGCACGGCTAACGAGTCCAGGCGCTCCCCGAGGCGGAACTCCAAATCATGAATATCGACGCGACTGGGAAGCCCGCTAATTGTCTCGCGTAGACGATAGTGATCATCGTGCAACAGCGCCAGACGCTCAGCAAGTCGGAGGAGCGCGGATTCATTCGCTGACTGCGACACGTCGAGATCGTGCTGGTGTTGCCGAACCGCGATCTCGAGAGTGTGAAGCCTAGTCATGAGTCGCCAGACAAACGCGGCGGCGCTCGCTCCGAGAGAAGCCGATCCCGCGACGGCCCACTGAACAAAACCCCAAGGCGAGCTTTCCGGCGAATTCATACATCCCTCCGTAGAGCTTGTTCGCGGCGCAACCGCGCCTGTTGTAGACCCAGCAAAAAGGGCCGAAGCCAACTACCGACTTAACCAGGGCTGAGTGAAGCATGTCGTCGCTTCATCAGGCGCATTTGATCCCTGGAGGGATTTTCGCTATGGTGATCTGGTGCGTGAAGTCGACGCGGGAATAGGAATTGCTGCAGCGCCCGCTTGCAACTTGCCGATCTCTCCCGCGACAAGCCGGCCGAGATCCTCTGGGGTCTTTCCTACAGCTTTAACGGCCTCAGGCATCGCCGCAGCTATGCGTGCAGCAGCTGCAGCAATAGCTGGAGATGTTACAGTAATAGATCGAGATGACAAGTTGTCTGCCGCCTCAGCTACAAGAACTCCAGCTTCGGTCTGCGCTGCTTGGCGAAGTGAATCGACATAAGCTGATTGGAGCGTTACACCCGTCCATCTTTTAAGCAACGCAACTCCAAATGTTACCGCTACGCCCACCACCGCTGTAGCAAAGGCGGATATTATTGGACGCAGGGTCTCAACAATTGGACCAACGGCGATTGCGGATACCGTCGCATCAGTCATAGAGCATCTCCATAGGTGCCACGATGTGCGCTTGGAACGACCAGCGCGGTAGTTGAGTTGCACGCGGGGATTGCCGTGCAAGCGAGAGGCGGTGCTTGCTCATAACGAGCAGTCGCTGGAACTCCCGCCAGGGAAACTGCTAACGCCTGACGGCGCCCGGTTCTTCGCGAAGATTTGGCCCCGGCAAGACCTGACACGGCTTCCAACAACTTGCGCCGCGATTACAAACTCTGCGCGAGAGGCTTAGCGCGGTGTGTATCCGTGCGGCCCAAAGGACTACGCCCAGGGGAAATGGTCAGACGAGCGCGTTTTACTAGGTGAGGGTGTTAACGTCTTCCTCGCGCGAGCGGAGATAGCGGTCGAAAGCGCGCTCAAAGTCGGGCTTGGCGCCCGAGAATTCGAGGACACCGTAGGTGTTGCGCTTGCGGTCGGTCGCCGGATCGAAAGCGCTCTCGAGGAACATCCACCAACGAGTTTGATAGGCGCGATCGCTCTTTCGGCCGTGGAACGGATGCTCGATCGTTCCGTGAGTAAATCCGAGCTTACCATTGATCTCAAAAGTCGCGCGGGTCGCCCAGGAGGCGATCGAATTCTTATAACTGTTGCTTACGCCCGAAGGCACAGAGGCCTTGTACCTCTACCAAAAGTCATAGCGGCTGACCGACGTGAGCCCAGTCGCGCATTCCGATGGAGGTGATCGTTTCGGGTTGAGTGATGAGCTTTCGCCAAGCGGCGCATGCGGCGTCGACGATCGCGTCGTAGTTTTCGAACACGGTGTTTGAGAGCCAGTTCTGGCGCAAATACTGCCAGACGTTCTCGACCGGGTTGAGCTCCGGGGCGCGGGAAGGCAGGAAGATCGGCGTGATGTTGTCGGGCACGTCGAGGTTACCCGTCGTGCGCCATCCGGCCCGGTCGAGGATAAGAACAGCGTGGGCGCCCGCGGCGACGTTGCGCGAGATTTCGTCGAGGTGGAGTTGCATCATGTCAGCGTCGGCGTAGGGCAGCACGAGGGCCGCCCCGACGCCCCGCGCCGGGCAGATCGCGCCGAACAGATAGGCGTTGTCGTAGCGCTGGTCGGCGGGCTGCCCTGGCCGCGTTCCGCGCCTGGCCCATTGCCGAACCTGGCCGTTCTTCTGGCCGATGCGGGCTTCGTCTTCAAACCAGATTTCGACCGGCGCCGTCTCGGGCAGGCCGTCGATATGAGCCTTCGAGCCGCGCGCGGGAAGTTTTTTTGAAAGCCTCGACGATCCGCTCGTCCTGAGCCGGATGGCGCGGCCTGGCGCTCATGTGGGAGAAGCCGAACTGCTTGAGGAGCTTTCCGACATAGCGCGGATGAAAGTCGACGCCGAACCTCTCGGCGATGACGCGCTTGAGGTCGAGCCGACGCCAGCGCACGACCCCGTCCTTCTCACGATCCGGACCCGCCTCGACGATCTGCGCGAACTGGGCCAGTTGCTCCGCCGAAAGGCGAGGCTTGGGACCCTCGGTCCAGTTGTCGAGGAGCCCCTCCAGACCCGACCCGTTGAAGCGATGGACCCAGTCACGCAGCGTCTGGCGGTCCATCCCGCCGACCTTCGCCGCCGAGCCCCGGTCCATGCCGTCCCGGACCGCAAGCCAGCGACAGAAGCCGCCGGCTCTGGTTGGCGTTCTTCGACTAACGAGCGAGCGCCCGAAGCGCCGCAGCTGAATAGTCCTCTCGCAATCTGACCGCTGATGGCATGGCGCGAATCCTCCGCGCCAACTTGAATCAGCCCCGCCGCGATTCGGGAATCCCCCTATAAGTCAGCCAGCACTGCCCTTGGTATAAGGTGCTCCGCCTCTGGATCGACGAAGTCAGCTACCCCAAAGTGGAAAGTCAACTGCGGCGGTCTGCAACGGCCGTTTAGTGTCGTCGACACAAGACATCGCCCATCTCTCAAATGCGCAAATAGTGGGTCATAGCCAAATGGTGCGGCGAACAGGGCAAAACGACCCTGAAGCTGCCCTCTAAGATCCGCCCTCTGAACGGGGCGAGAAGCGCGAGAAAGCGGTCTTTTGCTTGTAGCGTCGTGCGCTGGAGCCGCATTGCCGCTGCGATCGAGCGAGGCGCGAAGCAGCCGCTCGCCTGCGGCGCTCAGTCTGCGGTTCGGCCTGGAGCCGCCGTTATGTGGACTGAACTCTGGCGTCGTAGAGTTTCATCCACCGCCGGCCGGTGAGCGAAGTGGACGAAACGGGCGACAGCAGCATTCACCCAGGGTCGATAGCGAGCTCGAGCGGCTCTCCACTCACTCCGAGTGCTCGTGGGACGTCCTGCCAGGACCCCGCAATTATTCCGTTCGTCGCCATGCCCTGAAAGACTTGCGCCAAACTTCCGTTGCGGAACGGCCCCCTGCCGAACCACCAGACCGCGCCGCCGACTTGGTGCAGGTAATAGGTGATGCCGAAATTGCCGCCCCAGACGCCGCTCAGATTTTCCTGGGGCGTCGCGTCGATGAGGTCGATGGCGTAGACAGGATGGATCTCCTGATTGGCGAAGCTGGCGTCGTTCGCCTTGCACCGATCGAAGGTCAATCCATCGCCGCAGTCGAGCACCAGGGCCGCCGGTGACCCGTACGGTGTCGAGGAGGCGGATCGTTTTTCTCGCCGATGGTCGCCACTCGCATGGGCGGCGGGGTATGGCCGGGGTCCAGCTCAAGCTCAGGGGCGCCGTTCAGCGGGCGCCCGTTAATGAGGACGCTATCGCCGCCCATTTCCTGCCAGCCCGGCAGCAGGGCCGGACTGTTGTAGCTGTCCGGCTGCGAGCAGGTTCGCGTTGCGGCCGAACGTGATGGTTCGAGATGCAAGCGCCCGCTGCTCGCATTCACCTTCGGCAGAAAGTTCTGCGGGTCGACCCCGGGCTCCCATCCTTGGGCTCAGAAGTTCGGGTCGAACCGGTCGAAGTCGAGGATGAGATCGAGATTGATGTCGCAGTCGAGACTGCCTGCGCCATGCGTACAGATGAAATCTTGATAGGTGACGCCATCGGGCGGTCTGCGGTTTACGACCACGCTGACGCCGCTCGCGTCCGCCGCCACGGTCCCGAACACCACGACGGGGGCCTTGTAGGCGCTCAGGTTCGGCATATCGAGGAAGCCTCCCTCGACTCGCCAAGGTCTCGCTGTCGCTGAGGTTCTTGTGCACGAGATAGAAGAGGGACTGAATTTCTTCCTGCTGCGGCGGCATGAAGATGACGCGCGTCAGCTTTGAGGCCGTGAAGCCGCCGGTCTGCGCGGCCACGGTCAGGACCTGGACGGAGTGCCCGGGCTGAGCACAGGCTCAAGGGTCAGAGTTCCGCTCAGTAGTCGCGTCCCCCGCGGACGTCGGCCCAGGCGCCTCGGATGCCGAGGGTGACCGGAGGTATCCGGATCGCCGGCGCGGCGATCCCGGCCGCTCCCGGGTTCGCGATCGCCGTCGAGTTCAGCCGCGCCCTGAAACACAGTCGTGACGCTGAGGCCTTGTTCCTGGAGTCCGGGCCCCTGGTCTAGCCCCATCCACCAGAGTGTATTTCCGTTCTGGCTCAAGAAGAAAAGCCTCCGTCGTCGGAACGCCAGCATCCGGTGAGCGCGCCCTCGGTCGCAATCGCGGTGACCGTTTTCGTCAGGGCCGGTTGCCGTCAAAGTGAGCGGTGACGGTGACGACGACGGGACCTGGAGGCCCTGGGACGACCACCTCAGCTTTGAAGCCCCTTGGCCAGCCCAATCGAGAGCGTGGCCGTAACGGCCGGACCCCCGCCGATCCGGACGGTCCCGCCGTCGACGAGCACCGGCTCGGCGCCGCCGGTCCCTGTCGCAATCCCGCTGACCAGCGTCGTCTCGCCGGTGATAACCACCCCATTCGGCGGCGGCTGTCCGATCGTAAGTCCCAACGGCATGACATTGTGCCTTTTGACCGCGAAAACGAAGGTGTTGCGATGAAAGATACTTATGCCTCAGCTCATACGACTGCGGTTCGAGGCGCCCATCGTCGACATTCCAACTCGACCACTCAATATGCCGATCGACGTCAAGCAGAAAATTCCCGCCGCTGGACGTCACTGCAGGAGGGGTCGGTCACCCAGGCCGTCGAAAGCGGTCGCCGCGGAAGCGTCGATCGTCGTGCGACCAGTTATGTCGACGCCGCGACTGGCGTGCGCCGCCATTCAATAGTCGCCGCAGCGACCATCGCGATGGTGACGACGAACAGGCCGACGACGATCATCCTCTCCACCGATCCATCGTGCTGATCGGGATCCCAACCGGAGACGAACTCGATCCAATCCGGAAATATTGGGGTAATGAGCGCCAGCAGACCGGTTATTACGGCCAAGCCGACTTCGATCCAAAACACAGGTCTAAAATTCCGCCGCATTTGAAGCTCCCCACGATCCCAGCCGAGCCGCCAGACGCGCGCGCTCAACTCTATCCGCGATCCTCGTCTTCATGGTCGTCATCGTCGTCGTCACAGCACGGGTAGCCCTTGCCGGCAGGAAGGACGTCGGTCGCAGCAATTCTTGCGGCGCCCGTCATCATCCTCCTTGCGGCCGCAGTCACAGTCCTCTTTGCAGCAAGCGTCCCAGACCGTGTAGGCCAGCACCTCGATGAACTTGACCGGCGTCACAGGATCGTCGCTCTCGATCACCAGCTCGCACGGGCGCGGGCATTTTTCGTCGGCTCGGTATTGAATGACGACCGGCAGGCTCGAGCCGGGGCGCAGCTTGGCCGGGAATGGATTGTTGCAGCAACCTCCAGTGCCGGCTCCTCCGCTTGAAGCGCACGCTTGTCACCTGCGAGCGCGCAGTCGCCCGGTATTACAGATCGAAAGGGTGCGATCCGCGCAGCAGCCACGCGTTCACGCCGCCGAACGTTGTTGAGCCTGCGACCGTGAGCTTGCCGGGAGGCGCATCGCCGGAAACGTGACGCTGATGGGACTAGCAGGATCGTCGCTCGTGACTGTGATCGTCGCGACCTTGGCGCCAAAGCTCGTGGGCTGAACCGGATCGGCACGGGCAGAGCGTCGCCCGGTCCGATCGTGATCGGGTAGGACAACACTTCCGGCGCGAGGAAATCGGCCGGAGCTGGATGAGATCCCGGTAATGGAGAGCGTGCACTTGCCGCTGTTGGTGACGATCAGCGGTTCGTCGGCGAAGGAGCCGACGCAGACGTCGCCGAAGCTTTCCGCTGTCGCGATGATCAGGTTCGCCTTGGGAGCCGGAGGACGCCGGAGACAGCGACCACATGCGGCCCCGTCGGGTCGTTGCTGGGATCGTGATCGCGCCGGCCTCGGGCCGAAGGCACTGAAGGCTGAAAGCGGACGACCACATCGATCGAATCTGCCGGGGTCGACAAGCAGGGGGTAGGAAAGCACGCTCGGCGCGAGAAAGTCCGGGGACCCGGTGATATTGAGGATGCGGAGCGGACAAGTCCCGGGATTGTTGATCGTAAGCAATTCGTCGGCGAATGAGCCTAGACAGACGTTTCCGAAGCTGCTGGAATTTGCGATCGCAGTTGCGATCTCGGCTGTTCGCAGAATGGCTGTCGCCGCGAGGTCGACGAACGGAGCGTTCGGGTCGTTCGTGATGATCCGAATCGTTGCGATGCTCAGGCGTTAGCCCGGTCGGAGTAAAGGCGACCGTGAAATCGATGTTCTCGCCAGGAGCGAGACTGAGCGGCGTCGCGGGGTTTGCGAGCACCGTGAAGTCGGTCGAGCCCATGAGGCGCTGCACGCTCGAGATAATGAGATCTGCCGCGCCGACGTTGGAAACCTCAATTGTCAGAAAATGCGTCGATCCCACGCAGACGGTCCCGAAAGCAAGGCCGTCCTCGAGACCGACAGCAATCGCGGGACCAGTCGGCTTGACGAAGGAAAACATGCCGCGGCCGAAGGTCGCAGCCCTAGTTCGCCATTCTGGAACGCCAGGTCGAACACCGGCGCTCCCGGAAAATGGATATCGTCGAGCACGCTCCAGTTCGCGCCGCCGTCGACGGAGCGCAGCACGCCGAAGTCGGTTCCCGGCGTAGATGGCGGTGGCTATCCCGCTGCCATCAAGGGCGAGCGCGTTGAATGGGAGGTCGAGCGGCGGAGAGATGTCGGTCCACGTGGTTGCAGGATCGTGGTCGGAATACATGCCCTCCCGGAGAGCCATTGAAGCCGCCGAGCACCGCGTAGATGGTTGCCGGGTCATTGGGATCGAAGGCGACGCGCGCGACGAAACGGCCAGGCAGATTGCGCGTGATGTCCTTTAGGGTGAAAGCTCCGAGCGCGTTCGTCGAGACGAGACTCTTCCTCCGACAGCGACCACCAAATTGTTGCTGTTGGTCGGCGCGACGTCTACGTCGTTGGCGGTTCCCGGAATCGCAACTTGTTCGGCCAACTCGACCCACCGTCGGTGCTTCGCCAAAGATTGAGCTTGCTGCTTGCGTAAACGCCGCCAGCTGCGTTTGGATCGGTCGCGACGGCTGCAAGGTACGTTCCCCCTTCCGCCGCCGAGAATGGCGGAGTGATGTTTCCGTATGAGTTTCCATCGTCCGTCGAACCGACGATCGTCGCGTTGAACCTGCCGTAAACGACCGTTCCGTTCTGCCAGTCGTGCGCGACGGCGAAGCCGTCGCCGCCAGCGCCCATCTTCCAGGTCGGAGGCGGCTCGCCCGCCGTGCTGACGATGCCGTTGTCCTGGAGAGCGCCAATGGTCACGCTCGCTGTCGCGTCCTTCTTGACGTCGAGGTTGTAAAACAGCGCCGTCTGAAATCCCGCCAGCATTGAGAGACGTGAAGGCCGTGCCGCCGGGGCACTTCAGAAATTCCTCCGTCATTGCCGCAATAGGTGACGGAGAAGGGATCCGGGCTGAGGAGAAAACGCCCATGCATGCGTGTTGGCGTGGAGTCCACTTAAGGCCACGAAACTGGCGCCCGCGTCAAGGGACCTCGCCTGGAATTGGTTGCCAAAATAGATGATGTCGCCCAGCCCGTCGCCGGGTGATTCGGGATCGACGGCCATGAGGAAGCTGTATCCGCCCTGGGGCGAGGCGATTATTGCCGCCAATACCCCGGCGGCTCGAGCGTTCCAGGTACTGCCCTGATCCGTGCTCTGGAAGAGGCCGACGGTAGGCGGCGCGCTCCCGGTTCCGACCATCGTGACGTAGAGCACCTGAATGCCGGCGGGGCTTGCGGGCGAGGTCGGGGGCGCGAGCGCCACGACAACTTTGCCGAATTCCCCCGCCGGCGAGGGCGGCGGCGACCGCTGGGGTTGCCGCATTGAGGATCACATGCCAGTTCCGCCCCCCGTCGGTGGACTGAACGACGCCGACCCCGCTGACGCCCGCGTACAAGATGCGAGCGCCGGCCGGCGAGGTCGTGTCCAGCGCCAGCGAGCGCACGTCTCCGGCAGGGGCCACGCCCTGGGTCCAGTTGAAGCCGCCGTCGGTCGAAACAAAGAGGCCGGCGCTGGAGGCGAGGTAGAGGTTCTGAGTGTTGGTCGGATCGACGAGGACGACGGTGATGCGCTGACTGAAGAGGATGCTCGCATTGCTCGGCGGTCCCGAGGGATAGCCGGAAGCCGAGGCGGATCCAGCTCGCCCCGCCGTCGGTTGACTTAAAGAGGCCGGCTGACGGTTGCGTGGCTTCGCCGGAGAACTGCGAACCCTCGCGGCTGCTGGTCCCGACGTACACAATGTTTGTGTTGACCGGATCGATCGCCAGCGCGCCCGGGTCGCCGACGCCAAGTGAAGGCGCTCGATCGAAGATCGGCGTCCAGGTGTTACCCCCGTCGCGCGTTAGCCAGACGCCGCCCCAGGCTGTGCCGATATAAATGATTTTAGGGTTGTTCGGGTTGATGGCGATCGCGGTCACCTGGCCATTGGCGCTGATCGCGCCCTGGTCGATCGGGCTTGGGCCGATCGGCCGCCCAAACCGTGCCGTTGAGACTTGATTGTTCCGGCCCCTTCTCGCCTGGAAGGGGCTCATCCGACGATTGCGGCTCGGAAGCTGCGCCGCCAACTCCCGGATTTATGGATGGCCTGACGATGGCGCCAGGCAAACGGTTCCATTGCTCGCGAGCGAGCGCGTAACGTTCCGGCGTCGCCGGCAGACCACCAGCAAACCGGTGCTTCTCAATCCTATGGTGTTCCTCGGGATCGTCATACGGCTCTTCGCGCGGGCGTTCGCGTTCGTGATGTCGCTCCCGCTCCCGATCGCGCCGGTCCCTGTCGCCTTGCTCATCGCGAGGGCCGCCGCCCCTTGGTCTATGGGCCAATGCAACCTCCCCTTCTGGCTCAACCGCTCCTAATCCAGGTCCAGCGGGTTGGTCGGCTCAAACGGCGTTGGGAAGTCGGCCCTTAGTAACGAGTTATTCCGGCGGAAGCTTCCCCAACACGAAAAGTTACCGCACAGACTGCGGCAAAATGTGGTCTAAATTGTGATGGCCATTTCACTTAGCCCCGCACTTTGCTGTCCGCTTGAAACGGGTTTAGTTGAATTGGTCTCGATCGACGTCTGGTTGGGGCGGCGAAGTCTATTTCGCCCTTGCAAGTGGAATGGCGGCTTTGGAGCGGACTCCGATCCTTCCCGAGGCGACCCCTGTAAGCGTGCTTCCCGCCCAACTGCGACAT
>CAWEXM010000006.1:0-659632 GCA_963813055.1 uncultured Solirubrobacteraceae bacterium
TCACGTTCTTCGTTCCGGCATATTCGGGCCGGATGGGCAGCTCAAGAGCGTCGAAGTCGATCTGCCGGCGGGCTTTTACGGCAACCCGGCGGCGATGCCGACCTGCAAGATCGAAGAACTGCTCGCCAGGGAAGGGTACTGCCAGCCAGCGGCGCAAGTGGGCTCCTTCTATCTCAACATCGGCGGTGAAGAAAGTTTCCGTCCGTTCACCACGGTTCCAGTCTACAACCTGCCCACCACCTCCAAGGAGGTGGTGAGACTTGGGTTCGTCGTGCTGGGCGTGATGGCAAGGATAGAAGTCTCGCTGCGCACCGATGGTGACTACGGCGTTACGGCGAAGGTCGTCAACGCCAATCAGGGCGTCGCCATCATGGGTAGCGAATTGACGCTCTGGGGCGTGCCGGCGGACCCCGCCAACGATGCCCTGCGGTGCGCCGCGATCTTCAATTGCGGCTATTCCGCGGGACTCTCGCCGCGTCCGTTCCTCTCGCTGCCCGCCCGCTGCGAACCGATGAAGACGGAAATGCGTATTTCCTCCTGGCAGCACCCGAACGAATGGGCTCACGCAACCTATGAAAGCCCGCCCCTGACGGGCTGTGACAGCCTCGAATTCGAACCGAAGCTCACGGCCCGCCCACAGGCGTCGAGCGCGAGCACGCCGTCGGCCTTCGACATCGACCTCAGCATCCCGCAGAAAGAGGCCGTGAAAGGCCAGGTCACCCCGCAGCTGCGCAAGACGGTCGTGACGCTGCCCAAGGGCGTGGCGATCTCGCCGGGCTCGGCCTCGGGTCTGGGCTCGTGCTCAGACGCCCAGCTCGCGCTCGGCACGAGGAACGAACCGTCGTGCCCGGACTCGTCGAAGCTCGGCTCGCTGACGGTCGATACGCCGCTTCTGAAAGAACCGTTGACCGGAGACGTCATCCTCGGCGCGCCGCAGCCCGGCAATCTGTTCAGGCTGTTCATGGTCATCCGCGGGCCGGGGCTGGTGATAAAGACGCCCGGGATCGTGAAGCCGGACCCGGTGACCGGCCAGCTGACGGCGACGTTCGACAACCTGCCGCAGCTGCCGTTCTCGGCGCTGCACATCGTGCTCAAGGGCGGCTCGCGGGCGGCTCTCGTAACCCCCAGCGCCTGCGGCACGTACACCACTCGCTCCGAACTGACGAGCTGGGCGAACCCGACGCCAGTCGTGAGCGAAAGCTCGTTCACGATCGACGAAGGCTGCGGCAACGAGGCCCAGTTCACGCCGGGTCTGGAAGCCGGCTCGACGAACCCGGTGGCGGGCGGCTTCTCCCCGTTCGTGTTCCGCGTGACGGGCCAGGACGGCCAGCAGAACATGGCGCGCATCGAAGCGACGCTGCCCGAGGGGATGCTCGCGAAGCTCGCGGGCGTGCCATTGTGCGACGACGCCTCGGCGGCGAGTGGGAACTGCTCCGCCGCCAGCCAGGTGGGCGTCACGACGGTGGGAGTGGGCTCGGGCGCGAGCCCGATCTTCGTGCCCCAGCCGGGCAAGGCAGCGACCGCGGTCTACCTCGCGGGGCCGTATGCGGGCGCCCCCTACAGCCTCGTGGTGAAGGTTCCCGCGGAAGCGGGTCCGTTCAACCTCGGCACGGTGACGGTGCGCAATGGCCTGTTCATCGACCCGTTGACGGCGCAGGCGACCGTCAAGTCGGACCCCTTGCCGCAGATCCTGGAAGGGGTCCCGATCTCCTACCGCGACGTGCGGGTGGAAATCAACAGGCCCGGATTCACCCTCAACCCGACGAGCTGCGAACCGCTGGCGACGGGCTCCACGCTCACCTCCGCCGCGGGTCAGGTCGCGCATCCGTCGAGCCGCTTCCAGGCGGCCGACTGCGCGAGCCTGAAGTTCGCCCCCAAATTCGCGGCCACCGCCGCGGGCTCGGCGAGCGGCGGCAACGCGAAAGCGATCGGCGCGAAGCTGAAGGTGAAGCTGTCATACCCGAACGCGCCGGCTGGGACGCAGGCGAACATCGCGAAGGTGAAAGTGTCGCTGCCGAGGCAGCTGCCCTCGCGCCTTGCGACGTTGCAGAAAGCCTGCACGGCGGCGCAGTTCGCGTCGAACCCGGCTGGCTGCCCGGCGCAGTCGATCGTGGGGAGCGCCAAAGTGGTGACGCCCCTGCTGCCGACGCCGCTGACCGGTCCTGCCTACTTCGTCTCACACGGAGGCGAAGCGTTCCCGAGTCTGGTCATGGTTCTGCAGGGCTCCGGGGTGACGGTGCAGCTGGTGGGCAAGACGTTCATCAGCAAAACCGGGATCACGAGCACCACGTTCGACGCGGTGCCCGACGTCCCGTTCAACACGTTTGAACTGGAACTCCCGCAAGGTAAGTTCTCGGCGCTCGCGGTCAACGGCAGCCTGTGCGGCTCGCGGCTGACGATGCCGACCGACTACGTTGCGCAGAACGGCGTCGTGCTCCACCAGAGCCCCGTCATCGGCGTGGCGGGCTGCGCGAAAGGCAAGTCGGCGAAGCTCGCCGCGGCGCTGAAGAAGTGCCGTCACAAGGCGGGCGCCAAGCGCGGCGCGTGCGAACGCCAGGCGCGCGCGAAGCTCGCCCGCAAGTCCTAGGACAGTAAGAGATGTGGCTCGTAGCTCGCTGCCGGCGTCGGCGGCGAGCTACGCAAAGCCGCTGTAGCGGCTAGCCACGCCGCACGCGCGTGCGCGGGCAGGAGATGGTGGTCTGCGCCTGACTGCGTTGTCCGTCGAGAAAGGCGAGCTTGCCTTGGAGTCTCCACCCGCCCGCTGGGCATCGATTGGGCAGGCCGACGCCCTTGGGTTGATATGCGATGGTGTGCCCGCGCGAGCGTTCGTAGTAGGTCAGCGATCCGCCGAGCGTGGCGGTCAGTGAGGTGAACGCTACATCCGCACCGCCGGGGAGGCTCGGGATCCGGGGCACCTCGATCCGCAGGTGACCCGGCAGCAGCACAGCTTTCAGCTGGACGCGCCCCATCACCGGCGTCGCGCCTTCCGCGAGAATCAGCAGGTGCAGATAGCCGTCGGTCGAGGGTCCGGCGAATAGGCTGAGCGCGATCTTCTCCGGGAGGACATACAGGCCGAACGGCACCTCCGCGGTAGCGGTCCCGCTGCCCATCCGCGAGTTCGGCGGGCAGACTTCAGACCCGAGCGCTTCCAAGGCCGCCGGGTCGCACGCCGCGAGGCCGAGCCCGCTCGTGGCGAAGCTCAGATCGCGCGGATAGCTCACGTCGATCGTGGAGAGTGGTGGGGGCGTCAGCTGGGTCGGCTGCGCGATCTTCAGCACGAGCCCGATCGTGGTCGGCGCCCCGAGGCGCTTGGGGACGAACGTCGCGGAGAGTTTCGTTCGAGGCGTGTGCTCAGGTCTTGTGGTGGCTGCGAGCCCGCTGGAGGCCGTCGCAACACACCCGGCGCAGACACCGGCGACCGTGAGAAGCATGGAAGCCTTGATGTGAATGGCTTTAGGAAGGCTATCGTATCGAGGGACGCTGACTGCTGGTGAAGTCAACCCCACGGCGGACGTTGGGGTTGGGCGGCTTTGCGATACTCATGGCGATGAGTCCCGCGCGCGAGCGAGCGCGAACACAGCCCACGCTCCTCCGGCGCTAATGGCCGGCCTGGGGTTCGCCTGCCTGTTGCTGGCGCTCGCCGTGAGCCTGTATGGCATCGGCGCGTCGCTGTACGGCGCGCGCAGCGGGCGCGTGGAGTACTCGGCCTCGGGGCGGCGCGCGGTGTATGCGCTGGCGGGCGTGCTGACGGTCGCGTTCGCGGTGCTGGAGGTCGCGTTCCTGCGCGACGACTTCGTGTTCAACGCCGTCGCGGACACCTCCAGCCGCACAACGCCGACCGCCTACCGCGCCGCGGCGGTGTGGTCATCCCAGGAAGGCTCGCTGCTGCTGTGGGCGTGGCTGCTGTCGCTGTGGTCGAGCCTCGCGCTGTTCCTGGTGCGCAAGCGCATGCGCGACATCGCCAGCTACGCGACGGCGATCCTGCTCGGCTTCGGCGCGTTCTTCATCTCGCTGATGATCTTCTACGCGAACCCGTTCGCGACGACCCATCCGGCGCCCGCGGAAGGCGTGGGTCTGGACCCGCTGCTGCGCTTTCCCACGATGATGATCCACCCGCCGATGCTGTACTCGGGCTACACGCTGTGCACGATCCCGCTGGCGTTCGGGATGGGGGCACTGCTCGCGCGCAGGGTCGACGCGGACTGGATCAAAGCGGTCAGGCGCTTCGCGTTCGCCGCGTGGCTGCTGCTCGGCGTGGGCATCCTGCTGGGCGCGCGCTGGTCCTACGCGGAGCTCGGCTGGGGTGGCTACTGGGGATGGGACGCCGTCGAGAACGCGTCGCTGATGCCGTGGCTGACAGGCACGGCGTTCCTGCACTCGCTGATGATCCAGGAGAAACGCGGGATGCTGAAGGTGTGGAACGTCTCGCTGGTGCTCGCCACGGGCACGCTGGCGATCATGGGCACGTTTCTCGTGCGCAGCGGCGTGCTGAACTCGATCCACGCGTTCGGCGGCGCGACGCTCGGCGTTCCGTTCGTTGTGCTGATCGGGGCGCTGCTGGCGGGCTCGATTTACCTGGTGGTCACGCGCCGCGACATGCTGCGCTCCGAGCACCGACTCGATTCGCTGCTCTCGCGCGAGTCGATCTTCCTGGCGAACAACCTGGTGCTGGTGGCGCTGTGCTTCGTGATCTTCTGGGGCACGTACTTCCCGCTGATCTCCGAGGCGCTGACGGGCCAGGAAGCGTCGGTGGGGCCGCCGTGGTTCGACCGCTACACCGTGCCGCTGGCGCTGATGCTGGTGCTGCTGAGCGGCATCGGCCCGGTGATCGCGTGGCGCCGCGCGACGCTCGCCAACGCGCGGCGCAACTTCCTCGCGCCGCTGCTCACGGCGCTGACCGCTTTCGTGGCGCTGCTTTTGATCGATGGCCCACCCACCCTCGCGGACAGGCCGCTGGCGATCACGATGTTCTGCTGCGCGGCGTTCGTGCTGGGCGCCGTCGGGCAGGAGTTCTTCCGCGGCACCCGCGCACGGAGCGCGATGGCGGGCGAGGCGCCGCCGCGCGCGCTGCTGGCGCTGGTGCGCCGCAACCGCCGCCGCTACGGCGGCTACGTCGTGCACCTGGGGATCGCGGTGCTGTTCGCGGGCGTGGCGGCGTCCTCGTCCTTCCAGCACGCCTCCGAGCTGGGGCTCTCGCCGGGTCATTCCACGCGCGTGGGCGCGTACACGTTGAAGTACGTGCGCCCGACGGCCACGGTCACGCCGAAGTTCGACCGCGCGCACACCGGCTCCACGCTCAGCCTGGGCGCGCTCGTGGACGTGAGCAAGCACGGGCGCCACGTGGCGACGCTCAACCCCAGCGAGGGCTTCTACGCCTCCCAGGACGCCAGCCAGGGGTCCGTGGGCAGCCTGATCGGCGGGCAGCCGGTGAGCCACATCGCGATGGACGCGGGCGTGACGCGCGACGTGTGGAGCGCGATTGAGCCGAACATCGAAGCGCCCGCGCTGTCGCGGATCGTGAAGGCGGGCAACCGCACGCTGCCGCCCGAAGACGCGCTCGTGGCGATCGGCTACCTGGCCCGCGAATACCTCAAGCACCCTCCGCGGGCGCAGTTCCACTTCATCGTCTCGCCGCTGGTGATGTGGATTTGGATCGGCGGGCTGATCGTGCTCGGGGGCGCCCTGATCGCGATCTGGCCTGCGCCCAGCACCGCCCGCAGCCGAGCCACGGTGCGCGCCCGCGTCGCGCGCGGCCTCTCGCGCGCCTGAGCCGCATCTGACGCCTCGCGCGGCGCTACCAGCGCCCACACGCTGCTCGGCTGCGGCACGCCAGCGCTCGACGGCCTAGCTCGCGGCGGCGCGCCGGCTGCTGCGTTCCAGCTCGCCGACGAGCGCGTCGATCGAGCGCTGCAGCTGCTGCAGGCTGGCGGTCTCCACGCGCGCGACTCCCACGGCGCGGTTGACCCAGGCGTTGATCTCGCGGTGGGAGCGGCCGTCCTTGCGGTGCAGTTCCGCCACCAGGCGGCTGCGCTCCTGACGCAGGTCTTCGCGGCGCTCGAACGCCGCGGCCGGGGCGGGTTCGGGCGCGGGCGGTGGGGGCGCGGCTTGGGTGGACACGCGCTGGGGAGGGCCGAACAACGTCATCTGGGGGGCGAATTCGGCGCTGAGGGGCACGAACTCGGCGCTCGGCGAGGGCTCGCTTTCGCGTCGCTCGGGAGGCTCGTCGAAGCCCTCCTCGGGCTCGTCTCGATGGAGCGCGTGGCGCAGCTCGGTTTCCACCTGCGAGGCGTGCGAGCGCAGCGTCTGCTCGGCGGGCAGGTACAGCCAGCTCGGCTCGGGCGCCCTGCCGGGGATGGTGCGCACGAATCGCCCGACGATCTGGCGGAAGATGAGCGGCGTTTTGGCCGCGGTGGCGTAGACCCCCACGCGCAGCCGGGGGATGTCGACGCCCTCGGAGACCATGTTGACGGCCACGATCCAGGGATCGCGCGAGCTGCGGAAGTCGGCGAGCTTGCGCGCCGCGTTGGCCTCGGTGTGGAGCACCACGACGGGCGCGCGCCCGGTCGTCTCGCCGAGCAGCTTGGCGATCCTGCGCGCGTGCGTGGCGTCGGCCGCGACCGCGAGGGCGCCCGCGTCGCGGTGGCCCGCCGCGCGCAGCGCCTGCAGCTTGTCGTGGGCTTCGCTGAGGATGCGCGGCAGTCCGTCGGGCAGCTCGGTGGAGATCGCGGTGCGGTAGCGGCGGCTGGCCTCGCGGGCGGTGAGGACGGTCTCGAAGGACGATTCGATCACGTCGTCGCCGCTGCGCCAAGACAGCGTGCCGTCGAACGTGACGAACGCCACCGGGCGGCAGATCCCGTCGGCGACCGCCTGGGCGTAGGTGTAGGACACGTCGGGGACGACGACGCCGTCGTGGTCGTAGCGCACGCCGGGGATCGGCGTGGCGTCGGAGCGAAACGGCGTGCCCGACAGCAGCAGCCAGCGAGGGCTGGAGGCGAACGCGCGCTGAAAGCTGGTGCCCCACGCGAGGTCCTCGCCGAGGTGGTGCGCCTCGTCGACGATCACGAGCGTCTCCTCGGACGCCTTCGCCGCCCAGCCGGCGGGGTCGCTGGCGACGCGCGCGTAGGTGACGGACACCCCGTGGAAGTCGCGCGGCGGGTTCGGGCCGAGCGCGTCGGGTTGCAGCTGCACGCCGAGGACCGCCGCGGCGGCGGCCCACTGGCGCGTGAGCGGCGTGGTGGGGCACAGGACGACGACGCGCTTGACGACTCTCTGGGACAGCAGCCGGCTGGCGAGCTCGAGCGCGGGACGCGTCTTGCCGGCGCCGGGTGCGGCGGAGATCAGGAACGGGCCCTCGCGCCAGTCGGCGAGACGGTCGAGCGCGTCGAGTTGCCATGCGCGCAGCGAGGTGGGGGAGGAGCCGGTCAAAGGACCCGGCATGCTGCGGCATGGCACGGACGGACCCGTTTCTGCCTGCAACCGGGTCCTTACGACGTTCGTCCACCGCGCCGACGGACACTAACGGCATTCGTTTGGATGGGTCGAATCATCGACGTAGAACCGCATGGTTCGAATGAGTCATGAGTCACAGTTCCTCTTGGAAGGAGCAGCGAATGCCAGCGTTCTACATCACCGAGGACGTGCAATCCGATGGCCTCGTCGTCTTGGCGGTGAGCGGCGAGATCGACTTCGAGGTCAGCCCGCGGCTGCGGGATTGCATCGACGGCCACGTCAAGTCCGGGCGCGCCCGCCTGATGCTCGACCTCTCGCAGGCGAGCTTCATCGACTCCACCGCCATCGGCGTGATCGCGGTGTCCGCGATCAGGCTGCGCAAGTCGAGAGAGGGATCGCTCGTGCTGGTGTGCAACGTGGAGAACCGCAAGATCATGCGGATCTTCGAGATCGCGGGCCTGGAGAGCACCGTGGAGCTGTATCGCTCGCGCGAGGAAGCTCTTGCCGACCTCGCGGCCGCCTGCTGAGATGACCGCGCAGGCCGAGCTGAGCGTGGCTGCGGAGTTGCGTCTGGGCGCTCGCGCGTCCGAGCTGGCCGCCGCTCGCCACTACGCCACCGCGGCGGCGGTCGCCTTTGGGCTGGAGGCGGAGGGTCGCTATGACTTCGTATACGCCGTCAACGAGGCGGTCACGAACGCGATCAGACACGGCTCGCCCGACGAGCATGGGCAGATCGTGCTGAGCGTGAACGTGTCGGAGGGTCGGCTGGTGTTCACGGTGCGCGACTTCGGGACCTTCGCGATGCCCACGTGGCCCCCTCGGGCGGGGCATGAGGGTGGCCGCGGCTTCGCCCTGATGGAGCGGCTGGTGGACGACGTCGAGGTGCGAATCGATCGCCACGGAACCACCGTCGCATTGTCGAAGGCACGTATGTGATCATGTCTCGCACACGCTCGCGCGGAGGGGGTGATGGCTTGGCGATCTGCCGCCGGAGGTCCAGCAGCTCACGTTTGAGGGGAACCGGGATGCTCTCTGTCGGCATGGTGTGCGTCGCGCTTGCATCCGCGCCCGTTGCGTCCGCGGCTCTGACGCCGAGCCTGTCGGTCAAGATCGCGCCGATCGTCGGTGTGGAAGTGCCGCTGCCGAGCAAAGTCGAAGTTCCGCTGCTGCCGCCGATCGAAGTGCCGTCGCTGCCGAAGGTCGAAGTCGCGGCGCCGAAGGTCGAAGTGTCGCTGCCGAAAGTCGAAAGCCCGTCGCCTTCCCAACCCGAAACGTCACCTCCGCCGACGAGCAGCACGCCCGTGCCCACGCCCCCCTCGACGAGCCCCTCCGCTCCGGGCGGCGAATCGCGATCCGAAACGGGCGGCGGCGCGAGCGGGGCGTCTGGCAGCGCGAACGCGACGGACACGACACCGGCATCGCCTTCCGGCGCTGCTCCCGCGGGCACAGCGCGAGCAGCGGGCGTCACGGACGTCGCGGAAGGGGCGGCGAGGGCACGCTCGCGCGCAGCGCGGCGACGGCGCAAGGCGAGCGCCGGCGCGGTGGCCCCCACCGCAGCCGCTGGTCGCCTGCTCGCCGTGAGCTCGCCCTCCGCGCCGCTCGCCTCTGGATCCTCGCCAAGCTCCTCCTCGCGTGCGGCCGCGGCACGCGCGGGCACGACCGCCAGCGCGAGCCCGCTGGATGCGCTAGGCAGGCATCTGCCGGTGCCGCTGCCGGTTCCCGACTGGAGCAAGCCGATCATCCTGCTGCTGGTGATCGCGGCGCTGTGGTTCGGCGCGCGCTCGCGTCTGTCGGCGCGGCGCGCGCGACGCCTGGAGGGCCAGCGTGACGTGCTGCTGGCGGACCTCGGGGCGATGCAGGCGGCGCTCGTGCCGGTGATCCCGCGGCGGATGGGCGAGCTGGCCGTGTCGGTGGCCTACCGGCCCGCGGAGGGGCCCGCGGCGGGCGGGGACTTCTACGACGTGTTCATGCTCGACTCGGGCGACGTGGCGGTGCTGCTGGGAGACGTGGCGGGCCACGGTCACGAGGCGCTCACGCAGGCGGCGCTGACGCGCTACACGCTGCGCGCCTACCTGCAGGCGGGGCTCTCGCCGCGCGCGGTGCTGGCGCTCGCGGGCAACGTGCTCGCCGACGCAGCGGCGGCCCACTTCGCGACCGTGGCTGTCGCGGTGTACGACGGCGAAGACGGCACGCTGACGTACGCGAGCGCGGGGCATCCGGCGCCGATCTCGGTGGGCTTCGACACGCCCGAGCCGCTGACGATCTGCTGCTCGCCGCCGGTCGGATGGGACGTGCCGACGGGCCGTCGCCAGACGACGGTCTCGCTGCCCGTGGGCGCGGTGGTGTGCTTCTTCAGCGATGGCCTGATCGAGGCCCGCACCGAGGACGGGCTGCTGGGGCGCGAGCGCTTGGCCGACATCATCGCCGAGCTCGGTCCGCGCCCGTCCTCGACCGACCTGCTCGAGCTGGTGCAGGCGAGCACCGATGCGACACCCGACGACATGGTCTCCTGCATCCTCGTGCCGCTCTCGGGGCCCGCCACGACGAGCGGGCACGTGGAGGAGCTGGAGGTCGATGCGGCCGATCTCGACGGCGAGGGCGTGGGGCGCTTCCTCGTGGCCTGCGGCGTGGACGGGCCGCGGATCGCCAGCGCGCTCGCGCAGGTGCGCGCCGCGCTGGGCTCGCAGGAGACGGTCGTGCTGCGTATCGAGTGCCCCGTCGACGCGCGAACCGCGGTCACGGTTCTCTCCGGTCCTGAGGCTCCGCACGTGGACGCGCCGAGCTACGAGGCTGGGAGCGTGAGCTCCGCTCTAGCGGGGCATGCGGCGACAGTCGCCGGGGGCGCCTCTGGAGGCGCCGCGTAGTCGGATCGTGCCCGGGCCGCCCGGCTGGGACGGCGGGTGTTCCAATCCTTCCACGAGCTCTGCGAGGCTGACGCCGAGCGCCTTGACGATCTTGCTGACGGTGATCCAGCCCGGACTGTTGAGCCCGCGTTCGATTCTCGACAGCGAGGAGACCGTGATGCCGGCCTCGTAGGCGAGCTCTTCCTGGGTGATGTCGCGTTCCTCGCGCAGCTGTTTGACGGCTGCTGCGAGGGCTGGATCGGGCTGCTCGTGCATGTCAGAAACGTGCCTCAATACCCGGCCCCGGGTCCAGAGGGACGATGCCTAGGACTGCTTGCTGTGTTGGAAACATGGAGCCGATCCGCTTCGCTTCGCGTTCGCCCGACGGGTGCTGGGTTTCGGACCTCCGGCGACATGCATGACGGTCGCGACGAGGACGGCTGCACTTGTCAATGCGAACATGTGTTCGTATGGGCCTTGGACCATATCACCCGGTTCGCGACCTCGAAAGAGCTCTCGAGCGCGGCGATCTGGAGATGGCGATCGCGCTGGCGAAGGACGTCTCGCGCGAGCACGGACGCCCGATTCACATCGAGCTGGCGCTGCGCCTGCTGGCGCTCGTGGCGGTGCAGCGGCACGAGGAGTACGACCGCTGGGCGTGCCGCTGGCTGGCGCGCTGGCTCGCGGAGAGCGCGGGCGCGACGATCGACCGGACGGCCGAGATCGCGGGCGCGCTGGCGGAACTGCCGGAGGAGCCCGCCTCGATGGAGGCGATCCGCATGGCGCTCCGCTGAGGCATACCCTCCGGTGGGTGCAAGCGATGGAGAAGCTGCGAGCCCGCCTCGCCGAGCTCGCGGATCTGGGCTCGATCGAGATGCTGCTGGGGTGGGATCAGCTCGTGACGATGCCCGCGGCGGGCGCCGAGGCCAGGGGGCTTCAGCTCGGGGCGCTGGCCCGCATCACGCACGAGCGCGCCACGGCGGAGGAGATCGGCGGCTGGCTGGAGGAGCTCGACGGCGCTCCGCTGGAGGATCTGGAGGCGGACATCGTGCGCGTGGCGCGACGCGACTGGGAGCGCGCGCGCCGCGTGCCGGAAGAGCTGGCGGTCGACATCGCGCGCGCGAGCACCGAGGGACAGGAGAGCTGGCAGCGGGCGCGCGCCGCGGACGATTTCGCGGCGTTCGCGCCAGCGCTCGAGCGCAACGTGGCGCTGGCGCGCTCCTACGGCGAATGCGTGGCCACGGAGGGGGAGAGCGCATACGAGGGTCTGTTGGGCGACTACGACTTCGGCCTGCGCACGCTGGAGCTGCGCCGCGTGTTCGGAGCGCTTGCGGCTGAGCTGCCGCCGCTGGTTGAGCGCGCGCGTGTGCGCTCGCCGCCGCGAACGCTGGAGGTGCCAGTCAGCGCCCAGCAGGCGGCTGTGACGGGCACGCTGCGAGTCCTGGGCGTGGAGTCGGAGAGCTGGCGCGTGGACGTCTCAGCGCATCCGTTCACCGCGTGGATCGGTCGCGGCGACTCGCGCGTGACCACGCGCTACAGCGACGGCGAGGTCGAGTCGCTGCTGAGCTCGCTGCACGAGTACGGGCACGCGCTGTATGAGCGCCAGATCGACCCGCTGCTGGACCGCACGAACCTCGGCAGCGGAACGTCGATGTCGATCCACGAGTCCCAGAGCAAGCTGTGGGAGAACCACGTGGCGCGCAGCCCGGCGTTCGCGCACGTGCTCGCGCGCGAGCTGCACGCGGGCGGCTTCGAGGTCACGGCCCAGGATCTGCACGCGACGCTCACGGGCGTCGGGCCGTCGGCGATCCGCGTGTCGGCCGATCCGCTCACCTACCCGCTGCACATCGTGCTGCGCTTCGAGCTCGAGCTCGCGCTGATCGGCGGCGATCTCGCCGTCGCGGACCTCCCGGGCGCGTGGCGCGAGGGGATGCGCCGCCTGCTCGGCGTGGAGGTTGCCTCCGACGCGGAGGGCTGCCTGCAGGACGTGCACTGGGGGGCTGGGAGCTTCGGCTACTTCCCCAGCTACGCGCTCGGCTGCCTGATCGCGGCGCAGCTGTGGGAGGCGATGGAGCGCGAGCTGGGGCCGCGCGAGGAGGATCTGCGCCGCGGAGAGGCGAGCGCGATCCAGAGCTGGCTCGGCGAGCACGTGCACCGCCACGGGCGACGCCTGGACACGGTCCCGTTGATCGAGCGGGCCACCGGCCGCGCGCTGGAGATCGAGCCGTTTCTGCGTTACGTCGCGCCGCTGGCCGACGGCTGAACGCGGCGCTCGAGAGCGGAGAGCGCTCGCCTGCCGGGCTTCGAGAGCTGCGCTCGGTGGCTGCGGGTCTTCAGGCGGTCGCGCTGGCCGCCGCGCGACCGGCGATCCGCCCGGAGAACAGGCAGCCGCCGAGGAACGTGCCCTCGAGCGCTCGGTAGCCGTGCACGCCGCCGCCGCCGAAGCCCGCCACCTCGCCGGCGGCGTACAGCCCCGCGAGCGGCTCGCCGGACGCTCCCAACACGCGGCTGGAGAGATCGGTCTGCAGGCCGCCGAGCGTCTTGCGCGTGAGGATGTGCAGGCGCACCGCGATCAGCGGGCCGGCGTCGGGGTCGAGGATGCGGTGGGGTGCCGCGACGCGGGTGAGCCTGTCGGCCCAGTATGCGCGCGCGCCGCGGATGGCTGTCACCTGCAGGTCCTTGCTGTAGGGGTTGGCGATCTCGCGGTCGCGGGCGAGGATTTCGTGCTCGATCTGCTCGAAGGCGAGCAGCGGCTCGTCGGTGATCGCGTTCATGCCGTCGACGAGCGCGCGCAGGTCTTGCCTGACGACGAAGTCCGTGCCGTGGCGCTTGAACGCCTCGACCGGCGGCGGCGCGCCCTTGCCCAGGCGCGAGGCGAGCACCTGGCGCACGCTCTTGTTGGCGAGGTCGGGGTTCTGCTCGGAGCCCGACAGCGCGAACTCCTTCTCGATGATCTTCTGCGTGAGCACGAACCACGTGTGCTCGTGGCCTGTGCGCATTATGTGCTCGAGCGTGCCGAGCGTGTCGAAGCCGGGGAACAGCGGCACCGGCAGGCGCCTGCCGGTCGCGTCGAGCCACAGCGAGGAGGGTCCGGGGATGATGCGGATGCCGTGCCTGCTCCAGATCGGATCCCAGTTCTGGAGGCCCTCGACGTAGTGCCACATGCGATCTGGGTTGATCACGTTCGCGCCCGCCGCTTCGGAGATCTCGATCATGCGCCCGTCGACGTGGTCGGGGACGCCGGCGACCATCCGCGTGGGTGCTTTGCCGAGACGCTCTGGCCAGTTGCGGCGCACGAGGTCGAAATTCGCTGCCGATGCCACCGGAGGTGACGATCACGGCCTGCGCGCCCAGCTCGAACGTCCCCACCGCCACACGTGAGCTGCGTCGCCCGCGCTCGACGTCGCTGGGCTCGAGAATCTCGCCGCGCACGCCGTCGATCGCGCCGGCGCTGGAGGTGAGCGCGTCGACTCTGGTGCCGGAAGCGAAGCTCCACGAGGCCGCGTCGCTGCGCCTCGCGCACGCGCCGCACGAACGGCGCGAGCACGCCCGGGCCGACGCCCCAGGTGAGGTGGAAGCGCGGCACCGAGTTGCCGGGGCCGTTGGCGCCGTAGCCGCCGCGCTCGGCCCAGCCGACGTTCGGCACGAACCGCACTCCCTGGGCGTGCAGCCACGCGCGCTTCTCGCCCGCGGCGAAGTCCACGTACGCCTCGGCCCAGCGGCGTGGCCACTCATCCTCGGGGCGGTCGAAGCCGGCGGTGCCGAGCCAGTCCTGCCACGCCAGCTCGCGCGAGTCGCGGATGCGCATCCGCCGCTGCTCGGGACTGTCGACGAGGAACAGCCCGCCGAGCGACCAGAAGGCCTGGCCGCCGAAGGAGGCCTCGGGCTCCTGGTCGAGCACGATCACCCTGCGTCCGGCGTCGGCGAGCTCGGCGGTGGCGACGAGCCCCGCGAGACCGGCGCCGACCACGATCGCGTCCGCGTGCAGCGCGCTCATCGGCAGGCAGGGGCGAGCGGCCGGCTCGCAGGGGTCGATGGTCGGGTCACGCCGCGCGCAGTATCGCAGCGTGTCAGCCGGCGCGCGGCGCAGTCGAAGCGTCGCGCGCCGGCCGGTCTACCGGATGCTCGAGGGGCGCTCTGCGGCCCGGGCTAAAGGAGCGTTTGCCCGAGCAGTGCGTCAGTTCACCTGCTCGATCACCCAGAAGTCGGAGCTGAGGCCGAGCGTGGGCTCATACAGCCAGCGCGCGTCCATCCAGAAGTGCCCTTCGTCGCCCCAGCCGGGCCCCCAGGAGTTGCGGATCTCGAACACGTTGACGGGGAAGCGCTCGAGCGAGAAGTCCCAGCCGATCGCGACGACGCAGTGGCCGCCGATGTTCTGTTCACCGGCGCTCGGCAGCGGCAAGAACTGCGTCGCGGGGTCCCAGGCGCCCTCGAACAGCGCGGGCACGGTGAAGCCGAACACGACCGGAAAGCCCGCCTCGATGGGAGTGCGGATCGGCGATCCGGCTTCTCCGGGGAACACGCGCAGATACTCGGTCGCCTCGTATTTCTTGGCGGACGCGTACGCCTCCGGAGAGGGTTTGTCGGTGAACTTGGCGATGTCATACGGCCAGATCGTCTCCGGCGGTGCGCCTTCGTTTGCCACGACCTTGATCCCGTCGCGAATTTCCGCTCCCGAGTCCTGCTCGACGGTCCCCTCGATCACGCGCTCGCCGTAGTAGATGAACAGACGCGAGGGCGCTTCGGAGTTGCCGTGCTGTTTGATCTCGATGCTCTCCAGAACAGCCGCTACGCCGTTGCCTGTGCAGGAGCCGAGCTGGCCCTGGTCATACACCGGTGGCATCTTCGAGCGCAGGGAGAACACGGGCGGGAGCTCGACCGCGCGGCGCACGGTCCGCTGCAGGTTGTAGATGTGGTCGCGGTGGTCGGGGGTATCCGGCCGCCAGCCATAGCGTTGGATCTTGCGCACATCGGTCATCGTTACCTCCTGGTGGCCCGAGAATTTGTGTGAGCAGGAGTATCAGAGCAATCGACACGCGTCAACGGCTCGGGACGGATGCTCGGCGACCGTATGAGGTGAATTTCCGCTACGAGCGTTAATTTCGAGCTTCTCAACCGAATTGGTTCACTCGATTTTCACCAAAGCGCCCGGCTGTGATGGTGAAATGCGTTTCTCTCTCTACCCGGCGAGGGTCTCGCTGCTCGCCCAGCTCTGCAGGAACTCGGCGGTCTGATCCGCGTCGAGCGGACGCGCGAACAGGAAGCCCTGTCCGCTGTCGCAGCGCTCGCCCTGCAGCAGCGTGAGCTCGTGGGCCTGCTCGATGCCCTCGGCGAGCGTCTCGATCGACAGCGCCTTGCCGAGCTGCACGAGCGTGCGCAGGATCGTCTCGCCCTCCTCGTTGTGAGTCATCTGCGTGATGAACGAGCGGTCGATCTTGAGCGCGTCGACGGGGAAGTGCTGGAGGTGGGCCATCGAGGAGTAGCCGGTGCCGAAATCGTCGATCGCGATGCGCACGCCCAGCGCCTTGACTGCGGCAAGGCGCGCGGCGGTGGCCTCGGTGTCGTGCATGATCGCCGTCTCGGTGATCTCGACGGTGAGCGCGCCCGCTTCGAAGCCGGTCTCCTGGAGGGTGCGCTGCACGTCGGCGACGAACTCGTCGCTGTCGAGCTGGCGGGCGGAGACGTTGACCGCGACCCCGATCGGGTGGCCCGCTTCGCGCCAGCGCACGCCCTGGTTGCACGCTTCGCGCAGAACCCATCTGCCGACGGCCACGATCAACCCGGTCTCCTCGAGCAGGCCGATGAAGTTGTCCGGCTGGACGATGCCGCGCGTGGGGCTGTTCCAGCGGATCAGCGCCTCCACCCCCGTCGGGCGCATGTCCTGCAGGCTGAACGTGGGCTGATAGACGAGCAGGAACTCGTCGTTCTCGAGCGCCACGCGCAGGTCCATCTCGAGCTCCAGGCGCGCCTGCACTGCAGTCTGCATGCCCGCCTCGAAGGATACGTAGCCGTGCTGGCCGTCCCACTTCGCCTGGTACATGGCGATGTCCGCGTCGCGCAGCAGATCCCCAGCGCAGGGCCTGTCTCCGGAGGCGATGCCGATGCTGGCGCTGACCCGCAACGGAGCGCTTCCCGCGGCGTCGAGCTTGAACGGCTGCGCGAGCGCTTCGAGCAGGCGCTCTGCGATCAGCTGCGGGCCGGAGGCGAGCGAGAGCTCGCCTGCGATCACGACGAACTCGTCGCCGCCGAGGCGCCCGACGGCGTCGGACTCGCGCACCACCGCGGTCAGTCTCTGCGCGACCGCGCGCAGCAGCTCATCGCCGGTCGCGTGCCCGAAGGAGTCGTTGATCGCCTTGAAGTTGTCGAGGTCGATGAACAGCGCCGCCAGCGGTGTCTGCTTGCGCCGCGCGTGCAGCATCAGCTGCTCGACGCGATCGAGGATCAGGGTGCGGTTGGGGAGCCCGGTGAGCGCGTCGTGCGTGGCCAGGAAGGCGAGCTCGTGCTGGCGGCGCGCGAGCTCCTCCTCGGTGCGCTTGCGCTCGGACTCGAAGGACTCGCACATGCGTACGAGCGTGACGTTGAGGCTGCGCTGCAGCATCGCGAGCGCCTCGGCCAGCACGTGAGCGTCCAATTGCAGAGCGACGGCGCACTCGCGCACCACGTCCGCGGCCGAGTCGCACCAGCGCAGGCAGCGCTTGGTGACCTCGTTGAGCGGCGCGGCGCGCTGGGAGGCGAGCTGGGCGAAGATCTGCCACGACTCCTGGCCGACCTCGCGTGCCGCCTCGGCGCCCTCGCCCGCCATCCAGCGCGCGACCGCGACCGTGGAGACGGTGCCCACGCGGGCGAAGCGCTCCTCGACCGCGTCGTCCAGCTGGCGACCCGACTGGCGCGTGCGCCGCAGCATCCCGCTGACGACATCCTCGGTGCGGGCGTTGAGCGCGTGCCCGAGCCGATGGAGATCGTCCTTGGTCGCGTGGTGTTCCGTGGCGGACATCAATCCAACGGATCGGCACCTCGCGCGGATCTCTGAACGTGTGGAGGATTTATCCCCACACCCATACACGCGTGCGCTAGCGTGGACAGGGCACGATGTCGTGTGCGGTACTGCGCGTGTTGTCGGAGAAGGCGAACGTCGCTGCGAACGGGAAGCCGCCGTGTGGGCAGCTCTTCGGCAGCCGAATCCCCTTGGGGCGGTAGGCGATGCGTTTGCCGTGCGCGTTTTCGTAGTACGTCAGGTGCGCCGGGCCGATCAGCGCGTGGAGGTGGACGAGCGCGACGTCCGGGCTTTCGGGCAGGCTCGGCACGAGCGGGAGCTGGATGTCCACCTTCCCGCCGAAGGGGTGGCTGGCCTCGAGCAGGAACGCCGGCAGCGACAGCTGCGCCTCCACGGGGCTGGTCCCGTCGGCGTAGAAGATCAACGCGAAGCGTCCGTTCTGCACTGGCGCGCGCACGATCGAAAGCCCGGCCGTCTCGTGCACGATCGCCGGTCCGACCTGGATCTCGACGCTCGCCGACCCGTCGCCCATCAGCGAGTCGGCGGGACACGCGCGCACGCCGATCGCTTCGAGATCGGCCTGGCGGCACGTTTCCAGGCCGAGGCCGCTGAGCCCGATGCCGAGATCGTTCGGATAGCGAAGCGCGATCCCCACGACCGGAAGCGGCACCGTGCCGTGCGGCGCGCGAATCACCACGTCGAAGCCGAGCGTGGTGCCGTGACCGAGGCGCAAGGGGCTGAGCGATGCCCGCAGGCGCACCGTCTGCCTCGCCTCCGCCGCACCCGCGGTCGAGCAGGCGCACACCGACGCGACGGCGAGGACGGCGACGACGCGAACCGCAGCGTGCACCATGCGTCTCGAGGCTCCGCTCAGTATGAGAGCGTGCCGGTGGTTTGAACGGTCATGTCGTAGTTGAGCCGGTTGAGCACGCCGTAGAAGCCCGCGCGTCCGTGTGCGTGGGAGTAGCGGCCGGTGCCGCCCGTGGCGGTGAGCGAGCCGGCGAAGCTTTCGTAGCGGCCGGAGCCGTGCGGCTTGGCCGACGCGTGGCCTTTGATCGTCCCTCCGCGCGCGTAGATGGTGAACGTCGCCGTCAACGTGGGGCCGATGTTGGCGTACACGCGCATCCCGCCCGGAAGCGTTCCCGTGGCGGACCCTTCCTCGTACAGCCACGAGCCCGAGCTCTTGTGCTGGTTGTAGCGCAGCTTCGCGAAGTCGGTCGTCCTGAGGCTGCGCGCGGCGTGTGCGCGCAGCTGCGCTGCGAAGGACAGCCCGGGCACGTTGGCGAGCGCGAGCACGCCGACCGTCAGTACGCCCGCGAAGATCGGCGTCCGCGAACCCCAACCCCCGCGCACCTGCGAATTGACGTCGCCCATCGAAAAGTGTCCCCTCGTGTCCAGATCCCAAAACGACGTGACTAAACGATATCGCTTGAATCCGTCTGATCGTCATCGGCCACCGAACCTGCGCCGACGGGCGTTGAACTCGGCGAGCGCCGCTTCGAGGTGCGCGCGGGTGAAGTCCGGCCACAGCTGGTCGCTGAACACGAGCTCGGAGTAGGCGGCCTGCCACAGCAGGAAGTTCGACAGCCGGCGCTCGCCGCCGGTGCGGATTATCAGGTCCGGGTCGTGCATGTCCGGCGCGTACAGGCAGCGGCCGAACTCCTCCTCGCCGTCCATGCTCACGCGCCGGGCGGCGTCTTCGATCTCCGCGCGCCCGCCGTAGTTGACGGCGACGAACAACGTGATCAGCCTGTTCTGCGCAGTCAGCGCTTCGGCGCGCTCCATCGCCTCGACGAGCTCGCTGGCGACCCCCTTGCGACGTCCGATGAAACGCATGCGCACGCTGTGGCGATGTAGTTCGGGCGCCTCGCGCGCGATCCGCTGGGCGATCACGGAGATCAGCCCGCGCACCTCCTCGACGGGCCGCGACCAGTTCTCGGTCGAGAACGAGTACACCGTCAGCTGCTCGATCCCCAGCTCGACGGCGTCCCGCAGCCGCGCCTTGAGCGTATCGGCCCCCGCGTCGTGGCCGTCCTTGATCGAGAGGCGGCGCGAATGCGCCCAACGGCCGTTGCCGTCGGTGATGATCGCCACATATCTCGCCGCGCCGATCGGCGGGAGCCCGGCGGCGGCGCTGCTCACGCCGCGCGGCCGATCGACACCGGAACCCGAGGCTCGCTGCGCAGACGCATGCGCACCCGCTTGATCGCGCGCCACGTGCGCATCACCGCGAGCGTCGGGCCGATCAACGGCCGCAGCTGGCGCACGATGCGCTCGGTGACGGGCCGCGCGAACTCGTTCTTGGCGGTGGGGGCGGAGGTGTAGTAGGCGACGACGCCCACGAGGTTCATCACGTGGTGAGCGCCATGGGGAGCTCGTCGCGCGTGGCTGACGGCGTCTTCGATGACGCTCACGAGGCGCTCGGCGAGCACGTCGCGATCGTCGTAGTACTGGACGTATCCGGGCTGTCCGGCGCTGAGGTCGACCTCGTAGTCGACGAGGCTGTCGAGGATCGTCGGCAGCACCGAGATCGACAGGTAGATGCGGTCTATCTCGAGCGCCTGCTCGTGGGTGGTGCGCACATCCGCCGCGGCCGCGACGAGCGCGTGCACGGCGAGCACAGAGCACGCCGCTCCGGCGAGGAACTCGCGCCACTGCAGCGGCGTTCCCACCGAGTTGAGCTTTGCCCAGCGTTCCATCGGCCCGGGGCCGGACAGGGAGGCGGCGTGGATGCGCAGCTGCGCTTCGGCGCCACGTCCGGCGCTGCGCGTGAGGATGTCGGCGAGCGTCGCGGTCGCGGGCAGCCGCGCGAGCGCCGCGCGCACCGTGGCGACCAGCTCGTCGAGGTAGCTGCCGTCGTCGCTGTGGGGGTGGAAGCGGTAGTAGTCGCCGGTGGGCTCGAACGAGGGTGTGACCGCGTCGGTGAAGGCCGTGAACAGCCGGTAGCCGTCGTCGGGCGACTCGTGTGACGGCGACTCGGTGAGCCCGTCGAGGTAGTCGTAGAGGACCTCCAGCGCGACGATCGCGGTGACGGCGTCGCTGCGGTGTGCGCGCGGGGCGAGCGTCGCGAGCATCGCCGCGACCTCCGCGTTGAAGCCCTCCTCGGCGAGCTTCTGCGATGCCAGGCCGCGCAACACGGGGTCTGCGATCTCCTGCGCACGGGTGTGCCAGCGACTGAGCTGCTGGGTCACGAGCCGAGCGACGCTCGACCAGTAGCGCACGTTCGCGAGAAGCAGCGCGCGGCCTGCGTGCGCCGCCAAGCGCGCGTCGATCGTGACCTCGTTTCTGCGGGCGGCTTGAGCGGTGGTGAGTCTCGGCGGAGAAGGGGGGCGCCGCGACGGCGGAGCGACGAGGTTCGGCGGCCTACTCATCGAGGGCGAGCGTGGGGGAGGTACGCGAGGCCCACCAACCTGGAACGGCGACGATGACCATCACGAACACGACCACCAGCGCGAGGATCGCGAGGGGGCGCAGACTGGCGGCGAGGTTTGCCACGGGAAAGCCCGTCACCTGCTTCAGATAGTCGTCGATGATTACCTGTCCGTAGATACCCGCCACCGCGCCGGTCACGCATCCCGATCCCAGCATCAGCGAGGCTTCCGTGAGCAGGATGCGCCGCAGTCGGGAGGGCCGCACGCCCGCCAGGCGCAATCCGGCGAGCGATGCCCGTCGCTGCCAGATGCTCGATCCGAGGGCGGAGGCCATCGCCAGCATCGCGGCCACGATCAGCAGCATCGAGATCTCGCCGAGGCGGCTGAGTCCTTCGTTGGTGAGATTGTCGATGCGTGTCTCGCGCGTGTGGGCGGAGGCGACCTCCAGGCCGCTCGCGGGGCCGAGCACGCGTGTGATTCGTTCTCGAACCTGCTCGACGCTCGCTCCAGGCGCGACGCGCACGCCGAGCGCCGTCGGGGTGGTGCTGGCCCAGTAGCGGCGGTAATCGGCGCTGCAGATGAAGATCACGCCGGGACTCCACGCGAGGTTGGTCGTGGTGGCGGCCAGCTTGAAGCGGACGTCACCCATGGGAGTGGGCAGTGTGAGCGTGCCGCCTAGGTGGATGTGACGTTCGTCGGCGATCTGCTTTGACACCACCACCCAGCCGGTTTCTCCCAGACGGTCGATCGCGCCCGAGGGGCTGCCTTCGAGGACCTGGCTCGAGAGCACGCGCCGGTTGGCGCCGGGCGGCCTGGCGATCACCCATGCGCGCCTGTTGCCCAGATCCATGAATCCGCCCTGATAGGCGTCAACGCTCATTACGCCCGGTATCCGTGCAATGCGCGTCGAATAGTTGTCGGACATGAATGTGATCGTTGCCTGGTTGTCACCGGGATTGGCGACCCACAGATCGGCATCCGCGGAATAGCTGTGTGCAAAGCCGGCGATTCCGCGAAGCAGATCGTCTCTCGAGCCTCCCAATGCGATGCTGCCGAAGATAGCGACGGCACCGGTCGCCGCGAGTGCGAGCGAGCGCAGCGTGGCGGCGCGCAGCGACGCGAGCGAGATCTGGAGAATCGTCAGTCTCTGCACGCGCTCGGTCAAGGCCGCGCCGGCCCGCAGAACCCCGGCGAACATCAGCGGGACGACGAACACCGTGGCCAGCGCCAACACGCCGCTGGCGATGAAGCCGAGCGAGGGGCTCAGCACGAACAGCGCGGTTGCGAGCGCCACCAGCGCGACGGCGCCAGCCGCCAGCCACAGCTGGATTCTGCCGCCCATGGCGTTGCCTGGAGCGCCGTCTTCGAAGTACACCGCGTCGAGCGCGCGCCCGCGGCGCAGGTCCAGCAGCGGCACGGCCGAGGCCAGGAAGGTAGCGAGCGTCCCGCCGAGTAGTGACAGCAGCACCGGCGTGAGGCCGACGACGGTGCCGGTTCCAAGTGTGAATGCCTCCGCCAGATAGCCGGAGGATTGGTGGAACACGCCAAGTGACAGCAGGTAGCCGACGAACAGGCCCACGAGTGACGCTGCAATTCCAAGGCACAGCGCCTGGAAGGCGACGATCTGCACGATCGCTGCGCGCTTGGTGCCGATCAGGCGCAGATCGGCGATCGCCTGTCGCCGCTCGGGAACGGTGAGCAGCATCGCGTTGAACGCGAACAGGAAGCCGAGCATCACGCTGATGGCGGCGAAGAAGCCGCTCACCTGATCGCTCGGGCCGAGCGCCTGGTGCAGCTGCGCGACTTCCGCGTCCGCGGCGGCCACTGTGAGACGTCCCTGACCGAGTTTGTTCAGCTCGTCGCTCACGAGCGCCGCCTGCCCCGGCTTGCTCCTGACGAGGATGCGCGACAGCCGCCCGGAGAGGCCGGCGAGCTTCTGCAGGCGTTTGAGGGGCAGCACCGCCACGCGCGCCTGAGAGAGCGCGCCCGCGGCTTCGTGACCGAGCACCGCGGCGACCTTCATGTGGTGGACTTCGCCGCGCAACTGCAGCAGGATGTTGCCCTTGTAGACGTTCGACGGGCCGAGACCCAGTTCGTCGGCGCTGGTCTTGCTCAGGCCGACCGCGCCGGGTGTGAAAGCGGCGAGCGGCAGCGTGTGAGCGAGGCCGTCGAGCAGCGCGAGGCTGACTTCGGTGCCGGCCATCTCCACGGTCGCGCTGCGTTGGTGGGGGCCGACGATCGTGGCGGTCAATTCCAGCAGCGGCGCGGCCTGTTCGACGCCGCGGAGGTGTTCGACCTTCGCCAGCAGGCGGTCGTCCAGGCCCTCGGGGTTGCGCGCGCTCAACTCGAGGTTGGCTGGCCCCACGACCGCGTGGACGACCTCCCCGGCGGAGCCGGCGATGCTGCCGTTTGCGATCAGCACTGCGAACACGAGCGCCACGGCGATCGCCACCCCAAGCGCCGCGAGCAGCTCCTGCACGCGGTGGACTCGCAGCCGGCTGCGGTACAGGTATACGAGCGCGTATGGCCGCACCAAGGCTCGCGCCTGGAGCGGCTCGGGGCGCGTCGCCGTTGGGCTCACGCCGGCGCGGCCGGCGCGTGTGGATCGAGCGTGATCTGAACCCGCTCTGCGCCGGCCCCAGGGCCCTCGAGGAATCGGCCGTCGCGCAGCGTGCCGTGTCGATCGGCGAGGAACGCGGCTTCTGTGTCGTGGGTGACCAGGAGCACCGCGGCGTCGCGTTCGTGGGCGATCGAGCGCAGCAGTCCCACGATCTCCTCGCTGCGGGCGCTGTCGAGGTTCCCGGTCGGCTCGTCGGCGAGGATCAGCTTCGGCTCCCCGGTGAGAGCCCGGGCGATCGCGACTCGCTGACGCTCCCCGCCGGAGAGCTCGTGCGGCTTGTGCTGGAGGCGATGGCCGAGGCCTACGCGCTCCAGCCAGGGCCGCGCGATCGCCTGGGCTTCGCGGGCGCCCATGCCGCCCAGCAGGAGCTTGATCGAGGTGTTCTCAATCGCGGAGACGCGCGGCATCAGGTGAAAGTTCTGGTAGACGAAGCCGACATCCTTCAGGAGATAGTCGCTCGCCTCGCTCTCGCTGAGCGCGGACAGGTCGCGCCCGTCGAAGCGGATCGTGCCGCGATCCGGTTGCAGCAGGGCCGCGATCAGCAACAGCAGGGTGGTCTTGCCGGAGCCGGATGGCCCGAGCAGCGCGACGATTTCGCCCGCCTCGACGGTCAGGCTCACGTCGTCGACCGCGCGCACCTCCTCGCCTGCCCCGCGATAACGCTTGACCACACCTTCCAGCTCGAGCATGACGATGCCTAGCCTGCTGTGGCTGCTTGGTATCCGTGCTCGCGAGAGCGTGCGAGGAGCATCACGCCGAGCGGCGTCGCAGGGGCAGCACCGGCGCCAGCTCGCGGGTGGGCCTTCCGTGCAGTTCGCCGTCGCTGAGCGTGAGCGCGCGTGCGCCGGAGAGACCGGTCGTGTCGCCGGTGCTCGTGAGGACGGCCATGCCATCGCCGGCGAGCGAGCGCAGGAGCATCAGGATGGCGTCTCGCGCGAGCAGATCCACGCCGATCGTGGGCTCGTCGATGAGCAGGAGCCTTGGCTGCAGCGAGAGCGCTCGCGCGATCGCCACTCGCACCGCCTCGCCGCCGTCGAGCTCCGCGGGCTTGAGCTTGGCGCAGCCGCCCGCGTCGGCGCGCTCCAGCGCTTCCCACGCGCGATTCGCCGCCGCGGCGTGGGCGACGCCACGCGCCAGCTGGCCGACGACGAGATGGTCGAGCACGACTCGTCCCTCGTTGGGATGGAACGTCTTGCGGCAGTAGCCGATGCCATCGCCGAGAAGCTCGCAGCTGCGAGCCGACAGGTCGCGTCCCTCCACGCGCACGATGCCGCTGTCGGGAGCCTCCACACCCGCTGCGATGCGCAGCAGCGTCGAGCGTCCAGAGCGACGCCGACCCCATACGGCCACCAGCTCGCCGGGCTCGACTTCGAGCGAGACGTCGCGCAGCGCCACGCGCTCGTGCACGCCGCGGCCGTAGCGCTTGCTGGCGTGCTCGAGCTTGAGCAGGCTCATCGCGCGGATTCCCTCACGGCTGCGAGTTCGGCGAGCGCCTTGAACTCGCGCCGTGCGTATTCCACCCACGGCAGCTTGGCTTCCATCGCCAGACGGCTCTCCTCGGAGACCAGGCGCTCGGCCAGCCCGGACACCGTCTCGCCGGCGTGCTCGCCCGCGGACGGGATCGGCGCGCTGCTCGCCTCCTCCAAGCACGCCTCGCTGTAGCGCTCGATGATCTCCAGCGCGACGTCGGGTTCGTGCGCGAAGACCGCGAGCTGGCGCGCGAACAGCCGCGAGCGGCGGAAGTCTTCCTGTATCTGGGCGGTCAGGCGCTCTTTGTAGCTGTCCACTCCGTCGGCGGTTGCTCGGTAGCGGGGCTTGGGCTGGCGTCCGGAGCGCGTTCCCGGGATCTCTTCGATCATCCCCCGGCGCTGGAGCGTGTCAAGTGCGGTGTAGACGTATGAGATGCCGCTCAGGTGCAGCATCCCCGCGTAGGCCGCTTCGAATCGCTGCGCCAGCTCGTACCCATAGCTGGGACGCTCGATGACCAGCCCGAGCAGAGCCCACTGGACAGCGGACTGCATCGGGCTTGCGCCCTTCTTGGCGCGTGTCTGCACTACTGCTCGGTCTTCCATCTAACGACAGAGTACTCGCAGCACAACTCCTCGGCAAAGCTTGTTTCTAACTATTTGTGCCCATATTCCGCGCACTATCTACAGGCAGTCACAATGTAGAACATTCAAACGCGTGTCTTATCAGGCACGGTGTCTCCCGCCATCATAGGCCGCGATGAACACGTACGCAGACATCGAGCGCCCGCCGTCGCACCTCGCGAACGGCTCGCGTCTGCGCCACCTCAACGGAGGAGCGAACGCTTTGGCAGATGGACCGAGTGCGACCGGTGTCGGCAGTGGCGAGCCCGTGTCTCTGACGGGCGCGGACAACGAGAAGATCGTGATCGAGCTCTCGCCAGCTCAGGTCGACCGCGTCGTGCGCGGCGCGGCGGAGAGCGGCAACATGTCGGTCCTGCTGTCGGGACTGGACGACGTGCGCGAGGTGCTCGCGCGCGAGCCTCGCCAGTTGGAGGACAGCCGGCTGTCGCGCTCGCTGCTGGCCGGTCTGCTGATGCTCGCCTCATTCCCCACGGACGGGAGTTATCTAGGGAACGCCGAAATAGCCCGGATGCTCGACATGAACCCCAGCACGACCCACCGCTACGTGTCCACGCTCGTGGCGGTCGGCCTGCTGGAGCGCGATCCGGCGACGCGCCGCTACCGCCTGGTCTGAGGGCATGCTCAGGCCCCTCCGTAGGAGGCCGGCGCGGGGGGATCTCCGCGAATGCCTGCCAGCGCTGCCAGCAGCGCTGCGCCGCTGGTACCCCCGAGCACACGCAGCCGAGGCAGCCGATAGGGGTCGTCGCGGGGATGGGCCCAGCCGGGGATTACGGTCGTGGACCCCGTATAGCCCGCCGCGCGGACCTCAGCCACGACGGCCGCGTTGTAGTGGCCGGATGGGTAGCAGAACCAGTTGACGGGGACGCCGTAGCGCCGCTGCACCACGCGGCGGGCGACGGCGACCTGGTAGTGCAGCTGGGCGGGGTCGAGCGCGATCAGGTCGGCATGGCTGAAGCCCTGCGTGTCCAGCTCCCAGCCGGCCTTCACCAGGTCGCGGATCTCCTGCTGGCCGAGGCCGCCCTGGGACGGCGGTAGGCCCGTGAGCTGGATGTTCTCCTCGGCCACCCAGCCGAGCCTGCGCAGCACCGGCAGCGCCTTGGTGTATTGCGACTGATAGCCGTTGTCGAAGCTGATCACGATCGGCTTGCCGGGCCCCAGGGGGACGCCGTCTCGCCAGTATGCCTCGACCTGGTCGGGCGTGACCGCGTGCCAGCCGGCGTCCTTCAGCGCGTGCATCTGTTCGGCGAACAGCCGCGGTTCGACGTACAGGCCGGGGAACGGCGCCCCCGGCGGAGAGGCGGCGATGACGTGGTACATGAGGATCGGCACCGCGGTCGTGCCGGGTGCACGAGAGGCCGGGCGAGTGGCGCTCGGCGAGCGCTTCGCGCGCGACCCGTCGCTGCCCCTGTCGCGTGAGGGGTTGGCGGCGGCGCGACTGTGGGCGGGGTGGGGCGAGCCGCCGGAGCTCGAGGCGATGAGGATCGCGGCGAGCACGGCCAGCACCAGCAGCCCGCTCAGCGCCGATGCTCGGCGGCGGCGGCGGATCTCCCGCCGGCGCCTCTCGCGCCGTATGTGGAGGGCTTCGGGATCGAGAATAAGACTCAGTCTTGTCTTATGTTAGTGTGGCGGCGGATGGGAAAGCCAGCTCTCAGCTTCGTCCTGCTGTGTATCACGCTTGCGCTGGCGGGATGTGACAGCGCGGGCGTGGCGCCCGTCGGATCGACGGCCTCCTCCACCGGTGAGCCTCGCTTCGAAGTCGTGGCGGCGGAGAGCGTCTGGGGCAGCCTCGCCGCACAACTGGCGGGCTCGAGGGCAGTGGTCCGCAGCATCATCGTCAACCCGGGCGTGGACCCGCACAGCTATCAGCCGAGCGCGCGCGACGCGCGTCTGGTGGCGGGCGCGAACATGGCGATCGTCAACGGCGTGGGCTACGACGACTGGGCCAAGCAACTGCTCGGCGCGAGCCCCGCGGGCGGGCGCTTGACGCTCGACGTGGGGCGCCTGCTCAGGCTGGGGCAGGGCGCGAACCCGCACCGCTGGTACTTCCCCGAAGACGTCGGCACGGTGCTGAACGCCATCGAGGCCGACTACGACCGCCTCGATCCCGCCGACGCCGCTTACTTCGCGCGGCGCAAGTGGCTGCTGCAGCGCGCTGGCTTCGCTCGCTACGACCACCTGCTGCGCGAGATCCGCGCGAGGTACGCGGGCGTGCCGGTGGGTTACAGCGAGAGCATCTTCCAGGGGCTCGGCGAAGCCCTGAGGCTGAAGCTCGAGACCCCCTACAGCTTCGCCAAGGCGGTCGCAGAGGGAGCCGACGTGACGGCCGCGGACAAGCAGACCGTCGACGCGCAGGCGCAGCGCCGTGAGATCGCGGTGTGGGTGTTCAACAGCCAGAACGTCACGCCGGACGTGCAGCGAGTGAACCGGATCGCGCGCGAACGGCACATCCCGATCGCGACCGTCACGGAGACGCTGGTGCCGCCGTCTGCGAGTTTTCAGAGCTGGCAGGTGAGTGAGCTGGAAGGGCTGATGCGCGCGCTGCGCCAGGCGACCGGCAGGTAGGCGATCGACCGGTGGGTCGGCGGCCGCGACCGGCGACTCAGTCGCCGCTGAGGTTCGGCGGCAGCGGCTGGCCCGGCGGCGGCGGGTCGACCGCGAGCAGCTGGGGCACCGTCACGAGGTGCAGGCCGCGGGCGCGCAGGCCGCGAATGATCGCCGGCAGCGCCGCGATCGTCTGCGTGCGCACGCCGCCGGCGTCGTGCATCAGGATGATCGCCCCAGGCTGCGCGCCGGCGAGCGCCCGCTGCACGATCGTCCCCACGCCCGGCTGCAGGTAGTCGTCGGTGTCGGCCGACCACAGCACCATCAGCAGGCGCAGGTGGTGCAGCTCGCGCATGGTGGTGGCGTCGAACGAGCCGTACGGCGGCCGGAACAGGTCGGGCCGCTGCCCGCCGAGGAGTTCGACGCGCACGATCTGTTCGAAGAGCTCTTCGTACTGGTCGTGCTTGGACAGCTTCGCGAGCTCGGGATGGCTCTGCGTGTGGTCGCCGATCGCGTCGCCGTCTTCGATCGCGCGCGTGGTCGAGGCGCCGAAGTAGCGCAGCATCTTGCCGATCACGAAGAACGTCGCGTGCGCGTGGAAGCGCTCGAGCACGCTCAGCACGCCCGGGGTGTATGGCCCAGGCCCGTCGTCGAACGTGAGTGCGACCTCGCGCGTGCGCGCGGAGCCCTGTTTGACGAACGGCGTGTACGCGAGCACCGACTTGACGGCCTGTTTGTCGTCCGCCTGCGCGTCGGTCGGCGGCGGTGGGCGTCGGGCGTGGGGCGCGCTCGCGCTCGTGGTGGCGCTCGACGCGGGACCTCGCGAGTTGTGGGAGCCGAGCGCCGCAGCGAGGATTGCGATCGCAGCCACGGCGAGCGCCACCGCTGCGACCGTCCGCCGTCGTCGAATCTGCGACTGCGGTGGCGGCGGCGGTTTGGGTGCGGGTGGTGCGATGGCCGGCTCTGGCGTCGACTCACGCGCGGCGCGCTGCCGATCCTCGAAATCCCAGTTCCAGGTTGGGCCCATGTGGAGGGCGACTATTGCAGCACGGATACGGGCCCATGTGCAGCAATCGTGACGCGCGCGCCGACGGGCAGCGCGTACTCCCCGTGCACGCGCGCGAGCAGCGGCTCCGACGGCGTGGGGCCGTCGGGGCGGATGTGCAGCACCGCGTCGTGGCCGTAGTAGCGGCACTGCTCGACGTGGCCCGTGAGCAGCTCGCCATGGCCGTTGGTCGCGCGCGCGGGCGCCTGGCCGTAGGGGCGCACGTCCATCTGCTCGGGCCGCACGATCACCATGCCAGCGCCGGCGCCGGGCGCGCCGGGCTGCTCGCGCAGCGTGAGCGAGCCGAGCGAGGTCTCGGCGGCGCCGCCGCGGAAGTCCGCGTCGATCACGTTCACCGCGCCGAGGAAGCGCGCCAGACGCTCGTCGACGGGCCGCTCGTAGAGCTCCGCGGGCGGTCCCTGCTGGACGATCGTGCCGTCGCGCAGCACCGCGACGCTGTCGGCGAGCGACAGCGCCTCCTCCTGGTCGTGGGTGACGAGCACGGTCGTGACGCCCTGCACGCGCAGCAGCGCGTGCACCTCCTCGCGCACGCGCGTGCGCAGGGACGCGTCGAGTGAGGAGAACGGCTCGTCCAGCAGCAGCGCCTGCGGCTTGCGTGCGAGCGCGCGGGCGAGCGCGACGCGCTGCTGCTCGCCGCCGGAGAGCTCGTGCGGCAGGCGCCGCGCGAGCGGTGCGATGCCGACCATCTCCAGCAGCTCGCGCACGGTCTCGCCGCGGCGCTCGCGCGCGTGAGCAGCCCGAAGCCGACGTTCGCCTCGACGGTGAGGTGGGGGAACAGCGCGCCCTCCTGGGGCACGTAGCCGATGTCGCGCCGCTCCGGCGCGAGGAACGTGTGGCCGTCGTCGAGCGTGCGCGCCTGCGAGCGTGACGCTGCCGCGCTCGGCGCGCTCGAAGCCGGCGATCACGCGCAGCAGCGTCGTCTTGCCGCAGCCGGAGAGGCCGAGCACGGCCGTCAGCGAGCCGGCGGGCACGGTCAGGCTCACGCCCTGCAGCACCGGCGTCTGGCCGTAGCTCTTCCACAGGTCGCTGACCTGCAGGCGGTTCATGCGCGGCGCTCCATGCGTGCGAGGGTCGCCATGCGACGGCTCAGCAGGTACGCGGGCACGGCGGAGATCGCGACCATCAGCGCCGCGTAGGGGGCGGCGGCGCCGTAGGAGAAGTTCGCTCGTGTAGGCCCAGAACTGGGTCGCGAGCGTGTTCACGCCGGTCGGTCTGCAGCAGCAGCGTGGCGGTCAGCTCGGTGGCGGAGGAGATGAACACGAGCGCGAACGCCGCCGCCGAGGCCGGGTGCGATCAGCGGCAGCGTGACCCGCCAGCCAGCACGTCCACGGGGCGGCGCGCCGAGCGAGCGCGCGACCTCCTCCAGGCGCGGCGAGATCTGCGCCATCGCCGAGCGCACGCCGACGACCGCGAGCGGCAGGAACAGGATCGCGTAGGCCACGATCAGCTCCAGCGAGCTCTGGTAGAGCGGCGAGCGCGTAGCGCACGGTGAACGACGACCAGCCCGAGCGCGACGACCAGCCCGGGCAGCGCCATGCGGCAGGTACGCGAGCCGCTCGATCAGGACCGTGAGGCGGTTGCGGTGGCGCATCGCGAGCGGCCGTCACGGGCATCGCCGAGCAGCGGTCGCCAGACGCGGCCGCGGCGGCGCTGAGCGCGGCGGTGTGCGCGAGCGTCGGTGAGGATCGAGGCGGAGGGCAGCGTGCGTCGAGCCGCCGCGGAGCATCCAGTAGACGAGCGAGCCGAGCGGCACCCCGAGCGCCAGGACGCGCGAGCGCGGCGAGCACGGCCGAGCACGGGCACGACCGCGCGCGCCGAGCGCGCACGCGCGCCGCGGCGCGCCGCGCGCCCGGCCCGCTGCGCGCCAGCGCGCCCGCGGCCGATCAGCGCGCAGCTCGCCGCCGAGCGCCGCGACGCTCGAGCAGCGACCAGCACGAGCGACAGCGCGCACGCCGCCGACGGTGTCGAAGCCGAGCTTGAACTCGGTGAAGATCGCGACGGTGAACGTCTGGTACTGGACGATCTCAAACGCTCCGTACTCGGCCAGCAGGCCGAGCGTCACGAGCAGGCAGCCGCCGAGCACCGCCGGCCAGATCTGGCGCAGCGTCACCTGCCAGAAGGTCCGCCACGGCCCCATGCCCGAGGCTGCGGGCGACCTCCTCCAGACTGCCGGGTCGACGCCTCGCCAGCGCGCCCGCCACCGGCAGGTAGACGAGCGGGTACAGCGACAGCGTCATGATCAGCACCGCGGCCGCGTAGCCGTGCAGGCCGTGATCGAGCGAGACCCAGCCGAAGCCGACGACGAAGTCCGGGATGCCCGAGCGGCAGCACGAGCAGCACCGCCCACAGACGCCGCCCGGGCAGCGTCGGTGCGCTCGACGCACCAGGCGGCCGCCACGCCGATCGACCGCGCACAGCACGGTGCACGCGAGCACCAGGCGCACTGTGTTCCACAGCAGCACGGCGACCGTGTGGCGCAGCAGCAGCCGTTCGACTTCGCCCCAGCCGGACTGCTGGGCCTCGACGACCAGGAACACGAGCGGCAGCAGCACGAGCGCGGCGGCGATCGTGGCGCCGAGCGACGCTCACCAGCGGCCAGCGTCGCCGCCCCGACCACGCGCGCGCCCACCTGCTCGAGCGGCGGGCTCGATCGGGGCGACGGTGCTCATCAGATGCGGTGGGGCTTCTGACTACAACAGTCCGAGCTTCTGCTCCAGCGCGAGCGCGGCGCCGGCCGTCGCCGAGCTCGGCCGGCGTCAACGAGCGCGGGCTGCAGCTGCGCGAACGGCGGCAGGCCAGGCGCCGGGCTGACGCCCGGTCGCAGCGGGTACTCGTAGCTGTGGCTGTGCGCGAGCATCTCCTGCCCGGCGCTGGCTGACGAGGAAGGCCAGCAAGCGCCTGCGCGTCGTCCTGGTGGGAGCTCGACTTCAGCACCGCCGCGCCTGACACGTTCAGCGAGATCGCCGGGGTCGCCGGAGGCGTAGTAGTGCAGCGCCGAGTGCAGGCCGCTCTTGCCGACCTCGTCGCGCAGGCGGTACCAGTAGTAGTGGTTGATCAGCCCGAACGCGCTCTCGCCGTTGTTGACCTGCGCCACGACGGTCTCGTTGTCGGGGTAGATCTTGCCGTTGGCCTTCACGCCCGTCAGCCACCGTTCGGCGGCCGCGACGCCGTCGAGCTTGATGATCGCGGTGACCAGCGGCTGGAAGTCGGTCTCCGACGGGGCGAAGCCGAGCTTGCCCTTCCACCTGGGCTCGGCGAGTTCGAGGATCGAGCTCGGCAGCTGCGCGGGCGCGATCTGGGACGTGTTGTAGACGAGCACCGAATCGCGCGCCGAGACGCCCACCCAGGTCGCCCTGCGCGGAGTCGTAGCGGCCGGGACCGCGGCGAGCGTGGAGGGGCGCACGGGCGCGAGCAGGCTCTTTTTCGCTGCAGCGCTTCCAGCACGGGGGTGTTCTCCGTGTAGAACACGTCCGCGGGCGAGTTCGAGCCCTCCTGCATCGATCTGGTTGCCGAGCGTCGGCCTCGTCGCCGGAGCGGACGTTGACCTTGATGCCGGTCTGCTTTCGAACGTGGCCACGAGCAGCGCGGTGGTCTGTTCGTGCTGGCCGTTGTAGAGCGTGAGGGCTGGCTTGCCGCTGTCTGAGGAGCCCGAGCACGCGCTTAGCACGAGTGCGGCGGCGAGGACGGCGAGCAGGCTGGGAATGAGCAGTTGGGAACGACGCATTTGGTAAATCCGATCTCCTGGGTCGGGATGGCGAAACGGGACCGTATCACAGAGTTAGGGTTCCCTAATAACGATGGGCGCGCACATTCGCCGTCGAATGCGTGAGAATCCCCGTCATGCACGTGACCGCCAAGGCCGACTACGCCGTCCGGGCCGTCGTGGAGCTCGTGGACAGCGGCCAGGACTCCCCGCGCAAGGTCGACGAGGTGGCCAAGGCGCAGGGCATCCCCGTGTCCTTCCTGGAGAACATCCTCACGCAGCTGCGCTCCTCGGGGATCGTGCGCAGCCAGCGCGGGCCCGAAGGCGGCTACTGGCTGGCGATGCCCGCGGCGGAGGTGAGCCTCGCGCAGATCATCCGCGCGGTCGAGGGCCCGCTGGTGGGCGTGCGCGGACAGCGTCCCGAGGAGATCGAGTACGTGGGCTCGGCGGAGGCGCTGCAGCAGGTGTGGATCGCGCTGCGCGCGAACCTGCGCAAAGTGCTCGAGCACGTGAGCGTCGCGGACGTGGCCGCGGGCAAGCTGCCGAAGGACGTCATTGCATTGACGCGCGACGAAGCAGCCTGGGAAACCCGCTAGACCGGCGAACACGCGCGGCGCGGGCAGGCGCACGGAGAGGATCTGGCCCTCGCGGAGCTCCAGCTCGCTGGGCGGTCTCGCGCGTCACCTGGGCCCAGATGTCGCGGCCGTCGTGGAGCTTCAGCTCGACGCGCACCTCGAAGCCGAGGTGGACGACCCGCTCGACGAGCGCCTCGGTGCCGGTCGCCGTCGGCCTCGGCCAGGATCTGGATGTCGTGCGGGCGCACGAACGCGTCGCCGAGGCGGTTGACGGGGCCGATGAACGACATCACGAACTCGTTGCTCGGGCTCTCGTACAGATCGCGCGGCGTGCCGGCCTGCTCGATCGCGGCCCTTGTTCATGACGACGATCTGCTCGGCGACTTCCATCGCCTCCTCCTGGTCGTGGGTGACGAAGATCGTCGTCACGTGGATCTCCTCGTGCAGCCGGCGCAGCCATTCGCGCAGCTCCGCGCGCACCTGCGCGTCGAGCGCGCCGAACGGCTCGTCCAGCAGCAGCACCTGCGGCTGCACCGCCAGCGCGCGGGCGAGCGCCATGCGCTGCAGCTGTCCGCCGGAGAGCTGGGAGGGGTAGCGCTCGGCGAGGCCGTCGAGGCGGACGAGGTCGAGCAGCTCCTTGACGCGCGCGCGGATCTCGGCCTTGGGCCGCTTGCGCACGCTGAGCCCGAACGCGACGTTGTCGTGCACGGTCATGTGCTTGAACGGCGCGTAGTGCTGGAAGACGAAGCCGACGCCGCGTGTGCGCGCGGGTGAGTCGGTGACGTCCTGCTCGCCGATCAGCACCTCGCCCGCTGTCGGGGGTCTCCAGGCCGGCGATGATCCGCAGCAGCGTCGACTTGCCGCTGCCGCTCGGTCCCGAGCAGCGCGGTCAGCGCGCCGTCGCCGACAGTGACGCTGACGTCTTCGAGCGCGACGAAGTCGCCGAAGCGCTTGCCCACGTCGCGAGCCTCGATCGCCATCAGATGACCGTCCTTTCCGTGCGTGCGTCGTGTGAGCAGGTTCATCGCGAGCAGCGTGCCGAGCGCGAGCAGCGCGAGCACGACCGCGGCGGTGTACGCGCCGGTGGTGTCGAAGTTCTCGAAGCGCGTCCTGCACGAACAGCGGCAGCGTCTGCGTCTGGCCCTCGATCCGCCCGGAGACGATGCTGACGGCGCCGAACTCGCCGAGCGCGCGCGCGGTGGTGAGCACGACGCCGTAGACGACGCCCCAGCGGATGCCGGGCAGCGTGATGCGCCAGAACGTCTGCCAGGCGCTCGCGCCGAGCGTCTCGGCGGCCTGCTCGGCGTCGGTGCCCATCTCGCGCAGCACGGGCATCGTCTCGCGCACGACGAACGGCAGCGAGACGACGGCGGTGGCGATGACCATGCCCGGGACGGAGAAGATCACCTGGATGCCCTGCGCGGCGAGCCAGTCGCCGAGCCAGCCGGTCTTGCCGTAGACGAGCACCAGCGACAGGCCGACGACGACGGGCGAGATCGCGAACGGCAGGTCGATGAGCGTCCCGAGCAGCGGCCTTGCCGCGGAAGCGCCCGCGCTCGAGCAGCAGCGCCATGCCGATCGCCGAACACCGTGTTCAGCGGCACCGCGATCGCGACGATCTCGAGCGACAGCCAGAAGGCGTGCATGGCGTTCGGCTGCGTGACCGCGTCCCACACCGGCGCCGAGGCCGTGTTCGAAGGTGCGGTAGAAGATCATCGCGACCGGGCGCCACCAGCAGCAGCGCCAGGTAGCCGAGCGCGATCGTGCGCACGCCGTAGCTTCCTAAAGGACATGCTGGGACCTCCGCCGCAGGTACGAACGTCGAGCGCTGCGAGCACGAGCAGCGCGATCGACCAGCAGGAACGACCGACACGGCCGCCGCGGCGGGCAGGTTTTCGTTCTGGATCTGGCCGAAGATGTAGACCGAGCCGACCTCGGTCTTGAACGGCAGGTTGCCCGTGATCAGCACCAGCGAGCCGTACTCGCCGACGCGCGCGCGCGAAGCTGAGCGCGACGCCGGAGACGATCGCCGGGGGCAGCGTCGGCAGCACGATCCGGCGCAGGACCGTGAGCGGCTCGGCGCCGAGCGAGGCGGCCGCTTCCTCCATCGCGCGGTCGAGCTCGAGCAGCACCGGCTGCACCGAGCGCACGACGAACGGCAGCGTCACGAACAGCAGCGCGAGCCCGACCGACGCGCGCGTGAAGGCGACGTCGATGCCGACGCGGGCTGTTGTTCCCGTACAGCGCCAGCAGCACCACGCCGGCGACGATCGTGGGCAGCGCGAACGGCAGGTCGATGACGGCGTTGACGATGCTCTTGCCGGGGAACTCGTCGCGCACGAGCACCCACGCGATGATCGTGCCGAAGAACGCGTTGACGCGCGACCACGATCACCGACATCGATCAGCGTCAGCTTGATCGCCGCGACGCGCCTCCGGGTTCGATGATCTCGCGCCAGAACGCGCCGAGCCCGCCGGTGGCGGACTTGCCGATCAGCGCGGCGATCGGCAGCAGCACGAGCGCCGACAGGTAGATGCCGAGCACGCCCTTGCCGAGCACGCTCACGCCGCGCGGCCCCGATCCGAATCCGGGCGCCGCACGGGGCGTGCGAGCGCGACAGGTGCGGGACTACTTTGCAGTGGAGACCCCCAGCGACTGCTCGATCTTCGTGACGATGCCGGTTTCGGGTTCGAAGAATTCCTTCGAGACCTTCTTCCAGCCGCCGAGCGAGTCGATCGTGAACAGGCCCGCGGGCGTCGGGAACTGCGACGCGCCCGGCGACGCCCGAGATCACCGGCCGGTAGCCCTTTGCCGCCCAGATCGCCTGGCCGGCGGGGGAGAGCAGGTAGTTCGACGAACTTGCCTTGGCGCTCGTGCAGGAGCCGACGACCGCGACGGGTTCTGGATCAGGATCGTGTCCTTGGGGATCACGTATTCGATCGCCGCGCCCTTCTTCTGGTCGGCGATCGCCTCGTTCTCGTAGTCGATCAGCGCGTCGCCGCGGCCGGCGAGGAACGTCTGCAGCGCGTTACGCGCCGAGCTGTCCTGGCTGACGACGTTGTGGAACAGCGACTTGCAGGTATGCCTGTCGCCTGCGCGGGCGTCTTGCCTTCCTTGAGCTGTGCGCCATACGCGGCCATGACGTTCCAGCGCGCGCTCCCCGACGTGAACGGGTTGGGCGTCAGCACCTGCACGCCGGGCTTGATCAGGTCCGACCAGTCGGTGATGTGCTTGGGGTTGCCCTTGCGCACGATGATCACCGCGACCGAGTCGGTGACGAACCCGTGCGTGGCGTTCTGGTTCCAGGTGGGAGACACGAGGCCCGCCTTGACGAGCCGTTCGACGTCCGGTTCGAGCGAGAAGTTGACCACGTCGGCGTGCAGGCCGTTGGCGACCGCGCGGCTCTGTTCGCCGGAGGGCCCGTAGGACTGGCTGAAGCGAGACGCCCTTGCCGGCGGCGGTCGCCTGGAAGGCGGGGATCAGCTTTTCGAAGACGCCCTGCGGCGTCGAGTAGGCGACGAGCGTGAGGTGCGATCTGCCCGAGCTGCCGAGCTGGAGGACGAGCCGCAGGCGGCGAGGCCGAGCGCGGCAGCGAGCAGGGGAGGCCGCGACGGCGGCGGTGCGTTTGAACATGGTCACTTTCTGCGTAGAGAACATGGGAATGGCTATCAATGTGAGAAAGCCTATCGCATATAGGGCATTTCCGAGCGAAATGACTGGAAACCACGGGATAGCGGTCACGCCGCGCCGGGCGGGTGCCGAGGAGGGGTTCTGTGCGATACGGCACATTCGCTGCGGTGGCTTGCTCCGTGGGGTACCCTGTCAAGGGTCATGGGCCGGCCCTGTCAAGGGCCGAGTTCGACGCCGTCTGCTCACGGCGTCCCCGCATCCAAAAGGAGATTTCGCTCGATGTCAGCTTCACCGTCAGCCGTTTCGTCTGCCGAGAGCCCAGGGGCCACCGAGGCCGCCGAGGCGGCGGTCGAGGCGATCACCGGCGCAGCCAACCAGGACGTCACGTTCTCGCTGGCGCTGACCCAGGACCAGAAGGACATCCGTGACTGGGTTCACGGCTTCGCCGCCGACGTGATGCGCCCCGCGGCGCACGAGTGGGACGAGAAGGAGAAGACCCCCTGGCCGATCATCCAGGAGGCCGCGAAGATCGGCCTGTACGGGTTCGAAGGACTGGCGCAGTTCTTCGCCGACCCGACCGGCCTGACGCTGCCGATCGTCAACGAGGAGCTGTTCTGGGGCGACGCGGGCATCGGCATGTCGATCATGGGCACCGCGCTCGCGGTGGCGGCGATCTTCGGCCAGGGCTCGGGCGAGCAGATCGGCGAATGGATCCCGCGCTGCTTCGGCACGCAGGACGACCTGAAGGTCGCGGCGTTCTGCGCGTCTGAGCCGAACGCGGGCTCGGACGTCTCGGGCGTTCGCACCCGCGCGAAGTTCGACGAGGCGACGAACGAGTGGATCATCAACGGCCAGAAGGCATGGGCCACGAACGGCGGCATCTCCGACGTGCACGTGGTGATCGCGACCGTCGACCCGGAGCTGGGCTCGAAAGGCCACGCGGCGTTCGTGGTGCCGATGAGCGAAGCGAACGGGCATCTCCGAAGGCACGAAGGTCTCCAAGCACGGTCTGCGCGCGTCGCACACGGCGGACGTGTTCCTCGACGACTGTCGCATCCCCGCCGGCTACGTGCTGGGTGGCAAGGAGAAGCTCGACGAGCGCATCGCGCGCGTCCGCGAGGGCAAGAAAGGCAAGTCGCAGGCCGCGATGCAGACGTTCGAGGCCTCGCGCCCGACGGTCGGCTCGCAGGCGCTGGGCATCGCCCGCGCGGCGTATGAGTACTCGCTGGAGTACGCGAAGGACCGCGAACAGTTCGGCAAGAAGATCATCGAGAACCAGTCGATCGCGTTCACGCTCGCGCGCATGAAGATGGAGATCGACGCGGCTCGCCTGCTGGTGTGGCGCGCCTCGTGGATGGGACGCAACCAGGTCCCGTTCGAGAACGCCGAGGGCTCGATGAGCAAGCTCAAGTCCGGCGAGGTGGCCGTGTGGGCGACCGAGCGCGCGATCCAGATCCTGGGCGGCAACGGCTACACGCGCGAGTTCCCCGTCGAGCGCTGGCACCGCGACGCGAAGATCTACGACATCTTCGAGGGCACCGCCGAGATCCAGCAGCTCGTGATCTCGCGCGCGATCTCAGGGATGCACATCAAGTAGGGGCGCCGTGGGCGCGGCGCGATGCTGCGTCCTCGGTCGCTCGCGTGCAAAGCACGCCACGCTCCCTGCGTCCTTGCCTCGCTTGGCCCACGGCGCCCCTACGGGGCGTGGGCCAGCGGCGGCGAGGCGTGGCGAAGTGTGTGTCTTTACCAGGCCTGGCCGGTACCGCAGTGCGGGCAGGTCACACTTGTGGACACGTCGGCGCTGAACAGGTACCCGCACGCGCAGCTGTAGGAGGCGTGGTCGATCGGGCCGCCTGCCTCCTGGACGCGCTGGACGTCGGGGTCGGGCACGTGCTCGGTCGGCGTGAGCGTCGATGAGGCGCCGGGCTGGGTGAGCGCCTCGGCCGCGATGACGGTCGGCTCGGCGACCGGCGTTCCCCCGCGACGGCGGCGGTGCCTGCGTGTGTGGCGACCCTCGCCCAGAGGGTGCAGAAGTCTCGGTTTCAACATGCCTACCCCCTAAGACGGTATTTACGCCCGAAGGTTTCGCTGTGCAACGACTTTTTCCTCGTGGAGTGCACCGTCGTTAGCCGCTCCACGAGGCATCCGGGGCTCCGGTGAGCGACGTTTGAGATACTTGGTGGGATGAATCCCGCGCGCAAGCGAACGGTGCGTCTGGTGGTGGCGCTGAGCGCCGCGGTGGTGCTGGCGAGCGCTCTGATCTACACGAGCTTCAGCGCGGCGAGCCCCGCGCTGACGCCGACGCAGCTGGCCCGCACGGCTCAGCCGGGGCGCACCTACCAGGTGACGGGCACGGTCGCGGCGGGGTCCGTCCACCGTCAGGGCGCGGTGCTGGACTTCACGGTTGAGGATCGCGCGAAGGGCGGCCCGACCACGAAGATCCCGCTGGCCTACACGGGCACCGTGCCCGACCCATTCAGGGAAGGGCGCGAGGTGATCGTGACGGTGGAGAAGCAGGGCGGGCGCTACGTGGGCGAACGCAACTCGCTGATCACGAAGTGCCCGTCGAAGTACAAAACGGCTCCCGCCGGCGAGAACCAGAACTCCTGAGTGCGTTCCTCACGGGCGTGAACGTCCCGGTCACGATCCTCGCGCTGGGGCTGCTGGCGCTCGTTGTGCTGGTCGTCTCGGCGCCGCTGCGCGCGGCGAGTCACGAGCGCGCGCGAGACGGCGAGGCGGCCGAGGAGGCGGAGGACGCCGTCACGCCGCCGCCGCCCGACGAGGAGCACGAGCTGCGCACGCAACGCGACGCGAAGTACCGCGAGATCCGCGACGCGGAGCTGGACTTCCGCACGGGCAAGCTCTCGAAGGAGGACTACGAGGCGATCGACGCGCAGCTGCGCGCGGAAGCGCTCGAGATTCTGGACCGGCTCAGAAGCTCTTGAGCAGCAGAATCGCGTTGAGGAAGAACAGCACCGCGAACGCGACGGTCCAGCGGTTGAGGTTGCGCTCGACCATCGAGCCGCCGCCGAGCGGACCGGCCCCGCTGCCGACCCCGAACGCGCCCGAGAGCCCTGAGTCTTTGCCCGAGTGCATCAGCACGAGGAAGATCAGGACGACGGCGATCGCGACCTGCACGACTGAGAGGATCGTTTCCACAGCCGCAGTTTATCGCTTGCGAGTGGCTACGGGCATTTGATCGTGCGCTTGGCCATCACGGTGGAGCCGTCCTGGAAGCTGAACTGCGAGGCCACCGGCCAGCCTCCGTGCGGGCAGCTCTTGGGCAGCACGATGCCCTTGATGTGGAAGAGCTTGCGCTTGCCGTGGACCTTCTTGTAGTAGGGACGGTTGTACGCGCCGAGCTTCAGGAACGCGCTCGTGGCGGACGCGTCGGAGGCTTCGGGGAGCACTTTGATGAGTGGCACGTCGAGGCTGAAGCCGAGCCCATAGGGCTTGGGGCCCTTGATGATGGTGGCGTCGAAATACAGTTCGATCTCGACGGGCGTGGAGCCTTTGAGGTAGATCACCATGCGCGTGTGCCCGGGGCGGTTGTCGGTGAGGAAGAATTCGACCGTGTAGTGCTCTTTGACGATTTCACGGCCGAGTTCGTAGATACCTTCGCCGCCGCCGATCCCGGCTTTGGAGTTCGCGGGACAGGCGCTCGAGCCGACTCGTTCGAGCGATTCCTGGTTGCACGTGGCGCTGCCGCGCAGGTCGAGCTTCAGTCCGGCGGGGCCGAATACGTCGATGTGGGTGATCGGCGAGGGCACGGGGCCTTCGGTGGAGGCGATGGTGGCGCTGCCGAACACGTTGGTGGCGGAGCCGAGACGATTCGGCGAGAAGGTCGCCTGGTCGATCGTGACGGTCTCCTGCGCCTGTGCGGAGCCGGCCGCGAGCAGCATCGCCCCGCAGATCAGCGCTGTGATCGAACCTCGCATCTCCATCATCTCCCCGTCGGCGTGGTGCGTGAGCTTGGACTTCTGATCCCTCGACTCCTGAACCCATCAGTCTGCACGAAAGAGCGGGGCAGAGCAAGTGCGCGCGTCCGCGCCGCGCCCCACGGAAGGACTCCTGAAGCGCTGCGCGAACGGGTATTCGTGGGCGATCCGTCCAAACGCGAGCGTTCCGCCGTGGGTGCGGCTACGGTCCCAGCGCACCTGAACCGATGTACACGGCGCGACCAATGTTTTTCACGCCCGATTACGAATCCTTTACGGATTCCTGCTTGCCTGCCGATATGAATCCTGGTTGGCGTATCCCGCGCTTGTGGGCGAGCCGCGTTGACCACGAACCTGGGATGCACCCGAGATGAGCGATTCGAGCATATGCCGCCACTGATCAGCGCCCGTAGACGCGCGCTGCGAACGCTGCTGTCGGTCGCCGGCGGCGGCCTGACGGCCGCTGGGCTGGGAGGGCCGCTGGCGAACGACGCGCTCGCCACGGGCACGCCGGTGTCCACGGACAGCACGACCACCCCGGCGGCGACCCCGGCGCCGACGGAAGCCGCCCCCGAACAGCAGAGCACGGGCGCCCCCCAGCCGCCGACGAGCACCACGACGACGCCTCCGACTGCGAGCACGCCCGCGAGCACGACGGTGCCGCAGGCGAGCACGCCCGCGCCGCCGGCCCCGGCGGAAGCGCCGACGGTGGTCCTGCAGCACAAGCAGAAGGCCACGCCCAGCCCGCCGCCGAGTCCGACCGTGACGAGCACGACGGAAAAGACGAGCAAAACAGGCGTGAAGAGCAAGAAGGCGCAGGGCCCCAACAACGTGGCGTCCTCGCCGCAGTCGGTCGCCCAGGCGGGCGCGCTGGCGGCGATCTTGGCCTCCTCGCAGGCGAACGCGGAGGCGCTCGCGTTCTACCGCATCCCGCTGTTTCTGTTGCCGATCTACAAGGCGGCGGCGGTGCAGTATGGCGTGCCGTGGCAGATCCTCGCGGCGGTGAACGAAATCGAGACCAACTATGGCAACGATCAGAACGTGTCCTCAGCGGGCGCGGTGGGGTGGATGCAGTTCATGCCCGCGACGTGGCTGCAGTACGGCGTGGACGCGCTGGACGCGGGCTACGCGGACCCGTACAACCCGGTGGACGCGATCTTCGCGGCGGCGCGCTACCTGCGAGCGGCGGGCGCGCAGACCGATCTGCGCGGGGCGATCCTCGCCTACAACCACTCCGAAGAATATGCGAACTCGGTTCTGCTGCGGGCGAAGCTGATCTCGACCTACCCCAAGGCTGTGATCGCGACGCTGACGGGGCTGATCGACGGACGTCTGCCGGTGACGGGCAAGCAGGTTGCATGGAGCTCGCTGCCGCTCGCGGCGCTGACGCCTTCAAGCGCTACCGCGAACGCGAGCGCGGTGGCGGGTCAAGGTCCCGTCGCCCCGAGCCCGGCGCAAGCCGCGGGCACGCCCACCCCCGGGTCGTCGGCTGCGATCGCGCCGAGCGCCGCGGCGGCGGCCGCGACGAAGCCCGGCGCGGCGGCGCACCCGCAGACGCTTGGCCTGGTTGACCTGCGCAGCGCTCGCAACGCATCGGTGGTGGCGGTGCACGACGGGCGCATCGTGAAGCTGGGCGTGTCGCGCGTGCTGGGCAACTACGTGGTACTGCGCGACGTGTACGGCGACGTGTTCATGTACGCGGGCCTGGGCAGCATCGCCCCGACGTACACGCCACCGAAGACACGCCGCGCGCACGCGAAGTCGCGCGTGGTGGAAACGGCCAGCACCCACGACCCCGCGCCCTCCCAGCCGGCGAGCGCTGGCACGCAGGCTCCGCTGACGCTGACGGTGAAAGCGCCCGCGCCGAAGAGCCCCGTCGCGGGCAGGTTGTCGGTGTCGCCGGACGCGCAGCAGGAAGAATCGCCGATCGACGGCGGCAAGGTGCGCCTGTTCGCTCACCCGAGCAACCCGGACGCGCGCGCGGCGGCGGCGATCAGCGCGGCGATCCGCGCGCGCAACAACGCCGGCCAGCGGCTGCCGCTGCGGCGCGGCTCGGTGGTGGCGAGCGGAACGGTGCTCGGCCGCGTGCGCGTGCCGAAGGGAGCGAAGGACGGCCATTTGCGCTTCTCGATCCACCCGGCGGGCGACGCCTCCGCGATCGACCCGGGGCCGGTGCTGACGAACTGGGCGCAACTGCAGACGGCGCTTCACCCGCAGGGCGCCAAGGCGACGAACGCGCTGCTGGGGGCGACCGCGAGTGACGTGTTCCTGCTGTCGAAGGCGCAGCTCGAGCGCTCTGTGCTGGCGGACCCCGGGATCGCACTCTCTGCGTGCGCCCGCCACGACATCGCCGCCGGCTCGGTCGACAAACGTGTGCTGGCGGTGCTGGCCTTCCTCTCGCGCTCCGGCCTGAAGCCGACGGTGGGCGGGCTGAGCTGCGGTGAGGCACGCTTCAAGCCGACCGACACGTCAACCCCGCAGGAAGTGAGCGACGCGGTCGACATCTCAGCGATCAACGGCGTCCCGGTCGACGGGCACCAGGGCGCGGGCACGATCACGGACCTGACGATCCGTACGCTGATGACGCTGCCGGGCAGGTTCGTGCCCCACGAAGTCATCAGCCTGATGCACTACCCGGGCCAGGCGAGCACACACGCGAACCCGCACTACTGGGACAAGGTCCACGTCGCCTTCGCCCCGCCGCCCGCGCCGGCACCCGCAGTCAAGCCGTCGGCACCCGCGGTAGCCGCCCACTCGGCGGCCTCCGGGCGCACCGCGCCGGTGCCGGTCGTCACCACGAGCGTGCTCGACCCCACCCAGTGGAACCAGCTGATGACCCGCGTAGCGGGCCTGCAGATGCCGGTCGTGGCGAGCAAGCCGAGCGACCAGGCGATCCCAGACCCGAAGCCGAAGTCCAAGCAGGGCCATTAGCCGAGCGCTGCAGGCGACCTGGTTGACGTAGCCGTACGACGTACGTACAATAAGTCTCATGCGCACTCAGCGACTCGAGCTTCGCTTGACCGACGGCGAGCGGCAACTCGACAGCGCTGCGGCAACGGCGGTGGGTGAGACCCTAAGCGACTTCTTCCGTCGTGCCGCGAGCGCACGCGCCCAAGAGGTCCTGGCTGACCAACAGCGGATAGCGCTCAACGAGGGCGAGGCCGCACGTTTCCTGGATGCGCTGGAGAACGTTGATCAGGACACGGTTGCGCGCTTGCGCGAGCTGCGCGAGCGCGTGTGACGGCCGGTTTCGCCGGCACCGAGCGCTTCGACGCCGCTCGCCACGAGGTCACGGGCTTTAGGTGTGGAAACGAGCTTCTCGACAGGTGGCTTGTGCGTTACGCCGGCCAGAATCAGCGTCGAGACGCAGCACGAACTTTCGTCGCCACAACCAACGACCAGCGTGTATATGGCTACTACACGCTTCTCGCCGGACAGCTGGACCATCACGAAGCGACACCCGAGACCAGCAAAGGGCTGTCGCAACACTTTCCAATCCCAGTCGCGATCCTTGCGCGTCTGGCTGTCGATGTCGGCCAGCAAGGCCAAGGGATCGGCGCGTCTCTCCTAAACGACGCCCTCGTGCGCGCCATTCGTGCGTCCGAGGAGGTCGCCGTTCGGGCCGTAGTCGTACATGCCGCAGATGAGAAGGCTTTGTCGTTCTACGAGCGGTTTGGCTTTCGTGCACTCACTGAGGCACCGAGAACACTGATGGCTCCGCTCGCTGCGCTTCACATCGCCGGCTTTTAGTGGTCGTCGGCAGGGTAAGCAAGGTTGCTCAAGAGTCCGGCTGGTACTCGGCGAGAGGGACGCTCTCGCCGATCCAGGCATCCTCGAATGTACCCATTGGCATCTCCGATGCGCGGATCGAGTCGACGGTTCCGGCCAGAACGGAGTTGAGGGGCGGGACCTCGAACGTCTGATGATCATCTGAGATCACGCGGGCGTGAAGTGCGCGGGCCTCATCGGCCGGCAGCACGCGCCATTGGCAGACGACGCCTCGCTTCTCGAGCTCGGCCGAGAAACGCTCAAATGCCTTCTTTGTCTTGGCGGATAGATTGGCTGGCCCCGATAGGAGTCGAAGCTCGTCGATCTGATCGACGGGCATCTCATCGGAGAGGATTTCCAGAGCCTTGCGGTCCATGTGCTGCTCGTACCAGAGGACATTTCCACGTAGCTGTCGAACGACCCTTCGAATTGCGAGATCGTTCGAGAAGGGTCGATCAGGGTGGAGATACGTGTCTGTGAGGGCCTCCGGCATGAGCGCCGGCCCCTCTGTTCGCTCGGCGACAGCCGGTGGTGCGCCGATTGCCTCGAAGCCTTTTCGTATGACTTGAGCGATGAGCTTGCGGCGCTCCTGGAGGAACTCCTCGTAAGACATCTGTGCCCAGTCGTTGGGCAGGGCGTGATGGAAGAGATCGTCGGATGAGAACTGATCTGCGTAGCGCGGCCAGTAGACGGACGGTGCCGTGTCGGATATCTCGATGTTCTCAGGCCACTCCACGTAAGACAGATTTGCAATCTGATTGACGTTGGAAGTGCCTCGGACGCCTTGTCCTTCTAGGAACTTGCGCGGGAAGAGGTGGTGACGCTCGACGGGGGCCTTCTTCGGTTGGAGCACGGGATCGAACAGGTCGCGTAGGAACAGCGAAGCCTTCTGCTCGTGATCGGGACCATCTTTGACGAACGGCGGGACCCGGGCGTTGAGTAGGCACAGTGATGCCGCGTAAGCGAACAGCCCTGGGCCCTGGGCAGCGGAGGTCGCAAGTCCTTGGGGGAGCGTGATCGTCCAGTAGTCCGATGTAAGCGTCGTGGAGATCGTCTGCCGCAGTCGGTCAAGGTAGTCGAGCCCATCCGCCGCTTGGGTAAACGTCTGCACGTCCTGGGTTATCTGTGCCTCAAAGGAGCCCGTGTATCGCCCAGTGAGTGACGACATAAAGAAGTAGCGAGCGATCGTTGTCCTCAGATCGCTATGCGAGAGACCATAGCCACGCCCGATCAGATACAGCGCGTAGACGAGCATCACGTTGTTCTCCGAAGAGATCTCATTCGAGCGGCGGAATCCCGCCGACATGAGCGTCTTTATGTACTCGTGCCAGCTCGTGAGATCGAGGATCACATCGATTGCTGCGGTCAACTTATCGAGTTGAGCCTCGCGGTCATCCCCAACAAGCGTCGCGTCACCGTCGAGACTGCCGCCGCGCAAGAGCGCAAGAACGGACTGCAGTCGCCCCCGCTGAAACGCGACCAGCACGGCGACGCGCAGTAGCTGATCCGCGGCGGGTTTGACGAGATGGTTGTATGGACTCGGAGTAGCGTCACCGGGGACGATCCGAACCGCCTGGGCAAAGTGTTCGAGGCGTCGTCGGTCCTCCTCGCGGAAGACCGACAGGAGAGTGAGAATGAAGTCGGCCTGGGTAAGCATCGTCCCGCCGCTGTTGACGCGCAGAAAGATCTCAGCCACACGCTCCTCGTCGACCTCGTGGCCGATCTGGACGGCCAGGAATGGAAAGTCCTCCAGCCCACTCAAACGGCCTAGCGCAGTGCGCAACTGCTTCTCCTGGCCGCCCTCGAGTGCTCCCGGTTTCGAGACGCGCAAGCGCTCGACGAAAGTCTCGATGACCTCCCAATCCTCGCCCGTCCAAAGCTGGGTGATATTTGGCAGGAACTCGGGATCCTTCTCGATCGCAGCATCTGTGACATCAAACTGCCCGTCTCGGGGTCGGAACGCAACGCTGATTCGGCCCTTGCTGAAGTCCTTGAACGTGACCTCAGCGCCCTTCATGACCGCATATAGGCCGGTCAGCCGCTGCTGGCCGTCGACGATGAATTCCGTTGGCGTGTGCTGCTTGCCATCGACGCCGATTAGCTTTGCATCGACCTCTGCTGCGTTCCAGAGCATCAGGTAGCCGACCGGAAAGCCGCGATACATTGAGTCGAGCAGATCACGCACGGCCGACTTCTTCCAGACGAACGGTCGTTGAAGCTCAGGTAGAGCAAGCTTTCCAAGGTCTATGTCCCCCAGCAGCTGGCTCAGCTCGTAGGACACAGGCTTGAAAAGCGTCTTGGCCACGGCGCAAGCCTATTCGAAAGAGTTGACTGGCGGGCGCCTGCGATCCGACACGGAGCGCCAGCGCTTCCCTCAGCCGCCCGGCTTCACGCCCCCACCCCGCGGCGTCCTGAACGTGTCGCTCAGGATGCTCGCGCACTTTTGCCGCGCAGCCTTGAATTTCGCGCCGGCGACGTCGATGCCGTTGGTGTTGAACACCGGCCCCCTGCCGGTGGTGTTGGGGGCGGGGATGTCGATGCCGTGCTTGCGCAGGCACGCGGCGAAATTGGCGAGCGCGTGTTTGAAGGCTGGGCTTTGGAGGCGCCCGCCGACGCGACCTGGACGCGCCGGTCGCGCGAGTCCGCCGCATTTCTTGATCGCGGCCTGGTAGCGCTGGGGGGTCATGCCCTTCGGCAGCACGGGCGCGCCACCGGGGAGATAGCCTCTCCTGGGCGGCTGCCCCGGTGTGCGACTGGACAGCGCAACGCCGTTCTTGCGCAGGCATTCACGTATCGCCGCAAAGCGCGTGCGGGCTGCGGCGGCTTTGACCGTCGGAGCGCCGGCGGTGGTCTTGGAGGAAGAGCTCGATGAGCTCCCACACGCCGCCAGCGCGAGGCTGGCGAGGACGAGCAGGAGCGCGGAGAGGATCGTGAAGCTGGACTTACGGCTGGTGAAGTGAGGCATTGAACTCCTTGTCGATGATCTGTCGCGGTCTTGCTCAGCCGCCCTTGCCAAACAGAGCTGGCGCTTCGGCGCCCGCCCCGCCGCCTGTGCCTGCCGTGCCGCTGCGTGAGGTACCGGCGCCAAACAGGGCGGCGAGGCCGCGGCCGGTTGAGCCGACATCGATCGATTCGGCGCTGATCGCGCCATCTTTCCCGGCGGTTCCGGTGATCGTAACGATTTCCCCGGGGTGGATCGCCATGACGTGAGCGCTCACTGTCCTGCTGACGGTCGTGCCAGCGGACGTGTTCACCCTCACGGTATTGCCTTCTACGGTGGTCACGTAGAGAGTCGCGCCTGAAAGGTAGGCCACCTGGCCAGCGGTGCGTCCGCCGTCCGTGCCGACCCCGCCTGCGCCGCCATTCGCACCCGTCGCGCCAGCCCCGAGGAAGCCGGCGCCCGCGCGACCGGCTCCGCCGCCCGCCGTGCGCGCCGCCGCTGCGCCCCCTCGAAGCGCGGCGAAGCGTGCCGCCAGACCTCCGCCCCCGGCGCCGGCTTCGGCTGGGCTCGAGGAGCTCTGGCCCTTCTCGACGAGCACGCCGCCGATGAACCCGCACGCGACCAACAGCACCGCGAGCAGCGTCAGCGGGAGTGGGGTGAGCAGACGCGTACGCGGCCGGCGGGCGGGTAGCTGCGGCTGCTCGAGCCAGCCGCCGTCGTCTTCGATCGGCGGTTGGGCGGTGGCTTGCTGGTCAGGCATGGCGGGCTCCTCCGGGGGATGAGGGTCACTCAAAGCGCAGCGCTTCGATCGGTTGCAGAGAAGCGGCACGGGCGGCGGGGTAGGTGCCGAAGAACAGGCCGGAGAGCGCCGCCGCGCCGAAGGCGAGGAACAGCGAGTACGTGGCGATCTGCGGCTGCACGCCCGCGATCTCGAATTGGCTGGCGAGAACTCCGAGGAGCACTCCGGCGAGGCCGCCGAGCAGCGAGACGAGCACGGCCTCGGTCAGGAACTGGGTGAGGATGTCGCCGCGCCTGGCGCCGATCGCCTTGCGGATGCCGATCTCGCGCGTGCGCTCGGTGACGCTCACGAGCATGATGTTCATCACGCCGATGCCGCCCACGAGCAGCGAGATCGCGGCGACCTCGCCGAGCAGCGTGGTGAACACGCTGCTCGTGGAGCTAGATGTGGACAGCAGCGAGCCCTGGTTGAGGACGCTGAAGCCAGGTTCCACGGTGTTGGCGATCCTGTGCCGTTCCTCGATGATCGAGGAGACCTCGCCTTCGGCGGCGATCAAAGCCGCTTCGGAGCGCGCCTCGACTGCGATCGAATCGATCGCGCCGTAGCCGGTGAGCGTGTCCTGGACGGTGGAGATCGGCGCCATCACCACATCGTCCTGGTTGATCGCGCCGTTGCTGCCCTTCGACGCGAGGACGCCGATGACTTCGAAGTTGGCGCCGTTGACCTTGACGTTCTGTCCCACGGCGCTCGCGCCGGCGAACAGCTCCTGGGCTACGGTTGCCCCGATCACCGCGACGTGCCTGTGTCTGGCGACGTCCGCGGCGGTGAACGACGCGCCTTCGTCGAGCTTGTAGTTGCGGGCGGGGAGATACGACGGCGTGGTGCCGATGAACGACGAGGGTTCGTAGCTCGTGCTCGCGTGCACGAGCCGCACCGCGTTCGCGTCGAGGACCGGCGAGGCGCTCAGCACATCCGGCGCCTCGCTCGGCTGCTGCAGCGCTTCGGCGTCGCGTCTGGTCAGCGACACGGTCGCGGCCGGGACGGAGCGCGCGCCGCCGCGGCTGGGCCCGGTCTGCACGAGCAGGACGTTCGTGCCGAGGCTCTGGATCGTGGAGCGCACAGCGAGGGAGGAGCCCTTGCCCACCGCGATCAGGACTATCACCGAGGCGACGCCGATCGTCATGCCGAGGATCGTCAGCCCGGAGCGGAGCTTGTTCGCGGCGATCCCGCCCCACGCGACCCGCAGAGTCTCACGGCCGATCACGGACGCGCCTCCTTCAGGCCGGCCGCCGTGGGCTCTGCCAGGCCGGCCGCGGCGGGCCGCCCGTGCGCGGACTTCTGGCGCTGCACCGCGAGCGGAGGATCGTGCACGGCCCGCGTGCGTACGTCCTGGACGACCGCGCCGTCGCTCAAGCCGATCACGCGCTTGGCCTGTTCGGCGACGTCGGGCTCGTGCGTGATCAGCACGACAGTGCGGCCTTCGGCGTTCAGGCGCGCGAAGATTCGCAGCACCTCCTCGGTGGAGCGCGAGTCGAGGTTGCCGGTCGGCTCGTCGGCGAGCACGAGCGAGGGGTTGGTGACGATCGCGCGCGCGATCGCCACGCGCTGCTGCTGCCCGCCGGAGAGCTCGGACGGCTGGTGGTGCAGCCGGTGGGCCATCCCAACCGCGCGCAGCGCCTGCTCGGCCCGCCTGCGGCGCTTCGCGCCCCGCAGGCCCGCATAGGCGAGCGGCAGCTCTACGTTTGCGAGTGCGCTGGTGCGCGCGAGGAGGTTGAAGCTCTGAAAGACGAAGCCGATCGTGCGGTTGCGCAGATCGGCGAGGTCGTCCTCGTCGAGGTCGCTCACGTCGACGCCGTCGATCAGATAGCGCCCGCTGGTGGGCGCGTCGAGGCATCCGAGGATGTTCATCAGCGTGCTCTTGCCGCTGCCGGAGCTGCCCATGATCGCGACGAGATCGCCCATCCGGATCGACAGCGAGACGTCGCGCAGCGCCCGCACGCGAATCTGTCCCAGGTCGAAGATCTTGCTGACCCGCTCAACGGCGATGACCGGCTGGCGCGATCCGTCCATCAGCCGCCGCCTCTGAAGACGGCGGCGCCCCCGCCACCCGCGAAGCGCCCGCCGCCGCCCAGTCCCCCGAGCGCGCCGCCGCGTCGCCCGAGCAGGGAGATGGCGCCGTTTGCGGTTCCCGTGCTCGTGCTCGCGCTCGGCAGCACGATCGTCTCGCCCGCGCGCAGACCGCTGCTGACGATCGTCGAGCTGTCGCCAGCCAGCCCCGTGACGACCCGTTGGCGCACGCGCTTCCCGCCCTGAAGCAGCGTGACGGCACCAGCGGAGATCGCGCTGGTGGGGACGTTGACGCCTTCGGCCTGCTTGACGACCACTTCGGCCGTCGCGCTCATCCCGGGCTTCAGCCCCGCCGCGAGCTGATCGAGCTGGAAGGTGACGTCGTAGCTGACGACGCCGCTGTTGCTCGTGGCGAGAATCGCCACCTGGCTGACATGCGCGGCGAGCTTGCGCCCGCCGAGAGCTTCGACCGCGACGGTGGCGATCTGGCCGGCCCTGACGCTGCCGACTTCGGACTCGCTGAGCGGAACGACGAGCACCATCGAGCTGAGGTCGCTGAGGACCGCAAACGCGGAACCGGACGAGCTCGAGGACCCTGCCCCGCCAGCGGCGGCGGAGCTCGCGCCGCCGGCGCCGCTGCCACCTGCGCTTGCGCCCGCGCCGGAGGACGAACCGCTGGATGAGCTCGAGTCGGCGGAGGCCCTGGTCGTCCCGCTGGCGGACACCGTTTCGCCGACCTCGCCGGCGAGCGATGCGATAGTGCCGCTCTCGGGTGCGTAGAGCTTGGTGTTCTGCACCGCCTGCTCGTCGCTTCGGACCGTCAGCGCGTCGCTCCTGACGGCGGCCCTCGCGGAGGCGAGGTTGGCTTCGCGTGTGGCGGCGCTGAGCGTCGCGGTGGACGCGGGTTCGGCGCTTTTCGTGGAGTCGGATCCCGACCTGGAGCCGGTTTCACCCTTGGAGGCGGCTTGCGAGGCTGAGCCGCCCGCGTTGCCCGTGGCTGCTCCGCCAGAGGTTTCCCCGTCCGTTTCCTCCTCCCTGGCGAGGTTGGCTTCGGCGGACTCCAGCGCGGCCTTGGCCTGTTCGAGGGACACTTCCGCGCTCTGCGGGTCGAGCGCGGCGAGCAGCTGGCCCTGCGTCACTTCCTGGCCCTGTTTGACATAGACGTCCGTGACCGTTCCCGCAGCCTGGAAGCCGAGGTCGAGCTGGCTTGCGGGTTGCAGATTGCCGCTCCCGGAGACGGTCGACTGGACGACTCCCCGTGCGACGGTGGCCGTGCGTGCGATCGCGCTCTGGCTGCCGGTCGCGGGGCCGACGAGCAGGACCGCGGCGAGAATCGCGGCAGCGCACAATGCGCCCAGCGCGAGGACGACCCAGGGAACTGCGGCGCGCTCGGTCATGTCGATGAGTCATCCTCGGCTCGGTGAGTAAGACGCGGCGAAGAAATGGCACAAGCGCGCCTAAATTCACGCGCCCGCGAGCGAAGCCGAAGAACAGCAGCTAACCCGACGGAGAGCCGGCGGGCGCGGAGGTCTTGGCGGCGTTTCTCAATACGCCGATGCACTTGTCCCGCGCGGCCGCGAACTTGGGGCTGTTGGTGTTGAGTCCTTTGGTGTTGAAGAGCGGCGCGTTGCCGCTGGTGTCGGGGGGCGGGAGGGGGATGCCGTGCCTGCGCAGGCACGCGGCGAATCTGATCAGGGCGCGGTTGAACGCTGCGCGTTTGACGGTGAGGCTCGCTTCGCTTGGGCTTTTGGCCGTCGATTGGCTGCTGGGTGCTGGCGTAGCGGTGCTGGTGGCGGTGCTGGCCGTGGAGCTGGATGTGGTGGCGCTGGAGGAGGAGCCGCCGGATGAGCCTCCGCACGCGGCCAGAGTGAGGCTGGCGATGACGAGCACGATCGCGGATGCGAGCGCCGCTCTGAGGTTGAGTTCGATGGACGTACGCATGGTGGTTCCGAAAATGGTAACGGTTGCCTCAGGGAACATGGGCGGGGCGTGTACGGGCGGGGCGGAATTCGCGTCGCGCCTACAGCCCCAGCACGGTGATCGCGACGAGCGCGATCGACAGCGTGGAGGTGAGCGCGACGGTGAGCCCGGCGGCGCCGTTGAGCAGGCCGCGGCTGCGACGCTCGCCCATCACGTGCGCGGACTGCGCGAGGCGCCAGATGAAGAACAGGTTGATCGGCAGCAGCAGGCCGTTGACCACCTGCACCCCCACGAGCAGCGAGATCACGGGCAGGCCGGGGATGATCGCGACGAACGTGCTGATCATGATCATCGCGGTGATGATGTTCACGAACACGGGCGCCTCCTCGCGGCGTCGGCCGACCCCCTTCTCATAGCCGAGGGACTCGGAGATCACGTAGGAGGTGGCGATCGGCAGGATCGCCGCGGCGAGTAGGCTCGCGCCGAGCAGCCCCACGCCGAACAGCACCTCGGCGTACTGCCCGGCGAACGGCGCGAGCGAGCGGGCGGCGTCGGCGGCGGAGGAGATGGAGTGGACGCCGTGGGTGAACAGCGTCGCGCCGGTGGCGATGATGATGAACGCGGCGATCAGGTTGGCGAACACCGCTCCCGCGACGGCCTCGCGCTCCTCCCCGCGCAGCTCGTCCTCGCGCACGCCGCGCTCGACGACGGCGGACTGCAGGTAGAGCTGCATGTAGGGGGTGATGGTGGTGCCGGCGGTGGCGATCAGCAGCAGCAGGAAGGCGGAGTTGGCGTGCAGCTGGGGGACGACGAGCGCTTTGCCGACGGATGCCCAGTGGGGGTGCGCGACGATCGCGGCGATGGGGTAGGCGAAGAAGGGGATCGTGAACCAGATGAAGATCCGCTCGGCGGAGCGATAGGAGCCGCGCACGATGATGAGCCAGATCCCTACGGCGGCGATCGGGACGGAGATCTGAGCGGGGATGTGGGCGAGCCCGAGGGCGGCGCCGATGCCGACGAAGTCCGAGATGCAGATGCCGAGGTTGGCGATCAGCACGGCGCTCGTGGCGAGCACCGACCAGCGGATGCCGTACTCCTCGCGCACGAGCTCCGCGAGCCCCTTGCCGGTGACGACGCCCATGCGCGCGGCGAGCATCTGCACGAGGCCGAGCGAGATCGTGATCAGCACGATCGTCCACAAGAGGCCGTAGCCGTACTTCGCGCCGACGGAGGAGTACGTGGCGATGCCGCCCGCGTCGTTGCCGGCGTTGGCGGCGATCAGCCCGGGGCCGAGCAGGCCGAGAAACGCGAAGATGCGGGCGCGGCGAGGGTTAAGCCGGGCAGGCAGGCGCGGTCGGCCACGGGTGGCCGACCTGATACGACGCATGACGGGCGGTACTCGGCCCGCCATCGAACTTCCCGCTGGGAGCGCTCACGCAGCGCAGTGTATTCAGTCCTCGCCGAGGAGACCGAAGCGCCTGCGCCAGCCTCGCGGGAGCATGGCCTCGAGCACGTCGTCGACGGTGACGACGCCGAGCATGCGCTCCTGCTCGTCGGCGACGGGGATGGAGGTGAGGTTGTAGTCGGCCATCAGCCGCGCGACCTCGCCGAACGGCGCGTTGGGGCGCAGGCGGGGGATCTCGTGCTTGACGATCTTCTCGAGCGTCCGCGCGGGCTCGGCGCGCAGCAGCGCGGTCACGGGGACGCTGCCCTCGAGCGCTCCCTCGGCGTTGCTGACGAACACGGTGCCGAGCAGCTCTGGCGCGATCGGGCTGCGGCGGACGGCCGCGAGCGCGTCGGCGGCGGTGGTGGAGCCGCGCAGCAGCACGAAGTCGGGGCTCATCAGCCCGCCCGCCTCGGCGGGGTCGTAGCCGAGCAGCGCGCGCACCTTGACGCGGTGGCTGACGGGCAGCAGCGCCAGCACGGGCTCGCGGCGGTCTTCGTCGAGCTCGCCGACGATGTCCGCGGCGTCGTCGGGGGCCATCCGCGAGAGGATGCGCGCGACCTCGGCGTCGGGGCGGTCCTCGAGGAACTCGCGCTGGTGCTGGTCGTCGAGCTCCTCGAACACGTCGGCCTCGAGCTCGCGGTCGTCGTCGCCGACCGCTTGGATGATCTCCTCGCCCTCGTGGCGCGAGGCGGCCTCGACGAGGTCGGCGATCTGCGCGGGGTGGAGCTTGGCGAGCTTGGGGTGGGGAACACGCAGGCGCACCGTGGGCACGTGCCCGACGAACGGCTCCACGCCGGCCCAGTCGAGGAACTCGCCGGTGCCGATGTGCGCGCCGAGGCGCTTGGGCAACAGCCTCCGGAAGCCTCCGCGTGGGCCCGTGTCGACGCCGACGACGCGCCACACGCCGCCGAGCAGCGCGAGCTCGATCTCGTTGGAGCGCACGAGGCGCGCGCCCTCGACGTTGATGAGCTGGCGGTCGAGCAGGTCGCGCTTGAGCAGCACCTCCTCGGGGCGGCGCTCGAAGTGGCGCATGTCGAGCTTGGCCTTGCGCAGCGTCACGCCGTCGGCGCCGATGTGGGAGGCGCGGTGGGCGCCGAGGAACGAGGTTCGCCCGGCGACGCTGACGAGCAGGCCGGTGATCGGGGGGTAGCCCACGCCGCCGAGGCGGACGATCAGGTCCTGGACCTTGCCGAGGCGCTCGCCGTCGGCGTCGCGCAGCGGGCTGCCGATCACCGAGGAGAGGTGCAGGATCGGCGGCGCCTGGGCCGCAGGTGCGCTCATGTTCGTCATCGTAAGGCTCTCGGGCAGCGGTGGCGGGCCGGCGGGCGGACAACTATGTTGAGACGTTGTGCCTCCCTTCTGGACATCGATCGCCGTGCTGTCGCTCGTGCAGGGCGTGCTCGTGGCGCTCCCGGGCGCTTTTACGCTCCCGCGTACGGCGCGGCTGCGCGGTCGCCGTTGGGCGCTGATCCCACCGCTGTCGGTGGTGGGCTTCGTGCTCGGCGCGCGCGAGGCGGAACGCGCGAGCGCGCAGGGACTCACGTATCTGGCGCTGTGCGCCGTGCCGGTGCTGGCCGCGGTGGCGCTCGGCTGGCTGCTGTGGCGCCCGCGTCCGCGCTGGGCGCTGCTCGTGGCGCCGCTGTTCGTCCTCGCCTGGGCAAACCGCGGTGGCCTGGCGGGGGAGACGGCGGCGCTCGCGCTCTCTGGGCTCAGCTGCGTGGCGCTCGGCGTGCTGCTGGCGAGCGTGACGCCGCCGCGGTGGTTAGCGGCGGGGGTGGTGGCGATGGCGGTGGCCGACAGCGCGCTCGTGATCGCCGATCTGCTGCAGCGCCCCAACGACGCGCTCAACGCGGCTCACCCCGCGGCGGGGCTGCCGCGCCTGCAGAGCGCGGTGTTCGGCAACGCGGTGATGGGCTACGGCGACCTGTTCATCGCGGGCGCGCTGGGTGGTCTGCTGGCGGCCACGGCGGGGCGCTCGCTGCAGCTGCGCGCGGCGCGCCTGACGGTGCTGCTGGCGGTCGCGTTCGATTTGCTGTTCTTCTTCGTCGATGAGCTGCCCGCGACGGTGCCGGTGGCGTTTGCGCTGGTCGTGGTGACGCTCACGCGCCGGCGGGAAGTCGCCCCGCGGCGACGTCGGGCTCGTGCGGCGGCACCGATCGTATCCGTGGGCGCGTCGGTGGCTCGCCCGGGGGCTGCGCGGCGATCGCCCTCGCGGTGATCTCGATCGCGTCGGGGGCCTGCACGTCGCGTTCGGAGGCGGCGCCAGCCTGCTCGATCTTGCGCACCTGTGGCATCACGCGGCTATCGAAGGAGCCGACGGCTTCGTTGTAGGCGGCCGTGGCCGAGCCGAGCTGGCGCCCGACCTTCGCGAGCGGCTCGACGAAGCGCCCGAGCCGGCTGTGCAGCTCGCGCGCGGACTCGGCGATCTCGCGCGCGGACTCCGCGATCAGCTCCTGGCGCCAGCCGTAGTGCACCGCCCACAGCAGCCCGATCAGGGTGGTGGGGGTCGCCATCAGCACCTGCTGCTGGACGCCGTATTCGATCAGCGCTGGGTCCTGGGCGAGGGCCGCCTGGTAGATCCCGTCGGAGGGCACGAACATGACGACGAACTCGGGCGTGGAGTCGAACTGGCGCTGGTAGCCCTTGGAGGCGAGCTTTGAGATGTGGTCGCGGGTCTGGCGCGCGTGGCGGATCGCGTGCACCTCGCGCTCCTCCTCGCCCTGGGCCTCCAGCGAGGAGAGGTACGCGTCGAGTGGCACCTTCGAGTCGACGACCACGAGCTTGCCGCCGGGCAGACGCACGAGCATGTCGGGTCGCAGCGTTCCCTCGCCGGTCTGGATGGTGCTCTGCTCGACGAAGTCGCAGTGCGAGACCATGCCGGCCATCTCGACCACGTTGCGCAGCTGGATCTCCCCCCAAGAGCCGCGCGTGGTGGGGCGCTTGAGCGCGGTGACGAGGTTGCCGGCCTCCTGGCGCAGTGTGCCGACGCCGTCGCTGAGCTGGCGCACCATCTGCGCGAGCTCGCCCTGGGCCTGGCGGCGCTCGCGCTCCAGGCGCCCGATCTCGCTCTCCATCCGCCCGAGCTTCTCCTGCACGGGCGCGACGATGCCCTTGATCTCCTCTGCGCGAAGGGCCATCTCGCCGCTCGCGCGCTCCTGCTCGGCGCGGCGCGACTCCGACACCCGCTGCGCGAGCGACTCGCCGGTCTGGGCGAGCACGTCGACGGAGATCGCCTTCAGCTCCTCGCGCATGCGCTCGCGATTGGCGCGCATCAGCACGGACATGCACGCGGCGCCCAGCACGACCCCGACGATCACAAGCAGCAGAACACCCAGTATCGACATCGGCTCAATGTGCCAGCCTGTCCGGACACGTTGTATCCGTGCTCGTTCAAGGCCGCGCCGCTAGCTCCGCAGACGGGCGGCTTCCGCTTCGAGGATGCCGAGCATCGCCGGGCCGGCGGGCACGAGGCGCGCGCCCGCGGGGGCGGCGGCGATCACCTGACGCACGGGCGGGTTGGGCGAGAGCGCGCGGATGACGATGTCCTCGCGCACGACCGACAGCGCGAGCTCGGGGATCAGCGCGACGCCGACTCCCGCGGCGACCAGCCCTTGGACGGTCTGGTAGTCGTCGCTCTCGAACGCGACGTTCGGCTCGAAGTCGGCGGCGTGGCAGATGCGCACGACGTGGCGCGCGCAGGGACTCGAGCTGGAGGTCTGCACCCAGGCGTCCCGCGCGAGGTCCTCCAAGCGGACGCTCTTCCTGGAGGCGAGGCGGTGCTCGCGCGGCAGCGCGAGGAACATCGGGTCCTCGAGCAGATCGACGCGCGTCATGTCGCGCTGCAGGCGGATCTCGTCGCCGAACTGGAACAGCAGCGCGAGGTCCAGCTCGCCCGCGCGCAGGCGCGGCACGATCTCCTCCGGCTCGCCCTCCTCGAGCGTCAGCTCCACATCGGGGTGGGCGCTGCGGAAGGCGGCGATGGCGAGCGGCATCAACGTCGCGCCCGCGGTCGGGAAGGATGCCATCCGCAACCGTCCGCCGCGCAGCCCCGCGATCGCCGACAGCGCCTCCTCGGCGCTCTCGAGGCGCGCGAGGATGCCCTCCGCGTGACCCACGAGCGCCTGACCGGCGGCCGTGAGGGTGACGCCGCGCGGGTGGCGCTCGAGCAGCGCCATGCCGGTCTCGGCCTCGAGCGTGGCGATCTGCTGGGAGACGGCGGACTGGGTGTAGGAGAGGGCATCGGCGGCCGCGGAGAAGGAGCCGTGGTAGGCGACCTCCTTGAGCACCTTCAACCGCGTCACGTTAAGCATAAGCAATCCTTATATCAGAAATTATAAAGATCACTGGAGCTGATGGCAGGTACGTGCCACTGTGTAGCGAAACGAGCTTCGAAACCTCAACTTCGACACCCCAACACGACAGGAGCAGCGCCATGTCCACCAAGATCATCGTTTCCTACGACGGCACCGCGAACGAGGTCGACGCGATCGCGCTCGGCCGCGTGTTCGGCCAGGCCGGCGCCGAGGTGGCGCTCGCCTACGTGCGCCACACCCCCGAGACCGACAGCGCCCGCGAGGAGATCGCCCAGCGCGAGGCGCAGGGGCTGCTCGACCGCGGCGTGGAGCTGCTCGGAGACCCGGGCGCCAAGCGCCACGTGGTGACCGCCCGCTCGACGCCCGAGGGCCTGGCGGCGCTCGCCGCGAGCGAGGGCGCGGATGCGATCGTGTTCTGCTCGGACTCGCACACCGCCAAAGGGCACGTCGGCATCGGCAACTCCGCCCAGCGCCTGCTCGAGGGCGGCGCCACCGCCGTGGCGATCGCGCCGGCGGGCCTCGCGGGGCGCGTCGAAGGAGCGCCCGTCGCGCGCATCGTGGCGATCGGCGACGGGGACGGCGGCGCGCGCGAGACCGCGGAGGCGCTCGCGGGCGCGCTCGGGGCGAGCGTCGCTCCGGTCGTCAACGACGAGGCCGACCTGCTGGTGATCGACTCGCGCACCGACGCGGGCGAGAGCCGCGTGTCGATCAGTTCGTCGGCCGCGCACCTGATCGACACGGCAGCGTGCTCGGTGCTGGTGCTGCCGCGCGGCGCGAAGCTGGCGTTCGGCCGCACGGTCGGCGCAGCCGCGTAGCGAAGCCGCGCACAGCAAGCCGCGCACCGAGCGCGCGGGCGGACCTCAGCGAATGGTTCGTCCGCGCGCTCGCGCGTATGCCCAGCGCGCGAGCGCCTGCAGGAAGTCGAGCGCGCCGCCGAGGAGGTGGCCGACCGGGCCGGTCCACAGCCACGTCTCGACGCGCCGGCGCAGCGGTGGGCGTTGACTGACCTTCACGGGCGGGCACGGTATCGTGGCGGTGGTGCCGCCAGCCCTGAAGACCACCGTGACCGAGCTCGCGGACTCGCGCGTGCGCCTGCAGGTGGAGGTTCCGCCCGAGGAGCTGCAGGGCAGAGTCGAGCGCAAGGCGCAGCAGCTGGGACGCGAGTTGAAGCTGCCGGGCTTCCGTCGCGGCAAGGTGCCAGCGCCGCTGGTGATCCAGCGCGTGGGGCGCGAGGTGGTGCTGGAGGAAGCGGTGCGCGACACGCTCTCGAGCTGGTACTCGCACGCGATCGCGACGGCCGGGATCGTGACGGTGGGCGATCCGAAGCTGGATCTGGGAGACCTGCCGGCGCAGGGCGGGACGCTCGAGTTCTCGATCGAGATCGGCGTGCTGCCGAAGGCCGAGCTGGGCGACTTCAAGGGCCTGGAGGTCGGCCGCCGCGAGCCGGAGATCTCCGACGATCAGATCCAGCAGGAGCTGGATGGGATGCGCGAGCGCCTCGCGCGCCTGGAGACCGCGGAGCGCGCCGCGGAGGAGGGCGACTTCATCGTCGTGGACTACGTCGGCTCGCTCGCGCCCGCCGAGCCTTCGGACGAGGGTGACGGGGACGAGGCGTGGGAGCCGTTCGCGGGTGGCGAGGGCCGCGACCAGCTGATCGAGCTGGGCAGCGGCAACCTCATACCGGGCTTCGAGGAGGGCCTGCTGGGCGCGAGCGCGGGGGAGACGCGCACGGTGAAGCTGACGTTCCCCGTCGACTACGGCAACGAGGAGCTCGCGGGCCGCGACACGTCGTTTGAGATCACCGTCAAGGAGGTCAAGCTCAAGCAGCTGCCCGCGGTGGACGAGGACTTCGCGATCGACGCCGGCTTCGACGACATGGACGAGCTGCGCGCGGACATCCGCAGCCGCCTGATCGAGGCCGAGGAGGAGCGCATCGAGGCGGAGTTCCGCCAGGCGGCGCTCGACGCGGCGGTCGCAGCGGCGCGCGTGCAGGTCACGCCGGAGCTCGCCCGGGCGCGCGCGCAGGAGATGTGGGAGCGGATGCTGCACTCGCTCTCCCACCGCGGCATCACGCGCGAGGCCTACCTGCAGATCGTCAGCCGCGAGGAAGCCGACATCCTCGCCGAGATGGAGCCCGAAGCCGAGCTGGGGCTGCGCCGAGAGGCGGTCATCACGGCGATCGTCGCCAGCGAGCAGATCAGCCCCTCGGAGGAGCAGGTGCTGGCGGCGCTCGCGCCGACCGCGGAGCGCGAGGGCATCGAGCCGCAGAAGCTGCTGGACGAACTGCGCAGCTCTGGGCGCCTGGAGGAGGTGCGCGAGGATCTCGCCGCGCGCCAGGCGATCGATCTGGTCGCGGAGGCCGCCAAGCCGATCCCGCTGGCACAGGCGCAGGCGCGCGAGCAATTGTGGACCCCGAGAAGGAGGCCGCGGCGGGCGTAGGCGCCGGCGGCGGCGCATCCGAGGCGGGGCGTCTGTGGACACCGGCCGATCAGGGATCGGCGAGCTAGCCTCTTAGAGGATTCCGGTCGACGAAGCGAAACAAAGGCGAGGACGTATGAGCCCACTTGTCCCAATGGTCGTCGAGCAGACCTCGCGAGGAGAGCGCGCGTTCGACATCTACAGCCGTCTGCTCAACGAGCGGATCATCTTTCTCGGCACGCCCGTGGACGATCAGATCGCGAACCTGATCGTCGCGCAGCTGCTGCACCTGGAGTCCGAGGACCCCGAGAAGGACATCTCGATCTACATCAACTCGCCCGGCGGTTCGGTGTACGCGGGCCTTGCGATCTACGACACGATGCAGTTCGTCAAGCCGGACGTGCAGACGATCTGCGTGGGCATCGCGATGTCGATGGGGGCGCTGCTGCTGGCGGGCGGCGCGGCGGGCAAGCGCATGGCGCTGCCGAACGCGAAGATCCTGATCCACCAGGTCTCGTCGAGCTTCCAGGGCCAGGCGACGGACATCGAGATCCACGCGAAGGAGATCATCGACGTGCGCCACCGCCTGGACGAGATCATCGCCAAGCACACCGGCAAGGCGCTGGAGGACGTGAGCAAAGACACCGAGCGCGACTACTTCATGAGCTCGGAGGAGGCCAAGCAGTACGGCATAATCGACAGGGTCATCTCGGAGCACTAAAGGGCAGCCGCTGAGCGGCGCGAGGCTGTGTCCTCGGTCGCTCGCGTGCAAAGCACGCCACGCTCCCTGCGTCCGTGCCTCGCTTGCCCAGCGACTGCCCTTGAGGGGAGGAAAACGAAGTCATGGCAAGACCGACAGACTCCAACGAGCAGCTCCTGTGCAGCTTCTGCGGCAAGTCCCAGCGGCAGGTCAAGAAGCTGATCGCCGGCCCGGGCGTGTACATCTGCGACGAGTGCATCGATCTCTGCAACGAGATCATCGACGAGGAGCTGTCGGTCCCGCCGGCGTTCGACATCGAGAACCTGCCCAAGCCGCGCGAGATCTACGACGTGCTGGACGAGTACGTCGTCGGCCAGGACCCGTCGAAGCGCACGCTGTCGGTGGCGGTTTACAACCACTACAAGCGCGTGCAGATGATGATGTCGGGGGATTCGGACATCGAGCTGCACAAGTCGAACATCCTGCTGCTCGGCCCGACCGGCTGCGGCAAGACGCTGCTGGCGCAGACGCTCGCGCGCACGCTGAACGTGCCGTTCGCGATCGCCGACGCGACCGCGCTGACGGAGGCTGGGTACGTGGGCGAGGATGTGGAGAACATCCTGCTGAAGCTGATCCAGGCGGCGGACTACGACGTGAAGAAGGCCGAAACGGGGATCATCTACATCGACGAGGTCGACAAGATCGCGCGCAAGGCGGACAACCCGTCGATCACGCGCGACGTGTCCGGCGAGGGCGTGCAGCAGGCGCTGCTGAAGATCCTCGAGGGCACGCAGGCGTCGGTGCCGCCGCAGGGCGGGCGCAAGCACCCGCACCAGGAGTTCCTGACGATCGACACCACGAACGTGCTGTTCATCTGCGGTGGCGCGTTCGCGAACCTCGACAAGGTGATCGAGCGGCGCGTCGGGCACAAAGGCGTGGGCTTCGGCGCGGCGATCGAAGCGAAGGCCGAGCGCGACACGGGCGAGGTGTTCGAGAGCTGCCTGCCGGAGGACCTGATCGAGTACGGACTGATCCCCGAGTTCATCGGCCGCCTGCCGGTGATGTCAGCGGTGCACCAGCTGACCCGCGAGGATCTCGTGTCGATCCTGGTGGAGCCGCGCAACGCGCTGGTGAAGCAGTTCCAGCGCTTCTTCGCGTTCGACGGGATCGAGCTGGTGTTCTCCGACGATTCGCTGATCGCGGTCGCGGAGAAGGGCCTGGAGCGCGAAACGGGCGCGCGCGGGCTGCGCTCGATCATCGAGGAAATCCTGCTGGAGGTGCAGTTCGAGCTGCCGTCGCGGCGCGACGTGAAGAAGTGCGTCGTGACGAAGGAGACGGTCGAAAAGGGCCTCACGCCGACGCTCGTGACGGAAGCCGCTCCGGAGGACGTGGACGACTCCTCGCTGCGTGAGGAGTCGGCGTAGCGCTACCATCGCCCCATGCGGCGATCGAAGAGCAATGCGAAGACGAAGGGTCTGCGGCTGAAGGCGCTGTCGTGGCCGACGCTGCTGCGCGCCGGGTTCGTGGTACGGCGCAGCTGGAAAGCGCTGTCGCAGAAGGAGCGCGCGCGTCTGGCGCACCTGCTGCGCGAATCGCATGGACGGCCGAGCAACCTCAGCTCCAAGCAGCGCAAGGAGCTGCGCGCGCTGACGGCGAAGCTGGACCTCGAGCGCACGGGGCGTGAGCTCTCGGCGCTCCTGCGGGGCCGTCGCGGTCGCTGCGGGCGTCGTCGCAAGCGCTCATGAGCGCGGACTCCCTGGAAGAGCTCTCCACGCAGGAGCTGCACGACCGCGCGATCCGCCGCGCGGAGCGCCACGTGGACGTGAGGTTCTTCTGGTCGCTGCTGGAGATGATCCCCGCGGCGGAGGCCGTGATCGGCGACACGGGCGAGGCGGACTACGACATCCAGTCCTCGAAAGGCCTGATCTCCGACGCGCTGCACAGCGGCGACGGCAAGCTGGGCGAGGCGCTGCGCCCGGTGTTCGTCGACTATCTGCGCAAACACCCAGACGCGTAGGCGCGCGCCCACGCGCTGTCGATAACCGGGAAGGCATGCCAGCACCCAAGCGCACCACGTGGACCGAGGCGCGAGCCGAAAGTCAGCTGCACTCGCTGGAGCTGTTCGGGATGCGCTTCGGGCTCGACCGGATGCACAGGATGATGACCGTGCTGGGCTCGCCGGAGCGCAGCTACGACGCGGTGCACGTGCTGGGCACGAACGGCAAGTCCTCGACGACGCGGATGGCGGCGGCGATCGTGCGGCGCCACGGCCTGCGCACGGGCGCCTACCTGTCCCCGCACCTGGTGTCTTACCGCGAGCGCGTGCTGATCGAAGGAGAGGAGCTGGACGCGGAAGCGTTCGCGGCGGCGGTCGCGCGGGCAACGTGGGCGGCTGAGCGCGTGAACCGTACGCTCGCGCAGGACGACCACGTGACGCAGTTCGAACTGCTGACCGCGGCGGCGCTGTGGCAGATGGCCGAGCAGGAGGTGCAGGTGGCGGTCGTGGAGGCGGGGCTGGGAGGACGCTACGACGCGACGAGCGTGATCGACGCGCGCGTGACGGTGCTGACGAACGTCGGCCTGGAGCACACCCGCTGGCTTGGCCCGACGGTGAGCGACATCGCGGAGGAGAAGCTGGCGGTCCTCGCGCCGAACGCGACGTTGGTGCTGGGCGAGGAGATGGCCGAGCCGGTGCTGGAGATCGCACAGCGGATCGCGGGCGAGCAGCACGCGTCGATCGTGCGCCCGCGGCCATTGCCGGACACCGTCGAGCTGTGCGCGCGGGGCGCCTTTCAGCGCAGCAACTTCGCGCTGGCGCGTGCCGCCGCGCAGTCCTACCTGACCACGATCGGGGTCGAGTTGGACGAGGACGCGGTGGCGGACGCGGCGGCCCGCACGGAGGTGCCCGGGCGGCTGCAGCAGATCGCGGAGGACCCGCTGACGGTGCTCGACGGCGCGCACAACCCGGCGGCGGCGGCGGCGCTCGCTCGGTCGCTGCCGGAGGTGTTCGAGGGTCGCCCGCTGGCGCTGGTGCTGGGGGTGCTGGAGGACAAGGACGCGGCAGGCATGCTGGCGGCGCTGTTGCCGCTGTGCGAGCGCGCGTGGTTCACGGCGCCGCCCGGCAGCCGGGCGCTGTCGCCGGCGGCGCTGCAGTCGCACGCGCGCCAGCTGGGTTTCGAGGACGCGGTCGAGTGCGACGCGCGCCCGGCGGGCGCGCTCGCGCGGGCTCAGAGCTGGGCGCGCGAGCACGGCGGCGCGGTGCTGGCGACCGGCTCGGTGTATCTCGTCGGCGAGCTGCTCGGCGAGTTGAACGAGTCAGACACGCCGGATGTGCTTGCCTCGCGGCCGGGAAGCTCGCTGCGATGAACGACGAAGGCCCGTCGGTGCTGACGATGATCGGCGCGGTGGCGTTGATCGTGGCGCTCGTGATCCTCGTATTCTTCGCCGCTGGCTACGGATTCGGCCGCTTGTTTCTCTAAACTCAGCCGGCCGATGCCACCGCTTGCATATTTCGGAGTCGAAAGCAGCGGCCTGAGCCTGGCCGTGGATCTGGTGATCCTGTTTCTGGCGGTGATGTACTTCGCGTTGATCTACTGGACGTACGCGGATGCGAGGCGGCGGATCGTCGACCCGATGCTGATCGGGTGCGCGACGGCGGCGTCGCTGTTCCCGTTCGTCGGCACGGTGGTGTACGTGATCCTGCGCCCGCCGGAGTACCTGGAGGACGTGCGCGAGCGCGAGCTGGAGATGCAGGCCTCGGAGGCGCGGCTGAGCCAGCTGGAGCAGGCGCTGTGCCCGCACTGCAGCTACCGCGTGGAGGGCGACTTCGTGCGCTGCCCGAGCTGTTTACGAAAGCTGAAGGAGCGCTGCGTGAACTGCTCGCGGCCGCTCGACCAGGCGTGGACGATCTGCCCGTACTGCGAGGCGGACGTGCCGGGCATAGCGAGCACGCGCACGCGTCGGCGCAGGCCGGCGGCTCCGTTGGAGGGCGAGGAGCCGCTTGATCTCGAGCAGCCGACGCTCGCCGACGTGGAGGAGCGCGAGACGGTGCGCCCGGTGGCGGCATCGGAGTCCTCCTCGGCGCGCGCGCGAGCAGCTGCACGGGCCGCTGGGCGTCCGCGCCCGACCTCCTGACCTCTTCCCAATCAAGCAAAGGAAACCATGGACCGAACGCTGATCCTCGTAAAGCCCGACGCCTTCGCACGGGGCCTGACGGGCGAGATAGTCGCGCGCTTCGAGCGCAAGGGATTGAAGATCGTGGCGATGCGCCACATGACGGTGACGCGCGAGTTGGCGGAGCAGCACTACGCGGAGCACTCCGAGCGGCCGTTCTTCGGCGAGCTGGTGGACTTCATCACCTCAGGCCCGATCGTGGCGATGGTGCTGGAGGGCGTGGACGCGATCAGGGCGGCGCGCCAGGTGATCGGCGCGACGAACCCGCTGGAGGCGGCGCCGGGGACGATCCGCGGCGACTTCGCGATCGAGATGGGCACGAACATGGTGCACGGCTCGGACTCGCCGGAGTCGGGCGCGCGCGAGGCGGCGCTGTTCTTCGGAGACCTGTAGCCGCCCTGCCCGAGCGTCCGCCACTGGTCCTCGCGTCAGCCTCGCCGCAGCGAAGCGCGCTGCTGAGCCGCCTCGGCGTGCCGTTCACGGTGCGGGTCTCCGACGTGGAGGAGCTGGCGCAGGGCGAGGACCCGGCGGCGGTGGCGGTTGAGAACGCGCTGCGCAAGGCGCGCGCGGTGCGCCGCGCGGATGAGCCAGAGGCGGTGATTGGCTGCGACACGATCGTGGTGCTGGACGGCACGATCTACGGCAAGCCCGCGGACGAGGCGCAGGCGCGCGAGACGCTGAGCGCGCTGGGCGGACGCACACACGAGGTCATCAGCGGGCTGGCGGTGCTGCTCCCAGGCGACGGCGACCCGGAGAGCGTCGAGCGCACGGCCGTGGCGCGCACCCGCGTGACGTTCCGCGAGCTGGACGAGGAGCTGCTCGAGGCGAACCTCGCGACGGAGGAGTGGCGCGGGCGCTCGGGCGGCTACGCGATCCAGGGCGCGGGCGCGGAGCTGGCGGTGAGCGTCGAGGGAGAGATCGAGAATGTCGTGGGCCTGCCGCTGAAGACACTGCTGGAGCTGTACCCCGAGCTGTCAAAGATTTGAATGGGGCGCCTTCGGCGCTCGCGTGCGTGCGCAGCGGCCACGCCGCCGCCTCGCCTCACGCCAAGGCGTGGTGTCGCCTGCAAAAGCGTTCGCAGCCCTCGCGGCGCGGGACGGGCGTCCGCTAGACTGGCCCGCGAGCGCGCCCCGATGAGCGCCGGCCGCCGAAGCTCCGCGACGCAGCGGCGCCGGGCCGTTTCCAAAGCGTGCTCCTCTCTCTCGATTAATGGGCATCTTCAGCTATCTGACAGGATTTGGTGGCCGCGACATGGCGGTCGATCTGGGGACCGCGAACACGCTCGTGTACGTGCGCGGGCGCGGGATCGTGCTGTCTGAGCCGAGCGTGGTGGCGATCGACTCGCGCACGGGCGAAGTGCACGCGGTGGGGATCGAGGCGAAGCGCATGCTGGGGCGCACGCCGGGCACGATCCAGGCGATCCGTCCGTTGAAGGACGGCGTGATCGCGGACTTCGACGTGACGGAGCAGATGCTGCGCCACTTCATCCAGAAGGTCCACCAGAACCGCTGGGCGCACCCGCGCGTGGTCGTGTGCGTGCCGTCGGGCGTGACGGGCGTGGAGAAGCGCGCGGTCGAGGAGGCGTGCCTGTCGGCGGGCGCGCGCACGGCCTATCTGATCGAGGAGCCGATGGCGGCGGCGATCGGCGCGGGCCTGCCGGTGGGCGAGCCGACGGGCTCGATGGTCGTGGACATCGGCGGCGGCACCTCTGAGGTGGCGGTGATCTCGCTCGGCGGGATCGTCGTGTCGCAGTCGATCCGCGTGGGCGGCGATGAGATGGACGAGGCGATCATCAACTACGCGAAGAAAGAGTACAAGCTGCTGATCGGCCAGCAGACGGCTGAGGAGCTGAAGCTGGAGATCGGCTCGGCGTGCCCGATGGTGGAGGAGCTGCAGGCGGAGATCCGCGGGCGCGACATGGTGGCGGGGCTGCCGAAGACGGTGGTGCTGACGAGCGAGGAGATCCGCCAGGCGCTCGAGGAACCGTTGAATCAGATCATCGACGCGGTCAAGGAGACCCTCGACCGCACGCCGCCGGAGCTCGCGTCGGACATCATGGACCGCGGCATCATGCTGGCGGGCGGCGGCTCGCTGCTGCAGGGCCTGGACGAGCGTCTGCGCGAGGAGACGCAGATGCCGGCGCACCTGGCGGAGTCGCCGCTGACGTGCGTGGCGGTCGGCTCGGGGCGGTCGCTGGAGGAGTTCGAGGCGATCCACCGCTCGAACCGAACAAGCCGCAACCGGCGCCGTAGATAGGCATTGGCGGCCCGCCCGTCTCGCTCTCGCGGGTCCCGGGCTCGCCCCGCCCGCCTCGTGGGTAGTCTGTCGCTTGAACGCTTCGGAAGGTAGTTATCGGTGCATGACAAGACGGTCCGGCGTCGACGAGCTGTGCTTGCGCTGCTCGTGGTGCTCTCCCTGCTGCTTCTGACGGCCTACTTCGGCGAGTCGCCGGGCGGCGGCCTGCACTCGGTGCAGCGCGGCTTCCTGACGGTCGTCTCGCCGCTGCAGGACGGCGCGAACAAGGCGCTGAAGCCGGTGCGGGACCTGTTCGGCTGGTTCGGCGACACGCTGCACGCCAAAGGCGAACGCGACGCGCTGCGCAGGAAGTACGACAAGCTGCGCAGCCAGACGGTCGCCGACCAAGCCGAAAAACGCTCCTACAAAGAGCTGATCGCGATGTTCCACCTCGACCAGCTGGGCCTCGACAGCTACCAACTGGTGACCGCGACGGTGATCGGTAAAACGCCCAACATCTGGTATTCGACGGTCAACATCGACAAGGGCTCCTCGGCGGGCGTGCGCGTGAACGACCCGGTCGTCAACGGCGAAGGCCTCGTGGGGCGCGTCTCGAGCGTGGTCTCGGACGGCGCGCAGGTGGACCTCGTCACCGACAGCTCGATGGGCGTCTCGGCGCGGATCGGCACGAGCAGCGCGACGGGCATCGTGCAGCCAAAGGTGGGAGACCCGAACGACCTGCTGCTGCAGTACCTGCCGGCGAACGTGCAGCCGCTGAAGGGCGAACTCGTGGTCACGTCGGGCACGGTGGCCGCGGGCGGCGACGATTCGCTGTACCCGCCGGGGATCCTGATCGGCCAGGTGACGTCGGTGAACGAAGAAAGCGCGTACAAGTCGGTGAACGTCAGCCCGAGCGTGAACCTGCACAACCTCGACAACGTGCAGGTGCTGACGAGCGGCGCGGGCACGCGCGCGGACAACCTCAGCCGCGTCTCCTCGACGCTGCCGCAGGGGCAGGGAGCCTCGACGGGCTCGACGAGCGCCGAACAGCTCGCCTCGAGCGGGGGAGAAGGATGAACGGGGTCCAGGGTCCGCTGGCGCTGCGGGTGGGCGCGCTCGCGCTGGCGGTGGTGTTCTTCCAGATCGGCGTGGTCTCGGAGGTGCCGGTGTTCGGCGTGAACGCGGACCTGTCGATCCTGCTGGTGGGGTTCGTGGGGCTGATGTGCGGCTCGACGCTGGGGGCGGCGGCGGGCTTCGCGGTGGGGATGCTCGTGGACCTGGCGCTGCTGCAGACGCTCGGCCTGACGTCGCTGATCTTCACGCTCGTCGGTTACTGGTGCGGGCGGCTGCGCGAGATGCGCGACCCGCAGGCGGCGCTGACGCCGCTGCTGGTGGGCGCTGGCGTGTCGGCGATTTCGCTGGTGGGCTACTCGACGATGGAGTTCATGCTCGGCGTGGACGCGCCGATCAGCTTCGAACTGCTGCGCCAGATAGTGCTGGGGATCGTGGTGAACACGATCGTGGCGGCGCCGATGTGGGTGCTGGTGCGCCGCGCGCTGATCGGCGCGCTGCCCGAGGACCCGCGCCGCAGGCGCCGCAGGCGCGCCTACACGACGGGCGGTCTCAGCCCCCTCTCCAAAGCATGAGCGCGATCGAGCCAGCGCGGCGGCGCAGCGATCCGCGCATACCCGTCTCGCCGCAGTTGGCGCTGCGCGTGGCGGTTCTGGGCGGCCTGGCGATGGTGCTGTTCGGCGTGATCTTCTTCCGTCTGTGGTATCTGCAGGTGCTGTCGGGCGAACAGTACGTGCAGCAGGCGGACGCGAACCGTGTGCGCGACCTGCCGATCGCGGCACCGCGGGGGCAGATCCTCGACCGTGACGGGCGCGCGATCGTGACGAGCAAGACGACGAACGCGGTGCAGATCGTGCCGAGCGCGATGCCGGCGGCAGTGAAGGAGCAGGTGGCGGCGTATGAGAAGACGCTGTTCGAAACCGAAGCAGCGCACCGGCCCGCGATCGAACGGCTGGCGCGCTTCGAACGCGTGCTCGCGAGCCGCCACAGCCCGGCCACGAAGGCACAGCTGCGCGAACGCCACCGGCTGAGGCTGGCGGCGCACACGCCACGCGTGCCGATCCCGCCGCTGGCGGCGAGTGCGCGCCATGCGCGCAGCCTGTTCGCGCGGCTCGGCGGCGTGGTGCACCTCGACTGGCGCCTGATCGACGAACGCGTGGTGGAGGGCGTGACGGCGACGCCGTATGCGAACGTGACGATCAAGACCGACGCGGGCCTCGGCCCGTTGACGGTGCTGGGCGAGCGCCAGAGCGAATTCCCCGGGGTGATCCAGCGGCCGGTGTCGATCCGCTCCTACCCGTATGGGGAAATGGCCGCGCAGGTGCTCGGGCACGTGGGGCAGGTCTCGCCGGAAGAGCTGAAGCTGAAAGGGTTCCGCGGGGTGCTGCAGGGCACGGTGGTGGGCCAGGAAGGGCTGGAGTTCTACTACGACCACTACCTGCGCGGGAAGACGGGGGTGGAACGCGTGCAGGTGAACGCGGAAGGGCGCCCGGTGCCGAGCACGCTCGCCTCGACCGCGCCGCTGGCGGGCCACAGCCTGAAGCTGACGATCGACCTGGGGCTCCAGCAGGAGAGCGAAAAAGCGCTGCTGGAAGGGATCGAGCGCGCGCGCGCGAGCGGGAAACCGGCCGTGGCGGGCGGCTTCGTGGCGCTCGACCCGCACAACGGGCAGGTGCTGGCGATCGGCTCCTACCCGAGCTTCAACCCGAACCGCTTCGCCAAACCGCTGACGAACGCCGAATTCGCGGAACTGCAGGGCGACAGCTCGGCGAGCGGCCCGCTGACCGACCGCGCGGTGAACGGCAGCTATCCGACGGGCTCGACGTTCAAGCCGATCACCGCGCTGGCGGCGCTGGAAGCGGGGATCATCACCCCGACGCAGGGGCTGGGAGCGGGCAAATGCATCTCCGTGTCGGGCCAGCGGTTCTGCAACGCGGGCCAAGCGGAATTCGGCGCGGTTGGTCTCGTGCAGGCGCTGAAGGTGTCCTCGGACACGTACTTCTTCGAAGTGGGCAAACTCGCCAACCCGCACGGCCCGGTGATCCAGAAGATGGCGCACAGGCTGGGCATCGGCGAGCCGACGGGCATCGATCTGCCGAGCGAGTTCGAAGGCACGGTGCCGGACTCGAAGTGGCGCGAACGGCAGAACAAGCTCGAGCTGCGGTGCCGTGAACGCACGCACGTGCCATCGTGCGGCATCGTCAGCGAAACGCGCCCGTGGACGGTGGGCGACGACATGCACCTCGCGGTGGGGCAGGGCGATCTGCTGACGGATCCGCTGCAGATGGCGGTCGCGTATTCGACGCTCGCGGACGCGTTCGAACACGGCGGCGAGGGGACGGTGGTGACGCCGCACCTCGGCATGCAGGTCGAAGAAGCCGAAGGCGGCATCGTGCAGAGCCTGAGCTTCCCGGCGAAACGCCGCGTGCGCCTCGACTACAACGACCTGAGCCTCGTGATGCAGGGCCTGCACGAGGCGGCCAGCCAGCCGGGTGGCACCTCGGCGGAAGTGTGGGCGGGCTGGGACCAGTCTCAGCACCCGGTGTACGGCAAGACGGGCACGGCGCAGCACGAACCGATGGAAGACCAGTCGTGGTACCTGGCGTACGTGGGCGACCCGAAACGTCCGATCGTGATCGCGGTGACGGTCGAGCAGGGCGGCTTCGGCGCGGAAACGGCGGCGCCGATCGCGCGGCTGATGGCGTCGAGGTGGTTCGGCAAGCCGGAGAAGTTCGTGGCGGGGAGCTCGAAGACGCTGTGAGCCCGCTGAGCCCGATCCAGGCGCCCGAGAAGGCGTCGACCGCGCAGCGGCGCGGGCCGCTGCAGCTTCCGCTCGACCCGCTGCTGACGCTCGCGGTCGTGGGCCTGGCGATCTGCTCGACGGTGACGCTGCAGGCGGCGACCCGCAACCTGATCCCCGGCAGCCCGCGCTACTACGTGGACAGGCAGATCGTGTATCTCGTCGTGGGATTCGTGTTCATGGTGGCGCTCTCGCGTATCGACTACGCGCGCTTGCGGCGGGCTGAAAAACCCGATCTACGCGACGCTGCTGCTGACGATCCTCGCGGTGCTCGCGCTGGGGCACTCCGCGAAAGGGTCGGTGCGGGCGATCAACCTGCCGCTGTTCTCCTTCCAGTCCTCCGAGCTCGGCAAGGTGCTGCTGATCGTGGCGCTGTCGGCGCTGTTGGTGGAGCGCGCGAGGCATCTGGGCGACCGCGACACGACGGTGCGCCTGATGATCGCGGCGCTGGTGCCGGCGATGTTCGTGATCGCCCAGCCGGATCTCGGCTCGGGCCTGGTGTACATGACGATCGCCTACATGCTGCTGTTCGTGGCGGGCACGTCCTGGCGCCAGCTCGCGGCGCTGATCGGGCTCGTGTGCGTGGCCGCGACGTTCGTGCTCGTGGCGGCGCCCGCGGCGGGTGTGCACGTGCTGAAGTCCTACGAGGTGAACCGCCTGACGGCGTTCCTGCACCCGTCGTCGAGCCCGCAGACAGAAGGCTACCAACAGCAGGAGTCGAAGATCGCGATCGGATCGGGGCAGGAGACCGGTCGCGGGGCCAAATCGACGCAGGTGCCGCTGCACTTCCTGCCCGAGAGCCACACCGATTTCGTGTTCGCGGCGACGGCCGAACGCTACGGGTTCCTGGGCGCGGGGATCGTGCTGCTGCTGTACGCGCTGCTGATCTGGCGCACGCTGCGCGTGCTCGTGATGGCGAAGGACCTGTTCGGCTCGCTCATCGCTGCCGGCGTAGCGGCTATGCTCATGTTCCAGGTTTTCGTCAACGTAGGAATGACAATCGGGATCATGCCCATCACCGGCGTCACGCTTCCACTCATGAGCTACGGAGGCTCGTCGGTCATAACCACCCTGTTGGCTATAGGCCTGTTGCAATCGATTTACGTGCAGGCGCGCGCCTCAGCAGCGCTGAAGGGCCGCGTGCCGCTCTACTAGATATGACCCCAAGACTGGATCAAAAAATTGAAAAAGCAAGTGCTTGTCAGCGTCGATCGCGCGGAGACGCGCGTGGCGCTTCTGGAGGCCAGCGGAACGCCCGCCGCCTCCCGTTCCTCCTCCAGCCGCGGCCGCAAGCGAGGCAGTGGCGCTCCGGAGGCCGGCTACCGTGTAGCTGAGCTCTACATCGAGCGTCGCGGCGGACGCTCGATCGTCGGCAACATCTACAAGGGCAAGGTCGACAACGTCCTGCCCGGCCTCGAGGCGGCGTTCGTCGACATCGGCCTGGAGAAGAACGGCTTCCTGCACGTCGACGAGATCGTGCTGCCGGGCGTCGAGACGCCCAAGCGCGGCCGCGGGGGAGGCGGCGGGCGCAAGATCTCCGATCTGCTGAGCCCGGGCCAGGAGATCGTGGTGCAGGTCGTGAAGGACCCGCTGAAGACGAAGGGCGCGCGCCTGTCGATGGAGCTGACGATCGCGGGGCGCTACATGGTCTATGCCCCCACGGGCGAGGGCGTGGGGGTCTCGCGGAGGCTGGAGGACAAGGAGCGCGATCGGCTGCGCCGCCAGAGCGCGAACCTCGAGATCGGCGAGGGCGGGGTGATCGTGCGCACGGCTGCCCACGGCGCCAAGCGCGAGGACTTCGAACGCGAGCTGAAGTACCTGCACAAGCTGCACGAGGTGCTCGTCAAACGCGTCGAGGACACGGTCGCGCCGGATCTCGTCTTCCAGGAGGCCGACCTGTCGGTGCGCGTTGTGCGCGACATCTTCTCCGCGCACTTCGAGCGCGCGATCGTCGACGACGAGCAGCAGTACCAGCGCCTGGTGTCGTTCTTCACGCGCACCGCGCCGGAGCTGGTGGAGCGCGTGGAGCTGTGGCAGCAGGACGAGCCGCTGTTCGAGAACTACGGCGTGGACAAGGCGATCGACGGGGTGCTCTCGCGGCGCGTGGATCTGCCGAGCGGCGGCTATCTGATCATCGACTACGGCGAGGCGCTGACGGTGATCGACGTGAACTCGGGGAGCTTCATCGGCCGCGGCAAGGGTGCGGGCCTGGAGGACACGATCACGAAGACGAACCTGGAGGCGGCCGAGGAGGTCGTCAACCAGCTGCGCCTGCGCGACATCGGCGGCATCATCGTGATCGACTTCATCGACATGGCCCGCGCGCGCAACCGCGACGCGGTCATGAAGGTGCTCCGAAAGACGCTGGACGAGGACCGCACGAAGACGTTCACGGCGGAGATCTCGAAGCTCGGGCTGGTGGAGATGACGCGCCAGAACGTGACCGAGGGCGTGCGCGAGATCATGAGCCGCCCGTGCACCACGTGCGACGGAGAGGGCGTGATCCGCTCGGAGGAGACGATCGCGATCGAGTTCGAGCGTCGTCTGCGCGACGTGGCGGTCGAGCACCCGGACGCGGAGGCGTTCCTGGTGCAGATCAACCCGCGCGTGAGCATGCAGTTCACGGGGCACAACTCGCGCGTGCTGCACGCGCTGGAGGCGCAGACGGGCAAGTCGTTTTTGTTCGAGGGCTCCGAAGGGCTCGAGATGGACCACTTCGCGATCACGTTCGTGGGCACGCGCGCGGAGGTGGAGGAGCGCGCGCTGCCGTTCCGCCCGGGCGATGAGGTGCTGGTGGACGTCGTGGAGCCGCACATGTACGACGTGGACGACGCGGTGGCGAAAATCGACGGCTACATCATCTCGATCGCGGGCGCGGCGTCGTGCGTGGGCGAGAAGCGGATGGTGCGCATCGACCAGGTCGGGCGCACGGCGGCGAGCGCGCTGCTGCTGGACGAGGCCGGCGAGGTCGTGAGCGCGCCCCCGCGGCCGCGGCCGGTGCCGCCGCGCAGCGCTCCGCGCCCGAAACGTCGCCCGCCCGCCGCTGTCGTCCCCGAGCCGGAGAAGGACGCGGTCGTCGCGGACGCGGAGGAGCCGAGCGCAGCGGAGCCGAGCGCCGCGGAGGCGCCGTCGGACGAGACCGCCGAGGATGGCCTACAATCCAAGCCTCGGCGTCGTGGTCGCAGGGGCGGACGGCGCCGTTCGGCTGCCAAGGCCGAGACGGCCCCCGAGTAACCGCTCGGCGCCTTCCCAAGCTAGAGAATCGAGACCCAGAGCACCATGTACGCGATCGTGAAGACCGGCGGCAAGCAGTACCGCGTGGAGCGCGGCCAGAGGCTGACCGTCGAGCGCCTGCCCGTGGCCGAGGGCGCGGACGTGTCGCTCGAGCCGATCATGTACCGCTCCGAGGACGCGGTGTTCGACGCGGCGGGCCTGAAAGACGTGAAGGTCACCGCGAAGGTGGTGGCGCACGTGCGCGGCGAGAAGCTGCGTGTGTTCAAGTTCAAGCCGAAGCGCGGCTACAAACGCCGCACCGGCCACCGCCAGGATCTGACGCAGATCGAGGTGACGGAGATCACGGCGGGCAAAGCGAAAGCGGCGGCCAAACCAGCCGCCGCCAAACCGGCGGCCGAGAAACCGGCGCCCGCGAAGGCGTCGAGCGAGAAAGCGCCCGCGAAAGCCGCGGCGGCGAAAGCGCCTGCGAAGGCGAGCGAGGAGACGACTTCAGATGGCTCATAAGAAGGGGCTCGGCTCGAGCCGTAACGGCCGCGACTCAAACGCGCAGCGCCTGGGTGTGAAGACGTTCGCGGGCGAGGCCGTGACCGGCGGCGAGATCATCGTGCGCCAGCGCGGAACAAAATTCAAGCCGGGCGAGGGCGTGGGAATCGGCAAGGACGACACGCTCTACGCGCGCGCCGCCGGCACGGTGCAGTTCGCGAACGGCCGCCGCGGGCGCGTCGTGAGCGTGCTCCCGGCCGAGACGGCCTCCTAGCGAGCCGGACGGACAGCGAGCGGTCGGCGGAGATGGCGCTCGTGAGCCCACGCCGCGGCGCCTGGCTGCTGGCGGCTGGCCGCGTGGTCCTCGGCGCGTCGATCCTCGCGGCGCCGGAGAAGATCACCGCCCAGTGGCTGGGCGAGGAGAACTCGAAGCACCCCGCCGTGATCGACCTAGCGCGCGGATTGGCCGTCCGCGACGTGGCGCTCGGCGCGGCGGTCCTGTGGACCCTGGACGACGCCGTGCTCGGACCCCGCCTGCAGGCGGCGTGCGCGGTCGCGGACAGCGTTGACACGGTCGCGACGCTGATCGCGCGCGAGCATCTCCCACGCACAGGCGTGATCGGCACAGTGGCGATCGCCGCGGGCGCGGCGATCGCGGGCTTCTATTTCTCGCACCAGCTCGCGCACGCCGAGTAGCTGACCTCAAGTCGCCCCTCTGGGCGGACTTCTATGTTCCGGCGAGCTGTGAGAGACGACGGTCGTAGCTCAGCAGGCTGCCCCGATGCTCTTGCGCCGTTGCGAGAACCATCGCATCGGGTAGTCGCAGGCTGTGATGACGGGCGCGGAGCTCGGCTGCCAGCTCGGCGATGGTGTCGGTGAGCGCCACCACCGTGATGCCCATGGCGTTGACCGACCGGCGCGCCTCGTCGATGCGCCCAGCGCGCGCGAAGGCGACCAGCGTCTCGCTGTAGGCGCTCGCCGGGAGCAGCAGGCGCTTTCCCTGCCGATCCGCGGCCTCTACGTCATCGATCGCGTTATCGTGATGGGCGTCCGCGGTGTCCAGCAGGCCGATCAGGACACTCGCATCGAGGACTAGGGTCTCCACTCGTCGCGCAGCCGGTCGAGTTCGCCGTCCTCGTAGATCCCCGTCGCGACGCCCGCGTGACGTCGGACGCGTGAACCCTTGGTCGCGATGATGATCTCGCCCTCGCCGACCGTACGTACTGTGATCTCGTCGCCCGCGTGCAGGCCAGCCGTGCGCATCGCCTCGACTGGGAGCGTGACCTGATTCTTGGATGAGACCTTGGGCATGGCCTTTACTTTAGCACGGAAATAGTAAAGGAAACTCATCTCTCGCAGGAGCGCCCCCGCGATAGGCGAGGCGCGTCAGGCGTCGAGCGCGAGCTTCAGCTCACACATGTCCACCGAGGTGCGCGTGCCCGGCGTGTCGGATGCGTCCATCGCGCCGAACGCCTTGTCGCCCGCGCTCATGTCCTCCGCCGTGGCGAACTCCTGCAGCACGACCGCTGTGCCCTGAGCTGCATCGAACAGCACCTTCAGCCCCGTGGCGGGCACGCCGGGAGGCGGTCCTTCCGACTCCTTGATACGCGCCAGCAACGCCTCCATACGCTCGGCGTTCACGTCGGTGAACCTCACGGTACGTACAAACATGGGAATCCTCCTCAGGCTCGGTGGAGGACAAACATACTCCGAAGCCTGGGCAGGCTACCCCGCCTGCTCGGTCGGCCGGATGAGGATCTCGTTGACGTTGACGTGCGGAGGCTGCGAGGCGGCGTAGATCACGGCGCGCGCGATGTCGTCGTCCTTCAGCGCGTCGGTGGGTCGGTTCTCGAAGAACGGCGTGTCGACCATGCCGGGCTCGATCAGCGTGACGCGCACGCCGGTTCCGTGCAGGTCCTGGCGCGCGGCCTCGCCCATGGCGGTGACGGCGTGCTTGGTGCACGAGTACATCGACCCGGGCAGCACACGACGCCCGGCGACGCTGGATGTGAGCATCAGATGCCCGCGTGTCTCCTTCAGCGCGGGGATGCACGCGCGCAGCGTGAGCGCGGCGCCGTAGACGTTCGTGAGCACCATCTCCTTCCAGTGCTCGGGCGTGTCGTTGAGAAAGCCGCGCGGGCCGCCGAAGCCGGCGTTGGCGAACGCGACGTCGATGCGCCCGAACGCCGCGAGCGCCCGCTCGACCATCGCCTGCTGGTCATTCCACTCGGCGACGTCACAGCGAACCGCGAGCGCGTGCTCCTCGCCGCCGAGCTCGTGCGCGAGCTGCTCGAGGCGATCGGTGGAGCGCGCCGCGAGCACGACGCGCCAGCCGGCGTCGCGTGCATGACGAGCGGTCGCGGCGCCGATCCCGGAGGAGGCGCCGGTGATGAGGAAGACGCGGTCAGCGGGGGCGGGGGCTTGGTCGGTCATGGCTGCGGGCTCCTTGTGTAGCGGTGCGGGCTGTCACGATGCTACGCATGCTGCACGATCGCGCGAGGATCCATGTACAGGCGGGCGCCGGCGGCGACGGCTCGACGAGCTTCCGTCGCGAAGCGCACGTGCCGCGCGGCGGGCCGGACGGCGGCGACGGCGGGCACGGCGGCGCGGTGGTGGTGGTGTGCGACGATTCGTTGCGCGATCTGCAGAGCTTCAGGCGTCGCAGCCAGCACAAGGCGGGTCGCGGCGGGCACGGCGGCAGCTCCCAGCGCCACGGCGCGGACGGCGAGACGCTCGTCATCCGTGTGCCGCCGGGAACGCAGATCGTGGGGCCCGACGAGGAGGAGGGCGACCTGGCGGGGCGCAGCTGGGAGCTGCTCGCGAACGGGCAGCGCGCGACGGTCGCGCGCGGCGGCAGCGGCGGCAAGGGCAACAAGCGCTTCGCTACGCCCACGCGCCAGGCGCCGCGCTTCGCCGAGCGCGGCCTCGCGGGCGAGGAAGGCTGGCTGGAGCTGCAGCTGAAGCTGCTCGCCGATGTGGGCCTGGTGGGCCTGCCGAACGCGGGTAAGTCCTCGCTGCTGTCGCGGCTGACGCGCGCGGCGCCGAAGGTGGCGAGCTACCCGTTCACGACGCTGCAGCCGGTGCTGGGCGTGCTGGAGGGCGACGATCGACAGCTGATCGTGGCGGACATCCCGGGGTTGATCGAGGGTGCGAGCGAAGGCGCGGGGCTGGGGCACGACTTCCTCGCGCACGTGGAGCGCACGCGGCTGCTGGTGCACGTGCTGGACCTCGCGCCGGAGATCTCCGGCGAAGCGGATGCGGACGCGCTGGTTAACCACGAAACGATCGAGCGCGAGCTGGCGGCGCACGACGAGCGCCTGGCGCGGCTGCCGCGGATACTTGCGCTGTCGAAGGCCGATCTCGTTACGCCCGAACGCGCGCGCGAGGCGGCCGCCGAGTGGCAGGAGCGTCTGGGGCCGGAGGTGCCGGTGTTCGTCACCTCGAGCGCGACGAACGAGGGGCTGCCGCTGCTCGCGGGCGAGCTGCTGCGGCGCGTGTCGCTCGTGGGGGCTGACGGCGAGGAGGCTGGAGAGGTGGCCATGGGACCGCTGGAGCCGCATGCGGCGGCGGGCGAGGAGACATTGGCGGAGCACATGGTGTTCCGCCCGACCGCGGGGTCGGGCTTCCGCGTCGAGCGCAGCGGCCCGAGCGCGTTCGTGGTTCGGGGTCGCGGCATTGAGCGGCTGCTGGCGCGCTACGAAGTGGACAACGAGGACGCGATGGCCTATCTGGAGGGCAGGCTGCGACGGATCGGCGTGCTGAAGGCGCTGGAGGTCGAGGGCTTCCAGCCAGGCGATGAGATCGAGATCGCAGGTGTGACGTTCGACCTCGACCCGAGCGGGTGACGGAGCGGACACGGCAGATTATAACTTTTAGGTTATAATACAGGGTATGTCATCCGCTTCGGCTCTGCTGAAAGAGGCGCGCGAGCGCGCGAGCCTCACGCAGGCAGATCTGGCGGGACGGCTGGGCGTCAGCCAGGCGGCCGTGGCCAAGCTGGAGAGGTCTGGAGCAAACCCAACGATGGCTACTGTCGAGGCCGCACTGTGGGCGACCGGGCATCGGCTTGTGCTGGACGCCCCCGCGAGGCGTGCGGGCGTGGATGAGAGTTTGATCCGCCAGCACTTGGAACTGACGCCAACCGAACGGCTACGAGGCCTCGAAGCGATGTATGCCGAGGCACGTGAGCTGGTGCTTGCGGGCGCGAGGAGTCGCGGTGAACACCCCTGAGCAGTGGCTGAAGACTCCGGATTTTCGGCTTCACTCGTTGCTGCGCAGCTTGACCGAGGGCGGAGTGGACTTCGTTGTCATCGGGGGCGTTGCGGTCATCATGCAAGCGAGCCCGCGGTTCACGAAGGATCTGGACATCTGTTACGACCCGGGGCACGAGAACCTCGAGCGCCTCGCGGCTGTGCTGGTGAAGCTCGAGGCGAAGCTACGAGGGGTCGACGAGGATCTACCGTTCGTTCCCGACGCGCGTACGCTCCGACGAACGCAGATCCTGACTTTGACGACAGTCGACGGCGGCATGGATTTGCTCGTGGACCCAGACGGCTCTCCCAGCTATTCCGCCCTGCGACGCAGGGCCAGCCGGGTTGAGTTCGACGGGGTCTCAGTGCTGGTCGCGTCGGTCGATGACCTGATTGCGATGAAGCAAGCCGCCGGTCGTCCCCAAGATCTGGTCGATCTCGAATCGCTGGAGATCGCTCGCATCCGTACGCATCGCAACCGTCTACGCTCCTGACGCCAATGAAACGCTGTGTGGTGAAGCTGGGTTCGAGCGTGGTCGCCGCGAGCGACGGCACGCCGCGCATGGACGTGCTGGCGCGCGTGTGCGATCAGCTGGCGGCCGCGCACCGGCAGGGGACGGAGGTGATCGTCGTCACCAGCGGCGCGATCGCGCACGGCATGCGCGTGATGGAGCTGCCTCAGCGCCCGACGTCGATCGGCGCGCTGCAGGCGGCGAGCGCGGTGGGCCAGGGCAAGCTGTACCGCGTCTACGACGAGCTGCTGCGCGAACGCGACGTGACGAGCGCGCAGGTGCTGCTGACGTTCTTCGACATGAGCGCGCGGACGCATTACCTGAACACGCGCCAGACGCTTACGACGCTCTTGGAGTGGAGTGTGATGCCGGTGATCAACGAGAACGACACGACGGCGACGGATGAGATCTCCTTCGGCGACAACGACTTCCTGGCGGCGCAGGTGGCGGTGCTGATCGGCGCGGAGGAGCTGATCCTGCTGACGGACATCGACGGGCTGTACACGGCCGATCCGCGCCTTGACCCCGACGCGCGCATCGTGGCTGAGGTGAGCGACTTCTCCGCGCTCGAGGATCTCGAGGTGGGGCACACGACCTCGCCGCTGGGCTCGGGTGGTATGCGCTCGAAGGTGGTGGCGGCGGAGATGGCGACCGCGGCGGGGATTCCGACGACGATCTGCAGCGGCCTGCGCGCGGAGGCGCTCGCGGCTGTGCTGGCGGGCGAACCGGAGGGGACGCGCTTCGCGGCGGGCGAGGCGCGCTACTCGAGCTTCAAGCTGTGGCTAAAGTACGCGAAGCCCTCGCGCGGCACGCTGGTGATCGACCAGGGCGCGGCGCGCGCGGTGCGCGAGGGCGCGGCGAGCCTTTTGCCGGTGGGCGTGATCGACGTGCGCGGCTCGTTCGACGCGGGCGACGCGGTGGACATCGTGGAGATGCCAGGAGCGGGTGCACACGGGCGCACGCTGGCGAAGGGGATCTGCAACTACACCGCCGACGAGCTGCGCCGGGTGATGGGCTTGAAGTCCGACGAGGTGCGGGAGATCCTCCCGCGCGCGACGGAGGAGGCCGTGCACCGCGACTACCTCGTCGTGGACTGAGAGCCTGACTCGCCCGGACGGCTGCGGCGTCGTACCCTGTGTGGTCCATGGCAACCGTCGTTCAATCAGTCGCAGAGACCTGTCGCGCGGCGAAGCGCGCGGCACGCGTGCTCGCGCAGATCGACACCGCGGTGAAGGACGCGGCGCTCGAGGCGATCGCGGTCGCGTTGAATGCGCGCGTGGAGGAGATCATCGCGGCGAACGAGCGCGACATGCAGTTGGCGCGCGAGGCGGATATCGGCGCCGCGCTGCTCGACCGTCTGCGCCTGGACGAGGGCCGCATCGAGGCGATCGCGCGCGCGGTGCGCCAGATCGCGGCGCTGGCGGACCCGGTGGGAGAGCTGATCGACGGTCACCGCCTGCCGAACGGGCTGGACGTGCGCAAGGTGCGAGTGCCGCTGGGCGTGGTGGCGGTGGTGTACGAGGCGCGGCCGAACGTGACGATCGACGCGGCGGCGCTGTGCCTGAAGTCGGGCAACGCGATCGTGCTGCGCGGCTCCTCATCGGCGACGCACTCCAACGCGGCGCTCGCGCAGATCGCGGGCGAGGCGGCGGTCGCGGCGGGCCTGCCGGAGGGCTGCGTGAGTCTCGTGGCGGGCGGTGGGCGCGGAGAGCTGGCGGAGCTGGCGACGCAGCGCGACAGCGTCGATCTGATCATCCCGCGCGGCGGGGAGGGGTTGAAGGACGCGCTGCAGGCGGTGGCGACGGTGCCGGTGATCTACGCGGCGTCGGGCAACTGCCACGTGTACGTGGACGAGAGCGCGGATCTCGACCAGGCCGAGGCGATCGTGATGAATGCGAAGACGCAGCGGCCGGGCGTGTGCAACGCGGCGGAGACGCTGCTGGTGCACGAGGGCATCGCCGGGGCGCTGCTGCCGCGCCTGCTGCGTGCGCTCGGCGGCGCGGGCGTGCTCGTGCGCGCGGATGAGCGCGTCCGCGAGATCGCGCAGACGCTCGTCGAGGGCACCGGCGCCGCAGGCGCCACGGGCACGGAGGGCCAGGACACCTGGGAGGCGCTGGGCGTGACGATCGAGCCCGCCACGGAGGAGGACTGGGCGAGCGAGTACCTCGCGCCGATCCTCGCGGTCGGCATCGTGGGCTCGGTGCGGGAGGCGATCGAGCACGTCGGCGCTCACGGCAGCGGGCACTCCGAGGCGATCGTGACGCGCGACACGGCCGCGGCGCGCGCGTTCCAGCTGGGCGTGGACGCGGCGTGCGTGTACGTGAACGCGTCGACGCGCTTCACCGACGGGGGCGAGTTCGGGATGGGCGCGGAGATCGGCAACTCGACGCAGAAGCTGCACGCGCGCGGCCCGATCGGCCTGCGCGAGCTGTGCACGTTCAAGTACCTCGTCGAAGGTGACGGCCACGTCCGCGTTTGAGTGCTCCGCGGCGCTCGCGGACGTGCGCTCGCTGGGCATCCTGGGAGGGACGTTCAACCCGCCTCACCTCGGTCATCTGGCGCTCGCACGTCACGCGCGCGAGGAGTTGGGGTTGGAGTGCGTGGTGCTGATGCCGACCGGCAGTCCCCTGCACAAGCCCGCGGCGGTGGAGCCGGGCGCTGAGCGCCGTCTGGCGATGTGCCGTCTGGCGGCGCAGGGCGTGGACGGGCTGTCGGCTTGCGCTCTGGAGGTGGAGCGCGGCGGGCCGTCCTATACCGTGGATACCTTGAGAGCCATCCACGCAACCCACCCCAATGCGGATCTGACGTTCATCGTGGGCGCGGACACCGCTGCGACGCTGGCCTCCTGGCGCGAGCCGGTCGAGCTGCTGGGGCTGGCACGCCTGGCGGTCGCTTCGCGCGAGGGCTCCGACCGGCGGCACGTGCTGAACACGGTCGCGGGCCTCGCGGGCGAGGACGCGCAAGGTCGCGGACGGCTGACGGCGCGCGTGGACTTCCTGACGATGGACACGATCGACGTGTCCTCCTCGGCGGTACGCGAGCGCGCGTCGCGCGGAGAGCAGCTGACGGGTCTCCTGCCGGCGGTGGTCTCCGACTACATCGCCGAGCACGGGGTCTACGCCACGGAGAGGGAGGCGATCGAATGATGCAGGGCGAGGAGCTCGTGGAGGAGATCGCGCGCCTGGCGGCGGACAAGAAGGCGATCGACGTGGTGGAGCTGGATCTGCGCGGTGTGCTCGGCTACACGGACTACTTCCTCGTGTGCTCGGGCAACACGGGGCGCCAGGCGAAGGCGATCCACGACGGCATCCTGGAGGGGCTGAAGCGCGAGCACGACGTCACGCCGCGCAGGGTGGAGGGGTCGATCCAGGCTGGATGGATCCTGATGGACTACCTGGACGTGGTGGTGCACATCTTCACGCCGGAGACGCGCGAGTTCTACCGCCTCGAGCAGCTGTGGGGCGAGGTGCCCGCACGCGTGGCCGCTGAGAGCGCTTAGAACCTCAGTCGGAGACGCGGGCCCCGCGACGCGCCCCCAAGCCGCGGCTCGTTATCTGAACTATCGGAGTTGGGTTGGCAGTTGGCAACGCTTGCGACTAGCGTCGCTTGCGACAGCGTCGCGAAAGGGTGGCGCGAGGAGACGGAGGGGAATCGATGCATTATTCGATCGCAGATCGCGCGAGGTCGTCGTACGTCGCGTTGATGGTCGCTGCGCTGCTGACGGCCGCGCTGGCATACGGGCTGAGCGCGTTCGCGCCGGTGGCGCACGCGGACGGACCGGGAAGCGGCTCGCCGTGGACGGCGACGGTTGGCGACTCGTTCATCTCGGGCGAGGCGGGGCGCTGGGCGGGCAACACGGACGAAAGCTCGTCGAAGACGGATGCGCTGGGCTCCACCGCCTACTACGACAACTCGACCAACACCGCCGAGCTGATCAAAGGCTGCCACCGCTCCAAGTCGGCGGAGGTCTACATCGGCAGTGGGGTGAGCGGCGAGAACCTGGCGTGCTCGGGCGCGAAGACGTCGAGCTTCACGAGCGAAGGGCTGTTCAAGCCGGGCATCGACTTCTACAACTCCGGCGGCAACGAAGGCCAGGCGCTGATGCTGCAGCACTTCGCGGCGACGCACAACGTGAAGCTGGTGGCGTTGTCGATCGGCGGCAACAACTTCAACTTCGCGCCGATCGTGACGACGTGCATCGAGGACTTCCTCGAGTCGACGATCTTCTGGGACTTCTACTGCAGCGAAGAAAGCTCGGTGACGAACAACTTCACGTCGGGCAACGTGTCCAAAATCAAGGGTGAAATCGAAACGGCGATCAAAAACGTCTCGACGGCGATGACGAACGCGGGCTACAGCTCCACGCAGTACACGATCCTGGTGCAGAACTACCCGTCGCCGATCCCGAACGGGTCGGAATTCCGCTACACCCAGAGCGGCTACAGCCGCCAGACGACGGGCGGATGCGGCTTCTGGAACAAAGACGCGAACTACGCGAACGCGACGATGCTGCCGACGATCGACAGCACGGTGATGAACGCAGCGGCCGGCGTGGGCCTGTCGAACGTGAAGACGATGGAACTGAGCTCGGCGTTCAACAGCCACCGGCTGTGCGACAAAGGCGTGGGGCTGCTCGAGGAAGAGGGCCTGGCGAACTGGAAAGCGACCGAAGCGGTGAACAAGAGCGAGTGGTTCAACCAGATCCGCACGATCGAAACGCTGTTCGGGACGTATGAACTACAGGAAGACATCCACCCGAACTACTGGGCGCAGCTGGGTCTGCGCAACTGCCTCACTCAGGCATACAACGCGGGCACGCCGAAAGGCGGAACCTGCACGACGTCCGGGACGGGGCTGAACGGGGCGGGCGAGCCGAACATGTCCCTGCACTAGGCGAAGCCCGCCGTATCAGTCCGCGGCGAGACGCCGGCCGGTTCGCTCCCGGCCGGCGTCGAACCGTGCCAGGATGCGCGCGTGAGCGCTCTCGAATCGACCCGCACGCCGCGCTTGACGGCGGTGATGCGTGAGGGCGAGCGGGTGACGTCGCTGGAGCTGTTCTTCGACTTGGTGTTCGTGTTGGCGCTGACGCAGTGCACAGCGCTGATGGCGGGCACGCCGACGTGGCTGGAGATGCTGAAGGGCCTGTTGCTGCTGGGGGTGCTGTGGTGGTCGTGGGTGGGCTACGCGTGGCTGACCTCGGTGGTGGACCCGGAGGAGGGGTCGGTGCGCCTGGTGATGTTCGCGGCGATGGCGGCGTTCCTGGTGGCGGGGCTGTGCGTGCCGCGGACGTTCGGCGAGGACGCGCTGCTGTTCGCGCTGGCCTACGGAGTGGTGCGCACGGCGCACATCGCGCTGTTCGTGCTGGCGAGCCGCGAGGACGCGGAGCTGCGCCATTCGGTGCACGGGCTCGCGGTGAGCACGGCGCTGGGCGTGGGCCTGCTGGTGGTGGCGGCGTTCCTCGACGGCGCGCTGCAGCTGGGCGTGTGGGGCCTTGCGCTGCTGCTGGACACGGGCGGGCCGTTCCTGTTCGGCGCGGATGGCTGGAAGCTCGTGCCGAGCCACTTCGCGGAGCGCCACGGCGCGATCATCATCATCGCGCTGGGCGAGTCGATCGCGGCGATCGGCGCGGGCGCTGAGGTGGGCGTGAACGCGGGTGTGATCGCGGCGGCGGTGCTGGGAGTGGCGGTTGCGGGCGCGCTGTGGTGGCTGTACTTCGACGTCGTTGCGATCGTCGCCGAGCGGCGGCTGTTGAAAGCGAGCGAGGGGCGCGAGCGCAACGAGATCGCGCGCGACTCCTACTCCTACCTGCACCTGCCGATGGTGGCGGGGATCGCGCTGGTGGCGGTGGGCATGAGGCGTACGCTCCCCCACGTGGGCGACCCGCTGGGGCTGGTTCCGGCGACGGCGATGCTGGGCGGCGCGGCGATGTACCTGCTCGCGCACGTGGCGTTCCGCTGGCGCAACACCCACACGTTCAACCGTCACCGCTCGCTGTGCGCGGCGGTGCTCGCGGCGCTGCTGCTCGCGGAGGTTGAGTTGAAGCCGGCGTCGCTGGTGACGCTGGGTGTGCTCGCGGCGGTTCTGTGCGCGCTGATCGTCTACGAAACGACGCGCTTTGCGGCGGGGCGCGACCGCGTGCGCCATCGGCTGGCGCGCGAGCGCGTTCCGGATTAGTACTCGGGCAGCGCGTCCGCAGGCAGCGCTGCAGGCGTGGGCTCGCCGCGCACGAGCAGCAGCACGGCCGCCTGTGTGCTGAGCGCGAGCGCGGAGGCGAGCGCGAAGGCGACAGGAACGCTCAGGTGGCGCAGCGAGATCGCTAGCGCGAAGCAGAACAGCGCGAACGCGACGAAGCCGCTGACGAGGCCGCGCAGCAGACGCAGGAGCTCGTCGGTGCCGCGCTGATTGTGGGTGAACGTGGCGAGCACGGTGGCGATGATGGGGAACGGCGCGAGCAGGCCACTGAGCTGCGGCCCGAGCCAGCCGGCGATGGCGGTGAGCGTGAGCACGAGCGCGAGCGCGCACGCGGCGCGCAGGGGCAGGTCCCACGACGGCGGCGGAGGGTGTACGCGCAGCTCGATGGCTGGGCGCGGCAGCAGCGCGAGCCCGCCGAGGAGCGCGGCGCCGGCGATCGCGAGCGCGGCGGCGGCGGGGACGGAGACGGCGCTGAACGCGAGCGTGGCGAGCGCGAACGCGAGCCAGCCGGCGAGCAGGCCGAGGACCCAGGAAACGCGGCCGGCGAGATGCGCGTAGACGAGGATGAACGCGATCAGCGACACGAGCCCGAGCAGCGTGCCGGCGGCGGCGCCGGCTGCGAACGCGCGCCCGTGCGCGAGCGCGTAGGCGAGCAGGATCGGTCCGGCGACGAGCGGCAGCCCGGCGATGAGCCCGCCGATGCGTGGCCCGAAGCGGCGCGCGGCGAGCGACGCGACGACGACGAAGCCGGGGGCGAGCAGGAGCTTGATGGCGAGCAGAGACACACGGTGATGATCTCAAACGCACGATCGCCCCTCGGGCGGGCGATGCCTGCCGTCTTCTGGAGATCAGTCAGCACGGCGCCTGTCCACTAAAAACATCCAATAGTTTTGAACTCCATATGTCACGGCGACCGGTTGTTTGGTGTATGACTTGACAATGGAGATCGACCAGCGGAGGGGTGCTGTGAGCCGTGCCAAGACCGCGAGGCCGCTGCGATGTGCCGATACCTCATCGCAGCCGCTATATCCGAAGTTGCCCGTCGGTCGCCGTGGTCGCGACGGCCCCACGGATAGCGACGTGAAATTCCACCAGCGTGAACGGCTGCATGGGGCGATGGTGCGTGCGGTCACGATCTATGGATATCGGGGGACGACGGTGCGTCAGTTGAGCGCCCTGGCCGGCGTGTCGACGCGCACGTTGTATGACCTGTTCTCAGACGGCAAGGAGGAGTGTCTCTTGTCGGCGTATGACACTAAGATGCGGAATCTGGCGCAGCGTGTAGCGCTGGCCTACGTCTCTGAGCCCTACCGGACGCGGCGTTTCGCGAGCGCGCTGGAGACGTTCTTGAGCATGGTTCGCGACGATCCGGCGGCGGCGCATCTGATGTTCGTGGAGGTGTTTGCGGCGAGCTCTGGTGCGCTCGAGCGGGCAGAGCACACGCAGCGGCTCTTCGAGGAGATGGTCAACCTGAACTTACGCCAGACTGCTGGTGGGGTTCCACCACCGTTGGTGGTGAAGGGCGTGGTGGCCGGTATTGCGCGCGTGGCGCGGATGCGGGTGCTGGAAGGCCGCGCCAGCGAGCTTCCGGGGCTCACGGGCGAGTTGTTGGACTGGCTGCTGTGCTACCGCTCATCGGCCGCCGCGAGACTGGTGCAGCTTGGGAGCATCGGGGAGTGGGCCGGGGCGGCGCCCAGCGTGTCGAGCGCTAGCTCGTGGGGTCAGGGGGAGCAGGCGTATGGGGTCCACGAGCGCGAGCATATCTTTGACGCCGTGGTGCACCTGGCGGCGCGGGACGGATACTCTGCTCTGAGCGTTGGCGGGATAGCAGCCGCGGCGGGTAGCTCCCGCAGGCGGTGTGAGGCGCACTTCGAGGATGCCACGAGCTGCTTTCTGGCCGCGATCGAAGATCGCACGTACCGCTTGCTTGGCAACGCTCACACCGTCGGCGCTGCCGACCGCGACTGGGCGGAGGCGCTGCATCGTGCGCTCACCGCGTTCTGTGCATATCTCGTGGCTGACTCCGCGTTCGCGAGAGCAGCGTTCGTCGAGCTGCTTGGGGCGGGCCCCGAGGGTGTGCGCGTCCGTGAAACTCTGATGGCTTGCGCCACGGACCGCTTCCACGCCAGAGCGCCCAACGGACAGCGCCCGAGCGCCCTCGCGGCTGAAGCATCGGTTGGGGCGGTCTGGGGGATCGTGCATCAGCACGTCGCCCGTGGCGCCACTGCCCGCCTGCCTGAGATCGCCCCGCTGCTTTCCTTTGTATTGCTCGCCCCCGCCATCGGCGAGCAGGCAGCGGTGCAGGCGATCCGCGCCGAGCATGCGCGGATGCGCTCCGCCGCAACCGCTGACGCTTAGCAACTGCCTTCAGGCCGTCGCACCGAAAGGCGCGCCGTGTTGATGGCGCGCAGATCAAGAACCGGACCGAGGCGCCTGACGTGCTTCTTAGGATCGACGCCTCGGTCCGGCCAACTTCAACCCAAGCCGGCTCCGACGGCCGATGGAAGCGCGCCTCCTAATCAAGGCGCCACTCCCCGCGCACTGCGGAATCCGACTCGACGCAAATTATAAAACATCCGCTCCAAATGTTGACTTTGCCGAGGGAACGGCACAACCTAGTCAGGAACGCCGGCAACGGAAACCCAAAACAAAGGAGCGGTTGTAATGAAACGCACAAGGAGCATAGTTCTGGCCCTCGCGGCGGTCTTCGCGCTGAGCGTGGTCGCGGCTTCGGCGGCCTCCGCGCACACTTTCAGGATAAACCCCACTGGCGGCTTCCCTGCGAAAGTCGTCGGATTAGGTGGCCAACAAATCTTCCTATCGTCCGGCGACACGATCACCTGCACCATGGCGACAGAGACGGGTCGAGCATTGAAAGTAGAAGAATTAACAACCGAGCAAACCGTCGAATACTCGGGCTGTACAGACAATCTCGGCGGCGCGGTCGACGTGTTCAAGGCTTTATATGAAATCAGCGCAGACTTAAAAATATCGCTCTTGCAGCCGATGTTAGCCAGATTCTTAGGGTTGGGCTGTACTATCACCATTGAGAAGCAGAACAATCTGGGCGGAATCAAATTCAAAAACAACACCGCGAAAACCGAATTGACCATTGAAGCGAAAACAACGGGGTTTGTACAGTTAGGTTCTGGAGGCTTCTGCACCAACGGCACGGTCGAATACATCGGAAACGTCACCGACCACTTGGTTGGCGGCGGAGAACTATCCTGGTCATAAGCGACCAGGGATGCGGAAGGTAGGGGCTCCTGGGTTGATCGGGCGCACCACCTAGGCCGTAGGGGAGCGGAGCGGGTATCGCTTCGCTCCTCGGCTGATATGAGCCTGGAAAGACGTTGTGGGGTGCTCTTGGTGTCGCCCCGCGCGCTCGCCTTTTAATGGTTTCGGTATCCGACTCGACGCCAGTCGTAAAACATTCGCCCCAGAGTGTTGACATTGTTGAGGACGCGAAGCAAGGAGCATTGTTCTGGCCCTCGCGGCGGTCTGCGCGCTGAGCGTGGTCGTGGCTTCGGCGGCCTCCGCGCACATTTTCAACTGGGAAACCCATAGGCGGGTTCCCTGCAGCGGTCGCGGGTACGGGTGGCACACAGAAATTCAAATCGGGCTTTGGCACGATCACCTGCAGCTCAGCGAATTCGACGGGCCAAATACTGGCAGTCTCAGAATGAACGCTCGAGCAAACCGTCACATACACGGGTTGTACAGACGCTTTCGGCGGCAAAGTCGACACAATCAAAGCCTTATATCTAATCAGCGCAGACTTAACAGTATCGATCCTGGCACCGATTGTAATTCAGCTCTTAGACAGGGGCTGTACGGTCACCATTGAGAAGCAGAACAACCTGGGCGGAATCAAATTCAAAAACAACACCGCGAAAACTGAATTGACCGTTGAATCGACAACAACCGGGATCGCACAGTTAGGTTCAGGGGGTTTCTGCACCAACGGCACAGGCGAATTCGCCGGAAACATCACTGACAAAGTGATCGGCGGCGGAGAACTGTTCTGGACATAGGCGACCAGGGATGCGGAAGGTAGGGGGCTCCTGGGTTGATCGGGCGCACCACCTAGGGAGCGGAGCGGGTATCGCTTCGCTCCTCGCATTAAGCGGGCGTAGGATCGTGCGCTTTCTTAGGATCGGCGCCCCGGTCCGGCCAGCCTCAGTCCAAGCCGGCTCCGACGGCCGATGGAGCGCGCCCCTAGCAGGCGCCCCGCTCCCCGGGCACTGCTGAAGCCAACTCGACGCAAATTATAAAACATCCGCCCCAAAAAGTTGACTTTGTCGAGGAAGCGGGGCATCCTAGCCACTGCGTCGCGCCTCCTGGCGTGGCGCGACCGGTTCCGGAGTGTCTGACCAAGGATCGACTCTCCGGAATGCCGGCAACGGAAACCCAACAAAGGAACGATTGTAATGAAACGCACAAGGAGCATACTTTTGGCCCTCGCAGCGGTCTTCGCGCTGAGCGTGGTCGCGGCTTCGGCGGCCTCCGCGCACATTTTCAAGGCAAACCCCTCTGGCGGCACATTCCCTGCGGCGGTCACGGGTACAGGTGGCACACAGACATTCACATCGGGCTTCGGCTCGATCACCTGCGCCTCGGCGACATCGACGGGTCAGGCACTGAAAGCAGAAGAATTAACGACTGAGCAAACTGTCATATATTCGAGCTGTAAAGACACTCTTGGCGGCGTGGTCGACCCAATCAAAGCTTTATACCAAATTAGCGCAGACTTAACAGTATCGATCTTGTCGCCGATTGTAATCCAGCTCTTAACGAGGGGCTGTACCGTCACCATTGAGAAGCAGAACAACCTAGGCGGAATCAAATTCAAAAACAACGCTGCGAAAACCGAATTGACCGTTGAATCGAGTACCACTGGGATCGTACAGTTAGGTTCCGGGGGTTTCTGCACCAACGGCACAGGCACATACTCCGGAAGCGTCACCGGCCACCTGGTTGGCGGCGGAGAACTGTTCTTCGCGTAGGAGACCAGGATGTTGAAAGGTAGGGGGAGTTCCCGGGGTTGATCGGGTGCACCACCTAGGCGGCTGGGGAGCGGAGCGGGTGATCGCTTCGCTCCTCGGCTGGTATGAGACTGATAAGTCGGCACACATGAAGAGCAAAGGGGAGACATGGAGAGGATGGAAAGACGCTGTGGGGGTGCTCTGGGTGTCGCGCTGCGTACGCTCGCCTTGATGGCGTGTCTGTGCGCATTCACGAGCGGCTCGGCACCGGCGGCGGAAGGATCGTGCTCCAACGAAGCCCGCCGTGTCGAACAGGGCTCCACCTACCTGCCCGCGTGCCGGGCATACGAGCTTGTGAGCCCCTTGGGCGCGAAGCCGGGCGTTGCGCAGGCTGCCGTCGAGGGCGGGGCAGTGGCGTGGACCTCTACCTTTCCTCCGGACGATGCCGCCGGGCAGACAGGCGGTGGCGTGTACCTGTCGCGGCACGGGGCGGGGTCGTGGTCGACCATTGGCGTCACGCCCCTTCAATCGCCGGAAGCAGGCGGAAACCTCAACTGCAAGCCGTCCATGTTCTTCTCGCCCAGCCTCGCGCGAGGTATCCTCAGCGACGGCGAGGCGTCGGTGAGTCTCGCAGGCAATGGCGAAGAAGCGTGTGGGGCGCACAACGAACCTTCCTTGGTCAACGAACCAGTCGGCTGGCAAAGCGAACCGGAAGGCGTTCAGAACCTCTTCCTGGCTGATATTGGCGAGGAAGGGCCGGCGGCGTGGCGTCTCGTCAACCGAACACGTGCAGGCGTCGTGCCGGGAGATGCGACGCTTGAGGATGCCTCCGATGAACTGAGCAATGTGGTGTTCGACGAGAATGCCCAACTCACCGCAGAAGCTCCCGCCGGCGATGATCTGTACGACTCGTTCAACGGTGAAGTCCATCTCGTGACGTTCCTGCCAGATGGGCAGCCGACAGCCGGGGCACTGGCCAATGGAGTGGGTGGCGTTCGGGCTGCAGCGGCGTTCACGAACGCTGTGTCCGCGGACGGCTCGCGGGTGTTCTTCGTGTCGGAAGGCAACCTCTACGTACGTATGCACGCGGAACGCGAACCGCAGCATGGCGCGCTCGGTCCCGCGGAATGCGTCAGCAGCGAACATGCGTGCACGATCCAGGTGGACGCCTCGCAGGCGGGCGGCCTGGGCGGAGGCGGAACCTTCCTCACTGCGAACGCCGCGGGCACGAAGGTGTTCTTCATGGACTCGCCAGGTGCGCAGTTGACGAGCGACACGGAAGCCGAAAGCGGCGAAAACCTATACGAGTATGAAGTGGCCACGGGTGGGCTCATCGACCTAACCGGCGGCGAAGCCGACGTGAATGTGCTCGGATACAGCGGCTTCGGTGAGCAAGCAGACGGCTCGTACGGCTTGTACTTCGTAGCCGAAGGAGCGCTCGGCGTCACCGGCGCGACGGCTGGGCGCCCCAACCTGTATGTGGTCGACGAAAGCAGCGGCGGGCGCCACAGGCGGTACATCGCAACTTTGAACGCGGAAGACGACGGAAACGCCTGGGGTACAAGCAGGGAAAATTTCGTAGAAGGGGTTCCCGTCGGAGGGCCAACCACGATCGAACGACTGAACTCCAGAGTGTCGCCGGACGGCAGGCTGATCGCCTTCACCTCCACGGATGCGCAAGCGATCGCCGGCTACGACAACACGCCGGCCCAGCCTGCAGCCTGCACAGGAGTCGAAAACGGGTCGCGGTCGGGTCTCTGCCCCGAGGTCTTCCTTTACGAAGCGAGCGCGTTGAAACCCACATGCGTTTCGTGCCATTGGGGCTCGCTGCCATCCGGGCCGAACTCCCTCGAACAGCCCAGGACCGTTCAGGACAGGAATGGACCTGGCTATCTCGACAAGAACGTGGTGAACGACGGGAGCGTGTTCTTCGACTCGCCGGACCCGCTCGTGCCCGAAGACGTCAATGGGGGGAGCGACGTGTACGAATTCCGCGAAGGCCAGGTGCACCTCATCTCCAGTGGAACCAGCGCCGGCGCCTCGAGATTCCTGGATGCGAGCGGAGACGGAAGGGATGTGTTCTTCACGACCAGCCAGCGTCTGCTCCCGGGCGATGCGAGCGACGGACTGAGCCTGTACGACGCGCGTCGTGAAGGCGGCTTCGTCGAACCCGTTTTCCCGTCGGAATGCGAAGGTGGCGGCTGTAGACCCTCGTATCCGGGAGCCTCGGTGTTCTCGATGCCCGCAAGCGCCGCATTGGTCGGGTCCGGCAACATCTCGCCGATTCCGCCCCTGCCGCAAACGCTGAGTAAAGCTAAGGGGCCGACTCGCAAGCAGCTGCTCTCGCGTGCTCTGAAGGCGTGTAAGCGCCGAACGAATAAGCGAAAGCAAGTGCAATGCGAACGGCAGGCGAGGCTGAAGTACGGGTCGAAGAAGGCTGTGGCTCGTCACGCCAAGCCCTCCACTCGTGTCCGTGGGGGTGCCAGGTGAGCGCGCTCACGTGGCGGGCGTTCCCCGCGACATGCATCTGTGCTCTGGCGCTCGTGCTCTGCCTCCGCGCGCCGGTGGCCTCGGCCAAGGTCGTGCACGACGAAGTCGGCTCTTTCAAAGTCGAAGGGCTTCCTCTCGACATCGCTGCGGATCGCTCAGGCGGGCCGAGCGATGGCGACATCTACACGGCCATGTTTCCGGCGAGCGCCGTCGTCAAGCTCAATGCAGCAGGCGAACCGTTGGCAACGATCACCGGCGCGGAAACCCCCGCGGGCTCGTTTGGCTTCGTGGAATTCAGCACGTTTTCATTTTCGGGGATCGCGATCGATAACTCCGGCGGCGTCGACAGCGGCGATCTCTACGTGGCCGACCTCGAACACAAAGTCATCGATAGGTTCGACGAAGCCGGGAAATTCATCTGCCAGATCACGGCCACCGCTCCCGCCTCCAGCGAAGAACAGGAACACGAGTGCAACGGGGCGGCTGGAAGCGCAACGACCGCGGGCGGAATCGAACCCACGGCAGCGGCCGTCAACGCCGCGGGCGACGTGTTCGTCGCCGACGCCGCCCACAAAGCAGTCGACGAGTTCGGACCGAAAGGCGAATTCATCGAAGAAATCACGGGGCCAGAAATCACCGCTCCGACCAAGCTGGCGATCGCTCCGAGTGGCGCTCTCTACATCGTCAACGGTGGCAACGTCTTTTCCGGTGGCACCGATGTGGTGAAGGACAGTGGCGGGACGTTCACCGTGGTCGAGTCCAGTGAACCGCGCGGGGTGGCGATCGATCGGACGACCGAAGATCTCTATGCGCAGGACAACAGCGCGGAAGGGGCGGGTACCGGGCGTGTGGACGAGTACGACTCGACCGACTCCGTGTCGAGCACGTTCATTCGCAACGCTGTAAACCACAACGTTGGCACCCTTGCCGTTGGCGCGGGCGGCGAAATCTATGACGCGGAAGCTCTGCAGGAATCCGTCACGATCTTCGGCCCGGGCATCGCCGTGCCGACTGTCACGGTGGCCGCCGCGTCCGCTGTCGAAGAAACGACGGCGACGTTTCAGGGCGAAGTATCGCCGGATACGGCTCACGGCGGCACAGAAGTCACAAAATGCGAATTCGAATATGTCACGCAGGCGCAGTTCGAAGCGTCGCAGTTCGCAACGCCCGCTCTGGCTGAATGTGCGCCGACTCCACCATACGCATCCGCTCAGAGCGTCTCGGCGACCATCAATGGCCTGGCACCCAGCACTACCTACCACTACCGCCTCGTGGCGGCCAGCGCCAACAACCACGTCAGCAACAGCGAAACCCCCGCAGAAGAGACGTTCGCCACCCCGGGGCCGCCGACGATCGACGCGGAGACGACCTCGGGGATCACGCGGACGGAAGCGACGCTCGAAGCCCAGGTCAACCCGAACGGCCACGACACCCAATACGAATTCCAGTACGGCGAAACGGAATCCTACGGCGCGAGCGTGCCGATCCCGGCGGCGGACATTGGCGAAGGTCAGGAACCGGTACCGGTGGCCCAGCAGATCGCGGGTCTGAAGATCGGCACGACCTACCACTACCGTGTGGTCGCTGAAAACTCTCGCGGCACGACGCCCGGCACCGATCACACATTCACGACCTTGCCGGTGGCCGGCGTTCAAACGCAGCTCGTCCTGGCGGGCCCACACACGGCCACTGTCAAGGCGCAGATTGATCCCAAGATGGGGTTGCCCAGCCTGAACGGCCCGACCACGTGCGTGTTTCAATACGTGACCGAAGCCGAATTCGCTGCGTCGGGCTTCGCGGCCCCCTCCACGGCCCCGTGCACGCCGGCGTCAATCGACCCCGCATCCGAAGGGCAGAACGTGATCGTTCAGCTGTCCGGACTGGCCGTGGACACTGTCTACGACTACCGATTCGTGACTGCTAACGAAGCCGGCGAAGCGGCGGTCGCGGGGACGCTCGCGACGTTCGGTCTGCGCCCGCCCTTCGAAGCCGGCATGTTTGACATGGGAGGAGCAGCTTATACCCAGGCCGGTGGCCATCCATACGAACTGACGACAAACATTGCGTTCAATTCAACGAGATACGGAAGTGGCTTCTCGCCGGCGAGCGGGAGGCTGAAGGATGTGCGCGTGCATTTGCCGATGGGGCTGGTCGGCAACCCGACGGCGGCTGCGAAGTGCACCGTGTTGGCCGCCGCCAAATCGGAAGGGACTGCGGGTAGATGTGGTCCCGGTACCCAGGTCGGCGTGATGCACGTCACCATCGAAAACACAGGCTCGAACTTCGAAGGCCACTTGGTAAAACACTCGGTACCACTGTTCAACGTCGTGCCCGCGAAAGGTGTCGCCGCCGAGTTCGCCAGCGGCGAAATCAACGCGGGTCTGAACGCGACGATCGATGCCCGCGTTCGCACCGGCGAAGGATATGGCGTAAGCGCAGACAGCCTCAACATCCCCACACTTGGCCTGGTCAGAAAGGTCTCGGTGTCGGTCTGGGGTGTTCCGGCGGACCCGGCGCACGACTCGCAGCGGATCTGTCCGCCAAGCGAGACGGGATCAGGGGGCGTGCTCGAGGGCTACCAGGTTGGCTGCGGGTCCGGTGAACCGTTGAAGCCGTTCCTGAGAGCCCCCACCTCCTGCCCAGGTGGGAACCTGACGACGGACGTGTCGGCTGACTCCTACAACGCGCCTGGCGAGTTCGTGGAAGCCCACGCCCAGATGCCCGGCACCACGAACTGCGCCGCAGTGCGCTTCACGCCGCGTATAAGCGTGACACCCGAATCCCGCAGCACCGCTTCGCCCACCGGGCTGAGCGTGGATTTGCACGTGCCGCAGGAAGAAAACGCTACGGGTCTGAGTCAGGCCGACCTGAAGGACGCGAGCGTCACGTTGCCACAGGGCATGACCGTCAACCCGGCGCAGGCGGCTGGCCTGAAGGGCTGTCCGCTGTTGAAGGGCAAAGAAGCCAAGGAAGGCCAGATCGGCATAGACCTGGAAAACAGCGAACCGGCCGCTTGTCCAGCTGAGTCGAAGGTGGGATCGGTCGAACTGATCACGCCGCTGCTCGAACATCCGCTCAAGGGCGGCGTCTACGTGGCCCAGCAGGGCAACGCGGGCGCGGCGCAGGGCTCCAACCCGTTCGGCTCGCTGCTGGCGCTCTACATCGCGATCGACGACCCGCAGACCGGCGTGGTCGTCAAGCTTGCGGGCCACGTCGAAGTGAACGCAGAAACGGGCCAGCTGACGACGACCTTCAGCGAAAACCCGCAGCTGCCATTCGAAGGCTTCAAGCTCCGCTTCTTTGGCGGACCTCGTGCCGCGCTGGCCACGCCCGGAGCCTGCGGAACCTATGTGACGAACACCTCGCTCACGCCGTGGTCCGGCAATGCGCCGTCGAGCCCGTCCTCGAGCTTCGTCCTCGATTCGAGCCCGGGCGGCGCTCCGTGCCAGAGCCCCGGTCCCTTCGCGCCGTCGTTCGTCGCCGGTACGGCAAACAACCAGGCCGGCGCTTCGAGCCCGTTCACGCTGACGTTCTCGCGCAAGGATGGCGAACAGGCCCTCAGTTCAGTCAGCACCGAGATGCCGCCGGGCCTGCTGGGGATGCTCTCCAAGATTCAGCTGTGCGGCGAACCGCAGGCTGGCGAAGGGAAGTGTTCGAGCGAATCGCAGATCGGTCACGTGAACTCGAGCGCGGGCGTCGGCAGCGAACCGCTCACGCTGCCGGAGGCAGGGAAGCCGCAGGATCCTGTGTTCCTCACGGGCCCCTACAAGGGTGCGCCGTTCGGCTTGGCGATCGTGGTGCCCGCGGAAGCCGGTCCGTTCAGCCTCGGCACGGTGATCGTCCGCGCCGCGGTTCGCGTGAACCCGAACACGTCGCAGATCAGCGTGGTGAGCGACGCGATGCCGACGAGCCTGCAAGGCATCCCGCTGGACGTGCGGTCGGTCGAAGTCGCGGTCGACCGTGAAGGGTTCATGTTCAACCCGACCGACTGCGAGCCGCTTGCGATCGGCGGGACGATCAGCTCAGCGGAAGGCGCGACCGCGAACGTATCGAGCCGCTTCGAGGCCGCCAACTGCGCGGCGCTCCCGTTCAAACCGGGCATCGTCGCCTCGACGCGGGCCGCGACGAGCAAAGCGAACGGCGCGTCGCTGCACGTGAAGGTGACGAAGCGGCCAGGGGAAGCGAACATCCGCAGGGTGGATCTGGCGCTGCCGAGGGCGTTGCCTTCGCGTCTGGCGACGTTGCAGAAAGCGTGCACCGAGGCGCAGTTCGACGCCAACCCGGCGGGCTGCCCGGCGGGGTCGGTGATCGGCACCGCCAAGGCGTTCACGCCGGTGCTGCAGGTGCCGTTGACCGGTCCGGCGTATCTCGTGTCGCACGGTGGCGCGGCGTTCCCGGACGTCGAGTACGTGCTGCAGGCCGATGAACGCGGCGGCAAGGTGGAGATCGTGCTGGACGGCAAGACGCAGATCAAGAACGGGATCACCTACAGCCACTTCGACACGGTCCCCGACGCGCCGATCAGCTCGTTTGAAACGGATCTTCCCGAGGGCCCACACTCGGTGCTCACGACGGAACGTCCCGGCCGCACCAACCTGTGTGCGCTGACCCTGCTGATGCCGACGACGATGGTCGGGCAGAACGGGGCTCAGGTGACGCAGAACACGAAGGTCGCGGTGAGCGGCTGCAAGGCGATCACGATCGGCAAGCGCAAGCTCACCGGCGCCAGCGTGACGCTGACGTTCAACCTGGCGAAGAGCGGCACCGTAACGGTGACGGGCGCCGGCCTGAAGCGCTACCGCAAGACCCTGGGCGCGGGCGCCCACCAGATCAAAGTGGCGCTGTCGAAGGCGGGGCTTGCGCTGCGAGCGCGCCACGGGAAGCTCGCCCTCAGGGTCGCGGTGCGCAGCGGCAAGAACGTGTCGAGCGCAACCACGACCCTGAGGCTCTGAGCGCAGGGTCCGCTGAGTTAGCGCCTACGCGGCGCTCGCCGTGAGCGCCGGCTCTGCCGGCGGAGCGGCGGGCGCCCCGGCTCGATCGCTGAGCACGACGCGACACCCGTGCTCGGGGCTGATCGTGATGGAGCGCCTGCGCGCTCGTTCGGGCCGCGCGCCGACGGGCCGCAGCTCGAAGCGCGAAAGCACTGCGCGCAGCGCGATCTTCATCTCCAGCAGCGCGAAGCTCGCGCCGAGGCAGCGCCGCCGTCCGCCGCCGAAGGGGATCCACGTGTAGGTGCCCGGCGCCTGCCGCCCTCGTCCTCGAGGAACCGCTCGGGGCGAAACGCGTAGGGGTCGGGGTAGATGTCGGGGTCGTGGTGGAGCAGGTAGACGCTCGCGAGCAGCGCGACGCCGGGCGGGTAGCGCACGCCGCCGATCTCGATGGGCTGCTTGACGAGCCGCGGCTCGGCGTTGGGGAGCACGGGCCGCAGGCGCAGGATCTCGTTGATGGTGGCGGTCAGGTAGTCCGTCGTCGCTCGCCGGCGTCGAGCTCCTGGCGTCAGGCGGCCGAGCGCGCACGGCTCGCGCGCGAGGCGCTCGAACGTCCACGCGAGCTGCGAGGCGGTCGTCTCGTGGCCGGCGACGAGCGCGGTCACGAGCTCGTCGCGCAGCTCCTGCGCGCTCATCGGCGAGCCGTCCTCGTGCGTGGCGGCGAGCAGCAGCGCGAGCACGTCGTCGCCGGCCTGCGGCCCTCGGCCGCTCGTGCGGCGCTCGTCGATCAGCTCGAAGATCTGCTCGTCGGCCTGCTCGATGAGCCGGTGGAAGCCGGCGATGCGGCGTGAAGCGCGCGAGCCACGGCGGCGCGGGCGGCAGCAGCGAGAGGGGGCTCTCGCGAAGGCGAGGACGCGCGTGAGCAGGTCGCGCAGCGAGTCGAGGCTGCGCGCCGCGTCTCGAGGCCGAAGACGGCGCGCAGGATGATCTCGAGCGTCAGGCGCTGCAGGCGGGGGTGCAGCGCGATCGCCTGCTCGCGCGGCCAGGTGGCGATCTCGCGCTCGGTGAGCTCGCTCCATCAGCCCGCGAGGCGCTGCATCCGCTCGCCGTGGAAGGCGGGCAGCAGCAGCTTGCGCTGCTCGAGGTGGGGCGCCTCGTCGAGCAGGATCACGGAGTTGGCGCCCGACGAGCGGTTCGAGGATCGTGGCGCCCTCGCCGGGGTGCAGCACCTCGGGCGGCGCCTGAAGATCTCCTTGATGTCGTCCGGGTCGGAGATCATCACGATCGGCGGCTGGCCGAGCAGGCGGACGGTGAAGCGAGCGTCCGTAGCGCGCGCGGGCGCGTTCGAGTGAAGGCGGTCGGGCGGCTCCAGGTGCCGAGCGTCTGCAGCAGCGTCGGGCATACGCGGTCCGGGGGGAGGTTGTCGGTCATGAGCATCCTCATTTCGTCCGCTATACTTGGTACTGATGAGTATATCTACTGGTGGGTATCTGTCAACAGGGTCTGCGGCGGCGCGCCGGCGCAAGGGCGGCGAGGGCGTCGCTAGAGTGCCCCCGGGGGGAGTTCGATCGCAGCGCGCGCAAGGCGCAGACGCGCGCACGGCTGCTGGAGGCGGCGGCGAGCGTGTATGCGAACCGGGGCTTCAACGGCGCGACGCTGGAAGAGGTGGCCGGCGCAGGCTGGCTTCACGAAGGGCGCGGTGTACGCGCACTTCGGCAGCAAGGAGAACCTGCTGCTGGCGCTGCTGGAGGAGCACCTGGCGAGCCAGATCTCAGAGCAGATCGCGCTGTTCGACCGCGAGCGAGTCACGTGGGAGCGCCCGCTGGCGGGCAGCGCGTACTGGATGGAGCTGCTGCAGGACGAACCCCGACCCGTTCAGGCTGTTCGTGGAGCTGTGGTCCTACGCGCAGCGCGACGAGCGCCTGCGCGAGCGGCTGGCGCTGGGCGTGGGCGCGATGCGTGCGACGTTCGCGCGCTTCGCGGCGACGAGCGCGCTGGACGCGGGCGTTGAGTCTTCGCCGCAGGCGTCGGAGCAGTTCGCGAACGTGATGATCGCGCTGGGCGTGGGTCTGCCGATGCTGAAGCTGATCGACCCGGACGCGGTGCCGGCGCCGCTGCTGGGCGCGGTGCTGTCGGTGTTGATCAAAGCGGCGGAGTCGAGCGAGGAGGCGCGCGAGGTGCTCGCCGCGGCGCGCTCGGGCAACGGCGCGACGGTCGGGCGAGAGCACTGAGCGCGCTCTCGCCCTGATCGCTATCGCTCGACGAGCGGGCGCACCTCGACGGCTCCGCCCATGCGCGCGGAGGGGATCAGCGCGGCGAGCTCGATGGCGGCGTCGAGGTCGTCGGCCTCGAACGTGAGAAAGCCGCCGATCGCCTCCTTGGTCTCGGCGAAGGGGCCGTCGGTGGTGAGCGTCTCGCCGTCGGCGACGCGCACGGTGGTGGCGCTCTGTGGCCCCTGCATCTGCGGTCCGGGGGTGACGCCGGGGGTTTCGTTGACGGCGCGGTAGCCGGCGTAGACGGCGCCCTTGTCCTCCTCGGAGAGGGCGTCCCACTCGGGCGAGGGCGGGGTGGGGGTGGTGCCGTGATGGATCAGCAGGATGTACTTCATGGGCTTCCTCCTTGGAAGGGTGGAGTGTGGGTTCTCGCGTATGAGACGAACGGCGAGCGCGAAAATCGACAGCCGCCGTTTCGACAGATGCGTCGACAGCTCAGACCGGCGTGGCGAGCCCGATGGTCACGTGCACGGACAGCTCGGCCGGCGTGTGGCCTGCTTTGACGAGCGCGTCGATCTGCGCGAGCATCTCGTCGCGTCGATCGTCGGGCAGCGCTGCGACCCAGCTCATGGACGCGACGTAGTCGACGAGCCGCTCGGGTTGCGCCGGCTGGGGCGCGGTGACGCGGATCTCGCGCGGCTCGCTCCAGCCGCCGGCGGCGCGCACGGAGTCCTTCCAGGAGGGCCCGTCGAAGTGCGGGTGCTCGGGGCGCAGTTGGGACAGCAGCGTGCCGACGTCGTGCGCCCACGACGCGCCGTCCCAGCCGGGCGCGGTGGCGCACACGGCGAGCCCGCCGCCGGGGCGCAGCACGCGTTTGATCTCCGCGAGCGCGGGCGCGTGGTCGAACCAGTGGAAGGCGTCGGCGACGGTGACGGCGGCGGCGGAGCCGTCGGGGAGCGGGATAGCCTCGGCGAGCCCGTCGCGCACGCGCTCGGCGCCGATGCTCGCGGCGAGCGTGTCACGCAGCGTGGTGTGCGGCTCGACGGCGATCACGTCGAGCCCCGCGTGCAGCAGCGCGCGGGTGAGCTTGCCGGTCCCGGCCGCCAGGTCGAGCACTAGCCCGTCGGGCGGGATGCGCAGCTCGGCGACGATCGCGCCGACGACGGCGGGCGCGTACTCGGGCCGCCCGCGCTCGTACACGTCGGACACTTCGGCGAATCGCTCGGCGAGGGGGTGAAGCGCCATGCGGCAAACCGTAGAAGATCTCCCGCGCCCAGGCCTCGTGGGGGCGCGCGACGGGCCAACGATCACGAGTTTGACACAGCTGGATCACAGCACGGCAACCAGAGAGCGCGCCGTCGGGGGAAGGCTGGTCCACAGCGGCGCCAATGCGATCGGGCCGTGGATCGAGCAACCTATTCGAGGAGGGACGCATGCGACAGAAGCGCGCCATCCCAGCGCTCCTTGCAGCGCTGGCGGTCTCGGGAACGAGCGTGTTCGCCGCGCAGACGGCGACGGCGAAGAACCCCGAACCGGCGACGACGACGCCGATCAAGCACGTGGTGGTGATCTTCCAGGAGAACGTGTCGTTCGACCACTACTTCGGCACGTATCCGCACGCGGCGAACAGCGACGGCCAGCCGTTCAAGGCGGCGAAGAACACGCCCGCGGTGGATGGTCTGCTGCCGGCGACGGACGAATCGATCCCGGCGAGCATGCGCCACAGCGCGAACCTGCTGTTGAGCAACCCAAACGCGTCGCAGCCGGCGCGCTTCGACAGCAGCGCGACGGGTCTCCCGGGCAGCGCGGGCGGCCAGCTGACGTGCGACCAGGACCACAACTACAGCGACGAGCAGCAGTCGTTCGACAACGGCAACATGGATCGCTTCGTGCAGAGCGTGGGCCAGGGCAGCGGCAGCTCGCCGTTCGGCGCGCCGTGCACGCCGGCGACGGTGATGGACTACTACGACGGCAACACGGTGCCGGCGCTGTGGAACTACGCGCAGCACTACGCGATGAGCGACAACTCGTATGGCACGACGTTCGGGCCGTCGGCGCCGGGGGCGATCAGCCTGGTGGCGGGCGACACGGGCAACGTGGACACGGCGCACATGGCGAACAACCCGTCGGTGGCCACCTCCACCTCGCCGAACGCGGACCTGACGGCGGACGGGCTGGGCGGCTACTCGCTGACGAGCGACGCGCAGCCGTACTACGACGACTGCTCCACGCGCGACGCGGTGGCGCTGTCGGGCACGAACATCGGCGACGAGCTGAACGCGGCGGGACTGTCGTGGGGCTGGTTCCAGGGCGGGCTGCGCCCGAGCACGAGCTTCCAGGAAGCGCTGGCGGCGACGGGCAAAGCGGGACAGCCGAACAGCACGTTCACGCCGGATGAGTTCTCGTCGTACTTCGCGAACGCGGCGAACCGGCCGGCGCACTCGAGCAACCAGAACCTGTGCAGCAGCGTGCACCCGGTCGGCGTGGCGCTCGGCGGGACGGGGCAGTGGGGCTACAAGGACGACTACATCGCCCACCACGAGCCGTTTCAGTACTACGCCTCGACGGCGAACCCGCACCACCTGACGATCCCCACGAGCTCCAGCGGGCAGGACACGCTCGCGGGACTGCAGGCGATCGGCAGGGACACGCAGGCGTACGTGAACGGCGTGCCGCAGTTCAACACGCCGAACCACCAGTACGACACGAGCGACTTCAACCAGCTGGTGGAAGCGATCAGCCGCCACGAACTCCCCGCGTCGGCGCTGCCGGCGGTGAGCTTCCTGAAGGCTGCGGGGTACGAGGACGGCCACGCGGCTTACTCCGAGCCGGCGGACGAACAGCAGTTCGTGACGAGCACGATCAACAACCTGATGCGCTCGCCGGACTGGAAGAACACGGTGGTGGTGGTGAACTGGGACGACTCCGACGGCTGGTACGACCACGCGTACAGCGGCGTGACGAACCCGTCGCTGTCGCCGGCGGACAACCTGACGAACACGTCGCTGAGCGTGCCGACGCTGGGCACCTCGGGGCAGTGCGGCGGCAGCCCACAGGGGACGCTGGAAACGCCGTTTCCGCTCGCGGGCGAGCAGGGCCGCTGCGGGTTCGGGCCGCGACTGCCGCTGGTGGTGGTCTCGCCGTACGCGAAGAAGAACGCGGTCGACCACAACCTCAGCGATCAGGCGTCGATGATCAACTTCGTCGAGTACAACTGGGGCCTCGCGGGGATCCCCGGCTCGGCGGATGACGTGCTGGCGGCGAAGGACGCTGGCGAGGGAGTGCCGTTCGACCTCGCGGGCATGCTCGAATTCGCGGGCCGGCGCAACGGCAAGCTGTACCTGAACCCGAACACGGGCCAGAAGCAGAAGTAGCCGGCCCGGCCGGACAGGCGCAGAGCGCAAAGGCGGTCAGGTCCGCGGCTCAGCTCGAGTCGCGGACCGCCGCCTGAGGGTCGGAGCCTCCCATGGTCGTGTGCAGGTGGCCTCTCGGTTCACTATCCGAATTCGCGGGTAGTTACCAGCGTGTCGGGCGGATGGGCTGCTCGAAGAGATCGGTTTGCCGGAACGTGGAGCCGTGACTAGGCTAGAGGCTCGGCCCAGGGCGGAGGCTGTTCGCTCAGCACCGCCGGGGTTCACTGCGATGCACCAAAAGGAGGTTTTCATGTCTGTTCTGCAACGAGTTCACGGGCGCTTGCTCGTGTGCTGTGTGGCGGCGATGGCCGCGCTGGCGGCTTTCGTGTTCACCCCGGCCGCGGGAGCGGCCGTAGTCGGAAACACTTATCTTGCCCTGGGCGACTCGCTCGCCTACGGCTATCACGCGGCGCAGTTCAAGAGCGAGCTGGAAAGCAAAGGCTTCGTGGAACCGGCGACGTTCAACGACGGGTATGTGGATGACTTCGGTGCGGCGTTGAAGCTCGCGCACCCGACGCTGCAGATCGTCAACGACGGCTGCCCGGGGGAGACGACGGACACGTTCATCAACGGCTCGGGCATCTCGGGATTCTGCGCGGGCGGTCCTACGGGGACGCCGTTCCCGTACGCGTTCCTGCACCACTCCTACAGCCCGTCGACGTCGCAGCTGGCGAACGCGCTGGCGATCCTGAAAGAACACCCGAACGTGAGCCCGATCACGCTGGACATCGGCGCGAACGACGTGCTGCAGTTCCTGGCGAGCAAATGCGGCTTCCCGGCGACGTTCACGTGCACGCCGGCGCAGGTGGAAGCGGAGTTCGGCCACATCGCGGGCAACGCGTTCTCGATCCTCTCGCAGCTGCACGCAGCCGCGCCGAAAGCGCAGCTGATCCTGATCGGCCTGTACAACCCCTACCCGACGGTGCTGCCGGCGCCGGGCGGCGACGCGACGACGGCGGCGCTGAACAACGCGCTGGCGGGCGTGGCGGCGGCGGTGCCGGGCGCGAGCTTCGCCAACCCAGAGCCGCCGTTCAACCCGTCGATCGTGACGAAATCGCCGGAAACGGTGGACCTGCCGACGATCTGCGCATTCACGGCGATGTGCCCGGGCGGGACGTTCAACCCGGCGAGTCCGAACGCTGACATCCATCCGACGAAGCTTGGCTACGGCGTGATGGCGAGCGTCGTGGGGGTGGATTTCCTCACGCACTGACACGTCTCGTGTCGCACCCCGCCGGCTGTCTGGCCGGTGGGGTGCGGCGCGTCTTGACACGCGCCGCACGTGGTTGTAACTTCATGCAAAAGTCCGGCAATCTGAATATGTAAGGGGCCAGCATGACCAACGCGCGGATTCGCATCGGCCAGGGAGTGATCGTCCTGGCGGCCGTTTTGACGGCGATCGTTCCAGAGTGGATCGAGACGGTGTTCGGCATCGACCCGGACGGCGGCAGCGGGGCGGTGGAGTGGCTGATCGTGGCGGCGCTTGCGTGTCTTGCGCTGGCGTGTGAGTTCGCGGTGCGGGCGAGGTCGCGGGCATGACGGGCAAAGCGCCTTCGACGAACCTGTTCGAGCGGATCGCGAAGGCGAGCTACGAAGCGACGAACGCGTGGGCGGAGGCCGCTGGCGGTGCTCCGAAGGCGCGCTGGGACGACGCGGAGGACTGGCGTCGGACCTCGGCGGTGGAGGGCGTGAAGCAGGCGCTGCTGGAGGGACGCACGCCGGAACAGCTGCACGAATCGTGGCGCAAAGACAGGCTGAGACGGGGATGGACCCCGGGCGCGAAGCGGGACGCGGCGGCGAAGCAGGACCCCCACCTGAAGCCGTACGCGGACCTGGGCGACAGCCTGAAACGCAAATCGGACCTGTTCGCGGCGGTGGCTCACACGCTGTACAAGTGCGGCACAGAGCGCTGGCCGGTGAAGACGATGACGGACCCGGCCGCGGGGCAGGTGAACATCGACACGCCCAAGAAAGGAACGGTGGCCGAACTGATCGCGCTGCCGGCCCCCGTCGATCCGGTCGAGCGTCAGCAGGGGGAGCTGGTCACGTACGAACTGGAGGGCACGATCACGCTGGCGAAGCTGGAGTCCGACAAGGACATCCACATGGTCCTGACCGAAGGCGCGCACACGATGATCCTCGAGGCCGTGTCGCCCAGCTGCGCCGAACACAGCCGTGTCCTGGATCAGATCACGGCGGTGAGGGAAGCGGTTGAGGAGGAGTTCCCCGAGGTTGCGAACGGAGGCCGCAAGACCGGAATCGCGGTGCCGGTGACCGTGACCGGCGTGGCGTTCTTCGACCACCTACACGGTCAGGCGGGCGTGGCGCCGAACGGGATCGAGATGCACCCGCTGCTGTCGTTCAAGCCGAAAGGCGAATGACTCGACTCTGCATGTAAGCGTCGTCGCACGACTGGCTCCAGTCGTGCGACGACGGTGACGGTGCTGGTCAGCAGACCCGCAGCGTTGTCTCTCGTCGGCCAGCTACCTTTCGGTGTCCTGGTCGCCTACACCCAGAACAGTGTGCCGCCGCCAATCAGGCGGTTGGTGATGCTTCCGGAGTATTCGCCCGTGCCGTTGGTGCAGGGGCCTCCGGAACCTAACTGTGCGATCCCAGTTGTCGTGGATTCGACGGTCAATTCGGTTTTTGCGGTGGTGCTTTTGAATTTGATTCCGCCCAGGTTGGTCTGCTTCTCGATGGTGATCGTACAGTTCGCCAGCGGCCCTAATAGTTTGATTGGAATCGGTGCCAGGATCGAGACTTTTTCGTCCGCGCTGATTTGGTATAAAGCGATGATCGGTTCGGCGATCCCGTCGCCGAAATTGTCTTTACAGCCGCCCGAGTATTCGACGGTTTGCGCAAATGTTAATTCGTTGGTGGGCACTATTCGGCCCGTCGATTTCGCTGAGTTGCAGGTGATCGTGCCGAAGCCCGATTTGAATTTCTGGGTGCCACCTGTACCCGCGACCGTCGCAGGGAAGCCGCCAGTGGGATTCCAGTTGAAAAAGTGCGCAGAGGCCACAGAAGCCGCGACTGCACTCAGCGTGAATACTGCTGTGAGGGCCAGGTCGATGATCCTTGTGCGTTTCATTACGACCGTTCTCCTTGTTTGGGGTTCCGTTGCCAGCCCTCCGGAGAGTCGATCCTTGGTCAGATGCCCCGGGGGCCGGTCGCGCCGCGCCAGGAGGCGCAACGCACCGACTAGGATGCCCGCATCGTCGACGATGTCAACGTTTTGAGGCGGATGGTTTCCAATTCGCGTCGAGCCAGAGACCGTCGAGCCAGAGACCGCCGTGCGTGAGAGTGCGGCGAGGCGGCCGCACCCGAGCCGTCGCTGGCGGTCTCGATCACGCCATCGAACACGACAAGCCGGAGCACGGCTCACTGGACCGGGCTAGGTACAGACGGCGAGGGCGAGTCCTTCTATGGCGGAGGGGGAAGATCTCGCGGTTGTGCTCCCCCGGCGCGCGGGGAGTCGTGGCGTCGGTTGCCTGCCCATGTTGTGGCGGCGATCAGCATGAGGATGCCGATCCCGACGGCGATGCAGTCGCCGGCCACGAGCAGGTATCCGCCGCTGCGATGCGGGTTTACGAAGAAATACGGATACCAATCCACGATCGCGCCACGCGCGAGCGTGTAGGCGACGTACAGCACCGGAAAGGCCATCCACAGAACAGATGTCTTTGCGAGTTCGAGTCGGACGCGCAATGGGTCGAGCAGCCAGTCGAGCGTCACCGCCACCGGCATCAGGTAGTGGAGGATCGCGTTTACCCACGGGTATGTCGGTGAATGCCCGGAGAGCAGCAACAGGTAAACGATGCCGGTCGTCAGGATGTAGACGACCGCTGCACCCCTGAGCAGCTCGACCGTGCGCGATCGGTCGCGTGCGGGGCGGAGGGTGCCATATATGAGGATCGCAGCCGCGTAGAGGTTGCTCAGGACGGTGAAATAGCTGAAGTAATCGGCGTCGCTGACCCCTGGGCCTTCGGCCACGTCGTAGCCGATCGCCGTAAGCACGGCCAGAGCCAGCAACGCCCGGCACACGCGCAACGCGGTCTCGTTCAACGCGCCTTGCTGCGCCCGAGGCTCAACGCTGACGGCAGAAGAGGACGACATAGAGGGATGCTAGCCGACGATCGGGCGTGCGGGAAGCCGCGACAACGGTCGTAGCAATGCTGCGAGTCCTTATCGCGTATGCCGTCCCGCTTCGCGTTGCCTCGTCGGAGTGGAAGGAGGCAGGTCTCTCAGAAAGGCGTGGTTTCATGCCCTCGCATATCGCGTTTCCTGAACACCAGCAGAATCCCTGGTCGGCCATCGGCGATGCTCTTCAGTGGCTCGCCCAGACAGCGCTCCATTTCGGGCTGGGTGTGGCGATCGGATTGCTTGCGGCGCTATACATGCGCCGCCGTCATCTGCATTGGACATGGGCGCCAGCGATGGTCGCCTTCGTGCTCTGTGCGCATGGCAGCCTCGGAAGCTTCACGTTCACGTTCGTTTTCGCGTCGATTGTTGCGACTGTTCGCGCTCGGCGCTGGCACTGTGAAGACATCGAGTCTGGCGCGGATCTTGCGGAGATCGCGGCGCAGCGGCGTGGGCCGATGGACTTCCTGCGCACGATCGCATCTGCCATCGAGGAGCGTCGCGGCGTTCGGGCGGGTGCTGATGGGCCGGACACACAGCTGCTGGCGCTTGGTCGGGACGAGCGGGGGCGGAAGGTGGCGATCCCGTTCGGCGAGCAGGTGGGTGCACGTCATATGCTCGTGGTGGGGGCCACTGGCTCGGGTAAGACGGTCACCCAGACGCTGATGGCGGTCAGCGCGATCGAACGCGGTATGGGCGCGGTCGTGGTCGACCCGAAGGGTGATCGCGGGATGCGTTCGGAGCTTCGTCGAGCAGCGCGGGCCAGCGGGCGCAGGTTCCTGGAGTGGTCGCCTGCGGGGGCGTGCGTGTTCAACCCGTACGCGTGCGGGAGCGAGACGGAGATCGCCGACAAGATGCTGGCGGGTGAGCGTTTCACCGAGCCTCACTACCAGCGTCAGGCTCAGCGCTATCTCGGCCACGTCGTGCGTGCTCTGCGTGCGGCAGGGGTCGAGGTGAGCCTTGCGGCGGTGGTGGCGTACCTGGACCCCGATCGCCTGGAGGTTCTGGTCCGTGGCCTGCCGGAGGCTGAAGCGCGGGCGACTCGCGCGTATCTCGACTCGCTTGGTTCGCATCAGCGCCGCGACCTCGCGGGCGTCCGAGATCGGCTGGCGATCCTGATCGAGTCCGACGTGGGTCCGTGGCTGGATCCGCAGACCCCCGACGTTCAGCAGTTCGACCTGCAGACGGCGGTGCGGGAACGCGCGATCGTGTACTTCAACCTCGAAGCAGACAGTCGCCCGCTGCTGGCGCAGATGCTCGGTGCAGCGATCGTGCAGGATCTGCAGAGCACCGTCGCCGCGCTCCAGGGGAATCCGATCGCGACGCTCGTGGTCATGGATGAGTTCTCCGCGTTGGCGGCCGAGCGCGTGGTGGGCCTGTTCGCGCGGGCGCGCTCAGCCGGGATCGGCCTTCTGCTCGCGACGCAGGAGCTTTCAGACCTGCGCCTGCCCGGACGCGAGCTGCTGCTCGAGCAGGTGATGGGCAACCTCTCGGTCGTGATCGCCCACCGCCAGGTGGTCCCCGAGTCGGCTGCGCTGATCTCCAGCATCTCGGGGAGACGCGGGGTGTGGAAGGTCTCTCGCCGAAACGACGGCGCCACCACGCGCACACGTACTCGGGAGTCGGTGCTCAATCCCGACAGGATCACGGGTCTTGGGCAGGGGTGGGCGGCCGTGATCGTGCTCGGCGGCACTGCGAGTGTGCGAATCACGCGCGTCTGTGCGCCCGGCTTCATTGGGGCCTTCGCATAATGGCTCATACGAAGGAGATACTGCTCGCCCGTGCGGAGATGGTCGAGTGGGTTGCGCGTCTCGGCGCTGTCACCGCAGACGCACTTGCCGAGCACGATCGTTGCAAGGTGCAGGCCGCTCGTGGCCGGCTGCAGGCAGCTGTGCGAGCTGGGCTGTTGTCGAGCTCACGTCCCCTTCAGAGTCGTCCGGCAATCTACACCGCCACTGCCGCGGGGCTGCGCGCGGCAGAGCTGGAGCGTCTGGGGCCTGGACGCGTAAGCACCGCGAACGCCGCACACGCAATCGCCTGCGCGGAGGTCGCGGTGACACTCGAAAACGCATACCCGGAGTACCGCGTGACGGGCGAGCGCTGGCTGCGAGGCGAAGAAAGCGAGGGCGCACCGCTTGCGAGCGCGACCCTCGGCCGGCGAGCTGACGGCTCGCCGCTGCTGCACAGACCGGATTTGGTGCTCTGGTCAATGTCGCACGAGAGCGTCGCGGAGGCGTCGTTGCCTATAGCGGTCGAGGTGGAGCTGACGGTCAAGGCACCGAACAGGCTGCTGGAGATCTGTCGCGCGTGGGCACGCTGCGACTGCGTCGAGGTCGTGGTCTACTTTGCCGCGCCTCAGGTGCTGCGACCCCTCAGACGGGCGATCGAGAAGGCGCGTGCGGGCGAGCGGATCACGGTGCTCGATCTGCGGGCAGTCACAGGCCAGAGATGATGACACTCCAGGCGCTGCAAAAGACAACCTCTTCCGGGGGCATAGGAGCGCGTTCAGCGGCTCCTGGTGGCGCTGCTGACTGCTTCATGCGGCGTGACACCGCTGACTGGCTGGGGTTCGTACATGACTCGAACTCTGGGGGAGGCCGGGACGCCCTGCGAACCCGTCGCGCCACCAGCTGAACGCCACTAAAAGGAGCTAAAAGAACTAAAGATCACTAAAGCACGGTGGTAGGCTGCAGGGGCGGCCGCCAACAATCCGTTCACGCCGACGTTTGGCTCGCCGCCGCCGCTACTCGCTGGGCGCGAGGAGCTGATCGAGCTGTTCGGCGAGGCGCTCGACAATGGGCCTGGGTCTGCAGGGCGCGCGACGCTCTATACGGGAGCGCGTGGCGCGGGCAAGACTGTGCTGCTCAACGCGGTCGAGGACACCGCCCGGCTCGCGGCTGGCTGGTCGTCGCCGAGACCGCGACGCCGGGGTTTCTGGGGCGACTCACCGACGATCATCTGCCGCGGCTGCTCGCCGAGCACGACCCCGATGCACTCAAGCGGCGTCTCAGCGGCTTCGGGCTGCCGGCGAACCTCGGGTCGCTCGATTGGCAGACCATCGAGCGGCACACGCGCACGCTCTCTTTCCGCTCGAAGGTCGAGCTGCTGACCGGCCTGCTCGCCGAGAACGAGAGCGGGTTGCTGATCACGCTCGATGAGCTCCACTACCGCCAGGCGAGCGAGCTGCGCGAGTTCGGGACGGTGGTGCAGCACGCGTTCCGCGAGCGCCGCGATCTCGCGTTCGCGGGCGCCGCGCTGCCAGCCGAGGTCGACGAGCTGCTCAACGATGAGGTTCTCACCTTCATGCGTCGCGCCGACCGCCATCATGTTGGAGCCGTCGCCGACGCCGCTGTCAGGGAAGCGATCGCTCAGCCGATCGCGAGGCGCGGGAGGTCGATTGCCGAGGACGCCCTCGACGCAATGGTGGCAGCGACCGAGGGGTACCCGTTCTTCATCCAGCTCGTCGGCGATCAGGTGTGGCGCAAGGCTGGCGCTGCCAGCGAGATCACTCTCGTCGCGGCGCAGGAGGGCATCACCGCCGCGCGGCGGCGGCTCGGACAGCTCGTGCACGCGCCAGCGCTCGCCACGGCCTCTGACGTCGACAAGTCTTTCCTTCTCGCGATGGTCCAGGACGACGGCGCGTCGCTCCTCGGCGACATCGCCAAACGGCTGAACGTGGACTCGAACTACGCAGGCCAGTACCGGCTGCGACTGATCGCACTTGAGCTGATCGCACCCGCGGGGTACGGGCGCGTCCAGTTCGCGCTCCCCTACCTGCGCGACTACCTGCGAGAGCACGCCGCCACGCTCGGGCTGCCTGCGCATCCCCGGTCGACCCGCCGGTGAACCTCACACGATCCGTTCGTTATGCCGGTTGCTGCGAGCGCTGCGGTGCGCCCGATCCCCACTCCTTGCTGCCCGTCCCGACGCCGCGGTACTTCTGCCACGTCTGGCGCACCTGGTCGTAGCGCAGGAACTGCGTGACGTCTTTGAGTCGACTTTGCTCAAAGGTGCGGCGCGTGATCTCCCGCTCGAACTTGCGCTGCGTCTTGTCGCCGTTGCCGACGATGAACGCCTCCGTGATCGGGAAGTCGATCATCACATCGTTCATACGCAGGAGCCCGGAGTAAACGCTGGTCGAATGCTCGATCTCGAAGAAGCGCACCGGGTGACCGGTGCCGCGCCGAAACCAGATCACGTCTATGTTCTTCATGACCGTGCGCGTCCGGTCGGCGGCAACGACCGGCAGGTCGGTCAGGCAACCCGTGCCCAACGCTTCGTCATTCCACAGGGTGCCCCGATCGGCCACCCACACGTCATAGCCCTCGAAAATCCCGATGTCGCGAAGCTTGGCCTGGATCTCGCTATGCGTGCGCGGCTCCGTCAGCTCATCCTCGGTCCGGTCGCCACCGTCAATCGAGGTCAGCGTCGGCGGTTGCGCCTGGGCCTCGAGATGCCCGCGCTCTGGTGCCTGCGCCGCAGATACACGTCGCGCACGGCGCTGTGGGACGATGATTGGAGCTGCGGGGCGCGGCTCGTGCAACATTGCGAGCAGGCGCTCGCCGTCGACATCGGGCACCTCGTTCAATGAACGCTGCAGGAACGTACCCCACCGCTTGAGTCGGCTAAGGCACGTCAGTGCCTTAGCGGCCTCGGTGCCGGGGACACCGCGCGCTGGGTCGAGCACGACGAGCGGCTCGACCGCGAAGCGCGCGGGGAAGCGAACTGTGCCGTCCTCCGTGAGTCCCCAGACCGGGTCGTCATCGATGTACATGCCGCCATTGACCTTCAGCGCACCGACCCACCGGGCTGCTGGTCCCTTGCAGTAACAGAGGAACACGTCGCCAATCCGAACCCGCCCGAACATTCGGTCGCTGTAGCCGCCGCGCGTCTGGATTTCCCCCGGTTTAGACGACACTGTTTGACTTGATGTTCTTGGTGGGTGGGGATTCCTTGGTGTTCGCAGCGTAGAGGAGCTGCTCGTAGTCGGTTGGGGAGCGCATGCCGAGGGTGGAGTGTCGGCGGTCGCGGTTGTAGAACGCCTCGATGTACTCGAAGACAGCCGATGAGAGTTCTCGTCGTGTCGGCCATGACTGGCGGTGGATGAGCTCCTTCTTCAGCGTCGCGAAGAAGCTCTCGGCGACGGCGTTATCCCAGCAGTCTCCACGGGAGCCCATCGAGATCGCGATCCCGGCGTCACGGGCTGCCTGGCCGAAGCCCAGAGACACGTATTGCGATCCCTGATCGGAATGGTGAATCAGCCCAGCGTCGGGGCGGCGGCGGTGAACGGCCATGTTCAGCGCGTGGGTCACGAGCTCGGCTTTCATGTGCTCGGCCATCGACCAGCCGACGATCCGCCGGGAATAAGCATCCTGAACGGCGGCGAGATAGAGCCAGCCCTCCCAGGATCTGAGATAGGTGATGTCGGCGAGCCAGAGCACGTTCGGGGCATCGGGACGAAACTGTCGCTCGACGAGATCATCAGCGACTCTGACGCCGGGCACACGGATCGTGGTCCGGCCACGCTTCTTCGGGACGAGCCCAGAGATCCCGGCGGATCGCATGAGCCGCTCGACGCGCTTTCGTCCCACCCGGATGCCGTGCGCCATCCTCAGCTCGGCGTGGATCCGTGGCGCGCCATAGACGCGCCTCTTGGCCTCGTGGATCGCTTTGATCTTCTCGAGCAGCCACGCGTCGGTGAGCGCCCGGTCCGAGGGCGCACGTGCGCTCCCAGTCGTGAAAGCTCGTGCGGTTGACCTCCAGGGCGCGGCACAACAGGGCGACTGGATAGCCGGTCTTCTCCGCGGCGATGAACGAGAACACCTCGCCTACCGCCCGTCGGTTTCCTTGGCGAAGAAGACCGCGGCTTTTTTCAGGATCTCCTTTTCCATCTGCAGCGTGCGCACCTGCTTGCGCAGTCGGCGCAACTCCTCGCGCTCATCTGTGGTTAGCCCCTCGCGCTTGCCCTCGTCGACTTGGGCCTGCTTTCGCCACACATACAGCGTCTGCTCAGAGACGCCGAGATCTTTGGCGACCTGGCTGATCGGCTTCTCGCTGAGCTTCAGCAGCTCGAGCGCTTCACGACGAAACTCCGGTGGATACGGCGGCACTGATCTCGGCACTTGAACCTCCTTGCCCAGGTCTTTCGACCCAAGCGCTCAAGTGTCCTCGAAAACGGGGGAAATCCAGTCTTGGTTGGCGGCGGGAAGCCACTCACGTCCCAGCCGTGCTGCTCCGCTTGAGCCCAAGTCTCCAGCGTGAAGATGTCGGTCCAGTAGGACACGTTGCTGATCGTATTCGAGAGGGTGCGTATTGCGGGCATGATCTCGCCGGGCCGGCCGATCTCAGCGATGCCGAGCGCCTGCGCAGCGTTGCGCTGGCCGTCCCGTTGCCCGACCGGCACACGTCGCCGTCATTCCAGCGCGTCGGTGAGCAGCCTTAGCGCCGCGCGGCGGTCCCGCCCGGCTTGTACGTCCTTCGGCAACAAGCTGGACGTACAGTGAAGCATCATCTCTCGGCCTCAAGGGACGCATAGAGAGGCGCCATTTGCAGGGCTTTTCTGCGATGCGGATGAGAGGACTCGAACCTCCACCCGGTTTCCCGGACACGGACCTGAACCGGGCAGCAGGCGTCCAGATACGTCCGCCAGCGTCCAGATCGTCCGTCCTGTCCGGTTTCCCGGACGCATCGGACACATCGGACGATATGACTGTTGCCACGTTGTTGCCACGGGACACGGCTCTGGTCCGTGTCCAGGCGCATCGCCACGGGACATACTGCGGGAAGGAGAGCAAGCGGCCCGCGCGAAGTTCGCGGGGTGGCACCCGAGACGACCAATAGGGAGCTGAACGAACACACGGTTCGCTCGGCGTGGCTCACGCTCCCAGATGAGCACAGGGCGCTACTCCAGGTAGTGGAGGGTTGTCGATGAACCACTCGGCACGGTCGCATTGGATCTCCTGCGCTCCGCTGGCAGCCACACGCTGAGCAAGGCCGAGCAAGCAAGCCTCAACGACGCTGTCGGCGTCTGGGTTCCCAGCCTACGGGCTGTCCTGATCAACGAATGTCATCAGGCGCTTGCCGGTCTGGACATCGCTTCGCGTGAGGCGTTCTTTGCCCGCGTCGCGTGGCATGAGTGGGGACATGCTCTGAGCGTCGCTAGGTGCTCTCAAGACGACATCGCCGACGGCGCTCGGCTGCTTGATCTGGCCCCTGCAGGAATCAGTGCGAGCATCCGTACGGCCAACTATCGTAGGTCCCAGTACACGCACGAGCTGATCGCTGAGATCTACGCTCTACTCATGGCGCGCCGCCTGCGCGGCGTGTACGGTCAACCACTATGGCTTCACGGCGAACTCCAACAACTCATAGCCAGAACGACCAACCTGAGCGACTAGCCCAGCCGGACGGTTATCGGCTCGGAAAGGGCCAAAGCGCCGAGGATGTCCTCGCGATCCAAGCGGAGCTCCTGCGCAGCGAGGGCATCGACCCGACATGGCCGGGGTTCAGCAAGCTCCCGCCCGCCGGACAGTCCTAGCAGCGCCAGCCGTCTCGTCAGCGTTTGGCGCTCGCGGCACCCGCTACAGAAGCGACATGTGTCGTGTGCTATCTAGTGCTGCTGAAGCCAAGTGCGGGACCGGGTACAACGTCGGAACCAGGATTCGTCCTTGGCGATCTCATGGAGCCGGTACCTAGGCACGCTCGGCAGAGGGCGCTGAAGGCGATTCGACAGACGACGTGGCCGTAACCTCGTCTTGGTCGGCAAGGCGGCTTACTCACCGAGACGCTTTAGGTCATGCCTAGAGCCGTGCGGGCGGCCTTCGCACCGAGAGCGCGGTAGGCCTCGAAGCGCTGGTCGGTGTAGAGCTGATCGGTGGTCGGATCATGCGGGAAACGGTCGTCCTGGGCGGCATACGCTTTGACATCGGCGGAGGCTTGTGCGGTCATCGTCAGGCGAGCGTAGTGAAGGGTTCCTTCCACGGGCGCAGCGGTCGCGCCCGACGGTGGAAACGTAAACTTTGTCGTGATGCAGTCGGTCGTGGATACCAGTGGCTTCCCTTCCGGCTTCAGGGCGGAATAGTCGACGTTCAGCTCGACACCGAGCTCGCTGCGCGCGAGCGCGACGGCGTCACCGAACGCCCCGAAGTCATCGTTGCTGGCATCGAACACGTAGATCTCCGTGCAGCCGCGTCGCAGCAACTCGACGAGTCCCAGGTTCTCGTAGTGTCCACCGTCGGTCACGTAGAGATACTTCGAGTTGATCGAGTTGAATCCGAGGAGCTCCCGAAGTAGGTAGGACGCTCGCGGGCGTGGGTAGGGAGAGGGGCGCAGTCGGCGGTCCTTGGCTTGCAGCTCGCTCTGCTCGAAGGTCCCGATCCGGCGCGGGTTCGGGACCCCATACCCCGAGGCGCACGTTTGCCAGGGCCATCAGGAAACGCAGCGGCCCCCGTGTCATCTTGCCCATCGAGGGAGAAAGCGCTGCGCCTGACATCGCGACCGCCGCGGGCAGTGTCAGGTAGGAAAGCCGTATGCGGTCGCAGCTGTCCTCTAGATCGCGCGTCGACACGGCACCGACGAGCGGCCCGCCAATCGCGGTCGCGCTAAACGTGAAGCTCGTCACGCCGCGTCCGGGCGGCGTAGCCGAAGTGTCTGAGATGTTGGCTGCGGCGCACACGAGCAGCGTCGGCCACCGCACGCCGCCATCATCCCGAGTCACCGCTGTCTCTGACAAGCGCACCGTCCGGTGGTAGTCCCTTTCAACGGCGATTCCGCTGTCCACGGCCGCGATCGGTGGGTATTCAGCTCGAGTCCCTCCGGAGTTGCCGTCCCCTGTGTTGGTGGCCGAGGACTCCTGGTCGACTTGTCCGCCGCCGGTGCCAGCTTCGCCAGCGGGTGGGGTTGTGGGGCCGGTGCCGGGACGAGCTTCGCGCTTGAGCGCAAACGCCGTGCACAGACGTCTGCGGTAGAAGGAGTGAAGCGACCATGTCGTCATGTCAGCCAAGAAGTAGGCGAGCGCGAAGCAGAGCCCGACCCCGATCGTAAACGCCCAGGCTTCCCAGGCATTGGGGAGGTTCAGGAGCATCGTCATCGCCGCCAGCGCGACCAGCAGCAGCAGCGCAGGGCCGACTATCGCAGCGATGGCATAGGCGAGCAGCTTGCGCGTTCCCGAGGACAGCTTGGTCAGCCATTCCCGCCCTTTGTCCAGCTCGCCGGCGAGGTCCGTCGCGCGAGCCCAATCAGCGCGCAGCTCCAACAGCACCGCCCCGGCCAGCGTCGTAGCGCCGCCAACGCCCGCCACCGCCGCGATCGGAGCAGCGTTGTGCGCTCCGCGAGGGGTTTGCGACGGCACGCTGGCCGCTGCGCCAAGATCGCGCGCCAGCGAGAGCAGCACCGGCATGGCGATCATCACGAAGCCGAAGGCGCCGCAGAGTAGCAGGACGCGCAGAGACCAGATCTGAAGTGCTTCGGAAAGCTCGCCACCAAGGTGGTAGACCACGATTGAGGCGACCGCAACCACGACCGCGCCAGAGGCCACGACCGTCGGGACGAGCCACAGCGGCGTCGGTATACCCAACGGGACCAGGTGGCATAGATTGCTGCTGCTCGGCCGGCCGGCGATGATGGGTCCGCAGAGGCCTTTCGCGCCAACATGGGCCGCAAGACGCGGGTAGATCGCCCCGTAGAGGAGCCCGAGGGGAAGCGCGACCGTGATCACCGCGGCGGCGATGAAGATGAAATTCACGGCCATCCCCAACAACAACCTGTAGCCGAACTGGATCTTGCCGAACGCGCCCGGCGCCATGTATGAGCTGCGGTTGCGCAGATACTGCTCCTCCGGTGAGCCGGGAAAGAACGGAGGTTGCTCGGCGGTCACCATGCCCGGGTCGGAGTCGTCTGAGCCCTCCGGCCGTTTGGGCAGATCGTTCCGCCAGGTTCGCCTCACCATGCAGAAAGCGGACGCGATGTAAGAGCCACCCGAGACACCGGCCAAATAGCTGGCCTTCTCAAGCTGTCTCGCTGTCTGCAACGCCTGCAGCGCCCCGAGGCTGAAGGCCGCCGAGCGAATTCCGCCGCCCGAGCACGCGATCCCGATCTTGCCAGGTTCAGCAGGCTCAACCAGACCGGTGAACGAAGGTATCGGGGGTGTGCGCCTGCGCCAAAGGGTGTATTCGCGGCGCTGCCCGTCTGCAACGCCGTCTCCCAGCCTCTTCCTGGCGTCGACCGCGAGGATCCCATCGTCCGTGCAATGGGCAATTGTCGGCTTTGCCGAAACCCGCGTCGAACTGTCAGCGCGCTCAGTATCGTCCGGCACGGAACCCGCACCGCCTGTAGCCTCGTCGCCTCCGCCTGTGCTCACCAGCTTCGCCTCCTATATGTCCGATCGCTACCAACATACTGATCCAGAAAGACAGATCAGTGTACGCCGATCGTTCTGTCCGGTTTCACGGACGCATCGGACGCATTGCACGATATGACTGTTGCCACGGTGTTGCCAAAAATCTGGGGCTCGACATGCGACAATGCGGTCATGGCGTCAGCACCGATGAAGATCACGCTGCGAGAGCCTGGCGTTGCTGGCTCTTATGAGCTGGTGGAACGTCGGGGCGATGGCTCGCTCTTGCTGCGCCCCGAGCATGAGCGCCTATCGGACGTTCTGCGTGAGACCGAGGGCCGGGTCTTTCGAGACGACGAGTTCGCCGCGCATCTGGAGCGGGTTGCGGCGAGCGTCCGTCTGGGCGTGCTCCGGCCCAAGGTCCCCAATGGGTGCGTCTACCATCGTTTATGGATGCGAGATGGGGCTAGCAGAGCTGGGCGTGCGTCGGCCCGGCGGCGGGCGTGACCGTCGGACTGGCATCCACGCCCGCCCATTCGGCGGATTCGACTCACTAGGCTCTGTGTCCTGGCGTCTGGTAATCTCCGCCAACCTTGATCTCTCCGCGCCAACTCACGTTTGAGGCTCCGTCCGGCCGGTATCCGTCTCTGTACAAGCGTTCACGGAGTTCGTTGTCGGCGCGACGCTGGTCACCTTAATGGCCGTGGACGGCAGAGTCAATCTCGCGGTCGAAATCTCTTCTGCAATTCATGAGAAGAAGGCATCGGCACAAGAGATTAACAAGGTCTACTTGGCCAGGATTGAGCACCACAATCCCAGCTTGAACGCATTCGTGAGGCCGACACCCGACATCTCGCAACGGGAGGCCGCTGCTGTCGATCGGGCCATTGCCGCCGGAGTGAGCCCAGGGCCGATGGCCGGAGTGCCCTGTGCCATCAAGGATAACTTGTGTACAGAGGGAGTAAGAACCACCTGTGCGTCTCGGATGCTCGAGGAGTGGACACCACCGTACACGGCAACCGCTGTGCAAAGGTTGCTCGAAAGTGGCTGCACTCTATCGGGAAAGACCAACTTGGACGAGTTTGGGATGGGGAGTTCAACTGAGTTCTCGATCTTTGGCCCAACCCGCAACCCGTATGACACGGATCGTGTGGCCGGTGGCAGCAGCGGTGGCAGTGCGGCGGCAGTCGCGGCTGGCCTCGCGGTTGTCGCGCTTGGCTCCGATACGGGCGGATCAGTGAGACAGCCAGCGGCCCTGTGTGGCTTGGTTGGCGTAAAGCCGACGTACGGGCGCGTTTCGCGATACGGCCTGACCGCTTACGCTTCGTCCTTCGATCACGTTGGGTGCATGGCCCGAACGGTCAGGGATGCTGCCCTGACATTCAGGGCAATCGCCGGACACGATCCGCGAGACGGCACGTCGCTCCCAGACATCGGTCGAGATCCTGGCGCGTACATCGAGGGCGGCGTAAGTGGGCTGCGAGTCGGGGTTGTGAAGGAGTTGCTGGGCACCGGTGTCGCGCCAACGGTCGTCTCCGCCGTCGAAGGCGCAGCAGCGGCTCTCTCACATGCAGGCGCTGAGATGGCGAGCGTCTCGATGCCAATACTGAACTCAGGGCTTGCCGCCTACTATCAGATCGCAAGCGCAGAGGCCTCAAGCAACTTGGCGCGATACGACGGAGTGCGCTATGGCTTGCGCGTCCCCGGATTGTCAGCCACAGACATGATCGAAAATACGCGGTCTGCGGGGTTCGGCGATGAGGTCAAGCGCCGGATCCTGCTCGGGACGTACGTACTGTCGGCGGGTTACTATGACGCATACTACGAACGGGCGCGACGGGTCAGCTCACTCGTGCGTCGCGATTTCGCCACGATCTACGAGACGTGCGACGTCCTGCTAGCGCCCACCTATCCAACTACCGCGTTTCGCCTGGGCGAAAAGACGACAGATCCAGTAGCTATGTACGCTGGCGATATCTGTACTGTCCCATCCAATCTCACCGGCCACCCCGCGATGTCGGTCCCCTTCGGAGTGGACGAGTGCGGGCTTCCGGTCGGCGTTCAGATCCTCGCGCCCGCGCTTCGCGAGGATCTAATGTTTCGTACAGCTTTGGTGCTCGAGGAGGCTGCGCCTATGCTCAGTGGCCCCAAGCCAGGGACCTATAACGTCGAGTCGCCATTGATGGCGCTCTAGCGGTGAACGGCGGTCCAGCAATAGAAACGATGAGGCCATATCCGAAGTCGTCGGAACGCTTCTCCCGCCGGGCATTGCGATCGAGAGTGGCGCGACAGGGCGCGAATTGAGACATCGAGGCTCGAAATAGCCGGACGCGCCGACCAGCGGCGCGGTGTTGTCCACATGGCCGAGAGGAAACGTGATATGAACGGAGGCGACGCGGACTCCAAAACTGAGTTGCTGTTTTTCCGGGTACCACCACCACAGTCGGGGCATGTTGTCAGGCATCTGAAAGGTCTACCGCGCGTCGCGATGGCGGCGGCTACCTATTCGGATATCGACGTGGTTGCCATCATCGACGGAACGCACGACGAGATTAACCAAACCTATGGCGACATTATCGCGGTTGATGCGCCGATTGAGTCGCTCGATCGCTTTCCTGTCGACAGTGTTGTATCTAGCGAGGGCTGGAACGGTTACCATCCGCTGCTGCGCAGCTTCTGCACGGCGTTCATTCGATGTACTTTACGAGTGCCGGAGCTCAGCATGCCGTTTTCGACGTCGGTACTCGCGACACTTCCAGGTGTAACGCGGTTGTTTATGAACGAGGAGCGCCAGGAAGTCGTGCTCGAAGCCGTCGCGAGCAACAAGCGTGCGTTTGATGACATGGTCATGTCGACCATACAAGGGCAGTGGAGCGTCGTAAGATCTACTCGAACGCTCTTAGCGATTAACCATTTGATGTGGTACCGGGATCTCGCTAGCTCCAACACGAGAGCATTCGTCAGTGTCGCGACTTCTGATATTCCGTGGGCTATGGCGTTGGCGACTCAGCTCGAGCGCGACACAGGGATCGACTGCTGGACGTTCCACAACATCCCGATCGGGGCGTCGTGGCCCAGAACAATCGACGAGGTGATCGGGAGTGCCCGGGTCCATCTTTTTATCACGAGCCGCGAAGCCCTCGACAGCAAGGAGTGTCAGCGCGAGTTTGGCATGGTTGAGGTCACAGCCGATCCGCTGGATATCTGCTGCCTAGTCTTGCCAGACCTTGACTTTGCAGATTTGCCCACTAGATATCGGCAGAAGGAGTGCCTGGATGCGAGAGGGCTATTTGCGTATCCGAAACTCCTGGACTGGATCCAGGGACGCCTCCTGCCTGCGGCCACGTAGGTGTGCCGCTGGCGGTACGTACCGAACGCTAGCTCGTCGCAGAGCCCATACGGCCAGGACGCGAAACTACTATGGCGTCGACCACGCCCCGGAGTGTCTTGAGGCCGTCCTCAAGGTGACGATGTCGCTCGGTGCTGCGCGTGTTGTCCCAGACAAGAACCATGAGCCTAGAGTAGGGTCCGTTGTGTGCCGCCGTGTAGAGCGCTGAGTCGGCTGCAATCTCTTCCGTGACGCGCTTGTCGTCGGTCGGGCGGCGCATGAACTTCGTCTCGATTGCAAGGTTTAGCTGCGGCAGTGCGAGGTCGACTCGTGGGCTAATGCGACCGATACTCGGGAGCGTCTCCTCGCACTTGAGACCGGGTAGCGTGGGGGCGAGTGCGAGCCATAGGAGATTCTGAACATGAATCTCGTTGTCGATATGCCAGCGACGCCCTTCGTGCTTCCGCGTCCCGCCGACAACCTCCCAGGTCCAACGAGCGAGACCGCCGGGCAGGCCAGTCATGACGTCGCGTATAAACTCGATCTCGTCGCCGAGCAGCGGCGGCTGTGGTGCGGTTGTGCTCGGTTCTCCTGCGTCTTGTGAGCGGAGCCTACCTGCCAAGTCCGTTGCGAGTGTACGGCGCTCGGTCTCGGTCAGAACCTCCGCTGCCTCAATGATGAGGGCAACCTGTTGGACCAAGTCACGCTTGTCGTCGGGGGCAAGTTGGACGAGCATGCGACGGAAGCGCTCTCGTGTGGAATCGAGCGCGGGCCGGTCGCCGGCCTGGGCAAAGCTATGTAGTGCCTGCATGGCGCGGTGCATCTCGTACTGCGCGACGGCGTGCGCGTTGAGGTTCGTGTCCAACGCCGCGACGCGCTGACGAACCGCATTGAGCCCTGCGACAAGTTGCCAGATTGATTGATGAGCTCGCATGTGAGGCGAGCCAGCGCTGGCCATCGCGTCACGACTCTGCGGCCGTCACGTTGACGAAGATCGCAATGCTTAGGTGGGTCCAGCGAATAGGCTTCGTGGTCCTCACGCGCACGACCGCAGTCTCCTCCGCCTTGGACACCGTTACGTACTTCCAGCCGTCTGGCTCGATGTTGTAGGTAGCGTTCACGGTGTCTCGGCCGCCCGGGCTCCAGCGCAGCGTCTCAACAGCGACCTCGACGTCGAGGTCGGACCTTTCGTGGTGCTTATCCCCAAGGTGCACGGTGACGTCAATCGGTCCCGGATTGCCCTCTACGGGACGCACGCCGAGCAGTCGCAACTGCACATGCTCGATGTCGTCTTCGCGGCGCAGCTCGTGTCGGTCGACGATCGGACGCGCAGGCGCCAGGGCGGCGTGGTAATAGCCGTCGTCCCCCAGGAGTGTCTCGCCGGCCTCAAAATGAAGGTTGAAGACACTCTGTGACTGCTCGCCACACAGCCCGATCTGAAGCGTATCCGCGAGCACAACGGGCTCGCGGTCCGTGTCGGAGAGGAGCACGACCATCTTGGCGTATGCGGCCTCGGCGGTCATGTCAACACCGGACACGACACCCTGCTCCATTAGGCGCAGGCTTACTGGGTCCGTCCCGTATGAGATACGCCCGCTGCGCGCCTGAGTGACGTTCATCACCACGATATCCGCGTCGACGAGCTCTTTCAGCGCAGCGAGGAAGTGCTTGCTTGTCGGGGCGGTGCCGAGCCCGTACGTACGTAGTAGGACGCCACGAAGGTGCCCGCGCTCGTTGCCCGTCTCGGTCGGGCTGTGCACAGCTTTTGGCCCACGGCCCTTCAAACTGGCAATGAGAGTTGCATCCATCCCGGGGAAGACGTCAACCACAACGACGTGTGCCTTCGCGTGGCCTCGGAAGTCCAAGTTAGCGCGCGTTGGCTTTCTCAGGACGTGCCGTTGGATCTCGATGTGCTCCCCCGCGATAGCCAGCGGTGGGTAGTTAGGCGAGTCAAACGATCGGTAGGACGATGAGCTGGACATCGTTACTCGGTTGCCCCGAAAGAGCGTATCGTGACTATAAACGCATACCTCTTGCACGACTGGTTGAATCCCAAGGGACGCGCTGGCGGCGACGGCGATCGCGGAGATTGCGTTCTGGATCGCATCCGTCCGTCCGTAGTTCAGCGGCCGCTGTGCGCCAGTCAGGACGATCGGCACCAATGAGTTGCGCAACATAAATGACAATGCAGACGCCGTGTAAGCCATCGTGTCGAGGCCGTGCAGGATCACGAAGCCCTCGTAGTGGTCGTAGTCAGTCTGGATCTTGCGAGCGAGTTCCTCCCATCGGGTAGGGTCAACCTGCGCCGAATCCAGATCCTCGCGTTCGTTCTCGTTGTCATTGGAGTCGATGCTAGTGAACGTTACTCGGACCTCAACACCGCTGACCGAATTCTCCCTTAGTGTGAGGGTGCCATCTATCTGCTGGTGAGCGGTTGGGGCGCCGCCGAGAATCATTTGCGCAATCTCCGGCTCGCGGGCCGCTCGCACAACCCACTCATGGCGATCGACGTCTGCGTATAGCCCGATGTTACCTCCCGACACGATCACAAGGACGCCGCTTCGGGGCGGGGAGTCTCGTGGTGTCATGAGTCGCTAGGCCCCGACGTAGAATGCGAGATCGAGACGCTCCCAGGCGAGTGGAGCACCGCTCGCACTTACAACGGTGAGCGTGTTTTCATGCCGGTTGTCAATATAGGTACGAGCTTGCGCCGTTACGTCGAAGAAGACGCTAAGCGTGCCGTCCTCATCGCGCCACCGTTTCGACGTTTCGCCGAGAAAATGGGGGTCGTCAACTGGTGTTTGCTCGGTCGCGTCCGGCAGGTCGATAAAGACGCGAAACTCGATGCGACCACGGTGCTCGTCGGGGATTGACAAGCCCATGACGCGCAAGACGGCACTTTCCAACTTGTCTGTGTCGTAACGTTCGAGACCGTCGACCATCGGTCGCAGGGGAGGGAAAGCTGCGCTGCCGTCCTCTGGTGCGACTCCGGCGCCGAAGTGCAGGTGAAACACGCTCTGCCGCTGCTCGCCGCAGAGGTTGAGCTGCATGCGATCGGTTGCCGTGGCTACGTCGGACTCGCTTCCGAGCACCACTGCGAGCTTTGTGAGCGCTGCCTCGGGAGTCATGTCCATTCCCGTAATGACGCCGCGCGACAGCAATCCAGCGCTTACCTCGTACACGCCGAGCTCAACCTCTCCAGAGATGCACTGCGTGATGTCGACAATGATCCGATCGGAGCGCACCGCACGGTCGATAGCGTCAAGAAAGCCCGGAGTGGACGGAGCGTTGCCCGTGCCAAATGTCTGCAGCACGATGCCGCGTAGCCCCTCCGCGCCAAGCATGTGATCCAAGAGGGTTGGGCTCATCCCGGGGAAGATATCCATGCACGCGATGTTGTCCTCAAGCTGATCATTGACGTGCAATGCGTGATGCGACGGGTCGGCAACCACTGCGTCGTTGACGACAATGTGCTCACCGGCGATCGCAAGCGGCTGATAATTGGGTGAGTCAAAGCCCGCGTAGTTGCTTGCGCTTATCTTCGTTGTGCGACAGCCGCGAAACAGCTTGTCCCGGAAGAATACCGACACCTCCGGGATCACTGTCGCATCTAGGCTACGCGCCGCTGCTATCTCTATTGACGTGACGAGATTCTGTACGGCGTCGGAGCGCAACTGACCGATAGGCCGCTGCGATCCCGTGACGATGATTGGACGGTCAAGGTTACTCAGGATGAATGACAGGGCCGACGCAGTGTAGGCAAGCGTGTCGGTGCCGTGGAGGATCACAAACCCCTCGTACTCTGCGTAGTGCTCTCGAACGACGTTCGCCATCTCCCGCCAATCGCTGGGTTTGATGTTGGACGAGTCGAGCGGCGTCTCCCACGAGAACATGCCGAGCCGAACGTTGGTGTCGCCGAGCGGAATCCGTTTGTCGACTGTGTCGTACATAGGAAGCATTTCGATGACGCGCTCAAGGGGGGCAGGGACTAGCGGGCTGAGCGGGTCTTTGGGATCCTGTGGGAGGCTCCCGAGCGTTCCTCCCGTGTAGATGAGCAAGACTCCTTGGGCAGGCGCAGACGACATGACGATCTCCTAACTCGGGGCCGCGACTGGGCGGGGATAGCGATAGGACGGGGTGGTCGCCGACGACGCGGATTCGACACTGACCTTGACGGTGCCGATGCGAGGGTAATCAGTCCAGATTCGTCGAGAGTGCACGCGGAGAGCGTATCCCAAAGGAAGGAAACCGGTCGGCTCACCGGAACGCAAGGGCTTCGGCCGCAAATGACTTGCCGCGATTGGCTATGCCGTCGTGGCGGAGATAGCGAGCACGTCGAGGATTTGCGCGCCAGCGATCACGGCGCGTACCCTGCGGGCCGCGCGACCCTGGCTGCGGGCGACTCTGGTCGCCGATGTCGCCGACGCGCTGGACGTCAACACCGAGATGCGCGTACGCCCACAGCCCAAGCGCAAACAGGCCCGCCACGCCCCGATCGAGGTCCTCGCGGCCTGACTCTGCGCGCCGGCTCCGGTAGCTTTATCTCGCTTTGTCATCTGACTTCACCGGACTGATCGCAGATATCGAACGAGAGGCCCGCGACGAAGGCCCGCGAGCCGTCCGTGAGCTGGAGCAGCTCCGCGATGAGTTCGAGAATGTCGGCCAGCCGACAGAGGGGGATCGGCAGGCGACGCTGAGGAGTCGGGCGGTCGCAGGTTCAAGTCCTGTCTCTCTGACTAAGCTCTTGTTGGATGCTGGTGGGGGCGGCCTGAGGCCCGGAGATTGGCCTTGGGATCGGGGTTTTTGGGGCAGCGGGCCAGTCGCTCCGTTGCCAGCGGATGGCCAGATTTGAATGCGATCCGCCCACAAGACCACCCACGTTATTGGGGCGTGGGCGGTGCTTCGCCTCGACGTAGGGCCGCGCACCGCAGCGGGCGCACCGTAAGAGCGCTTATCGAAGCATTGACACGCGGGCGGGGAGGGCTTCGTAGTGACCTTCGACGTGCACCGGGAGCCGCTGTCCTGGGGTAAGCGTCCTCTTCGGTGTCGCGTCGGCTATCTAGACCCGCGCGTAGCGGTATCGACCCTTGATGTTGTCGTTGAGATATCCGCCAACCGAGCTTGCTCCCACGAGTCCCTCTGCCTCGCCCTCGGGCACGTCGAAGTACTGATAGAGGCCTCCGTCGATAAACTCGACCTCGAGAGTCAGCGTCTCGGCGTCATATCCCACACTCGCGACGGTGCTCGAGCCCACCTGCTCACGGTACATGGTCATCCTCTCTTGTATGCCTTGACGTCGCCATGTGGCGACAAGCTCAGGCCAGTTTTGCGGCTCGCGTGAACGATTCCAACCACCCGGCCCCCTCGGCTCGTAGACCGGGGGATCCCGGCTGTCGGGTTGACGATGGTCTGGCAGCAGGTCGACACGCATCCTCATCGGCATGTGGACCGCCTCGCCAACGACTATCGCCTCGCCCGTCCTCAAGAGAGGCAAAGCGTCTAGAAAGCCGCCAAAATTATCGCTGACCGTGCTGGTAACCTGGCCGCGATCCTGGCTGTTAGATAGGCGCAGCGCGAAGAGTGTGCCGCACTGTGACAAGACGGTCGAGTCGATCTCTGACGGGCGTTGGCTAACTACCATCGCCCCGATTCCGTACTTGCGTCCCTCTCGGACAATCCGCTGGACAGCCTCGGCGGCCGGGCCCTTGTCCTCCTTGCGGAGATACGCATGAGCCTCCTCCAACACGACAAGGAGGGGTCGCTCCCGTCCTCCCTCTGCCAGTCGGCGACCCCAGAATAGAGCGTCGTACACGATCCTCAGCAGAACGCCGACCAGGGTGCGTACGATTGTGGGTGGAACGCCAGAGAGGTTGAGGATGGTGACCGGCCGATCCCCGCCGAGCCAGCCCTCTAGGAGCTCATCTAGGTCCGAAGCGATCTGTCCGTTGGGTGCCGCTGCCCACGAGCCAGGGTTGAACAGGAACGCCAGTCGCGGGTCGCGCAACCGACTGGCTAGAGTCTCCAACGGTCGCCGGAGATTGAGCTTCGAGGAGCTGAGGTAAATAGCCTTGTCGGCTTGTGGTGTGTAGCGTGGCGCGATGACTTGAAGTGGGTCTCCCCGCTCGATGACTGCGCCGCCTGCGTCGGCCATGAGGGCTTCCGTGCTCTCGTCTTGCCCTCCCCCCGGCACGGTGTGTGTCGCGTTCACCAGCTTGTGAAGCTGGAACCAGAGCTCGTGGATGCTGAACGGCACTGGAGAATCGACAGTGAGCGTACGCGCCAGCGTCCCGCTCCGAGGGTACCGTTCAACGGCTTCGCGCTTGAGTTCGACGATCTTGTCCTGGAGGGCTGCGCGCTCCGCCCCATCGAGGGGGCCGGTCGTGAGGGGCAGGAGCTCGTCGAACGTCATTGCCCAGTAGGGGACGTAAAGCATCGTCCCGGTCTCTCCGACGGCAAAGACTGACGCCATCTCAGGAAATGCGTTGGAGTACTCGCCGTGTATGTCGAAGACGAGCACACGAGCGGACGGAAACCGGTCAGCCGCGACGATGGCGTCGAGCAGGCGGGCGACCGTATTTGACTTGCCGCTACCCGTCGCGCCGACGACGGCGCTATGCCGTGTTACGAGCTTGTCGATGTTCACGAGTGCTGGTATCGAATCGGCGTTAGCGAGGCGGCCAACCTCCAGGCAGTCTGGTGCGGACTTAGAGCCGTAGAGAAGCTCGAGATCACGTTCGGCGAGTAGATGAACGGGATCATCGATTGTCGGGTGCTGAGCGAGACCCCGTTGAAAGGCGGCTCCCCGGTCAGCTTCGCCAACGAGCTCAACGGTCATCCATCGGCGCCCATACTGCTCCGTATCGCGGAGACGCTCCGGAACGGCGCCCGCTCCGACTTGTGACACCACGCCATATAGGTCCGTGTAGCCGATCGGGATTCGCACGAAGCTGCCGATCTGCCCTACGCGGTATGCGTGCCCTTCGATCACGGACAGACCCGAGACAGTGTCGCCGCCGAGGGTCACGCTAACGGTGGCACCGCGAACGTCCTCGACGGCGCCCAAGAGCGTTGGATCAGGGCGCATCGGTCGACTCGGTTGGCGGCTCTCCGCTCATCTCCGCCAGAAGGTCGCCCAGCCGGTTGAAATCCCCAATCGTTATCGAAACAGGAGTACCGTCGTTTCCGGGTTCCCAATCTCCTCGCTGTGTCCCGATGACGGCGGCGTCCTCCGCAAAGAGTGAGAGATTGGGCCGACGTTCCGCAAGGCTGACAGCTGTCGAGTAGTCCTCTAGGGCGCCGTGCATGAGTGCGAACGCCGCTGCCGTCGGATTGCCCTCCAGCTCCTGCAAGAGCACGTCCTCGAGGTGTTCGTCACCGAACGAATACCCGCAAATCACGATCGTGGCGCGGCGCTTGCGCAGAAAGCCGCGAAGCTGATCAATCATGGCGAGGTAGGGCATCTTCCGGCTCTCGTCGTACTTGAGATGAGACGGGTGGATGAGGCTGGGTGAGGAACCATCCTCCACGAACGTTCGGTAGACCCTGCCGTCGTCGTCTCGTCTCCAGTTGATCGAGCCATGAAGCTTCCAAAGCCGTAGCCATCGGGTTGGCAGCTCGTCTCGATCTACTGCCGCCGCGTCGAAAAACGGCCGATGGGAGCCTACGAAGCCGTCGAAGTACGGCACGCCGACTCGCTCGAGCGCCTGCTCCAGAAGGAGGTCGTAGTTGGTGGTGAAAAGCTCGACCGGCGCGGATCGCACTGCTGAGCTCGCCCAGGCCGCGAGGCTCCGATGCGGCGTGGCCGCCTCCGGGAGGTCGACGCCGACGAGATCCGCGACGGAATTGCTCATCGCGATATCCAGTTTTTCCAGGCTGCCGGCGTCGAGTCCATGCACCGGCCCAGCGTCGGCGACGGCGGCAAGCGCGCGAGTTCGACTCAGCAGCTCCTCGATGTTCGCGGACCCGTCAGGGAAGGTCGCAAGAAGTTTCTCAAACGCCTCCTTTTGGCCTGATGCTTTGAACGATGAGCCGATGTGCTCCGTCATCCCTTTGATGTCAGGGATTAGGGGTGCCCCCGCTGTTTGGATCGCGACCCCACAGCCGGCGCTTAGGAGGAAGCCGATCGGAGCCTTGTCTTGACGAAGGCACTGGCGCAGGTAGTCGAGATGCCGGTCGGCGTGATGTTCTGGCATGCGGAATCAGCGATTATGCCGAGTGGTGCGGCGTCAACCTCGTCATTGATAGCCGGGAGCATCCTTCTGGCTGCAAACCGCTGGTCTCGTCGTAGACGGCGTCCGGGGGACGACCAACCGCAGCAGGATCTAGAGTGCCCGGTGCATGGTTCTCGGCACGCTTGAATGGCCCGCGATTCTGATCAGCGCGGGAGTCGGCGCGCTCCTGAGCGTGGTTCTCGGGCTTCTCGCTTTCAGCGTGCTCCAGGACTCCGTCGACAGATTCGTTGCCACCATGTGGCGTTGGCTCCGCCGGGAAAATCCGAACGCGCTGCCGCTTGACGGGATCTGGCGAAGCCGTTACGAGTACACGAGTTCTGATGCTCCTGAAGTGTCCCTGGTCGATGAACATTTCATCGAGGTCTGGGAGCGCCGAGGGCAGCTGAGGGCACGCAGCCTTCGTAGGCCGGGGGGCTCGCTGCTGACGCTGAGGCTGAACGTGGAGAGTTCAGCTCTGACCGGATCCTGGCGCGAGAGGACGCCGTCCCGACGTGAGTACCACGGGGCCTGTCAGTTCGAGCTCGCCCCGACACGTGACCGTGCAGAAGGCCTCTGGACGGGCTTCTCGCGTGGCCGCGGTGTCCTCGCGGGCCCCTGGGCGATTGATCGCGTGACCTACGACCGTCGTCGTCGAACTCGGCGAGGCTACGAGGACCGCAGCGATCTCAACTGGGGCACCCCGGTTGGTGCGGCTCCATCTTCGCTCCTGCGCTGACTTCGATTGCCGACCGTGTGCCGGATGTCGGCCCTTGCGATCGGAAGCGGCGCCGCCTCGCCTCGGCGCCTGAAGAGCAAAGCCGCCCGTCAGGCCGCGGTCGCCTCCGGCGCCCTTGTCACGAATCGAGTCGTAGCGCCACCTGAAGTCGATTCCGATGTCCGGCTCGGTTGGCAGAATAAGTCGCCCGTGTGGGCAGATAACGAGACCACGATCGATCTTCTCGGATTCGACTATCTAGTCGATTCGCTATTGGTCGTACTCACGGAAACGAGGCTCTTGCCTGTGACGGTCGGTATTTCTGGCGATTGGGGCTCCGGCAAGACGAGCTTGATGTCGATGGCTGCTGCTGGTCTCCGTGCCGAGGACAGTCGGTTTCTGACCGTCTCATTCAGCCCCTGGCGGTTCGAGGACTACAACGATGTCAAGGCTGCCCTCATGACTGCGGTTATCGACGCTCTCCAGCAGCGCGTAGATGCGGAACCGTCACTCCAAGCGCGTAGGGGACCGGCTACGATCGCTCAGGGAGCGGGTCTGGCGCATGGGTCTGCTGCGCGGTGCAGCGACGGGCGGGGCTTTGCTCGCTGGAGCCGATCCCGCGCTCGCGGCAGCGGCCGGCGAGGCGGCCCAAGGCATCTCGATGCCTGCGGCCACTCCGGGCCCTACCGAGCGGTACGACAATGTCGCCAGGTTCCGAACGGACTTCTCGGAGCTGATGCGTGATCTCGGCGACGAGGTCCGTGCCTTGGTCGTGTTTGTAGACGACCTCGACAGATGCCTTACGGATGCCGTTGTAGAAACGTTCGAGGCGATACGGCTTTTCCTGCACGTGGAGAAGACCGCGTACGTGATCGGCGCCGACCAACGCCTAGTCCAAGCGGCGATCGAGGACCGCTACCCCGCAGCCCGCGAGTCCGGAGAGTCCCTCGGTCGAAACTACCTCGAGAAGATCGTGCAAGTGACGGTGGCGATACCACCGCTCAGCGAGCCAGAGGTCGAGACCTACCTGGCCCTCCTGCTAGCCCAGCTCGAGCTAGACGACGGCGGCTACGCGCAACTGCTTCTGGCGGCGAGCACCCAACGTACGGCGGGCGCGCTATCTGTGGCAATGAATGAGGGGATCGCCCGGGAAGCCCTCGGCAAGCTTCCCGACGGTCTTGCCGAGGCGTTCGCATTGACCCGGCAGATCGCTCCAACACTCGCGGCCGGTTTGCGCGGTAATCCACGACAGCTCAAGCGCTTTATGAACACGTTCGTCCTTCGTCGGCGCACCGCAGCACGCCGCAACGTGCCCCTCCAGGGCGTGGTCCTCGCGAAGCTGATGGTGCTTGAGGAGCTCGCGTTCCCTCGCTTCCAGCAACTGTTCGGCTGGCAGCTTGAACAAGACGGCCAGCCACAGCAGCTGGCGGCCGCCGAGCTGGCTCTACGAGCCAGCGGCAAGCCTCACGAGATAGGCGATGACACACAAGCATGGCTAGATGACCCCCAGACGACGGCCTGGCTAGAGCTTGACCCGCCGCTGGCAGAGATCGTCCTTGGGCCGTACTTTTTCTTCTCGCGCGACCGGCTCTCGCCAGCGGCGCCCGCCGCTCGACTCTCGCCTGCACTCCAAGAACTCGTTGGGCGGCTCTGCACCGACGTGAAGCCACGACGAGTAACGGCGATGATCGAGCTGCAGGCACTGCCCATCGACGAGCAGCGCGCCGTATACACAGTCCTGCTGGAGCGCGTATCGGCCGACCCCGGGTCACCGGGCGCCGACAGCGCACTCGACGTCGCGGCCAACACCAGCGAGTTCCTTCCCGCGTTTATTGACGTCCTGCACGGACTCCCGCTGAACGCGGTGCCGACGCCCCTCCCGCTCAAGCTACGCGTCGCGCTGAAGACGAGCACCGGGCTCGACGGCCTCTTCGCGCGATGGGAGAACGGACCCCAGGCTCTAAACGTCGCGGTCGAAAAGGCTAGAAGCCGCTGAGGTGGGAACGTCGAGTGACTTCAAGGGCGGTCAGTCTGCGGAGTGGACCAGCCTACGCCGAGCGAGCACATCGTTTGGGAAAGACGGGGGTGCCGACCTTGCCGGCCGTGTTCTCGCACGTTGGATTTCCCCCGTTTTCGAGGACACTTGAGCGCTTGGGTCGAAAGACCTGGGCAAGGAGGTTCAAGTGCCGAGATCAGTGCCGCCGTATCCACCGGAGTTTCGTCGTGAAGCGCTCGAGCTGCTGAAGCTCAGCGAGAAGCCGATCAGCCAGGTCGCCAAAGATCTCGGCGTCTCTGAGCAGACGCTGTATGTGTGGCGAAAGCAGGCCCAAGTCGACGAGGGCAAGCGCGAGGGGCTAACCACAGATGAGCGCGAGGAGTTGCGCCAACTGCGCAAGCAGGTGCGCACGCTGCAGATGGAAAAGGAGATCCTGAAAAAAGCCGCGGTCTTCTTCGCCAAGGAAACCGACGGGCGGTAGGCGAGGTGTTCTCGTTCATCGCCGCGGAGAAGACCGGCTATCCAGTCGCCCTGTTGTGCCGCGCCCTGGAGGTCAACCGCACGAGCTTTCACGACTGGGAGCGACGTGCGCCCTCGGACCGGGCGCTCACCGACGCGTGGCTGCTCGAGAAGATCAAAGCGATCCACGAGGCCAAGAGGCGCGTCTATGGCGCGCCACGGATCCACGCCGAGCTGAGGATGGCGCACGGCATCCGGGTGGGACGAAAGCGCGTCGAGCGGCTCATGCGATCCGCCGGGATCTCTGGGCTCGTCCCGAAGAAGCGTGGCCGGACCACGATCCGTGTGCCCGGCGTCAGAGTCGCTGATGATCTCGTCGAGCGACAGTTTCGTCCCGATGCCCCGAACGTGCTCTGGCTCGCCGACATCACCTATCTCAGATCCTGGGAGGGCTGGCTCTATCTCGCCGCCGTTCAGGATGCTTATTCCCGGCGGATCGTCGGCTGGTCGATGGCCGAGCACATGAAAGCCGAGCTCGTGACCCACGCGCTGAACATGGCCGTTCACCGCCGCCGCCCCGACGCTGGGCTGATTCACCATTCCGATCAGGGATCGCAATACGTGTCTCTGGGCTTCGGCCAGGCAGCCCGTGACGCCGGGATCGCGATCTCGATGGGCTCCCGTGGAGACTGCTGGGATAACGCCGTCGCCGAGAGCTTCTTCGCGACGCTGAAGAAGGAGCTCATCCACCGCCAGTCATGGCCGACACGACGAGAACTCTCATCGGCTGTCTTCGAGTACATCGAGGCGTTCTACAACCGCGACCGCCGACACTCCACCCTCGGCATGCGCTCCCCAACCGACTACGAGCAGCTCCTCTACGCTGCGAACACCAAGGAATCCCCACCCACCAAGAACATCAAGTCAAACAGTGTCGTCTAAACCGGGGGAAATCCACTCAACGTTCCCGTGGCAGAGCACGGACGCTTCAGCGAGGCCCGCGAGGTCCTTCAGAGCGCGCTGTCATTCCTGACCGGCGATGCTTGGACACTTCGCTTCCGTCGCATAGTAGGCGCCCCGCGACAACAGCGGTTGACGCCGCCCGATACCTCCGCCGTGGCACTGTTCTCTGGTGGGCTCGACTCCCTCGCCGGCGCGATCGATCTCCTGTCGAACGGCGACTCCCTGGCGCTGGTTGGACACCACGAGGGCGGGCCGACGCCCCATCGTCAAGCTGAACTCGCCGACAAACTGCGAGAACACTACGAGCCGCGCGTCCATCTAAAGCAGCTACTCCTCGGTCCGGCAAAAGCCAACGACCGCCAGGCGGCTGCGCTTCCCGGCGAGCGCGAGGAGACGACCAGGGGCCGGTCCTTCCTATTCATCGCAGCAGGTATCGCCCTCGCTGACACAATCGGCCCGGAGACGCCGCTCTATCTTCCCGAGAACGGATTTATTGGGATCAACGTTCCGCTGGTCCCGGCCCGGTCCGGTGCTCTGAGCACCCGGACCACTCATCCTTACTTCCTGAGCAAGATGATGGCCGCGCTCGACATCCTCGGATTGGGAACCCACCAGCTCGAGAATCCGTTCCGGTTGCGTACCAAGGGCGAGATACTGGAGGGATCGGCCAACGCGACGCTGCTTGCCGAACTTGCGCCACGGAGTGTCTCCTGCGCGCACCCCACCGCAGGGCGATTCGATGGGGAGACCTTCGGGAACTGCGGAACATGCTGGCCGTGTCTCATTCGGCGCGCCTCGATGTCTCGCGTCGGTTGGGACTCAGCAGAGCAATACGCCGTAGATGCGCTACGGGAGGCCTGTCTCATGGATGGACTGACCGACAGGGGGGCGTCCCTACGGGCAATGATCGCAAGCCTCACCGCCCCGTCCGACCCCTACGCGGTGCTCCGCAACGGCCCGATACCGGGCGGCGAGGCTCGTGCATTCGAGGACGTCTACCGGCGTGGCCGCCAGGAGCTCAGCGACTGGATTCTGGTCAGCGGTCCACGGTCGCTACGTCGTCTCGTTGCGGGGGCCTAAGCTGCTGTGGCGTGTACGTCGATTCGCATTGCCATGTCGACCGGTATCCCGAACCGGACGCGGTCTTGGAGGCGGCCGCCATCTCACGCGTGGTCACCGTCGCGGTGACCGACACGCCTTCTAGCTTCAAGCGCCTCAGCGCCAAGGTTGGGCACGGCTCGCTGCTTCGAGTCGCCGTCGGGGTCCACCCGCTGACCGCCTCTCGGACGACCGAGCACGACATGAAGCTGTTCGCCCGGCTTCTCGGCGAGACGGACTATGTTGGCGAGGTCGGCCTTGATTTTTCGGTTCAAGGTAGGCCGACCCGACGACGGCAGACCGAGATCTTCGAGCGCATCCTGACGGAGCCGTCGATTCGCACCAAGGTGCTGACCGTGCACTCCCGACAGGCAGAGGCTGACACGGTTCGCCTCCTCGTGGACGCGCGAGTGCATGCGATCCTTCATTGGTATCTCGGCGCCTTGAAGCATCTTGACGCAGCGCTCGACGCCGGACTGCGGTTCTCCGTAAACGCGTCCATGCTGGCGACTCGCCGTGGCCAAAGGGTCATCGCTGCGTTGCCTCCCGACCGGGTTCTGACCGAGACCGACGGCCCATATACCAGCCACGATGGGCGTGCCAACGAGCCCCGGAATGTGCCCGCGCTCGTGGCAGCGCTGGCAACCCTGTGGAAGGAGGACTTCGAGGTCGTCCGGCATCGCCTGTTCGAGAACATGGTGACTCTGCATGCCGAAGCAACCGGAGCTGGAGACACGGCCGCGACAGCCGGCACGGGGGGCAGGGCCGCGAGGCTCCGGTCTCAGCCCATCCAGATCGGCCTGTTTTCTGATATCGGGCAACCTGCAGCCGGGGCGTCTCCGATCGACGTGCGCGCGAACAGCACGCTTTAGACGCAAGCCGCGATTCGGACTACTGCTACACCTGTCTCTGCGGACAACGAGACGTGGCCTCCCCTGCTGCGCCTCGATTACCACGGTGTGCCGACTTCCTGCAGCGTTCGAGCGCTGCCGTAATGTGCGCATGTGCGAACCCGAACATCGCGTTGCTCCTATGTCAAGCGAAGTCCGGAGTTTGCGGAGAAAGAGACGTCGGCAAGAATCGAGCTAGGCGCATGCGCCGAGAGTGGATGCTCGCGCCGGCTCAGAGCGAATCAGATCGGGGGGGCTCGTGGCCAGCGCACGACACCTGACCTATCGGCCACTCTCTCGATCGTTCTGGTTCATGATGTAGAGCGTGACTCCCGACCTTAACTTGACGGCTTTCGTCCGGGACTATCCGCGCTTCACGCCCAATGGAGGGGTACATCGCATTGACTGGCGACGCGCGGCGGGAGCGGCTGCGCAAACGCGCAAGCTCGGCATCTCGGGCTTGCGCGAGCTCACGCTGTTGCTGGAGCGGGAAGAAGCACAGTTGGGTTTCCGCCATGGCGCGGCCGACACTCCAACCGATGTAGCGCGAGAGCTTGAATCGGCCAAGGTCTGCAGTGAGCTTGCAAAGCGTGAGCTTGAGAACGAGACACCAGAGCTGAACGCCATGACCCTCGTCGCAATGGTGAGCGCGGTGGACACATTGGTCGAGTATATGGTTCCGGCCCACCGGGATATGCGAATTGCTGAACTCATCCAGGAGGCGGAGACGCAACTCGCAAAGCAACTGCCACCAGCGGCCCCGCAGTTTCGCGGCCCGCGCGACGAGCTCGTGGAGGAAATCGCCGATGCTCTAAAGCATTATCCGAAGGACGAGGTCGCCAACCACCTGAACGCCCAACTTCCAAAGATCGGCCGGGTGCGTGATGTCGGCATCATTCGATGGGAGCGACCGCTTGAGGCCATCGAACTCGGCAACGTGGACTCATATCGGTTGCCCAACGACCTCCAAGACGCACTGACCGAGATCGTCGCCATACGTCACCTTCTCGTTCATCGAGCCGGGCGTATCGACCAGTGGACGCTAGATAAAGTGCCCTCACTACGACAGAAGGACGGCGAACTCGTTCGAGTCGGTGAACTGATCCGCCTAACGAACGCCGACTATCTTCGCTACTCCCCCGCGCTTTGGACCTACGGCGAAGATATTGAGTGCCGATTTGATAACGACATCGATGAATGGGTAAACCTAGCCGGCTGGCGCCAGAATCACCCTACTATCCAATGACGATCCTGGGCGCCGTGCCCTGACGCCGCCATCCGGCGCCGGGTACTCTCGTACTCAGCACCTATGTAACGCAATGTCCGGAAATCGTGGTTTCGGCCGAGCGGGCTTCGCTCGTGCTGGGAGTCCTTCCAGCGGGCAGCAACGCTAGCGCAGGCAGCACAGCGTGATCGTGCCGTTGATCGAGGTGGCGGTTCCCCGCCGATTGCGGTCGTAGCAGCAGCCTGTGGTAGTGGCGTGCGAGGTGGCGCTTGAGGCAGCGCATCGCCTCCATGCGGGTCTTGCCGTCGGCTTCCTTGCGGGCGAGGTAGGCGCGCGTCTCGGGGTTCAGGCGCGCCCGCGGGTGATCGCGATGACGTGCAGCGCGCGGTTGAGCTGGCGATTGCCGCCACGATCCAGGCGGTGGCGATCGGTCCGGCTGGATGAGACTGGGACCGGTGCGACGCCCGCGAGCCTTGCGAAGTGCGCGTCGCTCTTGAAGCGCTCAGCTCCGGCGGTTTGTCCGATCAGGATCGCGGCGGTAAGGGGCCCCGCAGCCGGTCTCGGCGTTTGGGGTGCTTGTGGTCTATGGCTGTTGTGATGACCGCTGAAAGCATTGGTGCGGGTGGTGGTGGGGAATACGCGCGCTACCTGGAGTCAAAGACGTTGGAGCCGGAGCTCGGCGCGTACTACCTGACCCCGGAGGGCGAGCCGTCGCAGGCACCTGGCCGGTCGGCGTCGATCGGGCCCCAGCGCTTCCAGCAGGCCGCGCATGGCGTCGAATTGACGAAACAGCCCCTCGACTCGGCGCGGTCCGGACTCTCCATCCGTCGCAGGATCGAGCGCGTCGCCCGGCCAAGCAGCTCGTACGCGGCCTCCGCGACTGGCCGGACGAGCGCGGCGGGGATCGTGAGCGCGTCGGGCATCACGTATCACCGTCCTTCGTCTCAGCATCGGCGCGCCTCACAATCTCGGGAGGCGTGACGCTGGCGAGAAAGCGCTTGATCGTGTTGGCCTTGGCGGCAGCTCGTGTGCGGCCCTCTGGTGTTTCGGTTCTGTCCTGTTCGGCCAGCCATTCCCAGAAGTCGATGTCGGCATCCAGGGCGTCGATCATCGCCCGGTCCAGCTCGACCTCTACGTCCTGCTGCCGGGCGGGCGCGTTCCACCCGAGCGCGTCCAACGCGTTGCGCGCGCCGTCGATGCGAGCGAGCACGTCAGCCCAGCCCGAGCGCGTGTGCGCGTCCGGCAGCTCGCCGGGCGCGTCCTCGCTCGCGCGGGCAAGCTCCGTGTAGAGCGCTCCGCGCAGCAGCACCACGACATCCGCAGGTAGGCGCGTCCTAGCGATGCTCGACCGCGCATCAGCGTCAGTCGTCTCGGCGTCGGCGCGGCCCACGAGCGCGGCGGGTGTGACGCGGAGCCCGTCGGCGAGCGCGAGCAGTTCGTCAAAGGCCGGGTCGAATCGTCCGGCTTCGATCGCGTATAGACGCCCCGGCGTGAGTCCGGCCGCGACGGCAAGCTCCCCGGCGCTGATGTTCTGCTCAGCGCGTAGGTGGCGGATGGCTCGCCCGAGCCCGGCCAGCTCGTAACGCCCGTCAGGCGTTGGGCGTTTCATGCCCGCTCCCGGTCCCAGCTGATGACGTTCCGTCGCCCCGCTCGCATGGCGCGCAGCACCGTCTGCTCGGTTCGCGCGAGATGGCGCTCTCTTGTGTCGAGGCGATCGTCTATGTCTGCCGTGGCGTCGTCTGGCTCCGCCCACTCGCGCAGGCAGTAGGTGGCTGAGGCGAGACGCTCGGTCTGTGCCCGCAGCCGCTCGGCAACCTCGAACAGCGCATCGGATGGGGACTCTCGTTCGACGCGTTCCATCGCGTCCGTGAGGGTGTCGATCAGCTCCGCGCGGAAGCGGTCGATCTCCTGCTCAGCGCGCGCGCGAGCCTCGCGCCATCTGCGGTGCTGCGGTGCCTCTGGCAGCTCGATCAAGCCGCGACGGCACGCCCGCGTCAGCGAGCCACGGCCGGCGCTCGTGAGTCCCCACAGAACGAACCCGCGGGCACGCGAACGTTCGACCACGCCGGACTCCGCCAAATCTGGGAGTCGTGTGCAGACATGCCGCGTCGCGCGCGAACGGGGCGAGAGGGCGAGATGGTCGTGAATTGACCGGACCGTGACCGGGCCTGCGTCACGGTGGCGTACAGCGCGATCGAGCGCCGCGAGAATCACCACGTCGGGGATATCCCGTGCGGCGCTCATTGTCCCCGCCTGCCCTTCGTCGCCCTACGCACCTGGACGCGGAACTGCTGCATGAGACGCAGCTCCTCAGCCCGCGCCGGGCGCTCCGGGTCGTCCTCGTCCATTTCGCTGAGCCACCGCACCATCGAGACGGTCATGTCGTCAGCTACGAACCGCATGGCCTTTCCGATGCTGGGGATGTCGGCCTCGATCATCTCGCCCGTGTCTTCCTCAACGTTCCAGCCGACGGCGTCGAGGAGCGCCCACTGTTCGTGCACCTGCTCGAACAGCTCTTCGCAATTCTCCTGGTACCACGTCTCGGTCGCGATTCGCCCGCCGAGGGTCTCCAGGTGCGCCAGGGCGCCCTCACGGACGCGGGGGACCACCGCCGGCGGGATCATCAAGGTGCTGCTCATCGTCGGTTCCTCCTTGGTCGGAGGCTCCGGGGTCATGGGCTTCGAGCGGAGAGGGCAACCGGCCGGGACGGGTAGGATGCCTTCGCGCCGGTCAGTTCACGCTTTCCGGTGCCACGCCCCCGGCTCTAACCCAGCGCGGGGGCACTTTTATTTGTGCGCGTGACCGTAGCGTACTTGGCTAACTCTGTAAAGCCCGCTTGTAGGCTCGGCGCTCGATGGGAGACGCGCCGGACGCACAACACGCCGCGCGCGACCAAGTGATCCTCGGAGCGACCTTGCGCGCCCTACGCGAACGCGCTGCCCTCACGCAGGAGGAGTTCGGTGCCCGCGTCGGCATGGACGCGACCTACCTGTCGCAGCTTGAGAACGGCCATCGCGGTATCCGTTGGGCGACCGTCATGCGACTACTGCGCGCGCTCGGCCTCGACCTCACGGACCTCGCCGAGGAGTACCCGCGCCACGCCGACTGATGCGAGGAGAAGGGCGCTATGGGTCAGGCGCTGGCATGCGCTGAGACCTCGCCCCGGATGTCTGGAGTGGGGGGGCGTGGAGGCTGAGCGCACAGCTACCTCATGGGTTGGATCGACCGGTGTTTTGACCGCCGCGAATACGGTTTTGACCGCCGCGAATCGATTTGGTTAGCGGATGAGTCTTGGCTTTGTGATGCGGGTTTGCTGATTCGCGGCGGGGTTTGGAGAGGGCCGGTGATAATCCGCCGCGAATACACCCGCCGTTTGGCGTGTTCGCGCAGAAACTTGGCTTACTAATGCGGTTTTGTGGATTCGCGGCGGACTTTGCTGACGGTGACTAGATATATGGGCATAGCTCTTGGTAGGGCTTCGTTCTCTGGTTGGTCATCGTGCTCGTGTCCGTGTGAGTGGGCATGAGCCCTTCGCTGTTCGGGGTCGTGCTCTTCTGCCTGGTTGGTGTGCGTCGTTCCCTGATGACCTTCTGGCGTGTCCTCTGGCTTGGTCCTGATCGAGTCTGCTCGCTCTGTGTCTCCTGAAGTCCTTTGGTGATGCTCGTTCGTGTTCGATTGGTGTGGGGGGATCAGGGTCGTCTCACCGACATCGGCAGTGATGACCAACACATGCCAAGCAGCCCGCTCCGTGACTTGGATCGAGGATTTCGCCTGCCCGTCCAGTGATCTGCATATGCCATTACTGCGAGACGCCACACGCTCGTCGCTACGACTCGTGCGCGAGGTCCGAGGCGAACCTTGGTCATCACTGCATCGCGGGCTGGAGCGCCGGGACGGAGTGCCCGGACGAGCGACTCGACGGCTCGGGCACTTGGTCGATGGTCGTCTTGCCTCCTGGCGGGAGGTCGAGCGCGCGGGGGTGTGGCGTGATCTGCTTCTCGGCAACGGTTTCAGCAGCCATGTCTGGCCCGGGTTCGCCTATCGCTCGCTTCACGCCCGGGCGTGTCGAGCGGGCGCGTTGAGGAGCAGTGATCGACGGCTGTTTGAGGTGGCCGCGACGAAGAACTTCGAGAGTGTCCTCGGCGCGCTGGCGGTGTCGATCAGGACGCTCGACACGCTCGGCGAGCCGGCCGCGGATCGGCTGCGGGCGCGCTACGTGAGCATCCAGAGAGCACTCGGCGCGTCGGTCAGGGGGGTACATGTCCCGTTGCGCTCGCTACCGGCGAGCACGCGCAGAGCGGTCCGCTTGACGTTGCGTGATTACCGGTGGGTGTTCACAACCAGCTATGACCTCGTGCTCTATTGGTGCGCTGGTTATGGCGAGAGCTTCGACGGGTTCGCTGATTTCTTTTTCTGCGGCGATCGCCTCCAGTTCAACCCCGCGAAAACGGTGGTCGAGCGCGACGCGACACGCCTCGTCTATCTGCACGGAGCGCTTCACCTACTTGTTGACGGGAGTGGTGTCGCGCGTAAGCGCCGCAGCTGCGACGCGACGCTTCTGGAGCAGTTCGGCGAACCAGACGCCGGCCTGTTGACGCGGCCGCTGCTCGTCGCGGAGGGCTCCGCCCAGGAGAAGTCACGCATCATCCAAGAGAACGCCTACCTCTCATTCGGGCTGAACCAACTGCGCCACAGCGAGGACGGGCTCGTGATCTTCGGCCTAGGCCTTCGCGACGAGGACGCGCATCTCATCAGTGCATTGAACGCTCGCTGCCGGCCCGTCGCTGTCGCGATGCGCCCGCGCACGGTGAGTGAGAACCGGCGCGGCCAGGCACGCATCCGACAACTCCTCGACGCCGACGAGGTGTTCTTCTTCGACTCAACCACGCACCCGCTCGGTGATCCAGCACTCACGATCCCCGCACGAGAGTCTTATCTTCGAGTCCTGCAGCGATGACGAGCCCGCGCATATCCCGGGTGCCATCAATGCCCGACCGTGCCAGCCGCGCAGCTCGCCGCCGACAGCGCGTGCTCGATCACGGCGGCCGTCGTGTACCGGCGGCCGGACGGCGACCTTCCTCACCAGCCGTCGACACGCGCGAGGCGCATCGAGAGCGACCGGGGCGCGGCTGATGGCGCTCACGCTCGCAGACCAATTGACACTCGGCGCGATCGAGGCCGCGCTGGAAAACGCCCGCGGCAGAGAGGACCAGCGCCCAGCGCTGGACGTGGTAGTCGAATCACTCGCGGACCTACACGCACAGGGGATCTCGTCAGATCCCGCGCAGCTGATCCTTCGCGACCGCGAGGCACTCGTAAGCGAGCTGGAAGAACGGCAGCGAGCGAACGTCACGATCCGCGCCTACCGTTGCGCGATCGAGGATCTGCTCGCGTGGGCGCATCGACGCCAGCGCACCGCAGACCTCTTCGAGGAGCACGCGATCATCGACTACCTCGAGGACTACCAGCAGCGGTGCCAGCCCGCGCGCGCGACCTACCTGCACCGGTTCGTGATCTTGCGATCGTTCATGGGCTGGGTCAGCCGCCGGCACGGGACACCGGACCCGTTCCTCGCTCTCAAGCCACCACGCGCACGGCGAGAACGCAACTGGCTCACTCGAGACGAGTTCCTTCAGATCCTCAAGGGAGCCGAACATCCAGCCCGGGACCTGGCGGGCATCGCCGAGCGTGACAGGCTCGTCCTGCTCGCGATCGTCATGGCTGGCCTGGGCCGCTACGAGTTGATGGCCGCGCGCTGGGCAGACATCAACCTCAACACGCAACCAGCGACCCTCCAAATCCATGCCGGCCCCGGCCGAGCACCCCGAACCCAGCCACTACCGGTCCAGCTACGCGCAGAGCTCCAACGCTGGCACGAACTCCGGCGACTGAGCCGCCCTGTGTTTGGCGGAGACGGTGATCTGACCTGGGTTTCTCGGAGTCGGTGGTCTGGAATCAGGCGGCGGGCTGTTGTTGGTGGTTGTTCTCGAATTCTGTGGGTGTGAGCATTTCCAGAGCGCTATGGCGTCGACGGGTGTTGTGCCAGGTCTCGATGTAGTCGTGGATCGCGGTGGCGAGCTCGACGCGTGTCTTCCACTTTCGGCGGTTGAGTAGCTCGACCTGCATCCGGGCCCAGAATGCCTCGACCATGGCATTGTCGAACGGAGTGCCGACAGCACCCACGGATGGAGCGAGGCCAGCCTCTGTGACCTTCTGGCTGAAGACCCAGGATGCGAATTGCACGCCCTGGTCGGAGTGAATGATGCCTCCCGCTTGTGGCGCTCTCCTGTTCAACGCCATTCCGAGCGCGTTCGTGACCAGCAGCCCGGTCTGGCGACTGTCGATCGACCAGCCAACGACCATGCGTGAGAACGCGTCGATCACCGCGCAGCAGTAGATCTTGCCCTCCCGTGTTGGGTGCTCGGTGATGTCTGTCATCCACAGCCGGTCAGGCCCCTCCGCGGTGAAGCGGCGGCGCACCAGATCCAACGAGCTGGCCTTGCCGACCTTCGCGCCCCGGGGCAGCCGGCGTTTCGGTAGCCCATAGATCCCGAGGCGCCTCATCAGCAGGTGCACCTGTTCCTTGCCGACGTGGATGCCGCGGCCGTATCTGAGCTCAGCCGTCACTCGCAGCGTCCCGTAGGTGCCGCCCGAGTCCTTGTGGACCTGCGCGATTTCACCGGCAAGCCAGGCGTGTCTGAGCGTCCGAGCGGACGGTGGGCGCATCTTCCAGTCGTAGTAGCCAGAGACCGACACGCCGAGCATCAGACAGGCCCGCTGCACGTCGAAGCCCTGCCCGGTCAGGGACGCGATCACCGGGAAGAGGCTTTTGGGGGCAAGTTCTGCTCAAGGAACACCTCGTTGACCTTCCTCGAGACCGCGAGTTCGGTCTCCAGCTGACGAATCCGGCGCTTCGCGGCCGCCAACTCCATCTGGCCCTCGGTGCTCAACCCCGGTGCCTCACCACGGTCGATGCGCTCCTGCTTCAGCCAGCCATAGATCACGGCCTCGCTCATCCCGAACGTCTCGGCGAGCTGCGCGACCCGCATGCCAGAGCGCGCAAGCTCCACGACCTGCTTGCGCACCTCGACTGGATACCTACTGGGCATTCTTCCTCCTCGCTGAACGCCGGAGGATTCCAGAAACACAACTCCACTAAACCCAGGTCAGATCAAAGTCTCCGCCAAACACAGGATGGCTCAGACCCCGCAACACGGGGCACGTGTTCTGCGGCCTGAAGGGCGGCAGGCTGCAATCGGACACGCTCGAGCAGATCATCGCGCGCGCCGCCAGCCGCGGCGGCCTCGAGAAAAACGTGTCAGCCGCGATGCTGCGCCAAACAGGAGCGGTCTGGCTACGAGAAGGCGGAGCCCCCGCGTGGCTCACCGCCGAGTATCTCGCACACACAGACTCACCCACCACCCACTACGGCCACAGATCCGAAGATATGCGCGCGGCACTGCAGGGCCTGGCCGACTACATCACCAAGAAACCAGCCACTCGCCGTCGAGAGCGACCACCGGCCAGCAAATGAATCGTAATTCCTCGACTCCGATTGACCTGCTCAAGCCGACGGACGTTGCGAGCCGACTCGGCGTATCGCGCACCTGGCTTTACACCGCCGCCAAGGACGGCCGTATCCCGTCGATCCGCATCGGGGGCGCGGATGGTCCGCTTCGCTTTGTCCCCGACGATGTCGAGCGGTGGATCAACGATGCCCGCGCTGGATGGACACCTGGGCGTCCCTCGGGCTCGACGCGGTCCGTACAACTTGAGCTGTCCGACATCATCGGCCAGCCAGCGCCGCATGCCCGGTCTCGTCGCCGCCGTTAAGGTCGAGGTGGTTCGTCTACGCGGCTCGCCGAACGGCGCGAGTGATGGCTTCTTCAGTCGCGATGGCGCCCGCGGCGAGCACATGCCGCTCAAGGTGGCCGTAGTACCGCTCCGTCGTAGCGATATCAGCGTGCCCGAGCTGGCGCTGCACATACATCAGCGAATTTCCACCCGCGAGCCATGCCGCCGCCGCGGAGTGGCGAAGAGAGTGCAGAGGCATGTCGCGCAGCGCGGCGTCTTGCAGTGCGATCTTGTGCCATTCCTGCGAAACCGTGTTGCGGTCGAAGCGCTCAGGCTCGCCGGCACTCGCCCATCGTCCACGAGCAGCTTTGCGTGTCCGCACCGGCATGACGAACACTGGCGCGTTGTTCTGATCGCCGCTGGCCATCTCCGCCCGGCGCGCGAGCTGGTCCTTGAGGATGCGGCTGAGCCCAGGCCCGATCTCGACGCTGCGGAACTTGTCGCCCTTGGTCGAACCGCTCGCTGTACTACGTGTCCGGGTCTTCTTGTGCGATCGGTACACGACGATGAAGCCGCCGGTCTCCTCGAGTTCGAGATCGGCGATCTGCAGGTCGATCGCCTCGGAGATTCGCAAGCCTCCTCGCACGAGCACCTCTGCCAGTGGCCGGTAGACATCAATACACGCATCCAGATAGAGCGGGATCTCGTGAAGCCGCAGGTAGTCGTGCTCGATATGCGCGGAGGGCAGGCGCTCGATGCCGATGGCGGGATTGCTCGCGATCACCCGAGCCTTGACGGCGGCGTTCAGACAAACAACCAAGGTGCCAAGCGTGTTGTTGATCGTCTTCGCGGCGATCTCGCCGGCTTCGACGCTCTCGGCATGCTCGGCCATCCATGCGCGGACGAGATCGCCATCGAGCTTGTCGAGTCGAACCTCCTTGAACTCCGGCAGAAGACGCTTGCGCCCATCGACCTCGTAGGCCCTCCATGCGTTCGGCTCGAGATACGGCTTCCTCTGTCGAAGCCAGCCGTCCCACCAGCTCCCAAAGGTCTCCTTCGTGTAGCGCACCTCGCCTCGGTCTATCTGCGCGCCGAGCCGCTTGCACGCCTCGCCTGCCGCGCGAGGGCTCGTGAACCCGCGCTTGCTTGTCTGCTTCCCATCGCTCCGCCGCACGACGTAGCGCCAGCGTGTGCCTTGCGCGGTGGGGTAGGGATAGACGTTTCCCTGCGACCCGTGGACCGCTGTGTCCGCCCGGCGCTCGGCCGGACGGACCTCGCCGAGCGCCTCGTCAAACGCTCGCGCGGCCTGCTCTTCGTTGAAACGTTTGGAGCGCTTGCGCCCAGACCCGTCGAGCCAACGAACTTCCCAGCCACCGCGATCGAATCGAACGCTCATAGCGCGGCGCTCCCTTGGTCCGTCCCTTGGCAACAGAAAGGGACGGAAAAAGGGACGGATTTGCCAAATGGCAACAATACGTCCATTGCCCAAGTCTATCGCCCCACGGTGGCGGAATCCCTGAATCCGCTGGTTTGCAGGGCTTTTTGTGCGATGCGGATGAGAGGACTCGAACCTCCACCCGGTTTCCCGGACACGGACCTGAACCGTGCGCGTCTACCAATTCCGCCACATCCGCGTGGGGAAAGCGAAGATATCGCACCCGCGCATCGGTGGGCCTGGCGAGCGGGGTCTCGTCCCCACACGGCTCGCAAAAGCGCCGTCACGCGAGACTCGCGCGGAGCGCTTTGCTAGCCTCCAAGGCGCAGATTCCCTTGCCGCTATCGTCCAGGGGACTAGGACGCCGCCCTCTCATGGCGGAAACCGGGGTTCGAATCCCCGTAGCGGTACTCACGAAAAAGCCCTGCAAAGCAGGGCTTTTGGGTAAGCGTTCAGTGGGGTTGGGGGACATAATCCTGGCTCGTCGAATCTCGTTGTGTGGAGCGCTCTGAGGCGGAAGCGATCTATGACGCAGGGCGCGAGGCCGTCGTCGAGGTGCTGTTGGCGATGGATCGCCGTGTTCAGCAGCTTGAGGCGCGTGTGGAGAAGCTGGAGCGTGAGCTGGCCAAGAACTCCCGCAACTCCTCGCGGCCGCCGAGTTCTGATCCGCCGGGTAAGCGACCCGCGCGGGGCAAGGATCGCTCCGGGCTCTCGCAGGGCGCCCAGCCGGGGCACAAAGGCCACGGACGCGAACTGCTGCCGCTCTCGGCGGTCGATGAGCTGGTCGAGCACTGGCCCGAGCGCTGCGAGTGTGGCCACGTCTTCGCCGCGGGTGAGCTGCGGGCGGTGGGGGAGCCGGTGCGCCACCAGGTTGAAGAGCTGCCGGTCATCTCACGCGGGTGATCGAGCACCGTTGCCCGCGCGTGCGCTGCCCCGGCTGCGGTGAGCAGACGCGCGCGATGCTGCCCGCCGCGCTCGCCCGCAGCGCCTTCGGCCCACGCTTCCAGGCGGCCGTGGCGGCGCTGTCAGTGCGCAACCGCATCTCTCGTTGCGACGTGGTGGAGCTCGCCGAAGAGCTTTTCGGCGCGCGCCTGTGCGCCGGCACGGTCGAGGCGATCCTGGGGCGCGCCGCGCAAGCGCTTGAAGACCCATATGAGGACCTGGCAGAGCGTGTGCGCTCAAGCCAGAGCCTGAACATGGATGAGACCGGCTGGCGCACAGCCGGGGAGCGCCGAGCACTGTGGGGCATGTTCACCGACCGCCACGCCTATTTTCACCTCGCCGCCGACCGGCACGCCGATCACGCCAAGAGCCTGCTCGCCGATACCGAGGCGATCGTGACCTCCGACCGCTGGTGGGCATACTCCCACCTGCCCTTGGCGCGCCGCCAGATCTGCTGGTCACACCTGCGGCGGGATTTTCAAGCGCACGCCGAAGGACTCGCCGCCGAGAAGGAGTTCGGTGAGGCCGGCCTGAAGCTGTGCGAGCGCCTCTTCTGGGCTTGGGAGGTCTTCGCCCACACCCACGATCGCCGCGAGCTGAAGCGCACGATCCGCTCACTGCAGCGCACCTATGAGCCGATCATCCGCTCTTTCGCCGCCAAGCGAGCCCGCAACCGCCGCTGCCGCGGCATGGCGCGCAACCTGATCAAGCTCTGGCCGGCACTATGGACCTTCGCCAGCCACGAAGGGGTACAGCCGACCAACAACCACGCCGAGCGCTCCCTGCGTGGCGCGGTGATCTACCGCAAGCTCTCGCTCGGGAGCCAGTCCGAGGGCGGCGAACGGCGTATCGAGCGTCTGCTCTCGGCGTCGATCACCTGTCGCCTTCAGCAGCACTCGCTATTCGCCTACCTCAGCGAGCTACTCGCAGCCCATGCCCGCGGCGATCCAGTCCCGCTACTCCCCTGAGCAGCAGGGAGCTGAACGCTTACGCTTTTGGGTAAGTGTTCAGTTGGTGTGGGGGACATAATTGTGCGTTGTCGAATCCTGGGTTGTGGAGCGCGTGGAGGCTGAGGCGATCTATGACCAGGGCCGTGAGGTTGTGGTGGCGGTGCTTTTGCGGATGGATGAGCAGATCGGGCGCCTTGAAGCGCGGGTTGCGCGTCAGGACGAGCGGATTGCTCAGCTTGAGCGCCGGTTGAATCGCAGCTCGCGTAATAGCTCTGTGCCGCCGAGTGCTGATGGGCCTTCTTCGCCTGCGCGGCGCAGCACAGACCCTTCTGGGCGCGAGCCAGGCGCCCAGTCCGGCCACGAGGGGCATGGGCGTGAGTTGTTGCCGGCGTGCGCGGTGGACGAGGTCCTCGAGCACTGGCCCGCGTCCTGCGGCTGCGGACACGTGTTCTGTGTCGGGGAGCGCGCTCGGGAGGGTGAGCCTGCTGTTCGCCAGGTCGAAGAGCTACCCGTTTTGACCGTGCAGGTGATTGAACACCGCGCGTATCACCTCTGCTGTCCTGAGTGTGGCAAGTATGCGCGCGCTGAGTTCCCGCGGGACGTGTCCGGGAGCGCTTTTGGTCCTCGTCTGCAGGCGGCGCTGGTCGCGCTGTCGGTGCGTAACCGTGTCTCGCGCCGGGACGTGGTCGAGCTCGGCGAAGAGCTCTTCGGTGCCCGCCTGTCGACGGGCAGCGTCGATGCGATCCTCACGCGCGCCTCAGACGCGCTTGCTGAACCCTATGAGGATCTGCGTGAGCGGGTCCTCGCCGCAGCGGCGCTCAACGCGGATGAGACAGGCTGGCGCACCCGCGGAGAGCGTCGCGCGCTGTGGGGCTTGTTCACCAGCCATCACGCGTTCTTCCAAGTCGCGGCCAGCCGCCACGAGGATCACGCCAAGGCCCTGCTTGAGGGCACCAGTGCGGTCGTGACCTCGGATCGCTGGTGGGCCTACCGCAGCCTGCCGATCAGTCGCCGTCAGCTTTGCTGGTCACACCTCAAGCGCGATTTCGCTTCCCACGCCGAAGGGCTCGCTGCTGAGAAAGAGTTCGGCGAACACGGCCTCGCACTCACGCGAGAGGTATTCCAGGCGTGGAGGGCCTTCCAGGACACCCAGGACCGGCGCGAGCTGGAACGCGCCATCACCAGCCTGCAGCGTGAGTATGAGCCGATCATCGCCGGCTACGCCGAGAAACGAGCGCGCAACAAGCGCTGCCGCGGCATGGCCCGCAACCTCATCAAGGCCTGGCCAGCGTTATGGAGCTTCGCCACACACGACGGCGTGACACCGACCAACAACCACGCCGAGCGCGGCCTCCGCAGCGCGGTCATCTACCGCAAGCTGTCCCTCGGCACACAATCCGAGCAAGGAGAGCGACGCATCGAGCGCCTCCTCTCAGCACACACCACCTGCCGACTACAACACCGCAGCCTCCTCGACTACCTCACCAACGCCATCACCGCCCACACCCACGGCGATCCAGTGCCGCTACTCACCTAAGCAAACACCAACTGAACGCTTACGCTTTTGTTGGATCACAAGACGCGGCGACCGCTACGGCGTCGCCGGCTCCGCCGGAATCGCCGCGGCGCGTGCCGCGGCTTCGCCCCTCGCATCAGGCTCGATGCGACGCCGCCACACGACCGCGAGCGCGAATGCCGCCGCGACGCTCGCGCATCCCAGCGCGAACGCGCCGCCCGCCCCGTGGGCGTCCACGAGCGACCCGCCGAGCGCCGATCCGCCCGCCATGCCGGCGATCGTCGCGGCGCGGTGCCACGCGAACGCCTCCGTGGTGGTGTCCGAGGCGGCGAGCGCTCCCACGAGCGAGAACTGCGCTGAGAGCATCGGCGCGACGCCGAGGCCCGCGAGCACGCTCAGCACGAACCCCGCGACGAGCGAGTGCGCGACGATCAGCGGCGCGACGACGACCGCCATGGCGAGCAGCATCGCCATGTAGCGGCGGCCGAGCGCCAGCTGCCACCGCCGCGCGGAATACAAGAGCCCGCCGGCCATGCTCCCGACGCTGAAGAGCGCGAGCATCGGGCCGGATGACCAGCGCGCACGCAGCTCCAGCGCGAGCGCCGGCAGTCCGACCTCGACCACGCCGAGCACCACGCCCGCGAGCGCCACCGTGACGAGCAGCGCGCGCAGGCCGGGGCTCGCGAGCGCGCCGCCGCGGGTGCGTGCCTGCGTGCTGGCCTGCCAGCCGCTCGAAAGCTCGGAGGTGGCGAACAGCACGGTCCCGCACAGCGTGATTCCCGCGCACAGCAGCACGGCGGCGGACGGCGAGACGAGGCCCGCGGTGGCGCCCACGAGCAGCGGTCCGAGCGTCCAGATGACCTCCTGCGAGGTCGCGTCGAGCGTGTAGGCGATCTCGAGCGTGTCCGGGTCTTGTGTGATCGCTGACCACAGCGCGCGGATGCAGCCCGCGATCGGCGGCGTGGCGGCGCCCGCGAGCGCCGCCACCGCCACGAGCTGTGCCACAGGCATCTCCAGTCGCGCCATCGACACGAGGATCACGAGCAGCGTCGCCTGGATGGCCGCGGCTGGGATCAGCACGGGCGCCTGCCCGACGCGATCCACGAGCGCGCCCAGCGGCGGGCCCATCACCGCTCCGGCCAACGCGAACGCTCCCACCGCGACACCCGCATCGAGAAACGAGCCCGTCCGCGCGTGCACGAGCAGCAGGATCGCCAGCGAGAACATGCCCGACGGCAGGCGGCCAAGCACGGCGCTCACCAGCAGCCGGCCGCAGCCGGGGATCGACAGCAGGGCGCGGTAGCGGGCGATCACGCGAACGTCAGGCTGGTTGGCAGGGCGCCGCGACATCCTCCACGGAGCGCAGCTCGCCCATGTCCGCGAGCTCCTCGAGCGCCGCGATCAACATGTCGATTTCCGCGTCCGTGTTGGCCGCGGTGAGCTGCACGCGGAAGCCGACCTCGTCGCGGGGAACGAGCGGGTATGCGGCGAGCGTGACATACACGCCGCGATCGAACAGCACCTGCCCGACCTCCGCGATGCGCGTGTCGTCTCGCAGCGGGATCTCCACGATCGGCAGACCGGAGCAGTTGGGGGTGCTGACGCCGAGGCTCGTGAGGCAGTCGAGCACGCGGGCGGTGTGGTCGTAGACGATCTCTCGCAGTCGTTCTCCGCGAGTCTCGTTGACGTCGAAGCCCGCGAGCACCGTCGCCAGCGAGGCGACCGGCGAGGGGCCCGAGTAGAGGTAGGGGGGAGCCATGATCTTCAGCATCTCCTTGACCTCGGTCGGGCATGCGATGAACGCCAGCAGCGACGAGTACGCCTTCGAGAAGCCGCCCACCAGGATGAGGTTGTCGTAGCTCTCGCCGCAGTAGCGCACGATGCTGTTGCCGCGCATCCCGTATGGGCTGAGCTCATCGGCGCCGCGTTCGCCGATCACGCCGAAGCCATGTGCGTCGTCCACGTACAGCAGCGCGTCGTGTTCGCGCGTGACCTGCGCGAAGGCGGCGATGTCGGGAGGGTTGCCGGTCATGCTGTTGACACCGTCCATGCACACCAGCTTTGGGCTGCGGCGCTCCGCGCGCAGCAGCTCGTCCAGGTGGTCGGGGTCTTCGAAGCGGAAGCGCTGGATGCTCGCCCCGTGGGCCTTCGCCAGCTGGCAGCCGTCGTAGATCGTCTTGTGCGAGCGCGAGTCGAGGAAGATCGTGCTCGATCCCGCCAGCGCTGGGATGATCGACATGTGGATGTGCGTGATCGTCGGCAGCACCAGCGAGTCGGGCGCGCCGAGCAGCGTGGTCAGGCGCTCCTCGATCTCCTCGTACAGGATCGGGCTGCCGAGCAGTCGCGACCAGCTGGGGTGCGTGCCCCAGGCGTCCAGGTACGCGGGCACCGAGTCGATGATCTCGCGGTCGAGATCGAAACCGAGGTAGTTGCACGAGGCGAAGTCCGCGAGCCACTGCGAGCCCACGCGGATCATGCGGCCGTCGATCTCCTCGATCACCGCGTCCATCATCGGATGCGATTTCTTCAACGTGTCGAGGTCGCGCAGCGCCTCGGGGACGCTCGCGAGCAGGGCTTGAGGGGTCACGACGCAGGCTCCGTCGTCGCCGGCTCGCTCGAGGGCAACTCGCCGCCGGCGGGATTGTTGATGTTTCCAGATGTCATGAGGCCGGCAGATGGTTCCATGGCCACCGGCGGCTCGGCTGGCGGCGCGGGCTGGGGCTCGGCGCGCAGGAGCGGCTCCAGCTCCGCGGCGGGCAGCGGCTTCGACAGCGCGTAGCCCTGGACGAGCTCGCAGCGGTTGGCCACCAACGAGCGCCACGTCTGCTGATCCTCGATCCCCTCGGCCACCACGCGGATGCCGATGCTGTGCGCAAGACGGATCGTGGCCTCGACGATCGCCGCGTCGACCGGGTCGGAGGTCATCCGTCCGACGAACGAGCGGTCGATCTTGACCTCACCCACAGGCAGGGCCTTGAGGTGCGTGAGCGAGGAGTAGCCCGTGCCGAAGTCGTCGAGCGACAGGCCCAGGCCGAGCTCGCCGAGCTGTGCGAGCACGTCGCCCACGCGGACGGGGTCCGCGAGCACCATGTTCTCCGTCACCTCGAGCACGAGCACGTCCGGTGACAACTCGCGCGCCGCCAGCATCGTGGCCACCTCAGCCGGGAACTGGGTGTCCTGCAGGTCGGCGACGGTTGTATTGACCGCGACGTGCAGCTTCAGGCCCGAGTCGCGCCACAGCTTGATCTGGTCGAGCGCCAACTCGAGCATCCTGCGCGTCAGCGCGCGACCGAGCCCCGCCTGCTCGGCGAGCGTGACGAACTCGTTCGGCGCGATCATCCCGCGCTTGGGGTGGCGCCAGCGCACCAAAGCCTCCACGCCCACGATCCGGCGGGTGCAGGCGTCGGCCTTCGGCTGGAAGTGTGCCTCGATCTCGCCCGCTTCGAGCGCGTGCGAGAGCTCGCCCGCGAGCGTCAGGCGCTCGAGCGAGTGGTTGTCGCGCTCGCGCGCGTAACAGGCGCGACCCGACTGCGCGGTCTTGGCCTCGTACATGGCGATGTCCGCGTGCTGCATCAACTGCTCGTCATCGCCCGCGTGATCGGGGTAGATGGCGATGCCGATGCTCGCGGTCACGCGCAGGCTGAGGCCCTTGATCGGGAACGGCTCGCCGATCGCGGCGAGGATCTTGTCCGACACGTGCTCGGCACGCTCGATGTCGCAGGCGTCGGAGAGCAGCACGCCGAACTCATCGCCGCCTAGGCGCGCGGCGGTGTCGCTGGAGCGCAGCACGCCGCGCAGCCGTTCGCCCACCTGGCGCAGCAGATGGTCGCCAGCGTCGTGGCCGAGGGTGTCGTTGAGCTCCTTGAAGTGGTCGAGGTCGACGATCAGCAGCGCCATGCTGGTGTCCGATGCGGCGCTCGCGGTGATGCCGTCGCGCAGGCGCCGCAGGAAGTCGCGGCGGTTGGGCATCGAGGTGAGGTCGTCCGTCAGCGCCTGGCGTCGTGTTTCGGCCAGTGCGCGGACGTCGCGGAAGGCAAGGCCGGTGCGCGCGAACGCGGCAAAGATCGTGAGAACCGCCAGCGAGAGCGCCAGCGGGTCCAGGAGGCTGAAGTGGTCGTACAGGAGCAGACCGAGGGCGCTCGCAGTGAACGCCGCTGGTATGCCCAGCACGGCGCCCGTCGGCACCGCGTCGGCCTCGACCGTTGCGCGCGGCTGCCACGCGGCGATCGCCAGCAGCATCACGCCGACCTCGTAGGTGAAGTTCGTCGCGGCGCTCGGAGCCGATGCACCGCCTGCGACCTGCAGCGCATACAGGCAGTCCGCGGCCGCGAGCGCCAGGAATCCCACGCCGAGCATCGACCACATGCGATCCATCCGCCAGCTGCGCAGCGCGAGCACGCCGACGATCAGCGCCGCCAGCAGCAGATCACAGATCGGGTAGGCCATCTCGGTGATGACCGCGGCGGTGTTGCCGGACACCGACGCGAGCACCGGCCGCAGCACGATCGCCGCACCGATCGCCGCGACGCCCAAGCCGGCCACGATGCCGTCCAGCCAGATCCTCGCCGGCACGCGTCGCTCCCGCACGCGGGCTAGCCCGAGGATGCCGATGTAGCAGGCGGGGTACAGCGTCAGCCACATGCCGTCGCAGATCGACGGGATGGGCGGGTTGGGCAGGTGTTCGATCCAGGCCGCCCACAGCACGTTCCCCAGCCCGTACACCGAGATGCCGAACGCGAAGATGGTCCACGAGCGGCGCGCCTCGGTGCTGCGCAGCGCGCGCCAGATCACGATCAGCCCGACGAGGATGTACACCGCGGAGGTCACCCAGTCGCGGATCGGCTGTTCGGCGGCTTTGCCCCCGATGCCGAACGCCGCGTGGATGCCGGTGGCCGTGACGAGCGCGATCAGGAGCCCGGTCGCGACGCCCAGCAGGCGGCGCTCGCCCGCTCGCAGGGTCGATGAGAGCGGTAGCAGGGTTGTACGCATGGCGGCTATATCGGCCGCGAGGACCGATTGAGTTAACACTTCTTCGACTTTTGACCAAGATCGGCAGCGCCCCGAATCTCCGGGCGTCCGCTGCGTCTATCGTTAATACGAACGAGTCTGGTGAGGCGTAGAAATCAGGCGAATGACAGCCCCTCAGCTCTGGCGGTTCGTTTTGTCAATCGAACGGAGGCATCAGCGTTCGAACTAGCGGAAAAAGTCGGAGACGCGCCTCGACTTAACGGTCTACACCCATGAATCTTCTGTTTACGCCCGCGCAGGTGTCCAGCCTGTTCGAGCGCCCTGTCCCGCCGGGCGCCCTGGCCCGAACGGACTTCGAGATCCTTCAATACTGGCGAAATAACGATTAGGCGGGAACAGATGGCATTTATATACAAGACACGAACCGTGACTCCTCGGTTGCGTCCCGGCCCTAACGGGTTGCCGCGCGGTCAAGTCACGGAGATTCAGCGCAGCCGAATGCTGACCGCGGCGGTGGAGGCGGTCGACGAGGTCGGCTACGCGCGTATGACCGTCGCGCAGGTCATCAGCCGGGCGAGGGTGTCGAGGAAGACCTTCTACGACGTGTTCGCCGATCGCGAGGACTGCTTTCTGGCGGCCTTCGAACAGGCGGTCGCGCAGGCGGAAAGCCTCGCCAAGGAGGCCTACGAACAGGAGTCGGGCTGGCGCGACGGCGTCCGCGCGGCGCTGGCGAGGCTGCTGATGTTCATGGACGCCGAGCCGGGCCTGGCGAAGTTGTGCGTCGTGGAGGCGCTCGCCGCGGGCGATCGCGTGCTCGAACGACGCGCGCAGGCGCTGGATGACCTGGCGGCCGTCATCGACCAGGGCCGCTTCCTGACGAACGCAACGCGCGAACCCCCGGACGTCACAGCCGAAGGCGTCGTGGGCGGAGTGTTCGCGGTCATCCACACGCGACTGCTCGAGGGCGGCAAGGCGCCGCTGACGGACCTGCTCGGCTCGCTGATGAGCATGATCGTGCTCCCGTATCTCGGCGCGAGGGCGGCAAGCCGCGAGCTCGCCCGGCCCGCGATAGAGGTCCCGCGCGACAAACGCCCGCGTGGGCTCAGCAGGAGCAAAGACCCGCTGGAAGGCCTCAACATGCGCCTCACCTACAGGACGGTGCGCGTGCTGATGGTGATCGCCGAGCAGCCGGGCGCGAGCAACCGCGAGATCGCCGAAGGGTCGGGCATCGTCGACCAGGGGCAGATCTCGAAGCTGCTGAACCGTCTCGCGCGTCTCAACCTCGTCGAGAATCTCGGCGAGGGCCAGGAGAAGGGCGCGGCCAACGCGTGGCACCTGACCGCGCGCGGCGCGCAGGTGGAGAGGGCGACGCGACCACGCTGAGCCTCTGAAACACACCCCGCCGCGCCGCGCGCGGCGGGTCTGGGCATGAGCCCTCGCCCGGCACGCTCGTGCGTCCCGGCTCGCTCCGCCCGTCGGAGAAGAGCGCAAGGTGCTGCGCTTCCTTCTGTGGCGGATGCTGGGGCTGCTGTCCGTTCTACTCGGCCTCTCGCTGACCGCATGGCTCCTCGGCGGGGGAGTGGGGAGAGTGCTGCGCGGCGAAGCCGCGCGAGGTGGCGATCGGCCGCACCTCGGCGTCGCTGAACTCGGGCATGCCGTCCGTGTCGGCCTCACCGAGACCCTCAGCTGGATCCCGACCGAACGCGTCTCGCAACACCCGCTGCTGCTCATGTCCGTCGGGGTCTGCGCGGTCGTCGTAGCAAGCGCACGATGGACCGCGAGGCGCCGGCGTCGCTACGTGCGCTTGCAGATCGACGCCTACCGCACCGACCACGCCGAGCCGGACGCTGTGGCGAACATGTTCGAGGCGCTGCACAAGCGCCTGCTGCGACGCTGGTGGCGACGCATCCTCCTCGGTCAGCCGTCGCTCGCGCTCGAGATACACCATGACGTCGCTCAACGCGAGCGCCATGGCGCACCTCCTGCGCCCGGCTGCATCTCACTGACCGTCTGCTGTCCGCTAGGTCTGGAGCGGATGGTGCAGGCCGCCGTTCAGGGCGCCTATCCCAACTGCCGTCTCGGGCCATCTCGCCAGACCCTCGGCAGCGCGCCGACCGTGCTGCGCTTGAAGAAGCATGCCGAGTTCACCAAGCGCGTCACCGCGCTCGAGCTGTTCGAACGAGAAGGCGCCACCTCGATGGATCGCCTACTGACGGCGATGGGCGCCTGCGGCGAGCCGGCGTTCGTGCAGTTCGCGCTGACGCCGACGCCCGCCTCCTTCGAGGCGCTCTCCAAGCGCGTCTACAAGCGCCACGAGGCGCGCCTCGCACGAGAGCGCAGGGGGCACCTGATCGTGCGAGACCGCTCGATGGTCGAGGATGCCGAGCTGCGCGGCGGTCTCGACGTGCAACACAGGCCGCTGTTCTTCCTCGATCTTCGCGTGATCGCCGCGAATCGCCGGGTCTGCGAGCGGATCGCGTCGCAGCTGCGGGCACACAGCGCCGAGAACCGGCTCGTCGAGCGCGGCACCTGGCTTCGTCACGGGCTGCTCGGACTCTACGGACGTCGTGTGCGACGCGGCGAGGGCAACCCGATCCCGTCGTTCAGCAAGGGCGTCTTCGCCTCGACCGAGCTGGCCGCTCTCTGGCACCTGCCATCGAGCGACTACACGACTGTGCCATTCGCGCGCACGAGCGTTCCGCTCGTGCCGGCCCCGCCCGGCATCCTGCGCCCAAGCAGAGGGCCGGGCACGCTGCGCGACGCCTTCGGCCCGGTCTCCATCCACGAGGAGATGCGCAAGCAGAACGTCGCCGTGCCCGGCACGGTCGAGCAGGGCAAGTCCAGCTTTCTCGTCGCGACGGTCGCCGAGGATCTGCTGCGCGAGCGCTGCGCGGTGATAGTGCTCGACCCCAAGGGCGACGCGGCCGAAGCGGCCGTCAGCCTCGTGTCCGAGCAGAAGACGTGCACGCTGCTGGACTTCTCCCATCCGACGTGCGGTTTCAACCCGCTGGCGGTCGACGCTCCCGCCGACGTGATCGCCGATTACGTCGTGGCCGCGCTGAAGGGGCTCTTCGACGAGTCCGACATCCGCGCTTCGTCAGACCGATACCTGCGCAACGCGATCATCGCCGTGCTGGCCTACGACCGCAGCTCGAGCCTGTGGGACGCGGCCCGGCTGCTGTCCGTCGGCGAGGAGGGCTATGCGTACCGCAAGCGCGTCGGGGCGAGACTGCGGACGCTGCCCGCGTTCAAGGAGATCGCCGAGTTCTTCACGGCGGAGCTCACGGCGCAGCTCGCCGACTCGCGCAGCACCACGACCGCGAAGCTGGACGCCCCGGTCAACAAGCTGGCGCGGCTGCTCAACTCGCAGTCGATCAAGCGGGTGCTGCTCAACGACTCGCTCCGAGTGGACCTCGATCGCGTGATCGCCGAGCGCGAGGTGCTCGTCGTCAAGGGCGCGCTCGGAGCGATGGGGGCGGGCAACACCTCCGTGCTCATGCAGCTGCTCGTCGGAATGCTCGACGCGGCGCTCGCACGCCAGCAGGATCTCGTGCCCGAGCACGAGCGGGTCGTCGTGGCTCTGAAGATCGACGAGGCGCCGCTCGTCCTCAACCGGGGCTTCGCCGAGACGATGGCGCTGAAGCGCTCCGCAGGCCTCGAGACGGTCGCCTGCTGGCAGACCGATGCGCAGTGGGTCGAGCGCGAGGTGCGCGACCAGCTCGATGCGCTGTTCGCGCACCGCGTGTACTTCGCCACGGCATCCGCCCATGACGCCCGACTGGCGGCGGACCTGACGATGACCCAGTACTCCGACACAGTGCGACCGGGGGTCGCGCGTCTGTCGAGCCTCGGGCATCCCGACGTGCGGCTGCACCTGCCCAAGCACCACGCGATCGTCAGCTGGAGCACCGTAGCGGGCCGCCAGTCGTCGTTCGTCGCTCAGACCATTCCCCTGAGCCGAGACGACGAGCGGCTGGCGCTGCACGCTGCTCGCCAGCGCGATCGCGGCGCGCGCCACCTCTCAGATCTCCGCCAGCCTCACTGGGACCGCCAGCCGGACACCGTAGAGCCCCCGCCGCCGCCTTTCGCTCGTGCTGCCTCTGAGCCACCTGCGCCACCGGCGGTCCCAGCCGACAGCTACCGCGAGCTGGTGGACCTCGACCGCGCTCAGAGCGTGCGCTGGGCGAAGCCGACGCCCGTGCCGACGGCGCTCGAGCTCGACCGGCTGGATGTCGAGGTGCTTGCTCTCCTCGCGTCCCTGCGCCACGTCCTCACGAGTCAAATCCATCGTCGCTTCAATCGGGAGCGCGCCGTGACAACCACGCAGCGACGGCTGAAGCGGCTGGCCGACGCGGGTCTGCTGGAGCGCTTCCAGTTCCACCGACGCGACGGCGGCGGGGTGCCGATGTGCTGCGTGATCACCGACGCTGGGCTACTCGCCCTCGCGAGCGCTCAGGAGCAGATTCCGAACGGGCGGCGCGACGACCAGCAGGCCGGCCTGCAAGGCCCGGCGCGGGGCGAAGGAGAGCGACGTCTGCGCCAAGCGCGCCACGACGTGCACGTCAGCGGTTGGGTGCTCGCGCTGTCGGAGACTCTCGGCATCGGGTGCGGAGCACTGCGTGGCGCGGAGACGTCGGTGCTGAGACCTCCGCAACACGCAACCGCGAACGGACGCGCCGCGCTCGCCCTGAGCGAGTTGCGGCTGCCAGGGGGGCGAGTGCCGCATGACTTCCTGCGCACGGATGGTGCGGGGAGCCGAGTTGAGATCGAGCGCTTCGAGACGGTGCGCCCGGATGCGATCGTGGAAGCGTCCGCGACAGACCTGCTCATCGAGCTCGACGATCGCTTCACCGGCGCGGGCGTGGTGAGCAAGCTCGAGCGCTACGACCATTTCATAGCGGGCTGGTCGGCGCACACAAGACGCTACGGACGACGCATGGAGGCCGGGATCGTCGTGGTGTTCGTCTGCCGAGACAGAACACGGGCGCGGGATTGCGCTCGACGCGCGGATTCGTTCCTGGGCGCCTGTCGAGCCTACGCTGGCGAGTACCCGTTCGACTGGGAGTACTCAGGCCGTGAGCGCATCCTGTTCGTCGCGGAGCGCGACATCCACGAGGGTCTCTCGCACGGCTACGGAGTACCTCGCCTGCCGCCGAGCGTGCGTGTCGCGATGGCCCAGAGCGACCCTCGTGCCGGCGAGAACGCTTACGAGGCGCGAGACATCCTCGTCGAGATCGAACGCCAATCCGCACAGCGCTCGGATGGCGACTCGGCGCGGGAGGGCTCATGAATTCGACCTCCCGATTCCGCCGTCGCTCTGTTGCCTCGGGCAGTTGCCCCGCGCGGCAACTGCCACATCCCGCAGTTGCCCGCGTGCGAAAGCTGAAGGCGAATGCACACCCTGACCATGAACTTGCGCATTGCAGAGCCAAAACCGGGGAGGCGCTCCGGGGTGACGGCGCGACTCCGGGCGTCAGATCGCTCATCGCAGGCGGGGCGCGAGGCGAGCGCGCTAGCCTCGCGCCCTCCTCCTCCCTTTACACCCAGGTCCGCAAGCCGCAGCGCACCACCAGCTCGTTGTTTCGGGCACCAGCGCAGATCCTCGCGAGACGCCGCCCCCGCCTCATCCCCACGAGCGCTACCGCGCCAGCTTCTCGGTGGCAGCTCATCCGCAGGCGAACTTCCCGAGACCCCCAAGGGGTCTCGGGCCGGCGCGCATCGCCGATCCAGATATCCCCGCCTCCCTTGACGGCGAGTTTCCGGCGTCCTAGACACCGCCGCCCCGAACAACCCTCCGCACCGTCCTGCTGACAGCGTCTCGATCCGTCTCAAGGAGCAAGCCATGAACACCGCACCCTCCTCCTCGTTCACCGCCGCCGTCCCTCATCGGGGATCGCGTCCTGCGCAACCTCACGAGCGAGCGCCCGCGCGTCGCAAGCCTGCGTCGCTTCGCCACCGCACACCGCTTGCGCGCTATGCCGATCGCCACGGCAACCCGCGCGAAGTCGTCGTCCGCCACGGTCTTGCTGGAAGCACGCTCGTTGTCGATCGTGACGCGGTCAGCCTCGGGGACTGCCTGCTCGTTGCGCATCTCTCCGCGGATGAGCCAGCGGAGAACGCGGTGCTCGTGTGTCGTGCGTATCTGGATGACGTGCATGCCCGACGGGTTCGCTGCCGAAGCGTCACCGGGCAGGACGCAAGCACGCTGCCGGTGCTCGAGCACGTCGAGGTGCATGACGCCGCTGTCGAGGAGATCGAGCCGCTCGACTCGCTCGGATGCTCCTACCGTCTGGAGCTCGTGTCGGCGGCAATGTCGATACCCGCGCTGCGGTGGTGCCGACGCCAGCCGGGTCAGCCTGGCGGTCGGCGCGAGCCCGTGAGCCTGCGTGAGACGATCGCCCGCATCGAAAACTACGAGCCGATGTGCGGGCTCACGCGGCGGGCGCTGCTGCGTCATCGCGATGACGTGCAGATCTCAACGAGCATCCTCGGCGCGGAGCTCGCACGGGTGCGCGAGAGCCCGATCGTCCTCAACCGCCGGCTCCGCGAGATCGTGCTGAGAACGATCGAACGCGAGGAGCTGAGCATGAGCGAGATCGCGATTCGCTGTGGTCGCGTCAAGCGCGACGGGAGAGGCAATGTGAGTGGCGAGACGAGCTGGCTGGGCCGCCGGTTGGGGCTTCTACCCGACAGCGGGCAGAGTGCCCCCACACCCTGGATCCACAGCGACGTGCTCGCGCTGATAGCGCGCCGCGGTCTGGCGATCAGTCCGCGAGAGGTGGAACTTCAATGAGCCCTCAGCCGGGCGGGACGATCCTGCTCGTCGAGTCCGACCTCGAACTGGGGCGGGGCATCGCGGATCAGCTGCTCGCCGATGGATATCGCGTCGAGCTGGCCTGCAGTGCGGCGCACGCCCGGGTGCTCGCCGACCGCTCCTCGCCGACCCTCGCGGTTCTCGGTCTGCTGGACTCGCCGCGAGGGGCGCTGGGGCTGCTGGAGGAGATCCGTCAGACCGAGCCTCGAGAGGCGCCCTGGGATCGCGAGCTCCCCGCGATCGTGCTCGGCTCGAGCACCCGCGAGCTGGACATGCTCAGAGCGTTCGAGGCCGGCGCGGACGACTTCCTGCCGCGGTCGGCTCGCTATATCGAGCTGCGCGCACGCCTGCGCGCGGTCCTCCGTCGATCCGGAGACGAACAGACGCCTGAGGCGCTGCTCGAGATCGGATCGCTCACGATCGACCTGCGCACGAGATCGGTGTTCGTCGGGGTTCGCGCTATTGCGCTTCGCCCACTCGAGTTCGAGCTGCTCGCTCAACTGGCGCGAGATCCGCGGCGCGTGTTCTCGAAGGTCGATCTCCTGCGCACCGTCTGGGGCTACCGCGCGGACGGATCGACGCGCACGGTCGACACGCACGCGAGCCGCCTGCGGCGAAAGCTCGACGTCGACGGCGCCAAACGCTGGGTCATCAACGCCTGGGGCGTCGGCTACAGCCTGCTCTGAGCCGACTGCTCAGCGCTGCACACCAGCCATACCGAACTTGACGGGCTTCTGGTAGAGGCCCGCGAGCTGCACGCCGAACTACACGGTCCGGTGCACATGCGCAGTACCGCAATGGCGGGCCCTCGGGTCCGCAATTGGCGTTTAACCACCCTCGGCCGGCCAGCGCTGGCCTGCAAACGCCTGCCTCCAGACGTGGCGGGCACCACAGAAAGGAGTGGCTTCATGCCCTCTCTGATTGCTCCATCCACACAGGCTCAGGACCCCTGGGCGGCGATCGGGGAAGCTCTCCGAGGCTTCCCCACACGATGCTCCATCTCCTCCTCGGCGTGGCGATCGGCTCGCTCGCCGTCAGATACATGCGCCGCCGTCACCTGCGTTGGACGTGGGCGCCAGCGGCGCTTGCGCTCGTGATGCTCGTGCACGCCAGTCTCGGACGCGCAACGCCAACACTCGCCTTCGCGTCGCTGATGGCGACGATCCGCGCTCGGCGCTGGCACCGCGAAGACATCGACTCCGGTGAGCTGCGCGGTGAAGAGAGCTCCTATGGCGCACCGCTCGCGAGCGCGACGCTCGGTAGGCGAGCAGACGGCGCGCCGCTGCTGCACAGACCAGATCTGGTGCTGTGGCCAGACAGCAAGGGGATCGCTGCCGACGGGCCGGCGCTGCCGGTCGCGATCGAGGTCGAGCTGACGGTCAAGGCCCCGCGCAGGCTGCTCGAGATCTGTCGCGCGTGGGCGCGCTGTCGCTGTGTGGCCGGCGTCGTCTATCTCGCCGCGCCCGTGGTGCTGCGACCGCTCGAGCGTGCGATCTCAAACGCTCGCGCGGGCGAGCGCATCGCGATGCTCGACCTCGAGGGAGTGATCGGTCGTGCATAGGCGATCAAAATCGCCGCTCGCGCGTACCGTCTCAAGCGGTGCGTAGCTTCGTCACCGGGGGGTCAACCATCGAACCATGGAGACCACATGTCCCACTTCACAATCAACCGCGTCGTCTTGATCGGCCGACTGACACGTGACCCAGAGCTGCGCGCCCTCCCCTCGGGGACGAGCGTGTGCGGGCTGCGCATCGCGTGCAACTCGAGTCGCAAGGACGCCGATGGAGAGTTCGTCGAGCGGCCGAACTTCTTCGACGTCAACGTGTACGGCGCCGCGGCGGACACGGTCAGCCGCTACACCCACAAGGGCAGCCGCGTAGGCATCGACGGACGCCTGGAGTGGCGCGAGTGGGAAACCAGCGAGCAGCAGAGGCGCCAGACGGTGGACATCGTCGCGGACACCGTCCAATTCCTCGACACGCCGAACGACCGGGCGGGTCTGGATGCGCCCGGCGACGGCGAGGATCGCGAGCCGGTCGGAGTGGGTGTGGGACTCGACGAGGACGATCTCGGCTTCTAGCCGCACGATCCGGCGTCGCGGCCGCGCGCACGCTCGGACCCGCACAACTAAAGCGGGGGCGCTCTTTTGGAGCGTCCCCGCCGCGTGGGGCCTCCATGGGCCTGTTCGCATTTAAGGGCCATGTGGCAGCCGCGTCAAGTGGCCGGGACGCACGTCTCGCCGCGAGGCGCGTAAACTGGCGCGCCGCGTAGGAGCCTCAGATCAGCCCGCCCGCAAGGAGCCCCGTTCGATGCCAGTGAATCCGAAAGCAATCGGCAAGACGTATGACCCCGTCGTGTACGCGGTGGGCCGGGAGAAGATCAAGGAGTACGCTCGCGCGGTCGGCGAGACGAACCCGGTGCACCTCGACGTGGACGCGGCCCGTGTGGCCGGCTTCGCGGATGTCGTCGCGCCGCCGATGTTCGCGGTCGTCTACAGCGCGCCGTCGGTGGGACCGCCGATCTTCGACCCGGAGATCGAGCTGAACTTCGCGATGATGGTCCACGGTGGCCAGGAGTTCGTGTGGGGCGCGCCGGTGGTGGCGGGCGATGAGATCACGACGACCGCGAGCGTGAAGGACATCTCCGAACAGGACGGTCGCGGCTACTACGTGTTCGAGTCGATCTCCACCAATCAGCGCGGCGAGCAGGTTTGCCGCGGCACGTGGACGAACATCGTCAGAGGAGTGTGACCTGAGATGACCGAGCTCAAGACCGGAGAGCAGATCCCCGAGGTGCGGGTGACCCCCGACAAGTTCCTCACCATTCGCTACGCGGGCGCCTCGGGCGACTTCAACCCGATCCACATCGACGAGGAGTTCGCCAAAATGGTCGGGCTGCCGGGACGCATCCTGCACGGACTGTGGACGATGGCGCAGGTCGCGCGCGCGCAGACCGAGGCGGCGGGCGGACCGACGCACCTCAAGCGCCTGTCGGTGCAGTTCCGCGGCATGGGAGTGCCCGAGCAGGAGGTGCTCGTGACCGGAACCGTGCGCGAGGCGTCAGACAGGCGAGCGGTGATCGACACGGTCGCCGAGCAGGCGGGGAAGCAGATCATCCGCAACGCCGAGGCCGAGCTCGAGCTGTAGCCGTGGTGGGCGCCAGCGCGGCGCCTACAATCACATCCATGCTCACCTCCCGCCAGGAGCGGATTCTGTGCAAGGTCGTCGAGGGCTACCTGCGCACCGGCCAGCCCGTCGCGTCGCGCACGATCGCGTCCGATCCAGAGCTCGAGTGCGGTCCCTCGACGGTGCGCAACGAACTCGCGCAACTGGAGGAGCACGGCCTGCTCGCCCACCCGCACGTCTCAGCTGGGCGGGTGCCGACCGACGCGGGGCAGCGCTACCTCGTCGACCGGCTGCTGCGCTCCGAGCAGCCGCTGCCCGTGCCGCGTGGGCGTTTGGAGCTGTCGCTGACGCGCCGCGAGATCGACGCGGCGATGCGCACGACCAGCGAAACGCTCTCGCAGATGACGAACCTGCTGGCGGTCGTCTCCGCGCCGTCGCTGAACACCGCCACCATCCGCCACGTCGAGGTCCTCGCGCTGCAGCCCCATGTGGTGCTCATAGTTGTGATCGCCTCCACGGGTGGGGTCTCGAAGATGCTCGCATCCTTCGATCGCGCCGTCGACCCGGGTCTTTTGTCGTGGGCGGCGGAGTACCTCAACGAGCGACTCATAGGGCTGGGGCTGGGCGCGCGGATGTTGCACCAGCGTCTCGTCGACCCGAGCCTCTCGGCACGCGAGCTGGACTTCCTGGCGCGCTTCGTGCCGGCGTTCGGCGAGCTGGCCTCCGAGGGCGGCGACACCCTCTACGTTGAGGGCGCCGCGAAGCTGTTCGAGGCGGGCCAGATCGAGGATGCCGGCCAGGTCAACGAGCTGATCGGCCTGCTGGAGCGGCGCGTGGCGCTGCTGGAGGTGCTGCGCACGGCGCTCGGCGAGTCCGGCGTGTACGTGCGGATCGGACGCGAGAACGAGCTGCCCGCGATGCACTCCCTCGCCGTCGTGGCGACCGGGTATGGGATGGCGCAGCGCAAGCTCGGCACCGTGTCTGTGATCGGTCCCGTGCGCATGGACTACGCCCAGACGATCGCGACGGTGCGCGAGGCGGCGTTCGAGTTGTCGCGCTTCGTCGAGAGCGCCTACGCCGAGAACTAGACGAGCGCATGCCCCGCGACCCCTACGAGGTGCTCGGTCTCGAGCGCGACGCCGCCGAGCAGCAGGTGAAGAAGGCCTTTCGCGGGCTCGCCCGCGAGCTGCACCCCGACGTCAACGCGCACGACCCCGAAGCGGAGACGAAGTTCAAGGAGGCCGCCGAGGCCTACGAGATCCTCTCCGACCCGGAGCGACGAGCCACGTACGACCGCTACGGCCACGACGGGCTGAGATCTGGCGGCTACGCCCCGAACTTCGACGGCTTTGGGTCGATCAACGATCTCTTCAACGCGTTCTTCGGCGGCGGGGGCTCCGGCGGACGCGCCGGACCGGCGCAGGGCGGGGATCTCGCGGTGGCGATCGAGATCGACCTGATCGAAGCGGCGAACGGCGCCAAGGTGAGCGTCTCCTACGAGGCGGTCGAGCGCTGCGAGCACTGCCACGGCAACGGCGCCGAGCCGGGCACGCCGATCGAGACGTGCGAGCGCTGCGGCGGCGCCGGGCAGCTGCAGGCGCTCACGCGCACGCCGTTCGGCCAAATGGTCAGGACGATGCCATGCGACGTCTGCCACGGCGACGGGCGCGTGCCCAAGCAGCCGTGCAAGGAGTGTCGTGGCCGCGGGCGCACGGCCGGCAGACGCGACGTCGAGGTGGACGTCCCCGCGGGAATCGCCGACGGGCAGCGCATCAGGCTGAGCGGGCACGGCCACGCGGGCGAAGCGGGCGCGCCGGCGGGCGACCTGTACGTGATGGTCAGCGTCGCCGAAGACGGCAGGTTCGTGCGCGAAGGCGACGATTTGATCACAGCGCTCGACGTGCCAGCGCCGCTCGCGGCGCTCGGCAGCACCCTGGAGATCCCCACGCTCGAGGGCACCGGCACGGTCGAGCTGCCCGCGGGGACGCAGCCCGGGGAGGTGCTGACGCTGCGCGGCGAGGGCATGCCGTCGCTGCGACGAGGCCGGCGCGGGGACCTGCGCGTGGTCGTCAATGTCGTCATCCCCAGGCGGTTGAGCGAGGAGCAGCGCGGCCTGCTGGAACAGCTGAGCGACAGCCTCACCGAGGAGAACCTGCGCTCCCAGGAGTCGATGTTCGCGAAGCTGCGCCGCGCGCTGGGCAGCCAGGCCGCGTGATCCGCCTCGCGGTGCGCGTTGCCCGCGAGCAGGCGGAGCTGGTGCTGGCCGAGCTGCTCGAGCTCGCGCCCGCGGGCGTGGAGGAGGTCGACGTGGGAGAGGAGACGGTCGAGTACGCCGTCTACGGCGCGCCCGGCGAGTTGCCGGGGCTCCCGGACCTGGACGCCGCCGTGGGCGACGCGGTGGTGGAGATCTCCACCAGCGAGATCGCAGACGACTGGGGCGAGCGCTGGAAGCAGTTTCACCGCCCGATCCTCATTCCTCCGCCCACATCGGTGCGCGCGCAGCGCGGCGCGGAGACCGACGGCGGCGGCAACGAGGATCTACCCGCGCTGCATGTGCGCCCGCCTTGGGAAGCCCCCAGCGACCTCCCCGACGGCGAGGTCCGCGAGATCGTGATCGACCCCGGACAGGCGTTCGGGACGGGCGCTCACGCGAGCACGCGCATGTGCCTGGAGCTGCTGCTGGAGCTCACCGCCACCGAGCGTCCCGGGGGACGGCTGTTGGATGTGGGCACGGGCTCGGGCGTGCTCGCTATCGCGGCCGCGGCGCTCGGCTTCGATCCAGTCCTCGGCCTCGACCACGAGCAGGAGAGCGTGCAGGCCGCAGCCGGGAACGCGGCCGTCAACGGCGTGCGGATCGAGGTTCGTCGCTTCGACCTGCGCACCCAGCCGCTGCCATGGCTCGACGAGCCGCAGGCGTCTGGGGCCGCGCCCGTGATGCTCGCCAACCTGCTGCGACCGCTGCTGCTGGAGCTCGCCGGCACGATGCCCGCGGCGCCGGCGCACCTGCTCGCCAGCGGCCTGCTGATCGCGGAGGTCGATGAGATCGTGGAGGCGTTCGGCGCGCGGCTCGGCCTGCGCGAGCGCGAGCGGCGCTCCAGCGGCGAGTGGGCCGCGGTGTGGCTGACGGCGCCCTGAGCGAGTCGAGCGGGGCGACCGTGCACCGAGGCCCGCGACCGCGCCGAGGAGCCGTCGTCAGCCCGCGTCGGGTATCTCGGTGGCGGCGCGCACGATCCCGCGGAAGAGCAGGTCGATCGCCGGGCGTATGCCCGCCGGGTCCTCGAGCAGCGCGTTGGCCGCGCTGAGCGCGAAGCCGATCGTCTCGAGCGCCTCGCCGTCGGGGCCTGGCTCGGGGTCGCGGCAGGCGGCGATCGCCAGTTCGAGCATCCCTTTGGCCTGCTCCACGACGCCGCTGAACAGCGCGGGGCCGACGAGGCTTCCGTATCCGTAGACGCGCGCGAGGCGGCCGGAGAGCTGAATCGAGGACCCGCGTCGCGGCAGCGTCACGGGCGGCAGGCCGTGTCCGTCGATCAGCGACGCCATGGTGCCCCCGAGGATCGCCTTGACCGCGCTCTCGTCGAGGCCCGACTGCGCGGCGACCCGCAGGGCCATGTACAGCGTGGTGGCGGGCAGGCCGTAGGGCGGATCGGAGGCGAACACGATCCGCTCGGCGGGCACGCGCGCGAACAGCTCCACCACGTCGAGCGGGAAGAAGCACGAGATGTCGTACAGCACGCCCGGATGCTCCGCCAGGCGCGAGGTGAGGATTCCCTGGTCGCAGATCGCGCCGTGCGCGAGGATCAGCACCGCGCCGGGGTGGCGCAGGGCGATGTCCGCCAGGCCGTCCGCGATCGGCGGCATGCCGCGGCCCGCGTGGATCAGGATCGGCACGGCGGCCGACTCGGCGAGCGCGAACACGCCGTCCATCTCGGGGCTGTCGAACGTGAAGCTCTGCGCGCGCGGGTGCAGCTTGATGCCGCGTGCGCCGGCCGCGAGGCAGCGTTCGGCCTCGGCCACCGGTCCTTCCGCGGGGTCCAGGCGGCAGAACGGGACGAGCCGTCCCTCGCTCGCGGCGGCCCACTCCAGCACGCGGTCGTTGGGAAGGCTGTAGGCGGGCTTGCGCTCGGGGTCGTGCAGCGGGAAGACGCACGCGCGGCGCGCTTGCGCGGCGTCGAGTTGGGCGAGCAGCTGCGCCAGCGTGAGCGAGCGGCCGTCCTCGTCGAGGCCGAGGTGCGTGTGCGCGTCGATCACTTCCGCGTTCGCGGGGCGCAGCGCGGCTGTTTCGGCGAGAAACGGCGCGAGGGCTCGGTCGTAGAGGGCGTCGTTCACCCCCCGAACCCTATTGTGTCGGTGTGGCGTGGCAAGTCGTGATCGCAGGCGGTGGCTTCGGCGGCTTCTACGCGGCGCACGCTCTCGAGCGTCTGCTGCCCGCACAGAGCGCGCGTGTGACGCTCGTAAACGAGGCGAACTTCCTCCTCTACACGCCGCTCTTGCCGGGAGCGGCCGGGGCGACGCTCGACCCGCGGCACGTGGTCGTGCCGCTGCGCTCTCAGCTGCGGCGCACCGATCTGGTCATCGGCCGCGTCACGAGCGCCGACCCGGCGCGTCGCACGGTCGCCGTGACGCGCATCGACGGCGAGCCGGTGGAGCTCGCCTACGACCAGCTGATCGTGGCGCTCGGCTCTGTCTCGCGCACGCTTCCGATCCCCGGCCTCGCCGAGCACGCGATCGGGCTGAAGTCGCTGTCGGACGCGACGGCGCTTCGCAACCAGGTGCTGACGTGTCTCGACATCGCCGAGTCGATCGAAGATCCCGCGCGCCGCGCGGAGCATCTCGGCTTCGTGTTCGTCGGCGCGGGCTACGCGGGGGTGGAGGGCCTGGCGGAGTTGCAGGACTTCGCCGCGCAGGCGATCGAGCTGTATCCGCGCTGTCGGGCGCAGGGCATGCGTTGGGTGCTCGTGGAGGCGCGCGAGCGGATCATGCAGGAGGTCCCCACGACCCTGTCCGCGTTCGCCGAACGCGAGCTGCGGGCGCGTGGCAGCGAGGTGCGCACGAACACCACGCTGCTCGAGGTGAGCGAGCACGCCGCGAAGCTCTCAGACGGCGAGACGATCGCCGCGCGCACCGTCGTGTGGACGGCCGGCGTGAAGCCCAGCCCGGCGGTCGCGGCGCTCGGCCTGACGCTCGACGAGGCGGGGCGCGTGGTCGTGGACCGCACGATGCGCGCTGCCGGCGCGGGCGCCGAGGCCGTGTGGGCGATCGGCGACTGCGCCGCCGTGCCCGACTCCTCGCGCGCGGGCGCGTTCTGCCCGCCCACCGCCCAGCACGCGATCCGCCAGGGCCGCCTCGTGGCGCGCAACGTCGCTGCGACGCTCGCGGGCGGCTCGCCGCGGCCGTTTCGCTACCACACCAAAGGGGTGGTGGCGGAGCTCGGGCACAACCAGGCGGTGGCTATCACGCTGGGCATCCGCTGGCGCGGGCTGCCGGCGTGGTTCATCGCGCGCACCTACCACCTGCTGCTGATGCCGGGCTTCGGCAGGCGGCTGCGTTTGCTGGCCGACTGGAACGTGGCGCTGCTGTTCGGCCGCGACGCGTCGTCGCCCGGGCGGCTCGGCAGTCCCACGCCGCTCGAGGATCGGCAAGAGACGGTTCCGGAGGACCGCTCGGGGTGAGCCGCGTATCCTGATCTGAAGATGGCGATACTCGAGCAGATCAAGACGGACCTGCACGGCGCGATGCGCGCGGGCGAAAAGGTTCGCGTGGGCGCGCTGCGGCTGGTGCTCTCAGAGCTGCAGAAGGCCGTCAAGGAGGGGTCCGACGACGAGCTCGCGGTGCTGCGCCGCGAGCGCAAGCGCCGCCTGGAGGCCGCGCGGGCCTACCGCGAGGCGGGCCGCGACGATCTCGCCGGCGGCGAGGAGGCGGAGGGCGAGCTGATCGGCGCCTACCTGCCGGCGGAGCTGTCCGAGGAGGAGCTGGCGAAGCTCGTGGAGCAGGCGGTGGCGGAAAGCGGCGCATCCTCCGCGAAGGAGATGGGCGTGGCGATGAAGCAGGCGATGGCGGCGGTCGACGGGCGCGCCGACGGCAAGCGGGTCTCCGCGCTGGTGCGCGCGGCGCTTGAAGGATGAGGACGCAGATCGAGCTCTCGAACGACGTCGCCGCCGAGCTGGCCGGGAGCCAGGACGCCGTGCTGCGCGCCCTGGAGGCGCACCTCGACTGCAAGGTGTTCCTGCGCGGCAACCTGTTGACGTTCGACGGCGATGAGAGCGAGACGAGCGTCGGCGAGCGGGTCGTGCGCGAGCTGTCCGATCTGATCGCGCGCGGCCATCAGATCGGGCCGGGGACGATCGCGGCGGTGACGGGCGCGTTGGACGCGCACGAATCGCCCGCGCGGGTGCTGGAGGACGTGGTGTGGAGTCACCGCGGGCTGCGGGTGGCGCCGAAGACGGTCAACCAGAAGCGCTACGTCGACTCGATCCGCACCAGCACGATCACGTTCGGGGTCGGGCCGGCCGGCACGGGCAAGACGTTTCTCGCCGTCGCGATGGCCGCGGCGGCGCTCTCGCGCCACGAGGTCAACCGCATCATCCTCACGCGGCCCGCGGTCGAGGCGGGCGAGCGCCTGGGGTTCCTACCGGGCGATCTGATGGCGAAGGTCGACCCGTACCTGCGGCCGCTGTTCGACGCGCTGCACGACATGATCGACCCGGAGCGCGTGTCCCAGCACATCGAGCGCGGCGTGATCGAGATCGCGCCGCTGGCGTTCATGCGCGGGCGCACGCTGAACGACTCGTTCGTGATCCTCGACGAGGCCCAGAACACGACGCCCGAGCAGATGAAGATGTTCCTCACGCGCCTGGGCTTCGGCTCGCGGATGGTGGTGACGGGCGACATCACCCAGGTGGACCTTCCGCGCGAGCAGCAGTCCGGGCTGATCGTGGTGGGAGACATCCTCGACGAGGTCGAGGGCATCGAGTTCGTGCGCTTCGGCGGCGCGGACGTCGTGCGGCACAAGCTCGTGCAGCGCATCGTGGAGGCGTATGACAGTCACACGCGAGGGCCGACGGCGGCCCGTTCCCCGGACGCCGCCACGGCGGCGAGCCGGCCGTCGATCCGCAGTGCCTGAGCGTCGATGATCGAGGTCGAGGTGCTCGGCGCGGAGCTGCTGCCGGGCGCGCTCTCCCCGACTGAGGTGAGCGGGCTGTGCGTGCAGACCGCCGCGCGGATGGGCATCGAGGACGCTCACGTGGCGGTGGAGTTCGTCGAGGCCGCACGGATCGCTCAGCTCAACGCCGAGCATCGCGCGCTCCCCGAGCCGACGGACGTGCTGTCGTTCCCGATCGACGGAGTGGAGCCGTGCGCCGAGGGCGGGGCTCCGCGCGAGCTCGGCGACATCGTGATCTGCCCCGAGCACACGGTCGATCTGCGCGAGGCGGTCGTCCACGGGATGCTGCACCTGCTGGGGATGGATCACGAGACCGACGACGGCGAGATGCTCGAGCTGCAGCGCGAGCTGCTGCGCGAGACGAGCCGACGATGACTCGTTCGGGTTTCGTTGCGCTCGCGGGCCGGCCCAACGTGGGTAAGTCGACGTTCGTAAACGCGGTCGTGGGAGAGAAGGTGGCGATCGTCTCCGACCGGCCGCAGACGACGAGGCGTGCGATCAGGGGGGTTCACATCAGCGGCGAATGCCAGATGGTGCTGGTGGATCTGCCGGGGGTGCAGCGCCCGCGCGATGAGCTGACCTCGCGGATGGCGCGCCGCGTCCAGCAGGAGCTCGACGGCTCCGATGCGGCGCTGCTGATGCTCAACGGGGAGCAGGGGATCGGGCCGGGAGACCGTTTCATCGCGGCCACGCTCGCCGCGGCGAGCGCTCCGGTGACGATCGCCGTCAACAAGGTCGATCGGCTTTCGCGCGCGCCTCTGATGGAGGTGCTGCAACAGGCCAGCGAGCTGGGGCTGGGCGCGGAGGTGTTTCCGATCTCCGCGCGCAGGGGCACCGGGGTGGAGTCGCTGGTGGAGCATCTCGCGACGTTGATGCCGGCAGGGCCGTTCATGTTCGACGCGGACGCCTCCTCCGATCAGACGCAGGAGCTGCTGTTCGCGGAGTTGATCCGCGAGGCGGTGATCAAGCGCACGTTCCAGGAGGTGCCGCACGCCGTCGAGGTGGTGCTCGAGGAGATCGAACGTCCGCGCGAGGGGCTCGTGCGCGTGCGCGCGCTGATCTGGGTCGAGAGCGAATCGCAGAAGGGGATCCTGATCGGCGCGCAGGGAAGAATGATTCGGGCGATCGGCACTGCCGCGCGGAGGGAAATGCAGCGTGTGCTCGAGTGTCAGGTTCACCTCGACCTGTCCGTGCGGGTGCGCCGCGATTGGCGCGCCGACGACAGCCTGCTGGACCGGTTGGGCATCACGTGAGAGACGTTTAGCCGCAAATCTTTCCACTGCGCCACACCGTCAAAGCCAGCGGAATTCCTACCGGTGCGATTCATTCTATCTGTGGGATGCGCTCCGCCGCCGTTTGGGATACCTTCTGCAGAGTCGAAGAAGCTCGCGAGGAAGGGTCGACATGTCGGCGAAGTACGCGATATTGGGCCTCGTCATCGAGCGTCCGGGGTATGGATATCAGTTGGCGCAACGCTTGGAGGAGCGTTTTGGCTCCTCTGCGTTCGCGCCCTCGGGGGTCTATTCCGCGCTGGACCAGCTCAGCAGAGACGAGTTCGTACGTGCCGCCGGAGAGATGGGCGGCGGCCGCGCGCCCCGCGCGGCGCCGCGAACGATCTACGAGGCCACCGACGAGGGAGTGGAGCACTTCGAGGCTTGGATGCTCGGCTCCTCCCCGACGCCGCCGCTGCGCGACGAGCTGCACATGAAGATCGCGCTGTGTCGCCCCAGCAACCTGCCGCGACTGATCGAGCTCGTCTACGGGCAGGAACTCGCCTGCATGGGGCGCCTGCGTGACCTCAAACACCTCTCAGAAGCGGAAGCGGGCGGCGATACCCAGGAATGGTCGCGGCTGATGAGGGTTCTCTCCAGAGACGCGGAGGTCGCGCTTTGGAAGGCGCGGATCGAGTGGCTGCAGAGCGCTCGCGAGCTGCTCGAGGGTCTCCAGCAGGAAGCGCAACGCTCCCCGCGTGAGGCCGTCGCGGCGCCGGGCGTGGCGCAGGTGCGCCGGTTGCGGGCGCTGTGATGACCACCGCTCTGCTGTCGCTGCGCGACGTGAGCAAGAGCTACTGGCGGGGTCCGTCGGAGGTGCGGGTGCTCGCGGGCGCGTCGCTCGAGGTGCACCCGGGAGAGCTCGTCGCCGTGTGGGGCAAGCGCGGCGCCGGCAAGACGACGCTGCTGCGGATAGCCGCGGGCCTGGAGCGGCCCGACGACGGAGCGGTCAGCTTCGAGGGCAGGGACCTTGCGACGCTCTCCGACGGCGCGCATGCGCGTCTGATGCGCGAGCGGGTGGGATGGGTGCGGCGCGGGGGGCCGATGAGCGAGTTGGAGATGGTCGATTACGTCGCTCTGCCGCTGCTCGTGGAGCACGGTCAGCGCGGCGCGCACAAGCACGCGCGCGAGGCGCTGCGACGTGTGGGGATGGCGCAGTGCGCCGGGCAGCGCTGGGGCAGCCTCTCCGACGGCGAGCGGGCGCTCGTCGCGATCGCGCACGGGATGGTGCGCAGTCCGCGCCTGCTGCTGATCGACGATCCGACCGCGAATCTCGGTCTGCGCGAGCGCGAGGAGACGCTCGAGCTGCTCGGCTCGATCGTCGAGGAGACGGGCATCGCGGCGCTGGTCGCCGTGCCCGACATGCCCGCGGCGATGCGCTCCCATCAGTTGACCGCGCTGAGCGGCGGGCGGCTGCTGCCCACGATGAGCGGCGCGGCGCCCGCGCCGCCCCCAGATGGCGGGAACGTGATCGACTTTCCCGTCGGCGAACGGTCCGCGTAGGTGCGCGCTCGCGGGCGCAGCGGCCCTCCATGCGTTGAGTCTGGGGGTCTCCGTGCTGGAGCTGCGTGAGCTGGTCAAGCACTTCCCCGCGGTCTACGGCGAGCCTGTGCGGGCCGTCGACGGCGTGTCGCTGTCGGTCGCGCGTGGCGAGCTGCTGGCGATCTACGGGCCGAGCGGCTCGGGCAAGACCACGCTGTTGATGCTGATCGCCGCGCTGCTGCGCCCCGATGCCGGGGAGGTGCTCGTAGACGGGCGCAACGTCTCGAAGCTCTCGCCCCGCGACGCGGCTCGCTATCGCATGAGCGAGCTGGGGTTCGTGCGCCAGGCGGTCAACCTGATGCCGGGTGGGGATGCGCTCGACAACGCGGCGTTGAAGCTGATGGGCACGGACATCGGCGCGCGCGAGGCGCGCGGGCGCATCCGCCCGCTGCTGGGGCGACTCGGCCTGCAGGAGCGATCGACGCACCGGCCCGAGCAGCTGTCGATGGGCGAGCGCCAGCGGGTGATGCTCGCGCGGGCGCTGTCGACGGAACCGAAGCTCGTGCTCGCCGACGAGCCGACCGGCAACCTCGACACGCAGCGCGGAGCGGAGGTGCTCGGCCTGCTGCAGGAGATCTGTCGCGAGCGCGGGGCGGCGGTCGTGCTCGTCACCCACGACCCCCAGGCGGCGTCCTACGCGGATCGCGTGCAGGCGCTGCGCGATGGAAGGCTCATGGAGTACGAGCCCAGCTGTGCGTTCGCGCCTCTCAATGCTCGCTGACAGGCGCTTCGGACAGCCGTCGTGAGGTTCTCGAGCGTCGTTCGGCTGTATCGCGTGCGGCTGCGCGCGAGGATCCCGCAGGAGCTGTTCGCGGTGCTCGGCATCTCGATCGGACTGGCTCTGCTGTTCGCCTCGCAGGTCTCCAGCACCAGCCTCGGCGGCTCTGTCGAGCAGCTCAGCAACGGGCTCGTCGGGCATGTTCGCTTCCAGCTCGCGGCCCGTGACGCGCACGGCTTCGACGAGCGCCTGCTCGGGCAGGTGCGGCGCGTCCCGGGCGTGAGGGCCGCGGTGCCGGTGCTCGAAGCGAGCGCCAACGTGATCGGCTCCTCGGGCGAGCGCTCGGTCGAGCTGCTGGGCACAGAACCGGCCTTCGCCCGGCTGGGGGGCGAAGGGGTGCGCACGATCGGCCCCACGCACCTCGCCAAGGTGAAGGCGCTGATGATGCCCGCGTCGATCGCTGGGACGCTCGGGCGCTCCTCCCTGCAGAGCGTCGAGGTGCAGGTGGGCGGCGTGGCGGTACCGGCGCTGCTCGTGCCCGAGCTGCCGGGCGAAGTGCCGCAGAGCATCGCCGGCGGCCCGATCGCGATCGCGCCGCTGGCGTACGCGCAGACGCTCGCGGGGATGAGAGGGAGGCTGAGCAGCATCTTCGTGCGCTCTTCCCCGGCGCACGATCGCGAGGTGCTCCGCGGCCTGGAGCGGATCGCCGCGGGACGGCTGAACATCCGCCCGGCGAACTTCGACAGCACGTTGTTCAACCGCGCGGCGCAGCCGATCGATCAGTCCACCGGCCTGTTCTCCGCGATCAGCGCGCTGGTGGGGTTCCTGTTCGCCTTCAACGCGCTTTTGCTGAGCGCTCCGCAGCGTAGACACCTGATCGAGGATCTGCGCCTCGACGGCTACACGCGGCGGATGATCGTGGAGGTGCTGCTGATCGACGCGCTCGTGCTCGGCGTGGTGTCGTCGTTCTTCGGTCTGTTGCTCGGCGACCTGCTCTCGCTGGCGCTGTTCGACGCGAACCCGGGCTATCTGTCGTTCGCGTTTCCGATCGGCGCGCACAGGATCATCACCTGGACGAGCGTCGCTCTGTGCGTCGCCGGCGGGATGGTGGCGGCGTTCGTGGGTGTGTTGGCTCCGCTGCGGGGAGCGATCTTCTCGACCCGTGATGCGTTCTTTCGCGTCGCCGGCGCCCACCGGCGTTACGGCAACCATTGGCTGCTCGCGGGCGCCGCGCTGTGCATGGCGGCGACGCTGCTGATCCTGGCGCTCGCTCCGGCGGCGGCGATCACGGGCGTGTTGAGCCTGACCGCCGCGCTGCTGTTGCTCCTGCCGGTTGTGATCGACGGGGTGGCGCTTGGGTTTGGGCGCCTGCAGGGCCGCATCCCCGGTGCGTCTCCCTACCTGGCGGTGATCGAGCTGCGTGCGCGGGTGAACCGGGCGCGCTCGCTGGCGGTGGCGGCTACCGGCGCGATCGCGGTGTTCGGGAGCGTTGCGATCGAGACCTCTCACCGCGATCTGCTGGAAGGACTCAACCGCGTGGCGAGCGGCTTGAACTCCACGACGGGCCTGTGGGTCTCGCCGTCGGGCATCGCCAACTCGCTGGCCACCACGCCGTTCGACGGGTCCGCCGCGAGCGCCAGGATCGCGAAGCTGGGAGGAGTGGCGAGGGTGCGCCTCTACCGCGGGTCGTTTCTGGACATCGGCGATCGCCGCGCGTGGGTGATCGCGCCGCCTGCCGACGTGGCGCAGCCGCTTCCGCCCGACCAGCTCGTGCAGGGCGAGCCGGCCGTCGCGGTTTCGCGCTTTCACGCCGGCGGCTGGGTGATCCTCTCGCGCGCGATCGCCTCTCAGCAGCACCTGCGCGTGGGCGACTCCTTCCTGTTGCCCTCGCCGCGTCCGACGGTGCTGCGGGTCGCCGCGCTGAGCACCAACTTCGGCTGGCCGCCCGGCGCGATCGTGCTCAACGCGGAGGACTACGCGCGCGCGTGGGAAAGCGCCGACCCGAGCGCGCTCGAGGTGGATCCGCGTCCGGGGGTCTCGCCTGCGCTTGCCGCGAGCGAAGTGCGGGGCGCGCTGGGTCCGGGCTCGCCGCTGCGGGTGCAGACCGCGTCTGCGCGCGAACAGGAGTTCCGCGCCACCGCTCGGGAGGGGCTGTCGCGTCTGACGCAGATCTCGATCCTGGTTCTGATCGCCGCGGTGCTGGCGATGGCGGCGATGATGGGCGCGATGATCCTGCAGCGCCGTCCGCGTCTGGCGGACATGAAGGTGGACGGCTTCGATCGGGGTGTGCTGTGGCGGGCGCTGGTGTGGGAGAGCGGGCTGCTGCTGGGCAGCGGGTGTTCGCTGGGGGCCGCCTTCGGGCTGCTCGGGCAGACGCTGCTCAGCCGCGCGCTCGTGACCGTGACGGGCTTCCCGGTGGCCTTCTCGCCGGGCCTGCTCGTCGCCGTGGCGAGCTTCGCGCTCGTGAGCTCGACGGCGATCGTGATAATTGCGATACCGGGAGGGCTCGCGACGCGCGTGCGTCCTGCGCTGAGTCTCAGAGACTGACCGAACCGGTCTCTAACCTCCAGGATTATTCTGATCCTTGGATTTTCAGAAGGGGCGGGCTTCGGCACCCGCCAGCTGTTGGCGTCCGGCCGCGTGTGCGCTCGTGAGCTCGCGTGGATCCGTCCGGGGGTCGCTCGTGAGGTCGAGCACTGGCGACGCTGCGCGGCCGCGATCCCGGACCCGGAGATCCGCGATGAGGCCCTGGAAGCCCTGAACACCAAGCGCTTCAACGCCGAGGGCGCCGCGCTGTTCGCGGTGCTCCCGCCGCGCCGGGACGCGAGCCTGCTGCGCCTGCTGGTCGCGTTTCAGATCCTGCTGGACTTCCTCGACAGCCTCAGCGAGCGCCCGGCGAGCGACGACGCTCAGGCGGACGGGCTGCAGCTTCACCTGGCGCTGCGCGACGCGCTCGACCCGGGTGGCCCGATCGCCGACTACTACCGCCACCGTCCGCTGGAAGACGGCGGGTACGTGCGCGCGCTCGTGCAGGCGTGTCGCGACGCGTGCGTGTATCTGCCTTCCTATGCGAGCACCCGCTCGCTGGCGCTGCGGGGCGCGAGGCGCTGTGGCGTGCAGGGTCTCAACCACGACACGGACGTCCTGCGGCGCGACCGCACGCTCGAGGCGTGGGCACAGAGCACGTTCCAAAATGGATGGGGGCTGAGCTGGTGGGAGCTGACCGCCGCGGCGAGCAGCACGCTCGGCGTTCACGCTCTGCTCGCGCTCGCCGCCGACCCCGCATGCGAGGAGCGCGACGCGATCGAGCTCGACGCTGCCTACATGCCGTGGATCTGCGCCGCCAGCACGATGCTCGACAGCTATGTCGACGAGGTCGCCGACGTGGCCGAGGGCGCGCACAGCTACATCGGCCACTACCCGAACGGGCAGGTTGCGGTCGAGCGCACCGATGAGTTAGTGCGCCAGTCGCTGGCGCATGCGCGGCGACTGCGAAACGGCACGCGCCACACGCTGATCGTGGCGGGAATGGTGGCGATGTATCTATCTGCGGAGGAGGCGCGCACGTCTGCAAAACTGAACACCACACGCGCGCTGCTTCGCGCGGGAGGGTGGTTGACGCGAATGCTGGTGCCGATTCTGCGCGTGTGGCGCAGCGCGTACGGGTTGCGACGCGCCTAGGGATTCGCTTCGCAAAAGCCCGATTACTCAAATTAGTCAGAACTGAACATTCAGGTCCGCCTTTGTGCGCGGGCGCCGGATCGCGATGATGCTCAAACGCGATGACGGATGAGATTGGAATCGGAGTCCTGCCTACAGGGACAGAGAAGCGTCGCCCCAAGAGGCGCGCCAAGTCGGGCAGCTCGGGTTCGTCCAGCGCCGCGTCGTCTCGCCAGCGGCAACGGGTCGGGCGTCCCGCGCGGCGTTCGACCCGTTCGACCGAAAACGATGACGGCGAGGCCGTGTTGATCGAGCTCTCCAAAGCACAGGTCGACCAGGTTGTGCGCGCGGCGGGACAGGGCGGCACGATGTCGGTGCTGCTGTCGGCGTTGAAAGACCCCAAATGGACGCTCGCGATCGACTCCGAGGACTGGTCCTACCCCGCGCAGATGGACGACCGGCGCCTGTCGCGGTCGCTGCTGTCGGGTCTGCTCGTGCTGTCGTGCTTTCCGCCCGACGGCGGCTACCTGGGCATCGCCGAACTCGCGCGCATGCTCGACATGAACACGAGCACCACGCATCGCTACGTCACGACGCTGCTGGCCGTGGGTCTGCTCGATCGCGACCCAGCCACGCGCCGGTACCGAATCGCGCCTCACTGAGAGTCGGGTTCATACGTGCGCGCACTCTTCACAGCTTGCGTGCGAGCCTCGTTGCGATCTCATCCACGCCCGCCAGGTCCAGCTCGGTGCTCCATGAGAATGGAACTCCAACCACCCCAAAGGCGCGGCGACGCAGGCGCGCGAGCTGATTCTGCTGAAAGCGCGCACGCTCGTGAACCGACGTGGCGGCGTGAGCTGCCGCCCGTGCAACTGCCGCACTGCGAACGTCGCCGGCGAGCGCTCTGATCTGCTCCAGCTCCGCGGCGGTGAAGCGCTTCGGCAGTAGGCCGTTGACGATCACCGCGCGCAGATCGCGACCGAGCTGACGCTGCAGCCCGTCCTGGAGCTCGAGCGCCTCCGTGACCGCCATCTCGCTCGCCAGCGCGACCGCCAGATACGCGCTGCGCCGCGGATCGGCGAGCAGCTCGCCCACCTGCCGCGCGTCGCCCGCGATCGGTCCCACCCGGGCGATCGCGCCGAACGTGTGCGGCGAGCCGAGCAGGCCGAGCGCGTGGCCGGTGGCGGGAGCGTCGAGCACCACGAGGTCATAGCTCGCGGCGCGTCGTCGGCGCCCATCGTCGCGGGTCAGCTGCCAGACCTTGATCATGCTCACCAGCTCCTTCGCGCCGGGGGCGGCGGCGGCGAAGTATTGGAACGTGCCGCTGGAGGCGAGCAGGCGTCCGGATACGCGCCCGCCGAGCGCCTGCAGCCACTCCAGCAGCGCGCGGTCCGGGTCGATCGAGACCGTCGAGAGGCGCTCGCGCAGCTGGAGCTCGGCCCCCGGCGCGGGCGGTTTCACCCCGAACAGCGTCGGCAGTCGGCTCTCCTCGCCCACCTCCACGACAATCGTCCGTCGCCCGGCGTCGGCCGCCGCGAGCCCGATGGCGGTGGCGATCGTGGTCTTGCCCACGCCACCCTTGCCGGTGACCACGATCAACTTGCGATCGAACAGCGATTCCATCTGAGGCAGTGTGTCTCAAAACCCCTCGCAACCGGCTGGACCTACAATCGAGCGATGAGCACGACCGACGCGCGGAACATCGACGAGCAGGTCTCCTACGACCGCGACGGCCTCGTGCCGTGCGTGGTGCAGGACTGGGCCAGCGGCGAGGTGCTGATGCTCGCGTACATGAACGCGCGGGCGCTCGAGCGCACGCGCGAGACGGGCGAGCTTCACCTGTGGAGCCGCTCGCGCGGCGAGCCGTGGCACAAGGGCGCGACGAGCGGCAACGTGCAGAGCGTGCGCGCGCTGCGCGTGGACTGCGACGGCGACACGGTGCTCGCGCTCGTGGAGCCCGCGGGCCCGGCGTGCCACACGGGCGAGCGCACGTGCTTTCACCGCGGCGAGCTCGATCGAGCGGCGCCGCACGAGACGCTGCCGGCGCTCGAGCGCACGCTCGCGCAGCGCGCGCTGGAGCGTCCGGCCGGCTCGTACACGGTGGAGCTGCTGGAGAACCCGACGCACATCGGCGAGAAGGTGATGGAGGAGGCCGAGGAGGTGGCGCGCGCGGCGCGCGAGGAGAGCGACGAGCGCGTCGACGAAGAGGCCGCGGACGTGCTCTACCACCTACTGGTGCTGCTGCGCAGTCGCGGGCGCTCGCTCACCGATGCCGAGCGGGTGCTCGATGGCCGTCGCTCCTAGCGCGTCCGCGACGACGGCGCCGAACGTCACGCCGAGCATCGAGCAGGCCCGCGCGCTCGCTGACTCCTACAACCTGATCCCGCTGCGCCACAGCTTCATCGACGACTGCGAGACGCCGGTGTCGGCGTTCTTGAAGCTGCGCGCGCTCGCGCCGACCGAGCCGGCGTTCCTGCTGGAGTCCGCGGACCAGGGCCAGCGCGTGGGGCGCTGGTCGTTCATCGGCTTTCGCCCGCGCGCGGTCGTGAGGTGGTCGCTGGGCGAGGACGGCGACCCGTACGCGCTCGCGGCGGAGCACGTGGCGCGCTACGAGCAGGCGCCGATCGAGGACGAGGACGCCCGCGCGCCGTTCGCGGGCGGCGCGGTGGGCTTCTTCGGCTATGACCTGGTGCGCGCGGTGGAGCCGCTGGGCGAGGCGCCAAGCGGCCCCGACGGGGACCCGCTGGGGCTGCCGGACCTCGCGCTGATGCTGTCGGACGCGCTGGTGATCTTCGACCACCTGAAGCACACCGTGACGATCCTCGCGAACGCCGACCTGGACGCGCAGCCGGACGTGGAGCTGGCCTACGCGGCAGCGCTTGCCACTGTCGCGCAGGTGCGCGAGGTGCTCGCGGGTCCGGTGCCGCGTGCCGTGTCGCGTTCCGGCGGAGTCGAGCGTGAGATGCCGGCGTTCGAGTCGAACGTGACGCGCGAGCGCTTCGAAGCGATGGTGTCGCGCGCGATCGAGTACATCTTCGCGGGCGACGCGTTCCAGATCGTGCCGTCGCAACGGTGGTCCGCGCCCGTGCCGGTGGAGGCTTTTTCTATTTATCGTGGGTTGCGCGCGGTGAACCCGAGCCCGTACATGTATTTCCTGGATTTCTGCGATTTCCAGGTTGCGGGCGCGAGTCCCGAGCCGCTGCTGACGGTGAAGGGGCGCCACGTCTCGACGAAGCCGATCGCGGGCACGCGCCCTCGCGGCGCGAACCCCGAGGAGGACCGGCGGATCGCGGCGGAACTGCTCGCGGACGAGAAGGAGCGCGCGGAGCACGTGATGCTGGTGGATCTCGGCCGCAACGACCTCGGGCGGGTGTGCGAGTACGGCAGCGTGGAGGTGGACGAGCTGATGGAGATCGAGCTGTACAGCCACGTGATGCACATCGTGTCCTCCGTGTCGGGCACGCTGCGCGAGGAGGTCGGGCCGATGGACGCGCTGCGCTCGCGTGCTCCCCGCGGGCACGCTGTCGGGCGCGCCGAAGGTGCGCGCGATGCAGATCATCGACGAGCTCGAGCCGATCAAGCGCGGCGGCTACGGCGGCGCGGTCGGCTACCTGAGCTACGCGGGCGACCTCGACACCGCGATCCACATCCGCACGGTCGTGGTCAAGGACGGCGTCGCGCACGTGCAGGCGGGCGGCGGCACGGTCGCGGACGCGAAGCCCGAGTACGAGTACGCCGAGTCGGTCGCCAAGTCCCAGGCGGTGCTGAAGGCGGTCGCGCTGGCGTGCGCGCAGGTGGATTGGGCGTGAGGGTGATATCGAAAGTGACACGACGTGACGGATTCCTGTCACTTTGCGTAACGCACGGCCATAAGCCTCGAAACCAAACATGACCGTCCTCGTCCTCGACAACTACGACTCCTTCACGTACAACCTCGTGCAGTACCTCGGCGAGCTGGGTGCGGAGATCGAGACGGTGCGCAACGACCGCGCCAGCGTCGACGATCTGCTCGAGCGCGGCTATGAGCGCTGCGTGATCTCGCCCGGTCCGTGTACGCCCGACGAGGCCGGCATCACGCTGGAGCTCGTCAAGCGCTTCCCCGAGGCGGGTATCCCCACGCTCGGCGTGTGCCTCGGCCACCAGGCGCTCGCGCAGGCGTTCGGCGGGCGCGTGACGCTGAACCCGCCCGTGCACGGCAAGGCCGCCACGATCGAGCACGACGGGCGCACGATCTTTGCGGGGCTGCGCTCGCCGCTGACCGTGGGGCGCTACCACTCGCTCGTCGTCGACGAGGCGCTGCCCGACTGCCTCGAAGCCTCCGCCCGCGGCGGCGGCGTGCTGATGGGCGTGCGCCACCGCGAGTTGCCCGCCGAGGGCGTGCAGTTCCACCCCGAGTCCGTGCTCACCGAACAGGGCCACGAGCTGCTGGCGAACTTCCTCGCGCTCGGCTCGACCGTCGAGCGCCCCGAGCAGCCGCTGCCCGCGACGCCCTGAGTCGATGCCCAACGCCACGCTCACCAAGGCGATCGACGCGCTCGCCTCCCAACAGGACCTGAGTGCCCAGGAGACCTCCGCGGTGCTCGACGAGATCATGCACGGCGAGGTCTCCGAGACGCAGATCGCCGGCTTCCTGATCGCGCTGCGCACGAAGGGCGAGACGGTGCACGAGCTCGCCGGCCTCGCTGCCACGATGCGCGCGCTCGCCGCGGGCGTTCCCGTGGAGCGCGAGGACCTGCTCGACACCGCCGGCACCGGCGGCGGCAGGAGCTCGTTCAACGTCTCCACCACCGCCGCGCTGATCGCTGCGGGCGCTGGCTGCGCCATCGCCAAGCACGGCAACCGTTCCGCGACGAGCAGATCCGGCTCGGCGGACGTGCTGGAGGCGCTCGGCGCGCGCATCGACCTCCAGCCGGAGCAGGTCGGCGAATGCATCGAAGAGGCCGGCTTCGGGTTCATGTTCGCGCCCACCCACCACCAGGCCACGCGCTTCGTCATCCCCGTGCGGCGTGACCTGGCGGTGCGCACGATCTTCAACCTGCTCGGCCCGCTGACCAACCCGGCGGGCGCGCGTCGCCAGCTGATCGGCGTCTCCGACGAGCGCTTCCTCGAGCGGATGGCTGGCGCGCTCGCGCTGCTGGGCGTCGACCGCGCGCTCGTCGTCGCGGGAGAGGACGGGCTCGACGAGATCTCCGCGACCGCGCCCACTCACGTGGTGGAGGTCAACGGCGAGCAGATCGAGCGCTACGTTCTGCGACCGAGCGAGGTGGGGATCGATGCCGGCGCCGCAGGCGACGGCGGACAGTCCTCGGCCGGCGGCACGCCCGAGCAGAACGCTCGAATCACGCGCTCGATCCTGAGCGCGGACGGCGGCGAGCCCGCGCACTCGCGCCAGGACGAGGAGCTGGCGATCGTCAACGCGGGCGCCGCGATCTACGCCGCCGCCGGGGCCGACACGATCGCCGAGGGCGTGCAGGCGGCGCGCGTGGCGCTGGCCGACGGACGCGCGGCGGCAGCGCTCGAGAGCTTCATCGCCGCCACGCGCCGGCACGCGCCCGAGGATGCGCCGCGATGAGCGCGCCCGCCGCGACCGTGCTCGACCGCATCCTCTCCGAAACCCGCGAGGAGGTCGAGCGTCGCAAGCGCGCCCGCCCGCTGCCGTTCCCCGGAGAGGGAGCCTCGCCCAGCCGTGGCGCCGCGGCGCCACGCCGGTTCCGCGACGCTCTCGCCGCTCCCGGCATCGGCGTGATCGCGGAGTTCAAGCGGCGCTCGCCGTCGGCGGGGGAGCTGCGCGAGAGTCCCGACCTGGCACAGATCGTGAAGGCGTACGAGCGGGGCGGGGCTGTGGCCGCGTCGATCCTCACCGAGGGCCCCAACTTCTCGGGCGCCCTGGAGGACCTGATGGCGGCGCGCGGCGCGTGCGCGCTGCCGCTGCTGCGCAAGGACTTCGTCGTCGACCCCTACCAATTGCACGAGGCGCTCGCCGCTGGCGCGGACGCGGTGCTGCTGATCGTCGCGGCGCTCGACGACGCGACGCTCGCATCGCTGCACGAGTCCGCGACGGGGCTGGGCCTGGACGTGCTCGTGGAGGTTCACGACCGCGAGGAGTGCAAGCGCGCGCTCGCGCTCGGCGCGGACATCGTGGGCGTGAACAACCGCGACCTGCGCGACTTCAGCGTCGACGTGGAGCGCACCGCGCGCCTGATGGACGAGATCCCGCCCGGGACGCTCGTCGTGTCGGAGTCCGGCATCTCCCGACCCGAGCAGCTGCAGTCACTGCAGGAGCGCGGCGTGCAGGCCGTGCTGGTGGGCGAGACGCTGATGCGCGCAGCCGACTCCGCCCTCGCGCTGCGCGAACTGACATCATTTAGCAACTCAAGCGAAGACATTTAGTTGGCCTTCACACGGGCCGACCATCCTCCTCTCATATGAAACGCATGTTCGCCATCCCGTTCTTGGCCGCCCTGTTGGGCGGCGGCGTCGCCGTCGCCGTGGTCGCCGCGTTCGGCGGCCTGGACAAAAACAGCACGACCGTGACGACTGTCTCGGCGGCCGCGCCCGCGGCCCCGACGAACGCCTCGCACCTGAACAAGGGCCTCACGCCGCACGAAATCTACGTGCGCGACGCGCCCGGGGTGGCGTACATCACGTCCACGATCGTGCAGAAGACCGAATCGCCGTTCCTGTTCGGCCAGGAAACCCAGCGCCAGGGCGTGGCGACCGGCTCGGGCATGGTGATCGACAGCAACGGCACGATCCTGACGAACTACCACGTGGTGGAGAACGCGATCAAGGTCACGGTGAGCTTCGAAAAAGGCAAGGCCGTGGAAGCGCAGGTGGTCGGCAAGGACCCCTCCAACGACCTCGCCGTGCTGCACATCTCTCCGGACGGCCTCACGCTGCACCCGCTCGCGCTGGGCAACTCCGGCGCGGCGCAGGTGGGCGACCCGGTGTATGCGATCGGCAACCCGTTCAACCTCGAACGCACGCTCACGACCGGCGTGGTGTCCGCGCTGCAGCGCCAGATCACCGCGCCGAACGGGTTCGCGATCAACAACGTGCTGCAGACCGACGCGCCGATCAATCCGGGCAACTCGGGCGGCCCGCTTTTGAACTCCGCGGGCCAGGTGATCGGCATCAACTCGCAGATCGAGACCGGCGGCAGCGGCGGTGGCAGCGTGGGCATCGGCTTCGCGGTGCCGATAGACACGGCCAAGTCGGAGATCACGCAGTTGGAGAAAGGCGGCACCGTCCGCGGCGCCTACCTCGGCCTGACCTCGCTGACGATCGACGGCTCGCTGTCCGCGCTGAACCTGCCGGTGAAAAGCGGCGCGCTCGTGCAGAGCGTGCAGAAGGGCACGGCGGCTGAAAAGGCGGGCATCAAAGGCGGCTCTGTGAACACGACCACGGAAAACGGCCAGGTGACCGTCGGCGGAGACATCGTGGTGACGTTCGACGGCAAGCCGGTCACCAGCTCCGAAGATCTCGCGAACGCCGTCTCGAAGAAGAAACCGGGCGACACCGTCTCCATCGGCATCGAGCGCGCGATCGGCAACGGCAAGTACGAAAAGAAGACCGTCAGCGCGAAGCTCGGCAGCCGGCCCAACTCGCTGCCCGGCGCGCAGACGCCCGAAGGCTGAGCGCGCTCGCACCCGCAGACCCCGGCCCGCGAGCGCCCGCTACCGTTGGGTGCATGGCAACCGAGCCGACGAAGGTCAAGATCTGCGGCATCACGAACCTCGCCGACGCGGAGCTGTCCGCGGGCCTGGGCGCGTGGGCGCTGGGGATGATCTTCTACGACGCGAGCCCCCGCAGCTGCTCGCTTGCGCAGGCGCAGGAGATCGTCGCGGCGATGCGCCGCCGCGTGGAGCTGTGCGGCGTGTTCGTGAACGCGCCCCTCGAGGACGTGGTGCGGATCGGCGAGGACCTCGGCCTGACGATGCTGCAGCTGCACGGAGACGAGGGCCCGTCCTACTGCGAGGAGGCTCGACGGCGCACTGGGGCGCGGATCGTCAAGGCGGCGCAGGTGTCGGGCGCCGCGGACGTGCAGGACCTGGAGCGCTTCCACGTCGACTTCCACCTGCTCGACGCGCGCTCCGCCGCCGTCTCGCGCCAGGGGATGCGCGGCGGGACGGGCGAGAGCTTCGACTGGAAGCTCGCCGCGGCGCGCCGCTCGAAGGTGCCGCTGATCCTCAGCGGCGGTCTAGACGCCGACAACGTCGCCGAGGCGATAGCGATCACCCACCCCTACGCGATCGACAGCGCGAGCGGCACGGAGTCCGCGCCGGGGCACAAGGATCCGGAGAAGCTGAGCGCGCTGTTCGACGCCGTCGGCCAGACACACGAGATCGGCCAACCGGCGTGAGCGCACCGACGGTCGAGCACCGCTTCGGCCCCTACGGCGGGCAGTTCGTGCCTGAGACGCTGATGCCGGCGCTGGCGGAGCTGGAGCAGGCGTGGATCGCCGCGCGCGAGGATCCTGCCTACCGCGCGGAGCTGGACGAGCTGCTGCGCGACTTCGGCGGGCGCCCGACGCCGTTGTATCGCGCGCGCCGCCTCTCAGAGCGCGCGGGCCGGCCGATCTACCTGAAGCGCGAGGACCTCAACCACACGGGCTCGCACAAGCTGAACAACGCGCTCGGCCAGGTGCTGCTGGCGAAGCGGATGGGCAAGCGGCGCATCATCGCGGAGACGGGCGCTGGCCAGCACGGCGTGGCGACGGCGACGGTGTGCGCGCTGCTGGGCATGGAGTGCATGGTGTACATGGGCGTGGAGGACACGCGCCGCCAGCGCCCGAACGTGCAGCGGATGGAACTGCTGGGCGCGAGCGTGCGGCCGGTGGACGCGGGGGCGAAGACGCTGAAGGAGGCGACCTCGGCGGCGATCCGCGACTGGGTGACGAACGTGGAGCACACCCACTACGTGATCGGCTCGGTCGTGGGACCGGCGCCGTACCCGGCGCTGGTGCGCGACCTGCAGCGGATCATCGGCGACGAGGCGCGCGCGCAGATCCTCGAGCGTGAGGGCAAGCTACCGGCGCGAGTGATCGCGTGCGTGGGCGGCGGCTCGAACGCGATGGGCATCTTCGCGGCGTTCATCCCCGACGCGGACGTGGAGCTGATCGGCGTGGAGGCGGGCGGGGAGGGCATCGACACGGCCCGCCACGGCGCGCCGCTGACGGTGGGCGGGCGCGCGGGCATCCTGCACGGGTCGCGCTCGGCGGTGATGCAGGACGAGGAGGGGCAGATCGTGCAGGCGCACTCGATCTCCGCGGGCCTTGACTACCCGGGCGCGGGCCCCGAGCACGCGCACCTGCGCGACAGCGGACGCGCGCGCTACGTGGCGGTGCCGGACCGGGACGCGCTGGCGGCGTTTCGTGAGGTGGCGCGCCTGGAGGGCATCATCCCGGCGCTGGAGACGGCGCACGCGCTCGCGTGGGTGCTGGCGCAGAGCGACGGCGCGCTCGACCTGGTGTGCCTGTCGGGGCGGGGCGACAAGGATCTCGCCGAGGTGCTCGCCGAGAGCTCGCCCTCGTGAGCGTCACGAGCACCACCGGCATCGAGCGCCTGGCGGAGGCGTTCGCGGACACGGGCAAGCGCGCGGCGCTGATGCCGTACGTGATGGGCGGATTCCCGACGCTGGAGGAGTCGGTGCGGATCGGCGAGGCGTGCGTGCAGGCGGGCGCGGACGTGATCGAGCTGGGGGTGCCTTACTCGGATCCGCTGGCGGACGGTCCGGTGATCCACGCGGCGGGCACGCAGGCGCTGGCGGCCGGGGCGAACGTGGCGGGCGTGCTGGAGGTGGCGCGCGCGCTGGCGCCGAGCGTGCCGGTGGTGTTGATGTGTTACGCGAACATGGTGTTCGCGCCCGGCGTGGAGGCGTTCGTGGAGCGCCTCGTGCGGACGGGCGCGTGCGGGCTGATCGTGCCGGACCTGCCGCAGGGTGAGGCGCCGGAGGTGCTGGAGATCTGCGACGCGCGGGGGATCGCGCTGGTGCCGCTGGTGGCGCCGACGACGCCGCGGGAGCGCCTCGAGCAGATCGGCGCGCGGGCGCGCGGCTTTTTGTACACGGTGTCGGTGGTGGGCACGACGGGCGAGCGCAGCGCGCTGAGCGACACGTTCGCGGAGGTGGTGGCGCGCGCGAAGGGCGCGACCGCGGCGCCGGTGGCGCTCGGCTTTGGGATCAGCAGCGGCGAGCAGGCCGCACAGGCGGCGGACGCGGGCGCGGACGGGGTGATCGTGGGCACGCGGCTGGTGCGCGCGGCGGGCGAGTCGGATGATCCGGCGGGCGCGGTGGGAGCGCTGGTGGGCGAGCTGGCGGCGACGCTGGCCGCGACCGACCGGGGATCGGCCAGCTAAGATTCCGCGCGCATGGGACTGATACTCACCGTAACCGCCGGCCTGATCGTGTGGATCGTGTTGTGGGCGCTCGGAGCCAAAGGCCTCGACTCGTTCCTGCTCGCCACCGTGATCATCCTCGTGGGAGCTTCGCTGAAGATCCTCTCCGGCTACCTCCCCGGCCGCCGCAGCCAGTAACGGGTGCTGGCGCGCTGGCTGGGCCTCGCCGCCGTCCTCGCCGCGGGCACGGCCTTGGCCGGTTGCGCGGGAGGGGCGCCGAGCTCGGACGTGGCGGAAGCGACGGGCGGGCAGCTGGCGGTGTACTCCTCGCTGCCGCTGCAGGGTCCGCTGGCGCCGATCTCGAGGCAGATCGTGGGGGGCGAGAAGCTGGCGCTCAGCGACGCGCAGGGCCGCGCGGGGCGCTTCAAGATCGGCTTCGTGTCGCTGGACGACGCGAACCCGCAGAGCGGGGAATGGAGCCCGGATGTGACCTCCACGAACGCGAAGACGGCGGCGCAGGACCCGAGCACGATCGCGTACATCGGCGACTTCGACTCGGCTGCGACGGCGATCTCGCTGCCGCTGACGAACGCGGCGGGCATCCCGCAGCTGAGCCCGAGCAGCCCGTATGAGGGGCTGACGCGCTCGCTGGACGCGGGGCAGGACGAGCCGGGGCGCTTCTACCTGAGCGGCAAGCGCACGTTCGCGCGTCTGCAGCCGGGCGACACGGTGCAGGCGGCGGCGCAGGCGAAGCTGATGGGCGCGCTGGGGGTTCGCAGGCTGTATGTGATCGACGACCAGGACCCGTTCGAGATCCCGCTGGCGGATCTGGTGGCCTCGGACGCCACCGCGGCGGGGATCGCGCTGGCTGGCCACGACAGCATCGCGACGAGCGTCGGCGCGGCGTACGCGGGCGAGGTGGAAAAGGTCCTGGAAAGGAAACCGCAAGCGCTGTTCTTCGCCGGGGGTGGAGGAGCGGGGACGGTGGCGTTGTGGCGGGCGCTGCACCGCGCCGATCCTCATCTGCTGCTGCTCGGCTCCAGCGCGATGGCGGGGGAGGCGTTCGCGTCGAAGCTCGGCGCGGGCGCGGAGGCGGTGACGTATCTGACGACGCCGGTGCTGCCGGTGGGGCTCTACCCGGCCTCGTCGCGGCGCGTGCTGCGCGACTACGCGCAGCGCCTGGGCGGCGAAGCGGGCCCGTACGTGCTGTACGGCTATGAGGCGATGAACCTGGTGCTGGACGCGATACGCGCGGCGGGCGTCCACGGCGACGACCGCGCGGCGGTGATCCGCGGTGTGTTCTCCGCGCGCGAGCGCGACTCGGTGCTGGGGCGCTACTCGATCGAGCCGAACGGCGAAACGACGCTGGCGCGTTACGGCGTGGAGCGCGTGCGCGACGGCAGGCCGGTGTTCGATCGCGCGATCGAAGCTCAGGCCGCAACTCCTGCTGTCGGCGGCTGAGTCGCGCCGGCCGCGAGGGTCAGCCGGCGCTGGCGCCGGCGCCCTGCAGCCCGACGACGAGCCGGTAGCGCTGGATTTCCCCGCCGAGGCTGTGTCCGCCGCCGGAGAGCGTGGTGAGCGCGCGCAGGTACGGCACGACCTTGGAGAGCGAGGGGTCTTCGGTGAGGCCGACGCCTTCGAGCAGGCTGAGCAGCGTGGGGAAGTCGGCGAGGATGCTCGGCTGCGCGCCTTCCCCGAGCGCGGCGGCGGCGGCGCCGCGCGAGGATGCGGAGGCGAGCGTGCTCGAGGGGTTGAGCGCGGCGGCGACGGACGGTTCGCCGAGGCCGAGCACGAACTTGGTGTTACCGGCGGAGTCCTGTCCGTCGGCGATGTCGAGCACGACGGGCAGGCCGGTGAGCCGCGCGGCGACGGCGGCGTCGGTGCCGGCGATGGTGGTCGGTTCGACCTTGGCGCCGGCCTTGCGCAGTTGAGTGGCGAGCGCGGCGACGGCGGCGCGCGAGCGTACGGGATCGGTCGATTCGATCACGACGGCGGCTTTCAGTTCGAGCAGGCTGGCGCCGGCGACGAAGATGCCGCCCGAGCCCATCCAGCTGGCGAACGCGCGCTTCGCCTGCGCGGTGTGCGCGCCCATTGCGTTCAGCGGTGTGAGCATGCCGCTGAGCAGCGATGGGATGCTGAGAGTGCTGCCGGCTGGCGCTTCGACGCCGGTCGTGCCGCTGCCGGGGGCGGTGCCGAGCGAGCCGAGCAGGCGCAGCCCCTTGATGTCGGCGGGGAGGGTGTGGCCAATGTCGGCGAGGCCGATCGCGAGCCACGATTCGCCGGGCAGCCCGGCGAGCGCTTCGGCGGCGTGCGGGTCGGCGGAGAGCAGCCCTTCGGCGCTGGTGGCGGAGCCGGTGAGCGTGTCGGCGTCGAGCGCGAGCGAGCCCGCGGAGGCGATCAGCGAGAGGTTGACCTCGCGTTCTGCTGAGAGCAGCCCGAGCACGCCGGAGATGCCTTCCTGGGAGCGCGCGCTGGGCTTGGATGCCGCGTCGGCGGGGGCCTTGGGGTTGGAGTAGACGTGCGCGAGCGCTGTGGCGGGGGCGGCGGCGAGCAGCTTCGAGTAGCCGCCCGCGTGGGTCAGCGCGGGGCCGCCGAGCACCGTGTCGATGACGCCGTGCATGCCCGCGTCGCTGCCGATGACGAGGAAGCGCTTGACGATCCCGAGCGCGATCCCGGCGCCGCCCAGCTTGTAGGCGTAGCCGCGGTAGCTGGCGGGGTGCGCGCCGGCGTGGCTTGCCTGGCTGTCGAGGAAGGAGCGGGCCTTGGCTTCGTCGCGGGTGTCGAGCACGATCGCGCCGTCGGCCGCGCCCTTGCCGAGCGGGAAGGAGCCGGTGGGCGAGGGTTCGCCGAGCAGCCCGCGTTCGAGGATCGCGGTGAGCGGTCCGGCGGCGTTCATGGAGGTGAGGTACACGCCGGCGTGCGGGCCGAGCCATGGCGCGACGTCGCGCTTGTAGTCGAGCGTGGGCGAGCCGGGGGTCTGCAGGGCGGCGAGCAGGCGCAGGTAGGGGTTGGCCTGTTTGGTGAGCGCGACGCCCGCGGCGAGCGCTTCGGTGGCGCGCTTGCCCTGCGGGCGGACGTCCGCGCCGGCGTACAGCGCGGCGGAGGCGGGGATCGCGCTGGCGGGGTCGGCGGAGGTGGCGATCTTGGCGCTCGAGCCGCAGCCGGCGAGCGCCGCCGCGACGAGCGCGAGCGGCGCGACGGCTGCGAGCGCCCGCGCGAGCAGGGGGAGGGGGCGGGGCGCGGGTGTGATGGCTGGGCGCAAGTGGGCGGTCCTTTCTCGGCCCGGCGGTGCCGGGCGGCGGGGAAGGGCGATCGTAAACGCACCGTCGCACCGCGCGCAAGGGGGTGGGCGGTTTCTGCAAGCCGCGTCGCAACGGCGCCGGTTGCACGCTGCCTTGCGTGTTGGGGCGGTACCGAGGGATCTCGCACCGAGTTGCGAAAGGCCATGATTTGCAGGGATTTTTATAGGTTCGGCGTGCGTGGTGCGAAAAAGTGGGAGAAGATGTGCAAATAGGGTTGCATTGTGGGAGAAAGTGGGATACGTTTCGCCACAGCGAGCCGGGGTGGAGGGGCTCCTCCCACTCCTCCACCTCGGCTCGGTAATCAAGCTTTGGAGTTGCACCAGTGGTCCCCTTTCGCGGCACGTTCGACCATACGCTCGACGCCAAGAACCGCCTGACGATGCCGGCGCGCTATCGGGCGGCGCTGTCGGAGGGGGTGGTGCTGGCGATGCCGATCGACCTGAAGCCGTGCGTGGGCGTGTGGCGGCCGGAGGACTACGAGCGCTACACCCAGCGCGCGCTCGCTGAGCTGCCGCCGCTGTCGCCGCGCCTGAACGAGCTGGAGCGCTTCTTCTACGGCAGCTCCCACGACGCGGACCTGGACGCGGCGGGCCGCGTGATGGTGCCGGGCTTCTTGGGCGAGCACGCGGCGCTGGCGAAGGAGGTCGTGGTGGTGGGCGTGGGCGATCGCCTGGAGCTGTGGGACAAGGTCGCGTGGAACGAGCACAGGCCGACGCTGCTGAGCGGCGTGGCGGAGGTGACGGCGCGTGTCGACGATGCTGCTTGAGCTGAGCGAGATCGACAGCGCGGGCGAGATCCGCGCGGGCGAGCTCAGGGTTCCTGAGCTGGCGAAGCGTCGCCGGGGCGCGGGCGACGGCGCGCGCTCGTCGCGGCGCGTGGCGCGCGCGGCGAATCCTGCCGACTGCGCCCCGTCGCAGGCCCCCGGCTCGCACATCCCGGTGCTGGCCGGCGAGCTTCTGGATCTGCTGGGCCTGGACCGAATCCCGCCCGCCCCGGTGGCGATCGACTGCACGTTCGGCGACGGCGGCCACGCGCGCATGGTCGCGGAGCGACTCGGCCCCGACGGCACGCTGGTGGCGATCGACCGCGACCCGCTGGCGGAGGAGCGCTTCGCGGCGCTGGCGGCGCAGGCGCCGTGCGCGGTGCGCTTCATCCGCTCCGGCTACGCGGAGGCGCTGGAGCTGCTCGCGCGCGAGGGCGTGCGCGCGGACATGGTGTATTTCGATCTGGGCATGTCCTCGATGCAGGTGGACACGCGCGAGCGCGGCTTCTCCTACTCATACGAGGCGCCGCTGGACATGCGCATGGACCCGGCGCAGCCGCTGAGCGCGCGCGAGATCGTGGCGGAGTGGGACGAGCGCCAGCTGGCGCACGTGCTGCGCGACTACGGCGAGGAGCGCCACGCGGGCGCGATCGCGCGGGCGATCGTGCGTCGTCGCGCGCAGGCGCCGATCACCACGACGCTGGAGCTGGTGGACACGATCAACGCGGCGATCCCCGCGCCGGCGCGCTTCGCGGGCGGCCATCCGGCGAAGCGCTCCTTTCAGGCGCTGCGGATCGCGGTCAACGACGAGCTCGGCCAGCTCGACCGCGCGCTGCCGCTCGCGTGGAGCCTGTTGCGCGAGGGCGGCGTGCTGGCGGGGATCTCGTTTCACTCGCTGGAGGACCGGCGCGTGAAGCGCTTCCTGGTGGAGCGCGCGCGTGGCTGCATCTGCCCGCCGGACCTGCCGGTGTGCGCGTGCGGACGCGAGCCGCAGGCGGCGCTGTTGAGCCGCCGCTCGATCGTGCCGTCGGCGACGGAGGTGGCGCGCAACCCGCGCGCGGGATCGGCGCGCCTGCGCGCCGCGAGGAAGCTCACCGAGGAGGTCGCAGACCGATGACGCCCCCAGCAGCCGCAGCAGCCCCCGCCCCCGCGCGCCGCGCACGCAGCGCAGCGCCCGCGCGTCCGCTGACGACGGCGCCGCGCCCGCGGCGTGTATCAGGCCCGGCGCGCAAGTCGACGCGCACGACGCCACCGCGTCAGTCGTCGCGCGCCACGCCCCAGCGTCGCGCCGCGCAGTCCGACGGCGGCCTCGCGCTCGGAGCGATCGCTGCGCTGCGCAGCATCGACCGTCTGCCGCTGCTCGACCGCCTGGTCAGGGGCCGCGCGTTGATCGTGGTGGTGGCGTTCGCGTTGATCGGCATCGTGACGCTGCAGCTGGGCCTGTTGAAGCTGAACGCCGGCATCGGACGCGCGCTCGAGCAGCAGTCCGCGCTGCGCAACGAGAACGCGGCGCTGAGCATCGAAAACTCGGAACTGGCGGCTGGCGATCGCGTGGAGGCGAGCGCCGCGCGTATGGGCATGGAGCTCGTGCCGATCGGCTCGCTGCGCTCGCTCACGCCGCGCGGGCACCTCGACGTGTCGCGCGCCGCGTCCGCGCTGAGCACGCCCGTCCACGAAGCGGCTGCGAGCGAAACGAGCACGGTTTCTGTGACATCGTCCGAAACGACGGCTGAATCGACCCCCGTCACATCCACCTCCCCGCCGCCCGCAACGACGACAGAACAGACGGCGAGCACCGCCAGCTCGCAGCAGACGGCCGAAACGCCCGCGCCCAGCGCGGAAGAATCCACGAGCAGTGGAACCGCCGAAGCGACGCCCGCCGGGGGCACGCAGGCCAGTCCGGCGGGTTGAGCGGTGCCCGCCGTCCAGAACCGCATCGGCGCGATCTTCGGTCTGTTCTTCATCCTGCTCGTGCTCGCCGCGGGCCGGACGGCGTACCTGGGCGTGTTCCGCGGCGAGACGCTGCGCAAGGCGGCGAGCAGCCAGCAGCTGACGGATGAGACGGTGACGGCGCAGCGCGGCACGATCACCGACCGCTCGGGGCTGGACCTCGCGATCTCAGAGCCCGCGCAGGACGTCTCGGCGGACCCGTATCTGCTGACGAACCCGCTCGTGGCGGCGCAGCAGCTCGCGCCGCTGCTCGGGCTGAACCAGGACAGGGTGCTGCGCAAACTCTCCGAGCGCACCGGCTTCGTGTATCTGGCGCGGGGCCTGCCGGAACGCCAGGCGCAGAAGATCATGGCGTTGAAGATCCCCGGCGTGACTGGCTCTCCGGTGATGCGCCGCGTGTATCCGCGCGGCACGCTGGCGGCGCAGGTGCTGGGCGTGGTGGGCACGGAAGGCAAGGGTCTGGCGGGCATCGAGTACTCGCGCGACGGGCTGCTGCGGGGGCACTCGGGACGCAGGCGCGTCGTCAGCGACGCGCGCGGGCAGCCGGTGTCGATCACGGAAACCAAACCGGTCGTGGCGGGGCAGGCGCTGGCGCTGACGCTGGACGCGAACATCCAGCAGCGCACCGAAGACGTGCTGGGCGCGGTGGCGAGGGTGTTCAACCCGAAAGACGCGACGGCGATCGTGATGGACCCGCGCACGGGCGCGATCCTGGCGCTGGCGAACTGGCCGCAGGTGAACGCGAACGACCCGGGCGCATCGCCGGCGGAAGACCTGCAGGACCGCGCGGTGGGCTTCAACTACGAACCGGGCTCGACGTTCAAGGCGTTCACGGTCTCGGGAGCGCTGCAGGGCGGGTTGATCTCCCCGGACACGCCCTTCAACATCCCCGACCAGATCCAGGTCGCCGACCGCACGATCCATGACGACACCGAACACCCGGAAGAGACGCTCACGACCGCGCAGATCCTCGCGCAGTCGAGCAACGTGGGCGCGATCGAGATCGGCAAACTCGAGGGGTCGAAGGCGTTCGACTCGTGGGTGCACCGCTTCGGCTTCGGCACCCCCACGGGCGTGGAGCTGCCGGGCGAGGAACGCGGCGTGACGCTGCCGTTGGCGCACTACTCGGGCTCCTCGATGGGCAACCTGCCGATCGGGCAGGGAGAGCTGGTGACGCCGATGCAGATGGCCACCGCCTACGCTGCGATCGCGAACGGCGGGATCATGCGCCAGCCGCACATCATCGACACGGTCGGGGGGCGCCCGCAGCCCGAGCCGGCGGGGCACCGCGTGATCTCGAGCGCCACCGCGGCGTCGGTGCGCAAGATGCTCGAAGGCGTGCTCGCGCCGGGGGGCACGGCGAGCGAGGTGGAAGTGCCCGGCTATAAGCTCGCGGGCAAGACGGGCACGGCGAGCAAGATCGACCACGCGACGGGCGAATACTCGAAAAGCGCATACGTGGCGTCGTTCATCGGCTTCGCACCCGCGTCGAACCCGAAGCTGCTGGCGGCGGTGGTGGTGGACGAACCGCAGACGGGGTCGATCTTCGGCGGCAAGGTCGCCGCGCCGGCGTTCGGGCAGATCATGAGCTTCGCGCTGCCCTATCTCGGGATAGCGTCCTCCGAATAGATCCTGCCGCGGGCTCCGGCTGGGGTGGAAACTAGACTCAGGCGCATGCCGGCACGCGGGAGCGACCGATGAGGCTCGACGTTCTCACCCACGGCCTCGCGCAGGTCGACAACGCCGAGCTGCCCGCGCCGAGCGTCGCGGTGGAGATCGCGGGGCTGGCATACGACAGCCGCACGGTGGCGCCGGGCGACCTGTTCTTCTGCGTGAGCGGGTTCGACCGCGACGGCCACGACTTCGCCGCGCAGGCCGTGAAGGACGGAGCGGCGGCGCTCGTCGTGGAGCGTCCCCTGGATCTGGGCGTGCCGGAGGTGCTGGTGCCCTCGGCGCGTGCGGCGATGGCGCCGCTTGCGGCGCGCTTCTACGGCGAGCCGGGACGCGAGCTGCGCGTGGTGGGCGTGACGGGCACGAACGGCAAGACCACGACGGCGTACTTCGTGCGAGCGCTGCTGGAGGCGGGCGGCGAGCAGTGCGGGCTGCTGGGGACGGTGAAGTCGATCGTGGGCGGGCGCGAGCGCGAGGTTCAGCGCACGACGCCGGAGGCGATCGACCTGCAGCGCGAGTTGCGCGCGATGCTCGACGGCGGCGACCGCGCGTGCGCGATCGAGGTGTCCTCGCACGCGCTGCGGCTGGGGCGCACGGACGCGACGCCGTTCGCGGCGGCGGTGTTCACGAACCTGACGCAGGACCACCTGGACTTCCACGAGACGATGGAGGAGTACTACCTCGCCAAGCGCCTGCTGTTCTTGCCGCCGTCGGGCGAGCGCCCAGCGGTGAGCGTCATAAACGTCGGCGACCCCTACGGGCGGCGCCTCGCGGACGAAGTGGATGGCGCGCTGACGTTCGCTCTGGACGCCGCCGCGGACTACAGCGCGACGGGCATCGCGTGCGCGTTCGACGGCTGCCGCTTCACATTGCGCACGCCCGAGGGCGAGCGCGATGTGGCGCTGCCGTTGCCGGGGCGGTTCAACGTCGCGAACGCGCTCGGCGCGCTCGCGGCCGTGCACGCGCTGGGAGGCGATCTGGACGTGCTCGTGCCGGCGCTGGAGCGCGGCGTGCGCGTGCCGGGGCGCTTCGAGCCGGTGGACGAGGGCCAGGACTTCGCGGTGCTCGTGGACTACGCCCACACGCCGGACTCGCTCGAGAACGTGCTGCGTGCGGCGCGCGAACTGGTCGCCGAGCACGGGCGCGTGATCTGCGTGTTCGGCGCGGGCGGCGACCGCGATCGCGGCAAGCGGCCGCTGATGGGCGCGATCGCGGCGCGGCTGGCGGACGTGGCGATCGTGACATCCGACAACCCCCGCTCGGAGGAGCCTGAGCAGATCGTCGCGGAGATCATGGCGGGCGCTGATGGCGTCGAGCGCGCCGATCACGAGCCCGCGGCTGGGCGTGAGCTGCACGCGATCGTCGATCGTCGCGGCGCCATCGAACGGGCGGTCGCCGACGGGCGCGCGGGCGACGTGCTGGTGATCGCCGGCAAGGGACACGAGCAGGGGCAGGAGTTCGCCGCCGGGCGCAAGCTGCCGTTCGACGACGTGACGGTCGCGCGCGAAGCGCTGCGATCCAGCTTGGTGAGCGCACGATGAAGGACTGGGACGAGGCGCGCGTCGCCCGCGCCGCCGGAGCGAGCGTCGCAGGCGCACGAACGCGCCTCGCGGGCGTCGGCGAGCCCGCACAGCCCCCGGGGGCAACCGAGTCATCCGGCCCACTGCGCGTGAGCATCGACTCCCGCGACGTCGCCGGGGGCGAGCTGTTCGTGGGCCTGCCGGGCGAGCGCATCGACGGCGGCAGCCACGCGGCGCAGGCGCTGCGCGCGGGGGCGTGGGGGGTGCTGGTGGCGCCGGAGCACGCACGGGCGGCGCTCGACGCGCGGACGGGCGGCGCGGTGCTGGCGCACGAGGACCCGCTCGCGGGCCTGCACGGCCTGGCGCGCGCGTGGCGGGCGCATCTGGGCGAGCGCGGCGCGAAGGTGGTGGCGATCACCGGCTCGACGGGGAAGACCTCGACGAAGGACATCCTCGCGGCGCTGCTGGGCGCGCACATGCGCACGGTGGCGACGCCGGCGAACCTGAACACCGAGATCGGCCTGCCGCTGGCGCTGCTGGCGGCGCCCGAGGGCACGGAGGCGATCGTGCTGGAGATGGCGATGCGCGGGCCGGGGCAGATCGCGGAGCTGACGGAGATCGCGCGCCCCGACGTGGGGGCGATCGTGAACGTGGGCCCCGCGCACCTGGAGCTGCTTGGCTCGCTGGAGGCGATCGCGGCGGCGAAGGCAGAGCTGATCGCGGGCATCGCGCGGGGCGCCACCGTGATCGTGCCCGCGGATGAGCCGCTGCTCGATCCGCACATGCGGGCTGACGTGCGCACGATCACGTTCGGCGAGGGCGGCGAGGTCTCGTTGCTGGAGAAGCGTGCGGACGGGACGGTGGCGATCGCGGCGGGCGACGAGCGGATCACGCTGCGTCCATCGTTCGGGCAGGCGCACAATCTGCGCAACCTGCTGGTGGCGGTGGCGGTCGCGAGGGCGCTCGGCGTCACACCCGACGGCGCGTTGGAGGTGAGCTTCTCGGCGATGCGAGGACAGCGCGAGCAGCTCGCGGGCGGGACGGTGCTGATCGACGACTGCTACAACGCCAACCCGATGTCCATGCGCGCCGCGATCGACGATCTCGCCGAGACAGCCCCCGGGCGTCGCGTGGCGGTGCTGGGCGACATGCTCGAGCTGGGTCCGGACGCGCCGCGGCTGCACCGCGAGCTGAGCGAGCACGCGAGCGCGCGCGGCGTCGATCTGCTGGTCGCGGTGGGGCCCTTGGCGGGCGAGACCGCGGACGCGTTCGCGGGCGAGTCCCGCGCGGTGTCCGACGCGAGCGCGGCGGCGAAGCTCGTGCCGGGCCTGTTGCGCCCCGGCGACACGGTGCTCGTGAAGGCCTCGCGCGGCGTCGGCCTGGAGCGCGTCGCGGACGCGCTGCGCGTCGGCGCGTCTGACTCCGCGGCGCCCGGCGGGGCGCCCGCGAAGCTCGCATCGAGCGCCGGGCCCGGGCGGCGCTGAATGGGGCGGATTCTGTTCGGGGGCACCGCCGCGCTGCTGATCTGCATCTTTCTCAGCCCGAAGTTCATCGAGTTCCTGCGCGAGCGCGAGTTCGGCCAGCAGATTCGCGAGGACGGCCCGCAGGGGCACCACCAGAAGGCGGGCACGCCGACGATGGGCGGGATCATCGTGTTCCTCGCCGTGTCGGTGCCGTTCCTGATCCTGACGAACTACGACTGGCGCTCGGTGGGCGTGTTCGGCGCGGCGATCGCGTGCGCGCTGCTGGGCTTCGCCGACGACTACACGAAGCTCGTCAGGCGCCGCTCGCTGGGGCTGCGCGGGCGCACGAAGCTCGGCGTGACGATCGCGATCTCGTTCGGGCTGTGGTACGTGGCGACGCAGGAGGCGCACCTGCCGCCGACGCTGTGGCTGCGCTTCGTGGACTACCACGTCGACCTGGGAGTGTTCTATCCGCTGTTGATCTACCTGGTGGTGGCGGGCACGACGAGCGCGGTCAACCTCACCGACGGCCTCGACGGCCTCGCGGCTGGTTGCGTGGCGATCGCGCTGCTGGCCTACATCGGCATCACGTTCCTCGCGGGCGACTACGACCTGGCGATGCTCGCGGGTTGTCTCGTGGGGGCGTGCGTGGGCTTTCTGTGGTTCAACGCGTTTCCCGCGACGATCTTCATGGGCGACACCGGCTCGCTGGGGCTGGGCGGCGCGATCGCGGGCCTTGCGATCATGACGAAGACGGAGGTGCTGCTGATCCTGCTGGGCGGCATCTTCGTGGTCGAGGCGCTGTCGGTGGTGATCCAGGTGATCTCCTTCCAGACGACGCGCAAACGCGTGTTTCTGATGGCGCCGATTCACCACCACTTCGAGCTGAAGGCGTGGTCTGAGACGAAGATCATCCTGCGTTTTTGGATCGTCGCGTCGATCTGCGCGGCGATCGGCTTCACCATCTACCGCCAGAGCCGGGGGTTGTGAACAAGATCATTGCTGTTTCCCCTAATCTCAAGGCAGGCGTTTATATTTTTGACTCCCGTACGCTGAGGATCAGTGAGGAGGGGGGAAGGACAGCGGGCCGGTGAGCATCGGGAGGCGCAGCGAGCGCTGGCGCGTCGTCTGCGCGCGCGGCGGACCGACATCGAAGACGCGGCCTACGCGCGCATCTCCGCGCAACTGTCCAACCGCCTGGAACGCGAGGACGCGGACTGCGTCAGCGGACTGAGGGTGGCGGTCACCGACGCGCTCGAGTACGGGCTCGACGCGGTCGAGTACGGGGCTGAGTCCCTGCGCGAGGTGCCCACGGCGCTGATCGCGCAGGCGCGCAGCTCGGCGAGGAGCGGATTGGGGCTGGACACGTTGCTGCGCCGGTATGTGGCGGGCGACCGGGTGCTCGCGGAGTACGTGGGCTACGAGGCCGCACAGCTGCCCGTTCGGGTGCACCAAGCGGTGATGCGCGCACAGGCCGAGGCGCTCGACCAGCTGATGGCGGCCGCCTCCGCCGAGCACGCGAACGAGCTCGAGATCGCCCGCAACTCGCCCGGGCATCGACACGCGAAGCTGGTGCGCCGGCTGCTGAACGGCGATCACGTCGACCTGGACGCGTTCGCCTATGGGTTCGACGGTTGGCATCTCGGGCTGACGGCGGTGGGCGGCAATGCGATGCGGGTCGTGCAGCGCCTCTCGGAGCGTCTCGAGCGCGACGTGCTGGTCGTGCCCGGCGGCGAGCAGATGGTGTGGGCGTGGCTCGGCGGGCGGCGCCATCTCGCGGCGAGCGACGTCGAGCGCGCGGCGAAGATCGAGGCGCGCTCGACGGTCAAGCTCGCGCTCGGAGAGCCCTTGCGGGGCCTCGCCGGCTGGCGGCTGACGCACCGTCAGGCGCAGGCGGCGCGTCAGGTCTCGCTCGCGACGCGCGAGCAGATCACGCGCTACGCGGACGTGGTGCTGTTGGCGGCGGCTTTGCGCGACGACACCACCGCCCAGTCGCTGTATGCGCTGTACATCGCGCCGCTGAACGATCAGCGCGACGGGGGGCGCGGCTCGCGCGAGACGCTGAGGGCGTATCTGGAGGCGGGGCAGAACGCCTCCTCGGCCGCGTCGGCGCTCGGCGTCGCACGCCACACGGTCGAAAACCGGCTCCGCAAGATCGAGGCGCTGCTCCCCCAGGCGATCCACACCTGCCAGGCGGAGCTCGCCGTGGCGCTGCGCCTGGAGGCGCTGACAGACAACCGTGAGGCGGACGGACGCGCCCGGCTGCGGATGTGGAAAGAGGTCGCGGCCGTGCCCGCGACATGAGCCACATTGGCCAACTCGGGAGACTGATATGTCCACATCGGCCAAACACAGACCGCTGATTCCGTACTACAACTGAAGCGCTTTCGTCAATCCACCAGCGTTGGAGATCGATCTGACTTCTGCAACAGTACCGGCAGTTCAACGCGAGGTCGGAAGGCTGAAACGCTCTGCGCGCCTCGGGCGTCCGACCACGCCGACCGTGGCGTGGTCGCCGAGCGGCGAGCTCGAGCGCCGCGACTGGCTGGAGGCGGGGCGGCGCATCGGGGAGATCAGCCGCTGCAGCCAGTGGTGGGTGGGGGACTGGCTGCGCTATGGCACACGCCGCTGGGGCGACGGCTACACCGAAGCCGCCAAGATCACCGGCTATGACCCCGCGACGCTGCGCAACCTCGCGTGGGTCGCCTCGCAGGTGGATTTGTCACTACGAAGTGACAAACTCACCTGGAGTCACCACGCGCTGGTGGCTCCACTGGAGCCCGACGAGCAGCGCCGTTGGCTGGCGCTGGCCGAACGCGAGCGGATGTCGGTGGCGGATCTGAGAATCGAGCTGCGGGCTGCTGAGCGGGGCGAGCGGAGCGCGAGCGAGGACGTGGCGGAGGCGGAGCCCGACGGCGCGGGTGGGGAGGAAGGCGTGATCTGTCCTCACTGCGGCCACGTCGTGCCGCTGCCCGCCGCGGGGACGGCGCCTTCCCAGCCCCGGGCCTCGCAGCGACCGTCGACCGAGCTGGACTTGACGACGGGATATGTGGATGAGGCTGGCGTGTCGCGACCTCTGCTTTGAGGGAGATGATGTCCATGGACGGGAAGGGCGGGGCCGCAGGTCTGCGGCTGGGAAGCGGGACGGACGCTCGCGTCGGCGAGGGGCTGGCCGAGCGGCACTTCACTGATCTGCAGGCGGGGGTCGCGGAGTTCGCGCGCGTCGACGTCGGAGCCCTGGACGGGTTTCTCCGCGGGCTTCTGTTCACCGACGGCACGGTGACACGGGCGCTCGAAGTGGAGACTCTCGACCGCGTAGCGGTGGACGTCGTGGAGCAGCGCGAGGTGGCCCTCCCGTCGCACGCGGCGGGATATCTGCAGAGCGCCGAGGGGACGCCCTGCATCCTCAGGCGCGTCAGGATCGCAACCAGGCACAGCGCGCCGGCCGTGTGGGCGGAGTCCCACATCCTCGCGGACCGTCTCCCGGCGGCCTTCCACGGCTCGCTCGAGGGCGCCGCCCATGGGATCGGCGGCTCGATCCAGCAGCTCGAGCTGGAGAGCCGTCGCGAGCTGTTGTGGTTTGGGCTCGGCGCCCCTCCGGAGTGGGCCGGCGAGGTCCCCGCCTCGACGGCGGCGATCGTGCGGCTGTATCGCATCCTCACCAGCCAGCTTCCGGCGCTGCTGATCTCGGAGTCATTCGCCGTGGAGACACGCGACGGCCGTTACTGCCTGCTCGGCGAAGCGCCATGAACGAGACGTGCAACGCGAGCCGACTGGTGGATCGCCACGTCGAGGCGGACCGCGGCGAGAAGGTAGCCTTCAGCGCGGTCGATGGGGAGCTGACGTTCGCTGAGCTGCGCCGCCAGGTGAACCGCATGGGCCGCCTCCTGCGCGAGCTGGGAGTGAGGCGCGAGGAGCGGGTGCTGCTCGTGCTCGACGACACCAGCGCGTTTCCGATCGCCTTTCTGGGCGCGATGCGGATCGGGGCGGTGCCGGTGCCGGTGAGCGTGCGCGATACGGCTGAGAACTACCGCCACTACGTGCGCGACTCCTACGCCGAGCTGGTCGTGTGCGACGCGAGCCTCCTCAGCGCTCTGCAGGAGACGCTGGCGGACAGCGCCGTCCGCTTCCTGGCGCGCGGCAGCGACGTCGAAAGCGTGATCGAACTCGAGGCGGCGCTGGCAGACCAGCCGGACGAGCTCGCGCCGGTCGCGACGCACGCCGAGGACATGGCGTTCTGGCTCTACAGCTCGGGCTCGACCGGCAAGCCCAAGGGCGTCGTGCACAGCCATCGCAGCATCGAGGTGACGTGCGAGACGTTCGCAGCACAGGTGCTCGGGCTGGAGGCGCAGGACCGGATCCTCTCGACCACGAAGCTCCATCACGCCTACGGCCTTGGCAACGCGCTGTCGTTCCCGCTGTTCTTCGGAGCCACCGCGATCTTGCGCGCCGGCCAGGTCGATCCGGCGGCGCTGCTTGCGACGCTGCGCGAGCAGCGCCCGAGCGTCTTCTGCTCGGTTCCGGCGCTGTACGCGGCGCTCCTGGAAGCCCCCGACGCCGCGGGCGCGTTCGACTCGGTGCGCCTGTGCGTCTCGGCGGCCGAGCCGCTGCCCGCGAGCACGTTTGAGGCGTGGCGCGAGCGCTTCGGCGTGGAGATCCTCGACGGCATCGGCTCGACGGAGATGCTCCAGGCGTACTGCTCCAACCGGCCGGGCGATGTGTGCGAGGGCACCGTGGGCCACCCGGTGCCGGGCTATGAGCTGCGCGTCGTCGACGAGCACGGTGCGGTCCTGGAGGGCCCCGCCACAGGAACGCTCGAGGTGCGCGGCGACTCGCGCGCGCTCGGTTACTGGCACCGGCGCGATCAAGCGCAGAGACGGATGCGCGGCGAGTGGTGGGTCAGCGGCGATCGCGTCGAACGGCGCGAGGACGGGCGCTACGCGTATCTGGGGCGCGACGACGACATGCTGAAGGTGGGAGGGCTGTGGGTCTCGCCGGTGAACATGGAGCAGCACCTGCGCCGGCACGAGGCGGTCGCGGACGTGGGCGTGATCGGCGCGACGCTCGAAGATCGCCCGCGCATCGTCGCGTTCGTCGAGTGCGCAGCAGGCGCCAACGGCGGCGAGCAGCTTTCGGAGGATCTGCGCGCCTGGTGCGCGGAGGGACTGCGCGAGCACGAATTCCCGCATCTCATTCACTATCTGCCGAGTCTGCCGCGGACGGCGACCGGTAAGCCGCAGCGCTTCAAGCTCCGCGAGCTGGTCGCGCACCTGCCGCCGAGCGAGCGCGCCGAGCCCTCGCAGTTGCAGCTCGCCACCGTCGCGCAGGCCAACCGGCAGGCGGTGATCCTGCATGCGATCCTCGAGCAGCTCGGCGCGATCCTCGGGCGCGAGGAACCCCAGGAGATCGACCCTCGGCGCGATTTCAAGAGTCTGGGCCTCGACTCGGTCGGGGCGATGGCGCTGCGCAGCCGCCTGGCGCGCGCGACGGGGCTCGAGCTGTCGGCGTCGGTTGTGTTTGATTTTCCGTCGCCGTTGGAGTTGGCGGGTTGGTTGGTGGGTTTGGTTGGTGGTGGGGTGGGTGGTGTTGGTGGGGTGAGTGGTGTTGGTGTGGGTGGTGTTGGTGGTGTGGGTGTTGGTGGTGGGTTGTTGGAGCCGGTGGCGGTTGTGGGGATGTCGTGTCGGTTTGCGGGGGGTGTGGTTTCGCCGGAGGGGTTGTGGGATTTGGTGGTGTCGGGTGGGGATGGGGTTTCGGGTTTTCCGGTGGATCGTGGTTGGGATTTGGAGGGTTTGTTTGATGTGGATCCTGATCGTGGGGGTTGTTGTTATGTGCGTGAGGGTGGGTTTGTTGATGGTGTGACGGGTTTTGATCCTGGTTTTTTTGGGATTAGTCCGCGTGAGGCGTTGGCGATGGATCCGCAGCAGCGGTTGTTGTTGGAAGGTGTGTGGGAGGCGTTGGAAGACGCGGGTGTCGATCCGTTGTCTCTGCGCGGCACACCCACCGGCATCTACGCAGGAGCGATGGCGTCCGACTACGCGCTCGGCGTGGAGTTGCCGCCCGCGCTCGAGGGGTTGAGGCTCGCGGGCGCCGGCGGGAGCGCCCTCACGGGTCGCGTCGCCTACACGCTCGGCCTGCGAGGGCCCGCTGTTTCACTCGACACCGCGTGCTCCGCTTCGCTCGTGGCGCTCGTCTCGGCGTGCCAGGCGCTGCAGATGAACACCTGCTCGCTGGCGCTCGCGGGCGGCGTGACGGTCCTCTCGACTCCCGACGTGTTCGTGACGTTCAGTCGTCAGCGGGGCCTGTCGGCTGACGGGCGCTGTCGCTCGTTCGCGGAGCAGGCGGATGGGGCGGGCTTCTCCGAGGGTGTGGGGGTGTTGGTGTTGGAGCGTCTGTCGGATGCTCATCGCAACGGCCACGAGGTGCTCGCGCTCGTGCGCGGGGGGGCGATCAACCAGGACGGCGCCAGCAACGGCTTCTCCGCACCCAGCGGAAGCGCCCAGGAACAACTCATACGCCAAGCATTGGCGAGTGCTGGTGTTGGTGGGGGTGAGGTTGATGTGGTGGAGGGGCATGGGACGGGTACGCGGTTGGGTGATCCGATTGAGGTGCATGCGCTTCAGGGTGTGTATGGACAGGATCGTGGTGGGGGTGGTGCGTTGTGGTTGGGGTCGGTGAAGTCGAATATTGGTCATGCGCAGGCTGCTGCTGGTGTGGCGGGTGTGATCAAGATGGTGATGGCGTTGCGTCGTGGGTTGTTGCCGGCGACGTTGCATGCGGGGAGGCCGTCGAGTCGGATCGATTGGGATGAGCGCGCGGTGCGCCTGCTGCAGGAGCCACAACCCTGGCGGGCGGAAGGCAGGCCGAGGCGGGCGGGGGTGTCCTCCTTCGGGGTGAGCGGCACGAACGCGCACGTGATCCTCGAGGAAGCACCGCCAGCAGAGGCCCCATCCGGCGCGCCAGCCTTCCCGTCGGGCTCCGAGCGAGCGAGCGGCGTGCCGATATTGGGCGCCGATGGCCTCCCGTGGGTGCTCTCCGGCCACGGCTCGCAGGGACTGCGGGCGCAGGCCGAGCGACTCGCACGCCATCTCGATGCTCATCCACAGCTCGACGCTCTGGACGTCGGCTGCTCCCTGGCCGCTCGCGGCGCTCTGGCGGAGCGGGCGGTGGTGTTGCGCGATGGCGGTGTCGGTGGTGCGGAGACCGGCGGTGGTGGTGGGTTGTCGGATCGCTTGACGGCGCTCGCGCGTGACGGGTCGGCGGCGGGCGTGGTACGCGGGACGGCAGGCGCCGCGGATCGCGGGACGGTCTTCCTGTTCCCGGGGCAGGGCTCGCAGTGGGCGGGGATGGCGCTCGGTCTGCTCGATGCGTGTCCGCCGTTTGCGGAGTCGTTGCGGGAGTGCGGCGCGGCGTTGGCTGAGTTCGTGCCGTGGTCGCTGGAGGACGTGCTGCGCGGGGCGGACGGCGCGCCGGGACTCGAGCGCGTCGACGTGGTGCAGCCGGCGTTGTTTGCGGTGATGGTGTCGTTGGCGAGGTTGTGGCAGGCGTGCGGGGTGCAGCCGGCGGTGGTGGTGGGTCACTCTCAGGGTGAGATCGCGGCGGCGCATGTCGCGGGCGGGCTCTCGCTCCAGGACGCGGCGCGCATCGTGGCGTTGCGCAGTCGGGCGCTCGCCGGGCTGGCGGGCCGCGGAGGAATGGTGTCGATCGCGCTGGCCGCCGAGGAGTCGGAGAAGCTCGTCGAGCGCTTCGCGGGCGGGCTGTCGATCGCGGCGGTGAACGGGTCGAGCTCGACGGTCGTCTCGGGCGCGAACGACGTGCTCGCGGAGCTGATGGCGCAGTGCGAGGCGCAGGAGGTGCGCGCGCGGCGCATCCCGGTCGACTACGCGTCGCACTCCTCGCAGATAGAGGAGATCCGCGAGGAGCTGCTCGACGCGTGCGCCGCGATCGAGCCGCGTTCGGGCTCGGTGCCGTTTCACTCCACCGTCGAGGGCAGGGTGCTCGACACGCGCGAGCTGGATGGCGAGTACTGGTATCGCAACCTGCGCCACACGGTTCGCTTCGCGCCCGCGATCGGCGCGCTGCTGCAGGAGGGATATCGCGCGTTCGTGGAGGTCAGCCCACATCCGGTCCTGAGAGTGGGGGTGGAGGAGACGGTCGAGCGGACGCTGTCGAACCCCGAGGCGGCGTTCGTGGGCGGCTCGCTGCGGCGCGGCGAGGACGCTCGCGAGCGGTTTCTCACGTCGCTCGCGCAGGCGTGGGTGCGCGGCGTGCCGGTTGACTGGCGCGCGCTCTTCGCCGGCACGGGCGCCAAGCGCGTCAAGCTGCCGACGTACGCGTTCCAGCGTGAGCGCTATTGGCTGGAGTCGACGAGCTCCGGCGCCGACGTCACGGCCGCGGGACAGAGCGCGACGCGTCATCCGCTGCTGGGAGCGGCGATCGAGCTCGCCGACGATCGCTGGCTGTTCACCGGACGGATCTCGCTCTCGAGCCACCCGTGGCTGGCCGACCACACGGTCAACGGCGCGACGTTGCTGCCCGGCACCGCGCTGCTGGAGCTGGCGCTCCACGCCGGCCAGCACACGGATTGCCCCCACGTCGAGGAGCTGACGCTCCACGCCCCGCTCGTCCTCTCGCCCGAGCGCCCGGTCCAGTTGCGGCTGACCGTCGGCGAGCCCGACGAGCAGGGGGCGCGCACGATCGCGATCGACGCTCGCCCCGAGCCGAGCGAGCGCGATCTCGACGCTCCCGGCTGGACGCGCCACGCCAGCGGCGCCATCGCCGCCAGATCCCCTTCCGCCGACCGAGGCGAGCCCGTCCCCGCCGCGGCGTGGCCTCCGCCCACGGCGCAGCCGATCGACGTCGAAGAGCTTTATGAGCTGCTCGCCCAGGACGGACTGGAATACGGCGAGGCCTTCCGCAACCTCCGTCGCGCGTGGCGAGACGGAGCGGAGCTCCTCGCCGAGGCGGCCATGCCCGATACGGGGCTGACCGACGCGAACCGCTTCGCGCTCCATCCGGCGCTGCTGGACGCCGCCCTGCACCCGGTGGCTTGGCAGCAGCGCTCCGAGGGGCCGGACGCGCAGCCGCTGCTGCTGCCGTTCTCCTGGAGCGGCGTCGAGGTGAGTCTCTCCTCGCCGTCGGAGCTCCGCGTGCGGCTCTCACCGGCCGGCGCGAGCGCGGTCGGCCTCGAGGTGATGAGCGTGGACGGCGAGCGGATCGCTCGCGTGGACTCGCTTACGCTGCGCCCGCTGGACCCCGACCGGTCGGGCGCGCTGGCCGCGGATGCGATGTTCACCGTGTCATGGACGCCGCCAGCCCCTGAGCCGCGGGCGCGCCGACGCGGCGAGACGTGGGCGATCCTGCACAGCCCGACTCACGCCCACGCCCACATGGACCCGTCGCGGGCGGTCGATCCGGGACGGTCGTGTCACGACGATCTGGCCGCGCTGGCGCGAACGATCGGCGACGGACAGCCGGCCCCCGACGTGGTGATCGCGGATTTCCGGGCGCCAAATGCCTTGAGTTCCGCGGCGCCAAATGTCACGAGCTCCGCGGTGGCGAGCGCCGCGCGCGCGAACTTGAGCGCGGCGCTGGAGCTCGTGCAGGCGTGGGTCGCCGAGGAGCGCTTCGCCGGCTCGCGCCTCGCGCTCGTGACGAGCGGGGCGGTCGCGACGAGCCCTGAGGAGGACGTCGTGGACCTCGGCGCGGCTCCGATCTGGGGCCTCGTCCGCAGCGCCCAATCCGAGCACCCAGACCGTCTGGCGCTGATCGACGTGGATGCGTCGATCGCGTGGGAGCGGGTGTGCGAGCTGCTCGCGGGAGGCGAGTCGCAGCTCGCGGTTCGAGGCGACGCGGTGCTGGAGCCGCGCCTGCAGCGCACACATCCAGCGCGGCCATGCGAGCGCACGCCGCTCGCGGCCGGCGGCACCGTCCTGGTGACGGGCGGCACCGGCGGCCTGGGGCGTCTGCTCGCACGCCATCTCGTCAGCGAGCACGGCGTGTCGCAGCTGGTGCTGGCGAGTCGACAGGGGCCGGCGGCCCCCAACGCGGCGGATCTCGAAGCGGAGCTCCGCGAGCTGGGAGCCGAGGTGACGATCGTCGCGTGCGACATCGCCGATCGAGACCAGCTCGCGGCGTTGATCTCCTCGCTGCCCGCGCACGCGCCGCTCACGGGCGTGATCCACGCGGCGGGCGTGCTCGACGACGCGGTCGTCGGATCGCTCGCGCCGGAGCAGATCGAGCGCGTGCTCGCCCCCAAGCTCGACGGCGCCCTGCACCTGCACGAGCTGACCGCTCACCTCGACCTCGACGTGTTCGTGCTGTTCTCCTCGATCACCGCGACCGTGGGAACGCCCGGCCAGGCGAACTACGCGGCCGCGAACGCGTTCCTCGACGCGCTCGCGGCGCACCGAAAGTCGCGCGGTCTCGCAGGGCTGGCGATCGCGTGGGGACTGTGGGAGCAGGAGAGCGAGATGACACGCGGCCTGGCGGACGTGGACCGAGCGAGAATGCGCCGCTCCGGGATCGCGAGCATGTCGGCGGCGCAGGGACTCGAACTCCTCGACGCGGCCGTGGCCACGCAGGCATCGCACGTGCTCGCCGCGCGTCTGGACGGGGGCGCGCTGCGAGCGCAGCGCCGCGCCGGGCACAGCTCGCTGCTCCACGGTCTCGTGCGCGGCGCGAGCGCTGGCGTCGCCGCCGAGCGATCGTTCGCCAAGCGTTTCGCGACTCTGTCAGCCGATCGGCGCGAGCAGGCGATGCTCGATCTCGTGTGCCGCCACGCGGCGGAGATACTCGGACACGGCTCGGCGCGGGACATCCCCGCCGAGCGTCCGCTCAAGGAGGCGGGCCTCGACTCGCTCACCGCCGTGGAGCTGCGCAACGCGCTCGCGGCGGAGTGTGAAGTGAGGCTGTCGGCGTCGGTTGTGTTTGATTTTCCGTCGCCGTTGGAGTTGGCGGGTTGGTTGGTGGGTTTGGTTGGTGGTGGGGTGGGTGGTGTTGGTGGGGTGAGTGGTGTTGGTGTGGGTGGTGTTGGTGGTGTGGGTGTTGGTGGTGGGTTGTTGGAGCCGGTGGCGGTTGTGGGGATGTCGTGTCGGTTTGCGGGGGGTGTGGTTTCGCCGGAGGGGTTGTGGGATTTGGTGGTTTCGGGTGGGGATGGGGTTTCGGGTTTTCCGGTGGATCGTGGTTGGGATTTGGAGGGTTTGTTTGATGTGGATCCTGATCGTGGGGGTTGTTGTTATGTGCGTGAGGGTGGGTTTGTTGATGGTGTGACGGGTTTTGATCCTGGTTTTTTTGGGATTAGTCCGCGTGAGGCGTTGGCGATGGATCCGCAGCAGCGGTTGTTGTTGGAAGGTGTGTGGGAGGCGTTGGAAGACGCGGGTATCGATCCGTTGTCTCTGCGCGGCACACCCACCGGCGTGTTCGTCGGGATGATGGGCAGCCAGTACGCGGCGAGCCTCGAGGGACACACGGCGCTGGAGGGGTATCGCGGGACGGGCAACGCGGCGAGCGTCGCGTCGGGTCGCGTCGCCTACGCGCTCGGCCTGCAGGGGGCGGCGCTGACGGTGGACACCGCGTGCTCCTCCTCGCTGGTGGCGGTCGATCTCGCGCGCGACGCGCTGCGCTCCGGGCGCTGCTCGCTTGCGCTCGCCAGCGGTGTGACGGTGATGGCGAGCAGCGAAACGTTCGTCGAGTTCAGTCGTCAGCGGGGCCTGTCGGCCGACGGGCGCTGCCGCGCGTTCTCAGAGGACGCGGACGGGACGGGCTTCTCCGAGGGCGTCGGCGTGTTGGTGTTGGAGCGTCTGTCAGATGCGCGTCGCAATGGTCATGAGGTGCTCGCGCTGGTGCGCGGCAGCGCGGTCAACCAGGACGGCGCCACCAACGGCATGACCGCGCCGAGCCGCCGCGCGCAGGAGCGCGTGATCGCGGAAGCCCTGGCGAGTGCTGGTGTTGGTGGGGGTGGGGTTGATGTGGTGGAGGGGCATGGGACGGGTACGCGGTTGGGTGATCCGATTGAGGTGCATGCGCTTCAGGGTGTGTACGGACAGGATCGTCCTGTGGGTGGTGCGTTGTGGTTGGGGTCGGTGAAGTCGAATATTGGTCATGCGCAGGCTGCTGCTGGTGTGGCGGGTGTGATCAAGATGGTGATGGCGTTGCGCCATGGTGTGTTGCCGGCGACGTTGCACGCTGAGAGGCCGTCAAGCAGGATTGATTGGGATGAGCGGGCGGTGCGTTTGCTGCAGGAGCCGCAGCCGTGGCTCGCAAACGGCAGACCGAGACGCGCGGGCGTCTCCTCGTTCGGCGCGAGCGGGACCAATGCGCATCTGATCCTCGAGGAAGCGCCACGACCGGATACCACTGCCGAGACGAACCTGCCAGGGATCGCCGTTGGCGGCGCGGGAACGATGTCCACGGGCCGGACGGCTGACGACTCTCGCGGGGTCGCGACGATGCTCGCCGACACGCCGCTGTGGCTGCTGTCGGGGCGCGACGGGCAGGCCCTCGCGGCGCAGGCGGCGCGGCTGCACGACCACGTCCAGGCGCACCCTGACGTCAGCGCGCTGGACATCGCCGGCTCGCTCGCGGGGCGCGCGATGCTCGAGCATCGCGCGGTCTCGTTGAGCGGCGTGGGGGGCGGGCTGCCGTCCGCGCTGAAGATGCTCGCGGGAGGCGCCTCGGCCCGCGGGGTTGTGCGGGGCGTGGCGGGCGCGGCGGATCGGGGCGTGGTGTTCCTGTTCCCGGGGCAGGGCTCGCAGTGGGCGGGGATGGCGCTCGGGCTGCTCGATGCGTGTCCGGCGTTCGCGGAGTCGTTGCGCGAGTGCGGCGCGGCGTTGGCTGAGTTCGTGCCGTGGTCGCTGGAGGACGTGCTGCGCGGGGCGGACGGCGCGCCTGGACTGGACCGCGACGACGTGGTGCAGCCGGCGCTGTTCGCGGTGATGGTGTCGTTGGCGAGGTTGTGGCAGGCGTGCGGGGTGCAGCCGGCGGTGGTGGTTGGTCACTCCCAGGGCGAGATCGCGGCGGCGCACGTCGCGGGCGGACTCTCTCTCCAGGACGCCGCGCGCGTGGTCGCACAGCGCGGCCGCGTGCTCGCGGGCCTCGCGGGGCGCGGCAACCTCGTGTCGGTCGCCGTCGGAGCGCAGGAGCTGGCAGGGCGGATCGAGCGCTGTGGCGGCGGGCTGTCGGTCGGGGCGGTGAACGGGGCGGCCTCGACGGTCGTCTCCGGAGAGGGCGAGGCGCTCCAGAGGTTCCTCTCCCAGTGCGAGGCGGACGGCGTGCGCACGCGCAAGGTCCCGATCGACTACGCGTCGCACTCGGAGCTGATCGAGGAGGTCCGCGAGGACCTGCTGAGCGCGTGCGAGATCGAGCCGCGCTCAGGTGCGGTGCCGTTCCACTCCACGGTCGAGGGGAGGGTGCTCGACACGCGCGAGCTGACCGGCGAGTACTGGTATCGCAACCTCCGCCACACGGTGCTGTTCGGCCCCGCGATCGCCGCCCTGCTGGAGGAGGGACACCGCGCTTTCGTCGAGATCAGTCCCCATTCGGTGCTGACGATCGGGATGCAGGAGACGATCGAGCACACGCTCGCCGATCCGGCGGAGGCGTTCGTGGGGGGCTCTCTGAAACGCGACGACGACTGTCGGCAGCGCTTTCTCACCTCGCTCGCGCAGGCGTGGACGCGGGGTGTCCCGGTGGACTGGCGCGCGCTCTACGGCGACACGGCCGCCAAGCGCGTGAGGCTGCCGACGTACGCGTTCCAGCGCACGCGCTACTGGCCCGAGCCGACGAGTCCGAGCGCCGAGGCCGCACCCGCCCGGCAGCGCACGATCGGCGATTCGTCGCTCGATGTCGTGCCCGCGCTCCCGCTGGAGACCCCGCGCTCGACCTCGCTCCACGACGGCGCCGTCCGCGACGTCGCGGCGGACACGTTCGCCGCGCAGCTGCGCCAGCTCCCCGCCGCCGAGCGTCGCAGGCGGGTCCTCGAGCTGGTCACGGGCGAAGCGGCCGTCGTGCTCTGTTACCCGCCCGGCGCTTCACCGGAGGCGCACCGTCCGTTCAAAGACCTGGGCGTCGACTCGATGGCGGCCGTGGCGCTGCGCAACGCGCTGCAGGAGGCGACCGGCGTGACGCTGGCGCCGACGGCAGCGTTCGAGTACCCGACGGCGCGCGAGCTGGCCCGCCACATCGCCGATCTGCTCGCTGGGGACGGTGCCGTGACTGCGGTCGAGCGGGACGTGCCAGCGCCGCGGACGAGGATCGTCGACGGGCGCACCCGGGGCGAGCGGGGCACGGAGCCTGCGGATGTCGAGGCCGGCCTGCGCGACGCGACCGACAGTGAGCTGTTCGCGATCGTCGACGGAGGGTCGCCGTCGTGAGCGTGACCGCGCCACGGGAGCCGGGAGCGCTGGAGATCGGGCGCGAGGAGACGTCTCCCGAGCAGCTGCGCGAGTACCTGCGCCGCGCCACGGCGGAGCTGGTCGAGGCGCGCGCCCGGCTGGCGCGCGCCGAGGCGCGCCACAGCGAACCGATCGCGATCGTGGGCATGAGCTGCCGTTACCCCGGCGGAGTCGCCACGCCGCGACAGCTTTGGGAGCTGGTGGCGGACGGGCGCGACGCGATCTCGCCGTTCCCGCGCGATCGCGGCTGGGACCTGGGGGCGCTGAGCGACCCCGACACCGACGCTGGCCGGGGCGGCGGAAGCGATGCCTCGGAGGGCGGCTTCCTCCTCGACGCCGCGGACTTCGATCCCGGGTTCTTCGACATCGGCCCGCGCGAGGCGACTGCGATGGACCCCCAACAGCGGTTGCTGCTGGAAGCGGCCTGGGAGGCGCTCGAGCACGCCCAGCTGGACCCCCGCTCGCTTCGCGGCACACAGACGGGGGTGTTCGCGGGCTTCAACATGCAGGACTACGCCCCCGCGATCCCGGGCGGCGTGCCCGAGGAGCTCGCGGGCTATGTGGGGCTTGGAACCGCCACGAGCATCCTCGGCGGGCGCGTCGCGTACGCGTTCGGCTTCGAGGGGCCGACCGTGACGATCGACACCGCGTGCTCCTCCTCGCTCGTGGCGCTGCACCTGGCGTGCGACGCGCTGCGCGCGCAGGAGTGCTCGCTGGCGCTCGCGGGCGGCGTGACGGTGATGGCGAGCCCGGAGATGTTCGTGCAGTTCACCCGCCAGCGCGGCCTCGCGCGCGACGGGCGCTGCAAGTCCTACGCGGACGGCGCGGACGGCGCGGGGTTCGCCGAGGGCGTCGGCGTGCTGGCGCTGGAGCGCCTCTGCGACGCCGAACGCAACGGCCACCCGATCGCGGCCGTGATCCGCTCGAGCGCGGTCAACCACGACGGCGCAAGCAACGGCCTGACGGCGCCCAGCGTCGCCGCTCAGCGCAAGGTGCTCGCCCGCGCCCTGCAGCGGGCCGGTCTCGCGGCGGAGCAGGTCGACGCGCTCGAGGGCCACGGCACGGGAACGGTGCTGGGCGACCCGATCGAGGTGCAGGCGCTGATCGCGATCTACGGGCAGGGGCGCCCGGCGGGGCGACCGCTGCGGCTGGGCTCGGTCAAGTCGAACATCGGCCACACGCAGGCGGCTGCGGGCGTGGCGGGCGTGATCAAGATGGTGGAAGCGATCCGGCGCGGGCGGCTGCCGCGCACGTTGCACGTGGACCGCCCGTCCTCGAAGGTGGACTGGTCGGCCGGCGCGATCGAGCTGCTGAGCGAGGCGATCGATTGGCCCGACCACGGCGAACCACGGCGCGCCGGGGTGTCCTCGTTCGGCGTGAGCGGCACCAACGCGCACGTGATCGTGGAGCAGGCGCCCCTCGTGGGAGGCCTGCCAGGGGAGCACGCTGCGCGCCCTCCAGCGATGGCCCCCGTGGTAATCGACCCCGCCGCGATCGAGGCCGCCGGGGCGATCCCGTGGATGGTGTCGGGGCGCACCGCGGCCGCGCTTGCGGGTCAGCTGTCGCGGCTGGTCGAGTGGGCTGGCAGCGACACCGGCGCGGACGCGCTCGACATCGGGCTGTCGCTCGCGCGGCGGACGGCGTTCGAGCGGCGGGGGATCGCGTTGGGCGCCGACCGTGCGGAGCTGCTCGCGGCGCTCGCCGCCGAGACGACAGACGAGGCCCCCCCTGCGGGGGCCTTCCTCACGGGCGCCGCCACCACCGGCGGGACGGCGTTCCTGTTCACGGGCCAGGGGGCGCAGCGGGTGGGAATGGGCGCGGAGCTGTATCGCGACTCGCCCGTGTTTCGCGGCGCGTTCGACGAGGTGTGCGAGCTGCTGGCGGAGGACCTGGGCCACTCGCTGCGCGAGGTCGTGTTCGGCGGCGCGGTGGGCGGGCTGCTGGATCAGACGATGTTCACCCAGGCGGCGCTGTTCGCGCTGGAGGTGTCGCTGTTTCGCGTCGTTCACGCGCTTGGCGTGCGTCCGGACTTCCTGATCGGGCATTCGGTGGGCGAGATCGCCGCGGCGCACGTGGCGGGCGTGTTCTCGCTCCAGGACGCGTGCCGGCTGGTGTCGGCGCGGGGGCGGCTGATGGGCGCGCTGCCGGAGGGCGGGGCGATGGTCGCGCTGCAGGCCAGCGAGGGGGAGGCGGTCGGGCTGATCGACGGCCACGACGCGCGCGTCGCGCTGGCGGCCGTGAACGGACCCGCCGCGGTCGTGATCTCAGGCGATGAGCAGGTCGTGGAGGAGCTGGCGAGCACATGGCGCGCGGCCGGGCGAAAGACGCGGCGGCTGCGTGTCAGCCATGCGTTTCACAGCCCTCGCATGGATGCGATGCTCGAGGAGTTCTCGCGCGTGGCGGGCACGATCTCCTACGCGGAACCGCAGCTGACGGTCGTCTCGAACGTGACCGGGCGAGCGCTCACGACGGAGCTGGCGTGCTCCGCGGAGTACTGGGTGAGGCATGTGCGGGAGCCGGTGCGCCTGCTCGACGGCGTGCGCTGGCTGCGCGAAGCGGGCGCGACGCGCTTCCTCGAGCTCGGCCCCGACGCGGTGCTGGCCGCGGCGGTGCAGGACTGCCTCGACCCTGAGCCTGCCATGGGCGCCGAGGCTGCGATGGGCGAGCCGGAGTCGGCGGCGTCGTTCGGCGTGGTCGCCGCGATGCGCCGAGAGCGTCCGGAGACCGCGACGCTCGTGCGCGCGCTGAGCGAGCTGTGGGTGCGAGGCGAGAGCGTGGACTGGGAGGTGCTGTTCGCGGGCTCGGGCGCGAAGGCGGTGACGCTGCCGCCGTACGCGTTCCAGCGCGAGCGCCACTGGCTGGAACCGCCGGCCGCCACGAACGACCCCAGCGCCCTGGGGCAGCAGCCGACGGGGCACCCGCTCCTGACTGCAGCGGTGGAGCTTGCCGACGGCGATGAGCTGATCCTGACCGGGCGCGTGTCGCTGGCCGCCCATCCGTGGCTCGCCGACCACGCGGTCGCGGGCGTGGTGCTGCTTCCCGGCACCGCGATGGTGGAGTGCGCCCTGCAGGCCGCCCGGATGCTCGGCTGTGCGCATCTGGCCGAGCTGACGCTTGAAGCCCCGGTGGCGATTCCCGACGACGGCGCGCTGCAGTTGCAGCTGCGCGTCGGCGCCCCCGACGGGCAGGGCCGGCGCGCGATCGACGTGCACACGCGCGTAGAGCGCGGCGCGGACGGCGCGTTCGCGCCCACGGCCGACGAATGGACTCGCTGCGCAACGGCGACGATCGAAGCGCGCGCGCCCGAGCTCGCGCCGAGCGCCGCCAGCCGGTTGCTGGCCGGCGAGTGGCCGCCGCCGAACGCGCGACCGATCGACGTGGAGGATCTATACGAGCGGCTCGCGGACGGCGGCTTCGCCTACGGCCCGGCGTTCCGGGGACTGCGCGCCGCATGGCGCGTCGGCGAGCACGTGCTCGCGGAGGTGGCGCTCCCCGAGAGCGTGGGCGGGCAGCCCGGCTTGTACACGCTGCACCCCGCGCTGCTCGATGCGACGCTGCACGCGATCTCCGCGGGCGAGGACGACGAGGACGCCCGCTCGAGCGCGACGGTGAGCCTGCCGTTCTCCTGGGCGGGGGTGAGCGTCGCCGCGAGCGGGGCGGCGAGCCTGCGCGTGGCGATCGCGCAGCCCGATTCAGCTGACGGGGCCGCTGCTCGATCCGTGGGCTCCGCCGACGCGGCGCCGGTGCCCGACACGCGCTCGCTCGCGCTGGCGGACGACACGGGTGCGATCGTCGCGACGGTCGCCGCGATCGCCGCGCGACCGGTCGCGCGCGAGCAGCTCGCGGGCGCCCAGGTCGGACGCGACTCGTTGTTCGTGCTCGACTGGATCGCCCTGCCCCCCTTCGAGCGGGAGGCCGAGCGCGACTCGGCGGGTGTCCAGATCTTCCGCGACCTGGATGGGCTGGAGGGGGCGCTGAATGCCTCCGGCGCGGTCCCCGAGGCGGTCGCGGTGCGCTGTCCGTCCTTCGCGGCGGGCGAGGTCGAGGAGGCCTGCGCTTGGGTGCTCGAGCTGCTGCAACGGTGGCTCGCCGACGAGCGCGTCGGCGACTCGCGCCTGGCGCTATTGACCAGCGCAGCCGTGGCGTGCGACGCGAGCGAGGCGGTGAGCGATGTCGCGGGGTCGGCGATCTGGGGGCTGGCGCGCTCGGCGCAGAGCGAGCACCCGGGTCGCGTGCAGCTCATCGACCTCGACGACACCGATCGCTCGCGGGCCGCGCTCGCGGCAGCGGTGGCGAGCGATGAGCCGCAGCTCGCGCTGCGCGCGGGCGAGGCGTTCGTCCCGCGCCTCGCACCAGCGCACGCGCACGAGGGCCTGCGCGCGCCGGCCGAGGAGCCGTGGTTGGTCAAGCAGGGCGGCGGCTCGTTCGACCAGATCGCGATCGCGCCTGCCCCCGAGCTGGAGGCGGCGCTCGAGCCCCACGAGGTTAGGGTGCGAGTGGCGGCGGCGGGCGTGAACTTCCGCGACGCGCTGATCGCGCTCGGCGCCTACCCGGGCGAGGCGAGCCTCGGCGGCGAGGGCGCGGGCGTGGTGCTGGAGACCGGCGCCGCGGTGGACGATCTGACGGTGGGCGAGCGCGTGACGGGCATGTTCGCGACCGGCCTGGGGCCGCTCGCGATCGCCGACCGTCGCCTGCTGAGCCGCGCGCCGCAGGCGTGGTCGCTCGCGCAGGCGGCGTCGGTGCCGATCGCGTTCCTCACGGCCCAATACGCGCTCGTGGATCTCGCTCGCGTCCAGCCCGGCGAGCGGGTGCTGGTGCACGCGGCCGCGGGCGGCGTTGGCATGGCGGCGGTGCAGATCGCCCGCCAGCTCGGCGCGGAGGTGCTGGCGACGGCGAGCGAGCCGAAGTGGCCGCTGCTGCGCGGCCTCGGCCTGGCGGACACGCACATCGCCTCCTCGCGCAGCCCGGAGTTCGAGCAGCGCTTCCGGGCGCTCACCGACGACGAGGGCGTGGATGTGGTGATCGACTCCCTGGCGGGCGAGATGGTCGACGCGTCGCTGCGGCTGCTGCGCCCGGGCGGGCGCTTCGTGGAGATGGGCAAGAGCGACGTGCGCGACCCGCACGCCGTGGCGGAGGCCCACGGAGGCGTGGAGTACCGCGCGTTCGACCTCATGGAAGCCGGTCCGGAGCGCATCCAGGAAATGCTCGCCGAGCTGCGCGGCTCGATCGAGGGCGGCCAACTGCGGCTGCTGCCGCTGACGGCGTGGGACGTGCGCAGGGTGCCCGAGGCGCTGCGCTTCGTCAGCCAGGGCCGCCACGTGGGCAAGAACGTGATCACGATGCCGGCCAGCATCGACGTCAGTGGCACGATGCTGATGACCGGCGGAACGGGCGCGCTGGGAGGGCTGCTCGCACGCCATCTCGTGACAGCCCACGGCGTGCGGCACCTGCTGCTTGCGAGCCGCGCGGGCGGGCGGGCGCCGGGCGCGGAGGAACTGGTCGAGGAGCTGCGCGCGCTCGGCGCGGACGTGACGTGCGCCGCGTGCGACGTGAGCGATCGCGCGGCGCTCGCTGCCCTGCTCGACGCGATCCCCCCAGAGCGGCCACTGCGTGGCGTGATCCACGCCGCCGGGGTGCTCGACGACGGGCTGCTCACGACGCTGGACGTGGAGCGACTGCGCGCGGTGCTCGCCGCGAAGGCGACGGCGGCGTGGCATCTGCACGAGCTCACCGAGGGCCTCGACCTGAGCGTGTTCGTGCTGTTCTCCTCCGTGACGGGCGTGCTCGGCGGCCCTGGGCAGGCGAACTACGCGGCGGCGAACACGTTCCTGGACGGTCTCGCGAGCTTTCGCCGCGGACGGGGCCTGCCCGCCACGTCGCTCGCGTGGGGACCGTGGCAGCACGGCGATGGCATGGCCGGCGCGCTCGGGGCGGGCGATCGCGCGCGCGTCGCGCGCACCGGCCTGCGCGGTCTCCCGAGCGAGGAGGCGCTCGGCCTGTTCGACGCCGCGTTCGCGGCCAGCGACTCGCTGCGCGTGGCTGTGAGCCTCGACCCGCGAGCGCTGCGCGCCCTGGCGGACGACGGCGCGCTCCCGCCGCTGTTGAGCGGACTCCTGCGCACCGGCGGGCGCGCGAAGAAAGCTGGCGCCGCCGAGGGCGCCCTCGCCGCGCGCGTGCACGCGGCCGCCGTCCCGGCGCGCTCGCGCCTCGTGCTGGACGCGGTCCGGGGCGAGGTCGCGACGGTGCTGGGGCATCGCGGCGTGGAGAGGATCGCGGTGGCGCAGACGTTCAAGGAGCTCGGCTTCGACTCGCTCGCGGCGGTCGAGCTGCGCAACCGCCTGAACGCGGCCACGGCGCTGCGGCTCCCGGCGACGGTGATCTTCAACCACCCCACGTGCGAGCGGCTCGCCCAGCATCTCCTCGAGCTGCTCGCCCCCGAGTCGGGCGCTGCGGATCTTGCCGCGACCCGTGTTCCGACGGCGGCGAGCGTCAGCGTGGACGCGGGCCCCGCGATGGCTCCCGCGGAGGCGAGCGCCGTGGACGAGCTCGACCTGGCGGGGCTGGTGCGCGCGGCGCAGAGCGACGACGCGACGGATCGGGAGCCGGAGCGTCGATGAGCGCGCTGCCGAGCACGGAGGAGATCACGGAGGCGCTGCGCAGCGCGCTGCGCCGCAGCGAGCGGCTGCAGCAGGAGAACGAGCGGCTGCGAGCGCGCGCGGCGGAGCCGATCGCGATCGTGGGCATGGGCTGCCGCTACCCCGGCGGCGTCGCCTCGGCAGAGGATCTGTGGCGGCTCGTGGCCGAGGGCGAGGATGCGACGGGAGCGTTCCCCACGGACCGCGGCTGGGACCTCGACGCCCTCTACCACCCCGACCCCGACCATGCAGGCACGTGCTACGCCCGCGAGGGCGCGTTCCTGCACGACGCGGCGTGCTTCGACGCGGAGTTCTTCGCGATCAACCCGCGCGAGGCGCTGGCGATGGACCCGCAGCAGCGGCTGCTGCTGGAAACCGCGTGGGAGGCGCTGGAGCACGCCGCGATCGACCCCCACGCGCTCGCGGGCAGCCGCACGGGCGTGTACACGGGGGTGAGCTCGCAGGACTACAACGTCGCGACGCTGCTTGCCCCGCCGGAGCGCGAGCTGGGCGGCTACGTGGTGACGGGCACGGCGGGGAGCGCGATCTCGGGCCGCGTCTCCTACACGCTCGGCCTGGAAGGCCCATGCGTGACGGTCGATACGGCGTGCTCCTCGTCGCTGGTGGCGCTGCACCTCGCCTGCCAGGCGCTGCGGGGCGGGGAGTGCTCGCTGGCGCTGGCGGGCGGCGTGGCGGTGCTGGCGACGACGGCGCTGTTCGTGGACTTCAGCCGCCAGCGCGCGCTGGCGCCGGACGGGCGCTGCAAGTCGTTCGCGGAGGCGGCCGACGGGACGGGCTGGTCGGAGGGCGTGGGCGTGCTCGTGCTGGAGCGCCTCTCCGACGCACGGGCGAACGGGCGCGACGTGCTCGCTGTGGTGCGCGGCAGCGCGGTGAACCAGGACGGTCAGAGCAACGGGCTGACGGCGCCGAACGGCGTGGCGCAGGAAAGCGTGATCCGCGAAGCGCTCGCGCGCGCGGGGCTCGCGCCGGGCGAGGTGGATGCGGTGGAGGCTCACGGTACGGGCACGCGCCTGGGCGACCCGGTGGAGGCGCACGCTCTGCAGGGCGCCTACGGCTCCAGCCGCGACGAGGCCGACCCGCTGTGGCTGGGCTCGGTGAAGTCGAACCTCGGGCACGCGCAGGCGGCGGCGGGCGTGGCGGGCGTGATCAAGATGGTGGAAGCGATCCGGCGCGGGCGACTGCCGCGCTCGCTGCACGTGGACCGGCCGTCCTCGCGCGTCGAGTGGTCCGCGGGCGGGGTGGAGCTGCTGCTCGAGCAGCGCGATTGGCCTGCCCGCGGCGGCGAGCGGCGCGCGGGGGTGTCGTCGTTCGGCGTGAGCGGCACGAACGCGCACGTGATCCTCGAGCACGCGCCCGCAGTGGAGCTTTCCGAGACGAGCCCGCCCGCGATCGACCCCGCCGCGATGAAGGCCGCCGCGGCGCTGCCCTGGGTGCTCTCCGGACGTGGCGAGGAGGCGCTGGCGGGCCAGGCGCGGCGCTTGCGCGCGTGGATCGAGGAGCGCGACCGCGGTGAGGGCGACCGCGACGGCGATCGCGCGCTGGACGTCGGCCTGGGGCTGGCGGGGCGCAGCGTGTTCGAGCGCCGGGCGGTGGTGCTGGGCGGCGGCGTTCAGGAGTGCTCCGAGGGGATCGCGGGGCTCGGGTCGGAGCTGGGCGGCGGTGCTGTGCAGGGCGAGGCGATCGGCGGCGCGACGGCTTTCCTGTTCACTGGCCAGGGCGCGCAGTGGGCGGGGATGGGCAGCGAGCTCCACCGTGCATCGCCGGTGTTTCGCGTCGCGTTCGACGAGGCTTGCGCCCTGTTCGACGAGGGCCTGGGCCGGTCGTTGCGCGAGATCGTCTTCGACGGAGCGCACACGGAGCTGCTTGGGCGTACGGAGTTCACCCAGCCCGCTTTGTTCGCGGTCGAGGTGGCGTTGTTTCGCCTGCTGGAGCGGCTGGGTGTGTGTCCCGATTTCGTGATGGGCCACTCGATCGGCGAGTTGGCGGCGGCGCACGTGGCGGGCGTGTTCTCGTTGGAGGACGCGTGTCGGCTGGTGCTGGCGCGGGGACGGCTGATGGGCGAGCTGCCGGCGGGCGGAGCGATGGTCGCGCTGCAGGCCGGCGAGCGGGAGGTGGCGGAGTCGTTGGCGGGTCTGGAGAGCCGGGTCGCTGTGGCGGCGGTGAACGGGCCGTCCGCGGTGGTGGTGTCGGGCGACGAGGACGCGGTCGAGGAGCTCGCGGCGGTGTGGCAGGCGCGTGGGCGCAAGACGCGCCGGCTGCGGGTGAGCCATGCGTTTCACAGTCCGCGGATGGACGCGATGCTGGAGGAGTTCTCACGCGTGGCGAGCGAGATCACCTACGCCGAGCCGCACCTGACGGTCGTGTCGAACGTGACGGGCGAGCCCTACGGCGGAGAGATCGGCGCCTCGGCTGAGTACTGGGTGCGCCACGTGCGCGAGACGGTGCGGTTCCAGGCGGGTGCGCGCTGGCTGCGAGACGCGGGTGCGACTCGCTACCTGGAGGTCGGTCCGGACGGCGTGTTGACGGCGGCGGTGGGGGAGTGCCTCGCCCCGGACCTCGCCAGTGGCGAGTCGGCGGGCCCGCCGAGCGCGTCGTTCGCCGCGGTCGCGTCGATGCGCCGCGAGCGCCCGGAGGCCGCGACGCTGCTGCGCGGGTTGAGCGAGCTGTGGGTGCGTGGCGGCGAGGTGGACTGGGGCGCGCTGTTCGAGGGCTCGAGTGCGCGGCCGGCGCGGCTGCCGACGTACGCGTTCCAGCGCGAGCGCTATTGGCTCCAGACGCCGGCGGCGAGCAGCGACCCGGCGGCGCTGGGGCAGCGCTCGACGGGGCACCCACTTCTGCCGGCGGCGCTCGCCCTGCCGGAGGGCGGGGGCTGGCTGCTGACCGGCCGGCTGTCGCTGCGCGCGCAGCCGTGGCTTTGCGATCACGTGGTGATGGGCACGGCGCTCGTGCCGGGCACGGCGCTGCTGGAGCTGGCGCTCGAGGCGGGAAGGCTCGTGGGGTGCGAGCAGGTGGCCGAGCTGACGCTGCACGCCCCGCTGGCGCTCGGCGACGGAGAGGCCGCGGAGCTGCGCGTCGAGGTGTCGGACGCGGGCGAGGATGGCTGGTCGGTGGAGATCCGCTCGCGTTTGACGGGCGAGGAGATCGAGGAGCCGTGGACGCTCCACGCGTCAGGTCGCGTGGCGGGTGCGTCCGCGCCGTCAGACGAGGGTGGGTTCGCGCAGGCGTGGCCGCCGCCCGGCGCCGAGCCGCTCGACGTGACCGGCCTCTATGAGGAGTTCGCGGCATTGGGTCTCGAATACGGCGAGTCCTTCCGCGGCCTGACGCGCGCGTGGCGTGTGGGCGAGGAGGTCTGCGCGGAGATCGAGCTGGCGGGCTCTCAGCACAACACGACGAGCGGGTTCGGCGTGCACCCGGCGTTGCTGGACGGCGCGCTGCACGCGGCGCTGATCGCCGGCGGGCTCGCCGATGGAGCCGCGCGCGCCGCGGATGCGCAGCCCACGGTGCGGCTGCCGTTCTGCTGGTCTGACGTGACGGTGCACGCGCGCGGCGCGTCGAGCCTGCGGGTGCGCTTCGGCGCCGGGGAGACAGAGGGCAGCTTCACGCTCACGGCGAGCGACCAGCGCGGAGCGACCGTGATCGAGGTGGGCGAGTTGAGCACGCTCGAGGTTTCCGCGCGACAGCTGAGGCGCTCGCGGGGCGGGGGAGCGCTGTACGCGCTGCGTTGGAGCGAGGTGCCAGGGGCGGAGTCGCGCGAGGTGTGGACGGGCGCGGTGTCGCTGCTCGGCGCTGAGCGCTCCAGGCTCGCTGAGTCGCTGTTGGCGTCGGGTCTCGTGGAGGCCGCGCTCGAGGACCCGGATGTCCTGCTGGAGGCGGCTGGCTGTGCGTCGGGCGTGGTGATCGTGGATTGCACTTCGCTTCCCGCGCTCGCTGCCGGCTCGGATGCGGGCGTCGGTTCGGCGGTGGGTTGGTGTTTTGATGTTTTGCGGGCGTGCTTGGTGAGCGAGCAGTTGGGCGGTTGTCGTTTCGCGGTGGTGACGTCCCATGCGATGAGTGTTGGTGGCGGGGATCGTGCGCCGGATTGTGCGCAGGCGGCTGTGTGGGGTTTGGTGCGTTCGGCGCAGAGCGAGTATCCGGGGCGTCTGCTGCTGGTGGACGTGGATGGCGAGGATGCGTCGTTGCGCGCGCTCGCGGGTGTGCTCGGCTCGGCGGAGCCGCAGGTGGCGCTCAGATCCGGCGAAGCGTTCGCCGCGCGGCTCGCTGCCGGCGACGTCGGCGCACTGTCTGCGCCGGAGGGGCACTGGAAGCTCACGGCGGGTCACGATGGGACGTTGGAGAGCTTGTCGCTGGCGGTGGCTCCGGAGATGGCGGCTTCTCCCGGGGAGGGGCAGGTTCGTGTGGGCGTGCGTGCCGCCGGCCTGAATTTCCGTGACGTGTTGATCGCCTTGGGCGTGTATCCGGGTGGTGGCGCGATCGGCGGCGAGGGCGTGGGGATCGTTCAGGCCATCGGAGATGGTGTTGAAGGGCTCGCGGTGGGCGATCGGGTGATGGGGCTGCTCGATGGTGGGTTCGGCCCGGTTGCGTTGGGTGACCATCGCTCGCTGGTGCGTGTGCCGTCGAAGTTGTCACTGGGTGAGGCGGCGACGGTCCCGATTGCGTTCCTCACGGCGTATTACGCGCTTCAGGATCTCGCGAAGGTGAAACATGGTGAGAGGCTGTTGGTGCATGCGGCGGCTGGCGGCGTGGGCATGGCGGCGGTGCAGCTGGCGCGTCACTGGGGCGTGAAGGTTTTCGCGACGGCGAGCCCAGCCAAGCAGCACGTCCTCGAAGAGCTGTTCGGGCTGGAGCGGGGTGACATCGCATCTTCGCGCTCGCTGGAGTTCGCGGACAGCTTCGCGGTGGCGGGTGTGGATGTGGTGTTGAACTCGCTCGCGGGGGAGTTCATCGACGGCTCGCTCGGCCTGCTGAGTGCTGGCGGGCGCTTTGTGGAGATGGGCAAGACCGATTTGCGTTCGGCTGGGGATGTCGCTGGGCGTCATCCGGGGGTTTCCTATCGGGCGTTCGATCTGATGGAGGCTGGGCCGCAGCGAATCGGCGAGGTGCTGCGGGAGTTGGCTGTGCTGTTCGAGGAGGGCGTCCTCAGCCCGCTGCCCGTGGTCGGCTGGGATGTGCGCAGGGCGCCGGAGGCGTTTCGTTTCATGAGTCAGGCGGGGCACGTGGGCAAGAACGTCGTGACGATGCCCGCGTCGATCGACCCGGATGGCACGATGCTCCTGACGGGTGGGACGGGCGCGCTGGGAGGCGCGCTGGCGCGTCATCTCGTGACCGAGCACGGCGTTCGTCATCTGATCCTCGCGAGCCGCCGGGGTCGTGACGCTCCTGGAGCGATCGAGCTGCAGAGCGAGTTGGAGGCTCACGGTGCGAGCGTGAAGGTCGTGGCGTGCGACGTGGCTGAGGAGTCGCAGCTCGCGCGGCTGCTCGCCGAGATCTCGTCCGAGCGGCCGTTGCGTGGGGTGATCCATGCGGCGGGCGTGCTCGACGACGGGGTGCTCGAAACGATGACCCGAGAGCAACTCGATCGTGTGTTCGTGGCGAAGGCGCAGGCGGCGTGGAATCTGCATCGTCTGACGCGCGAGTGCGATCTGACGACGTTCGTGATGTTCTCCTCCGCAGCCGGGCTGCTCGGAGCTCCGGGCCAGGCGAACTACGCGGCCGCGAACGCGTTCCTGGACGCGCTCGCGGAGCACCGCCGCGCGGCAGCGCTGCCGGCGGTGTCGATCGCGTGGGGCCCATGGGAGACGACCGCGGGCATGACGGCGACGGTGGATGAGCGCGACATCGCGCGGATGGGCCGCTCGGGGATGCTCCCGCTCGCTCCCGCGGACGCGCTGGATCTGTTCGACGCCGCGCACAGCTCCGCGGAGGCGCTGCTGCTCGCCGCGCGCCTGGACCACGCCGCGCTTCGCCGTCACGCGACCCGAGGCGCGCTCCCCGGGCCGCTGCGGAGCGTGATCCAGACGCCGGCCCGCGCGACCCAGAAGCCGAGCATCTCGCTAGCGAGCCGCCTGGATGGCGTGCCGACGGCCGAGCGCGAGCGGATGCTCACAGCGATCCTGACGGGTGAGATCAACGCGGTACTGGGGCACCACCACGCGCACGCGATCGACCCGGATCGCACGTTCAAAGAGCTCGGGTTCGACTCGCTGACCGCGATCGAGCTGCGCAACCGCCTCAACAACGCCACCGGGCAACAGCTCCCCGCGACGCTCGTCTACGACCACCCCACCACGACCCAGCTCGCCAGCCACCTGCTGGAGCGGCTGGGCTCGGTCTCCCCGCGATCCGAGCCGCTGGACGAGAGCGGGCTGCGCGCGATGCTCGACTCGATCCCGATCGAGCGGCTGCGCGACGCCGGGGTCCTGGAGACCCTGACCGCGCTCGCGCGGAGCGCCACGCCGCGGATGGCGCCGGTGAGCAGCGAGGACGAGCGGGCGGCGATCGACGAGATGGACGCCGAGCAGCTCGTCAGCGCCGTGCTCGGCCGCGAGCCGGAGGTGGCGCGGTGACGCCGAGCAGCGAGGAGCTCCTGGAGGCGCTGCGCGTGTCCGCGAAGGACGCCAGCCGTTACCGCGCCGAGTCCGAGCAGCTGCGCTACCGCGCGCACGAGCCGATCGCGATCGTGGGCATGGCTGCCGCTACCCGGGCGGCGTCGCCTCGCCCGCGGATCTGTGGCGGCTCGTGAGCGGGGAGGTGGACGCGATCTCGCAGTTCCCCGAGGATCGCGGCTCGGTGGCGGTCGGCGTCTCGACCCCGATCCCGATCGGCCCGGCACCAGCTACGTGAGTCGCGGCGGGTTCGTCGACGGCCGGGGCACTTCGACGCGGAGTTCTTCGGCATCGGCCCGCGCGAGGCGCTGGCGATGGATCCCCAGCAGCGGCTGCTGCTGGAAGCGGCCTGGGAGGCGTTCGAGGACGCGCGCGATCGACCCGCTGTCGCTGCGCGGCAGCGACACCGGCGTGTTCGCCGGGATCAGTCTCAGGACTACGGCGCGACTGGCCCCTCAGAACCGACGCCGCTCAGCTCGAGGGCTATCTGACTCACGGGCCACGACGGCAGCGTCGTGTCGGGTCGCATCGCCTACAGCCTCGGGCTGGAGGGCCCGGCGGTGACGGTCGACACCGCCTGCTCGTCCTCGCTGGTGGCGCTGCACCTGGCCTGCCAGGCGCTGCGCACGGGGAGTGCTCGCTGGCGCTGGCGGGCGGGGCGAGCCGTGATGGCGAGCCCGACGATGTTCGTGGAGTTCAGCCGCCAGCGCGGTCTGGCCCGCGACGGGCGCTGCAAGTCCTTCGCCGACGGCGCCGACGGCACCGGCTGGTCCGAGGGCGTGGGCGTGCTGGTGCTGGAGCGCCTCTCCGACGCGCGGCGCAACGGGCGCCGACGTGCTGGCGGTGGTGCGCGGCAGCGCGGTCAACCAGGACGGCGCGAGCAACGGCCTGACCGCGCCGAACGGCCCCTCCCAGGAACGGGTGATCCGCCAGGCGCTCGCCGAACGCGGGCCTCGTCGCCGGCGAGGTCGACGTGGTCGAGGCGCACGGCACGGGCACGACGCTGGGCGATCCGATCGAGGCGCAGGCGCTGCTGGCGCACCTACGGCCAGGATCGCCCGGAGGGGCGTCCGCTGTGGCTGGGCTCGATCAAGTCGAACATCGGCCACACGCAGGCGGCTGCGGGCGTCGCGGGCGTGATCAAGATGGTGATGGCGATGCGCCATGGGCGGCTGCCGCGGACGCTGCACGTCGACGAGCCCTCCCGCAGGTCGACTGGTCCGCGGGCGCGGTCGCGCTGCTGAGCGAGACGATCGACTGGCCCGATCGCGGCGAGCCGCGACGCGCGGCGGTGTCCTCGTTCGGGATCAGCGGCACGAACGCCCACGTGATCCTCGAGGAGGCCGCCGGCCTTGGAGCCGGCTTCAAGCGCGGCGAGCGCTGCTCCTCTCGACGTTCGAATCGCTGCCGATCCTGCCGTGGGTGCTCTCGGGCAGGACGGCTGCCGCGCTGGCTGGGCAGGCGTCGCGCCTGAGCGCGAGAGTTGCGAACGATCCCGCGCTCGCCGCCGCGGACGTGGGCTGTCGCTCGCGGGACGCTCGGCCTTCGAGCATCGCGCGGTGGCGCTGGGGCGCGATCGCGAGGAGTTGATGGAGGGCGTCGCTGGACTCGCTCGGCCCAGCGTCGAGTCAGCGGGCGGCGCGTGTGAGCGGGGCCGTGAGCAAGGGCGCGACGGCGTTCCTGTTCACCGGCCAGGGCGCGCAGCGGGTGGGGATGGGCGCCGGGCTCTACCGCGCCTCGCCCGTGTTTCGCGCCGCGTTCGACGAGGCGTGCGCGCTGTTCGACGAGGGCCTGGGCCGGCCGTTGCGGGAGGTCGTGCTCGGCGGAGCGGGGGCGGGACTGCTCGACGAGACGATGTTCACGCAGGCCGCTCTGTTCGCACTCGAGGTGGCGTTGTTTCGCCTGCTGGAGCGGCTGGGTGTGCGTGCCGATTTCGTGATCGGCCATTCGATCGGCGAGTTGGCGGCGGCGCACGTGGCGGGCGTGTTCTCGTTGGAGGACGCGTGTCGGCTGGTGCTGGCGCGGGGACGGCTGATGGGCGCGCTGCCGGCGGGCGGAGCGATGGTCGCGCTGCAGGGCAGCGAGGAGGAGGCGCTCGAGCTGCTCGCGGGCCGCGAGGCGTCGGTGGCGCTTGCGGCGGTGAACGGGCCGGCCTCGGTGGTCGTCTCGGGCGATGAGGATGCGGTCGAGGAGCTCGCCGCGGTGTGGCGCGAGCGGGGCCGCAAGACTCGGCGCCTGCGGGTCAGCCACGCGTTTCACAGCCCGCGCATGGACGCGATGCTCGAGGAGTTCGCGCGTGTCGCCGGCGGGATCTCCTACGCCGAGCCGCAGCTGACGGTCGTGTCGAACGTGACCGGAGAGCCGCTCTCGACGGAGCTGGCGTGCTCGCCGCACTACTGGGTGCGCCACGTGCGCGACACGGTGCGGTTCCTCGACGGGGCGCGCTGGCTCAGGGATGCGGGTGCGACGCGTTATCTGGAGGTGGGCCCCGACGGGGTGCTGACGGCGGCCGTGCAGGAGTGCCTCGCCGCGGACGGCGCCAGCGGGCGGGGCCTCGCCTCAGACGCGGGCGGTGGGCGATCCGTCGCCTCGTCCTCGGCGTCGCTCGCCGCTTTCGCGTCGATGCGTCGCGAGCGCTCCGAAGTCCCCACGCTGCTGCGCGCCGTGAGCGAGCTGTGGGCGCGCGGCGCGGCCGTCGACTGGCCCGCGTTGTTTGCCGACGCGCGGCGAGTGTCGCTGCCGACGTACGCGTTTCAGCGCGAGCGCTACTGGCTCGAGCTGCCGGCCGCCACGAGCGACCCGACGGCTCTGGGGCAGCGGCCGACGGGGCATCCGCTGCTGGGCGCCGCCGTCAGTCAGCCCGAGGGCGGGGGCTGGCTGCTGACCGGCCGGCTGTCGCTGGAGGGGCAGCCGTGGCTGTGCGATCACGCGGTGATGGGCACGGTGCTCGCGCCGGGCACGGCGCTGTTGGAGCTGGCGGTGGAGGCGGGTCGGCTCGTGGGATGCGAAAGGGTCGCAGAGCTGACGTTGCACGCCCCGCTGGCGCTCGGCGAGGAGGCGGCCGCGGAGGTCCGGGTCGCGGTCGCCGATCCCGACGAGGGCGGCTGGTCGGTGGCGATCCATGCGCGCTCGGCGGACGAGGATCTCGACGAGCCGTGGACGCTCCACGCCTCCGGTCGTGTGGCGGCGGCGGAATCGCCGGCTGGCGAGACCCAGCCCGCGGATGCTTGGCCGCCGCCCGGCGCCGAGCCGATCGACGTGGCGGGCCTCTACGACGAGGTCGCGGCGGCGGGCCTCGAGTACGGCGAGGCGTTCCAGGGATTGCGGCGAGCGTGGCGCATGGGCGGCGACACCTACGCCGAGGTCGAGCTCGCCGAGCGTCTGCGCGAGGACGCTGCTCGCTTCGCGGTCCACCCGGCGCTGCTGGACGCGGCGCTCCATGCGGCCCTGCTCGACCCCTCCTCGTCCCTCGGCAGCGAGGTTCGGCTGCCGTTCTGCTGGTCGAACGTGACGGTGCACGCGCGTGGCGCGTCGAGCCTGAGGGTGCGCGTGAGCGCCCACGCGGACGCCGGGAGCATCCGCCTGACGGCTGCCGACGAGCACGGCGCCCCCGTCATCGACGTGGACTCGCTGAGCACGCTGCCCGTCTCCGCCCAGCAGCTGAGGCGACCTCAGGGCGCCGGCGCGCTCTACACGCTCGAGTGGAGGTCGGCGAGCGGCGAAGAACTCGCGCAGGCCAGCCCGTCCGGGGCGTCGCTCGCCTCGGTGGCGCTGCTGGGCGCGGGGCGCTCGCCCCTCGCGAGCTCGCTGGAACAGGCGCATGTGGCCGTGCGCGCCCACGAGGATGCGCAGTCGCTGCTCGCGGCGCTTGACGCGGACGGCATGCCCCCGGACGCCCTCGTGATCGACTGCGCGGCGCTCGTGAGCCCGTTCCAGATCGGGGCTCTCAACGGGTCGGCGTCCGACGCGCCGCTCGCCGTCGCGGACCGACCGGCGTCAGACGCGGCGGGCGCACGCACGGCGCTGCACCGGCTGCTCGACATCCTGCAGGCATGCCTCGCGGAGGAGCGCCTCGGCGCCCGCCCGCTCGTCCTCGTCACCTGCGGCGCTGTCTGCGTCGCAGGCGGGGATCGTGCGCCGGATTGCGCGCAGGCGGCCGTGTGGGGTCTGGTGCGTTCGGCGCAGAGCGAGTATCCGGGGCGTCTGCTGCTGGTGGACGTCGATCGTGAGGATGCGTCGTTGCGCGAGCTCGCGGGCGTGCTCGGCTCGGCGGAGCCGCAGGTGGCGCTCAGGGCGGGGGAGGCGCTCCTCGCACGGCTCGCACCCGCTGAGGGCGCTGGCACGCTTGCGGCGCCGGAGGGCCCCTGGACGCTCGCGGCTGGCGAGGATGGGACGTTGGAGAGCTTGTCGCTGGCGGTGGCTCCGGAGATGGCGGCGGCTCCCGGGGAGGGGCAGGTTCGTGTGGGCGTGCGTGCCGCCGGCCTGAATTTCCGTGATGTGTTGATCGCTCTGGGCGTGTATCCGGGCGGTGGCGCGATCGGTGGCGAGGGCGTGGGGACCGTGCGGGCAGTCGGGCCTGGTGTCGAGGGGCTCGCGGTGGGCGACCGGGTGATGGGGCTGCTCGACGGCGGGTTCGGCCCCGTCGCGCTGGGCGATCGTCGCTCCCTGGTGAGGATTCCCCGCGGGCTCTCCGTGGGCGAGGCGGCGACCGTCCCGATCGCGTTCCTGACCGCTTTCTACGCGCTGCGCGATCTCGCGGAGATCAAAGCCGGCGAGCGGCTGCTGGTTCATGCGGCGGCTGGCGGGGTGGGCATGGCGGCGGTGCAGCTGGCGCGTCACTGGGGCGTGGAGGTGCTGGCGACCGCGAGCCCAGCCAAGCAGCACGTCCTCGAAGAGCTGTTCGGGCTGGCGGAGTGTGAGATCGCGTCGTCGCGTTCACTTGATTTCACCGAGCGCTTCAGCGGTGGTGTGGATGTGGTGTTGAACTCGCTCGCGGGGGAGTTCGTCGACGGCTCGCTCGGCCTGCTGAGCGCTGGTGGGCGGTTCGTCGAGATGGGTAAGACCGATTTGCGTTCGGCTGGGGATGTCGCTGAGCGCCATCCGGGGGTCTCCTATCGGGCGTTCGATCTGCTGGAGGCCGGGCCGGAGCGGATCGGGGAGATGCTGGAGGAGCTTGCGGCGCTGTTCGAGGAGGGCGTTCTGAGCCCATTGCCGGTGACGGGCTGGGATGTCCGTCGGGCGCCGGAGGCGTTTCGTTTGATGAGCCAGGCGGGGCACGTGGGCAAGAACGTCCTGACGATGCCCGCGTCGATCGATCCGGACGGCACGCTGCTGATCACGGGCGGGACGGGCGCATTGGGCGGCGCGCTGGCGCGCCATCTCGTCGTCGAGCACGGCGTTCGTCATCTGATCCTGGCGAGCCGCCGGGGTCCTGGGGCCGCTGGGGCGCCCGAGCTGGAGCAGGAGCTGCGGGACCTCGGCGCGAGCGTGGAGGTCGTGGCGTGCGACGTCGCCGAGGAGTCACAGCTCGCCGGTCTGCTCGCCGAGATCTCGCCCGAGCACCCCCTGCGCGGCGTGATTCACACGGCTGGCGTCATCGACGACGGCGTCCTGGAAGCGCTGACCCACGAGCAGCTCGACCGCGTGTTCGCGGCGAAGGCGCAGGCGGCGTGGAATCTGCATCGTCTGACGCGCGAGTGCGATCTGACGACGTTCGTGATGTTCTCCTCTGCCGCCGGTGTTCTGGGGGCGCCGGGGCAGTCGAACTACGCGGCCGCTAACGCGTTTCTGGACGCGCTTGCCGCGCGTCGTCGGGCGAGCGCGCTGCCGGCTGTGTCGATCGCGTGGGGTCCGTGGGAGACGACCGCGGGCATGACGGCGGCCGTGAGCGAGCGCGACATCGCACGCATGGCGCGCTCGGGGATGCTCCCGCTCGTCCCCGCGGACGCGCTCGACCTGTTCGACGCCGCGCACAGCTCCGCGGAGGCACTGCTGCTCGCCGCGCGTTTGGATCGCGCGGCGCTGCGTCGTCACGCGACTCAGGGAACGCTTCCCAGTTCGTTGCGCGGCCTGATCCAAACCCCGGCCCGCGCCCCCCAGAAACCCGCCGTGTCACTCGCCAGCCGTCTGGAGGGGCTGCCCGCGGGCGAGCGCGCGGGTGCGCTGAGGACGATTCTCGCGGGTGAGATCAATGCGGTGCTCGGGCATCAGCACGCGCACGCGATCGACCCGGATCGCACGTTCAAAGAGCTGGGGTTCGACTCGCTGACGGCGATCGAGCTGCGCAACCGCCTCAACAACGCCACCGGGCAACAGCTCCCCGCGACGCTCGTCTACGACCACCCGACCACGACCCAACTCGCCGCGCACCTGCTCGACCACATCGGCGCCGAGGACGCGCAACCGACGGTCTCGCTGGAGCGCGAGTTCGAGCGAGTGCAGGCCGCGCTCGCGTCGCTGGCGCCGGAGCACCCGCAGCGCCGCCGGATCAGCAGCCGTCTGCAGAGCCTGCTGCTCGCGGCCGAGCCGGCGCCCGCCGACGGCGAGGATCTGCGCGAGGCCGGCGCGGACGAGGTGTTCGCGATGATCGACCAGGAGCTGGGGCAGCTGTGAGCGATCGGCAGACCCCACCTGTGGACGACGCCGAGAAGACGCTCGAGTACCTCAGACGCGCGACCGGCGCGATGCGCGCCGCGCGCCAGCGCGTGTCGGAGTTGGAAGCGCAGAGACACGAGCCGATCGCGATCGTCGGCATGGCCTGTCGCTACCCCGGCGGCGTGGCCTCCCCGCAGGAGCTGTGGCGGCTCGTCGCCGGCGCCGGGGATGCGATCTCCGAGCTGCCGAGCGACCGGGGCTGGGATCTCGCCGCCCTCTATGACCCCGACCCCGATCATCAGGGAACGGCGTACTGCCGCGAGGGCGGGTTCCTCCACGACGCGACGCGGTTCGACGCGGAGTTCTTCGCGATCAACCCGCGCGAGGCGCTGGCGATGGACCCCCAGCAGCGCCTGCTGCTGGAAGTGGCGTGGGAGTCGCTGGAGAACGCCGCGATCGACCCCTCCTCGCTGCGCGGCAGCCGCACGGGGACGTTCATCGGCATCAGCTCCTCCGGCTACGGCACGGGACAGTTCGGCGAGGCGCAGGGACTCGAGGGGTATCTGCTGACGGGCAACACCGCGAGCGTCGCCTCCGGGCGTGTCGCCTACACACTCGGCCTCGAGGGCCCGACGTTCTCCGTCGACACCGCCTGCTCGTCCTCGCTCGTGGCGCTCGACAGCGCGTGCGAGGCTCTGCGCGGCGAGCGCTGCTCGCTGGCGCTCGCCGGCGGAGCGAGCGTGATGGCCTCGCCGGGCTCGCTGGTGGAGTTCAGCGCCCAGCGCGCGTCCGCCCCCGACGGTCGCTGCAAGGCGTTCGCCGCGAGCGCTGACGGCGCCGGCTGGGCGGAGGGGGTGGGCGTGCTCGTCCTCGAGCGGCTCTCGGACGCGCGCCGCCACGGCCACCGCGTGCTGGCGGTGGTGCGCGGCAGCGCGGTGAACCACGACGGCGCGAGCAACGGGCTGACCGCGCCCAACGGGCCATCGCAACGACGCGTGATCGAGCAGGCGCTGCGAGAACGCGCGCCTCGGTCCCGCGCAGATCGACGCGGTCGAGGCGCACGGCACCGGCACGAAGCTCGGCGACCCGATCGAGGCGCACGCGCTGCTCGCCAGCTACGGCCAGGGCCGGGAGCGGCCGCTGTGGATCGGCTCGCTGAAGTCGAACGTCGGCCACACGATCGCCGCGGCGGGCGTGGGCGGCGTGATCAAGATGGTGCAGGCGATGCGCCACGGGGTGCTGCCGCGCACGCTGCACGTCGAGCAGCCCACGCGCGAGGTCGACTGGGCGGCGGGACCGCTGGAGCTGCTCGCGGAGGAGCGGCCGTGGACGACGCCGGGCGAGCCGCGCCGTGCAGGCGTGTCCTCGTTCGGCATCAGCGGCACCAACGCGCACGTGATCCTCGAGCAGCCCGCGTCGGATCTCGAGCAGCCCACACCGGCGTTCGAGCACGCCACGCCGGCCGGCGATCAGGCCACGCCCGCCGGCGAGGGCCGGGCGAGCGCCGACGGTGGAACCGGCGAGCGCACGCCGCGCGCCATGGCAGAGCTCCCGCCGATGCCGCTGCTGCTCTCGGCGCGGTCCGCCCCCGCGCTCGCGGCGCAGGCCGAGCGGCTTCACCGACGCCTCGAGGAGGATCCGCGGCTCAGGCACGACGACGTCGCGATGACGCTCGCCGTCGGACGCGCGCACCTGACGCACCGCGCGGGCGTCCTCGCGGCGGATCGCGCCGGCCTGCTCGACGGACTGCTGGCGCTCTCTCGCGGCGCGCCCCACGCGGACGCGCTCCAGCGCGTCGCGGGCGCCCCGGGCAAGATCTGCTTCGCGTTCCCGGGGCAGGGCTGCCAATGGGCGGGCATGGGCGTCGAGCTGTTGGACTCATCGCCCGTGTTCGCGGCTCGCCTCAGGGAGTGCGACGAAGCGCTCGCACCGCACCTGGGCTGGTCGGTCGAGGACGTGCTGCGAAAGGTCGACGGGGCGCCGGACATCGCAGGCGTCGAGGTGCTCCAGCCGGCGCTGTTCGCGATGATGGTGTCGATCGCCGAGCTGTGGCGCGCGTGCGGTGTGCGGCCGGATCTCGTGATCGGTCACTCCCAGGGGGAGACCGCCGCCGCCGCGGTGGCGGGCGCGCTGTCGCTGCAGGACGCAGCCCGCATCTCCGCGCTGCGCGCTCGGGCGGTTGCCCGGCTCGTGGGGCACGGCGGCATGGTGTCGGTTTCGTGCGCAGCGGACGAGCTCGAGGACACGGTCGGCGACATAACGGGCCTCTCGCTCGCGACGGTGAACGGCCCCGTGTCGATCGTGCTCTCCGGTGAGCCCGCAGCGCTCGAACTGCTGCTCGCGCGCTGCGAGGAGAGGAGTGTGCGAGCGACGCGCATAGCGGTGGACTTCGCCTCCCACTCCCCCCAGATCGAGGCGCTTCGAGACGAGCTGCTGTCGGCGTTCGCGCCGATCGTGCCGCTCGAAAGCGACGTCCCGCTGCACTCGGGTCTGACCGGAGAGCGGATCGACACCGCCCAGATGGGTCCCGAGTACTGGTATCGCGGCCTACGCGAAACGGTCCGCTTCGAGCAGGCCGCGCGCAGCGCGATCGCCGCGGGCACGCGGACGTTCGTCGAGGTCAGCCCCCACCCGGTGCTCGCGATGGGACTCACGGACACGATCGAGTCGCTCGACGGCGAGCAGGCGCGCGCGAGCGTGATCGGCTCGCTGCGCCGCGACGAAGGCGGGCCGCGGCGCTTCGCGCGCGCGCTCGCCGAAGCGCACGCGGGCGGCGTGCACGTCGAGTGGGCGTCGTTGTTCGCCGGCCACGACGTCGCGCGCGTCGAGCTGCCGACCTACCCGTTCCAGCGCGAGCGCTTCTGGCTGCAGCGCGGCGGCGGCGCGGGCGACGTCGCCGCGGTTGGCCAGACCGCGACCGACCATCCCCTGCTCGGCGCCCAACTGCATCTCGCGGAGGGACGCGGCTGGCTGTTCACGGGGCGCCTGTCGCTCGATGCGCAGCCGTGGCTGCGCGACCATGCGCTCACAGCCACTCCGCTGCTGGCTGGAGCCGCGTTCCTCGACCTCGCGCTCACCGCCGGCGCGCGGATCGGCGCGCCGGTCGTGGAGGAGCTGACGCTGAACGCCGCGCTCGTCCTCCCCGAGGACCGCGCCGTGCAGATCCAGCTCGCGCTGTCGGAGTTCGACGAGCACGGGCGGTGTGAGCTGCGCATCTCGGCGCGCCCCGAGCCCGACGTCTCACACCGAGGCGACGGCGAGCTCGACGAGCTTCCGTGGACCGAGCACGCGACTGGGACGCTCGCCTCCTCGCAGCACAGCGCTCCCGGAGCGATGGACGATGTGGGCGAGTGGCCTCCCGCGGACGCCGAGGTCGTGTCGCTCGACGGGTTCTACGAGCGCCTCGCGGAAGAGGGCTACGACTACGGGCCCGCGTTCCAGGGGCTGCAGCGAGCGTGGCGTCGCGGCGAGGAGCTGTTCGCGGAGATCGCGCTCGACGACGAGCAGGCCAATGGCGTCGAGCGGTTCGGCGCGCACCCGGCGTTGCTCGACGCGTCGTTGCACGCGATGCTCGCCGCCGCGGAGATCGACGGCGCCGAGACAGGGTCCGTGCGGCTGCCGTTCGCCTACAGCGGCGCTCGACTGCACCCGAGCGCCGCCGCGCTCTGGCGCGTGCGCCTGGCGCCCAGCGGCCCAAACGCGATCTCCCTGGACGCGACCGAGACGGACGGCGCGCCGGTCGTCTCGATCCAGTCGCTCGCCACACGCGCCGTCGACCCTGCGGATCTCGGCGCGCTCGTCGCCGAGGACCGGGGCGCGCTGTTCGCCGTCGAGTGGCACGACGCCGAGGCCGCCGGCGAGGATCCCGCGCTCGCCGTCGAGATCGCATGCGACCCCGCGGCGCTCGACGCGCTGGATGCGCCGCCCCCGCTGCTGCTCTGCCGCGTCCCCGCCGGAGAGCACGACGGGCCCGTGGCCGGCGCGCTGGACACGGCCGCTCGTGTGCTGGAGCTGTTGCAACGGTTCCTCGCGGAAGAGCGCTTCGCCGCGACGACGCTCGCGCTCGCGACCCGGGGAGCGATAGCGGTCGAGGAGGAGCAGACTCCGTCGCTCGTCGAGGCGCCCGTTTGGGGGCTCGTGCGCAGCGCCCAGCTCGAGAATCCGGGCCGGCTGCGTCTGATCGACGTCGACGACACCGACGCCAGCCGCGATGCCCTCCCGAGCGGGGCGAGCCTCGACGCGCCCGAGATCGTGATCCGCGCAGGCCGAATCCACACGCCGAAGCTGACCCGCATGCGCGGTGCCGCGGAGGCGCTGACGCTCGACCCGCAGCGCACGATCCTGATCACCGGCGGCACCGGCACGCTGGGAGCGATGACCGCGCGTCACCTCGCGCAGGTGCACGGCGCGCGCCATTTGATCCTCACGAGCCGCCGCGGCCCACAGGCGCCCGGAGCGGCGGAGCTGCAGGCGGAGCTGCGCGCCCTCGGCGCCGACGCTCAGGTCCTCGCGTGCGACGTAGCCAGCCGCGAGGAGCTCGCGGAGCTCGTCGCGGAGATCCCAGCAGCGCATCCGCTCGGCGCGGTCTTTCACGCCGCGGGCGTGCTCGACGACGGCGTCGTCGGCGGACTCGACCGCGCACGCCTCCAGCGGGTGATGAGCGCGAAGGTGGACGGCGCGATGCACCTGCACGAGCTCACCAGCGAGCTGGAGCTGGAGGCGTTCGTGCTGTTCGGCTCCGCCGCCGCCACGTTCGGCTCGCCCGGCCAGGCCAACTACGCGGCCGCGAACGCGTTCCTCGACGCGCTCGCCCTGCAGCGACGCGGTCGAGGGCTCGTGGCGCACTCGGTCGCATGGGGGCTGTGGCAGCAGGAGAGCGGGATGACGGGAGAGATGGACGACGCCGGTCGTGGGCGGCTGGGTGGGTCGGCGCTGTCCTCGCGCGCGGGCCTCGAGCTGCTCGAGCAGGCGTGCGCGGGGAAGCGCCCCGTCGTCGTCGCGCTGGCGCTCGACTTCGCCGCGCTTCGCAAGCAGGCGCGAGCTGGGCTCGTCCCGCCGCTGCTGGCGGAGCTGGTGCGCGGGCCCGCACGCCGCGCCGCCGCGCACGCGGCCGACTTCGCCCAACGCCTGGCCGCGGCCCCCCAACACGAGCGCGAGGCGCTCACGCTGAGCTTCGTGCGCGCACAGGTCGCCGCGGCGCTCGGTCACGGCTCGGGCGAGGAGATCGACGCCGCGCGCGCGTTCAAGGACCTCGGGTTCGATTCGCTCAGCGCGGTCGAGCTGCGCAACCGCCTGTCCGCCGCGACCGGCCTGCGTCTGCCGTCGACGTTCGTGTTCAACCACCCGAGCTGCATCGCCGTCGCCGAGTACCTGCGCGAACAGCTCGAAGGCGCACCCAACAGCCCGAGCCAGAGCGGCTCGGTTCGGCCGCTGCTCGAGGGCGATCCGGTGGTGATCGTGGGGATGGGTTGTCGTTTTCCGGGTGGTGTGCGTTCGCCGGGTGATCTGTGGGATCTGGTGGTGGAGGGGCGTGACGCGGTGTCGGCGTTCCCGGACGATCGCGGCTGGGATCTGGAGGGGTTGTATGACGCGGATGCGGAGCGGCTGGGCACCACCTACGCGCGTGAAGGCGGGTTCGTGGATGGGGTGGATCTGTTCGACGCGGGGTTCTTCGCGATCAGCCCCCGCGACGCCGCCACGATCGACCCCCAGCAGCGGCTGCTGCTCGAAACGACGTGGGAGACGCTCGAGCGGGCGGGCATCGACCCAGAGACCCTGCGGGGGAGCCGCACGGCGGTTTACGCCGGAGCGATGACGTACGACTACGGCGTGGGTTCGGGTCTCGCCTCCGCGGAGGGGTTCACCACCGCGAGTCTTGGTGGGAGTGTGATTTCGGGTCGGGTGTCTTACAGCTTTGGTTTTCAGGGTCCGTCGTTGACGATCGATACGGCGTGCTCGTCGTCGTTGGTGGCGATGCACGAGGCGTGTCAGGCGCTGCGGGCGGGGGAGTGCGACCTCGCTCTCGCGGGCGGCGTCACCGTGCTCTCCACGCCGGGAATGTTCGTGTTCTTCGCCCGTCAGCGCGGGTTGGCGCGCGACGGGCGCTGCAAGTCCTTCTCAGCGGATGCCGACGGCGCCGGTTTCTCTGAGGGCGTGGGGCTCGTGGCATTGGAGCGTTTGTCTGATGCTGTTGCGGCTGGTCGTCGGGTGTTGGCGGTGGTGTGTGGTTCGGCGGTGAATCAGGATGGGGCGAGTAATGGGTTGACGGCTCCGAATGGTCCGGCGCAGGAGCAGGTGATTCGTGATGCGTTGGCGAGTGGGGGGTTGTCGGCGGCTGATGTGGATGTGGTTGAGGCGCATGGGACGGGGACGGCGTTGGGGGATCCGATTGAGGCGCAGGCGTTGATTGCGACGTATGGGCAGGGCAGGGAGGCTGGTCGGCCGTTGTGGTTGGGGTCTGTGAAGTCGAATATTGGGCATGCGCAGGGTGCTGCTGGTGTGGCTGGGGTTATCAAGATGGTCGAGGCGTTGAATCGTGGGGTGTTGCCTGGGACGTTGCATGTGGATGAGGCGACGCCGCATGTGGATTGGGGTGCGGGGAGTGTGGAGTTGCTCACTCAGGCGAGGCCGTGGCCTGAGGTGGGTCGGGCGCGTCGGGCTGGGGTGTCGTCGTTCGGGGCGAGTGGCACGAACGCGCACCTCATACTCCAAACACCACCCACACCGGTTGAGAACGACGCCGCCGTCGGTGAGGGCGATCGCGGAGCGGGGGTGTGGCTGCTGTCGGCCAAGTCGCAGGAGGCGCTGTGCGAGCAGGCGAAGGACCTGGCCGCTTGGCTGCGGGAGCGTCCCGAGCCGTCGGCCGAGGACGTGGCGTTCTCGCTGCTGAAGGGGCGCGCGCGGCTGGAGCGGCGGGCGGTCGTGCTCGGGGCCGATCGCGACGAGCTGATGTCGGGGTTGCGGGCGCTGGCGTCGGGCGAGCCGTCGGCGCGCGTGATCGAGGGCGTGGCGCGGGCGGGACGAACCGCGTTCATGTTCACCGGACAGGGCGCGCAGCGGCCGGGGATGGGGCACGAGCTGTACGAGCGCTTTCCCGTGTTCGAGACCGCGCTGGATGAGGTGTGCGAAGCGCTCGACCCGCACCTGGACCGCTCGCTGCGGGATCTCATGTTCGCCGAGCGGGGCTCGCGCGAGGCGGAGCTGCTCGACCAGACGCGCTTCACCCAGTCCGCGCTGTTCGCGCTGGAGATCGCGCTCCACCGGCTGCTCGAGTCGCTCGGCGTGAGACCCGACGTGCTGATCGGCCACTCGATCGGCGAGCTGGCCGCGGCGCACGTCGCGGGCGTGTTCTCGCTGAGCGACGGCGCGGCGCTCGTCGCGGCCCGCGGGCGGCTGATGGGCGCGCTGCCGGACGGGGGCGCGATGCTGTCGATCGAGGCGAGCGAGAAGGAGGCGCGCGCCGATCTCGGGGAGCGGGTGTCGATCGCGGCGGTCAACGGGCCGCGCGCCGTGGTGCTCTCCGGCGAGTGCGACGCGATCGAAGCGCTCGATCGTCGCTGGCGGGAGCGGGGACGCAAGACGAAGCGCCTGAACGTGAGCCACGCCTTCCACTCGCCGCTGATGGAGCCGATGCTCACGGAGTTCCAGGCGTGCGCCGAGCGAGTCGAGTTCTCGCTGCCGCGGATCTCGATCGTGTCCAATCTCAGCGGCCGCCTCGCGGGCGAGGAGATCTCCACGGCGGCGTACTGGGTGCGCCACGTGCGCGAGACGGTGCGCTTCGCCGACGGCGTCGCGGCGCTCGAGGCGGAGGGGGTGACGCGCCTGCTCGAGCTCGGTCCCGACAGCGTGCTGTGCGCGATGGCGAGAGAGTCGCTGAGCGAGCAGGGCGCCTCTAGCGCGCTGCTCGCCCCGGCGCTGCGTGCCAAGCGCGGCGAGCACGACGCTCTCCTCGCGCTGCTCGCGCAGGCGCACTCCGACGGCGTCCCCGTCGATTGGAGCGTCCTGCTCGCGAACCCCTCGGCGCGCACGGTGGAGCTGCCCACCTACCCGTTCCAGCGCGCCCGCTACTGGCTCGAGCCGGCGTCCGCGCCGGGCGATCTCGCTGCCGTCGGCATGGACGCGGTCGAGCATCCGCTGCTGAGCGCGAAGGTGCGGCTGCCGGGCGGGCAGGGCTGGCTGCTGACGGGCCGCGTGTCGCTGCGCACCCACCCGTGGCTCGCCGACCACGCCGTGATGGGCACGTGCCTGCTCCCGGGCGCGGCCCTTCTGGAGCTCGTCAGCCGTGCCGCTGTCGAGATCGACGCCGACAGCGCCGTGGAGGAGATCGCGTTCGAGATGCCGCTCGTCCTGGGTTCCGCCGACACCGTGCAAATACACCTCGCCGTCGGCGAACCCGACGAGCAGTCGCGGCGCGCCGTCGCGATCCACACGCGCGTACAACGCTCGACGTCCGCGGACGCTGACGCGGAGGAGTGGGTGCGCAGCGCCACCGCGCGAATCGCCCCGGTCGCGACGCTCGCCGCGAACTCCTCCGAGCGCACGACGCTCGACGTCTGGCCACCGCCCGGCGCGGAGCGGCTCGACGGCGAGTTCCTCTATGACCGTCTGGCGGAGGCCGGCTACGAATACGGACCGGCGTTTCAGGGCGTCCGCTCGATCTGGCGGCGCGGCGAGGAGCTGTTCGGCGAGGTGGCGCTCGACGCGGGGCAGAGCGAGGAAGCGCCATCGTTCGCGCTCCACCCAGCGCTGCTCGACGCCGCGTTCCACCTCGGCCTGCACGCCGACCTCGACGAGCCCGCGCGCGAGCCGCAGGTCCCGATCTCGCTCGCGGGCCTGCGACTCCAGCGCAGCGGCGCTGACAGCCTGCGGGTCCGCATCGCGCGCGGCGCGGACGGCCGCGTGAGCGTTCACGCGAGCGACCCGACGGGAGCCCCCGTGATCGACATCGACACGGTGAGCACAGCCGCCGTGGACGCCGCCGCCCTGCGCCGCGCGACCGCGTCGCGCCACGACCCGCTCCTGGCCGTGGAGTGGGTGCAGACGCCGATCGCGTCGGCGAACGGCAGCCGTCTGCGCGTCGCGCTCCTCGGCGACGCGGCCGCCCAGCTCGCGCACGCGCCGGGGATCGAGCTGGAGCTCTATGACGAGATCAATCAACTCGCCGCCCTCGTCGCGGCGGGCGCGGAGCCCCCCGACGTGGTCGCGTTCGACCCCCTCGACGGCGAGGTGGCGGGGCCACAGGCGCAAATCGTCCACGAGCGCGCCGAGCGGACGCTGCGGCTTGTGCAGGACTGGCTCGCCGACCCGCAGCTCGCGCGCGCGCGGCTGCTGGTGCTCAGCGCCGGGGCGGTGGCGATCGCGGACGGCGAGACGCCGGATCTCGCCGCGGCGACCCTCAGCGGGCTGCTTCGCTCCGCGCAGGCCGAGCACCCGGGCCGCATCGTCCTGATCGACACCGACGACAGCGAGCGATCGCAGCGCGCGCTCTACGGGGCGCTGCTCAGCGACGAGCCGCAGATCGCGCTGCGCGACGGCGTCGCCCACGCGCCGCGGCTGGGCCACGCGAGCGCCGACCCCTCCGCGCGGGAGGCGATCGGCGACCCGCACGGAACGGTCCTCATCACGGGCGGCACGGGCGGGCTCGGGGCGCTGCTCGCGCGCCACCTGGCGGTCGAGCACGGCGCCCGCAACCTGCTGCTGCTGAGCCGAAGCGGCCCCGACGCGCCCGGCGCGCTGGAGCTGAAACGGACGCTCGAAGCGGCAGGCTGCGACGCGCGGATCGTCGCGCTCGACGCCGCCGACCGGGACGCGCTCGCGCGCGTCGTGGGCGAGATCCCCGCCGAGCGCCCGCTCACCGCGGTCATCCACGCCGCGGGCGTGCGCGAGGACGGCGTCATCACCTCGCTCGACCCAGAGCGCCTGCATCGAGTGTTGAGAGCGAAGCTCGACGCGGCGATCCACCTGCACGAGCTGACCGAGCACGTGGCGCTGCGCCAGTTCGTGCTCGTCTCCTCGTTCGCGGGCACGCTCGGCGCGCCCGGCCAGGCGAACTACGCCGCCGCCAACGCCGCGCTCGACGCGCTCGCGACCATGCGGGCAGCACAGGGCCTGCCGGCGCGCGCGCTCGCGTTCGGGGCGTGGGCGATCCAAACGGGCATGACCCGCGATCTCAGCGACGCCGACCGCTCGCGCTGGGAGCAGTTCGGGGTCGCGCCGTTCTCCGGCGAGGAGGGGCTGCGCGCGTTCGACGCGGCCCTGCGCGCCGCGCGCACCGTGGTCGTCCCCGTGCGCATGCGAACCGGCGTCCTGCGTGGCCTCGCGCGCGAAGGGACGCTGCCGGCGCTGCTGCGCACGCTCGCCGGTCCGGGCGCGCGTCGCTCGGGCGAGGCGGGCGGCTCGCTCGCGCGGATCCTCGCGGGCGCCGATCCGAGCACGTGGGAGGCGATCGCGACCGACCTCGTGCGCGGCCATCTCGCCGCGGTGCTCGGCCAGGAGCCGAACGAGATAGACACCGAGCGCGCGCTGAAAGAGCTCGGTCTGGACTCGCTCGGCGCCGTGCAGCTGCGCAACCGCCTCAGCCAGGTCACCGGGCTGCAGCTGCCGGTCTCGCTGACGTTCGACCACCCGACGACGGCCGCGATCGCCGCCCATCTGCGCTCGCTCCTCACCGCGGATTCGACGGCGCCGCCGGAGATCGACGCGCAGGTGGACCGACTGCGAACGCTGCTCGCGCCGATCGCCGCCGAGGAGCAGGAGCGCGAGCGCGTCGGCGCGCTGCTGCGGGGTCTGCTCGAGGATCTCGCGGCGCCCGCCTCCTCGACCGCGGAAGCGGTGCAGGCCGCCGAGGGCGACGAGCTCTACGCCCTGCTCGACAGCCAACTGGGGACGGAGTGAGCGATGGCAGACCAGCCTGAGCAGCCGAGCGCCGAGCAGCGCAGCGTCGAATACCTGAAGCGGCTCTCGAGCGCCCTGGAGCGCCGCGACGCCGAGCTCGCGGATCTCCGCGCCCGCGCGCGCGAGCCGATCGCGATCGTCGGCATCGGCTGCCGCTACCCGGGGCAGGTGCGCAGCGCGCGCGAGCTGTGGGAGCTGCTGCGCGAGGAACGAGACGCGATCTCCGAGTTCCCGCGCGACCGCGGCTGGGACGTCGAGGCGCTGTATGACCCGGACCCGGAGCAGACCGGCACGAGCTACGTCAACCAGGGTGGCTTCGTCCACGACGCGGCCGACTTCGACGCGGAGTTCTTCTCGATCAGCCCGCGCGAGGCGCTGGCGATGGACCCGCAGCAGCGGCTGATGCTCGAAACGAGCTGGGAGGCGATCGAACACGCCGGAATCGACCCGACGACGCTGCGCGGATCGCGCACGGCGGTCCACACCGGCGTGATGTACCAGGACTACGGCATGAACGTGGGTGCGCTCCCCGCGGAGCTGGAGGCGTACCTCGGCACCGGCGCCGGCGCGTGCCTCGTCTCCGGCCGCGTGTCCTACAGCTTCGGCTTCCAGGGCCCATCGATGACGATCGACACCGCCTGCTCCTCCTCGCTGGTGGCGCTGCACGAGGCGTGCCAGACGCTGCGCGGCGGAGAAGCGGATCTTGCGCTCGCGGGCGGCGTGACCGTGCTGTCGAACCCCGCGGTGTTCGTCTCGTTCTCACGCCAACGCGCCCTGTCCGCCGACGGACGCTGCAAGTCCTTCTCCGCGGCCGCCGACGGCACGGGCTGGGGAGAGGGCGCGGGGGTCGTGCTGCTGCAGCGGCTCTCCGACGCGCAGCGCGACGGACGCCGGGTACTCGCGCTGATCGCCGGCTCGGCCGTCAACCAGGACGGGGCGAGCAACGGGCTGAGCGCGCCCAACGGGCCGGCGCAGGAACAGGTCATCCGCGACGCGCTGGCCAACGCGGGCCTCGCTCCCGCGGACGTCGACGTGGTGGAGGCGCACGGCACGGGCACGGCGCTCGGCGACCCGATCGAGGCGCAGGCGCTGATCGCCGCATACGGCCAGCGGCGCGATACGCCGCTGTGGCTGGGCTCGATCAAGTCGAACATCGGCCACACCCAGGCGGCCGCCGGTGTCGCCGGCGTGATCAAGCTCGTCGAAGCGCTGGGCCACGAGACGCTGCCAACGACGCTGCACGCCGAGCCGCGCTCGCCGCACGTCGACTGGAGCGCCGGGAACGTCGAACTGCTGACGAAGCCCGAGCCGTGGCCCGCACGCGAGACACCGCGCCGCGGCGCGGTGTCGTCGTTCGGGCTGAGCGGCACGAACGCGCACGTGATCGTGGAGGAGGCCCCGCGCGAGCAGCCCGTCGCCGCCACCACCGGCAGTGGCGCGGGAGATCCCGTGGTGCTCCTGCTCTCCGCGCGCTCAGAGGGGGCGCTGCGCGAGCAGGCTCGAGATCTGGAGATCTGGATGCGGGAGCGCCCGCAGCTGGCGGCCGAGGACGTCGCGTTCTCGCTCGAGCAGGTGCGCTCGCGTCTTGCGCGCCGCGCGGCCGCGATCGGATCGAGCCGCGAGGAGCTGCTCGCGGGGTTGCGGGCGCTGGCGTCGGGCGAGCCCTCCGGCGCTGTGCACGAGGGCCTCGCGCGGGCGGGACGCACCGCGTTCATGTTCCCCGGACAGGGCGGTCAGCGGGCAGGGATGGGACGCGAGCTGTACGAGCGCTTCCCCGCGTTCGCGGCCGCGCTGGACGAGGCGTGCGGCGAGCTCGATGCGCACGTGGGCCGCTCGCTGCGGGAGCTGATGTTCGCGCGGCCCGGCTCGCGCGAGGCGGAGCTGCTCGACCAGACGTACTTCACCCAGCCCGCGCTGTTCGCGCTGCAGGTCTCGCTCTATCGGCTGCTGGAGTCCGTGGGCGTGAGGCCGGACGTGCTGATCGGCCACTCGATGGGGGAGCTGGCCGCGGCGCACGTCGCGGGCGTGTTCTCGCTGCGCGACGGGGCCGGCCTGGCGGCGGCGCGCGGGCGGCTGATGGGCGGGCTGGCGGGTGGTGGGCTGATGATGCTGGTCGAGGCGAGCGAGCAGGAGGCGCGCGCGGACCTCGACGGCAGCGACGAGTTCGGCGGATGCGTCTCGATCGCCGCGGTCAACGGGCCGCGCGCGATCGTGCTCTCCGGGGACGTCGAGGCGTGCGACGCGCTCGAGCGGCTGTGGCGGGAGCGGGGACGCAGGACCAAGCGCCTGAACATCAGCATCGCGTCGCACTCGCCGCGGATGATCCCGATGCTCGAGGAGTTCGAGGCCTGCGCGCAGCGGATCGCGTTCTCGCCGCCGCGCATCCCGATCATGTCCAACCTGACCGGCCGCCATGCCGGGGAGGAGATCTCCACGGCTGCGTACTGGGCGCGCCACGTGCGCGAGACGGTGCGCTTCGCGGACGGCGTCGCGGGCCTCGAGGCCGAGGGTGTGACGCGGTTCCTCGAGCTGGGCCCCGACGGCGAGCTGTGCGCGATGGCGCGCCAGTCGCTGAGCGCGGAGGTCGAGGCGCGCGCGCTGCTCGCGCCGGCGCTGCGCGCGAAGCGCTCCGACCGCGAGGCGTTCGCCGCGCTGCTCGCGCAGGCCCACACGCACGGCGTGCGGGTCGACTGGAGCGCGCTGCTCGCGAGGCCCTCGGCTCGCACCGTGGAGCTGCCCTCCTACCCGTTCCAGCGCACCCGCCACTGGCTCGAACCGACATCCGCGCCCGGCGATCTCGCGGCCGCCGGCCTGGACCCCGTCGACCATCCGCTGCTGAGCGCGAAACTGCGTCTGCCGAACGAGCAGGGCTGGCTGTTCACCGCGCGCCTGTCGCTGCGCGAGCAGCCATGGCTCGCGGACCACGCCGTGACGGGTACGCCGCTGCTGCCGGGGACGGGCTTCCTCGAGCTCGCGCTCTGCGCCGGGCGCGAAGTTGGCGTCGAGGCGCTCGAGGAGCTGAACCTGCACGCGCCGCTGATCTTCGCGGAGGGCGAAGAGACGCACCTGCGGATGCTCGTCTCACCGCCCGACCGGGACGGCCGCAGCGAGGTCACGATCGACTCGCGCGCCGCGCGAGCCCCCGTGGGCCTCGACGGACACCCCGAGTGGACCCGCAACGCCAGCGCCATCCTCGCTCCCGATGCCCCCGCGACGGACGCGGTCGAGGCGTTCGCGGCGGAGAGCTGGCCGCCCGTCGGCGCCGAGTCGATCGACGTCGTCTCGCTGTATGAGCGCCTCGCCGACGTCGGCTACGACTACGGCCCCGCGTTCCAATGCCTGACCCGCGCGTGGAGCCGCGGCGAGGAGCTGTTCGCGGAGCTGTCGCTGGATGAGGATCAGGCCGCGACGGCTGAGCGCTTCGGCGCCCACCCCGCGCTGCTCGACAGCGCGTTCCACGTGGCGCTCGGCGCCGCGTTCGCCGCGCCGGGCGAGCGGGGCGCGGCGCAACTGCCGATCACGTTCGCGGGTGCCGCGATCCACCGGCCCGGGACGAGCGCGTGGCGCGTGCGCCTCAGCCGCGACGAGACGAACACGGCCACCCTGCTGGCGCTCGACGAGCAGGGACGCGCCGCCGCGTCGATCGAGGCGGTCAGGAGCAGGCCGCTGACGGGAGAGCTGAAGCGCTCAGGCTCTCAACCGGACGCCATGCTGTTCGAGACGGTGTGGGAGAGCCAGCCCCCTCCCGCGGGCGAGCGACCCGGCGCGATCGTCTCCCTCGGCGAGCCCGTGCCGGGCGCCGACGGCTTCGAGCTGCACCCCGACGTGGCGGCGCTCGGCGAGGCGATCGCCGCCGGCGCTCATCCGCCCGCCGTGGTGCTCGTCAGCGCCGTCACGCCGACGTCAGAGCACACGCCCGCGGCGTCCGAGACCGCCCTGGACGAGCGGACCGCCACGGCTTTGATCGCCGCCGCGCGCGGGCAGGCCCACCGCGCGCTGGAGCTCGTGCAGGCGTTCCTCGCCGAGCCGCGGCTCGCGTCGTCGCGACTGGTGTTCGTGACGCGGGGCGCCCTCGCCGTGCGCGACGGGGAGTCGCCCGACCTCGCCCAGGCGCCGCTGACGGGGATGGTGCGAAGCGCCAACTCCGAGCACCCCGGGCGCTTCGCGCTGATCGACCTCGACGGCAGCGACTCCTCCGCGGCGGCGCTGCTGGAAGCGCTCGGAAGCGACGAGCGCGAGCTCGCGCTGCGCGAGGGCCGGTTGCTGCGCCCGCGCTTGGCGCGCCTGCGGGACGAGAGCGACACGCCCGCGGCGCGCGACCCCAACCCGCGCGACCCGCATGCGGCGCGCGCGCTCGACCCCAACGCCACGGTGCTCGTGACGGGCGGCACGGGCGGCCTGGGCGCGCTCACCGCCCGCCACCTGGCGGCGGTCCACGGCGCCCGCCATCTGCTGCTGACGAGCCGCTCCGGCCACCGCGGCGGCGCGAGCGAGGACATGGTCCGCGAGCTGGAGGCGATGGGCTGCACGGTGCGCATCGAGGCGTGCGACGTCAGCGACCGCGACCGGCTCGCCGAGCTGCTCGGCTCGATCTCCGAGGAGCACCCGCTCGGCGCGGTCGTGCACGCCGCGGGCGTGCTCGACAACGCCCTGCTCGCCTCGCTCACCGTGGAGCAGCTGGACCGCGTGGCGGCGCCCAAGATCGACGGCAGCGTTTACCTGCACGAGCTGACCGAGAGTTGCGATCTGTCGCTGTTCGTGCTGTTCTCATCCGTGGCCGCGACCTGGGGCGGTCCGGGGCAGGCCAACTACGCGGCTGCCAACGCGTTCATGGACGCGCTCGCCCAGCACCGCCACGCGCGCGGCCTGGCGGCGCAGGCGATCGCATGGGGGCCGTGGGATCAGCGCACGGAGCTCGCGGGCGAGCTGGACGAGAGCGCCGGCAGGCGGTTGATCGCGCAGATTCGCGCGCACCTGGCGATGGTCCCCGTCGCGCCCGAGAAGAACCTCGAACTGCTCGACCGCGCGAGCGCGCGCCGCGCGCCGCTGCTCGTGGCCGCCCAGCTCGACCCGGGCGCGCTGCGCGAGCAGGCGCGCGCGGGACTGCTGCCGTCGCTGCTGAGCGGGCTCGTGCGCGCCCCCGCGCGGCGCGCCCGGGAGCAGGTGGGCAGCCTTGCCACGGACCTCGCAAGCCTGCCCGAGGCGGAGCGTGCGACGACGGTGGCTGGGCTCGTGCGCGCGCAGGTCGCCGCGGCGCTCGGCTACGGCTCGGGCGAGGAGGTCGACCCGGGTCGCACGTTCAAGGACCTCGGCGTCGACTCGCTGGGCGCGGTGGAGGTGCGCAACCGCCTCAGTCGCGCGACCGACCTGCGTCTGCCCGCGTCGCTGGTATTCGACTACCCGACGTGTGAGAACGTCGCCGGGTATCTGCTGGAGCGCCTGCAGGGCGAGGCTCCGAGCGGTCGTGCCGCGACGAGGACGCGCGCCGTCGCCGAGGGCGATCCGGTGGTGATCGTGGGGATGGGTTGTCGTTTTCCGGGTGGTGTGCGTTCGCCGGGTGATCTGTGGGATCTGGTGGTGGATGGGCGTGATGCGGTGTCGGCGTTTCCGGACGATCGCGGCTGGGATCTGGAGGGGTTGTATGACGCGGATGCGGAGCGGCTGGGCACCACCTACGCGCGTGAAGGCGGGTTCGTGGATGGGGTGGATCTGTTCGACGCGGGGTTCTTCGCGATCAGCCCCCGCGAGGCGCGCGCCATGGATCCACAGCAGCGCCTGATGCTCGAAACGTCCTGGGAGGCGCTGGAGAGCGCGGGCATCGATCCGGAGAGCCTGCGCGGAAGCCACACCGGGGTGTTCGCGGGAGCGATGACATACGACTACGGCAGGGGCTCCGAGGAAGCAGCCGCCGAGGGGTTCTCGATGGCGAGTCTTGGTGGGAGTGTGATTTCGGGTCGGGTGTCTTACAGCTTTGGTTTTCAGGGTCCGTCGTTGACGATCGATACGGCGTGCTCGTCGTCGTTGGTGGCGATGCACGAGGCGTGTCAGGCGCTGCGGGCGGGGGAGTGCGACCTCGCGCTCGCGGGCGGCGTCACCGTGCTCTCAACCCCCGGCATGTTCATCCTGTTCGCGCGCCAGCGCGGCCTCGCCCCCGACGGGCGCTGCAGGTCGTTTGCGGCGAGCAGCACCGGCGCGGGCCTCGCCGAGGGTGTCGGCCTCGTCGTGCTGGAGCGGCTTTCGGATGCGGTGCGCCTTGGTCATGGGGTGTTGGCGGTGGTGTGTGGTTCGGCGGTGAATCAGGATGGGGCGAGTAATGGGTTGACGGCTCCGAATGGTCCGGCGCAGGAGCAGGTGATTCGTGATGCGTTGGCGAGTGGGGGGTTGTCGGCGGCTGATGTGGATGTGGTTGAGGCGCATGGGACGGGGACGGCGTTGGGGGATCCGATTGAGGCGCAGGCGTTGATTGCGACGTATGGGCAGGGCAGGGAGGCTGGTCGGCCGTTGTGGTTGGGGTCTGTGAAGTCGAATATTGGGCATGCGCAGGGTGCTGCTGGTGTGGCTGGGGTTATCAAGATGGTCGAGGCGTTGAATCGTGGGGTGTTGCCTGGGACGTTGCATGTGGATGAGGCGACGCCGCATGTGGATTGGGGTGCGGGGAGTGTGGAGTTGCTCACTCAGGCGAGGCCGTGGCCTGAGGTGGGTCGGGCGCGTCGGGCTGGGGTGTCGTCGTTCGGGGCGAGTGGCACGAACGCGCACCTCATACTCCAAACACCACCCACACCGGAGCCCTCAGCGCCGGAGGTCTGTACGCCGGGGCCGCTGGGCGAGGTGACGGCGTGGCCGCTGTCGGCCAAGAGCGAACCGGCGCTGCGCGCGCAGGCACGCCGACTGTCAGAGCATCTGCAGGCCGCAGCCGACCCCGACGCGGCGCGAGTCGCTCGCGCGCTCGCGGCCCGCACGAGCTTCGAGCGGCGCGCCGTCGTGGTGGGCGAGGACATCGCGAGCCTGCGGGCGGGACTCGCACTGCTCGGCCGCGGCGAGACGAGCGCGGAGGTGCTCGAGAGCGCAGGACCGCCGAGCGCCGATCAGCGCGTCGTGTTCCTATTCCCCGGCCAAGGATCGCAGTGGGCCGGGATGGCCACCGGCCTGCTCGATCGCTCGCCGGTGTTCGCCGAGCACCTGCACGCCTGCGCCGCCGCGCTGGGCGAGCACGTCGACTGGTCGCTGGAAGACGTGCTGCGCGGCGAGCCCGGCGCGCCGGGACTCGACCGGCTCGACGTGGTGCAGCCGGCGCTGTTCGCGGTAATGGTCGCGCTCGCGCGTCTGTGGCAGGCGTGCGGGGTGCACCCGGCGGCGGTGCTCGGCCACTCTCAGGGCGAGATCGCCGCGGCGCACATCGCCGGCGGGCTCTCGCTCCCCGACGCCGCGCGGATCATCGCGCTGCGCAGCCAGATCCTGCTCGAGATGGCCGGCGGCGGACGGATGGCGTCGATCGCGCTGAGCGCCGAGGACGCCGCGCAGCGCATCGAGCGCTGGGGCGGGCGAATCGAGATCGCGGCACTGAACGGGCCCTGCTCGACGGTCCTGACGGGCGAGCTCGACGCGATGCTCGAGCTGATCGAGGTGTGCCGGGCCGAGGACATCGCCGCACGCGAGATCGGCGACGCGGTCGGCGCCGGGCACTCGCGCCAGATCGAGACCATCCGCGAGCGGTTCCTCGAGAACCTCGGAAAGATTGCCCCCCACACGGGCGAGATCCCGTTCCACTCGACAGTCGAAGCGGCGGTCCTCGACACAGCTACCCTCGACAGCGACTACTGGTTTCGCAACGTGCGCCAGACGGTGCGCTACGCGCCCGCGATCCGTCAGCTGCTCGACAGCGGCCACCGCAACTTCGTCGAGATCAGCGCCCACCCCGTGCTGACGATGCCGACGAACGAAGCGATCGAGCAGTACACGACAGCGGACCCAGCCGCGGTCGTCGCCACGCTGCGCCGCGGCGAAGGCGACGCACGCAGGTTCATGATCTCGGTGGGCGAGCTGTGGACGCGCGGAGCGCCCGTCGACTGGGACGCGCTCGCCCCGCGCGTGAGCCCGCACGCGCCGCTGCCGACATACCCGTTCCAGGGCGAGCGCTACTGGGAATCTGGCCACGCGCGCGGCGGCGAACGGACATCCGGCGCACGACGGGACTCGCAGCAGCACCCGCTGCTGGGCACGATGGTGCGCCTCGCCCGCGGCGGGAGCCTCTTCGACGGGCGCATCGAACGCGACGGCGAGCCGTGGATGGCCGACCACGCGATCCTCGGCGCGCCGCTGCTCCCGCCCGCGGCGCTGCTGGAGATCGCGCTCTCCGCGGCGCGGCGAGCGGGCTGCGACACGGTGCGCGAGCTGACCATCGAAGCGCCGCTGCGCCTGGACGGTGAGACGAGCGAGCTGCAGGTGAGCCTCACCGCCCCCGACGCGACGGGCGCGATGACGATCGACATCCATTCGCGACCGCTCGCCGCGGATGGCGGCGAGCCACCTTGGACCCGCCACGCGACGGGGACGATCGCAGCGGCGCCCAACCTCGCGCCCGCCGAACCCCCGCCGCAGGCCCGCCACGGCGCCTGGCCGCCGCCGGACGCGCTGGAGATCGACCTCGACGGCGTGTACGAGCGCCTCGCCCGAAGCGGCGAGGAATGCGGACCGCAGATGCAGTCGCTGCGCGCCGCGTGGGGCGAGGAGGGGATCGTGTTCGCCGACGTGGAACTCGCCGACGCGGGCCGCGAAGCCGAGCCGCTGGCGCTCCATCCAACGCTGCTGACTGGCATGCTCCACGCCGCCTCCCTCGCCGACGCCGACGCCGACGACGACTCGATCGCGTGGCCGGTCGCCTGGCGCGGGGTGACGGTCCCCCAAGCAGGCGCGACGCAGCTGCGGGTCCGTGTCGCGCGGGACGCTTCGGGCAGCGTGTCGATCCTCGCGACCGACGAAGCCGGCGAGATCGTCGCGAGCGTCGAAGCGCTCGAGCTCCGGCGGCGCCCGGCAGCTGAGATCGTCGACGTCGCGGAGGCGCTCCTGGTCCTGGAGTGGCGCTCGCCCTCCGACGGCTCGCGCGAGCCCGCTGCACTCCCGCCGGGACGCACGCACGCGCTGATCTTCGGCTCTGGGTCGCGGTTGGCTCGCGCGCTGCGCGATCCGCACGCGGGGATCGCCAGCTACGCGGGCGCGGCCGCGCTCGAGCACGAGCTCGGCGACGACGACGCGCCGGGGATCGCCTGGGTCGACTGCGGCGAGCGCGATCTGGCGGCCCTGGCGTCGGAGCTCGCGCCGCTGGCGCAGGAGGGACGGATCGTGCTGGTGGACGTGGACGACCACGACGCGTCCTGGGGAGCGCTCGAGCACGAGACGCGCCGCGCGATCGCGGCCGGCGAGACGCGGATGGCGCTGCGCGGCGGCCGCGCGAGCGTGCCGCGCCTCGTCCGCTGCGACGAGGCGAACACGGACGCGGCGCCGATCGGCGCTGAGAGCGCACGCGCGGCCGCGCTCCTCGCCTGGTCGCTGGCGAGCCGCGACGACGCGCAGCCGCCGACGCTCACCGCCCCGATCGACCAGCGCGCGCTGCGCGACGCCGACCGAGAGGGCACCCTGCCGCCGCTGCTGCGAGACCAGGTGCGCCGCCCGACTCGCGCGGCGCCCCGGAGCGCGGGCAGAAGCCTGCTGCGCCGGCTGCAGGGCGTCGCTGCGGCCGAGCGCGCGCCGCTCGTGCTCGAGGCGGTGCGCGAGGCGATCGCGGACATCCTGAGCTACGACGCGGCGAGCACGATCGACCCCCGCAGGGCGCTGCGCGACCTGGGCTTCGACTCGGTCTCGGCGCTGGAGCTGCGCAACCGGCTCGTCGCGATGTCCGGGGTGGCGATCCCGCTGAGCGCCGTCCTCGACCACCCGACGCCGCGGGCGCTCGCGGAGCACCTCGACGCGCAGCTCGCCGGGTCCGGGCAGGCCGGCGGCGAGCGTCTCGCCTTCCACGCCGAGGCTCCCGCGACAGGCCGGGTGGTGGAGCTCGCCGCTGGGGGCAGCGCCCCGATCCTGCTCTGCGTTCCGTCGGTGCTCGCGATGTCGGGCCCGCACGAGTACGTCGGTCTCGCGCGCGCTGTGGAGGGCGCGCACGACGTGCACGCGCTTCACCTCCCCGGCTTCCAACCCGGCTCGCAACTGCCGAAAACCATGGAGGAGGTGCTCGCGGAGATCGCCCGCACCACGATCGAGCACACCGCGGACTCGCCGTTCGTGCTGCTCGGCCATTCCTCCGGCGGACTGATCGCACACGCGCTCGCGGCGCGCCTGCAGAGCCTCGACCACGCCTCCCAAGGGATCGTGCTGATCGACAGCTACTCCACGCGCGGCACCTCGCCGGCCACGCTCTCCCGCGCGGTGGCGGAGATCCTCGGCGCGAGCGAGGCGTCGCTGTCGGCGAGCGAGGAGCGGCTGGCGGCGATGGGCGCATACCTGGAGCTGCTGCGCTCGTGGCGCGAGGAGCCGGTAGAAGCGCCCGTGTTGCTGGTGCGTGCGAGCGAACCGATGAAGGGCCTCGACGTCTCCCAGGATTGGCGCGCGAGCTGGCCGCTGGCGCACACTGCGGTGGACGTCGCGGGAGATCACCTGACGATGATGAGCACTCATGTCGCCGCCACCGTGGCGGCGGTCCGGGAGTGGCTGTCGCAAACCACCACAGCGAGAGGAGCGGAGCTTGAGCACGCAGTCGATTAGCGCCCCCCGGATCGGCGGCGGCGAGCTGGAAGCGGCGAGCGGCGAGCAGTTGACGGCGCTCCAGACGCCGCGCAGCTACCGCGCGGCGTACATCTCGACGGCCGACGAGGGCATCTTCGGCGAGGAGACCGACAGGGACGTGCGCCGCTCGATCAGGGTCGGCGAGGTGCCGATGCCGGAGCTCGCGCCCGACGAGGTGCTGCTCGCGGTGATGGCGAGCGCGATCAACTACAACACCGTCTGGTCGGCCCGCTTCGAGCCCGTGCCGACGTTCCGCTTCCTCGAGCGCCTGGGCAGCCAGGGCGGCTGGAGCGCTCGCCACGACCTGCCCCACCACGTGATCGGCTCGGACGCCGCGGGCATCGTGGTGCGCGCGGGCAGCGCGGTGAGGCGCTGGAAGGCGGGCGACCGGGTGGTGGTGTTCACGGGCATCATCGACGAGCAGGACCCGATGTCGCAGGCGGACGGGATGCTCGCCGCCGACCAGCGCGCGTGGGGATATGAGACGAACTTCGGCGGTCTCGCGGACTACACGGTCGTGAAAGCGAACCAGCTGATACCGAAGCCGGCGCACCTCAGCTGGGAGGAGGCGGCGTGCAACACGCTGTGCGCGATGACCGCCTACCGGATGCTCGTGGGCGAGCACGGCGCGCGGATGAAGCAGGGCGACATCACACTGATCTGGGGCGCGACGGGCGGCGTCGGCAGCTACGCGGTGCAGATGGCGCGCAACGGCGGCGGCATAGCGGTGGGGGTGGTGAACTCCGAGCGCAAGGCGCGGCTGCTGGAGGCGCTCGGCTGCGATGTGGTGCTGCGTCGCGACGAGCTCGGCCTGGACGAGCTGCGCAGCGGCGCGGAGGTCGGCAGGCGGATCGGCGGGGAGATCAGGCGCCAGCTCGGGGAGGACCCGCACATCGTGCTCGACTACATCGGGCGCAGGACGTTCGAGGCCTCCGTGTACGTGGTGCGTCGCGGCGGCGCGGTGGTGACGTGCGGCTCGAGCACCGGTTACCGCCACGAGTTCGACAACCGCGTGCTGTGGATGCGCCTGAAGCGCATCATCGGCAGCCACGGCGCGAACTGGGCGGAGGCGTGGGAGGCCAACCGCCTGATCGAGCGCGGCATGATCGTGCCGGCGCTCTCGCGCGTGCTGCCGCTCGAGCGGGTTGCCGAGGCGACGCGGATCGTGCAGCTGAACGAGCACGTGGGCAAGGTTGGCGTGCTGTGTCTGGCCGAAGCGGAGGGTCTCGGCGTCGAGGATCCCGCCAGGCGCGAGGCGGTCGGCGAGCGGCGGTTGCGGCTGTTTCGCGAGTTCGGAACGTGATCTCGACGCCGACTCAGGCGCGTGCGCAGGTGGCGTGGGCGGAGCGCGACGTCGGGGGCGCGGCGATCGAAGCGCGCGGGCTGCGGCGGACGTTCGCCGGTGTGGAGGCGGTGCGCGGGATCGACTTGAGCGTCGCGCACGGCGAGATCTTCGGCTTCCTCGGGCCCAACGGCGCGGGCAAGACGACGACCGTGCGGATGCTCTGCACGCTGCTCGCGCCGAGCGGGGGCCGCGCGCGCGTGGCGGGCGCGGACATCGCGCGCAGGCCCGACCGCGTGCGCGAACGGATCGGCGTGGCGCTGCAGGAGATCGGCCTCGACCCGCTGCAGAGCGCGCGCGAGCTGCTGGAGTTGCAGTGCGGGCTGTATGGGATGGGCCGCGCGGCGGCGCGCGTGCGCAGCACGGAGCTGCTGGAGCTGGTCGGGCTGGAGCAGGCCGCGGAGCGGCGCACGGGCGCGTTCTCGGGCGGGATGAAGCGGCGGCTGGATCTCGCGAGCGCGCTGGTGCACGCGCCGCGGGTGCTGTTCCTCGACGAGCCGACGACGGGCCTGGACCCGGCCTCGCGCCTGACGATCTGGGAGGAGGTGCGGCGCATCAACGCGCAGGGCACGACTGTGTTCCTCACGACGCAGTACCTGGAGGAGGCGGACCGTCTGTGCGGGCGGGTCGCGATCGTCGACGGCGGCGCGATCGTCGCGACGGGCGCGCCGCGCGAGTTGAAGGCAGCGCTCGAGCACGAGGTGGCGCGTCCGACGCTGGACGACGTGTTCCTGCGGGTCACGGGGCGGCGCCTGGAGGGCGCGTTCGTGACGGAGCGGGTGCAGGTGTGAGCGACGTGCTGCTGCTCGCCAGGCGCGCGGTGCGGGAAGTGTGGCGCCTGCCCGACGGCACCGTGCCGACGCTTTTTCTGCCGCTGTTCTTCCTGGCGGTGAACGTGGGGCAGATCTCCAGGAGCTTTCCCAGCAGGACGCCGTTCCTGCACGGCCAGGGCTATGTCGGCTTTCAGCTGCCGGTGTCGATCATGCTCGGGGTGTGCACGGCGACGACGGGCTTCGCGCTGGTCAACGACATCGACCGCGGCTACCTGGACAAGCTGCTGCTGGCGCCGGTGCGCCGCTCGGCGATCATCTACGGGCGCCTGGCCGCGGATCTGGTGCGTGGGGTGGCGAGCTCGACGCTGGTTCTGCTGCTCGCGGTGCTCGTGTTCGGGGTGCGCGTACGCAGCGGGGTGGGCGGCGCGATCGTGCTCGTGGCGCTCGCGGCGCTGTGGGGCGTGGCGTCGGCGGGGCTGGCGATGATCGTGGCGCTGCGCACCCGCAGCGTGCAGGCCACGAGCGCGAGCTTCCTGCTGTTCTTCCCGCTGCTGTTCCTGGCGCCGACGTACGTGCCGTTCGACAGGCTCACGCCGCTGATGGAGCCGATCGCCCGCGCGAACCCCGTGAGTTATGTGATCGAGGGCCTGCGCTCGCTGGTGCTCGAAGGCTGGGTGCCGGCGAAGCTCGCGGCCTGCGCCGCGGTGATCGTCGTCACCGGAATCGTGCTCGTCTCGCTGTCGGTGCGGGCGATCGAGGCCTACGACCGCTGAGGGTCAGGCGTTGAGGCGCACGTGCAGCGTGTCGAGCTGGTTCAGCCACATCGAGTTCGCGCGGTCGGGTGGGCCGACGGCCTCCATGTGGGGGTAGCGCGCGAGCGTCTCTTCGAAGAGGATGCGCAGCTCCAGGCGCGCGAGCGAGGCGCCGAGGCAGAAGTGCCGCCCGCCCGCGCCGAAGGCGTCGTGGTCGGGGTTGCGGGTCACGTCGAAGCGCTGCGGGTCCTCGTAGCGCTGCTCGTCGCGGTTGGAGGACACGTACCACATGACCACCTTCTCGCCCTCGCGGATCGGGCATCCGCCGAGCTCGGTGTCGCGCGTGGCTGTGCGCCTGAAGTGGGTGGCGGGAGGGAACATCCGCAGCGTCTCCTCGATCGCGCTGGGGATCAGGGAGCGGTCGGCGAGCACCTGTTCGCGCTGCTCGGGGTGTTCGATGAGCGCGCGCATGCCGCTGCAGAACGTCGCCTTGGTGCTGTCGAAGCCGGCGGTGAGCAGCACCAGGAAGCCCATGATGATCTCGCCCTCCTCGAGGTGCTCGCCGTCGATCTCGGCGTGCACGAGCACGCTGGTGAGGTCGTCCCGCGGCTGCTCGCGGCGCTCGGCGATGAGCTTGGCGCAGCGGGCGAACAGCTCGGGGATGTCTCGTTCCATGACGGTCTGCGGCCCCTCGGGGTTGACGTCGGGGTTGGCGGCGCCGAGCATCGCGTTCGTCAGTCGCAGCCAGACCTCGTCTTCCTCGGGCGTCGTGCCGAGGAAGCGCCCCATCACGCGTGACACGACCGGCACCGCGAGCTCCGCGACGAGGTCGCACTCCTCGCGGCCGTCGAGGGCGTCGAGCTTCTCGAGGACGAGGGCGCGGATGTCGTCCTCGTGGTCGGCGATCCGCCGGGGCGTGAAGCCGGCCTGGAAGAGCGCCTTGATGCGGTCGTGCTTGGGCGGGTCCATGGCGACGAACATCAGCCGCGCGAGCTCGATCGGGATGACTGTCTCGCTCAATCCGGCCACGCCTCCGCGTTCTGAGGAGAAGGTCTCCCAGTCGCGGCTGACGGCGCGCACGTCCTCGGCGGCGGTGACCGACCAGAAGCCGGCCTCGTCGGGGTATTCGCTGATCTTCGGGGACCAGTGCACGGGGCAGCGCTGGCGCAGCTGGGCGAACAGCTCATGCGGCGGCCCGTCGCTCCACAGCCGGCGCTCGCTGACCTCGAGCTCCTGCAGGTCGATGTCCGTGTCGGGCATGCTCACCGTTCCCCTTCGATCGTGGTGGCGGTCTCCTCGATGGCGGCGGTGCCGAGCGGCTGATCGGGGTCGATCTCGAGCGCGGTGATGATGCGCGCGAGCATGAGGTAGTGGCCGATGACGAGCAGCAGCTCGACGATCTGGCGCGGCGAGAGGACGTCGCGCAGGGCGGCGAACACGGGCTCGGGCACGTGTGGGCCGTCGAGCACCGCGCCCGTGAAGCCGAGCACCGCGCGGGCGTCGGCCTGCAGGCAGCCGGCGGTCAGCTCGCGCGCTCGCACCGCCTCGATCTGGTCCTCGGGCACGCCGATGGCGCGCGCGATGGCGGCGTGCTGGATCCACTCGTAGTCGGCCTCGGAGTGTGTGCTGACGAGCAGGATGGCGAGCTCGCGCAGCTTCATGTCGAGCGTCAGCTCGGTGAGCAGCCTGCCGGCGAATCCGAGGTAGTACAGGAAGACGGAGTCGGCCTGCGCGACCATGCGCAGGATGTTGGCGTGCTTGAGGTGGGGGAGCTGCTCGAGCTGCTCGAGGACCTCGGGCGAGGCCTCGCCCGGGTCGAAGTAGGGGATGCGAGCCACGCCGACAAATCTACGTTGGCATGCGTGCCCTTTCCAGTTCCAGGCCGCCGTCAGCTCGACGCGGGCGCGGGCTGCGACCCCGCTGCGGCGGCGGGCTCTTCTACGAGCGCGATGGCGCACAGCACGAGCCCGTCGCGCGCGAGCCAGCGGCCGCGCAGGACGTCGAGCGGCACGTCCAGGACGGGCGCGCCGACGAGCAGCGTGGCGGTGAACGTCGCGTCGGACGCGACGAGCTCGACGTGCGCGTCCTCGAAGCCGAGCCAGGCGCGCGTGAGCGGAAACCACGTCTTGTAGACGGCCTCCTTGGCGCAGAACAGCAGACGGTCCCAGCACACCTCGGGCGTCGAGCGGCCGAGCCGCGCCAACCCCGCGCGCTCGTCCTCCGAGGCGATCGCCGCGAGCACTCCGTCGGGCAGCGGCTCGTGAGGCTCGGCGTCGATGCCGACGCCGCGCACCGCGCTCACGGGCGCGACGGCCGCCGCGCGGTAGCCGTCGCAGTGAGTGATGCTGCCCACGACGCCGGTCGGCCACAGCGGCTCGCCACGCTCGCCCCGTGGGATGGGGGAGCGCTCGATCCCCATCGCGGCCAGCGCCTCACGCGCGCAGGCGCGCCCGGTGGCGAACTCGCGCTGACGCTTGGGCACCGCCTTTTGCACCGCGACCTGCTCGGCGGGGAACAGCGTTGCGACGTCGACGTCGCGGCGGGTCTCGACGGCGATGACCGTCGCGGGGAGGATCTGGTCGAGCACCGCCGCGGATCATAGGCAGCCGGCTCGCGGAGCCGCGGCGGCTTTGCAGATGTCGCTTTCGGCGCGACCGCGGAGAACGATCCTTCGCTCCCGAGTACGCCCAGAGGCCCTTGAGCGTGACCGCGGAGGAGGCGGAGAAGAGCGCTGCCGCGATGACAACGACCACCCCGACCGCCCTCCGTGTGGTTGCTGTGCGCATTTCGATCCCTTTCGTTGCGAGATGACTGATGGCCCAGTCCTCACAGCGAGCCCCGTCTTGGGTCTCTCCGTTCGAGTCTCGCAGCCGATCACTATGCTCGCCGCGTGACGGCCGGTCTGGACCCGCAGGCGCGGGATCTGCTCGAGGCGATGCGGGCGGCTGGCCTGCCGCCGCTGCATCTCCTGTCGGTGGAGCAGGCGCGCGCGCGGATGCGCGCGGCGTTCGTCCGTCCGGGCTCGCGCGGACCGGAACTCGAGAGCGTGAGCGACCTGGCGGTGCCCACGCCGGACGGGGCGCGGCCGCTGCGGCTGTATCGCCCGCAATCGGGGCGACTCCCGGTTGCGCTGTTCTTCCATGGCGGCGGGTGGACGGTGAACGACCTGGATACGCACGACGCGCTGTGCAGGACGATCGCGCGGCGATCGGGATGGGCGCTGGCGGCGCTGGACTATCGCCGCGCGCCGGAGCACCGCCATCCTGCGGCGCTGCGGGATGCCCACGACGCGTACCGCTGGCTGCTGGATAACGCGGCGCCTCTGGAACTCGATGAGCAGCGCTGCGCGCTGCTGGGCGAAAGCTCCGGGGCGACGATGGCGGCGAGCCTGGCGCTGCTCCTGCGCGACACGGGCGCGCCGGCGCCGATGCTGCAGATCCTCGTGTATCCGCTGATCGACCCTCCGGGGCGCTGGCCCTCGTACGAGCGCTACGTGAGCGGCTACACGCTGGACCGCGACCAGATCGACTGGTACTTCGGCCACGTTCTCGGAGGAGACGCCCAGCTGGACGGTTCGACGCTCGCGCGCGCCGACGGCGCAGGCGCTGCGTGCGATGACGGCAGACGCGCTTCGCTCGGCGACGGCGCGGGCGTCCTGCTCCGCGCCGATCCGGCGGAGGCGATGGGGTACCTGCTGCCGCTCAGCGGCCGCGACCTCTCAGGGGTGGCTCCGGCGCTGGTGATGACGGCGGAGTTCGATCCGCTGCGCGACGAGGGTGTGGCCTATGCCGAGCAGCTTGCGCGCTGCGGGGTGCCCGTCAGGCACGTGCACGTGGCCGATCAAATGCACGGGTTCATGCTGCACAGCATCCTTGTGGCAGGAGCCGCCCGGCGGGTGGAGGACATCGCCGACGCGCTCGCCGCCCACCAGGGGTGAGACTGACTGTGGGCAGCGACATGGAGTCGCCGCCGCCCACAGTCCGCGTGTTCCTCAGCCGATGACCGCTCCGTGCCAGAGGGCGGCGAAGTCCGTGCCGTCGGTCGAGGTCCCCACGTTCAGGCCGATCAGGTAGCTCGCCACGTCTTTCCAGACCATGCTGTTGGCGCCGGCCGGCGAGGGCAGGCCGAAGCGGTGGTTGATCGCGTCGTCGAGCCGGCCGCCTGAGCCGCAGCCCGTGGCCGTCCCAACCGCGAACGTGACGTCGGCCTGGGCAGCGTGCGTGAAGAATGCGTCGAAGATGACACCTTCGGGGTCCGGAGTGCCTTCGGCGTCGAACCGGAAGGCGGCCGGTTCCGGCTGCCTCGTGCTCGCAGGCTGCAGCAGTATCGGATGTGCGTTGGAGCCGATGAAGCAGTTTGGCCCAAGAATCGGGTTCTGCAGGTGCACCTTCACCGGAAGAGTCACGATCGGGATACCGATCTGGAGTCCAGCGAACAGGTTGAAGTTGCTCGGCGAGCCCGCCGTTTCGAGCTTCGAGGTCACGTTGTTCAGGCGGGCTGGGCGCGATGATGCCTCGCTGCAGAGGTCGCCCTTGAAGGCCGAGCCTTTGGCGCAGACCAGCGCGGCCAGTCCTCCGGGGATCGGCTGAGCGGGCGCGGCGATCCCGCTGCCTTCGGATGCGACTGCGTTGAACAGCGCTGCGGCTTCGTTGCCGATCACGCCCATCTGCGAGTTGATCGGGCCGGTCGGGAGGGTCGTCCCGCCGATCGTGAGGAGTCCCTTGCTGGATTCGACGGTGAGACAGATGGCGAGCGTTCCGACGTTGGTGGAGCTTGCCAGCATGCTCGGATCGTCGACGGGGCAGCGGTTGAACCGCTGCCATTCGCCCTTGAGTGTGGTCGCGGAAGCGGACCCGACGGAGACGATCATGGTAAACGCTGCCGCGATGGTCGCTGCCGCCACGACCGCCCTCCGTGTTGTTGCTTTGCGCATCTCAATCCCTTTCGTTGCGTTATGGCTGGCGGTTCGGCGTCACAGCGAGCTGTGCCCTCTTGACCTGAATGCCGCGTCCCACCCCTGTGCCTGGGAATAGTTGTGTCTCCAGTGCGCAGGTGGCAAATGCCGCGTCCTGCGGCCCCGGCCGTCGCAGGCGGTTGGATGGAATTCCTGTGCACAGCGTCCTGGTGGAGGGCGCCGCGCGGCGTGTGGGGGAATCCGACGCGCTCGCCCGCGTACCGCGGAGGCGCTCCCGCCGTGAGCGGGGGAGCGCCTCCTGCGTGGCGGTCTCGCTAGCCGATCACCGCTTCGTGCCAGTATTTCGAGAGGTCCTTGCCGTCTGTCGCGGTCTGCACGTACAGGCCGGCGAGGAAGCTCGACGCTTCGTTGAGGACGATGCCGTTTATCCCGGCCGGGGACGGAAGCCCGACCTTGTGGTTGATTGCGGCGGTGATCTGGCCGGCGAAGCCGCAGCCTGTGGCCGCGGGGACCGTGAACTGCGTATCTGTCTGACTGCCGTTGACGAACACGGTCTCGAACATCCCGCCGGTCACGCCTTCTGGGGGGACCGTACCGTCGAATTCGAACGATTGGATGACGGCTTCCGGGATTTTCACGGTCGTAGGCTCAACCAGGATCGGGTGCGTCTTGGAGCCGACGTAGCAGTTCGGGCCCAGCAAGGGGTTCTGCAGATGAACCCTGATCGGGAGGGTCATGGTCCGTTCTCCGAGCGTGAGGGCGCCGAACAGCGAGAAGTTGGTCGCCGTGCCGGCCGATTCGAGGGTTGCAGTGACCCTGTTGAGGCGGGCTGGGCGCGATGTCTTGCAGATGTCGCCTTTGAAGTCCTGGCCTTTGGGGCAGACCAAGCCGGCGAGTCCTCCGGGGATCTCGATCGGCGACGTCACGATCGTGCTGCCATCCTGCGGGATCGGGAGGAATAGAAATTCGGATTCCCGACCGAACACGCCCATCTGCGTGTCGGTCTGGCCGAGTTTGAGCGACAGGTTGCCGAGCTTCAGAGATCCGCTCTTGGAGTTGACGGCTAGACAGATCGAGGCATTCCCTTCTTCGGCGTTTGTCGCGAGCATCGTCGCGTTGTCGACTGGGCAGCGGTTGAACGGCGCCCATTCGCCTCTGAGCGTGACCGCCGAAGCGGACCCGACGGAGACGATCACGGACAACAGCGCCGCAACCGCCGCTGCCGTAACGACGGCCCTCGTTGATGTTGCTGTACGCATCTCAATCCCTTCGTTGCGTTGTGACGGCGGTTCGGCGCTGTGCCCTCAACCTGAATGCCGTCCCCACCCTTATCTGCTTGGAAATGTTTATATCTTGAGCGGCCATATGGCAACTGCGGCGTCCTTCGGCGCGGCCGTCGCCGTCGCTGGAGGCTTCCGTTGACAGGCGTCGAAGTGAGCGGGGATGCGCGGGCAGCCACTGGAGCGCCGGATCCTCCTCACAGCCACGATGTGCCTCCTTGCGTTCGGCGCGGTGATGGTCTACAGCGCGTCGTCGGCGACGACGCTGCTGGCGGGCCACGGGTACGGCAGCGGCTACCTGATCAAGTTCGTGGCGTACGGCGCGATCGGCCTGGTGCTGATGCACGTGCTGGCGCGCGACGGGGTGGCGAAAGTGCACCTCATCACGGCGCCGCTGCTGTGCGTGTCGTTCGCGCTGGTGGTGGCGGTGCACATCCCGCACGTGGGCGTGAGCGTGAACGGCGCGCGGCGCTGGCTCGGCCCGGGGATGTTCCAGTTCCAGCCGTCGGAGCTGTTGAAGATCGCGCTGGTGCTCTACACGGCGACGCTGATCGCGCGGCGCCCGAAGCGCGTGCTCGATCTGCGCGATCTGGCGCGGCCGCTGCTGTACGTGGTGGGCGCGGCGTGCCTGCTGGTGTTCACACAGCCGGATCTGGGCACGGCGCTGGTGCTGATGTTCACGGTCTGCGCGATGCTCGTGGCGGCGGGCATCCCGATGGGGAAGCTGGGCATGCTGGCGGGGTCGCTGTTCGGCCTGGTGTTCCTGTACGCGCTCGTGAAACCGTATACGCGGGCGCGCCTGACATCGTTCCTGGACCCGTGGGCGCACGCCTCCTCGAGCGGTTTCCAGGCGGTGCAGGGCCAGATCGCGATCGGCTCCGGCGGCCTGTTCGGGGTGGGGCCGGGCCAGTCGGTGCAGAAGATCTTCTACCTGCCGGAGGCGCCGACGGACTTCATCCTGGCGGTGATCGCGGAGGAGCTCGGTGTGGTGGGAGTGTTCGCGCTGCTTTTTCTTTATGGATTGATCGCCTACGCCGGTCTGCGCGCGGCGAAGGCTGCGCGCAGCCTCTACAGCGCGCTGATCGCCGTGGGCGTGACGGCTTTGATTCTGTCGGAGGCGATCCTGAACACGTTCGCGGTGCTCGGGATCGCGCCGTTGACGGGTGTGCCGCTGCCGTTCGTGTCGTATGGCTCGAGCAGCTTGATCGTGATGCTGGCGTCGATGGGGCTGCTGATGAACGTGGCGTCGGGCGCGACGGGCCACGTGCGCGCGGTGCCCGCGCCGCGCAAACGCTCGACGGCGCGCGCCGGGGTGGGCGACGCGCGCGGGCGCGAACCGGCACGATGGGGCGGTGAGCGCAGCGCAGAGGACGATCGTGATCGCCGCAGGGGGGACCGCCGGGCACGTGGTGCCGGCGCTCGCGGTGGCGGACGCGCTGCGGGCTGAGGGCGCGCGGGTCGAGTTCATCGGCGGCGAGCGCGCGGAGGCGCAGCTGGTGCCGGCGGCGGGCTATCCGCTGCACGAGATCTCCGTGGAGGGGCTGAGCCGCTCCAACCCGCTGCTGGCGGCGCGCTCGCTGGCGCGCGCGGCGCTGGCGTTCGTGCGCTCGCGGCGGCTGCTGGAGTCGATCGCGCCGGACGCGGTGATGGGCGGCGGCGGCTACGTGGCAGGCCCCGTGGGCCTGGCGGCGCTGACGCTGCGCATACCGCTGGTGCTGACGGAGGCGGACAGCCACCTGGGGCTGACGAACCGGCTGCTCGCGCGCCGAGCGCGGCGCGTGTGCCTGGCGTTCCCGATCGCGGGCCGCGGCGGCGAGCGCTATCGCGTGACCGGCCGCCCGATCCCGCCGCCCGCGAGCGACCGCGCGGCTGCGCGCAGCCGCTTCGGCCTCGCGCCGGATGAGACGTGCGTGCTCGTGTTCGGCGGCTCGCTGGGAGCGCGCTCGATCAACCTCGCCGCGGTGGGCGCGTTCGGCGGAGACGCGGCGGCTGGGCCGCGGCCGGACAGCGATTCGACCGCGGCCGAATCCGAGCGCTTCGCCGACGGTTCCTCGCCTGACACGCCTTTCCGGGTGCTGCACGTGAGCGGCCGGCGCGACCATGCGGAGCTCGCGGCGCGCAATTTGCGCGCGGGCTATGACTTGCGCGAGTATCTCGACCTGGCGGACTTCGCGGACGCGCTCGCGGCGGCGGACCTGGTGGTGGCGCGCTCGGGCGGCTCGGTGTTCGAGATCGCGGCGCACGGCGTGCCGGCGATCCTGGTGCCGTATCCGCACGCGGCGGGCGACCATCAGAGCGCGAACGCGCGTTGGATGACGGATGCGGGCGCGGCGATCGCGATCCCCGACGGCGAGCTGAGCGCGCCGCGCCTGGGCGAGGAGGTGGCGGCGCTGCTGGCCGATCGCGAGCGCCTCGCGGCGATGGCGGACGCGGCGCGCGGTCTCGCACGTCTGGACGCGGCGCGCGAGGTGGCGCTCGAGGTGCTCGATGCGGGTGGCGCCGGCTCGGCCGCGATTCGGCCGGCGGTGGCGCGGTCGTGAGCTGCATAGAAGCGGTCGGCGCGGTCGGCGTGGCGGTGGCGGTGCAGTCGTGAGCGGCGCGGCGGGGCCGTGGAGCGGGCGGCGCATGCACTTCGTGGGCGTGGGCGGGGCGGGCATGAGCGGCTACGCGCGCGCGGCGCACGCGCTGGGCGCGCGGGTGAGCGGCTCCGACGGCGCGAGCGGCCCGTATCTGCAACGGCTGGCGGATGACGGCGTGCTGTTGGCGAGCGTGGGGCATCGCGCGGAGAACGTGCCGGCGGGTGACGGCGTGGAGCTCGTTTACTCCTCAGCTGTGCCGGAGGAGAACGTGGAGCGCGTGGCGGCGCGCGAGCGGGGTGTCGCTGAGCGTTCGCGCGCGGAGCTGTTGGGAGAGCTGAGCGCGCTGCGGCGCACGATCGCGGTGGCGGGCGCGCACGGCAAGACGACCACCTCCGCGATGCTCGTGCACGCGCTGCGCGGCGCGGACCTCGACCCGGGCTGGTTGATCGGCGGCTCCGCGGGCGGCGGGCTGGCGAACGCGCACTGGAGCGATGGCGAGTGGCTGGTGGTGGAGGCGGACGAGTCGGATCGCTCGATGCTGAGCCTGAGCGTGGAGATCGCGGTGGTGACGAACGTGGAGCTGGACCACCACACCGAGTTCGGCTCGCTGGAGGAGCTGCGGGAGGTGTTCCGCGAGTTCCTCGACGGTCCGCGGCACGCCGTGATCTTGGATCGCCCCGAGCTGTTGGAGCTGCGCGCTGCGGGCGAGGCGGCGCCGTATGAGGTGCACGATCTGGCGCTCACCGAGGGAGGCTCGCGGTTTGGCTGGCGCGATCACGAGGTGACGCTCGCGGTCCCGGGCGCGCACAACGCGCTCAACGCGACGGCTGCGCTGGAAGCGGCACGGCTGGCGGGCGCGGGGGCAGGTGGCTCGATCGAGGGTCTCGCCGGCTTCCACGGCGCGGGGCGGCGGTTTCAGCTGCTGGGCTCGATGGCGCGCGGCGCGCGCGTGTACGACGACTACGCGCACCACCCCACGGAGGTGGCGGCGACGCTCGACGCGGCGCGCACGCTGCCGCACTCGCGGCTGATCGCGGTGTTCCAGCCGCACCTGTACTCGCGCACCTCCTCGCTCGCACGCGAGTTCGGCGCGGCGCTCGCGCGCGCGGACGTGGCGGTGGTGCTCGACGTGTACCCGGCGCGCGAGCGTGCGGAGGACCATCCGGGCGTGAACGGACTGCTGGTCGCGCAGGCCGCGGCGGACGCGGCCGACGGGCGGGCTGTGTATTGGCTGGCGACGTTCGCCGACGCGGAGCCGGTGCTGCGCGGGATGCTGCGGGAGGGCGACGTGTGCGTGGCGATGGGCGCGGGCGACGTGGACGCGCTCGCACGCAAGCTGGTGGAGCCGTGACTCCCGCCAGTCTCCCCGTGGGCGTGCAGCGGGACTTTCCGCTGAGCCGCCTGACGACGGTGCGCACGGGCGGCAGCGGCGAGTTCTTCGCGCGCGCCGGCAGCGAGACGCAGCTGCTGGAGTTGCTCGCGTGGGCGGCAGCGGGCGGGCTGGATGTGGCGGTGGTGGGCTCGGGCTCGAACCTGCTGATCGCGGACGAGGGCGTGAGGGGCCTGGTGCTGAAGCTCGACCGCGAGCTGGCGCAGATCGCGATCGACGGGCGGCGCATGCTGTGCGGCGGCGGCGCGCGGCTGCCGCAGGTGGCGGCACGGGCGGCGGGCGCGGGGCTGTCGGGGATCGAGTTCGGCGTGAACATCCCCGGCACTGTGGGCGGCGCGGTGCGGATGAACGCGAACGCTTACGGCGGCGAGTCGGGGGAGGCGCTGGAGTGGGTGGAGATCGCTACCGCGGCGGGCGTGGAGCGTCGGGAGCCCGACGCGCTCGGCTTCGCGCTATCGGCGCTCGAACCTCAGGGCGGGGGAGATCGTGATGCGCGCGTCGCTGCTGCTGGCGCAGGCGGATGAGGCGAGCGTGAAGGCGACGCTCGCGGAGATGCGCCGTCGCCGCCACGAGGCGCAGCCGCAGGGGATCAAGACGTTCGGCTCGACGTTCAAGAACCCCGACGATCCCCGCGCTGGTGGTCGTAGCGCTGGCCTTTTGCTGGCGGACGCGGGCTGCAACGGCCTCGCGGTGGGCGGGGCGCGCTTCGCGCCGAAGCACGCGAACTTCATCGAGAACACGGGCGAGGCGAGCACGGCGGACGTGCTGGCGGTGATGGCGGCGGGGCGCGCGCGGGTGCTGGAGCGCTTCGGCGTGGAGCTGGAGCCGGAGGTGCAGACGCTGGGGGACGTGCACGTGCCGTGGCGGTGAGCGCGGCAGGGTAGGGGTTGCGCGGGCGAGGTCGAAGACCGTGTGAATGGATCGCTCGCTCGCCGGTCGCCTGCCGCTCGCACTGCCGTTGCCGCGTCTGGGAGGCGCGGCCGGCCGGTTGCGAGTGGGCGTGCGGTTCGTGCGAGCCCACCGGCGGGTGCGCATCGCGCTGCTGGCGGCGCTGGCGGCGACGCCGCTGCTGGTCGGCGGCTGGATGTGGCTGCGCCAGTCACCGTTCGTGTCGGTGCAGCACGTGCGCATCAGCGGCGTGCACGGTCCGGAAGCGAAAGCGATCGAGGCGGCGCTGACGGACGCGGCGCGACGCATGAGCACGCTGGACGTGCGCGCGGGCGCGCTGCGCGAGGCGACGTCGCGGTTCGTGGTCGTGCGCGACGTGCGCGCGACCCCCGTCTTTCCCCATGGTCTGCGCATCCACGTGGTGGAGCAGCTGCCGGTGGCGGCGCTCGTGGTGGCGGGCGCGCGCACGTCGGTCGCGGCGGACGGCGTGATCCTCGGCCCGGCGCTGCTGTCGAGCTCGCTGCCGACCGTGACGGGCTTTCACGAGGGGCTCGCGGGGCAGCGGGTGAACGGCCCGAACGTGCTCGCGGCGGTGCAGGTTCTGGGCGCGGCTGCGATGCCGCTGCGGCGCGCGGTGGCGCGCGTGTACACCGGCCCGAATGGCCTCACGGTGGCGTTCCGCGGTGGCCTGGTGGCGTACTTCGGCGACGCGACGCTGCCGCACGCGAAGTGGCTGTCGCTGGCGCGCGTGCTCGTCGGACCCGAGCTCGCAGGGCGCCTCCTACGTGGACGTGCGCCTGCCCGCACGCCCGGCGGCGGGCTTCGCCGCGGGCGTCACCCCACCGGCCGCGGTGGCGGGCACGGGCGCGAGCAGAAACCCCGCTGACGGGCGAATCGGCGAGCGCGCAGGAAGCGACGATCTCATCGCTCGCGGCGAGCCTCGCAGGCGACGCGGGCGGCAGCGCGGCATCGACGACGAGCGCGACGGAAACCCCCGCCACGACTGCGGAACCGTCGAAAGAACAGCCATCCACGACGACGAGCGAACCGACGCAGAGCACCGAACCAGCGGGAGGATAACCTATCTAAACCTTAACTTGAGGGTTATGGTAATGCTGGGCGCATTCTCAGGCAGTGGTCGAGAGTGGGGTGTTCTGCAACGTACGTTGCGAGAGTGTGGGCGCGCGTTGACAGGGCGAAGTTCCCTGCATAACGTGCACAACCCGGCGGTTCGGCGAACGGTATGCTGCGAACCCTAAATTCCTAGTGAAGGCTTCGGACAGAACCATCATGGAGAGCAGCGGAAGCTATCTGGCAGTGATCAAGGTCGTCGGAGTCGGCGGCGGCGGCACGAACGCGGTGAGCCGCATGGTGGACGCGGGTCTGCACGGCGTGGAGTTCATCGCCGCGAACACTGACGCCCAGGCGCTCGCGATGTGCGACGCGGACATCAAGCTGAACATCGGCCACGACTCGACGAAGGGTCTCGGCGCGGGCGCGAACCCGGACGTGGGCCTTGCCTCGGCGTCGGAGTCGCGCGACGACATCAAGGAGGCGCTGAAGGGCGCTGACATGGTGTTTGTGACCGCGGGCGAGGGCGGCGGCACCGGTACGGGCGCCGCGCCTGTGATCGCGGAGATCGCGAAGAACGAGATCGGCGCGCTGACCGTGGGCGTGGTGACGCGCCCGTTCGACTTCGAGGGCTCCCAGCGCGGCCGCCAGGCGACGGAGGGCATCGAGCGCCTGCGCGAGGTCGTGGACACCCTGATCGTGATCCCGAACGAGAAGCTGCTCGCGGTGGTTGAGCGCCGCACGACGATGCTGGACGCGTTCCGCGAGGCGGACGACGTGCTGCGCCAGGGCGTGCAGGGCATCACCGACCTGATCACGATCCCCGGCCTGATCAACCTGGACTTCGCGGACGTGCGCACGATCATGCACGACGCCGGCTCGGCGCTGATGGGCATCGGCACGGCGAGCGGCGAGAGCCGCTGCGCGGACGCTGCGCGCGCGGCGATCTCCTCGCCGCTGCTGGAGGAGTCGGTGGACGGCGCGACGGGCATCCTCTTGAACATCACGGGCGGCAAGGATCTGGGCCTGTTCGAGGTCAACGACGCGGCGGAGATCATCCAGGGCGCGGCCGACGCGAACGCGAACATCATCTTCGGCGCTGTGATCGACGAGACGATGGGCGAGGACGTGCGCGTGACCGTGATCGGCACCGGCTTCGACCACCGTCCCGGCCGGGGTCGACGCGACTCGAGCCGCTCGGCGCGCTCCGGCCCAGACCGCAGCCCGCAGATCAGCGACCGCCAGCGCTCGACCTTGGAGATCTCCGAGGACGACATCGACGTGCCGCCGTTCTTGCGGTAGAGGGGCTCCGCGCTAGCTCGATTGGACTCCATCTTGGGGCGGATGTTTCTGTCCCGACGGCGCTCAAAAGGGCTCGAAAGCCCGTTGGCTACAGGAGTTTCGCTGGCTGGACTTCTGTAGAAGGAATGTATAACAAACTCAGGCCTTGCAAAATTCTTGCAAAGGGCCCATCGGGTGTGTTACAACTGCACGTGTTCCGAGTCGGCAGGGGGAAACTCCGGGACTGACAACAGGACACCGTCGTCGAGAAGCGCCCGGCGCTGGTAGGCAAGCAGTAAATGCCCCAGCTGTGTGGTTGGGGCGTCTATCAAAATAGGGGCGACCGCAATGCGCGTGGCGCTTTACGACGGGGGTTCAGTTGTGTCCGAGCTTTGTCTGACTGCTATCCAGGGTTCCGTTTCAGGTCCCGGCGCTTTCTGCACGTTTCAGGCCAGGACGAGAAATGAAAGATTGCTGTTAGCCAGCTCGCGCGACATGATTGCGCACATGTCGGACGCGCATTGTAGGGTGGCTCCGTAAGTAAAGGAGCATGTAATGCGAATCGCAAAAATAATGGGATCGCTGCTCGCAGCAGTGGTCGCGATCGGACTCATTGGCGCCACGTCGGCGACCGCGTTGTCGACCAATAATCCACAATGGTTAATCTTATCGAAAATACTGGCTGCTGGAGAAACGGCATTAGTCCATGCCGAAGCAACTACAGTGCAGACGCTCACGGACACAGGGCTGAAAATCGAATGCCATAAATTTGGCCTTTTAGAGGACCCTAGGCTAATCGGCAGCAATGCACCGGCGCCGGGAACGTCGGAGGAGAAGATCATGTATTCGGAATGTGAAGTCGGAGGAGGTTTCCCGGCATGTAAAATCAACGGTGCTGTCCCAGGGGAAATCGAAACCAGTTTATTGCGCGACTTACTAGTGTTCTTGACCAAAGCCGGGGCCGAAAAAGAAGAAGCTGCCACATCTGGCACTCTGTTCGAGCCCAAGACGGGTACCCAGTTCGCCTTATTTGTGCTCACTGGCACATGTCCATTGACGGGTGATGTGACTGTCAATGGAACTGGAGTCCTTGTTAAAAATCTCACGGTAAATCATGAAGTCAGTCACGAAATCGAAGCACCTGCAGTCGCAATAAAAGCGTACTTCGCGAACGAAGGCGGCGTAACAGTAGAAAAGACGGGAGTAAAAATCACAGTGGCCGGTCTTGCTGCCACATATGCAGGTAAGGCGAAGATCTTACTGGACAGCGGTGAGCCCTGGGGGGTATTCAACTAGTCATTAGGAAGAAATAGCTGCATGGATCCGTGGTGCCGTATAAGCGCGTGCATCACGGATCCAGTTGAAAGCTGTGTATTCGCGCACAGGTAACGCATGTGATGCCGACGGGAGGGGAGTTGGTGGTACTGATGGCGAAGATTTCTACGGTAATAGCTCGCGTAAGTACGGGCACGGCGATTGTACTCGCGCTTGCTGTAGCAGTGTCCTGCTGGATGGCGTCTGTTGTCGTTGCGGCGGGCGATGCCAATGTCTCAGTCCCGTGTGCGAATGAAGGCCTTTCCGGATTCGAGGCATATCTTCCTGACTGTCGGGCACTTGAAATGGTCACCCCGACATACAAGGATGGATATGCGGTGGCGACTACGGCAATCTCTGCGGATGGGTCACGTATATTGGGACGAAGCCTCGGCGTCTTTGCGGGGGCCGTCGGTGCACCGGAGACGAGAAACGATCTCGGCCTCTACTATGAACTTGCGCGCGGCTCGAATGGCTGGCGGGCGAATCCGTCGACTCCGGCGAATCCGCAGTTTCGTGACGCGACGACGTTCTACACAGCGAGCGGCGACCTGTCGCGGACCCTGTTCAGTATGCCCACCGCTCCCGTGGGGGAGGATGATTTCTACGTGCGCGGCCCAGGAGCGTCGCTCGTCGATGTGGGGCCGATTACCCCTTTGGCGGACGGCCCAACAGTTGAACCAGCGCCGGAAGGCGCGATTCCCATCTCCGACTTCAAGATGGAAGGTGCGTCGTCGGATCTCTCACACATAGTCTTCGGCCTAGACGGGCGTGTGGGATGGAACGGAGACCTGACTCATGAAAGCGACACCAACCTATATGAATATGTTGGGGCTGGCAACTCAGAACCGGCGATGGTCGCGGTCTCGGGTGGGCGTGGTAGCACCGAACTCATCGGCCAATGCGGCGCAAGCGTCGGTGGACCGTTGAGCACCAGTCGTTTCAATGCGGTGTCCGAAGACGGCGAAACAGTTTTCTTTACGCCTCTCGCGGAAGACGACGAAGCTTGCGGTAGAGCGGAGCCTGCCGTGGCGGAACTCTATGCGCGCGTACACCAGTCTGAAACGCTCTCGATCTCTGCGGCCGAGTGTCAGGTCGGCTGTGCTTCGGGGCCTCTGTCGGACAGCGTATTCGCGGGTGCGTCGCTTGATGGGTCGAGGGTATGGTTCTTCAACACCCAGAAGTTGACCGAGCAGGCGAGCGAAGACAGTACCTCAGGCGATACCGCGTACAGAGGAGCCGGTAGCGGCTGTCAAAGGGCGCAGGGGACAGGTTGCAATCTCTACGAATACGATTTCAGTAAGCCGCTCGGCGAAAGGCTGATGGCGGTGTCCAGTGGGAGTTCGACGCCGCATGTTCAGGGTGTCGTGCGGATCTCCGAGGATGGCACTCATGTGTACTTCGTGGCGCAAGGAAAGCTCACGAATCAGACGAACGTTCGCGGTGAAGAAGCGCAGGTCGGAATGAACAACCTATATGTCTCCGAGCGAGACGCCTCGACGGCGGAAGGCAGGGTGCGCTTTATCTCGGTTCTCGCTCCCAGCGGTGACGAAGAACTGTGGGGCGGCATTCGCGAGGCCGATGAACGTCCCGCGCAAACAACGCCGGATGGAGAGCAACTGGTCTTTGAGAGCCATGCGGATCTCACGAGCGATGACACCAGCGAAGGCGTCTGGCAGGTCTTCGAGTACGATGCGGCAACTGGAACGCTTCAACGCGTCTCGGTCGGGGACGGCGGTTTCAACAACAACGGCAACACGAATGCGTACGACGCCACGATCCCATCGCCGTCCTTGAGGGGGCGGCCAGGGGTACCGCTTCCAACACCGCTGGCGCTTTCGGATGACGGGAAGTATGTGTTCTTTCAATCGGCCGACAAGTTGACGGCTGGGATGGGCGACCCGGAATCTGGTACAGGCACAAGCAGTGTCTACGAGTATCACGAAGGCAGGGTCTACTTGATCTATGGTGGTACTGACTCGAGCGTGATCTTCCTCGGGACCAGCGCGAGCGGTGGCGACGCGTTCTTTGAAACGGTGGACGAGCTGGCATTCGAAGACACTGATACGCAGGTGGACATCTATGACGCCAGGGTTGATGGAGGTCGCGCTGCTCAGTCGGCGCATTCTGGCTGCCGGGGTGAAGGATGTCTGGGAGGGCTGAGCGGGGCTCCGGTTTTTGGTCTCTCCGGGAGCGCTCTGCAGTCCGGCGGCGGCAACCTCTTGCCAACAAAGGCATTGGGACAGCCACATCATGGAACGGCGCAGGCGAGGGCGCGTGCGCTTCGACATGCGTTGAAGGTGTGCAGGGCCGAGCGCTCGCATGTGAGGCGAGCTCGGTGCGAAACGTCCGCGCGCAAGCGATACACGGTGAAATCGAAGATATCTGTGGGGTCGCGATCGCGACATGGAGGCAAGTGAGATGCTGAGCGCGAACGACTCAACCTTGAATGGGGAAATGAACTCAGTGGGGGCTGCTGTGGCGATTGAGAGTGGTCCATATGCGCGGCGGTGGTGTCTGCGGTGTTTGATGCTGGTCGCAGCCGTGTGGGGTCTTGTCGGCGTTGCGAGCGCGAGGGCTGAGGTAGCTGCACCGCATTGGTCGGTGAGGGCGATTGCGCTTCCGACACGTTTTTCTCCGGCGCACCAGACTGATAAGTACGTTGTGCTCGTGACGAACACCGGCGCCGCGGCGACCAATGGCGAAGTTCCGGTGGTTATCAAAGATGGCTTGTCGTCGGACCTATCGTTGAAGGCGTTGACCGGGATTGATTGGGCGTCTGGGGAAGAACTTGAATGCAGCCGGGAACTGCTGCAGTGCGAAGACCATGCCTCGGTGCCCCCGGATGACACGATCGCAATCACGGTCGAAGTTGGCGCGATCCTAGAAACAGGGTTGGCTGTTGGCAATGTGATGGTTAGCGGCGGCGGGATAGAAGCGGTGGAAACGGTCACGGAAACGCCGATCGGCTCAGAAGCGGCGCCGTTTGAGATAGAAGACTTTGCGCTTTCCGCGACGGGTCTCGATGGTGCGGCGACTTTGCAGGCGGGCGGGCATCCGTATGAGCAGACGACCAGCTTCGACCTGTTGAGCAACGCGAACGAACCGAGCCAGGAAGAAAGTTACCGGCCGGCTCAGAATCCGCGCGATGTCGTGGTGACGCTACCAGAGGGGTTCGTGGGCGATCCTCTGTCGGCTCCACGCTGTCCGGTGAAAGCTCTAGAAGAAGCAGGATTCAACGGGCATTTTGAAACGGTCGCGCCTTGCCCCAAGGGAAGCCGTATCGGCTTGGTCACGATCGTGGACGGGCGTGCCGGCGGCGCGGTTGGAACCGTGGATCGTGAAGATCTGACGACCCCGCTCTACAACCTGACGCCCGAGGCCGGACACCCAGCTGAGTTCGGGTTTTCGTATTTGAGGAAATACGCGATCGTGTTGTACGCGGACCTCGTCCACACGAGCGCTGGATATCGTTTGCGCGTGTCTCTCCCCGGCGTCCCTGTCGTCGATCTCGACGGGACCGTCGTGACGGTGTTTGGGAACCCTGGCACACGCAACGAAGAAACAGCGGCAAACGGTGCGTTCCTGACGAACCCGGCACAGTGCACCGGTGAACCGCTGTCCGCGAAGCTGGAAATCGACTCGTGGGAAGAACCCGGGAGATGGTTGTCCGCAGAATCGGTGGCCTATCCGCAGATTGTAGGCTGCGACCTGCTGCGCTTCAGCCCTGAAGTGCAGGTCAGGCCGGAACCGACCCCATCCAACAGTACGCCGGGAACGGCACAGTTGGATTCTCCGGGCGGCTATGAAGTGGATCTGGAGGTGCCGCGTGCGGAAACGCCGTGGAGCCTTCTGTCCTCACCGGAGCTGAAGGGTGCGACCGTGACGTTCCCGCCAGGAGTGTCGATCTCGCCATCGGCGGCCGATGGCCTTGAAGGTTGCGACGCCACAGGGTCGAACGGGATCGATATCCCGCACGGTATGGCCCACCCTGATGAAGCGGGAGAAGGGGAAGCCATCGGCGCGGACGGCCTATCCCACCTGACTGCGGGGCACTGCCCGAGCAAATCGCAGGTCGGGGAAGTCGAAGTGGACACGCCGCTGCTGGAACACCCGCTCACCGGGGCGTTGTATCTGGCGAGCCCGCCATGCTCGCCGTGTAGCGAAGCGCAGGCCGAAAGCGGGGAAATGGTGGGTATGTATATCGAGGTGCATGGCTCTGGGGTGGACGTCAAGCTGAAGGGGTCTGTCGAAGTGGGGGGCAAGGGTCTTCACGACGGTTTGCAGCCTGGGCAGCTGCGCGCGAAGTTCCTGGAAAACCCGGAGTTGCCGGTGAGTGAGATCAAGGTCAGGCTCAATGGTGGGCCTCGCGCTCCGCTCGCGAGCCCGCAGACCTGCGGGACGGCGACAACGACAACGGAGCTGGAACCGTGGAGCGTGGCCAGTCAGACGGCCTCGCCGATGTCGTCGTTTGAAGTTGTGGGTTGTCCCGCTAGCCAACCGTTCAATCCGGCGTTCACCGCCGGCACGGTGATGCCCCACGCGGGAGGCAGCAGTCCGTTCACGATGACGCTCTCACGCCAGGACGGCGAACAGAACATCTCCGCGGTGGCAGTGCACACCCCCCCCGGTGTCGCGGCGCTGCTCGCTTCGGTCCCGCTGTGCCCTGAACCACAGGCAGCGCAGGGGGCGTGCTCGTCGGCGAGCGAGATCGGCCACGTGCACGCAGCCGCAGGCTCTGGCTCACACCCGTTCTGGGTCGAAGGTACGGTCTACCTGACGGGTTCGTACAAGGGCGCGCCGTTCGGCCTGACGATCGTGGTCCCCGCAAAGGCGGGTCCGTTCAATCTCGGGAACGTCGTGACTCGCGCAGCGATCAACGTCGCCCCGTTCACCGGTGCGGCATTCGTGACCAGTGATCCGCTGCCGCAGATGGTCGACGGCGTGCCGCTGCGCGTCAAGACGATCAACGTGACGCTCGACAGGCCAGGGTTCATGCTGAACCCCACCAACTGCGCGCAGCTGCAGATCACCGGGACGGTCGCGGGCGTGCTGCCAGGCGGCGCTCCAGGCAGCATGGCGCCTGTCTCCACGCCCTACGCTGTGACGGGCTGCAAGGGCCTACCGTTCAAGCCCCGATTCACCGTCTCGACAAGCGGAAAAGCGAGCAAAAAGAACGGCGCGTCGCTCCATGTCAAGGTCACGTCCGGACCCGGTCAGGCGAATATCGGGAAAGTCAAGGTAAACCTCCCGATCCAGCTGCCGTCGAGGACGTCGACGCTCCAGAAAGCCTGCGTCGACAGCGTGTTCGAAGCCAATCCTGCGTCGTGCAGTCCCGAATCGGTCGTGGGGCATGCGACGGCAGTGACGCCGCTGTTGAAGCACCCGCTGACCGGGCCGGCGTACATCGTCTCGCATGCAGGACGATCATTCCCGGATCTCGAGATCGTGCTTCAGGGCGAAGGGATCACGCTGATCCTCACCGGGAACACGGACATCAAAAAAGGCGTCACGTCGAGCACGTTCAAAGCGGTGCCCGACGAGCCGGTGAGCACGTTCGATCTCGTGTTGCCGCAGGGCCCGCACTCGATCCTGGCCGCGTTCGGAAACCTCTGCACGAGCAAGCTGAACATGCCAACGGTCATCACCGGCCAAAACGGCGCGGTGGTCAAACAGAACACAAAAATCGTCGCCACTGGCTGTCCCAAGCACAAGAAAGCGAAGGCGCGGCACGCGACGAAGCGGGGACGCTGAAGTCAGCTGCTCCCCAGACGGAGCGCCCCGCGAAACCCAACGCGGGGCGCTCCGCTAGCCTGGCGCCAGATGCCGACCGAGCAGCCGAGCACCCTCCGCCGCACCGCGCTGTTCGATCGCCACGTCGAAGCGGGCGCGAAGCTCGTGGAGTTCGCTGGCTGGGAGATGCCCGTGCAATACACGGGCGTCCGCGAGGAGCACCTGGCGGTGCGCAGCGCGTGCGGCGTCTTCGACGTGTCGCACATGGGCGAGATCGAAACACGCGGGCCGCAGGCGCTGGAGCTGCTGCAGCGTCTGCTCTCCAACGACGTCTCCAAGCTCCCGATCGACGGGGCGCAGTACAGCGTGCTGTGCCGCGAGGACGGCGGCGTGCTGGACGACCTGTTCACGTACCGCCTCGACGTGGACCGCTACCTGACGGTCACGAACGCCTCAAACCACCCACAGGACCTCGCCTGGTTCCGCGCCCACGCCGAGGACCTCCCCGACGTGGAGGTGGAGGACCGGATCGACGACTGGGCGATGCTCGCGGTGCAGGGGCCGCTGGCGCGCGAGATCGTGCAGGCGATCTCCGACCACCCGCTCCCGGAGCGCATGAGCGCGCAGACGCGCAACCTGCTGGGCGGCGACGTGCTCGTGTGCGGGACGGGCTACACGGGCGAGGACGGCGTCGAGTTGCTGTGTCCTCCCGAGAGCGCGCCGGAGCTGTGGGATGAGCTCGTCAAGCGCGGCGCCACACCCGCGGGCCTGGGCGCGCGCGACACGCTGCGCCTGGAGGTGTGCTTCCACCTGTACGGCAACGACCTGAGCGTGGAGCGCGGCCCGATCGAAGCTGGCCTCGGTTGGTGCTGCAAGGAGGACACCGGCTTCATCGGGTCGGAGGCCGTGCGCGCCGTCAGGGCGGGCGGCCCAGCGGAGAAGCTCGTGGCGTTCGAGATCGACGGACCCGGGATCGCGCGCCAGGGCAACCCGATCGTGGGGGGTGGGGAGGTCACGAGCGGCACGCTCTCGCCTTCGCTGGGAACGGCCATCGGCATGGCCTATGTGCCCGCCTCGCAGGCCGCGGTGGGGGCCCGTCTCGAGATAGACGTTCGTGGGAAGATGCGCGGCGCCGTAGTAAAGGACAAGCCGCTCTACAGAAAGGGCTCCTGAATGGCCCAGGCCAGCTACCCCGAGGACCTGCTCTACCACGCCGAACACGACTGGGCGCGCATCGACGCGGACGATCCGACGCTGGCGACGCTCGGCATCACGTGGTACGCGCAGGACGCGCTCGGCGAGGTCGTGTTCTTCGAGCCCCCCGCCGTCGGCACGACGCTGACGAAGGACGCGTCCTACACCGAGGTTGAGTCCGTGAAGGCGGTCTCGGACGTGATCGCGCCGCTATCGGGAGACATCGTGGAGGTCAACGAGGAGCTCGCGGAGAACCCCGCGACGATCAACGAAGACCCCTACGGCGACGGCTGGCTCGTGAAGGTGCGCCTCAGCGACCCGTCCGAGCGCGACGCGCTGATGGACGCGGCCGCCTACCGGGCTACGCTCTCGTAGTTGAGCCGCTACACGTCCATCACCCCGCAGGATCTCCAAGCGATGCTCGACGCGATCGGCGTCGGCTCGCTGCAGGAGATCTTCGACCGCCAGATCCCTGACGCGGTGCGCCTCGATCGCGCCCTGGACCTGCCGCAGGGGCAGCCCGAGCAGGACGTGTACGAGCACCTGCGCGCGCTTGCCGCGCGCAACGTCTCCAGCGAGGACGAGCTGAGCTTCCTCGGCGCGGGGATGTACGACCACTACGTGCCCGCGCTGATCGACATGCTGATGGAGCGCTCGGAGTTCCTCACCCCCTACACGCCCTACCAGCCGGAGATCTCCCAGGGCGGGCTGCAGGTGATGTTCGAGTACCAGACCGCGATCTGCGAGCTGACGGACCTGGCGGTGTCGAACGCGTCCGTCTACGAGGGCCCCTCGGCGGTCGCCGCGGCGGGCTACCTGGCGAAGCTGCACAACGGCGGCAGCCGCTTCGTGGTGAGCGCGGGCCTTCACCCGCACACGATCGAGACGCTGCGCACGCTCGCGCACGGCTACGGCATGGACGTGGTGGAAGTGCCGCTCCGCGACGGCGTCACCGACCCGGACGCGTGGGCGCAGGCGATCGACACGGAGACAAGCGCGGCGATCTTCGCGCAGCCGAACTTCTACGGCGCGGTCGAGGACGCGGCCGCGTTGAGCGCAGCCGCGAAGGCGGCGAGCACGTCTGACGGGGACGGCTCGGACGGGGCGTCCGGCGGCGGCAAACACAGTCGCGTCCCCGTCGTGGTGGCGCAGGTGGATGCTCTGACTCTGGGGATCCTCGCCCCGCCGGGCGCGTGCGGGGTGGACGTGGCGGTGGGCGAGGGCCAGCCGCTGGGCAACCGGCTGGACTTCGGCGGCCCATCGTTCGGGTTCTTCGCCGCGCGCGAGGAGTACCTGCGGCGGATGCCGGGCAGGATCGCGGGGGAGACGCTCGACGCGGACGGTCGGCGCGGGTTCGTGCTGACGCTGCAGACGCGCGAGCAGCACATCCGCCGCGAGAAAGCGACGTCGAACATCTGCACCGCGCAGGCGCTGAACGCGCTCGCGGGCGTCGTGTACCTGACGTGGCTGGGCCGGCGCGGGATCGTGGAGCTGGGGGAGCTGCTGCTCGCTCGCACGCACTACGCGCGCGAGCGGCTCGCGGGCATCGAGGGCGTGGAGAAGCTGCACGAGCAGCCGGTGATCCGCGAGTTCGCGCTGCGCCTCGACGCGGACGTCGCGGCCGTGAAGCGTCGCTGCGCCGCGCAGAAGGTGAACCCGGGCGTGGACGTGCACGAGCTGACGGGCCGCGCGGAGGACGAGGGCGTGCTGCTGGTGGCGATCACCGAGCGCCGCTCGCGCGCGGACATCGACCGCCTGGCGGACGTGCTGGAGGCGGCGATAGCGACTGAGCGGGCCACACCGGCCGAGCGCTTGAAGGCGGCGGAAACGGCGGTGCCCGCATGAGATCCCCACGACGGCGGGTGGCCCGATGAGCGCGAACGCAACCACTGAGATGCCGCTGCAGCGCGAGCGCGCGACGACGATCTTCCAGAAGGGCGCGCCGGGGCGCCGCGCGTTCACGTGCCCGGAGCTGGACGTTCCCGCCGTCGACCCCGCCGAGCTGCTGCCGAAGGGCTTCCGCCGCGCGGAGCCGCCGCGGCTGCCGGAGGTCTCAGAGCCGGAGATCGTGCGCCACTACGTGGGGATCTCGAAGCGCAACTTCGACCTCGACTCGGGCTTCTACCCGCTGGGGTCGTGCACGATGAAGCACAACCCGCGCCTGCACGAGCGGGCGGCGGCGCTGCCGGGCCACGCGCGTTTGCACCCGCTGCAGGACCCGGCGCGCGCGCAGGGGGCGCTGGAGCTGATGTGGAACCTGCAGGAGGCGCTGGCGGAGATCTCGGGCCTGCCACACGTGTCGCTGCAGCCCTCGGCGGGCTCGCACGGCGAGCTCGCGGGCGTGCTTTTGACGCGCGCCTACCACGAGGACCGTGGCGAGACGCGCCACAAGGTGCTGACGCCGGACACGGCGCACGGCACGAACCCGGCGACGGTGACGATGGCGGGCCTCGAGGTGGTGAAGGTGGCGACGAACGCTGACGGCGGCGTGGACGTCGATGACCTGCGCGCGAAGGCGGACACGGACGTGGCGTGCCTGATGCTGACGAACCCGAACACCCTCGGTCTGTTCGACCCGAACATCGAGCAGATCGCGGAGATCGTGCACGGCGTGGGCGCGACGCTGTACTACGACGGCGCGAACCTGAACGCGGTGATGGGGATCTCGCGGCCGGGCGACATGGGATTCGACATCGTGCACTTCAACCTGCACAAGTCCTTCACCCAGCCCCACGGCGGCGGCGGTCCGGGCTCGGGCCCGATCGCGGTGTCGGAGCGCGTGGCGCCGTTCCTGCCGGTGCCGGTCGTGACGAAGCGCGAGGCGGGGGCGATGAGGCGCGAGGACGAGGCGCGGCGGCCGCGAGCGCGTGGTGGCGGACCGGGACCGCGCGCCGACGTTCGAGCTGGACTACGGCAGCGGCCGCGTGGGGTCGAAGACGATCGGTCGGCTGCGCGGCTTCCACGGCAACTACGGCTGCTTCGTGCGCTCCTACGCGTACATCCGCTCGCTGGGCGCTGACGGCCTGAAGGACGCCTCGGAGGTTGCGGTGCTGAACGCGAACTACCTGCTGGCGCTGCTGAAGCGCAAAGGCGTGGCGGAGCACCTGCCGCTGGCGTACGGCGAGTTGTGCCTGCACGAGTTCGTGCTGTCGGGCGGCCCGATGAAGCGCGCCCTTGAGATCAAGACGCTGGATTTGGCGAAGCGCCTGCTGGACTTCGGCTTTCACCCCCCGACGGTGTACTTCCCGCTGCTGGTGGAGGAGGCGCTGATGGTGGAGCCGACGGAGACGGAGACGAAGGAGACGCTGGACGCGTTCGCGGACGCGATCGCGGCGATCCTGAAGGAGGCGGCCGAGGACCCGCAGATCGCCCGCGATGCGCCGTACACGACCCCGGTGCGCCGCCTGGACGAGGTCAAAGCGGCCAAGGCTCCGATCATCCGCGAGGCTCTCTAGCCCGATGGCGGCCGTGCGGATCTTTTCCGGCATCCAGCCGACGGGCCGCAAGCACCTGGGCAACTACATCGGCGCGATCGCGCAGTACATCTCGAGCCAGGAGCGCGGCGAAGGGATCTTCTGCATCGTGGACCTGCACGCGACGACGGTCTCCTACGAGCCGCGCGAACTGCGCGAGCGCCTGTACGACACGACGGCGATCCTGCTGGCGGCCGGCCTGGACCCACAGCGCTGCATCCTGTTTCGCCAGAGCGACGTGCGCGAGCACACGGAGCTGACGTGGCTGTTGTGCAGCGTGACGGAGCTGGGGCGACTGCAGCGGATGCACCAGTTCCGCGACAAGTCGATCGCGCAACGCGAGCTGGTGTCGGCGGGACTGCTGCTGTACCCGGTGCTGCAGGCGGCGGACGTGCTGGCGTACCGCGCGCACGAGGTGCCGGTGGGGGAGGACCAGCGCGAGCATCTGGAGCTGATGCGCGACGTTGCACGGCGCTTCAACAGCCGCTTCGGCGGTGACGAGGAGCTGCTGGTGGTGCCGGAGCACCGCATCCCGGAGGTGGGCGCGCGGATCATGGACCTGCAGGACCCGACGAGCAAGATGTCGACGACGAGCGGCAGCGAGCAGGGCACGGTGTACGTGCTGGACGAGCCGAAGGCGATCGAAAAGAAGATCGGCAGCGCGGTGACGGACTCGGGCAGCGAGGTGCGCCGCGGGGCGGAGAAGCCGGGGATAACAAATTTGATTGAGATCTCGGCCGCCGTTCGCGGCGTCGATCCGAGCGTGGTTGAGGCGAGCTTCGCGCAGTCCCGGTACGGCGACTTCAAGAAGGCGGTGGCGGCGGAGACGATCGCGTATCTGCAGCCGGTGCGCGAGCGCTACGGCGAGCTGCGCGCGGACGAGGCGGCGCTGGAGTCGATCCTCGCGCGCGGCGCGCAGCAGGCGCGGGAGATCGCGTCGCGGACGCTGGTGAACGTGCGCGAGCGCATGGGCGTGGGAGCCCCGTCGGGGTCGAACGGTACGGTGCCGAGATGAGCCTCGCCGCGCTGGAGCTGGACCTGGACGTGTTCAGCGGCCCGTTCGACCTGTTGCTGACGCTGGTGCTGCGCGAAGAGGTGGACCTGCTGGAGCTGCAGCTGGCGGAAGTGGTGCTGGCGTACCTGGACCACCTGGAACAACGCGGCGAGCTGGACCTGGAGACGGCGACGGAGTTCATCGTGCTGATCGCGGCGCTGCTGGAGCTGAAGTCGCGGCTGATGCTGACGAGCGACGAGGAGCAGCTGCTGGACATCGAGCCGGAACAGGCCGCGGAGGAGCTGCTGGCGCGGATGCTCGACGCGCGCCGCTTCCGTTCCGCGTCGACGTACCTGGCGGGACTGCTGGAGGCGGAAGACGGTGTGCGCTTCCGCTCGGCGCCGCTGCCGCCGAGCTTAAGACGCACGATTGTGCCGCCGCGGGACGGCTCGCAAAACGCGGAGGTTCTCGGCGCGGCGATCGGTCGGCTGCTGACGATGCCGCCGGCGATCAACGTGCGTCACATCGGCGTGCCGCGCGTGAGCGTGTCAGAGCGCCTGGCGCACTTGCGCGGCCTGCTGCGCCGCGGCGCGTTCAGCTTCGACGAGGCGGTGCGCGGCGCGGACCGCATGACGGTGGCGGTGACGCTGTTCGCGCTGCTGGAGCTGTACAAACGCGGCGAGGCGCAGTGGGAGCAGCAGGAGAGCTTCGGCGAGATCGCGGTGCGCGGCCTGGCCCAGCAGGCGCCCGCCCCGCCGCTCGCGCTCGCCGCCGCGGGAGGCTCGACCGGGTGAACGGCCCGGCCGAGGAGACCCACCCCGCGCCCGAAGCGCCCGAGCCGCCCGACCACGAGGACGCGGTTCCGTCGGTCGCGCAAGCGGTGGAAGCGCTGCTGTTCCTCTCCGCGGACCCTCTGAGCCCCGCCGAGCTGGCGGATGCGACGCAGGTGGGGGAGGGCGCGATCCATGCCGCGCTGGCGATGCTGGCGGAGCAGTACGCGCCGGGTGTGCGCGGGATCGTGCTGCGCGAGCTGGGCGGCGGCTGGACGCTCGCGAGCGACCCCTCCACGGAGGACGCGGCGAGGCGCCTGTTCAGCCGCCCGCGCATCTCCACGCTCACCCCCGCGCAGGCGGAGACGCTCGCGATCGTGGCCTACCTGCAGCCGATCTCCCGCCCGGAGATCACGCGCATCCGCGGCGTGAGCGCCGACTCCGCCTCCGCGACGCTGCTGGAGCGAGGCCTGATCGAGGAGGCGGGAAGCTCACAGTTCGGCGCGACCCTCTACCGCACCACCACCCAGTTCCTGAAGCTGTTCGGTCTGCGCACCCTCGACGAGCTCCCCGACGTGGCTCGCTGGGATCCAACCCCCGAGGAGCAGAGCGAGCTGCGCGAGCGGCTGCTGCGGGCGGGCGAGGCCCGGGCGGGCGGAGGGCCACAGACGTAGATGAGTTCGGTTGAATGGAAATAGCTTCCCGCGATGGATTACGTCACGGTGAGACCGCGGCGCCCATGCATGGGGCGCTCGTCTGGATCACGGCCGGGTGGCGTCGATCAGACAGAGGAAGCCGCTCGCACGGGCTGCGTTGTCGTGCGACTGCCGAATGTGACTGAGCGACTCCTGGTGTGACCGTGGGCTCAGGCCGCCAGAATCCGATAGGCCGCGCGGGCTGTACGGAGTTGAGCGGTCTTGAAGCTCTCCTGGAGTGAGGGATCGTCAAGCGCGAGCCGATCGGAAATCGATCGGAGCCATCCGATTTCCTTGTTCGTGAGCTCAGTGCGTGCCGCGCGCGGATCGTCCAAGAGGCTGAGGAGCGTGACGAGATCGTGGCGCTGGTCCTCCGGGCGAGAGTGCACGCGCAGTGCTCGCGCCTTGAGGAGGATAGCTGCGATCAACTTCGGCCGTCGCAGGGCCACGGCGACGTCATCGACGACTATCTCGACGATTTCGGTCCGGCTGAGTGCCTGTGTCCCTCCGGGGATTTGAATGGTTTGGAACTTGCCCGTCGTAACCGCACCGGATCGGCCGAGGCCGTCAGGTGCGAGAACATCAATGATCTGGCCGTCGAGATCGAAGCGAAAGCCTCGTGGCGGCGTGGATCTTTGGAGTTCGTGGACGGTTGCGCCGAGAGCTTTGAGGCGTCCGGTAGCCCCCTTTGTCCCGCTCGGACGCGCTCGGGCATCCGCGAGCACGTCGATGTCGGTTGTTGCCCTCTGTGTCTGCTGCGCCTCGATTGCGAAGAGGGCGACCATGAGGGTGGTGTCTCAGCTTGGGCTACATCCTTTAAGGGAGTAGAGTGTTCTTGCGATGCGCCCAAAGTGCGCGGTTAGCTCTGATGCCGTTAGGAGTAGCGGTTTTCACCCGCGATGGACACCGTCTTGGCAAGCGGTACCGCGCACTTTGGGCGTGCCGCAGTCTTTGCAGTCGGCCTTAGTCCAAGAGCCCCGCGATTTCGGTCATGGTCCAGATGTGGTCTGCGACTCCGGCTGCCATCGCTGGCGTGCGGGGGTAGGGGTTGGCGAGCGTGGTGTGCGCGCGGGCGAAGTTGTAGCGGAGGAGGTGCAGGGCGATGGCTGCCATGTGGTTGTCGAGCTTCTTCGAGAACCCGTTGGTCAGCCGCGTGAACCGACGCATGGACATCCTCATCGTGAGGTTTTGCCGCTCGACATAGGACGTGCTGATCTTCGCGGGGTCCGGCTCTCCACGGTCCACTCGGACGCGCGCTCCGGTGCAGATGGGCGGGCTGTAGCGCCCCACGCTCGGGCTGGTCGCGTACTGCTTGATGAGCTGCGCGAAGTCGATGTCGCGCTTGAACGCCAGTCCTACGGCGTTCGGGTAGGCGGCGTGTCCGTCGGTCGTGAGCTGGATGCGGTCGCGTAGGCGGCTCTTGAGGTCCACCATGAACTCGGCTGCGTCCTCGTACTTTCGTTCGCCCACGTACCAGGAGACGATGAGCTTGGAGTCTGCGTCAAGCGCGGTCCATGTCCACACGTCGCCTACGCCGAACTGGCCCTTGAGTTCCTCGGGCACGTTGCGCTGCTTGCTGTAGACGAACGACCAAATCTCGTCGGCCTCGATGGTTTTGCAGGAGAGGTCCCGCAGATGCTCGTCCTGGTACGCCGCGCACGCCGCGCCAGTGTCCAGCAGGAGCTTGGAGACGGTGTTGATCGAGCACCCGGCCATGCGCGTTGTCGCGCGGAGGCTGTTGCCCTCGACCAGCATCCCGAGGATGGCGGCACGCTTCTCTGTGCTCAGTCTGTTCATACTGAGCATTATGCGTGACCGCTCGGACAGAACGATCACTTAGATAGGAGGGCGTCTACCCGCTAGTTCGATGAGCGGAGCTTTGTGCTGCGGTGGTCCGCGTGTCTCGCCACTGTCCTGCGGTGGAATACTGGCGACGATCGCGCTCCTTTACGAAGGGCGCGATTTCCTCCTTCATCCGCTTGAGATCAGTGCGAGCACGAGCTAGCCGCTCCTCGCCCTCGTTCGTCTTCTTGTCGCTCATTACTGTGCTCCTGCCGTGTAGGAGTGCTCGGCGCTCTCAATGCACTTTGACGCAGCCGTTTGTACCAAGTTGTTTGACCGAATATAGAGACCATAAACCGCTGACCAAAAGTCCGAGTCCGCCTCGGCGCGCTCGATGTTCAATCCGCATTTCGACGCCTCGTCCCGGTATATGGGACGGCCGTGAGCCTTTGTCTGCTCAGGCGTCAAGAACATCTTGATCTTGCTGGTAATTGCGTTGACCGACTTATTGCTCATCATCCCGGAGCGGAGCAGACGAGCAGCAATGTCCTTCGATAGCTCGATGACAGCCCGCATCTCAGCGATCTCTCGCTCGTCATAGTGTTCGAGCTGCTGTAGATACGGCTGCATGTTTCCAGTGCTGTCCCCTACGGCCCTCTGAAACAGATCCTCATAGCTCGCGACGAGGTTGTAGACCGAGAAGACATTCTGGCCCTCATTGAGCTGCGGATCGACTGGTCCAAGCTCAGATGTCGGACCCATCGTGATCTTGCTGGCCCCAAAGCAGACGATTGTCGCCGCGGACTTAGCCTTCCCAGGCACGATGGCCCAGAACTCGTCAGTCCCGCTGTAGGCTCGGCACATGTTCACGATTCGCTCAGCTGCAAGCCCATCTCCACCCGGCGAGCTGATGACAAGAGCTAACCCCTTCGACAGATCCAAGCTCTGCAAGACGCCCTCCAGCATGTCGGCATCGTCGTCTTGGAGCATCACCGGATAACGGAAGCTCGTGAAGACCGACACCACCGGTCGGTCCAAGTGTCCTTCAAGCTGCTCAAACAGCGCTTTTCGGGTCGCGTGGCCTTGGCCAACCTCCTCCAGCACACGGTCATAGACCAACGGTGTTCGTGTCATCTTCAGCCCTTCCTCCATCGAGCTTGCGCGGCGCGTTTAGCAGCATCGCTGCGCTGCGACGCAGTTAGCTTGGACGCCCGGGCTTTGCCGCCCTTCAAGCCGCCTTTTCGGCCAAGCTCGACCGCTGCAGGATTCTTGCCGACGCTTGGCGAGGCATCCTCGTCCTCTCCCGTCGCAATGTCCACGATCAGCTTGGCGAGCTGATTCGGATCGCGCGGGCGCTTGCGTGAGCGGTCCGGCATCGCTCCTAGAGCCTAGCACGTACCCACTCCTCTTGCTCGCCATGTTTCCTACTCCGACGGGCAGCTAGTGAGCGGCCACGCCCCGGCCAGGCGACGTGGCGCTCGCAGCGTGCGTCAGATTACGTGTCCGACCAGCCCGACCATCTTGTAGGCGGCTGCCGACGCGAACACGTAGCCGTCGGTGGTGCGATGGATGAGGCCCGCAAGGCGCAGCGGGCGGATGACGGCTTCCGGGTCGAAGTGGTCCAACTCGCAGCCTAGGTCCGGCAGCGACCAGAGCGTCGGATAGCTGTTGGGGTCAGTCAGTAAATAGATCGCCTCGCGTTCGAGGCCATCCCACTTCTCAGCCTGCTCGTTAGGCTCTGCATCAGGCATGGAGCTAGTACCTCCGTGTCTAGGTCCCGGCGTCGAGCGAACAACTCGCGCCGGGGCCGCTTGCTTGGTTAGAGCCAGCGACCCTAAGCGCTTACCGCCGTCGAATCCAGCGCGGAATCAAACTGAGGCACTACCACCATGAGACCTCCGACCAAGCACCAGCGGCGATCTTCGCCGAAGGCAGCAGCGACATTTGCCACCGTCCGCCACATCTTCATCGATCAGCTCGATGTGAATGGAGGCCACGCATTGACCTTCATGGCCAGGGGGCGATGTCACGCAGCGTTCCGGCCATGGTCGATGCTGGCAAGGCCATCAATGCCGATACGTGCTGCCCGAGGGTTGGCGTATGACTGAAGGTCGACGGCTACTGCTGCGAGCGGAGCGAATCGTCGGCCGTCGAGGAGCCATGCGCTATCCGGGACAGCGCGCAGAATGACGTTTGCCTCCGATCCGGGCATTCGCTCCAACGTGTGTTCGCGCTCCAGCGATGCGACGAGGCTGAGGGGTACGTAAGCGTCGATCGCGTCGGAGCCCACGAGGCCGAGTTGGTATGCAGAAGCCGCCGATGCGCCGCTGAGGACGACGTCGAAGCGCTCGTGCAACGCCTGCAACTCGCCAGCCAGAGCCCAATACGAAGCAGGCTCTGCGCGTCGCACAAGGCGCGGGAGCAGGGCATCCATGTCGTAGCTTGCGAGCGCCCGGCGAATCCGCCAGCGCGCTGATGGTTCCAGCCCCGCAGGCATCTCCTCGCCGGACGCCGCGAGCAGCAACGCCCAGGCGTTGCTTGGTGAGAGCGGACGTCCCGCGGCAGCTCGCTGGCGATTACGCCCCGCGATGCTCGCGCGATCGATCAGCCAGACGCCGCCGACCTTCTCGGCCTCGAGGCCACCCGAAGCGATCAGTGCCCGCACCCGCGAGGGATGTACGCCCATCTCCTCGGCGGCAGCGGAAACCGACATGAGACCATCCATTCGCTATTTATAGCAAAAGGAAGCTATTTTTGCTAATTATGGCGTTTGCGCGAGGAATATGCCATTCAGGCTATCTGGGCGAGCCTGCGCCGCCAGCTGCCCGCAGGCCGCCGCGATGTCGCGTCCGCGCGTGAGGCGCACCGTCGCGGGGACGCCGTTCGCTTCGAGCGTCGTACGGAACGCGGCGATCGACTCGCGGCTGGAACCGTCGAACTCGGAGTCCGTGGGGTTGTACGGGATCAGGTTGACCTTGAAGATCGACTGCTCCTCGTCGCGCCGCTTCAGCGCGCGCGCCAGCGCGATCGCCTGCTCGTAGCGGTCGTTGACGCCCGCGAGCATCACGTACTCCACGAACACGCGCCTGCGCTTGCGCGCGTAGAACGCGCGGCACGCCTCGATCACGTCCGCGAGCGGGTAGCGCTCGTTCACCGGCATGATCTCCGAGCGCAGCGCTTCCTCCGCGGCGTGCAGCGACAGCGCGAGGCGGATCGGCATGTCGCACTCCGTCAGCCGCTCGATGCCCGGGATCCAGCCGACGGTGGAGATCGTCGTGCGGCGGTGCGTCACGCCGATCGTCCGGCAGCCGCTCGCACGCCTCGAGCACGTTGTCGAGGTTCAGCATCGGCTCGCCCATGCCCATGAACACGCAGTGGTCGATCGCTTCGGTGCGACGGAAGTGAAGCGCCTGCTCGAGGATCTCCGACGCGGTGAGGTTGCGCGCGAACTTCATCTTGCCGGTCGCGCAGAAGCTGCACGTCAGCGGGCAGCCCGACTGCGAGGACACGCAGATCGAGCGCCGCCCGTCGCGGAAGCGCATCAGCACCGCCTCCAGCGGCCGGCCGTCGTGCGTGGCGAACAGCGCCTTCACCGTGCCGTCGTCGGAGTGCGCCTCCTCGCGCAGCTCGAGCGCGCTGAACGGCACCTCCAGCGTCAGCTGCTCGCGCAATGCGGCAGGGATATTCGTCATCTCCTCATAGCCGCGCGCCCCGCGCGCCGCCCACGCCCAAACCTGGCGGGCGCGAAAGGCCGGCTCGCCACGGGCGGCGAGCGTCTCGTCGAGCAGCTTGCAGATCCACGCGCCCTATGGTGGCAGCACATGCGCCTCGCCAAGTACCTCGCCCACGCGGGCGTCGCCTCCAGGCGCTCCGCCGAGACGCTCGATCGTCGCCGGGCGCGTCACCGTCGACGGCGCGCTCGTCACCGACCCCGCGCACGACGTCGGCGAGGACGCGAACGTCGCGCTCGACGGCAGGCCGCTCGCCGGGGCCGAGCCGCGCGTGCTGTACGCGCTGCACAAGCCCGTCGGCGTCGTCTCCACCGCGCGCGACACCCACGCGGCGCAAGACCGTGCTCGACCTCGTCCCCGCGGCCGGGCTGCGCCTCTACCCCGTCGGGCGTCTCGACGCGGACAGCAGCGGCCTGATCCTGCTCACCAACGACGGCGAGCTCGCCAACCGGCTCACGCACCCAAGCTTCGAAGTGCCCAAGACCTACCGCGCCAAGCTCGCCGGCCCGCCGCTCACGCGACAGGACTCTGCGCGCGCTGCGCGCCGGCGTGCAGCTCGAGGACGGCATCACCGCGCCCGCGCGAGCGCGCCGCGTCGGCGAGCACACGGTCGAGCTGACGATCCACGAGGGCCGCAATCGCCAGGTGCGGCGCATGTGCAAGGCCGTCGGACACCCGGTGCTGGAGCTCACGCGCATCGCCTTCGGCCCGCTCACGCTCGGAGAGCTGAAGCCCGGCGCGCACAGGCGCCTCAGCCGACGCGGAGCGTCGCAGCGCCTGCGCGAGCTGTCGAGCGCCCGGTCAGAGACGTTCTGGCACAATCGCCGCCAATGCGACTTTTCGCCCTGCGCGGCGCAATCAGCGTCGAGCGCAACGACGCCCAGGACATCCTGGGAGCGACCGACCGAGCTGATGCAGGCGATCATGGATCGCAACTCGCTCGCGCCCGACCGCCGTCGTCAGCTGCATCTTCACCGCCACGCGCGACCTCAACGCGGAGTTCCCCGCGGTCGCCGCGCGCGCGCTCGGCTTCGAGCAGGTGCCGCTGCTGTGCGCGCAGGAGATCCCCGTGCCGCGCTCGCATGCCGCGCGTCATCCGGGTGCTGATCCACTACCACGCCGCAGAGGGACACAGACCCGCGCACGTCTACCTCGGCGAGGCGCGCGAGCTGCGCGCGGACCTCAGCGCGGCACAATAGGCGCGTGGCGATCGAGTTCTCACAGCGCATCCGGCGCATCCCCACCTACCCCGCGGCCGGCGGCTACGCCCAGCAGGAGCCGCTCGTGCGGCTCGCCTCCAACGAGTCGCCGTTCCCGCCGCTGCCCGCGGTGCGCGAGGCGATCAGCAGCGCGATGGACACGCTCAACCGCTACCCCGACCCGTCCAACTCGCTGCTGCGCACGCGCCTCGGCGAGCGCTACGGCGTCCCCAGCTCGCGCATCGCGATCGGCAACGGCTCCTGCGACATCCTGCTCGCCGCCGGCGAGGCGCTGCTCGAGCCGGGCGCGGAGATCGTCTACGCGTGGCCGTCGTTCTCTGTCTACCCGCACCTCGCCGCCGCCTCCGGCGCGCGCGCCGATCACCGTCCCGCTCGACGGCGAGGAGCGCCACGACCTGCCCGCGATGCTGCGCGAGATCACCGTCGCGACGCGCCTGGTGATCGTGTGCAACCCCAACAACCCGACCAGCACCGCGCTGCCGCTCGCCGAGATCGCGGAGTTCCTCGCCGAGGTGCCCGCCGCACGTGTGCGTGATCGTGGACGAGGCCTACTGCGAGTTCAACCTGCTCGAGGACCCCGACTCCTCGATCGACCTGCTCGCCGCGCACCCCAACCTCGTGCTGCTGCGCACGTTCTCGAAGGTCTACGGCCTGTGCGGGCTGCGCGTCGGCTTCGCGCTGTGCGGCTCGGAGGATCTGCCGCGCGCGCTCGACCAGGTCCGCCAGCCGTTCTTCTGCAACGCGCTCGCGCAGGCCGCCGCGGTGGAGGCGCTCGCCCACCAGGACACCGTCATCGACCGCGTCGCGCGCACCGTCGCCGAGCGCATCTCCGTCGAGGAGCGCCTGCGCGCGCTCGGGCTGCACGCCGCGGAGTCGCAGGCCAACTTCTGCTGGGTGCACCTCGGCGAGGATCGCGACGAGGAGCAGGTCATGAAGGGCCTCGCCGAGCGCGGCGTGCTCGTGCGCGCCGGCGCGGCGCTCGGCAGCGACGCCCCCGCGCTGCGCGTCACATACGGGCTGGCGGAGGAGAACCGCCGCTTCCTCGACGCGCTCGCCGAAGTTCTCTGACACACCCGCGAGTCCCGTCACGGCGCGCGTGCGTCTCGCGCGCCTTTACCTCGCCCCGATTCTCTGCTACAACGCAGGGCAGGACGACCATGAACACGCCGGCTCCCGCACACACAGCACGCCTCACCCTCGCGTATGCCGCCTGGTCGCTCCGCTACGCCTGGCGATTTAGCTAGGCGCTTCGGCCCGCACCCGTCCGTGAGTGGGTGCGAACGGCCGCAACGGGTTCCATCCGGGACCGAGCGCCACCCCCACGGGTGCCGAGCACCCTCCCTCACGGAGCCGCACGAGCGTGAGCCCAAGCCCGCGCGCTCAGCACCTCTAACATCTCCAGGCGTCAGTGAAAGGATGAACAGATGATGATCGTCATGAAAGAGACCGCGACCGAGGAAGAGATCGACGCGGTCATCGCCAAGATCGAGCGAGCCGGCGCGCGCGCGCACCGCAGCTCCGGCGCACGCGTGACCGTGATCGGCGCGATCGGCGACGTCGAGCGCGGAACGTCGCCAGCCTCGGCCTCGAGGGCCAGCCCGGCGTCGACCACGTCGTGCCGATCCTCAAGCCGTACAAGCTCGCCTCTGCGCAGATCACCCACGGCGAGCGCACCGTGCTCGACATCGACGGGCGCAAGGTCGGCGGCGAGCACTTCGCGCTGATCGCCGGGCCCTGCACGGTCGAGTCGCGCGAGCAGATGCTCACCACCGCGCGCGTCGTGCGCGACGCCGGCGCCACGCTGTTCCGCGGCGGCGCGTACAAGCCGCGCACCTCGCCCTACGCCTTCCAGGGACTCGGCCAGGAGGGGCTGCGGCTGCTCGCCGAGGCCAAGGCCGAGACGGGCCTGCCGATCGTCACCGAGCTGATGGACATCGCGACCTCGACGCCGTGCTCGAGGTCGCCGACGTGATCCAGATCGGCGCGCGCAACATGCAGAACTACCCGCTGCTGGCCGAGATCGGCCGCTCGGGCTGCCCGGCGCTGCTCAAGCGCGGCCTCTCGGCGACGCTCGAGGAGCTGCTGATGGCCGCCGAGTACATCCTCAAGGAGGGCAACCCGAACGTGATGCTGTGCGAGCGCGGCATCCGCACGTTCGAGACCGCCTACCGCTTCACGCTCGACCTGATGGCGGTGCCGGTGCTCAAGGAGCTCTCGCACCTGCCGGTGATCGTCGACCCCAGCCACGCCGCCGGGCGGCGCGACCTCGTCGGGCCGCTGTCGCTCGCCGCCGCCGCCGCCGGCGCGGACGGGATCATCGTCGAGGTGCACCCGAACCCCGAGGAGGCGATCTGCGACGGTCCGCAGGCGCTCCGGGCCGACGACTTCGCCGAGTACGCGCAGACGGTCGAGCGCGCGGCCGCGCTCGCGGGCAAGGCGCTCAGCGCCGTCTGATGGAGCGCGCCATCAGGCAGAGCTCGTTGAGGGTCGCGGTCGTCGGCGTCGGGCTGATCGGCGGCTCGATCGGGCTCGCCGCGCGCGAGCGTGCGCAGCGCCGAGGTCCGCGGCTTCGACCCCGACGCGGCGCGTGCGCGCCCGCGCGCTCGAGCACGGCGCGATCGACACGCAGGCCGCCGACATCGCCGACGCCGTCGCCGGCGCCGAGGTGGTGTTCGTCGCCGCGCCGGTCGGCGCGCTCGCGGAGCCGTGCGCCGCGGCGCTCGCCGCCGCGGGCCCGGACTGCGTGGTCACCGACGTCGGCTCGACCAAGCGCGCGCTCGTCGACGCGGGCGCCGACGAGCGCTTCATCGGCGGCCACCCGCTCGCGGGCGCCGAGACCGCCGGCGTCGAGCACGCGCGCGCCGACCTGTTCGACGGCGCGACCTGGTATCTGACGCCCGCCAAGGCTCCACCGCGGGCGTGCTCTACGAGCGCCTGCACCGGCTGCTCGCGAGCTTCGGCGCGCAGCCGACGGCGATCGACGCCGAGACCCACGACCGCCTGATGGCGAGCGTCTCGCACCTGCCGCACGTGCTCGCCAACGTGCTCGTCGCCCAGGCCGCCGGGCGCGCTCGGCGGCGAGCGAGTCCGAGCGCATGCCCGCCGCCGGGCCGAGCTTCCGCGACGCCACGCGCGTGGCCGGCGCCAACAGCGCGATCTGGACCGACATCTACCTCTCCAACCGCGACGCGCTGGTCGCCGCCATCGACGAGCTCACGGCGCGGCTCGGCGAGGTGCGCGCGCGCTCTCCCAGGGCGAGCCGACGCGGTGACCGCGTGGAACGAGCGCGCGCGCGCCGACCGCGACGCGCTGCTTCAGCGCCGGCCTGCTCGACGGCCGCGACGGCGAGGCGACGCTCGAGCTGCGCGCCTCCGTGCCGAACCGCCCGGGCGTGATCGCCGAGATCGCGCTCGCGCTCGGGCGCGCGGGCGTCAACATCGTCGACATGGCGCTCTCGCCCTCGGCGGACAACCGCCAGGGCGTGGTCGCGCTGTGGATCCGCGGCGAGGAGCAGGCGGCGCGCGCCGGCGAGCTGATCGCGGCCCTCGGCTTCCCGGTCGCGCAGGCATGAGGGGCGCGCATGAACCTGCGCTTCGAGCCCGCCGCGGCCTGCCCGGCGAGCTCCGCGCGCCGGCCGACAAGTCGATCTCCCACCGCGCGGCGCTGCTCGGGGCGATGTCCTCGGAGCCCGTGCGCGTACACGACTACCTCCACGCGGCCGACACCACGTCGACGCTCGCCGCGGTCCGCGCGCTCGGGGCGCTCGTGCGAGATCCACGACGACCGAGGTGGTCGTCCGCGGCACCGGCCTGCGCGAGGCGCGCGAGCCGGACGGGCCGATCGACGTCGGCAACGCCGGCACGCTGCTGCGGCTGCTGCCCGGCTGGCTCGCCGCGCAGGACGGGCGCACGTTCACGCTCGACGGCGACGAGTCGATCCGCCGCCGGCCGGTCGACCGGATCGCCGCGCCGCTGCGCCAGATGGGCGCCGAGCTGAGCGCGCGCGAGGACCGCTTCGCGCCGTTGGAGATCCGCGGCGCGCGCCTGCGCTCGATCTCCTACGAGCTGCGAGTCGCCACCGCGCAGGTCAAGTCGTGCGTCCTGCTCGCGGCTGCTCGCCGCGGACGGCGCGACGACCGTCGGCGAGCCCGCGCGAAGCCGCGACCACACCGAGCGGATGCTGCTGCGCGCCGGCGCGCGCATCCACCGCAACGGCCCGCACGTCACGGTCGTCACCGCCGACGAGCTTCAGCTCGAGCACGTCCCCGTCCCCGGCGACCCCAGCTCCGCGGCCTTCATGATCGCCGCCGGCGTGCTCGTCCCCGGCTCGCGCCTGCTGATCCGCGACGTCGGCGTCAACTGGACGCGCACCGGCTTCCTGCGCATCCTGCGCCGCATGCAGGGGATCGTGCTCGGCGACCTCGAGGACGAGACCGGCGAGCTGATCGCCGCCGAGCCCGTCAGCGACCTCGACGTCGCCGCACGGCGCGCTGGAGGGCACGATCGTCGAGGCCGAGGAGGTGCCGCTCGCGATCGACGAGCTGCCGCTCGTCGCGCTGCTCGGCTGCTTCGCCGAGGGCGAGACGGTCGTGCGCGGCGCGCAGGAGCTGCGCGTCAAGGAGTCCGACCGCATCGCCGCGGTCGTCGACGGCCTGCGCGGCCTCGGCGCCGACATCGAGGCCAGCCACGACGGCTTCGTCGTGCGCGGCACCGGCGGCCTGCGCGGCGGCACGATCGACGCGCTACGGCGACCACCGCCTGGCGATGCTCGGCGCGGTCGCCGGCCTCGCCTCGCGCGAGGGCGTCGAGGTCGTCGGGATGGAGGCGGCCGCGGTCTCCTACCCGTCGTTCGTCGAGGACCTGCGCGCGGCTATGCTCGTCGCGATCGACGGCCCCGCCGGCGCCGGCAAGTCGACCGTCGCCCGCGCGCTCGCCGCGCGGCTCGGCTTCACCTACCTCGACACCGGGGCGATGTACCGGTGCGTGGCGCTGCTGTCACTGCGGGCGCCCGACCAGGGCCAGCGGCTCTGGCGCGCGCTGCGAGCGCTCGAGCTCTCGGGCACGCCGTCGGCGAGCCGGCGGTGCTGCTCGACGGGCGCGACGTCACCGAGGAGATCCGCACGCCCGAGGTCTCCGAGGCCGCCTCGCGCGTCGCCGCCGACCCGCCGTGCGCGAGGCGCTCGTCGCCAAGCAGCGCGAGCTGATCGCCGACGGCGACTGGGTCGCCGAGGGCCGCGACATCGGCACCGTCGTCGCGCCGGACGCCGAGGTCAAGGTCTTCCTCACCGCCGACGCCGGCCGAGCGCGCTCGCCGCCGCGCCGCCGAGCTCGGCGCCGATCCGGACGACCGTGCTGGCCGAGCAGACGATGCGCGACGAGCGCGACCGCACCCGCGAGCACAGCCCGCTGCACGCCGGCCGCCGCGGTGCCGTCGGCTCGACACGACCGGCCTCGACGCTCGACGAGGTCGGTCGAGCAGGTCGCACGCTCGCCATCGAGGCCTCAGCAGTCGACGCATGAAGGTCGCCGTCGTCGGCTACCCGAACGTCGGGCAAGTCCTCGCTGATCAACCGCCTCACGGGCACGCGCGAGGCGGTCGTGCACGAGCGCCCCGGGGTCACGCGCGACCGCAAGGAGCTCGACTGCGAGTGGAACGGGCGGCGCTTCACGCTGATCGACACCGGCGGCGTCGACCTCGAGGACGAGGACCCGCTCGCCGGCTCGATCCGCGACCAGGCGCGCGCCGGCGCTCGCCGACGCGAGGTCGCGGTGCTCGTCGTCGACGCGCGCGCGGGCGTGCGCCCCGGCGACCAGGAGATCGCCGACCTGCTGCGCCGCTCGAAGCTGCCCGACGATCGTCGCCGCCAACAAGTGCGACAGCGTCGACGACCTGCCGCTCGCCGCCGAGTTCCACGGCCTCGGGCTCGGCGAGCCGCTCGCGGTCTCCGCCGCCCAGGGCCTCGGCACCGGCGACCTGCTCGACCGCATCGTCGAGCTGCTGCCCGCGGACGACGAGCGCCGAGGCCGACGACACCGTCCGCCTGGCGGTGATCGGCCGCCCGAACGTCGGCAAGTCCTCGCTCGTCAACCGCTTCCTCGGCGAGGAGCGCGTGATCGTCTCCGACGTCGCCGGCACCACCCGCGACGCGATCGACATGCCGCTCGCTGGTCGGCGACCGCAAGCTGATCCTGGTCGACACCGCCGGCATGCGCCGCCAGTCGAAGGTCGCGGAGTCGGTCGAGTACTACACGGCGCTGCGCTCCCAGCGCGCCGCCGAGCGCGCCGACGTCGCGCTCGTCGTCTGCGACGCCACCGACGGCGTCACCGCGCAGGACCTGCGCATCGCCGAGCTGGCGATGAAGGCCGGCTGCGCGACCGCGATCGTGCTCAACAAGTGGGACGTGCAGGAGCCGCTCGACAGCGAGACGGCGGGCACCTCGACCTCGACCACGAGCGCGCGCGCGTCGCCGCCAAGCTGCGGCTGCGCCCGCGCGTGCTGACCGTCAGCGCCAAGACCGGCCGCCACGTGGCGCGGCTGCTGAACGAGGCGATCGCGCTCGGCGACCGCATGTCCGGGCGGATCCCGACGCCCGAGCTCAACCGCTTCCTCTCGGAGGCCGTGCAGGCTCGCCAGCCGCCGATCGGAACACGCCGCGGCCGAGCGGGCACCGCCTGAAGCTGATCTACATGGCCCAGATCGACGAGCGCCCGCCGCGCTTCGCGATCCAGGTCAACTCGCGCACGCGCGTCACCCGCGACTACGCGTACTTCGTCGAGAACCGCCTGCGCGCGCGCTACGCGCTGGACGGCGTCCCGCTGATCATCGACTTCGTCGAGCGCGGTCAGCGCGGACGCGCTCGCGCCGCATAGACTTCTGCACATCTGCGCCCCGCGCGCGAGTCTCCAATCCGCGCCACCCGCGTTTTCCGCCCACCACGAACCAGCTGGAGCTGATCCACCAAGCCATGACCGAGCTGTCTGACAACGAGTTCCTGTTCACCTCCGAGTCGGTCACCGAGGGCCACCCCGACAAGATCGCCGACCAGATCTCCGACGGCGTGCTCGACGCCGTCCTCGCCGACGACCCCTACGGTCGCGTCGCCTGCGAGACGCTCGTCAACACCGGCCTCGTCGTCGTCTCCGGCGAGATCTCCACCGACACGTACGTCGACATCCAGGAGATCGCGCGCGAGACGATCCGCAAGATCGGCTACACCGACGCCGACCTCGGCTTCTCCGCCGACTCGTGCGCGGTGCTGAACGCGATCGACAAGCAGTCGCCCGACATCGCCCAGGGCGTCGACAAGGCCTACGAGGCGCGCACCGACGCCAACGACGAGGACGAGCTCGACGTCGCCGGCGCGGGCGACCAGGGCATGATGTTCGGCTACGCCACGAACGAGACGGACACACTGATGCCGCTGCCGATCTCGCTCGCGCACCGCCTCGCCGAGCGCCTCGCCGCGGTGCGCAAGGCCGGCACGCTCGACTACCTGCGCCCCGACGGCAAGACCCAGGTCAGCGTGCGCTACCAGGACGGCAAGCCCGTCGAGATCGAGAAGCTGCTGATCTCCACCCAGCACGCCGAGGGCGCCGAAGCGCTGATCCCCGACGACCTGTGGGAGCACGTCGTCGAGCCGATCCTGCCCGACGACCTCTACGACGCGAGCAAGCTGCGCAAGAACTTCCTCGTCAACCCGACCGGCCGCTTCGTGATCGGCGGGCCGGTCGGCGACGCGGGCCTGACGGGCCGCAAGATCATCGTCGACACCTACGGCGGCATGGCCCGCCACGGCGGCGGCGCGTTCTCCGGCAAGGACCCCTCCAAGGTCGACCGCTCCGCCGCCTACGCCGCGCGCTGGGTGGCCAAGAACATCGTCGCCGCCGGCCTCGCCGAGCGCGCCGAGGTGCAGGTCGCCTACGCGATCGGCGTCGCGCACCCGGTCTCCGTGATGGTCGAGACGTTCGGCACCGAGAAGGAGGGCCGACCCGCGGCCAGATCGCAAAGGCCGTCGACGAGGTCTTCGACCTGCGCCCCGGCGCGTTCCGCGAGGAGCTCAACCTGCACCGCCCGATCTACCAGAAGACCGCCGCCTACGGCCACTTCGGCCGCGACGACCACGACTTCACGTGGGAGCGCACCGACAAGGCCGACGCGCTGCGCGCGGCCGCCGGCCTCTGACCGAGGAGCCCTCTAGCCTCAGGGCGGTGTCAGCGATCGCCCTGCTAGAGCCCCGATCCGGGGGCGCGACGGCCACGATCGCACAGGTCGAGCCGCTGACGACAGCGCGCGCGCTGCGCGGACCGTTCGACTACCGGCTGCCCGAGGAGCTGCGCGGCGGCGTGGACGTCGGCTCGATGCTGGTCGTCCCGTTCGGCCGGCGGGAGGTGCTCGGCGTCGTCGTCGGTCTCGCCGACAGCAGCGAGGTCGCCGAGGAGAAGCTGCTCGCGCCGCTGCGCGCGCTCGAGCTCGGCGTCCCCGTCGACCTGGTGGCGCTGGCGGAATGGATCGCCGCGGAGTACTGCTCCACGATCGCCCGCGCGCTGACCCTCGTGCTCCCGCCCGGCGCCGCGCGGCGCCTGAGCGGGCGCAAGCGTCGCGCGGTCGCGCGGCCCGAGCACCTCGCGGTCGGCGCGCGCAGCCCCACTCCGCCGCCGCTCGACCGCCGAGCAGCACGCCGTGCTCGGCCCGATCGTGGACGCGCTGCGGGCGCGGCGCTGCGAGCAGCGCCTGCTGCACGGCGTGACCGGCTCGGGCAAGACCGAGGTCTACCTGCGCGCGGCCGCGGCCGCGCTCGAGCAGGGCCGCGGCGCGATCGTGCTCGTGCCCGAGATCGCGCTCACGCCGCAGATCGTGGGGCGCTTCATCGAACGCTTCGGCGACACCGTCGCGGTGCTGCACTCCCGGCTGCGACCCGCCGAGCGCTACGACGAGTGGCGGCGGCTGCGCGAGCGGCGAGGCGCGCGTGTGCGTCGGGCCGCGCTCGGCCGTGTTCGCGCCGATCGACGATCTCGGGCTGATCGTCGTCGACGAGGAGCACGACTCCTCCTACAAGCACGAGGGCGACCCTCGCTACGACGCGCGCGACGTCGCCGCCGAGCGCGCCGCGCGCTGCGGCGCGGTGCTGCTCGCCGGCAGCGCCACGCCGCGGCCGGAGAGCGTCCACCGCCTGCCCGCGTCGGTGCTCGCCAACCGCGTCGACGGGCGGCCGCTGCCCGCGGTGCAGGTGCTCGACATGCGCGGCCAGACGCAGGGCCTGCACCCGCTCACCGCGCAGGCGCTCGCGGACGTCCGCGCCGCGCGCGGCAAGGCGATCGTGCTGCTCAACCGCCGCGGCTGGTCGAACTTCCTCTCCTGCCGCTCCTGCGGACGGGTGTGGAGCTGCCCCGACTGCGACGTCGCGCTCGTGCTGCACCGCGGCGGCGGGTACGTCGCCTGCCACCACTGCGGCCACCGCGAGCCGGCGCCGACGCGCTGCGCGGAGTGCGGCTCCACGCGCGGTCGCTCGCCACGGCGCCGGCACCGAGCGTCTCCAGCACGAGCTCGCGAGCGTGCTCGACGACGACGGCGCCTTCCCCGTCTTCCGCCTCGACGCGGACGTCGTCGCGGACGGCGCCGCCAAGCCCGCGGGCGCGGCCGCAGGCGGCGACATGCGCGACGGCGACGACAGCGCAGGAGCGGTGCTGCGGCGCTTCGAGGCCGCCGACTGCGGCGTGCTGATCGGCACGCAGATGGTCGCCAAGGGCCACGACTTCCCCGACGTGACGCTCGGCGTGGTGCTGGACGCCGACGCGACGCTGCGCTTCCCCGACTTCCGCGCCGAGGAGCGCACGTTCGCGCTGATCGCCCAGCTCGCCGGCCGCGCCGGGCGCGGCGGCGACGGCCGCGTGCTCGTGCAGACGATCGCGCCCGACGCGCGCGCGATCGTGCACGCCGCCGAGCACGACAGCGACGGCTTCCTCGCGGGCGAGCTGGAGCGTCGCGAGGCGCTGCAGCTACCCGCCGTTCTCGCACCTCATCAGGGTCGTATGCGCCGCGGTCGACGCGCACGACGCGCAGGACGCCGCGAGCGCCGTGCGCGAAGCGCTCGCGCAGTGCCTCGCACGCGCCCCCGCGGACCGCGCCGCCCCGGCGATTCTCGGGCCCGCCGCGCTGTTTCGCCTGCGCGGCCGCGAGCGCCGCGTGCTCGTCGTGAAGGCCGCCGAGCGCCGCGCGGCTGTAAGCGCGGTCGGGGAGGCCGTGCGGATCGTCACCGCCACGCGCGCCCATGCGGGCGTCAGCTTCAGCGTCGACGTCGATCCGCAGTAGCGTCGCGCTTCATACACTCAATGTCGATGGCCGAAGCGGACACGCACGTAGAGCTGCAGGCGCCGCCCTGCGAGCAGGCCGACGTCGAGGTCGAGCCCGAGCAGGACGCGCCCGAACCAGCGGAGCTCGACCCGGAGACGCGGGCCCGCCGCGACGCGGCGCTGCGCCACGTCCGCAAGCTCGGCGACCCCGTGCTGCGCGCCAAGGCGCTGCCCGTCGAGCGCTTCGACGCTGAGCTCACGGCGGAGATCGAGCGGATGGGAGAGCTGATGCACGACGCGCTCGGCGTCGGGCTCGCGGCCACCCAGATCGGCGTGCTGCACCGCGTGCTCGTCTACCGCGCCTACCTCGACGACCCGCTGACGGCGCTCGTCAACCCGCGCCTGACGTGGTCGAGCGATGAGCGCGAACTCGGCGCGGAGGGATGTCTGAGCCTGCCCACGGTGCACGTCGAGGTGGAGCGCGCGGCGCGGGTGCGCGTGCAGGCGCAGGACGAGACCGGCGCGGAGATCGAGATCGAGGCCGAGGGCCTCGACGCGCGCGTCATCCAGCACGAGCTCGACCACCTCGACGGCATCCTGATCCTCGACCGGATCTCGCGCGAGGAGCGCAAGGAGGCGATGCGCACGATGCGCGAAGCGCAGACGCCCGCCAAAGCGCAGCCCGCGAGCGCCTAGATGGTCAGCGGGCCACGGGTCGAGCAGCTTTGAGCATCGTCTACCTCGGCACGTCCGAGTTCGCGGCCCGTATCCTCGAGCGCCTCGCGCGCAGCGACGAGCACCGCCCGGCGCTCGTCGTCACCCGTCCCGACCGGCCGAGCGGTCGCGGCCGTCGTCTCAGCTCTCCGCCCGTGGCGGACAGCGCCCGCGAGCTGGGGATCGCGCTGGAGCAGCCCGAAAGCGTCAACGACCCGCAGGCCAGGGAGCTGATCGCGCGCGCGGGGCGCCCCGGCGCGGGCGAGCACGACCGCGATGTGGGGAGCGCGGCGAGGAGCCAGACGGTGATCGTGTGCGCGTTCGGCGCCCTGATCAAGGAGCCGCTGCTGTCGGACCACGACATCCTCAACGTCCATCCCTCGCTGCTTCCGCGCTGGCGCGGCGCGGCCCCGGTCGAGCGGGCGATCATGGCCGGCGACGAATACACGGGCGTCTCGATCATGCGGCTGACCGCGGGGCTGGACAGCGGCCCCGTGTGCCTGGCCGAGCGCGAGGCGATCCGCCCCGACGACACCTACGGCTCGCTCGCGCCTCGGCTGCAGGAGCTCGGCGGCGAGCTGCTCTTGCGCGCCCTGCACGACTCTCCGCCATTCGTGGAGCAGTCTGAGGACGGCGTCACGTACGCCGAGAAGATCGCCGCCGAGGATCGGCTGCTCGACCCCAGCAGGCCCGCGGTGGAGCTCGTGCGCGTCGTGCGCGCCCTGCACCCGCACGTCGGGGCCCGCGTCGCGCTCGCCGACGGCACGCTGATCGGCGTGCATCGCGCCGCGCTCCTCGAAGGCAAGCAGGAGAGCCCGGGGAAGGGCGTCTTCGCCCACGACGGGCGCCTGCTGCTCGCCTGCGCGCCCGGCATGCTCGAGCTGCTCGCGGTGCAGCCGCCGGGCGGGCGCGCGATGGACGCCGCGGCCTACCTGCGCGGTCACGGCGCGGGGACGCCCGGGCGCGCGTAGGCGCTCGCGTGATACGGGGGCTCGATGCCGACGCGCAGCCGCGGGTCGGGCTCGAGCGGTCCGATGCTCGTGCGCAGCGGGATCACGCCCGCCCACGTCTCCAGCGCATAGTCCTCCTCGTCGTCCATCGGCGCTCCGGTGCGGATCTTCGCCGAAGCCTCCGCGAGCGGCAGCGCCAGCACGGCGGTCGCCTTCAGCTCGTTCGCGGTCGGGTGGCGCACGTGCGCCCAGCGCCCCGGCACGATGTGCTCGACCACCGCCTCGAGCGCCGCGAGCTTCTCCTCGGGATCGTCGAGCACCCGCGCGGTGCCCATCACGACGACGGAGCGGTAGTTGGCGGAGTGGTGCATCGCCGAGCGCGCGAGCACGAGCCCGTCGATCAGCGACACCGTCAGGCACGCGGGCGCACCCGCGGCGAGCGCCTTCAGAGTGCGGCTCGCGACCGCGCCGTGGCAGTAGACGACCTCGCCCGAGCGCGCGTGCAGCGTGGGGGTGACGACCGGCTGGCCGCCCGGCTCCACGATGCCGAGATGCGCGATCAGCGCCTCGTCGAGGATCGAATAGATCGCGTCGCGGTCATAGCGGCCGCGTTCGCGCTTGCGCCGCAGTCGCACGCGATCGGAAGGCGGGCCGGCGGGCAGGCCGGGGTGCTCGGATGTTGAGGAGGACACGCCGCTCCCTTCAAGCTGTAATAGTACAAAAAGATGTCTGCCATGAAACAGTATCGGATCAAGGCGGCGAGCGCGGCGGAGCTGGCGCGCAGCATCGAGGCCGCCGTCAGCGCCGGCGAGCTCGCGCCCGGCGAGCGGCTTCCGTCCGTCCGTCGGCTGGCCGCCGAGGTGGGGCTCAGCCCCGTGACCGTCGCCGCGGGCCTGGCCGAGCTGCGCAGACGCGGCGTCGTGATCAGCGAGCCGCGGCGGGGAACGCGCGTCGGCGACGCGCCGCCCGTCGGCGCGTGGCGCTCCGCGCTGCCCGTGCCCGCGGGCGCGCGCGACCTCTCGCGCGGAAACCCCGACCCGGCGCTGCTCCCCAACCTGGAAGCGGCGCTCGCGGGCTCCACGTTCCCCACGCGCCTCTACGGCGAGATCCCCGACCTGCCCGAGCTCGTCGCGCTCGCGCGCGGGCAGCTGCACGCCGATGGCGTCCCCGCGGGCGAGCTCTGCATCGTCAGCGGCGCGCTCGACGGCATCGAGCGCGTTCTTCAGGCACACGCGCGCGCGGGGGACAGGATCGCGGTGGAGAACCCCGGCTACGGAGCGCTGTATGACCTGCTGCGCGCACAGGGCCTCGTCCTCGAGGCGGTCGAGGTGGACGACCGGGGGATGCTCCCCGCGCACCTGCAGAGCGCGCTCGAACGCGGCGCCCGCGCGGCAGTGATCACGCCGCGCGGGCAGAACCCCACGGGCGCGGCGCTGGACGCCGAGCGCGCCGCGGAGCTGCGGGCCGTGCTCGCGGGCTTCCCTCAGGCCCTGCTGATCGAGGACGACCACCTCGGACCGGTCGCCGGCGCCGAGCTCCACACCGCGCTCGGCGGGGGCGAGCGCTGGGCCGCGACCCGCTCGGTCGCCAAGGCGCTCGGCCCCGACACGCGCCTGGCCGTGCTCACGGGAGATGCGCGCACGATCTCGCGCGTGCAGGGGCGTCAGCAGTGCGGTCCGGGGTGGGTCAGCCACATCCTGCAGCGCCTCGTGCTCGGCCTCTGGAGCGACCCCGCCGTGGAGCGGCTGGTGGGCCGCGCGAGCGCCACCTACGAGCAGCGCCGCCTCACGCTGCTCGCACGCCTCGGCGAGCGCGGCGTGAGCGCGCACGGCGCATCGGGCCTGAACGTATGGGTGCCGGTCGCCGACGAAGGCGCGGCCGTCGCGGCGCTGCTCGCGCGCGGCTGGGTGCTCGCCCCCGGCGCGCCATACAGGCTCCCCGGCAGCGCGCCCGCGATCCGCGTCACCACGGCCACGCTCACCGAGCTCGAGGCCGAGCGCCTGGCGGACGATCTCGCCGAGGTGCTGAGGCCGAGCGGCGTCTCCCGCAGCGGATAGCGCCATGATGAGCGTCGTGTCGAGCCCCGCCATCGCCAGCATCGCGCCCGCCCGCAGCTGCGCCTACACCGTCATACGCCGCGTGTTCGAGCGCGGCGCGTACGCCGACGAGGCGCTGCAGGCGGAGTCCAAGGATCTCGACGCGCGCGACCGGGCGCTCGCGATGCGGCTCGTCTACGGCGCGGTCCAGCGCAAGGGCACGCTCGACCACCTGATCGAGCAGCTCGCGGGACGGCCCGTCAAGCGCCTCGACGCGCCGGTGCTCGCGACGCTGCGCCTCGGCCTGTACGAGCTGCTGTACCTGAGCGGGTCGCCCGACTACGCGGTCGTGGGCGACGCGGTCGAGCTGGCCAAGCGCGACGCGCGCGCCGGCCACGGCCTCGTCAACGCCGTGCTGCGCCGCGCCGCGCGCGAGGGCTCGGAGGCGCTGCTCGGCACGCTCGCGGACGACACCCCCGAGCGCGCCGCGATCAAGCACTCCCACCCAGAGTGGATCGCGCGCCTGTGGTGGCGGGAGCTGGGGGCCGTCGACGCGCTCGCGCTGATGGCCGCCGACAACGAGCCCGGCGAGGTGGCGCTGCGCGCGAACACGCTGCGCACCGATGCCGCCACGCTCGCCGCGGAGCTCCCCGTCCGCACGCACCCCGACGCGCTGATCCCCGAGGCGCTCGTGCTCGAGGAGCCCTTCGACGTGCACGCCTCGCCTCTGTGGAAGGCGGGCATGTTCCACGCGCAGTCGCGCGGCGCGATGCGCGTCGCGCGCACGCTCGACCCGCAGCCGGGAGAGCGCGTGCTCGACCTGTGCGCCGCGCCGGGCGGCAAGAGCACGCACCTCGCGGCGCTGATGGGAGGCAGCGGCGAGGTGCTCGCCGTCGAGCAGAACCGCCGCCGCGCCGGCTCGCTCGTGCGCACCGCCGAGCGCCTCGGCGCGAGCAACGTGCGCGTGGAGCGCGCCGACGCCGCCGCGCCGCGACCGGAGGGGCCGGTGTTCGACCGCGTGCTGGTCGACCCGCCCTGCTCGGGGCTGGGAACGCTGCAGGCGCGCCCCGACTTGCGTTGGCGCGTCAGCCCCGCGGCGATCGAGGAGATGGCGCGCCTGCAGGCGGCGATCCTCGCCGCAGGCGCGGGTGCTCTCCGTCCGGGTGGCGTGCTTGTCTACTCTACGTGCACGATCTCTTCTATTGAGAACGAGCACGCGATCGCCGCCTTCCTGGACTCCCACCCCGACTTCGGCCTGGATGAGATGCTGAGCACGCTGCCGCACCGCGACCACACGGCCGGATTCTTCATCGCCCGGCTCAGCCGGAGCTAGCGCGATGGACCCCGAGCAGCAGACGCCGGCGAAAGCGCCGATCGACCTCGGGCCGCAGTGCCCGAACTGCAGCGAGCCGTGGCTGCGACCCACGAACCTCCCCGGCCGCTATCGCTGCGTCTACTGCCTGCACCGCTTCGAGCTGACGTCCGTGTGCCCCAACTGCGGCGAGCACTCCACGATCGTGCGCATGTCCTCCACCGCGATCCTGAAGTGCAACAACTGCGGCGACTCGATGCTCCAGGCCGTATGAGCACCCCGTACAGGCACGTATGGCGGCGCCGGATCGGCGTCCTCGGTCGCTCGCGTGCGAAGCACGCCACGCTCCCTGCGTCCTTGCCCGGCTTGCCCTACGTGCCTGTACGGGAGGGTTCGTGAGTCAATCGCCGCGGGAGATGCTGCGCGAAGTGCGCGTGGCGCCGTCGATCCTGTCGGCGGACTTCGGGCGGCTGCGCGAGCAGGTCGCGGACGTGCTCGCGGCGGGCGCGCGCGTGATCCACGTGGACATCATGGACGGGCACTTCGTCCCATCGCTGACGGTCGGGCCGCTCGTCGTGCAGGCGCTGTCGGAGACGGTGCGGGACGTGGGGGGCGTACTCGACGTGCACCTGATGGTGGAACGTCCGGAGCGCCACGTGGCGGAGTTCGTGCGCGCGGGCGCGCACTCGATCACGTTCCACACGGAGGCCACGCCGCACATCGCCTACACCGCGAACATGATCCGCGAGAGCGGCGCGTGCGTCGGCGTGGCGATCAACCCCGGCACGCCCGTGGAAGCGCTGATGGAGGTCGTGGGCCTGCTCGACATGGCGCTGTGCATGACGGTCAACCCCGGCTGGGGCGGGCAGGCGTTCATCGCGCACTCGCTGGTGAAGCTGCCGCGCCTGCGCGAGCTCGTGGGGGAGGACGTGGCGGTGGAGGTGGACGGCGGGATCGACCCCGAGAAGGCGCCCGCGTGCCGTCGCGCGGGCGCGAACGTGTTCGTCGCCGGTTCGGCGATCTTCGGCTCGCCAGACCCCGGCGAGGCCTACCGCGCGATCGTCGACTCGCTCACGCCGAGCTGAGCGGGGCCGCGGGACTCCAGGCGCCGGCTGCCCTGGCGGTAGAGGGCGGCGAGCGTCAGCGCGAGCACGCCGGTGGCGCCCGCGTAGCCGATCTCCGCGCGCAGCAGCTGGTCTGAGACCGCGGGGATCAGCATCCAGGCGAGGAACGCCACCGCCGCCGCCATCCAGCAGCCCGCCGCCGCCCGCGCGCGATCGCGCGCCAGCGCCGCCTGGTTGAGCGCGCCCGAAGCCAGGTGCAGCCCCATGCCCACGCCGATCAGCGCGAGGCCGAAGCGGTTGTACTCATACGCCTGCCCGAAGAACACGTGCCGCAGCGCGAAGGGGCCAACCGCGAGCAGGCCGAGCGCGACCGCCGCGGCGAACGCGCCGATCGCGAGGATCGTGGTGCGGATCGCACGCGCGAAAGCGTCGTGCCCCGCGGTCGCCTCCAGGCCGGTGAGGTGCGGCAGCAGCGAGGTCTGGATCGCCTGGAACAGCTGCAGAGGCGCGCGCGCGATCAGCAGCACGTTGAACACGATCCCCGCGAGCGCCTTGTCGGGGGAGGTCGCGTCGACCGTGAGCACCGCTGCGTTCAGCAGCGTCTGCTCGGAGAGCATGATGCTCGACACCCACACCGCGAACCCGCCGCCGCGGCGCAGCGACAGCTCCTCGTGGGCGCTCACCTCCTGGACCGCCTCCGCGCCCGGCCCCGCCAGCGCCGCGTCGGCCTCATCGACGGTGATCCCCCTCCGGGGACGATGCGGCGCGGCGAGCGCTTCGTTGCCGCCCTGGCGCGCGAAAGCGGCGGGCACGACGACGAGCGAGACGAACGGCGCCGCCGCGATCCCCAGCGCCACTGCGGTCTGCCCGCTGGCTATCCCCACGGCGACGGCGAGCGCGAAGGAGATGCGCGAGACGGACTCCATCAGCACGAGCCCGCCGAACAGCGCGAAGCGCTCGTGCCCAGCGAGCCAGCCGCGCGCGAAGTAACTGGCGGCGTAGGCGAGCGTGCCCACGACGAGCACGTCATACAGCGCAGCCTCGCCTTCGAAGACGTGGTTGACGAGCTCGTCGTGCAGCGCGAGCGCGACCGCGAGGAACACGAGCGCGAAGCTCGCCTGGATCAGCATCGGCACGCGCAGCGCGTGCGCCGCGTGCCCGCGCGCCCGGCGCTCGGCGATCGTGCGCGACAGCAGCTGTTCGATCGGCCGGTAGATCACGGAGATGATCACGAACATCACCGACCACAAGAGGTCGATCCGCTTTGCCGACGCTTCCCCGAGCACGTGGCTCGCGATCGAGAAGTATGCGAACGTCAGCAGGCCCGTCGACGCGATCCCAACCGACAGGATCCGCGCGCCGCTGCCGTATGAGCGCTTCGACGGCGCGGGGGGGACCTCGGGGACCGGCGAACCCTTAGAGACGGACAAGCAACATCGTCCAGGGGAACGGCGAGCGGACCTCGACGACCTCGCCGTGGCGCGAGAGCAGCTCCACGAACGACCGCCGCGACCAGTGGTTGAGGTGTCCGGGCGTGTTGCCGAGCGCCGACCAGTACGCGCCGCGCGCCATATTCACGACTCGCCACAGTGGCTCACGTGGCACCGACACGAGCAGATGCCGGGCGGCGCAGCGCGCCATCTCGGCGACGGTGTGCTCGGGGTCGGGCACGTGCTCTAGCACCTCGATCGCGCAGGCGAGATCGAACTCGCCGTCCACGAACGGGAGATCCCTGGCCTCCATCACCCGGTACTCCAGGTTCGGCGCCTCATGTTCGCGCCAGCCGGCCTGGATCGACTCCTCTTCGAGGTCGATGCCGACCACGCGCGCGGAGCCGAGCTGCTGCGCCCACTTGTGCACGAGCACGCCCTCGCCGCAGCCGACATCCAGCAGCGAGGTCGGGGCGGCCTTCGTGAACAGCTCCTCCAGTGCGCCCTCGAAGCCCGCCATCAGGCGTCGCACGACGGGGTTGGAGGAGCCGTACTTGTCGTAGGTGTTGCCCGTGACGACGCCGTCCTTGGAGACGGTGACGCCGCTCACAGTCGGACCGCCTCGACGGGGTCGCCGGCCTCGCGGGCGTCGCCTGGATCGTGCTCCAGCGCCTGAGCGGGCGGGGCAGGGGAGCCTCGTTCGTAGTGCGACGGGGCGACCTTGAGCTGTAGCTCGATCCGTCGCACGCGCTCGAACGTCTTCTGGATCATCGACCGCTGTGCGGCGAGCAGGTCCCCGATCACGCCGAGCGCCCACAGCACGACCGCGGCGATGAACAGGATCGCGGCGAGGATCAGCGACTGCACGTGCCCCTTGCCGTTGCCGTCGACGTAGGCGACGGCGAAGCGGACCCACACGCCGATCGAGACGAGGCCCATCAGCAGCGCGAGGCTCCAGAACACGCGCAGCGGCTCGTACTGGGCGTAGATGCGGAAGATCGAGATCGCGTTGCGGCGCACGTAGGAGCCCATCGAGGGGAACAGCCGCGACTCGCGCGTCTTCGGGTTGGTGCGGATCGCGACGTGGTCGACCGCGACGAGCAGCTTGCCCGCCTGGATGATCGTCTCGAGCGTGTAGGTGAAGCGCGACACGACCATGATCTGGATCGCCGCCTCGCGGTTGTAGGCGCGAAAGCCGGAGGTGGTGTCGGGCACGCTGGTGGAGGACGCCTGGCGCACGACCCACGAGCCGAGCCGCTGCAGCATCTTCTTCAGGGGTGAGAAGTGCTCTATCCCGTCCACCTCGCGGTCGCCGATCACCATGTCCGCGCGTCCCTCGAGGATCGGCCGCACGAGGCGGGGGATGTCCGGCCCGTAGTACTGGTTGTCCGCGTCGGTGTTGACGATCACGTCCGCGCCGAGCTTCAGCGCGGTGTCGATCCCGGCCTGGAAGCCGGCTGCGAGACCCTTGTTGTTCGTCAGGCGCACGAGGTGGTCGACGCCGTGCGCGCGCGCCACGGCGACCGTCTCGTCGGTCGAGCCGTCGTCGATCACGAGCCACTCCACCGCGTCGAAGCCGTCGAGGACGCGCGGCAGGTCGGCGAGCGTCTGCGGCAGCTGCTCGGCCTCGTTGAAGCAGGGGATCTGGATGATGAGCTTGATGGGTGGAGGATAGGCTCTGCGCGCAGTGCGAGGCGCGACGCTCACCCGGCCGGGAACGATGCCGGGCCCGACCCGGCAGGCGCGGCTGCGCGCCGTGAGCGTCGGGACGTGGGCGCGCATCGGGCTCGCCGCGATGTGCGTGGGGGCGGTCCTCGGCTACTTCGCGTTCCCCACGTTCCCCACGTACGACTCTTTCTACGCGCTGCTGTGGGGGCGCGACGTGCTGCACCTGCACCTGCCCGACTTCAGGGTCTACCGCGGCCCCACGGAGCATCCCTTGGCGATCGCGTTCGGCGCGATCTGCTCGATCCTCGGGCAGGGCGGCGCGCGGCTGATGGTGCTCGGCTCGATCGCGTCGTTCGTGGTCGCCGTGGCCGGGATCTACAGGCTCGGGCGGCTGTGCTTCGGACCCGTCGTGGGCCTGCTCGCGGCGCTGCTGCTGCTGAGCCGCTTCTTCGTGGAGAACCTCGCCGCGCAGGGCTACCTGGACATCTCCTATCTGGCGCTGATCGTGTGGGCGATCGTGCTGGAGGTGGAACGTCCCCGCCGCGGGACGGCGGTCCTGCTCACGCTCGTGGGCGCGGGACTGCTGCGGCCCGACGCGTGGGTGCTGAGCGGCGTGTACTGGCTGTGGTGCGCATGGCCCGCTGACAACCGCACGCGCCTGAAGCACCTGGCGCTGGCGGCGAGCGCGCCGCTCTTGTGGGCGGGCGTGGATGCGGTCGTGACGGGCAACCCGCTGTACTCGCTCACCGCGACCGCGGGCCTGGCGCAGGAACTGGAACGCACGCAGGGGTTCTCCAGCGTGCTCGCCTCGACGTGGAGCTACACCGACAGGATCGACAAGCTGCCCGTGCTGCTGGGCGCGATCGTGGGACTGCCTTTGGCGGTGTGGATGGCGCCGCGGCGGGTGCTCGTGCCGCTGGGCGCGCTGATCCTGCTGTTCGGCGTGTTCCTCGCCGAGGGCGCGGCCGGAGCGTCGGTGATCGACCGCTACCTGATCGGCGCGGCGAGCGTGGCGCTCTTGTTCTGCGCGGTCACGCTCGGCGGCTGGGCGATGCTCGAGCCCGGCTCCACCTCGCGGCGGGTGTGGATCGCGGGCGCGAGCGCGCTGCTGCTGTTCGGCGGAGCCTCGGCGGCGAAAACGCTCAGCCTGTCGAGCCTGCGCACGACGCTCGCCTACCACGAGGACTTCCACAAGGGCCTCGCCGCGGCGCTCGCGAGCCCGGCGGTGAAGGCCGAGCTGCGGCGTTGTCCGCTGCTGTCGCTGCCGAACAACAAGCTGATCCCCGACGCGCGCTGGATCCTCGACACGGTCGGCCAGCACGACATCGTGGCGCGCAGCCAGGCGCGCGCGGACGTGCAGAAGGGCTCGCACACGCTCGAGCGCCGTCTCGCGCGCGGCAGCGTCGCCGTGTATCCGCTCGGCAGCGCGGTGTTCGTCGAGGCGATCGTGGATGTGGGCGACGATCCGCGCGACCAGGTGCCGCAGAAGCGCTACCGACAGATCTACACGAGCCGCTACTACGCGGTGTATGCAAACTGCTGAGGCGAGCCTGAGCGGCGGCGCGAACCGCGCCCGCCGCTGGGCATGGCCGGCGCTCGCGGTCGTGCTGCTGGGCGGCCTCGCGCTGCGGCTGTGGGGGGTGCGCCAGGGGCTGCCCTACGCGTACAACACCGACGAGGCCGACCACTTCGTGCCGCACGCGGTGCGGATGTTCGCGGACGGGAGCCTCAACCCGCACTACTTCGCCAACCCGCCCGCGTTCACGTACGTGCTGCACTTCGTGTTCGCGCTCTACTACGGCGGCGGCGCTGGCGTGCGCCGCGCGTTCGCGCTGCACCCCGCGGACGTGTACACGCTCGCGCGCGTCGCCGCGGCGGTGCTCGGCACGGCCGCGCTGTGGCTGCTGTACGCGACCGGCGCGCGGCTGTTCGGGCGCGTGGCCGGTCTGCTGGCGGCGGCGGTCGAGGCGGTCGCGTTCCTGCCGGTGTTCTACGCGCACCTCGCGCTCAACGACGTGCCCACGCTCGCGCCGCTCACGCTGTCGCTGCTGGGCGCCGCGGGCGTGCTGCGCAAAGGCCGGTGGCGCGACTACCTGCTCGCGGGCGCGGGCCTCGGCCTGGCGTGCGCGAGCAAGTACACCGCCGGCATCGTGCTGTTGCCGCTGCTTGTCGCTGCGGGCGCGCGTTACCTGGACGTGGGCGCCGGCACGCGCAAAGGCGACGAAGACGCCCGTACGCGCCAAGGCGATGCGGAGCCCGTTGTGCGCCGTCACGACGGCGACATGGGCGCCTCCAGGCGGCGCGTCGCGGTCGGCCTTCTCGCGGCTGGGGCGGCCGCGCTCGCGGCGTTCCTGCTCGCGAATCCCTACGCGCTGCTCGACTACCACGCCTTCCACGCCGAACTGGTGCACCAGTCGACGCTGTCCTCCGAAGCGCAGGGCAAGCTGGGCGCCCCCAAGGACGGCGGCTTCGCCTACTACCTGTGGTCGCTGACGTGGGGTCTGGGCTGGGCGCCGGCGCTGGCGGCGCTCGGCGGCGCGCTCGCGGTGTGGCGTTCGAACCGGCGGATCGGAGCGCTGCTCGTCCCTGCGACGCTGCTGTTCCTGCTGTTCATGGGCCTGCAGGGCCGCTACTTCGGCCGCTGGCTGCTGCCGGCCTTCCCGTTCGTCTGCCTTCTGGCGGCGTTCTTCCTCACCCGCGTCGTGGCGTGGGCGAGGAGCGCGAAGCGCGTCCCCACGGCGGCATACGTGGCGCTCTGGGGCGCGCTCGTCGCGGCGCTGCTCGCGCAGGGCCTGATCTACAGCGTCCACTCGGGGCTCGTGCTCTCGCGCGCCGACACGCGCACGCTGACGCGCGAATGGATGGTCGCGAACGTCCCCCGGGGCGCGCGGATCGTGGTCGAGCCGGTGGCGCCCAACGAATGGGCGCGCGAACTCGTGCCGGGCACCGCGACCGCGAGCAACGCCTACCGTTGGCGCAAGTACCCCAGCCTGCTGCCGCGCGTCTCCGCGAGCGGGCAGCTCGAAGCGCAGCCGCGCGCCGAGGTCGGCATCGAGAGCTACGAGACGACGCTCGCGCCCGCGCTGATCGACTACTACGAGGCGAAGGGCTACTGCTGGGTCGTGAGCGGCTCGACGCAGTCGGGGCGCGCGTTCGCCGATCCGCGCGCGGTGCCGCGCGCGCTCGCCTACTACGAAGCGCTCGCCAGCCGCGGCGAGGTCGTGCACCGCGTCTCGCCCTATGCACACGGCCACGGTCCCGTGGCGTTCGGGTTCGACTGGAGCTTCGACTACTACCCGCTCGCCTACGAGCGGCCCGGCCCGCAGATGACCGTCTACCGCCTGAACGGCGGCCTTTGCGCGCGACCGTAGGAGACCGTGGATCTCATGCACGGCGCGCTCGCCCGGCGCCCACGCCCGGCGGGGCTATCCTTAAACAGAGACATGCCCAGTTGCACCGATACCGACAGGGTGTGCCTGTCGCGAGCGATCGAGCTCGCCGCCAAGGGGGCCGGCGCGGTCAGACCCAACCCGGTGGTGGGGGCGGTCGTCGCGCGCGACGGCGAGGTTCTCGGCGAGGGCTGGCACCAGCGCTACGGCGCCGCGCACGCGGAGGTCAACGCGATCGAGGCGTGCGGCATGGAGGACCTGAGCGACGCGACGCTGTACGTGTCGCTGGAGCCGTGCTGCCACGAGGGCAAGACGCCGCCGTGCACCGACGCGATCCTCAGCGCGGGCATCAGGCGCGTGGTGGTCGCCTCCGACGACCCCACCGAGAAGGCATCCGGCCGCGGGCTGGGGATCCTGCGCGACGAGGGCGTGGAGGTCGTGGTAGCAGACGGCGAGCTGGCCGCGAGCGCGCGCCTGCTCAACCAGGCGTTCCGCAAGCACGCGCGCGTGGGGCGCCCGTGGGTGCTGTTCAAGTCCGCGATGACGCTCGACGGCAAGGTCGCGACGCGCACCGGCGACTCGCAGTGGATCAGCGGGGAGGACAGCCGCGACCTGGCGCACCGCTGGCGCGCGTCGGTCGATGCGGTGGTGGTCGGCATCGGCACCGCGCTCGCGGACGACCCGCGGCTGACCGCGCGCCCCGAAGGGCTGCCGGCGGAGCCCGGCTCGCAGCCACGAAGGGTCGTGTTCGACTCGCTCGCGCGCCTGCCGCCCAGCTCGCAGCTGGTGGCAGCCGTCGCGGAGATCCCGCTGACGATCGTCGTCTCCAGGGCGGCCGCGCGCGCGGACACCGACGCGCTGGAAGCCGCCGGCGCGCACGTGCTCGTCGCGACCGGCGAAAACGAGCCCGCGCGCGTTCGCTCCGCGCTCGACCAGCTCGGTGCGCTCGGCGTCGCGTCGATCCTGCTGGAGGGCGGGCCGCATCTCGCGGGCGCGTTCCTCGACGCGGGCGAGATCGACGAAATCAGGCTGTTCCTCGCGCCGCTGTTGCTCGGCGGCAGCACCGCGCGCGACCCTCTGGAGGGCGAAGGGGTCGAGCAGATCTCAGACGCGCTGCGCGCGCTCACGTTCGACTGCGCACGCGTCGGGCAGGACCTGCTCGTCTCGGCCCGCCTGCGCGAGTGGTGAAGGGCTCGTGTTCACCGGCCTGATCGCGGACCTGGGAACCGTGGCGGCGCTCGAGCACGACGGCGAGGGCGCGACGCTGCGGATCGCGACGCGCCTCGCGCCCGAGTTGGGCGAGGGCGACTCGGTGGCCGTCAACGGCGTCTGCCTGACCGCGGTCGACGTCGACGGGGAGAGCTTTCGTGCGGAGGCGATGAACGAGACGCTCGAGCGCTCCTCGCTGCGGCAGCTGAAAGCCGGCTCGCGGGTGAACCTCGAGCTGGCGCTGCGTCCCACGGATCGTCTCGGCGGGCACGTCGTGCAGGGCCACGTGGACGGCGTCGGCAGCGTGCGCGACGTGCGCGAGGAGGGGTTCTCGCGGGTCGTGGAGATCGAGCTCGAGCCGCGGCTGGGGCGCTATCTGGTGGAGAAGGGCTCCGTGGCGCTCGACGGCGTGAGCCTCACGGTCAGCGCGCTCGATGAGGGCGGGTTTGCAGTTTCGCTGATTCCTGAGACCATCAAGCGGACGAATCTCGCGAGTTTGGACAAAGGATCGGCCGTGAACATCGAGGTGGACATACTGGCGAAGCACGTGGAGCGCCTGCTGGATCGGCGTGACGAGGAGAGAGAGCGAACCGTATGAGCGCAGCGAGGACAACCACGCCGTTCGTGACGATCGAGCGCGCGATCGAGGAGATCCGCGAGGGCAGGATGGTCGTGGTGTGCGACGACGAGGATCGAGAGAACGAGGGCGACCTGACGCTGGCGGCGCAGTTCGCCACGCCCGAGGCGATCAACTTCATGGCCAAGGAGGGTCGTGGCCTGATCTGCCTGTCGCTGACCTCCGAGCGCTGCGACGAGCTCGGCCTGGACCTGATGGCGGCGAAGAACGAGTCGGCGTTCGAAACGCCGTTCACGGTCTCGGTGGAGGCGCGCGAGGGCGTCACCACGGGGATCTCCGCGCACGACCGCGCGCACACGATCCAGGTCGCGATCGACCCGGAGAGCCGGCCCCGAGATCTCGTCCAGCCTGGCCACGTGTTTCCGCTCAAGAGTCGCGCGGGCGGTGTGCTCGAGCGCGCCGGGCAGACCGAGGCGGCGGTTGACCTTGCGCGCCTGGCGGGCCTGAACCCGGCTGGCGTGATCTGCGAGATCATGAACGACGACGGCACGATGGCGCGCGTGCCGGAACTGGTGGACTACTGCGCCCACCACCGTCTCAGCATGGTCACCGTGGCCGACCTGATCGCCTACCGCCGCCGCCACGACAAGCTCGTCGAACGGGTCGTCGCCACGCGCCTGCCGACGACGTTCGGCGACTTCGAGGCGGTCGGCTATCGCTCGCTGGTGGACGACAAGCACCACGTGGCGCTCGTCAAGGGAGACGTCGCGGGCAAGCCGGACGTGCTCGTGCGCGTGCACTCGGAGTGCCTCACCGGCGACGTGTTCCACTCGCTGCGCTGCGACTGCGGCGAGCAGCTCGAATCGGCGCTCGCGATGATCGAGCGCGAGGGCGAGGGGGTGCTGCTGTATCTCTCCCAGGAGGGCCGCGGCATCGGCCTGCTGAACAAGCTGCGCGCCTACCGGCTGCAGGAGGACGGCCTGGACACGGTCGAAGCGAACGAGCGCCTGGGGCTGCCCGCGGACCTGCGCGACTACGGGATCGGCGCGCAGATCCTCGTCGACCTGGGGCTCGGCTCGATCCGGATCCTCACGAACAACCCCAAGAAGATCAAGGGCCTGGAGGGCTACGGGCTGTCAGTCAGCGGCCAGCTGCCGATCGAGCACGCCCCCAACGAGCACAACGAGGCGTACCTGCGCACGAAGGCGCAGCGGATGGGCCACACGCTCCATCACCAGGGGCTGAACCTCGACGAGCAGATGCTGCACGCCGAGCACATGCGCGCGGACGCGGACACCGACGCGGACGGTGCGCGATGAGCGAAGAATACGCGATCGCGCTGGGGGGCTTCTACGAGGATCTCGCCGAGCGGCTGCTGGCGGGCGCGCAGGCCGCCTTCGCCGAGCAGGGCCACGAGGAGGTCACCGTGCTGCAGGTCCCGGGGGCGTTCGAGCTGCCGCTCGCCGCGAGCTACGCGGCGCGCTCGGGACGCTTCGAGGGCGTGGCGTGCCTCGGCGCGGTGATACGCGGGGAGACCGACCACTACGACTTCGTCTGCGCTGAGGCCGCCAGCGGGATCATGCGCGTGCAGCTCGAGACGGGAGTGCCGTGCTCGTTCGGCGTGATCACGTGCGCGACGATGGAGCAGGCGCTCGCGCGCACCGGCGGCGGCAAGCGCGACCAGGGCCACCACGCCGCCACCGCGGTGATGCAGATGGCGGCGCTGCGGCGAGAGCTCGCGAGCGGCTAGACTGCCGCGCATGGCAAAGATCTGTCACAGCTGCGGCAAGGGCCCCGCGTTCGGCAACAGCCGCAGCCACTCCATGGTCGCCACGAAGCGGCGCTTCGATCCGAACCTGCAGAAGGTCAGGATCATGCTCGGCAAGACACCCAAGCGCGTGTACGTGTGTACGAGGTGTCTGAAAGCCGGCAAGGTCACCAAGGCCCTGTAGGGCCGCCCGGCTCCCGCGCCGCGCGGGATCGACGTCCAACTATCCGGCGGACGGTTGGGCGAAGGTGATAGACCTAGCTCTTGTGACGGATACGAATCTGGTCCGCTTTCGCGCCGCGGTGGCCGGAGCGCTCGCCCACCTGGAATCGCGCCGCCAGGAGGTCAACGACCTGAACGTGTTCCCCGTCGCGGACGGCGACACGGGCGACAACATGGCGCTGACGCTGCGCGCGGTGCTGGAGGAGCTCGACCGGCTGCAGGGCGCGGACGAGAACCGCACGATCGACGAGATCGGGCGCGAGGAGATCGTGCAGTCGGTGGCGCGCGCGGCGCTGCTGGGCGCGCGCGGCAACTCGGGCGTGATCCTCTCGCAGCTGATCCGCGGCGCGGCGGAGGAGCTGGTGAGCCGTCCGGGGCAGCTGATCGACGCGCCGCTGATCGGCGCGGCGCTGGCGAACGCGGCTGAGCGCGCGTACTCCTCGGTGCGGGAGCCCGCGGAGGGCACGATCCTGACGGTGGCGCGCGCGATGGCGCAGCAGATCGTGACCGACGTGGCGCACAGCGAGGAGAACTCGCGACTGGGGCCGGCGACGGAGCCGCGCGTGCAGGACACCGCGATCGCGGGCGCGCTCGAGCGCGCGGTGCACGCGGGGCAGGACTCCGTGAAGCGCGGCCCGGAACTGCTGGCGGCGCTGCGCGACGCGGGCGTGGTGGACGCGGGCGGGTACGGGCTGACGATCATCTTCGCGGGCGTGGTCGCGGCGCTGCGCGGCGAGGACCCGCCGGAGCTCGACCACTACGAGCCGGCGCGCATCAGCCACCCGGAGCACAGCTCGAGCACCTACCGCTTCTGCACCAACTTCGCCGTCACGGGCGCCAATCTGAGCGCGGGCCGCTTCATCGAGCCGCTCGAGCAGATGGGCGACTCGGTGCTCGTGGTGGGCGACGCGAACACCCTGAAGGTGCACCTGCACACCGACAGCCCCGAGCGCGCGACGGCGCTGTTCGCGGACGCGGGGGAGGTCTCGCGCCTGGACGTGGCGGACATGCGCGCGCAGGTCGCCGAGCGCGAGGGGCGGCTGGTGGCGGCGGGCGCCGTTGCGGATGAGAGCGAGGCGCAGGCGCCCGGCGTCGACGGACCGACAGCGGGCGCATCCGGTGCGCTCGTATTCGCCCCCTCGGGAGTGGCGGGTGACGCGGGCGCCTTGCGCTGCGGCGCCGTTGCGGTCGTCAGCGGCGACGGCCTGCGCGAGATGTTCCTCGAGCTGGGCGTGCACACGCTCGACGGCGGCCCGACGCTGAACCCGTCGACGTTCGATCTGCTGGCGGCGATCCACGAGGTGCCGGCGGAGGAGGTCGTGCTGCTGACGAACAGCGCGAACGTGATCATGTCCGCGGAGGCCGCGGCGCGAATGTCGGACAAGCAGGTGGCGGTGGTGGCGACGTCGAGCCAGCAGGCGGGGCTGGTGGCGGCGGTGGCGTTGATGCGCGAGCACTCGATCGAGGAGAACGCGCAGGCGTTGAACGACGCGCTCCGGCACGTTCGCACGGGCGCTGTGGCGCCCGCGGCGCGCGACGACGCTCAGGGACGCTTCAAGCGCGGCGAGGCGGTGGGCTTCATCGAGGACGAGGTGACAGCGTGGGGAGACCCGCGCGCGACGCTCGAGTCGGTGCTCGGGGCGCTTGCCGAGGGCGCCAACGGCGACGGCCCGCCGGAGCTGATCAGCGTGCTCTCAGGCGATGGGGCGCCGCTCGGCCTGGGCGACGTGGAGGGCATGCTCGACGTCGGGATCGAGCTGGAGCTGCGCCACGGCGGCCAGCCCGCCTACTGGTGGCTGCTCGCGGCGGAGTGAACCCGCGGCGTCGGTGCGCTCGCGCTCGGTTACGACCGCCGCCGCGATCATGATGGTGGTTCGATGGGGGCGAGACCACAGGCGCACCCCACGAGCGAAACTGAGCACGTGCGTCCTCCCGCTGAAACCGAGCGCGTGCGCCCGCCTGCGCGGGCGTTCGCATCGACCGACGGGCTCACCCGCCGGGAGCTGATCGACGCGCCCGTCAGCTGGCCGCGCCCGTCGCGGCTGCTGACGCCGCTGGAGGCGCCGGCGAAGAAGGTCGCTGCGGGGATGCGAGCGCTGGGGCTGCACACGGTGGGCGATCTGCTGGAGCACCTGCCGAGCGACAGCCGCGAGGCGCGCACGGTGGGGGCGCTGCGCGCGGGCGAGCAGGCGACGGTGGCGGTGCAGGTGCGGACGATCGCGGCGCGCAGCGTGCGCAGCCGGCGGATGCGCCCGCTGGTGGAGGCGAAGGTGTTCGACGCGACGGCGACGATGCGCGCGACGTTCTTCAACCAGCCCTGGCTGGTCGAGCGCTATCCGCCCGGCACGCGTCTGCTGCTGCACGGCAAGGCGGACGGGCGCGGGGGGTTCGGGGTCTCGCACCACGCGCTCGCCGGGGAGGCGGACGGCGTCGGCGAGCTGGGCGAGCAGCCGGCTGCGGGCGCCGCGGTCGCGCACTACCCCGCGTCGGAGGGCATAACGTCGACGCAGATCCTCACGTTGGTGCGAGCGGCGCGCGCTGCGCTGGGCGACGTGATCGAGGCGCTGCCCGCGGCGGCGCGCGTGGCGGACGGCCTGCCCGACCGCCCGACGGCGCTCGCGGCGATGCACTTCGCGCGCGCGCCGCAGGAGGCGGAGAGCGGCCGGCGACGGCTCGCCTACGAGGAGCTGCTGCTGACGCAGCTGCTGTTCCTGCGCCGACGTGCGATCCGCGCGGCGCGAACGGGCGCGTACGCACTCGACGAACGCCCTTCCCTGAGCGAGCGCTGGCTGAGCGAGTGCGTGCCGTTCGCGCTGACGGGCGACCAACGCGCGGCGATCGACGCGGTCGCGGAGGATTTGACGCGCGAGTCAGCGATGCAGCGGCTGCTGATGGGGGAGGTGGGCAGCGGCAAGACGGTGGTGGCGCTGTACGCGATGCTGCGCGCGGTGGAGCACGGCCGCCAGGCGGCGCTGATGGCGCCGACGGAGACGCTCGCGGAGCAGCACTTCGCGACGATCCAGCAGCTGCTGGGCGGCGAGACGGTGACGCTGGCGCTGCTCACCGGCTCGACGCCCGCGCGCAGGCGCGAGGACACGCTGGCGAAGCTCGCAAGCGGCGAGCTGTCGCTGGTCGTGGGCACGCACGCGCTGATCGAGCAGGACGTGCGCTTCCGCGAGCTTGCGGTGGCGGTGATCGACGAGCAGCACCGCTTCGGCGTGCGCCAGCGCGCGGCGCTGGAGGAGCGCGAGCCGGATCGCCCGCCGCACACGCTGCACATGACCGCAACGCCGATCCCGCGCACGCTCGCGCTGGCGCGCTACGGGGACCTGGACACAACCGCGCTGCACGAGCTGCCGCAAGGCAGACAGCCGGTGGATATGCGCCTGGTGAGCGGCGAGTCCGAGCGCGCGGCCGCGTATGAGCGTCTGCGCGCGGAGCTCGCGGCGGGCCGCCAGGCGTTCGTGGTGTGCCCGCTGATCGAGGAGGCCGAGCCGGTGGCGGGGGGCGATGCGGCTGCCGCCGCGACGGGCGCCGCCGGAGGCGAGGAGCGCGTGGGCCTGCGCGCGGCGACCGCGGAGCTGGCGCGCCTGCGCGAGGGCGAGCTGGCGGGCTTCGAGCTGGCGCTGCTGCACGGCGGGATGCGCCCGCGCGAGAAGCAGGAGGCGATGGCGGCGTTCGCGTCGGGCGGCGCGGACGTGCTGGTGGCGACGACGGTGATCGAGGTGGGGATCGACGTGCCGAACGCGACGGTGATGCTGATCGAGAACGCTGAGCGCTTCGGCATCTCCCAGTTGCACCAGCTGCGCGGACGCGTGGGGCGCGGCGAGCACCGCTCGAGCTGCTTTCTGGTGGGCCCGCCGACGCCGCGGCTGCGCGCGCTGGCGGAGCACTCGGACGGCTTTCGCCTGGCGGAGATCGACCTGGAGCTGCGCAGCGAGGGCGAGCTGACGGGCACCCGCCAGTCGGGGTTCGGCCAGTTCCGCGTGGCGTGCCTGCCCGACGACACGCCGCTGCTGGAGCTGGCGCGCGAGCGCGCGCAGGCGATCGTCGCGGCGGACCCGCAGCTGCGCTCGCCGGAGCACGCGCTGCTCGCAACGGCGCTCGAGCGGCTGCTGGGCGAGCAGGAACTGGAGCCGATCCCGGCGTAGCCCGCGCGCGGCTCGTTACGGTTCTCCGCATGCGCGTGATCGCGGGAACCCTGGGCGGCAGGCGTTTGAAGGCGCCCGCGGGCCGGGTAACGAGACCGACATCGGATCGGGTGAAGGAGGCACTGTTCGCGATGCTCGGCCCGCTCGAGGGCGCGAGCGTGCTCGACCTGTTCGCGGGCACGGGCGCGCTGGGAATCGAGGCCCTGTCGAGGGGCGCGGGGCGCGCGGTGTTCGTTGAGCGCGACGCGCGCGCGATCGCGGTGTTGAAGGACAATCTCGCGGCGCTCGGGATCGGCAGTCCGCGCGCGCAGACGCGTCGGATGGACGCGCTGGCGGCGCTGCGGAGCGCACGGGGACGCGAAGAGACATACGATCTGCTCTTCATCGACCCCCCTTACGCACAGGCGGGCGAGGCCGGCGCGGAGCTGTCGGCGGCGCTGTCGCCATTGCTTGGGCCGGGTGCGCGCGTGGTCGTGGAGAGCGACAGACGCGCGCCGCTGGAGCTCCCCGTGGGGGAGCTGGAGATCGAAACGCAGAGACGCTACGGCGACACCGTGATCACAATCCACAGCCACCGATGACCAGACCAGAGAAGGCGATAGCCGTGTGCCCGGGCAGCTATGACCCGATCACGAACGGCCACCTGGACGTGATTCGCCGCGCGGCGAACCTGTACGACGAAGTGGTGGTGGCGGTTGTGAACCGCTCGGTGCGCAAGAGCGGCGCGCTGTTCGGGATCGAGGAGCGTGTGGCGTTCATCGAGCACGCGCTGGCGGACCTGGACACGGTGCGCGTGGAGCCGTTCTCGACGCTGGTGGTGGACTTCGCGCGCGGCATCGGCGCGAAAGCGATCGTGAAGGGATTGCGCGCGATCTCGGACTTCGAGTACGAGTTGGAGATGAATCAGCTCAACCGCCGCGAGGCGCCGGAGATCGAGTCCGTGTACTTGATGGCCTCGCCGCAGTACAGTTTCCTGTCGTCGAGCGGAGTGAAGGAGCTGGCGACGTTCGGCGGGCGAATCGACGATCTGGTGCCCGACGAGGTGGTTGGGCGCTTGCAGGAAGAGTTGAGGCGTTGACGAAATTCACGGCAAGGAAGCGGGCGGGAAGCTCCACGCTTCACAGAGGTGAGCGATAACTATGGATGTCCTGGTTCTCATAGACAAGCTGGACGACTTGGTGCACAACGCCAAGACGATTCCCCTGAGCGACTCCGTGCGGGTCGACAAGGAGGAGATCTACGACATCCTGGACCAGATGCGCGCGACGATCCCCGAGGAGATCAAGCAGGCGCGGTGGATCGTGAAGGAGCGCCAGGAGATGCTCGCGGAGGCCAAGAAGGAGGCCGAGCGGATCATCAAGGACGCGCGCGAGCGCCAGGAGCAGCTGGTGGGCGAGGAGGAGGTCACCAAGCAGGCGGAGCGCGCGGCGGAGGACATCGTGGAGGACGCTCGTGCCCGCGAGCGCGAGATTCGCCTGGGCGCGGAGGACTACGCGGATGAGATCTTGAACACGCTCGAGGTGAACCTGTCGAAGTTCATCGCGGCTGTACAGCGCGGCCGGGAGCGGCTGCAGGGCAAGGACGAGCCCGCCGAAGTCAGCTAGCGCTCGCGCGGTTTCCTGAACTTTCCTTTAGGGTCAACCGGGTGGACGCGCAACATGTGAAGTACAAGCTTTCCGTAGCCAAGACGCTGCTGGATACGCGAATACTGAAGCCGACGCGGCCGGACAAGGCGATCCGCTCGCTGGGCGCTCTGAGGCGCTGGGGGCCGACCCCGGCGGCGGCGTATCTGGGCTCGGCGATCCGCTACCCGGACCGCGCGGCGATAGTGGACGACCGCGGGACGCTGTCGTTCGCGGAGGTTCACAGGCGCACGAACGCGCTGGCGCACGAGCTGCGCAGGGCGGGGGTGGGCGAGCAGGATGGCGTGGCGATCATGTGCCGCAACCACCGCGGCTTCGTGGATGCGACGGTGGCGTGCTCGAAGCTGGGGGCGAGCGCGCTGTATCTGAACACGGCGTTCGCTGGTCCGCAGATCGCGGACGTGCTCGCGCGCGAGGACCCGGTGGCGGTGGTGTACGACGAGGAGTTCGCGGATCTGGTGGACGTGGGGGCGGCTGGTAGGAAACGATTCGTGGCGTGGAGCGAGCCGGGGTCGCGCCCGGCGGACCCGTTGCTGGAGGACATGATCGCGCGCGGCGAGGAGTCGAACCTGCAGCCGCCGTCGGAGAAAGGGCGCGTGGTGATCCTGACGTCGGGCACGACGGGCACGCCGAAGGGCGCGGCGCGCAAGCAGCCGGATTCGCTGGAGCCGGTGGCGGCGCTGTTCTCGAAGATCCCGCTGCGCGCGCGCGAGGTGACGATGGTGGCGGCGCCGATGTTCCACTCGTGGGGCTTCGCGCACTTCACGCTGGGGATGCCGCTGTCCTCGACGATCGTGCTGCGGCGCAAGTTCGACCCGGAGGACACGCTGCGCGCGATGGCGCAGCACCGCGCGACGGCGCTGGCGGTGGTGCCGGTGATGCTGCAGCGGATCCTGGACCTGGGGCCGGAGACGCTGGCGCGCTATGACGTGAGCGCGCTGAAGATCATCGCGGTGAGCGGCTCGGCGCTGCCGGGGGAGCTGGCGACGCGCGCGATGGACGCGTTCGGCGACGTGCTGTACAACCTGTACGGCTCGACGGAGGTGGCGTGGGCGACGATCGCGACGCCGGAGGATCTGCGCGCGGCGCCGGGCACGGCGGGCAGGCCGCCGCTTGGGACGGTGGTGAAGCTGTTGGACGAGCACGGCCGCGAGGTCGCGCAGGGCATGGGCGGGCGGATCTTCGTGGCGAACGAGATGATGTTCGACGGCTACACGGGTGGCGGCGGCAAGGAGATCGTGGGCGGCCTGATGAGCACGGGCGACGTGGGCCACCTGGACGCGGGCGGGCGCCTGTTCGTGGACGGCCGCGACGACGAAATGATCGTGAGCGGCGGCGAGAACGTGTTCCCGCGCGAGGTGGAGGATCTGCTGGCGGACCACGGCGAGATCGAAGAGGCGGCGGTGGTGGGCGTGGCGGACGAAGAGTTCGGGCAGCGCCTGCTGGCGTTCGTGGTGGCGCGCGAGGGGTCGGAGCTGACGGAGGAAGACGTGAAGGTGTACGTGAAGCACAACCTGGCGCGCTTCAAGGTGCCGCGCGAGGTGGTGTTCCTGGAGGAGCTGCCGCGCAACGCGACGGGCAAGGTGCTCAAGCGGGAGCTGCAGCGCGAAACCGCCGGGCAGTAGGCCCGGCCCCGCCAGCCCCTCGCTCCGGTGCCGGCCCGACGAGCCGACGCTCGCTCGCTAGCCTGAAGTCCGATGGCTGTGAAGACGCACGACTTCGACCTCGCGGGGCTGCGGCTGACCCCTGGCGAGGGGCGCAAGCTGACGCTCGAGGCGCCGATCGAGCCGCTGACGCTCGGCAGCGAGTCCTACACGGCCGTCCCCGCGAGCGTTCCGGTGCAACTGGCGGTGTCGCGGATGGTGGGCGGCGGCTACGCGCTGCACATCCGCTTCGCGGCGAACGTGGTGGGCCCGTGCATGCGCTGCCTGAAGCCGGCGAGCCCACGCGTGGAGGTGGATGCGCGCGAGGTGGACCGCCCGGGCTCGGGCGAGGAGCTGGACAGCCCGTACGTGCACGAGGAGACGCTCGACCTGGCGGCGTGGGTGCGCGACGCGTTCGCGCTGGCGATGCCGGTGAAGATCCTGTGCCGCGAGGACTGCGCGGGCCTGTGCCCCGTGTGCGCGGTGGACCTGAACGAAGCTGGCCCCGACCACCGCCACGAGGCGGCGCCAGACCCGCGCTGGGCGAAGCTCAGAGAGCTGGAGTTGTAGTTGATAGATCCGCTGCCACACCGGTGTGCGGCATCATCCTGGTAGCCTTCCGTCTTCAATGGCCGTACCCAAGAAAAAGCAATCGCACAGCCGCACGGCTCAGCGGCGCGCGCAGCACAAGATCGGCACGCCGGCGTTGAACGAGTGTCCCCAGTGCCACAGTCCGCGTCGCCCCCACCGCGTGTGCGGTGTGTGCGGCTCCTACGCGGGCCGTGAGATCGTGTCGGCGGGCGTGCACGAGCACGACCACGACCACAACCGGGTTGGCGCCGCCGATCACGACTAGCGGGCAGTGACGCCAGGGGTTTCTCATACCCCGGCACCATCCGCTGCGGCGGATTCGCAGCCGCCGGTGGTGGCAGTGGACTGCAACGGTGCGGATCTGGGTCCGGCGGAGGTGGCGGCGGGCGCGGCGCTTGCGGCAGCGCGTGGCGCGCGCGTGATCGTGTTCGGCCCGCAGGCCGAGCTGGGCGAGCTGCCGGACGGCGTTGAGGTGGTGGACGCGCCGGTGTCGATAGCGAAGGCGGCGGACCCGGCGAGCGCGGCGCGCGCGACGCCTGAGGCGTCGATCGTGATGGCGGCGCGGGCGGTGGCGGAGGGCCGCGCGCAGGCGCTGGTGTGCGCGGGCGGCACGGGCGCTGCGCTGGCGGCGGGGACGTTCAACATCAAGCGCGCGCGAGGCATCTACCGCCCGGCGCTGGCGATTCCGCTGCCGGTGCCGCACCACCCGGTTACGCTGCTGGACGTGGGCGCGAACGCGGAGGCGCGGCGCGAGCACCTGGTGCAGTTCGCGTTCATGGGCGCGGCGCTGGCGCGGACGGTGCTCGGCGTGGAGCGCCCGCGCGTGGGGCTGCTGTCGAACGGCGAGGAGCCGGCGCGCGGCAGCGCGCTGGTGTTGGAGACCCACGCGGAGCTTGCCGAGCAGGCGGGCACCGAGGGCGCGGCATTCGAGTTCGTCGGCAACGTGGAGGGCGGCGACGTGACGAGCGGCGCGGCGGACGTGATCGTGACGGACGGGCTGACGGGCAACATCGCGCTGAAGCTGATGGAGGCGGTGTCGCAGACGATGCTGGGCGCGGTGCGCGAGGCGGCGATGTCCTCGACGCGCGCGAAGCTGGGCGGGATGCTGCTGCGCCCGGCGCTGCGCGGCTTTCGCGAGGAGATCGACCCGGAGGCGAACGGGGGCGCTTATCTGCTGGGGCTGCGACGCCTGGGGGTGGTGCCGCACGGGCGCTTCACGCGCGTGGGCTTCGCGCAGGCGATCCTGCGCGCGCAGCGCGGCGCGAGCGAGGACATCGTGGGGCAGACGTACGCCGCGCTGGAGCGGGCGGGGGCGCTGCGGCGGGCGCCGGTGTCCGCGCCGGACGCTAGCCTGCCGCGCACAGGATGACCGACGCAACTTCCCGCGAGCAGGTCTTCGCGCTCATCCAGGCCCACCTGGCGGACGAGCTCGACATCGACCCCGAGACGATCGTGACGAGCACCCGCTTCAAGGAGGACCTGGAGGCGGACTCGCTGGATCTGTACACGCTCGTACAGGAGCTGGAGGACACGTTCGGGGTGAGCATGTCCGACGTGCAGGCGGCGAGGATCCTGACGGTGGAGCAGGCGGTGGAGTTCGTGACGACGCACGCTGGGGCCGTCGATGCGGGCCGATGACGATGCTGCTGGGCGAGCTGCTGGAGGAGCTGCCGGCGGACCTGGCGCGCCAGGTGTTCACGCACGCGTCGTGGAGCGAGCGCCGCAGCGACTCCTACGCGCGCCTGGCGTTCCTGGGCGACAGCGTGCTGTCGCTGGCGGTGACGACGTACCTGTATCCGCGGCTGGAGGCGGAGCGCTTCGGCGCGGGGCGTCTGACGAAGATTCGCGCGCAGGCCGTCTCGGGTGTCGCGTGCAGGGCTGTGGCCGAGCGCCTGGCGCTGCCCGAGCGGCTAAAGGCGGCTGCGCCGCCGGGCGTGCGGGAGAACGCGGCGGCTGTGCTGGGCACCGAGCGGGTGCTGGCGTCGGTGATGGAGGCGGTGATCGGCGCGGTGTATCTGCACTGCGGCTACGAGCGCACGGCGGAGGCGGTGGTGGAGGCGTTCGTGCCGGAGATCGAGCGGGCGCTGGATCACCCGGTGGACTTCAAGTCGGCGCTGCAGGAGCTGTTGGCGCAGCGCGGCGAGGAGGTCTCCTACGAGGTGACGGGCGAGGACGGGCCGCCGCACGAGCGCACGTACACGGTGATGGCGCGCGTCGCGGGCCGGGATCTGGGCAGCGGCAGCGGGCGCAGCAAGAAGCACGCGGAGCAAGAGGCCGCACGAGCCGCTGTGGCGAAGTTGGGTATCGAGGCATGACATTGGTGCGTGTATGCGCCTGAAGTCGCTGACATTGACGGGCTTCAAGTCGTTCCCGGACCGCACGCGGCTGGATTTCGGGCCGGGCGTGAGCGTGGTGGTGGGGCCGAACGGCTCGGGGAAGTCGAACGTGACGGACGCGGTGCTGTGGGCGATGGGCGAGCAGTCGCCGCTGGCGGTGCGCGGGCAGTCGATGCAGGACGTGATCTTCGGCGGCGGGCGCGGCGTGCAGGCGCGCAGCGCGGCGGAGGTGGAGATCGTGCTGGACAACTCCGACGGCACGGTGGACCTGCCGCTGAGTGAGATCTCGATCGTGCGGCGCCTGGACCGCAACGGCGAGGGCGGCTACCGGCTGAACGGCGCGCGCGCGCGCCTGACGGACGTGATCGAGGTGCTGTCGGACACGGGCCTGGGCAAGGAGACGCACTCGGTGATCTCCCAGGGCCGCGTGGATGCGATCGTGACGTCGAAGGCGCGCGACAGGCGGCTGCTGATCGAGGAGGCGGCGGGCCTGGGCAAGCACCGCAAGCGTCGCCGCCGCGCGCAGCTGAAGCTGGAGCACACGCAGGAGAACCTGGATCGGGCGCTGGACATCGAGCGCGAGGCGCGCACGCGCCTGCGACCGCTGAAGCGCCAGGCGGAAGCGGCGGAGCTGCACGAGCGCCTGGAGCACCAGATCCTGCAGGCGCGCTGGGAGCTGGCGCGCGACACGGCACGCACACGCGCGCTGGAGTTGGCGGGCGCGGAGGCGCTGGTGAGCGAGGCGCGGAGCACGCGCACGGAGATCGAGCAGAAGCTGGCGCAGACGATCGAGCGCCGCGGCGAGGCGGAGCGCGCGCTCTCAGAGCGCTCCGAGCGCCACGACGCGCTGTCGCGGCGCGTGTACGAGGCGCGCTCGGCGCACGAGCGGCTGGGGCTGCGCGGCGAGCAGGTGGGCGCGAGCGCGCAGACGCTCGCGCGGCGGATCGAGCGCATCGAGCGCGAGCTGACGGTTCTCGGTCAGCCGGGCGGGGAGGACATGCAGGAGGGCTCCACGGCGGCGGGCGCGGAGCGGGTCGCGGCGCTGGAAGCGCAGCTGGCGGAGATCGAGAGCAGCCGCGAGCAGGAGATCGAGCGCGAGATCGCGGAGCTGCAGACGGCGCGCGAGCGCGAGCGGGAGACGATGGAGCAGCTGCAGGGCGAGGTCGAGCAGGCGCGCGCGGCGCGCAAACAGGCCGACGAGCGCGCCGAGCAGGCGCGCAAGAGCCTGGCGGAGGCGGAGCGCGCCGGGCAGGAGGCCCGCCGCGAGGCGGCGCGCGTGGGCGCTGAGCTGGCGGCGGCGAACCAGTTCCTGCGCAGCCACACGCACATCGGCGGCGAGCAGAAGGACCGGCCGAAGGCGCTGAGCGAGGAGCTGCGCGTGCAGGACGGCTTCGAGCTGGCGCTCGCGGCGGCGCTGGGCGGTCGTCTGGACGCGGCGCTGGTGGAGGACGTCGCCGGCGCGGAGGCGCTCCTGGACCGCTCGGGGCCGGACGGCGGTACGGCGCTGCTGGCCGACGGAGCTGCATCCTCGACCCCATCGGCGCAGATCGGTGCGTCCCCCGCGCCGGACGCGCGCCCGCTGATCGAGCTGGTGAGCGGGCCTGACGAGGTGTTGGGGCTGGCACGACGCCTGCTGGCTGACGCGTGGGTGGTGGAGCGCCTGGAGGACCTGCGGGAGGACTTCTCGGGGATCGCGGTGACCCGCAAGGGCCGCGTGTGGTTCGCGGACTGGGGCGAGGTGCGCCAGCTGAGCGAGGGCGGAACCGAGCGGGTGCTGGCGCGCCGCAACGAACGCGACCGGCTGATCGCGGACTCCGAGCGGGCGGCGCAGGCCGAGCAGCGGGCGCGCGGCGCGAGCGAGCAGGCGAGCGAGCAGGTGCGCCTGGCGGAAGAGGCGCGCGCGGAGGGCGACCGTGGCCTGCGCGACGCGGACCGCCGTCTGTCCGAGGCGGCGGAGGCGCGGCGACGCACGGAGTGGCTGATCGAGCAGCGCAGGGCGGCCCCGGCGGACGGTCCGCTGGCGGTGCGCAAGGCGGAGATCGAGGGCGAGCTTGCCTCCGAACGCAGGCAGTTGGAGCGGGTGGAGCGCGAACGTCTCGAGCGCGCGAGCCGGATCGAGCGGCTGCGCGCGCAGCTCGCCGCGGACGCCGCGGCGGTGCCGCGCGCGAAGCGTCTGCTGGCGGTTCTGCAGCTCGCGGCGCAGGCGGTGAGCGAACGCCGCGAGGCGGTGGAGGCGGAGCTGGCGGAGGATCGCGCGGCGGGCGAGAAGATGGCGGCGGAGCTGCGCGCGTGCGCCGCGCAGGAGGCCCAGATCCAGGCGGCGCTGCGTGCGGCGGGCGAGACGGTGACGGACGCGGAGGTCGCGGCACAACGCCTGCGCGACCAGGTCGCGGAGATCGAGCTGGAGCTGGCGAGCGTGCTCGAGCGCCTCGGGCAGGCGGAGGAGCAGGAGCCGCAGGCTCTCGGCGAGGAGGAGATCGCGTCGCTGAAAGCTCGTGTGGAGCGCCTGACGCGCAGGCGCGAGCAGCTCGGCCCGGTGAACCCGCTGGCGCAGGAGGAGTACGCGGAGGCGCTCGCGCACGTGGAGGAGCTGGAGCGCCAGCGCACCGACCTGGAGACGGCGCTGCGCGAGCTGCGTTCGGTGATCCGCGAAACGGACCGCCAGATCGAGGAGACGTTCACGGAGACGTTCGAGGCGGCGGCGCGCAACTTCGAGGAGCTGGTGGGCGACGTGTTCCCGGGCGGCAGCGGGCGGCTGCGTCTGGTGAGCGAAGAGCAGGCGCCGCGTCCCGTGCTGGGCGGTGAGCCTTTGCCGGAGGGCGAAGTGGACACGGACGCTGCGGCCGAGGCGGCGGCGGAGGCGGAGGCCGTGGCGGAGATCGACGGGCAGGAGGCGCAGCTTCCGGGCGTGGAGATCGAAATCACGCCCGCGGGCAAGTCGACGAAGCGCCTGACGCTGCTGTCGGGCGGGGAGAAGTCGATGACGGCGCTGGCGTTCCTGTTCGCGGTGTTCCTCGCGCGGCCGTGCCCGTTCTACATCATGGACGAGGTCGAGGCCGCGTTGGACGACCTGAACCTGGACCGCTTCCTGGCGCTGCTGCGCCGCTACGCGGACCGCGCGCAGTTCATCGTGATCACCCACCAGAAGCGCACGATGGAGGCGGCGGACTACCTGTACGGCGTGTCGATGGGGCTGGACGGGGTGTCGAAGGTGATCTCGCGCCGCCTGCCCCCCGAGCACCAGGCGCAGGACGCGGACGGCGAGACCCCCGAGGTGGCGGAAGTCGCGTAGGAGCAGCTGAGCGCTGTTACAGTCGCGGCCCGTGGCACGCGACTGGAGCGATCTGTTCATCACCGGCGAGGCCGGCGGGGCCCAAGCCGGGGGAAAGCGGGCCGACGTCGCGGGCGGGCGCGGCGCGAAGCGAGGCGGCCTGTTCAAACGGCTGCGCGAGAGCATGGCGAAGACCCGCCAGGCGCTCGGCTCGGAGATCCAGGCGACGCTGTTCGGAGATCTGGACGAGCAGACGTGGGAACGGCTGGAGGAGGCGCTGATCATGGCCGACGTGGGCGCGAGCACGACCGCGTCGGTGGTGGCGACGCTCGAGGCGGAGGCGACCGCGGGGCAGCTGGAGGGCGGCGAGGCGCTGAGCGAGCGGCTGATCGCGCTGTTGGCGCAGACGGCGAGCGTGGGGGAGTGGCGGATCGACGTGCGCGCGAAGCCGACGGTGATCATGGCGGTGGGCGTGAACGGCACGGGCAAGACGACGACGATCGGCAAGCTCGCGTGGCACCTGAGCAGCGAGCTCGGCCTGAGCGTGCTGCTGGGGGCGGCGGACACGTTCCGCGCCGCGGCCACCGAGCAGTTGGAGGGGTGGGCGCAGCGGGTGGGCTGCGGGATTGTGACGGGCGCGGAAGGCTCGGACCCTGGAGCGGTGGCGTTCGAGGCGATCGCGAAGGCGCGCAGCGAGGGCGTGGACGTGGTGATCGTGGACACGGCGGGCCGTCTGCACACGCAGGATGACCTGATGGGCGAGCTGGGCAAGGTGCGCAGGGTGATCGCGCGCCAGCTGGAGGGCGCGCCGCACGAGACGCTGTTGACGATCGACGCGACGACGGGCCAGAACGGCCTGCGCCAGGCGAAGCTGTTCGCGCAGACGGCGGACGTGAGCGGCGTGGTGCTGACGAAGCTCGACGGGACGGCGCGCGGCGGCATCGCGCTTGCGATCGCGAAGGAACTCGATCTGCCGGTGAAGCTGATCGGCGTGGGGGAGTCGCTGGAGGATCTGCGCCCGTTCGACCCGGACGAGTTCGCGCGCGCGTTGATCGCGGAGAGCTAATCTCCACGTATGGACTGGTGGATCCTGTGGTTGGTCGCAGCCTGCATCCTCGGTATCGGCGAGATGCACCAGGGCGGCTTCTACCTGCTGCCGTTCGCGGTCGGCGCGGCCCTCGCGGGCGTGGTGAGCCTGCTGGGAGTCGGCACGCTGCTGTCGGCGATCATGTTCATCGCCAGCTCCGCGGTAGTGCTGGGCGCGCTGCGGCCGATCGCTCGCCGCCACCGGCAGCTGCCGCCGGCGATACGCACGGGCGCGGCGGCGCTGGTGGGCAAGCGCGCGACGGTGCTCGAGCGGATAGCGAACGACGAGGGCGTCGGCTGCGTGCGGATCGAAGGCGGCGAGGTGTGGACGGCGCGCAGCTACGACGAAGACGAGGTGATCGACGCGGGCGAGCGCGTCGAGGTGGTCGAGATACGCGGCGCCACAGCGCTGGTGATGCACTGATCCGCGCGTCGAGGAGCGGGTACGCTCTTCGAGGAAGTCAATAGAAAGGAACCCGCCCCATGGCCCCTCTGATCGTGCTCGCAGTGTTCGTGGTGTTCGTGTTGGTCGTCGCCGCGCGTGCGATTCGCGTGATTCCGCAGGCGCGCGCGGGGGTGGTGGAGCGCTTGGGCCGCTACAGCCGCACGCTCGAGCCGGGGCTGACGATCGTGACGCCGTTCATCGACCGCGTGAAGCCGCTGGTGGACCTGCGCGAGCAGGTGGTGAACTTCGCGCCGCAGTCGGTGATCACCGAAGACAACGTGGTCGTGGGGATCGAGACGGTGCTGTATTTCACGATCACCGACCCGAAGTCGGCGACGTATGAAATCGCCAACCCGCTGCAGGCGATCGAGCAGCTGACGGTTACGACGCTGCGCAACGTGATCGGCGGCCTGACGCTGGAGGCGACGCTGACGGCGCGCGAGAACGTGAACACGGAGCTGCGCGTGGTGCTGGACGAGGCGACGGGCAAGTGGGGCATACGCATCAACCGCGTGGAGATCAAGTCGGTCGACCCGCCGGCTGACATCCGCACGGCGATGGAGAAGCAGATGCGCGCCGAGCGCGACCGGCGCGCGGCGATCCTCACGGCGGAAGGCGAGAAGCAGGCGCAGATCCTCACAGCGGAGGGCGCGAAGCAGGCGGCGGTGCTGAACGCGGAGGGCGCGCAGCAGGCGGCGATCCTCGACGCGGAGGGCGAGCGCCAGGCGGCGATCCTGCGCGCGGAGGGCGAAGCGAAGGCGATCGACACGGTCTTCACGGCGATCCACGAGGGCAAGCCGGACCGTGCGCTGCTGAGCTACGAATACCTGCAGATGCTGCCTTCGCTGGCCGAAGGCGACTCGAACAAGGTGTTCGTGGTGCCGTCGGAGTTCGCGGAGGCGTTCGGCGGCATCGGCGAGGCGCTGGCGCGCGGCGCGCAGAAGGGGACAGGCGGCTCCGGCGAGACGCTGCCCCCGGGCCCTGGCGGCGGCGCCTGAGCGGAATGATCGCCGCCGTGCCGTAGAGCGGCGCGGCGGCTGCGAGAATCAACGCGATGTTCGACTCTCTAGCGGAGAAACTGCAGGGCACGCTCGCCGACGTCCGCCAGCGCGGGACGCTGAGCGAGCAGGACGTCGACGCGGCGATGCGCGAGATCCGCCTCGCGTTGCTCGAGGCGGACGTGAACTTCAAGGTCGTGCGCCAGTTCACCGCCCAGCTGAAGGAGCGCTGCATGGGCGCGGAGGTGATCGGCAAGCTGAACCCCGGCCACCAGGTGGTGAAGATCGTCGGCGAGGAGCTGACGGCCCTCATGGGCGGTGCCTCCGGCGGCCTCAGCTTCTCGCCACGCCCGCCGACGGTGATCCTGATGGCCGGTCTGCAGGGCTCGGGCAAGACGACGGCGACGGCGAAGCTCGCGCGTTATCTGCACGAGGAGCACTCCTCGACAGTGGCCGTGGCGGCGTGCGATGTGTACCGCCCGGCGGCAGTGGACCAGCTTGTGAAGGTCGGCGCGCAGGCCGGCGCCACCGTTTACGAGCAAGGCACCGACCGCGACCCGGTGGAGATCGCGAAGTGGGCGCTGGAGCGTGCGAAGACGGAGGGCAAGGACGTGCTGATCGTCGACACGAGCGGTCGTCTGCACGTTGACGAGGAGCTGATGGCGGAGCTGGTGCGGATCCGCGACGCGGTCAAACCGCACAACGTGCTGCTCGTGGTGGACGCGATGACAGGCCAGGACGCGGTCAACGTCGCGGAGAGCTTCGCCGAGGCGGTGCAGTTCGACGGGGTCGTGATGAGCAAGCTCGACGGCGACGCGCGTGGCGGCGCGGCGCTGTCGGTGAAGGCGGTCACTGGCAAGCCGATCATGTTCGCTTCAACGGGCGAGAAGCTCGAGCAGTTCGAGCGCTTCCACCCGGACCGCATGGCGCAGCGGATCCTCGGAATGGGCGACGTGATGAGCCTGATCGAGAAGGCCGAGCGCCAGTTCGATGAGGACGACGCGGCCGAGCTCGAGCGCAAGCTGCGCCGCAACGAATTCGGCCTCGACGACTTCCTCGCGCAGCTGAAGACGGTCCGCAAAATGGGTCCGCTGACGAGCATCCTGGGGATGATCCCGGGGTTGGCGGGCCATCAGCTGCAGAACATGAAGGTGGACGAGCGCGAGCTCGACCGCATCCAGGCGATCATCCTGTCGATGACGCCGCTGGAGCGACGCAAGCCGGAGCTGATCAAGGGCTCGCGCCGACTGCGGATCGCGAAGGGGTCGGGCACGAACGTCCAGCAGGTCAACAAACTGGTCAAGCAGTTCGGCCAGACGCGCAAGATGATGCGCCAGCTGGGGCGCGGCAAGATGCCGGACATGGGCGCGCTGATGCGTCAGGCGCGCTGAAGCGGCTAAGCTCTGCGCTTCAAGCTTTACTTCTGATCGAGAGGAAAACGTGGCAGTCAGGTTGAGGCTCACCCGTGTGGGCGGCAAGAAGGATCCGATGTGGCGCGTGGTCGTAGCCGACCAGCGCTCCCCCCGCGACGGCCGGGTGATCGAGACGATCGGCCACTACAATGCGCAGACGGAGCCGTCGACGATCGTGATCGACGCGGATCGCGCGCGCAGCTGGCTGGCGCGTGGCGCGCAGCCGTCGAACACGGTGAAGAAGCTGCTGCGTATCCAGGGCATCGCCTAAAGAGCCGTAGGGGCGAGCGGCAGATGCCCACTGAGAACCCCAAGCGGCTGTTGGAGTACCTCGCGGAAGGTCTCGTGGACGACCCGGATGCGGTCGCGGTGGAGCAGTTCGACGAGGACGACGGCACGGTCGTGTTGGAGCTGTGCGTGGCGGCGGACGACTACGGCCGTGTGATCGGCCGCGGCGGGCGCACCGCGCACGCGCTGCGCACCGTGGTGAAAGCCGCGGCGGCGGCCGAGGACAGCCACGTGCTCGTCGACATCGTCGATTGACCGAGCACCCCGACCGGCCCGGCGACGCTGAGTCGAGCGAGCAGGAGCAGGGCGACCCATCGGCGGGGCTGCCTGCGGGGCGCATCGGGCGCGCGCACGGCCTGGACGGCAGCTTCTACGTGACGCGCCCGCAGACGCGCCTCCTATCTCTCGGGGGCACGGTGAGCGTGGACGGACGCGAGGCTGAGATCGTGCGCCGCTCCGGCACCGAGCAGCGTCCGATCCTGCGGCTGGAGGGGATCGACAGCCGCGAGGCGGTGGAGGCTCTGCGCGGCCGGGAGCTGACGGTGGCGCGCAGCGCTGCTCCCGCGCTGGCGGAGGGCGAGTGGTGGGCGCACGAATTGGAGGGCTGCGCGGTGGTGGATGGCGAGCAGACGCTCGGGATTGTGAGCAAGCTGCTGGTGCTGCCGTCGTGCGAGGTGCTGGAGGTTCGTCCGGAGCGCGGCGGCGAGGCGGTGCTCGTGCCGATGGTCAAAGACGCCGTACGCAGGGTGATGCCGGCCGAGCGCCGGATCGAGGTGAACATGGACTTCCTTGGCTTGGCCGCGCAACCGCGCTCGAGGAACGAGCGCTCCAAGTCTCGCGAGCGGGGGGACTGCCCGTGAAGATCGACGTGTTCACGCTGTTCCCGGAGTGGTTCGAGTGGTTCTCGACCCAGCGCCACGTGGAGAACGCGGTCGCGGCGGGATCGAGCGTGGAGTGCGTGAACATCCGCGAGCACACGCCGCTGACGGGTGGGCAGGTGGACGACACGCCGTTCGGCGGCGGAGCGGGGATGGTGCTGCGCGTGGACGTGCTCGACAGCGCGCTGCGCGCCCGCTACGGCGTCGATCCGGTGCAGTTGCGCGCCCGCAGGCGCGTGATCGCGCTGGCGCCGGGCGGCAGGCCGTTGGACGATCGGCTCGTCGACGAGCTGGCGGGCGAGCAGGAGCTGACGTTGCTGTGCGGGCGCTACGAGGGCTTCGACGAGCGCATCGTGGAGCATTTCGCGAGCGACGTGGTGTCGATCGGGCGCTACGTGCTGAGCGGCGGCGAGCTCGCGGCGATGGTGGTGTGCGACGCGGTGCTGCGCAAGCTGCCGGGCGCCCTCGGTCACGAGGAGTCCGCCGCTGAGGAGTCCTTCACCGTGGCGCTGGAGGGGCAGCCGGAGTATCCGCACTACACGCGTCCGGCGGAGTACCGCGGCTGGTCGGTGCCGGAGGTGCTGCTGTCCGGCCACCATGCGCGGATCGCGGACTGGCGTCGGGAGCGCAGCCGCGAACGCGGCGCGCAGGCGGGCCTGGAGCGCCGCGCGGGTGGCGAGACGGAGCGGCCCGCGGGCTGATGTGGACGCTGGTGAGGCGTGGCTCGCTGACGGTTCGCTACCATTGCTCCTCGCGCTGGCCGTGAGCTCCATCGGGGGGCTGCCTTGGTCGTCTTAGCGCGGCCCCTCTTTTTCCCTTACGTCATGAGCAGCGTCATCGAAACCATCGAGCGCGCGCAACTGCGCCGCGTTCCAAACTTTGCGCCGGGCGACCGCGTTAAGGTTCACTTCCAGGTGATCGAGGGTGCGCGCAGCCGCGTGCAGGTCTTCGAGGGCGTGGTGATCAAGCGCCAGGGCCACGGTGCGCGCGAGACGTTCACGGTGCGCAAGCAGTCTTTCGGCGTGGGCGTCGAGCGCATGTTCCCGGTGCACTCGCCGAAGATCGAGCGCATCGAGCTGGCCGCCAGGGGCGATGTGCGTCGCGCGAAGCTGTACTACCTGCGCGACCGGGTCGGTAAGCGCGCCCGCGTGCGTGAGCGTCGCTACACCGGCCCAGAGGAGATCGTCCAGCCGGGTCTGCTGCACGAGCAGCAGTCGGGGGCGACGGACGCGGATGGCATGACCGCGGAGGAGGCCGTCGCCGAGAGCGTCGCGGACGTTCAGCTCGAGGATGGGGCGGTCGATGGCGCTGGTCAGGAACACGCGGACGCGGCTGAGGCCGTGGTCGAGGGGGAGCCCGAGACGAGCACCGACGGGTCTGCGTCGGCTGCGGATGCGGCTGACTCCTCCTCCGATGCCGGTGACGCTGAGGAAGGCGTTCCCGCCGGCGACCAGCCGGCGTGAAAACCCGCCGGGGGTCCGCCGCGAAGGGGGACGCGAAGAGCCCCAAATCTCTCGCTGGCTCGCTGATCGAGCTGGCGGTGATCGTTGCCATCGCCCTCGGCCTAGCGGTCGGCATTCAGGCGTACGTGGTGAAGCCGTACCGCATCCCGAGCGGATCGATGGAACCGACGCTGGACGTCGGCCAGCGCGTGCTCGTCAATCGCATCGGCATGCACTTCGGCGGCCCGCACGTCGGCCAGATCGCGGTCTTCCACCCGCCTGAAGGCGCGGAACAGGCGATCTGCGGCCCCTCCCCGCACCGCGTCACCCCGGGCTCGGGCGCGCCGTGTGGGCAGGCGGTGTCGAAGAAGGACTCGAGCGTGAACTTCATCAAGCGGATCGTGGCCGGCCCTGGCGATGAAATCTACGTCGAGAGAAGGCCACGCGTTCCGCAAGGCCGCGGGCACCTCGCAGTTCGTCGCGGAGAAGGACTCCTACATCGCGCCGTGCTCGCCTGGGTCGCTGCCGGAATGCAACTTCCCCACGCCTATCAAGGTGCCGCGGGGCTACTGGTTCATGATGGGCGACAACCGCGGGCACTCCGACGACAGCCGCTTCTGGGGGCCGGTCCCGACGAGCTGGATCATCGGCTCGGCGTTCGCGACGTACTGGCCGATCGGCAGGATCGGCACGCTGTAGGCGGCCGTGGCTTTCGGGCCTGTTTTGTTCTGGCCGGTGGTTGCTGCATGATGGGGCACCGTGAGCGACCCGGCCACAGAAGGCTCCGCGGACTCGGCGCCCCCGGTGCGACAGGCCGGCTCCACCGCTAGATCGAGGCGTCGCCGCAGGCGAGCGGCCAGTGGCCAGCGCCTGTTTGCGTTCGACCGTCGTCTCGGCGTCCGGCTCGTCGCGGGCGCGGACGAGGCCGGCAGGGGCTGTTTGGCGGGGCCGCTCGTGGCGGCGGGCGTGCTGTTCGACTACGAGGCGCTGACGACGCGTGAGCTGCGCGCGCTGAGCGCGTTGAACGACTCCAAGCAGCACACCCACGAGGCGCGCGAGGAGCTCTACCCGCTCGTGTTACGCACCGCGACGCGCGTGGTGGTCGTTTCGCGCTGCGTCCGCGGGATCGACGGGCGCGGCCTGCACAAGACGAACCTCGCCGCTCTGCGCGACGCGTTGCGCGGCGTGACTGCGGACGTGGCGGATGACGCCGACGTGCTGTGCCTGGTGGACGGCTTCTCGGTCGCGGAGTTCGAGCGTCCCCAGCGCGCGATCGTCGAAGGCGACGCGACGAGCGCGGCGATCGCCGCGGCGTCGATCGTGGCGAAGGTGACCCGCGACCGCTACATGCGCCATGCCGACGAGAGGCACCCCGGCTGGCGTTTCGCGGAGCACGTCGGCTACTCCACCCCGTCGCACCGCGAGGCGATCCTGCAGAACGGCGTCTCGCCGTTGCACCGCATGTCGTTCCAGTCGCTCGCGTACCAGCAGCTCGCGCTGTAGCGGGCTCTACCATGCGGCCTCCAGGTGGTCGAGGCGAACCAGCCGATCGTTGGCATCGACGGTCACGCCGACCGCGTCGAAGCGGATCTCGCGCGCGCTCGGGCGCTCAGGGCGCCGCTCGCTCAGCCACGCCGCTGCGAGACGCCGCACGCGGGCCTGCTGCTGCGGGCGAAGCCGCTCCAGCGGCCCCTGAGTCCAGGACGTCGATCGGCTTGCTCGCAGGCGTGCGCGGCACGTCTTGACCTCCACGAATACGAGCGCTTGGCCATCGAATGCGACGAGGTCGATCTCACCGTGGCGTGTGCGCGCGTTGCGCGCCACGATGGCGAACCCCAGGCGGGCGAAGTGCTCCGCGGCGAGATCCTCTCCGAGTCGGCCGAGGACGTGGCGAGGATCCGGTCCGCGCGCCGGCGGGCGGCGGGACCGAGGCGCGACCTCAGTCGGGGCTTCTCGAGCAGCTGGCATCGCGTTCACGCTAGGCGACGACGTGCGGCGGCAGGAGCGGCGTTTGTGCCAATTCGGTGTCAACTCTGTGTCAAAACACGGTCCGCCTCACAAATCCGCGCGCGCACGCGTTTTACTGAGTCCCGGCACGAAACCAGTGGATCGAGGAGGCAGAGGGATGAGGGCAGACAACACGAACGACCACGCCGCGCGAGCGAGCAGATTTCTGGCGCTGCACGAACGGGAGAGCCCGCTGCTGCTGGCGAACGCCTGGGATATCGGCTCGGCGCGCCTACTGGTGTCGCTCGGCTATGAGGCGCTGGCGACGACGAGCAGCGGCTACGCGGCGACCCTCGGCCGGCTGGACTACTCGCTGAGCCGCGAGGAGGCGGTGACGCACGCCGGAGCGCTCGCGGCGGCGACCGAGGCGCCCGTGTCCGCGGACTTCGAGGACTGCTTCGCCAAGGACCCGGACGGTGTCGCGCAGACCGTGCGTATGGCGCTCGACGTGGGCCTCGCGGGCTGCTCGATCGAGGACTGGAGCGCGGCGGACGAGCGGCTGTACGGCGCCGAGGCGGCCGCAGAGCGCGTCGCGGCCGCCGCTGAGGTCGCGCACGCGGGGGCCGTGCACCTCGTGCTGACCGCACGCGCGGAGAACCACCTGCGCGGCAACCCCGACCTGGACGACACGATCGCGCGTCTCCAGGCCTACGAGCAGGCCGGCGCGGACGTGCTGTACGCGCCCGGCCTGATCCGCGCCGAGGACATCCGCGCGGTCGTAGAGTCGGTCGAACGGCCGGTGAACGTGCTTGCCCGCCCCGGCATGCCGCCGGTCTCGGAGTTGGCCGAGCTCGGCGTCAAGCGAGTGTCGGTCGGCGGCTCATTCGCGTTCGCCGGCCTCGGTGCCGTCGCGGACGCCGCCACCGAGCTGCTCAAGAGCGGGACGTACGGCTTCATGGACATCGCCACCGCAGGCTCGAAGGCCGCGCGTTCTGCGTTCGCCGACCCACGCTAAACCTGCGCGACCTCACGCTCGCGCGAACGCGCGCCGGCTCCCCGCCGAGCCTCCTGCGACTGCGCGAGCGGCTTGGTAGCGGGCCGTTTGATGAGCGAGAAGTCCCACCCATCGGCGCCCTCGGCGTCCTCCGCGTCGCGGATCGCCCACGCGAGGCGCTCGATCAACTGCGCGGCGGCGTGCTCGGTGCTGATGTGCACCGACTGAACGCTCTCGCTGAGCAGCACGGGCGCGTCGCCTGACTTGGATGAGGCCGGGTCGGCTGTGACGGTGATTCTGGGCATGACGTTCCTTTCGAGTCGAGGCTTTGAGGGGAGGAAACCGCCGAAGCGGCTATTTCTAACTAAGTTTATCAAGAATGTAGGTAATCCGGACCGGGAATCGAAATCTGTCGCGCTCGCGTAGCCTCCGCGCCATGGCCGAGGACTCCACGACGACCACGCCCAGCCCCGACGGCGAGCACTCGTTCGACGGCGTGACGACGTTCATGGGCATGCGCTGGGAGGACCCGGAGACGGTGCGCCTGGAGATCCGACCGGAGCTGATGAACCGCGGCGGGCTGCTGTCGGGCGTGGTGACGTACGCGATGGTGGACTACTGCATGGGCTCGACGCTGTGGGTGCAGACGACGAAGGACGAGCACATCGCGACGATCAACATCTCGATCAACTACATCCAGACGGCCATTGAGGGCGAGATCGTGTGCCGCTCGACGCTCGACCGCCGCAACCGCTCGAGCGCGGTGATGCGCAGCGAGATACACCACGTCGATGGGCGGCTGCTGGTGACGGCGATCGGCAGCTACACGATCTTCCCCGCCCGCAAGCGGCTCTCGACCCCGCCGGCGAGCTGACGCCCACGGCGCTCACGATCGCCGGCTCGGACTCCGGTGGCGGAGCGGGCATCCAGGCGGACCTGAAGGCGTTCGCGCGCTGCGGCGTGCACGGCACGAGCGCGATCACGGCTATCACCGCGCAGAACACGCGCGAGGTCAGCGCCATCCACACGCTGCCGCCGGAGGTGGTGCTCGCGCAGATCCGCGCGGTGCTTGCGGACATCCGCGTGGACGCGGTCAAGGTGGGGATGCTCGCAACCGCTGACATCGCGCACGCGGTCGCACAGGCGCTCGACGAGCTGCCCGCGGGCATGCCCGTGGTGGTGGACCCGGTGATGGTGGCCGAGTCCGGCGCGCGGCTGCTCGCGCCGGATGCCCAGCGGGCGCTGATCGAGGAGATCGTGCCGCGCGCGAGCGTGCTCACGCCGAACCTCCCCGAGGCGCGCGTGCTCGCGGGGGCGCCCGACGCCGATGAGGAGGAGGCCGAGGCGCAGGCGCTCGCCAGAGCTGTTTTGGCGCTCGGCCCGCGCATAGTGGTGCTCACCGGCGGGCACCGCACCCGCGCGGCGGACCTGTTCCTGGATTCCACGGGCGAGGGCTCGATCGTGACGATCGACGGCGTGCGCCACCCGGATGGTGCGGCACACGGCTCGGGTTGCACGCACTCCTCGGTGCTCGCGGCGCAGCTTGCGCTCGGCCGCACGCCGCTGCAGGCCGCCGAAACGGCGCGCGCGCTCGCGGGCGAGGCGGTGGCGCACGGACTGAGGGACGTGGGCGTGGGCGTGGGCCCGGTGGACGTGCTCGACCTGGGACGGATGCGGGAGAACTGAGCTGAGCGGCATCGATGGTTTGCCATAATCGGTGGGGCGATGAAGCTCCTGCGTATGAAGCCCGGTCATGGCGAGATCGTTCTCGCGGAGGGCGACGTGGAGGTGCCGGAGCAGGAGCGTGAGCTGATCGAGGCGTTCCGTCGCGAGCTGGACGCGGGCATGTGGGCGGCGGTGCCCACCGAGACGCCCGGCGGACGCCGCGAGGCGGAGCTGGTGAAGAGCTTCGCGGAGGTCCCGAGGGACGCGGAGCGCGTGATCTTCTTCCCGCGGGCCGCCGGTGGCGCGCCCGAGGCGACGCGCGCACCAGTAGGGCGAGATGGAGCTGGGTCTCGGCACCGCGGCGATCGTGCTGGTGGTGCTCGCATGGGAGCTGGCGCGGCCGACGCTGAAGCGCCTCCTCGCACGCGCGCAGGCGCTGTGGGCGGCTCACGGGCGGGCGGCTCTACGCCGATGGGGTATGACCCGGGGCGCGAGCGCCGCGCGGAGCAGCGCGCGCGCGAGCTGCTGCGCTCGTGCGTGGAGGAGCACGACTGGGCGATGTACCGCGACCTGGGGTTCCTGCGCGTGTGGGGCGGGCTGGGCGGGCGGGACGCGCGGTACGCGTACCTGATCTACCCGCACAAGCCGATCGTGGCATACGTGCCGGAGACGGGGGAGTTGCTGAACGAGTACTGCGTTGCGTTCCCCGATCACACGAAGCCGTTCGGCAGCGCGCGCCTGCCGGGCTCGGACGACGTGCTGGCGAAGTGGATGGCGCTGACGGCGGACGAGCGCCGGCTGATCGGCGAGGCGAACATGCACCTGCCGGGCCGTCAGGTGGAGCCGGCGCGGGTGCGGCGCGACTTGGAGCGGCTGGCGGCGCTGGGAGCGAGAGCAGGCGGGCCAACGGGCCGGTAGTGTGCGCGCCGCGTGAGCACGAACACCCCATTCGACGTGAGGCACCGCAGCCGCGTCCTGACGGAGGGCCCGGAGCGCGCGGCGGCGCGCTCCTACCTGCACGGGATCGGCTACACGGCGGAGGATCTGGCGAAGCCGATCGTGGGCGTGGCGCACTCGTGGATCGAGACGATGCCGTGCAACTTCAACAACCGCGTGCTGGCGGCGAAGGTGAAGGAGGGGATCCGCAAAGCGGGCGGCACGCCGATGGAGCTGAACACGATCGCGATCTCCGACGGGATCACGATGGGCACGGCGGGGATGCGCGCGTCGCTGGTGTCGCGCGAGTTGATCGCGGACTCGATCGAGCTGGTCGCCTCGGCGCACGCGTTCGACGCGATCGTGACGATCTCCGGCTGCGACAAGACGATCCCCGGAACGGTGATGGCGCTGGCGCGCCTGAACATCCCGTCGCTGATGCTGTACGGCGGCTCGATCCGTCCCGGCCGCTACAAGGGCGAGGAGATCACGATCCAGCAGGTGTTCGAGGCGGTGGGCGCGCACGCGGCGGGGAAGATCACCGACGCGGACCTGCACGAGATCGAGGAGGCCGCCTCGCCGGGCGCTGGCGCGTGCGGCGGCCAGTTCACAGCGAACACGATGGCGATGGCGTTCGAGGTGCTGGGCATCTCGCCGGCGGGCTCGGCGATGGTGCCGGCGGAGGACGGGCGCAAGCTGCAGGTGGCGGTGGAGGTGGGCGAACTGGTGATGGACGTGCTGCGCCGCGGCCAGCTGCCGAGCGACATCATCACGAAAGCGGCGCTTGAGAACGCGATCGCGGCGGCGGCGATGAGCGGCGGCTCGACGAACGTGGTGCTGCACCTGCTGGCGGTGGCGAAGGAAATGGGCGTGCCGCTGAGCATTGACGAGTTCGACCCGATCTCCGAGCGCACTCCGCTGCTGTGCGACCTACAGCCGGGCGGGCGCTACGTGGCGACCGATTTGTATGAGGCGGGCGGCATCCCGCTGGTGTTGAAGCGGATGAGCGAAGCGGGCGTGCTGAACGCGGACGCGCAGACCGTCACCGGCCGCACGATTGGCGAACATGCGGCTGAGGCGCAGGAGACGGACGGCCAGCGCGTGGTGCGCCCGCTGAGCGAAGCGCTGAAACCGACGGGCGGCTTTGCGATCCTGCGCGGCAACATCGCGCCGGATGGCTGCGTGGTGAAGCTCTCGGGTCACGAGCGCCGCGTGCACACGGGCCCGGCGCGCGTGTTCGACGGCGAGGAGGCGGCGATGAGGGCGGTGCTGGCGAAAGAGATCGACGCTGGCGACGTGGTGGTGATCCGCGGCGAGGGTCCGGCGGGTGGCCCAGGCATGCGCGAGATGCTGGCGGTGACGGCGGCGATCGTGGGCGAGGGTCTGGGGGAGACGGTGGCGCTGATCACCGACGGGCGCTTCTCGGGCGCGACGCACGGCTTCATGGTCGCGCACGTGGCGCCGGAGGCCGTGAGGGGCGGCCCGATCGGCGGGCTCGCGAGCGGCGATGAGATCACGATCGACGTGGACTCGCGTCGCCTGGACGTTGCGCTCAGCGACGAGCAGATCGCGGAGCGGCTTCGGGCCTATGAGCCCGCCGCGCGCGCGGACGAACACGTGGACGTGGCGATCCAGAAGTACGCGAAGTTGGTGGGCAACGCAGCCGAGGGCGCCGTCACCAGCTGAGCATTGGCGCTCGCTTCGGCTCGTTTGCCGAGCCCGCGGGCGAGGCGCGCGGCTACTCCGCGAGGAAATCGCGCAAGAGCGCGTTGAAGGCGGCGGGACGCTCGAGCATGGAGAGGTGGCCGGTGTCCTCGAAGACGACCTTGCGCGAGTCGGGGATCAGCTTGGCGAACACGTCGGCGTCTTTGACGGATATGAGGCGGTCGCTGGCCCCCCAGACGATCAACGTGGGGCACGCGATCTCGGGCAGCCGCTCGCGGACGGCGTAGTCGATGGTGGCTTTGAAGGCCTGCATGAACCCTGGCTTGCCGGCTCCGCGGATCTGCTCGGCGGCGAGCGCGGGGGGAAGCCGGCTGGGGTGTCGCACGACGACGCTCAACGCGACGTCTCGCAGATGGGCGCGGCGCGCGAAAGCGTCTGATTTGGACGCGGCCCAGGCGGTGACCATCGCGAGCATCCGCTCGGCACGCACCATCGCGGGCATGGCGCGCGTTGCGTCGCGGTGTTCGTGCGTGGAGACGCCCGCGGCGGAGACGAGCACGAGCCGCTCGACGCGTTGTGGGAACGCGATCGCGAGCTCGGCTGCGATGAAGCCACCCATCGAGTTGCCGACGACCGCGGCCGCGTCGATGCTGAGCTGATCAAGAAGATCGTTAATCAGGCGTGCGTAGCGGGATATCGAGATCTCCCAGTCGGGCATGGGCGATGCGCCGAAGCCGGGCAGGTCGAGGGCCACGACGCGATGGTTCCTCGCCAGCGCGGGCAGCTGCTCTAGCCAGTTTGCCCAGCAGCCGGACAGGCCGTGAATGAACACGAGCGTCTGCGCGGAGTCGGCGTGCTCGTGGCCGAGCTCGATCGTGTTGACCCGCTGGCCGTCGACGATCCGCCAGCGCTGGTGTTCGCGCCAGTCGACGTCGAGCCATGGCGAGCGCCCCACGGGCCCGTACGCGGCGGCCTCGCCAGCGGGGATGACGACGTCGGGATGGGTGGCGGACGGCGTGCTCACGCGGTTGAATCTACTCCTGATGGGGATAATCGAGCGGATGACAAGCGCAATTGCAAGCGGAGCGCACGCCTCCACAGGCAGGCAGAGGCGCGGCGGCGGCGAAGTACGCCACGCGATGAGCGCGCAAACCGAGCCGAAGTCCAACACCGATCAGCACTGCGAGCCGTTGCCGGACGCGTGGGCGCAGGCGATCTCGCTGCTGGGCGAGGATCTGCGCCGGCGCGACAGCGCGCCGCGCACGCAAAGCGCGTACAGGACGGACCTGCAGCAGTTCGCGCGCTGGGCGCACGAGCGGGGGTTGGCGCCGGCGGACGTGGATCCGAAGACGGTGCGCCGCTACATCGCTCGCCTGTCCGAGCAGAGCGCCGCGCCGAGCACCTCGGCGCGCAAGTTGGCGGCGCTGCGCGCGCTGTTTTCGAGCCAGCGTGAGCACGGTCACGTGGCGCAGAACCCTGCGGATCTTGTCTCCACCCCGAGGCGCTCGGATCACCTGCCGCGCGTGCTGACGGCGCGCGAGGCGGCGAGGCTGCTGGACAGCATCCCGATGGGCGGCGCCGATGGGGTGGGTGGGCCGCTGAGCATGCGCGACCGCGCGATGTTCGAGCTGGCGTACTCGTGCGGGCTGCGCGCGGAGGAGATCGTGTCGCTGCGGGTCACCGACGTGGATCACGACGGCGAGCAGCTGCGGGTGGAGGGCAAGGGCCGAAAGACGCGCTTCGTGCCCGTGGGCGAGCCGGCGCTGGTGGCGGTGGCGCGTTATCTGGAGCGGGCGCGCCCGGCGCTCGTCTCGCCGCATTCTGGGACGGGCGCGACGGAGGCGCTGTTTCTGAGCAAGACGGGCCGTGCGCTCGGCACGAGCGACGTCCGGCGCAGGCTGCGGATGTGGACGACGCGCGGCGGCGTGGCGCAGGGAGCGTCGCCGCACGCGCTGCGACACAGCTTCGCGACGCACCTACTGGACGGCGGTGCGGACCTGCGCTCAATCCAGGAGCTGATGGGGCATGCGAACGTGTCGAGCACTCAGATTTACACTCGGGTAGAGTCCGCCAGGCTTAGAAGCGCGTATGCGCGCAGTCACCCTCGGGCATAACAGGGGGGATGGAGCCCTGGAGACGAACGTCAAACCGATCGAGCTGCGCGAACTGTGGCGGCGTTATAAGAACGATGGAGACACTCGCGTCCGCGAGCGGCTGGTCGTCGCGTACTCGCCGCTGGTCAAGTACGTAGCTGGCCGCACCGCCGCGGGGCTTCCTCCGCACGTGGAGGAGGCGGACCTGATCTCCTACGGCCTCGTCGGGCTGATCTCGGCGATCGAGCGCTTCGACCTGTCGCGGGACATCAAGTTCGAGACGTACGCGATCATGCGCATCAAGGGCGCGATCATCGACGAGCTGCGCTCGCTGGACTGGGTTCCGCGCAGCGTGCGCGCGCGTGCTCGGGAGGTGGAGCGCGCGAACGCGAAGCTCGAGCACACGCTGCAGCGTGCGCCGACGGACGCGGAGATCGCTGCGGAGATGGGGATCACGGTCGAGGAACTGAACGACTCGCTGCTGGCGATCTCGCACTCCTCGATCGTCGCGTTGGACGAGCTGTGGAGCGTGTCGGACTCGAGCGGCGACCAGGTGTCGCTGATGGACACGATCGAGGACCCCGGTGCGCCGGACCCGGCGAAGGCGCTCGACCTGGGCGACTTGAAGGACAGGATCGCGGACTCGATCGCGAAGCTGCCGGAGCGAGAGAAGCTCGTGATCGCGCTGTACTACTACGAGAACCTGACGCTGCGCGAGATCGGCGAGGTGCTCGGCGTGACCGAGTCGCGCGTCTCGCAGATGCACACGAAGGCGGTCCTGCGCCTCAGGAGCCGGATGCAAGAGGACTCCTTCGACGACTGACGGCCCGCGGTGCCCGGAGAGCGTGTCGGCGTCTGTCCGGCTACCCTCCTAGGCCGATGGCCACGCGCACGATCGTCACCTCGAAACCGGACGTGTCGTGCGACGTGTGCGAGCGGCGCCTGCTGCGCGGCGAGCAGCCGGACGTTTTCATCGCCGCTGGACGTCGCCGCACGGTGTGCGAGCTGTGCGCTCCACGCGCGGCGCACGAGGGCTGGATGCGCGAGAGCGACAGCCAGGCGCTGAAGCTGCCGCCGATGCGCGCGCGGCGCGGGCGCAGCCTGATCGACCGGCTGCGCCAGGTCGGCAGGCCTGGCGAGGCGGGGCCAGGCGCGCCCCTCGAGCCCGCGCAGGGCGAGCCCGAGTCGTACGTCGACCCGCAGCCGTATGACTTCCTGGACGGCTACGAGCGCACGGGCGTGGACCCGGTCGCGGCGCGCGGGCACGTGGAGGCGGCGGACGAGCCGCTGGAGGAGTACGAGCTGGAGCCCGACGAGCAGGCCTACGCGCCGCGCGGCGAGCAGGCCGCGAGCTTCGAGATTGCCTACGGCCACGACCACGGCTCATACGTGGAGCCGGCGGTGGGCGTGTTCAACGCGAGCGAGTTCCCGCGCCGCGTGGCGGGGGTGGCGCGATCGCTGGGCGCGCCGACGATCAACGTGCGCTCGGCGGAGCACCTGGAGAGCGTGGTGAGGATCATGGTCGCGTGGGAGCTGTGCTGGTACCGCTACGAGGTGGACATGAGCGAAGCGGGCGCGGAGACGCGGATCGTCGCGCAGGGCACGGAGCTGGACGAAATTGCGCGCGAGGAGCGGGTGGGGAACGCGGTGGCGGACGAGTCGGGCACGCTGACGCTCGTGTGAGAGGGCGAATACGCCCGTTGTGAAGGTTTGGCGCCCACCCTTGTTTATTGGCGCATGCGGAGTAAGATCGGAGCCAGATGATCTATTGCGTGGTACCAAAGCCACTCGCCGATGAGCTCTACCCGAAGCTTGTCGAGCACTACAAAGACGACACGAATGTGAGCGTGATCGTCGACCGCCGCGAGTTCGATCGCCGCGCCCGCTACGGCCGCTCAGGCGCCGCGCCCGGGGCCGCGGAGGACGAGGACGTCTCACAGCGCCGGATCGTGCGCGACCGTCGCCGCGCTCGCGTGGCCGGCGACCTGCTGCCGCTCGCGCAAGCTTCCTAGAAGCCTCTCGCGCGGCTGCTCTCTTCGCTTGCCGTTGCACTGCTCCGTCCCAAGCGCGCTGCATAATCCTGCGGCATGAAGGTCATAGTCCACGTAGACGGAGGCGCCCGCGGCAACCCCGGACCCGCAGCCGCCGCATGCGTCATCTCCACCCCCGACGGTGAGATCCTCGGGGAGCACGCCCAGCTACTGGGCAAGCAGACGAACAACGTGGCCGAGTATCGCGCGCTGCTGCTCGGCCTGGCCCGCGCAGGCGAGCTGGGCGCAACCGAAATCGAGGTGATCGGAGACTCCGAGCTGATCGCCAAGCAGGTCAAAGGCATGTACAAGGTCAAGCATCCCGCCATGCGACCCCTCTACCTGGAGGCGATGCAGGCGCTGAAGGCATTCGACAGCTGGTCCATCCGCACGGTCCCCCGCGCCCAGAACGCCGAAGCCGACGCCTTGGTCAACGCGGCCCTGGACCAAGCAGCCTCCCTCAGGTAGCCAGTCCTCCACGGCTACGCGATCTGGTGACGATCGCCGTTGCGCGCGGTGCTCGCGTTTGGCGCCTCTCAGCCGTCGACGAGCAGGCTGTCGAGCGGCCCGAGCAGCGCCATCGATCTGCGTGAGATGCCTGGGAGCTCTCGCAGCCGATGGGTCAGCGGCTCGCCGCGTCGCAGACGGTCTCGTTGCTCCGTCGCGATCGGGCGCCACAGCTCGTCGATGACCGAAGCCGGCTCTCCGGCGATGTCCTGCGGCGAGAGCTCCAGATGCTCCGCCCACAGTCGCAGCCGTGTCTCGCGTGCGACCGTGGGGTCGCGGGTGATGACGTTCATCTCGGTGTCGTTGAAAACGAGTGCTCGTTGAGGTTCGCCGAGCCGACCGTCATCCAGGAGTCGTCGACGATCCCCACCTTGGCGTGAACATACAAGGGACCGGCAAGGTCTCCGGTGCGAGCCGAAACGGTGCACGCCAGAAACCGGCCGGCGCCGTCGTCGGCGCGAGCCAGTGAGGCGAGCCGGCCGCGCGTTGTGTCCGCCCCGTTGTTCGGCTTTGCGGGCAGCAGCACGACGACGCGGAAGCGATCGCTCGGCGGCTCGCGAAGCAGGCCGGCGAGGATTTCGACCCGCCCAAAGGAGCACCCTGACGTCGACACGCTCCGCCTGGTCGCCGAGGAGGTCACGCAGCCGAGTCGCCCGGTCGTCGCGCGTGAGCCCGAAATGGGGAGTTACGTGCCAGCCGGCGATGTGCACGTGCGAACGGGCTCGGGCTATCGCCTCGGCGATCCGCGGCAGTGCCTGGGAGCCGTCGATCAAGACCTCGAGATCGCCCCCCTCGCGCGGCGATGGGGCTCCGTCTGCCCACAACGATCCGTCGTGGGGCGGCTCGATCTGATCGAGCCGCCCAACACGCCGAAGGCGCCGACGATGATGGGCTCCGACCGCCACGTCGAGGCCGCGGCCGGTCCACCCGTCCACGCGGTCAACGAGGGTGCCGCCCACGGGCAGACTCTCGCCGTCCTACGCTTTGACCCGTTCACGCTTCGCGGCGTCGATCCCACCCGAGCGGCTCTTTGTGCGAGCGCTCGCTTTGCGGGCGGTGCGTTTTGCGTTCGACGACGCTCCACGGGTGGCCTCCTTCACGTTCTCCGACGCGGAGCGGACTGCGTCGGCAGCACCTGTCTTGCCCAGGTCGTATGAAGGGTTCCCGCGGATCTCTGCGCGCACCACGGCCTCGGTCAGCTTTGGGATCTCCGTCAGGATCCGGTCGAGCATCCGCTGCTCATCCGCTCGAATGGAGTTGGCGAGCGCCTGGGTGGCGTTGTCGCCGACAGAGTTCGCCAGCTGCTCGATCGCGGTGTAGGTGGCGATCTCCAAAGCCTCGGTCGCGCACGCGTCCTTGGCGTTCTTCAGGACCTTCTCCTCTCCTCCCTTGCCGCGAACGAGATCGAGAGGCGTCTTTCCCAGGGCTAGCGCCTGCCCAGCCAGGCTTTGGACCAGCCCGATACCGGCTTGTATCGGGCCGGGGCTCTTTCCGACCTCGTCGAGACGGCGTTGCACCCGGCCTGCGTGCTCCCGCGTCTCGCGCAGGTGAGATTCGAGGCCGTCGCGGTAGCTTCCCCGCGGGGTCATCGCAATCTGTGACTGCAGCGTTGTGACGAGAGCCTGCTCCATCGCATGCGCCTCGCGGAGGTACTGCACGATCTTCTGTTCAGTCGCGTCCATAAATCTCCGATTTTTCTAGGTAAGTGTGTGATGGGGTACGTGGGGGCACCCTTCCTTAAACCCCTCCGCGTCTGTAGCCGAATCCGCCACCCGTGAGAAAGACCACGAGGGCCACGAGCAGCAGTAGCCAGAGCAACGGGCTCACACCGATACCGCCTGCTACCGCGGCGATTACCAAGACGATCAAAAGCAACTCTACGAGTCCCACAGCGCCCTCCTTTGGGTTGACATCTACGCTGGTGCTGTGGTCTGTGTTACCCAGTGAGGACTGCGGCGAAACTCTGCGACGGCGGAGAGAGACCGGGCTCTCCTATTCGGATTCTTCGGCGGGAGTCAGGCCTTCGTGCTCGAAGTGGCCCTCCACCGCGACGTTGAGCTCGGTCGGGAACCGCCAGGTTTTCAGCCAGCGGCGAGTCGGCTTGCCGGATGGCGAAACGAGCGAGTGGGCGAAGATCAGCAGCCGTTCTCTGCCCTTGCGCGCTTCGCCTTGGCAGAGCTCGAGTCCCAGGTCGTACTTTCGGAGCACGTGAAGAGGCCTGCACTGGATCGCCGGAACATTCTCGTGGTAAGTAGCCTCGGATACGGAATACGGGCGCACGCCCATCTCCGTGAAGATGCGGCGCATACCGGCCTCGCCGAGCGGGAGCGACGGTGTCCTGCTCATGCAAGCCCATTCCGCAGACGGCTGCCCTTGGCATTTGGTGTCACGGAAGCCTGGTGGTCTGTGCAGGCTCGCAAGGGTTGCCGCCGCCAGCGCCGGGGTGGTGCCATAGATGCGCACATGCTTGTCAAAGTCGCTTTGGTGCCGCTGAGTCGCCCCAACGATCCGTGCCGTCGCCGCGGCCAGCGATCCCGCGGCGGCGCACGCCAGTGCCACCGTTGCAAGCCGCCGCGTCATAAGACGATGTATCGGCCACCGATGCCGCCGCGATTAGGGTGCTGCCCTCTAGCAAGCGGAGCGGCGAGGCGATTTCGACGCGCAGCCCCCCTCAGCGCAGCGGCTGAGCCGATTTGGCGAGCGCCAGCATCTGCTGATTGGAAAGCTCCTCCAGCAGAGTGTTAGTAAGCCAGTACAACACCCTCCCTTCGCGCCACCCGATCACGTGAATGTGCGACCCGTCGTTGACGAACCGGTATGAGCGCCCGTCGATCGTCTGCGTGCGCGCGTGCGCGAACAGGGGCGGGTTGAGCCAGTCGCTGCCCTCGAAGTCGTAGTAGCCACCGAGCCCGTTCTCGCGCCACACGACGACGTAGGCGTGGTGTTTTTTGTGCTGCTGGTCTTCGAGCGAGTAGGCGCGCACCATCTGCTGCTCCGCGGGCCCGGTCTGAAGCGTGGGGTAGAGCATTGCGAACGGCACGCTGAGCGCCGCTTTGACGGCTTCGCCCTCGCCGACGGAGGAGGTGGGGTACAGGCCCAGCGCGCGTGCGGCCGCGGCGGAGCTGACGCTCTTGGCGTGCGCGTGGTGGTGGCTGGTGTGATGGGCGGGCTTCGACCTGGGCAGCACGAGCTGTTCGTGGCCGTGGATGAAATTGTCGAGCGTCTTCTTCTCGAGCGCTGGGGTGGAGGTGACGTAGGAGCCGCCCTTGATCTGCGCGTTGACGCTGCTGGTGAGGAACTTCACCTGGCGCAGCGGCTTGGCCTGCGAGAAGGCGATCAGCTTCGCCAGCTCGATCAGCTCGCTGGCGGATGAGTTGAACCCGGCCTGCAGGATCGCGTGCCCGACCGCTTTGGCGACGTTGCCGATCTGGCCGACCTCGTTGCTGGGGCTGATCTGCTGGCGCAGGTTGCGCAGGAAGTCCTGCTGGCGCGCGACGCGCACGAAGTCGGAGTCTTCGTGACGGTAGCGGACGTAGTTGAGCGCGCTTTCGTAGCAGAGCTTCTGGTAGCCGGGCTGCAGGTTGATGCTGGTGTAGTCGGTGGCGGCGGTGCCGATGTTGGCGTTGTAGTAGTGGTGGTCGACGTTTACGTACGCGCAGCCGAGCGTGTCGACGACCTTGATGAAGCCCTTGAAGTTGACGTCGATGATGCCGTTGAGCTTGCCCTTCAGCTCGGGGAACACCTGGTTGACGACCGTCTCGGCGGCGAGCACGATCCCGCCCTTGGCGCCGCCGAATTTGCTGCCGATCGTGTACGCGGCGTTGATCTTTTCGCCCGCCCACACGCCGTGGTGGGGGTCGGTGATGTCGACGAGCAGATCGCGTGGGATCGACATCACCGAGGTCTGTCCCTGAGAGGGGTCGAAGCGCACGAGCAGGAGCGTGTCGCTGTGCGGCGTGGCGCTGCGTTCGAGGCTGTTCTTGGAGCCTTCGCGGCGGTCGGAGCCGAGGACGAGGAACGTCTGGGGGCCGCCGTTGTATTCGGGCGTGACGAGCCCCTTGGGGGCGTTGATGCGGTTGCCCGAGGTGAACACTTTCTTGCCGAGCCCGCCGATGGTGTTGAGCGCGACTGTCGCCGTGGCGGCACCGCTCAATGCTGTGATGAGCACTCCCGCGATCAGGAAGCGCTTCCACATGCCCAGCCAAAGGGAGGGCGGGCGCTCGTCAGGCATGGAATCTGGGCGCTCGGCAGCTCATGAACATGGGTACGGCACGCGCGACCTCCCGATGGCGCGTCCGTCAACAGCGTAGCGAGCGGATCGGAGCACGATCGCCGCGATGGGGGATACCCTCGCACGCATGCTCAGCGCCCGCAACCGAGAACTGCTGGGCCTCGTGCCCTCGGCGCTGCTCGTGGCGGGAGGGTTCGCGGCGATCTTCATCCAGGCGCGCAACGACACGTTGAGCGCCTCTACGAACCTGACGCTGAACGGCATCTCCGGCGTGTCGCTGTCCTACGGCGCGGTGTTCCTGGGCCTGTGCGTGGCCGCGCACGTGGTGATCCGCTACGCGCTGCCGCACGCGGACCCGTACCTGTTCCCGCTCGTGGCGGTGCTCGCGAGCGTGGGGATCGTGATGGTCTACCGCATCGACCCGGTGCTGGCGCGCCAGCAGGCGGAGTGGATGGTGATCGGGCTGGCGCTGTTCGCGGCCACGATCCTCGCGCTGCGTCGCCAGGGGGTCGGGGTACTGGAGCGCTACCGCTACACGATCGCGGCGGTTGCGATCGGGATGGCGATCCTGCCGCGGCTGCCCGGGATCGGCGAGCAGGTCAACGGCGCCTACCTGGACATCCACGTCGGCAGCGTGTCGTTCCAGCCGTCGGAGCTGGCGAAGATCGCGATCGTGATCTTCCTCGCGAGCTATCTGCGCGACAACCGCCAGATCCTCGTGACGGCGGGGCGGCGCGTGCTCGGCCTGACGATCCCGCCGATGAAGCAGTTCGGGCCGCTGATGATCGTGTGGGGAGCGGCGATGGCGACGCTCTTGATCACGCGCGAGCTGGGCACCTCGCTGATGTTCTACGGCGCGTTTCTGGCGCTGTTGTACGTCGCCACCGGACGCTTCTCGTTCCCGCTGATCGGGCTCGTTCTGTTCGCGTTCGGGGCGTGGTTCCTGGCGGAGCACGTCAGCCACGTGCACGCGCGCGTGCTGGCGTGGGAACACCCCTTCGACAGGGCGCTCTACTACCGCCCGGTCGGCGGCAGCTACCAGCTGGCGCAGTCGCTGTTCGCGCAGGCGGACGGCGGGCTGCTGGGCACGGGCTTCGACCGCTCGCTGCTGCGCGCCGCCCACCATGGCGCGCCGATCCTGCCGGTGCCCGAAAGCGACATGATCTACGCCGTCATAACGAACGAGCTGGGGCTGCTCGGCGCGTCCGCGCTGCTGCTCGTGTACCTGCTGCTGATCGCGCGCGGCCTGAAGACGGCGGTCCTCGCGCGCGACTCGTTCTCCAAGCTGCTCGCCACGGGCCTGTCGTTCGTCGTGGCGATGCAGGTGTTCGTGATCGTCGGCGGCGTCACGCGCGTGATCCCGCTCACGGGAGTGACGCTGCCGTTCGTCGCCTACGGCGGGTCCTCCGTCGTCATGAACTTCGTGCTCGTAGCGCTGCTGCTCGTCGTGTCGGACCGCGCGCGGCGGCCGTACTCGAGGAGGTGAGCCCCTCCAGCTGTCGAAGACCGCTGCGAATGCTGACGTCCACGACCACCGACGCGACGCCGCGCGTGTTCCTGCGCACGCCGCCGCCGCTGCCGCGTTTCAGGCGCTACCGTGGCTTGCCGGAGGCGCGCGCGCTCACGGAAGGCTTCTGCTCGCCGGCGGGTCTGCACCGGCGCCCGTGGCTGGAGCGGCTGCGCCGCGCCCTGGCGGAGGACCTGTTCGTGCTGCACTACCAGCCGATCGTCTCGCTCGCGGACGGGACGGTGTCGCACCACGAGGCGCTCGTGCGCCTCGCCGACGACGTGGACGGGCAACTGGTGGCGCCGGGGCTGTTCCTGCCGGCGGCGGAGCGCTACGGGCTGATCCGCGACATCGACCGGATGGTGCTCGACAAGGTCACCGCGCTGCTGGGCGAAGGGCTAGCCGGGGACGGCGTGAAGCTGGCGGTGAACGTCTCCGCAGTGTCTGTCACCGATGGCTCGATGCTCGCGTACCTCGAGCGCAGCCTCGCAAGGAACGAGGTCGACCCGTCGCTGTTGGTGATCGAGGTCACGGAGACGGCGGCGATCTCTGACATGAGCAGCGCACAGGCGTTCTGCTCGGGCGCGCTGGCGCTCGGCTGCGAGATCGCGCTGGACGACTTCGGCGCGGGCTTCGGCTCGTTCCAGTACCTCAAGCACCTGCCGTTCAGCTATCTGAAGATCGACGGCGATTTCATCCGCCGGCTGCCCGTGTCGCGCACCGATCAGCTCGTGGTGAAGGCGCTCGCGGGCGTCGTCAGCGGCATGGGGCGCAGGACGATCGCGGAGTTCGTGGGCGACCAGGACACGATCAGCATGCTGCGCTGCTACGGCGTGGACTACGCGCAGGGCTTCGAGGTGGGGCGCCCCGTTGCGGGCGTACCGACCGCGGCGTAGCTCACTTCGGCTGCGGGAACTGCGCGCGCATCGCCGCGTCCCATACGCGGTCGCTCACCAGCCGGCGCGCGATGATCGACAACTTGGCCGACGGGGTGATCGTGATCCGAGCCCGCGGCCGCCGCCGCTTGATCGCCCGCTCGATCACCTTCGCCACGCGCTCGGGCCCGGCGCCGAGCACCCGCATGGGGCCGTCGTAGGCGCCCTTCGTGACGGCGCCGACGACGGCGTTGAAGTGGGCGTAGGGGTCCTCGCCGTCGCTGGCGACGTCGGCCATGCTCGCGGTGGCGGCCTCGCCGAACTCGGTCGTGATGAGGCCGGGCTCGAGCAGGATCACGTCGATGCCGAAGCCGCGCAGCTCGAAGCGCAGCGCGTCGGAGATCGCCTCGAGGGCGTGCTTGGTGGCGTGGTAGTGCCCGCCGCCGGGGAACGTCAGCAGGCCGCCCATCGAGCCGAGGTTGACGATCTTGCCCCAGCGCTGCGCGCGCATCTTCGGCAGCACGAGCTGGGTGAGGCGCACGAGCCCGAACACGTTCGTCTCGAACTGGCGGCGCATCGCCTCGATCGGCACCGTCTCGATCGCGCCGCTCTGCGAGTAGCCGGCGTTGTTGATCAGCACGCCCACCGCGCCGTGCGCGCGCTCGACCTCCGCCACCGCGGCCTGCATCGATACCTCGTCGGTGACGTCGAGCGCGAGCGTGTTGCAGCCGGCGTCCTTCAGATCCGCGATCGTCTCGGGCCGGCGCGCTGTCGCGTACACCGTCCAGCCCGAGCGCGCGAGGCGCTGCGCGGTCGCGCGGCCGATCCCCGAGGAACATCCCGTGATGAGCACCGCCTTGGAAGGTTGGGCCATCGCGGCAGCATAAGGCCTGGATGCGGGTTGACACGGTGCTCGCGAGGTAGGCTGCCGGTATGAGCACTCCCTCCGCAGCCACACTCCCAGACGCGCTCGGCGACCAGGCGCGCGAGTTCGTCGCACAGTCCCACCGCCTGCTGATCGGCGCCGAGCGCCTCGACGCCGCGGACGGGCGCACGTTCGCCACGTTCGACCCCGCGACTGGCAACGAGATCGCGCACGTCGCGCTCGGCGGAGTCGAGGACGTGGACCGCGCGGTGGCCGCGGCGCGCGCCGCGTTCGCGGAGGGTCCGTGGGGCTCGATGCTGGCGGCGGGCCGCGAGCGGCTGATGCACGCGCTCGCGCAGGCGCTGGAAAGCCGCGCGGAGGAGTTCGCGCAGATCGAGTCGCTCGACAACGGCAAGCCGGTCGGCTTCGCGCAGTACGTGGACGTGGCCGGGGCGGTGGCGCACCTGCGCTACTTCGCGGGCTGGCCGACGAAGATCGAGGGTGGCGTGCTGCCGGTGGGCGCGCCCAACATACACTGCTACACGCGCCGCGAACCGGTGGGCGTGGCCGCGCAGATCATCCCGTGGAACTTCCCGCTGCTGATGGCCGCGTGGAAGCTCGGGCCGGCGCTCGCCGCCGGCTGCACGGTCGTGCTGAAGCCCGCCGAGCAGACCCCGCTGAGCGCGCTGCGCCTCGGCGAGCTCGCGCTCGAGGTGGGCTTCCCGCCGGGCGTGATCAACGTGCTCACCGGCGACGGCTCGACGGGCGCGGCGCTCGTCGACCACGCCGACGTGGACAAGGTCGCGTTCACAGGCTCGACCGCCGTGGGGCGCGAGATCGGCGCGAAGGCCGGCAAGGCGCTGAAGCGGGTGACGCTCGAGCTGGGCGGCAAGTCGCCGAACATCATCCTGCCGGACGCCGACATGGACGCCGCGGTGAAGGGCTCCTACCAGGCGATCTACTTCAACACGGGGCAGGCGTGCAACGCCGGCTCGCGCCTGTTCGTGCCGAAGGAGCGCTTCGACGAGGTGATGAGCGGCCTGGCGCAGGCCGCGGGCGCCGCGCGCCTCGGGCCGGGCCTGGAGCAGGGCACGCAGATGGGGCCGCTCGTGTCCGCCGAGCAACAGGAGCGCGTGATGGGCTACATCGAGGCCGGCCGCGCCGAAGGCGCGGAGGTGCTCGCGGGCGGCGAGGCGGCGCTGAGCGACAGCGGCGGCTACTTCATCGCGCCGACCCTGTTCGCCACCACCTCCGACGATTTGCGCATCGCGCGCGAGGAGATCTTCGGGCCGGTGCTGGTCGCCTCGCCTTATGACTCGCTCGAGGAAGTCGCGGCGCGCGCGAACGACACCGAGTACGGCCTCGCGGCGGGCGTGTGGACACGCGATGTCTCCAATGCGCACCGTCTCGCGGCGATGCTGCGCGCGGGCATGGTCTACATCAACACCTGGGGGCTCGCCGACCCGGCGGCCCCGTTCGGCGGCTTCAAGTCGTCGGGCATCGGACGCGAGCACGGCCACGACGGCCTCGACGCGTACCTGGAGACGAAGACGGTGTGGACCGCGCTGTGAGCGCAGGGAACGGCGGAGCCGGGCTCATCGCCGCTTCGTGAGCGCGGTCGCGCAGAGCGAGCCGGTCCCGGTGGGGGTGCGCTCGGCGCGTTGGGCGCCCGCGCTCGGCGCGCTGTTCGCGCTGGCGATGCTCGCCGCGACGGGCGAGATCGTCGTGGATGGCGCCGCCGGCATCTCGCCGGTGATCCCCAAATCGCCAGCGATCGCAGGTTGGCTGTCGGGAATCGGCGAGCGCCTCGGCTTCCGCGTGTTCCTGCTCGCGTTGCTGGTGGCGATCGGCGGCTACGCGGGCATGCTCGCGCTCGCGCGCCTCGGCTCGGCCGGGCGCGTGTCCAAACGGTGGGCGATCGTCGTGATCGCGGCGCTGCACGCGATCGTGTTCGCCGGCCCGATCCTGATCTCCACGGACGTGTTCAGCTACATCGCCTACGCGCGCATGGGCGTCGAGCACGGGCTGAACCCATACCTGCACGGCCCCGCGTCGATCTCGCACGACCCCGTGTTCCAGTACGTGGGGCACGACTGGCGCAGGACGGAGACCGCGTATGGGCCGCTTTACACGCTGCTGTCCTACCCGCTCGCGCCGCTCGGCGTCGTCGGCGCGCTGTGGGCGATGAAGACGATTGCGCTGGCGTCGAGCGTCGGCACGCTCGCGCTCGTCTGGCGCTGCGCGCGCCAGCGTGGCTTGGACCCGGTGTGGGCGCTGCTCGTCGTCGGCGCGAACCCGCTGTACGTGATCTACGGCCTGGGCGGCGCGCACAACGACCTGATCATGCTGTTGATGATGATGGTCGCGGTCACGCTCACGATCTCCCCGCGTGTGTCGCCAGGCCGCGAAGCTGGCGCCGCGGGGATGGTGGTGGCGGGCGCGCTCGTGAAGGCGACCGTCGCTGCGCTGCTGCCGTTCATGATCGTCTCCCGGCGCCGCCTCGCACCGATCCTCGGAGCGCTCGCGGCGCTCGTGCTGGGCATGCTCGCGGGATACGTCGCGTTCGGCATCCACGGCGTCGACGTGGTCGCGGCGCTCAACCGCGACGCGGCGTTCGTCTCCAGCGACAGCTTCGCGACCGAGATCGCGCACCTGTTCGGCAAGCCGGGCGTGTTCCCGATCGACCACGACCTGCTGAAGGCGAGCCTCGTGCTGATCGTCATGCACCTGCTGTGGCGCACGTGGCGCGGCTATGACTGGGTCGCCGCGTCCGGCTGGACGCTGCTGGCGATCTCCGTCACGAGCACGTGGCTGCTCGCGTGGTACATCCTCTGGCCGCTGCCGCTCGCCGTCGTCACCCGCGACCGAAGGCTCTTGATCGCGACGCTCACGATTCAGGCGCTGTTCGTCGTCCACCAGCTCTCGCCGCTTCTGGCGCAGGTCAAGTGAGCGCCCCGTCCGCATCGACGGCCGCCGACGGTCGCTGGACGGCGCTGCCCGCGTGGCTGCGCCCGCGCGACGTCGAGGCGCCGGGCACTGGGCGCACGCGGCTCGTCGAGACGACGCTGTTGGTGCTCGTCGCGCTGCTGCTCGCCATCGCGACGGTCAACGACGTCGTTCGCCAAAAGCACGTCAACGAGCGTCTGATCGCGGACCTGCGCACGTGGCGCGCATACACAGGACACGACTATCTAAACCTAACTGTCAGCCAGGAACTGCTCGGACCGACGAGCAGCCAGCGCGAGGTGGTCTGCGGCAACACCACTCCCGGCGTGCCGAAAGCGAACATCCAGATCTGCCTCGCGATCTGGGGTCCGGTAGTGAACGGCCGGCGCACGGTGCACGGCGGCTGGTACCTGCCGGCGAAATCCGACGACGACACGCGCCGCCTGCGCTACGGCTGCTTCGGCCCGGCCTCGCGGGGCATCTGCCCGCGATGAGCGCCGCCGCGCCGGCCCCGGCGCCCGCGCCCGCCGCCGCGGCCGAGCCGACGAGCGAGACGGCGCGCGCCACGCGCCTGCCGTGCTGGTGGCCACTCGTGGCGCTGACGCTGCTCGCGGCGGCCCTGCGTCTCTCCACGCTCGGCCTGCAGAGCTTCTGGTACGACGAGGCGTTCACGCCCGTGCACGTGCTGCACCACGGCCTGTGGGCGACGCTGCGCTCGGTCTCCCGCACGGAGAACTCGCCACCGCTTTGGTACGCGCTCGAGTGGATCGACTCGCGCGTCCTCGGCACGGGCGAGGTCGCGCTGCGCCTGCCGTCGGCGCTCGCGGGGATCGCAACGGTGCCGGTCGCGTGGGCGACCGCGCGGGAACTGGTCGGCCCGTCGCCAGAAGGCCCGCCCGTCCACGACTCGTCCCGGCGGCGCGCGGCGATCGTGTGCGCGGCGCTCGTGGCGGTCAACCCATTGTTCGTGTGGTACTCCCAGGAGGCGCGCGTGTACGGCCTGTTCGTGCTGACGGGCGCGGTCGCGATGGTGTGCTTCCTGCGCGCCGAGCGCGACCCCACGCCGCGGCGCATGGCGGCGTTCGCACTCGCGGGCGCCGTGGCGCTGCTGACGCACTACTTCGCCGTGTTCCTGCTCGCGCCGATGGCGCTGTGGCTGCTGCTTGTGCGACCCGGCTGGGGGCGGACGGGCTCTCGCGCGGCGCTCGCCGCTTGCGGTGCGATCGCGCTCGTTGGGGTGGCGCTGCTGCCGCTGATCTCCGCGCAGGGCGGGCACGGCACGCAGTGGATCGGCCGCTGGCCGCTGTCAGAACGGCTGCAGGCGATCCCGCAGTACTTCCTCACCGGCTACTCCGGCGAGCCGCTCGGCCGCGGCATCGAGCTGCTCGTCACGCTGCCGATCCTCGCGGGGCTCGCGCTGTGGTTGGGGCGCGCGCTGGCAGCACCCCCGGCCGCGCCGTCGCCGACGGGAGCCGAGTCTGTAGCGGGCGCGGAGGACTCGACGCCGGCTGAGCGTCGCGGCGCTCGGATCGCTCTGCTCCTGGCCGCGTGCGGCGTTCTGATCCCAATCGCGCTCGCGTTCCTCGGCGCCGACTATCTCGCGCCGCGGAATCTCGTTGCCGCGATGATCCCCCTGACGGCGCTGATCGCCGTGACGTTCGCCTCGCCGACCCTCGGCCGCGTCGGGATAGCGCTCGCGCTCACCACGGCGCTCGCGTTCGCGGCGATCTCGCTGGACGTGAACCTGAGCCCGCGCCTGCAGCGCGGCAACTGGCGCGACGTGGCACACGCGCTGCGCGCGGACGGCCGCGCGCGCGCGATCACGACGGTTGAGCTGGGAGCGGCGCCACTTGAGTACTACCTCCGCGGCCTGCACAACCTGCACACGGGGCGCACGGTGCTCGTGAGCGAGATCGACGAGACGGGCTACTCGCCGCTGCGCGCCTCCGCGGGCGAGCCCCCGGCGCCGGGCTTCCACCTGTTCGCGCGGCTGAACGTCGACGGCTTGATCGTCTACCGCTTCGCCTCAGACGCCCCGCGCGCCGTCTCACAGGCGGCGCTGCGCCGCCACGTGATCACGCTCGCGCACCCCGAGGTGCTGGTTCCCGCCTCCGTGGGGTAGAGACAAACAGCGGGCCCACGCGTGCGCGACTGTCGCGGCGGGCAAAAAAGATCTAGTTTTTGGGCATGCGGGATTTGACCTCGGAGGCTCGCGGCGAGGCTCAGGCGGCGTTGGAGCTTGCGCGTGAGCGGCTGCTGGCGCTGCAGGACGACGCGGGCTGGTGGCGCGGGGAGCTGCAGACGAACGTGACGATGGACGCGGAGGACATGCTGCTGCGCGAGTTCCTCGGCATCCGCACGCAGCGCGAGACGGAGCGCACGGCGGCGTGGATCCGCTCGCAGCAGCGCGCGGACGGGACGTGGGCGAACTTCCACGGCGGGCCGGGCGAGCTGTCGACGACGATCGAGGCGTACTGGGCGCTGCGCCTCGCGGGCGACGCGCCCGACGCGCCGCACATGCTCGCGGCGGCGGAGTTCGCGCGCCGCGAAGGCGGCCTGGAGCACGCGCGCGTGTTCACGCACCTGTGGCTCGCGCTGTTCGGCCTGTGGTCGTGGGACGACGTGCCGGCGCTGCCCGCGGAGGCGATCCTGCTGCCGGCGTGGGTGCCGCTGAACGTGTACGACTTCGCGTGCTGGGCGCGCCAGACGATCGTGGCGCTGTCGCTAGTCAAAGCGCACCGCCCCGTTCGCGCGCTGCCGTTCGCGCTGGATGAGCTGCGCACGGGCGCGAAGCGCGCGCGGCGGCCCGCGTCGCGGCGGGCAGCGTGGCTGACGGGGCTGGACCGTGTGCTGCGCGCGTATGAGCGCCGCCCGCTGCGTCCGCTGCGCGCGCTGGCGATGGCGCGCGCGGAGCGCTGGATCTTGGAGCGCCAGGAGAAGGACGGCTCGTGGGGCGGCATACAGCCGCCGTGGGTGTATTCGCTGATCGCGCTGTATCTGCAGGGCTACCCGCTGGACCATCCGGCGCTGACGCTCGGGTTGGAGGGCCTGGAGCGATTCATGGTCGAGGACCGCGGCGATGACCGGCAGTCGCGCCCGTCGGACCAGCGGTCGCGTCCACCGGGTGCGCCGCCGTGCGAGAGCAGGCGCCTGGAAGCGTGCCAGTCGCCGGTGTGGGACACGGCGCTCGCGGCGCTCGCGCTGGGCGACGCGGGCCTGCCGGGCGAGCACCCGGCGATGGTGCGCGCGACGCGCTGGCTGCTCGGCGAGGAGGTGACGCGGAAGGGGGACTGGGCGGTGGCCAGGCCGGCGCTCGAGCCGGGCGGCTGGGCGTTTGAGTTCGCGAATGTGAACTACCCCGACGTGGACGACACCGCGGAGGTGGTGCTGGCGCTGCGGCGCGTGGCGGACACCGCCGCCGCGCAGGACTCGCCGGCGCGAGCGCTGCGCCCGCGGATCGACGGCGCGGTGCGTCGCGCGCTGCGCTGGGTGGAGGGGATGCAGTGCGCGGACGGCGGCTGGGGCGCGTTCGACGCGGACAACACGCGCGCGCTGGTGCGCGAGCTGCCGTTCCTGGACTTCGGCGAGGTGATCGACGAGCCGAGCGCGGACGTGACGGCGCATACGCTGGAGATGCTCGGCACGCTTGGCCTGGGTGGCGGCGAGGTGGCGCAGCGCGGGGTGCGCTGGCTGGTCGAGCACCAGGAGCCGGACGGCTCGTGGTTTGGGCGCTGGGGCGTGAACCACGTGTACGGCACGGGCGCGGCGATCCCGGGTCTGGTAGCGGCGGGCGTGGAGCCCTCACGCGAGTGCATCCGTCGCGCGGTGCGCTGGCTGGAGGCGCACCAGAACGAGGACGGCGGCTGGGGCGAGGACCCGCGCTCCTACGACGACCGCGCGTGGGTGGGGCGCGGCGAGAGCACCGCGTCGCAGACGGCGTGGGCGCTGATCGCGCTGCACGCGGCGGGCGAGCGCTCGACGGCGATGGCGCGTGGTGTGGCGTGGCTCGTGGTGAGACAGCGCGCGGACGGCGGCTGGGACGAGCCGCAGTACACCGGCACGGGCTTCCCGTCGGACTACTACATCAACTACCACCTGTATCGCCTGACGTTCCCCGTGATGGCCTTGGGGCGCTGTCTGGGCGCGGCGAGCGCGACCGTGGAGTCGGCGTCGATGAGCGACGCAGCGCATACCGGATCCAGCCGCGGCCGCGGCGGCGCCCACCACGGCGACGACTGGGGCGAACGGCGATGAGCGGCCTGCTCGTGGCGGCTCCGCTGCGCGTGGAGGCGCTGCTGATCTCGTCCGCGGCGCGCAGCGCGCTGGTGCGAAAGACGGGGATGGGTCCGGAGCGCGCGAAGGCGGCGGCGGGCGAGCTGGCGGCGCACGCGGGTGGGGCGATGCTGGTGCTGGGCTTCTGCGGCGGGCTGGACGACGGCTCGGTGCCGGGGGAAGTGATCGTTGCGCGGGATGTGTACGCGGCGACGGACGAAGGTCATGATGAGATGCGCGTGAGCTGTGGCATGACGGGCGAGCTGTTGCAGCGCCTGACGGGCCGCGGGTTGAAGGTGCGCACGGGCGACGTGGTGTGCGTGTCGCGCCTGGCGCTGGGGGAGCGCCGCGCGCAGCTGCACGAGGGCGGCGCGATAGCGGTGGACATGGAGTCGGTGTGGCTCGCGCCAGCGGCGGGCGAGCGGCCGTTCGCTGTGGTGCGCGTGGTGTTGGACAGCCCGTCGCACGAGCTGATGCGCCCGCAGGCGGTGCGCGGGGCGCTGCGCGCGGCGTGGGCGCTGCGGCGCGTGGCGGGCGCGCTGCACGACCTCGCTCCTCACGACCCCGCGCCGCACGACCCCGCGCCGGCGCGGTGAGGGCGTAAGCTGGCTCGCATGGCCGTTCGTGTCCGACAGAGCACGCGCATGGGCTGGTATCTGATGCGCCAGCGGCTGGCCAAACGCGAGAAGTTCCCGCTGATAGTGGAGCTGGAGCCGCTGTTCCAGTGCAACCTGGCGTGCTCGGGATGCGGCAAGATCCAGCACCCGGAGCACGAGCTGCGCCGGCGGATGCCGGTGGAGCAGGCGATCGCGGCGATCGAGGAGAGCGGCACGCCGATGGTGTCGATCGCGGGCGGCGAGCCGCTGATCCACCCCGAGATCCACGTGATCGCGGACGAGCTGGTGAAACGCAAGAAGTTCGTGTACCTGTGCACGAACGCTCTCCTGCTGGAGAAGAAGCTGGAGAACTTCAAGCCAAGCCCTTACTTCTCGTGGGCGATCCACATGGACGGCCTGCGCGAGCGCCACGACGCGTCTGTCGAGCGCGAGGGCGTGTTCGACAAGGCGGTGAGCGCGATCAGGGCGGCGAAGGCGGCGGGCTTTCGTGTGACGACGAACACGACGTTCTTCACGCACGACTCGCCGAAGACGGTGCGCGAGGTGCTGGACTTCCTGAACGACGAGCTGGAGGTGGACGAGATGATGATCTCGCCCGCGTACGCGTATGAGAAAGCGCCCGACCAGGAGCATTTCCTGGGCGTGACCCAGACGCGCAAACTGTTCCGTGAGGCGTTCGCGGACGGAAGGCGCAAGCGCTGGCGGTTGAACCACTCGCCTCTTTTTCTTGATTTCTTGGAGGGGAAGGCCGAATTCGACTGCACCGCGTGGGGGATACCGAGCTACTCGCTGTTCGGTTGGCAACGTCCGTGCTACCTGATGTCCGACGGCTACGCGCGGACGTACAGGGAGCTGGTGGAGACGACGGATTGGAGTAAGTACGGCCGCGGCAGGGACCCGCGCTGTGAGAACTGCATGGCGCACTGTGGTTATGAGCCGACGGCGGTGCTGCAGACGACGCGCTCGCTGCGCGAGTCGCTACGTGCCCTCGCCGGGTGAGCCCGGTCGCACGTCGCTCCAGCGCAGCCCCTCGCCGAGCAGCGCGGGGACGCCGAGCGCGACCGCGGTGAGCACCTCGACGGCCTGCAGGAGGATGCCGTAGGCGAGCGCGGGCCCGGCGCCGACGCCGTACGCGGCGAGCACGACGAGACACGCGGCCTGGAAGACGCCGACGTTGGACGGCGTGGCGGGGAGCACGGCGCTGAGGTTGATCGCGAGCAGGATCGCGGCGGCGGCGATCGGGCCGGCCTGGTGCTGCAGGCCGAGCGAGAGCAGCACGGCGTAGCAGGCGAGCCACTGCAGCGCCCACGCGAGCAGCTGTGTTGTGACGGCGCTGGCGCCATAGCGCGGGCGGGCGAACACGACGAGGCCCTGGCGCGCGAGGTGCAGCGCGTGACTGGCGCCGGCGGCGGCGCGCGCGATCCGCGGTCTGCGCGAATGGCGGGCGAGGGCGAGCAGCCGAGGGCCGGCGAGCACGAGCGCGCACGCGAGCAGCGGGAGCAGCAGGGCGAGGGCGATCCCGGTGAGGTGGCCCTGCACGAGCGGCAGGCTGGTGAAGGTGACGGCGAGCAGGATGGCGAGCGCGAGCAGGTTGATGAGCGTCTGGGAGAACACGGTGCCGGCGACGACGGGAAGCAGGCGGCGGTTGGGTCCGTGCAGGCGGCGCGTGAGCACGATCACGCGCGAGGGCTCGCCGATCCTGCCGGGGAACAGCGCGGAGGTCATGACGCCGATCATGGTCGCGCGCGCGACCCACGCGAGCGCGAGCGTGGCGTCGGGCAGCGCGGCGCGCAGCGTCTGATGCCAGGAGATGGAGCGCAGCACGAGCGAGCAGGCCATGAGCGCGAGCGCGAGCAGGAGCCACCCCGGCGTGGCGCTGATGAGCACGTGCCCGACGCGCGCGAGGTCGAGGTTGGCGAGCGCGAGCGCGACGAGCGCGAGGGCGATGAGGAGCGCGAGCGCGAGCGCCACGCGTCGATATCGCCCGCGGCGGGGCGGCGGCGCGATCGCGGGCGCGGGGGTCGTGTCCTCTGGTCGCGTCGTCGGGCGGGGGTCGATCACGCCAGGTATTCTCACCGTCCCAGCGATGAGGTCCGCTCCCCACCTCGACAGTCAGGAGCTGGCCGCGATATTCGCGGGCGGATTCCTCGGCACGCTCGCCCGCGCGGCGCTCGCTCAGAGCCTCGCGGTGCGCGCCGACGAGTGGCCGTGGGCGACGTTCGCGGTGAACGTCGTCGCGGCGCTGGCGCTGGGGTACGTGATCACGCGTCATCAGCAGCGCCTCGCGGGCGCCACACCGCCGTGCTCGGCGCTCGGGCGTGCATTTCTGGGCACGGGCGTGTGTGGCGCGCTGAGCACGTTCTCGACGATGATGGTGGAGCTGCTGCGGATGATCGACGGCTCGCACTGGACGCTCGCGCTCGGCTACGCCGCGGCGAGCCTTGCGTGCGGTCTGGGCGCGGTCCTGCTGACGAGCGCGCTCGCGCGCAGGAGCGCGGTGGCGCGCGTATGAGCGTCCGGGCGGTGTGCGCGAGCGTATGAGTTTCGTGGCGCTGTGGGCGGGCGTTGGCGTGCTCGGCGGCGTGGGCGCGCTGGCGCGGTATCTGGTGGACGGACTCGTCTCGGCGCAGACGGGCGGGCGGTTGCCGCTGGGGACGCTGCTGGTGAACCTGAGCGGAAGCGTGGCGCTCGGCGTGCTCGTTGGCGTGGCGCTGAGCGGCGACGCGTACCTGCTCGCGGGCACCGCCGTGATCGGCTCCTACACGACCTTCTCGACGTGGATGTTCGAGTCCGAGCGCCTCGCGGAGGACGGCCTGCTGTGGATGTTCGCGGCGAACGTCGTGCTCAGCCTCGCGCTGGGCGTCGCGGCGGTCGCGCTGGGCCGGTTGATCGGGGGCGGGTGAGACGTTACCCTTTACCTATGGCGATAGATGTAAAGAAAACCAAGGGTGGAAAACGGCAGGGTGCGGGTCGTTCGCGCGTTTCCGGTAAGCATCAGATCACGATCCCGATCGGCGCCTTCAGCGAGGCTGGCCTGCACGAGGGCGACGTGGTCCAGGTCAAAGCGCAGGGTAGGGGACGGGTCCTGATCGCGCGCATGGACGATCTCGTGGATGAGTACGCGGGCTGCTTGAGCACGGGTGGCGAGCTTGGTCGAACGATCCGCGGGCTGCGCCAAGAGTGGGATTGATCCTCCTCGACTCGACGGTGATCGTCGGCTTCCTGGATGCCGACGACGCCCTTCACGAAGCGTCGGTTGCGAGGCTCAGGGAAATCATCAGCAGCCATCTGCTGGTGGCCTCGGTGGTCAGCAACGCGGAGGTCATGACGGGCGTATCGCTGGGCCATCACCCGAAGAAGAGCGTGGAAGGCTTCTTCGACATCCTGATCAAGGATCTCCTGCCGGTCGACGTGCCTGTAGCGGCGCGTGCGGCAACACTGCGAGGCAAGCGCAAGTCGCTGTCAATGCCAGATGCGCTGATCCTGGCTACGGCGGACATCGAGCCAGAGGTCGAAACGGTGCTTTGCGCCGATGCCGACTGGCCAAAGGTCAAAGGGCTCGACTGTCGGGTCGAGATGCTGGCGGTGTGATCATTCCCGGCGCAACCGCCAGATGAGGTAGGCGACGATGACGACGTTGGCGAGGATCGCGCCGACCTTCAGCAGCGACGCGCTTTTGGCGAGCTCCCAGATCTCGGGGATGAAGAACAGCGATGTCGCGACGACGGTGAGCCACTCTCCCCAGCGCTTGCGCGTCCACAAGCCGTAGGCCTCGGCGCCCTCGAGCACGGCGTAGAGGAGCGCGGCGATGCCGAACACGACGTTCTGGTCGGCGTGGATCTTGCTGACCTTGTCGATGACGCGTTTGATCCAGTTGCCTTTCGGGTCGAGCCCGAGGTGTTCGGCGAGGCGGGAGATTTCACTTGCCCAGTCGGCGTGCGGATGCGTGACGAGCACGATCCCGACCGCGAGCAGCACGACGCCGCGGAAGGCGCGCTCGGCGGCGATCCACGGCAGCAGGCGATCCTTGCGGATGGACGGCGCGGCGGCGTCGGGCATGGCGTAAGTATCGAGGACCGGTGGGACGCCGCGGCGGCAGGCGTTACATCTCGAGCAGAACCGTCACGGGCCCGTCGTTGACGAGTTCGACCTCCATGTGCGCGCCGAACACGCCGCGCCGCGCGTCGAGCAGCTCGCAGAAGCGCTGATACAGCGGCTCGGCCTGCTCGGGGCGCGCGGCGGCGACGTAGCTGGGGCGGTTGCCGCGGCGTGCGTCGCCGTAGAGCGTGAACTGGCTCACGCACAGTACTTCGCGCTCGCCGAGCGGCTCGTTCATCTGCCCGTCTGCGTCGGGGAACACGCGCAGCGCGCGGACCTTCGCGGCGAGGCGCTCTGCCGTGCGCTCGTCGTCCTCGTGCGTGACGCCGAGCAGCACGAGCAGCCCCGCGCCGATCTCCCCGACGGCGCGACCGTCGACGCGCACACACGCCCGGCTGACCCTCTGCACGTGAGCGCGCATTCCGTCGCCAAGTATGCCATACTTAAGAGATGCTTAAGTATTACGAACCGGTGGAGCGCGACGTGGACCTTCTGTTCCAGGCGCTCGCGGACCCGAGCAGACGGGCGATGGTGGACCGCCTGACCGTGGGGCCGGCGTCGGTGAGCGAGCTGGCGCGACCGCTCGACATGTCGCTGCCGGCGGTGGTGCAGCACCTGCAGGTGCTGGAAGCGAGCGGGCTGGTGCGCTCGCAGAAGCAGGGGCGGGTGCGCACGTGCGCGATCGAGCCGGCGGCGCTGCGCACGGCGGAGCAGTGGGTAGCCGACCGACGCACCGCTTGGGAGCACAGCCTCGACCGCCTGGGCGACTACCTCGCCCAGCACCCCGGAAGCCGGAGCGAAGCGCAGGCGACGACAACGAAACCGAAACGAAAAGGGAGCAGACGATGAGCCAGACAGAGCAGACCGTCCAGGAGCGCGCGGCGGTGCACGACACGTTCACGATCGAGCGCACCTACGACGCGCCGCCGCGGCGCGTGTTCGACGCGTGGGCGGACCTCGCCGCGAAGACGCAGTGGTTCGGGCCGGCAGACAAGCCCGCGGGCTCGCACACGCTGGACTTCCGCGAAGGCGGCCGCGAGCACCTGGCGATCGCGATGCAGGACGGCCCGAGCTACACCTTCGACGCGCTCTACCAGGACATCGTGGCGGGCGAGCGGATCGTGTACACGTACGAGATGCACCGCGACACGCAGCGCATATCCGTGTCCGTTGCTACCGTGGAGTTCGAGGCGTCGGGCGCGGGCACGCGGCTGACGCTCACCGAGCAGGGCGTGTATCTCGACGGCCTGGACACGCCCGCCGCGCGCGAGCACGGCACGAACGTATTGATGGACGCGCTCGGCGCCCTCGTGGAGGGCGCTGGAGGCGGCGCATGAGCACGACGACCGGCGAGAGGAGCCACATGAGCGCCACACAGACGGACACGCCCCGAGACACACGCTGGATCGCGCTGTACGTGCTGTGCGTGGGGATGTTGATGATCGTGCTGGACGTGACGGTGGTGAACGTGGCGCTGCCGTCGATCCAGGACGACCTGGGCTTCTCCACGTCGAGCCTCGCGTGGGTGGTGAACGCCTACCTGATCGCGTTCGGCGGGCTGCTGCTGCTGGCGGGTCGCTTCGGCGACCTGATCGGGCGCAGGAGCATCTTCCTGGCGGGCGTCGCCGTGTTCACGGCGGCGTCGCTGCTGTGCGGCCTGGCGCAGAGCCAGACGGTGTTGATCGTGGCGCGCTTCGTGCAGGGCGTCGGCGGGGCGATGACCTCGGCGGTGATCCTGGGGATGATCGTGACGATGTTCCCCGAGCCGCGCGAGCAGGCGAAGGCGATCGGCGTGTACGCGTTCGTGGCCTCGGCGGGCGGCTCGGTGGGCCTGCTGGCGGGCGGCGTGATCACGCAGTCGATCGACTGGCACTGGATCTTCTTCGTGAACCTGCCGATCGGGATCGCGACGGCGGCGTTCGCGCTGCGCCTGCTGGACCGCGACGCGGGCATCGGCTTCGGCGGCGGGGCGGACATCCCCGGCGCGGTGCTGATCACCTCGGCGCTGATGCTCGGCGTGTACACGATCGTGAAGCCCGCGGCGGAGGACGGCTGGGGCGCGGGCCGCACGCTGACGCTCGGCGGCGATCTCGCTGGCGCTGCTGGGCGCGTTCCTGGCGCGCGAGGCGACGGCGCGCAACCCGCTCGTGCCGCTGCGGATCTTCCGCTCGCGCAACGTGGCGGCGGCCAACCTGATCCAGGTGCTGTCGGTGGCGGGGATGTTCGGGATGTTCTTCCTCGGCGCGCTGTACCTGCGCCGTGTGCTCGGCTACGACGCGCTGCAGATCGGCCTGGCGTTCCTGCCGGTGACGGTGGCGATGGGGACGCTGTCGATCCGCTACTCCGAGCGGCTGTTGACGCGCTTCGGCGCGCACGGCACGCTCGCTGCCGGGGCTGTTCCTGATCACGGTCGGCGCTGGTGCTGTTCGCGCAGGTGCCGGTCGGCGGCGGCTACGTGCTGCACGTGCTGCCGTCGATGCTGCTGCTCGGGATCGGCGCGGGCGTGTGCTTCCCGGCGCTGATGAACGTGGCGATGTCCGGCACCGAGCCCCACGAAGCGGGCCTCGCGTCGGGACTGGTGAACACGACCGCGCAGGTCGGCGGCGCGCTCGGCCTGGCGGTGCTGGCGACGCTGTCCGCGTCGCACACGCAAGACGGCGCTTGCCCACGGCCACTCCGACGCGGCGGCGCTGACGAGCGGCTACCACCTGGCGTTCTGGATCGCGGCGGGCCTGACGGCGGCGGCGATCGCGGTCGTGCCAGCGGTGCTTCACCTCGGGCCGATGGCGCAGCACGCGCCGGCGGAGCCGGACGAGGAGGTCGCGTTGGACGCTCAGGCGGCGTAGGCGGAGAGTTGCGCGCGGGCGCGTAGCTCAAGTCAAATGCTCGGCAATGCCGATAATGAAGCCATGCAGCGACTCGCATTTCCGCTTCGTCGTCCGGGGACATTGATTATCACGGTGCTGGCGGCCACGGATGTGGCATACCGCCTGCTGCTGCGCGAGTCGCTGCGCCGCGCCATCGGCATGCGCAAATAGAAACACTCGCCGTCGGGAAGGTTCTCGGCCGGACGGCGTCCTGTGTGGGTGAGGCGCGCCGCACGAAGCCGCGCGCGGGGGCATCTGACCCCCGGAGGCCGAGCGAGGAAAGGCGGGAGAGGATTGTGAGACTGCGCGGACGCTACCTACCGCTGGCGGCGCTGCTGGGCGCGTTCGTGGCGATGCTGCCCGCCGTGGCGAACTCGGACACGAGCCCAACGGTGGATGCCGTCAACACAGGCCTCTACGAACACTCCTGGTCGCCGGCACAGGTGGAAGTCGGCGCCGGAGGGGCGGTGACTTTTCGCAACGCGACGGCGGTGCCGCACGGCATCGAATGGGTGCATGGACCGGCGACGCCGGCATGCAGCGCGGGCGTGCCGGTGAGCACCGCGGTGCCGAGCTCGGGGACGCAGTGGAGCGGCACGTGCAGCTTCTCTCAGCCCGGCACGTACACGTTCTACTGCACCGTTCACGGGCCCTCTATGGCGGGAACGATCACGGTGAGCGGTGGCGGGACGACCACCACTGCCACGACGACCACGCCGACGGGCACGACGCCCACCACGACCGGTCCGACGGGGCCCGTCGAACCGATCTCGGGCTCCTCGCCGCTGCGGGTCAAGACACTCGAGGGAGGGCACGCGGGCGGCGCGGTGCACGGCTCGCTCTCGATCTCGCAGGCCGGCGCGGGTGCCCGCCTGGAGGTGGACGTGTTCGCAAGCAGCGCCTCGCTGGGTAAAGCTGGGCGCTCGCGAGTGCGGGTGGGGCGCCTCGTGCGCAGCTCTCTCGCCGCGGGAACGGTCGGGTTCCGCGTGCGGCTGAGCGCGCGGGCGCGCCGCGCGCTGAAACACCGCAGACGTCTGACGCTGGCGGTGAGGATCACGCTCACACCGCCACAGGGCGCACCGTCGAGCGTGACACGGACCGTCGTCGAGCACGGATGAGGGGAGAGCGCAGATGAGGCACTGGAGGCGTTGTGTGCTGTTGACGACCGTGACGGGGGCGCTGTTTGCGCTTCTGCCCGCGGTGGGCAGCTCGACGGAACCGACGATCGACGCGGTGAATGCGGGTCTCTACGAACACCACTGGTCGCCTGAACAGGTGGCGGTCAACACGGGCGCGACGATCGCGGTGCGCAACGCGACGACGGTGCCACATGGTGTGGAATGGGTGAGCGGGCCGGCGACGCCGGCGTGCACGGGCGTGCCGGTCAGCACCGCGGTGCCTAGCTCGGGTACACAGTGGAGCGGCACGTGCACGTTCACACAGGCGGGGACGTACAAGTTCTACTGCACGGTGCACGGCCCCGCGATGAGCGGGACGGTGACGGTGTCAACACCGGGAGCGCCGACGGCGACGACGGGTGCGGCGAGCGCCATCGGACAGACGACCGCGACGCTGAACGGCACTGTCAACCCGCAGGGCAAATTGACGAAATACCACTTCGACTACGGGCTGACGATGAGCTACGGCGAAAAAACGAGCGAAGCGTCCGCGGGTGAAGGCAGCACGGCGGAAGTGGTGGCGAGCTCGCTCAGCTCGCTGGCGCCGGGAACCACCTACCACTACCGGCTGGTGGCGACGAACGCGGCGGACACGACCGAAGGGGCGGACAAAACGTTCACGACGCAGCCCGCTCCTGGCGCGCCAAGCGCAAGCACCGGCACGGTGAGCGCGCTGAGTGAAACGCAGGCGACGCTAAACGGCACGGTCAACCCGAACGGCCAGGCGACGGAATACCACTTCGAGTGGGGATTGACCAGTAGCTACGGACAGAGCACAGAAGAACTCCCAGCGGGAGAAGATCACGCGGCTCACGCGGAGTCGACGGCGTTGACGGGCCTGGTGGCGGGCACGGTGTACCACTTCCGGGTGGTGGCGAAAAACGCGTCGGGCACGGTGCAGGGGGTGGACAACACGTTCACGACGACCTCGCCGCCAACGTCCGAACCGCCGCCGACCACCACCACATCGACCACCACCACGCCGACGCCTCCGCCGACCGGCAATCCGCTGCCCCCGGCCGTGCTCGACCCGATCGTGGCGCCAGCGCCAGGACCGGCCATCGTCGGAGCCCCGTCGTTGCGCTCCGCTCAGCGCGGCGTGTCGGTCAAGGGCTCTCTGAACGTGTCAGCCGCGGGTGCGGGCGGGCGTCTGGAGGTGGACGTGTTCGCGAAGGGCGCGTCGCTCGCTAGTGCGAAGGCGGCGCCGGTGCTCGTAGGGCGCTACGTGCGCGGTGCCGTTGCCGCTGGGAGGGTGTCGTTCACGGTGAAGCTGAACGCGAAGGGGCGAAGCGCGCTCCGTCGGCGTCGCAGCCTCTCGCTGACGGTGAAGATCGCGCTCACGCCAGCGAGCGGTCGGGCAGCGAGCGTGACGCGATCCGTCGTGCTGCGGTGAGTCAGGTGTCCCGGGATGGCCAGGGCGCACCTAGCTCGTTACCCCGTTCTCATCCCAGTTCAGGTGGTGCTGGTTTACTGGTTTCGGTCGGTTTTGAAGTGGGTTCGGGGATGGGTTCGACGAGTATCGTCCGCTCCGCTTTGGCCGTGGCGCCGAGCGAGTCGGTGATGAGCAGTTCGACGGTGTAGCTGCCGGCTTGCGAATAGGTGTGCGACGGGGCGGCTTCTTCGGAGGACTCATCGTCACCGAACCTCCACTGGTAGCTGGCTATCTTCACTCCAGGTGGAAGCAGGGATCTGGCTGCGAACGCGATCGGCTGTTCGGCGACGAATCCTTCGCCGGTGGGAGATTGCGCCTGCACCGACACGCGTGGCGAGCTGATTTCTTTGCTCGTGACTTTCGAGGTTTCTCGAGCGGGGGGTTGTTTGCCTGTAGGGCTGGGTTTGGCGACGACGACCAGGCGTGTCGCGCTGCCCAGGATCGCTCCGTGCCCGTCGGTGACTGTGACGATCACCCGGTAAGTGCCTGAGTGCTTGTACACGTGCCGTGGGTGAGAGGCGAGGCTGCTCCTGCCGTCGCCGAACCACCACGCGTACGGGTCCGCGTTGGTCGCCGTTTTGGCGTGGAAGGCGACCGTCTCGCCGGGGCGGGGCGCGGCGGGTAGGAAGTCGATCTTGATCGGGTGCGGGATTGGGGAGGACCCGGAGCTGTCGATGACAGCCCCCGCCGCGCCGCCGAGAAGAAGCAGAGACAGGGCGACAGCCAGCGCCAGAGGTGGCGAGCTGAGAATGCGCGCGATCCAGCCCGGTGGCGGCGGTGGCGGTGGCGGCGGGATGCTTGCGCGCAACGTGTGGCAGAGCGTGAGAAGGTTGCCGTCGGTCGCTTTCAGGCCCCGCGCGTCGCCGGTCCGCGCTCGGGTCTCGCGGGCTTCGCTGAGCATGCGATTGGCTTCGAAATGCTGCCCGGCCGCGAGATGCAGGGTGCCCAGTTCGTGGAGCGCCCACGCCTTGCCGTCATCGTCGCCAAAGCGCTCGGCGAGACTGAGAGCGAGGCGCAGCGAGCGAAGAAGCTCGAGCCATCGCCCGAGGAGGGCGAGCAGCGTGGCGAGCTTACGCGCGACGCGTATGGCGTCGGACCAGCGTTCATGGCGGTCGAGCCGCTGGAGGAGGTCGAGCAGGGCGTCGGCCTCGTCGCTGAGGGACTTCACGTCGAGGCGACGCTCGGAGACCTCGGTGATGAGACGCGTCACGTGCTCCAACTTGTCGGTGACCTGCGAGGCGGTCTCGACCGGGCCAGGGGAGGGCTTCGACGCTGTCGGGGGCGCCTCTTTGGCAGATCTCGCTACGGCTCGCTTCAGAGACGCAGATCCACGCGCATCGCGCGCGGAGATCGCCATGCCGGCCGAGCCGCCGACCTCCAGCACGTAGTTGCCAGCGTCAGCCGACAGGGAGACTGTTGTTGAGGGGGGCGGCGGGTCGGATGCGTCGGCCACCGTCGTGTCCTCAGGCGTTCTGCCGGGATCTCGGGCTGCGTGGCTGCGGCTGTTTCAAGATGCTGCCCCCAATGTGCTGTGCCTGCGACGCGTCAGTGAAGAAATCCTAGCAAATGGAATGCATCATGCGTGGCTCCTGGAGCCCGGTTTGTCCAGGGCGCGACGCATCTACAGCATCTCCTCAGGTAGCCGCGGGCGCTGAGGGACGCGCCTTGAACTCGGCGGTGGAGTTCGTTCGGGGGAAGCTCTCGTCTGGAACATCGAGCCCGAGCCGCTCACAGATGGGCTCCCATCCTTCCCCAACGGACCACTCCAGCAGGCGCTCGGGCGCGATCGCCTGGCGCACGGCGTCGTTGTGTCGCTCGAACGCATCGATCATCGCGTGTTCATCGTCGAGCTGATCGCTGAACCGATCTCGCAGCATCCTGCGGATCGTTGCCATCCATGGCGTCAATTCGGCGGGCGGGTCGGCCATGACGCGAAAGATGGTGTTCGACGCGCTGCGATACCAGGACTGTGGATCGCGCACCGACAAGAGGACCAGGGCGTCGGGATTTGCTGCGGATAGCTCCGGCCAGAACGACGCGCCGGGCCAGTCGACGAGCGCTGTGTACTTGGCGAGCATCGTCTCCCAGCTGACCGGACGCCCCTCGATCGCATCGGTCCAGCCCGGAATCTGGCCCCGGTCGTTGAGGATCTCGAACATGTGGTGGCACGGCGTCCCGAGTAGGCGCTCCAGGGCGATCTTGAGGGAGTTCGTGCCGGTGCGACCCACGCCGGCTCCTACGATCTTCAGTGACATGCGACCCCCAGGGTAATCCTTCGATGTCGGGTTCGCAGGTTGACCTCTTGAGTCACGATGCTGCATCTCGTACGGAACGTATGGCTGACATTGCAGGACTGCCCGCCTCTACGGGCGCATGGCGCTGAGATCAGGAAGTCAGCCAGCGACCAAAACCAAACACTTGTTCGATTACGGTCACCGCCGCCCCGATCGTGGGGATACGATCGTTTCAATGACAAGACGCAACGTGCCCGCACGCAGCGGCGACACCCTGCCGGCTGACTACCCGCGGTTCCTCGAGGAGGTCAAGCGCGCCGTCTCGACTGCACGATCACAGGCTGCGCTGGCAGTCAGCGCAGCCGTGCTCGCAGCCTACTGGGAGATCGGCGCTGGCATCATCACGCGTGAGGACCGAGAGGGCTGGGGCGCGAAGGTGATCGAGCGACTGGCCGCGGACCTGCGACGGGAGTTTCCCGATATGCGAGGGTTGTCAGCTCGTAACCTTCGTTACATGCGCGAGTTCGCGCGGGCGTGGCCGGCCGAGAGCGCCAGCGAAATGTTGCAGCAACCTGCTGCCAAATTGCCGTGGGGGCATCACATGGTGCTGCTCGACAAGACGGCGGACGCTGATGTGCGCGCCTGGTACGCGCGTGCGGCCGTCGAGCATGGCTGGTCGCGCAAGGTCCTCGAGGCCCAGATCGCCGGCGATCTTCGCGGCCGGCAGGGCGCGGCCCTCACCAGCTTCGACCACGCCCTACCGGGGTCGGACTCAGAACTCGTCCGTGACGCGATCAAGGACCCATACAACTTCGAGTTCCTCAACCTCTCAGCCGATGCGAAGGAGCGTGACCTGGAGGCCGCGCTGCTGGATGACGTGCAGAGCTTCCTAATGGAGATGGGCAGAGGGTTCGCCCTGGTCGGACGGCAGTTCCCGCTTCGGGTTCCCGACGGAGAGAGCGGCGAGGAGTCCGAGTTCTTCCTCGACCTGCTGTTCTACAACTACAGGCTGCGACGCTTCGTCGTCATCGACCTGAAGATTGAGGACTTCAAGCCGGAGTTCGCCGGCAAGATGAACTTCTACCTCAATGCGGTCGACGAACTCGAGCGCCAGGATGGCGACGCGGCGACAATCGGCTTGGTTCTGTGCCCAGGACGCAACAAGACCGTGACGCAGTGGGCTCTGCGCGGCCTTGATACTCCGGTCGCGGTCGCTCGGTATACGACCGGCGACACCACCATGACCGACGAGACCCCCACTGCGCTCAGGCCGGCGCTGCCCGAGCTGCCCGAACTCACCGCGGAGCTCGCCGGGATCGCCGAGGCCGCGAGCGTGATCTACGACGCCGACAAGCTCGATACGAGCACGTAGAGATCGAATTTGGCAGCAGCCTGCTGCCAAATTGACCCGCGAAGCCGGAGGACGGGTCGCGGATCTACTTCGCGGCGCCTTTCGGCCTGCTCTTGCCGTATCTCTTACGGACCTGTCGTTCGCATGTGCCGCGCTTCTTGCGCGGCTTCCTCTTGCACGCCTTGAGCGCTCTCGCGCGCTTCTGGGCGGTCGTCAGCGGTTTGATTTTGGATTCGCTTGGGAAGGCGATCGCCGGAGTCGTGAGTAGCTGCGGGCTCGGGGGTGTGGCAAGCGGGTTCGAAGCGCCTGGGCTGAGGGCAGTGGTGAACGTACCTTCAGACTTGCTGTCGCCATTTGAGTTGCTCGCGGTGAAGACGTAGTGGTAGAGGGTGCCCGGACTCAACGATCCAACGGAAAGCGAAAGAGGGGCCGCATCGATGACGTTGCCAGCCGCTTCGTTCTGCAGCAGGCCAGGAGTGGTGCCGACCTGCAGTTCGTAGCGCGTGGTCAGTTCCTGCGGGTCGAGTTCCGCCGCGACAGTCGCACCGCTCGGGGTGACGTTCGACACCGACACTCCGCTCAGGATCGGAGGCGTCGGGGTGGTTGTGAAGGTCTCGTCTTCGCCGTAGACGGTCTGCGGGGTTTTGTCGCTGTTGTTGGTCGCGATGATGCGGTAGTGGTAGGCGGCGCCGTGTTTCAGACCCGTGAGGCTCGCGGTCTCGGGGACGGGGCTTTCGCCTTCTCCCGCATCGCCCGGTGTAAGCGGTGCCTGGGATCCGTACGTGGTGTCGGGGCCGTACTGGAAGAGGTATGTCGTGTCATCTTGAAGGCTCTGGCCGCTGCTGCCGGGGTTGACGGTTCCGGCGATTTCGGCGCTGTTGGGGGTGATCGATGACGCTTCGCCTGTGTTGACCGTCGGAGGGTCTGGGAGCGTGATGAACGTCGTGTCGCCGAGTGCGGTGAGGCCTTCGATGGTGCCGGTTTCGTTTGTCGCGACCGCCTCGTAGTGGTATTCGGTGTTCGGCTGGAGTTCGATGCCTTCCGCGTGCAGGTCGACGTTGATTTCGCTGTCGCCGAACCCGGCACCGAGTTCCCCCTGGGCGAAGACCGGGACGAGTGAGTAGCTGGTGTCTGTCCCGAGCGCGAAGTGGAAGGCCGTCGTCTGGTAGTTGGCGTTGATCAGCGCCTGCAGTTGCGCGTCGGTCTGGGTCACGTTGAAGGCGTTCTCGCCGTCGATCAGCGGCGCCGGCAGCGTCGCGGTTGTGAATTCTTCGACTTTGCCTTCCGTCGTGCCGGTCGCGTTGGTCGCGAGGACCCGGTAGTAGTAGGTCGTGGCGGGCGCTAGGACCGCACCGGTGGAGACGCTGGCTGGCTGGTTTCCGAAGCCCGACAGCTGGCTGGCGCCTTCGACAGTGGTGACGGCGCCTTCGAGTTCTTCGCCCGCCGGTTTGGTCGAGGAGTATTGGAAGGCGTAGACCGTTGCTTGATTGTCCGGGTTGACCTGTGCTTCCAGCGTCGCTTCAAACGGCGTTATCGCAGGCACGCTCTCGCCTTCGACCGCGGGTGCGGCCGTCGACGTTTTGAACGTCAGCGGCTGTCCTACCGTCTGTTCGGTCACTTCTGCTTCGGTCTGGATCGCGACCGCGCAGAACGTGTAGGTCCTGTTCGGTTCGAGCCCGGTGACGCTCGTCGACACTTTGAGCGCTTCGCCTTTTTCCGGGGTTCCCGGTTCCGTGACGAAGACTTCACAGATCCCGTAGGGGCTGTACATGAACTCATAGCCTGTTGTGGCTTCCGTGTGCGGGTTCAGTTCGCCATGCAGGGTGGCTGAGGTGGCCGTGATTTCTTTGGCCGCTTCGGTTATGGGCGCTTCCGGGGCGGCGGCCCATGAGCTGGGGGCCTGAAGTCCTGCGACCATCAGACCGAGCACAGCCAGACCGACCGTCGAGAATCCTCGGGCGCGCATCAGGCTTTCCTCCCTTTGCCGGCGACGGTTCGAGTCGCCTTGCGGCTCCTGCTGGCCTTCTTTGAGTTCGTTTTGTTCGCTTTCTGGCAGCCGGTGACTTGGATCGTCGTGGTGTGTTTGATGACCGCGCCGTTCTGTCCTGTCAGGGTCGTCGGCATCCTCAGCTTCTGCTTGCAGAGGTTGCCGTTGGCGGCGAACACGGAGTACCGGCCCTGAGGGAGGTAGAGCTCGAACGAGTTCACCGGGACATCGGGGACGCTCTTGAACGTCGAGCTGGTGATGCCTTTCTTGATGTCCGTGTTACCGGTCAGATCGACCCGCACGCCATCGCCCTGCAGGATCACGACGAGGTCGGGGAACGCCGCGCCTCCGTGCGAGACCAGATACGCAGGGCCAGTGAGCGTCACCGGCAGGACCGGCGACTTCGCTCTCGCTATGCCGACGACCGATTCCGCCGGGCAAAGCGCTGGGTTTGCCGCGAAGACCGCCGCCGTGCATGCTTTGTTGAGCGTTGCCAGACGCGATGGCAACGCGAGCGGCAGGCTCACCCTGACCGAGCGGATGTTCGCCTCGCGGCCACTGGGATAGGTGACCTTCACGTCGAGGCTCGCGCCGTGAGCTTTGCTCGTCTTTCCACGCGTGGAGGCGGTCATCGACGGCTTGAATTGGAGGCCTTCCTTGCAGCCCAGCACCGCGAACGGACTCGAGACGCTCGCGGTGGCACCCTTGGCGCCGGCGATCGTCCCCGTGATGCTCTGCTGTTCGCAGTTCGACGGGTTGAGCATGAAGCCCGGACGGTCGACCGTTACGTTGACGGTCTTTAGCCGGAAGGGCACACCATCCTTGATCTGCGGCAACGGGCCACTCGTGACCGTCACCGCCGCGGTAGCGGGGTTCACGCTGATCGCGGCCCTCACGACGACGTTGCCGAGGTTGAACGGGCCTGCCTGCGCTGGCACGACCACCGACAGGCCGAATGGGGCGCCGTTGTATGGGCCGGTGAGGTACACCCTGCCGCCGTTGATCCAGTAGGGGTTCGAGCCCGCCCCGACCGCCGCCGCGGTCGTACCGATCTTCGAGGATTCTGGGCATTCGCCCGCAGCGGCCTGCGGTTCCTGGCACAACGGGACCTGCGAGAGCAGCCCCACCAAGCCGGGCGGCAGCGTCACGCTGACGCCGGCCAGGTCCTGTTCGCCGTCGTGCCTGGAGAACGTCAACGTGAACGGGCTCGAGGACGCGGCGTTCGGGATCAGCGTGCCTGCGCTGAAAGACGGCGCAAACGGCAGTGACGATGGACATCCCGACCCACCCGCGCCGCTGAGCGAGAACGACGACGATGGGGTGGCGTCCGCTGAGGCCGGCGCGCTCCACGGCACGAGGTCCGACATCGTGGTGAACGTACCGCACGTCTGCGGGTTGGCAAGCGGCGCCTGCGCCCCGCCGTTGAGTCTCACCTTGAGTTCGCTGAACGGCAGCTGCGGGTTTTCCTTGAACGTCGTCGTCAGCTGGCCCGTGGTCGGGTTGGCCGACACCGTGCCCTTGAGCTTGACGATGACTCCTGAGCCTTCGACTTCGAGGTAGAGGCCGTACAGTTCGCCGTTCGTCGCGCTCGCCTCGCTACACGCCGGCTGACCGCCGCCGCCGCACTTGGGTTGAGCGAGGTAGAGGCTTCCCTGGAGCGGCTTTTCCAGCAGCGGAGTGACGACTTCGACTTCGCCGACGTTCGATGGGGTGGGACAATTACCGGCAACGCCGCTTTTGAGGCCGAACTGGGCTTCGGAGCAGGCCTGCAGGTTGTTGGCAGCTGACGGTGAGATCGATGTGCCCGGGGGCAGCGTCACCTCAACGTTGCGCAGCTCGGGCGCGGCAAGATCTTCTGGGGTGTCGTTGTGGGGTACCTGTAGGCTTACGGTGTAGCCTGATGGCGAGTCCGGCTGGCCTGTACGCGGGTGCACTTCGATCGATGGGCCGACCGATAGGGCTTCCGGGGTGAAGGAGAGGGCGTCGCAGCCGGTCGTGCCGGCCAGGTGTGCTGGTGGTAGCGGTGAAAGTTCTTCCAGGTTCGACGCAGGAAGCTGCCACGAGTCGCCGGAGAAAGGGATTTCCAGTTCCCGGGAAGTGCAACTTGTGGGCAGCGTGAGGAACGGTTTTGCCGCCACATCACTGGGACAGCCTTCTCCGCAGCTCCCTTCCCTAGGTCCCAAGCGATACCTGTCGTGGCTCGCAGCCGCCGGGACGCCCCACACAGTCAACACGCTCATCTGGAGAGGATCTGCCTCGCTAATTCCCTGCACCTCGGCCGTAAGGCCGTAGTCTCCGTTGCTGCGCACGTGAAAGAACATTGGGATATGAAAGAAGCTAGCGATCGTGAAGCCAAGCTCGCCGGGCTCGCCAGGCGGCGGTTCGACGTTGTAGACGGGCACCTGCTGGGATCCGGTGGTGTTGCCGTAGAAGTACAGCTGCACTACCCCCACCTGTGTGTCCGCGGGACAGTTTTGGCCGCCGTAGGACTGAAAGGTCGTCTGGTTGCACCGAGGAACGGCCAGTGGATCGCCGATCAATCCGGGGGGCAGCGCTACGTTCACGTCTCTGGCCTCGGAGCTCGGCACCGGGCATCCGTAGCTGCTCGGTTCGGGTTTACATTGATCGAATCGACTGACGGATCCCACGTTGAACGCCAGGATCGAGGTGAACGCGAGCGGGTGCGAGCCCGCCTGTGTAGCGGGGCTGCCGTCTTCACCGGTCAGGCTCGTTGCGAGCGCCGCGCCGAACGGCACCGGTTGCGAACTCACCGGTGTTGTGCTCGTCGTCCGCGCGGTCTGAGTGCCGCCGCCTGAAATGGTCGCAGTGTTCAGGAGGGTCCCCGACGCACCGGCAGAGACCGCCACGATTACCCTCATTTGCACAGTTTCTCCCGGCTGGACGGGGGCCGTCCCTTCACAGGTTACAGTTTGAGTCGCGCAGTTCATTATGCGTTCACCAAAAAACGTCCCAGTTCCCGAGTCTCCTCGGATGGCCGTAGCGGTGACTCCGGGCGGCAGCGCGTCCCTCATCGTGAAGTTCGCACCCGCCGCAGCGGCGCCGTCATTGACGGCCGCGACTTCGAAGTAGTCCCCTTCGTCGCCGGCTCTGAAGTACGTGGGCGCAGATGTCGAGATGAGCACCCAGTGCGCAGTGGGTGCCGCGGCTGTTGCCGCGGTTGGAGCAAGCATCGCGGCCGCGACAGCTGCCGCGATGAGCGCACCGAACAGCGGTGAGGCGTTTCGCAGGCGAGCGCGCGTCATCGTCCCGCCCTCCGGCTCACGGGCGCAGGTCGTGGCCTCGGACACCGTCTCAGTGCGCGAGCACGCGCCTTGGCGTTCTTGATCTTCTTCGCCTTGGCCTTGCAGGAGGGCTTCGCCGGCTTCGGCTTTGCCGGGGTCGGCGGCGGGAGGTCGCCCGACCCGGCTGTGACGCCTGGCAGGATCAGCTGCGAGGGCGGCGTCACCGACGGCTGCGCGCTCGTCGAGCCGCCACACCCGGTGCATGCCGCCACAGTGGACGGAGGCGCGAAACCGCCGCCCACTCGAGCGTCGTACACGTCGAAGAGGCCGTCCGTATCCGTAGGTGCGAGTCGGCCGAGTGTGGCGAAGAAGACGTTATTGCCGCTCGCGTCCGCGTCCAAAAACACGTCGGTTGCTCCGCTTGCGCCACTGTTGTGAGCGGAGATGAGCGCGAGGCAGCCACCTTCGGTCCGACAGCTCCCGGATCCATCGAACTCGTGCTCGTAGAGCTTCGCATAGGCACCGACGACACCCGCGACGAGCGGATCAGGAGAGGAGAAGAAGAGGCGCGTGCCGTCGTCGCTGAGAACACGTGGCCGATGGAACGAGGTGCTCGCGGTGTGTTCCGCTGTCGCGCCGATATACGCTGGTCCAATCGGTGGCGTGCCACTCGGATCGCACGAGGCGCAGAGGAGCGTGCCAGTGCTGGCACTGAACTCATAGACCTCACTATCAGGTCCTTGACTGATGCGGTCGGTGTTGTCGTAGCCGGTGAGGCTGCCCACCGACATGAACGCGAGGTGCTGTCCGTCGGGTGTGACATACGCCCGTCGTTGGGTTGAAATCGCCGACCAGTCGAGAGAATCGCCTTCGTTCAGCGTGGCGATAAAGCTGACCCCGGATGCGTGGGTGCTTGGGTCTTCGTGCCACACATATAGGTTTGGCGCGCCGGTCACTCCGACGCCGTGGAGCTGCCCGCTCGCGACGAAGTACACGTAAGGTCCATCGGTCGCGGATTCCGAGGCGCCGACGACGCCGCGCACGCCCGCGCCTTCGGGATCGGAGGCGAATTCTCTGGTCAGATCGATCAGTTCGCCATTGCGTGCGCCCGGCGGCAGGTCGAAGCGATAGAGGTCTTCGTGTTCGTTGGCCACGCCGGTGTTCGATTCTGTCGTCAGCTCGGCCAAGCTGGTGAAAAAGACTTCCGAGCCATCGGTGGAGGCGCTCCGGAATGTGGCGGGCTCGGGCGCGGGGTTCGTGGGTTTTGCGCCGGGCGCTGGTTCGGAGATCTCGACCGTCTGCGCGCCTTCGAGCCGATCGTAGAGCTCAGGCATGCCTTGCTGTGCTGGGTCTGGCGCTCCGCCATCCGCGGCAGCCTGGAACACGACACGCGTTCCATCGGCCGAGATCGCATGATTGACCTCTGACCAGTGATCCGTTTCGATTTCCGTGCCGCCGGCGCCAGGGACGGCCCCGCCCGGAGCCATTTCTCCGTCAGGGAGAATTCCGACCACACGAAGCTGCCCCCCGGCGTTTTCGTATAGGTTCCAGACCATCCCACCGGGAGCCCCTGTTCCAGTGAGGCTGTCGTTCGCCTCGAAAATCACGTGCGTGAAATCCTGCGATGCACCCGCGAACACAGACAAGTCGAATCCCGGGAAGCACTCTTCGAATTTGTAGCATTCGGCGCCTGGTTCGGGAAATTCCGAAGGGGCTGCCGTGTTCAGGAGCGAGTAAGAGCCGTCCGCCTTTCGCAGGAACAGGTTGTACAGTCCTTCGCTTCCGATGGGAAGACCCGCCAAAGCTTGTCCTGCGACCCTGATAGTCCACTGCGAGAGATCTTCGGAAAAGTTGAGGTATGCACCCCCGCCGCCCACCGGGGAGACCTGTGACGTCGGTGGGCCGACATCAGAGGTTTGCCAGTCGTCGCCCATGCGTGCGCTGAGCCGGAAAGCGGGACGAGTGCCGGCTTCTGCACCTGGGAGCGGTCCTTGCCCTATGTACATGACCGCTTCGCCATCGGGTGATGCCTGCGCGGGATACACCAGAAATGGAAGCCGCGACACGGCGTCAAAGCCACCCTTCGCGACGGGCGAGACCTGCTCGTAAGTCCGACAGTCGGGGAGGTATCCCGATGGGCCCAGTCGAAAACCAGCATTGGGACACAGTTCGGCACCGGCAACCACTGGAGCTACGAATGCTAGGTATCCGCCGGTTGCGCATCCAATCAAAACGCCCACCAATGCGCGCACCATGTGTCCCAAAGCCAACTCAATCCCTCCTCTTTTCACGTTATGCGAATTCGCCTACTATATGTAGCGGTCTTGGGGCAGGGGAAGGCCTGTTTTTGACTACCCAGCCAGCCGTGCTGATAAGCGAGAGAATACGAGGCATTAGAATATTACTGTGGTAGTCGCACTTGTCGGAGCGTTGCGGGCGCGAAGGCTGGGACGAGCGAGATGCGCCGCTCGCCCCAGCAGTTGAACTACCAGCTAATCATTATGCGCTCACTGTTGCTCTAGGCTATTTATCCCAGCCTAGCTTCCCACCGGCCTCTAGCCACGCTAAAGATGTACCTACGTATTCGGCGGTTTTTACTGTTCCTGCTTTGCCACATTCACCGCCCGATATGAAGGCCGTGATACCTTTGACTAAAGCATTGATTATCAGGCGACTAGGGTCAGCGGGGTCACTACCATAGTGCACCCCGTCCAGGTTTGCGTTGCCACTCGGCGAGACTATGACCTCGCAGTTGCCGGTGAAACCTTTTACCGTGAGAATTACTGTGTTCAGCTGAGTGACTTTTAAGTCAGCACTGAATTCATATTCAGCTGGTGAGATTTGGGCGCCCACAAAGCCAAACGCCGTGCACCCCGAATAAATGACGATATCCTTCTGGGTTAAGGCCCGTAAGAATTCGGCAAAACCGTGCGACTTCGCGGATGTGCATTCGACTACTTTGCCGGCTTCGGTCGTGAATTTGTGGTTATTGGTGTTGATATCTAATATTAAGGCCGGAAAAGTACCGCCAGTGGGGTGGGCTAAGAATAAGCTGGCCGAAGCCGACGACACAGCGAGTCCGCTGAGCGCCAACACGGCTACCAGGGCAAAGCCCAGAGTTCTAATGCGTTGCATTTCGCACATACTCCTTGTTCTGGATTGGTCGATCGGCCCTTGGTGCTCGTGATTTCAGGTCGGAGGCCCAAGGCTGATCCGGATAACCGGGCAGTTCGCCCGGTACGAAGAGTTCAGCAGTAAGGACGAGTGCTGTCAAGGAAATCGCGCGATTGTTTCCTATATCGGAATTTTGAGGGAAGATGGTGTCTTGATTCGGTGGCGCTCGACGCGGATCTCCGGCGGAGCTGCCGCGTGTTTCTGAGTAAACTTCAATATCTCCTCCGGCCTTGGGGCCCGCGGGGATTGGTCGGTCGGCGCCGGACGCTCGACATCAGGTCGGAGGCATCCGGCGCCGATCCCTTGTCGGCAAACGCCTAGGCCACATAGCTAGGCCAGCAGGTGGTACCAAAGCGCTCGGTCTTGGTCAAATGAGATGCTGCGAGTAGGCTGCGATGCCGGAGGAGGGACTCGAACCCCCGACACGCGGATTATGATCGCTTCCCGGCTCCCCGGAATTGGCTCTGCTAAGCGGATTTAAGCCCAAGAAATATGGCCCGTTTGCGAACCGGCACGGCCCTCTAGGGAAATCCTGGGGAAATCCGTGGCCCCTTCTCGCAACTCGTTGGCCGCTTCGAGTCGCTAGGGGTCTACAACACCATGAGCCAGAAGAAACGGCCCACGGGCCACCTGCAGGTCAAGACCGACAAGAACGGTCGCGGACGCTCCTTCTGGGCGTTCTGGCGCGACCGCAACGATAAGAAGGGCGGCCGACGTCTCGGCCCCGCGCACATCCGAGACTCAGGGCGACGCACCGCCCGCGGCGCCGTCATCTGGCGGGCCGGGCACGGCCCCAAGCCCAGCGCCGAGCACCTGACGCCGAAGGAGGCGCAGGCGTGCCTGGACACGATCCTCGAGGAACTCCGGACGGCTGCAAAGATCGAGCACATCGTCGAGCACACTCTCCAGCAGTCGGTCGAAGGCTGGCTGCCGGAGCGCAAGGGGGAGAGGGGACTGAAGCGATCCACGATCGCTGGCTACGAGGACATGTTCGAGCGCCTATTCCGCGACCTCGGCGCCGACACACCGCTGCGCTCGCTCGCCGACGGGCGCCTGCGTGGATATTTCGCCGACTTCAAGGCCTACCGCGTTTTGAGCGAGACGAAGGCCCGCCAGGCGCTCGCCGAAGGCAAGAACGTGCAACAACTGACGATCGAGCGTTGGACCGCGCAGCCAGCCGAGAGTCAGGCGCTTGAGGTGGCCACTAAGGACGAGGCGTTGCGCCTCGCGGACGAACTGCCGGGAACATGGAAGCACCGGCGGCGCGGCTGCTACCGCGTTGTCCCGCTCGACGCGCAGCGCCCGCGAAGTGTCTCACGCACCGCGGCGATGGCCCTGCAAGCGGAAGGCTGGGTCGTCAAGCGACGGAAGACGAAGCCCTGGATGCTGGTGACCCCGGCCGCCGCGCAGACCCGAAACACCTACCGCGACATCCTCGCCGCATCGTTCGACTACGCCGTGCGCGAGGGCTGGCTTGACGCGAACCCACTGGCCTCGGTCAAGCGGGCAAGCAAACGCCACGACCACGACCGCATCCTGCGACGCGACGACTTCTACGACCCGGACGAGGTCGACTGCCTCTTGCACCGCGCCCCCAGCGTGTTCGAGGAAGCGTTCTGGCTGTGCGGCGCACACGCGGGCCTGTGTCTGCCCGGCGAGGCGCTGGGGCTGCGATGGGGCGCCGTCGACTTCCAGACGGGCGTGATGCGGCCCTACGACAACTGGGTGCGCAACGAGATGGACACGACCAAGACATCCGACTCGGAGGCGATCCCGATGACACCGCGACTGACGCGAGCATTGGCGCAGCTCAGAAGAAGGAGCTACGCGACCGGCGAGCAGGACTTCGTGTTCGTAAGCGAGCTGACGCGGGACTCGCCGGTGTCCGAACGGCCTTTGCGGGAGTCTTTCAAGACTGCGGTCCAGGCCGCCGGGCTGAAGCCGATCAGGATGTACAACCTGCGGCACTCGTTCGGCACAACGCTGGCGCGCAACGGCATTGACATCAGGACGGTCCAGGCGCTCATGCGCCACGACCGGCTCAGCACGACCGAACAGTACATGGCCTACTCACCGCGCCCTGACCTTGCGGAGCAGATCGCTCGGGCGCTTGATCCGCACAGCTCGCGGGAGAACGTTCTGCCGATTCCGTCGCTGTCCGAGGGTTCAGACGCGACGTTCCTAGAGCGTCTGGAAGAAGTGATCCCGGCGAAGTGGCTTCGAGAGGTCCAACGGGTCTACACGGAGGCCGGCTCAGATGTCCCGGCGTTGACTGTCTCGCGCCTCAGGTGAATTCTGCTGGTGGATCGTTGTCGAGCATGTCGCGCACCTGGTCGCGCAGATTCAGATCCCACGCCAGACGGATGTACCTGAGCACGCGCTGGTCGGGCTCAAGCTTCATGAACGCTTGGCGCCGCTGATCGTCCAGTTGCGAGAGCGTCTCGTTCATCCACCCTTCGACCTTCGCGCGGTCCCAGATGGTGTGGACGTCGATGGCCGGCATCCACTCGCTGCCTATCTCGGGCGTAGGTGACTCAGAGACGTACTCAACGAGATACCATGCGTACCCGAGGTCGTTGGTCTTGCGGTCGCGCACCACGGCAAGACGGCGGCCTACCATGGCGAAGTCTCCGATCTGCACGCCGCCGGAAACAACGCTGTCGTGTATAGCCTCGTGAGGGTCGACCCGAAGATTGTCACGTGCTTCGCGATGCAGACGGCAGACGGCCCCGCCATCGAGTCCCGTCAGCTGCTGAACGCGCGAGAAACACAGGCTCCCGAGCCGTGCCACCACCAATGCTCCCCACCGAAGATCGTGCATCGTGACTTCGCCATCGCCGTGTCCCCTGGCGGCGTCTGGATCGTCAAGGTGATCGGGGTCTCCGGAGGAGAAGTGCACACGGCGGCTCAAGCGTGAGTACAGTCGCTGGTAGGTGATACCCAGCGCGAGACGCTCGGTCGGTGTCGCGCCGTGAAGAGCGTGCCGAAGGCGAGAACGATGGCTCGACAGTGCACCGAGCCCGGTGCGCGCGATCTTGTCGACCGTGGCGGGCACCCGACGACGGGCATACCAGCAGTTCGCCAGAGTGTCGCCGAGTGCCTGCTCGCAAGCCACGACCTCTCCGGCAATCGCCAAGAGCTGCACCTCCTGCGAGGCGGGGCGACAGGAGAAAAAGGTCTCCACATCTGCAAGCTGCGCGGCGCACTGGTAGAGGCGCATCAACTCCGCATGGTGGAGCCAGTAGGCGGGTGCGTCAGTACCGCAGAACCCGATGAGCGCGACAAGCATCTCCCATGCTAGACGCTGACGAGCGCTCTGCTCATCGGCCAATCCGCGACGCCAGAGGACATCGGGCTCGCTCGCGTCATCAATGGAATCGAGGGCATCGAGCCATCGCTCGACCGTGAAGCCGAGCTTACGCAACCCCTCAAGCGAGCCCACCAAGTAGCGGGTACGCACAGTGCCAGCGTCGAAGGCGTGATCGACGGCGACAAGTTGCTCACGGGCGCCCTCGCTACAGAAATATGCAAGTAGTCTCTCCTGCCAGTCATGCGGCTTAGGCCCGTTGGCTGTAACCCAGAGCGGCGACGGCGCCTTCCCGTCGAGGCTGATTATCCTGCGGTGCATTTACGATGTCAGCATTGACATATAGGGGCCGGATATCATCTCGAGCGCACGCTATGTAAAGATCGCGAGCGCGTTACAGAGCGTCTACGAGAGGTCGTACCTGATGCTTCACAAATACCGGTGGCAAGGCATTACCTATCAGGTCTGCCGCCTTATACTTACCCCTGGTCAGTGGAAACTCGTAGTCAGGCGAAAATGACTGGAGTAGAGCGGCCTCACGCAAGGTGATCGCTCTGTCTTCCTCGGGATGAAGGAATCGACAAGCTCTGGGAGACCGGGGCTTGTGTTCTGAAGGGCGTCCACTGCTCGCACGCCTGCGCCTTTTCGTAGGTCACATTTGATCGGTGCGGACTGGCGTGCCATCCGGGCGGACGAACGAGATGTCGATCCCGAGCCGCATCGCGTTGGCGATGTTGGCCAACTGGCCGAGCGTGAGGTTACGACGACCGGCTTCGACGGCGGAGATGTAGGAGGGGGAGACTCCCAGGCGCTCGGCGACCGCGGTTTGGGTCAGCCCGAGCGCTTGGCGGGTGTCTTTGATCTCGCGGCCGACGACCTTCGCGTGGATCTCGGATACCGCCGTTCGTGGCATGGGCTCAGGCGGCAGTGGAGTAGTGGAAGCTGGCGGCGACCGGCTCGGCCGCGGCGACCTCGATGATCTTGACGTGGAGGTCTCCGCTGCGGTAACCAAATGGCTGCAGTCGTGCCCAGCGCTCGGCGCCATCAGCCCGCGTGATGCGCTCCGCGGTCTTGGGGTCGACGATCGCGAGGTCAGGGTTGATCCAGTCGGCGCGCGGTCCGCTGATGCTCACGTCGTCGCCATCGGCGAGCAACTGCGCGACAGGCAACTCGATCCACTCTTTGGTGTCTGGGTCGCGCTCGAAGGTCGTGAAGTTGACTTGGATCATGAGGAGGCTCCCTTCAATATCGGATGCTCAAGTTGACCTCTTGAGTTATGATGCTACCACGTCGTACGGAACGTATGGCGGACATTTCAGAACTCGCCCGGGCGCAGAACCTCGCCTCTTTGGAGCATAAGCCGCGCCCTGTTCGCCAGTGCCTGCACGCGGTCGGGCAGGAGGAACTTCGCCATGCCGAGTAGGTCGGAGTCGCCCAGCAGACGAGTGAGCGCGTCGCACTCCTCCGTGAGCAGGCTTGCGGCACCGTGCTCGTGACGAGCAACCACGAAGTCTGAGTAGTTGAGGATGGCTCGCGGCAGCGCAAAGGTATAGCCGTGATCGATCAGGGCCAACCGATGGCCGTCCCAGCGCCAGTTCCCGTCGTGACGGTCCTGCTGCGCGATCAGCGAGTCGAAGAACGCCGCGGGCAGGCACCAAGTCGGGTTCAAGGTCGGCGCTGTATCGCGTGGCCATCCAACCGCTTGTAGCAAGAGCGAGCCATCCTCGCCCGCGTACTCACGCAGCACGCATGGCACGACGATCTCATCCCACGGCGGTCCGAGCGCTACGGCGAGCCGCCAGCTCGACCGCCTCGTGAAGCGGCGGCGTCTCGTCGGTCTGTCCGTAGGCGATCGCGTTGGCGACATGCACGCCGGAGAACGGCTTGTGGAAGACGATCACTCCACTGGCGAGTTCCATCTGCTTCGTCGCATTCACGCCGGGAGAGGTCGTGGGCGCGGGAGGGCCAGCGAACGCCTCGTTGAGCATCTGCTGCTCAATCGCGCGAGCTCCCTGGCTCGCCCGAATAGCCGCTATCTGCGCGTCGATCTTCACGCGTCCAAGTGTGCCCGTGCGTTAGGACGCCCTGGTCGGTGCCCTTCCGACACCCCGTAGGGAAATCCACCACCGCCGTGATACTCTGCAAACTAGCAAACTACCGCATTTGCAGGCATTTGCGATGCCGGAGGAGGGACTCGAACCCCCGACACGCGGATTATGATTCCGCTGCTCTAACCAGCTGAGCTACTCCGGCCCGGATGACGCAGGAGTGTAGCGAGGACATACGCAGGTCAGATGAGCCGCCGGGCTTGACTCCGAGAGCTATGATTGTACAGAAGCGTTTACTCCTGACGGAAGCGGGCACCAAATGCTCCATGCGCAGACTCTGGGGATGACGTCGGACAGCACGCATGCCGGCAGCGTGCGGCTGGCGCTGCAGCGGTGCTTGGTCGTGGCGACTCTGCTCTGCAGCGTGGTGTGCCTGGCCCCGGCGGCCCTGCCTGCGAGCGCGCGGGCCGGCGGCGGCGATGCGGCAACGACCCGCACCTACCTCGAAGTCAACTACCGGTTCGTCAAGGACGTCGCCTCGAAGATCCCCTCGATCGAAAGGGCGCTCCATGCCACGGCCACGCAGGTGCGCGGCGAATGCCCGAGGGCGGCCGCCGGCTCGCCGCAGAACAGCGACTCCGAACAGCTCAGCAACGAGGTCGTCGGCACGCTGGTGGACACCGCGGTGCCGCTGCTCGTGCGCCCCGCCTCGCTCCGGTTCATCCTCGTCGCGGGCGCTCTCAAATGGAGCGACGGTGCGCTGACTCGCACCGTCCAAGCCTATGTGGCCAAGCTCAAGACGCTCGGGACGCTCGGGGTGCCGAGCCTCTGCTCCGACGTGCGGGTCTGGGCCGCCAGCGGCTTCCGCACGCTGCCGGGGAGCACCGTCCGCTTCTCCAAGCGCTTCATGGCGAACTGGGTCTCAGCCGGCGAGCTCCCCGCCGGTCTCGCCCGCTACGAGACGCCGGCGGAGCGTTCCCTGGTCCGCCGCACCAAGGTTCTGGAAGGCAAGGTCGCCGACCTCGAAGCCCGTGAAGTCGAAACGTGGAGTCAGATCATGGACGGTCTGGAACTCGCGCCCTGACCAGGAGGAAGGGAGCAAAGGCTCAAAATCTCCTAGCCTGCAGGGCGCATGACCGCGCCAACCCTCCTCGCGATCCCAAACGTCAGCGAGGGCCGCGACCCCGAGACGATCGCCGCGATCGGAGCCGCGTTCGCCAGCGGTGAGGCGAGCGCCGCATCCGGAGGGGCGCTGGCCCCCGCGCGCCTGCTCGACACCCACTCCGACCCCGACCACCACCGCTCCGTCTACACGCTCGCCGGCCCGCCACGCGCGCTCGCCGACGCGCTCCTGCGGGGCGCCGCCGCCGCGATCGCCCACATCGACGTGATGAGCCGCGCTGGCGAAGCCGCCGCCCAGATCGGTCAGCACCCGCACGTGGGTGCGGTCGACGTGGTCCCGCTCGTATATCTAAACCCAAGCGCGCGCGGGGCCGCCTGCGCCGAGGCGCTCGTCGTGGCCGAGCGGATCGGCAGCGAGCTCGAAGTGCCCGTGTTCCTCTACGGCGAGCTCTCCGGCGAAGATCCCGCCGATAGACGCGCGCGCGCCGACCTGCGCCGCGGAGGCGTGCTCGGCCTCGCCGAGCGCATGGCCGCCGCTCACTCGCACGTGAAGCCCGACTTCGGCCCGCCGCGCATGCACCCCACCGCCGGCGCCACGCTCGTGGCCGCGCGCCCGCCGCTCGTCGCGTTCAACGTCCAGCTCGCCGCGCCCGCCACGCTCGCCGACGCGCGCGCGATCGCCTCCCGTGTCCGGGAGGGCGGCCCCGACGGACTCCCCGGCCTGCGCGCCATCGGCGTCGAGCTAGCCGACGCCGTCGCGCAGGTCTCCATGAACGTCGAGCGCCCCTTCGACGTGCCGCTCGCCGACGTCCTCGCCGCGGTCCGCGCGCACGCGCCCGTCGCGAGCGCCGAGCTCGTCGGGCTCGCGCCCGCCGCCGCGTTCCACGGCTTCCCCGCGGACGTGCCGATCCCCGGCTTCGACCCCGCGCGCCACCTGATCGAGAACGCATTAGGCTGATAGGGCACATGGCTCAGACGAGGCGCAAACGGCAGACCAAGCACCGCGGCAACGCCGCCGGGTTCGTCGAGTCGCGCGGGCGCACCGGGCGCAAGCCCACCGCCGCGGAGAAGAGCGGCGACCCGGTCGCCGCGGCCAAAGCGCGCAAGGAGCAGAAGATCGACAAACGCGACCTGCCACCCACGTGGCGCGGCGCGTTCATCAAGGCGATGTTCGCCGGCGTCGTGCTGCTGCTCGTCGTCACGCTTCTGCTCAAACAGTCCAAGAGCGGCATCGCGCTGTTCCCCATCGTGATCGCCATGTACACCGTCATCAGCTACTACACCGACAAGTTCGTCTACGACCGCCGACAGCGCAAGAAAGCGGGCGGCGGGGGCGCCTCCGCGCGATGAGCGCCCCCGACGTGCGCTCGTTCACCGTCGGGCCAATACAGGAGAACTGCTACATCGCGCGCGTCGACGAGCACGCCACGCACGCCGTCATCGTCGACCCCGGAGAGGAGGCCGACAGGCTGCTCGCGGCGATCGACGCGCTCGGCGTGACGATCGACGCGATCCTCCTCACGCACACCCACTTCGACCACATCGGCGCCGTCGCGCCCATCGCGCGCGCCACCGGCGCGCCCGTGTACTGCCCGCAGATCGAGCAGCCGATCCTCGCGGACGTCATGAGCTGGGTGCCGCCCGGCTTCGGCCCGTTCGAGAGCTACGACGCCGAGCACACGCTCGCAGGCGGCGAGCAGCTCCAGATCGCCGGCCTGGACATCGCGGTCATCTTCACCCCCGGCCACAGCCCCGGACACCTCACGTACGCCATCTCCGGCTCGGGTGGCGCGCCCGGCGCGCTGCTCTCCGGCGACGTGCTCTTCCAGGGCTCAGTCGGGCGCGTCGACCTCCCAGGCGGCGACTGGCCCACGCTCGAGCGCTCCATCGAGACGCTCCTGCGCGCATACCCCCCCGAGACCGTCGTGTACCCCGGCCACATGGGCGTCACCACGCTCGGCCGCGAGCGCGACACCAACCCGTTCCTCAGCGAGCTGCGCGTCCGCGTTCCGCGCGCCGACGCCGCTGCAGCCGCGTCCGACGGCGGGTCCACACTCAGGCTTTGAGCGCCGCGGCCTCCGCCTCCAAGGTGAAAGCGCCGCGCGGCACGTTCGACGTGCTCGGCGAGCAGGCCTCCCAGCGCGCCACGCTCGAGAGCCGCGCCCGCGCGCTGCTTGAGGGCGCGGGCTACGAGCGCATCGAGACGCCCACGTTCGAGGCCACCGAGCTGTTCGCGCGCGGCGTCGGCGAGTCCACCGACATCGTCAGCAAGGAGATGTTCACGTTCGAAGACGCCGGCGAACGCTCGCTCACGCTGCGCCCCGAGGGCACCGCGCCCGTGTGCCGCGCCTACGTCGAGCACGGCATGCACAAGCGCCGTCAGCCCGTCAAGCTGTGGTACCTCTCCAGCTTCTTCCGCCACGAGCGCGCGCAGGCGGGCCGCTACCGCCAGTTCTGGCAGGTCGGCGCGGAGGCGCTCGGCTCGGAGGACCCCGCGCTCGACGCCGAGTCGATCGTGCTGCTCGCCACGCTGCTCGCCGACATGGGCGTAGCCGCCGTGCGGCTGCGCCTGTCGAGCCTCGGCAGCGCCGAGAGTCGTCACGCCTACCGCGAGCGCCTGCAGGCGCACCTGCGCGCCAACGAACACAGCCTCGCGTCTGAGATCAGAGAGCGGATCGAGCTGAACCCGCTGCGCGCGTTCGACTCCGAACACCCCGCCACCATGCACGTGATGGAGAGCGCGCCCAGGCTGCTCGACCACCTCAGCGCGGAGGACTCCGAGCACTTCGCGCACGTGCGCCAGCTGCTCGACGTGGCGGGCGTCGCCTACGAGGTCGACTCCACGCTCGTGCGGGGCCTCGACTACTACACGCGCACCGTGTTCGAGTTCACCTCCGACGCGCTCGGCGCGCAGAGCGGCGTCGGCGGCGGCGGGCGCTACGACGGCCTCGTGCGCCAGCTCGGCGGCCCCGCCACAGCGGGCATCGGCTGGGCGGCCGGCGTCGAGCGGATCCTGCTCGCGGGCGAGACCTCGCCCACCGCGCCCGCGCCCGTTGAGCTGTTCGTCGCGCTGCAGCCCGACGTGCCCGCGGCGGCACGCACAGCCGCGTTCGCCCTGCTCACGCAGGCGCGCCGCGCGGGCCTGTCCGCGCAGATGGAGCTCGGCGGGCGCTCGCTCAAGAACCAACTCGCGCACGCCGCCACGCTGCGCGCCCGCTACGTCGCCGTGGTCGGTGAGGGGGAGACCGTGCTGCGCGACGCGCAGGGCGCGAGCGAGGAGCGGATGGCGAGCGAGCAGGTCGTGCACGCCGTCTTGCGCGGCCACAGCGACCTGTAAACCGCTTCGGGAGCAGACGCTTGCGAGGTTTACGGCGCGCGCCGGCGTCCAAGGCGACCCGCGCCGTTCAACTTCTTCGCGCGATCTGCCGACAAGGAGGCGATGTCGCAGATCTCCCGACCTTTCCAGATCGCGCTCCTCGCGGTCGCCGTGCTTGCCGCGGCGTGGCTGTTCGTGTTCCAGCCGCACCAGAGCGCCACCGACAGCTCCAGCTCCTCCTCCGCGGTCGTCTCCAGCCCCGCGCCCCAGGCGAAAGCCACCGGCTCCTCCGGCCCGTCGGTTCCTGGTGTGCAGGGCCTCTCGCGCGCCATCGCCAAAGCCCACGGCGCGGTCGCCACCTCCGAGCAGAACGCCGCGCGCCTGCAGCAGAAGGAAGCGCAGGCCGTCGGCGGCGCCGCATCCTCTTCCGCCGCCCCCGCCGCCGCAGCGACCCACACCGGCGCGAGCGCAACGAAGTCCACCGCGAGCGCGCACGCGAAGACGAAGCCCGCCAGCAGGACGCCCGCCAAGCCCGCTCCCGCTTCCAAGCCGCACACCCACTCCACGAAGGGCATCCCCGCGGGCCAGCGCTCCGTCGAAAGGGAGCTCGCCCACGGCAACGTCGTGGTGGTCTTGTTCTGGAACCACGACGGCGCGGACGACCAGGTGGTGCGCCAGGAACTGCGCCTGCTGCAGTCCGTCCACCACCGCATCCAGCCGTACGCCAACCGTCCCGCCGTCAAACGGCTGCTCAAGGTGTTCGGGCTGGAGCTGGACAAGAAGATCGCCGTCAACCTCGCCTCCGCGAACCAGACTGCCACGTTCGGCACCATCACCCGCGGCATCCAGGTGTACGGAACGCCCACCATGCTCGTGATCGACAAGCACGGCAAGGCGATCGTGCTGAATGGCCTGCAGGACGCCTTCTCCATCGAGCAGGCGATCGACGAAGCACGCCACGCCGCCTGAGCTGCGGCCGCGCGCCCTAGACTCGCACTCGTGAGCACGAGCGCGCAAGAGCAGCTCAGCAACCACGTGGAACGCCCGCTCGGGCGCGGCCACACGCCCGAGGACGCGCTCACCGGCGCGGCCGGCGGCGCCGCGTGCGGCGACTTGATCCGCATCTCCCTCGCGCTCGACCCGCACAGCCCCACGGGCGAGATCGCGGACGCGGGCTTCGACGCGAGCGGCTGCGGCGCGAGCATCGCGGCGGGCAGCGCCGCGGTCAGCCTGCTGCGCGGCGCGGCGCTGCTCGACGCCGCGAAGATCGGGCCAAAGCAGATCGCCGCGGAGCTGGGGGGGCTGAGCACGGCGAAGCAGCACGCCGCGGAGCTCGCGGCGGATGCGCTGCACCGGGCGCTCGGCGCGGCCGCGCGCGAGCGCGCACAACTCGCCCCCTGCGCCAGTCGCACGCTCGTGGCGATGAGCGGCGGCGTCGACAGCGCCGTCGCGGCGCTGCTCGTCAGCGACGGACAGGGCCATGGCGGCAGCCACGATGGCCGCGCCGACGACTCCACGATGGAGGCCGTGGGGGTGACGCTGGAGCTGTGGTCGGACCCGGAGAACGACGGCGACCTCAGCTGCTGCTCGGCGCAGGCGGTGCGCGGTGCGCGGCGCCTGGCGCACGAGCTGGGGATGGCGCACCTGTCGATCGACCTGCGCGCGGAGTTCCGCGCGGGCGTGGTGGACGGCTGGCTCGAGGATCACGCGGCGGGCCTCACGCCCAACCCGTGCATCCGCTGCAACGGCAACGTGCGCCTCGACGCGATGCTCGAACTGGCCGACCGGCTCGGATCGGAGACACTCGCAACGGGCCACTACGCGCGCGTGGCCGAGGATGCGCCCATCCCGGTGCTGCGCACGGCGGTGGACGTGGCGAAGGACCAGAGCTACGTGCTCTCGGCGCTCGCGCCGCGCTCGCTCTCGCGTCTGCGCTTCCCGCTGGGCGAGATGCGCAAGGAGGACGTGCGCGACATCGCCGAGCGCGCGGGCCTGGCGGTGGCGCGCAAGCGCGACTCCCAAGACCTGTGCTTCCTGGCGGGCACGCGCCAGAGCGCGTTCCTGGAGCGCCACGGCGGCCTCGGCCACAGGCCCGGCCCGATCGTGGACCAGCGGGGCGCGGCGCTGGGCGAGCACGCGGGTGCGCACACCTACACGGTGGGCCAGCGCCACGGTCTGGGCATCTCCGCGCCGGAGCCGCTGTACGTGCTGGCGACGGACACGGCGACGAACACCGTCACGGTGGGCCCGCGCGCGGAGCTGCTCGCGAGCGAGGTGCGCGTGCGCGAGGTGACGCTGCACCGCGACGGGCGCGACGTGGACGGCGTGCGCGTGCGCGCGCACGGGCGCAAGTTCGCGTGCCGCCTCGCAGACGACCTCGTCGCGGGCCGCCACCAGCAGGCGGCGGTGGAGTTGCACGAGCCCGCGGAGCGCACCGCCCCGGGCCAGCTCGCGTGCCTGTACGCGGGCGATCTGCTGGTCGGTCACGCGACAGTGGCGTGACGGAGCCGATGGCCTTCGCCGGGCCGCATCCCGCGCCAGCCTGGCGCTTCCGGGCTGCGGCGCCCTAAGATCGTCGCTCCATGACCTCTGAGGAGATCCGCGAGCGCTACCTGAGCTTCTTCGAGGAGCGCGGCCACCGGCGCATCGCGTCGGCGTCGCTGGTGCCGCACGCGCACGACCCCTCGGCGCTGCTGACGGTCGCGGGGATGCATCCGCTGAAGCCGTACTTCCTCGGCCAGGAGGCTCCGCCGGCGCCGCGGCTGACGAGCTGTCAGAAGGTGTTTCGCACGGTGGACATCGACAACGTGGGCAACACGGCGCGGCACCTGACGTTCTTCGAGATGCTGGGCAACTTCTCGTTCGGCGACTACTTCAAGCGCGAGGCGATCGCGTTCGCGTGGGAGCTCTCGCGCGAGGTGTTCGGCTTCTCCGAGCGGGACATCTGGGTGACGGTGTTCGAAGGCGACGATGGCCTGGGCCTGGGCCCGGACGAGGAGGCGATCGAGAACTGGCTGGAGCTGGGTGTCTCGAGCGAGCGGATCGTGCGCTGCCCGCGCTCTGAGAACTTCTGGCAGGCGGGGCCGAACGGGCCGTGCGGCCCGTGCTCGGAGCTGTACGTCGACCGTGGCGTGGAGCACGGCAAGCCGGGGGATCTGCCGGGCGGGGAGAACGAGCGCTTCCTGGAGTACTGGAACCTGGTGTTCATGCAGTACGACCAGCGCCAGAACGCGGACGGCAACGGCTCGACGCTCAATCCGCTGCCGGCTAACAACATCGACACGGGCCTGGGGCTGAACCGCATGGCGGCGATCCTGCAGGACAAGCAGTCGGTGTTCGAGACGGACCAGTTCCAGCCGTTGATCGAGCTGGGCGAAGAGCTGTCGGGCCGTCGCTATGGCGAGGAGCACGCGAGCGACCGCGCGCTTCGGATACTCGCGGACCACTCGCGCGCGATGACGTTCCTGACGGCCGATGGGGTGGTGCCTTCGAACGAGGATCGCGGCTATGTGCTGCGCCGGGTGATGCGGCGCGCCGTGCAGCAGGGCCGCGTGCTGGGGCTCGATCCGGGCTTCCTGACGCGCTACTCCGAGCGCGTGCGCGAGATCATGGGCGGCTCCTACCCGGAGCTTGGCGAGCACGCGGAGGCGATCGACATGTGGCTGGCGGCGGAGGAGGAGGGCTTCGGCCGGACCCTCGCGCAGGGGCTGACCACGTTGAACGAATATATGGAGAGGGCTCGCGTGGCCGGGAGTGCGACCGTGCCAGCCGCGGATGTGTTTCGCCTGCACGACACGTTCGGCTTTCCTTATGAGATGACGAGCGAACTGCTCGCGGAGCAGGGCATGTCGATCGAGGGCGAGTTTGAGGAGCTGATGGAGCGCCAGCGCGAGCGCGGCCGCGCGGGCGCGCGGACGGGCGGGGCCGGCGGCTCGGACGTGCAGCAGGCGCGCGCGGCGGCGAGCTCGTTCGCGGGCGGCAGCGGCTTCGAGACGCGCTTCACGGGCTATGAGACCGAGGAGCAGCAGACCACGGTGGGCGCGCTGAGCGCGCTCGCCAGCGGCGAGGAGTCGAGTCGCGCGAGCTCCAGCGGCGACGGCTCGAACGGCTCTGGGCCGAACGGCGGCGGACGATCGGGCGGCGGTAGCACGCCGGGCGCGCGCTACCTGGTGAAGCTCGCGGAGTCGCCTTTCTACGCGGCGGGCGGCGGTCAGGTGGCGGACGTGGGGACGCTGGAATGCGCGCACGGCGACTGCCTCGCGCGGGTGGAGGACGTGTTCCGCCTCGGCGACGATCAGGCGCTGGCGGTGGTGGTGGAGCAGGGCACGCTGAGCGAGGGCGAGCAGGTGCTCGCGCGCGTGGACCGCCGCGCGCGTCACGCCACGGAGTGCAACCACACCGCGACGCACCTGCTGCAGGCGGCGCTGCGCGAGATCGTGGGCAGCCACGTGCGCCAGGCGGGCTCCTACGTGGGCCCGGACAAGCTGCGCTTCGACTTCAGCCACGGGCAGGGCCTGAGCGCGCAGGAGCTGCGCGACGTGGAGGACCGCGTGAACGGGTGGATCGCGCTGAACGACCCCGTGCGCGCGATCACCACGACGCTCGACGAGGCCCGCAGCCTCGGCGCGATGGCGTTGTTCGGAGAGAAGTACGGCGATGTGGTGCGGATGGTGCAGATCGGCGAGGGCGAGTACTCGCGCGAGCTGTGCGGCGGCACGCACGTCCACCGCACGGGCGAGATCGGGCCGTTTCGGATCGTGCACGAGACCTCCAGCGCGGCGAACGTGCGCCGGATCGAGGCGCTGACGGGCCCCGCTGCGGTTGAGCTGCTGCGCGAGCACGACCGCCTGCTGGGCGAGATCGCCGCGGAGCTGCGCACCCGACCGCAGGACGCACCGCAGACGGTGGCGGCGCTCGCTATGGAGCGCAAGCGGCTGGAAAAGGCGATCAAGCAGGGAGGGGGCGCGGGCGCCGGCGGCGCTGGCGTGGCCGGCGGCGGGGTGGACATCGACGCGCTCGCCGCGCAGGCGGAGGATGTCGAGGGGGCGAAGGTGCTCACGGCGAGCGTGGACGTGCCCGACGCGAAGGCGCTGCTCGACGTGGTGGACCGCGTGAAGGGCCGCCTGGGCGAGGCGGCGATCCTGCTCGGCAGCGCCGCCGACGGGCGCGTGCACCTGGTGGCGAGCGTCGCGCCCGAGCTTGTGCAGCGCGGCGTGAAGGCGGGCGCGATCGTGAAGGTCGCGGCGGAGGCCGTGGGCGGCGGGGGAGGCGGCCGCGACACGATGGCGCAGGCGGGCGGGCGCGAGCCGGAGAAGCTGGGCGAGGCGATCGAGGCGGCGAGGGCGGCGATCCGCACGGCGCTTGCAAGCTGAGGGGCACAAGCGCATGCGCGTGCTCGCGCTGGACTTCGGCAGCGCCCGCTGCGGCTGCGCGCTGAGCGACCCCACAGGCACGATCGTCACGCCGATCGACGCGGTCGAGCGCCCCGCGAGCAGGCGCGGGATCACGCGGCTGCGCGAGCTGGTGCGCGAGCGCGAGGTGGATCGCGTGGTGGTGGGTCTGCCGCTGTCGCTGAGCGGCGCCGACACCGAGCAGACGCGCGAGACGCGCGCGTTCGCGGAGCGGCTCGCCAGGTACCTCGGCGAGGGAGTGCCGGTGGAGATGCACGACGAGCGTTTCACCACGCGCATGGCGCAGCGTGAATCGATATCCCACCCACCATTCACGACGAGCGAGGACTCGCGCGCGGCGGCGCACATCCTCGAGAGCTGGCTCGCGTCGCGATCCCGTTAGGGTCTGCGCAGTGGCCCGCGGCGATCGATCACGACCCACGTCCGAACGCACCGCAGAGGAACGGGAACGCGCTCGCGAAGAGCGGGCCCGCCGACGCGGAGAGCTCCCCACCGAGGAACCTCCCCCGCCGCCGAGTTTGCCGGAAAAGCCAGTCGAGGTCGAGCCGCCGGCGGTCGAGGAGCCCGTCGAGGTCGAGCCGATTGTGGAGGAGCCCATCGAGATCGAGCCGCCGGCAGCCGAAGAACCTGTCGAGGTCGTCCCGGCTTCGGCGCCGCCACCGCCCTCCATTGCCCTGCCGCCACCCCTGCGCCCCGAGCTGATCGGCTCGCCGATGCTGACGTCGCGGGACCGGCGCAGGCGGGCGCCGCTGGCGCGCGTGGGGGCGCTGGTGGCGCTGCTGGCGGTGATCGCGGCGGTGGTCGTGCTGCTCGTGCTGCTGCTGCGCCCGGAAAAAACCAAGACGATCGCGGCGCCGGTGGTGGTGAAGGTGCTGGTCCCGGAGGGAAAGACGCGCGCGCAGATCGCTGAAATAGCGACGAAAGATCAGCTGAGCGGCAGCTATACGAAGGCGTCGAGGCGCTCCTCGCTGCTGAACCCGCGCCACTACGGAGCGGCGCACGGCACGGCGAGCCTGGAAGGCTTTCTGTTCCCGGCAACGTACGACATGACCAAGGGCGCGCCGGTCGAACGGCTCGTGGAGGCGCAGCTGACGGCGTTCCGCGAAAACTTCACCGAGAGCCAGGTCGCACGCGCCCGCGCTCTGCACGTGACGCCGTACGAGCTTTTGACGGTGGCGTCGATGGTGGAGCGCGAGGCGCAGATCCCGGGCGACCGCGCGAAGATCGCGGCGGTGATCTACAACCGCCTGCACGCGGGCATCCCGCTGGGGATCGATGCGACGATCTACTACGCGGTCGAGCAGCAGAAGCACATCTCCACGTACACGCGCGAACTCACAGAAGCGCAGCTGCGGATCGACTCGCCGTACAACACGCGCACGCGCACGGGCCTGCCGCCGACGCCGATCTCGAATCCCGGCAACGCGTCGATCCACGCCGCGGCGTATCCCGCGCACGTGAACTACCTCTACTACGTCGCCGCGGCGGACGGCTGCGGCGAGCAGGTGTTCTCCGACGCCCAGGCAGCGTTCGAAGCGAACGTGGCGTCCTACCACGCGGCGGTGAGCAAAAACGGCGGCAAGCCGCCGGCGTGCAAGAAGAAGTGATGCGACGCCTGGGCGTCCTCGGCTGGCCGGTCTCGCACAGCCGCTCGCCCGCGATGCACAACGCGGCGCTCGCGGCGCTCGACATGAGCGACTGGCACTACCAACGCCTGCCGGTGCCGCCGAGCCTGTTCGAGCAGACCACCAGGGCGCTGGGCACGGCGGGCTTCCACGGCGCGAACGTGACGATTCCGCACAAGCACGCGGCGCTCGAGCTGGCGAGCGAGGCGAGCGCCGCGGCGCGCGCGATCGGCGCGGCGAACACGCTGACGTTCGCCGCCGACGGGGCTATCCACGCGGAGAACACCGACGCGCCGGGCCTGATCGCGGCGCTCGGCACGATCCTCGAGCGCCCGTCGAGCGTGCGCGCGCTTGTGCTGGGCGCCGGCGGCAGCGCGCGTGCGGCGGCGTGGGCGCTGCGCGAGGCGGGCGCGGGCGAGGTGTCGGTGTGGAATCGCACGCGCGAGCGCGCGCAGGCGCTGGCGGACGATCTGGGGGTGCGCGTGGCGGGCGCGGCCGAGCCGGCGGATCTGCTCGTCAACTGCACCTCGGTGGGGCTGGAGGCGGCGGGCGTAGAACGCTCGGCTACTGAGGCTGAGGCGCTCAACCAACTCGGTTTGACGTTCGATCAAGTCGGTGAGTACTCAAATGTTGTCGATCTGGTCTACCGCTCACGCACCCCCACCGAGCTCCTGGCAGCAGCCAGGGCGCACGGTGCGCGCACGGTCGACGGTCTCGAAGTGCTCGTCGCTCAGGGAGCGCTCAGCTTCCAGCTGTGGACGGGCGTGGCCCCGCCCCGCGAGGTCATGCTCGACGCCGCCCGCGAGGAGCACGCGAGCGGGTAGCCTCCACGCCGACACGCGGGCGGGTGCGCGATGAGCGAGCTGCACCCGACCGACACCGACCTGAACGCGATCTTCGACCTCGACCACGAGAGCGCGGTCGAACCGCTGATCTCGGTCGAACGCGGGGAGCTGGACGGCAGCGACCCGCGCCTGGACGACCTCGACCGCGTGGCGCGCGGCGGGCCGCGAATCGAGCGCGAGCGCGTCCTGCAGGACGAACCGGCGGTCGAGATCGAGCGCGTTCTCGAGGACGAACCGCCGGCCGACATCCACATGGCCACCCCGCCGCCCGCCGGTGGAGACGAGCTCGCTCACGAGCAGCCGCAGCCGCCCGCGAGCGGCGGCATGACGGGCGTGAGCAAGCCATCCGCGAAAGGCTCCTCGCAGCGGTTCCTGACCGACGTGATCGTCGCGATGGGGCTCGCCTCCCAGCGCCAGGTGGACGAAGCGCTGGACGCGTCGCGCACGTCTGGCACCACGCCGGAGAGCGTGCTGCTGGCGAACAACCAGATCACCCCCGACGCGCTGTCGCGCGCGCTGGCCGAGCGCTACGGCCTGGACCACCTCGACCTGGGGATCTTCACCGTGGACATGTCCGCGGCGAACCTCGTCAGCACCGCGGTGGCGAAGCGCTACCAGGCGGTGCCGGTGGCGTTCGCGGACAAGCGCACGCTGCTCGTCGCGATGGCCGACCCCTCGAACGTGCTCGCGGTCGACGACATCGCGATCATGACGGGCTACGAGATCCGCGTGGCGGTCGCGCCGCCGGAAGACATCGCGGCGCTCGTCTCGCGCCTGGATCGCCTCGAAGACGTGGTGGGGGAGTCGGTAGCGCAGGAGGAAGCGGAGGAGGACGAGCTCGTCGCGCTGCACGAGACCTCCGAAGACGCGCCCGTCATCAAGCTCGTCAACCAGCTCGTGGCGCAGGCGGTCGAGCAGGGCGCCTCCGACATGCATCTCGCCCCTGATGGGAAGGAGATGCGGGTGCGCTTCCGCATCGACGGCGTGCTGCAGGAGGTCACGACGGTGCCGCGCAAGATGGCCGCGGGGGTGATCTCGCGCATCAAGATCATGGCGGAGTTGAACATCGCCGAGAAGCGCCTGCCCCAGGACGGGCGCGTGGGGCTCGTGGTGGACGGTCGCCACGTGGATCTGCGTGTGGTGACGCTGCCCAGCGTGCACGGCGAGGGAGCGGTGATGCGCGTCCTCGACAAGGCCTCGGTGGTCGTGGAACTCGACAAGCTCGGCATGGCCGCGGCGGAGCGCGAGCGCTTCGAACACGCCTGCCAGGAGACCCACGGCGCGGTGCTCGTCACGGGCCCGACCGGCTCGGGAAAGTCGACCACGCTGTACGCGGCGCTGAAGCTGCTGAACACGCCGGAGAAGAACATCATCACCGTCGAGGACCCGGTCGAGTACGAAATGGCGGGGCTCACGCAGGTGCAGGTCGCGACGAAGCAGGGGCTGACGTTCGCGATGGGCCTGCGCGCGATGGTGCGCGCGGACCCGGACATCATCATGGTGGGGGAGATCCGCGACCGCGAGACCGCGCAGATCGCCGTCGAGTCCGCGCTGACCGGGCACCTGGTGCTCTCCACGCTCCACACCAACGACGCCGCGTCGGCGATCACGCGGCTGATCGAGATGGGCATCGAGCCGTTCCTCGTCGCATCGGCGCTCGACTGCGTGGTCGCGCAGCGCCTCGCGCGGATGCTGTGCGCGAACTGCAAGCGGCGCACGATCATCCCCGCGAAGGTCCTGCACGACAGCGGCTACAAGGCGCGCGTGGACCTGGAGGCGTATGAGCCGGCGGGCTGCAGGCGCTGCGGCGGCAGCGGCTACCGCGGCCGGCTGGGGCTGTACGAGGTGATGAAGATGTCGCCCGAGATCCAGACGTTGGCGCTCGAACGCAGCCCCGCGGAGGCGATCCGCGACGTGGCGGTGGAACAGGGCATGACGCGCCTGCGCGACGACGGGCTGCAGAAGGTGCGCGAGGGCCGCACCTCGATCTCGGAGATCGCGCGGGTGATCGGCAGCGGCTAGCCCCGCGGCCGGCTCGCACTTTCGTCCAACGTTTGCATCGCCCGCAACGCATGCGCTAATGGCCTCCCCCGGATCTGTCGATGGGCGGGCATGGACATCGATTTCGCGGACCTCCTGATGGAGGTCGTCAACCGCCGCGCCTCCGACCTGCACCTCACCTCCGGCGCCCACCCCACGGTGCGCGTGCGCGGCCGGCTGGTGCCGCTGGAGGAATACCCCAAGCTGGCCACGACGGACACCCGCGAGATCGTCTACTCGATCCTCACCGGCGATCAGCGCCAGCGCCTGGAGACGGATTGGCAGCTGGACTTCGCCTACTCGATCCCCGGCCACGCGCGCTTCCGCGTCAACGCCTACTACCAGCGCGGCGCGATCGGCGCGGCGTTCCGCCTGATCCCCTTCGGCATGACCTCGATCGACGAGCTGGGCCTGCCCCCGGCGGTGCACGAGTTCACGCGCCGCCCGCGCGGCTTCGTGCTCGTCACGGGCCCCACCGGCTCGGGCAAGAGCACCTCGCTGGCGGCGATGATCGATGAGATCAACAGCACGCGCGAGGAGCACATCATGACGATCGAGGACCCGATCGAGTTCCTGCACGGGCACAAGAAGTGCATCGTCAACCAGCGCGAGCTGGGCTCCGACGCGCACAGCTTCGGCGACGCTCTGAAGGCCGCGCTGCGCGAGGACCCCGACGTGATCCTCGTCGGAGAGATGCGCGACCTGGAGACGATCTCAACCGCCCTGACCGCCGCTGAGACCGGGCACCTCGTGTTCGCGACCCTGCACACGCAGGACTCCGCGCAGACGATCGACCGCATCATCGATGTGTTCCCCGCCCACCAGCAGGGCCAGGTGCGCGTGCAGCTGTCGGTGGCGCTGCAGGGCATCATGACCCAGCAGCTGCTGCCCACCGCCGACGGCTCCGGCCGCGTGGCGGCGTGCGAGGTGCTCGTGCCGAACCCCGCGATCCGCAACCTGATCCGCGAGGGCAAGACCCATCAGATCTACTCCGTGCTGCAGACCAGCTCCGCGTCGGGCATGCAGACGATGGACACCTCGCTGGCGACGCTCGTGCGCCAGGGCAAGATCACGCAGAAGCTCGCCGAAGCGCGCTCCTCCACGCCGGATGAGCTGCGGCGCTTGATGGGCGCGGGCACGCTGGCGGCGGCGTAGGGGGAGGCGGGTGGGATCTAAACCATGAGCACGTATGTATTCAAGGCCATCGACGCAGCCGGCGGCAAGGCCCGCGGCGAGGTCGAGGCGGAGTCCAAGCAGGCGGTCTCCGACCAGCTGAAGGCACGCGGCCTGATCGTCCTCGACATCGCCGACAAGGGCGGCTCGAAGGACATCGAACTCAGCTTCATGAAGCGCGTCAAGCCCGCCGAGCTGGCGGTCTTCTCGCGCCAGCTCTCGACGATGATCTCCTCCGGCATGAGCATCCTGCGGGCGCTGTACGTGCTCGAGGAGCAGACCGAGAGCAAGTACCTCAAAGAAACGATCGTCGCGGTGCGCAAGGACGTCGAGGCGGGCCTGTCGCTGAGCGACTCGATGGCGCGCCACCCGAAGGTTTTCAACCCGCTGTTCGTCGCGATGACGCAGGCGGGGGAGATGGGAGGCGTGCTCGAGGATGCGCTGATCCGCGTCGCCGACCAGATGCAGAAGGACGCCGCGCTGCGCCGCCAGATCAAATCCGCGATGGTCTACCCGGTCCTCGTGATCATCTTCGCCGTCGGCGTGATGATGGCGCTCGTCGCGTTCCTCGTGCCCGTGTTCGTCGGCGTGTTCAAGCAGTTCGGCGGCGAACTGCCCAAGCTGACGCAGGTGTCGGTGTTCCTCTCGGAAATGGTCACCGGCTACTGGTGGCTGATGTTCCTCTCCACCGCCGTGATCGCGATCACGTTCATCAAGTGGAAGAAAACCTCGTGGGGACGGCGCCAGTGGGACCACTTCCGTCTGCACGTGCCCGCGAAGATCGGCACGATTGTCCAGCAGGTCGCGGTCGCGCGCTGGTCGCGCACGCTCGCCTCGCTAACGGGCGCCGGCGTGCCGCTGCTGCAGGCGCTCGAGATCACCGGCCGCACCGGCGGCAACGTGGCCGTCGAGGAAGCGATGGACGGCGTGATCGCGTCGGTCAAGCGCGGAGGCACGATCGCCGCGCCGCTCGCCGCGGCGCCTTTGTTCCCCGCGATGGTCACCCACATGGTGGGCGTCGGCGAGGAGACTGGCGCGCTCGATCAGATGCTCGACCGCGTGGCGGAGTTCTACGAGGAACAGGTGGAAGCGTCGGTGAAGGCGCTAACGTCGATCCTCGAGCCGATCATGATCGTGGTGATCGGCGGGATCGTGGGTTTCATCGTGATTTCGATGTACCTGCCGTTGTTCGAAGTTTACAACCACATCGGTTAGCGCTCAGCGCTGAGCTGCACCTTCCCGCCGCTGACGGAGAGCGAAATCCCGCCGTCGAGGAGCCGCAGCAGCTCCGCTCCGGCCAGCTCCCGACGCCAGCCGCGCAGGGTGCGCACGTCCGCCTCCTGTTCGCCATTTCGGGCGGCGGCGACGATCGCCTGCAGGTCGGCGCGGGCGGCGAGCAGCTCGTAGGCGAGACCCGCCTCGCGCGCTCTGGCGCGCAGCAGCGCCTCGCCCAACGCCACGAGCGGCGCGTCGTCGGGGCGGGGGGCGGGGGGGCGCGATCCGGGCGGCGGGGGGTCGGGCTCGCGCTGGCGGCCGCGCTGGATCGCCGTCAGCAGGTCATCCGCGCGCCTGCCCGAGCCGTTCGCGCCGACGCCGCGGATCTTCTCCAGCTCGCCCCGCGATGAGGGTTTGCGCCTGGCGAGCTCCACGAGCGCGGCGTCGCTGAGCACGCCCTGCACGGGCCGGTTCTGGCGCTCGGCGGTCTGCTCGCGCCACTCCACCAGCTCGCGCGCGACCGGGCGCGCGGAGGCGCTCAGGCCGCCGATCCGCGGCAGGCGCGAGAAGATCGTCTCGGGGACACGCTCGTCGCTGGAGTTGGCGAGCGGCTCGCACTCCTCGCGCGCCCACTCCAGGCGCCCGAGCGCCGCGAGGCGCCGCTGCAGCTCGCTCGCCAGCTCGAGCAGGTGCACGACGTCTCCGCGCGCGTACTCCACCTGCTCGCGCGAGAGCGGGCGCGCGTCCCAGCGCGTGAAGCTCGCGGTCTTCTCGACGCGCAGGCCGAGGATCTCGGTGAGCAGCGCGTCGTATGAGCTCTGCGCGCTGAGGCCCGCGAAGCCAGCGGCGACCTGCGTGTCGAACACGTTGCGCACCTCCGTATGGAAGTGGCGGCGCATCAGCGCGATGTCCTGGCGGCCCGCGTGCACGACCACCTCGATCGCGGGGTCGGCGAGCACGTCGCACAGCGGCGCGCCGTCGAGGCCCTCCGCGAGCGGGTCGACGATCAGCGTGGGCTCGCCCTCGTGAGCGCCCTCGGGGATCGCGAGCTGCACGAGACACAGAAGCGTGCGGTAGCGACCCTCGCCCATGAACTCCGTATCCAGCGCGAGCCGCCCGGCCCTGCGTGCGCCCTCCGCGAGCGCGCGCAGCTGCTCGCTCTGCGTGTCGGGCGCGCTCACGGCGCGACGCTGGGCAGCCGGTACAGCAGCCCGTCTCTGCCCAGCCCCGCCTGTCGCGAGACGTCGGTGGCGTGCGCGCGGATCCACTTCACCGGCGCCGAGCACGCCGGGTTGGTGGGGCCGGCGTGCCGGCCGCAGAACGAGTTGAGGAACGCGTAGCGCACCCGTCCCTGGGCGGTCAGCTGCTGGAGCTTTGAGATCGGCGTGAACACGCGGCCCGCATAGCTTGTCAGCACGAGCACCGGACGGGCGTCCTGCACGATCAGCGAGCCGATCGCCGTGGCTGACGCGGCCGCCAGCTCGTAGCGGGCGCCGTCCTGGTGCGCGCGCAGGTAGCTGCTCAACAGGCGCTGCTCTTCGCTCGGCAGCGCGCCCACGTAGCCCGCGTCGGTGACGTGCGTTTCGATCGCCGTCACGTCCGCATAGACGGGCACCGCGAGGATCGCCGCGAGCGTCAACGTCACGGCGCCCGCGCGGGCTCCAAATCCGGGAATACGGACCAGCGCGAGCGCGCCAAGCGCGCCAACGAGCGACACCCACCACGCCAGGGGCGTGCCATACAGCAGCCGCTCGCCGTAGAAGGCTGCGACGGTGAGCGATCCCGCGAGGATCGCCAACTTCACCCGCGCCAGGCTGCGCTCGCCGGAGGGGGAGAGCGCCCACGCGACGCCGATCCCGAGCATCGCGGCGACCGCCGGGGTGAAGCCTTCGACGTAGCGCGGGTGCAGGCGCGCCATCTGGCTGAACAGCACGACCCCGGTGAGCATCCACAGCCCAAGTCCGGCCGCGGCGGCTCGTCGCAGCCGCGTGCTCGTCTCGTTGGTGGCCGGGTCCGGATCCGTGGCGAGGTCAGGCGCGGCCCGCGCGTCTCGTGCCTCGCGCACGCCCCACAAAAGCGCCGGCACTCCCAGCAGCAGTGCGAGGAGCGCCTCCATTCCGAGGCGCTCGCCGGAGAGCGGGCCGATGCGGCTCAACAGGCGCGTGGCGGACGGCGGCACGATCGGGATGCGATCGCGGTCGGCCTGCGTGGCCACGGGGTAGCGGTGGCCTGGGTCATAGAGGCTGGTCTGCGGTTCGGAGGATTTGCCGCCCAGCCGGTCGCTGCCGTTGAACACGAATGCGGCGTTCCACGCGCTGCCGTCGGTCGACCCGATCGCGAACGGACGGTCGTGCGCGGGCGCGATCAGCGTGGCGGTGAGCCACGACAGCGCGACCGCGACGTAGACGACCGCGGCGAGCGCCATCCACGAGATGCGTCGCGCGCGGGTGCCGGGGAGCCCAAAGTAGACGAACGCCACGAGGCCGGGGAGCGCGATGAGCGACTCGAGCAGCTTGACGTTGAACGCCAGCCCGAGCGCCGCGGCGCCGACGAGCAGCCAGCCGCGCTGCCCGGTCTCCACGGCGCGCACGAACGCCAGCAGCGCGAGCACGAGCACGAGCATCATCACCGCGTCCATCGTGTCGCTGCGCGAGGTGATCACCGCGATCGGCAGCACGGCGAGGGCAGCCGCGGCCGCCAGTCCCGCGGTGGCGCTCCACATGCGGCGCACCGCGACGTAGAGGAGCGGGACCGCGGCGGTTCCCGCGAGCGCCTCGGGCAGCTTGAGCGTGGTGGAGTTGAACCCGAGCAGCTTCACGCTCGCGACCTGCAGCCACAGGTCGATCGGCGGCTTGTCGATCGACACGCTCCCACCAGGCTCGTACGCGCCGAAGAAGAAGTTGTGCCACGACAGGCTCATGCTGCGCACGGCCGCGTCGTAGAACGGGTCGGGGGAGACCCGGCCGATGTACAGCAGCCGCAGCCCCGCCGCGCCGAGCGTGATCGCCGCCACCGCAGCCCACTCGGCGCGTCTGCCCGGACTCCTCATCGCGGGAACGCTAGTCTCATCGCAAGATGGCTCGCGAAAACGACGACAGCGACGCGGAGGAGCGGCCCGATGGGTCCGCCGAGTCGCGCGAATGCATGGCCTGTCGTGGCAGCGGCAAGGTGATCAGCAACCTCGGGGGCACGCCCAACGACACCGCCTGCCCGTGGTGCGGCGGCGGAGGGGTGCGCCTGGCGGACGTCGACGCGCAGGCGAAGTGGCCGGCGAACGAGGTGCCGGCCCCGCAGGAGACCGTTGTGCTCGAGAAATAATGCGTCCAGGCTTTCATGCAGCTATAAAGGTCACCTTCAGGAGAGTCGATGCACCGGCTGACAAGGCCAGTGCCGAGGTGCCAAGGCAAGCACTCGAAAGGTGCGCAGCAAAGCCGGCGGCTCTCGAATCAGGGGGACGCATCGCCGCTTGAGGCGATTACCGAGGGCTGGCGCCCATGTAAGAGATCCTAGGAGGATCACCATGCTGTATCGACTGCGCCAGCGCTCGACCGATGAGGGTGGTTTTACCCTCATCGAGCTCCTGGTCGTCATCCTGATCATCGGCATCTTGGCCGCGATCGCGATTCCGTCGTTCCTGAACCAGAAAGGCAAGGCGTACGACGCTTCGGCGAAGGAGCTTGCACGTACGGCTCAGACGGCCGCGGAGACCATCTCCACGGACAACAACGGGGAATACACGAAAGTGACCCAGGCCGAATTGAAAGCATACGAGGCGACGATTCAGATCGCTGCCGGTGGAAACAACGCATACATCAGCGCTGCCACGGGCAACGGGAACTCGTACACGGTGACCGCGACAGCCGCGAGCACTGGTGACAAATTCTCTGTCACCAGGAACAGCGAAGGCGTGGTCAGCCGCTCGTGCACTTCAGAAAGCAAAGGCTGCAACGGAGCCAACAGCGGTAGCTGGTAATCAATTCTGAGCTCTGCATCGGGCAGAGGCTCAGTTCGCTCACTGAAAAGAGGACGGCCCCACGGGCCGTCCTCTTTTCGTTGTATGTCCAGATGAGTTCTTAAAGGACCTCGGCTGCGATGCCGATAGGGGGCGTGATGATACTTCGGCTCAAGCAGGCCATGCGAAGCGATCGGGGTTTCACCCTGATCGAGCTTCTTGTCGTGATCCTGATCATCGGCATTCTCGCCGCGATCGCGATCCCGGCGTTCTTGAACCAGAAAAGCAAGGCGTACGACGCGTCGGCGAAGGAAATGGCTCGCACGGCGGGGTTGGCGGCCGAAACGTACGCGACCGACCACGCGGGTTCGTTTGCGGGCATCGAACCGAAAGTCCTGCATGAATACGATGCGGCGATCCAGACGGTCGCCGGTAACAACAACGCCTACCTGAGCGTCGCCAAAGAACAGGAAGGCGGCAAGGGCTACGTCGTGACCGCGGTGGCGCCGGGGACAAGCGGTGACACGTTCACGATCACGCACAAAGAAAACGGCGAAGTGTCGCGCACGTGCAAAGCGGAAACGAGCAACAAAGGCGGCTGTTCCAACAACAGCTGGTGAGCGTCGCCCGTGGCCATCGCGCCGCGGTCGGGATTCGAACAAAGCTCAAGCGCCGCGCCGTATCTGCCGAGTAGCTGAACATGGAGGCTGCGACACTGGCGGGACTGCTCGGGGCGATCTTTGGATCGTTCCTGAACGTCGTCGCCTACCGCCTGCCGCGCCACGAGTCGCTCGTCACCCCGGCGTCGCACTGCCCCCGCTGCGGAACGCCGGTCAAGCCCTACGACAACATCCCCGTCCTGTCGTGGCTGCTTCTGCGTGGACACTGCCGCGGCTGCGGCGAGTCGATCTCGATTCGCTACCCGCTCGTGGAGGCGCTCACCGCCGCCCTATGCGTCGGGGCGGTGCTGAGCCACGAATCGACAGTTGAGGTCTCGCTGTCGATCGTGCTGATCTTGCTGATCGTGCCGGCCGCGCTGATCGACCTCGAGCACCGCATCATCCCGAACCGCATCACCGCCTTCGGCGCGCTCCTGGCGCTCGGCATCGGCCTCGCGCTCGACCCGTCGGGCGAGCCCGAGCGGCTGATCGCGGCGGCGGGCGCGGGCGGGTTCCTGCTGCTCGCCGCGCTCGCCTACCCGGGCGGCATGGGCATGGGCGACGTGAAGCTCGCGGGGATGATGGGACTGTTCCTCGGCGCCGCGGTCGCGCCCGCGATCCTGATCGCCTTGATTACGGGAGTCGTACTCGGCATGGTCGTGATCGCGCGCAAGGGCGCGCAGGAGGGCCGCAAGACGGCCGTTCCCTTCGGGCCGTTCCTCGCGCTCGGTGCGCTGAGCGCGATCTTCGCGGGGCAGCAGCTCGTCGATCTTTACGTCAATCACTTCCTTCACTAAAGCGTCGGAGGGTTGGCGCCGATACCCCTCCTGCGGAGGATCGAAACCTTCGCCTGAAGCTTCACATTCACCATGCAACTCCCCTCACGCATCCAAACCCCGAGCCTCAAGCTCAACATGAACATCGGTCGCCGCTCCGGCGCCGACGTCGTCGGCTTGGACATTCAGCCGGGCTTCGTGGCCGCGGTGAAGGCGAGGGTGAACGGCTCGATCCTCGCCGAGGAGGCGGCGGCGCTGCCGCTGCCCGCCGACGTGGTTCGCGATGGCGAAGTGATGGACCAGGACGTTCTCGCCGAGGCGCTGCGCGAGCTGTTCGGCCAGAGCAAGATGAACAAGCGCGTCCGCGTGGGCGTGGCCAACCAGCGCACGGTGCTGCGCACGCTCGAACTTCCCCCCGTCAGCGACCCGAAGGAACTGGCCGCGGCCGTGACCTTCCAGGCTCAGGACCAGGTGCCGATGCCGCTCAGCAACGCGGTGCTCGACTTCCACCCGCTCGGCGTCGTGGACACCCCCTCTGGTCCGCGCCAGCGCGTGGTGCTCGTCGCCGCACAGCGCGACATGGTCGAAAAGCTGCTCGCAGCCGTCCGCCGCGCGGGACTCACCCCCGAAGGCGTCGACCTGTCCGCCTTCGCGCTGATCCGCTCCCTCTACCGCCATGACCCCGAGCAGAGCGGGCGCGTGCTGTACCTGAACGTAGACGGGCTCACGAACCTGGCGATCGCCGAGGGCAAGATCTGCCACTTCACCCGCGTGGTCGGAAGCGGCCTCGAGGGCATGGCCGTCGAACTGGCCGAGCGTCGCGGCATCGCGCTGACCGAGGCGCGCGAGCTGCTGGCGGGCGCCGACCTCACGGTCCCCGCGCCAACGGCTGTGCCAGTCGTGGCGGAGCCGGTCGTGGAGGCGCACGAGCAGGACGCGAGCGACGGCGAGGAGCCGATGAGCTTGGTCGAGCAGGCCCAGTTGATCGCGGAAGGTGGCGGGCAGGAGGCACCGGCCCCCGCTGCACCTGCGCCCAGCGTCGAATCTCCCGCCGCCCCGCAGACCACGTCCGACTCCGAGCTGACGACGGTGCTCGAGAGCGGCATCCGCGAGATCTCCGGCGAGGTTCGCAACTCGCTCGACTTTCACCGCTCCCAGGAGGGCGGCGGCGAGGTCTCCCACGTCATCCTCAGCGGCTCCGCCCAGGACATCCCCGGGTTCGCGCAGGCACTGCAGACCTCGCTCGGCCTGGAGGTGCGCAGCGAGACGATCGGACTTTGCGACGAGCACGTGGCGGACAACGTCTCCGCCCACCGACTGGCCGTGGCCACCGGCCTCGCGGCGTCGGAGGTGCCGCAATGAAGGCCGTAAATCTGATCCCCGCGGCCCAGCGCGAGGGCGCGGCCGTCGGCGCAGGGCACTCCGAGGGCGGCGCCTACGCGCTGCTCGGACTGCTGGCCGGCGTGGCGCTCCTGGCGGTGCTGTACGGCATGGCCAAACACGACATCTCCAGCCGTCGCGCACAGGCGGCGTCGCTCACCGCGCAGGCGCAGAGCGCACAGAGCGCGGCCAGCCAGCTCGCGCCCTACACCTCCTTCGTCTCGGTGCGCGACCAGCGCATCGCGGCCGTCAACACGCTCGTCGAGTCCCGCTTCGACTGGGCCCACGCCTTCCACGAATTCGGTCGCACCGTCCCGATCGGCGTGTCGTTCAACTCGCTGCAGGGAACGATCGGCTCGGGAGTCAGCGCCGCGACGGTGTCGCCGCCCGCGGCCTCCGCGAGCCAGCCCTCGGCTGCTGCCGGCGCAGGCGCCTCCGTCGCGTCAGCGACTCCCCCGGGCAGCGTCCCCGCGTTCACGCTCGCCGGATGCGCGGTCAGCCAGGCGACGGTGGCGCGGATGCTCGAGCGCCTGCGACTGATCGACGGCGTCAAAGACGTGACGCTCCAGAGTTCCACCGCGGCCGCGCCCACGCCCGGCGGCACCGGCGGCGGCTCGGGCGGCGGATGCGCGGGCGGCGAGCCGGCCTTCTCGGTGACGATCACGTTCGCCCCGATGCCGACGCCCACCACGCCCACCACGCCCACACCTTCCACGAGCGCGAGCACGGTCGCCGACAGCGCCGGCTCGACCCCCTCCACCGCGTCCACGAGCTACGGGAGCGCCGCACGATGACCGGTCGCGATCGCATCGTCCTGATGGCAGTGATCGTGGTGGCCGTCCTAGGCGCCGGGTGGATGCTCGTCGTCTCGCCGGAGCGCAAGAAGGCGAACAGCCTCGGCGCTGAAGTGACGAGCGCCCAGGCCACGCTGAGCACCGCCGAAGGCGAACTCTCCAAAGCGCGGTCCGCGCAGTCGCAGTACGCGGCCGCGTACAGCTCGATCGTGAGCCTCGGCAAAGCGGTCCCCGCGGACAAGGAAGTGCCGTCGCTGATCTTCCAGCTCTCACACGCCACCCAGCAGCGCAACGTGTTCTTCTCCTCGATCTCCACCGGAACGAGCGGTGCGGCAGGCGCGGGCGCGGCCCCGGCGGCGAGCACACCCGCGGCTGCGAGCGCTGCGGCCGCAGGCTTCACGACGATGCCGTTCTCGTTCGTCTTCGACGGCAGCTTCTTCGATCTGGAAAGGCTGATGCGCAAGCTGACCAACTTCACCACGCGCACCGCCTCGGGCGCGCTGAAGGTCAACGGGCGCCTGTTGACGATCCAGAGCATCAACCTGGCGCCCGTCAACAAATCCGGCGCGACCCCCAGCAACGAACTGACCGGCACCGTGACCGCGAGCGCGTACGTGCTCCCGGGCGGCGCGACGTCCGGCGCGACCCCGGCCTCGCCGACGGGCGCGAGCACCCCCGCCTCGACCCCCGGAGCCCCCAGCTCCCCGACCGCTCCGGCGACCGTCACGGTGAACCCATGACCGACTTTCTCAACGCACTGAAGACGGACCTCTCCGACCGGCGCCTGCTGCCGTTCGTGGCCCTTGTGGGCGTGGCGCTGCTCGCGGCGGTCGGCTACGTGATCGTCGGCGGCGGCTCCTCGGGCTCATCCACCCCCACGGCCACGGTCGCTCCCGTCACCGCGAGCGCTCCCCCGTCGAAGCTGGCCACGGTCACCCAGGCGAGCACCGAAAAGCCCGCCGCGGAGACGACCGAAGGCACGAACGCCCAGCACCGCGGAGTCGCACGCGACCCGTTCGTCGGGCTGCCGGTGAAAACCAGCAAAGCGACCGCTGCCACGACTCCGTCGACGAGCACCGGCTCGACGCCGAAGTCGGGCGAATCCACGCCGAAGACGGGCGGCTCGACCCCCGCGCCGACGAAACCGTCGACGCCCGCGAAGCCGAAGACCGTCTACCGCGTAGCCGTGATGTTCGGCACGATCCCCCCGGGCACCGACCCGCAGGCTGCGACTCTGACGCCGTATGTGAACCTCAAGCTGCTGACGCCGCTGCCATCCGCCGCGCAGCCGCTGCTCGTGTACCGCGGCGTGACCAGCGGCGGACACAGCGCGACGTTCACGCTCGTCGGCGAAGCGATCCTGCGCGGCAGCGCCAGCTGCCTGCCGAACGCGTCGCAGTGCGAAGCGATCGACGTCAAGCCGGGGCAGAGCGAGCAGCTCGAATACCTGCCGCCGACCGGTGGTCCGGCGGTGCTCTACGAACTGAGGGTCGTGACGATCGCATCGAGCAAAGCGCACGCCGGCTCGGTCAAGAGCCTCCTGGGCGGGATCTCCAAGGCGGGCCGCGAAGTGCTGCGTCGCTCCGGACTCGTGGCGATCCCATACCTGCACTACACCAAGCAGCTGGGAGTGCTCGCGTTCTCGAGTCACCCCACCGCCAAGGCAGCCCGCGCGCACGGCGCACGACGCTTCGACTCGAGCCGCTGAGCGTCCAGCAATCGAGCCGCTGCGCCCTCAGCAAATAAGCTAGGGGCGATGGCGCTCCGTCTCATCACCGCCGGCGAGTCGCACGGCCCCGGTCTCACATGCATCGTCGAGGGCCTCCCCGCGGGCCTGACGCTCCAGGCTGAGCGGATCAACGGCGACATGGCGCGCCGCCAGCTGGGCCACGGCCGCGGCGGACGGATGAAGATCGAGCGCGACAGCGCGGCGATCACGGGCGGCGTGCGCCACGGGCGCACGCTCGGAGGGCCGGTGGCGCTGCAGGTCGCAAACCGCGACTACGCCAACTGGGAGGAGCGCATGAACCCGTGGCCCGTATTGGACCCCGCCCACCCGGTCCCCGAGGTGCACCTGCCGCGGCCCGGGCACGCTGACCTGGTGGGCACGCAGAAGTACAAGCAGAGCGACGTGCGCAACATCCTCGAGCGGGCCTCCGCGCGCGAGACCGCGGCGCGTGTGGCGGGCGGGGCGCTGTGCAAGGCGTTCTTGAGTGCGCTCGGCGTGGAGGTCTACTCGCACGTGATCCAGATCGCCTCGGTGCACGCGCCTGCGGCTGAGCGGGAGCTGACGGCGGCTGATTTCGAGCACGTCGACGACTCGCCCGTGCGCTGTCTGGACGCTGATGCGTCGAAGGCGATGGTGCGCGAGATCGACAAGCTGCGCAAGGCGAACGAGTCGCTGGGCGGCGTGTTCGAGGTGCAGGCGTTCGGGTTGCTGCCGGGCCTGGGCTCCCACATCTCCTGGGAGGAGCGCCTGGACGGGCGCCTGGCGATGGCGATCTGCTCGATCCAGGCGCTGAAGGGCGTGGCGATCGGCGACGGGTTCACGGTCGCCGGGCTGCCGGGTTCGCAGGCGCACGACGAGATCTTCTTCTCCGAGGAGCGTGGCTACTACCGCGAGAGCAACCGCTCGGGTGGCCTCGAGGGCGGGATGACGACCGGCTGTCCGCTGGTGGTGCGCGGCGCGATGAAGCCGCTGCCGACGCTCACCAAGCCGCTGCGCTCGGTCGACACCTCCACGCATGAGCCCGCGCAGGCGCTGCGCGAGCGCACCGACTCGTGCACGGTGCCCGCGGCGGGCGTCGTCGGGGAGGCGATGGTCGCGCTGGTGCTGGCGGACGCCTACCGGCAGAAGTTCGGCGGCGACCACATCGACGACGTGCTCGAGGCCGTGCACGCATACGAACAGCGGATCGGATGGCATTCGTCCTAGTCGGCTTCATGGGGGCCGGCAAGTCGACGGCGGCGGGCGAATTGGCGGCCGCGGCGGGCGTGAGCGCGATCGACAGCGATGCGCTGCTGGAGGAGCGACTCGGGCACCCGGTTGCGCGCGAGTTCGCGCTGAACGGCGAGGCGGCGTTTCGCGCGGCAGAGGAGGAGCTCGTGTGCGAGCTTCTGGCCCGCGCTGGGCGCGAGGACGTGGTCGCGCTGGGGGGTGGGAGCGTCACATCTGAGAGGGTGCGCAAAGCGCTCGCCAAGCACGTCGCTGTGCTGCTAGACGTCGAGCCGGCGACCGCGTGGCAGCGGGTGCACTCATCGCCCGGCGGCGCCGCGCGGCCGCTCGCGCGCGACCGCGACGCGTTCGGGGCGCTGCATGCGGAGCGCAGGGAGCTGTACGAGGAACTCGCGGATGCGATCTTCACAGAGATGCCGTTCGGAGCGGTGGCGCGCGCGCTCCCCGGTCTGGACGCGCTCGCGGCGGCCCCGCGCGGCGCGCGGCTCCTGTGGGCGCACTCCTCTTCCGGGGAATACCCGGTGCTCGTCGCGCGCGGCCTGCTCGACAAGCTGGCGCGCTCGCCGGCGCTCTGGCCGCTGGACCGCTCGCGCTCGCGTTCGTTCTGCGTGAGCGACGAGATGGTGGCGGGGTTGTACGGGGAGCGGCTGGGGGAGACGGCGCACACGGTCGCGATCCCGGCGGGGGAGGAAAGCAAGACGCTCGCGAGCGCCGAGCGGGTGTGGCACGAGCTCGTGGCCGCGGGCATGACGCGCGCCGACCACGTTGTTGCGCTCGGCGGCGGCGTGGTCGGCGACCTCGCAGGTTTCTGCGCCGGCACCTACCAGCGCGGCGTGCCGGTGGTGCAGGTGCCGACGACGCTCGTCGCGCAGGTCGACTCCGCCTACGGCGGCAAGACGGGCGTGGATCTGCCGGAGGCGAAGAACTACGTCGGCGTTTACCACCAGCCGGCGGGCGTGCTGGTCGACCCCGACGCTCTCTCCACGCTGCCCGCGGCGGAGTTCGCGGCAGGCTGGGTCGAGGTGCTGAAGACCGCGCTGATCGCCGGTGGGCGACTGTGGGAGGACGTGTCCGGCGGGGGAGAGGTTGACGAGCGCACGATTCTCGCGTGCGCTCGCACGAAGCTCGCGGTGGTCGCGGAGGACGAGCGCGACGGCGGACGCCGCCAGGTCCTGAACCTGGGGCACACGGTGGGGCATGCGATCGAGACCGCGAGCGGATACGCGCGCTTCCGTCACGGAGAGGCCGTCGGCCTGGGCCTGTTGGCCGCGCTGACGCTGTCGGGCCTGCCGGAGCTGCGCGAGCAGGTGCGCGAGCTGCTCGTCGCGCACGAGCTGCCGGTGAAGCTGGAGGGCGTGCCGGTCGCGGAGGTGATCAACGCGATCGCGCGCGACAAGAAGCGAGTGGGGGAGAGCGTGCCGTTCGTGCTCGTGCGCGCTCCCGGCGAGGTGGCGCACGGCTGCGAGGTCGACGCGGACGAGGTGCGCGCGGCCGTCGAGGAGCTGGCGGCGTGAGCGGCGCCCGCCACCGCATCGAGGTGATGCACGGAGTCAACCTCGATCAGCTCGGCAAGCGCAACCCGCTGCTGTACGGCACGCTGACGCTCGCGGAGCTGGAGCAGCGCATCGAGGGGGAAGCAGCGGCGCTCGAAATCGCCACGGGCTTCTTCCAGACCAACCACGAAGGCGCGTTCGTTGAGCACCTGCACTCGCTGCGCGACAGCGACACGGACGCGATCCTGATCAACGCGGGCTCGTGGACGCACTACGCGTGGTCGATCCGCGACGCGCTGGAGATCGCGGGGTTGCCGGCCTTGGAGATCCACATCTCCGACGTGCAGAACCGCGAGCAGTGGCGGCGCTTCTCGGTGTTCGGCGAGCTGTGCTTCGCGACGATCTCCGGCCGCGGCCCGGACGGTTACGGCGAGGCGCTCGAGCTGCTGCGCGAGCATCTCGACGGGCTGGGCTCGTGAGCGCACGCGCGGAGCGCCTCGCGGCCGACCTCGATGCGCTCGGCGTGGACGCGCTGCTGGTGCAGTCGCTCGTGGACGTGCGCTACCTCACCGGCTTCACCGGCAGCAACGGGATCGCGCTGATCCTTGGCCCGCGCCTCGCGGCGGAGCTGGGCTCGCACCGCTTCTACACGGACTTCCGCTACACGACCCAATCCGCGGCGGAGGTGTCGGAGGCGTTCGCGCGCGAGATCGTCAGCGGCGAGCTGGGGGAGGCGGTCGCGGCGACGCTCGAGAAGAGCGCCGGCAAGCTGGGGTTCGACGACGCGAGCGTGACGGTAAAGGCGCACGGGCGCCTGGCGGAGCTGCTGGGGGACGGCTGGGAGCTGGTGGGATGCGCGGGCGCGGTGCAGCGCCTGCGCGCCATCAAGGACGCGGGCGAGATCGCGCGCATCCGCGCCGCGAGCGAGCTCGCGGACGAGGCGCTGCGCGGCGTGCTGGAAGCGGGTCTGGTGGGCCGCGGCGAGCGCGACGTGGCGATCGAGCTGGAGCTGCGCATGCGCCGCCTCGGGGCGGAGGCGCCGAGCTTCCCGTCGATCGTCGCCGCGGGCGCGCACGGGGCGCTGCCGCACGCCCAGCCGCGCGCGCAGGAGATCCCGCACGACGTGCTCGTGACGATCGATTGGGGCGCGCTGCACGAGGGCTACTGCTCCGACTGCACCCGCACGTACGCCACCGGAGAGGGGATCTCGGCGCTGGCGCGGGAGGTGTACGCGGTCGTGCTGGACGCCCAGGAGAAGGGCCTCGCGGCGGTGGCCGCTGGGCTGAGCGGGCGCGACCTCGACGCGGTGGCGCGTCAGGCGATCGAGCAGGCTGGGTACGGCGAGCAGTTCGGCCACGGCCTTGGGCACGGCGTGGGCCTGGAGATCCACGAGGCGCCGCGGCTGTCGCGCACCGCCTCGGAGGAGCCACTGGTTGTCGGCAACGTGGTGACGGTCGAGCCGGGCGTCTATCTCCCGGGCGAGCTGGGCGTGAGGATCGAGGACCTGGTCGCGGTGGGCGAGCTGGGGCCTGACGTCCTGACGACGCTGCCGAAGGACTTGACGATCGTCACCTGAGCGAGATGCGCCGCCAGCCAGCAGGCGAGCGGCAGCGACCATGCGAGGAAGAACGCCGACTGCAAGTCGGGCGCTACGTGCGAGGGCAGCCATCCGAAGCTGAGCCACGCCAGCGCGGTGCTGGCGAGCGCGATCACGGGCGGTCGGCTGGTGCGGGCGGCGACCTCCCACGCGAGCAGCGCGAGCAGGAACGGCAGCGGGTAGTAGGAGATGTCCCACGGGTCGAGCATGCAGCGCAGCAGCAGTAACAGCGCGAGCAGTTGAAGCGCTGCGCCCTTCGTGCGCCGCGAGCGCCAGGCGAGCAGCGTGAGCGGGATGGCGAGCAGGACGATCAGGGGGTGTGTGATGCCGCTCAGCCAGCCGGGTGCGATGCGCCATTGCGGGCGGGTGTTGAGGGGCGCGTTGAGCGGCACGCTGCGCACTTCGCCGTGCGGCGCGGGCACGTGGTTTGGCGTGCCGAGGAACCACCACACCTCCCACGGCTGGAAGATTTCCTCAGCGGGGGTGGCGAGGGTCTGATGCGCGATGCCGCCGCGCGAGACGATCGTCAGCGGCGCGAGCACGAGCGCCGTGACGGCGGCGGCGATCGCCATGCAGGCGAGCGCGGGACGCCAGTGCCACGCCCCGACGCTCGGCGCGAGCGCGAGCAGCACGGGTCCGACGGCGAGCAGCGCCCACGGCTTGTTGGCGAGCGCGAGGCCCAGCAGCGCACCGGCCCACACGACCCGTCCGCGCCCGAGCGAAGCGCGACCCGCGACGAGTACCGCGGCGACGCACAGGCACGCGCCGAGGATCTCCTCGGCGTGGCCGTATTCGAGCGCGAACAACGCGATCGGGTTGGCGGCGCACACGCCGACGGCGACGGCGCGCGCGAGCGTCGAATGGCCGGCGGCTCGCATGCGTGCGCACAGCCACACCGCGAGCACGACCGCGGCCAGCAGACAGGGGAGCGCGATCATGCGGTAGACGGCGAGTTCGCCGCCGCCCCACAGGCTCGGAGCCAGCGCGAACGGCGCTCTCATGACGAGTGAGCCGCCATAGGCGGGGGCGAGCCTGAGGAACTCCACGAAGTGCCCATGAGCGAGCGCGCTGAACGAAGGCTGGGCCTCCATTTCGTAGTCGTTCCAGGCGAAGCCGTACAACCCCAGCCACGCGGTCGTCGCGCAGCCGGTGATCGCCGTGAACGCGCACAGGGCGTTCTCGCGCAAAGCTCGCCGCATAGGTAGACATCGGCGGGAGCGGTAGGGGGCTTGAGCACTGTCGCGGGCCGGACTACAGCAGCACACGCACACCCGGGCAGTGCATGCGATTAGCATGCTATCCTCAAGATCACATGTCTTCAATGATTCAGATTCGCAATGTCCCCGACGAGCTGCACCGCGACCTCAAGGCGCGCGCGGCGCGCACGGGCATGACGCTCTCGGATTACGTACTCGCCGAGCTTCGCGCGCTCGCCGTACGCCCGACGATGCAGGAGTGGCTTGCACGCAGCGAGACGTGGGAGCAGGTCGAGACCAGCGAATCGCCCGCGGAGGCTCTTGCGGCCGAGCGCGGCGCCCGCGCGGCGTGATCGTCGCGGACGCGAGTGCGATCGCGGAGCTGCTGCTCGCGCGTCCAAGGGCGGCTGCGATCCGCACGGCCCTGATGACGCATCCGGAGCTGCACGTTCCGGAGCACTTCCACGTCGAGATGCTGTCTGTCCTGCGCCGCTATTCGATCCGCCGCGAGTTGGGTCAGCGTCGAGCGGCCGAGGCGCTGGCGGCACTCGCGGATCTGCGCGTTCTGACGTACCCCGTGATCGAGCTCGCCGACACGGTATGGGACCTGCGGTTCGATCTGACGGCATACGACGCGGCGTACCTGGCGCTGGCGCGTCGGCTGGACGTAGGTCTGGTCACGCTCGACAAGGGGCTCGCAGAGGCGGCCGCGAAGGACGCGCGCCTCGTGGCTCTCGTCTGAGCATCTGCCGGCCCCGCGCCCCGGCCGCTACCCTCCCAACGGTGATCACCACCAACCAATTCAAGAACGGCAACCACATCGAGGTCGAGGGGACGATCTTCAAGATCGTCGAGTTCCAGCACGTCAAGCCCGGCAAGGGCGGGGCGTTCGTGCGCACGAAGCTGCGCCGCAGCCTCCGACGGCAACGTGATCGACCGGACGTTCCGGGCGGGCGAGAAGTTCCGCCCGGTGCACACCGAGGCGCGCAAGATGCAGTTCCTCTACGCCGACGGCGCCGACGCGCACTTCATGGACACGCGAGTCCTTCGAGCAGATCGCGGTCGCCGAGGCGACGGTCGCGGACGCGCTGCGCTGGATCACGCCGAGCAGCGAGGTCGAGGTGCTGTTCATCGACGACGAGCCCTCCGACGTGCAGCTGCCGAGCGCCGTCGACCTGGAGGTGACCGAGACCGAGCCCGGGACTGCGCGGCGACACGGTCTCGGGCGGCGGCACCAAGCCGGCGACGCTCGAGACCGGCGCGACGATCCAGGTGCCGCTGTTCGTCGAGCACGGGCGACGCGCATCCGCGTCGACACGCGCTCCGGCGACTACGTCGGCGCGCGCCTGAGATGCGCCGCACCGATCAGCGCCGCGCAGCGGTGGTCGCGCTCTACCAGCACGACCTCACCGGGCCGGCCGCTGGCGGAGACGCTCGGGCCGAACGCGTCGCTGTTCGCGCGCGCGCTCGCGCACGCGGCGGCCGACCGCGCGGAGGAGCTCGACGCGCTGATCGACCGCCACGCCCACGGCTGGTCGGTGGAGCGCATCCAGCCGCTCGAGCGCCGCATCATGCGCGTCGCGCTGATCGAGATGCTGCACCCCGACGCCGCGCCGGCGGACGAGCCGATCCCGCCGGAGGGGGCGATCGACGAGGCCGTCGAGAGCGCGAAGACGTTCTGCGGCGCGGACGCGCCCGGCTTCGTCAACGGGGTGCTCGCCGCGGTCCTGCGCGAGGTGCGCGAGAATGCGCAGCATCCCATGAGCAGCGTGGAGCGCACTCGACGAGCTGATCGCCCGCCTCGAGCGCGCCGCCGAGCAGCTGCGCTCCGGCGAGCTCTCGGCCGACGCGGCCGCGACGCTGGTCGAGGACTGCGCGTCGCTGGCCACGCAGGCCGCGGCGGAGCTCGAGCGGCTGACGCGCGCCGAGGCGTTCGGCGCCCGCGCCCGGCCAGGACACGCTGCTGTAGGACCGCCGGCAGACGTGCGGACCGTGAGCCGGTCCGCGAGCGCCAGCTATCCCGACCATCTGCGCGAGCGAGGTCGAGCGCTACCTGGAGGCGATGCGCTTCTCCGACGAGCGCATGACGGCGGGCCTGGAGGAGGCGATGCGCTACTCGCTGCTCGCCGGCGGCAAGCGCATCCGGCCGGTGCTCGCGCTCGCGACCGCCCGCGCGGTCGGCCTGCGAGCAGCGCCGAGGTGCTGCCGCTGGCCGGCGGCGATCGAGCTGATCCACACCTACTCGCTGATCCACGACGACCTGCCGGCGATGGACGACGACGACCTGCGCCGCGGGCAGCCGACCTGTCACGTGAAGTTCGGCGAGGACGTCGCGATCCTCGCCGGCGACGGGCTCTACGCGGAGGCCTTCCACCACCTGCTGACCCACCAGCGCTCGCCGCCGCGAGCGCGTGCTGGCGGCGGCCGCCGAGCTGGCGGCGGCGACCGGCGTCGACGGGATGGTCGGCGGCCAGTACGCCGACGTCGAGCGCGGACGCGCCCGCCGGGCGCGCGCGCGCTGCGCCGCCTGCACGAGCTGAAGACCGGACGTCTGATCGGCGCGTCGGTGCTGTGCGTACTACTGTTGTCGGGGACCGAAGACGGATCCGCAGACAGCGCCGTTCCGCCGCTTCGCCGCCGAGCTGGGCGTGCTCTTCCAGATCGTCGACGACATACTCGACGTGACCGGCACCGATGATGCACTGGGAAAGCCACGAGGCAGCGATGAGCGTCACGGGAAGCGCACGTACGTGAGCGAGTTCGGGATCGATCGCGCCAGGGAGCTGGCGGCGGAGTCGCACCGCACGGCGCGCCGGCGCTGGCCGAAGTCGCCGAGCGCGCCTCGCTGACCGACGCCGGCAACGGCGCCTCGGCACCGCCGAGCTCGAGGGGATCGCCGACTTCATCTACACCCGCACCTCATGAGCCTGCTCGAGCACATCGACGGCCCCGAGGACCTGCACGCGCTCTCCGAGCAGGAGCTCGCGCAGCTCGCGCAGGAGGTGCGCGAGCACATCATCGACACGGTCGGCGAGATCGGCGGGCACTTCGGCGCGAACCTCGGCACCTGCGAGCTGGCCGTCGCGCTGCACTCGCTGCTCGACTCGCCGCGCGACAAGATCCTCTGGGACGTCGGCCACCAGGCCTACCCGCACAAGGTCCTCACCGGCCGCCGCGACCAGCTGGCGACGATCCGCCAGTACGGCGGTCTCGCGCCGTTCTGCTCGATCGCCGAGTCCGCAGCACGACATCATGGGCGCCGGCCACGCCTCGACCTCGATCGGCTACGCGGTCGGCATCAAGGAGGGGATGCGCCAGCTCGGCGCCGGACGGCGGACGGCAAGGTCGTCGCGGTGATCGGCGACGGCGCGATGACCGGCGGCGTCGCCTTCGAGGCGATCGGCCAGGCCGGCGGCCTGGGCACGCCGATCGTCGTCGTGCTCAACGACAACGGCATGTCGATCGCGCCCAACGTGGGCGCGCTCTCGCGCTACTTCAACCGCGTCCGCCTGAACCCCAAGCTGTGGCACGCGCGCGCGGGCGTCGAGGGCGGCCTGACGCGCCTGCCGGGCGGCATCGGCGCGGCGTTCGAGCGCCTCGGCCCGCAGCTGAAGGAGTCGATCAAGGCGTTCTGGGCGCCGGGCCTGTGGTGGGAGGAGCTCGACTGGGCCTACATGGGGGTGATCGACGGCCACGACGTGCGCGCGCTGCGCGAGGCGCTGCGCGAGGCGCTCGCGGCGGAGCGCCCGGTCGTCGTGCACATCGCGACCGTCAAGGGCAAGGGCTTCGCGCCGGCCGAGGACGGCGGCCTGGAGGGCATGGAGAAGTGGCACGCGGCCAAGCCCAAGTCGATCGTCAACGGCTCGCCCACGCGCGCCCCAAGCCGTCGCGGGCGCCGGCGCGCGGCCGCGAAGCCCGCGCCGCCGCAGTACACGCAGGTGTTCGGCGAGGCGCTCGTGCGCGAATGCGAACGCGACAAGCGCGTCGTCGGGATCACCGCGGCGATGAACTCCGGCACCGGCCTGAACATCCTGCAGAAGGCGATGCCGGAGCGCTACTTCGACGTCGGCATCGCCGAGCAGCAGGCGATCCTGTTCGCCGCGGGCCTGGCGCTGGAGGGCGTCAAGCCGGTCGCCGCGATCTACTCGACCTTCCTGCAGCGCGCCTACGACCAGATCGTCCACGACGTCTGCCTGCAGAAGCTGAACGTCGTCTTCGCGATGGACCGCGCCGGGCTCGTCGGCGACGACGGCCCGACCCACCACGGCGCGTTCGACATCGCCTACCTGCGCTGCCTGCCGAACATCGTGCTGATGGCGCCGCGCGACGAGGCGATGCTCGTGCACATGCTGCGCACCGCGCTCGAGTACGACGACGGCCCGATCGCGCTGCGCTACCCGCGCGGCGAGGGCGTCGGCGTGGCGCTGCCCGGCGACGCGCGCAGCCGATCGCGATCGGCACCGGCGAGATCCTGCGCGAGGCCGAGCCGGCCGCGGCGGCGCCCACGGCGCCGACGCGCGTCGCGCTGATCGGCTACGGCACCGGCGTCGGCAAGGCGCTCGAGGCCGCCGACGAGCTCGCGCGCCACGACATCGCGGTGACGGTCGCCGACGCGCGCTTCGCCAAGCCGATCGACGCGGGCCTGATGGCCCAGCTCGCCGCCGAGCACGACCTGCTCGTGACGGTCGAGGAGGGCGTGCTCGCCGGCGGCTTCGGCACGGCCGTGTGGGAGACGCTCAACGAGGCCGGCGCCACGCCGCGGATCCTGCGGGTCGGCCTGCCCGACCGCTACGTCACGCACGGCAAGCCGGCGCTGCTGCACGAGGAGGTCGGCTTCACCGGCCGAGCGGATCGCCGAGCGCGTGCCGCGGCTCGGCGACTCGCCCCGGCGACGCCGTGGGCCGATCATCGGCGCCTGGCCGCGATCATCACTGAGCCGCCCGACGCGGGCGGCTGAGCCTGGGCGAGGTTAAGAAACGACCCGCCGGGGAAGCGGGCCGTTTCGGGGAGGAGGGATCAGGAGAGATGCAACATGCACTCTCGATCCTGAGATCCATATTGCCCCCGAAACGGCCGGTCTGTGTGACATCGATCACAGCGGGCCGCTGCCGCCTGAGCACCTGACGCCGGTTGCGCGGCGCCCGCGAGGCGGGCGCATGTGTGCAAGGGTTCGAGCCGGTCATGGCCAAGCGCCGTCTCGACACCCTGCTGGCCGAGCGCGGGCTGTTCCCGTCGCGCACGCGGGCCGCGGCGTCGGTGATGGCCGGCGAGGTGCGCGTCGGGCGCGGGCGAGCGCCGCGCGGAGAAGCCGGGCGAGATGGTCGACGCGGAGCGAGCTCGTGCGTCGTCGCAGGCGCCGCCGCGTTCGTCTCGCGCGGCGGCATCAAGCTCGCCAACGCGCTCGCCGCGACCGGCCTGCGACGGTGGCGGGCCGCCGCGCGCTCGACGTCGGCGCCTCGACCGGCGGCTTCACCGACTGCCTGCTGCAGCGCGGCGCGCGCGACGTGATCGCGGTCGACGTCGGCTACGGCGAGCTCGACTACCGCCTGCGCAGCGACCCGCGCGTGCACGGTGATCGAGCGCACCAACGCGCGCGCGCTCACGCCGCAGATGCTCCCGCCGCCGCCGCCCGACGGCCCGCAGGGCCTGCCCGACCTGGCGACGATCGACGTGTCGTTCATCTCGCTGGCCAAGGTCCTCGGCCGCGGTGCTCGGCTGCCTCGCGGCGCGGCTACGACGTGCTGGCGCTGGTCAAGCCGCAGTTCGAGGTCGGCCGCGGGCGCGTCGGCAAGGGCGGCGTCGTGCGCGACGCCGACGACCGCGCGCGCGGCGCTGATCGCCGTCGGGCGCGGCGCGCTCGACGCTCGGCGCGCGCGTGCTCGGCTTCCACTCCTCGGGCCTGCCCGGGCCCGAAGGGCAATCGCGAGACGTTCATCTGGCTGGCCGACGCCGGCCGGCGAGCGCGCGGCGCGCGCGACGGCCGCGACGCTCGAGCGGCCTGGCGCGCGACGGTCGAGCCATGAGGCGAGATCACCGTCTTCACCCACCGGCGCCCCGAGGACACCGGCGACGGCGCTGCGCGCAGCTCGTCGCGCAGGCCGCGCGCGAGCGGGCGTCGCGCTGCGCCTCGACGCCGAGGAGACCGCGCAAGCACCGGCCTGCGACGGGCCCGGCGCTGATGCTCGACGCGCGAGCTCGAGCGCGACGTCGAGCTCTGCGTCGTGCTCGGCGGCGACGGCACGATCCTGCGCGCGCTGCAGCGCTACGCGGGCACCGGCGTGCCGGTGTTCGCGATCAACTTCGGCGAGATCGGCTTCCTCGCGACGGTCGAGCCGCGAGCGAGATCGGCGAGGGCATCCGGCGCGCGCTCGCCGGCGACTTCGAGCTGCTGCGCCTGCCCGGCGATCGTGCGTCGAGCTGCGGCGGCGCGGCGCCACGACGGCGATCAACGACGTCGCGATCCACCGCAAGGTGGGCGAGCGCGTGGCCGAGCTGGCCTACGCGCTCGACGGCGAGGAGGTCGGGCAGCGTGCGCTGCGACGGGCTCGTCGTGGCGACGCCGGCGGGCTCGACCGGCTACAACCTCGCCAACGGCGGGCCGGTGATGGCGTGGGGGGTCGGAGGGCTTCGTCGTCTCGTTCATCGCGCCGCACTCGATGACGCGCGCGCGCGCTGGTGGTCGCGCCGGACGACCGCCTGACGATCCACAACCGCTCGCGCGAGCCGCTCGACGTCGCCGTCGACGGGCGGCCCGTCGGCGAGATCCCGCGCGGGCGGGACGATCGCGGCGCGCTTCGCACAACGACATCGGCACGCTCGCCCAGCTGCCGGGCTCGTCCTTCTACCGGCGTCTGCGCGAGAAGTTCGGACGCCTCGCGAGCTGAGCGCGGCGCGCGCGGACGCCGCAGCCCTGGCAGCTCGGCCCGCTCAGGCGACGCGGGCGCTGTCGCGCCGCGCGCCCGCGTGGTGCGCGGCCGGCCGTCGTGCTGCATCGAGGCGATGAACTCGTCGAGCTGGGCGCGCGAGAAGCGTCGCTGGCCGCCGGGGGTGCGGTAGCAGCTGATGTGCCCGGCGTCGGTCCAGCGACGGATCGTCGCCAGCGAGACGCCGAGGTAGAGCGCCGCCTGCGAGCTCGTGAAGACGAGCGGCGGTCGTTGGGTTGAGGTGCGAGAGCGGGATGGACATGGCGTTGGTCCTCAAGTCGGTTGGGCGTCAAGCGCGTGTTTCGTCCGAAATCGGCCCGACTTGAGCGCCGCGCAGCGTTTGTGGACGTTTGAGTGCCTTTGACGGAGGCGTCGGCGGCCCTCCGCGTCGCGACGCCCTGGACCGTCCCGCGGGCGCACCGCGCGGTTCTAACGTGCAAGCGATTCCGTGCACAACTCTGCCCGCACCCTGGACATTTCGCCCAACCCTGGGCTATCCTTCGTAAACCTACTCAAAGTGGGTACAGTCCTGTGGATGGAGACAAGCGGGATGTGTCCGGACCCGACGAAGCAGGCCTCTGGGATTCACCCTGGACGAAGGAGACAACTGTGAGCTTGGGTCCGCAGAGCACGTTCTCGAGGTCGTGTCAAGCCGACCGAAGGGTGGCAGCCCGCTCGCAGCTCGCCGGCATTGCACGGCGGCACGGCTTCCGGCGCGCCTCGTCGGTTGCGCGGAGCTCAGGCCGCTGGCGCGCCATCTGTGCGCGTCGCGCCGCCCGAAGGCGAGCTCCTCCTCGAAGTCGGCGTCGTCGCCGTGGGCGAGCGCGCGGGCGTCCTCGCGCTCGATCATCGTGATGAAGGTCTCGACGAGCTCCGCGTCGAGCTGGCGGCCGGCGACCTTGCGCAGCTCGGCGATCGCGTCCTGCGGGGTCATCGGCGAGCGGTAGGTTTCGCGCGCGGTCAGCGTGTCGTAGGTCGAGCAGATCGCGATGATGCGCGACGCCAGCGGGATCTCGTTGCCGATCAGCCCGGCCGGGTAGCCGCTCCCGTCGATGTGCTCGTGGTGGTAGAGGATCGCGTCGGCGACCGGCCCGTAGCCGTCGAGGCGCGCCCACGAGCGTCGCGCCGTCCTGAGGGTGGCGGCGGATGACCGCCCAGTCCTCGTCGGAGAGCATCTCGGCGTGGAGGATGCGGTCGGGCAGCGCGAACTTGCCGATGTCGTGCAGCAGGCCGGCCGTGTGGACGAGCTCCTGCTCGGCCTCGCTGCAGCCGAGCCTCTGCGCGAGCTCGCGCGCGTAGCGGGCGACCGCCGCCGCGTGGCGGGCGGTCGTGCGGTCGCGCAGGGCGAGCGTCTCGACGAGCGTCGCTCAGCACGCCGAGCTGCAGGGAGGCGAGGTGGATGCGAGCGCGCTTCGAGCTGGTCGGCGCGCTCCTCGGAGCGCAGCAGCGCGCCCGTGAGGTACTGGAAGATCACCAGCACGAGGACCGCGCCGAGCAGCGGCGAAAGGCCGAGGTTCGTGTAGGCGACGGCGAGCGATCGCCGCGAGCGCGCCCGCGGCGATCTCGCCCGGCAGGAGCGGGATGAACAGTTCGCGCGTCTGGCGCGACAGCGAGCGCCCCTCGGTGACTCGCAGTCGAGCGCGATCAGCGCGAAGTTGACGCGATCGTGACCATGAACACGGCGAACACGATCAATGCGAAGGTCACGCCTTGTGGCGCGCGAGGTTGTGCGGGTCGTGCACGTCGCCGATCAGCGCGCGCACGATCAGCCCGCCGACGAACGGTGACGTGGCGAGCGCTGAGAGGTTGTTGAGCCACAGCTCCGGCGGACAGCCGCCGGCGCGCGCGAGCTGAGCGACCATCACGGCGACGCCGAACGAGCACCGCGGGCGCGGGCCCGAGCAGGCTCATCGCAAGCACCAGCGCGATGACGACGCCCGTCAGCTGCTGCCCGCGGATCGTCCGACGCTCAGCCGCTGGCCGACGAGCGCCAGCGCGAGCAGCAGCACGACGAGCGCGAGCGGCTGCCATTCCTCGGCGCGTCCGACAGCCACGCCGCGGCGCCGACCGCGCCGACCAGCAGCAGCGATCTCGGCCGACCAGAAGAGCCGCTGTCGTTGAGCATCGCACGTCGACATCGAAGTGGCTCCGTCGTACTTAACGGCCGTTCGCGGCGTGGTCCTTAAGGTGCGGGTCGCTGCGTCGCGGCGTCAGGCCGCGGCGGGCGGTCTCGCGGCTCGCGCCGTCCGGAGTGACGGCCCGTCGAGTCGCGGCAGCGCCAGCGCGCACGACAGCGCGACCCGCGGTCGCCAGCGGCGCCCAAGCCCGACGATCAGGAACGCGCCGCGCGGCGAGCTGAGCGCGACGAGCACGCCGCCCAGCGACGAGGCCGATCGCCGGGCGAGATCGCGCCGATCGATTCGAGCGCGCCCATCATCCGCCCGTGCAGGTGCGGCGGCGTCAGCCGCTGCACGGCGCTGATCAGCGACGCCCACTGCACGCCGTTGCCGATCCCGCCGACGAGCGCCGCGGCGCACGCCACCGCGCAGCGACGGGGCCACCGCGAAGCCGACGTAGGCGACGCCGATCGCGAGCGTGCCGGCGCTGAGCATCGCCCCGAGCGGGCGCGCTGACGGCGCGCGCGAACGACGACGCTGCCGAGCACCGACGCCGACGCCCCAGGTGGTCAGCAGCAGCCCGTAGCCGCGAGTCGCCGGCGTGCAGCGTCGCCTTCGCGTAGGCGACCTCGATCGGCCCGGCCGACTCGAAGAAGACGAGCGCGAGCGCCTCGGTCAGCAGCAGCCGCGCAGCGACGGGCACGTCGTTGATGTGCCGCCACGCGGCGCGCAGGCGCGCGCGCACGGATTCGCCCGCGGCCTCCTCGACGTGCGGGTGCAGGTCGATCAGCAGCGCGCCGCACGATCGAGAACGACGCCGACGTCGACGAACAGCGCCGTGGCCGCGCCCGCGGCGGCGACGAGCAGCCCCGCCGAGCGCGGGGCCGAGCATGAAGGTCGCCGAGAAGGCGACGTTCAGCGGCGCGTTGGCGTCGCGCTCGGCCTCGTGCACCGCCTCTTCGCCGCTCGGGTCGGACGCGTCCGCGCGCCGGCCTCGGCGACCTCCTCGCGCGCGGCGCGCGCGACCTCCGCGCGCAGCAGCGCGCTCGCGGCGAGCGCAGCGGTGCCGTCGAGCAGCGCCAGCAGCAGCACCGCCGGCAGCCAGAAGTGCCAGAGCAGCACGGCCAGCGCGGTCGTGGCGAGCCGCCTCGAAGAAGTACAGGCCGCTCAGCTCGCCGCGCCGCGGGCGAGGCCTCCACGCGCGCGACCACGGCGGGCACGACGAACGCCGGCACGACCTGGCCGGCGAGCAGCAGCGCGGCGACCGCGAGCGCGCTGTGGGTGTGGTCGAAGACCGCCACCGCGAGCGCGACGAAGCCGAACCAGGTGCCGAGGCGGTTGACGGTGTAGGCGCCGACGATCCGGCGCAGCTCGGCGGTGACTTGAGCGCCGAGCGCACGGCGGCAAGCTAGCCGCTTGCAGTGACAACGACTGCCCCGCGACGGGACCGTACCTCACCGGTCGCGGCGCGTCGGCATCTCCAGGTCGACGACGTGCAGCTCCGGATGGCGCTGCTCGAGGATGCGCATCAGCGAGCTGACGGGCACCTTCTCGAGGGCGCCGCCGAGCAGCACCATGCGGCTGCCGGGCGCGTGCTCGAACAGCTCCGTCACCGTGGCGGCCTCGACGAAGATGGTCGTCTCGGGCATCGTCTGCGTCAGATCGTCCAGCAGTCCCGCGCGTCGAGCCGCGTCTGAGTCGGCGATCACCACGCGCGGTGCTTGCCCCCACGATTCGCAGCGCCGGCCGCTCGCGGCGTGATCGGCTTGCTCGGCCCCCGTGTCGACATCGCTGCGCACGCACGAGATCATCCGTCCTAAAAGCGCAGTTTGTCTGTAGGGCTTATGGTGCCGATCGTGTCGTCCCAAACGGGCAGAGGCGTGTCGTCCCTCGGGCCCGTCGCGGATCGGTCCTGGCAACTCGCTACCGTGTCCGTTCTAGATGGATGCCGGCACTCCAGGGGTGACGCGGCCGATCGACGTGATCATCGCCGACGACCACACGGTCGTCCGCGACGGCATCCGCGCGGTGCTCGAACGCGAGGCCGGCGAGTTCGACGTCGTCGCCGAAGCGGCCGACATCCCGTCGATGGTGCGCGAAGTGCGCGAGCACAAGCCCGACCTGCTGACGCTCGACCTGACGATGCCCGGCGGCTCGAGCCTCGGCGCGCTGCCGTCGTGCTTCATCGCGCACCCCACGCTCGCGGTGGCGATCCTCACGATGCGCGAGGACCCCGAGTACGCGCGCCAGGCGCTGCGGGCGGGCGCGCGCAGCTACGTGCTCAAGGAGGCCGAGCCCGCCGAGCTGCTGCAGGCGTTCCGCCTCGCGGTCGCCGGCGGCAACTACCTGCACCCGCGCCTCGGCGCGCTGATGGCCACCGGCGAGGACGGCGCCACCGACGGCGTCGCGCTCTCCGAGCGCGAGCGCGAGGTCGTGCGGCTGATCGCCAACGGCTACACCAACCCAGAGATCGCCGAGCAGCTGAACGTCGCCGAGCGCACCGTCAAGACCTACCGCGCCCGCGCGATCGAGAAGCTCGGGTTCTCCTCGCGCGCGGAGATCACCGCGTACGTGCGCCGCGTCGGTCTCGCCGACTAGAGAAGCCGGCTCCACGAAGTCCAACTGGCGCTACGCTCCAACATATGGAGTCCTCTGGATCGCAGGTCCCCGTCGAGGGCTACCAGCTGAAGGGCATCTCCGCCCGAGCCTTCCAGCATCCCGCCGACCGCGCAGCCACCGCCGCACTGGGCGCGATTCCGTATCTCGACACCGTCGTCAGAAAGCTGATCGAGCTGGGCTACGAGCGCGCGCTGCGCCAGAGCTACCTCGGCTCGGCCGTGCGATTGGGCGAAGACCAGCTCGGAGACGTGTGGCGCGAGCACGCGATCGCCTACACGACACTCGACATGACTGAGGTGCCTGACCTCTACCTCACTCAGTTTCCCTCGCCCAACGCGATGGCGATCGGCGCCGCGCACCCGATCGTGGTCGTGCAGTCAGAGCTCGTCGGGCTACTCGACGCCAAGCAGCGCCGCGCGGTGTTCGCGCACGAGGCCGCGCACATCCTCGCCGACCACCAGCTCTACCGCACCGCGTTGTTCATCCTCACGATGCTGACGCGCAACGCGCACTTGCCGCTGCCCCTGGCGCCGGTGCGAACGGCGCTGATGGAGTGGGGGCGCGCGACGGAGCTGAGCGCGGACCGCGCCGCGGCGATCGTGACGCGCGACCCGCTGGTGGTGTGCCGCACGCTGATGTCGCTCGCGGCGGGCACGATGGTGGAGGAGCTGGATCTCGACGTGTTCATGCGCCAGGGTCTCGACTACAAAGAGGCCGGCGGCGGCTTGGAGCGCCTCACGCGGCTGATGCTGGATCTCGGCGTGACCCATCCGCTGCCGGTGAAGCGCACGCACGAGCTGATGGCGTGGGTGCGCTCGGGCGAGTTCGACCGCATCGTGGGTTCGGGCGAGTACCCGCGCCGCGGAGACCCCGTGGACCCGCGCGCTGACGGCGGCGACGCGGTGTCGTTCTACACCGAGCGGATCCGCGACGCATTCCGCGACGCTGGCGAGTCGGTCAACTCCGTCGGGCAGCAGCTCGCGGGGTGGCTGCGCGGCGGAAACGGCTCCAGCGACGACGAGCTCGACGACGACCCGTCTGCCTAGCGGCCCGGGCGAAACCTAAAACAGCAGCTGGTGCGCCGCGCTGGGGCGCCCGGCGAGCGGCACGGTGAGCCGCACGACGGTGCCTTTGCCGGGGGCGGGCATGAACTCCAGCTCCCCGCCGACGAGCTCGGCGCGCTCGCGCATGCCGCCCATCCCGAACCCGCCCTCCAGTCCGTCGCCGCGAGGGCCGAGACGGCTCGCGTCGGGCATGCCCTGCCCGTCGTCGGTGACCGACGCGCGCAGCACCCCGTCGCGCTCGACGACGCTGACGACGGCGCTGGTGGCCTGCGCGTGGCGGCTGACGTTCGTGAGCGCCTCCTGCACGACGCGATAGACGGTGCTCTCCAACTCCGCGTCCAGACGGCGCATCTCCTCGGCCGCGCTGCCGCCCGCGCCCGCTTCGCCGCCGCCACCCGCGCCGAGTGAGATCTCCGTCTTCACTTCCAGGCCCTCGATCGCCTGCGCGCGCCGCGCGAGAGCCTCCAGCGCGGCCGCCAATCCGAGGTCGTCGAGCGCGGCGGGGCGAAGCTCGGTGATGAGGTGGCGCAGCTGGTCGATCTCCGTGCCGAGACCCTCGAGCACCGTGGCGACGGCCTCGCTGAGCGCGTGCTTGTCGTCGAGGTCGCGCGCGTTTGCGAGCTGCAGGCGCAGCGCGCCGATGCCCTGGATGCTCTCGTCGTGGATCTCGCGCGCCCAGCGCGTGCGCTCGCGCTCGCGCGCCTCCATGCCGTAGCGCAGCCGTTCGATCTCCACGGAGCGCTCCGCGGCGAGGCGCTGCGAGACGCTCGACGCGAATGCGCCAAGCGCGTCGCGGTCGGGTCCGCGGAAGCTGCCGTCGGTGCGCAGTGCGACGATCAGCCCGCCGCCCTGGCTCTCCATGTCGAGCGGCTCGATCAGCACGGCGCGCGCCTCGAGGCCGAGTTCGTGCAGCCACGCGGCCTCCTGCCCGCGCGGGCGGTCGAGCGCGATGGGCTTGCCGGCGAGGTAGATGTCGCCGAGCGCGCTGCCCTCGACGGGCATGATCCGCAGCCGCACCGACCCGGCGCCGCTGGCGGCGGCGACGCGCAGCTCGCCGCGCTCCTCGATCACCACCAGCAGCGTGCTCGCGTCGAGCAACGCGAGCCCGCGGTCGGCCATCAGCCGCAGCAGCCACAACTCTGATCCGGAGAGCACTCCGCCAGATTATGAAGGCGCGAGCTGCTCGACCGCGTCGCCGTCGCCGAGGCGCGCGGCGGAGCGACTGCGTTTGAGCAGCTCTTCGCCGCTCATTCCCTCCTGCCAAGCCGCGAGGCCGACGGACACGTTCAGCGCGCAGCGCTCGCCGGCGACTTCGACCTTGATCGTGCGCAGCCGCTCGAGCACGCGCCGCGCGACGATCTCACCGCGCGGGCCGTCCGCGCCGGGGAGCAGGATCAGCAGCTCGCTCGCGCTGGGGCGCCCGACGCGGTCGAAGCGGCGCAGCTCGCGGCCCAGGGCGGTGGAGACATACGCGAGGGTCTGCTCGCGCAGCTCCCGGCTCTGGGCGGCGCTCATCTCGTGCGGCACGTCGATCGCGACGAGCAGGCAGCTGAGCTTGCTGGCGTGCCGGTCGGCGCGCTGGATCTCCTCGTCCAGGCGCGTGAGCAGCGCGGGCGCGGGCAGGCACTCGGGCGCCGACGCGGAGGACGGTTGAGAGCGCGGGTGTCGGTCGCTGGCAGCCATGCCGTTTAGCGGAGGGAGTGTACGTGCGCTCTTGCCTGTTCCGTGGAGCGCCCCTACAGAGTACGCGTATAAGGCATTTTTAGATAGGGGTCCTCGAGTGATCCGTCCCCGCTCGCTGGTACACCTGGACGCGTGCTGCAAGAGCTACGCGTTGAGAATCTCCTTCTAATAGAGCAGGCGCAGCTGCGCCTCGCGCCGGGTTTGAACGTGCTGACGGGGGAGACGGGGGCGGGCAAGACGGTGCTCGCGCACGCGCTGGATCTGCTGCTGGGCGGCAAGGCGCGCGCTGGGATCGTGCGCCCGGGGGCGGGCGAGGCGTACGTGGAGGGGATCTTCGACCTGCCGGAGCACGTGCGAGAGGAGCTGGGCGAGCGCGTGAGCGAGGACGCGGAGGAGATCGTGCTGGCGCGCCGCGTGGGGGCGGATGGGCGCACGCGCGCGTATCTGAACGGGCGCTCGGCGAGCGTGGCGGACCTGCGCGACGTGGGCGCGGCGCTGCTGTCGTTCTACGGTCAGCACGAGCACCGCAAGCTGACGCTCGCGGCAGCACAGCTTCAGATCCTCGACGGCCTGTGCGGCGAGGTGCACGCGGCGAACCTGCGCGAGTGTGCTCGCGCGTTCGCCCGCACGCGCGAGCTGGAGGCGCGCTTGGAGGAGCTGCGCGACCTCTCGGCGCAGCGCGAGCGCGAGCTTGACCTGTTGCAGTACGAGCTCGGCGAGATCGACGCGCTGGCGTTGGACGAGCGCGAACACGAGCAGCTGCTGGCGGCGCGCGAGCGGCTGCGGCGGGTGGACGCGCTGCGCGCGGCAGCGGGCGGCGCGGCGGAGGCGATCGCGCCCGACGCGGACGGGCGCTCCGGCGCGGAGGGATCGGGCACGGCGCAGTCGCTGGCGGGCGCGATCGTTCGAGCTGGACGCGCTCGCGGGCGTGGACGGGAAGCTCGACGCGCTGACGGAGCGGGCGCGCGCGCTGGCGATCGAGGCGGAGGATCTGGCGGCGGGGCTGCGCGACTACTGCGACAGCGCCGGCACGGAGGGCCTCGAGGATGCGTTCGCGGCGCTTGGCGGCGAGGCGGGCGAGGTGACGCTGGACGCGCTCGAAGAGCGCCTGGCGGCGATCGAGCGGGTGACGCGCAAGCACGGCGGCAGCATCCGGGCGGCGCTCGTGCACGGCGAGCGCTCGCGCGCGCGCCAGGAGGAGCTGCTCGGGGCGGAGGTCGCGCTGGCTGAGGCCACGACGCAGCTGGAGGAGGCGCGCGTGGCGCTCGACGGGCACGTCGCCACGCTGCGAAAGGCGCGCCAGCGGGCGGCGAAGGGCTTCGCGAAGGACGTGGCGGAGCAGCTCGCGTCGCTGGCGATGGGCGACGCGACGTTCGAGGTCTCGCTCGGCGAGCGAGACGCGGGCCCGGCGGGCGGGGACACGGTGGAGTTCCTGATCGCGCCCAACCCGGGCGTGCCGGCGGGGCCGCTGCGTGAGATCGCCTCCGGTGGGGAGCTGTCGAGGGTGATGCTGGCGATCATGAGCGTCGCGAACGCCTCCGCGCAGGACGCGACGCTGGTGTTCGACGAGGTCGACGCGGGCATCGGCGGGCACACGGCGAAGGCGGTGGGCGCGCGGCTGCAGGAGCTGGGCGAGCGCAGGCAGGTGCTGTGCATCACCCACCTGCCGCAGATCGCCTCGCTCGCCGCGCGGCACTTCTCGATCGTGAAGGACACCTCCGCGGAGCCGACGCTGACGACGGTGGTGCAGCTCGGCGAGCGCGAGGTGGTCTCCGAGCTCGTGCGGATGCTCGGCGCGGACAGCGACGACACCACCGCGCGCAGGCACGCCCGAGACTTGCGTCGCGCAGCCTGAACGTTCCGCGGGCGTTACCCTCGCTGTAGTGGCCGCTACGCGATCAAGCTCTCCGCGCGAGTTGCTGGCGCCTCCAGTCCCCGCCCTCATGGCGGCTGGCTCCGTGCGACCGGGCCGGCGCACGAAGCTGCTGGTGAAGCACCTGGTGCGCGGCGACATCGCGCTGATCGACCACCTGGACATCGACCGCGTCTCCGCGGAGGAGCTGATCGCGGCGGGCACGGTGGCGGTCCTGAACACGAAGGCGTCCTCCAGCGGCACGTACCCGAACCTCGGCCCGCAGTTGCTCGTGGAGGCGGGGATCGTGCTCGTGGACGTTCCCGACGACAAACTGTTCGATCGGGTCTCAGACGGCGACCCGCTGGTCGTGCGCGCCGTGGGCCACGGCGAGGCGGAGATCGTGCGCAAGGGCACGGTGCTCGCGCGCGGGGAGGTGCTCGACCGCGCGCGCGTGCTCGCGGAGACGGAAGCGAGGCGGGCTGAGATCGGCGAGGCGCTGGAGCGCTTCGCGCACAACACGATCGAGCACATGCGCGAGGAGCGCGAGCTGCTGGCGGGACGGATCGCGCTGCCGCGCTTCGCGACCGACTTCCGCGACCGCTCGACGCTGGTGGTCGTGCGCGGCGTGGGCCACCAGCGCGACCTGCGTGCGCTGAAACCGTTCATCCGCGACATGCGCCCGGTGATCGTCGCGGTGGACGGCGCCGCGGAGGCGCTGCTGGAGGAGGGGTTGACGCCGAGCATGATCGTGGGCGACATGGACTCCGCGGGCGAGCAGGCGCTGCGCTGCGGGGCGGAGCTCGTGGTGCACTCCTACCCCGACGGACGCGCCCCCGGACGACACCGGCTGGAAGAGCTGGGGCTGACGTTCAAACTGGTGCCCGCGCCGGGCACGAGCCAGGACGTGGCGATGCTGATCGCGGCGGAGAAGGGCGCGCGCTTGATCGTGTCGGTGGGCTCGCAGTTCAACCTCGTGGAGTTCCTGGACCGCAACCGCGAAGGCATGTCCTCGACGTTCCTCACGCGCCTGCGCATCGGCGAGATCCTCGTGGACGCGAAGGGCGTGCGCCACCTCTACCAGCCGCGGCCGGGGCTGACGCCGCTGCTGGCGGTGATCGCGGCGGGACTGATCGCGATGGTCGCGGTCGTGGGCATGACCCCCGCGCTGCGCGACGTGGCGGAACTGCTGTGGCTGAAACTGAAGCTGCTCGCGGCGCTGTCCGCCGCGGGCGCCGCCGGCTGAGCCGGCCGAGCGAGGAGACCGCAACCGAGCAATGTTCGACTACCGCTACCACGCGCTGTCCCTCGCGGCGGTGCTGTTCGCGCTCGCGCTGGGCGTGCTGATCGGCGTGGCGATCGGCGACTCGAACCTCGTGTCCTCCGCAAAGGACGGCATCGTGCACAACCTGAAAGCGGAAGTGGACGAAGCACACAGCCAGCTCTCCACGCGCCAGAGCAAGCTCGCGGAAGAAGAAGCGTTCGCCAACGGCCTGTATCCGCTGGCGGTTCACGAACTGCTCGCGGGGCGCTCCATCGGCCTGGTGTTCCTCGGCGGCACGTCCGACCAGGTGAACTCGCTCGCGCGGACCGCGATCTCCCAGGCGGGCGGCGATCTGGCGACGGTGATCGCGGTGCGCGAGCCGCTGGACGAGGCGGGCATCGACCGCGACGCCGCGGGCACGCACTACTCGCCGCTCACGGGCGACGTGCCGTTGATCGAACGGTTCGGCGAGCTGATGGGGCGCCAGCTCGTCAGCGGCGGGCAGCTGGTCGCGAAAGAGCTGTTCAGCCGCGTGCGCTCGAGCCTTTTGGGCGCGTTCGACGGGCAGCTCACGCGCCTGGAAGGCGTCGTGGTGATGCGCGCCGAGCCGAGCGACATGAGCGCCGAAGCAAGCGAAGCGACGAGCGCGTTCGAGTCGGGCCTGCTCGCGGGCATCGGCGCGGTGGGCGTGCCCGCGGTGGGGGTCGAGTTGAGCGGCACCGCACCGTCGCAGGTGTCGTGGTATCGCGGCAAGAAGATCTCGAGCGTGGACGATCTCGACGCGCTCGCGGGGCGCACCGCGCTCGCGTACGCGCTCGCGGGCGACCACGGCGCGTTCGGCAGCAAGCCCACCGCCGACTCGCTGCTGCCGAGCCTCACCGCCACGAGCACCACGCCCTGAGGGGCGCCCGCGGCGCGTCCGCGTGACGCCTCGCGCGGCCATCTCCGACTTCGTGTGGCACTCGCGGCGCGTCCGCTCGCGCCGCTAGCTTCAACGGATGCACGCCCTCCCGTTCCTGCTCGCGCTGGCGAGCGCCGCGCTGATCGCGCCCGCATTGCTGCGTGCACTGCACGACGCTGGTCACACGCGCCCCAACTTCCGCGACCGGCGCTTGCCGTACGCGTTCGGCGTGCTCGCGCTGGCGGCGCCGCTGCTGGCACTGATCCCGCTGATGCTCGTGCAGCGGCTCGCCACCGAGGACGTGTTCTACCCGGTGGCGCTGCCGATCGCGGTGTACGCGCTGGGTGTGCTCGCGCTGGGGCTCGTGGACGACACGCTCGCGCGCCCCAACCCCGGCGCGCAGCGCGGCTGGCGCGGACACGGCGCGGCGCTGGCGCGCGGCGAGCTGACGACGGGCGCCTTGAAGGCTGCCGGCTCGCTCGGCCTGGCGCTGCTGGCGACGAGCTACCTCGACCTTTCCGACGGGCGGTGGCTGCTGGCGACGGGCGTGCTGGCGCTGGCGACGAACGTGTTCAACCTGCTCGACCTGCGCCCGGGGCGCGCGATCAAGGCGTTCGTGCTGCTCGGCGCGGGGCTGACGATAGGCTCGCTCGACGTGCGACCGCTGTGGGCGCTGGGGCTGTTCTCCGCGCCGGCGCTGGTGGCGGGCGTGTACGACGTGCGCGAGCGGGCGATGCTGGGCGACACGGGCGCGAACCTGCTGGGGGCGCTGGCGGGCCTGTGGCTGGTGCTGACCTTGTCGGGGACGGGGCAGCTGGTGGCGCTCGTGCTGCTGGCCGCGATCACGCTCTACGGCGAGCTTCGCTCGATCTCGGCGCTCGTGGAGAAGACTCCGTTGCTGCGAGCACTAGACTCTCTGGGCAGGCCCTCATGACGTTGCATCACTCCGACCGCCACGCGCAAGCGCCCACCAAGACCCGGTTCATCTTCGTGACCGGCGGAGTCGTCTCCTCGCTCGGCAAGGGCATCGCCGCGGCGTCGATCGGGCGGCTGCTGGTCTCGCGCGGGCTGACGGTGGGCCTGCAGAAGTTCGACCCCTACATCAACGTCGACCCGGGGACGATGTCGCCCTACCAGCACGGCGAGGTGTTCGTGACGGAGGACGGCGCGGAGACCGACCTGGACCTGGGCCACTACGAGCGCTTCACCGACGCGAACACGAGCAAAGCGTCGAACGTGACCGCGGGCGGCATCTACGACACGGTCATCCGCCGCGAGCGCCGGGGCGACTACCTGGGCGGCACGGTGCAGGTGGTGCCGCACATCACCGACGAGATCAAGCAGCGCATCTCGCTGATCGCGGAGTCGAGCGACGTGGACTTCGTGATCACGGAGATCGGCGGCACGGTGGGCGACATCGAGTCGCTGCCGTTCCTGGAGGCGATCCGCCAGTTCCCCGTCGACGTGGGACGGCGGCGGTGCATGTTCATCCACCTGACGCTCGTGCCGTACATCGGCCACGCGGGGGAGCTGAAGACGAAGCCGACGCAGCACTCGGTGAACGAGCTGCGGCGCATCGGGATCGCGCCGGACATGCTGATGTGCCGCTCGGAGGGCTCGCTGTCGAGCGACATCCGCAAGAAGATCGCGCTGTTCGCGAGCCTGCCGATGGAGGCGATCGTCTCCGCGTGCGACGTGGACAACATCTACAAGGTGCCGCTGACGTTCCGCGAGCAGGGCGTGGACGACTTCATCCTCGACCACTTCGCGATGGAGGCTGCACCGCCGGATCTCGCGCGCTGGACGGAGCCGATCGAGCGCTCGGCGCGCGCGACGCGCACGGTGCGGATCGCGCTGGTGGGGAAGTACGTGCAGCTCGAGGACGCATACCTGTCGGTGTGCGAAGCGCTTCGCCACGCGGCGTCGCTGCAGGAAAGCCGAGTGGAGATCGAGTGGGTCGACTCCGAGCGCCTGGAGGGAGCGGAGCGCGACGAGGTGCTCGAGCAGCTGGCGCAGGCGGACGGCATCCTGATCCCGGGCGGGTTCGGTGGGCGCGGCATCGAGGGCAAGATCGCGGCGGCGGGGATCGCGCGCGAGCGGCTGATCCCGTACCTGGGCATCTGCCTGGGGATGCAGGTCGCGGTGGCGGAGTTCGCGCGCAACGTGGCGGGCATGGAGGGCGCGAACTCGACGGAGTTCGACATCGAGACGCCCTACCCGGTGATCGACCTGTTGCCGGAGCAGAAGGAGGTTGCGGACCTCGGCGGCACTATGCGCCTGGGCGCGGACCCGATCAAGCTGCACGCGGACACGCGCGTGCGGGAGATGTACGGCGAGGCGGTCATCTACGAGCGCCACCGCCACCGCTACGAGGTCAACAACCTGCTGCGCAAGCGCCTTACGAACGTGCGCGCGGACGGAGCGGGCGGCGCGCTGATCGTGTCGGGCACCTCGCCGGACGAGCGCCTCGTGGAGGTGGTCGAGCTGGACGAGCACCCGTTCTTCGTGGCCTCGCAGTACCACCCGGAGTTCAAGTCGCGCCCGGAGCGCCCCGCACCGCTGTTCCGCGACTTCGTCGCCGCGGCGCTGCAGCGCTCGGAGGGCCGCGAAGACGTGCGCATAGAGGACACGCGCGAGACATCTCGCGCCTCCTCCGCTCACGGCGTCAACCTGCCGTGAGCGTGCTGCCCACCTGCGCGGGAGGTCCGGCTTGAGCTCGGCGGGAGAGCGATCGACGCTGCGCATGGAGGTCACGTTCCTGGATGTGGAGGAGCAGAAGGCGGACGCCCTCGCCGCCGCGCTGATCGGTCGCGTGCACGAGCTGGCGAACCTGCCGGAGTACGAATGCGATGTCGACGTGAGCGTCCAGAGGACCTCCCCGGAGGACGATGGCGCCCACTCCAGCGGCGCCCTGTAGCGTCCCGGCTCCCGATGTTGAAGCTCCGCCCAGCGATCGTCCTCGAGGCAGACCGCCCCAGCACAGCGCCGGACAACGGTCGGGAGCCCTTGGGCGATGGACCGGAGCAGACGCTGCTGATCGAGTTGACAGATGACAACACGGGCGCGAGCGGCCCACGCGCGGCGATCGCGGACGTGGCGCTGGTGGGCCGCGCAGAGGTGGGGGACGAAGTGATCGTGAACGTGCAGGCGCTCGACCTGGGGCTCGGCTCGGGCGGTTTCGACGTGGTGCACGTGAACCTCACGCGTGGCCTCGACGGCGACGGGCTGGCCGATGCGAACGTGATGAAGCTGAACTACACGAGCCTGCAGCACACGGTGCTGCCGGTGGACGACGAGCGCCTGGAGGTGCCGCTGGAGCGCCCGGTGGCGGTGCTGGCGCTGCACGGCCAGCTGGCGGCGGTCGCGTGGGCGTACGCGCAGGGCGCGCCGGGCGGCAGGCTCGGCTACGTGCAGACGGCGGGCGGGGCGCTTCCGGGCGGGCACTCGCGCACGGTGCGCGCGCTGCGCGAGCGCGGCCTACTGGCGGGACACATCACGGCGGGCGCGGCGTTCGGCGGCGAGCAGGAGGCGATCAGCACGGCGGGCGCGATCCACCACGGCCTGGGCACGCTGGGCTGGGACGCGGCGGTGTGCGGTCCGGGGCCGGGGATCGTGGGCTCGAGCTCGGCGCTGGGCCACGGCGGGATGGTGGCGCTCGACTCGGCGCACGTGTCGCTCGCGCTGGGCTGCCCGACGCTGCTTGTGGCGCGGATGTCATCGAGCGACGACCGCACACGCCACCGCGGGATCTCCCACCACACGCTGACCGTGCTGGACCTGCTGCTGGAGCCCGTGACGGTGGCGTTGCCGGCGGGGATGCGCTCGCCGGTGGGCGCTGATCTGCGCGCGGGGCTGGGCGCGGTGTTCGGCGGCTCGATGCCGGGTCGCCCGGCGCTGGCGCTGGACGTGCCGCGCCCGGTGCGGATCACCCGCCACGACTGGCGCCGTGCGGCGGTGGACCTGCCGGCGTACGCGGGCAGCGGCCTGTCGACGCACACGATGGGCCGCGGCCTGCCGGAGGACCCGCTGTTCTTCGGCGCTGCGCTGGCGGGCGGGACGGCGCTGGCGCAGCTGAACGCGCCGTTGCACCGCCAAGGAGCACTCGCGGCGGAGGCGAAGCTGGAGGAATGACCGCCGCCGCGATCTCCCCACCGCCGACGCCGAAGCGGATGGGGATCGCGCCGCTGGTGCTTGACTTCCTCGCCTACCTGGAGCTGGAGCGGGGCCTGTCGCGCAACACGCTCGCCGCCTACCGCTGCGACCTGCAGCAGTTCGGCGAGTTCCTCGACCGCCGCGGCCTGACGGTGCGGACGAGCACGCACGGCGACCTTGCGGCATTCCTGTCGGAGCTGGCGGCGGGCAGCGAGGAGCACCCGCCGGTGGCGGCGAGCACGCTCGCGCGCAAGGTGGCGTGCCTGCGCTCGTTCTATCGCCATCTGCGCCTGGATGGCACGATCGAGCACGACCCCACGGCTGACCTGCACGGGCCGCGGAAGCCCCAGCGTCTGCCGCACGTGCTCTCGCGCGGAGACGTCGCGCGGCTGCTCGCCCAGCCGCAGGGGTCCGAGCCGCTGGCGCTGCGCGACCGCGCGCTTTTGGAGACGATGTACGCGTGCGGGCTGCGCGCGTCGGAGGCGGTGGGCCTGGAGCTGAGCGACGTGGACCTCGAGGAGGGCCTGCTGTGCGCGCGCGGGAAGGGCTCGAAGGAGCGCCTCGTGCCGATCGGCCGCCAGGCGGTGGCGGCGCTGTTGGCATACCGGGGCGATGGGCGCCCGCAGCTGCTGGACGAGCGCACGCGCGCGCAGAGCAGGCTGTTCGTGAACCGCCGTGGCGGCGGTCTGACGCGCCAGGGCCTTTACAAGATCGTGCAGGGCCACGCGCGCCGTGCGGGCCTGGAGGACCGCATGAGCCCGCACACGCTGCGCCACAGCTTCGCCACGCACCTGCTGGCGGGCGGTTGCGACCTGCGCTCGCTGCAGGAGATGCTCGGCCACGCTGACCTGGCGACGACGCAGGTGTACACGCACCTGTCGGCGGAGCGGCTGAAGGACGCGTACTTCAGCGCCCACCCACGAGCCTCGCGTTGAAGCGCCGCGCATTCGTGCTGGTGGTGGACGCGTGCGGCGTGGGCGCGCTGCCGGACGCCGCGCGCTACGGCGACGAGGGCACGAACACGCTCGCGCGCGTCGCGGAGGCGGTCGGCGGCCTGGAGCTGCCGGTGCTCGGGTCGCTGGGTCTCGGCTCGATCGTGCCGCTGCTCGGCGTGCCCGCAGCGGCCCACCCGGCCGTCCACGGCCGCCTGCACCCGCTGGGCGCGGGCAAGGACTCGATCAGCGGCCACTGGGAGCTGATGGGGGTATCGCTCCCGCAGCCGCTGCCGACGTTCCCTGAAGGCTTTCCGGCGGACGTGGTGGCGCGGCTTGTCGAGGCAATGGGCCACGAGGTGATCTGCAACCGCCCCGACAACGGCCTCGCGGCGATCGAGGAGTTCGGCGACGAGCACGTGCGCGGCGGCGCGCTGATCCTGTACACGTCGCAGGACTCGGTGCTGCAGCTGGCGGCGCACGTGGACCGCGTGGGAGTAGCGGAGCTGTACCGCGCGTGCGAGGCGGCGCGCGCGGCGATGACGGGCGAGCACGCGGTGGGGCGCGTGATCGCGCGCCCGTTCGCGGGCGAGCGCGACGCGTTCGTGCGCACGGACGGCAGGCGTGACTACGCGCTCGCGCCGCCGTCGCGCAGCTACCTGGAGGAGCTGGCGGACGCGGGCGTGCCGGTGCACGGCGTGGGCAAGATCCACGACCTGTTCGCGGGGGTGGGGATCGCGGCGTCGCACTCGGGAGCGACGAACGCGCGGGCGCTCGACAGCGTGGAAGATCTATTGAGAGGGCTGCCGCATGGGTTGGTGTTCGCGAACTTGATCGAGACGGATCAGGTGTACGGCCACCGCAAGGACGTGCACGGCTTCGCACGAGCGCTCGGCGAGATCGACGCGCGCGTGGGGCGGATGCTCGAGGGCCTGCGCGAGGATGACCTGCTGGTCGTGACGGCCGACCACGGCGTGGACCCCGCGCACCCGGGCACGGACCACACGCGCGAGTACGCGCCGCTGCTGGCGGTGACGGGGGGCGAGAGGAATGGCTTTCGCCACGACGGCCCGCTGGCGGACGTGGGCGCGAGCGTGCTGCGCTGGCTCGCGGGCGGCGACGCTGAAGGCCTTCCGGGGAGCGCGTTCGTAAGCTGAGACCGATGCCCGAGCTGCCGGAGGTGGAGACGATCAGGGGCCAGCTGGCTCCGCTGGTGGAGGGCAGGCGCATCCAGCGCGTCGAGATCCTCGACGCGCGCTGGTCGCGGCCGCTGGCGCCGTCGGAGCTCGAGGACGCGCTGCGCGGCCGTCGCGTGGAGCGGCTGGGACGGCGCGGGAAGTACCTCGTGTGGAGCCTGAGCGACGACGTGCACCTGGCGCAGCACCTGCGCATGACGGGCGCGGTGCTCGCGGACCCAGACCCGGAGCCGGCGCACACGCGCGTGCGGATGCGGCTTGGGCCGCTCCCGCGGCGCGAAGCCAGCCCGGGGCGGCGCGGGCGCAGCGGCCAAGCGCCGCGCGGGGCGCAACCTCGCGTTCGTGGACCCGCGACGGTTCGGCACGGGCGAGCTGCTGCTCGGCTCGGAGGCGCTGGAGGAGTTCTTCGCGGCGCGCCTGGGCCTTGAGCCGTTCGACGAGGGCTTCACGGCGGAGCACGTGCGCGCGCTGGCGAAGGGCCGGCGGATGCCGATCAAGGCGCTGTTGCTGGACCAGCGCAAGATCGCGGGCGTGGGCAACATCTACGCGGACGAGGCGCTGTTTCGCGCGGGCATCCACCCGCTGCGCGCGGCGGGCACGCTGACGCGCGAGCAGTACGCGCGGCTGCGCGAGACGGTGATCGAGGCGCTGAGCGCGGGGATCGACGCGCGCGGCGCGACGATCGACGACTTCCGCCACGTGGACGGCGTGCGCGGCTCCTTCCAACACCAGTTCCTCGTGCATCTGCGCGAGGGTGAGCCGTGCGGAACGTGCGGCACGACGGTCGTGAAGATGGTCGCCGCGGGGCGCGGAACCTACGTGTGCGAGACCTGCCAGAAGCGCCCGCGAGGGCTCAGGCGGCCAGGAGCTCGTCCAGCCGCCCGCTCTCCGCGGCGGCGTGCACCTCTTTGAAGCCGCCGACCAACTGGCCGCCGACGAGCACCTGCGGGAAGCTCATCATTCCGGTCTCGCGTACGAGCTGCATGCGCCCGTCGGGGTCCTTGGCGAGGTTGACCTCTTTGTACTCGACGCCCCTCGCGCTCAGCAGTCCCTTCACGCGGGCGCAGAACGAGCAGGGCTCGGTCGTGTATACGGTTACATTGCTCATTACTTCATAAAGTATAGCGCAGCGTGGAGGGAATGGCAGCGACGTAACAGCGGTGCGTGTTTCCAACTATTTGCGTATCGGCGAGAAGCGAGTTAATCTTTCATTGGAAGACAGCGCCATACCCGCAGCGGGGCACATAGAGCTTCTGCACCACGACGTTCCTTTGCTGCGTCGTGATAGTCAGAGGAGAAGTGTCTGAGGCCGGGGCGAGACTGGGCCCGTCTAGTCAGCGGGATCGCACCACGTATCGCTCCGGCACCAGGCGCTCGGTCTGCTTCGGCGGGCGCTCGTAGGCGCGTTTCTGGCGCGGCGGGAGCTTGGGCTTCCTGGCCTTGTCGGGGCGCTCGTAGGGGACGAGCGAGAGCAGGTGGGAGATCAGGTTGAGCCGCGCGCTGCGCTTGTCGTCGCCCTCGACCACGTACCAGGGGCTGGTGGACGTGTCGGTGTGGGCGAACATGTGGTCCTTCGCTTCGGCATAGTCCACCCAGCGCGCGCGGGCCTGCAGGTCGGTGGGGCTGAACTTCCAGCGCTTGCGCGGATCGGACAGCCGCTTCTCGAAGCGCCGCTCCTGCTCCTCGTCGCTGACCGACAGCCAGTACTTCACCAGCTCGATCCCGTCTTTCTGGAGAGCCTGCTCGAACAGCGGGCAGAAGCGCAGGAACTCCTCGTACTCCTGCGGGGTGCAGTAGCCCATCACGTGCTCCACGCCGGCGCGGTTGTACCAGCTGCGGTTGAACAGGGCGATCTCTCCAGCGGCGGGCAGGTGCGCGGCGTAGCGCTGGAAGTACCACTGCGTGCGCTCGCGGTCGCTGGGCGCGGGCAGCGCGACGACGCGGCAGGTGCGGGGGTTGAGAAACGTGACTATCCGCTTGATCGTGCCGTCCTTGCCCGCGGTGTCGCGGCCCTCGAACAGCACCACCAGTCGCCGGCCTTCGGCGACGATGCTCTCCTGCATGTAGACCAGCTCCGTCTGCAGTCGCAGCAGCTCGCGTTCGTAGTGCTTCTCGGAGAGTTCCTCGGTGTCGGGCATGCAAGCACGGTAGTACACGTGCGCCTCCGCTCTCGCAGCGAGCAATGTCCTGAGGATGGCCCAGAATGGGAGGATGGCGAGCAGATCGGTGAAGAGCGAAGCGGTGGTGCTGCGCTCGATGCGCTACGGCGAGGCGGATCGCATCCTGCATCTGTACACGCCCGCGCGCGGGCGTGTGTCGGCGATCGCGAAAGGCGTGCGCCGCGCGCGCAGCCGCTTCGGCGGGCGCCTGGAGCCGTTCTTCCGCCTGCACGTCGAGCTGCACGAAGGCCGCGGCGAGCTGCTGACGGTGACGGGCGCGCAGACGATCGACGGGTACGCGCGTCTGCGCGGCGACGCCCGGGCGCTGGACGCGGCGGCGCGCGCGTGCGACGCGGTGGGGCGGCTGTTCGAGACCTCAGAGCCCCACCCGGGAGTGTTCAACCTGCTGTGCCGCCAGCTGGCGCTGCTCGACGCGCGGGCCGGGCAGGGGGAGCGCTCCGCGGGGGTGGCTCGCGCGGCTGCGCTCGCGTTCCGGCTGAAGCTGCTGCTCGCGGCGGGCCTCGCGCCGCAGCTGGCGGCGTGCGCGAGCTGCGGCGAGCCGGAGCACCTGATCGGCTTCTCGGGCGCGGCTGGAGGGGTTGTGTGCGGGGCGTGCGAGGCGGGCTCGTTCGCGCTCAGCGAGCACGCGTACGTCTTCATGACGGATGCGCTCGGCCGCTCGCTGAGCGACGTGCCGGACGCGGGCGACGCGGCGCTGGGGCAGGTGGAGAGGGCGATCGCCGCGACGCTGGAGCACCATGCGCACGTGCGGCTGATGCCGGCGGCGGTATCGTGAGCCGCATGGACGAGGGCCTGCCGATCGCATACGGGGTGCTGGAAAAGGGCGTCCCCGTGCTGGCGGCCGACGGCGAGCAGGTGGGCACGGTGCACCACGTGGTGGCCGCGCCGCAGCAGGACATCTTCCACGGCATCGTGATCTCCACGAAGGGGCACGGCCTGCGCTTCGTGGCGGGCGCCGACGTGGCGAGCCTGCACGAGCGCGGCGTGGATCTGAAGCTCGACGTCGCCGCTGCGCAGGCGCTGGCGCAGCCGGGCGGCGGCGCGCCGGTGTACAGCGAGGACCCGGCGACGATCCACAAGTGGGGCCACTGGGTGAACCGGCTGACGGGGAGCAAAGACTGGCACCGCGACAGTTGAGCGGTACTGATCGCAAGCGGATGCGCGAGGGCGCCCGACGCAGCCCGCGAGCGAGGTCCGAGCGGTGAGCGTGGCCCGCGAGCACGACCGCGTGGCGGCGCGGTTCGCCGAGGATTGGCGCGAGCGCGAGGAGCGGCTGCTCTCGCCGCTGGCGGCGCGCTCCTACCCCGCGCTGCGAGCGCACGAGGAGGAGGACTGCGCGCTGCGCACGCCGTTCCAGCGCGACCGCGACCGGATCGTGCACAGCAAGGCGTTTCGCAGGCTGACGCACAAGACGCAGGTGTTCGTGGCGCCGCGCGGCGACCACTACCGCACGCGATTGACGCACACGCTCGAGGTGACCACGATCTCGCGCACGGTCGCGCGCGGCCTGGGCCTGAACGAGGATCTGGTGGAGGCGATCGGCTTGGGTCACGACCTGGGGCACCCGCCGTTCGGGCACATCGGCGAGGAGGTGCTCGACAGCTGCCTGAAAGAGCGCTTCGGCAGGGACTTCCGCCACTACGAGCACTCGCTGCGGATCGTCGAGCGCCTGGAGCGCGACGGCGCGGGCTGAACCTGACCGAGCAGGTGCGCGACGGGATCGCGCGCCACTCCAGCCGCGCGCCGCTGCCGGACACGCTGGAGGGGCGGATCGTGCGCGTGATCGACCGCGTGGCGTACATCAACCACGACATCGACGACGCGGTGCGCGCGGGCCTGCTGCGCGAGGAGGAGCTGCCGGGCGAGCCGATCGCGGTGCTCGGCACGAGCGGCTCCGCGCGGATCGACGCGCTGGTGCACGACATGGTCGAGCACTCCGCGCGGGAGGGCGACATCGTGCAGGGCCCCGACGCGGGGCCGGCGATGAGCGAGCTGCGCGACTTCATGTTCGAGCGCGTGTACCTCGGGCCGGCGGTGCGCGCCGAGCACGAGCGCATCGCGGCGGTCGTGCGACGGCTGTTCGAGCACTACGTCGAGCACCCCGAGCTGCTGCCGGGAAGCGGCGTACGCGGAGACGAGGGCGGGGAGGAGTGGCTGGCGGAGGCGGTGACGGACTACCTCGCGGGGATGACCGACAGGTTCTGCATACGCGCCTACACGGACCTGCAGGTCCCGCAGGCCTTCGCCCGCTAGCCTCTGGCGGCGCCATGAGCCTCCGGCGCTGAGGCGCGCTTGCCTATCCACTAGCGTTGGCGGCGTGGCGCTGTACACCAACGAGTCGAAGGATCGCGTGCGCGACGCGGCGGACTTCCTGGAGATCGTCTCCGCGCGCACGGAGCTGCGCCGCGCGGGCCCCGCGCGGTACGAGGGGCTGTGCCCGTTCCACGACGAGCGCACGCCGTCGTTCGGTATCGACCCGGCGCAGAAGGTGTACTACTGCTTCGGCTGCCAGGCCTCGGGCGACGTGTTCACGTTCGTGCAGGAGACGGAGGGCGTGGACTTCAAGGGGGCGCTCGAGCTGCTGGCGGAACGCTACGGCGTGGAGCTGCAGCTGGAGGCGGAGGACCCGCGCGAGGCGGAGCGGCGCAAGCGCGCGAGCGGCTGCTGGAGCTGCTGTCTCGCACGAGCGCGTACTACGAGCGCTACCTGTGGGAGTCCGAGGAGGCCGGCGGCCGCGCGCGAGTACCTCGCGGGGCGGGGCCTGGAGGAGCCGGTGCTGCGGGAGTTCCGCGTGGGCTATGCGCCGAGCGCGTGGGATCGCGTGCTGCTGGCCTCGCGCAGGGGAGGATTCACGGTGGAGGAGCTGTACGCGACGGGCCTCGCGCAGCGCTCGAAGCAGAACGGCCAGCCGTACGACCGCTTCCGCTCGCGCATCATGTTCCCGCTCGCGGACGTGCGCGGCCGCGTGCTGGGCTTCGGCGCGCGGCGCGATGGGCGCGGAACAGAAACCGAAGTATCTGAACACCTCCGACAACGACGTCTACCACAAGGGGCTGCACCTGTACGGCGCCGACCTGGCGCGCGCGCACGCGACGCGCGCGGGGGAGGTGATCCTGTGCGAGGGCTACACCGACGTGATCGCGCTCCACCAGGCGGGCATGCGCAACGCGGTCGCGCTGATGGGCACCGCGCTGACCGGCGGAGCAGGTGGGCGAGCTGGCGCGCATGGCGCAGACGGTGCTGCTGGCGCTGGACGCGGACACGGCGGGTCAGGAGGCGATGCTGAAGGCGTCGGGTCTCGCGGCGAAGCGCAAGCTGGAGCTGCGCGTGGTGCCGCTGCCGGCGGGCTCGGACCCCGCGGATCTGATCCAGCAGCGAGGGCGCCGAGGCGATGAAGGCGCTCGTCGCCGAGTCGGTGGCGTTCGTGCGGTTCCGCGTCGAGCGCGTGCTCGCGAGCGGCGACGACTCGAGCCCCGAGGGCCGCGACCGGATCATCGAGCAGCTGCGCCCCGTGTTCGCGACGCTCCCGCCGAGCGCGATGCGGATGGAGCTCACGCAGAATCGTGTCCGGGCGCCTGGCGCTGCCGGAGAGCCTCGCCGAGACGCTGCTCGCGGGCGGGGGCGCGGCCGCCGCGGCGGTCACGCCACATCCGCAGGCGCGCGGCGGGGACATGTCGCGGCGGGAGGACACCGAGCGGGCGTTCCTCGCGCTGTGCATCGCCTCGCCAGAGGAGGGCACGCTGGCGCTGGCGGACCTGGACGTGGAGGAGCACTTCTCCAGCGGCCTGCTGCGACGCGCCGCGCGACGGCTGCGCGAGGGGGGCCTCCAGGAGCCGATGCGCGACCGGCCCGGCGAGAGCGCGCCGCTGGACGACGATCCGGAGCTGAAGGGCCTGCTGGCGGAGCTGGTGGTGGAGGCGGGCCGCGAACGGCTCAGACCCCGCGATGCTCGAGGTGCAGCGCCTGCAGCTGGAGCTGGCGAGGGTGGACCGCCAGATCGCCCGCGCGCGCGGGCAGGACAACGGCGACGTGAGCGACCTGGCGAAGCACAAGGCGAAGATCAAACTGGAGTTCGACCGGGCGTATGGGCGGGTGCTGGAGGAGACGGGGGATAGGGGCGGCTGACGCCGATTCAGGCTGGCGCAATTTGGTCCGAGGACACAGAATTGGCACGGTCTGGACACACAATTGACTCGATTGCCTCTCCCGTTTGGGCTGGGGGTCCGAGACAATTGAGTGCATGGATCGAGCCTCTTTGGAGCAGCTCTTGAGCGAGGGACTGTCGCTGGCCGAGATCGGCCGGCGAGTAGGGCTGCATGAATCGACCGTCTCGTACTGGCTCGGAGAAGCACGGCCTCCTGGCGACGAATCGTGACAAGCATGCGGCAGAGGAGGTGTTGATCGCGAGCGACTCGTGCGTTCGTAACGCTGGGATGTCGTCTGGAGAGATCGCGCTGAGCAGTGGGTCGAAGCAAGTCCACCGTACGTCATTGGCTGCGTGAGTACGGCCTGGTCACGCACTGGTCCGCGCGTCGCCAGGCGTCGCGTGAAGGAAGGCCCGCAGATGCGAGCTTCGATTGTCCGCGACACGGTTACACGGTCTTCCGTCTGCAGAACAGCGGTGGATACCGGTGCGACAAATGCCTTGCCGACGCGTGTTCTCGCCGCAGGCGGAAGGTCAAGCGAGATCCTCGTCGAGGAGGCAGGCGGGTGCTGCATCACCTGCGGATACGACCGATGCATTGCGGCCCTCAGCTTCCATCATCTCGTCCCGGCCGAAAAGAGCTTCACCCTGAGCCATCGAGGCGTGACGCGATCACTGGCCGAGGCACGGTCGGAGGCGAGCAAGTGCGCCCTTCTCTGCTCGAACTGCCATGCCGAGGTGGAGTCGGGCCTCGTATCGCTGCCGTAGCCGATTCGGAATAGAATGCGCTGGACCCCGCTTATCCGGGGTAGCCCGATCCGGGGTAGCTCAATGGCAGAGTAGTCGGCTGTTAACCGATTGGTTGTGGGTTCGAGTCCCACCCCCGGAGCTCAGGCATAGCGGTGGTGGAGGATCAGGGGGTTGCCGTCGGGATCGCTGAAGATCGCCTGGTGGCAGACCCCTGAGTCCATCATGGTTACGTGGAAGCTCACGCCCTTTGCTTCGAGCGAGTCGCGCGCCGCCTCGACGTCAGCTACTTGTAGCGCGATCGGTGCGCTGTTCGGGCGCGCCTCGCTTTGGCCGAATGCGCTCGGGTCCATCACGGCGAGCGTAAGAGCTCCCGCTTGGAACTCCGTCGCTGGCCGGTCTCCCCAGCGCTTGCCGCGCTCGAGGCCGAGCGTCTCGCCATAGAACTCGACTGCTCGGTCGTGGTCGCGTGTGGGCACGCACACGAAGTCAACGCCCGTCACCATCGCTGCCATGTCGCTCATCGAAGCCTCGTTTCGGTTGAAGAGTCTTGTCAGCTCTCAACGGAGCTTACGAGCATCTCGAGGTGTTCAGCCGCCGTGGCCCCAGCGTCGTGCCCGTCGGCCCACGCGCCCAACTCTCGCGCCCGCGCCCTGATCGACGGGTCGCCGAGCGCGCGTTCGACCGCGAGGCGGATCGGCCGCGGGGAGACGAACCGTCGCGGGACGCGCACGCCCGCGCCGGACCAGTCCAGGCGGGCGGCGTTCTCGCTCATGTCTCCGATCGCGGGCGCTGCGACGACCGCGCAGCCCGACGCGAGCGCGCGGGCGAGGGTGCCGTGGCCGGCGTGGCAGACGACCACGTCGCACTGGGGCATCGTGCGCGCGTAGGAGACCCAGTCGACCACGCGCGCGTTCGCCGGCACAGGGAGAGGGCGCGGCGGCAGACGCCGGTTCCACGTCGCCAGCACGCGCACCGGCGCGTCCGCGAGGCCCTCCAGGGCGGCGCGCAGCAGGGTGTGCTCGGGATCCTGCGCGGTGGACGGCGCGATGAGCACGAGCGGATCTTCTCCTTCAGGCAGTTCCACGTCCTCGGTTGGCGGCTCCCACATCAGCGGGCCCACCACGTGCACGCCATCCGGCCAGGCGCGCGGGTACTCCAGCTGCGGGAACGTGCCCACGAGCGCCAGACGGCGGCTGATGCCCCCGTGGACGTGCTCCACCGGCGGCAGATCGAGGCGCGCGCGGGTCGCGTTCAGCTCCATGCGGCCCAGCTCGAGGCCGCGCGTCACCGGCCCCTGCGCGCGGCGCCAGAACGCGCGTCCCAGCGCCGTGCGCGGCAGGCGCGCGCCGAGCGAGTAGATCGGGGAGCCCGGCAGCACGTGCGGGTGCACGTGCGGGATCAGCGTCGCGTACGGCACGTCGTGAAGCTCCGCCGCGAGCGCGGGGGCGAGCGTGAGGATGTCCGCCACCGCCACGTGCGGTTTCAGCTCGCGCACCAGCGGCGCAGTGTCCTGCGTGGCGTGCACCACCGCCTCGTAGAAGTCCAGCGGCTCGGGGCCCTGCGGGAACACGTGGTACTCCGGCGCCGCCGCGAACGCCAGGCCCTCCGCCTCCACCGGCTCGCGCCAGCGCTCCCACGTCTGCAGCGTCACCTCGTGCCCGCGCGCCGCGAGCGCCCGGCCGAGCGCGATCATCGGGAACGCGTGCCCGGGGTCGCCGAACGCGCCCAACAGCACACGTCTCGACGGGCCCACGCGGTCTGTCACGGCGCGACGCGAATCAGGCGGCGAGCTCGGCGAGGAGACGCAGCTGCTCGAGACGCTCCGGCGCGGTGAACGCCGTCGGCGTCACGCCCAGCGTGCCCACGCCCGCGTCGCGGTACACCGCGAGACGCTCGCGCACCACGTCCTTGCGGGCCGCACAGCGACACGCTGTCGATCAGCTTGTCCGGGACCGCCGCCATCGCCTCCTCGCGCTTGCCTTCCAGGTACAGGTCCTGGATGACCTTCGCCTCCGCCTCATAGCCGTAGCGGCACACGAGCTGGTTGTAGAAGTTCTGCTTGCGCGAGCCCATGCCGCCCACGTACAGCGCCACGAACGGGCGCATCGTGTCGCGCGCGCCCTCGAGGTCGTCGGTGATGCACAGGCTCACCGTCGGCGCGATGTCGAAGTCCTCCAGCGATTTGCCCGACCGCTCCGCGCCTTCCTGCAGCAGCGGGCGCAGGTCTGAGACGTGCTCGGGGCTGAACAGCGTCGGGATCCACCCGTCCGCGATCTCGCCCGCCAGCGCCGTGTTCTTCGGCCCGATCGCCGCGAGGTAGATCGGGATGCGCTCCTGCACGGGGGAGATCGTCAGCTTCAGCGCCTTGCCCGGTCCGTCCGGCAGCGGCAGCTCGAGCGTCTCGCCGTGGAAGTCGACGCGCTCGCGCGCGAGCGCCATGCGCACCACCGCCACGTACTCGCGCGTGCGCTGCAACTGCTTCGCGAAGCGCTGCCCGTGCCAGCCCTCCGCCACCTGCGGGCCGGAGGAGCCGATGCCGCAGATCATGCGCCCGTTCGACAGCTGGTCGATCGTCGCGGCGGTCATCGCCGTCATCGTCGCCGAGCGGCCCGGCATCTGGAAGATCCCCGAGCCGAGGCGGATCTTCGACGTCTGACCCGCGAGCCAGCCGAGCACGGTCGCGGTGTCCGAGCCGTACGCCTCAGCGGCCCACACCGAGTCATAGCCCAGGCGCTCCGCCTCCTGGACGATCGTCAGCTGGTCCTCGGAGCTGAGGCCGAGGCCCCAGTAGCCGATGTGCACGCCGAGCTTCATCGCCACGGAACCCTACAGCGCCTCGCCGGGGCGCACGAACATGATCTCCGGCACCACGCACGCGGGGGACATCTTCAGCATGAACCGCACCGCCTCCGCGATGTCCTCGGGGCGGATCATCTCATCCGCCGGCACCTGGCCCTTGACGAAGTCCGTCATCGGCGTGTCCACGAACGCGGGGCACAGCGCGGTCGACTTGATGCCCTCGTTGCCGAGCTCCTTGTTCATCGCTTCCGTCCAGCCCACCACGCCGTGCTTCGTCGCGGAGTACACCGACAGCCACGGCTCGCCGTGCTTGCCGGAGATCGACGACGTGTTCACCACGAGCACGTTCTTGTGCTCCGCCGCCGCCTCGCGGAGCATCCCCATGCACTCGCGGTAGAACAGCACGATCGAGCGCAGGTTGATGTCCAGCTGCATGTCCAGGCGCTTCGTCTCGATCTCCGCCACCGCCGCGCCCACGCCCACGCCCGCGTTGTTCACCAGCACGTCCAGCCGGCCGTACTTCTCGCGGTGCGCAGCCACCACCTTCTGGATCTCCGCCTCGTCGGAGACGTTCGCCGCCACCGCCTGCACGTCGAAGCCCTCCGCCGCGAGCCCCTGCACCGCGCCGTCCAGCTTCTCCGCGCGCCGCGCCGCCATCGTCAGCGCGTAGCCCTCCTCGGCCGAGCACCCGCGCGATCGCCAGCCCAATTCCGCTCGACGCCCCCGTGACGATCGCTGCGCGTGCTGCTGACATGGCTGCGGCCCCTTCCTCTCGTAGGCGAAATCTCGTGCGCGCACGCCACTGCGCGGCACGCCGCGCGTGAGCATCCCACATTTCGCTGGTAGCGTCTGGGTCGCGCGCTGCGTGCCCGCGAGGGCCGAGGCGCGTGGAGGGCCCGTAGCTCAGTTGGTTAGAGCAGTCGACTCATAATCGATTGGTCCCAGGTTCGAGTCCTGGCGGGCCCATGGAGGTTTGGGTGTTGATGTGCGGCCCCTGACCCATGGCCGAGAGGTGGGGGTCCGATCGCGGACCCTCACCCACGGCGATCCTCTACGGATCCCACCTGACGGTGCCACCATCTACTGAGAATAATAGTAATCCGCTGTACGTTCCTTCTGTGTTCTCTACGCTCGGATCGCCACACGCGGTGCCTTCGCTGGAGCCTAACGAGGCGATACCGGTCAGTTCGGCGTGAGCAAGGATATCGTCTTTGAGGTTTAAGTATCGGAGGGTTTTCAGGTTGCCGTTAGCGCCACCATTGGCGATTTTGACGCTACATGCCAATGTTGGAATAGTGACTACAATAGGCCTTCCGACTATAGCTACGGAGCCGTCGGCATTGATTAAGAGTTCGGCCGGCGATACGATCACGGGGAAGGTTCCGAATTTGCATTCCGTGTAGTTGCCGGTGATCGTGAACTCTTTCGAAGTCATCGCTTTTCCATTGGAGAGGATGCCATGGCCCGCGAAATGTTCACATACGACTCCCAGGGTAGAGACGCTGGCGATTACCTGCTTGTTCTTGCTTAATACTAATACTAACGCTGGTAACTGCCCTGTCCATAAGAACTGCGCCACGGCTGACGCCGACTCGGCAGAGACTGCGCCGAACATGAAAAGCGTCCCGAGGGCCAACAGCCCTGTTGCTGTCGATATGCGTTTCATTTGAATCAACTTCTCCTTCGCTTATGCCCCTATTGGCAGCCCGAGGGTGTAGGGCAAACCGTCGACGCCTCGGGCCGGCCCGCCCAAACTCGAATCAAACAGTGCAGGCGGATAAACCGAATACGACATTGGTCTCAGCGGGCGCGACGTTACGCTCACTGCCATTGCTCTTCAAGCAGGGTTTCCGACTTGCACGATCTATCGGTCCTCGTTCGGGCAATAGAACGCACCGACACTCGGTGCTGTTGCTCCCTGGCCGCAGCGTTGCCATCCCGTGCAAACCCCCGTGAACCCCGCGGTGATTTACGGAGTGCCTGTCGTCCCAATCGGCCGTTGCAGAACCAGCAGCAGGCATCACAACCGCAGCCCCGAGCCAGGAGGGACCTCGACCCCCATGCACGCCACCGTCGAAACGCATGCCCCGCAGCACAGGGCCGCCGCACGCCCCGCCGCCCCGCAGCGCCGCGGCCCCGGCACCTGCCCCGCCGCCGGCCAACGCCACCCCCACGAGGGTCATGGAAGGCGCCTGACGATGGCCTTCAGCGCGCTGGAGTCGCTCCCCGCGCTCGCCTCCTCCCGCGACCGCCTGCTTTCGGCGCTCGCCGAAGAGAGCGTCATCACGGCCGAGGTCGTCTCCGCGATCGAGTCCGACGCCGCGCTCGTCATCGCCATCCTGCGGCTCGCAAACGCCGCGCAGCCCGGCACCGGGCGAATCGAGACGGTCATGTCCGCCGTCGAATCGCTTCCCGCTGAGGCCCTGCACGACCTCGCGGAGAGCATCCACACGTTCGACTTCTTCGACCGCGCCGAGGACTGGGACTCGGTGCCCGAGCGCTTCCGCCTGCACGCGGTCGCCACGCAGCGCATCTCCGACCGAATCGCTTGCGAGGTCGGCTACAAGCACCGCGACCGTCTCGCGGTCACGAGCCTGCTGCACGACGTGGGCAAGCTCGTGTTCGTCAACGCCTACCCCGGCTACCCGTCGAGGATCCACAACGGCGCGACCACGCCCGAGCAGCGCCTACACCAGGAGCGCAGGGAGCTGGGCGTCGACCACGCGCTCGTCGGCGGCGTGCTCGCCAGGCGCTGGGGCCTGCCCGAGTCCGTGGCAGCGGCGATCGAGTGCCATCACAACCCCGACGCCGAAGGCGAGGCTGCGTTCATCCAGCTCGCGGACATGCTCGCGCACTACGAGCAGGGAGAGGGCGTCTCCAAGAACATGCTGCGTCGCGCCGCCTACGCGGTGGGGCTCGGGCCGGAGGATCTGCGGCGGCTGATGTACGAGCTGCCGAGCGGGCCCAGCCAGCGCAAGCGCCACGTCGACCCGTGCCCGCTCTCCGACCGCGAGCTGTCGGTGCTCCACGGTCTCGCCAAGGGCGGCCTCTACAAGCAGATCGCCGAGGAACTGGAGCTGTCCACGAGCACCGTGCGCAGCCACCTGCACAACATCTACGGCAAGCTCGGCGCGCTCGACCGCGCGCAGGCAGTACTGATGGCGAGCGCCCGCGGCTGGATCTAGCCGGCCTACGGGAAGCCACGGGAAGCGGCGCGCAGCCCAGAGGTCCGGGTAACACTGACAGAGACGCCCAACACGATCCTCACGTTCTCTTTCAGTAGGTGCGCTTTCCTGAGAGGCACCATGGCCGCAGTCAGCAGCACGAGCATCACCCGCCGTCAGCTGCTCCGCTCAGCGGGGCTTGGCGCGCTCGGCCTGGGGCTCGCTGGCACCCTCGGCGAGGTCGTGCTCGGCGCGATCAAACCGGGCGCCAAGAGCCCGCCTCGGGCGCCCATGTGGCGCAGCCGGCCGGACCTGCGCATCCCCGCGTTGACGGTGCTGCACCGCGAGGACGGCGCGTCGACCGACCCGATCTTCATCGCCCCCTACAACGCCCCCGTCGGCCAGGTGGGCGCGGTGATCGTGGACCACCGCGGCGAGCCGATCTGGGAGAACCCGCTCGCTGGCAAGGTGACCACGGATTTCCAGGTGCAGAGCTACCGCGGCGCGCCCGTGCTGACTTGGTGGGAGGGCAAGATCGAATACGGCCACGGCGTGGGCGAGTACGTGATCGCGGACACGAGCTACCGCACCGTTCGCCGCGTGCAGGCCGCGCGCGGGTTGCGCGGCGACCTGCACGAGTTCCTCATCACGCCGCGCGACACGGCGCTGCTCACCAGCTACGTGATCCTCAAAGCCGACCTGTCGAGCGTTGGCGGCCCGCGCGCGGGCACGATCCAGGACGCGATCTTCCAGGAGATCGACCTCGCGACCGGGCGCGGTGCTGCTGGAGTGGCACAGCCTCGACCACATCCCGCTCGCCGAGTCCTATGCGCCCGCGGGCCCCGAGTGGGACTACTTCCACATCAACTCAGTCTCGCTCGACGGCGACGGCGACCTGTTGATCTCCGCACGCAGCACGCACACGATCTACAAGCTCGACCGCGCCGGCGACATCCTCTGGCGGTTGGGCGGCAGGCGCGGCGACTTCCACATGGGCGCGGGCAGCCACTTCGCTTGGCAGCACCACGCGCGCCGCCAGCCGGACGGCACGCTGACGGTGTTCGACAACGGTGCGACGCCCGCCGTCGAGAGGCTCTCGCGCGGGCTGATCCTCGACGTGGACGAGCGCGCGATGACCGCGACGCTGCTGCGCCAGTACACGCACGCGGGCGTGCTCGCGGGCAGCCAGGGCAGCATGCAGCCGCTCGCTAACGGCAACGTGTTTGTCGGCTGGGGCGAAGCGCCGCGCGTATCCGAGTTCGACGCGGCCGGCCGGCTGCTGTTCGACGCGGTGCTCGGTGAGAAGTACCAGTCCTACCGTGCGTTTCGCCTGCCATGGAGCGCGCAGCCCGCCGAGGCGCCTGCGCTCGCGCTGACACGCCGCGGGCGCGAGGTGTCCGCGTATGCGAGCTGGAACGGCGCGACCGACGTGCACGCGTGGCAGCTGCTCGCCGGCCCGAACCTCGAGAGCGTGGCAAGCGCAAGGGCGCACAGTTTCGAGACGGCTCTGCATACCGATGCGAGTGGGCCGCACTTCGCATTGCGCGCCTTGGATGCCAACGGCAAAGAACTGGGCCGGTCGAGCACGACGACGCTTACACGCCAGTGAGCACCGCCTTCACCCCGTGGCCGAGGAAGTGCTCGCGCAGCGCCTCGGGCGCGTCGTCGATCGAGCCGATGGTCGTGGTGACGGTCTCGGGGCGCAGGCGCCCGTCGCGCATCAGCTCGAGCACCTCGGGGATCAGCGCGCGCGCGTGCGTGCGCCCGAAGTGCAACGTGACGTTGCGGATGTACATCTGCAGCGCGGGGATCTTCGCGCTGCGGTGCAGGCTGCCGGAGCTGGTGCAGATCCCGTCGGGCGCGGTGTGCTGCAGCGCGACGCCGAGCTTGTCGATCGTGAGGTCCACCACCAGCGGCGCGGGCGGACGACGGCGAAGCTCGCGCGGAGCGATCGCTCCCAGCCCCAGGCGCTCGGCGTGCGCGCGGATGTCGGCGCGCGCGTCGACCATGCAGACGTTGCGCGCGCCGAGAGCGCGTGCGATCAGGCCGACATACAGCTGCACGCTGCCGCTGAACGGCACGCGCTCGTTGAGCGCGCCGAGGATCAGCACCTCCGTGTCGGGGTCCGACGCGAGCAGCGCAGGCACGTGCGGGCCGATGTGGCGGTAGGCGTCGCAGACGTTGTCCGCGAGGCTCGCGGCGGCGGCGGGGTCGATGCCGTCGGGCAGCGGCACGAGCATCGCATCCGCAAACGGGACGGCGAGCTCGTCGGAGAACGCGCCGCCCCAGTGTCCCGTGGCCAATCCCATGCCGTAGGCGGACACGGGCGGCACCGACGCGCAGCTTCCCTGCAGCCCCGCGAGACATGGCGCGCACGTTCCGCAGCTGATCTCGAACGGCACGATCACGCGGTCGCCGGGCTTGACGCTCGTGACGCGCTCGCCGACGGTGAGCACGTCGGCGACGCATTCGTGGCCGAGGTGCAACGGCAGCGCGAACTGGCTGCGGCCGAGCACGAGCGGGCAGTCGACGTCGCACGTGGCGGAGGCGATCGGGTGCACGACCGCTCCGTCGGGGCCGGGCGCGGGCGGTGCGGGCGCGGACTGCCAGCGCAGCCGCGCGCCGGGTGAGGCCTGGAGCACGCGCATCCGTGGCCGCGTTCCCGCGCCGAAACGCTCGCGCGAGCTGTCGATGACGGTGTCTTTGAGGCGCTGCAGACGCAGGTCGAGGTCGCGCTCGGTGAGCACGCGCAGCGCGACGGTGGCGTTGGGCGAGAGGAAGCCCGCGTAGTGACGCAGCCAGCCGGCGGGGCGGTGACGGTGCATGTTCGCTCCTTTGCTCGACGTTGACTAGATAGAGCGCTCTAGTGAAATGGACACTATCATCGGAGCGGGAGCGGGGGATACGCACGCGGCACCGGCTAAATCGGGGAACAGGGGATACGCATGGCAGTCGACACGAAGGAGCGTCTGGTCCACAGCAGCGCGGAGCTGTTCCGCCGCCAGGGCTACAACGCGACGGGACTGAAACAGATCCTCGCGGCGGCGAACGCGCCGTTCGGCTCGCTGTATCACTTCTTCCCGGGCGGAAAGGAGCAGTTGGGGGCGGAGACGATCCGCACCTCGGGAGCGCTCTACAGCGAGCTGTTCGCGTCGATCGTGGCGCAGGCGCCCGACGTGCTGAGCGCTGTGGGCGATTTCTTCGACGGCGCGGCGCAGACGCTGATCGAGACGGACTATGAGGACGCGTGCCCGATCGCGACGGTGGCTTTGGAGGTGGCGAGCACGAGCGAGCCGCTGCGCGAGGCGACGGCGGACGTGTTCGACAGCTGGATCGCGGGCGCCACGGCGTACTTCCACGCGGTGGGCATCCCGCGCGAGCGCTCGCGTGAGCTGGCGCTGTCGATGCTGTGCCTGCTGGAGGGCGCGTTCATCTTCTGCCGCGCGATGCGCAGCACCGAGCCGCTGCGGGTGGCGGGCGCGAGCGCGGTGGCTGCAGTGGGCGAGGCGCTCGACGCGCGGGTTTAGAGCGATGCGCGAGCGGGCATGGCGAACAACATGAGCACTCACGCACCGACCCACGTCCCGACGATCCCGCTGCGCGGCGGCGCGCAGATCCCGCAGCTCGGCTTCGGCGTCTTCCAGGTCCCGCCGCGCGAGACGGCGCAGGTCGTGGCGAGCGCGCTGGCGGTGGGCTACCGCCACATCGACACGGCGGCGGCGTACGGCAACGAGGCGGAGGTCGGACAGGCGCTGCGCTCCTCGGGTCTGGGGCGCGGCGAGGTGTTCGTGACGACGAAGTGCTTCAACGACGACCAGGGCTACGAGCAGGCGAAGCGCGCGTTTCACGCGAGCCTCGAGCGGCTCGAGCTCGACCAGGTGGATCTGTACCTGATCCACTGGCCGGTGCCGGCGCACGACCTGTACGTGGAGACATGGAGGGCGTTCGTGGAGCTGCGCGACGAGGGGCTCGATCCGCGCGATCGGAGTGTCGAACTTCCAGCCGGCGCACCTGCGGCGGGTGATCGAGGAGACGGGCGAGACGCCGGCGATCAACCAGGTGGAGCTGCACCCGTATCTGCAGCAGGGCGCGCTGCGCGAGGAGCACCGCGAGCTGGGAATCGTCACCGAGGCGTGGAGCCCGCTGGCGCGGGGCAAGGCGCTCGAGGACCCGGCGATCGCGGAGATCGCCAAGTCCCACTCGAAGACCGCGGGGCAGGTGGTGATCCGCTGGCATCTGCAGCTGGGAAACGTGGTGATCCCGAAGTCCGTCACGCCGGAACGCATCGAGCAGAACTTCGACGTGTTCGACTTCGAGCTGAGCGACGCGGAGATGGAGTCGATCGCCCGCCTGGAGGCGGAGACGCGCATCGGCCCCGACCCGGACACGTTCGTGCGCCCGTGAGCGATCCGATCGCCTTTGCAATACCTCGCCCAGCGGCGTCAGGCACCGCGTTGGGTGCATAATTGACTGTCAAGTAGACCGCCGCGCAGGCCGATGCAAGGGACGTGTCGTCCTCGATGCAAGAGAGCCAGCAGAACCCCCACGTGATCGCGAGCGCCGATCAAGCGGCGGCGGCGGCGCTGCGCGAGCTGCCGGAGGCGCTGATCCTGGTGTTCGACAGGGACCTGCGCTTCGTGCTGACCGCGGGCCAGGCGCTCGAGCGCCTGGGCTCGCCGCACGCGGGCCTCGACGGCCAGCTCGTGGAGGAGGCGTTCCCGCCGGAGCTGTGGCGGGCGCTGGAGCCGCTGTTTCGCTCGGCGCTCGACGGCGAGACGCGCTCGCGCGAGATCTGGACGGCGCAGGAGCGCCACTGCCTGATGGTGGACGTCGGCCCGCTGCGTCTGCACGGGAGCGAGCGAGGAGGACGCGGCGATCGCGGGCGGGGTGGCGGTGGTGCTGGACATCACCGCGCGCCGGCACGCGGATCTGCTGAACCCGCCGCGCGCGGGCGGAGACTTCGAGGAGGTGTTCGAGCGCGCGCCGATCGGCACTGGCCTGCTGGACAGCGACGGACGCTGGCTGCTGGTCAACCGCGCGCTGTGCGACATCACGGGCTACACCTCCGAAGAGCTGATCGGCAAGCGCTTCGACGGCATCATGCACCCGGACGACGCATTGCAACGACCTGGAGCAGCGCCAGCAGCTGCTCGACGGGCAGATCCCCGCCTTCCAGGTCGAGAAGCGCTACTTCGACGCGGCCGGGGAGACGGTGTCGGCGATCCTGTCGATGTCGCTGGTGCGCGACCACAGCGGCGCGCCGCTGCACTACATCGCGCAGGTGCAGGACATCTCCGACCGCAAGCGCCTGGAGGAGCATCTGCGCCACCTCGCCGACCACGACCCGCTGACGGGGATGCGCAACCGCAGGCTGTTCGAGCACGACCTGAAGCTGCAGGTGGCGCGCTCGCAGCGCTACGGCGAGGTGGCGGGCCTGATCGTGCTCGACCTGGACGAGTTCAAGACGGTGAACGACACGTACGGCCACAAGGCGGGCGACGACACGCTGAAGGCGGTCGCGCGCGCGCTGACGCGCAGGCTGAGGGAAACGGACCTGGTGGCGCGCCTGGGCGGGGACGAGTTCGCGGTGCTCTTGCCGCACATCGACCGCGAAGGCGTGGCGGTGGTGGCGGAAGGCCTGGACCGCGTGATCAAAGGCTGCACGATCGACGTCGGCGAGGACGTGCTGCACCCGTCGGCGAGCATCGGCTTCTCGCTGGTGCACGAAGGCGTGGAGAGCGCGGAGAAGGCCCTCGTGGAGGCGGACCTGGCGATGTACACGGCCAAGCGCGCCCGCGGGCAGGCGTCCAGCTGAGAGACACCGCGGGGCGCGTCGAGCGCGTGACCGTACACATGTGGATTGGCGTTTCAAAGCCCGCCGGTGCGGTGAATACGCTCCCAGTATGCAGCCAGGCGAGCGGCTCGCGGTAATCGATCTCGGGTCGAACTCCTTCCGGCTGGTCGTCTTCATGGCGGGCCAGGGCTGGTGGAGGCGCACCGACGAGATCCACGAGCCCGTGCGCATCGGCGAGGGGATGATCGGCACGGGCGTGCTGGGGGAGGAGCCGATGGAGCGCGCGCTTGCGACGTTGGACGTGTTCTCGCACTTCTGCCGCGCGAGCGGCCTGGACGAGACTTCGGTGGATGCGGTCGCGACGAGCGCGATCCGCGACGCGGAGAACGCGGAGGAGTTTCTGGCGCGGGCGCGCGAGCGCTTTGGGCTGCCGATCCGCGTGCTGAGCCGCGGCGCGGAGGCCCGCTACGGCTACCTGGCGGCGGTCAACTCGACGACGCTGAGCGACGGTTGCGTGCTGGACCTGGGCGGCGGCTCGATGCAGTTGGTGCGCGTGGCGGACCGTCTGGCGAGCCACTCGGGTTCGTGGCGGGTGGGGACGGTGCTGATGAGCGAGCGCTTCCTGCCGCCGAACGGGCCGGCGAAGCGGAAGCAGTTGGATGAGCTGCGCGAGCACGTGGCGATGGAGCTGGCGCAGGCGGCGTGGCTGACGGAAGGCGCGCGCGACGGCGGGGGCGGGCGTCTGGTGGGGATCGGCGGCACGATCCGCAACCTCGCCTCGGCGGCGCAGCGCGCGGCGGGCCTGCCGTCGAACGGCGTGCAGGGCGCGACGATCTCGCGCGAGGCGCTGGACGAGCTGGCGGAGCGTCTGGCGGCGCTGCCGGCGCGCGAGCGTGCGAGCGTGCCGGGCATCAAGCCGGCGCGCGCGGACCTGATCCTGGCGGGCGCGGTGGTGGTGCAGGGCGTGCTCGAGGCGGGCGGATTCGACGCGATCGAGACGACGGAGGCGGGGCTGCGCGAGGGTGTGTTCTTCGAGCGCCAGCTCGCCGACCGCGACCCACCGCTGCTGCGCGACGTGCGGCGCGCGAGCGTGACGAACATGGCGGCGCAGTACCGCGTGGACGCGGGGCACACCCAGCACGTGGCGGCGCTGGCGCTGGGGATGTTCGACAAGCTCGCGGAGCTGGGCCTGCACGAGGGCGAGGAGCGCGAGCGCGAACTGCTGTGGGCAGCGTGCATGCTGCACGACATCGGCATGTCGATCGACTACGACGACCACCACAAGCACTCGCGCTACCTGATCCTCAACGGCGGCCTGCCGGGCTTCACGCCGGTGGAGACGGCGATCGTGGCGCAGGCGGCGCGCTACCACCGCAAGGGCATGCCCGCGCCGGGCCCGATGGCGCCGCTGTTCGGCGAGGGCGACTGCGAGCGCCTGGACCGCTGCGCGGCGCTGCTGCGTCTGGCGGAGGACCTGGAGCGCTCGCGCGACCAGCTGGTGCGCGCGACGAGTCTCGCGGTGCGCGACGACGGCGAGGTGGAGCTGAGACTGATCGCGGACGGCGAGTCGGCGGTGCCGCGCTGGGCGGCGGGCCGCGAGCGCGACCTGTTCGCGCGCGCCTTCCACCACGAGCTGTCGGTAGCCGCTTAGCCGGCTGCCGCGAGCGCGCGCTCACGCCCGGCGCAGTCGAACAGCACGAGCCCGAGGGGGTAGCGCAGGGGGCTGTTCCACTGCGAGGGGGCGAGCTCGCGGCAGGCGCGCAGCACGGCGATCGTGGCGCGGTTTCCTCCGCGCAGCGAGTACTCCCCGCCGAGCAGCACGTAGCGCGCCTGCCCGCGTGCGACGAGGCGCGCGAGGCTGGGGCCGTCGAGGGCGGGGTCGTTGCCGCTGTAGCCGCCGAGCGCGCCGGCTTGCAGGCCGAAGAGGATCATGGGCGCGGCGGTGTTGGAGGCGACGGTGAGCAGCGCCCAGCGCGAGCCGGGGCGGTGCGTGGTGACGTAGGCGGACAGCGCGGCGTCCATGGCGAGGTCTTTGGCGTTGATCCCATAGCCGCCGTCGCCGGCGACGTGCCGTGGTCCGGCGGTGGGGAATGTGCCGTCGGCGGGCACGAGCCAGGTGGTGGCGGAGTAAGCGGCGGGCGCGACGAGCAGCAGCGCGAGCACGGCTAGCAGCGTGGGAGCGGCGAGTCGATCGGCGAGCGGCGGGCGAGCGGCGGCGGGTTCGTCCGCGGCCCGGCGGCGCAGCGCGAGCAGGGCATACGCGCCGAGCCCGACGCCGGCGCCGATGACGAGCACTGGGATGAACCACTGCATGTAGCGCTCTCGGTGCAGGAGCACGGCCTGTGCGAGGACGGTGGCGGCGATGGCGAGCGCGGCGAGCGCCACCCCGAGCGCCCGCCCACGCCCGGGGGCGCGACCGAGCGCTGAGAACGCGACCACGCCCGCTCCGGCCATGGCGCCGGTCGCGGGCGCGAGCGCGGAGACGTAGTAGGGGTGGACGATGCCCTTGGAGAGGCTGAGCACGACAGCCTCGACGAGGAACCAGCCGCCGAGCACGAGCAGGCACGCCATGCGCGGGCGGTCGAAGTCGGCCCACCGGCGCAGGCCGCGCGGCGAGGCGGGCGACTGGCTCTCCCCGCGGGACTCGACGCGCCGACGGTCGGTGAGCGCGACGAGCGCAAGCGCGAGCGCGCCGAAGAGCGCGAACGGCAGCATCCAGCCGGCCTGGTCGCCCAAGCCGACGCCGAACAGGCGCAGGACGCTGGGCGGCCCGCCGAAGGGGATGGCGTAGCGTTCGCGGCCGGCGGTGACGATGGGCTCGAGCGTCGGCTTGGGTATGTGGGCGTGGACCGCGGGCTCGGGCGGAGTGCCCGCGCGCTTGACGGCTGCGTTGACGGCGCGCTGGCGCGCGGAAGGGACGTAGGCGCCTGGGCGGGTGGTGGTGCTGTTGGGGCCGCCGACCTGCCCCTGGACGCGGCCGAAGCCGTTGTAGGAGAACGTGAGCCCGAGCTCGGTGTTGTCGGTGGAGCTGCCGACGTAGGGGCGCTGAGAGGCGGGTGTGAGTTCTACGAGGGCGATCCAGGAGAAAGACACGGCGAGCATGGCCAAGCCGGCCGCGGCGACCTGCGCGAGGCGGCGGCGAACTGCGCCGGGAGCGCAGAGGAGATAGCCGGCGGCGATACCGGGCACGACGAGATAGGCGGCGAGCGTCTTGGTGTTGAAGGCGAGCCCGACGAGCACGCCGCTGAGGACGAGCGTGCGCGTGCGCCCGGTGTCGCAGGCGCGCAGCGCGGCGGCGCAGGCGAGCACGAGCAGGAGGATGAGGACGGTGTCGACGCCGTTCTCGCGCGAGACGGCGACGAAGGAGGGAAAGACTGCCATGGCGAGCGCGCCGCCGAAAGCGGCGCCGGTGCCGATCCGCGGCTGGAGCACGAGGTAGAGCACGCCCACAGCGAGCGCGCTGGCGATGGCCTCCGGCAGCAGCAGGCTGAGGGGCGTGAAGCCGAACAGCTCGGCGCTGGCTCCCTGCACCCACAGCGCGAGCGGCGGCTTGTCGACGGTGACGAGCCCGCTGGGGTCGAAGGCGACGAAGAGGAAGTTGTGCCACGAGCGCACCATGGACTTGACGCCGGCGGAGTAGAAGATGTTGGCGTAGCCGTTCTGGGAGAGCCGAACGGTGTTGAGCACGGCAGAGGCCGCGACGACCCCGACGAGCGCGAGACGGCGCGATGCGATCATCCGTGCAGAGCGCTGAGCAGCCGATCGAGATCGCTCTCGTCGTTCCACGCGCCGACGGACGCCCGCAGCGAGGGCCGCCCGGGGATGTTGCGCACGACGACGCCGGCGGCGGCGAGCGCATCGCGCTCGGCCTCGGCGTCGGGGCTGGGAAAGGACACGAGCGTGCTCGCACCGCGCGGAGCTGGCTCGCGTCCCTGCTCAGACAAACGCGCTGCGAGCGTGTCGGCGAGCGTGCGCGCGCGCTCGTGCACGGCATCCCAGCCGGCGTCCTCGAGCACGGCGACGCCGGCGAGCGCACACGCGACGGCCTCGGCGGAGAGCGAGGGCGCGTCGAAGCGGCGCGCGTCCTCGTGCAGGTGCGCGTCGAGCCCCGCGCCGGGGTCGGCGAGATTGGGGTAGCCGCGGCGGGTGACGGCGAGTCGCTCGCGCAGCTCGGCGCTGACGTAGAGCATGCCGGTGCCGTCGGGTCCGCAGAGCCACTTCTGCCCGGCGCCGGCGTAGGCGTCGCAGCCGAGCGCGAGCACGTCGGTGGGCACCGCGCCGACTCCCTGGGCGCCGTCGAGCAGCACGGGGATCTCCAACTCGCTCAGCTCGACGGGCGCGAGCCTGCCGGTCATCCAGCTGACGTGCGAGCACGCGACGAGGCGCGTGCGCTGGCCGACGGCGCTGGCGAGGTCCTCGAACGGGACTTCGCGCACGACGACGCCGTGCAGCTCCCGGGCGGCGCCGAGCGCACCGAGCAGGCCGGGGTGCTCCTCGTCGCTGGTGAGGATCTCATCGCCGCGGCCGAGGCGCAGCCCATCGATGACCTGCGCGATGCCTTCGGTGGTGCACGTGGTGAGCGCGACATCGGCCCCGTCGCACCCGAGCACGGCGGCGTAGGAGACGCGCAGCGCGTGGTTCAGCTCGGTGCGCCGCGCGAAGTGCGCCTGCGTGCGCCCGTCGGCGAGCTCTCGCTCCATCTCGGCGCGCGCGGCGGCGGCGGCGCGGGCGGAGAGCGGCCCGTCGGTGCCGGCGTTGAGATATGCGAGCCGCTGCAGGACGGGAAACTCGGCTCGCAGCGCGGACGGGCTCACAAACCGCGAGAATACCCCCATGACCAGCGACGGCCAGCAGCAGCCGTTGTGGCGGCCCTCGGCGGAGGAGCGCGAGCGGACGGAGATGTTTCGCTTCATGCGCTGGGCGAGCGAGCGCCACGGCCTGGAGCTGTCCACCTACGACGAGCTGTGGCGCTGGTCGGTGGACGAGCTGGAGCAGTTCTGGGCGGACGTGTGGGAGTTCTGCGGCGTGCGCGCGGGCAAGCCCTACGAGCGCGTGCTGGGCTCGCGCGAGATGCCGGGCGCGAGCTGGTTCGAGGGGGCGGAGCTGAACTACGCGGAGAACCTGCTATTGGGTCCATCCACCCACCCCACCCCGGCGGGCTCGGACGGCCGCGACCCGGACGCGGTGGCGGTGCTGCACACCTCGGAGCTGCGCGCCCTCGGCGAGATCACGTGGGGCGAGCTGAGCGCGCAGGTGGCCGCGGCGGCGGGCGGCCTGCGGGCGCTTGGGGTGGAGCGCGGCGACCGCGTGGTGGCGTACATGCCGAACATCCCGGAGACGCTCGTGGCGTTCCTGGCGACAGCGTCGATCGGCGCGATCTGGTCGAGCGCGGCGCCGGAGTTCGGGGCGCGGAGCGTGATCGACCGCTTCGCGCAGATCGAGCCGAAGGTGCTGCTGGCGGTGGACGGCTACCGCCACGGCGGCAAGGACTTCGACCGCACGGCAGTGGTGGAGGGCATCCTGGAGGAGCTGCCGAGCGTGGAGCACACGGTGGTGCTGGGTTACCTGGCAGAAAAAGATCTTGATAAGGCCGCCTTCGGCGGCGGCTCGGGCGTGCGCAGCGTCCTCGCATGGGATGAGCTGTTGTCCCGCGGCGAGGGCGCGGAGATGCGTTTCGAGCAGGTGCCGTTCGAGCACCCGCTGTGGGTTCTGTACTCCTCGGGAACGACAGGCCTGCCGAAGGCGATTGTGCAGAGCCAGGGCGGCATCCTGCTGGAGCAGCTGAAGAAGCGGCTGCACCTGGATCTGCGCGCGGGCGACCGGATGTTCTGGTTCACGACGACGGGCTGGATGATGTGGAACTTCCTGGTGGGGTGCCTGCACAGCGAGGCGGCGATCGTGCTGTACGACGGGAGCCCCGCGCACCCCGACCTGGGCTGCCTGTGGAGCCTGGCGGAGCGCGCGCGGATCACGTGCATGGGGGTGAGCGCGGGCCTGCTGGCGAGCTGCGAGAAGGGCGACGTGCACCCGGCGCGCGAATACGACCTGAGCGCGCTGCGGGCGATCGGCTCGACGGGCTCGCCACTGTCGCCGGAGAGCTTCCGCTGGGTGTACGAGGAGGTGGGCGCGGACGTGTGGCTGTTCTCGACGAGCGGCGGCACGGACGTGTGCACGGCGTTCGTGGCGGGCTGCCCGCTGCTGCCGGTTTACGAGGGCGAACTGCAGTGCAGGGCGCTGGGTTGTGCGGTGGAGGCGTGGGACGAACGCGGCAACAGCGTCGAGGACGAGGTGGGGGAGCTGGTGATAACCGAGCCGATGCCTTCGATGCCGCTGTTCCTGTGGGGCGATGAGTCCGGCGAGCGGCTGCGGGAGAGCTACTTCGAGATGTTCCCGGGCGTGTGGCGCCACGGCGACTGGATCCGCATCACGCCGCGCGGCGGAGCGGTGATCTACGGCCGCTCGGACTCGACGATCAACCGTCAGGGCGTGCGAATGGGCACGAGCGAGATCTACCGAGCGGCGCTCGCGGTGCCGGGCGTGCAGGACACGCTCGTGGTGGACATCCCCAAGCCGGGAGCCGACGACGACTCGGGCGAGCTGTGGATGGTGCTGTTCGTGGTGCTCGCGCCGGGCTTGGAGCTGACGGACGAGCTGACCGCGCAGATCAAGAAGCGCATCCGCGATGACTGCTCACCGCGCCACGTCCCGAACGAAGTCCGCCAGATCGAGGAGGTCCCGCGCACACTGTCGGGGAAGGTGCTGGAGGTGCCGGTGAAGCGGATTTTGATGGGCACTCCGCCGGAGCAGGCGGCGAGTGTTGAGTCCCTCGCCAATCCGTCGTCGCTGGATTATTTCGTGGAGATGGCGAAGGCGCCCTGATTCACCAAGCACCCGTCCGCTTCACAAGGAGTTCACTACTCATTGTTTCTTAGGAGTCCATCCATTGACACGCTGCGACGAGGTCGATAGCGTGCGGATATGAACGATGTGGCCGGTCAAGCGGGCGGCGACGGCGAGATTGCCGCGCCGGTCGTCGACGCGCATGCTGCGCCTGTTGGCGCCGAACCCAGTAAGGAAGGGATAGGGGATCAGCTGGTCGGACTCGCTATGAAAGCGCTGCCTGCAATCGGCAGCGCGGTGGGTTTCGTGGGCTTTGTCGCTGCTCTCGGCGGAAGTATTGAGTGGGTCCGCTTCACATCTGCCGGGCTTCCGGTGAATCAGGCGGTTGGGGCTGTGGTGCAGCGCGAACTCGTGATCGTCGGCGCGACGGCGTTGATCGGATTCATAATCCTGGGCCTCGCAGCAGTATTGGCGGCCTATTTGGTTGACAGCAAAGCCGAGGGTACGTCCAAGCTCGGGGGTGCGACGATCCTGCTGGCGGTGATCGAGCTGACGGTCGCGGTGTTCTACACACCCTCAAGCGCCGGAGATCGAATCGTCTTCCTTCTAGGAATGGTTGCGGTTGCAGGCGCTGGGCTGATCGCTCTCTCACCAGTGATAGACAGCATTGGGGAGTCCGTCAAGAAGCTCTCCATCTCGCGCAAAACGCTGACGAGTGCGGCCATCGGTCTCATCATGTTGGCGTTGTTGGTCTGGATGTTCATCACCGCGACCAAGTGGCTGCTGCTGATGCTTCTGGTGGTGGTCGTGCTCAATGCTGCCGTATTCGGGATCGCGCGAGCGAGCAGTCACTTCCTCTGGTACGGGGTTGCCGTCTTCCTGTCGGTCCCCACGTTCGGTGCGCTCCTGTCAGGTATCAGGACATACAGATTTCCACACGTCCAGCCCGTCGCGCTGATACGCAAGTCGAGCGACCAGGCTGTCTGTGGCATATACATCGGCGAAAGCAGCGATCGTCTCTACATTGGACGGGTGCAGGTCAACTCGAAAGGCAAGGTGGCCGGCACCGGTCGCATCTTCTGGGTACCGGCGTCAGAAGTTGACATGGTCAAGATCGGCGCAAGTCAGTCGGTCGCAGACGCCAACGGCAGAGGTCCAGAGCTCGCGAAAGAACTCTACGAAGACCGTGCGGAGGCTCCGCCGCTACAGGTCAAGCCAACCGTGACTCAAAAGGTCGTCCAGGACGGAACCTCGACAACCACGACGACCACGGAAACTCCGGTACCGGAACCACCGCCCACGCCCAAGGTCGCAGCCCCGGAACCTTTGGACAGCTGTACTCACCAGAACCTCGAAACTCCGCTGAAGGAGGCCGAAGAAGGCTGGACGCCGAAGCCGTAAAGGGGAACGTGCGGTCCGTGGTTGCTACAGCCCCATACCCCGCCCGATGATCTCCTTCATGATCTCGTTCGCGCCGCCGTAGATGCGCGTGACGCGCGCGTCGGCGAACGCCCGGGCGATGGGGTACTCGAGCATGTAGCCGTAGCCGCCGAACAGCTGCAGGCAACGGTCCACGACGCGGCCCTGCAGGTCGGTGCACCACCACTTCGCCGCGGCCGCGTCCTCGGCGGTGAGCTCGCCGTCGTTGAGCGCCTGCGCGCAGCGGTCCACGTACACGCGCGCGACGTCCACTTCGCTGCGGATCTCCGCGAGCGTGAAGCGGGTGTTCTGGAAGGTGCCGATCGGCTGGCCGAACGCCTTGCGCTCGAGCACGTACTCCAGCGTCCAGCCGAGCGCGGCCTCCGCGGCGGCGACGGCGGAGGCGGCGATCGACAGGCGCTCCTGGGGAAGGTTTGAGACGAGGTAGCGAAAGCCCTCGCCCTCTGACCCGAGCAGGTTCTCCACCGGGACGTGCACGTCCGCGAACGACAGCTCCGCGGTGTCCTGCGCGTGCTGGCCGATCTTCTCCAGGTTTCGCCCGCGCTCGAAGCCCTCCATGCCGCGCTCGATCACCACGAGGCTCATGCCGCGGTGGCGCTCCGATGGGTCGGTCTTCACCGCGGTGATGACGAGGTCGGCGTTGATGCCGTTCGTGATGAACGTCTTCGTGCCGTTGACCACGTAGTGGTCGCCGTCGCGGATCGCGGTGGTGGACATCGCCGCGAGGTCTGAGCCGATGCCCGGCTCGGTCATCGCGATCGCGGTGATGAGATCGCCCGAGGCGATCCCACGGAGCCAGCGCTCTCGCTGCGCCTCGTCGCAGTACGTGAGGAAGTAGGGGAGGCAGATGTCGTTGTGAAGCGTGATCCCCAGGCCGAAGCTGCCCACCGCCGCGCGCTGGCACTCTTCGCCGATCACGAGGTTCAGACGGAAGTCATCCGCGCCCGCGCCGCCGTGCTCCTCGGGGACGGCCATGCCGGTGAAGCCGCCCGCGCCAGCCTTCGCGAACACCTCCCGCGGCACGATCCCCGCGCGCTCCCACTCGCCGTAGCGGCCCTCCTCGCCCAGCACCTCGCGCTCGAGGAACGTGCGAAAGCTCGCGCGGAAGTCTTCGTGGAGGTCTTCGAACAGGCTGCGCTTCATGCGGCGAGGGACACTACCGGCGCGGGCTCCGCATGGTGCCCGGGCTTTGCGAGCAATAGCTGCACGTCCTGGATGCGCCGCTCGCGGAAGCCGCCCTCGCAGTAGCTCAAGTACAGCTCCCACAGCCGGCGGAAGCGCTCGTCGTAGCCGAGCTCGCCGATCCGCTCCGCGCTTGCGAGGAACCGTTCGCGCCAGTGCGCGAGCGTGGTGGCGTAGTGCGCGGTGATGTCCTCGAGGTCAATCTGGCGAAGGTCGCTCGCGCGTGCGACCGTGCGCGCGATCACATCCAACGACGGCAGGCAACCGCCGGGGAATATGTATGTGTTTATAAAGCTCTTGCCGGCCTTTTCCACCTCATACGCGTCGTCCTCGATCACGATCGCCTGCAACAGCATCGCGCCGTCTGGCTTCAGCAGCTCCGAGCAGCGGCGGAAGAACGTGGGAAAGTAGCGCCAGCCGACCGCCTCGATCATCTCGATCGACACGAGCTTGTCGTATGAGCCGCTCAGCTCGCGGTAGTCCTCGAGCAGCACAGTCACGCAATCATCCAGGCCCGCCGCGCGCACTCGCTCCAGCGCGTAGGCGTGCTGTTCGCGTGAGATCGTCGTCGTCGTCACGCGGCAGCCGCGGGTCTGCGCGGCGTACACCGCGAAGCCGCCCCAGCCCGTGCCGATCTCCAGCACGTGGTCATTCGGCCCGAGCGCGAGCTTCTCGCACACCCGCTCCAGCTTCGCCAGCGACGCCTCCTGGAGCGTCGCGTCTGGCCGCTCGAACACCGCGCACGAGTACATCATCGTGGGGTCCAAGAACAGCGCGAACAGCTCGTTGCCGAGGTCGTAGTGCGCGGCGATGCGCCTGCGCGAGCGGTGCGGCGTGTTGCGCACCAGCCAGCGCGCCCAGCGCTGCACGGGGATCAGCGCGGGCGCGAGCACGCGCCGCAGACGGTCGAGCGCGCCCACGTTCAGCGCCGCGATGCGCGTCAGCGCCACGAGGTCCTCGCACTCCCACAGGCCGTCCACGTAGGACTCGCAAAGGCCCACGCTGCCACGCAGCAGGCTGCGGTAGAAGCGCGCGGAGCGCACGTGCACCACCGCGCGCAGCGGCCGCTCGCCCACGAGTTCGCCGAACAGCAGACTGCGCTCGCCCTCGAGGATCTCCAGCTGGCCGCCGTGGAGGCGGCGAAACAGGCGCAGCACCGCGCGACGGGCGACCCGGTTCGAGATCGCGCCCAGCGGGCCGCTTGCGGCCGGGTCGCTGGATGTCGCAAGCATGCCCGCGCTGCTCGTCTCTGCCGCAGCGCTCACGCCGACGCCGCCCCTCGGTTGGGATGCGGGAAGTAGCTCGCGCCCCGCAGCCTCAGCCGCGCCGCGTGCGCGTAGATGCGAGCGACGATCCGCATCGTCAGCAATGGGTAGCGCGCGAGAGCGCAGGCGCATCGCGCCGGCGGTCATCTCCCGCCGACGCAGCGCGAGCGTCGCGTCGAACACGCTCTCTCCATCCGCGTCGAGCGACTCGATGTGCACCGACAGGCGCTCGCCCGGTTCCGTCAACCGCCAGTCGTACACGTGATCCATCCCCATCAGCGGCGACACGTGCAGGCACTTCTCCACGCGGCCCTCGATCAACGCCGCAGTGCCGTGGTCCGCGGTGTCCGTGACGGGCATCACGTATGAGTGACTCTCGCCCCAAGGCGTATTGGTGACGTGCGCCACGACCGCGCTCACGCGTCCGTCGGAGCGCTCGTGACAGTAATAAAAACTCACCGGGTTGAAGCAGTGGCCGAAGTAACGCAGGTGCGTCAGCAGGCGAATCGGACCGTCGGGGCTCGAGCCCGTGCGCTCCAGCACGAGTCGGCGCACCTCATCGGCCAGCGGCACGTGCGGATCTCCCAGGTGGTCGCGGCGGCGAAACCACGCGATCGCGGGACCGCGCGCGGACCACAGCCAGCGCGCGTCGAACAACTCGGGAAGCTCCTCGAGATCGAGATACACCATGAACAGTCGGTGGCGAAACTCGTCGTCGACCTCGCGGCGGCGACGGTGGCGAACCGAGCCCTCGTAAAGGCAGCTGTTCACAGCGACACCCCGAACGGCTCGCACGCGCGCAGGGCGCTGCGCACGCCGTCCTCGTGAAAGCCCCAGCCCCAGTACGCGCCGCAGTAGTGCGTGCGCGTCTCCAGCGCGCTGATCTGTGCGTGGCGCGCCTGCGCGGCGACGCCCGCGGGCGTGAACACCGGGTGAGAGTAGGAGATCGTGCGGATCACCTTCGCGGGGTCGATCGCGTCGGTGCGGTTGAGCGTCACGCAGTAAGTCCTCGCGCGCGTCCAGCCGCTGCAGGTGGTTCATGTAATAGGTGACCGTGCTCAGCGGCTGAGGCTCGCGCAGCAGGTGAAAGTTCCACGCCGCGCGCGCCGCACGCCTGCGCGGCAACAGCGAGCTGTCGGTGTGCAGTACCGCCTCGTTGCGCTGGTAGGGGATCGCGCCGAGCGTTTGCGACTCGCGCGCGCTCGGGTCACTCAGCAGCGCCAGCGCCTGATCGGAGTGCGTCGCGACGATCACGTGCTCGAAGCGCTCCCGCTCGAAGCTCGCCGCATGCACCTCCACGTGCTCGGCGTGGCGTGAGATCGAGCGCACGGGCGTGTTCAGGCGGATGCGCTCGCGAAACGGCGCCATCGAGCGCATCGACATAGCGCGCCGAGCCGCCGCGATCGGTCGACCAGCGCGGCCGGTCGCGAAAGCCCAGCATGCCGTGGTTGGAGAAGAACTCCGCCAGGAAGCGCACCGGGAAGCGGCGCAGCTGACGCGGGTCCGCCGACCACACCGCGGAGGCCTGCGGCACGATCAGCCGCTCCACGAACATGCGCGAGAAGCGGTGGCGGTCGAGGAACTCGCCCAGCGTCTCGTCGCGGTCCGGCCCGCGCTCGCCCTGCGCGAGCAGCCGACGCAGCGCGCGGTTGAACCGCAACAGGTCCACGATCATGCGCTGGAACGGCGCGCTCGCCAGGTTGCGCGGCTGGCAGAACAGTCCGCGCGGGGTGCCGCAGTACTCGAAGTCCTCGTCCTCGGCCTTCACCGAGAAGCTCATGTGCGTCGGTTGGCGCGCCACGCCCAGGCCGTCCAGCAGCCTGGTGAAGTTGGGGTAGTTGCGGTCGTTCATCACGATGAAGCCCGTGTCCACGTGATGGGTCTCGTGCTCTGTGTCCACCCGGATCGTGTTCGTGTGACCGCCCGCGTAGGAGCCGGCCTCGTACACCACGATCTCGTGCTCGCGGTGCAGCAGGTGAGCCGCCACCAGCCCCGACACGCCCGCGCCGACGATCGCGATCTTCATAACGAGCTGAGTTTGGTGGATCTCCACATGGGTTGAACTTGTGTACGCGTGCTGGCCGCGGCCAGATCAATCCGAACACGAGCTGCACGTGTTGGGGAGGAGTGCGATGTGCACACGTCGAACAGAACCGCCGATGAAGAGAGCAGCCACCAAGACACCCGAGCGTCCGCCCGCCAACGGCACCAGCGAGCACCAGAGCCTGTCCAAGTACATCCAGGCTCGCTTCGACGAGTGCTCGCGCTCCCAGAAGGACGTCGCGCAGTACATCGTCGACCACCTCGACGAGGCCGCCTTCCAGACCGCGGAGGAGCTGGCGCGCCGCGCCAACACCTCCAGCTCCACCGTCGTGCGCTTCTCCCAGGCGCTCGGCTTCGAGGGCTTCCCCGAGCTGCAGGCCGCCGCGCGCGAGGAATACCGTCGCGTCAACGCCAAGGCCGCGCAGGAGAGCACATCGTCGTCCTCCGCGCCGCTGTTCTCGCTCGACCAGAACGAGTTCGAGGGCGCGCTCGCCGCCGACCACCTGAACGTCGAGGAGACCGCGCGCAAGGTCTCGCGCGCGTCCGTCGACGCGCTCATCGAGGCGATCGTCAGCGCCGAGAAGGTGCTCGTCGCGGGCACCGACCAGATGGCGTTCTTCGCCAGCTATCTGCGCCATCTGCTGATGCTGCTCGACCTGCGCGTCGACGTCGTCGCAAGCCCCTCTCAGGAGGCGCTCAGCCGCCTCGGGCGCATCGACCCCGGCACGCTCGTCATCGGGCTCTCCGCCGGGCGCCCGCACCCGCTCGTCGTGCGCGCGATGAAGCTCGCGCGCCACCGCCAGGCGCGCACCGCCGCGATCACCGACGCCACGCTGTCCGAGGTCGCCAAGCTCGCGCAGATCAAGCTCTACTACTCCTCCAACAGCCCCGCCTACGTGCGCTCGCACACCGCGCTTTTGAGCGTCATACAGGCGCTCGCGTATGGGGTTTATGCGCGCGACACTGCGCAGTACGACGACCGCATCAAGGCATTCCGTCTCAAGTAGCTTGGCGCGCCACCATCTCTAGATCGTTTACGACCAGTCGTTTTCGACTGGCCAGATAGACTCAAGAGCATGCGCGACGAGGCGACATTCCGGGTCAAGACCGGGCTGGCGGAGATGCTCAAGGGCGGGGTCATCATGGACGTCGTCACGCCCGAGCAGGCGAAGGTCGCCGAGGATGCGGGCGCCGCCGCCGTGATGGCGCTCGAGCGAGTGCCCGCTGACATCCGCCGTGACGGGGGCGTCGCGCGCATGAGCGACCCGGAGATGATCGCCGGCATCCAGGAGGCCGTGTCGCATCCCCGTGATGGCCAAGGCACGCATCGGGCACTTCATGGAGGCGCGCGTGCTGGAGGCGCTCGAGGTGGACTACGTCGACGAGTCCGAGGTGCTCACGCCCGCGGACGAGGCCAACCACATCGACAAGTGGGACTTCAAGGCGCCGTTCGTGTGCGGCGCCACCAACCTCGGCGAGGCGCTGCGTCGCATCGGCGAGGGCGCCGCCATGATCCGCTCCAAGGGCGAGGCCGGCACCGGCGACATCGTCGAGGCGGTGCGCCACATGCGCCAGATCACAGGCGAAATCCGCCGCCTCGCGACGCTCGGCTCGGACGAGGTCGCCACCGCCGCCAAGGAGATCGCCGCGCCGCTCGACCTGGTGCGCGACGTCGCCCGAGAGGGGCGTCTCCCAGTGGTGCTGTTCTGCGCCGGCGGTATCGCCACCCCAGCCGACGCCGCGCTGATGATGGCGCTCGGCGCCGAAGGCGTGTTCGTCGGCTCCGGCATCTTCAAGTCCGAGGACCCGCCCACGCGCGCCCGCGCGATCGTCGAGGCGACCACGCACTGGCAGGACGCCGCGCGCGTCACTGAGGCCTCGCGCGGGCTGGGCACGCCGATGGTCAGCCTCGAGAGCTCCAAGCTCGAGGAGGAGCAGCTCCTCGCCCAGCGTGGGTGGTAGCGCTCCGATGGCCTGCGCGTCGCTGTGTCCTCGGTCGCTCGCGTGCCAAGCACGCCACGCTCCCTGCGTCCGTGCGACGCTTGACCCTCGGAGCGCTACGTGGCGGATCGCACGACGCCGCTGATCGGTGCTCTCGCCCTGCAGGGCGGCTTCGAGGCGCACGAGCGGATGCTGCGCGGGCTTGGCGCTGATACCCGGCAGGTGCGGGTGCCGAGCGACCTCGAGGGCCTCGATGGGTTGGTCGTGCCGGGCGGCGAGTCGACCACGATGACGCTCGGCGTCGAGCGCGAGGGGCTCGCCGAGCCGCTGCGCGCGTTCGCCGCGTCGGGCGGGGCGGGGGGAAGCCAGTGCTCGGCTCGTGTGCAGGACTCATCATGCTCGACCGCGAGCACCTCGGGATGATGGACCTCACCGCGCAGCGAAACGCCTTCGGCCGCCAGATCAGAAGCTTCGAGGCGGACGTCGATGTGAGTGGGCTCGATGGCGGGCCGATCCACGGGATCTTCATCCGCGCGCCGTGGATCGCCGAGCACGGACCGGGCGTGGAGATACTCGGCGAGGTCGATGGGCATGCGGTCGCCGCGCGCGAGGGCAACAGGCTCGCCGTGGCGTTTCACGCTGAGCTGGGGAAGGACGACCGGTTGCACCGGCTGTTCCTCGATCTCGTGCGGGCGAGCGCAGAAGAGGTGCTGGCCGCGAGTAACGCGAGCGCAGAGCGGCGCTGATGCGGATCTCCGTGTCCGCAGACGAGTTGACGGGCGTCGCGCACGTGCTCGTCGCGGAGTTGGAGAGCCGCGGTCACGAGGTGGTCTGCCACGGAGCGCTCACCGACGGCGAGCGCTCCGACTGGGCGTGGGCATCGGAGGCCGTCGCGCGTGATGTGGGGGAGGGGCGTGCCGAGCAGGGGGTCGTGTGCTGCTGGACCGGCACGGGCACGTCGATCGCCGCCAACAAGGTCCCTGGTGTGCGGGCGGCGTTGTGCGGTGACGCGGCGACCGCGGAGGGGGCGCGAAGGTGGAACGACGCAAACGTGCTCGCGCTCAGCCTGAGGACGACGTCGGACGCGTTGTTCAGCGAGATCCTCGACGCGTGGTTCGGCGCTCAGCCCAGCGACGAACCGGACGACCGTTCGAACGTCGCGCATGTGGGGGAGATCGAGCGCGCTTGAGCGGAGGCAAGCTATCCGTCGCGCTGTCTATCTACTCTTCAGATGCGATTCCTGCGCAAGCGGACGCGTCGGTCATGAATCTGTTGGCTCATCTGCTGGTAGCGCATCTCGCGGAACGCTGTGGGCAATGCGGGATGGGCGGCGAGCACAGCCTCGAAAGGATCAACATGCAAGTCAACCTCAGCGCCGCGAAAATGCATGTCGCGCATGCACTTACGGAAAATGCGCTCGTTGAGGTGGAGCACAGCTCGAACGCGCTCCTGTGATGGCTCCTCATCGAGCATCCACCTCGACCATTCCCGCGCACAGATGATCGACGCTTCAAGCTGGCGCATAGCGAGCGTATCTGTCTTACCGAGGATCTGGGCGTTGTAGATCCGACTCTCCATGCAGCGCTCAGGGTGCATCACCCAAACGTGGGTCTCTTGCCACTCCTCATCGCCAGGGACGATCAACCGGACTGCTGTGTCGCGCACGTCGCGTGCCCGTAGGCCAAGCGGCTGGTCTATGAAATCAATCTCCCGCTCGATCCCATCGGCATCAACGAAGAGGACGATGCCAGTGCTCGGGGAGTGATCGTCCATGCTCGCCAGGCGCATCTTTGCGCCCAGGAGATCGGCTGTCCGCTGAACAGCTCGCGCGCCGCCCTCGAAGTCGATGTCCTTGCTCGTGAGCGGCGCGAGACCCGCAATCTCACTCGATGCCTCCTCGAGGAAGCGCGTCCAAAACGCCACGGCTTGACCACCGACAAGCACGATGGAACGTGTCGCGCTAAGAGGCGCCAGCAGTCTCAAGATCCGTCGCACCTCCTCGTTTCTGAGGGGCGGCTTGCTCGCCATGGAGCGCTACCCGAGCGAGCGCGAAGCTGAAAGATCGACCTGAGCAGACCGCGCGAGCGGAGCGAAATGCTCGTTCTCGCGCCGCAGATCCTCCGCCGACTTGCGACCCGAGCTGAGATCGAGTTCGTCCGCGATGCGAGAAGCCTCCTTTTCCCGAGCACGGACAGCAAGATCGAACTGTTTGTTGTTGGCCTGCATTGAGGATCTAATCCTACCGCGACGGCTAGGCGGCCCAGCCCAGCGACGAGGCTGAAGACCGCGCAAACGTTGCGCATCGGGCGACCGTCGAGCGAACGGGCAGCGAAGGGATAGCGGTTCAGCGTCAGCTCGCGCCGGGGTCCTCGATGCCGGCGATCAAGTGTGCGACGGAGCGGTAGTCGCCTATAGCGATGCGGTCGATCGGCTTGTCGTCGTCGAGCGCGGGCACCGGCTTGCTGAGCCACACAGGGATGTACGCTGGGCTAACTACCTGCGCAAGGCGTTCGACCAGCGACGAGAGCTCAACGAGGCGTTCGGCTCGCACTCCGCATGGGGCGCTTCTGCGCGAGAGCCATTCGCGCACAGTGCTTGGAGCCGCACCGGTAGCTTGCGCTATTTCAAGGTCCGAGAGGTGGCCGGTAGCTCGGATATGGATCGCCTCATCGGCATATGCAATCGTCATTTCCCACACGCTAGCGATGGAGACAGTCGTCTACATTGATTCGTCTCGACGGATATGGGACGCAGTTTTCTCCTGAGGCTACGCGGCCCGAAACCGCACCACGCCCTCATCCTCGTCTTCAACCACGCGCCCGTCGTTCAACAGCAGGTCCACATGGCCCAGCACCTCTGAGAGCGTGAGGTAGGCCTGGGTCACGGCGACGTTGCCCCACAGCTCCTGCGCGATCTCGTGCGCGGTGTGAGGCTCGGCGGCGATCAGGCGGTGGATCTTCTCCGCGCGGCGCGCGTGCAGGCGCAGGCGCTCTTCGATCAGAGCGGTGTGGTCGACGATCGGGCGGCCGTGGCCTGGGAGCACCAGATCGAGGTCCATCGCGCGGGTCTTCTCCAGCGAGGCGATGTATGTGACGAGCGCCTGGGGACGGGGGCCGTCGTAGTCCGCGTCCGCCTCCAGCGGACGTGCGAGCAGCGGGTTTGAGGAGATGTGCGCGATCAGGTGATCCGCCGCGAGCAGGATCTTTGGCCCGCCGCTCTGCGAGCGGTCGTCCAGGAACACCGTGTCGGACGGGCTGTGGCCGGGACGGTGCAGCACGCGCAGCGTGCGGTCGCGCAGCTTCAGATCCGAGCCGTCCAGCAGCGGGCGCGTGACCTCCACCGCCGAGCCCCAGCCGCGGAAGCTCGCCGCCACGGAGCGCAGCGCGGTGACTATGTCCGCCGGTATGCCGTGGCTGAGCATCGTGTTCTGCGCGAAGCGATCGTCCAGGTCCGCCTGCTTGCCGAACTGCGCCAGGAACGGCGCCACGCGGTCGAGCGCCGCGACTTCGCGCTCCGGAGCGGCGCGCGAGGATCGACGCGAGGCCGAAATGGTCGATGTGCTGGTGGGTGATCACCAGCAGCTCGAGATCCTCGACCCTGTGCCCGCGCGCCGCGAGCGCCTGCTCGAGCTCGTCCAGCGCCTTGCCGGAGTTCGGACCCGAGTCCACGAGCGTCAGCGGGTCGTCCTCGATCAGGTACGCGTTCACGCGCCCCACCATGAACGGCGTCGGGATCGCCAGACGGTGGATGCCCGCATCGGCCGCCAGCGCCAGCGCCGCACGCTCGGCCGCGGCCGCCTCGTCCTCCGCGGTCCCGTCCACGCTCTCCTCGGGCCGCGCGGAGGAACTCACGAGCCGCAGCGAATCAGCGCTAGCACCTCGTCGCGGCGGCGCTCCATGTCTTCGTGCGACACGAGCGACTCCAGGCACAGGCGCAGCAGCGGCTCGGTGTTGGAGGGGCGCACGTTGAAGTGCCAGTCGTCGTAGTCGATCGAGATCCCGTCCAGGCGCTCCTGGCGCGCGTCGGAGTAGCGCGCCGCGATCTCCTCCATCTTGCCCAACGGATCCGCCACCTCGGAGTTCACCTCGCCGGAGATGAAATACCGCGAGTGGTAGGCCGCAAGCAGCTCCGACAGGCTCTTGCCCCCGCCCGCGAGCATCTCGAGCACCAGCAGCGCGGGGATCGTGCCGGAATCCGCGCAGTAGAAGTCGCGGAAGTAGTAGTGCCCGGAGACCTCGCCGCCGAACAGCGAGCCCTCCTTGCGCATGCGCGTCTTGAAGAACGCGTGCCCGACGCGGTTCACGTACGGCGTGCCGCCCGCCGCGGTCACCGTGTCCGCGACCGCGCGCGAGGCGCGCACGTCATACAGGATCGCCTCGCCGGGGCTCTTGCGCAGCAGCGACTCCGCCAGCAGGGCCGTAAGGAAGTCGCCGTCCACGAACTCGCCCGTGTCGTCGATGAAGAAGCAGCGGTCCGCGTCGCCGTCCCATGCGATCCCCAGATCCGCTCCCGTGGAGCGCACCTTCTCGATGATGAACTCGCGGTTCTCCGGCAGCAGCGGGTTCGGCTCGTGGTCTGGGAAGTTGCCGTCCGGCGTCCAGTAGGTCTCGATCAGCTCCAGGTCCAGGCGCTCCAGCAGCGGGCCGACCATCGGGCCGGCCATGCCGTTGCCGCCGTCCACCACCACCTTCAGCGGCCGCGAGCCGTTGCCGGCGCGAATCGCGTCCGCGTCAACGAACCGCAGCGCCGCCTGCTGGAACTCCGCGTATAGGTCCACCTCCTCGACGCTGCCCGCCGCGTTGCCCCCGTCGCCCGGGGAGCCTCCGGCGCTCAGCGCCGCTTCGACCTCGCGGCGGATGTCCTGGATGCCGGAGTCGCCCGACAGCGCGATCGCTCCGTCGCGCACGAGCTTCGCGCCCGTGTAGGCCTTGGGGTTGTGCGACGCGGTGCACATCAGCCCGCCGTCGAGCTCGCGCGAGCCGACGAGGAAATACAGCATCTCGCTGCCCACCTGACCCGCGTCGATCACGTGCACGCCCTCCGACAGAAGGCCCCTGCGGTAGCGCGCCGCGAGCTCCGGGGCGCTCAGACGCATGTCGCGCCCCAGACCCACGCGCAGCTCGCTCACCGGCTTGCCCGCGAGCCCCGCGAGCACGCGCGCGAACGCGCGCGCCGATCAGCTCCGCGACGTCGCCGTCGATCTGCTCGCCGTAGAGGCCGCGGATGTCGTACGCCTTGAAGATCTCTGGGGAGAGGGCAGGGCTCATGCGCCCGAGCATCCTAACCGTCGAGCCCGCCGCGCCCGGGCACGCCGCGGAGCGCCGCGCACCACGGCGGGCTCGTAGACTTGCGTGCATGTCTGGACATTCCAAGTGGGCGAGCATCAAGCACAAGAAGGCGATCGTGGACTCGCGCCGCGGCGCGCAGTTCTCCAAGCTCACGCGCGCGATCACCGTCGCGGCGCGCGACGGCGGCGGGGACCCGGTCGGCAACCCCGCGCTCGACCTCGCGATCCGCAAGGCCAAGGAAGCGTCGATGCCGAAGGACAACATCGAGCGCGCGATCGCCAAGGGCACCGGCGAGGGCGGCGAGGCGGATGCGATCGAAAGCGTCCTCTACGAGGGCTACGGCCCGGGCGGCGTGGCGCTGCTCGTGGAGGCGCTGACCGACAACCGCAACCGCACCGGCGCGGACGTCAGGCACGCGTTCTCCAAGCACGGCGGCAGCCTCGGCGAGCCGGGCTCGGTGGCCTACCTGTTCGACAAGAAGGGCACGATCGTCGATCGACGCCGAGCGCTACTCCGAAGACGACCTGATGGTCGCGGTCGAGGCGGGCGCCGAGGACATCTCCACCGACGAGGACGTCTTCGAGGTCGTCACCGAGCCGGCCGACTTCAGGCCGTGCGAAAGGCGCTGGAGGACGCGGGCGTGGAGATGCGAGAGCGCCGAGCTCGCCTACCGCCCGTCGAGCGTCGTGCCCGTCGACGAGGAGCAGGCGGGCAAGCTGATGCGCCTGATCGAGGCGCTCGAAGACAACGACGACGTGGACGCCGTGCACGCCAACTTCGACGTCTCAGCCGACGTGCTCGAACGCGTCGCGGGCTAGCGCGTGAGCGATATGACGCCGCAGGCCACCGGTCGCGATCCTGTGCGGCGGGCGCGGCACGCGCCTGCAGGAGCACACGCAGGCGATCCCCAAGCCGCTCGTGGAGATCGGCGGGCATGCCGATCGTCTGGCACGTGATCCAGCTCTACGCCGCGCAGGGCTTCGCGCGCTTCCTGCTCGCGACCGGCTACAAGGGCGAGCTGATCGAGCGCTTCGTCGCCGAGCACGACTGGCCGGCGGGCGTGAGCGTCGAGTGCGTCGACACGGGCCTCGACACGCAGACCGGGGGGCGGATCAAGCTGCTCGAGCCGCGCTCGCGGGCGAGGAGGCGCTTCTGCGCCACCTACGCCGACGGCGTCGCCGACATCGACCTGCAGGCGCTGCTCGACTTCCACGACGAGCCACGGCGCGCTCGCGACGATGACCGTCGTGCGCCCCGAGCTGCAGTTCGGCGTCACCGAGCTGGAGCGCGACGGGCGCGTGCAGGGGCTTTCGCGAGAAGCCGCGCTCGGAGCACTGGATCAACGGCGGCTTCTTCTGCTTCCAGGCGCGCCGTGCTCGACTACCTCGAGCGCGACAGCGTGCTCGAGCGCGAGCCGCTGGAGCGCCTGGCGCCGCGGACGGCGAGCTGCGCGCGTACCGCCACGAGGGCTTCTGGGAGTGCATGGACACCTACAAGGACGCCGTCGCGCTCAACGACCTGTGGGCCTCCGGCGACGGCGCCGTGGCGTGGCGGCGGCTCGAGCGCTCGCTACGGCGCGCGCGGCTGCTGAACAGCGATCACGGGCTCGCGCACGCCGCGCAGCCGCCGCTCGCCCGCGAACGACCAGCTGTAGCTACTCGCGCGCCGGCCTCGCGCACCTCGCGCTCGGCCAGCGAGGCTGCCCGGCCGCGCGATCGAGGTGATGCGGCTGGCGAGGTTCACGGGCCGTCCGAACCAGTCCCCGGCGCGCGGCAGCGCCAGCCCCAGGGCCGCGCCGGCCCGCAGCTGCGGGAAGTCCTCGCCCTCGGCGTCGGCCGCGTCGATCAGCGCGAGCGCCGCGTCGATCAGCGGCTCCGGCTCGACCGACGCGAGCATCGCCGCATCGCCGATCGTCTTGACCAGCTGCACCGGCGGTGTCGGCGACTTCGGTGGCGAGCACCTCCAGGCGCGTGGCCAGGCGTCCGAGCTCGTCCGCCGGCACTTCCTCGCCCAGGCGCGTGAAGCCGACGAGGTCGGCGAAGCAGACGGCCACCTCGCGCGAGCCCGGCAGATGCCCGCCGCCGCGCTCCAGCGCGCTGACGACCTCGCTCTCGGTCGCCTGACGCAGGTGCAGCGCCAGCAGGTTGCGGATCAGCGGGTCGAGCAGCGGGTAGAGCTGCGCGGTCGCCTCGCGCGTAGCGACTGCGCCAGCTCGTGCTCGCTGATCCCCGGCTCCAGCACCAGTTTGAGCGGCAGCGCGCGCAGGCTCTCCGGCCGCCTGGGAGAGCCCGCGCCCGAGCACCCGCAGCAGCTCGAGGCTGTCCTCGTCGGAGATGCCCGCCGCGCGGGCGGTCGTCGATCATGCGCACGGACTCCAGCTCCGCCTCGGTGTAGACGGGCTCGTCGGCTTCGGGGATCGGCAGCCCCATCGCGCGGCGCACGGCGACGAGGAAGTCCATGTCCACGCTGCGTCAGCTCCGCGACTTCGGCCGCCGTGTAGCGCTCGCCGCCGCCGATCACGCGGTCGGCGGGGAGGAACATCGATCGTGCCGCTCGCGGTGGAGCGGCGCAGTTCGTACAGCGGCACGCCGTCGGCGGCGAGGCTTTCGCAGCAGCGCGAGGCGCTCGGCGCGCTGCTCGCCCTCCAACCCGTCCAGCAGCCCCTCGGCGGCGAAGTCGATGCGCTCGATGTCCATCGCAAGCCAGCGTAACGCGCAGGCGTGGGTCAGCCAGAGCGCAAGCGCCCCGCGGGGCCGGCGCCGACAGGCAGGCGTCCGGTGGCGGGCGCAGAATCACTGACCGTGATCGTCCTCGGCATCGATCCCGGGCTGGCCAACACCGGCTACGGCGTGGTGGAGCGTCGCGGCGGGCGCCTCGTGGCGCTCGACGGCGGCGTGATCGAGACGCGCGCCGGCGTCGCGCACGAGCGACGCCTCGCGGACATCCACGCGGGCGATCGACGCGCTGCTCGAGCGAGCACGAGCCCCGATGCGGTGGCGCTCGAGGAGCTGTACTTCGGGCAGAACGTGCGCACCGCCTTCGCCGTCGGCCAGGCGCGCGGCGTGATCATGCTCGCCGCCGGCCAGCGCGGCGTGCCCTGCGCCAGCTACACGCCCCAGCAGGTCAAGAGCGCGGTGTGCGGCAGCGGACGCGCGCAGAAGGACCAGGTCGCGCGGATGGTCAAGACGCTGCTGGGGCTGCATCGAGGAGCCGCGCCCCGACCACGCCGCGGACGCGCTCGCGGTCGCCGTCTGCCACGCCAACTGCGCGCCGCTGGCGAGCGCGCTGGCGCGGGGCGAGCGCGTGATCGCGCTGCTGCGCGGCGAGGTGGCGGTCCGTCGCGGCGACCACGTGGTGGTGCTGTGCGGCAGCGTCGGCTACCGCGCCGCGGTCTCCGCAGAGACGCTGCGCCACGTGCCCGCCGTCGGCGAGGAGGTGACGCTGCACACGCACCTGATCGTGCGCGACGACGCGCTCGCGCTGTACGGCTTTCACTCCGAGCAGGAGCGCGACCTGTTCCTGATGCTGCTCTCGGTGCAGGCGGTCGGCCCGAAGGTGGCGCTTGCGGTGCTCTCGGCGGGGCCGCCGCGCGAGCTGATCGGCGCGCTCGCAGCGGGCGACGCGGCGCGCTTTCAGGCGGTGCCCGGGATCGGCAAGCGCACCGCGGAACGGATCATCGTGGAGCTGCGCGAGAAGGTCGGCGTCGATGGAGGCCCGCCCGGGCCCGAATCAGGCCGCGTGCCGATCGTCGCGCGCCGCGGCGCCGCGCCCGACCCGCGGGCGCTCGCACGCGAAGGGCTGATCGAGCTCGGCTACGCGCTCGGCGAGGCCGAGGAGCTGCTGCGCGACGCGCAGGGCGAGAGCGCCGAGGAGCTGATCGGACACGCGCTGCGCGCGGCGCGGCGCATCGTGAGGCCATGAGCGAGATCGCCGCCCGCATCCAGACGCCCTACCTCGTGCCCGAGGACGAGCTCGACCGCTCGCTGCGGCCGCGGCGCCTGGAGGAGTTCGTCGGGCAGGAGACGCTGCGCGAGCAGCTGTCGGTGGCGATCGAGGCCGTGCAGCGCGCGTGGCGAGGCGCTCGACCACCTGCTGCTCGCCGGTCCGCCGGGGCTCGGCAAGACCTCGCTCGCGCAGATCGTCGCGGCCGAGCTGGAAGTGCCGTTCGTGCAGACCGCGGGGCCGGCGCTGGAGCGCAAGGGAGACATCGCGGCGTTCCTGACGGCGCTCGAGCCCCGCAGCGTGTTCTTCGTCGATGAGATCCACCGCCTGCGCGCGCACGCTCGAGGAGACGTTCTACCCGGCGATGGAGGACCACCGCCTGCCGATCACCGTCGGGCAGGGCGCCGGCGCGCGCGTGGTCACGCTCGATCTGCCGCCGTTCACGCTCGTCGGCGCGACGACGCGCACGGGCCTCTTGACGACGCCGCTGCGCGACCGCTTCGGCATCCAGGCGCGCCTGGAGCCCTACGCGGCTGGGCGAGCTGGCGGTCATCGTGCGCCGCTCCGCGGGCATCCTCGAGATCGAGCTCGAGGAGGACGGCGCGCTGGCGATCGCGGCGCGCAGCCGCGGCACGCCGCGCGTGGCCAACCGGCTGCTCAAGCGCGTGCGCGACTACGCGGAGGTGCGCATGGAGGGCGTCGTGACCGCCGAGGCCGCGCGCGCGGCGCTGGAGCATGCTGGAGGTCGACGAGCGCGGCCTCGATCGGCTCGATCGCAGGATCCTCGAGGCGATCTGCTCGAAGTTCGCGGGCGGGCCGGTCGGCCTCTCGACGCTCGCGGTCGCCGTGGGCGAGGAGCAGGACACGATCGAGGACGTGTACGAGCCGTATCTGCTGCAGGAGGGGTTGATCAAGCGCACTCCGCGCGGGCGCGCGGCGACGCCCGCGGCCTTCGAGCACCTCGGTCTCGCGCCGCTCGAGGCGGCCGAGCAGCCGCTGTTCTGAGGCCATGACGCCCCCGATCGACGCCCCGTCAAGTGCGGGGACCTCCGCGCGTCGGCTTGCGTAGTCTGTGCCGAGCATGGCGCACCCGTTCATCTGTCCCAACTGTGGCCACCGCACCAGCGAGCTCGACCGCAACCTCGGCTTCACCCGCCAGCCCAAGGGCTGCACGAAGTGCGGCTTCGCGTTCCTGTTCGAACTGCTCGACGACTACTACCCGGCGCCGGACGCGGCGTTCTTCGTGTGCGACGGCGAGGGCCGCGTGGTCGGCTGCGGCAAGAACTCCTTCGCGTTCACCGGCCTGGAGGAGGAAGACGTGATCGGCCAGCACGTCGAGGAGGTCCTCGGCCTGCGACTTCTCCAACGGCGACGATCCCGTGGCGACGGTGCTGGAGTGGGGCGTGCGCGCGCTCGAGGTGCCGGTCGCGGTCAGCGGCGAACGCGACGTGGCGGCGAGCGCGAAAGCCGACATGTTCCCCGCCTACGACGACGACGGCGGCCTGTTGCTCGTGCTGACGCCCGACAAGTAGTCTGCTGGTGGAACCATGACCGACCGCCGCCGCAACCTCTTCGTCCTGCTGATCGTCGCGCTGCTGATCGCCGGGTCGGCGGCGATGATCGCGACCAAGAAGACGCGCCTCGGCCTGGACCTGAAGGGCGGCGTGGAGCTCGTCTACAAGGCAAGCCAACCGCGCAGTCGAAGGTCGACACGGAATCGCTCGAACGCGCGATCGACATCATGCGCAAGCGCGTCGACCAGCTCGGCGTCGCGCAGCCGGAAATCCAGCGCTCCGGCGAACGACGAAATCGACGTGGCGCTGCCGGAACGTGAGCAACGCCTCGCGCGCCGCAGGAACAGGTCGGCAAGACCGCGCAGCTGTACTTCTACGACTGGGAGCCGAACGTGATCGGGCCCGACGGGCAAGCCCGCGCCGAGCGAACCGACGGTCACCGGCGGACAGGCCGCCGGCATCATCCTCGTTCGGGCTGCTCGAGTACCAGGCGGTGCTGCGCGCCGCCAAACGCGCCGCCCGACCTGCGCACGACGGACACCACGTGGGCGAAGGGCTGCACACCCGCGCAGGCGAAGGACTGCATCTACGGCAGCTGGTACCTGCTCGACACTGCGCACGAAAAGATGCTCTGCAGCGGCGGCAAGCCGAGTTGCCCGCCACAGGAAACCGAACAGAACCTGTACGCCGACGGCTACAAACCGCCGACGGGCGCCAAGGCCAAGGCGGTGCGCGTCAACCCGGGGACCGTGCGTCGTGCAGTCGCAGCCGACGACGAACGAGCAAACCGGCAAGGTCACCAACCAGTCGCCCAACAGCTGGTACGTGCTCAACGACGAGCCGGTGCTGAGCGGCGCGGACGTCGACCAACCCGCAGCAGGGCTTCGACGAAGGCGGCGGCGGGACCGGCCAGCCGAACGTCACGTTCGGCTTCACCACCCACGGCAAGAGCGTGTTCGAAAAGGTCACCAAGGAGATCGCCCACCGCGGCCAGGAAGCGCAGCTCCCGGGCGTCGAGCAAGGAAGCAGCGCAGCAGCACTTCGCGATCGTGCTCGACGGCCAGCTGATCACCGCGCCGTCGATCGACTACACGAAGTACCCCGAAGGGATCGACGCCGCGACCGGCTCGCAGATCTCCGGCGGCTTCACGATCACCTCGGCGCAGAACCTCGCGGACGAGCTCCAGTCCGGCGCGCTGCCGATCAAGCTCGCGCTGATCTCCCGCTCGCAGGTCTCGGCGACGCTCGGCAAACAGGCGCTCAACCAGGGCCTCGTCGCGGGCCTCGTGGGCTTCGCGATCGTGTGCCTGTTCCTGCTCGCCTTCTACCGCGTGCTCGGCGCGATCGCGATCGGCGGCCTGATCATCTACGGCATCTACTTCTTCGCTCTGATCAAGCTGATCCCGATCACGCTGACGCTGCCGGGCATCGCCGGGCTGATCCTCACGATCGGCGTCGCGGCGGACGCGAACATCGTGATCTTCGAGCGCGTCAAGGAGGAGATCCGCGGTGGCAGATCGGTGATCTCGGGCATCGCCACGGGCTACAAGCGCGGCTTCGCGGCGATCGTGGACGCGAACGTGGTGACGTTCATGACGGCGTTCATCCTGTTCGCGCTCGCCACGGCCGAAGTCAAGGGCTTCGCCTTCACGCTCGGCATCGGCACGCTCGTGTCGCTGTTCACCGCCGTGCTCGCGACGCAGGCGGCGCTCGGCGCGATGGGCCGCTCGAACCTCGTCACGCACCCCGCGGCGCTGGGCGCCAAGCAGCGCGGCCGCGGCTGGACGTTCGACTTCATGGGCGCGTCGAAGTGGTTCTTCTCCTTCTCGGGCACGATCCTGCTCGTCGGCGCGCTCGCGATCGGCGGCAACGGCCTGAACTTCGGCATCGACTTCAAGTCCGGCACGCGCATCCAGACGGCGTTCGTGAAGCCCGTCACCGAGGGCGAAGTGGCGAGCGTGCTGGCCGGTGCCGGCTACGGCAACGCGGAGGTCCAGAAGTACTACAACACGAGCATCGGCGGCAGCGGCTACCAGATCTCGACGAAGACGCTGACGCCCGAGGCGGTCAAGCAGGTCCAAGCGGCGCTCGACGCGAAGTTCGGCAGCGGACCTGGCAACCCGGTACGAAGAACTTCTCCTCGACCTCGATCGGCCCGACGTTCGGGAAAACGGTCGCCAAGAGCGCGATCATCGCGATCATCGCCTCGCTGCTCGTGATCTCCGCGTATATCGCGCTGCGGTTCGAGTGGAAGTACGCGGTGCCGGTGCTGATCGCGCTGATGCACGACCTGCTGATCACGGCCGGCGTCTACTCGCTCACGGGGCGGGAAGTCACGACGGCGACGGTCGCCGCTCTGCTGACGATCCTCGGGTACTCGCTCTACGACACGATCATCGTGTTCGACCGTGTGCGCGAGAACGTGCCGCGGATGCCGCGCGCGGCGTTCTCGCAGATCGTCAACCGCTCGATGTCGGAGGTGCTGACCCGATCGCTGGCGACGAGCTTCTGCACGCTGCTGCCGGTGACCGCGCTGTTCCTGTTCGGCGGGGAAACGCTGAAGGACTTCGCGTTCGCGCTGATGATCGGCGTCGCCTCCGGCGCGTACTCCTCGATCTTCATCGCCTCGCCGGTGCTGACGCACTGGAAGGAGCGCGAGAGCGGCTTCCGCGTCCGGCGCGCGCGCATCCTGCGCGAGCTCGGGCTCGTGCCGGCCTACGCGACGACCGCGACGGGCGCGCCGGAGAACGTCGAACCGGCGCAGAAGCGCAAGCGCACGCGGCGCGGCAGCCTGATCGCGCCGGAGGAGCCGGGCGAGCAGATCTCGCGCGACGAGTTCCAGGAACTGGTGCGCGACCTCGGACGTCGAGGGCAAGCCGAACGGACGCCGGCGCCGGCGCGCGGGACGCAGGGCGCCGCCGGCCGACGAAGCCGGCGCCCCGCGCCCGCTGCCGGGAGCGAGCGCGACCCCGCGGCCGACCTCACGCCGGAGGACCTCGTGCTCAAGGAAGACCCCAAGGCGCGGCAGAAGCGCCGCAAACCGCGCAACCGCCGACACGGGAGGTCGCGCTGATGGGAATGCTCGGCTGGGTGATGATGGGCCTTGCGATCTGGCACTTCACGATCTTCCTGCCCGACCGCTTCTGGGGCGGCATCGTCGGCGCGCTTGGTCGGCGTCGCTGGTCGGCTCGATCGTCGTCGGGCTGATCATTTACGGCGTCAAGGTCTCCGCGCTTCGCGTCCCGGGCGAAAAGGCCACCGACATCGGCGTGGTGCTCTACGCGATCCCGGGCGCGCTGATCGGCATGGCGCTCGTCTACGCCGAGGGCATGCGCCGCGAACGCGCCGCCGGTTAGCCGCGCGCGGGCTTTCCGTCTAGCCCTGGCCGTAGTCTCGCGGCGTGAGCGACTGCCGCTTCGAGATCCCCGACTGCCCGCCGAGCGACGTGCGTCGGCTGCAGGCCGAGCTCGGCGTGAGCGGCCCGCTGGCCCAGGTGCTCGTGCGCCGCGGCCTGGCCGAGCCGGAGCGAGCGCGCGCTTTCCTGGCGGGCGAGGAGGAGCACTCGCCGGATGAGTTCGCGGGCATCGGCGAGGCCGTCGAGCCGATCCTCGCCCACGTGCGCGCCGGCACGCGGATCACGATCCACGGCGACTACGACGTCGACGGCATCTGCTCGACGGCGGTGCTCGTGCGCGCGCTGCGCGAGCTCGGCGGCGACGTCGACTCCTACCTCCCCGACCGCGCGAGCGACGGCTACGGGCTGAGCGTCGGACACCGTCCGCCGGCTGCACGCGCGCGGCACGCGGCTGCTGGTGACGGCGGACTGCGCGATCACGGCCGTCGAGGAGGTCGCGGCGCGCGAAGGCGCTGGGGATGGAGGTGGTCGTCACCGACCACCACTCCCCGCGCGCGGACGGGCGTGTTGCCGCGCGCGCCGATCGTGCACCCGGCGCTGTGCGGCTACCCGTGCCGCGGAGCTGTGCGCGACGGCGGTCGCCTACAAGCTCGCGCAGGCCGTCTGCACGCGCGGCGGGGCGCGACCCGCGCGAGCTTCGGCGCGACCTCGACCTGGTGGCGCTCGCGACGGTCGCCGACGTCGTGCCGCTGCTCGGCGAGAACCGCGCGCTCGTGCGCTGCGGGCTGCGCGCGCTCGCCGGCACCGCCAAGCCGGGCCTGCGCGCGCTGATGACGGTCGCCAGGCGTCGACCCCGGCAAGGTCGACGAGCGCGCGATCGGCTTCGCGCTCGCGCCGCGCCTGAACGCCGCCGGGCGCCTGTACCGCGCCGACGCGGGCCTCGAGCTGATCCTCACCGAGGATCCTGTGCGCGCGCGCAGATCGCGCACGAGCTGGACGCGGCCAACCGCGAGCGCACGCGCAGGTCGAGCTGCGCATCCGCTTCGAGGCCGAAGCGCAGATGCGCGAGCTCGGCGAGCGCGCCGCGTACGTGCTCGCCGGCGAGGGCTGGCACGCGGGCGTGATCGGGATCGTCGCCTCGCGCCTGGTCGAGCGCAGCGGGCGCCCCGTCGTGATGGTCGCGCTCGACGGCGAGACGCGGCAAGGGCTCGGGGCGCAGCATCGACGCGTTCGACCTGCTCGCGGGCCTGACCGCGTGCGAGGCCCACCTGCTGCGCTACGGCGGCCACCGCGCGGCCGCGGGCCTGGAGATCGAGCGCGAGTCGATCGCGGCCGAGTTCGCGGCCGCGCTGTGCGCGCACGCCGAGCGCGTGCTCGCGCCGCCGACCTCGTCTCCGTCGAGCGCGTCGATGCGGTCGTGCGCGGGCGGTGAGCTCGACATGACGCTGGCCGAGGAGCTCGCCAGCGCTCGCGCCGTTCGGGCGCGGCAACCCGGGCGTGTCGCTGATGCTCGCCGACGCCGACGTTCGCCGATGCGCGGCCGATGGGCGAAGGCAAGCACGTCCGCTTCACGGTCGAGTCGCGGCGGCGCCCGCGCGCGCGCGGTGGCGTTCGGAAACGGCGGACGCCTGCCCGTCGCCGACGGGATCCCCGTGCAGGCGACGTTCACGCTCGAGGTCAACGAATGGAACGGCGTCAGCGAGCCGCGGCTGGTGCTGCGCAACGCCCAGCCGACGCCCGGGCGCGCCGCACGCGGTGGCGACACGAGTCGGCGGGCGAGTCCGAGCCCGAGTGAGCTCGTTGCTCGTTCGCAGCTTCCTGTGAGAGCAGCTCTTCAATCCGCTGGGGCGAACCCCTACCCTTTGACTATGGCGATCGTCGAGGAACCCAGGCTCCGGCTACGAGGCCCCATCGTGCCGAGCTCCGCGCCGCTAGCCGCACGTCGGCGCGAAGCTGAGCGCGTCCGAGCGCCGGCTGCTGAGCGACCTGTTCGCGATCATCTCCGAGCACGCGGCCGACTCCTCGATCGAGATCGACCGCGATCGCGTGCAGGACGCGTTCGTGTTCGCGTGCGAGCACCACGCCGACCAGCGCCGCAAGTCGGGCGAGGACTTCATCGTGCACCCCGTCGGCGTGGCGCAGCATCTGCGCGAGCATGCGACTCGACACCGAGACGCTGTGCGCGGCGCTGCTGCACGACACCGTCGAGGACACCTCCGCGTCGCTGGAGGAGGTGCGCGAGCGCTTCGGCGAGGAGATCGCGGCGATCGTCGACGGCGTGACGAAGCTGACGGGCATCACGTTCCAGTCGCGCGACGAGGCGCAGGCGAACAACTACCGCAAGATGATGGTCGCGATGGCCACCGACGTGCGGGTCATCCTGATCAAGCTCGCCGACCGCCTGCACAACATGCGCACGATCGACGCGATGCCGAAGCAGAAGCAGATGGACAAGGCGCGCGAGACGCTCGACATCTACGCGCCGCTGGCGCACCGTCTCGGTATCCACGCGATCAAGTGGGAGCTCGAGGACCTGGCGTTCGCGACGCTTCACCCGCGCAAGTACCAGGAGATCAAGGGCCTCGTCGCCCAGCAGCGCGAGGAGCGCGAGCGCTACGTCACCGAGGCCGGCGACTACCTGCGCGAGGAGCTCGCGAAGGTCCGCGTGCGGGCGGAGATCGCGGGCCGCGCGAAGCACTTCTACTCGATCTACTCGAAGATGACGAAGAAGGGCCGCGAGTTCAACGAGATCTACGACCTCACCGCGATGCGCGTGATCGTCGACTCCGTGAAGGACTGCTACGGCACCGTCGGCGTGATCCACTCACTGTGGAAGCCGCTGCCGGGCCGCTTCAAGGACTTCATCTCGGTGCCGAAGTTCAACATGTACCAGTCGCTGCACACGACGATCATCGGGCCCGAGGGACGCCCGCTGGAGATCCAGATCCGCACGCAGGAGATGCACGAAATGGCGGAGTTCGGCGTCGCGGCGCACTGGCTGTACAAGCAGCCGGGGTCCGGCGAGGACGACGGCGGGCCGCAGCGGCGCACGACGAGCTGGCCGGTGGCGGGCGAGGACGCGAAGCTGAAGTGGCTGCGCTCGATGCTCGACTGGCAGAAGGAGCTCTCCGACCCGGGCGAGTTCATGGAGACGCTGCGCACGGACCTGTTCGAGGAGGAGGTGTTCGTGTTCACGCCCAAGGGCGAAGTCAAGTCCCTGGCGCTGGGCGCGACGCCGCTGGACTTCGCCTACGAGGTGCACACGGAGATCGGACACCGCTGCGTTGGCGCGCGCGTGAACGGCAAAATCGTGCCGCTGCACTACGAGCTGCAGTCGGGCGACATCGTGGAGATCCTCACCGCCAAGCGCGATCGCGGCCCCTCGCGCGACTGGCTGGCGACGGTCAAGACGACCCGCGCGCGCAACAAGATCAAGGCGTGGTTCAAGGCGGAGTCGCGCCAGGACACCGAGCACACCGGCCGCGAGCTGCTGCAGGAGCACCTGCGCAAACAGGGCCTGCCGGCGCAGAAGATCACCGGCTCGGCGCTGCTGGCGGACGTGATCCGCGAGGTCGGCTTCCGCAAGGCGGACGACTTCTACATCGCGATGGGCGCGGCGAAGGTCTCGCCGAAGCTGGTCGTCAACAAGGTGATGCAACGCCTGAAGCAGGGCGAGGCCGCGGACGGCGACGACAGCGCCTCCGAACTGCTGAAGGTGGGCCGCACTCGCCGACGCCCGACGAAGTCGTCAGGCCAGTACGGGATCCGCGTGGAAGGCGTGGAGGACGTGATGCTGCGCCTGGCGAAGTGCTGCCGTCCGGTGCCGGGCGATGAGATCGTCGGCTACATCTCCCTCGGACGCGGCATCACGATCCACCGCGAGGACTGCCCCAACACGACGCTGCTGCGCAAGAGCCCCGAGCGCTTCGCGAACGTGGCGTGGGAAGGCGATCAGTCGACGGGCTTCGTCGTGGAGATCCAGATCGACGCGTGGGACCGCCATCGCCTGCTGGAGGACCTCTCGCGCGCGTTCTCGGAGTCGGGCGCGAACATCATGGAAGCGCGCTGCCTGTCGATGCCGCCGATGGTCAAGAACCGCTTCGTGGTGGAGGTGGCGGACACGCACGCGCTGAAGGGCGCGATCAACCGCCTGCGCAACACCGAGTCGGTGTTCGACGCCTACCGCGTCACGCCCGGCGCGGCCGGCGGCGTGGCCGCCTGATCGAGCCGGCGGCGGTTCGCGGCGAAGCCCGGCCCTTCGCCCCCGCCGGACGGCTCAGGCGACGACGGTGAGCGCGTTCGGCATGACCGAGTAGCGCGCCTCGGTGACCTCGCCGAGGTAGTCGCCGTCGACCTGCAGCGGCAGCGTGCGCCCGTCGGCGCTGCGAACGGTCAGCTCCTCCATGTTGGCCAACGGGCTGATCTGGCGGTGGCCGGCGACGCGCGCGTGCTTGGAGAACGCGCGGAACGCGATCGATGGCATCGACAGCAGCGTCGCCCGGTGCAGCACGCCCCCGACGAGCGCGCCCGAGTCGAGCGCCGCGCCGTCGGCGATTTCGATCGGACGGTTCTGGAAGTAGGTGAACGGCGAGCCGTTCTGCACGATCGCGGTGACGCCCTCGAGCGTGCGCCCGCCCGCGTCGACCTCCAGGCGTGGAGCGCCGAGGAGGTAGCGGCGGGTGAACGTGCTGACGGCCACCCACGTGAAGTAGTACGCGCCGAGGCGGGCCTTCAGGCGCGGGTTGGAGTCGACGCGCTCGACGACGCTCGCGTCGAGACCGAGGCCGGAGGCGAACGTGAAGCAGCGTCCGTTGACGACGCCCAGGTCGACCTGGCGGGGTCGCCAGTCGTCGGCCATCGCGAGCAGGTGCTCGGTCGCGTCGACCACGTCGCCGGGGATGCCGAGCATCTTGCCGAACACGTTGGCCGAGCCGCCCGGCAGGCAGCACAGCGGGGTGGGGGAGCCGAGCAGGCCGTTGGCGGCTTCGTTGACGGTGCCGTCGCCGCCGAACGCGACGACCACGTCATAGCCCTCGTGCGCGGCCTCGCGGCACAGCTCGGTGGCGTGGCCGCGCGCCTCGGTGTCGACGGCGTCGACCTCGAAGCGGCCCTGCAGCGCGTAGACGACGAGGTGGCGCAGGCGGTCGGAGACGGTGGTGGCGTAGGGGTTGACGATGATCAGCATCCGCCGCTTCTTCGCGGGGGTGGCGAAGCGGAACGGCGCGTCTGCCTGCGCCGCCTGACCGTCCTCGGCGCTGGCGTCGTCCAGCTCGCGTGCGGAGGTGCTCACGAAAGGGCCTACACCGGCGGCGCGAGCGTTACCGATCAAAATGTCCAGCGCGCGTCATGACTTTCCGCCGCGCGTCCGATACAATGCTCGACAGACATAGCTGGACACATCCAGAGGGGTGGAGGGACTGGCCCTACGAAACCCCGGCAACCACCGTCAAGTCACAGCGGGAAGGTGCCAATTCCAGAGAGATGTGTGGGGGAGCTTCGCGCTCTTTGCCACACGTGACGGCAAAGACATAGAGCGAAGGAGCCCTAATGGCTGTCAGTCATCTGCAGTGCAAGGAGTGCAAGACCCAGTATCCGCTCGAGGCGCTGTACGTCTGCGAGCAGTGCTTCGGCCCGCTGGAGGTCGTCTACGACCACAGCGGCACGAGCCGCGACGTCGGCGAGCTGCGCCGCCGCATCCAGGGCGGCCCCCAGAACATCTGGCGCTACGCGGACTTCCTGCCCCTGGCGGGCGGACCCCCCGGCCCCTCGGGTCGCCTGGCCTCGCGCGTCGGGCTGCCGGCGGGCTGCACGCCGCTGATCCGCGCCGACCGTCTCGCGGAGCGCCTCGGGCTGCGCGAGGTGTGGGTCAAGAACGACGCCGCCAACCCGACGCACTCCTTCAAGGATCGCGTCGTGTCGGTGGCTGTGACGCGCGCGCGCGAGCTCGGCTTCGAGACGATCGCGTGCGCCTCGACGGGCAACCTCGCCAACTCCGTGGCCGCCCACGGCGCGGCGCTGGGCATGGACTCCTACGTGTTCATCCCCGCCGACCTGGAGGAGCAGAAGATCCTCGCGACGGGCATCTACGGCACGAACCTGGTGGGCGTGAAGGGCAGCTACGACGACGTCAACCGCCTGTGCACGGAGCTGTGCGCGGAGCGCGAGTGGGCGTTCGTGAACATCAACCTGCGCCCCTACTACGCCGAGGGCTCGAAGACGCTCGCGTTCGAGATCGCCGAGCAGCTCGGCTGGGAGCTGCCCGACCGCTGCATCGTGCCCGTCGCCTCCGGCTCGCTGTTCACGAAAATCGCACGGGGCTTCGAGGAGTGGAGCGAGCTCGGCCTGATCGACGGCCGCCAGCCGCGCATGAACGGCGCCCAGGCCGAGGGCTGCTCGCCGGTGGCGAGCGCGTTCGCGGCGGGCCACGACGTGTGCCGGCCGGTGAAGCCGAGCACGATCGCCAAGTCGCTGGCGATCGGCAACCCCGCCGACGGCCCCTACGCGCTGGACCTCGCGCGCCGCACGGGCGGCGGCGTGGACGCGGTCAGCGACGATGAGATCCGCGCGGGCATCAGGCTGCTGGCGGAGACGACGGGCGTCTTCACGGAGACGGCGGGCGGCGTGACGACGGCGGTGCTGAAGAAGCTCGCGGAGCGCGGCGACATCGACCGCGACGAGCGCGTGGTGCTGGTGATCACGGGCGAGGGCCTGAAGACGCTCGACGCGGTGCGCGGAACGTTCGAGACGAAGACGATCGCGCCCACGGTCGACGCGTTCGAGGCCGGCTTCGCCGAGCGGGTGGCCGTCTGATGTCCGTCGTGGTGAAGATCCCCACGCAGCTGCGCGCGGCGACCGAAGGCGAGGCGGAGGCGCAGTTGGACGGCGCGACCGTGCAGGAGGTGCTGGACGGCCTGTTCGAGCGCTTCGGCGAGCTGCGCGCGCGCATCGCCGACGACGACGGCTCGCTGCGGCGCTTCGTGAACGTGTATCTCGCCGGCGAAGACATCCGCTTCCTGGACGGCCTCGCGACGCCCGTGGCGGACGGGGCGGAGCTGACGATCCTCCCGGCCGTAGCCGGGGGCTGAGCTAAGGCCCCTCAGTCGCGCCGGCGTGGCTCTCCAGCCGTCGGCGCAGATCCTCCCCGCGACCGGCGGCGACGGCCCGTGCGGCGCGCGCCTCGGTGAGGTCCAGCCCGCGCGCCTGTGCGAAGTCGAGCAGCTCCTGGCGCTCCTCGCCCTCGCGCGCGGCGCGCAGGAACAGCCAGCAGAACAGGCCGAGCGTGAGGATCGACTCCTCGACCATCATGACGGCGCCCGCGACGCTCTGGTCGGCGATGGGGGAGATGTGAAAGCGCGCGTCTCCGGGCAGGTAGAAGGGGTAGAAGACGGTGCCGGACCAGAGGAACACGTTGCCGAGCACCGAGCCGGTGAGCCGCACGGCGACGATGTAGCCGAGTCGGCCGAGGTTGCCGAACCAACTGGGCATCGGCAGCGGGCCGAACAGGCACATCCACATGTTGACGCCGAAGCCGAGGAACATGGCGTGCTCGAGCGCGTGCGCGGCGCCGTCGCGCAGCGCGGCCTGGTAGAGCACGGGCAGGTGCCACGCATACAGGTCGAGCGCCCACAGCGGGAACGCGACAGCGGGGTGCGAGAGCGCGCGCAGGCGGTCGAAGACCCGGATGCGCAGGACCGGTGCGATCAGCGGGCCGGTGAGGCCGAGCACGATCAGCAGCGCGGCGACGTCGCCGAGCAGCAGGTGCTCGATCATGTGCGCGTAGAACAGTTCCTCGCTGGCGGTGCCGAGCGCGGTCAGCGCGGCCGCGATCGTGACGAGTCCCGCGTAGAAGCAGGCCTGCCGCCAGCGGGGCGACCGGATGCTGGGTGACGGCGAGGGTGCGCGCGCGCCGCGCGTACAGGGCCGCGAAGATAGCGAGCGGCCCGAGCTGCAAGACCGAGGAGAGGTCCTCGGAGACCGCGAGCGCCAGAGTGAGCATCGCCTCCAGGGTACGTCAGCGCGCATCCTCCGGCGCGACGGTCGTCGCGCCGTCGCGTGCCGAATGGGCCGGTTCCGCGGGTTTGCGTGATTTCTTAACAGCGCTTCAGTAAGCGCTCAGTACCATGCGGTTAGGTACTCGGTATGACCTTCACACACGCTCATACGCCCCGCCGCCGTGGACGGCCTGACCGAGAGGTTCGATCCGATCGCCTGCCTGGACGAGCGCGTGCGCCAGCGGCTCGCCCCGTCGGAGCCGCTGGAGCCCGGCCGCTACATCGAGGTACAGGGCGCTGAGCGCACGCTGCCGATCCCGCTCGGTGAGCCGAGCCGATCCACATCGGCCGAGGCCTGACCGCGGACCTGCACCTGGATGAGAGCTCCGTGTCGCGTCGCCACGCGATCCTCGTGCCGCGCGCCGAGCGGCGCGCGCATCCTGGACGACCGCAGCTCGAACGGCACGTTCGTCAACGGCCGCCGCGTCCAGCAGGCCGATCTGCACGACGGCGACGTGATCGTGGTGGGCGGGTGTGCTGCGCTACCTGGAGGTCTCAGCCCACCGCGAGGGGGGTGCGAGGGGCGAGCGCCAATGCGCCAGCGGCCGCCCCTCCGCGACACCGGCTGGAGGTTGAGCTCAGCCTTCGACGGCGAACTCCGGCTCGACGGAGCTCTCCTGCTCGCGCCACTCTTGAGCGCGGCGAGCGAGCCGTCGATGATGCGGTTGAGGAACTCCTTGCGGTCGTTGATGTGCGGCACGGGCACGCCCGGGATGGGTACCTCCAGGAACTCGCACAGCGGCTCCCAGCCTTCGGTGACGCTCCACACGAGCAGCCGCTCTGGCGGGATCGACGGCCTTGCACTTCCTCGTTGTGGCGGTTCCATCGCTCGATCATCTGCGCGGGATCGGACTTGACGGCGGCGAACGTGCCCTGCCCTGCCACAGCAGCCCGTCGATCATGTCGACGAAGCCGCTGCCACTGCGGGTTGACGTGCGCCTGGGCGCTGGAGAGCAGGCGGATCAGCGACTCGCCGTTGCGCACCGCCCAGACGGTCTCGCGCATGCTGCGCTCCCACGACTCGGCGTCGCGCACGCTGAGCAGCACCTTGGCGTCGGGGTAGAACTCGGCGAGCTCGCGGTAGAAGTAGCCGCCGGGCCAGTCGACGGTGGACTGGTAGCCGTCGAAGATCTCGTTCCAGCGCGGTTCCCCGGCGAGCGCCTGCTTCCACAGGTTCGCCTGGTCGAGGTCGGCCAGCACGTCGACCATGTGGTAGCACGGCCCGAGCCCGAGCATCTCGAGTGACATCTTCTGTGTCAACGTGCCCGGTTCGCGGCATGCCCGCGCCTATCAGCTTCATGGTTCTCCTTCGCGCTTCTCGCTCTAGAGTTCGCGACGCGACCGACGGCCCGCCGCCTTTGGAGCGCCCCTAACGGCCCTCGTGGCATTCGTGCTGGTGGACTCTAAAGGACGAGCCCGAAACGCACGCCGGTGAGCCCTTCTGAGACCTCCCACAGTCGCTCGGCGACATCCCGATCGCGCGCGGCACGGTTCGGCGAGGAGAGGTGCGGATGTCCGCGGAACTCGCCGATGCCGTCGGGGCCGATGTAGATGCCGCCCTCGATGCCAGGGTGGGTGGTGGCGTACAACGGCGACAGGGCGCCCATGTCGGCGCTCTGCGCGACGAGCGCGTTGCTGGCGCGCATGAGGAGACGGTCGAGGATCGGCGCGGCGGCGGACTGCAGGTTGGTGGCGGCGTAGCCGGGGTGCGCGGCGAGGCTCTTGACGTGCGAGCCGCTCGCGCGCAGGCGCCGGTCGAGCTCGAGCGCGAACATGAGGTTGGCGAGCTTAGACTGCCCGTAGGCGGCCCAGCGACGGTAGTGGCGCTGGGACTGCAGGTCGTCGAAGTCGATCTTGCCCATCTTGTGCGCGTTGCTGGCGAGCGTGACGACGCGCGCATCGTCACGATGCTGCATCGCGCCGACGATCTGTGCGGTGAGCGCGAAGTGGCCGAGGTGGTTGGTTCCCAGCTGCAACTCGAAGCCGTCCGCGGTCTCGCGGCGCGGCGGCGCCATGACGCCGGCATTGTTTATGAGGAGATCGATGCCGTCGTGCGTCGCGCAGACGCCCTCGGCGAACGCGGAGATCGAGCGCAGGCTCCCCAGATCGAGCTCCAACAGCTCGAGCAGCGCCTCAGGCGCGGCGGCGCGGATCGTCTCGAGCGCGCGCTGGCCCTTGTCGAGGTTGCGGCAGGCGAGCACGACCCGCGCGTGGTGGCGGGCGAGCTCACGCGCGATGACGAGCCCGAGCCCGCTGTTGGCGCCGGTGACCACGGCGACGCGACCCCGCTGGTCGGGGATCTGCTCGGCTGTCCACTTGGAGCGCATCGCGCCCCAAGGCTAAAGGGATCTGGCGTGCGCGCGGCTGTAAAGCAGGGAGATGAGGCGCTGCTCGGCTTCGGCGGGGACGGGTTCGGGTGCGCCGACGGCGGTGAGGGACAGGTCGACGGGGCCGTCGGCGAAGCCAAACGCGTCCACGGTAATGGGGAAGTGCACCCGCACGTTGCTTTCGGGCATAGAGACGATGGCGGTCTTGAATCGGTAGCCGAAGCTGCCGTTGCCGGCGGGCAGCGGGGCGGGGAGGCGCGTGACCTTGGGCGGCGCGTAGCCGATGCCTTCAGGATTTTTCGCGAGCGCCATGGCAATGAAACGCGTGAGGCAGTCGCGGCCGTGAGCGGAGCGGAGATGTGTGTCGTATTCCGCGGCGATCGTTTCCGACGGCTGCGCTTCGATGTCGGAGCCGATCAGTTCGTATTCGTATTCGCCTTCTGTTTCGCTTGTGAACGTGGTCGACTGGATCGCGGCGATGCTCTTGCGAGGCGCGGTGTCGCCCAGGCAGCGCGCGAGCGCACGATCGATCCGCTTGATCGTGTCGTGGCGTTCCCCCTTGGTGATGCGCATGTTGGGCAGGTCAGCCGCCTGCAGGTTGACGGCGTGGGCGTAGGCCTTGACCAGCGCCTTGGTCAAGGGAGTGGCGTGGTCCTTGACTGTGGATGGGCGTGGGGTGGTCGATCCGTGCGTTGCGCCACCGCAGCCTATGAAGGCGAACATCGCCGCGACGAGCAGGGGCGAAACGGAGGCCGTGCGCGTTCGACGCATGAGTGTTGATCGGCACCTTGCGCGACGAGCTTGAAGTGCAGGTCCAACTCCGGAGCCCTACAATCGCAAGGTGGTGCACGTGGTAATGCGCGCGGCTCAAGAGACACCTTTTGTGCTCGTAGCAGCCCAACACCGTCACGTGTCCATGGCGCGCCTCATTTGTGCCAGCACGGTCTAAGTTATGCGAAGCGGGCGCGTCGTCGCTTGCGTCGCTGAGCCACCTGCTCCATATATCGGGTGATTTCGTCTCCCTGCAACTTCAGCGTACTGTTGTCACGGCGATAGAAGAACGTGGACGTATCGTTTGCGCGAACGTAATATGGCTCAGCATCGTCGGGCTCGTCGACTGTGACGATCATAAGCTCCTTGCCGCCGTGTTCGCCCTTGTTGATCCGGACGTAGGCGCTGATAAGCGGCTCAATGCCGTTGGAGATCGACACAGAGAAGTGGCGGAGATACGCGTCCCATCCTTTCGCCTCGTAGCTTGGATCGACGAGCCCGATGCACAGGTGAGGCCCAATGCGTGGATAGGCTGCGAGCTGGGCGGCGGCTACGCCGTCTGGCTTGTTGCACTCAAGGGCTCCGATCACGAGTACGCCGCCGCGCGTGTTCAAAAAACCGCAGATCGTCTTGAGGATCGTGTCGCGAAAGAATGCGTCGTTCTCCTCTAGCTCCTTGTTTTCACGCAGCCATGGAGTAAGCCTCGCAAACGCCGACCCCTTCACCTCAAAGTCATGCGACTCATCGGCGCTGAGCAGCTCAAGGTAATCTCGAGTTGAGCTATCGTCAAGATCTTCCGGGAGCGCGTCCACAAAGCACTTCACGTCATCAGAAACAATGACTGTGGTCATGGCCGTTGCGTTCGAGCCGCCTGCGATCTCGTGAACTCTTTGGAGGAAGCCGCGTCTGAGCAAATGAAAATGCTCGAAGCTAACTCGGTACATGAGTAAGAAGAGCATGTGTTGACCATCTTCGCCTCGATACAGAGAACACTCCTGAACTGATGAGCCAGAGTCATCGAGTGCGCCTGAAAGTAGTTTGGCGAGCATGTCAAGCCTTCTCTGGCCGAGGCCGTCAGGATGATTAATGGACGTGATCATCCTTATGCCCTGGCTGCGCGCGGCGAACGTGACGAGGTCGTCAGCGAGGTATGTATTCAGCAGATCGTTGTTTGTCGATGTCAGCTCGATCGTGTCCGGCAGCTCTGCCAGTTGCCCTATTTCGTTGATCGTTGCGATCTCGGCTGGAGGGCGCCGCCGCCTGAGCGTATGCCTTTTCGGCTTCCTAGGCGGACCTGTGTCAGAGCCTGTGCGGCCTGCCCAGGCCCAATGTCTGACGACCTCGACGGCCTTGAAACGTTCGATGTCGTCAAGATGATGCTCACGCAGACGTTCTTCGATGCTTTTCTTGAGAGCGTTCTCCGTCCCGCGGGGGATGTACATGCGCAGAAAGATGTCGGTTGGGCCGAGCATCTCGTATGACGCGTATGCATGTAGGCCATGCTCAAGGGCGACATCATGTAGCGCATTCAGCACCTGGTCGGGATCGTAGCCGTGACGGAAGCTAAGGAACCAGAACTTTAGGGAACTGTCGCCCCATTGCAAATGGGCTTCGTGATGCCACAGAAGGCGCCCAGGATGTGCGGAAATAGTCATGTTGCTAAGAGTAAGAGCTTTGGTTGCCGCTCAATGGATCTGCGCGCGCGATGCTACCACGCCGAGGCGTCCTCGTTCTGGTTCTTGGGGTTGTCGGATTATGTAGATCAACCAATAATTCGACGCGTCCCTTATATTCTCCAACTATCTGAGTCTGAGGAGGCCTGCTATATGCACCTGTCCAGCAAGCCTGATCGTTCGATGGACATGGCATGCCAGCCGGTTGACAGCCCTTGGCCTGCTCCTCTAGCTCAGCTGCGCCTCGTGCAGGCCGGTTAGTTTGCGCCGCTCAGATCCTCAGCGCGCCCGGCAAGATTCGAACTTGCGACCTCTCGCTCCGGAGGCGAGCGCTCTATCCACTGAGCTACGGGCGCAGACGACGTCTCAGAGACGACATCCAGCCCTCGGAGCTTAGCGCCGTACCCCAGCGCCGGCCCACCGCGCCCCGCGCGCCGTCGCTACCGTAGCGAGCATGGATCTGTCGCTGTTCTTCGTCGGCACCGCCGGCTCGGTGCCGAGTCCGCGACGCGGGCTGCCGTCGGTGCTGATCCGTCGCGGGGGCGAGCGGCTGCTGTTCGACTGCGGCGAAGGTACTCAGCGCCAGCTGCTGCGCTCCGTCGGGCTCGCGGATCTCGACAGCATCTTCATCACGCACTTCCACGCCGACCACTGGCTGGGGCTGCCGGGGATGCTGAAGTCCTTCGCGCTGCGCGAACGCAGCGAGCCGCTCACCGTGTACGGCCCGCAGGGGCTGAAGAGCCTGATGGACGCGATGCGCGTCGTCTACGGGCGCCCGCCTTACGCGCTGGAGATCGTCGAGCTCGAGCGCCACGAGACGGTCACGCGCGACGGGTATGAGATCGCGTCGATCCCCGTGCGCCACAAGGGCGAGAACGCGTTCGGCTACGCGCTCGTGGAGGACTCGCGCCCCGGCCACCTCGACGCGAAGCTCGCGGAGAAGCTCGGCGTGCGCCCTGGCCCGGACTTCGGCCGGCTGCAGCGCGGCGAGACCGTCGACGGCGTCAAACCCGAGCAGGTGATGGGGGAGACGCGCGAGGGCCGCAAGATCGTGCTCTCTGGAGACACCGCGCCGTGTGAGACGCTCGCGCTCGCCGCCTACCAGGCGGACCTGCTCGTGCACGAGGCCACGTTCACGGATGAGGAGATCGAGCGCGCGCGCCTGACGCAGCACTCGACCGCCCGCCAGGCCGCGGAGCTCGCGCGTGACGCCGAGGTAAGGCTGCTCGCGCTGACGCACTTCTCCAGCCGCTACGCGGGCGGGGAGCTGCGTGATGAGGCGCGCGCGACTTTCGCCGCGACCGAGGCTGCCCGCGACTTCGACACGATCGAGGTGCCGTTTCCGGAGCGCGGCGGCGCGACGCTCGTGCGCTGGTCAGAGCGCCTCGCGCGCGAGCGCGACCAGCAGAGCGGCAGCGGACAGTCGTCTGCGGAGGCTGAGCCCGTCGCATCCCCCTGATACATTCCCAGCACATCCTTAACCCGGTCCCGCGAGGCCAGGAAGGAAACGATGGAAAGCCACGAGAAGGTCGTCCTCCACGAGGAGGAAGTCGGGCGAGCGCTGACGCGCATCGCGCACGAGATCCTCGAGCGCAACCCTCATGATGCCGCTCCCGCGCTCGTCGGCATCCACAGCCGCGGAGCGTTCCTCGCCCAGCGTCTGCATGCGCTGTTAGAGGACCTGCTCGACACGGAGGTCAAGCTTGGCGATCTCGACATCGGCTTCTACCGAGACGACGTCGCGACGCGCCCCGACGCGCCCGTCCTGCACGCCTCGCATATCGACTTCGAGATCACCGGCCTGACGGTCGTGATCGTCGACGACGTGCTGTTCACAGGACGCACCGTGCGCGCGGCGATCGAGGCGCTGTTCGCCTACGGGCGCCCCGACCGCGTGCAGCTCGCGGTGCTCGCCGACCGCGGCCACCGCGAGCTGCCGATCAGGCCGGACTACGTAGGCAAGAACCTCCCCACATCGAGGGCCGAGCACGTCCACGTGCGCCTGCGCGAGCTCGACGGTGTGGACGAGGTCGCGATCTCCACCGGCGGGCCTGGCGCACCGGACACCGGCGAGGCGCCGTCGGCGGGGCCGGCCGCCGCGGATGCGTCACGTCAGCGGCCCGTCTTGGAGAAAGCGTGATGAAGCACCTCCTGTCGATCGAAGAACTCGACCGCGCGGGCATCGAGCGGATCGTCGCGCAGGCGGAGCGCTTCGCGGAGATCTCCGACCGCGAGATCAAGAAGGTGCCGGCGCTGCGCGGACGGATGGTGCTGAACCTCTTCTACGAGGCCTCCACGCGCACGCGCAGCTCCTTCGAGCTGGCCGCCAAGCGCCTGTCCGCGGACGTGGTGAACTTCTCCGCGAGCGGCTCGAGCGTGGAGAAGGGCGAGTCGCTGAAGGACACGGTGCTGACGCTCTCCGCGCACAAGCCCGACGCGATCGTGCTGCGCACGCCGTGGGTGGGCGCCGCGGAGCTGGTCTCGAAATGGTGCCCCGCGGCGATCGTCAACGCGGGCGACGGCAAGCACGAGCACCCCACGCAGGCGCTGCTCGACGTGTACACGCTGCGCCGCCGCCTGGGCGAGATCGACGGCGCGTCGATCTGGATCGTGGGCGACGTGGCGCACTCGCGCGTCGCGCGCTCGAACATCCTCGCCTTCCAGCGCATGGGCGCGAACGTCACCGTCGTCGGGCCGCCCACGCTGATCCCGCGTGGGATCGAGGATTTAGGGTGCGAGGTGCGCTTCACGCTCGACGAGCTGCACACCGCCGACGTGGTGTATGCGCTGCGGATGCAGAACGAGCGCATGAGCGACACGTGGGTGCCATCGCTGCGCGAGTACGCCGCCTGGTACCAGCTCAACGGCAAGCGGCTGAGCCCGCACCAGGTGCTCATGCACCCCGGCCCCGTCAACCGCGGCGTGGAGTTGTCGGGCGAGGTGGTGGACTCGCCGCAGGCGGTCATCACCGCGCAGGTCGAGGCCGGCGTGGTCGTGCGCATGGCCGTGCTGTACGAGCTGCTCGCGGGAGCGCGCGACCCGCGGCCCACCGCCGCCGTGACCGAGGGGCAGCTGGCGTGAGGCACGCCGAGCCCCTCGTCTCGCAGCCGCTGCCCACGGCCGCGCTGCTGCTGCGCGACGTGCACGCGCTGGACCCGCGCGCGGGCCACGACACACGCGTGGACGTGCGCGTGAGCGACGGGCGGATCACTGAGCTGGCGCCGCCCGGCACACTCGAGCCCGCGCCCGAGGAGGAGCTGATCGAGGGTCAAGGTCGCCTGCGCGCGCTGCCGGCGTTCTTCGACCCGCACGTGCACCTGCGCACGCCCGGGCAGGAGCACAAGGAGGACCTCGAGACGGGCACCCGCGCGGCCGCGGCGGGCGGATTCTGCGGCGTGATCGCGATGCCGAACACCAACCCGGTGCTCGACTCCGCGCCGCTGCTGCGCTCGCTGCGCGACGCCGCCGCCCGCGAGGCGCGCGTGCCCGTGGGCTTCCTGCCGGCGATCACGCGCGGGCTGGAAGGCGAGCAGCTGAGCGAGATGGCCGAGTTGAGACAGGAGGGCGCGCTGGGCTTCAGCGACGACGGCAAGCCGGTGCGCAGCGCGGGGATGCTGCGCAAGGCGCTGCAGTACCAGCGCCTGTGCGGCGGCGTGCTGGCGCTGCACGAGGAGGACCCGACGCTGTCGAACGGCGGCTCGATGCACGAGGGCGCGCTCAGCGCGGCGCTCGGCATCGCGGGCATACCCACGATCGCGGAGTCCACGATGGTCGCGCGGGACGCCGCGATCGCCGGCTACGAGGGCGGGCGCGTGCACTTCCAGCACCTCAGCTGCGCAGCGTCGCTGCACGCGGTCGCCGACGCGAAGGCGCGCGGCGGGCGCGTCAGCGCGGAGGTCTCCCCGCACCACCTGCTGCTCACCGACGGGGACGTCAAGGGTCTGGACACGCGCATGAAGATGCACCCGCCGCTGACGACCGAGGCCGACCGCCAGGCGCTGATCGCGGGGCTGCGCGACGGGACGATCGACTGCGTAGCGACCGACCACGCGCCGCACGCGCGCGACGAGAAGGAGGTGCCGTTCGAGCAGGCGCCGATGGGCACCACGGGCCTGGAGACCTCGTTCGCCGCGCTCCACACTGGCCTCGTGTTGCCCGGCGTGCTCGACCTCGCCACGCTCGTGGAGCGGATGAGCGCGGGCGCGGCGCTGTTCGAGCTGCCCACGCCGCGCCTCGCCGTCGGCGAGCCGGCGAACCTCGTGCTCGTGGATCTGGACGCGGAGTGGGTCGCGGGCGAGCACGGCTGGGAGAGCCGCTCGGAGAACTGCTGCTTCGCGGGGCGCACGCTGCAGGGGCGCGTGCTGGTGACGGTCGCCGCGGGCGCCGTGGCGCACCGCGACCGCTCGCTGGCGCTGGCGGGCGCGCGATGAGCCTGCTCACGTTACGGCGCGCGGCGCTGATCGTCGTGGACGTGCAGGAGGGCTTTCGCTCCTACGCGGTGTTCAGCGACGTGGTGGACGCGTGCGCGAAGCTGCTCGAAGCGGCGCGCATCCTGCAGATGCCGGCGCTCGTCAGCGAGCAGTACCCGCGGGGGCTTGGCCACAGCGTGCGCGAGCTGGGGGTGCTGGACGAGCCGGTGATCGAGAAGACGGTGTTCTCCGCGGTGCGCGCCGACGGCTTCGACCTGGGCGGGCGCGAGCAGGCGATCGTGTGCGGGATCGAGGCGCACGTGTGCGTCAGCCAGACGGTGCACGACCTGCTCGAGATGGGCATCGAGGTGCACGTGCCCGCGGACGCGGTCGGGTCGCGCCACGCCTCCGACTACGAGCGCGGGCTGACGCGCATGGCGAGCGCCGGCGCGATCGTCACGAGCGTCGAGGCCGTGCTCTTCGAGCTGCTCGAAAGAGCCGGCACGCCGGAGTTCAAGCAGATCCAGGCGTTGATTCTCTGATGGTCAGCGCTGCGACCGGATACGTGCTGCTGGAGGACGGGACGCGCTTCGACGGCGAGGTGTGTGGCGCCGACGGATACGCGGTCGGCGAGGTGGTGTTCACGACCGGCATGTCGGGCTATCAGGAATCGATGACCGACCCGTCGTTCGCGGGTCAGCTGATCGCGTTCACCTACCCGCACATCGGCAATTACGGCGCCAGCTCGCAGGCGATGGAGTCAGAGCGCGCTTGGGCGCGCGCGGCGATCATGCGCGAGGCGTGCAACCGCGAAGACGCGCCCAGCGCGGAGCGCGGCTGGCTGGACTGGCTCGCCGACTGCGGCGTGCAGGCGATCAGCGGCGTCGACACGCGCTCGCTCGTGCTGCACATCCGCGAGGCGGGCGCGATGCGCGGCGGCGTGTTCTCGGCGTCGATCTCCGAAAGCGAAGCGCGCGAGCTGATCGACGCGGAGCCGCGGATGGCCGGCCAGGATCTCGCGCGCGTCGTCACGCCCACCGAAGTCACCCACCACGGCAGCGGCGAGGGCCCGCGGACCGCCGTCCTGGACACCGGCATAAAGGCCTCTATGGTGCGCGAGCTTGTCGCTCGCGGGGCTCGGGTCGCGCTGCATCCCTGCACGAGCTCGGCCGCGGATCTGCTCGCGGACGACCCCGACGCGGTCTTCCTGTCGAACGGACCGGGCGACCCGGCCGCCCTCGGCTACGTCGTCGAGACGGTGCGCCAGATAGTCGGAAAGAAGCCCGTGTGGGGCATCTGCCTCGGCCACCAGCTGCTGTGCCGCGCGGTGGGCCTGGAGACGTTCAAGTTGCCGTTCGGGCATCGCGGCGCCAACCACCCCGTCCGCGACCTCAGCACCGGCAGGGTGGAGATCACCTCCCAGAACCACGGCTTCGCCGCGATCGGGCCGAACGGGGGGCGCACGATCGAAGACGACGAGCCCGTGCGCTGGGAAACGGACTTCGGCGCCGCGGCGCTGTCGCACGTGAACCTGTACGACCGCACCGTCGAGGGCCTGGAACTGCTCGACGTGCCCGGCGGCACCGTGCAGTACCACCCCGAGGCGGGCCCCGGCCCGCACGACAGCCTGTACCTGTTCGACCGCTTCCTCGCGCGGATCGCGCAGGCCGCGTAGATGCCGCGGCGCACCGACATCCACAAGATCCTGATCCTCGGCTCCGGGCCGATCGTGATCGGGCAGGCCGCGGAGTTCGACTACTCCGGCGTGCAGGCGTGCAAGGTGCTCCGCGAGGAGGGCTTCGAGGTGGTGCTCGTCAACTCCAACCCCGCCACGATCATGACCGACCCCGAGTTCGCCGACGCTACGTACGTCGAGCCGCTGCTTGCCCGGCCCGGTGGCGAAGGTGATCGAGCGCGAGCGCCCCGATGCGCTGCTCGGCACGCTCGGCGGGCAGACCGCGCTCAACCTCGCCAAGGCGCTGCACGACGACGGCACCCTGGAGCGCTTCGGCGTGGAGCTGATCGGGGCGAACTACGACGCGATCGCCTGCGCGGAGGACCGCGACCTGTTCAAGATCGCCATGGCCGAGGCGGGCCTGCGGATGCCCAAGAGCGCAATAGCGACCGACGTGGAGCACGCGCTCACGTCTCTCCCCGAACTCGGCCTGCCGTGCATCGTGCGGCCCGCGTTCACGCTCGGCGGACGTGGCGGTGGGATCGCGCGCAGCAAGGACGAGTTCCGCCACATCGTCGCGCAGGGCCTCGAGGCGTCGCCGATCGGGCAGGTGCTGCTCGACGAGTCGGTGATCGGCTGGGGCGAGTTCGAGCTGGAGGTGATGCGCGACAGCGCCGACAACGTGGTGATCGTGTGCTCGATCGAGAACGTCGACCCGATGGGCGTGCACACGGGCGACTCCGTCACCGTCGCGCCGCAGCAGACGCTCACCGACCGCCTCTACCAGCAGCTGCGCGACCAGGCGATCGCGGTCATCCGCGCCGTCGGCGTCGAGACGGGCGGCTCGAACGTGCAGTTCGCGGTCAACCCCGAGACCGAGGAGATCCTCGTCATCGAGATGAACCCGCGCGTGTCGCGCTCCTCCGCGCTGGCCTCCAAGGCCACGGGCTTCCCGATCGCGAAGATCGCTGCGCGCCTCGCCGTCGGCTACCGCCTCGATGAGATCGACAACGACATCACCGGCGTCACGCCCGCGTGCTTCGAGCCGACGATCGACTACGTCGTCGTGAAGTGGCCGCGGTTCGCGTTCGAGAAGTTCCCCGGCACCGACCCAACGCTCACCACGCACATGAAGTCCGTCGGCGAGGCGATGGCGATCGGGCGCACGTTCCAGCAGGCGTTCGCCAAGGCGCTGCGCTCGCGCGAGCTCGACAAGCCCCCGAACCTCACCGACACGCCCGAAGCGGAGCTGCTCGACAGCCTGCTCAAACCCGCCGCCGACCGCTACGAGACGGTGCTCGAGCTGCTCAGGCGCGACGTTGCGCTCGACGCGATCCACGAGCGCACCCACATCGACTCGTGGTTCCTGCGCGAGCTGCGCGCTCTCGCCCAGGACCCCGACGCGCCGTTCGCCGGCGAGCGCTCGTTCCGCTCCGTCGACACGTGCGCCGCGGAGTTCCCCGCGCGCACCCCCTACTACTACTCCGGCTGGGAGCGACACGCCGCCGACGAGGTCCGTAGAGGAGACCGCGAGTCGGTCGTGATCCTCGGCTCGGGCCCCAACCGCATCGGACAGGGCATCGAGTTCGACTACTGCTGCGTGCACGCCGCCATGACCGTGCGCGAGTCCGGCCGCGACGCGGTGATGGTCAACTGCAACCCCGAGACCGTCTCCACCGACTACGACACCTCCGACCGCCTGTACTTCGAGCCGCTCACGCTCGAAGACGTGCTCGCGGTGGTCGAGGTCGAGAAACCGCATGGCGTGATCGTGCAGTTCGGCGGGCAGACGCCGCTGAAGCTCGCCGCGGGCCTCGCGGAGGCGGGCGTGCCGCTGCTCGGCACGAGCGTCGAGGCGATCGACATGGCCGAGGACCGCGGGCGCTTCGGCGCGCTGCTGGAACGCCTCGGCTACAAGGCGCCGCCATACGCGACCGCGAAATCGGTCGCCGAGGCGCTCGACTGCGGCGAGCAGGTCGGCTACCCGCTGCTCGTGCGCCCCTCCTACGTGCTTGGCGGCCGCGCGATGGAGATCGTCTACTCGCGCGACGGCCTCGCCGACTACCTGCGGCGCGAGTTAGGCGAAGACCCCCACGACGCGACCCGAGCCCAGAGCCCGGAGGGCTCCCCCTCAATCTTCCTCGATCGGTTCCTCGAGGACGCGATCGAGCTCGACGTCGACGCTCTGTGCGACGGCACGGACGTGTGGATCGGCGGGATCATGCAGCACGTCGAGGAGGCTGGAGTGCACTCCGGCGACAGCGCGTGCGTGCTGCCGCCGCACTCGCTCTCGGAGGACCTGCTCGAGCAGGTGCGCACCGCGACGCGCGAGATGGCGCTCGCGCTCGGCGTCGTTGGGCTGATGAACGTGCAGTACGCCGTCTTCGCTGGCGAGCTGTACGTGATCGAGGCCAACCCGCGCGCGTCGCGCACCGTGCCGTTCGTGTCCAAGGCGATCGGCATCCCGCTCGCGAAGCTCGCCTGCCGCATCATGCTCGGCGAGCGGATCGCCGACATGGGCCTGCCGCTGGAGCGCCAGGGGATGGGCTTCGGCGAGCATGTCTCGGTGAAGGAGGCCGTGCTGCCGTTCGACCGCTTCGAGGGCTCCGACGCGGTGCTCGGCCCCGAGATGCGCTCCACCGGCGAGGTGATGGGCATCGCGCGCGACTTCCCCACCGCGTTCGCCAAGGCGCAGGCAGCCGCCGGCGTGCCGCTGCCGAGCGAGGGCACCGCGTTCATCACCGTCACCGACTCCGACAAGGAGGGCGCGTTCACCGTCGCGCAGTTACTCCACGACTGCGGGCTTTCGCATCGTCGCCACGCACGGCACCGCCGAGGCGATCTCCCGCCGCGGCGTTCCTGTGCAGGGCCTCAACAAGATCGCCGAAGGCTCCCCGCACGTGCTCGACTGGATCGAGCGCGGCGACGTGCACCTCGTCGTCAACACGCCCACCGGCGTCGGCGCGCGCACCGACGGCTTCGAGATCCGTCGCGCCGCCGTCGCCCACGGCATACCCTGCCTCACCACGCTCGCCGCCGGCATCTCCGCCGCGCGCGCGATCGCCGGTGCGCGCCGCGACGGCGAGCCGGAGGTGCTGTGCCTGCAGGAGCTCCACCGGGCGAGCGCCGCCAACAGGCCCGACGGGGCCGGGGTGGCGTGAGCGAGCCGGGAGCCGGTTCCGGCCCGCATCCGCAGGCAGCGCCCTCGGCCCCGCTCGCGCGCCGCCTGCTGCGCGTCACCGCCAACGAGCAGCTCGGCGCCTACCGCGTCCTGCGCGCCGCGGACCCCGAGGAGCCTCAGCAGGCTGCCGTTCCCGAGCCGGGGCAGTTCGCGATGCTCAGCGCCGCGGAGCGCTGGGGCGGCGGGGAGGAGCAGCGCCCGTTCCTCGCGCGCGCGTTCTCCATCGCGCGCCATGCAGACGGCGAGTCGCACTTCCTGCTCGAGGACGTCGGCCCCGGCACGAAGCGGCTGTGCGAGCTGCAGGCCGGGCGACGGCATGTGGGCACTCGGGCCGCTCGGACAGGGCTTCCAATCGCCGCAGCGACGGGCGCCGCGCGATCCTCGTGGGCGGCGGCGTGGGCATCGCGCCGCTCGCGATCCTCCAGGACCGGCTCGCCACACTGCTCGCCCGAGATGCCCCGGACACGCCGCCCACGTCGGCCACCGTGCTGCTCGGCTTTCGCGACGAGGCGCACGCCCACGGCGCCGCGCTGCTGCGCGACGCGCGCGTCGCCACCGACGACGGCTCCGTCGGCCACCACGGCCTCGTCACCGACCTGCTCGCGGCGGAGCTCGACACCGACCCCCACGCGACCGTGTACGCGTGCGGGCCGCCGGGGATGCTGGAGGGCGTGCGCGCGATGTGCGAAGCGCGCGACACGCCCTCGCAGCTGGCCCTGGAGGCGGGCATGGCGTGCGGCTTCGGCGCGTGCTTCGGCTGCGTCGTGCCCAAGCGCGGCGGCGGCTACCTGCGCGTGTGCGTCGACGGGCCCGTCGTCGACGGCGACGCGCTCGAGCGCGTCGAGGAGCCGGCCGGGGGCGCCGGCGAGCTGAGCCGCGGCTGGAGGGCGCGCGCATGAGCGTCGAGTTCTGCGGCCTGCAGCTCGCGCACCCGATCGTCAACGGCTCCGGCACGTTCGACGCGATCGCCGCCGCGCGCGCGTTCGGGCCCGGGCTGCGCGAGAGCTTCCCGTTCGCGGCGTACGTGTCGAAGACGATCACGCTCGAGCCGCGCGACGGCAATCCGCCGCCGCGGCTGTGGGAGGCGCCCGCGGGCCTGATCAACTCGATCGGCCTGCCCAACAAGGGCCTGACGGCTATCTGGATGAGGATCTGCCACAACTCGCCGGCCTGCGCACGCGCGTCGGCGAGGGGACGCGCGCGGAGTCCGTGCCGGTGCCGCTGATCACGAACGTGATGGGCTCCACCGCCGAGGAGCTGTGCGCGCTCGTGCGGGCGTGCGACGCGCGCGCGGAGATCGCCGCGATCGAGCTGAACGTGTCCTGCCCGAACGTCCAGACGGGCCTCGACATCGGCGCGGACCCGCGAGCAGCTGGAGGCGGTCGTGCGCGCGGTGCGCGACGCCACGGCCAAGCCGCTGATCGTGAAGCTGACGCCCAACACCGCCGACGTCGCGCGGTGCGCGCGCGCCGCGCAGGACGGCGGCGCGGACGCGGTGTCGCTGATCAACACGCTGCGCGCGATGGCGCTCGCGCCCGCAGCGCCACGGGGGCGAGCCCAGCCGCTGGCTGGGAGGCGGCACCGGCGGCCTGTCCGGACCCGCGATCCGCCCCGTCGCGCTCGCCCAGGTGGCGGCGGTCGCGGCGCGCGTGCGCATTCCGGTGATCGGCATGGGCGGGGTGCAGAGCGCGGCGCACGCACGCGATCTGCTGGCCGTCGGCGCGACGCTCGTGGCGGTCGGAAGCGAGAGCTTCCGCGACCCCTGCGATCGCAGCGACAATCGCACGAGAACTGTGATAAGGCAAATCGAAGAGCCGCTAAAAACCCCTGCAAACCCGCCGCGATAACGTACAGGAGCCTCGACGTATCTAAACCTCAACTTGAGGTGGAGATGAATTGTGGACGTTTTCTTGATCGACCGCCGCCGGTGTGTAGACTCGCCGCCCATGGCGACGGCGACCAGTACGACGTCCACGAACTCCGCAATCGCCCCCGAGCGGTCGCTCAATCAGCGGATGGACGCGCTCGCGCGCGCCAATCAGATCCGCATCCAGCGCGCCCAGCTCAAGCGCGACCTGAAGTCCGGTCGCCGCTCGATCCACTCGCTGCTGCTGGAGCCGCCCGAGTACGTCGAGACCGCGAAGGTCTTCGACATGCTGCTCGCCGTCCCCAAGTACGGGCGCGTGAAGGTCAACAAGATCCTCGCCCACTGCCGGATCTCGCCGAGCAAGACGATCGGCGGCCTCTCCGAGCGCCAGCGCGCGAGCTCGTCTCGCTGTTGCATCCTGCCGCTGAGCCGTCCAGCATTTCCACCGCAGCCCGTCATTAGGGTCTTGACCGTGGCACGCGTGTTCGTCATCACGGGACCCTCGGGGGTCGGCAAGGGGACGCTCATCAGCGGGCTGATGGAGCGCCTGCCGAGGCTCGAGCTGTCCGTGTCCGCCACCACCCGCGCGCCCCGGCCGGGCGAGCGGGACGGCGTCGACTACCACTTCCTCACGCGCGAGGAGTTCAACGGCCGCGTCAAACGCGGCGAGTTCGTCGAGCACGCCGACTACGCCGGACGCAGCTACGGCACGCTGCGCTCGGAGCTCGAGGCGCGCGTCGCACGGGCGTGCCCGTCGTGCTCGAGATCGAGGTGCAGGGCGCCCGCCAGGTGCGCGCCGCGATGCCCGAGGCGGTGCAGGTGTTCATCGCGCCGCCGTCGCTGCCCGCGCTGCGCACGCGGCTGGTCGGCCGCGGCACCGACGACCACGCGGAGGTCGAGCGCCGGTTGAGGGTGGCCGAGGAGGAGCTCACCGCGCAGCCGGAGTTCGCGCACGTGGTCGTCAACGACCGCCTCGAGGACGCGCTGGAGCGCCTCACGAGCATCGTCGCCGACAGCCTCGACTGACGCGCGCCGGCCCGCACGCGCGCGCCCACTACACTGGAAGCTCAACCAAGGAAAGGCACACCACCCGTGATCTCCCCCCGCATCGACCGCCTGCTGGAGCAGGTCGACTCCAACTACGCCGGCGTGATCGTGGCCGCCAAGCGCGCGCGCCAGATCAACAGCTACTACCACAACCTCGGCGAGGGAACGTTCGACGAGTTCCCGCCGCCGATGGTCGAAACGGCCTCCAAGAACTACCTCACGATCGCCCTCGAGGAGGTAGCAGCGGGAAAGATGAAGTACCACTACCGATAGGCCGTTTCTCGCAAGCACCCAATCAGTGCTTGCTCCAAGGCTCCCGCCCTCTAGAAGGTAGAGGTCATGTCCCGAATCCTGCTCGGCGTCAGCGGCGGCATCGCCGCGTACAAGGCGCTCGAGCTCGTGCGCCTGGCGACCGCTGCCGGGCACTCGGTCCGGGTCGTGCAGACGCCCACGAGCCGGCGGTTCGTGGGGGAGGCGTCGTTCGCGGCGCTGACGGGCGCGCCGGTGCTCGTCAGCGAGTTCGAGCGCGACCCCGCGCGCGGGGCCTTCCCGGACGAGCAGCCGCCGGCGCACGAGCCGCTCAGCCACCTGGAGCTGGTCGCGAGGGCCGACGTGTTCGTGATCGCGCCCGCCACGGCCAACACGATCGCCAAGCTCGCCGCCGGACTCGCCGACAACCTGCTGTGCAGCTGCGCGCTGGCCGCGGACTGCCCGCTGGTGATCGCGCCGGCGATGAACAACCGCATGTACGAGCACCCCGCCACGCAGGCGAACCTGCGGACGCTCGCGAGCGCGGCGCGCGGATCGTCGAGCCCGACGTCGGGCGCCTCGCGTCCAAAGGCGAGCAGGGCGTCGGGCGGCTGGCCGAGCCGGCGCAGCTGCTCGCGGCCTGCGAGGCCGCGATCGCGGGGGCTGGCGCGCCCGCCCTCGGCCCGGACGATCCGCCCGCACGCGACCTCGCGGGGGTCCGCGTGCTCGTCACCGCCGGGGGCACGCGCGAGCCGATCGACAGCGTGCGCTTCGTCGGCAACAGCTCCTCCGGGCGCATGGGCTTCGCGCTCGCCGCCGCCGCGCAGCGACGCGGCGCCAAGGTGAGCTCGTGGCCGCCAACGTCGCGCTGGCGACGCCCGACGGCGTGACCTGCCATGACGTGCGCACGGCCGCCGAGCTGAAGCTCGCGTGCGAGGAGTTCCCGGACTGCGACGTCCTGCTGATGGCGCCGCCGTGGCGGACTTCACGCCCGCCGCGCCGGCGGAGGGCAAGATCAAGAAGGCCGACCGCGAGCGCCTGGAGATCGAGCTCGAGCCGACCGCCGACGTGCTCGCCGGCCTCTCCGCGAATCGGCGCGACGATCAGACGCTCGTCGGCTTCGCCGCCGAGCACGGCGAGCGAGCGCTCGAGCACGCGCGCGGCAAGCTCGCCCGCAAGGGTCTTGACGCGGTCGTCGTCAACGACATCTCGCGCGCCGACATCGGCTTCGAGGTCGACGCGAACGAGGTCACGATCGTGACCCGCGCTGGCGAGGGCACCGAGGAGCAGCACGTGCCGCGCGCGGCAAGGCGCACGTCGCCGAGGCGATCCTCGACGCCGCGCGGACGCTGCGCGAGAGCGGTTAAAATGCGCGCATGGAGAGCGTCTACGACCTCTACCAGCGCGGCTGTGAGTTGCTCGACCACGGCGACCACCAGGCCGCGATCGTCCCGTTGAGCAAAGCGCGCGACCTGGAGCCCGACAAGGCCTCGATCCGCGAGGCGCTCGGGCGGGCGCTGTTCCACGCGCAGCGCTACGAGGGCGCCGCCGCGGAGTTCGGCGAGCTCGCCGCGAGGACGCCCACGAACGACTACGCGCTGTTCTGCCTCGGCCGCTCGATGCAGATGCTCGGCCGCCATCGCGAGGCCTGCAAGCCGCTGGCGCTCGCGTGCTCGCTGAGACCCGAGCGAGCCGATTACCGGCTGTATCGCGATCGTGCCCGCCGCGACGCCGCATCGTCCCCGACAGGATGAGGGGGAGCGGGCGTGAGCGGTCGTGATGGGGCTATGCGGCTGTGAAGCCGATGCTATGCTCGACCCAGAGCTTTCGTGTCGGCGCGCAGGCGCAGGCAGCAGTACCGAGAGTGGGCGCCCGCCCACTTTTTTTGCGTAAGGAATGAGTTGATGACCCCGCTACAGACAGATATCGAGACGCGTCTCGCCGAGAGCGAGCCCGAGGTCGAGGTGCTGCTCGCGGAGGTTCTCGGCGGCCGCTGCCTGCGGGTGTTCATCGACCATCCCGACGGCGTGACGCTCGCGCTGTGCGAGCGCGTCACCGCGCTGTTGAACGACCTGCGCGAGCGCTACTCGCTCGAGGTCTCCTCGCCCGGCAGCGAGCGCCCGCTGACCAAGCCCGCGCACTTCCGCCGCTTCGTCGGGCGCCGCGCCCGCGTGCGCACACGCCACCCGCGGCCCGTCGACCAGGCCGACGGGCGGCGCCTCGGCACGACCGAGCCGGCGGCGACCGCGCGCTCGGGCGGCGTCGGCCCGGTCGTCGCGCAGAGCTTCACCGGCGAGCTCGTCGGGGCCTCCGAGGAGGAGGTCACGCTGGCCGCCGACGGGGGCGTCATCGCGATCCCCTACTCGGAGATTCGTCGTTCGAACCTGATCGAGGAGTAGAGGAGGTCCGATGTCACGCGAAATCCTTGAGGCCATGCACGCGCTTGCGCGCGAGAAGGGGATCGAGCCCGAGAAGCTGATGGTCGCGCTCGAGGACGCGCTGCTGTCCGCCTACAAGAAGCAGCCCGGCTCGGCCAAGTACGCGCGCGTGGAAATGGACCGCGAGACGGCCGACTTCCGCGTGATCGAACTGATCATCCCCGAACGCCTCGAGGCGCACCTGATCGTCGAGACGATCGACGAGGAAACGACGGTCGACCCCGAGACGGGCGAGATGCGCGAACCGGAGGAACCGGAAATCGACCCGGCGAAGTTCGCCGAATACCGCGACCAGATCGACGAACGCGACGTCACGCCCGACGACTTCGGGCGGATCGCCGCGCAGACCGCCAAGCAGGTGATCCTGCAGCGCATCCGCGAGGCCGAGCGGGACATGATGTACGAGGAGTACCGCGACCGCGTCGGCGAGCTGATCACCGGCATCGTGCAGCAGTCCGACTCGCGCTACACGCTCGTGCAGCTGCGCGAACGCGTCGAGGCGCTGCTGCCGAAGTCCGAGCAGGTCGAGGGCGAGCGCTACGACCACTCCCAGCGCATCAAGGCCGTCATCAAGGAGGTCTCGCCGTCCACCAAGGGGCCCGCGATCATCGTCTCCCGGCGCGACCCCGAGCTGATCAAGAAGCTGTTCGAGCTGGAGGTCCCGGAGATCGCCGACGGCCTCGTGGAGATCGCCAACGTCGCGCGCGAGCCCGGCTACCGCTCGAAGATCGCGGTCATCTCCCACACCGACGGCGTCGACCCGGTCGGCGCCTGCGTCGGCCCGCGCGGCTCGCGCGTGCGGATGGTCGTCTCCGAGCTGCGCGGCGAGAAGATCGACATCATCCCCTTCAACGACGAGCCCGCCCGCTTCGTCGCCAAGGCGCTCTCGCCGGCGCGCGTGCGCGAGGTGCTCGTCGACGACGAGGCCAAGCAGGCGACGGTGATCGTGCCCGACGACCAGCTCTCGCTGGCGATCGGACGCGAGGGCCAGAACGCGCGCCTGGCCGCACGGCTGACGGGCTGGCGCGTGGACATCCGCTCGGAGACCGAGTTCGCCGCCGAGGAGGCCGAGCACGGCTACGAGGAGGAGGAGGTCCAGGGCCGCTGCGCCGCGATCCTCTCCAACGGCCGGCGCTGCCCGAACGCCGCGCTTGCCGGGCTCGCGCTACTGCGGCCTGGACACCCACCAGGCGCTCGCGAACATCGACAGCGACAACGTCGCCGACCTCGACCTCCGAGGCGAGCGCTGGCCCGACGAGGGCGACGCGCGGCCCCCGGCGGTCGCCGACGTCGCCGAGCCCGAGCCGGTCCAGGCGGCCGCCGAGGAGCAGACGACATAGCGGCGCACGTGCCGCGCCGCCGCTGCGTCGGCTGCGGGCGGATCGCACCGAAGTCCGAGCTCGTGCGCATCGCCGCGACCGGCGATGGCGAGAGCGGGCCGCGACTCGCGGTGCTCGACCGCGCTGGCACGATGCCCGGCCGCGGCGCCTACCTGTGCCGCGACCCGGCGCCGACGGCGCCTCTCGCGGACTGTCTGAGCCGGCGATTCGCCGCGGTGGAATCGCGCGCGCGCTGCGCTCGGGAGTGAAGCTCGACCCCAAGCTCGTAGAATCGGTGAGTCGATGAGCAAGAAGCGCGTACACGAGATCGCCAAGGAGCACGGGCTCTCCAGCAAGGAGCTGCTGGAGAAGCTCCAGGCCGCCGGCGTCGAGGCGAAGGCCGCCTCGTCCTCGGTCGAGGAGTCGGCTGCGCTGAAGGCGTTCGGGAGGCGGCGCACCCGCGGCCTCCAACGGCGCGCCGGTCGCCGCCGCGAAGGCCGCACCCACTCCGCCGGCCGCCAGCGCCCTGCCGCGGCCAGCCAGGCCCGCGGCTGCCGCAGCCCCGCCGGCGCGAGGCGCCCGCCGCGCCGACATCCACACCCCCGACGCCAGCAGCCGCGTCGCCCCGACGCAGGCGTACCGCCCACACCGGTCGACGGCGTGACCGCCTCCGGGGAGCGCGTGCGCCCGACGCGCGACTCGCGCACCGGCGAGCGCACCCCCGGCGACGTCGGCCCCGGCGGACGCCGGCGCGTGGTGATCGACTCCCAGGCCTCGCGCCGCCAGCAGGGCGGCCCGTCCAACCAGCCCCAGCGCCGCCCCCGCCGCGGGCGCCGCCGCCGCGGCACCTACGACGAGACGATCGCGCCGATCGACACCGCCGCGATGGAGGCCACCGACCTGATCCGCGTCAACTCCGGCTCGACCGTCAAGGACGTCGCCGAGTACCTCGGCGTGCCGGTGCCCGGAGATCATCAAGAAGCTGATGACGCTCGGCGAGATGGCGACGCTCACGCAGACGCTCTCCGACGACGCGATCCAGGTGCTCGCCGACGAGTTCGACAAGCAGATCGAGATCGTCCACGCCGCCGACGACGTCGAGGTCGAGCCGGTGTTCGAGGACGCCGAGGAGGACCTGATCGAGCGCCCGCCGGTGGTCACGATCATGGGCCACGTCGACCACGGCAAGACCTCGCTGCTGGACGCGATCCGCGAGACCGAGGTCGTCGGCCGGCGAGGCCGGCGGCATCACCCAGCACATCGGCGCCTACCAGGTGCACCACGCCGGCAAGGAGATCACGTTCCTCGACACGCCCGGCCACGAGGCGTTCACGGCGATGCGCGCCCGCGGCGCGCGCGTGACCGACCTCGCGGTGATCGTGGTCGCCGCCGACGACGGCGTCAAGCCGCAGACCGAGGAGGCGATCGACCACGCCAAGGCGGCCGAAGTGCCGATCGTCGTGGCGGTCAACAAGATCGACAAGGAGGGCGCGCAGCCCGAGCGCGTGCGCACGGAGATGACCCAGCACGGCCTGCAGCCGTCGGAGTGGGGCGGGGAGATCGAGTTCGTCGACGTCAGCGCGAAGACCCGCCAGGGCCTCGACTCGCTGCTCGACACGATCCAGGTCGTCACCGACCTGGAGGAGCTGAAGGCCAACCGCGACGCCGAGGCCTCAGGCGCGGTGATCGAGTCCAAGCTCGACCCCGGCCGCGGACCGGTCGTGACGATCCTGATCCAGCGCGGCACGCTGAGGGTCGGCGATGCGCTCGTCGCGGGCGCGCACTTCGGGCGCGTGCGCGCGATGCACGACTTCATCGGCAACAAGCTCAAGCGCGCGCTGCCCGGCCAGCCCGTCGAGGTGCTCGGCTTCGACGGCGTCCCCGAGGCCGGCGAGCACGTGCGCGTGGTCGAGAACGAGCGCCGCGCGCGCCAGCTCGCGGGCGAGCGCGCGAACCGCCTGAAGACCGAGGCGCTCGCGCGCCGCTCGGGGCGCAAGGTCTCGCTCGAGGACGTGTTCAAGCTCGCCCAGGAGGGCACCGTCAAGGAGCTCGGGCCTGGTCGTCAAGGCCGACGTCGCCGGGTCGCTGGAGGCGATCGAGGACGAGATCGCCAAGCTCCCGCAGCAGGAGGTCAAGGTCAACATCATCCACCGCGGCGTCGGCGGCATCAACGAGTCCGACGTGATGCTCGCGGCCGCCTCGGAGGGCGTGATCCTCGCGTTCAACGTGCGCCCCGTCGGCGACGCGCGCCAGATCGCCGACCGCGAGGGCGTGGAGATCCGCTCCTACGCGGTCATCTACCGCGCGATCGAGGAGCTGCGCGCCGCGATGCAGGGCATGCTCGAGCCCGCCGAGGTCGAGACGCCGCTCGGGCAGGCAGAGGTGCGCCAGCTGTTCAAAGCTTCGAAGATCGGCACGATCGCCGGCTCGTTCGTCACCGAGGGCAAGGTCACGCGCGGCGCGCGCGTGCGCGTCGTGCGCGAGGGCACCGTCATCTACGACACGACGATCGAGAGCCTGCGGCGCTTCAACGACGACGCCCGCGAGGTCGCCTCCGGCTTCGAGTGCGGGATCGTGCTGACGAACTTCCAGGACCTGCGCGAGGGCGACATCCTCGAGACCTACGAGACGCGCCAGGTGGAGCGCGAGCTCAGTCTCTGAGCGCCTGCCTTCCCGTGAGGACTCGGCAGGGACGGCGGGCTCGGCGAGGAATTGGAGGAGGTAGGATGAGTACGGGACGCATGCGTCGGGTCGACGAGGCGATTCGTCAGGTGATCGGGGACGCGGTGGCAGGCGACTTGAAGGACCCGCGAGTGGGATTCGTGACCGTGACCGATGTGAGAACCAGCGCAGACCTACGCCACGCTCGCGTGTACGTGAGCGTGCTCGGCGCTGGCGGCGGCGAGTCCGACGAGGTCGAGCGCGAGGCGAGCCTCGACGGCCTGCGCAGCGCGCACGGCTTCCTGCAGGGACGCATCGCCGGCGAGCTGCGCCTGAAGCGCACGCCCACGCTCGAGTTCGTCTACGACGAGACGACCGACCGAGCGCTGCGCGTCGAGGAGCTCCTTGCGGAACCGTCTCCGGAGGGGAGTCGGCAGAGGGCGAGGAGATCGAGCGGCCATGAACGCGACCGCCGACATCGCCGACATCGCCCAGACGCGCGAGCTGGTGCTCGAGCGCATCCGCGAGGACGAGCGCTTCGTGCTCGCCACGCACGAGAACCCCGACGGCGACGCGCTCGGCTCGCTCGTCGCGATGCAGGGCCTGCTGACCGCGCTCGGCAAGGACACCGCGATGTTCATCGCGCCCGCCGACCTGCCGCTGCCGGACGAGTACGGGCTGTTCTGCGCTCGACGGCCTGATCCAGGAGGCGCCCGCGGACATCGCCGAGCGCACCGTGGTGTTCCTCGACTGCGGCAACATCGACCGCAACTCCGCGAGCGTGCTGCGCGACGGCGCGCACCTGCTGAACATCGACCACCACCACGACAACACGCGCTTCGGCACGCTCAACCACGTCGTCGCGGACGCGTCGTGCACCGCGGAGATCGTGTGGGACCTGATGCACGGCCTCGACGTGCGCCCCACGCGCAGCGTCGCGGAGGCGCTGTACATCGGGCTGATCACCGACACGGGCCGCTTCATGTACGAGAACACCGGCCCGCGCGCGCACCTGATGGCGGCCGAGCTGATGCAGGCCGGCGTGGACGTGCCGGTCGTCAACCGCCGCCTGTACGAGGACATGCCGGAGGGCAAGCTCGCGCTGCTCGCGCTCGCGCTCGCGCAGGTGCAGCGCTTCGACGCCGGCGAGCTGACGCTCGTCGCGCTGAGCGCGGAGGACTTCGACCGCGCGCGCGCCGAGGAGAGCCACTCGGAGGGGATCATCGACCAGCTGCGCGCGCTGCAGGGCACGAAGGTCGCGGTGCTCGTGCGCGAGCTCTCCAGCGGCGCGCGCAAGGGGCAGCACAAAGTGTCGCTGCGCGCCACCGACGACGACGTCGACGTGTCGATCATCGCGCGCGCGCAGGGCGGCGGCGGGCACCGCCGCGCGGCGGGCTTCTCTACGACGCTCGACGCCGAGGCGCTGGTGGCGTTCCTGCGCGAGCAGATCGCCGCGCAGCTGCACCCATCCACCAACGGGCACGCCGCCGCGACGCTCGTCTGAGGGTGGCCGAGCACGGCCCCCGACACCGCTGAGACGCGCGCGATGGACGGCGTGCTGCTGATCGACAAGCCCGCAGGGATGACCTCGCACGACGTGGTCGCCGCCGTGCGGCGCTCGCTCGCGCGGCGCGAAGACCGGCCACGCCGGCACGCTCGACCCGTTCGCCACCGGCCTGCTGCTCGTGCTCGTGGGGCGCGCGACGAAAGCGCAGAGCACGCTGATGGGGCTCCCCAAGCGCTATGAGACGGTCGCGCGGCTCGGCGCGCTGTCGAGCACGGGCGACACCGAGGGCGAGATCGTGGAGACCGGCAACATCCCGCCCGATCCGCCGTCGCTGCCGACCGGGCGAGGTGCGCCAGCGCCCGCCGATGCACTCGGCGGTGAAGATCGGCGGCGAGCGCGCGTACAAGCGCGCGCGCCGCGGCGAGGACTTCGAGATGCCCGAGCGGATCGTGACCGTGCACCGCTTCGAGCAGCTCTGGCGCGAGCCTGGCGACGGATCCGACCATCCGCCGCGCGCGGGCTATGAGATCGAGTGCGGCTCCGGCACGTACGTGCGCTCGCTGATCGCCGATCTGGGCGACGCCTACTGCCTGGAGCTGAGGCGCACCGCGATCGGCCCGTTCGACGTCGCCGACGCCGTCCCGCCGCCGCCACGCGGCCAGCCGTGGCAGGATCCGCCGCTGATCGCGCTCGAGCGCGCCCTGGAGATGGCGAGGCTGCACGCTGCCGCCGGGCGCTCGGAATAGGCTGTGCATGCCGTGAAGATCACATCGCTGCCCGACGTCGAGCGCGCAGCCGGGCGCAGCGTGGCGGTCGGCACGTTCGACGGCGTGCATCTCGGCCACCGCGCGGTGATCGACGGCGCCGACAGCGTGCTCACGTTCGACCCGCACCCCGTGTCGGTCGTCGCGCCCCAGCACACCCCGAAGCTGCTGACGACGCTCGAGCGCAAGGCCGAGCTGGTCGCCTCGCTCGGCGTGCGAGGAGCTGATCGTGATCCCGTTCGACGCGCAGTTCGCCGCGCGCTCGGCGGCGGAGTTCGTCGACGACGTGCTCGTCGGCGCGCTCGGCGCGAGCGAGGTGGCGATCGGCGAGAACTTCCGCTTCGGCCACAAGGCGCAGGGCGACCCGCGCCTGCTGCTCGCCGACGAGCGCTTCGCGACGATCGTGCACCCGCTGCTGGAGGTCGACGGGGAGATCGTCTCCTCGAGCCACATCCGCGGCCTCGTGCTCGCTGGCGAGGTCGCCGAGGCGAACCGCCTGCTCGGCGCGACCTTCCAGCTCTCGGGCGAGGTCGTGCACGGCGACGAGCGCGGGCGCGAGCTGGGCTTTCCGACCGCCAACCTCATCCCCGAGGAGGCGCTCGCGTGCCCCGGGCACGGGGTGTACGCGTGCCTCGCCAACGGCCTCGCCGGCGGCCGTGTCGATCGGCGTGCGCCCGACGTTCGAGACCGGCCGCGGCGAGCTGATCGAGGCCTACGTGCTGGACTTCGAAGGCGACCTCTACGGCAGCGAGCTGCGCCTGGAGTTCCTGCAGCGGCTGCGCGGCGAGCGGCGCTTCGAGGATCCCGAGTCGCTGATCGAGCAGATGCACCGCGACGTGGAGCGCACGCGGGAGATCGCCGCGGCTCACTGACCGCCCGGGCGCGTCTGCTACCGTGCCCGGCTATGCCAGCCCTCACAAGCGAGCGCAAGCGCGAGATCGCCGCCAAGTTCGGCGCCAACGAGAAGGACATGGGCTCCACCAAGGTCCAGGTCGCGCTGCTGACCGAGCGCATCAACCACCTGACCGAGCACCTGCGCGAGCAGGGCAAAGACCACCACTCGCGTCGCGGCCTGCTGATGCTCGTCGGCAAACGCCGCCGCTTCCTCGACTACCTGCAGAAGCGCGACCTCGAGGGCTACCGGGCCTCATCAAAGAGCTCGGCCTGCGTAAGTAGCCGATGGCCGTCCTGGCCGCCGGCACACCCGCGCCGAGCTTCAAGCTCGCCCGCGCGGACGGCGAGAGCTTCACCGAGCAGGACCTGCAGGGCCGCACGACGGTGCTCGTCTTCTACCCGTTCGCGTTCAGCCCTGTGTGCACCGACCAGCTGCAGCTCTACGAGAGGCTGCTCGGCGAGCTGGGCGAGCAGGGGCGAGCGCTGTACGGCGTCTCCTGCGACTCGACGTGGGCGCAGAGCGCGTTCAAGGAGAAGCTCGGCGTGAGCAGCGAGCAGCTGTCGGACTTCGAGCCGAAGGGCGCCGCGTGCGCCGCGTTCGGCGTCCTGCACCCCGGCGGCTTCGCCGAGCGCGCGCTCGTGATCACGGGCCCCGACGGGGTCGTGCGCTGGAGCCACCAGGCCGCCTCGCCGGGAGATCTGCCGCCCGTCGAGCTGCTGCGCGAGGGCCTCGCCGTCGCGCTCCGCTAAGCTCCTTTCGTTCGGAACAAGAGAAAAAGAGAAACGGACCGCCGACCGACGGGCGGAACAGGAAGGCAGTGAATATGAGTAGTGACGCCGTTACACGGGTTTCCGTGGAGATTGCCGGCAGCGAGATCTCGTTCGAGACCGGCAGGATGGCCAAGCAGGCCTCCGGCGCGGTCGTGGTTCGTCAGGGCGACACGATGGTCCTTGCGACCGCCGTCGCCGGCTCGTTGCGCGATGTGGACTTCCTCCCGCTGACGGTGGACGTCGAGGAGCGCATGTACGCGTCGGGCAAAATCCCCGGCTCGTTCTTCAAGCGCGAGGGTCGCCCGGGTGAGAAGGGCACGCTCACGGCGCGCATGATCGACCGTCCGATCCGTCCGCTGTTCCCGAAGGAATGGCGCTATGACACGCAGCTGGTGGCGATCCCGCTGTCGATCGACCACGTCCACCCCTATGACATCCTCGCGATGAACGGCGCGTCCGCCGCGCTGATGATCTCCGACATCCCGCTGCCGACGCCGGTGGGCGCGGTGCGGATCGGCAAGATCGACGGCAACTTCGTCGTCAACCCCGAGGAGGAGTCGCTGCTCGCCGACGGCGCGGAGGGTCGCAGCGAACTGGACCTGATCGTCGCTGGCACCGAGGAGGCGATCCTGATGGTCGAGGCGGGCGCGAACGAGATCCCCGAGGCGGAGATCCTCGACGCGCTCGACATCGCTCACTCGGCGATCAAGAAGCTGTGCGCGCTGCAGCGCGACCTCGCGGCGAAAGTCGGCAAGGAGAAGAAAGTCTTCGAGGCGATCCAGGTCGACCCGGTGGTGCTCGACGCGATCCGCTCCTCGCATGGCTCGCAGCTCGACGCGGCCACCCAGGTCGAGGACAAGCTCGAGCGCCAGGACGCGACGAAGGCAGTCGAGGCGGCGATCCTCGAGCAGCACGCCCCAGGTGCGCCCGAGGGCGCGTCGGAGGAGCAGCTGGTCGCGGCGAAGCAGAAGCGCGCCGCGGTGCAGATGGCGTTCGACAAGCTCGAGAAGTCGATCATCCGCGAGCGCATCGCGGTGCACAAGAAGCGCCCGGACGGTCGTGGCGAGTCGGAGATCCGTGACATCTCGATCGAGGTCGGCGTCACGCCCCGCACGCACGGCTCGGCGCTGTTCACGCGTGGGCAGACGCAGGCGCTGAGCGTCGTGGCGATGGGCACTCTGAAGGAGGAGATGCGCCTCGACACGCTGGGCCTGGAGACGAAAAAGTTCTACTGGCACCACTACAACTTCCCGCCGTTCTCGGTCGGGGAGGCGGGCCGCATGGGTGGCGTCAAGCGCCGCGACATCGGCCACGGCGCGCTCGCCGAGCGGGCGCTCGCGCCGATGGTGCCCTCGATCGAGGAGTTCCCCTACTCGATCCGCGTGGTCTCGGACATCCTCGAGTCCAACGGCTCCTCCTCGATGGCGTCGGTGTGCGGCTCCTCGCTGTCGCTGATGGACGCGGGTGTGCCGATCAAGCGCCCGGTCGCTGGCATCGCGATGGGGCTGATCAAGGAGGGCGACGACTACATCGTCCTGACCGACATCGCCGGCGTCGAGGACCACCTCGGCGACATGGACTTCAAGGTCGCCGGCACCGAGCGCGGGATCACCGCGCTGCAGATGGACATCAAGATCACGGGCGTGACGTTCGACATCCTGCGCGACGCGCTCGCGCAGGCCAAAGACGCGCGCACGTTCATCCTCGGCAAGATGGCCGACGTCATCAAGACCCCGCGCGAGCAGCTCTCGCAGTTCGCGCCGCGCATCCAGACGATTCAGATCGACCCGTCGCAGATCGGTCTGCTGATCGGCAAGGGCGGGGAAACGATCCGCGGCCTCGCCGACGAGTTCGAATCGCAGATCGACGTCAACGACGACGGCCAGGTGCTGATCTACTCCGCCAACGGCGAGCTCGGCGACGCGCTCGTGGAGCGGATCAGGATGATGATGAAGGAGGTCGAGGTCGGCGACGAATACGACGGCAAGGTCGTGAAGACCACCACGTTCGGAGCGTTCATCGAGCTCGCGAAGGGCACCGACGGGCTGCTGCACATCTCCAACGTCTCGCCCGGCGAGCGCGTGGAGACCGTCGAGGACGTGCTCAACAAGGGCGACGAGGTGAAAGTGCGCGTGGTCGAGGTCGACCGCGAGCGCGGCCGCATCGGCCTGCGTCTCTCGAGCGACCCGGACATCGCCGGCAAGAGCGTCGAGGAGCTCGCGGGTGTCGGGACCGGCGGAGGAGGAGGAGGCGGCGGCGGGCGACCCCCGCGCGACGGCTCCAGCAACGGCCGCTCAGACCGCGGCCCGCGCCGCGACCGCGGCGGCGAGCGCGGCTCCGGCCGCCCGCGTCACGGCCGCGACTGATCCGAAGGGTCGCTTGACCGCCGAGCATCAGATCACCACGCTCGAGTCGGGCGTGCGGGTCGTCACCGAGCGCGTGCCCAGCGTGCGCTCGGTGGCGCTCGGCTTCTGGATCGCCACGGGCTCGGTCTCCGAGCACGAGCAGCAGGCAGGCATCTCGCACCTGCTCGAGCACATGCTGTTCCGCGGCACCGAGAGCTACGGTTCCGAGGAGATCGACCAGATCTTCGACGCGATGGGCGCGGAGATCAACGCCGGCACCGACAAGGAAGCCACGTCGCTGTACACGCGCGTGCTCGACCGCCATCTCGACCACGCCTTCACGGTCATGAGCGACATGATCTGGAACCCGCGCTTCGGGGAGCTGGAGGCGGAGCGGGAGGTGGTGCTGGAGGAGATCGCGATGTACGAGGACGACCCCCAGGACCGCGTGTTCGACGTGCTCGGCAAAGCGATCTTCGGCGCGCACCCGCTGGGTCGCCCGGTGATCGGCACGGCTGCGGTCGTCGGCGCGGTCACGCGGGAGCAGCTGGCGGCGTTTCACCACGAGCGCTACCTGCCCGAGAGCGTCGTGATCGCGGCGGCCGGCTCGGTCGACCACGACGAGCTGGTCGCGATGGCGCGCGCCGTCGAGGCCGAGCGCGAGCGTGGCGGCGAGGCCGCGGACACAGCGCGCGGTCCGCAGACGGGGGGCGCGTGGACAGAGCAGCCGCAGTTCGAGCCGCGCGTTCGCTTCATGGCCAAAGACACCGAGCAGTACCACGTGTGCGTCGGCGGGGCGGGGATCGCGCGCGAGGACGAGCGGCGCTTCGCGCTGCGTGTGCTCGAAGGCGTGCTCGGCGGAACGTCCTCCTCGCGGCTGTTCCAGGAGGTGCGCGAGCGCCGCGGCCTGGCCTATTCGGTGTTCTCCTACTCGAACCTCTACGCGCACACCGGCGAGGTGGGGCTGTACGTGGGCACGCGCCCGGAGAACCTCGAGGAGGCCCTCGCGGTCGTCGCCTCCGAGCTCGAGCGCTGCGTCGAGGACCCCGCCAGCGAGGAGGAGCTGACGCGCTCGCGCGAGAACCTCAAGGGCCGCGTGGTGCTCGCGCTGGAGTCCACGGGCGCGCGCATGAGCCGCCTCGGCGCTTCGGTCATGAACGAGCTGCCGATCCTGTCGGTCAACGACATGATCGAGCGGATCGACTCGGTCACGATCGAGCAGGTCCGCGAGCTGGCCGCGCAGCTGTTCACGCCCACGCAGCTGTCCGTCGCGGGCGTCGGACCGGACGAGAAGAGCTTCCGCGCCGCGATCGCGCCGCTCGCCACAAGGAGCATCGAGGCGCAGCCGAGCGTCGCGGGGGCCACGCTGTGATCAGGGTCGCCGTCGCGGGCGCCGCGGGGCGCATGGGCCAGACGGTCTGCGACGCGGTGACGGGCGCCGACGACATGGAGCTCGTCGGTCGCGCCGACCCACAGCTGGACACCACCCTGGAGCAGGTGCTCGCGGGCGCCCCAGCCGGCACGGTAGGTGGGCCGCGCCGGCCGGGTCGTGGCCCGGTCGCGCCGGACGTGGTGGTCGACTTCACGCGCCCGGACACCGCGCTTGGAAACGCGCTGGCGTGCGTGCGCGCCGGCGTGCACGTGGTGATCGGCACCACAGGCTTCGACCCCGCGCCGCTCGCGCAGGCGCGACCCGCGGACGGCCGGCCGCGGGCGAACGTGCTGATCGCGCCGAACTTCGCCATCGGCGCGGTGCTGATGATGCGCTTCGCGGAGCAGGCAGCGCAGCACATGGAAAAGGCCGAGATCGTGGAGCTCCACCACGACAAGAAGATCGACGCGCCGAGCGGCACGGCAGCCCGCACCGCGCAGCTGATGGCCGCGGCCACCGATGGCCCGCCGCCGCCGATCCACTCCGTGCGGCTCCCGGGCTTCGTCGCCTCCCAGGAGGTGATTCTCGGCGATCTCGGGCAGACGCTCACGATCCGTCACGACACGATCAGCCGCGAGTCGTTCATGCCGGGAGTGCTGCTCGCGATCCGCCGCGTGGGGACGCTCGAGAGCTCGCCCGTCGTGGGTCTCGAGCATCTGCTCTTCTGAGCGGCGCGCGCATGAGATACTCACGCACATGAACCTCGGCACCATCCTCACCGCGATCGTCACGCCGTTCGACGAGCGCGGCAGGGTCAACGACGAGTCGTTCGTCGCGCTGATGCGCCACCTCGCCGCGAACGGCTCGGACGGGTTCGTCGTCGCCGGCACCACGGGCGAGGCTTCGACGCTGACCGAGGGCGAGCAGCTTCACCTGATCGAGCTCGCCGTCGCCGAGCGCCCCGAGGGCGCCACGATCGTCGCGGGCACAGGGACGAACGACACGCGCCAGGCTGTCCACCTGACCGAGGAGGCGACCGCGCTCGGCGTCGACGCCACGCTGTCCGTCACCCCCTACTACAACAAGCCCAGCCGCCTGGGGCTGCTGCGCCACTACGAAGCGGTTGCGGCGGCGACCGACAAGCCGGTGATCCTCTACAACATCCCCGGTCGCACCGCCACGAACATGGGGCCCGATCTGCTCGCGGAGCTGGCGCAGATCGACGGGATCGAGGGCGTCAAGCAGGCCAACGCCGCGGAGCTGCAGCCGATCGACGGCCTGCAGATCTACGCCGGCGACGACGCGACGTTCGCTCGCACGCTCGACATCGGCGGCGCGGGGGGGATCTGCGTGTCGAGCCACGTGGTGGGGAACGAGATGCAGCGGATGGTCGCCGAGCCGGAGCGCCGCGCGGAGATCGACTCGTCGCTGCGCGACGTGTACGAGACGCTGTTCATGACCGCCAGCCCGACGTGCACGAAGGCGGCGCTGAACCTCCTCGGCCACGACGTCGGCGGCCTGCGCCTGCCGCTCGTGGAGGCCACCGCCGAGGAGACCGAGGCGGTGCGCGCGATGCTCGAACGCCACGATCTGCTCGGCGCCCGGCCTGAGTCGGCCCGGCAGCGCCTGACCGGCAACGACAGCCCGGCCGCAGAGAACCCGGCCACGAGCGCGCACGCGTGAGTTCCAAGCTGCGCGTCCTGCCCCTCGGAGGGCTGGGAGAGATAGGCAAGAACATGACCGTCGTCGAGCAGGACGGTCGCATCGTGGTGGTCGACGTGGGCCTGCGCTTCCCGACGCCCGAGATGGTCGGCATCGACCTCGTGCTGCCGGACTTCGCGTACCTGCGCGAGCGCGCGGAGGACATCGAGGCGATCGTGATCACGCACGGCCACGAGGACCATCTGGGAGCGCTCCCGTGGGTCCTGCGCGAGCTCGGCGACCGCCTGAGCGCTCCCGTCTACGGCGGTCCGTTGACGACGGCGATGGCGCGCTCGAAGCTCGAGGAGCACAAACTGAAGAACGTCCAGCTGAACGAGGTCGAACCGGGCGAAACGCTCGACATCGGACCGTTCTCGCTGGAGCTGGTGCACATGACGCACTCGATCCCCGATTCGAGCGCCGTGGCGCTCGGCACGGAGCTCGGCACGGTGCTGATCACGGGCGACTACAAGTTCGACCAGACCCCCGTCGACGGCCCGCCCGCGGACGTATCGCGCCTGGCGGAACTCGGCCGCGAGGGTGTGCTGCTGCTGTGCGGGGACTCGACGAACGTGGACCGCCCGGGTTTCTCGCCGTCGGAGTCGGTTGTGGGTCCGCATTTGGAGGAGGTGTTTTCGCGCTGCGAGGGCCGCATCGTGGTGACGAGCTTCGCGTCGAACATTCACCGCGTGCAGCAGGTCGTGGACGCCGCGGAGGCGTTGGGTCGTAAGGTCGCGCTTGTTGGCCGTTCGATGCGCAAGAACGTCGGCATCGGGCGCACGCTCGGCCATATCGAGATCCCCGACGGGATGCTCGTGGGCCCGCGCGAGATCAATGACTTTCCCGACGAGCGTGTCGTCATCATCTCGACCGGCTCGCAGGGCGAGCCGCTGTCGGCGCTGAGGCGGATGGCTTACCGCGACCACCGTCAGGTGGAGTTGAAGAGCGGCGACACGGTCGTGTTCTCCGCAACTCCGATCCCGGGCAACGAGCGCGCGGTGAACGAGACGATCGACCGTCTCTACCACGTTGGCTGCGACGTGATCACGCCGCGCGAGGCGCCGGTGCACGCCTCGGGCCACGGCTATGCGGAGGAGGTGAAGCTGATGCTGAACCTCGTGAAGCCTCGCTACGTGATGCCGTTCCACGGCGACTTCAAGCGCTTGCGGCTGCATGCGCAGCTGGCAGAAGCGGTGGGGGTGCCGCCGGAGGACATCTTCCAGGGCGACAACGGCCTGCCGCTGGACATCACCGAGCGTGGCGCGCGCTTCGGCTCGCGCGAGCAGGCCGGCATGACGTTCGTCGACGGCGTGGAGATCGGCGAGATGGCGGACGCGGCGCTGCGCGACCGGCGGATGCTGTCCGCGGACGGGATCTTCATCGTGGTCGTGACGATCGCCGAGCACGACGGCAGCTCGGTCGCCGATCCTGAGGTGATCTTCCGCGGCGTGCCGTTCCAGGACGAGGCGGACAAGCTAATAGAGGAGATCCGCCTGACGGTCGAGCGCTCGCTGAAGCGCGCCGCGAAGGAGGAAATCCGCGAGGTCGACGTGCTGCAGCAGACGCTGCACGACGATCTGGCGAAGCTGGTGTACGACCGTCTCAAGCGCCGCCCAATGGTGCTGCCGGTTGTAGTAGAGGTTTAGCGGGCTGAGCTTGCCGTAGGCGTGGCGGCCGTCGCCGACGGCGCCTTGTGCGCCGGTATCGCCGGCAGCCGCACCACGAAGCGCGCGCCCGTGGCGCCTTTCTTGGACTGCTCGATCGTGACCGTGCCGCCGTGCGCGTCGGCAACGGCGTGCACGATTGCGAGGCCCAGGCCGAACGAGCCGCCGCGGTCGCCGGCGCCGCGGACGAAGCGCTCGAACAGCGTGGCGGCGAGCTCCTCGGGGATGCCGGGCCCGTCGTCCTCGACCACCAGCTCGGCGTGTCCGTCGGACGTGGTGCGCGTCGTGATGCGGATCTCGGTCCCGGGCGGGGTGTGGCGCAGTGCGTTCTCGAGCAGGTTGATCGTGAGGCGGTGCAGGTCGTCGCGTGCGCCCATCACCATCGCGGGCTGCGCGTTGAGTGAGATCTCATGCGTCGAGCTGACGGAGCCCAGCTCGCTGGCCGCCTCCACGACGGTCTGGGCGAGGTCGCACGGCTCGCGCGCCTGCACGCGCGCGGCGTCGGTGCGCGCGAGCAGCAGCAGATCGCCCACCAAACGGCGCATGCGCCGCGAGGAGCGCAGCGCCGAGCTGGCCGCCTCGCCCTGGTCGCCGTGCAGGGACTCCGCGAGCAGCTCGAGGTTGGCGAGCACGCTCGTGAGCGGCGTGCGCAGCTCGTGCGAGGCGTCGGCCACGAACTGGCGTTGACGCGCGAGCATCGCCTCGGTCTCTCCGCGGGCGGCGTCGAGCTCGCGGAGCATCCCCTGGAGTGTGCGCGCGAGCTCGGAGACCTCGTCCTCGGCCTCGTACTGCGGGATGCCGTGCGAGGGGTCGCGGGTGCGCGCGACCTCCGCGGCGGTCGAGGTGAGCTCGGCGATCGGCGCCATCGCGCGGCGCGCGATCGCCATGCCCGCGAGCAGCGCGAGCGCGCTGCCGAGGAGCACCCCGAACAGCAGGAACAGCTCGACGCGCTTGACCGTCTCCTCGGGTTCTGAGACGCGGCGCGCGTACTGGATGATCACGTGCCCGATCGGCGCGCCGTTGGCGTACACGAGCGCGGTGCGGCTGAGCACGCGATAGCCGCGGACGGTTCTCGCCGTGGCCCGTGGTTCGCCCAGCGAGGGCGCCTTGAGCGGCTGCTGGGCGATCACGTTGCCGCCGGCTCCGGGCGTGAGGATCTTGATGATCGCGTGCTCGGATTTGGAGGCGAAGTAGTTGAGCGCCGGCTCGACCTTCAGTGGCGGCACGGTGATGCGCAGCTGCGAGGAGAGCTGGTCGGCGGTGTCCTGCACCTCGTGGTTGAAATCCGAGCGGATGCGGTGGACGGTCAGCGAGCCGATCCCGACCGCGAACGCGCACAGGATCACGAACGTCAGCAGCGCGGAGACGCCCGCGAGGCGGATGCGGATCGGCAGCCTGTCGAAGCTCGCCGACAGCCCGCCGGGTCTTCTAGGCGCGAAGGACGTACCCGGCTCCCCTGATCGTGTGCAGCAGGCGCGGCTCGCCGTCGGCCTCGAGCTTGCGCCGCAGGTTCGACACGAACACCTCGATGGTGTTGGTGGTGGAGAAGGGGTCATAGCCCCACACGTCGTCCAGCAGGCGCTGGCGGGAGATGACGATGCGCTCGTTGCGCATCAGGTACTCGAGCAGCTCGAACTCGCGTTGGGTCAGCTCGATCGCGCGCTCGCCGCGCGTGACCTCGTGCGTGTCGGCGTTCAGCAGCAGATCGCCGACGCGCAGCGGCGCGGAGCCCCGCGGCGGGCGCCGGCGCAGCAGGGCGCGCATCCGCGCGAGCAGCTCCTGGCGCTCGAACGGCTTGACGAGATAGTCGTCGGCGCCCGCGTCGAGGCCCTCGACGCGCGACTCGAGCGCGTCGCGCGCGGTCAGCATCAGGATCGGCACGTCGTCCTCGCCGCGCAGCACGCGCGCCACCTCGACGCCGTCGAGCTTGGGCAGGCCGAGGTCGAGGATCACGAGGTCTGGCGCGAAGGAGCGGCCCTGCTCGAGCGCGTCCTCGCCGTCGGGGGAGGTGCGCACGTCGTAGCCCTCCATGCGCAGCGAGCGCTGGAGCGCCTGGGCGATGTCCTCGTCGTCCTCGACGACCAGCACGCGCGGTGATCTGGAGAAATCGTTCATGGTCTTTATTTAGATGGGTCGCGTAAAGCGATGGTAAGGGGCCAGAGCCTCTTAGGCAGGTTCCGGGGCTTCGGCGTCGAAGTTGCGCACGATGCCTCCGGCCCGTAAACGCGCCACCGCTACGCGCAAAGCGCCCGCGAAACGCTCCGCCGGACGCGGCTCCTCCGCGCGCACGCGCTCGCGCGCCAAGGCGAGGCGCAAGACGACGCGCAAGCCGGTAAGCCTCGGCGAGCTGTTCGCGCTGCCGCGCATGCCCGTGCTCAACCAGCGCGAGCGCGACATCCTCGGCCTGGCGCTCGTGGCGTGTGGGATCTTCATGGGCTTCGTCCTGTATGGATTTGGAGGCCCGCCCACCCCCGGGGGACGCGCGGGCCATGGTCTCGCCGTCGCGCTCGGCTGGATGCTGGGACGCGCGCGCGTGCTCGCCCCGGTGGCGCTCGTGGTCGGCGGCGGCGCGCTGTTGCTGCGCCCGGTGCTGCCGGCGCTGCGTCCGCTGCGCGCGGGCGCCACGTGCGTGTTCGCGTCGGTGACGCTGGCGCTCGCTGCGGGCACGCTCGGCGTGAGTTCGGGTCCCGGGCGTGCGGCGCAGGCGTGGAGTTCGGCTCATCTGCAGACGCACGGCGGGATCGCGGGCCAGGCGCTGTATGAGCTCACCGACCGTCTGGTGCAGAGCGTGGGGGTGAACATCCTGGTGGTGTTCCTGCTCATCACGGGCGTGATCCTGCTGACGGGCGCGTCGCTGGCGAGCGCGATCCGCGCGACGGGCAACGGGCTGATCGACACCACGCGCATGGTCGGCCGCCTGGGCGAGCGCGACCCAAACACGCGCAGAGCGCCCCGCGCGACACGCGCCGGCGTCGAGGGGGACTTCGGCCCCGGAGCCGGGGAGCCGATGACGGTGCCCGATCCTGCGCCGGAGGAGCTGATCGTGCGCGCCACGCACGTGGAGGCGCCCTCGCGCGACTGGCGCGACGAGGACGACCCCGCGGATGGGGCGGAGGAGGCGTTCTCGCCTGCCGCAGCGGAGCCGGAGGCGATCGAGTCGCCGGACCACGACTCCGAGGATGACGCGGAGGAGGAGCGGATCGCGGGCGTCGCCCATGCGGACCCCGCCGATCTCACACCCCAGGGCAGGCTGCGCGGCTCCGTGACGGACGACCCCGACTACGAGTGGCATCTGCCCTCGGTGGAGAAGCTGCTGACGCGCTCGACGAGCGAGCAGACGCGCCCGGACACCGCGGGGCAGGAGAAGACGGCGACGAGCCTCGTGGAGGCGCTGGGGCATTTCGGCGTCGACTCGAAGGTGATCGGCACGGTCGCGGGGCCGCACATCACCCGCTATGAGCTGCGCCTGGCGCCGGGCACGAAGGTGGGCAAGGTGGCGCAGCTGAAGGACGATCTCGCTTACGCGCTGGCGGCGACGGACATCCGCATCCTGGCGCCGATCCCGGGCAAGCAGGCGGTGGGCGTGGAGGTGCCGAACGTGCACCGCAAGATGGTGCGCCTGGGCGACGTCTTCCAGGAGCCGCCGAAGGATTGGTCGCCGCTGACGGTGTGGCTGGGCAAGGACGTGGCGGGCAAGGCGATCGGCGCGGATCTGGCGAAGATGCCGCACATCCTCGTGGCGGGCACGACGGGCGCGGGCAAGTCGGGCGCGATCAACGCGATGTTGTCGAGCATCCTGCTGCGCGCGACGCCGCATCAGGTGCGCCTTGTGTTGGTGGACCCGAAGCAGGTGGAGCTGAATCACTACGAGTCGATCCCGCATCTGCTGACGCCCGTGATCACGAGCCCGCGGATGGCGGCGAACGCGCTGCAGAACCTGGTGAAGGAGATGGAGCAGCGCTACGGGATCATGTCCCTGGCGCGGACACGTGGCTTGGTGGAGCTGAACAGCGCGCGTCAAAAGCGCGGCGAAGCGCCGTTGCCCTACATCTTGTGCGTGATTGACGAGCTTGCAGACCTGATGATGGTCGCGCCGGCGGATGTGGAGGACTCGATCATTCGCCTGGCGCAGAAGGCGCGCGCGGTGGGGATCCACCTGGTGCTCGCCACGCAGAGCCCGCGCGTGGATGTGATCACGGGGATGATCAAGGCGAACGTGCCGTCGCGGATCGCGTTCGCGGTGTCCTCGCAGACGGATTCGCGCGTGATTCTCGACCAGAATGGCGCGGAGTCGCTGTTGGGCCAGGGCGACATGCTGTTCAGCCCCGTGGGCAGCTCGCGCCTGCAGCGCATCCAGGGCGCGTACATCGACGAGGCGCAGATCGAGAAGCTGACGGACATGTGGCGTCGTCAGGGCGAGCCGGAATTGCGCGAGGAGCTGCTTGAGGAGGTGGAGCCGGAGACGCCCGAGGGCGCTCCCGATGAGTTCGACCCCGACGAGGACCCGCTGCTGAGGGACGCGATCACGCTCGTGGCGGAGATGCAGACGGCGTCGACGTCGATGCTGCAGCGTCGCCTGCGGCTCGGCTACACGCGCGCGGGGCGGATGATCGACATGCTGGAGCGCCGTGGCGTGATCTCGGGCTATGAGGGTTCGAAGCCGCGGCAGGTTCTGATCAGCGAGGCGGAGCTGCCGCGGGTGCTCGCGGCGCTGGATGGCGCGCCCGCGCAGCCCGCGCCGACGCTCAGCGACTAGCCTGCAGGGCGAGATGATCCACACGACCGCTGGATCGAACACCTGATGCCTGAGATCGGAGCTACGCTGCGCGAGGCGCGCATGCGCGCGCGCATCGACGTGTCGGAGATCGAGGCGCAGACGAAGATCCGCGCGAAGTACCTGCGCGCGCTGGAGAACGAAGAGTGGAGCCTGCTGCCTGGGCCGACGTTCGTGAAGAGCTTCCTGCGCACGTACGCGCAGGCGCTGGAGCTCGACGGCAAGGCGCTGGTGGAGGAATACCGCCTGGAGCACGAGCGCGCGAACGACATGATGCTCGAGCCGATCGTGTCGAAGCCGCAGCGCAACCAGGGTCGCGGCGGGCGCGGCGGATCGAGCGACGGGCCGTCGCGCGGGTACGTGCTCGCGGTCGGCTCGATCGGGCTGGTGATCGTGGTGCTGATCGTGCTGCTGATCTCGGGCGGCGGCGGGGGATCGAAACGGCGCACGACGAGCACCTCCAAGAGCGCCGCGCAAACGGGTGCGGCGAGCGCCCGCGAACATCGCCGCAGCGCGAACGCCTCGACCGGGCAGAGCGTGGACAGTTCGCTGATGAGCCTGTCGCTGCAGACGACGGGGCCGGTGTTCGTGTGCCTGCTTGGCGACGGCGGGCACAGGCTGATCCCCGGGCTGATCCTGCCGGCGGGGGAAACGACCCAGACCTACCACGCGAAGCACTTCGCGATCACGCTCGGCAACAGCTCCGTGACGCTGACGCTCGACGGCTCGGTGCGCACGGTCCCGTCGTCAAGCGAACCGATCGGCTACTCGATCACGAAAGCCAAAGGCCGCCAGAAGCTGAGCGCCGCGCGCTCGCCGAAGTGCAAATGAGGCTGCGGTGAGCGTACGCGCGGGCATCGTGGTGACGGGCACGGAGGTGCTGACGGGACGCGTGAGCGACCGCAACGGCCCGTGGCTGGCGGAGCGGCTGCGCGAGCTGGGTGTCGATCTCGCGCACACCGCGATCGTGGGCGACCGGCCGGAGGACATGCGCGCGGCGCTGGAGTTCATGGCTGCGCAGGGGCTGGGTGTCGTGATTACGAGCGGCGGCCTGGGGCCGACCGCGGACGACATGACCGCCGTGGTGGTGGGCGCGTTCCAGGGCCGGGAGATGGTGCTCGACGAGGCGACGGAGGAGCGGATCGCGGAGATCCTGCGCCCGCTGGCGAAACGCTGGCCGAACGTGGACATGGACGCGGTGCGCGCGGGCAACCGCAAGCAGGCGACCGTGCCGGCTGGCGCGAGCATCCTCGCGCCCGTGGGCACCGCGCCGGGGCTCGTGGTGCCGCCGTCGCAGACGCCCGGCCCGACGGTGGTGGTGCTGCCGGGCCCGCCGTCGGAGCTGCAGCCGATGTGGGCGCACGCGCTCGACACCGATGCTCTGCGGGCGGCGCTGGCCGGCGCGACGGTGTATCGCCAGCGCACGCTGCGCCTGTTCGGCATTCCCGAGTCGGACATCGCGGAGACGCTGCGCGTGGCCGAGCGCGACGGGATCGAGCTTGGGAAGCTCGAGGTGACGACGTGCCTGAAACGCAGCGAGGTCGAGATCGTGACGCGCTTCGAGCCGGACGGAGAAAATATTTATGAGGAGTTCGCAGCGGTCATTCGGGCGCGCCACACGGACACGCTCTTCTCCGAGGACGGGAGCACCGTCGACGAGCAGGTCGCGGCCCTCCTACAAGCGATCCCACCGGGGCGCCCGCTCCGAAAGATCGCTACGGCCGAGTCGTGCACCGGCGGCCTGTTGGCGGCGCGCCTGACGGATCTGGCGGGCGCGTCGGACTACGTGCGGGGCGGGATCGTGGCGTACTCGAACGAGGCAAAGGTCGAACAGGTGGGCGTGGCGCGGGAGCTGATCGAGGAGCACGGGGCGGTCTCGGCGGAGGTGGCCGAGGCGCTGGCAGTCGGCGCGGCTTCGCGTCTGGGCGCGGACGTGGGCGTGGGCATCACGGGCGTGGCGGGGCCCGGCGGGGGCAGCGAGGAGAAGCCGGTGGGCCTGGTGTGGATGAGCGTGGCGGTGGACGGGAGCGAGCCGGTGACGCGCTCGTTCAACCTGCCGGGGGGGAGGGCGGCGGTGCGCGAGCGCGCGACGACGTTCGCCCTGCACATGGTCCGCCGCGCGCTGCTCGAGCGCTGAGCGGCTCAGCTTTCCTGCTCTTCGCCCTCCGGCGCTTCGCAGGCGGCTTCGTCTGAGGCTTCTTCTTCGCCTTCTTCGCAGGCGGCCGATTCGGCTTCTTCCCCTTCGCTTTCCTGGGCCCCGGGCGAGTGCTTGGCCTTGTGCCTGCGGCGCGAGTGCGCGGGACGGTGTTTTTTCGCGTGGGCGGTCGGCTTGGCCTTGCGGGCCGGCTTGGAGCACCTGTGGGCGGCGGATCTGGCGTGCGCGGACGTGGACGTCGCGTGACAGGAGCTTCCGTGCGCGACGCGCGCGACGGTGGCAGAGGGAAGCGCCAGCAGCGCCAGGGCGAGCGCGAGCACCGTCGAGGCGAGCAGCAGCGCGCGGCGGAGGCGTTGGATGGAGGAGGCGGTGGGCATGAGAGCTCATCGTCCTCGCGGACGGTCAATGCGAGCGCGGCGCGATGGCGGTGGACGAACGCACACCGCGATACGAACGTCTGTTCTCGTTCCGTCCGGGGGACGGTCTAACTTGCACTCTCCATTTCGAACCGGAGGAGTAACGCCATGGCCGTGACCGAGCAAGAGAAGGCTGCCAAGGCGCGCGACGCCGCGCTGCAGGGAGCGCTCACCCAGATTGAGCGCGAGTTCGGCAAGGGCTCGGTCATGCGCATGGGCGACGAGGGCGCCCAGGTCCGCTGTGACGCGATCCCGACGGGCGCGCTGTCGCTCGACCTGGCGCTGGGGATCGGCGGCGTGCCGCGCGGAAGGATCGTGGAGGTGTTCGGCCCGGAGTCCTCGGGTAAGACGACGATGATCTACCACGTGCTCGCGGAGGCGCAGAAGCTGGGCGGCGTGTGCGCGTTCATCGATGCTGAGCATGCGATGGACCCGCTGTACGCGAAGGAGATCGGCGTGGACATCGACGAGCTGCTCGTCTCCCAGCCGGACTACGGCGAGCAGGCGCTGGAGATCGCGGACATGCTGGTGCGCTCGGGCGCGGTGGACGTGGTGGCGATCGACTCGGTCGCGGCGCTGACCCCGCGCGTGGAGCTGGAGGGCCAGATGGGCGACCAGACGGTGGGCGCGCAGGCGCGGATGATGTCGCAGGCGATGCGCAAGCTCGCGGGGAACCTGAACCGCACGCAGACGCTGTGCATCCTGACGAACCAGATCCGCGAAAAGGTGGGCGTGATGTTCGGCTCGCCGGAGACGCAGCCGGGCGGTCGTGCGCTGAAGTTCTACGCCTCCCAGCGGCTGGACATCCGCCGGATAGAGACGCTGAAGGACGGCACGGAGGCGGTGGGCAACCGCGTGCGGGTGAAGGTCGTGAAGAACAAGGTCGCGGCGCCGTTCCGTCAGGCGGAGTTCGACATCGAGTTCGGCAAGGGCATCTCGACGTCGGGCTGCCTGATCGACCTGGGCCTGGAGCACAACATCGTCTCGAAGTCCGGCTCGTTCTTCTCCTACGGCAACGACCGCCTCGGCCAAGGACGCAACAACGCCAAGATCCACCTGGACGAGAACCCGGCGATGGCGAAGGAGATCGAAGACAAGATCTACACCGCCCTCGGCATCGGCAAAGACCTCGTGACCCCGATCGACCGGGACAAAACAGACGTACTGCCGGGGGATGTGGCGCCACCGAAGGACGCCAAACGGCCGATGGCTAGCGAACCGGTTGTAGCGGCAGCTTAGGAGCAGTATCTGGATGGGTTGCTCTGTGCTCGGGCAGGCGGGTGTGTATTCGCAGCACGCTCGCCTGTCTGGCTAGGTCAGACCGATCTAGGTTCCCGATCGATGAGAAGACCACACATTCCGGAAGCGGCTATTGACCTCCAAGACTCAGCGGATCATCTCAACACATCCGCTGCATACCGCAACGTCGCTGTGGGGATGCTCGGATGTGCATTGATCTCGGAGGCTCCAAAATGGGCTCACGATGAGACTGGTTGCACGCTTGCTTGAGGCGCGCTGCGTAGCAGTGCGTATCGGGGCGACCCATCGGGGAGGTCCGGTAGTCTTTCGTCGCATCACTCCGTGGGGGTCTTGCAGGATTGGAAACGTTGTCGGCGAACGTACAGCGTGCGTCGCTGATCGCATGGCGTGCGATTTGGCTGCTTTGCGCCGAAGTTCGACCGCTACGCGAGTGTTCGGGATTCCTCAGCTCGTTTTCAGGGTATATTGATACCGTCCGATACGAAAAGGGGTCGCAAAATGGCGAACATAAAGAACAAATCGGACGCACGCACTACGACATCGGCGAAGCTTGCTCAAAGGCAGGCTGGGACACACAAGAACGGCAAAGCTGGAATTTCCGAGGATCTTCAGCGTAATACCTACACTCAAGATCGGCCAGCTGGTCTACATGTGCGGGCGCTAGGCAGTACGAAGCAGAAATTTCAATAGCCCGCTGGCTATCGCTCACGCGGGTAGCGCGAGATCGGGCCTTGCGACCCAGAGCGAGTCCTTGCGGCTAACCGCGAGAACCCTTATAGCCCCTCCGCACCCGGGTACCCCGCCCGGCTTTCCGGCTGTTCCGTCGCTGAAGCGCTGCATTCCGATCGTTGTTCGTATGAGGAACGTTGCGCAGTCGATCGCATCTTGAAGCGTTAGCGGCATCAGGAGTTTGTACTCCAAATCTCCGAGCGCATTCGAGACGTCCGACGAAACTTCTACGCCGCTCTCAACAAGGGCGTCTGAGTCGACTCCTCCAAGAAGGCGTCGGATCACGTCCGTTTGACCTTCAAACAGAACTCCGATGTTTGTTGTGCTGACATCTGTCGTCTCGATTCTGGGACCATCTGGACCGGGCACCTTGACGTCAATCAGCTTCCCCACACCTTCATGATCGTATCCTGCCATCAGGAATCCGAGTTGAGCGCCGAAGTCAGGCTCCCACTCTTGACCGTCGACCCTGTACGCATCCAGAACGGAGTCTTGGAACCACCGCCCAAGCTGATCTGCCAGAACGCCTACGTCCTCGGGCGGGCTATCCAGCCCTGCCTCGAACTCGTCGATGTGCCCGGCGACGGTCTTGTATTGAAAGAGCGCTGTGCCATAGCAAGCGACACCGAAGCGTCCCTTGCAGAGTCGGAAGATCTTCTCAGCTGAGTCGCTCGCAACCCGCGTGCGTTCGCCGTCGGTGAAGGTCGTCCTGCTATCGGCCGCAAGAATGAGGCCGTCCGGCGCGGCCACCCCAACCACGATCGTCATAGCTGCTCCTTGCTAGCGGGTTCAAGCAGTCCTGAACGCTTGAATCAATCCGAACCTAGGACGACCCTATACGAGTAGGCAGACGGAACGCGATTCGATGCCCTAGCCGGGCAACGCCCTAGCCGACATCGTCGCATGCACGAGACAAGAAGCTGCTGACTGGTAAGAGGATTACAACGGCATCAGACGGAACCGCGTTAGGGCAACCGCTCGATAATAGCCACGCTTTTACGCTGCCCAGTTAAAGAGACTTTGCGGGAGCCGTCCTCGCTGTGCTGGGCGTAACCTCATCCTGCTCCAGCGCGAAGCAGCGTCGTCATCAGCTTGCCGTTCGAGCACTTCGCCTCAGAGGGCGTGGCTGTCGCCACGTAGCGCACTCGGTCTAGCTAACAGGCGGCGGCGTTCCGTCGGCGCTGGCGGCGAGCGCTGGATCCCACTCGCACACGACGCAGGTGTGACGGAACGCGGAGCGGGCGAACTCGAGCGCGAATGCGTGTGGGTCGGGGCTCGAGCGCACGTCGTCCCAGGTGAGGATGTACTCGCCGAGCGTCGTATCCCAATGCGCGGCAGCGGGGGAGAGCTCTGCCCCTGGCAACCCATCGGGGGCGGGGTGCGCGTAGGCGTAGAAGGCTGCCCTGGGAGATCGCGGATCGCCGGGCCACCAGCCGATGGCTACCTCCTGCGAGTCCATCGCGTTACGCATGATGAAGGCATCCGATGGCGGATCGGCCGGGAGTCCCGAAAACAGGCTGACCGCGAGATCGAATGAGCCCCACCATGCGTTGACCGGGGTGGAGCGCCCACGGAATGGGGCACGAAACGCAGCGAGGACGAGCGCTGCCTGGGTCGCAGCGGCGAAGTAGGAGGACACCTGCTCAGTGTCATAACGTACGTGCTCGTCGTCCTCGTCGAGCGGCACGCTCCAGTGGACCTCCTGCGGCGTTGGGTCGATCTCGACGGGCCCGGCGAGACCGCGGACCGCGTGCAGGATCTCCCGCGTGACCTCGCCCACCGGTCGATCGGGAGTGAGCGCGACGCGCTCCACACGGCCCCCGCTGTGCTCGACCACCGCCTCGTGCGTGCGTAGATCGAGCGCGACGACGAGCGCCCCAGAACCGTCGGATGCTCCCAGCGGATAGGTCTCCCAGCCCCGCGCGGTCAGGCGCAGCGCGGCATGCTGAAGCTGTGGCTCAGGTGGCGCGAGCGCAGCTGCCAGCTTGCCCAGCACCTGGGTATGCGCGTGGAGCGTGTCGCACGTCTCGCTCCAGTCGTCGTAGCGAAGTGCGGGCCACGAGGCGGCGGGCACCGGTCAGCACCCGTTCGCGGACGCAAGCGCCCTGCCTAGCTCGTCAATCCGATCTGATCCGAGTCTTGTGATTTCCTCGGTCAGTTGCGCCTTCGGAACGGTGCGCACATTGTCCAGAGAGATCGCGCATTCGCGCGGCATGCCGTCCTCGGAGCTCAGTGGCACCTCGCTGACAAGTCCACGGATGCGAGTCGTTACCAGCGCAACGACCACGTTGCGAAGTCCCGGGATCGCCGCGTCACGAGTCAGGATGCATACGGGACGCCGGCCCTCGGCTTCGAGATCGAGCCAGAAGATATCGCCGCGATTCACCAAGGCTCTTCGCGGACCGCCTCGCGGGCGTTTGCCTCTGCCCATCGATCCTCGCGCGAATCCAACTCATTGGCCGAGAGCCTTGCCTCCTCGTCGAAATATGCGGCCAGCCCATCCTGGGTCTCGACGGCGCGCAGTGCGGCAACCGCCTGCGCATCGGTCCACCCGGGCGCTTCCTCGAGCAGCTTTTCCTTCGCTGTCATACCAAAAGGGTAGCGACGGGTGGCGACGCCGACGAACAAAAGACGCTTGCGCCGATACCCTTGTGCAGTCATGGCAAAGCGCTACCACCTGACGACGTTCGGCTGCCAGATGAACGAGCACGACTCGGAGCGCATGAAGGGGATGCTCGAGTCGCTCGGCTACGCGGAGGCGCCCGAGCGCGAGCGAGGCGGACCTGATCCTGTTCAACACGTGCTCGATCCGCGAGACGGCCGACCGCTCGCTTCATCTCGCACCTGGGCGAGGCGAAGCGGCTGAAGCGCGAAGCACCCGGAGCACGGTCGTCGGCGTGGGCGGCTGCTGGGCGCAGTCGGTCAAGGATGAGGTGTTCGAGCGCTTCCCGTTCGTGGACGTGGCGTTCGGGCCCGGGCAGGTGCACAAGCTCGCGGAGTTCCTCACGAGCGACTCGCTGACCGCGCAGGGCTTCTTCGAGTTCGAGGGCTTCACCGGGCACCTGCCGGCGCGCCGCGCGCGGTCGTTCCAGGGCTGGCTGCAGATCAGCGTGGGCTGCAACTGCGCGTGCTCCTACTGCATCGTCCCGTCGACGCGCGGACGCGAGGTCAGCCGCCCGTCAGCAGGAGCTCGTGGCGGAGGTCGAGGCGATGGCTGCCGACGGCGTGCGCGAGGTCACGCTGCTCGGGCAGAACGTGAACTCCTATGGGCGCGACTGCTCGGCCGCAGCGGCACGACCTTCGCCGCGCCTGCTGCGGCTGCTCGACGGATCGAGGGGATCGAGCGCATCCGCTACACGAGCCCGCACCCGAAGGACATGCGCGAGGACGTGATCCGCGCGCACGCGGAGCTGGCGAGCGTGTGCGAGCACATCCACCTGCCGCTGCAGTCGGGCTCGAGCCGCATCCTCAAGGCGATGCGCCGCACGTACGACCGCGCGCGCTACCTCGACCGGGTGGCGATGATCCGCGAGCACGTGCCCGACGTGGCGCTCACCACCGACATCATCGTGGGCTTCCCGGGAGAGACGGAGGAGGACTTCGAGCGAGACGCTCGAGGTCGTCGAGCAGGTCGGCTACGACAGCGCGTTCACGTTCATCTTCTCGCCGCGACGCGGCACCGAGGCCGCGAGCATCGACGGAGGGCGTCGTGCCTCACCCGGTGAAGGTGGAGCGCATGGAGCGGCTGCGTGGAGATCGTGCAGCGCCGGCGCGCGCGAGCGCGCGCAGCGCTTCGTGGGGCGCACGATGGAGGTGCTCGTGGAAGGCTCGCTCGCGCACCGACGCCGGAGCGTCTGCGCGGGCGCACGCGCCACAACAAGGTCGTCAACTTCGCCGGCCTGGCGCAGCCGGGCGAGCTGACGCGACGTGGAGATCCTGCAGCGCGACGAGCCAGACGCTGCTCGGGCGAGGAGAAGCTGCTGGCCCGAGCAGGCGCTGGCCTGGGCGCGAGCCACGCGCTGAGCCGATGAAGATCCGCGCGGCGGTGCTCGAGCGAGTTCGGCGAGCCGCTGGTGGTGCAGGAGGTCGAGCTGGCCGAGCCGGGGCCGGGCGAGGTGCTCGTCAGGCTCGTGGCCTGCGGCGTGTGCCACACCGACATGTACACCGCCTCCGGCGTCGACCCCTCGGGCTACGCGCCGACGGTGCTCGGGCCACGAGGGCGCGGGCGTGGTCGAGCGCTGCGGCGCGGACGTGAGCGCTGCTGACGGAGGGCGACCACGTGGTGACGCTGTTCTCGCCGCAGTGCGGCGAGTGCGTGCACTGCGCGCAGCCCGCTGACGAACCTGTGCCTGGCGATCCGCGAGCAGCAGAATCTCGGCTACCTGCCCGACGGCACGACGCGCCTGTCGCGCGCGGGCGAGCCGCTGCGCCACTTCATGGGCACCTCGACGTTCGCGCGAGTACACGGTGATGCCGGAGATCGCGCTCGCGCGGATCGACCCGGAGGCGCCGCTGGACCGCGCGTGCCTGTTCGCGTGCGGCCTCTCGACGGGCCTGGGCGCGGCGATGAAGACGGCCGCCGTGCGCGCCGGCTCGACGTGCGTGGTGTTCGGCGCGGGCATGGTCGGCCTGGGCGCGGTCGCGGGCGCGCGCCTGCAGGGCGCGGAGCGGATCGTGTGCGTGGACATGGCTCCCGAGCGCCTGGAGCTCGCGCGCGGGCAGGGCGCGACGGACACGATGATCGGCGGCCCGGACACGGTCGAGGCGATCCTCGAGATGACGAGCGGCTTCGGCGCGGACTACACGTTCGAGGCGACGGGCAGCGTGGCGGTGATGCGCCAGGCGGTCGAAGCCGCGCGCATGGGGTGGGGCCTGTGCACGGTGTGCGGCGTGGCGGGCCGCGGCGAGACGCTCGACGTGGTGCCGCGCCTGCTGATCACAGGCCGGCGCGTGTGCGGCTCGTCGTTCGGCGGGCTGAAGGGGCGCGAGGACGTGCCGGCAGCTGGTGCGCCGCTACCTCGATGGCGAGATCGACGTCGACCCGTTCATCTCCCATCGCATCGGCGCTCGACGAAGTCAACCGCGGCTTCGAGCTGATGGAGGCCCAGGACGGGCATCCGCAGCGTGATCGAGCTGTAGAGCCTCCCCGAGCCAGCAGGCGCCGGGCGCCGAGCCCCTCAGACGAGGACCGGCACCCTCAGCTCGCCGTCCAGGCAAACCTGGTCGCGGCCGAGATCCTTGGCGCGATACAGCGCGGCGTCCGCCCTTGAGAAGACCTCCGCGTAGTCGAAACGCGCGCCCGCTGGCGAGCACGCGACGCCGATGCTCATCGTGACGCTCACGCCCGCCGCCGAGCGCCTCCGCGCAGACGGCCTCGCGCAGGCGCTCCGCCAGCTCCACGGCGTGGTCGAGGTCGGACCCGGGCAGCAGGATGAGGAACTCCTCGCCGCCGAGCCTGTAGGCGAGGTCGAACGCGCGCAGGTGCTTGCGCAGCAGGTAGGCGACCTCTTTGAGCACCGCGTCGCCGACGGTGTGGCCGCGCGTGTCGTTGATGTGCTTGAAGTGGTCGAGGTCGGCGACGATCACGCCGACGGTCTCGCCGGTGATCTCGGACTGCTGCGCGAGCTCGTGCACGCGCACGCCGAGCGCCTTGCGGTTGAGCATCCCGGTGAGCTGGTCGATGACGGCGTCGTTGCGGTGCTGGATGTCGGAGCGCATCAGCGGCGTGGAGAGCACCGCCACGCTCAGCACGAGCGCGAGCGGCGTGATCACGCGCTCGGGGTCCTGGAGCACGTAGGCGGCGTCGACGCCGAAGGCGACCGCGATGACGAGCGCTCCGGCGATGACCACCCCGGCGACCACGCCGCGCATCGAAAAGCGCGAGCTGAGCGTGATCACCGGGATAGCCAGCCACGACAGCGCGGCGACGTGCGGCCCCCCCTCGAGCGACACGGCGCCGGCGATCGCGAGCTCGCTGCCGATCCAGGCAGCGAACATCACGTACTCCGGGCGGCTGACCCGGGGCATGAAGAGGTCGGCGGCGCTGAAGAACGCCGACACGGGGATCAGGAACAGCAGTGGCCACCAGCCGATCCACGGGGCCGCTGCGGCGATCGCGACGGCGAGAATGACGAACGTCCTGCGCCTGACGGGCAGCACGCGCTCCTCCATGTCGAGCATGCGCTCGCGATCGAAGTCGTCGCGGCACAGCCACGACGTCTGCGACGTCTTACGCTCGGCGCGCTGCGCCTGGCTCCCCGATTCCATGCCTACCCGCTCGACACCGCCATGGGCATGGATAACCGCCCGTAACCGACCTGGACGGAAGTTGTCGAGAGAGAAACACCGCGTGTTCGAGTGGCTGAAACCAGTGTTTCGCCAGGTGACTATCGAGCACCGGAAACCCCCAAAATCGAGCGTTTCGGGCGCTCAGATACACATCTTGGGCTGCAAACCAGCTTGCAGCGCGGAGCTCAGCGCTTGTTGAGCTGCCCGGCTTCCATGTTGCGCGCGATCTCATCCGAGCCGGCCATGCGCGCGACTTTGAGCGCGAGTTCGGGGGCGAGGTTGCTGAAGACGGTGCTCGCGCGCATCGTGGCGGGCGCGACATCGACCTCGCGGCGGTTGCGCTCGATCGCGCTCACGACCGCCTTCGCGACGTCCGCGGGCGTGCGCGTGCCGACGCCTTTGGGGAGCGTGACTTCGGCGTCGGCGAACATGCCGGCGTCGCGGATGAAGCCGGGGAAGATCGAGGAGACGCCCACGCCGCTGTCGCTCAGCTCGGCGCGCAGCGCGCCGGCGAACCCGCGCAGGCCGAACTTGGAGGCGTTGTACAGCGAGGTGCCCGCGGTGGCGGTCTTGCCGGAGAGCGAGTTGACGAATACGAGCTGTCCGCTGCCGCGCTTGGTCATCTGCGGCGCGAGCGCGCGGGTGAGCAGGATGGGCGCGCTGAGGTTGACGGCGAGCGCGCGGTCGATCTGCTCGTCTGAGAAAGAGTCGAGCTGCCCGGCGGCGGGCAGCGCAGCGTTGGCGATCAGGATGTCGACGTCTCCGACCTGCTCGAGCAGGCGCTCCAGGTCACCGCGGTCGCTGAGGTCGACGGCGATGGCGCGCGCCTGCAGCTCGGCGGCGAGCGGCTCGAGCACGTCGCTGCGCCGGCCGGTGAGGATCAGATGCGCGCCGCCTGCGCGCATCGCGCGAGCGATCGCGTGGCCGATGCCGCCGGTGGCGCCGGTGAGCAGGACGGTGGAGCCGGAGATCTTCACGACCTGTGAGCCTATCCGTATGCGAACGATCGCGCTGTTCGGACCGACGGGCGTGGGCAAGACCGCGGTGGCGGTTGCGCTCGCGCAGCTGCTGCGCGCCCGCGGCGAGGACCCCGTGGCTGTGTCGGCGGACGCGCTGCAGGTGTACGCGGGCCTGGAGACGCTCACGGGCGTCGCCGGGCCCGCCGAGCGCGCGGCGCTGGAGCATCGGCTGGTGTCGTTCCTGCCGCTCGACGCGACGTTCAGCGCGGGACAGTACGCGCGCCTCGCACACGCGGAGATCGACGACCTGCTCGCGGCTGGGCGCCGCCCGATCGTGGTGGGCGGCACGGGCCTGTATCTGCGCGCGGCGCTGTGCGAGCTGGACCTGCGCCCGCCGCCGCCGGAGGGGCTGCGCGAGCGGCTGATGGCGGCGCTCGAACGCGACGGCGCGCCGGCGCTGCACGCCGCGCTGGCGGAGCGCGCGCCGTGGGTGGCGCAGGGAATCGACCCGAACGACCGCCAGCGCGTGGTGCGGGCGCTGGAGCTGCTGGAGCAGGGAGAGATTCCCCACCCGGCGAGCCTGCGTGGCGCGGGCCACGGCGAGGGGCCCGCCACACACGCGGAGGAGCGACCGGACGAGCCGTCGCAGCTGTGGAGCGAGGAGATGCGCCACCCGACGCTGCTGGCGGGACTGACGATGGAGCGCGAGGCGCTGTATGAGGCGATCGACGCGCGTGTGGAGGCGATGGTGGCGGCGGGCGCGGGGGAGGAGGTCAGGCGCGCGCACGCGGCGGGTGCGTCTGAGACGGCGCGCAAGGCGCTCGGTTTCGAGGAGCTGCTGGCGGGCGACGTGGAGCGGATGAAGCGGCGCACGCGCAACTACGCGAAGCGCCAGCTGACGTGGATGCGCAAGTTGGCGGGGGTGCGCGTGATGGACGTGACGGGCCGCGACCCAGCCGCTGTGGCGCGGGAGATCCTCGACGCTTCGCCTGACGTCCACGCTTCGCCTGACCTTCACGCTGCGCCTGACTTCCACGCTTCGCCTGACTTAGACTCCGGCGCGGTGACACAGAGGCCTGAAGACCCGCACGGGAGCGCAGCGCGATGAGGTTCGAGAAGTGGCAGGCGCTCGGCAACGACTACCTGATCCTCGAGCGCGACGCGCTGACGTTCGAGCTGACGCCCGCGCGTGTGCGCAGGCTGTGCGAGGGGCACTTCGGCGTGTTCGCGGACGGCGTGCTGCTGCTCTCGAAGCCGGCGGATCCGGAGGCGCACGTGGCGGATCTGCGCATCTTCAACCCGGACGGCTCGGAGGCGGAGCTGTCGGGAAACGGCGCGCGCGAGGCGATCCTGTATCTGCGCAGGCGCGGCTGGACGGAAGAGGACAGCTTTGCGATCAGCACCGTCGCGGGGGACATCCGGCCGACGGATCACGGGGCCGGACACGTGCAGGGTGGACATGGGCAGGGCGAGCCTGAGCTCGGAGGACTTCCCCGCGGGGCCAGACGACGGGCTGGGCGCGGTGATGTCGGGCGGTCGCGCGTGGGCGTTCCGCCACGTCTCGATCGGCAACCCGCAGTGCGCGATCCACGTGGCCACGCGAGGACGAGCTGGAGGCACTCGATCTGCCGGCGTTCGGCCCGTCGATCGAAGCCGACGCGCTGTTCCCGAACCGCACGAACGTGTCGTGGTACACGGAGCTAGCGGGCGCGGACGGGGGCGATCTGCCAGCCGCGCCGGGGCGCATCCGCGCGCGGATCTTCGAGCGCGGCGTGGGCGAGACGCTGTCGTCGGGCACGGGCGCGACGGGCGCGGCGGTGGCGCACGCGCTGGAATACGACGGCGAGCTGCGACCGAGCAGCGTGACGGTGCTGCTGGACGGCGGCGAGCTGGAGGTCGAGGTGGGGGAGGATCTGCGAGTGAACCTGACAGGCTGGGCGCGACCGGTGTTCGAGGGTCGCCTGAGCGAGGAGTTCGAAAAGGAGCTGCATGAAACCGAGTAAGCGCCTGGAGCGCATCCCGCCGTACGCGTTCGCCCAGCTGGAGCGCAAGATCGCGCGACGAAGCGCGCCGCGGGCGTGGACGTGATCAGCCTCGGCATCGGCGACCCGGACCGCCCGACGCCGGCGCTGATCGTGGAGGCGATGCAGGAGGCGGTGAGCGAGGCGGAGACGCACAGCTACCCGAGCAATCGCGGCCGCGCGGACTTCCGCGAAGCGGTGAGCGACTTCTACGCGCGGCGCTTCGACGTGACGCTCGACCCGGCGAACGAGATCATCCCGGCGATCGGCGCGAAGGAGGCGATCTTCAACCTGAACCTGGCATTCCTGGACCCGGGCGACTACGCGCTGGCGGCTGACCCGGGCTACCCGGTGTACACGGGCGGGCCGTGGCTGGCGGGCGGCGGAGCCGGTGCTGATGGCGCTGGAGCCGGAGCTGGGCTTCGTGCCGGACCTGGCGGCGATCGAGCGCGGAGGTGGCGCACCGCGCGAAGCTGATGTTCCTGAACTACCCGAACAACCCCACGGGCGCGGTCGCGCCGGAGGGCTTCTTCGAGCGGGTGGTGGAGTTCGCGCGCGAGCACGACATCCTGGTGGTGCACGACAACGCGTACTCGGAGACGACGTTCGACGGCTACCGCGCGCCGTCGTTCCTGGCGACGCCGGGCGCGAAGGACGTGGGCATCGAGGTGTTCTCGCTGTCGAAGGGCTACAACATGACGGGCTGGCGCTGCGCGGTGGTGGTTGGAAACGCGCAGGCGCTGGAGACGTATTGGCAGTTGAAGACGAACATCGACTCGGGGCTGTTCGAGGCGGTGCAGCTGGCGGGCGTGGCGGCGCTGTCGCCGGACGCGGACGCGGAGGTGGCGTCGATGAATCGAGCTGTACAAGCGCCGGCGCGATCTGGTGTGCGACGCGCTGCACGGGATCGGCGTGAACGTGCGCCCGCCGAAGAGCACGATCTACGTGTGGGCGCCCGTGCCGGAGGGCTTCGACAGCTCGGAGTCCTACTGCGAGCACGTGCTGGAGCGCGTGGGCGTGGTGCTGACGCCGGGCGCGGTATACGGCCCGGCGGGCGAGGGCTGGTTCAGGATCTCGCTGACAACCCCCGACGATCGTCTGCTGGAGGCGGTGAAGCGCCTGGGAACGCTGGCGGGCAGCGCCTAGACTGAGAGGCGGATGGATAGAAGCCGCAACGGCCGCAGCGCCGTCACTACGAAACCTGCCGAGACGGTCGGCGATGGGTCGCAGTCGCAGCAGCGTGCGCGTCAGCGCGCGCTGTGCGTGGCGGCGTTAGCGGAGGGCGAGGATCTGACGGAGCTCGGGGAGCTGCTGCGCACGGCGGGCGTGGCGGTGGTGGGGGAGATGGTGCAGCGCCGCGAACGGCCGCACCCGAACACGTATCTGGGTCCGGGCAAGGTGGCGGAGGCGAAGGAGCTGGCGAAGGCGTGCGACGCGAACGTGATCGCGTGCGACGACGAGCTGACGGCGCGCCAGGAGCGCAACCTGGAGGAGGCGGTGGGGCTGCCGGTGGTGGATCGCACGACGGTGATCCTGGACATCTTCGCGTCGCATGCGAACAGCGCGGAGGGCAAGCTGCAGGTGGAGTTGGCGCAGCTGGAGTACAACCTGGCGCGCATGCGCGGCCTGTGGAGCCACTTGGAGCGCCTGGGCGGCGGGATCGGCACGAGGGGACCGGGGGAGACGCAGATCGAGACGGACCGCCGTCTGGCGCGCGACCGCATCTCGGTGCTGCGTCGGCGCCTGGAGCACGTGAAGGGCACGCGCGCGGTGCAGCGCGCGGAGCGCGAGCGAGCGGCGCTGCCGACGATTGCGCTGGTGGGCTACACGAACGCGGGCAAGTCGACGCTGCTGAACGCGATGACGGGCTCGGAGGTGGGGGTGCGCGATCGCTTGTTCCACACGCTGGACCCGACGACGCGCACGCTGAAGATCGCCGGCCGTCCGCACCTGCTGACGGACACGGTGGGGTTCATCAGCAAGCTGCCCCACCAGGTGGTGGACGCGTTCGGCGCGACGCTGGAGGAGACGCGCCGCGCGGAGCTGCTGGCGCACGTGTTGGACGCGTCGGCGCCGGCGGAGCAGGAGGAGATCATGCGCCGCTCGGTGGAGGAGACGCTCGAGGAGATCGGCGCGGGGGAGCGCCCGCGCGTGCTGGTGCTGAACAAGGTCGACCTGCTGGACGCCGAGGAGCGCGAGGACCTGCGCCTGCGCTACCCCGACGCGGTGCTCGTGAGCGGCGCGACGGGCGAGGGCCTGGAGGAGTTGGGCGAGCGGATCGAGCGCGAGCTGGCGCACACGCTGCGCCCCGTGGATTTGCTCGTGCCGTACGCGGACGGCAGCAGCCTCGCGGAGCTGCACGACCTCGCGGGCGAGGTGACGCGCGAGGACACCGCGGAGGGCGTGCGCGTGCGCGCGCTCGTTCCGGCCAGGTTGGCGGAGCGCTTCGCGCGCTTCGCGGTCGCTTCCCAAGCTTGAGGTCGCGGGTTCGACCCCCGTCGCTCCCGTACTTTACCCCGCCCCTCCTGCCGCTTCTTCGCGCCTGTTCTCGAAGAACGGCAGGAACGAGGGCTTGGGCTGGACCGCGACGACACGGCCGTCATCGAGCCATACGCCGTCGAAGATGAGGCTGAGGAGCTGGCGCTTGTTGGCTGGGTCGGCCTCGTTGGTCCAGAAGATCGTGAAGTCTTCGAGCACCTTCCCGGCTTGGTCGAGGTCGGGGATTGGCCCTGGGGCGAGGCTGGACAGCTCGGCGTGGATGTCGCGGCGCGGGGTGCGGCCCGAGCGAGTGCTCACCGCGACAACTCTCGGAACCTTGGCGGTGGCGAGCTGGAGATTCGAGGCCGCGATGGCGAGGTCCGCAATCGGGACACCGTCCCGCACGGCAACGATCCACGCTCATCTAAGGGCTAATGCTCGGCCGTTTCTGTGCCCGCGACGATGCGGGCCAGGCTCGACTCTCTGATCGAGACGCCCCAAGTAGTTCTCACAGCGTGCGACTGGCGATAGGCGGATCTGGATCTCCAGGGTGTCGTTCGCATGCTCGACCCCTGTCGCTTCGGCCTTTGTCACCCCGCGTTTCCGGGGCGTCTCAGCATCCAAGTTGTGTCTAGCAGATCCCCGCGCATGGCGGAGGGCTGGCGCCGTCTGGCGAGCCCAACGGGCTTACCGGCGGCCGTATATGTCCGGGGTGACACGAACCTTGATCCGCAACCCTTCCGTGGCGCGTTTGAGGGCCGCGTGTTTCTCCTCGGGAGTGTTGGCCAGGGCCGGGCGCTTCAGCTCCGCCAGCCTCTCAGGGCTGAGACGCGCGGGGGTGTCCGTTGACTTGCTTCGTCGCCACCGAGGAAGCGAGGGCAAGGCCGTTGTCAGGCGCTGCGGAGCAGGTCTGCGACTACTTCGGCAGGCCGCTGGTGGCGGCGCGTAGCGAGTTGCTGTAGCCGCTCGGCGTCCTCATCCTCGACGCCGACGACGATTGTCAGCTTGGCGTCGGGGTTGCCGACATGGGCCTCGAGGTAGCGCGGATCGACTGCCGTCAGGTCGGCATCGAAATCGCCAGGCTGCGGATCAGGATCTGTCCAAGGATCGTGCGCCATGCTCATCTCCTAAGCAGTTTACGCTCACGCGGCGAGGAATCCCAGCCCGTGACGATCAGCCAGGTTGTCGGGTCGACGGTCTTCTCGATCACGAGCGTCAAGGCTCGACCACCGTCGGTGTGGCCGACGAGCAGGCGACGTTTGCCGGGAGACGTCTTGTTGGGGTTGCGCGCGATGACGTGAGCGTTGCGAGGGATTTGGCGAGCGTCGTGGGTCGTTATCCCGCGGGCGCCGAGCTTATCGATCGCAACCTCGGTCACGAGCAGTTCGGCGATGGCGTCGGGCATGCCACAGGTTTATCGAACCCGCAGGTCATCGTGCGGCGACCCGTTGCTCGCATCTCGCGGCTGCTCCTCCCACGGCGGCGCATGCCACACCTCGATGTCTTGCGGGGGCAAACCCAGGGACCAACCCCCGTCCGCCGCTCGTAGAAACGGCTTGTGAAGCGAGCACGTTGGCTCTCGCGGCATGAGTCTTGATCTCGGCCCGGCGACGTCTTGGACGCAGAGGTTGTCGAACTGCGTAGACCGCGAGTACAGCCGCCGTCAGTCGGGCCCGCTAGCGTTGATTGCTATGGATGCTGACATCGAGCGTGCCGCACGCACGTTGGCCGAGACGGCTGGCTCGCCGGTGCGAGTCATCCTGTTCGGCTCCCACGCGCGCGAGGAAACACGAGCGGGCAGCGACCTCGACTTCCTCATCATTGAGCCCACGGTGTCTGATCGGCACGCTGAGATGGTGCGCCTGCGCAGCGCATTGCACGATCTACGCAGGCCAATCGATGTACTTGTCTATAGCGAGGCGCAGGTGGAGGAGTGGGGTGGGGCTCCCGGAACAGCTCTCCACGCCGCACTTTCTGAGGGCCGGGTGCTTGTCGAAGCCGTGGCGTGTCGTTTGACCGCAGCCACGACATTGACTACCTATGCAGTCTGATCGAGGAGTCGGGCTTCCAGCTTACGATCGAGCTGCGCGAAGCCGTCCCACTTACGCCCTGGGCCGTCGAGTTCCGCTACGCCGACCCGTTCGACGCGTCTCCGCTCAACCGTGCCGAGGCGCTGGCGACCGTGGAGGCCGTGCGAGGGTGGGCCGTTCGTATGATCGATGCGACGCGCCCGTAAGCTCGGCACGAAGCCGACGCCGAGGAAGAATCTTGCTGCCGAGAACCGCACGCTTGGCTCAGGGCGCGTTACCTACACGCGAGCGCCTACCTAGACGGCTCCGCTAGCGGTCGTCGCCGCTGCCCGACAAGACGCCGCGCTGCTGACGCGAGAGCAGCTTGTCGAGGTTCGCCTGGGCGATCTCTTCCAGATCGAGCCCGAGCTCGCTGGCGAGCTGCGCCACGTACCAGAGCACGTCGCCCAGCTCCTTTGCCATCTTCGCGCGGCGCTCGTCGCTGACCTCGCCGCCGTCGTCGCGGATCGCCTTCTTGGCGTGCTCGGCGACCTCGCCCGCCTCGCCTGCGAGCCCCAGCGCCGGATATGCGAGCCACGCCTCGCGCGGGTACTCGGCGGTGCGGCGGGACAGCTGCTGGTAGTCGGACAGGTCCATGGAGCGATCGTACGCGTCGAGCCGCTCGAGTCTCGTGGAGGAGTGCCGAGTTTGCGAGATGCTATCTGGCGGATGCTCGGGGGTCGGCGCACGTCCAGGGTCAGACGCCCGCGGCCCGGCGCGCGCTCTGGTGCGTCTCGCGCTCCAGCGCGTCATCCAGCGGCGTCAACCGGTCCTCCTCGATCCCAAGAGCGCGAGCGATCAGCCAGTCGGCGAACCACACGTTCTTCGGCAGCAGCGGCCCGTGCAGGTAAGTGCCGATCGTGTTCCCCGCGATCGCGCCCTCGTACCCGCTGCGCCCGTTGTTGCCGTGACCCTTCAGCACGCGCCCGAGCGGGGCCTGGCCTGCGCCGAGGTGCGTGCGGCCGCCGTGGTTCTCAAAGCCCGCCAGCACCCGCGTCTCGCCCGGCCCATCGCTCGCGTCCGCGGGCAGCGACGCCTCGATGGCGACGTTGCCGATCAGGCGCTCGCCGTCCTCGCGCACGGTGTGCACGTCCAGCAGGCCCACTCCGGGGATCTCCTCCTCGCCGAGCGCGTAGGAGTGGCCCAGCAGCTGGTAGCCGCCGCACACGCCCACGATCACCGCGCCGCGCGCCGCCGCCTCGTGCAGGGCGCGACTCTTGGTCGCGATCAGATCCTCCGCACACAGCCGCTGATCGCGGTCCTGTCCGCCGCCGATGTAGAACAGATCGTGTGCGTCCCCGTCGAGGGGCTCGCCCAGACCGCTGGCGCGAAGCTCGAAGCCGATGCCGCGCCACGCGCAGCGTCGCTCCAGCACGAGCAGGTTGCCGCGATCGGCATATATGTTCATCAGGTCGGGGTACAGCGAGCACACGCGCAGCGTGAGGGGGCCGGGGAGCGGTGTGGATTCTTCGGCCGGCCGCTCAGGCATGCAGGATCACCACCTCGCTGCCCACGTGGTCATCGGTGGCGGGAATCGTGTGCACCAGCGCGTCGTGCAACCCCGCTCTACGTCCCTCGCGTTGCAGCTGACGCGCGCTCACGCGATCGAGTTCAATCACATCGCGCTCAGGTTCGGGTGCGTCGACAGCTGCCGTGGGCAGCGCCACTCGGGTAGATCGATCTTCATCGACGGTGCTCCGTTCGCGTTCGATGCGGATGGTGCTCCTGCGCACGTGCACGCTCGTGGCGCGGCTGACGTATTCCACGCCGTCGATCGTCGTGACCTCGGGCGACGGCCCGATCTCGCCCGTGGCGCAGTCGAACGGCTCGAGCTCCGTCACGATCGCGCACGCCAGCGGTGCGCCCGGGAGCAGGTGTTCGCGCGCTCGTTCCATGAACGCCACGCGCGCGGTGGAGGAGCCGAGCAGCTGGATCGTCTGCATAGGCGCGACGCACAGCCCGAAGCCGCGCTCCTGGAGCGCGAAGCTGCGAGCGTCCGCGCACACCGTCTCCACGGCCAAGCCCGCCTGTGCGGCGCGCTCGCTCAGCGCGCTCAGCAGGTTTGCGTCGAGGTCGAGCGCGGTCACCGCGTGGCCCGCGCGCGCCAGGTCCAGCGTCACGCGACCGGTACCCGCGCCCACGTCGAGGATGCGAGCGGCCGGCGTCTCCGCGCGCGCCTGTTCGGCCAGTTCGCGCCACAGCGGCAGGTCCGCGCGGTAGAGGCCGCACTCGAGGTCGTGCCACACGACCGTGCGCGAGTACCCTCCGCGCGTCTGGTGCGACGCCGCGAGCTTGCGCTCGCCGGGGGCTACGCTTGTGTGCCGCTCGCTGGCCGCGGCGCTACGGGGCACACGGTTGGGCTCGGTTACGCCCATGCGCTGCTCGCCTCCCCGCGCGCCACCAACAGCTCGCGCAGCGCGAGCATCGCCGTGTATGTCGGCAGCGCGTACAGCGGCTCCTCGCCCGGTGGCCGCTCGGCGCTCGCCTCGTGCAGCGCCGCCTCCAGGTCGGGTTGCACGCGGATGCGCCCAGGCTCCACGCCCGCGTACTTCAGTCGCGTCGCCAGGTCCGCCGCGCGGCTGCCGCTGCACGTCGCCACGCGCACGCGCCCCGCGAGCAGCTCGAAGTCCGCGTCCCAGATCCACGACACGTCGCGTCCGTCGGCGATCTGGTCGTTCAGCACGCCCAGGATGTCGTGCTCGCCGGGCTCCAGCGCGAGCGTGCGCAGCACCTCGTTCGCGCCCGCGGGGTTCTTCACCAGCAGGATCCGCAGCTCGCGCGAGTCGGCGAGCGTGACCGTCTCCGCTCGCCCGAACGCCGCCCGCGTCGCCGCGAGGCCCGCTGCGATCGTCTCCAGCGGCACCTCCAGCGCGACCGCGAGCGCCGCCGCGGCTAGCGCGTTGTACACGTTGTAGAGGCCCGGCAGCGCCAGCGACACCTCCGCCTCGCCCGCAGGCGTGCACAGCGTGAAGCGAGCCGCACGCACGCCCTCCAGTCGCACGTCTTTCGCCGTCACGGAGGGGAGGGGCCGCTTCTGGCCGCAGTTGGGGCAGTGGTAATGGCCCAGGTGCCCCAGGTAGATCGCGTCGAACGCGTACGGCGCGCCGCAGCGGCGGCAGTGCTTCGCGTCCGCCGCGTGCGCCATGCCGGGCAATGCGAGCGCGTCGTCGTCGACCCCGAAGAAGATCGTGTCCTGCCGCTCGCGCCCTAGGTCTGCCAAGAGCGGGTCGTCCGCGTTCGCCACCAGCTGCGCGTCGCGCTCGCCCAGCACCTGCTCCCAGCTGTCGGCGATCGCGTCCAGCTCGCCGTAGCGGTCGAGCTGGTCGCGGAACAGGTTCCCCAGCAGGATCGCGCGGGGGTGAAGCTGCTCGGCGAGCGAGGCGAGCCACAGCTCGTCCACCTCGAACACGCCCAGCTCGCCCGCCATGCGGCCGTGGGGGCGCGCAGCGTCGAGCAGCGTCGTCGCGATCCCGCCCGCCATGTTCGCGCCCGCCTGGTTGTGCACCAGCTCGATCCCCGCGCGCTGCAGGATCGACGCGGCCATCGTCGCGGTCGTCGTCTTGCCGTTCGTCGCGGAGATCAGCACGCTGCCGCGCTCGAGGCGCCCGCCCAACTCGCCGATCGCGCGTGGCGCGAGGCGCATCAGGACCTTCCCCGGCGCGCTCGTCGCGCCGCCGCCGCGCATCCGCGACAGCGCGCCCACGCCGCGCGCGAGCCTCACCGCGAGCGCGCTCGCCATCAGCTCGCGCTCGCCCGCGCGCCGAACGCCTTCTCCACCGTGCCCGCCTCCGGCACGAGCATCCTCACCGCGGCGGGCAGCGCGCTCACGCGCAGCGGCAGCTCGCCGATCGGGTCGCCGTCCGCGTACATCGTGAACGGGCGGTCCGCGTCGATCCTCACCTCCGCCGCGCGGAACACGCGCACCGAGCGCTCCCGCACGTGCTTGCCCGCGAACACCTTCGGCAGGTTCGCCACGAAGCGCAGCTTGCCCACGCGCTCCACCACGACGATCTCCAGCAGCCCGTCGTCCAGAAGCGCGTCCGGCGCCATGTGCATGCCGCCGCCGTACGCCTTCGAGTTCGCCGCCGCGACGGTGAAGCCGCTGAACGCATGGCGCTCGCCCTGCGGCTGCAGCTCGATCTCAAAGCGCGCGGCGCGCCACGACAGCAGCGCGCGCACCGCGCCGTACGCATACACCAGCCCGCCCAACCACGCGGGCGCTTCGTTGGCGATCCTGTTCGCGTCGCTGTCGAAGCCGCACGACGCGATACCCACGAACGCCTGGCCGGGGGGTGTGGCGTCCTCGTCGTCGTCAGCGGGGTCGTCCGTGCCGACGCCGGAGCGGCCTGCGCCGGCGGCCGGGCTGGCGTCGCCTGAGTCGGCGCTCCTCACCAGCCCAAGGTCCACGGTTCGCACGACGCCCGCGGCGATCGTCGCGCACGCCGCGATCGCGTCCTCGGGGATGCCGAGCACGCGCGCGAAGTCGTTGCCGCGTCCGCCCGGCAGCACGCCCAGCAGCGCGCCGGGCACCGCGCGCAGCGCGTCCGCGAGCACGCCCAACATGCCGTCGCCGCTCAGCGCCACCACCGTCTCGCCCGCGCTCGCCGCTTCGAGGCCCAGCTCGCGCGCGTGATCCAGGTGCGTGGTGTCCACCCGGCGCACCGTCAGCCCCAGCCTGCGCAGCTCGTTCTCCACCGCGGGCGCGAGGCGCCCGGCTTTGCCGCCGCCGGCGGAGGGGTTCACGATCAGACACACTGGCGCGGACATCCGGCAAGCCTAGTGCGCGACGGTGGGGTTCAGCTGGGCTGCGGGCGTGCGCTGCTTAACCGGCGCGGGCGCGGTCGCGCCGGCGGCGGCCGATCGCGGCGACGATCGCGAGCGCTGCGATCATCACGAACAGGCCCAGCAGGATGCCCGGCGCGAGGCCCAGGCCGCCGAACGGCAGCGACACGAGCTCCACGAGGCCGAGGCCGATCGCCAGTAGCACGAGGATCAGCGCGAAGATCAACAGCCCTCCGCGGATGCGCACGAGCGCGCCGGCGGAGGAGGGGGGGATGAGCAGGCCCATGGCGCGCAGCGCGAACATCTGGCGTCCGCTCGGCGGCGCCTGGCCGAGGCGCTCCACCGCGTCCTTCAGGTCTCCTGCGCGCCGTTCCGCGAGCGCGAGCGACGCGTCCGCCATGCGCCTGATCTGCATCCGCTCCTGCGGGCGAGCGGCGGCGATCGCGCGCTGGAAGTAGCCGCGCGCGGCCTCCGCGTCGAAGCGCTCCGACGCGCGCGCGCCGAGGATCGCCATCGCGGCGGACTTGTACTTCGTCTCCGCCTCCAGTTCCTCGTCGGTGCGCTGCTCGAGCGATTGGATCGCCTCGAACGCGCCGCGCTGCTCCATCCGGACCTGACGTTGTTTGGGGGCCATCGACGGGCATTCTATGGTTTGCGACCACGCCGCGCGGGCGCTCGCGCCACGCCGCGCGCGCATTCGAAACGAGAACGCCCAGAGGGTATGCTCGCGGGGTGAGTGGATCGCCGCCAGCAGCGCCGTCCAGCCAGCGTGTGCGAGCGCGCGGGTTGTCTCTGATGTGCGCCGTGTTTGCGACCGCCGCAGTGGGCGTGCCGAGCGCGCACGCCGCCACGGCGAGCAAGAAGCCCGCCGCGAGCGCTCCCGCGGCCGCAGGCAAGTCCACCGCAGCGGCGCCCACCGCTGCGAGCGCGCCGACCGCGACCGCCGCCACGCCTTCGATCGCGCAGCCGTTCCAGGGCATCGCCTCCGCGAAAGACACCACCACCGCCACGACCGCCCCCACGACCGCCCCGGCGGCGACGAAAACGACCGAAACGACGAACTCCAAGAGCACGATCCTGCTCGCCTCGGGCGCCGCGATTCTGCTGCTCGTGGGCATTGCGTTCGTGATCGCGCGCGACGCTCGCCGCGTGGCGCCCGCGACGGAGGGCGAAAGCGAGGCCGCGGAAGCACGCTCCGCGGCAGAGCGCGCGGTGCTGCTGCAGAAGCGGCGCGCCAAAGCGAAGGCCGCGCGCCAGCAGCGCAAGCGCAACGCCGCCCGCGCGAAGCGCTAGCGAAGCCGCCGGTCGTCCCTGCGAGGAAGCGCTACCGAACGGGCAGCCGACTGCGCGCCGCGGTGCGCACGCGAGCCGGAGCGGGCACGCTGGGCGAGCCGTGCGGGCCGCGGCGGGGCGTGCGCGGCAGCGGCGCGCGGGGGTGCGGGTCGAGCGGACTGCCGGGGAGCGCCTTCGACCCGCCGTCTTCTTCGGAGGAGTCCGTCGAGTCGGGCTCGGGCGAGCGCATCGATTCGTCGTAGCGGTAGGGCAGCCACAGCATCAGACCCGCAAGCGGAAGCTTGATCAGGGCCACCAGCAACAGGATCCACAGCCACAACGGCATCGTCCGCGCGATGGTACTACTGCGGTGTGCAATCGCAAGCCGGTACCAAGCTCGAGACGCTCGCGGGGGAAGTCGCCGCGTGCAGGCGCTGCCCGCGCCTGGTCGAGTGGCGCGAGCAGGTGGCGCGCGAGCGGCGCGCGGCGTTCGCCGATCAGCAGTACTGGGGGCGCCCCGTGCCGGGCTTCGGCGACCCGCGCGCCCGCGTGCTGCTGCTGGGCCTCGCGCCCGCCGCGCACGGCGCGAACCGCACAGGGCGGATGTTCACCGGCGACCGCTCGGGGGACTTCCTGTATGCCGCCCTGTGGCGCACCGGCATGGCCAACCAGCCGCTGTCGCGCGACCGCGACGACGGGCTGCGGCTGAGCGATGCGTGGGTGAGCGCGGCGGTGCGCTGCGCGCCGCCGCAGAACCGTCCCGCGCCCGCCGAGCGCGACGCGTGCCTGCCGTGGAGCGTGCGCGAGCTTGGCCTCCTGAGCGAGGTGCGGGCGGTGGTGTGCCTTGGCGCGTTCGCCTGGGACGCTGCGCTGCGTCTGACCGTGGAGTTGAGTGCGCCGGGGAGCCCGCCGCGTCGGCCGCGCCCGCGTTTCGGCCACGGAGCGGAGTTCGATGACGGTCGCTACGTGCTGGTGGGCTGCTACCACCCCAGCCAGCAGAACACGTTCACGGGCAGGCTCACGGAGGAGATGATCGACGCGGTGCTCGTCCGTGCGCGTGAACTCGTCCAGTAGTCGATAAATCGTTTAGCGGGTGTGTTTTCTCGGCTCAAGCCGGGTAGACCCAGGGCCGATATGGACGCGTGGACTCCTCATCCATATACGACCGTGGCCGTTGACGTGCGCGCCTGGCTGCTCGGAGCTAGAAGGGGCCGCAACGTCGCACTGCTGATCGCGTGGGCGCTGTGCGTGGGCGCGCCCGCGATCCTGCTCGCGCAGTCTCAGGCGCGAAACGCCCACGGCGTGCAGCAGCGCTTCGGCCTGCGCGCGTCGATCGCGGCGAGCTTCGCGAGCGAGTTCGTGCAGGAACGTCTCCCTCCGCAGCGCGGACAGACGCTCGATCGTCGCTCGCGCGCAGCCATGCTCGACACTGTGGCCCCGCTGGGGCGCTATTTGGGGAGCGTCGTGCCGCTCAAGGGCGCGGGCGCTTACGTGGTCGATCGCTCCGGCACGGTGATCGTGAGCAACGCTCCCGTGACGACGGCACACGCGGCGATCGACCCGGCGCTGGCGCGAGCAGCGGCGCGCAAGCGGGAAGGCTCCGTCGACTGGAGCGGACACGGCGAATCGTGGTTCGCGAGCCGCGCGATCGCGGGCACGCCCTGGCGCGTGGTGATCGCGGCGCCCTCTGACCTCGTCTTCCAGACCGTGCGCGGCCCCGCGCAGTGGATGCCGTGGATCATGCTCGTGGCGTTCGCGCTGCTGGGATTGTGCGCTCTGGCGATGTTCGACCGCCTGATCTCCAGCCGCCAGCGCCTGTCGACGCTCAACCGCGAGCTCGACCGCGTGGCGCGCATCGACTCGCTCACGGAAATCCACAACCGCCGCCACATCGAGGAGGCGCTGCGCGCTGCGCTGGGCGCCGCCCGACGGCACGACTCCGACGTCGCACTGCTGCTCGTGGACATCGACCGCTTCAAGGAGTTCAACGACAGCCAGGGGCATCTCGCGGGCGATCGCGCGCTGCGTCACGTGGCCAGGAGGCTGGAGGACTCGCTGCGGGTGGAGGACGTGATCGGACGCTGGGGTGGGGAGGAGTTCATCGTGGTGCTCCCCGGAGCGGACGCGGAGTGCGCGGTGATGGTCGCCGAGCGGCTGCGCGCATCGATCGCCTCGAGCGACGTGGACTCCTCCGGGGAGGAGCCGTGGGCGCTGACGGTCACGATCGGCGTGTCGTGTTGGAGCGGGCAGGACGCCGAAGATCTCGTCAACGAGGCCGACAGGGCGCTCTACCGCGGCAAGGACGACGGGCGCAACCTCGTGAGGCTGTATCGAGAGGATCGTCACGGCCCCGCGCTCGCGGCGGCCGGACGAGTCGCGGCGGGCAGCGTCGCAGCAACCGGCGAGAGCAGCCGCGACCGTCACTAACCTACGTGCGGTGGCCTACAAGACCGCCGACGCCCAACAGCAGCTGCTGGACTCCGTCGCTCAGGCGATCGAGCAGATGGCGAGCGCGATCGCGCTGCTGAGCGAGGCCTACGAACAGCTCGACGAATCGAGCGCCGACCGCATCGAGGAGCAGCTGTTTCGCCCCGTGCAGAGCGCGTACGGCCGGGCGAAGCGCACGCATGCCAAGTTCGCCGCCCGCCACAAGCTCCCCGGTCGGGTGTTCGAGCCCGCCGCCGTGCTCGCGCCGGCGCGCGGCGTGAAGGGCTTCATCGAGGCGGCCGTGCGGACGATCACCGAAGCGGACCTCACGCTGGCGACGCTGCAGGACTCGATGCTGCCCGTCGAGGTCGGTGATGCGGAGCTGCGCGCCGGCCTGGAGCAGGTGCGCTCCCTGCTAGGCGACATGCGCGGGCGGGCACACGAGTTCGTGCGTACGCTCGGGCGCTGACGGCCTCGTCCTGGGCTGTCTTGCCGGCCTCGCTTCGCGGCAGAATGGAAAGAAATAGAAAAAATAGAAAGAAATAGAAAAGGAACGCTACGCTGAAGCCCTGAACGCAGCCCATCAGAGGAATCCCTGCGCCTGATTGAACGGCAGCTGATCGAATCCGTAGGGCACGGCCAGCTCAATTTCGCGCTCCCGGGCCTGCGCGAGTACCTGCGCGAGCACGCGGCGATCACGCACATCACCCCCTGAGTAGCGATACCGCGGCTGGTCCCTGACAGCCACACCACATCCCCTGAGGGCTGGCGCCGAACGTCAAACCAGTCAATCGACCTGCTCGCCGTTGGCGGTGAGAAGCACCTCGATGTTGCCGCGCGTGGCGTTCGAGTACGGGCACACCACGTGCGCCTTGCGCACGAGATCGGCAGCGCTGGCGGTGTCCATGACGCCGGGAAGCCTCACGTGGAGCGCCACGCCGAGCAGGAAGCCGCCTTTTCCGTCGGGCGAGAGCGAGACCTCCGAATCGATCGCCACCTCGCCCGGGTCGAGCTTGGCGCGCCGCGCGACCACGCCGAGCGCGCCCTCGAAGCACGCGGCGTAGCCGACGGCGAACAGCTGCTCAGGGTTGGTCCCGTCGCTCGGTGCCGCCCATCTCCGCGGGCAGGCGCAGATCGACCTCCAGGGCGCCGTCGCTCGTGCGCCCGTGCCCTTCGGTGCGACCGCCTGTGACGTGTGCCTTGGCTGTGTAGAGCGTGTTCGCCATCCGCCTGCCTCTCGCTTGTCGGATTCGATTGTTTCTCAAGATGCTAGAAGGCCATCTGCGCGATCCCCCTGCAAGGATGACTCCGATGCGAGCGGTTCCTTGCGGCGCGGGCGCGCCCGCCACGGCTGACGGGGGAGGGGCTTGAGACGCCTCGGGCCCGGCGCTCGCGGAGCGCGACTTCGCGCTTCTGTGGCTGGCGCTTCTGGGGATGGGCGTGAGCGTGCAGATGCTCGAGGTGGCGATCGGCTGGGAGGTCTACAGCGAACCACCGCAACGCGCTGGATCTCGGGCCTGATCGGCCTGGCGGAGTTCATGCCCGATGTTCGTGCTCGCGCTGCCCGCGGGACACCTCGCGGATCGCTTCCCGCGCAGGCTGGTGTTCGGCTGCTCGCTGCTGTTGAGCGCCGCCGTCGCAGGCGGGCTCGTGGTGGTGAGCTCCTCGGGAGTGACGAGCGTGGGTCCGTTCCTCGCGCTGGCGCTCGGCGCGGGCACGGCGATGTCGCTGGGCACGCCCGCCGCACGCGCGCTGCCGCCGACGCTCGTGCCGGCGGCGCTGCGTCGAGAACGCGATGACGCTGCGCGGCATCGCCGTGCAGGGCGCGCAGGTGGCAGGACCCGCGCTCGGAGGGCTGCTGTATCCGATCGCTCCGGGCTCGCGTACGGCGTCGCGGCGGGGATGTGTCTCGTGGCGGCGGGGTGCGTCGCGCGGATGAAGCCCGCGCCAGCGGTCGAGGCGCTGCCGGGCGCGGCGCGGCCACGGGCTCCGCGCCGGGGCTCGACAGCGTGCTCGCGGGGATCCGCTTCGTGCGCCACACCCAGATCCTGCTGGGCGCGATCCTGCTCGACCTGATCGCGGTGCTGTTCGGCGGCGCGGTGGCGCTGCTGCCGCTGTTCGCGCGCACGATCCTGCACGTGGGGCCCGCCGGCCTGGGCGTGCTGCGCAGCGCGCCCGCGGTGGGCGCGCTGCTCGCGGCGGCGGTCCTGACACGCAGGCCGCTGGGCGGAAGCGCGGGGCGCAAGCTGCTGGTGGTCGTAGCGGCGTTCGGCGCGAGCATCGTCGTGTTCGGCCTGTCGCGCTCCTTCTGGCTGTCCTTGCTCGCCTCGGGTGTGAGCGGCTTCGTGGACATGTTCTCGATGAACATTCGCTCCACCACGGTCGCGCTCGCCACGCCCGACCGTCTGCGCGGACGCGTGCTCGCGGTTGAGATGGTGTTCATCAGCGCCTCCAACCAGCTCGGCGCGTTCGAGTCGGGTCTCGCGGCGTTTCTGCTCGGGGCGTACCCGCGGTCGTCGCAGGCGGTGCGATCACGATCGCGTTGGCGATTGGGTGGGGGAGGCTGTTCCCGGCGCTCGCGCGTGTCGACAGGCTGCAGGATCTGCGGCCGGTGGAGGAGGACTCCCTTAATCTGACCCATCAGCCGTATCACGCGTGATACACTCTCGGCATGTCTGAGGTCAGCATCCGAGATCTGCGCAACCACGGTGGGGACATCGTCGACCGCGCCGCACATGGGGAGCAGATCACCATCACGCGCTCGGGGAGGGCCGTAGCTGAGTTGCGCGCACTCCCGTCGAGAACCCTCTCGGCAGCCGCGCTGGTGAGTCGCTGGAGTCGACTGGCGCCCGTGGATCCGGTCGCGTTGCGAGCAGACATAGACGAGCTGCTTGACACGAGCTTGTGAGCTTCGAGGAAAGTCCAGAGGAGGAGGCCCCAGAGCCGACCCGAGGCATCCTGGACACCTCGACGGTGATTCTTCTGAGCCGGTTCACCGACGCGACGGATCTTCCAAGTGAGCCCCTGATCACAGCGGTGACATTGGCTGAGCTCTCTGTCGGACCGCTCGTAGCCAAAGACGAGCCCGAACGTGTCGCGCGTCAAGCCCAACTCCAGCAGGCGGAGGCAGACTTCGATCCACTTGCCTTCGACTCTGGAGCCGCACGCGCATTCGGTGGAGTTGCCGCGTCGCTCCGTCGTATGGGCCGCAAGACGAGCGCACGTGGCTATGACGCCATGATTGCCGCGATCGCGATAGCGAACGACCTGCCGATCTACACGTGCAACCCGGACGACTTCCTCGGCATAGAAGGCCTCAGCGTGATCGAGGTGCCAGTTCCAGAGGGCTGAAGGGGCAGGCACGAGCCCGCACAAGGGCGCACCTCAAGCGTCTAGTTGACATAACATGCATTATCGGGCGTTATGGGGTAGTGCATCAGTTTGGTTATGCGTGTCCGCTTGGGCATTGGGCGAGGTACGCTCGCGGCTCAATGACCAAGCGACTCCGACACGGGTTGTAGCCCGTGCCGGAGCCTAGACACAGGAGAGTTGACCTCCCATGCCTAACGACGAGCCTACCGTTATAGAACGCCACAATGCCAGCGACAGCGCCGTCATCGGCCTGTTGATGCTTGAGATTTCCCATCGGCCGTGGTCGGTCGATGAGGTCGCCCGTGAAATGGGCGAAGACGTGACCGACAGCCTCAACCGCTTGTATGGCGGCGGGCTGATTCATCGCCTCGATGGCTTCGTATGGGCGAGCCGCGCGGCCACGATGGCTGAGGACATCCGCATGTAGCTAGTCGAGCAGCGCTGCTATCTCTTGCAGTGTCCAGATGTGGTCTGCGACCCCGGCAATGGCCGCTGGGGTCGCAGTACGCAATTCGTACCTGTTGAACTCACGCCGGCGTTTGCCGTAGAGTGCACGCGTGGCTAGCGCGCACCAGCTGACCCGAGCCGTTCGTGAACCTGGCTACAAGGCGCCAGGACCATTGGACCCTGAACCCCCAGCCTTTATGGTGGCGCCGACGACCTGCGCGCGTGCTGCCGTCCGCACACTCCATACCTCAGGCGCAACATCCGGCAAGGCATACCTCGCCAAATCCAAGGTCGGGGAATGGACAAGCCATCCAAATCGCAGCATGGCGAGCGGTGCTCAAGCTGTCGTTGACGGCTTCGATTGGTACGCCGAAAATGACGCGGCTGATGGGCGACCGATGAAGGCGCTTGACCACGCAATCCCGGTGGCTTTGCCAGGCGGCGGCTCGCTGGATGCCCGCGTGGATGTTGTTTTGGACGATGGCCCGGACATCGCTGGGCGCGTCGTACTGTGGGACGGCCCCGATTTCTCGGAAGCCGATGCGCCCGTGATGGCGTGTGCGTTCGCCTTGGCGCTTCAGGCGCTCTATCCCAAAGCAACATTCTCGACCATCGGCGTATGGCAGGCGCGCCGGCAACGCTTGGTCGAGGTGCCCCACGCATCCGCTCTCGGACACACTGCCGCCGCAAACGCGATACTCGCGTCCATGTAAATGCCGTCCTGGGAGGTGCCTCGATGAACTCGCAGCCGACTGACCTGTACCGAGTTGCCGTCCGCCTTGATGAATCGCCGGAGGAGCTGTTGAATGGCGGAGCATTGGAGGGCCTTCGCGTTCTCGGCACGATCTCGCCCGAGGACGTGGCATCGGAGCGCGGGATTGAGGTGGGCGAGGTGCAAGCGCTTTGGGATCGTGCGGGTGCGTGTCTTAGCGAGATGCCGGCGCCGGATGAGCTGTATCCGGCTGCTGCCGAAGCCGCGACTCTGCTCTACGGCGCGGCGTGGGTAGCAGGCTCCGAGTCCGCGACCGTGGAGGACTTGCGGGCGCTCATCTAGGCGCCGGGTTTAGTCGCTCAGCTCCGCGATCTCGCGGAGCGTCCAAACGTGGTCGGCGACCCCGGCGGCCATCGCCGGGGTGCGCGGATATGGGCTGGCGAGCGTCTTGTGCGGCCGGGCGAAGTTGTAGGCCATGAAGTGCAGCGCCACGGCCGCCGCGTGGCTCTCCAGTTTCTTCGAGAACGCGTTGGTGAGCCTCGTGTACCGGCGCATGTTCATCCGCATCGTGAGGTTCTGACGCTCGATGTAGCTGGTGCTGGCCTTGGCGAGATCCGGGTCTCCGAGCTGCGCCTTGACGCGGACGCCCGTGCAGGCTGGCGGGCTGTAACGGCCCGGAGCTATGTTTGTGGACCTGTAGTCCTTGATGATCTGCGCCCAGTCTATGTCGCCTCCGAATACGAGCCCTACAGCGCCCTTGTAGCTCGCGTGTGCGTCCGTGGAGAGCTGGATGCGGTAGCGCAGCCGGCCGCGTAGATCGTTGAGGAACGCGATGCAGTCGTCGGTCTTGCGTTCCCCGAGCAGCCAGGACGGCACGAGCTTGGTGTCCGCGTCGATCGCTACCCACGTCCATACGTCGCCGATGCCGAACTCGCCCTTGTGGTCCTCGGGCACGTTCTTGGCCTTCGCGCCGACGAAGCTCCATATCTCGTCAGCTTGGATGGTCGTGCAGTGCAGGTCGTGCAGCGTGCGGTCCTGAAACTCCGTGCAGACGCCGCCCACGTCCAGCAGCAGCTTCGACACTGTGTTGAACGAGCACCCCGCCATCCGGGCCGTGGCGCGCATGCTGTTCCCCTCCGTGAGCATGGCGAGGATCTGTGTGCGCCGCTCGATGCTCAGCCGGTTCATACTGAACATTATGCATGAGCGATCGGACGGAATGCCTGAGCGCTCAGGCGTCTCAAGTTCTCTGAGGTCCGTTCCGATATCATTGGTAGTGGCGCGCAGGGGGATCGGACCCCTATCTCCCCGATTGAAAGTCGGGTGCTCTGGACCAGTTGAGCTAGCGCGCCGAAGGGCGAGGCGACGTGGACCAAACGTCGCCCCGCAGGGTTGGAGTAGCGGAGCCCCGGCCAGTCCTTTAGCGAGTACGGCCACCGGGGTTCCGCTTATGCCCTCCTAATCGGAACCACCTCCTTCCCCCTCCGGGGGCGGAAGCTTGTAGATCAGTCGAAAGTTGGCAAGCGCCGCATCTGTCCACGCTGTGCGCTCTGCAAGCGACCACTCAGTGCCCGGCTGCGGCAACGCAAGCAGGATGCCCTGCACAAGCGGGTGCTGGGCAGCGCTTCCGTTTGGCAGAAGTTGCGGTGGAGGCGGCGGCGGCAACTGCTTCTCAAGCACGGGGGCTTTGACCACCTGCTTGGCCTTCGTGGCTTGTGGCACCTTCACGGTTGCTTTGCTACGGCTCGGCGCAGCTTTGCCGTCTTGCTCCGCAATGATGCCGGTGAAGACGCAGAGGCCACGGAACAGCGCGGCTTGGCGCGCGACCTGCCCGCGCGGGGTGTAGTTACGGAACTGCCCTTCGATGCGCCCGATATCGGCGGTTGCGGGGTCGATGTAGTGCAGTACGTCAGCGTAGGCACTGCGCACGACATCAGCAAAGCGCGCGCGAAAGTCCTCTTGACTGGTCGCGCGGGCCATCTCGTCAAACGCTGGCTGGATGACCCCCTCCTTGTCTATGAGGTCCAAGAGTCGCAGCGCCGTCATTACCCGGGACGCCAGTGCCTCCCCCGAGTCCAGCACCCGGGCGATCACACCCGTCGTGACGGGCGTGGGCAGTCCGCGATCACGGTGATGCGCCACCGCGCTGATCACTGACCCCGGAGGGGCGTAGGGCGCGGGGCCGTTAGGGGTGAGTGGCATTTACGTAGCTCCGATCTTCAATCCGTACCAACGTACCGTGGAGGTTATATCAGATGAACCGTACCACCGAAATCGAATCCATAGAGCCGGTCGTGGTACGGCGTGAGATCGGGGGCTATCTAGCTACGAGCCCGGATGATGCGCCGCTGCGCATCGGCGTCGAAGGGGCTGATGAGAGCGAGGCCCGCGATCACTTCCAACGGGCGCTCGCCGCATGGGGTGCCCTAGCGAGCGCGGCGTGATTCCCGTCTCTTAGGATTGCCAGCGAGCGCGCGCAGCACGTTTAGCTGCCTCGGCCCGCTGCTCGGGCGTCATGCGTGCTGCGCGGGCTTTCCCGCCCTTCAAACCACCTTTGCGGCCCAGCTCGACCGCAGCGGGGTTCTTACCGTCATCGGGCGCGGTGTCCTCGACCTCGCCCGTGGCGATGTCCACGATCAGCTTGCCGAGCTGGCTCGGGTCGCGCGGACGCTTGCGTGAGCGGTCTGGCATGGCTCCAGCGTACCAGCCGATCAGACGGCCACGATCAGGCCCAGCTCGTCCAGCCGTGACGTTCCTGGGGAGGCCCACAGCCGCTCGCCGTGCCGGAGGACGACGCCATCGGCCGCGAGCACACTGACCGCAGCTACAGCGCCCGAGCCAAGCAGCCGCTCAAGACCGTCCAGCTCGCGCTCGCGTTCGAGCACCAGGCGGACAATCTGGCGTTGCGTCTCGTCGGCTTGCATCCCTCCGAAACGTAGCCCGCCGCAGTTTGCCCGTGGGGCTCAAATCCAAACTGATGCACTACCCGTTATGGGGTAGTGCATCAGTTCTTGTGCGCGGCAGCGGCTGCGATTAGGGCATCTTGGAAGGGTAGCCTGTGACGGTTCGTTGCAGAGAGCGTGTGGAGGGCAGCTCGTGCGGCACGGACTATGCCTTGGGTTAGTGGGACCTGTCGTAGCGCGTCGAGTTGTCCTTCGAGGTTCTCGAAGTCGGCTTGGCTCCGGGCCGTGCGAAGAACCTCGAAGGTGACGATAGGTGAGACGGCGATCTGATCACCGAGAAGCGCCGCGCTCCATTCAGAGACAATCTTCGGATGCTCGGTGTGACTCCAAATCGACGTATCGAAGAGATATGTACGCCCGTCGTAGGGCAGGCTCACGAACTCGGACGCTTGCCCCAAGCGTCGTCATGCAGACTAGCTACTACCTCAGGACTGAGCCGTTTGTCTTTCGTGGTCCGCTCGACCAGACCTTCGATCTGAACACGACGCGCCTTCGACTTGATCGTGTGGTGCTGGCCACCGTTAGAGGCGGCTTGGCGCGTGGCTGGCTGCTGCTGGTCCATGTCCCTCACAAGCATAACAAGGTCCCCCCAGGCGTTTGGCGGCCCCCCAGCCCCGGCGAATACCATGCACGATCGGGTGTTTCAAGTGGGCGGCCACAACCTCACGCAGGATCATCACGCTGCGTCTCCCGTCGGGCGACCGCCGTCAGAGCTTCGATGTCCTCGATGTCGCTCGGTCGTCCGGTCGTCTGCTTCATTCGGATGAGGTCGTCCACGCTGACGATGCGAAGGGCAATGCCATCTAGATCCGTAATCAGTGAGCGCTTGCGCATTCCGGCGTACTCCGTGGCGCCGGGGACATCGTTCAAGATATGCAGTTCGCCATGTCGAGTGGTGAGAGGCGGGACGATCGGGGCGAGGCGGAGTTGCTCTGCGGTCGGAGTCGGAGCGCTCGATCCGAGTTCGACCGGGTGGGCGTCGAGAGCTACGAGCGCGGCTGCCAGGCGCGCGTAGTTCTCCGGGTCTGGCGCGGGCGTGATGTCTAGATCCTTCGTTGTTCGCCGACGTCCATGCACCTGCGCGGCGACCCCGCCGATGATCAGATAGTCAACGCCCTGTTCAGCGAGCCCCCGAAACATCTCCCGAAGGTCCAGTGGGCGCTCAGGGGCATCGCTCACAACCGCACGCAACGGGTGGCTGGATGGCCGGCCGTTCGGGCCTGTGCTCCGGCGATCTCCAGTTTGGTCGCAACCAGGTTCCACGATGCCGCCTCGCGCAGACGCTCGCGCGGTGTAAGCCGCACAATTTCGCTCTTCGCCTCGGTCAGCGGCTCGGTGTCGAGGTCGAGGCGCTCGCCGAGGACCATCAGCAGATGGGCAAGCCGATCGAGCGTGGGTGACTCAGCGCCGCGCTCGATGCGGCTGATCGCGTCCTGACTGGTCCTTGCGCGCAGCGCCAGTTGTCGCTGGCTCACGCCATGCCTTGATCTCGCCTCTCGCAACAGGCTCGACGCGCTTACCCCACACCGCATACGGTGTCAGATTAGCACAGCCTGTTTGATCTATTTCGCGGTCACCCGCGCGGACGCAGCGCGTCGAGGAGCCGCGTTACTCCTTCCCCCACCTGCTTCCGCGTCTCCCCCCCGTCTTCGGCGCGCGCGACGAACATTGCGCCCTCGTCGATCGCCCCGAGCAGCAGGTGCGCAAGCGGTCCTACTGGCTGTGGCTCGATCAGCCCTGCGTCGATCGCACCCTGGATGATGCCCTGGACGAGCCCGAAGCCGTACTCCAGACCGATCGCGCGCCACTGCTCCCACCCCAGCACCGAGGGGGCGTCCAGGAGCGCTATGCGTCCTACAGCGGGGTCCTCGCACGCGTCGAGGAACGCCTGCGCGCCCGCGTGCAGAGCCTGGAACGGGTCGTTCGCGCCTGCGATCGCCGACGCGACGATGCGCTCCACCAGCTGGCGCTCCACGTCTTCATAGACCGCCTTGAAGAGGTCTCGCTTGTCAGCGAAGTGGTGGTAGAGGGCGCCGCGGGTGACGCCCGCGGCGCGGACGATCTCCTCTGTCCCCACAGCCGCGTAGCCGCCCTCGCCGAAGAGATCACGGGCGGCCGCGATCAACGTCGCGCGGGTCGCGTCTGAGCGCTCCGCCTTCGCCGACCGTGTCCCTCTCCCCCCCGCAGACACGCCCGAGTTGACATCCATACAGGCTGTAAGGTAGACACATACTGGCTGTATGTATAGAGCGTGCATTCATCTCAATCGAGTCACCACGGGAGAGAAGTCATGAACGAGGTCCATCTGCCGCAGGGAACCATCCGCTACCGCGAATCCGGAACCGGCGAGACGATCGTGCTCGTGCACGGCCTGCTGGCCGATGGCGAGCTCTGGCGGGAGGTCGTCCCCAAGCTCGCGGCGAACTTTCGCGTGATCGTGCCGGACTGGCCACTCGGCTCCCACCAGATCGCCTTGAATCCCAGCGCCGATCTCTCTCCGCCCGGCGTGGCCGCAATGATCGCGGACTTCCTCGATGCCCTCGAGTTGGAGAACGTCACGCTCGTCGGCAATGACACCGGCGGAGCTCTCTGCCAGCTCGTGGCGGTTCATCACCCCGCGCGACTCGGGCGGCTGGTGCTCACGCCATGCGACGCCTATGAGAGTTTCTTCCCGCCGGCGTTCCGCGCTCTGCCGGTGCTCGCGCACATACCGGGGGCGGCGCTTGTGCTCCTGCAGGCAATGCGCCCGCGCTTCGCACGGCGGCTGCCGCTCGCCTATGGCTGGGTGAGCAAGCGAGCAGACGACGCACTCACCGCCTCATGGATCGCGCCAGCGCTCGAGAGCGCAGGGATACGCCGCGACCTCGCGTCGTTCCTGCGCCAGGTCTCCCATCGCCACACGCTCGCCGCGGCGGAGCGCTTCGGCGAGTTCACCAAGCCGGTGCTGATCGCTTGGGCGCCCGACGATCGGCTGTTCAAGCTGCGCCTCGGTCAGCGGCTCGCCGCCGATTTCCCCAACGCGCGCCTGGAGCTGATCGAGGACAGCTACACGTTCGCGCCGATCGACCAGCCCGAGCGCACCGCGCAGCTGATCGCCGATTTCGCCCGCGAGCCCAGCGCGAGCGCAGTCGCTCCCTAGACCAACAGCCGCACGATCGCGAACACCCCCACAGCGACGATCGTCGCGCGCAGCGCCGCCGGCGGCAGGCGCCGCCCGTAGCGCGCGCCCACCTGCGCCCCCGCGATCGCGCTGCACGCGATGATTCCCGCGGGCGCCCAGTCGACGTGCGCGGCGAACACGAAGTACAGCCCCGACACGCCGTTGGCGAGCCCCGCGAGCACGTTCTTCAGCGCGTTCGTGCGCTGCAGGTCCTGCGTCAACGCGACGCCGAGGATCGCCAGCAGCATGATCCCCTGCGCCGCGCCGAAGTAGCCGCCGTACACGCCCGTCAGGTAGATCGCCAGCAGCGTGAGCGCCCCTCCCCTGGCCTCCAGGTCGATCTCGCGCTTGACGAGCCAGCGCGCGATGCGCGGCTGCGCCACCGTGAGCACGAGCGCCACGACGATGAATACGGGCACGATGTCCCTGAACGCCGCCGCGGGGAGCACCAGCAGCAGCACCGCTCCCGTGATGGCTCCCGCCGCCGTCATCGTGCCGAAGCGCAGTGCGCGCCTCCCCTGGCCGGCGAGCTCGCGGCGATAGCCGATCGCGCCGGAGACCGAGCCGGGGACCAGGCCGATGGTGTTCGACACGTTCGCCGTCACCGGCGCGTAGCCAAAAGCCAGCAGCACCGGAAACGTGATCAGCGTGCCGCTGCCCACCACCGTGTTGATCGTCCCCGCCGCCAGGCCCGCGAGCGCGATCGCGACGATTTCGGCGGCGGTCACCTCTCCTCGACGTTCGAGCGCGCTGCAGACCCCACGGACACACCTCAAGCTAGGGTTGGCGAATGGACGTCGAGAAGGCTATCCGCACCCGTCGCACGCACAAGGCGTTCGGCCCCGCCGCGGTCGACCGCGAGATGCTCGAGGAACTGTTCGAGCTGGCGAGCTGGGCGCCCAACCACCACCTCACGAACCCCTGGCGATTCCGCGTCCTCGGGCCGGAGGCGCGCGAGCGGCTGATGCAGCTCGCCGAGGCGGAGAAGCCCGGCTCGGCGGTCAAGCTGCGGCGCGCCCCCACGCTCGTGGCGGTCAGCGCGCTGCAGAGCGGCGAGGACGCGGCTCAGGACCGCGAGGACCTGCTCGCCACCGCAGTCGCCGCCTACCTCGTGCTGCTGGGGGCGCACGCGCGCGGGCTCGCGGGCTACTGGCGCACGGTCGGGCTGCTGTCAGACCCGCGCGGGCGCGCGATCCTCGAGATCCCCGAGCAGGAGACGCCCGTGGGGCTGCTCTACCTCGGCGAGCCCGTGCAGGAGCAGCGCGTGCCAGCGCGTGCCCCCGCAGCGGAGCTCGTCACCTACCTCGATTGACCCACGCGCCGCGCGCCGTGACCGGCTGCGCGGCGGCTCACTTCACCGTCAGCGTTCCTTCCATCCCCGCCGAGCGGTGACCTGGGACGGAGCAGTAGAACTTGTACGTCCCTGGCTTGAGGTTCACCGTGACCGACTTGGAGCCGCCCTGGAACGTCGGCGTGGAGCCGACCGTTTCGCCTGAGGATGAAGCGATGGTCACGTTGTGACCCACGGGCGATGAGTTCGTGAAGTCGATCGACACCGCCCCCGCCTTCGCCGACAGCGACGTCGTGTTGTACGAAAGCTGGCCTTCGGCGTTCGCTTCCAGGCTCAGCTTCTGTTCGCCGCCGGATCCGCTCGCGGGCGTCGAGGGCGTCGAAGATGTCGTCGGCGTGGCCGCGGGGGCGCTCTTCGTTTCGGACGAGGAGCTGCTGCTGTAGGAGTTGCCGCCGCAGCCCGCGAACAGCAGCGCTCCCGTGAGGAGCGCCGCCGCAGCGGCCTTGGAGGTGGAGTGGGAGCGCGTCGTCGCTGGTCTTGGGGTCACGGTGTCGTCCTTCCTCATGACTCGTCGATCTTGTTGCCGCTCGGCGCGAGCACGTACCACTCGGCGCCGAACGCCTTCGAGCCCTGGCCGTAGGCGTCCTCGTCGTCCTTGTCCTTGACGAAGAAGTAAAGCGGGTGTCCCTTGTAGGTCACCTGCGTGGTGCCGTCCGAGCGGGCGATCGTGCCCAGATCGGAGGACTTGGCCGACGCCGCGCCCGTGGGTGCCCCACTCGTCGTGACCGGCGGCCACGCCTGCGCGCACGCGCCCGTGCAGGCGGATTCCCCGCCCTTGTCCTCCTCGAACAGATATACGGTCATCTTCTTCGGGCCAGCCGCGAGCACCGTGCCGAGCTTGTCGCTGTGCTTGGTGGTGATGACCTCGCCGCCCGTCGCCGCGGGCGTCGTGGCCGGCGCCGTGGTCGAGGTCGAGGCAGTTGTCGCCGAGCTCGTCGAGGCTGTGCTCGGGGTGCTCGCGGCGGTCGTGCTGCCGCCGCCTCCACAGCCGGACAGCAGCGCGAGCGCTGCGGCGGCGCCGCCGACGAGCATGACTGGGTTCTTCACCTGTGACCTCCTGATAGCTGGACGGGGTGTTCGCTCTCGTAGATGCCGAGCAAGCGCAATCCTTCCCATCCCTGCTCAGGGCTCGGTGTGCACGACGACCTCCGCGATGCCCTCGATCCGCTGGTGCAGCTCGTCCTCGAGCTCGCTCGCGAGCCGATGCGCGCTCGTCAGCGATTCGCCCGCGCGCATGCCGATCGTGAGGAACACGACGCGCCCGGCGTCGGTCGACAGGAGTCTCACGCGGTGCGGGTCCGCTCCGGTGCGCTCGCGCACGTGCGCTTCGATCTCGCGCGTCGCAAACAGGTCAGAGTCCTCGTCGGGGCGCCGTGCGGCGAGCGGACGCTCCAGCGGCTCCAGGTGTGTCTGCACATCGGCCACGCCGGGCCGCGCGCGGATCTCCTGCTCGACGCGCTCGGCGATCTCGTGCGCCTCTCGCAGATCCAGGTCGTCTGGGAACTTCAAATGCAGCGACACGCTCGCGGTGTCCTGCTGCTCGAAGATCGAGATGTCGTGCGCCTCCTTCACGAGCGGCTCCGACAGCGCGATCGCGAGCACGCGGTCGCGCAGATCCAGGCCGCTGCGCCGCGGCTCGACATGGACGACCACGTCGCTGCCCGGCAGCGCCCCCTCGACGGCGCCCTCGATCAGATCGGCCGTCCTGTGACCCTCCACCACCGCCTGCCCCGGCGGCACGCTCACGACGACATCCGCGAAGTAGCGCCCCGCGGACTCGCGCAAGCGCAGCCGGCTCAGCTCCACGTCCTCCCCCAGCCCGGCGATGGCCAGCTCCGCCGCGGCACGCGCCTGCGCGGGGGTGCGGTCCATCAGCACGTTCGCGTTCTCGGCAATCAGGCGCAGCGCCGCGGCGAGGATGATCGCCGCGACGATCAGCGCCGCCATCGCATCGCCCTGCTCGAAGCCCGCGTGAACGGCAAGCAGACCCACGAGCACCGCCAGCGACCCGGCCATGTCGCCGGCGAAGTGCAGCGCGTTGGAGCGCAGCGCGGGGCTGTCCATCAGGCGTGCGGCGGTGAGCGATATGCGCGTGCGGCTGAGGTCGAGGATCACCGCGAGCGCGATCACCGCGAACTGGTACCAGTGGATGCGCGGCGCGCCGCCGCCCACGATCAGGTGACGGGCCGCGTCGACGGCCACGAGCAGACCGCCCATGGACAGGATCGCCGCCTCCCCCAGCGCCCCGAGGTTCTCCGCGCGGCGGTGGCCGTAGGGGTGGCCGTGATCGGCGGGGCGTCCGCCGAGGCGCACGGCGAAGAACGTCAATATCGCCGCGATCACGTCGCCGCTGGACTCGATGCCCGCGGAGATCAGGCCGAGGCTGTGGGTCGCAAGACCCACGCCGAGCTTGATCGCCACCAGAAGCCCCGCGACGGCGATCGACACGAGCGTGGTGCGCCGTGCGAGCTCGCGCCCGCTGTCGTGGACCTTCGCCATCGCTGGAGCCTAGAACGCGGGCCGGTCCTGTGCTGGTCGTATGGTGGAGCCGTGGCCCACGCTCACCACGCCCACAGCCATGGCGTCGCGGATGACGCCGACCGTGGCCGCTTGGCGGCGGTGCTCGCGCTGATCCTCGCGTTCATGACGGTGGAGGTGGCGGTGGGCGTGCTCGCGCACTCGCTCGCGCTGCTCGCCGACGCGGGGCACATGCTCGCCGACGCCGGCGCGATCGCGCTGTCGCTGGTGGCGTTGCGCGTGGCATCGCGCCCGGCGGCCGGCGCGATGACGTTCGGCTTTCGCCGCGTGGAGATCCTCTCCGCGCAGGCCAACGGCGTGACGCTGTTGATCCTCGCTGCGTTCATCTCCTACGAGGCCGTGCGGCGCCTGTTCGATCCTCCCCACGTCCGCGCGGGGCTGATCCTGGCGGTGGCGCTCGTGGGCGTGGTGGTCAACCTGATCGCCGTGTGGATGCTCTCGCGCGCGAACCGCCGCAGCCTGAACGTGGAGGGCAGCTTCCAGCACATGCTCACCGACCTGTATGGGTTCATCGGCACGGCGATCGCCGCTGGAGTGATCCTCGTGAGCGGCTTTCAACGCGCCGACCCGCTCGTGTCGCTGCTCGTCGCCGCGCTGATGATCGGCGCCGGCGTCTCGCTCGTGAAGGCCTCCGCTCGCGTGTTCCTCGAGGCCGCGCCCGAGGGCCTGGACCCGCAGACGATCGGCGCGGCGCTCGTGTCCCAGCCTGGCGTGGTGGAGGTGCACGACCTGCACGTGTGGGAGGTCTCGAGCGGCTTCCCCGCGCTGTCGGCGCACGTGCTGGTGGGCACTGAGAGCGACTGTCACATGGTCCGCCGCGAGATGCAGGACATGTTGCGCGAGCGCTTCGCGCTCGACCACACGACGCTGCAGGTCGACCACGAGACCCCGGACGAGCTGCTGGAGATCGCGCGGATGGACCGATGACGCGCGTGCTCGTGGGGCTGATCGGCGCGGCGCTCGTGCTGTTGATGCTGATGGAGATCTTCGTCGCGTTCCTGCTCCCGCGGCGCGTCAAGCGCGACCCGAAAATCGTGCGTTCGGTGTTCGACTACGCGTGGAAGCCGTGGCGGCGGATGGCGCGCGCGCTGCCCGCGCAGGCGGCCGACACGATGCTCGGCATCTACGGGCCCGCAGGCCTGCTGGCGAACCTCGTGCTGTGGGTGCTGGGGATGATGCTCGGCTACGCCTGCCTGCTGTGGGCCTCCGGCTCGCATCTGGGGCCGATGCACGCGGCGGTGAGCTTCGGCGACGACTTCTACTTCGCCGCCGCGACGATGACGACCGACGGGCCGGACGCGCTGAGCGCGCAGAGCACGTTCGCACGGATCATCCAGGTGATCGACTCGGGCAGCGGCCTGGCGGTGCTGGCGATCGTGATCGGCTACCTCCCCTCCCTCTACCAGGCGTTCTCCCGCCGCGAGGCGACCGTCTCGCAACTCGACGCGCGCGCGGGCTCGCCGCCGAGCGCGGGGCGCCTGGTGCTGCGCTCGACGCAGCGCGACGGCTGGCCGGCGCTCAACCGCTACCTCAGCGGCTGGGAGACGTGGGTGGCGGAGCTGATGGAGACGCACCTCGCCTACCCCGTGCTGGCGTACTTCCGCTCCCAGCACGTCAACCAGAACTGGCTCTCGGCGATGTGTGCGCTGTTGGACGCGTGCGCGTTCACCGTGTCCGCCGCGCCCGCCGGGACGGTCGACTCGGCGCGCTTCACGTTTGCCATAGCCCGCCACGCGGTGGCGGACCTCAGCTACAGCTTCCACGTCGAACCCTCCCCGCCGCCGATCGACCGGCTGCCGGCGGAGGACCTCCATGAGCTGCTGCGCCAGCTGCGCGAGGCGGGCGTCGAGCCGGGCGCCGACGAGGCGACGATCGCCAAACGCCTGACGGGGATGCGTGCGATCTACGAGCCCTACATCAACGCGCTCGGCGAGCGCCTGGAGCTGCCTCTGCCGCCGTGGCTGGCGCCGGAGTCGCCGACGGACAACTGGCGCACCACGGAGTGGCATTGATCTGACGCCACCGGGTCGGGCTCAGCCCACCCGATGGTCATTCGCCGAGCTTAGCCGTCCTGCCTCAGCATTTCGAGCGTTCGGTCGATACGCCCAATGGACCGCCTGATCGCTCCTTTCGCCCACCCACGGGGTTTTATCTGCCGATCAGCAGGGCACCATATTTTTGATCCAACACGCAGGGACACGCGCATTCAGCGTCGAAGGACCCCCAAAGAAGCGCCTCCAGCGAGGGTAATTGACAACGCAACTATCGAGGCGTATAATTCCGACTCCAAGCATCGGATTAGAAGGACGCCCATGTCAGACTCAGTAACAGACACCACTCTAACGCTAGATCCAGTGGCTCCCGCGCAGGATGCGGAGACCACGGACACAGAGACCGCCAACGACGCCCCCACCGTCATCGCGCCAGATCGCCTGGACAGCCCGATCGAGCGCCTCGACCTCGGGACGAGCGACACGTTCATCCCCGAGGCGGTCGACCAGCTGCTCGCGCACTCGCGCCGCTACCCCCTGCTCACTCCCGCCCAGGAGATCGAACTGGCCAAGCGGATCGAGCGCGGCGACCTGCACGCGAAGGAACTGCTCGTCAACTCGAACCTGCGCCTCGTGGCGTCGAACGCGCGGCGCTACCAGAACCAGGGCCTGCCGCTCGGCGACCTCGTGCAGGAGGGCATGCTCGGATTGATCCGCGCGAGCGAGAAGTTCGACTGGCGCAAGGGCTTTCGCTTCTCCACGTACGCCACGCTGTGGATCCGTCAGGCGATCCAGCGCGGCCTAGAGAATTCGGGGCGCACGATCCGCCTGCCCGTCCACGTGGCCCAGCGTTCGCGCAAGGTCGGCCGCGTGGAGCGCGAGCTGTCGGTGCGTCTCGGACGCGAGCCCACGCTAGAGGAGCTGGCCGAGGAGACCGGACTGCCGATCGAGCAGGTCGAAGAGGTGCGCCACCAGCGCGCCGCTCTGGTGAGCCTCGACCAGCAGATCGGCGAAGACGGCGACACCGCCCTGGGCGATCTGCTCCCCTCCGACGCGGAGGTGCCGGAGGAGACCGCGTGGGACAACGAGCGCGAGCGCATCGTCCACGAGGCGATCTCACAGCTGCCGGACACCGAGCGCACCGTGCTGACGCTGCGTTTCGGCACCGGCCGCGAGGAGCCCCAGACGCTGACGGCGATCGGCAAGCGCCTCGGCTTCTCCGCGGAGCGCGCCTCGCAGCTGGAGCAGCGCGCACTGAAGAAGCTCGCCGAGTCACCCGAGCTCGCGGCGCTGCGCGAGGCCGCGTAGCTCCAAGCAGGCAGTTTCAGGTCCACCCGGCCGGCGCCGCGCCCAACCGGCGAGGCGTCGACCGGTGTTGGACTCCCCTCTCCTAGTCCTCCGCCCCGACGCTCATCTCCATGACGACGTGTGGCCCGATGTTGGGCAGCTCGAACTCCTCGGAGGTCACGCGCATACCCACATGCTCGTAGAAGCCCACCGCCGGCAGGCGCGCGTTGCACCAGATCCGCCGAGCGCCATGCTCGACGGCGTGGCATACGAGCGCGTCGAGCACCGCTCTGCCGCCGCCGCGGCAACGCGCATGCGGCGCGGTGGCCATGCCGCGCACGCGCCACGCGCCGAGCTCCCCGTCGGGGGCGATCAAACCGACGGCGATCAGCTCGTCCCCATCGAACGCGCCGACTGCGAGAGCATCCGGCGCCTCGTCCGCAGCGACCTGCTCGACGGTCTCGTGGGGTCGCAGCACGGCCTGGCGAAGGGCGCGGGTCTGCGCGAGCGGCACGGCGCGCGCGAGGATGGCTGCTGACACGGGCGAGATCCTAATGGCCGTCCTCCGAGCCGCCGATTCAGGGCTGGAGGGTGCCCGGCGCAGGGCCGGCGCGCATGTGGCTAACCTTTGCAGCATGTGCAGAAACATCAGGACACTCCACAACTTCGAGCCGCCCGCGACCGCCGATGAGGTGCACGACGCAGCGCTGCAGTATGTGCGCAAGATCAGCGGCTTCACGAAGCCGTCGCAGGCGAACGCCGAGGCGTTCGAGCGGGCGGTGCAGGACATAACCGATATCTCCGCGCGGCTGCTGAGCGAACTCGTGACCGCCCAGCCGCCGAAAGACCGCGAGGTCGAGGCGGCCAAGCGCAGGGCGCGCAGCGCCGAACGGTTCGCGGCCTAGCGGCGCACTACCCGCCGATCTCGCCGAGAAACCGCAGCACCTCGGGCATGACGAGCGCGGTGTTCTCGCGGTGCGGCCAATGGCCCGCCCCCGCCACGATCAGCGCGCGGCTCGGGGCGGGAAGCAACGCGGCGGTGCGTTCGTAGAGCCCCTGTTCGCCGATCGCGTGATCGCCGCCGACGATCAGCCCGGGCACAGCACCGACGCGTTCCAGCGCGCGGGCGCCGTTGAGCGGCAGGTCGCGGTAGTAGCCGATCGCCCCGTCGAGCGTCGCATGCGAGGAGAGCGCCTCCTTGGCGCTCCGCAGCGTCTCCTCGCGCTCCGGCCCCGACCAGCTGGGCGACCAGCGCCGGTAGAGGCGGTCGAGGTAGGCGAAGTCGTCGCGCCTGCAGCTCCAGTTCGCCCACGGCAGCTTCAACCCGGCGAAGTGGCGCACCGCCCACATCGCCTGCGGGGTGCGCTGGAGGACGCTGGGGTGCGGGATGCCGGAGGTGACGAGCGCGCGCACGCGACTGGGCTCGAGGCCGGCGGCGACGTAGGACAGCAGCGCGCCCCAGTCGTGGCCGAGCAGCACCGCGCGCTGTACGCCGATCGCGTCGAGCAGCCCGAGCGCGTCTTGCCCGAGCGTCTCGGGCTTGTAGTCGCGTCGGGGCACGATCGTGTCGGGGTGATAGCCGCGCAGCCACGGCACGGTCACGCGCCAGCCGGCCTCCACGAGCGTCGCCTCGATCCCCTCCCAGGAGTGGGGCGTGTCGGGGAACCCGTGCAGCAGCACGATGTCGGGCCCCTGGCCAGCCTGTGAGAAGACGAAGCTCTGGCCCTGGTGTGTGACGGTGCGGAATTCCATGATCCTCAGACGCTCGAGACGTCGAGCCCCGTCCCTTCGAGCAGCCGGTTGGCTTCGGCGTTGAGAACGGTGAACTCGCCCGTGAGGATGAGCACGCCGAGCACGATCATCACGGCCCCCCCGATGCCGATGATGACGGGAAAGTGGCGTTTGACGACGGCGAGCGCGGAGGTCATGCGCTCGAACGCGAGCGCGATCAACAGGAACGGGATGGCGAGGCCGGCGGAGTAAAAGGCGAGCAGCAGCGCGCCGTGGGCGGCGGAGTTGGACACGGCGGCCTGCGTGAGGATGGCGGCGAGCGTGATGCTGGTGCAGGGCGTCCAGGCGATGGCGAACGCGGCTCCGGCGATGATGGGGCCGCCGCGGCCGGCGAGCCGCAGCAGCGTGTCGGAGTGCCACTCGCGGTTGAAGAAAGCGATGAACGGCGTGGCGAGGAAGATGAGCCCCATGAGGATGATGGCGACTCCCCCGGCCTGCTGGAGCAGGTGTTTGTGTTCGTTGAGGCTCGACCCGATGACGGTGGCGCTCATGCCGAGCAGGATGAAGATGGAGGAGAAGCTGGCGATGAACAGCAGGCTCGGCACGAGCACCCGCCTGGCCCCCACGCCGCCCTTCAGATCGGCGGGCGTGACGCCGATGACCGTGGAGAGGTAGCCGGGCACGAGCGGCAGCACGCACGGCGAGAGGAACGACACGAGCCCGGCGGCGAGCGCGAGCGGAATGCCGACGCCGGTGGCGGTGTCGGAGGCGGTGGCGAGCACTGCGTGCGCAGCGATCATTGTCTCGCCTCGTCGTAGAAGGGCTGAGCGGGGCTGGCGCTGACACCTACGCTCGCCTTCAGCTCCGCGACCTCACGCTCGAGGCGCTCGACGCGTTCGCGCAGCGCGTCCAACTCGCTCGGCCCCTCGCTCATGGCAAAGGCGGGCGCGTGGGCGGAAGGCGACTCGTCCTCGTCGGCCGCCTGCAGCAGCTGCGCGTAGCGCTCCTCCTTGTGGCCCGGTCGGCGCTCCAGGCGCACGACCAGCTCACGGTCGATGAGCGCGTCGAGGGTCGCGTGGACCGCGGCGATGTCGGCGAAGGCGTGCATTCGCTCGCTGCGCTGCTTGAGCTCGCCGGGGGTCTGTGGGCCGCGCAGCATCAGCACGCACACGACCGCCTGCTCGGCGGAGTTCATCGGCAGCGCTTCCGCGAGCAGGTGCCGGTACTTGGCCGCGCGCGAGCCGCTGGCGAGGCGCGTGAAGCCGCGCCGTTCGAGGCGGTGCAGCGCGTCGCGGACGATGGCCTCGTCGTACTCGACGACGGGATCGCGGTTGGTCGACTGGTTGCACGCGAGGCGCAGCGAGTTGAGCGACAGCGGATACACGTCGGGCGTGGTGCGCTGCTTTTCGAGCAGGCACCCGAGCACGCGCGTCTCCGCTGCTGTGAGGGTGGGTTTCACGACACTTCGGAGGGTAGCCGAGCGCGCGGTGCACGCTGCCCCTCGGTCGCGCGCGACCGTTGGTGCGCTCACGGGCGCGTGGACGGAGCGCCGGTAGAGTCAGACCGATGAGCAGCCAGCCATTCGCGCAGGGGCACGGCGGCGACGGCCACCGTTCCGAGCGCCCGAGCCTCCGCCCTGAGGACGTCCCCTCCCCGCCCGTCTCGCTGCGGCGGATCCGCCGCCTGTTCACGCCCTATCGCGCGCGTCTGAGCTCGCTGCTGGCGCTGATCTTCCTGTCGGCGGGGCTGGGTGTGATCACGCCGTTCCTGCTGCGGGAATTCGTGAACGTGGCGTACCTGAAACACGACACGACCCTGGTGGTCGAGCTCGTGGCGGGGATGATCGCGCTGTCGGTGATCACGAGCGTGATCGGCGTGGCGCAGACGTGGATCTCGAACCAGGTCGGCCAGCAGGTGATGCACGATCTGCGCGCGGCGGTGTACTCGCACCTGCAGCGGATGTCGCTGGCGTTCTTCACGCACACGCGCACGGGCGAGGTGCAGTCGCGGATCGCGAACGACATCGGCGGCGTGGACAGCGTGGTGACATCGACGGCGACGTCGATCGTGCAGAACGTGACGACGGTGGTGGCGGTGATCGTGGCGATGGTGCTGCTGGACTGGCGCCTGGCGGCGTTCTCGCTGGTGCTGCTGCCGTTCTTCGTGTGGCTGACGCGCCGCGTGGGAGAGGAGCGCAGGCGCATCCAGTCGGTGCGCCAGAGCCGCCTGGCGGACATGTCGACGCTGGTGGAGGAGTCGCTGTCGGTGTCGGGCATCCTGCTGGGCAAGACGATGGGACGCTCGCCGGAGTTGGTGCGGCGCTTCGGCGACGAGTCGGGAGATCTGGCGGATCTCGAGGTGCGCGCGCGGATGGCGGGCCGCTGGCGGATGGCGTCGGTGCAGATGAGCTTCGCGATCATGCCGGCGCTCGTGTACCTGTTCGCGGGCCTCTCTCCCCGCGACACGATCTCGATCGGCACGGTGATCGCGTTCACGACGCTGCAGACGCGGCTGCTGTTCCCGATCCAGTCGCTTTTGTCGGTGGGCCTGGAAGTGCAGACGTCGCTGGCGCTGTTCGGGCGCATCTTCGAGTACCTGGACCTGCCGGTGGACATCGTGGAGCGGCCGGACGCGCGCGAGCTGGCGGGCGTGAGCGGCGACGTGCGCCTGGAGGGCGTGTGCTTCCGCTACGCGCCGGACGCGCCGTGGACGCTGGAGGACATCAGCGCGGAGATCCCCGCGGGGACGCGCACGGCGCTGGTGGGCGAGACGGGGTCGGGCAAGACGACGCTGGCGTACCTGGTGGCAAGGTTGTACGAGCCGCAGCGGGGCTGCGTGAGCATCGACGGCGTGGACATCCGCGACGTGACGCTGCGGTCGCTGGCGGCGACCGTGGGGCTGGTGTCGCAGGAGACGTACCTGTTCCACGCTTCGATCCGCGAGAACCTGCGCTTCGCGTGCCCGGAGGCGACGGATTTGGATATAGAGAACGCGGCTCGGGCGGCGCAGATACACGAGTTGATCGCCTCTTTGCCGGAGGGCTATGACACCCCGGTGGGAGAGCGCGGCTACCGTTTCTCGGGCGGTGAGAAGCAGCGCATGGCGATCGCGCGGACGGTGCTGCGCAACCCGCCGGTGCTGGTGCTGGACGAGGCGACCTCCGCATTGGACAACGAGACGGAGCGCGCGGTGCAGCAGGCGCTTGACGACCTGTCGCGCGGGCGCACGACGATCGCGATCGCGCACCGCCTGTCGACGATCCGCGACGCGGATCAGATCCTGGTGCTGGACGCGGGCCGGATCGTGGAGCGCGGCACTCACGATGAGCTGGTGGCGCTGGGCGGCCGCTACGCGGCGCTGCTGAGCGGCGCGGCGCTGGGCGAGGAGGAGCGGGCGACCACGCTCGGCTGAGACTACGCGCCGGCGGCGGCGACGTCGGCGATGACTTTCGACAGGCGCCCGCCCTGCCAGGCGATCGGCGAGTGCGCTGGCGGGCCGGCGTCCTCCACGAACAGCTGCGCGCCGGGGATGGTCTGCGCGTAGCGTTCGCCGACGGCGAGCGGGTGCAGGGGATCTGCCTCGTCGCGGCTGGCGACGATGCTGGTGGGCACGGCGATGGCAGCGAGCTCGCCGATGTCCTCGAAGGGGCGCGAGCGCGGCACCGCTTCGAGCGCGTCGGCGACCGCCTCGGGGTGCTCGTGGCCTGAGATGCGCTGGCGCAGGGCCGCTTCGACTGTGTCATGCCACGCGGGCGGGAGTGTGGCGAGATCGTTGGCGCGCACGAACCCCTCCACTCCGCCGTCGCGCAGCCCGTGCGCGAGCGCGTCCCAGCGCGCGAGGTCGGCCTGTGTGGCGAAGGACTCTGGTTCGTAGGCGGGGGTGACGAGCGCGAGCGCAGCTACGCGGTCGGGGTGCTGGAGCGCGAAGCGAACGGCGGTGTGCGCGCCCATGGAGACGCCGGCGAGCGTCGCGCGGGGCACGTCGGCGGCGTCGAGCACGGCGAGCAGGTCGCGCGCGAGGCGCTCGTAGTCGTAGGCGCGGTCGGGCGCGGGCGTGGAGCGGCCGTGGCCGCGGGCGTCGTAGGCGATGACGCGGTGCCCGGTGCGCTGCAGCAGCGTGGAGCCCATGGCGACGTAGCGGCGCGTGGCCGTGAGGCCATGCAGCAGGACGACCGGGTTCCCGTCGCCGCCGCGCGCGCTCTCTTCGCCCGACAGGACGACGCCCTCCGTGCGGACGACGAGCTCCTCGCTCAAGCGGGTACGGCCGCGTGGGCGCTGAGCAGCTGGGCGGAGTGCTCGGGGCGCTCCCAGAAGAACAGGTGTCCGACGCCGTCGAGGATCTCCAGGCGCGAGTCGGGTATGAGCGAGGCGATCTGACGGCCGTTTGCGACGGGCAGCATCTGATCGTGGGTGCCGTGGATGACGAGCGTGGGCATGCTCAACGCGGGCAGACGCGCCTGGGTGTCGTGCACGGCGATCGACTGGGCCTGGGCCATGATGACGTTGAGCGCGACGGCCCGCTGCTCGGCGATCGCGAGGAACGCGGCGAACGCGTCCTCGTCGTCGGCGACCTCGGGGGAGACGTTTATCTCCCAGGTGGTGCGCAGAGCGAGCGCGCGATCGCCGGAGCTCATCGCTTGGAACAGGCGCTGCCCGACCTCGGGCGCGATCAGCGCGCTGCCCTCGCCGCCGCAGTACGTGCAGCCGAGCGCGAGCGTGCGCACGCGCTCGGGGTGCGCAAGCGCGAGCTCCTGGGCGACCATGCCGCCCATGGAGATGCCGAGCACGTGCGCGGAGTCGATCTCGAGCGCCTCGAGCAGCCCGGCGGCGTCGTCGGCCATCTGCGCGATCGACAGCTGCCCCTCCAGGCGGGCGCTGCTGCCGACGCCGCGGTGGTCGTAGACGATCGTTTCGAAGTGCTCGCGCAGCGGCTCGAGGAACGGCTCGCCCCAGTGCAGCGAGGTGCCGCTCATGCCCATGATGAGCAGCAGCGGCGGCCCGGAGCCGCTGCGCTCGTAGTCCAGCTCGATGTCCCCCACGCGTACGAGGCTCATGGCTCGATCCTAGCGGGCGCTCGCGCTTCGAGCGAGCATTCGGCGCCCACGCGCCACCTACGCGCGGCTGACCTACACCGGAAGCGCCAGCTGTGCCCGCTCCTCCCCCGCCCCGTCTTCGCACCGCGTGTCCGCAGCCTCCTCCTCGCCAGCGCGATCCTTGGCGCTGCTGAGGCCAGCCACGCGAACCCCCAGCAGCCGCACCGGCCGCGGCGGCGCGTAGCCGTCGAGCAGCGCGAGGGCCTGCGCGGTGACGACGCGCAGATCGTTGGTGGCGTGCGGCACTGTTCGCGCGCGGGTGACGGTGCTGAAGTCGCTGAGGCGGATCTTGATGCCGATGGTGCGGCCCTGGCGGCCGTGCCTGGCGAGGCTGTCGCACAGCTCGCCGGACATGCGAGCGAGCGCGGCGCGCAGCTCGGCTGGGTCGCTGATGTCGGTGTCGAACGTGCGCTCGCGCGACTCTGAGACGACCTTGCGCTCGGCGCCCACGACGCCGTCGTGTTCGAAGCGCGCGCGGCGCGCGAGCTCGCGCCCGAGGTTGGGCCCGAAGCGCTGCACGAGCAGCTCCTCGGGGGCCGCGCCGACGGCGGCGAGCGTCGTCAGCCCCAGCTCGGCGAGGCGCGCGGCGGTCTTGGGGCCGATGCCGGGCACGAGGCCGGGCGGCGAGGCGGCGAAGCGCGAGCACGCCTGCTCGCGGTCGAGCACGACGAAGCCGGCGGGCTTCTCCGCGTCGGAGGCGACCTTCGCGACGAGCTTGTTGGGGCCGATGCCGACCGAGCACGTGAGGTCCGTCGCGGCCTTGATCTCCGCGAGCAGCCGTCGCATGGCGGCGCGCGGCGAGAACAGGCCGGAGAGATCCAGATACGCCTCGTCGAGACCGACGACCTCGACCCGCTCGACATGCTCGCGCACGATCCCCATCACCTGCGCGGAGGCGGCGCGGTAGGTGGCGAAGTCGGGCGGCAGGAACACCGCGTGCGGGCACAGCCGCCGCGCGCGCGACGCGGGGATCGCAGAGCCGACGCCGAAGCGCCGCGCCTCGTAGCTGGCGGTGGTGACGACGGCTCGCGGCCCGGTGCCGGAGACGACGACGGGCTTGCCGACCAGCTCGGGGTGGCGGCGCAGCTCGACGGACACGTAGAACGCGTCCGCGTCCAGATGGGCGACGCTCAGTTGCGATTCGGCTGCGCACACGACCAGCCGAATCTAGCGCCGTGAGCGGCGGCACACACGAACATACGTACGCCCCAGTCGAAGCACGGGGGTATTCGTCGAGGCTTCCGCAGCGCGCCCTACAGTCCCGTGCGATGACGTCCAGCTACGGTCAGCCGGCCCGAGGTTTCGCGACCACAGCGAGTCGCGCCAATCAGGCGATTGGGCGCACGCAGGCGACATACCGACACCGCACAAGCGATATCGATCCAGTGCGCTACCTGGAGCCCACCTGTATCCGCTTAAATGCGTGTACGACCACGCCGTTTTCCTGCTTGATACGCACAGAGACGACGACGCGTAGCGAGTGGGAACGCAACAGCGCCCCATTCGCTCGGTGATCGGGCCGCACGAGAAGCCGTACAACCGTATTGGACTGGCTGACAGACATCGAGGCGTCCTCTCCATAGGCGAAGGAGCGTCGGCCCTCGAGGACGCGTGCCGACGCCGTCACGACTCCCAATGCCTTGAACGAGACGCCAGGGTCTGAGTTCGCGATTACGCGAACCTTCAGCGCGTGCCCGCTCGTGGGGGCGACGGTGAGACGGTCCAGTGGCAGCGGCGGGGTGGCTGCCCCGGCTGCGCGCACCAAACTGCTGCCGCTGATCAAGGCGATCGCTAGGAAGAGTCCGGTCGCGCGCCGCGTGTTCAGCACCATCCCGTACCACCATATCGGAAGCCCCATGTAAGTCCATTGCCTCCGTGCCAGTAGCCCTGCACGTACTGCGGATCTGACTGGATGGTGCCTTCGGTGAAGTTCCCCCGGCTCAGCAAAGTATTCGTTGATCCAGAAGGTGTATTCGTGGTCTGCGGCGTTCGGGCCGGACGTGCCGTTGCCCATATCGGTGCATGTTTCGTATTCCGGGGTTGCGACCTCGCCACCGAAGTTGAGCAGGTTTACGTTCTTCGGGAAGCGACAGGTCCAGGCCGAGTGCGGGATGTAGCCGACCCACTGGCCGTCGTAGTAGAAGTGCCAATTGTTGCTGCTGTCGCGCCACACGGCGTATTCATGCACGCGATCATCGTGCGTCACGACCTGGTTCGGGTAGACGCTCGAACTGGTCTGCACCCACGGGATGCCGGATATCCCGACATAGCCGCCATTTTTGTAGACGCCGCAGTCAGACATCGCCATGAACAGGTGCGGCGACACGTCGTTATACGGGGTCAGCGGAGCCTCGATCCAGCCCGTCTCCACCGTCGACCTGTTGCCGTTGGCTTCATTCATGGCCCACAGTTGGCCGAGACTGTGCGAGCCAGGTTTTTCGTGGAAGTAGACGGCCGGGTCCTGGTTGGTTTGGTCATCCCAGACTTCAGAGACGTTGCCTTTCGGCGGGCGCTGGAGCGCGCCGGCCCAGGAATACCAGTCGCTGCTCCCCCCGGCATGTGATCGTGCTGCTCGTGCTCGTCTGTGATGAGGGGTTCGCCGAGCGGCGTGCGCTCGGCGAACGCTGGCCGACTGAGTAACGGCTGCTTCGATCGTCGGTGAGATCTTTTCCGGTAGATAGTTTGTGTAGTAACCAGGGGTCGCGGTCGGGTAGGGAACCTGCCCGGCGGGACACAGCGGCTTCAGGCCATCCGATTCAGGAGTAGCGGTGGCGTGTTCTTGCACCGACTGCGGTGGTGTTGGCGGCGTTTCCGCCAATCCCGAAGCATCAGCCGGCGGAGCCGGCTCGCAGGTGTACGGGCTCCCCGCAGCCGACGCTGATCCACTATCGATAAGGCCGGCCAGCGCCATGAGGACGACGACGCCGATGATACAGCGCATTTGACGAACGAACCTCCGATGCCCGCTCAATGACCCGAGTTCAGCCATATCTAACCCCTTGTCGTGATTGCAGGTACTGCCAGTGAAGAGATCGCCTGTCCTACTTCGGAGCGCCCGACAAACTCAGGCTATCCGAAAGTCGGCGTGGGCGACGATACATGATCGCTGGGTAAAAACTATACCCCGATGCCATTGTCGTCTTTAGCGGGCATCGACTCGCAGTCAGGATGACTTTCCCTAGACAACGAACGGTCACTAGTTGTTACGAAACTGCAACTTTGCCTTGCCGGCCGCCACGGTGCCGTATGCTGCGGCGGTGCCGACACTAGAACTCAGGTCACGTGCAAGAGACGCCGCACGTTCGACCGGGGTCAGCTTGGGCGCCGGAACCATCTCGGGGGTGGCGTCATCTGGAGTCGGCTCGTCCCCCGGCCATGCAGCAATCGTGGCCAGCGCGACGGCGGCGGTCGCTCTCGCTGGCTCGCTAGGCGTCCGCGCAACGACAAAGCGTCCACGGTACGACCGGATCGACGCTAGGAGGCTACGCGGGATCGCGCACACGATACTCCCGCTGGGAGACGAGCTATCGCAGCAGATATCTCGCAGCTTGGATCTTTCAAACACTGATGTCGAGGTCGCTGTCACGCTAACGATACCCAGCGATTTTGCGACGCCTGTCGCCGACGCTCTCGGGGCATTCGACTTCGCATGGCGACTAGGTGACTTGATTGCGAGTATCGATGAGTCGCTCCTACCAGTGCACGGACCAGTCATACTCGAGGAGTGGATGCCACGGCCCTCAGACGGCCTCAGGATCGTGGAAACCAGTTCGGGCTCATTCGAGATTGAGTTCAAGGATGTCGGCTCGACGCTCAAGCAAGTTTTCTCGGCGCTAGCGGTCATGGCCACGATCTCGGGCTATAACGCCCAAAACCTTGGTGCCGCCATAACAGTGCATGGCAGGTCAGCCAGCCAGCCGGCCTGCGCACTTCACCTTACAGGGCAGCTACACGCTCCACTGAAAAAGGTGATGCAACACGAATTCGGGAAGAGATTGCCGCCAAACTGCAAGATAACGATCAACGCGACAACGACCGAAGGAGATCACGTCAAACTGGAGTACACGACGCCAGCATAGCCCGGGACTGTGTGCGAGACGTGTCGTACAAGCGGCACAAGGCGACGCGGGCTCGCTGGCACGCTCGGAGGGGCAGGCAGCAGTACGCTAGCTAACCCTTACTGTCACGCATCGTGTCCGAGCAACGTAACCACTTGTTCCACCGCCGCTAGAGACACACGCGCGCCAGCGCCCAGGGGTGAGGCGTGATACGGGCAGCGTAGCGCGAAAGTATCCATACGATTTCGAAGTCAGGCGTACACGTACCTTGCGCCCAGATCTCGATAGCACTGCTTTCCCTCCCCGAGCGAGGCTTTCCGCATGAACAATGCCACGAGCGACGTATATGTCTACGTTGTTCGACGCTAGCTCCGTCGCGAATGGCACTACTTGGGATATCTCCAGCCCGTTCGAGCCCTGCCATTCCACCGTGATCACATAGCTAGTTCCATTTCGCAGCGGCGGAGGAACCAGGAATGCACGTTCTGATAGATGCCACCCCGGATAGTGAGCGAGGCCCGGCGCGCGGCTGTCCACCATCTTAACGTTTGGAACAGCCTGTCCTGTCACCGTCTTTAGTGACCACTGCGCGGCGTGGACCGTGCCTAGACCGTAGATATAGAAGATAGGTTGGGGACCAGTTCGTCCAGCCGGGATACCTACGAGTTCCTGGGGTGAGAAGGGCAACTCGTTCACTACATCGCGCATTGTCGGCACGTTTCGCGGCCCTTCATCACCAACAAACGCGTAGGCCGTTGGCGTGCTCGGCGGAACGCGTTCTTGTTTGCCGAAACCCAAGCACGCGTTTCCGTCGACGTTGACCTCGCCCGCTGTCATAACCAGGGGATCGTACTCAGCCCCCTGATGAAGAGGGCCGTTATCCCACGGCGACGTATCTGCACCCCATGCGTCGGCACCAAACGAGACGATCCCAGAGGCACCGGGAGCATCCTCGTTTGGACACCAGGACTGTGCATCGCCCTGGTTAATCGTGGTGATCGGCGGAATCCCGTTGGCAGCACGCTGCTGGTTCAGGAAAGCGATGGCCGACGCGCCCTCAAGAGCAGATGCTCCATAAGCGCCTCCGCTCGGAAAAAGCAAGACGACAGCGCTACTCGTTAATGCTAACGCTCCGGCGATCGGTCGGCGGGCCGTCACCGTACCCTCATTTGCTGACAGTCTGCTTCGCCCGAACCCATCGGGCAACAGCCTACTACGACGCCGCCCATTGTCTGTCGGGAGGTCCGTACGGGGGTTCCCCAGTCGGCGGCGTAGATAGTCGCGGCGGAGACTTTAGTTTCGGTGAGCACCGTGGCGCTCCATCAACCCCCTACGCCGCGAGCTCAAAGCCCGGCAGCGACTCGACGATCGTGCTCAGGGGAAGGACCACGATCATCTCCTCGGCATTCAACCGTTCGACCGTATCCAGGAGTCTTTCCTTCAACTTCGTCGTCTCGGCGAAGTAGACGATCGCCGCTATGTCGCGGCTGCGGGCAAACGCACGACAGATCGCGGTGAGCTCCTCCTTGGACTTCATCGTCAGCTCGACCTCCACCGCGATCGGCAACGGCGGCGGCTCTCCAGCCGTGGGAGGCGGCCAGAGCACGATGTCGGGATAGTGGGAACGCGTCTGCCCGTAACGGCGGATGCTGACGCTCCCCAGGCGACGTTGCTGAGCGTGTTCCTCGCGATGGAGCTCGCGCTCGGCGATTACGCGATGGTCGGGGTAGGCGCGTTCCAAGCCTGCGATCACGCTTGCGCAGACGATCGTGTGTCGGGCATCCTTGATGGTGGCACGGGCCGTGCGCAACCCCTCCGGATAGGAGTACCCACCGGCGTCCGCGTGCTTGCGGGCCTCCATCCGTCCAGAGCCTGTGACGGTGTAGAGATCGGAGTAGCCGACGAGCAGCGAATGACGCTCCAGCAGTCCCAACCCGACGGCCTCGTCCAAGTGCTCTTTGGCCGTGGCGGTACCGAGCTCGTCACGCTCTGACAACGCCTCGGCTGTGATCGCGCCCACAGCGGTGGCCCATGCGAGCATTCGTGCTCGTTGTATGGCTTGTGGAGGTACATATTCGGCGGTCATCGAGATGGCCCCTTCGAGCCGGATACCGCCTCGGCCAGCCGTGCGGCCGTCTCGAGCGCTGCCTGTGGGGAGTTGAACTGGACCTCCAGGCGCACCCGCCCGCGGGTCATCGGGCGGATGCGAACTTCCATCCTCGCCAGATCGCCCCATGCCGTGGCAGCCGCGAGAGTGGCCTCGTCGAGGTATTGCTCTTGATGGGCCCTGTTGCGACGCTTACGCTGCGCTTGCGGCTTCTCGTCAGGGGAAGCGACTTCGTTGTTGCTTTCACGAGCGCGAGCTTCGAGCGTCAGCACCGTCCACTTCTCTTCGAGCGCTTTGGCGGCCAATGCCTCGCGCACCTCGACATCCGTCGCCACCAACAGCGCCTGCCCGTGGGTCATACCCAACTCGCCCCGCTCGATGAGCTGGAGGATCTCCTCGGACAGGTTCAGCAGGCGCCTCAGGTTCGCGATCGTGCTGGGACTGCGCCCGACGCGCTCGCCGATCTGCGGGTTTGTGAGGCCGAGCTCGAACAGCGTCTGGCAGGCGCGCGCCTCCTCCACGACGTTGAGGCTCTCGCGCGCCATGTTCTCGATCAGCGCCACTTCGAGCGTGGCGGCGTCGTCGTATGGGCACAGCAAAGCGGGGATCTTCTCGAGGCCCGCGATCTGAGCGGCGAACCAGCGCCGCTCCCCGGCGACGATCTGGTACCTGCCGCCCGGACGGGGTCGCACGAGCACGGGCTGCAGGACGCCGCGCTCGCGAATGGAGCCCGCCAACGCGTGGAGCGCCGCCTGCTCGAAGCGCTGACGTGGCTGTGAGGGGTTTGGGTCGATCAGCTGGATGGGCAGCTCTCGAAACGCCTGTGCGGCGTTCTTGGCATCACGCTCGCCGTCATTGGATGCGAATCGGCTGGTCATCCGTCATGTGCCCCTCCGACGAGGGGGCTCAAACGGGACTGCGATGGCGCGACCGGCAGAGCGTGCGAACGTATGTACGCAGTCACGCCGCCAACTTGTTACGGGACTAAACAACTGAAAAACGTGGCGGCGGACGACGCCTATTATGCGCGCAGGATGGAGCCTGCCGAGGATGGACAGATGCGCGGAGCGCGGACCGTTCGCTGGATCCTCCCCCTGCTGATGCTCGCGCTGGCGCTCGCCGCGACGATCGCCCCCACGGGGCAGGCGCAGTCAGCGGCGGAAAGCTCGCCCGCGGCGCAGACGCTGATCGCCGAACAGCGCGCCGCGGCGAGAGCGGAACGCGCCGCGGCGGCGCAGGCGCGCCGCGAAGCGAGGGCGGCGGAACGCGCGCCGAACGCGCAGCAGCTGCGCGCGCTGTCGAACGAACGGACGAACGGCGTGGTGACGATTACATGCACATCAGTGACGTGGACGTTCAGGGAATTCCCCGCCCTGGCGGCGAACACGGTGACGGAGAAACTGAAGGTGAACCGCGTGAAGAGCACGAGCACGTTCACGTTCGACGGCTCGTCGGGCACGGACACGATGCCGATCAACGCGCCGCCCGGCAGCTACATCATCGACACGGGCGCGAAGTGGCGCAGGAACACGGCGAACGGCGCGAGCGGCAGCTTCGACATCCACGCCAAAGTGACTTGCGCGCCGCGGCCGGACATGGGCGTGGAAAAGCTGCAGCGCATCGAGGGCGGCGACCCCACGTACATCACATCCACGCAGACGGCCGAGGTGGGCCAGACGGTGGGCTATGAGATCATGGTGCGCAACCCCGGCAACGTGCCGATGACGGTCGGCGGGCTGACGGACCCGCGCTGCGACGCTGCGACGCTCACGGGCGGCCCCGCGGGCGGCGTGCTCGCGCCGGGCGCGACGAGCGCGTACACGTGCACGCACACGCTCGACGCGGCGGACCTGGCGGTTGGCAGCTACTCGAACACGGTGATGCTGACGGGCACGCCGCCGCCGGGCGACGGCTCGCCGAAGACGAAAACGTCGAACACGGTGGTGACGGAAGTGAAGCCCGCGTCGACGCCGCCTACGGAAGAGAAGAAAACGACCCCGCCCCCCTCCGCCGCGCCGGGAGCGCCCGCGACCCCGAGCGGCTCCGACGCGGGCAAAGCAGGCGTGCTGGCGTTCTCAACCGGCACGGTGCCGATCCTGACGGGCCCACCCGGCTGCGTGCGCGCGAAGTTCCACGCGAGCGTGAAGTCGGCGGGCGTGGCGCGCGTGACGTTCTACCTCGACGGGCGCAGGCTGCGGAAAATGACCGCGCACAGCGCGCGCGGCGGGCTGCTGAGCGTGACGGGCGACGCGAGCAGGCTGCGCGCCGGCAGGCACCGGCTGCTGGCGAAGATCACGCTGGTGAAAGCGAGCGCCGGCGCGAACGCGGTGGAGGCGTCGCGCAGCGTGACGATCAGGCGCTGCCGCCCCCACGCGTAGCGCCCGCTCGCCGGTAGTGTTCCACGCATGGACCTGACGTTCAGCTCCAAAGAGATCGCGTTCCGCGACGAACTGCGCGCGTGGCTGGCGGAGAACCCGCCCGCGACGGAGCCGACGGACGGCGGCGAGGACGCGCACTACGGCTGGCGACGCGACTGGCAGAGACGCCTCTACGACGCGGGTTGGGCCGCGCCCGCGTGGCCCGCGGAGTACGGCGGCAGGGGCGCGACGCTGACCGAGTCGGCTATTTACTTCGAAGAGATCGGCCGCGCGAGGGTGCCGATGGCGGCGAACGTGCTGGGGCTGTTGCTGGGCGGCCCGACGTTGATGGTGTGGGGCACGGACGAGCAGAAGGAGCGCTACCTGGCGCCGATCCTCTCAGGCGAGGAGATCTGGTGTCAGGGCTTCTCCGAGCCGGACGCGGGGTCGGACCTGGCGTCGCTGAAGACGAGAGCGGTGAAAGACGGAGACGAGTGGGTGGTGACGGGCCAGAAGGTGTGGACGAGCGGCGCGCAGTACGCGAAGTGGTGCATGCTGGTGGCGCGCACGGATGGCGAGGCGGCGAAGCACAAGGGCCTGACGTACTTCCTGATGGACATGGAGCAGGATGCGGTGCAGGTGCGCCCGCTGCGCCAGATCACGGGCGAGGCGGAGTTCAACGAGCTGTTCATCGAGGAGGCGCGCATCCCCGATGCGAACGTGGTGGGCGGCGTGGGCAACGGCTGGAAGGTGGCGCTGACGACGCTGATGAACGAGCGCGCGGGATTGGGCTTCGCGCTGCAGATCCGCCTGCGCCAGCTGTTGGACGACACGATCGCGGCAGCCGCGCGGCGGGGCACGTTCGACGAGCACGCGGACGCACTGGCGGAGCTGCACGTGCGCTGCGAGTCGATCCGCCTGCTGGCGTGGAAGGGCCTGACGGACGTGGAGCGCTACGGCCAGCCGGGGCCGGAGGGCTCGCTGGTGAAGTGGCTGTGGTCAGACACAAACCAAAGGTTGACGCAGCTGGCGGTGGACGTGGTGGGCCCGGACGCGCTGACGAGCGGCACGAGCTGGAGCTATGAGCTGCTTCGCGCGCGCGGCAACACGATTGAGGGCGGCACGACGGAGGTGCTGAAGAACATCGTCGCGGAGCGCGTGCTCGGATTGCCGCGGCTGAAGGTGGCTGTGTGATGTTTTAATTGACTTCGTCCTCGGGTCGCGTAGCTGATGGACTTCGGCCTGACTGACGACCAGCGCGAGATCCAGCGCACGGCGCGGGACCTGCTGGGCGAGCGCGCGAAGCCAGAGCGCGTGCGCAAGCACGCGGAGGCGGCGCGCGTGGACGGGGAGCTGTGGCGCGAGCTGTGCGAGCTGGGCTGGCCGGGGATCGCGATCTCGGAAGAGCACGGCGGGCAGGGCTTGGGCATGATCGAGCTGGCGATCCTGTGCGAGGAGCTGGGGCGCTGCCTGGCCCCCGTGCCGTTCCTGGCGAGCACGATGGCGGCGAGCGTGATCGAGCGCGGCGGCTCGGCGGAGCAATGCACGCGCTGGCTGCCGGGGCTCGCCTCAGGCGAGACGGTGGGCGCGCTGGGCGCGGCTGTGGGAGGCGTGGCGGAGTTGGTCGTGGGCGGCGCTGACGCGCAGCTGCTCGTGCTGGTGGAAGGCGACGGCTCGGCGCGGGTGCTGGCGCGCGATGAGGCGGAGGTGGCTCCGCTCGAGTCGATCGACCCGACGCGCTCTGCTGCGCGCGTGAGCGCTGCGGACGGCTCGGCGGGCGAGCTGCTGGCGGACGGCTGCGCGGGGCTGGGCCGCGCGCTGGTGGCGGTGAGCTCGGAGCTGGTGGGCGTGTGCGACAGGGCGCTTGCGATGACGGTGGAGTACGTGAAGGAGCGCAAGCAGTTTGGCGTGCCGGTGGGCTCCTACCAGGCGGTGTCGCACCGCTGCGCGCAGATGCTGCTGTACACGGAGAAGGCGCGCTCGACGACGGCGTTCGCGGCGTGGACCGCGGACGCGGACCCGGAGCGGCTGGCGGAGGCGGCGGCGATGGCGAAGGCGTCCGCGTCAGAGGCGGGCCGGGAGGTGACGGCGAGCGCGATCCAGGCGCACGGCGGGATCGGCTTCACGTGGGAGGCGGACGTGCACTGGCTGTACAAGCGCGCGCAGATCGACGCAACGCTGCTGGGCGGCGCGAGCCGCCACAGGGCGCGGATCGCGGCGATCCTGGCGGAGCGGGCCGGGGCGGCGAGCGCCGCCTGACGGACCCGCGCAGCGTGCGCGGCGGGACGTGCCGGCCATCGTGGCGGGCATGTTCTGAGACGCGCGCGAGCGGGTAGCTTTGCGGATGAGCTTCCAACGAGAAAGAGGTGCGGCGGTGAGTAGACCGAACGTGTTCGGCGGCGAGTTCCAGATGGAGCGCGAGGAGATGGGCGTTCGCGGCAGCATGGTGGCGCGGGCGGCGGGCGCGAAGGAGCTGGGCGCGACGGTGTACGAGCTTGCGCCGGGAGCGAAGGGCTTCAACCTGCACGCGCACTACGGCAACGAGGAGCTGTTCGTGGTGCTGCGCGGCACACCGACGATGCGCACGTCCACGGACGACGAGGAGCAGCTGTCCCCCGGCGACGTGGTGTCGTGCCAGCGCGGGCGCGAGGGCATGCACGCGATGGTGAACCGCTCTGACGAGCCGGCGCTGGTGCTGGCAGTCTCCACGTCGAACAGCCCCGACGTGGTGATCTATCCGGAGACGGACACGGTGGGCGTGGCGACGCGCCACCCGTTCGTGCCGGTGCCGGAGGGCGGCGACGAGGGCGTGGTGGGAGCGTTCCGCGCGTCGGACAACATGCGCGTCCCGCCGAAAGCCTCCTGAGCGCTTGGGCCAGCCTGGACCCGACGGATAATCGCACGGTGTCCTCCTACGCGGCTTTCCTGCGCGGCATGAACGTGGGCGGCCACCGCCTGACGAACGTGGAGCTGTGCAAGCACTTCACCGCGATGGGCTTTCGTGACGTGGCGAGCTTCCGCGCGAGCGGGAACGTGATCTTCGCGGGCGAGAGCGCGCCGGACGAGAAGGTGGCGAAGCGGATCGAACAGGGCCTGGAGAAGGCGCTGGGCTACGCGGTGCCGACGTTCATCCGCGCAGCGGCGGAGGTGCGCGCGATCGCGGCGAGCGAGCCGTTCGAGCGCAAGCACGTTCAGGCGTCGAGCGGCAAACTGCAGGTGGCGCTGCTGGGCGCGAAGCCGTCGGCCGCCGACCGCAAGGCGGTGCTGGCGCTCCAGAGCGACGCGGACCGCCTGGCGTTCGGCGAGCGCGAGCTGTTCTGGCTGCCGCGCGGCGGCATGTCCGACTCGGAGCTGGACCTGAAGGAGATCGAGCACCGCCTTGGCGCGATGACGGTGCGTACGAAGGGCACGGTCGAGCAGATCGCGGGCAAGCACTTCGCGGAGGGCCGGTAATCACCGACGGGCGCTCGACTGTGGCACACCAGGCCGCGTGTCGCCGCGCTCGCGGGCGTGCGGTGGCCGGCCGGCGAGACCGACGACGAGGCGCGGCTTCCGCTCTCAGGCAGGCGCGACGAGCAGCTCTGGCCCCTCGGGCGCGCCGCCGGCCTTGTTGACCGCCGGGTTGACGGGCCGCGCCGACAGCCGCTCTGTTGGCAGCGCGCCACACAGGACCAGCGCCTCCTCCGCCCCGAGGTTGTGGTCGAGCCATGCCAGCTGCGCGTCGCGGTCGGCGAGGATGACGGGCATGCGGCCGTGGATGGCGGCGGCGGTGCGGTTGGGGGCGGAGTCGCACGTGAGCATGGTGACGCTCTCGATCCACTCGCCGTCGATCTTGGCGGGCGTCCACAGCGAGGCGAACGCGAACGGCACGCCGCCGTCGACCTGGAAGAAGAACGGCTGTCGCGGCTCGCTGCGTTTCTCCGGCTTGATCCACTCGAGGTAGCCGTCGGCGAGCTGCAGCGCGCGCCGCGAGCCTTTCGGGATGAGGCTGCGGTATGCGGGCCGGGTGGTGACGGTCTCGACGCGCGCGTTAATGGTGTTGCCGGCGCTCTTGAGGTCCTTGGCCCACGGTGGTATGAGCCCCCAGCGCAGCAGCCGCGCCTCGGGCTCGCCCTTGGGCGCGACGATCGCGAGCACCTCTTCGGTGGGCGCGATGTTGAAGCGCCGCGTCCCCGCCTCGGTGGGGATGGGCACGCGGAAGCGTTCGTTCAGTTCTTCAGGCCCTGCGGTGTTCGTGTAGCGGCCGCACATGCGGTGAGGATAGTGGGCGCCGCAGCGGCGCCCACCTCCCTGCACGAGCTCCTATTCCTGATCCCACTTGAGGGTTCCGAGCCCCTCCAGGGCAACTAACGTGACCCCGGTGTAGGTGCCTTTGTTTTCAAGCGCGAAGGGGCATTCGCCGGCGCCCTCGGCGCTGAGGTTGGCGATGTTGTGGTCGATCGCGATCTCCCTGCCGATGTTTAAGTATTTGGCGGTCCACAGGTCCTGGTTGCTGGCGGATAAGATGGTGATGGTGCAGTTGAACATGTCCGTTCTGATGGTGAAGATGTTTAACAGCCGCACTAAGCCGTTGTCGGCGCTGTAGAGCCATCTCGCTGGACTGACTAACGCCTGTATGCCCATGATCTGGCAGTTGGAGTACTGCGTGTGAATCTCCAGGGTTAACGACTGTAATGCGCCCGCGACGCTTTCGGGTTCGGCGTTGGAAACCCCGGTGCAGACGGTTTCGAAGCCACCCGTTTTGAAGACGTGGGTGCTCAACGCTTTGATTAAGACCTTGCCCGGCGGGTGGGCTAAGAACGAACTCGCGGACGCGCTGGTGGCTCCCGCTGCGACGATCGCGCACACGGCGGCACACAGCGAACCAACTGTTTGCATACGTCTCATGTTCTGCTCCTTTGAATTGGGGAGCAGGAGTCTTTAGCACGTACTTCCGCGCCCCGCAACCGCGCGTAGCGCGGCCGGCTAGCGAACGAGTCGTACGGGCAGCGTCTTGAGCTGGTTGATGAACGGGGATTCCACGTAAGCGGGCTCCCCCGCGATCTGCATGTGGGGATAGCGCTCGAGGGTTTCCTCGAGCATGATCTTCAGCTCCAGACGCGCGAGCGCGGTGCCGAGGCAGAAGTGCCGCCCGCCGGCGCCGAACGCCTGGTGCTCGGTGGTGCGGCGCAGGTCGAAGCGGTCGGGGTCCTCGAAGCGCGTCTCGTCGCGGTTGGAGGAGACGTACCACATGACCACCTTCTCGCCCTGCTTGATCTTCTGGCCGTGCAGCTCGGTGTCGCACGTGGCGGTGCGGCGAAAGTGCGCAAACGCGGGAAACATCCGCAGCGACTCCTCCACGGCGCCGGGCACGAGCGAGGGGTCGTCGAGCAGCAGCTGCATCTGCTCGGCGATCTTCCATCAGCGCGCGCATGCCGCTGCAGTACGTGGCCTTGGTGGAGTCGTTGCCGGCGGCGACGAGCAGGAAGAAGCCCATGACGATCTCGTGTTCCTCGAGTTTCTGCCCGTCGACCTCGGCGTGCACGAGCACGCTGGTGAGGTCGTCGGTGGGGTTCTCCAGGCGCGCGGCGATGAGCTTTCTGCAGCGCTCGAAGATCTCGGGGATGTCCTTCTGCAGCACGTCATCCACGCCGCCGGGGTTGAGGTCGACGTCGCCCGCGCCGAGGGCGGAGTTCATGAGGCTCGCCCACGCGGCGTCGTCCTCCTTGGGGATGCCCATGAAGCTGCCGATCACGCGTGAGACGGCGGGCTGGGCGACGTCGGCGACGAGGTCGCACGTCTCGCGCCCGTCGAGCCGATCGAGCACGTCTCTGACGATCGCCCTGATGGCGTCCTCGTGGTCGGCGATCCGCTTGGGCGTGAAGCCGGCCTGGAAGAGCGCCTTTATGCGGTCGTGCTTGGGCGGGTCCATGCCGATGAACATCGCGCGCGTGAGCTCCAGCGGGAAGACTTCGGAGACGGCGGTGATGCCGCCCAGTTCGGAGGAGTACGTCTTGAAGTCGCGGCTGACGGTGTGGATGTCCTCAGCCGTGGTGACCGACCAGTAGCCGGCCTCGCTGGGGTACTCGGTGACCCTGTCGGTCCAATGCACGGGGCACTGGCCCCTCAACGCCGCGAACAGCTCGTGTGGTGGACCCTGCTGCCAGTGCTCGCGCTCGCCGACGAGCACGTGTTCGAGATCGCTGCCTACAGCCGCCATCTGGACCTCCATTGGTTGCTCACCAGGACATCAGCCGATGATACTGGCTGGCCGGCCAGCCCGAGCAGGCGGCAGTCGCTCTCTTCAGCCCGTGTCTAACGCTTCTTCCTGCTGCTCGCTGCGTTGGCTTTCTTGTGTTTGGGACAGCCCGTCGCGGCTATCTTGGTGGTCTGCCTGACGACCGCTCCGTTTTGTCCCGTGATGACGGTTGGCATCTTGAGCTTGCCCGTGCAGAGGCTCCCGAACGCCGCGAGCACCGAGTGCGGCCCCTGCGGAAGCACCAGATCGAAGCTGGAGATCGGCGCATCGGGGACGGTTTTAAAGATGCTCGACGTGATGCCTCTCTTGATCGTCGTGTTGCCGTCGAGGATCAGTGTGATGCCTTCCCCCTGCAGGACGATCTCGAGATCGGGAAACGCGGCCGCCGCGTGCGAGACCAGATACGCAGGCCCGGTCAGCGGCTTCGCCAGCAGCGGCGTGACAGCCGTCGCCCGCCCGACGATGGAGACCGCCGGACACGACCCGGGGTTCGCTTCGAATACATGGTCGACGCACGCTTTCTGCAATGTGGAAAGCCTAGAGGGCAGCTGAATCGGCAGGTTGACCTTGACTTTCGCGATATTCGCCTGGCCCGCGCTCGAGGTGACGTGCACGTGGAGCGATGCCCCGTTCTTTTTGCTTGCTTTGCCTTGTGTGGAGACTGTGAATGTTGGCTTGAAGGGTAGAATTCCGCAATCCGTCGCCTGCAATGGGAACGACACGTTGCTGGCGGTGCCAACGGCGCTCGTGATCGTTCCGCTCACGGCCATTGCATCACAGTTTGTCGGATTAAACATGAACCCTTCGCGATCAATCGTGATGTCGACTTTCCTCACGTCCAGTGGAACACCGTTCAGCGCCTGTGGAAGCGGGTCGCTACTGACCGTTATCGCTGAGGTATGAGGATCGACGGCCACCGACGCGCGTACTACCTCGATCCCGTTGCCGGTGTTCCCGCTCAGGACGAACGGTCCGGCGACCGCCGGTGTCACGATCGACAGCCCGAAGGGGTTGCCCTCGTATGGGCCTGTGAGAAAGACCTTGGCACCGCGGATCCTGAGCGGCGCGGATCCCGGTCCGACAACGATCGATCCCGAGCCAATCAGTGAGCCTTCGGAGCAGGTGCCAGCGTTCGCCTGTCCTTCCGCACACTGCTCCACGCTCTTCAACACCCCCAACAGCCCCGGAGGTGTGGTCACGCTGACGCTTCCGAGCGTCTGTTCGCCGTCATTGCGCGACAGCGACACGGCAAAGCCCGTGAACGCGCCAGCGCGGGCGTTTGTCGTGCGACCTGCCGCGAAGCTCGGGGCAAAGCCAGGCGTAGTGCAGCCTTCGATGGTGACCGCAGGGGCCGAAATTTCGGATGCCGTCATCGAGCTCCACGGCGTCATCGAAGCAGTCGTTATCGCCGCACCGCATGTGCCGGGGTTGACCAGCGGGGCATTCGGCCCCTGTTCCAATGACAAGGAGATATCACTGACCGGATCCTGAGGCATGTCGGTGAAGACAGTCACAAGCCGCTCGGTGCTCTGATCGATTCTCGTACGCCCAGCCTGCTTGATGATGACGCCAGATCCTTCGGCTTCGACGAACAATCGCGTCATACGGCCGGTGCGCGCGTCATCTGTGCTGCAGGGCGAGCATTCTGGCGCGCCTACGAACACGCTGCCGGTCAACGCCTTGCTCAACAACGGTGTCGTCACGCTGACTGTTCCGATCTTCGAGGCGCGCGGACACTGGCTCTTGCCCTCCACGTGCAACCCAAACTGTTCATCGCTACACGCCGACAGCCCGTTTGCCGCTGATGGAGACAGCACAGTCCCTTCTGGCAGAGTGACTTCAGTGTCGCGGATGTCGGCAGTCTCAATCCGCCCCACTTCTTCGCTCTGTGGCACCGACAGATGGACGTCGTATCCCACGGGAGCGCCAGCTTGACGCGTGCTTGGTGTCACAGAAACCTCCGGGTCGAACGGCAGCGCTTCACATCCTGTCGTCCCTGCCATGCTTGATTCAGCCAGCTGTGGTAGCGGTGAAATCGACGCTTGCCAGGAGTCGCCCAATACCGACATCGGCAGCGAGCCCCCCGGGCAGCTCGTTGGCAGCCTCAAAAACGGCTTAGGCGGAAACACCCCGCTTGCGCAACCGCCGGTACCCAGGCCGCAGTTCCCAAAGTCCGAAAGTCGCAGGGGGTCATGAGCAGGATCTGTAGGCTCGCCCCAGATCGACAGCAGCGCGATCCTGACCGGGTCGAACTGATTGATATCCGTCAGATCGGCCGTCAAGCCATAGTCTCCATCGCTGCGGACATGGAAAAACAAAGGAATGTGAGCGGCCCCGGCGACCGTAAACCCGAGCTCCGCAGGCTCGCCTGGTGGTGGTTCTATATTATACACCGGTGCGTATTGCACCGCCGTACCAGACCCGTAGAAGTACAGGTACAAAGCACCAACTTGCGACTGCGGCGGACACGTAAAGTTTCCGCCTTTTTCGAACTCATCCAGGGTGCAGTATGGCATGGCAGTCGGATTGCCGACCAACCCAGGTGGCACGATTGTTTCGATGTCCTTTGCCTGGGCGTTGATCGCCGCACAGATCGGGATTTCATTGCATTCTTCACCCGCGCTTACTGAGCCAACGTTGAAGCGCAGCAATGTGGTAAACGCAAACGGATGCCCCCCAGCCTGCGTGTAATCGCCGTTGGCGCCCGTGATCTCGCTCGTCAGCGACGCTCCAAACGGTATGGGCTCAGCCGATTCGGTGACTTCCGTCGCGCTCACAACACTGGCATCCGGCGCACCGCCACCAGAGACGGTCGCTGTATTGCTAAGACGCCCAGACGCTCCCGGAGGGACCTGGATGTCGATCTTCACGACAGCCGCCCGACCCACCGGAACGCTCGATTCGGTGGTGCATGTGACCGTGACGGTAGCTCCTTCACTCGTCTGCCCGCAACCCAACTCGAACACGTGCGAACTCGTGTCACTGAAGCCCAAGACTTCCACGTATGCCCTGGCGGCGGTCACGGTCACCCCCGCCGGCAGTGTGTCGCTAACCATCGTGGGACCTTCCGTCGCCGCCGCACCGTCATTCATCGCGATGATTTCATAGAAGTCACTGCCGTCTCCCGGATGAAACAACGTCGGCGCCGACTGAGTCATGACGATCCAATGCGGAGCCGCGCCAGTCGCCCAACTCGAGGACGGTATACATAGCGCTACCACCAAGGGAATCACGATCCTCATGACCGCAAGAGGACTTGGAAACCGTATTGCTCGTGCCAGCCCCAGCGCTCCGACCCACACACTACCGACGTGGTGTTGCCTGCCAACCATTACCGCCTGCCTTTCCGGTGACTTCTTGGCTTCGCTTTCCCGTATCGGTGTCTGGCTACGGCTTCGCAATGCGTTCGCTTGCGTCTGTTCTTTTTCGCACGACACGCCCTCAGTGCTTTGGCGAACCTCTGAGCCACGGTCGGCGACTTCGACCGTGCGGTCGTCAGATTGCCCGACGACGCAATCGCGGATCCCACGAGCGATGGGCTGCCATCCAACGCATTGCCGAGTACGCGGCAGTCGGCCTGGCAGTCCGATTCCGTGGGCGGTGCCGCAAAGCCACCGTCCATACGAGCGTCATAGACGTCTCGCAGGCTATCGACGTCCGTTGTCACGAGCGATTCTGTCGTGACGAAAAACGCATCATTTCCGTCCGCGCTCTCTCCGAGATATTGATCTATACCGTTACCGCTGCTTGAAATCATGTATTTGCATCCGCCCGCTTCGTGACAACTACCTTCTCCGTCGTGCTCGTACTCATATACCTTGCTGGGCGAACTACCCGACTGACTGGGTGCGTTGTAGAAGAGCTGGGTACCGGCATCGTTCATGGCGCGTGCGTGGTAGAACGGAGTACTGACTCCCACGTAGTACTGTTCTCCGTTTTCGCGCTGTTTGATCCAAATGATCCCGCCGATCAGGGCATCGCCTACAGCCGACGCTCCGCTGATACCACAGGATCCACACACGAGTTGCCCAGTGTCCGCGTCGTACTCGTAGATCTCACTATCCGCTTCGCCGGTATTACGATCGATGTTGTCGTAGCCTTCCGGGTGCCCCACGGTCGGCAGTCTCATGGTCGATGTGAACGCCAAGTGTCGTCCGTCAGGGGTAACGTACGCCTCGAGCTGAGGCAAGAACGGAGTCCAGTCACACGCGTCAGTGCTTACACGATTCTGCAGACTACAGCTACCAGCCCCACTCAGAGTCGCGATGAAAGCCAATGAAGTGCCATCGTGCTCCATATAGAGATTTGGCTGGCCAGCCACACCTTTACCCGGGACGAGTTCGCCTCTCGCAACGAAATACGCATAGCTGCCGTCGCTCGATACGTCGACAACGCCCAACACGCTTGCACCACTTGCAGCATCCGCTGGGTTAGCATCGACTGAAAGATCTACGAGCTTTTCGCCGGCCGGCCGGTGAAAATCGTATTCGTATAGATCTTCGCCGCCTTCGCTGCCAGTTTTGGCTTGGGTCGTCAGGTCCGCAGCGGTTGTGAAGAACACACGTGATCCGTCAACCGACGCGGCCCAGAATGTCGCCGCTTGCGGCGTGTTGTCCACTGGTTTCGAACCCGCTTCGGGCGCCGAAAGCTCGACCGTTTCTCGGCCTTCAACCCGATCGTAGACCTCCGTCAGACCGACCTGTGCGGGATCTGGTTCACCATTATCAGCCGGCGCTTGGAAGATTATCCTCGACCCATCCTGCGACACCGCGTGCTCGACTCGCCTATCCGCTTCGGACTGTCCGTCAGAATAGCGCACGCTGCTGCCCGCGCCAGCCGTTGAGCTACCAGCGACAGTGCCGTCCGGCAACATTCCCACAAGCCGCACTTCCCCTCCGGTACTCTCGTACAAGCTTTCGACGAAGGGTCCGGGAGCTTGCGCTGTCAACTGAGAGGTCGACTCGAAGATCACGTGACTGAAATCACCAGACGCCCCGGCAAACGCGGATATATCAAAGAATTCGAAACAACTCGCTAGTTCTTCCGGTCCACAGAATAGTTCGATCGGCATAGTAGGGGGCGTCGAATTCACCAATGAGTACTGCCCATTGGAGTGCTGGGCAAACAGGTTATACGCGTAAGGCGTTGACCCCGGAGCGAGCGGTATGAACGGTACCCGTAGGACCCCTTGCGTAAGATCTTCCGAAAACGCGTAGTCGACTTTGTAAATCTTGAGCCCTTCGGCTTTCGGGACCGCCGGGGTCCGGTCGGTCGTTTCCCATCCGGATGAAGCGCGAACACTCACATGGGCAGCATGCAGAGCCGAACTACCCAATGCGCCTGGGAACGCATTGAACCCGAGATAGCTGATTGCGTCACCGGACGGAGCAGTCTGCACAGGCGTTCCGCTCCTCGGATAGGCAGCAAACCCCCCCTTTGCCTCTGGAGAAACCTGCTCGTAGGCACGACAATCGGGAAGGTTGGCCGACGCACCAGTGCGCAAGCCACCATTTGCACACCCCGCAGAACCCGAGGCTGCCTCACCGATGGACGCCATCATGAGAGCGCTCGCTACGAACGTCGCAAGGCCCGCTGCCATCAGCTGTTGATTGCAGCTCCAACCACGTACACCCCAGATGCTCATCGGCAGACCCGCTCTCTCCTCGCTCACTTATATGGTAGGGGATGGGCACCCGATAGGCACCCATCCCCCTGTCGAGCCAGCTACCTGCTCAACAGCCCATCCACAACAGGCTCACTGCTCATGGTTCTTACGCTTCCCACTTGACTGTGCCAACTCCGCTGGCAAGGCCTACTAATGATTTGCCTTCGTACGTGCCGTCAGCAAACGTGCCTTTTGGTTCAGGGCAAGCCGAGCCCTCAACCGTGTATTTGATACCAGATACCGCTGGGGTTAGAATCACGCTTTTGCCAGCGTTGCTGTATCCGACGGACGACACCGATTGCTTCGGGACTAACACGAGGCATGTTCCGCCACCAGCAGTCACCGTGATCGGTGCTTCAATGTGCACAGTTCCGTTTGATAAAAATAGATATAATGCAGGACTGATTGTAGCGCCCAGCCCAAATGCTTTACAGGTCAAATATTGAATAGTGACATGAATCTTTTCCGTTAACAGCGGTGCTTGGCCGGCCGTGAGTTGCAGAGATTTACATTCCACCAGGCCCGCTTTTGTGTTGAACTTCTGGGTTTCTAGAATTTTTGCAGTCAGTTTTCCAGCTTCGGTTGAACTAAACATACTTGCGCTTGCGTTCGCAGCTACCAGCGCGCTCATCGCGCATGTAGCCACCAGGACGAGTCCCATGAACTTGAATCGCTTCATTTCATGCCCCTTCATCTGCGGAGCACACAGCAAATCAGACGACCGTTGAACACGTTAGCCGTGCCGTTCCCAGATTAGCAAGGACCGTTTTTGGTTTGTTGTAATAATCGCATGCGTCTAGTATCCATGGTCGGAACGGTCAATGGATCCGGCAGTGCTAGGTGCTCTCGCTCGTGAGTATTTGCGTACATCGTGCTCCTAGTTTGTCATCGGGGTCGCGAAAGCATCCCCGATCGGAATGATTACTTCCCTTATTGTTTTCACCGCAGCGCCGCTGTGCGCGACAGCTACAGGCGTCGTGCAACCAGATCGAGGTCTTCCCACGACTGGCACCCTGCAATGTCCTTCCCCTGAGACGAACTACATCCCGAGTGTCGGGACGGTTGAGTTATAGCACCACGGTGTAACCTTGACAAGATCAGACAGTCTCGCGCTTCCTTTGGCAAGGCTCGAAGCACGAAAATAGTGCTTATTTGCAGGTAAATTTAGACAGAGACATTAGCGTGATTCTGGGTCATTCTTGAGTGTCTAGAAGTGATTTATATTCTCACACCCCATACTTGATAGAACTGGCTGGTCGGCCAGCTAAGAGTCGTTCCTCGCCAGGAGCGCAGGCGCCGGCTTCTGCTGTATTCGCAACGCTTGACAGCCCTTCGAGGATTTAGGACAAGCGGGGTTTGTAGAACAACCAGTGGACGGACACAAGTCCGGAATTTCCGCGGAGGGCTGCCGGGTGAGCCCAGTAGAGAGTGAGAGCCTAAACCATGGGCTTTCGGCGCATCTGACGCCCTCCTGGGTTAGAAACAGCGATCCCATCGGCAGTCTATGGCGGTGCAAGAACGGCGTGTCAACCCGCGCTGTGCCGCGGTGAAGCGCTCACGGCGCTGCCAAGTGCCTGCCCTGCGAACCGCAGTGTGCTCGACAGATGCGCTTCCAGCGTCGCCAGGTTGTGTTCGCCCGGGTACACCGCGCTCCTAGCATCCGCCCCCGCCACCCTCAGCGCAGCGGCGAACGACGCATTCTCCGTAGGGTCCGCGATCTTGTCCTCGCGGCCTCCGTAGATGAACGCGTGCAGTCCCAGCCGCGAGAAGATCTCCCTGTCGGCACGCAGATTTGGCCCAAGGCCGTTGAAGAAGCCCAACCAGCTCTCCACCACGCCGAAGCGATAAGGGTTCCTCAGCACCGTGTGCATCGCGCCGTAGCCGCCCATCGAGTCGCCCACCACCGCTCGCGCGCCGCGCACGCGTACCGTCGGCAGGATTCGGTCCACGATTTCCTGCACCTCAAGGACGTAGCTCTCGTAGCGGTTGCGCCACAGGTTCGAGCCTGGGCCGCCCTGGATCATCACCGCGATCAGCGGCGGGATCTCGTGCTTTGCGATCAGGCGGTCCAGCTCGCCCTGCACGCCGATCCGCAGGAAGTCTGAGTTTTGCTGGTCCGTGCCCGTCAGCATGTACACCACTGGGTAGTGCGCGTTCGTGCTCGCGTAGCCCCGCGGCAGGTACGTCAGGAACGACCCCGTGCGGTGCAGCGCCGCCGAGTCGTAGCTCGCCGTCTCGATCGAGCTCCCCGCCGCGTCCTCGCTCACCTTCGTCAGCGTCGGCGCCGCCAGCAGCCGCGAGGGCGCGCTCTGGCTCACCCGCAACTGCGCCACCGGCTCGCTCGAGCCGACGTGGACAAGTTCACCCAGGCTCAGCTGTCCGCGCAGCGCCAACGCCACGCCCGTCGACACCAGCGCGCTCAGCAGCAGCGCTGCCAGCAACAGCGCCCGTCGGCGCGCCGCCTCGCGCGCGGCCGAGCCAGCCCCCATCGCGGCCGCGGGCTCCCTGCGCGGCGGGAACGCCGGCACCCAGGGCGGAGGCAGCGCCTCGGCCGCCACCGCGCCACCCTGGCCAGGCCAGCTCCAGTCGCCCAGGCTCTCAGCCCAGATCTGTGTGCGGGTGGGCTTCTGCACGGCGGACATTCACACGATTCAACGACCCGTCAGCCAGAAACCCAACCCCTGCACAAACCTGCCCAACCCTGTGTCTCGTCCGGCGGTCAGCTCGTGCTCCAAACCTCGCCCGTGTCGCCGAAGCCCAGCGCGCGCTTCGTCGCTTCCGTCAGGTCGAAGTCGCGGCCCGCCACGTACGGCCCGCGGTCGATCACCGGCACGCGCACCGTGTGCCCCGCGTAGCGCAGCGTCACCAGCGTGCCGCACGGCAGCGTCTTGTTCGCCACGCCCAACATGCCGCTCGTCAGCGTCTCGCCGCACGCCGTCGTGCCGCCGCCCCCGTACCACGACGCGCCCGCCAGGCGGAACACGTTCAGCCGCGCCAGCCGTCTGCGCGTGCCCAGCGCCGTCGCCTCGCCCGCAAAGCGCAGGCGCATCGGCTCGCTGCCGACCGCGTGCGGCGTGTAGCTCACACGGAAGCGCCCATGCCTGCGCGTACGTGTGTGCGCCACCGTCCTCCAGCCGTGACGGCCCCGCGTCTGCAGCGCGACTAACAGGCCCGGCTTCGCCGCATGGCGGTCCTCCAGCAGCGCGCCTGTCACGCTCGCGCTGTGGCCGTCCAGGACGTTCAGGCTCACGCTGCGCACCCTCAGCGCGCTGCGCTTCGGTCTCAACAGCAGTGGCGGCACCGTCGAGACGATCCCAGCCGGAGCCAGGGTCGGCGTTGCGGGCGCAGGTGTAGCGGGCACGTACATATGTGTCTGATCTCCTTGCGTTCCGCTTACGGGGTTAGCTGTCGGGCTCACGGCCGGCCGCGCATGCGCAACGGGCGCATGTCAGCCGGGCGTTACGGCCGCAGCAGCGGCCGATTCGCCCCATCCGGCGCGCGTTTTCAAGCGCTCCGGCAGTGGGTCCCCCGCTCGTCTCCATCCACGGCGACGATTAAGCGAGTCGAACAATCGTTCGCAAAGCCTACGCAGCAACACGCGTGTTCTTCTGTGACCACCCGCACATATTTGTGCCTGCTGATACGAAGTTTTGCCTAGATCCCAACAAACACGGGGCTTCAGCACTGGTGCGGGTTTCCCGCGGTTTTGCCCACTTTGTTCCCCACCCGCGCAGTTCGTGCTTATTCGAAAGCTTTTCGCCCACGTCGTTGACGCGGGGTGCCATACCCGCGACAATCGACCGCATGGCCAACCCCGACCGCTTGACCGCGCTGGACTCCACGTTTCTCCATCTCGAGGACCACTCCACCGCACACATGCACGTCGCGTCCGTCATGGTCTTCGAGGGGGCCGCGCCAACGCTGCAGGAGCTCGTCGACCACGTCCTCAGCCGGCTGCACCTCGTTCCGCGCTACCGCCAGCGCCTCGCGCACGTGCCGCTCGGGCAGGGCCGCCCCGTGTGGACCGACGACCCGCACTTCAACCCCTATTACCACATACGCCACACCGCGCTTCCCAAGCCCGCCGACGACGGCGCGCTCAAGCGACTCGCCGGGCGCCTGTTCTCACAGCGCCTCGACCGCTCCAAGCCGCTGTGGGAGATCTGGCTCGTGCAGAGTATGTCCAAAGGCCGCTTCGCGCTCATCGCCAAGACCCACCACGCGCTCGTCGACGGCATCTCCGGCGTCGACATCACCACCGTGCTGTTCGACACCGCGCGCCAGCCCGCCCCCACCGCGCCGCAGTCCACATGGAGCGCCAAGCCGCTGCCCGGGCCCGCGAAGCTGCTCGGCGAGGCGCTCGTCGAGCGCTCCACCGTGCCAGCCGAGATGCTCCGCGGCGGACGAGCCCTGCTGCGCGCGCCCCGGCGCGCCATCGCCCAGGTCAAGGACGCCGTCGCCAGCGTCGGCGCCACGACGCTCGCCGGCATCAACGCGCCCGCGCCCCCCAGTCCCTTCAACGTCGACATCGGCCCGCACCGCCGCTACACGTTCCTCGACGCCGACCTCGCCAACTTCAAGGCCATCAAGGACTCTCTCGGCGGCACGCTCAACGACGTCGTGCTCACATCCGTCAGCCTCGCCCTCGGGCGCTACCTGCGCGCCCACGACTTCGACACCGACGGGCTCGTGCTCAAGGCCATGGTGCCCGTGTCCGTGCGCACCAAGCAGCAGCGCGGTGCGCTCGGCAACCAGGTCGCCGCCATGTGGGCGCCGCTGCCAGTCGGCGTGGAGAACCCCGCCGAGTGCCTCAGCCAGGTCACAGCCGCCATGGAGGACCTCAAGAAGGGCGGCCAGGCCGTCGGCGCGCAGGTCCTCACCAACCTCGCCGGCTTCGCCCCGCCCACCATCCTCAGCCAAGCCGCGCGCCTGCAGGCCAAACAACCGTTCTTCAATCTCGTCGTCACCAACGTCCCCGGACCGCAGTTCCCGCTCTACCTGCTCGGCCAGCGCCTGCAGGTTCTCTACCCCGTAGTCCCGCTCGCCCAGCGCCAGGCGCTCGGCATCGCCGTCATGAGCTACGACGGGCACCTCGGCTTCGGGCTGCTCGGCGACTACGACGCGCTGCCCGAGCTAGACGCCATCGCGCTCGACCTCAAGTGGGCCATCGGCGCGCTCTCCCGGGCGGCCGGCGTCAGCACGCCGCGCATCGCCAAGAAAGCCGAGGCGCCCCGCGCGGGTGCCGCCGCTTCCCGCACGTCCGCGGCCAAGCCCGCGAGCAAGCGCAGCAAGGCCCGCAAGCCCGCTGGCGCCAGCTGACGCGCGAGCGCTTCGCGGACAGCTGTCGGCCGCGCGAGGATAGGGTCTCAACCACGCCGTAGCGTGCTGCTCATGGCGAGAACACCAGAGGAACTGGCACTTTCACTCTCACAGGCGACGTTCGACGCCCAGCAGCGGATGGAGGCCAAACTCCGAGAAAGAGCGACCAACGTTCTCTCTGCTGCCTCGATCGTTGTGCCAGTTGCAGCAGTAGCGGTCGGGAAAGGCCCAGCAATCGTCGCGATCCCATTCGGGGCGGCCGCGCTCGCATATATCTGGTGTGCCGTCGAGTCCTGTGCAGCACTGTTCCCACGCGGCTTCTCAACGGGCATCGCCGGAGGCCGGTTTCTCGCACAGGGTCGAGCACACGAAGCTGAGCTGCACCAAATGGAAGCCTCGGCCGCTGTCTACTTGGATCAATTGCACAACGACAACGTTCCAAACCTCGAGAACACAGCCCAGCACTTGACGCGTGCGATCGTGGGCCTGATGTTCGAGATCAGCGCCTCTGCTGTCGCGCTCGTCACTACACTGTTGACCTGAGAATGACCGATTCCTCACCCAAACCCGCTCCCCCCAGCCCGATGCCGAAGAGGGTTCCCCCTGGCGTCGCGGCTGTAGCGCTGCCGAAGCGCAAGCCCAAGCCCAAACGTTGGCGCGGCGGTCGCTGGCGCAGCATCCTCAGCCTCCACCGTTAGGCCGCCGATACGATCCGCACGTGCGGATCGCGCTCTGCCAGATCAACGCCACCGTCGGTGACATCGCCGGCAACGCCGAGCGGGTGCGCGAAGGGATCCGCGCAGCTGACGCAGCGGGGGCTGAGCTGGTGCTGTTCCCCGAGCTCGTGCTCACCGGCTACCCGCCCGAGGATCTGCTGCTGAAGGAGCACTTCCTCGCCGACGCCGGTGAGGCTCTCCGCTCGCTCGCCGCGGACGTCCACGGGCCGATCGCCATCGTCGGCTTTCCCGAGCGCGCCGAGGATGTGTACAACGCCGCCGCCGTGCTCGCCGACGGCGCCGTCCAGGCCGTCTACCGCAAGGTGTACCTGCCCAACTACGGCGTCTTCGACGAGCAGCGCTACTTCCAAGTGGGCGCCGCCGGGGCGGTCATCGACGTCGGCGCGCACCGCGTCGGCATCACCGTGTGCGAGGACATCTGGGAGCCCGGCCCGCCCGCCAGCGACGAGGCGCTCGCCGGCGCCACGCTCATCCTCAACATCTCCGCCTCTCCCTACCACGCAGGCAAGGGCGCAGAGCGCGAGCGGATGTTCGCCCAGCGAGCCCGCGACAACCTCGCCTGCATCGCCTTCTGCGGTCTCGTCGGCGGGCAGGACGAGCTGCTGTTCGACGGGCACTCCTGCGTCATCGACCACACCGGGCGCACCATCGCCCGCGCCGCGCAGTTCCGCGAGCAGATGCTCGTCTGCGATGTCGACCTGGATACCGCCGCGGCCGCGCGCCTGCGCGACGCTGGACACCGCCCCGCCGCGCGCCGCACGCAGCGGGAGGTGAGCCTGCTGGCGACGCTGCCCGCCCGCGCGCCACAGGGCGTGAGCGAGAGCGCGGCAGGCGCTTCTAGCGAGCGCCCCTCGCCCGACCCCGCGGCTGCCGGCACCACCACCAGCGCCCTGGCCGAGCCGCTCGCGCCCGAGGAGGCGGAGATCTACATCGCGCTCACGCTCGGGCTGCGCGACTACGTTCGCAAGAACGGCTTCAAACACGTCGTGCTCGGCCTCTCCGGCGGAATCGACTCCGCGCTCGTCGCGTGCCTCGCCGCCGACGCGCTCGGCGCGCAGGTCGTGAGCACCACCGTCATGCCCTCCCCCTACTCCTCCGTTGACACTCAGGACGACGCGCGCGCGCTCGCCGCCGCGCTCGGCGCGAGCGCTCTGGAGCTGCCCATCGAGGGCGTCATGCTCGCCTATGACGACGCGCTGAGCGCGCAGTTCACGGGGCGCGAGCCCGACCTCACCGAGGAGAACGTCCAGGCGCGCGTGCGCGGCAACCTGCTCATGGCGCTGTCCAACAAGTTCGGCTGGCTCGTGCTCACCACCGGCAACAAGTCCGAGATGTCCGTCGGCTACACCACCCTCTACGGCGACCTCGCCGGCGGTTTCGCCGTCATCAAGGACGTGCCCAAGACGCTCGTCTACCGCCTCTGCGAGTGGCGCAACTCCCCCGCCGCGCCCGCCGTCATCGGCGCCAGCACCAATGCCGACGGCGCCCAGCCCGCGGAGCACCCCATCCCAGCCTCGATCATCGAGCGCGCGCCCTCCGCAGAGCTGCGCCCCGACCAGCGCGACGAGGACTCCCTGCCGCCGTATGAGGTGCTCGACCGCATCCTCGAGGGCTACGTCGAGCTCGACCTCAGCCGCGAGCAGCTGATCGCACAGGGGCTGCCCGAGGCGGATGTCGAGCGCGCGATCCGGCTCGTCGACCTCGCCGAGTACAAGCGCCGCCAGGCGCCCCCCGGCATCAAGATCACCGCCCGCGCGTTCGGGCGCGACCGGCGCATGCCGATCACCAATCGGTATCGCGGATAGCGCGCCGCTCAGCTACTCGAGGCGGCCGTAACTGACGACGACCGCTACGCTCCCGCCCGTGCGTCTCCGTGCCACATTGCTCGCCGCGCTGTGCGTGCTGGCGCTCGGCGGGTGCGGCGACACGTTGCAGGACAAGCCCATCGCGCACAACCTGCTCGAGAACCTCATCGAGGCGCCATTCCCCGTGTACTGGCTCGGCGGCGAGTTCAAGGGCATGGCGATCACCGAAGTCACCCACGACCCCGGCGGCGCCTACACCGTGCAGTACGGCAACTGCCTGCGCGGCGGGCAGGGAACGTGCATACCCCCCATGCGCGTCATCACCTCGCCCGACAACAGCTTCACGCCCGGCGGCGCCACGCCCAGCCGCGTCGCGCCCATCCGCGGCGTGCCCGCCGTCGTCACGCAGCGCGGTAGGGCGATCGCGCTGCCCACCGCCGGCGTCGTCGTGAGCATCTACGCCCGCAACCCGCAGCTCGCTCGCGCGGCCGCCTCCACGGTCGTGCCGATCGGCGAGGTCGGCGCGCCTCAGGCGCCGCTACCCGCGCCTCTGCCCGACACCGGCTTCGGCTCCACGCCGCTGCCGTCGCAGATCCCCGCGCCGCTGCGCCCGCTGAGCTGAGGCCGACCCGCGCGGCGCGAGGGACGCGCCGAACGTCGGCACTGCCCGCCGCGCGAGGGGTGTCAGCTGAGCGTCAGCGACTGACCCGCGGGCATCGGCCGCACCGCGATCGTCATGCGCGTCACCGCGCATGTGCGCTCCGCGTCGTCGCTGAAGCGCACGTCCCACACCCACGTCGTGCGACCGCGGTGCACGCGCGTCGCGTGCGCGTGCACGACTCCCTCGGTGACGGGACGCAGAAAGCTCGTGCTGTTCGACAGCCCCATCGCCATGTCGCCGTCCGCTAGCACCGCCAGCGCAGTCGCCAGGGACGTCATCGCCTCCGCCATCGACGCGTACACACCCCCGTGCACGAGACCAGCGGGCTGCTTCACCTCCTCGCGCACCGCCACCTGCGCGCGCACCTCCGTGTCCGAGCACGTCTCTATCTCCAGGCCGTACAGGCGATCGAAGCCGCGCAGGGCCGCGTTGATCTGCTCCGCGCTGACTGTGCTCATCCCGCCGCCACGATAGCCTACGGTCCCTCATCGCTGCCAGAGCACAAAACGCCATGGCAACAGGACACTCATCATGAGCAGATTGGACGAGCTCCCTCCCGACCAGCGCGCGACGCTCTCCCTGCTTCTGCGCCAGCGCAAGAGCTACGCCGAGGTCGCCGTGCTGCTCGGGATCGCCGAGGTCGCGGTGCACGACCGCGCGCACGCCGCGCTCGCGGTGCTCGCGCCGCGCCAGGCGCGCGAGCTGGCGCTCGAGCGCCGCGAGGAGATCGCCGACTACCTGCTCGGCCAACAGGCCGGAATCGCCGAACGGCTGAAGACGCGCACCTACCTCGGCTCCACCGAGCCCGCGCGCGCATGGGCGCAGGCGCTCGTGGACGAGCTCGCCGCGCTGGGGCCAGCCGAGCTGCCCGACATCCCGCCGCCCTCAGCCGCCTCCGTCCTCGCTGACGCTGGCGTGTCCGGCGTCAGCTCCGCTGCGGCCGTTCCCGGCGCTGGCAAGAGCGGCATCGCCGCCGGCGCGTCCGCGTCGCTGCGGCGCGAAAGCATCGCCGACCTGTCCTCCGCCCCACGCACCAGCGTCGGCGCGCCCGGCTCCACGACCGCGGGCCAGCCGCCGAGTTCGCGATTGGGTGGGGCGCTGCTGCTCGGCGCGATCGCCGTCGCGGCGGTCGTCGCGGTGATCCTGCTGACGGGCGGCGGCGGGCACTCCAAATCGAACGCCTCCGGTACGAAAACCCAGGGCACGTCGAAAACGAGCGGGCCGTCGGTGAGCGCGCAGCTGCCGCTCAAATCGCCCGACTCCAAGAGCCGCTCCATCGGCGTGGTGGAGGTGCTGACGGAAAAGGGCAAGCGCGCGTTCTACCTCGCCGCCGAACACATACCCGCGACGAAGCACTTCTTCTACGCCGTGTGGCTGTACAACTCGCACACCAGCGCGGAGCCGGTGAGCAAGGCGCCTAACGTCGGCTCCGACCACAAGCTCGCGGGCGGCGCGCTGCTGCCGACCGACGCCGGCTCCTACCGCGAAATCCTGCTCACGCGCGAGACCAGCACGAACGCCAAGAAGCCCGGGCACGTGGTGCTGCGCGGGCCGTTCAAACTGCAGAGCTGAGCGCGGGCGTTCTCCCCGCTAGCCGGAAGACACCGGGACGAGTCGCTCTCCTACGCCGGGAGCAGCTTCCCCGGGTTCATGATCCCCGCGGGGTCGAGCTCGGCCTTGACCGCGCGCAGCGCGTCCAGCGCGCCGTCGCCGATCTCGCGCGCCATCCACGGCGCGTGATCGCGCCCCACCGCGTGGTGGTGGGTGATCGTCCCGCCGCCGTCCACGATCGCGTCGCCCGCCGCGCGCTTGACCGCGCGCCACTGTCCGATCGGATCGTTCTCCGCTCTGGCGGGCGATGAGCGTGAAATACAGCGACGCGCCCGTCTCGTACACGTGCGACACGTGGCACATCACGAGACCCGGCGTGCCGTGCTGCTCGAGCGCGGCGGAGATCGCGTCCGCCACCTGACGGTGCAGCCGCGCGAGGTTCGACCACTGCGTGGCGGTCTCGAGCGTCTCCACCATCACGCCGAGCGTCAGCAGCTCGTCGCGCAGATACGGCGCGCCGAAGCGGCCGTGCAGCCACGCCGCCCCAGGCGAGCGCCCCGCCCTCAGCGCGCCGCATCCGCGCGCCAGCTCCAGCGCACGCCCGCGGCGCGATGCGACCTCCTCGGGCGAGCCCTCGAAGCCGAAGATCGCCAGGCAGCCGTCGCCGTAGCCGCGCGCGCCCAGATACGCCCGCCCGAGCCTGCCCTTGACGCCGCCGCTGCCGGCGAGCGCGAGCGACATGCGCGTCTCGTGCTCGTCGGACAGGCGCGCCACGTCGGGCAGCGCGTGCTCGCGCGCGAGCGTGCGCAGCGCCTGCGAGCCGGCGAGGAAGTCCTCGAAGAACAGGCCTTCGTAGATGCGCTCCGCGGGCGCGGGACGCACGCGCAGCGAAACCTCGCTGATGACGCCGAGCGTGCCCTCCGAGCCGATCAGCAGCTGGCGCACGCTGGGTCCCGCGGCGGTCGCGGGCAGCGGCGGCAGCTCGATCTCGCGCGCGGGCGCGGCGAGGCGCATGCCGAGCACGAGCTTCTCGATCGAGCCGTAGCCCGTGGAGGCCTGCCCGGCGGAGCGCGTCGCGGCGCAGCCGCCGAGCGAGACGTACTCGAACGACTGCGGGAAGTGGCCGAGTGTGAGCCCACGCTCTGCGAGGTGGCGCTCGAGCGCGGGCGCGCGCATGCCGCCCTGCACCGTCACGGTCGCCGACTCGCGGTCGAGCGCGAGCACCGCACCCATGCGCGCCATGTCCAGCGCGACCACGCCTGAGTGCTCGCCGCGCAGCGGCGCCACGCCGCCGACGACGCTCGTGCCGCCGCCGAACGGCACCACCGCGAGCGAGCAGCGTGCGCACAGCTCCAGCACGGCGCGCACCTGGTCGTGCGTGGATGGGTAGAGCACCGCGTCGGGCGCGCCCTCGGGCTCGCCCGCGCGCATCCGCACGAGGTCCGAATAGCCCTTGCCGGAGGCGTGCAGCACGCGCGCGCCGTGAGAGTCCTGCACGGCGTCCGCACCGAGGATCTCTCGTAGCCGCGCGAGCGTCTCGCCCGCCAATGCCGATGGTTCGAGTCGCACGTGTTCGAGCGCCACGGGCGGCGAGGGGCGCTCGGCGACGCCCACGGCATCGCGCAGGAAACCGAGCGCGTGCGGCGGCAGCACCGAGGCGTGCTCAGGGTCGCCCCATCCCCACCAGCGCATCTGCGGCGCCGCGGCCGTCGCCTCAGCCACTGACTCGCTCCAGCCCGTCGAGCGCCTCGTCGAGCGTGGCCGCAGCGGCGCGGCGCACCATGGGACTGCCGACGCGCGAGGAGAACCCCACGAACAGCCCCACGCGCGGCGCGGAGCTGCCGGCCATACGCTGGCGCAGCTCGATCGTCACCTCGGTCTGTCGCGGGCCAGCCCCATCGACGGGCGTGAGCTGGATCTCCGTCTCCGCGGAGGCGAGCACGCTCGCGAACGGCGTCCCCTCCACACGCTGCTCCCACGTGAGGGTGCGTGCGCGCTCGTCGCGCTGGACGACGTCGAAGTCCGCGCGCACGAGTTTGCCCTTGCGCGTGCGCATCACCTCCGTGAACGCGTCGTCCTCCACGTCCTCCACGCGCGTCACGCGCGGCCACCAGCGCGGTAGGTGGTGGGGGTCGTCGATGAGCGCCCACAGATCCTCCACGGGCGCGGCGATCGTGCGGCTGCGGCGCGCGGTTGGCACGAGCGCAAGGTTAGTCAGTCACGACTCGTACGCGAGCAGCGCGTGCACGTCGCGCGGCGCGAGCCGCTCGCGGCCGCCCAGGAACGAGAGCTCGATCAGAAAGCCGCAGCCGACGACCTCGCCGCCGAGCTGCTCCACCAACTCGCACAACGCGGCGGCTGTGCCGCCTGTGGCGAGCACGTCGTCGTGCACGAGCACGCGCCGGCCGCTGGCGACCGCGTCGGTGTGCATCTCCAGCTGCCCGGCGCCGTACTCGAGCAGGTATTCGGCGCTGACTGTCTCGTACGGCAGCTTGCCGGGCTTGCGCGCGAGCGCGAAGCCCGCGCCCAGCTCGAGCGCGAGCGCGGGTCCGAGCAGGAATCCGCGCGCCTCCGCGGCGATCACGCAGTCCACGTCAAGCGGGCGCGCATACTCGGCGAGCTGCTCGACGGCCGCGGCGAGCGCAGCCGCGTCGGCGAGCAGCGGCGTGATGTCCTTGAAGCCGACGCCCGCGTCGGGGAAGTCGGGGATCTCGCGGACCAGCGCGCGCAGCGCCGCCGACCGGTCGGGGTCGTCCGCGCCCGGTGGCCGGCCGGCCATTACCTGACTATCTTGCGCAGGTCGCGAATCAGCAACAGGTGCTTGAGGTGCGTGGCGACCGCGGCGAGGTTCTCGAGCGCCTCGACGGCCTCCTTGCGCCGCTCGGGGTTGCGCGAGCGAAGCGCGGGCGCGAGGATCTGCTGCAGCAGGTTGGCCTCGCGGTCGGCGGAGGAGCGGAAGACCCGCAGGTTGCGCCCGCCGACGCCGTAGCGCGCGAGTTCGGCGACCGCGCCGATGATCTCGCGCTCGGTCTCGTCGAAGTAGCGCACGCCGCCGCGCATCTCGCCCTTGACGACGCCGTACTCCTCGAGCTCGTGCACGAGTTTCGCGTCGGCCTTGGTCTCCTCGAGCACGTCGTCGAGCGAGTACAGCGCTCCGGCGCCGTCGCGCACGCTCATGCTGGAGCGCCAGGTGCGCGTGCCCTCGCGCGCGGCGCCACGCCCCGCGGCCGGCGCGACCTCGCCGGCGCGGCCCGCGGCCAGCTCCTGGCGGATGACGCGCAGCGGCAGGAACTCGTCGCGCTGCATGCGCAGGATCGTGCGCAGCCGCGCGACGTCGCCCTGTGTATACAGGCGATAGCCGCCGGGGGTGCGCCGCGGGGTGAGCAGCTTCTGGTCCTCGAGATAGCGGATCTTGGAGATCGAGATGTCGGGGAACTCCTGCGCGATCGCCTTGCAGACAGCGCCGATGGTGAGCGACTTCTGGCGCTTGGCGGGCTCGGGTGGGCCAGTGACGGCGTCGACGTCCGCGAGCTCGACCTCTAGCGCGCTCGGCGGGTGCTGATCGGTGGGTGTCGCGTGGACGGCCATCAGCGCGCGTGGAACGTGAGCTTGTACTTGCCGATCTGCACCTCATCGCCCTCCTGCAGGTGGTGGGACTCGATGCGCGAGCGGTTCGCGTACGTGCCGTTCAGCGAGCCGCAGTCGTCGAGGTACCACTCGTCGCCGCGGCGGATCAGCAGCGCGTGGTCGCGCGAGACGGTGACGTCGTCGAGGAACACCTCGGAGTCGGGTCGGCGGCCGATGCTCATGCGCTCGCCCTCGACGGCGAAGCTCTCCCCCACGCGCCCGCCGCCGGCGCGGATCACGAGCGCGGGACCGTGCGCGGTGACCTCGCCCATCTCGACGGGCACGAACTCGCCGGCCTCGTCGATGCGGTAGGTGGCCGTGACCGGCTCATCGCCGCCGTCGGCGCGCTGCAGCAGCGCGCCGCAGCGCTGGCAGTAGTTGGCTCCCTCGCCGTTGACGAAGCCGCACTCGATGCAGTGCAGGGCCATCGCGCTACCGGTCAGTCAGGCTGACGGTGGGCGAGGATGTCCGTGAGCCGCTGCACGTCCTCGCCGGTGATGGTGATCTCACCGTCGTCGTGCTTGTGGCGCAGGCGGTTGACGAGCTCTGCGCGGAGGATGTCGATCTTGCCGTGCAGGATGCGCCGCTTGTAGGAGATCTCCGTCTCCTCCTCGGTGAGCTGACGGATGACGTCTTTGAGTTCGACATCCGTCAGCGAGCCAAGGTCGGGGAACGTCTCGTCCATCGTTGCCTCTTCTCCTCTCGCGGACTGGGCCACGAGTATAGACCAAAAGGGTCAGGCTGAGCTTGAGGCTATTGACCGGGCTGCGCGCGCAGCTCCGCGACGCTCGAGCGCGCGTACATTGCGGTCGCGAGCAGCGCCATGGCGAGACCCACGTAGAGCATCCATTCGCCGACCGTTTCGAGGCCCGCCATGGCGAAGAAGAACGAGCCCATGACGGGCGCCACGCCGAGGCGCCCGGGCCAGTTGATGCGCAGCTCGACGCCCCGGGCGAGCACGTAGCGCCCGAGCACGAGCATCAAGAGCTCGCGCGCGGCGAGCACCGCGAGCGCCCAGCGCGGCAACAGGTCGAAGTTCCACGTGACGACGACGCCGGAGACGATCAGCAGCCGGTCGGTGACGGGGTCCATTAGCGCGCCGAGGCGGCTGTACTGGCGGGTGACGCGCGCGGCGATGCCGTCGGCGTAGTCGCCCCAGCCGATGACGGCGAACAGCGTCGCGCCGAGCGCCCCGTTGCCGCCGGCGCTGGAGAGCTCGACCACCAGGAAGACGGGGATCAGCGCGAGGCGCGCGAAGCCGATCGCGTTGGGGATCGTCCACGGCCGCAGCGGCTGGCCGGCGAGGGTCTCAGGCGGCGGCGGCCCGGAGCGGTCGAGGCCGAACAGGCGCCGGACGGTGAGGCGCTGACGCTCGCCGCCGCTCGGCGCCGGCACCGGCACCGGCGCGGCGCTCGAGGGCTCGGCGCCGCCGTCGTGGTCTAGGGGAGGCTCCGCCACAGCTCATCCACCGCCCGCAGCAGTTGCTGGGGCTCGCCGCCGAGCGCCAGCGGGGGCGTGTCGGCTCGCCCGCGGCGGATCTGCGCCTCGATCTCGCCGGACTCCAACGAGCGCCGCCCGACGGTCAGTCGCAGCGGGCAGCCGAGCAGCTCGGCGTCGGCGAACTTCTCGCCGGGGCCGAGGTCGCGGTCGTCGTAGAGGACCTCCACGCCGCTGGCGCGCAGCGTGTCGTACACGCCGTCGGCGGCGTCGCGCTCGGGCGTGCCGGGCTTGCCGAGCGCGACGAGGTGCACGGCGAACGGCGCGAGCGCCTTGGGCCAGGAGATGCCGTGCTCGTCGGCGAACTGCTCGACGGCCGCGGCGACGATGCGCGCGGGGCCGATGCCGTAGGAGGCCATCCAGATGGGGAGTTCGGCGCCGTTCTCGTCGAGGTAGCTGGCGCCGAGCGGCTCGGAGTAGCGGGTGCCGAGCTTGAAGATGTTGCCGATCTCGATGGCGGGTTCGACCGTGAGCGTCTCGCCCGCTCGCACGTAGGAGTCCCCCACCCGCTCCACGTCGGGGCTGCTCTGCGCGACCTCGACGTTGGCGGCGTACTGGCCGTCGCCGGGCGCGCCGAGCGCGATCTCGTCCTCGCCGGCGGCGCAGGGCGCCATGTACTCGTGCGCGCCGACGCCGCCCATCATGCCGACGTCGCCCTCGACGCGATACCAGCGCAGCCCGGTGCGGCCCATGATGCGGTCGTATGCGCCGACGTGCAGCGCGTAGTTCTCCTCCATGCCGGCCTGGTCGCGGTCGAAGCTGTAGGCGTCCTTCATGACGAACTCACGCGTGCGCAGCACGCCCGCGCGCGGGCGCGGCTCGTCGCGCTCCTTGACCTGGAAGTGGTAGACGATCTGCGGCAGGTCGCGGTAGGAGCGCACGGTCTGGGCGATGTGGAACGTGACGGCCTCCTCGTGCGTCATCGCGAGCACGAGTTCGGATCCCTTGCGGTCGGTGAGCTTGAACAGCTCGTCGATGTCCAGTCGCCCGGTCTTGCGCCACGTCTCGGCGGGCTGGAGCACGGGCATGAGCATCTCCTGCGCGCCGATGGCGTCCATCTCCTGCCGGACGATCCCGACGACGCGCTGGTGCACGCGCCACCCGGCGGGAAGCCACGTCCACATGCCGGCGCCCATCTGGCGGATCAGCCCGGCGCGGACCATGAGCTTGTGCGAGATCGCCTCGGCGTCAGCGGGCGCGTGCTTCTCGGTGGGCAGCAGATAGTGGCTGAGGCGGGTCACGGGGACGGCAAGCCTAATCCATGCGGGACGCGCGCTCGTGTACCGCGCTCTCGCACGGGGTAGGCCCTTTGATAGAACAGCTGTAATCCGCGATCAGCGATCCAAATATCGATAAGGAGCCCAGATGGCTTACTCAGTACCGCCGCTTCCGTACGCGTATGACGCGCTGGAGCCGCACATCGACAAGACGACGATGGAAATTCACCACGACAAGCACCACCAGGCGTACGTGGACAAGGTCAACGCGGCCCTGGAGGGCACGTCGCTGGCGGACGCGGCGATCGAGGACGTGCTGAAGGATCTGAGCCAGGTTCCGGCGGACAAGTTGAAGGCCGTGAAAAACAACGGCGGCGGGCACTACAACCACTCGCTGTTCTGGGAGAGCATGTCGCCGGACGGCGGCGGCGCGCCGAGCGGCGATTTGGGCAACGCGATCGACGCGGCGTTCGGCTCGTTCTCGGACTTCCAGGCGAAGCTGAAGGAAACGGGCGTGAACCAGTTCGGCTCCGGCTGGTCGTGGCTCGTGCACGACGGCTCGGGCCTGGCGGTGGTGGGCTCCGCCAACCAGGACAACCCCATCTCAGACGGCCAGACGCCGCTGCTGGGCGTGGACGTGTGGGAGCACGCGTACTACCTGAAGTACCAGAACCGTCGCCCAGACTACCTCGACGCGTGGTGGAACACGGTCGACTGGAGCAAGGTCGCGGAGCGCTTCAGCTCCGTGTGAAACGCCGACCGGCCACGGGCGATACGACCTCGTCCATGACGGGGTCCGCCCTGGCCGGCTCGACCTCGACCGGGCCGTCGCCGAGCAGCATCGACTCGAGCACCGCGCCGGCCATCTCGTCGTTCTCGGCTGCGGCGGCTTCGAGCGCGGCGATCCGCTCGGGGGTCATGGCAGTGTCGTCCTCGTTCTCGGCGAGCCACGCGCGCGCCTCCGCGGCGGCGGTCTCGTCGCGCTGGACGGTCTTGCCGGCGGCGTAGTAGCGGTCGATCTCCTTGAACAGCTCGTCCACGAGTTCGTGCGTGGGCACCTTCCGCAGCGGCTCGCCCTTGGAGTAGATCATCCCCATGTCCTTCGCGCCGGTGATGCCGAAGTCCGCGTGGCGAGCCTCGCCCACCCCGTTTACGGCGCACCCGAGCACCGACACCTCGATGGGGTCCTCATACGCTTCGAGGCGCTGCTCGACTTCGACGACGACGCGGTCCATGTCGAACTGCAGTCGCCCGCACGTGGGGCAGGCGATCAGCACGGGCCCCTTCTCGCGCAGCTTGAGCGCCTTGAGGATCTCCCACGCGACCTTGACCTCCTCCTCGGCGTGGAATGTGGAGAGCGAGATGCGGATCGTGTCGCCGATGCCGTCGGCGAGCAGCGTGCCGAGGCCGACGGCGCTCTTGAGCGAGCCGGACCACTTGGTGCCGGCCTCCGTGACGCCGAGGTGCAGCGGGTAGGGGATCTTCTCGGCGAGCATGCGGTTGGAGGCGATCGTGTTGGGCACCGACGTGCTCTTCATGGAGACCTTGAAGTTCTTGAAGTCGAGGCTCTCCATCAGCTCGACGGTCTCGATCGCGGCGGTGACGAGCGCCTCGACGGGGTTGTCGTACTCGAGCTGGCGCAGGTGCTTGGGCAGCGAGCCGGAGTTGACGCCGACGCGCAGCGGCGTGCCGCGCAGCTTTGCGAGCGCGATCACCTCGGCGACCTTCTCGGGGCCGCCGATGTTGCCGGGGTTCAGCCTGACACAGTGCGCGCCCGCCTCGATCGCCTTGAGCGCGAGCGTGTGGTTGAAGTGGATGTCCGCGATGATCGGGATGGGCGACTGCGCGACGATGGTCTTGAGCGCCTCTGCGTCCTGCTCCCGCGGCACCGCGACGCGCACGATGTCCGCGCCGGCGTCGGCGACCGTGCGGATCTGATCCATGGTCGCCTGCAGGTTGGCGGTCTCTGTCTTGGTCATCGTCTGCACCGCCACGGGCGCGCCGCCGCCGATGGGGATGCCGCCGAGGAGGATCTGCCGCTTGGAAGCCATAGGCTGATTCTACGATGCCCGACGTATACGCCACCGCGCGTGGTCCGCTGGCGCGCCTCGCCTCCCCCTTGGCCGCTCGCGCTCGCGCCGCGCGGCATGAGCGCTTCTTCGCGCTCACACACCTGCCCGATGGCGCACGCGTGCTGGACGTGGGCTGCGGGGCGCTCGGGCTGCGGGCGCTGGAGCCGACGCTGGACATCACTGGCGTGGATCTCGCCGAGCGGCCCGATTACCCCGGCCCATTCGTGCGCGCGGACGCCGCCGGGGGCCTGCCGTTCGCGGACGGCGAGTTCGATCTCGTGTACTGCTCGAGCGTGATCGAGCACGTGCCACCGGCGCGTCGCGCGGCGTTCGCGGCGGAGGTGCGCCGCGCGGGCCGCGGCTGGTTCGTGCAGACCCCCGCGTTCTCGTTCCCCGTGGAGCCACACGCGCTGCTGCCGTTCGCGCACTGGCTGCCCGTGGCGCTGCGCAAGCGCTATTGGCGTCTGGGCGTGGCGGGCGAGTGGGAGGAGATATCGCTCTTGCGCCGCGCGGAGATGGAGGCCATGTTCGGGCCGGCGCAGGCCGAGCGAGTCGGCCCGTTGGTCAAGAGCTGGGTCTGCGTGAAGCCGCCGGCCGGCTGAGTCCCGGGCGAGTGCGCGCTCGCCGGGCTGGCGGGTGAGGCTCAGCCGCCGAGCCGGCTGATGTCGTTGCTCACGCCGTTGATGACGAGGAACACGAGCAGCACGATGCCGACGGAGCTGAAGCGGTACATCGCCAGCAGCGAGATGCGCCGGCCGCGGAGCTTCTCGGCCACCGACCACAGCACGTGCCCGCCGTCGAGCGGCAGGAACGGGAAGAGGTTGATGACGGCGAGGATCAGCGAGAGGAAGCCGAGGAACACGAACGCGAAGCCGGCGCCCGCGACGACGGTTTCGTGCGCGTCCTGGGTGATGCCGACGATGCTGGAGACCTGGTGGCGGACCTTGGAGCTGGTGAGCGCGTGGAAGAAGCCGGTGAGCGTCCCGGTGGTGGTGTGCCACATCGCGTTCACGGCGGCGCCCGCCGCGGCGAGGGCTCCGAAGGACTTGGGCGAGCCGAAGGAGAAGCCGACGAGCATGCGCTTGGCCAGCTTGTTGTAGCGAGGCACGAGCGTCAGGGCCACGGTGTGTCCCTCGCGGCGCACGGTCATCTTCACGGGGGTCGCGGCACGGCAGCCGTCCTTCTGCGCGCCCGCACAGCGGTGGGAGGCGATCGCCGCCCGCGCGGAGGAGACCGTCGCGGGGTGGCCGTCGACGGCGAGGATGCGGTCGCCGGCCTTCAGCACTCCGGAGCCCGCGGAGCCGTGTTCGACGCCGAGCACCGAGGAGGAGCTGACGATCGTCTGCACCGCCGGGTCGAGGTTGCCGAGCGCGATCGCGCCGTTGAGGTTCCCGGAGAACAGCACCGCCCAGAACAGCGCGAACGCGATCGCGATGTTCACGCCCGGGCCGGCGAGGATCACCGCTACGCGCTTCCACGGCGCCTGGTTGTAGTAGGCGCGGCGCGCCACCTCGGGGTCCAGGCCGCCGATCTCTTCGGGGCTCATGCCGGTGATCTTCACGTAGCCGCCCGCGGGGATCGCGCCGATCGCGTACTCCGTCTCGCCGTGTTTCACGCGCACGAGCGTGGGCGGGAAGAACAGCGAGAAGCGCTCCACGCGCATGCCGACGAGCTTCGCCACGGTGAAGTGCCCGAGCTCGTGCAGCACGATCAGCGCGACGATGCCCAGCAGTGTCAGGACCCAGCTCACGGGCTCAGTGTGGCAGGCCGAGCGCCGATTCCCGCCGGTCAGCTGAGCGCCGCGACGGCCTCGCCGGCTACGTCGCGCGCCTGGCAGTCGGCGTCGTAGAGCGACTCGAACGAGCGCACGGGCTCGCTGCCGAGCCGCTCGAGCGCCTGCTCGATCACCGCGGGGATCTCCAGGAAGCGCAGGCGGCCCTCGAGGAACGCGTGCACGGCGATCTCGTTCGCGGCGTTGAGCACGCACGGCGCGGTCCCCCCCTCGCGCGCCGCTTCGCGGGCGAGGCGCAGGCACGGGAACGCATCGATGTCGACGGGCTCGAACGTCAGCTCGCGGACCGTGGCGAGATCGAGCGGCTCGATCGGCAGGTGCACGCTCTCGCCGCCGTGCAGCGCGTAGGAGATCGCGATGCGCATGTCGGGCGGGCCGAGGTGGGCGAGCATCGCGCCGTCGGCGAGCTGCACGAGCCCGTGGACGAGCGACTGCGGGTGCACGACCACGTCTATGCGCTCGTAAGGCGTGCCGAACAGATGGTGCGCCTCCATCACCTCCAGGCCCTTGTTCATGAGCGTGGCGGAGTCGATCGTGATCTTGCCGCCCATCGCCCACGTGGGGTGCGCGAGCGCCTGCTCGACGGTGACGTCCTGCAGCTGCTCGCGCCCGCAGCCACGAAACGGGCCGCCGCTGGCGGTGATCGTCATCCGCTCGACCGCGCCCGCCGGCTGGCCGGCGATCAGCTGATGGAGCGCGGTGTGCTCGGAGTCCACGGGCACGATCTGCGCGCCGGTGGCCTGCGCGAGCGCGGTCACCAGCTCGCCGCCGACTACGAGCGACTCCTTGTTGGCGAGCGCCAGGTCGATCCCCTCGCCGAGCGTGGCGACCGTCGGGCCGAGGCCGGCGGAGCCGACGAGCGCGTTGAGCACCAGATCGGCGCCCGAGTCGACCACCAGGCGCACGAGCCCCTCCGCCCCGCCCAGCACCTGCCCGTCAGTCCACACCTCCGCGGCGCGCGCCGCGGCCTCCTCGTCCGCGAGCGCGATCCGCGTCACGCCGTGGTCATGCGCCTGCTCGAGCAGCGCCTCCCAGGAGCGCTCCGCGGAGAGCCCGACGATCTCGAGCTCCTCGCTGCGCGAGCACACGTCGAGCGCCTGTATCCCGATCGAGCCGGTGGAGCCGAGCACGAGGATGCGCTTGCGGGCGCTCATGCGTAGGCGCTCCAGACGTAATAGCCGACGACGACGGTGAACAGCACCGCGTCGAGGCGGTCGAGCGCGCCGCCGTGCGCGCCGAACAGCCCGCCGGAGTCCTTCGTGCCGGCCTCGCGCTTGACGAACGACTCGAACAGGTCCCCCACGGGCGCGAGCAGCGCGACCGCCAGCCCGAGCACGAGCGCGTGCGTTCCGGACAGCCATTCCTGCTGGTAGAGGTGCGCGATCCACACGCCCAGCACCGCGGTGAGCATGCCGATCGCAAGACCCTCGACGGTCTTGTTCGGCGAGATCTTCGGCGCGAGCGGACGGCGGCCGAACATCCGCCCGCCGAGGTACGCGCCGGTGTCGCCGAGGAACGTGCCGACGAGCACGTCGATGATGATCCCCTTCCCCTGCGGCAGCCCGCGCAGCAGCACCGCGTGCGCGAAGCCGAAGCCGATCCAGTAGATCCCCATCAGCGTGACCGCGATCCCGCCCACGGACGGGCGCGGCGCGAGCAGCATCAGCCCGAACAGCAGCGGCAGCGCGGCGACGGTGACGAGCAGCACCTGGAACTGGTCGCCGTACAGCGCCGCCGCGAGCAGCCCCGCGAGCGCGACGAAGCCCGCCAGGCGCACGGGGTGCGCGCGCTCGTACATCCCGTACAGCTCGTGCATGCACACGCCGCCGAGCACGAGCATGCCGAGCGTGAACACGAGCCCGCCTTCGATCACCAGGAACAGCGCCACGGCGACCGCGGGGATCGCCGCGATGATCCGCGCGGTCAGATCCGAGCGCGGCTTGCGCTTCCGCGCCATCATCGCCCGCCGAAGCGGCGTCGGCGCTCGGTGTACTCGGCCAGCGACTGCTCCAGCGCGGCGCGCGTGAAGTCGGGCCACAGCTCGTCGCGGAACACCAGCTCCGAGTAGGCGGACTGCCACAAAAGGTAGTTCGACAGGCGCCGCTCTCCGCTGGTTCGGATGATGAGGTCGGGGTCGTGCATCTCGGGCGCGTACAGGCACGCGCGGAACTCCTCTTCGGTGCTGCCCTGGAAGCGGCGCGCCGCATCGACGATCTCGGCGCGACCGCCGTAGTTGAACGCCACGAACATCGTGATGTCGGTGTTCGCGCGCGTCATCTCCTCCGCCCAGTCCATCTGCTCCGCGAGGCGCTCGCTGATGCCTTCGCGGCGGCCGATGAAGCGCATCCGCACGCCTTCGGCGTGCAGCTCGGGCGTTTCGCTGGCGATGCGCCTGGAGAACATGTCCATCAGGCCGCGCACCTCCTCGGGCGGGCGCGACCAGTTCTCGGTGGAGAACGAATACACGGTGAACTCCTTGATCCCCAGCTCCGCGGCGTCGCGCAGTCGCGCCTTGACGGTGTCCGCGCCGGCGCTGTGCCCGTCGTTGACGGGGATGCCGCGCTGCTGCGCCCAGCGTCCGTTGCCGTCGGTGATGACGGCGACGTAGCGAGCCGATGGGACGAGCGACTCCGACGACGTTGAGGAGTGAGACTCCTCTCCCGGACCGCTCGCCGCCGATGCCCGTGCGTCGGCGTCGGCCATCAGACTGCGAGGATCTCCTCTTCCTTGGCCTTGAGCACCGCGTCGAGCTCTCCGATCCGCCCGTCCGTGAGCTTCTGCAGCTCCACCTCCGCGCGGTGCTCGTCGTCGGATGACGCTTCGCCCTCGGCCTTCAGCTCGCGCAGGTGCTGCATCGTGTCGCGGCGCACGTTGCGGATCGAGATGCGCCCCTCCTCGGCGAGGTTGCGCAGGACCTTGACGAGCTCCTTGCGGCGCTCTTCGGTCAGCTCGGGGATGACGAGGCGCACGATGTTGCCGTCGTTGCCGGGGCTGAGACCGACGTCGGACTCGTTGATCGCCTTTTCGATCGCCTTGATCGAGGACTTGTCGTACGGCTGCACGGTCAGCAGCCGCGCCTCGGGCGCGGAGATCGTGGAGAGCTGGTTCAGCGGCGTCATCGCGCCGTAGTAGTCCACGATCACGCGGTCCAGCAACGACGGGCTGGCGCGCCCAGTGCGGATCGAGGAGAACTCGTGCTGAGCGGACTCGACCGATTTACCCATCCGCTCGCCCGCGTCCTCGAGCAGTTCGTCGATCAGATTCTCAGCGGCCATCTTCATCTCCTCCGGATGTGGATACGAGCGTGCCCACGCGCTCTCCTGAGATTATCCGCGCGAGGCTCGACTCGTCGTCCATGTTGAACACGTTCAGTGGCATGCCGTTGTCCATGCACAGCGCGAGCGCTGTCGAGTCCATCACCCGCAACCGTCGCTCGATCGCCTCCATGTGGGTGATCTCGGGGATGAACTCCGCGCTGGAGTCGAGCGCCGGGTCGGCCGTGAAGACTCCCTCGACGCCGTTCTTGGCCATCAGGATGATCTCCGCGTGGATCTCCGCCGCGCGCAGCGCCGCGGCGGTGTCGGTCGTGAAGAACGGGTTGCCCGTGCCGGCGGCGAAGATCACCACGCGCCCCTTCTCCAGGTGGCGCATCGCGCGCCGGCGGATGTAGGGCTCGGCGACCTCCGAGACCCCGAGCGCGGACTGCACACGCGTGTCCGTGCCAATCTTCTCCAGCGCGTCTTGCAGCGGCAGCGCGTTCAGCACCGTCGCAAGCATCCCCATGTAGTCCGCCGTGGCGCGATCCATCCCCGCGGCGGCGCCCTTCATCCCGCGGTAGATGTTTCCCGCGCCGACCACGATCGCGACCTGCACGCCGCGGTCGCGCACCTCGGTCACCTGGCTGGCGACCGCCGCCACGCACTCGGGATCGGTCCCGTAGTCCAGCGAGCCCATCAGCGCCTCGCCGGAGAGCTTCAGCAGAATGCGTTTGAAGGCAGGGGCCGCCATCCGCGTCACAGAGCCTATACCCGCCGCAAGGCCTACTGGCCTATGGCGAAGCGAACGAAACGGCGTATGACCACGTTCTCGCCGGTGGTCGCGGTCAGCTCGTCGCGCAGCTGCTGGACGGTCTTGCCGTCGAACTTCGGGTTGTGCATCTCCTGCTCCAGCAGCGTGACGGTCTGAAACCACGAGTCGAGCTTGCCGGTGACGATCTTCTCGCGGATGTTCTCCGGCTTGTCCGCAGCCTCCTGCTCGTACACGCGCGCCTCCGCGTCGCGCTTCTCCTGCGGGACGTCCTCACGGCTGACGAACCGCACCGTCGGGGACGCCGCGATCTGCATCGCGACCTCGCGGGCGAAGTTGACGAAGTCGTCGTTCTTGGCGACGAAGTCGGTGTTGCAGTCAACCTCGATCAGCACCCCCACCTTCGAGCCGGCGTGCACGTACGCCTGCACGGTGCCCTCGGTCGCCGCGCGCTCGCCGAGATCCTGGATTTTCTTCCCCTGCTTCACGCGCAGGATCTCGATCGCCTTCTCGATGTCGCCGCCGGCCTCGGTGAGCGCCTTCTTGCAGTCCATCATCCCCGCGCCGGTGCGCTCGCGTAGGGCCTTCACGTCTTTCGCTCCGATCTCAGGGGTGCTCATGATGCGCTCGTCTCCGTGTTCGTCGTCTCGCTGTCGTCGGTCGTCGCGGCGGGCGCCTCCTCCGCGGCCGGTGTCGCGGCGGGCTCCGCCGGAGCCTCGGCCGCGGGCACGGGCGTCTCCGCCGGTGCTGCAGGCACCTCGGGCGCTACTGGCGCAGGCTCGGCTGGTGCCGCCGGCGCGGGCGGTGTCGGCGCCGCGGCGGCTGCAGCGCGAGCTGCGGCCTCCTTCTCGGCGGCCTCTTTCTTGGCCTGCTCCTCCGCCTCGCGCTTGGCCTGTTCCTCGGCCTCGCGCTTCGCGCGCGCCTCGGCCTCGATACGGGCTTTCTCTTCGGCTTCCTGGCGCGCCAGTTCCTCCTGGGCGCGGAACACGCCGTGGCCCTCGGAGACGACCTGGCCGATCGCCTGCGTGATGAGCGCGCACGAGCGGATCGCGTCGTCGTTGCCGGGCACCACGAAGTCGATCCCGTCGGGGTCGCAGTTGGTGTCCACGAGGCCGATGATCGGGATTCGCAGGCGCCTGGCCTCTTTGACCGCGATCTCCTCGGTCTTCAGGTCGATGACGAACATCGCGTCGGGCACGCGCTGCATGTTCTTCACGCCGCCGAGGTTCGCGCGCAGCTTCGCGAGGTCCGCCTGCGCGGCCATCCGCTCGCGCGTCGGCAGCAGCGCCAGCTGTCCCTCCGCCTCGTAGCGTTCGAGGTCGTGCAGCCGGCGGATGCGCAGGCTGATCGTCTGGAAGTTCGTCAAAAGGCCACCCAGCCAGCGGTGGTTGACGTACGGCATGTCGGAGGCCTCGGCGACCTCCTTGACGGTGTCGCGCGCCTGCTTCTTCGTGCCGACGAACAGCACGGTGCCGCCGCGGTGGGCGAGCGTGCCAGCGAACTCCTGCGCCTGCGACAGCAGCGTCGAGGTCTTCAGCAGGTCGATGATGTAGATGCCGCCGCGCTCACCATGGATGAAACGGCGCATCTTGGGGTTCCAACGGCGCGTCTGGTGACCGAAATGGACGCCGGCCTCCAGCAGCTCCGCAATGCCAACGTCAGCCACGGGCTTACTCCCTTGTATGTATGCGATTGAAAGTCCGTGCGGATGGAGCGGACCCGGAGACGGCGACCATTCGGTCGATGCTCCGGGCAGGGCCCGATCCACGCCCCGCACGGGTAGAAGATCCGAGTTGAAACCTCAGGATACCCGCTCTGCGGCAGTCAACGCGGCGAGCAGGTCGGCTGGCAGCGGGGAATGCACGTCCACGCGCTCGCCCGTGAGCGGATGGTCGAACGCGAGGCGCGTCGCGTGCAGGAACTGGCGCTCCAGCCCCAGCGCCCCAGCCGTGCCGTACTCGGGGTCGCCGCACACGGGGTGGCCGATCGCCTGCAGGTGCACGCGGATCTGGTGCGTGCGGCCCGTCTCCAGTTTCAACCGCAGCAGGGTCGTATCGGGGAGCGCGCGCTCGAGCGTGAAGTGCGTGCGCGCCTCACGCGCTCCCGCGCCGTCGATCGCCATGCGCGTGCGCACGCGCGGGTCGCGCCCGATCGGCGCGTCGATCGTGCCCGTTCGCGCCGGGGGCCGCCCCTCGACGAGCGCGAGGTACTCGCGTTCGATCTCGCGCGCAGCGAGCGCCGCCTGGAGCTTGGCGTGCGCCTCCTGCGAGCGCGATACGACGAGCAGGCCGGTGGTGTCGCGGTCGAGGCGGTGCACGATCCCCGTGCGGTCGAACTCGCCCTCGTCCGAGCCGCCCGCGAGCAGCGGCGCGAGCAGTTGCGCGAGCGTGTTCTCGCGATGCCCGCGCGCCGGGTGCACGACCACGCCGGGCCCCTTGTCCACGACGAGCAGGTGCTCGTCCTGGAAGAGGATCGTGAAGGGCAGCGCGTCGCTCACGACTGCTCGTCGCGGCGCGCGGCGTCTATGAGCACGAACAGCGTCACGATGCCGATCGTGATCGCGGCGTCCGCGAGGTTGAACGCCGGCCAGCCGAGCGGCAGCTTGAGGAAGTCCGTCACCGAGCCGTCGCGCACGCGGTCGAGGATGTTGCCGAGCGCGCCGCCCACGAGCAGGCCCGTCGGCAGCCACATCAGCGGGCGAGTGACGTGCAGCGCGAAGTACGCGAGCAGCGCCAGCAGCGCGAGCACGATCAGGATCGTCACCAGCGTTGCGCTCCCCGGCAGGAAGCCGAAGGCGACCCCGTGGTTGCGGGTGTTCACCAGCTGCACGCCGGGCAGCACGCCTCGTTCTTCGCCCGGCGTGACGCCGCTCCTGACCGCGTGCTTGCTCAGCTGGTCGACCGCGAGGACGGCGATCGCCGCGATCGCCGCGCGCCCCCACGCGGCACGCCCGCTGAGCGCGCCGCGGCGAGCACCTTCTGCTGCGAGCGCCATCGACCGCTCAGCCGTGGATGATGCCCGCCACCACGATGCTGTTGACGATCTGCAGCGTGAACATGGCGAGGATTGGACTGAAGTCGATGCCGCCGACCGCCGGCAGGAAGCGCCTGAAGATGCGCAGGAACGGCTCGCAAACGTCGTGCAGGAACCCCAGCACGCGGTCGGTCCAGATCGAGTACGGCGGGCGCACGCCGACTGAGAACAGCAGCTGGATCACGATGTAGGCGATCATCAGCAGCAGGTACACGTAGATCAGCGTGGAGAGGAAGTCCGCGATCTGGGTGCGGGCGCTGGCGAGGATCATCGGCGCGGTGATCAGTTGCCCGCCCGCCCCGGATCGAGGACCGCGTCGAGCGCGTCGCTGAACGCCGCGCGCAGGCCCGCCCGCTCGAGCGCGTCCACGCCGCGGGCGGTCAGACCACCGGGCGAGGACACCTCGCGCCGCACGGCGACCGTGTCGTAGCCGCGCTGGCGCAGCAGCTCCGCGGTGCCGGCGAGCGTCTGCACGACCAGCTCCGCGCCCTGCGCGGCGGGGATGCCGCGGCGCACACCAGCGTCCACCTGCGCCTCCGCCACGAGCGCCACATACGCGGGCGCGCACGACATCAGCCCCATCGCCACATCCACGAGCGCGTCGTCGAGCACCACGAGCGTTCCAAGCCCCGCGAACAGCTCTCGCACCGCCGCGTCGAGCTGCGCGTCCTGCTCTGGTCCGGCCGCCTGCACGACTGCGCCCTGGCGCACCTCCACGGGCAGCGAGGGGATGAAGCGGTAAACGGGCGTGCCCGGGTAGGCCTTGTGCAGCGAGCGCAGCGGCGTCGCGGCGAGGATCGAGGCGACCGCCTTGGCGTGCGGCGCGAGTTCGGCAGCGACCGCATCGAGCTGCGCGGGCTTGTGGCACAGCACCACCAAGTCCGCCTGCTTGGCCACCTCTTCGTTGCTGGCGAGCGCCTCGCCGCCCACCTCCGCCGCGAGCGCTTGTGCACGCTCGGTGAACGGATCGGCGCACACCACCGGCTGACCCCACCCCCGCGCGAGCGAGCGAGCCATGTTTCCGCAGCCGATAAGTCCGATCTTCATAGGCGATGCAGGCTACCGGTCGCCATCTCCGAGACCGGCCCCGGAGTCAGGACTGGTTGAAGAAACCCTTCTCGATCAACCTTGCCTTCTCCTCGGCGGAGATCTCGACGTTGCGCGGGGTGAGCATGAAGACCTTGTCGGCGATCCGCTGCATGCCGCCGTCGAGCGCGTACGTGAGGCCGGAGGCGAAGTCGATGAGGCGCTTGGAGAGGTCGCTGTCGGAGCCCTGCAGGTTGAGGATCACGGGGATGGAGTCCTTGAACTTGTCCGCGATCTGCTGCGCGTCGTTGAACGACTTCGGCACGACGAGGTGCACGCGCACGTCGCCGTTGGAGCGGCCGACGGGTTTGAGGACAGTCGCTGAGCGTCCGCGGCCGGGCCTAGCGCCCGCTACGGCTGTGTCCGCGTCGTCGTCGTCGGCGAAGATGTCGTCGTACTCGTCGCGGCGGCGACGCAGGCGGCGCACGTTCGGCCGCTCGCGGTAACGGTCCTCGATCTCCGCCTCCGGAGGGACGTCCTCCTCGTAGTCGTCGTGATACTCCTCGGCAAGGCCGAAGTACACGAGCGCGCTGTGCCAGGAGTCACGGAATGCCATAGCTGTAGATGCGTGTTCGCCCGGCTAGCGGGTTTCCCTGCCGATGCTAGTGATTGTGCGCCAACTGCCGAGGGCTCAATGATAGAGATTCGTGCCGATTCGCACGATTGTGGCGCCCTCTTCGGCCGCGACGACGTAATCCTGCGAGGTGCCCATCGACGCGTGCTGCAGGCCGCGCTCGTCCGCCAGGCGGCGCAGCTGCGCGAACCAGCGGCGGCTTCCCTCGGCGGTGGGCGAGCGCGGCGGCATCGTCATCAGCCCCGCCACCCGCAGCGGCGCGCGCGCGATGAACGCGTCCAGCTCCGCGGGCGCGACCCCCGCCTTCTCAGCCTCACCCGCGAGGTTCACCTCCACGAGGATGCGCAGGCCGGGGCGCGCGAGGGCGCGGTGGCGCTCCAGCTCGCGCAGCGCGGAGTCGGACGCCACCGAGTGGATCAGGCGCACGTGCGGCACGATCAGACGCACGCGCCGGCTCTGCAGCTGGCCGATGAAGTCCCACTCGAACAGCTCGCCGTGCGCCGCGACCTTCGCCTGCAGATCCTGCGCGCGGTTCTCCCCCACCAGCCGCACGCCGGCCCGCGCGAGGATCGGTAGATCCTCGACCGCGACGTACTTCGTCGCGGCGACGATCTCCACCGTGCCGGGCTCGCGCCCCGCGCGCTCGAGCGCGGCGTCGATCTCGCCGCGCACGCGCTCGAGGTTCGCCGCGATCCGCTCCGCGCGCAGTTCGCCGATCAGCTCAACCACGCGACTCCCGCTTGGCGCCCCGCGCGCGCGCCTTCGCGCCGGTAGGAGAAGAAGCGCTCGTCGCAGATCGTGCACGCGAGCACATCGCGCACGTCCTCGACGCCCGCCGCGAGGAGTCGCTCGTGCGCGATCGCGCGCAGGTCGATGCGCGCGGAGTGGGCGCCTGGATCGGCGCGGACGTCCGGATCGGGGCGGGGACCGCTGCGGCCGGATGCCGCGAACGCGTCGCGCACCTCGGGCCCCACCTCGTAGCAGCACGGACCTGCGCACGGGCCGACGATCGCCGCGATCTCTCCGCTCTGGCCGAGCGCTGCGACCGCGCGCACGCCCTCCTCGAGCACGCCCGCCGCGAGGCCTCGCCATCCCGCGTGGACCATCGCCACCGCGCCATCGCAGCCGAGCGCCACAGGCAGGCAGTCCGCGCTCAGGACCATCACGCCCACGCCGACATCCGCGGTCACCTGCCCATCAGCCTCGGCTGGCTCGCCCATCCTGGGGACCTCGATGGCCAGCGCAGCGCGCTTCGCGTCGGACGCGCCGCCGCGGATCACACGCTGAACGACGGTGCCGTGGACCTGATAGCCGCGAGCGAGCCGCTCCACGCCGATCAGCTCGCGCAGCCGCTCGCGCGCATCCGCGCCGTGCTCGGCCGCGTCGCCTCCCACGCTCGACAGATTTCCGTGCGTGCGGTCGGTGAACAGGACGTGCCCGCCACCCGGCAGTTCGAGCCGTACGCTCACTCGCTCCCCTCCAGCGCCGCGCGCAGCTCCGCGTCGCGTCCGTCCTGCAGCTCGCCGTCGAGCTTGCGCGCGAGCGCCGCGGACAGGCGCTCGCCGATCTCGGGGCCGGTGGGGACGCCGGCGGCGAGCAGGTCCGCGCCGGCGATCTCCAGGCGCACGTGCCGCAGCGTGTCGATCCACTCGCGCGCGTCGGAGGGATCGTGGCCGAGCGCGCCGCCCAGCGCGACCGCCTCGATGGTGTGCGCGAACAGCGCGTCGTGCAGCTCCGACGGCAGGTCCGCGAGCTCCATCTCGCGCTCCAGCGACGACGCGACGAGAGCGGTGCGCATCACGCGCTCGCGCTCGGGCGCGGTCATCTCCCAGCCGTCGAGCAGCTCGAACATCACCGGCTCGGGGTCCGCCGCGGGATCGATCGCCACGGGAAGCAGCAGCACAGCCAGCAGCAGCAGGTCCGCGCGGCCGTCGCTCGGCAGCAGCGCGAGGGCGCGGCGTGCGAGGTCCGCATCGAAGCGCAGCCGGCGCTCCAGCGCGGCGAACACGCCCAGCTCGTCGAGCGCGGCGAACGCCGCCACCGCGTCCGTTTCGCCGAGCGCCAAGCGCAGCTCCGCGCCCACGCGCGCGGGCGAGACCGTCTCGAGCGCCCCACCGTCGAGCGCCTGCGCGGCCAGCGCCGCTGTGTGCAGCTCCGGCTCGAAGCCCAGCCGCGCGCTGTAGCGCGCGAGGCGCAACAGGCGCGTGGGGTCCTCCACGAAGCTGCGGTCGTGCAGCACGCGCAGGCGCGCCGCCGCGAGATCCTCGAGGGCGCCGGGCGCGCACATCAGCTCGCCCTCGCGCGCTCCGCCGAGCGGCACGGCGATCGCGTTGACCGTGAAGTCTCTGCGCTGCAGATCCTCCTCGACGCTTCCCGCGCGCACGTCTGGCAGCGCGCCCGGCACGGGGTAGGACTCCGCGCGGCGCGTGGCGATGTCCACACGCGCGCCGTCCCACTCCACGATCGCCGTGCCGAAGCGCTCGTGCGCGGTCACGCGCGGCGGGTTGGTCGACCCCTCAGTGGCGAGACTCGCGGCGAGCCCCGTGGCCAGCTGCGCGCCGTCGGGCGCGATCACGTCGAGCTCGCGGGGTTCGCGCCCGAGCAGCATGTCACGCACCGCGCCGCCCACCAGCGCCACGTCTCCGTTACGAGCGCCGGCGAGCGCCAACAGCTCGGGGCCGCCGGGACGAGCGCGCAGCGCGTCGAGAATCTGCGCGCCGGTGGCAGCGGCCATCTAGACCTCGCGCACCGGGATTCCCGCCGCCGCGAGGTGCGCCTTGGCCTCCGCGACGGTGTGCTGGCCGTAGTGGAAGATCGACGCGCACAGCACCGCGTCCGCGCCCGCGGCGAGCGCCTGCACGAGGTGCTCCAGCTCGCCCGCGCCTCCCGAGGCGATCACGGGCACGCTCACCGCCTCGCTCACAGCCGCGGTCAGCGGCAGGTCATAGCCGTCGTTGGTGCCGTCGCGGTCCATGCTCGTCAGCAGGATCTCCCCCGCCCCTCGCTCGACCGCCTCGCGCGCCCACTCCACCACGTCACGGCCCGTCGGCGTGCGCCCGCCCGCCAGATAGGCCTCCCACTCAGACGGCTCGCCCGCGCCCTCCGTCGCACGCGCTTTGGCGTCGATCGCCAGCACCACGCACTGCGCGCCGAACACGCCAGCCAGCTCGTCCAGCAGCTCCGGGCGCTCGAGCGCGGCGGAGTTCACGGAGATCTTGTCCGCGCCCGCGTCCAGCACCGCCTGCGCGTCCTCCACCGAGCGGATGCCGCCGCCGATCGTGAACGGCACGAACACCTCGTCCACCGTGTGGCGCGCGAGCTTCGCGATCGTGTCGCGCTTCTCGTGCGTCGCGGTGATGTCCAGGAACACCAGCTCGTCCGCGCCCGCGCGGTCGTAGTGCGCCGCCAGCTCCACCGGGTCGCCCGCGTCGCGGATGTCGAGGAATTCGACGCCCTTCACGACGCGCCCGGCGTCCACGTCCAGGCAGGGGATCACGCGCTTGTAGTGCACATGGTCAGCCTAGATGGTTGCTTGCAATGCTTCCTTGCCCTCGGCGACCGTGAAGCGCCGCTCGTACAGCGCCGTGCCGACGATCACGCCGTCGATGGCGTCCAGGCTCAGCTCGCGGCGCAGATCGGCGATCGCCTGGAGATCCTCGCTGCTGCCGATGCCGCCGGAGATGATCACGCTGCCCTCCCCCGCGGCCTTCGCCACCCACTCGATCTCCTCGCGGTTGGCGCCGTCGAGCATGCCGTCGTGGTCGACGTTGGTGAAGATGAAGTTGCGCACGCCCTGCTCGCGCAGCGCGTCGAAGGCGACGCTGGCTTTCACCTCGGTGCTCGTCAGCCACCCGTGCGTCACCACCTCCCCGCCCCGCACGTCGATCCCGACGAGGATTCGCTCGGGGCCGTGCGCGGCCAGGCAATCGCGCAGGACGGTGGGATCGGACATCGCGACCGTGCCGAGAATCACGCGCGCCGCGCCCGCGTCGAGCGCATCGGCGACCGCTTCGGGGGTGCGCAGGCCGCCGCCATACTGCACCGGCACGCCCGCCTCAGCTGCGATCCGCGCGAGCTGGGCGAGGTTCACCGGCTCGCCGGCCTTGGCGCCATCGAGGTCCACGACGTGCAGGTACTCCGCGCCCGCATCCACCCACGCGCGCGCGGCCGACAGCGGGTCCTCGTCGTAGACCTTCTTCGCGTCGAAGTCGCCCTTCACCAGTCGCACGGCGTTGCCGCCGAGGATGTCGATCGCCGGGTAGAGCCTCACGTCGCCGCGAGCGCGACTTCGCTGGCGATGCAAATGCGCGCGAAGTTCGCCAGCAGGCCCAGCCCCGCCGCGGAGGACTTCTCGGGGTGAAACTGCACGCCGTAGAAGTTGCAGTGCTGCACCGCGCTCACGAACGGCTGCCCATACTCCGCCGTACCCAGCACGTCCTCGTCGCTCGCGCTCGCCACCGCGAAGGAGTGCACGTGGTAGAAGGCGCAGCTCTGCGGCAGATCCGCCACGAGCGGCGAGTCCGCTTTGGTGAAGCGCACCTCGTTCCAGCCGATGTGCGGCAGCTTCAGCGCGCCCGGCTGCAGCGCGTGGACCTCGCCGGGCACGATGCCGAGGCCCGCCGCGCCGCCCAGCTCCGTGGATGAGTCGAACGCCAGCTGCATTCCCAGGCACACGCCCAGCACCGGCGTGCCCGCCGCGATCCGCTCGCGCAGCAGTTCGTCCAGGCCCAGCTCGCGCAGGTTCTCCATCGCGCGCGGGAACGCGCCCACGCCCGGCACCACGAGGCCCGCGGCGGCGCGCAGCTGCGCGTGGTCGCGCGTGATGCTCGCCGTCGCGCCCACGTGCTGCAGCGCCTTCTCCACCGAGCGGCGGTTGCCCATGCCGTAGTCGAGAACCGCGATCTCCACCGGCTGCTCCACGAGCTTGCTCATGAGGTGAGTGTTCCCTTCGTGCTCGGCACGCCCGTCTCGTTCGGGTCGATCGCGACCGCCTGGCGCAGCGCGCGCGCGAACGCCTTGAAGGCCGCCTCGATCATGTGGTGGGCGTTGCTGCCCGCTTCCACGCGCAGGTGCAGCGTCAGCTTCGCCGCGTTCGCAAGCGCGCGGAAGAACTCCTCCGTCAGCTCGTGCTCGAAGCCGCCCGTCGCGCCCGGCGGCAGCTCCGCCTCGAACAGCGTGAAAGGACGGCCGGAGATGTCCAGCGCGCAGCTCGCGCGCGCCTCGTCCATCGGCACCGTCGCCGCGCCGTAGCGCGCGATGCCCGCGCGCTCGCCCAGCGCCCTGTCGAGCGCCTGGCCGAGCACGATCGCGGTGTCCTCCGCCGTGTGGTGCGCGCCCGTCTGCAAGTCGCCGCTCACGCTCACGCCCAGGTCCACGTGTCCGTGGCGCGCGAGCAGGTCGAGCATGTGGTCCAGGAAGCCCACGCCCGTCGTGCGCGTGCCCTGGCCGGAGCCGTCCAAACCCAGCGTCAGGCGCACGTCCGTCTCGCCAGTCTTGCGCTCGATGTTCGCCGTGCGGCCGCTCATAGCTGTTGATTGTCGCGCACTCGCGCGCGCATCGACTCCGCGTGCACCTCAAAGCCCTCCGCGGCCGCGATCGGCGCGCCCGCCGCCGCGAGCTTCGCCGCCGCGTCCGGGGTGATCTCGACCTGCGACATCGTGCGACGGAAGTGGCGCGCGGACAGCGTCGAGGCGAAGCGCGCCGCCCCCGCCGTCGGCAGCACGTGGTTGGAGCCCGCCACGTAGTCGCCGAACGCGGTCGCGCTGTCGGCGCCCACGAACACACAGCCCGCCGAGCGCACGATCGGCGCGAGCGTCTCGATCTCAAGGCCGATCAGCTGCAGGTGCTCCGGCGCGAACGCGTTAGCGAACGCGATCCCCTCGCGCGCGGTCGGGACGTGCACGATCGCAAACGCCGCCTCGCCCACCGTCGGGCGTTCCACCACGAGCTGCTCCAGGGTCCTAGTGAGCGCGTCGCACACCTCCGCGGATGGCGAGGTCGCCACGACGAGGCTGCCCGCGCCGTGCTCGCCCTGCGCGAGCATGTCCAGCGCCGCCGCGCGCAGCTCGCGCTCCCCCGTGTCCGCGCCCAGCAGCACCAGCAGGTCGCTCGGACCGGCGAAGCCGTCGATGCCCACGAGCGAGGACAGCTGGTGCTTGGCCTCCTGCACGTACAGGTTCCCCGGCCCGACGATCACGTCCACCTGGCCCACCGTCTCCGTGCCGTACGCGAGCGCAGCGATCGCCTGCGCGCCGCCCATCCGATAGACGCGCTCCACGCCGCACAGACGGCACGTGCCGAGGATCGCAGCGTCGATCTGCCCGTCCGGTCCCGGCGGCGCGCACACCGCCACCTCGATCACGCCCGCCGCGCGCGCTGTGACGACGCCCATCACGACCGTGCTGGGGTAGGGCGCGCGACCGCCCGGCACATACACCGCCGCCGCGGACACGGGCACCTCGCGCAGCAGCACGCTGTGGCCCTGCGGCAGCTCGACGGCGCGGTCGTGGTTCACGCCCGCCTCCGCCACGAGCGCGACGTTCGTGATCGCCACCTGCAGGCCCGCCACGAGATCCAGCGGGAGTTGCGTGATCGCCTCGTCCAGCTCCTCCGCCGTAACGCGCAGCGGCCGCGGCTCGGCGCCGGAGGTGTCGAACTCGCGCGTGTGGCGCAGAACCGCCGCGTCGCCCTCCTCGCGCACTGAGCCGACGATCTGCCTCACCGTGTCCGCGACCGATGCGCCCGTGGGTACGAGCGCGCGAACGTGCGCCGCCGCGCCAGGCATGCCGCCGAGGCTCTCGAACCGCTGCGCGTCGAGGCGCTCCAGCCGCACGTCAGCCACCGCCGGCGGGCGAGACGCTGCGCAGCTGCTCCAACAGGTCGTCGATCGCGGCCGCCTTCAGCTTGTGCGCCACTGGGTTGGCGATCAGACGCGCGGTGCACACGAGGATCTCCTCGCGCACCACGAGGTTGTTCTCGCGCAGCGTCGTGCCCGTCGCCGTGAGGTCCACGATCGCCTCCACCATGCCCGTCAGCGGCGCGAGCTCCACCGAGCCCTTCACCTCCACGATCTCCGCCTGGCGACCGGTCTCCTCGAGGTGACGGGCGGCGATGCGCGGGTACTTCGTCGCCACGCGCATCACACCGAGGCGCCTGAGCGCCTCCACCGCGGGGTCGGGGCCCGCCTCGCTGGCGAGCACCATCGTGCAGCGCCCGTAGCCCAGGTCGAGCAGCTCGTACACCTCACGGCCGCGCTGACCAGGCTTTGCGGCGCCCTCCAACAGCACGTCCTTGCCCGTCACGCCCAGGTCCGCGGCGCCCGCCTCCACGTACGTCGGCACGTCGGATGGGCGCATGGTGATCACGTTGATGTCCTCGAACAGCAGCTTGCGGTCATTCGCGCGCAGCTCCGCCGTGTCGAGGCCCAGGCCCGCGAGCAGGTCGACCGTGTCGCCGAACAGCGCGCCGCGCGGAACCGCGATCGTGAGGCCGTTGAGCGAGCTCACGCGCGCAGCCCCGCCGCCGCGTCGTCGGGGTCGCCCTGAGCGCCCGCCTCGCCGCTGCCCTGCTCGCCATTGCCCGCCAGCAGAGCGCCCGTGCCGCGCTCCTCGCCGGCGAGCGCGATGTGCAGGCGATCCACGCCCAGCGCGAAGCCCACCGCGGGCAGGCTGCGCCCGAAGCGGCCGAGCAGCTCGTCGTAGCGCCCGCCGCCGCCGATCGGAGTGCCGAGCGCGGGGTCGTACACGTCGAACACCGCGCCCGTGTAGTAGCCGATGTTGCGCACCAGGCCGAGGTCGAAGATCACGCGCTCGGCCACGGCCGGGTCGAGCAGCTCGTGCACTCTGCGCAGACCCGTGACCGCGTCATCCGCGGGCGCGGGCGTGTCCGCGAGCACGTCCGGGCCGCCGCGGCGCTGGGGCACGTCGAGCAGCAGCTCCGCCGCCTCGCCGGCGAGGCCGGAGTCGGCGAGCATCTCCTGCAGCGCGACGAAGTCGCGTAACACGAGCGCTTCCAGCAGGCCGTGACGGACCTCCTCGCGCACCTCGAGGCTCGCCATCAGCGCGGGGAAGAGCGACGCGTCGCCGAGGCCGATGCGGTAGTCCTTCAGGCCGACCGCGTCGAGCGAGGCGCACAACACCGTGAGCGCCTCCGCGGTGCCCTGCGGCGCGGGCGAGCCGATCAGCTCGATGCCCGCCTGCAACAGCTCGCGCGGCTGCCCGCGCTGCGGGCGCACGCCGCGGTAGCAGTGCGCGAAGTAGCAGAAGCGCAGCGGCGTCTCGCTCTGGGAGTAGCGGCTCGCCACGACGCGCGCGATCGGCACGGTCATGTCCGAGCGCAGCGCCAGCACAGCGCCGGACTCGTCGAACACGCGGTACGCGGGCTGCGCTTCGGCCATGTCCGCGCGCGCGAGCACCTCCTCGTACTCGAGCGCCGGCGTGTACACCTCGCCGTAGCCGTACTCGTCGCTCTCGAACACGCGCCTGAGCGTGTCCGTGATCCGACGCACCTCGCGCGTCTCGTCTGGCAGCACGTCGCGCGTGCCGCTGGGGATGGGGTGGATCATCGCCGACCCAGATTACGCGTGTACGGGCTCCGTGGCCACGCGCTCGATGCGTGCGCCCAGCTCGCGCAGGCGCTCGTCGATGCGCTCATAGCCACGGTCGATCTGCCGGATGTTGCCGATCTCCGAGCGTCCCTCCGCGCACAGGGCCGCCAGCAGCATCGCCATCCCGGCGCGAATGTCGGGGGACTCCACGCGCTCGCCGCGCAGCGTGCGCGGGCCCGTGACGATCGCGCGGTGCGGGTCGCACATGACGATGTCAGCGCCCATCAGGATCAGCTTGTCGGTGAATATCAGGCGGTTCTCGAACATCCACTCGTGCACCAGGATCGAGCCGTGCGCCTGGGTGGCGAGCGCCACCGCGATCGACGTGAGGTCGGCTGGGAACGCGGGCCAGGGGCCGTCCTGGATCTTGCTCTTGTACTCCCCTACGTCCGCCTGCGCGATCAGCTCCTGCCCGCCGGGCACCACCACGTCGTTGCCGTCGAGCTCCGAGCGCAGGCCCACGCGTTCGAACACGAGGCGGATCATGCGCAGGTCGCCCGGAACGGTGTCCTTGATGCGCAACTCGCCGCCCGTGACGCCCGCGAGCGCCATGAAGCTGCCGATCTCGATGTGGTCGGGCGCGATCGTGTGCTCGCAGCCGTGCAGGCGCTCGGCGCCGTTGACGGTGATCAGGTTCGAGCCGATGCCCTGTACGTCCGCGCCCATCTTCACGAGCATGCGCGCGAGGTCCTGCACGTGCGGCTCGCATGCGGCGTTGCCGATCACGGTCGTCCCCGGCGTGAGCGCCGCGGCCATCAGCGCGTTCTCGGTGGCCATCACCGACGGCTCGTCCATGAACACGTCCGTCGGGCGCAGCCCGCGGGGCGCGCTCAGCACGATCTCACGGCCGCACTCCGCGACCGCGCCCATCGCGCGGAACGCGTCCAGGTGCGGGTCCAGGCGGCGGCGGCCGATCACGTCGCCGCCGGGCGGCGGCATCACCGCGCGGTGGAAGCGCGCGAGCAGCGGCCCCGCGAGCAGGAACGACGCACGGATCATCTCCGCCAGCTCGCGCTCGATCTCGACCTCGTGCACGTGCGCGGCGCACAGCGCCACCTCGTTGGGGCCGCGCCACGTCACCTGCACCCCGATCGCTTCGAGGATCTGAAGCATCGCCTCGACGTCGCGGATCCGTGGGACGTTGCGCACGATCACCTCGTCCTCGGTGAGGACGCTCGAGGCGAGTATCGGCAGGGCCCCGTTCTTGTTCCCGGCGGGAACCATCGTGCCGGACAGCGGGACGCCGCCGTGGATGACGAACTTCTCCATGAGCTGTGCGCGTCGCCTCGCGCCCACGATGGGCGTCCTGTTGACCCGCTGAGCAAGCGTAACAGCCATCTGAGCATTCAAGTTCGAGCCGCCGGCCCAGGCCCCTGCTTTCGCCTCGAAGCGGCCGCGCTCGATCCGCTCGCGCCATGGCGGGTGCAACTCTCGTTGCATTGGATCATGCCTGAAACCCGCATTCCAGAGCCAATCGACCCATCGCGACTCGATACGTACACCTGTTCGCGTCGCTTCCGTCCGACGGCAAACCTATCTTACGAACACATGTTCTCTTCTGCGAGATCATCACTGCTTGGGCAGCGCGCGCTCGGTGCCCTTCGTCTCACCCGTTCGTTCCTGCTGCTCGAGGACGACTACGCGGTCGACTGGGAGGTCGATCAGGACGGGCGGCCCGAGGCGAACCATCCGCATCGAGCGCCGCTGCGTGGGCGTCTGCCTGAACGGCGTCCGGGCACGCCCGTGTCGGTGTCGCAGGTGTGCGTGTGCCCCGTAGGCCACGCAACCGAGCCCAGAACGACGACGGGCCGCCTTATGGCGACCCGTGTCTAGAAAAAACCGGCGGCGTCCTACTCTCCCAGGCCCTTGCGGGCCAAGTACCATCGGCGCTGTGGGGCTTAACTGCTCTGTTCGGAATGGGAAGAGGTGTTTCCCCCACGCTAAAGCCACCGGAAAAAGGCGAGAGACCCGCCTCCCCGGTCCTTCAAAACTGCACAGCGCCACAAACGAGTATCAAATATCCGTCAAGCCCTCGACCCATTAGTACCGGTCTCCTTCAGACGTTGCCGTCCTTCCAGATCCGGCCTATCAACCTGGTGGTCTACCAGGGGTCTTACTCCCTCGAGGGGATGGGAGAGTTCATCTCGAGGCCGGCTTCCCGCTTAGATGCTTTCAGCGGTTATCCGATCCACACGTAGCTAGCCTGCTATGCCCTTGGCAGGACAACAGATACACCAGAGGTGCGTTCATCCCGGTCCTCTCGTACTAGGGACAAATCCTCTCAACTCTCCAACGCCCACGGCAGATAGGGACCGACAGATTTGTTACCACGGCCTCCCGGACGGGAGCCCCATGGGTCAGGTCATTTCTGCCTGACTCTGCATGTCGCCATGCAGCTCGGACTATATCTTCACGAAGGCATCACTCTTCGCGTTCGGCGTATAGTCTCTGAGGATTCCAACCAAATACAAACCGGTTGGCCTTTCCTGCTGATTGTCCGCACCCGTCACATTGTTACGGTACCGCCCCCTTGGGACGGAACTCGTAGTGCGGGATTCTCGGGTTTTCCAGCATATAGCCGAATTTATAGACAGCAACGGTTAACTTACTGTCTCACGACGTTCTGAACCCAGCTCGCGTACCGCTTTAATGGGCGAACAGCCCAACCCTTGGGAGCAACTCCACCCCCAGGATGCGACGAGCCGACATCGAGGTGCCAAACCGGGCCGTCGATGTGGACTCTTGGGCCCGATAAGCCTGTTATCCCCGGAGTACCTTTTATCCGTTGAGCGACGGCACTTCCACTTGCTACCGCCGGATCACTAAGACCTGCTTTCGCACCTGCTCGACTTGTCAGTCTCGCAGTCAAGCTCCCTTACTACCTTTACGCTCTACACACGATTTCCAACCGTGTTGAGGGAACCTTTGTGCGCCTCCGTTACATTTTAGGAGGCGACCGCCCCAGTCAAACTACCCGCCTGGAACTGTCCAGCACCCGGATTCACGGAATGCTGTTAGAAATCCAATACACCAAGGGTGGTATCTCAAGGTTGGCTCCACACCGGCCGCAACCGATGCTTCAAAGCCTCCCACCTATCCTGAGCGAAATGCACCGAACTCCAATACCAAGTTGTAGTAAAGGTTCACGGGGTCTTTCCGTCTAGCCGCGGGTACTCGGCATCTTCACCGAGACTGCAATTTCACCGAGCTCCTCGTTGAGACAGCGCTGAAGTCGTTACGCCATTCGTGCAGGTCGGAACTTACCCGACAAGGAATTTCGCTCTAGCTGTTACTAACCAGGCTTCCCTAGGCACTGCCTGGTTTGAACTGGTCACTGCGACCAGCGGGCCGATCATTTCTGTCGGCCTCTTCATGTCGCCATGAAGAACGGACTGTATCTTCACCTCACTGCGAGGCGGCTGGCGTACAGTCTCTGAGGATTCGCAGGTATGAGGAGGGCTTTCGTTGGTTCATGCCCTCGACGATCATCGCAATCTCAGCGATCCCGTCGACCTTCAGATGACGCCCGGCATCCATCAAACCCAGAACCGCGACAAACGAGTCGAAGTCCTGTGCCTTTGCCGTTCGTAGAGGCACCTCGTGAACGAAAGGCAGTATCCGCTCTCGCAGATCGCTGCCCCTCCGTACACACCACCGAAACACGTCTTCACGATGGTTGTCGTGTCGAGTGTTGCGGTAGATGGCACCACATCCAAAGAACTCCTGCAAGGTCTCAAGAGCATCAATGCTTCGTGCTCCCTGGGTCACGACGAACTCCGGCCGGACTTGCCAGCCGAGGCGGACCACCGCGCAACGATTTATGTTGACGCAAAAGCAGCCCTCTCCGTCGATCATTCCTGAGACCCAGCCTTCTAACCTGAGCCTTTCCTGCTGATTGTCCGCACCCGGCACATTGTCACGGTACCGCCCACTTAGGACGGAACTCGTAGTGCGGGATACTCGGATGTTCCAGCATATGGCCAGCTGCACCTAGCGCCTCACGACACTAGGGGGCAACGATTGTCACCTTAGGACCGTTCCTAACTGTTACTACCCAAATAAAAGCTATCTGGGCGGTCCGCTCATTTCTGACGGACTCTCATGGTCGCCCATGAGAGCGGACTATCTCATCCCATTTCCGGTCTAGGAATTGGGCTCGGCGTATAGTCTCTGAGGATTCTCGACGCCTTCAACACCGATCGCGGACCCCGCCGAAGCGGTGGACCGTCGTTGATCGACTGGACGTCGAGTCTTTCCTGCTGATTGTCCGCACCCGGCACATTTTCACGGTACCGCCCACTTAGGACGGAACTCGTAGTGCGGGATACTCGGATGTTCCAGCATATAGCCGAGTTTTACAACTACCTCGGTCAACTGATAGTTACGGCCGCCGT